>CP176050.1:2082500-3617500 GCA_046199005.1 Flavobacteriaceae bacterium M23B6Z8
TATGCAGTAAATTTAAAAAAGTAGAAGATTTTCAATCCGTATCCCGAAGGACTAATTCTTATGGAATAAAGCACGCATCATTGTACGCAAACTATAAAAACCCATCGCAATTGCTCCAAATGAAATAAGCAATCCTACTATTAAAACCGGCCAGTAAAAATCATGCCCCTCATTCTTGAAAGCCTGGTAAATAATCACGGGACCTGTGAACATCATCGCTGCAGTAATGCTGAAATACTTCACGCTCTTGAATAATAATGCTCTATCTGTACCCATACCTTGGTAATAAGATTTCAAAAATAAGAATTTAAAACTATATTTATACAGAGATTGATTTATTACCATTAATCAAACAGTGCAGCAACCAACTAATTAATTAACATGAATTGGATCGATTATGTAATTGTCGTTGTTTATCTTATTGGCGTATTGGGTATTGGCTATTTTTTTAAAGAAAACAAAGACAGCGGTGATTATTTTTTAGGAGGTCGAAGTATGGGGTGGATACCCTTAAGCCTGTCTACCATGGCCACACAATTGTCTGCAATTAGTTTTATTTCCGCACCTGCTTTTGTAGGCTTAAAAAACGGTGGCGGATTGCAATGGCTTACTTATGAATTTGGGGTACCTCTTGCAATGGCTTTCTTGTTGGTGGCCATCATTCCTTCTCTGTATAAAGCAGGTATTGTAAGTATTTACGAATATCTAGAGAGGCGTTTTGATGCTTCTTCCCGATTATTAATAAGTTTGGTTTTTCAAATCAGCCGATCAGTTGCCACAGGAGTTATGGTATATACCATGGCACTGATCTTACAGGCAACGGTAGGCATCGAGTTCTGGGTCTCTGTATTGCTAATTGGAGTTATTACACTTATTTACTCTTTTCAAGGTGGTATGAAAGCAGTCATTTGGGGTGATGTAATACAAATGGTCATTTTATTTTTTGGTATCATCATTTGTCTTGGATACGGTCTTTCAGAATTGGGAGGTTGGGAGAATTTTATCTCGCGGGTAGATACAGATAGATTAAATGCTGTTGATTTCTCTAAATGGGGTTTTAATAATGAAGATAAAAATGATGAATTTGGTTTTTGGCCTATGGTGATAGGAGGCTTCTTTTTATACGCCTCTTATTATGGTACCGATCAGACACAATCACAACGGTTACTCTCGGCAAAAGGATTACCCACCGTTAAGAAGCTATTGATCGCCAATGGTGTTTTCAGATTTCCGGTTACACTTACTTATTGTATTATGGGATTGGTTTTAGGTACTCTATTGATGAGCGATGCTGGATTTCAAGAGAGTATTAGCAATGTCTACCAAGCCAATATCACCAGCTTAGAAGGTAAAAAAGCCGATTTAATGGTACCTGTATTTATCATTAAATATCTGCCCCATGGAATCATAGGTATTCTGTTAGTTGCCATTATGTCTGCGGCCATGTCTTCTCTGAGTTCCACCGTTAACTCACTATCCGCCGTTACGATCGAAGATTTTGTCAAGAGATTTAAAGGCGATCTCACAAATTCTCAGTACGTCCGCTATTCTAGGTTATTATCAATTTTTTGGGGATTGGTATGCCTGTTTTTTGCATTTTTTGCCGGGAGCATTGAAGGTACGGTTATTGAAGTGATCAATAAAATAAGCTCTGTTTTTTATGGGCCGATTCTGGCGGCTTTTATGTTGGCGATACTCACGAAAAAGACCAATGCACTTGGAGCTAACCTTGGTATACTCGCAGGCGTTGGCCTGAATATTTATCTCTGGTTATATGTTCCGGAAGTATTTTGGTTTTGGTGGAACGCTATCGGTTGTCTTGTTACACTGCTGGTAGCATATTCAGTTAGTCTGTTGATTCCACGAAACCTAAAAAAATCAATTGCTTTTGTAAAGTATCCCGCAAAAAAGGAGGTCGCTCTATTATTAGTGTACTTTGTACTCATCATCATAGCTGCTATTACGATTAAAAACCTGTTTGTTTAAGATGAAGAGATTTACCAAACTGAAACAACTATTGAATGAGGTTTATCCTGATGATATTGATTTTATTATTAAAAAAGTCGAAGAGCTTTCAATCAAATACGATTCTTTGATCAAGAATGATGATCAAAATTTATCGCATAAAGACGCCATATTAATCACCTACGCAGATGCTATTTTTCATGCTGATGAAAAACCATTGCAAACCTTAAAGACATTTTTTGATCAGTATCTTTCAAATTATATCAGTGCTATTCATCTTCTTCCTTGTTTTCCTTTTACATCAGATGATGGTTTTAGTGTAGTAGATTATTACGAGATCAATCCCGAATATGGGAATTGGGATTCCATTGCTGCACTTAACGAATCTGCAGACCTGATGTTTGACGCGGTGATCAACCATATGTCTAAATCGTCTGAGTGGTTTACATTATTTCAGAAAAATCGCTATCCGTATAATGAATACTTTATAGAAGCGAGTCCAGATGAAGATTACAGCAAGGTCGTACGTCCCAGAGCACTGCCACTATTACACAAATTTAAAAAAGAGGAGCGTGAAGTATATTTATGGACTACTTTCAGCGAAGATCAACTCGATCTTAATTATAGAAGTCCGTATGTTTTTCTTCAGGTATTAGATATATTATTGTTCTATATTTCAAAGGGCTCCAGGTATTTACGACTTGATGCTATTGCATTTCTCTGGAAAGAAAAAGGAACTTCTTGTATACATCTTCCCCAAACGCATGCAATTATACAGGCTTATAGAGCTATTATTGAATTATTGGCACCACAGGCAGTACTTATTACTGAAACAAATGTTCCGCATCTAGAAAACATCTCATATTTTGGCGATGGCACTAACGAAGCGCACATGGTCTATAATTTCACCTTGCCTCCTCTCTTGGCGTATTGCATACATAAACAAGAGGTGTCTACATTTGTAGACTGGGCAAGAACTTTAGATCTCAATAATAAAACTATATGCTTTTTTAATTTTACGGCAAGTCATGATGGTATAGGAGTAAGACCTTTACAAGGAATAATAGCTGATGAAGAAATTGATTTTCTAGCTCAAAAAGCACTGGATCATGGCGGATTTGTTTCATATAAGAATAATGGAGACGGCACAAAGTCTCCATATGAATTGAACTGTAACTATTTTGAACTTTTATCAAACCCGGAAGAATCCTTCGATATCAGAATTGATAAATTCATGCTGACTCAGGCGATCATGCTTACCATGCCGGGGGTCCCAGGTATCTATTACCACTCGATATTGGGATCTCTTAATTACAGAAAGGGTGCAGAAGAATCGGGAATCAACAGGCGTATCAATCGTGAAAAACTTGAATACAATAATGTAGTAAAAGAGATCAGTAATAAAGCTTCACTTCGTAGCAAGGTATATCACAAGTACATCAAATTATTAAAAATTCGTATAAATGAACACGTGTTTGATCCATATGGAGCGGCAGAGTATTCTGTTCGAAACGATGTACTTATAATTGAAAGATTCCACAAAAATGAACGTTTGTTAGCGGTTTTCAATCTTTCAGTAGAATCTAAAAAAATACCACTTGAAATCGCTGAAGGACTAGATTTGATTCTGGATAAAAAAATGAAAAGTGTTTCAACGCTTCAACTTGGCCCCTGGAAGTTCAAATGGATAAAAATTAAAAGATGAAATTCGTTTTAGCCCCAGACAAATTCAAAAATTCGCTGACAGGTCTTGACTTTTGTAAAGCAGTTCAGGAAGGTATCAAAAATGCTATCCCTGAAGCTACTGTAATATTTTGTCCTCTTGCAGATGGAGGCGATGGTACTTTACAAGTAATTAATTATTATCTCAATGCAACTACGATCAACTTAAGCGTATCAGATCCTTTTTTTAAGTCTTTAAAATCAAAATATCTATACAATTCTGACAGGAAGATCGCCTATATAGAGATGGCAGAGGCTTCCGGACTGAAGGTTCTTGGAAATCGTGAACCCGACTGCATAAATGCTACGAGTTTAGGAACCGGTGAACTTATCAAAGATGCGATCAAAAGAGGAGCTAAAGAAATAATTCTTGGAATTGGAGGGAGTGCTACGAATGATGCGGGAATGGGAATTGCCGTCGCTTTAGGCTATAAATTTTTAGATAAAGAAGGGAAGCATCTTTTACCTATAGGTCTTAATCTTGGTAAGGTAGCTAATATCGATAATGATGATTTGATACCAGGTCTAGCTGATGTAACTTTTCAAGTCGCATGTGATGTACAAAACCCTTTTTATGGTAAAGATGGGGCAGCTCATGTTTATGCTGCGCAGAAAGGAGCGACTAAAGCCGAAATCGAAGCACTGAATAAAGGACTTCGGCACTTTGCCAAAGTTTTAGAGAATAAATTCAATATAAATGTACAGCAAATATCAGGTAGTGGTGCAGCAGGCGGAGTAGGGGGTGGAAGCATATGCTTCTTAGGCGCAAAAATGGTCTCGGGAATCGATCTTATTTTGGAATTGGCTAATTTTTCTGAAGTTATAAAGGATGCAGATTTCATTGTAACTGGTGAAGGCTTGCTTGATGATCAAACACTTTCCGGAAAAACGATCATGGGAGTGATTAAACATGCGAAAGAACTACATATTCCCGTAATTGCTTTATGTGGAAGCACCGAACTATCGATAGCACAGCAACAGCAAATAGGGATCACAAGTGTCTTTAGTATTCAAAAAGGAGTCACCAATTTAAAAGATGCAATGGACAATGCGAATTCAAATCTTGTATATACTGCTTTTAATTTGGCAAGTCTGGTAAAGGTCTGTAAAAAAATACCCGGAGCTAGTCCGGGTACCTTAGATTTATGAGTTGCGCATCCTTAATTTAAAGAAGCCAGAATTTTGTTTAAGATGGCACTTGGGCACATTGCTCGCTGCGTTAATTTAACATTGGGCAGATAGTAACCTTCAATATCTACAGGTTTACCCTGTATGGCAATCAATTCTTTAACGATGTGTTCTTCATTTTCCTTTAACTCATGAGCTACAGGCGTAAAAAGTTCTTTGAGCTCGCTGTCTTTAGTTTGAGCAGCCAATGCTTCTGCCCAGTAAAGAGCCATATAAAAATGACTTCCGCGAGTATCCAACTCTCCTGTTTTTCGCGATGGAGATTTACCTGTATCCAATAATTTTCCGGTAGCGATATCAAGCGTTTCAGATAGAACCAATGCTTTAGGGTTATTGTAATGTTCTCCCAAATGCTCAAGAGAAACGGCCAATGCCATAAACTCTCCCAGAGAATCCCATCTCAGATGCCCTTCTTCCAAGAATTGTTGAACGTGCTTAGGAGCAGAACCGCCGGCACCGGTCTCAAACAGACCTCCGCCATTCATTAAAGGAACTATAGATAGCATTTTTGCGCTGGTACCTACTTCAAGAATAGGAAAAAGATCTGTAAGATAATCTCTTAATACATTTCCTGTTACTGAAATAGTATCTTCACCTTTTCGTATTCTTTCCAGGGTAAACTCCGTAGCTTTGGCTACATCCATAATATGAATCTCAAGCCCGGAAGTATCGTGATCCGGTAAATATTGATGAACTTTTTGAATAAGTTGAGCGTCGTGCGCACGTGTTTCATCAAGCCAGAATACAGCCGGGGTACGGGTCGCTCTTGCACGATTAACGGCAAGTTTAATCCAATCTTGAACAGGAGCATCTTTTGTCTGACACATTCTCCAGATATCACCTGCGGACACTTGATGTTCAAGGAGAACGGTTCCTTTCTCATCTATTACTTTTACAGTGCCCCCCTCAGAGATTTCGAAAGTTTTATCATGTGAACCGTATTCTTCGGCTTTTTGAGCCATAAGTCCTACATTGGGAACTGTACCCATCGTCGTAGGATCGAATGCGCCATGTTTTTTACAGAAGTTGATCGTTGCTGCATAAACATCGGAATAGCTGCTATCTGGAATCACAGCCTTGGTATCCTCAGATTTGCCTTCAGCATTCCACATTTGCCCCGAATTTCTAATCATTGCGGGTACGGATGCATCAATAATCACGTCGCTTGGTACGTGTAGATTGGTAATGCCTTTATCTGAGTTGACCATGGCAATAGACGGGCCATTCTCTAAGCATTTCTTTATTTCCTTTTCTATTTCGGTACGTTTTGCCTCCGGAAGCTTCTGAATTGTACTATATAAATTACCCAATCCGTTATTTGGGTCTACTCCAATTTCGTCAAGAAGTGCTCCATACTTATCAAAAACACTCTTAAAGTATGTTTTCACTGCATGTCCGAAGATGATTGGATCTGAAACCTTCATCATGGTCGCTTTCATATGAAGTGAAAACAATACATTTTGGTTTTTAGCTTCCTTAATTTGTTTATCAAGGAAACCTAACAAATCTTCTTTTCGCATCACTGCTCCATCTATGATCTCACCTTTTTGGAGTTCTAGATTTTCCTTTAAAACAATATCGTTACCTGCGGTAGTACTTAAAACTATTTGTACGCTTCCGGCGTTTTCCATCACCATAGATTTCTCAGTATGCCTGAAATCTCCAGTAGTCATACTAGATACATGTGATTTAGAACCGGCGTGCCATTCACCCATAGAATGCGGATTTTTGCGCGCATATTCTTTTACCGCTTTGGGCGCTCTTCTATCGGAATTTCCCTCGCGAAGTACAGGATTTACAGCACTTCCTTTCACTTTATCATAAGCGGCTTTTATCGCCTTCTCTTCGGGCGAGGAAGGCTCATCCGGATAATCCGGAATTTCGAAGCCTTTGGCTTGTAATTCTTCAATAGCATCTTTTAATTGAGGGATCGAAGCACTAATATTAGGAAGTTTTATAATGTTTGCCTCCGGTTTTTTAGCTAGTTCTCCCAATTCGGCAAGATTATTTGCTACTTTTTGATCATCGGAAAGTCGATCTGGAAAACTTGCAAGAATCCTTCCAGCTAGCGATATATCTTTTGTCTCAACGTTAATATTGGATGATTTAGTAAAAGCTTTTACCACAGAAAGCCATGAATAGGTTGCGAGCGCAGGAGCTTCATCTGTTTTGGTATATACAATCTTAGATGCGTTTGCCATTTAAATACGTTATTTTATTTAGGGTTTCCAGCCGTTTTCTAGTGTTAATTCAAGGTGCGCTATCACAAATTAATCTACCTGGGGTAGTCAATGTAAATCGCCTGTTAACTGATACGACCAGATGGATTTTTATCAAAGCCGTGCAAATATACGATTTATGGAATTTTAATGACAGGGAAGAAGCGTATTTTTAAGCAGAGTTCACAAAAAACAAAAGCCATGTCATAATAATTACTTATTAATGACATGGCTTTCAGAAAATATCGCCACTATATCATTTAACATTGCTGTTACCTACGTTGCTTTTGATGAATCAAAATAACTAACATAGTCTCGATATTTCCATGAAACATCACTGTAGAATACTCTTATATTGCTATAAGTAAGACTATCCAGTAATGTTTTCATTGTTTTTTACTTCCTACTAAACATCAATTTTCATGAAGTCCTTCGGCATGAAACTTAAGTATTTCACGAATGAAATTATTAACTTTCAACTTTTATACCTTTTGCTATCTTACCTGGATAAGTATGCTCTCGGCACAACACAATAAAAAACAATTTTTTAAGAACGTTCTAAGAAATTTCAATAAACAAAGAAAACTTTATTATCTCATTTCCTTTGGTAAATATAGAACTGTTTCTTAGAAAAACAAAAGAAATAACACTTTAAAAGTCAACAGTTTACGAACATCGGTTATTAACAATTGTTCATAAAAAAAGCATCGCGTTTGCGATGCTTTCTGTGCTGTCGGAATAAAGCGTTAGCTTCTTACTTCTTTAATTCTTGCTTTTTTACCGGTAAGACCTCTAAAATAGAAGATACGTGATCTTCTTACCTTACCTTTTTTATTCACTTCAATTTTTTGAAGCGCAGGCATATTTAAAGGGAAAATACGTTCTACACCTACGGTTCCTGAAATCTTTCGAATGGTGAAAGTCTCCGATGCACCCGTTCCTCTTCGTTGAATTACTACTCCACGGAAAAACTGGGTTCTTGTCTTTTCACCTTCCTTAATCTCGTAGTAAACAGTAATCGTGTCTCCCGCAGAGAATTTTGGAAAATCTTTTTTCTCAATAAATTCGTCCTGTACAAACTTTACTAAAGCTTCCATTTTTATTTTTTTAGAACTTAGTCCAAACCAACATTCACGCCTTTCGTCAGAGGTTGATCTGAAATTGGTTGCAAAAATAGTAATTATTTAGATATCGGCAATTTTTAGAGGCACATATTTTATTAGCACCGCCAAAGGGTCTAATTCCACTATGCTTGCTTCGAAATTAAACGTTTGTTTCAAGCAAATGCTTCATGAGCTTGCACTGAGGTAGTTCATTCTAGCAGATCTGGTCTTCTTTTTAATGTTCGTTCGTAGGCTTTTTGCTCTCTCCATTTTTCAATTTTTGGAAAATTTCCACTTAAAAGTATATCAGGTACTTTCCACCCTTTATATTCCTGAGGCCTTGTATAAACGGGAGGAGCCAAAAGATTATCCTGAAAAGAATCTGTAAGTGCCGAAGTTTCATCGTTGAGCACTCCAGGAATGAGTCTGATAATCGCATCACACAGGACAGCAGCTCCGAGTTCACCTCCTGACAACACATAATCGCCTATAGAAATTTCACGGGTAATAAAATGATCACGAACACGTTGGTCTACTCCTTTGTAATGACCGCAAAGTATAATGATGTTTTTTTGAAGTGATAAGGTATTTGCCGCTTTTTGATCGAATCGATCTCCATCCGGAGTCATATAAATAATTTCATCGTACGTACGTTCCGACTTTAATTTTGAAATACATTTGTCGATAGGCTCAATTGTCATTACCATTCCTGCACCTCCGCCAAATTGATAATCATCTACACTTTTATAGGCATCCGTAGCATAATCTCTTAAATTGTGAAAATGAACAGAAACCAATCCCTTGGTAATAGCCCTTTGGAGTATGGAAGCTTCAAACGGACTCTTAATGAGTTCTGGTAAAACGGAAATAATATCGATTCTCATGGTCGCCTTTTTAAAGTACAGGCAGCAAAGATGCAAAGAATAAAGTAAAACTTCAAAGAGGCTTGTTAGGCCGGAAATAGTGCAAAAACTCAGTATCTTTTTTCCAACCGAGCCGTTCATAAAGCTTCTGGGCGGGATTACTTACAGCAGTTTCTAGGGCAAGTCCTTTCGAATTTTCATCCATAGAAAACCTGATAGCCCTTTTGAGTAACGCTTCCCCAGTACCTTTCTTACGCTCTTTAGGCGCAACAAATAAATCATTGAGTATATAAAAACCTTCCAAGGATACTGAAGAGAATACGGGGTATAATTGCACAAAGCCACATGCTTCTTTCTGACTATTTCGTGCTAAAAATAGGGTTGATTCTGATTTGCGAATTCGGTCAAGTAAAAATTCTTTACAAGCTCTTAGATCTGACCTCTGCTCATAAAAAATGCGATATTGATTAAAAAGGGGTGCAAGTTCATCAAGTTCAACTTCGGTCACTTCAACGATTTGAAGCTTACTCATTTTTTCATGAGCTTTTGCTTATTGAGCTCGTCTTGTAATTGCCTACTTAATTTTTGTTCCCTCTCCAGTGCTTTTCTTCGATGTTGTTCGTATTCTTGTTCAAGATCTTTTAAACTAAGTCTTGCTTCCCGGGTAACACTGTTACTATTTTTAAATTTATAGATGAACAGACTTAAAAGAATCGCCAATGCCGCCACAATAGACCACATAATCGTCTTATAAGTACCTTTTTTGATCAGGGCTCCAAAAAAAGAAATACTTTCTTTTTCTTTATTAACCTGAGTCAGATTAGCATTAGTAGATGCCAGTTCCGATTCCAGTTTGCTAATTTCTGCTTGTTGTGAGGCAATTTGATTCTCCAGATCAGCAAATGCAATCTTTGATTTTGCCAGGGAATCAACTACATTTCTCTTAAGCTTGTCTAGCCAAACTCTTTTTACCACTTTGTATTCCTGATACCTTCCGGATTTCTTGATTACGTATTCAAACTGTTTTTCAAGTGGTCCCTTATCGAGAGACAGCTCATCTTCCTGATCAGTTTGTGCATTTAGGCTAATGCCCGTAAAAAAAGCGAAAGAAAGCAAGAGAACTAATTTCTTTTTCATTATATCTATTCAAGAGTTAGTAATGGTCTATATTTGTAAATACGTGATAGCACACTACTTTGGATTATTTAAATTGAAATTTCATACGCAATATATTAAGTTCTTGAGGTTAATGAAAGAAATATTTTAATAATAGGTATATCGACGCACCTTTGAAATGTATTTTGCAAGTCGAATAACCTGATGACTGTAGCCATATTCATTATCATACCAAATATAGAGTATAACATTCGACCCATCGGGAGAAACGATCGTTGCATTACTATCATAAATTGCAGGCGCAGAGGAGCCAACAATATCAGAAGAAACTAGTTCATTGCTTAAAGAGTATTTGATCTGTTCTACCAGATCGCCTTCTAAAGCATATTTTTTCATTATAGTATTGAGTGCATCTTTTGTGGTCTTTTTCTCAATATCCAAATTTAAAACGACTAATGATCCGTTGGGTACAGGTACGCGTATAGCATTCGAAGTAAGCTTGCCAGCTAAAGAAGGAAGTGCTTTGGCAACTGCGCTACCGGCACCCGTTTCTGTGATAACCATATTTAATGCAGCGGCACGACCTCTTCTGTACTTTTTATGCATATTGTCTACCAAATTTTGATCGTTTGTGTAGGCGTGAATTGTTTCTAAATGCCCTTTTACAACGCCCAATGAGTCTTCAATTACTTTTAGAATAGGCGTGATAGCGTTGGTAGTACAGGAAGCTGCTGAAAAAATTGAGATTTCGTCAGGATCGTATTCAAGGTGATTTACCCCATGTACAATATTAGGAACTCCTTTTCCAGGGGCAGTTAAGAGTACTTTTGAAACACCTTTCGCCTTGAGATGTCTGGAAAGCGCTTCTTCGTCTCTAAAGGCGCCTGTATTATCTATGATCAAAGCATCATTGATTCCGTAAGATTCGTAATCAATGGCTTCCGGTTGGTTAGCTGTGATCATATGTACTGTTGTGCCATTGATGGTCAGAGAAGATCCCTCCACATCAACAGTAACAGTTCCATGAAAATCACCATGAACAGAATCATTTCGCAACAGGGAAGCTCTTTTTTCCAGAGTTACTTCATTAACCACATCTCTCGTAACTACGGCACGTAATCTTAGCTGACTTCCTTTACCGGTTTTTTGCATAAGCTCTCTGGCAAGAAGTCTTCCTATTCTTCCAAAACCGTAGAGTACTACATCCTTCGGTTGTATTTCATCGGCATTTTTAGCTTCCTTGAGCTTATCGATCACAAAAGCTGCACTATCGTTGTACTTATTATCTTCAAGATGATATTCATAGGTAAGTTTTCCGATATCAATTTTAGATGGGGGAAGATCCAGCGTTTTTATTCCCTGAGCAATCTCTACGGAATCAAAAATGGAAATGGGTTTTTGAACAAATTCACCGGCATATTGATGTAAATTGATGATTTCGCTAACGCTTCTATCTATCAACTGATTTCTGAATAATACAAGCTCTACAGCCTTATCATACCATAGATCACTCACTATTTTAATGAATTCGACGGAAGCTCTTCTTCTATCTGCCTGGAAGGCCAATTCTTTTTCGTAACTATTATTTACGCCCATTTTGATTAAGTTTACCCTATAATTTGGGCGCAAAAATAGTATATTTCAAACGTTTTCGTAAAAAAAAGGGAAAAAAATAAACCACCTCTGTAAGGAGGTGGTTTTTATCGTTGAATGATCTCGTTTGTAAGAAGTAAGTAGTGTTTCAGTTATTGAAAAATGAGCCGTTCCTTTTCGCCTTCTTTATTAAGAACCAAAATATTTGGGCGCTTGCCATATTTTTTTAGATAGTCATCAACCGATTTGGCATCATTAATTGAATAAATGTCTTCGCCATTGACTTCTAAGAGTATTTGTCCGGCAAGCCCGTATTTGTTTAACATTTCACTTGCAGCAATGATCTTTACACCGCGTTCTGTATTAAAACGTTTTTTCTCCTCATTGCTCATATTCTTCACTTTAAGACCCAGATTTCGTATTTGGTAAGTCTCATTTTTAAGAAGTTTTACCTTTATATTTCGCATCTTTCCGGCGCGCATCACGGTAAGATTCACTTCTT
The DNA here is from genome assembly GCA_046199005.1 of Flavobacteriaceae bacterium M23B6Z8. Taxonomy (GTDB): domain Bacteria; phylum Bacteroidota; class Bacteroidia; order Flavobacteriales; family Flavobacteriaceae; genus Ascidiimonas. The sequence goes on from CP176050.1 coordinate 2,094,772, forward strand.
CGTTTGGGCGTTTTGATTTTAAATATCCCGCAAGATTAGAAAATTTCGAAATTTTTACTTTGTCGATCTTTTTAATAATATCGCCGTTTCTGACTCCGGAACTTTCGGCACCCGAGCCTTCTTCAATTCCGGTTACATAAAATCCTTCGGTGTCGTCAATGCCCAATTCTCTGGAGAGCCGTGTATTCAATTGCTGTCCCTGAACCCCGAGCACACCTTCCTGTACCATACCGAACTCTAAGATATCATCTACTACCTTTTTAGCAATATTGCTGGGTACAGCAAATGAATAGCCTACATAAGATCCGGTTTGAGAAGTAATGGCTGTATTAATACCTATAAGATCTCCGTTGGTGTTCACCAGTGCGCCACCGCTATTACCTGGATTCACAGCTGCGTCGGTCTGCAAAAAGGATTGATTCTTATTATCCCCTTCGTTGAGATCCCTTGCTTTAGCGCTTATGATTCCGGCAGTTACAGTAGATGTAAGATTAAACGGATTACCAACAGCCAATACCCATTCTCCTATTTTTGTATTGTCTGAATCACCAAATGCAAGATAAGGAAGATCATCTATTGGTTCTATTTTAAGGAGTGCAATATCTGTATTGGGATCTGCACCTACCAATTCAGCATCATACGTACGGTTGTTATTAAGAGTTACCTGCAACTGACTTGAATTTACAATCACGTGGTTATTAGTGACAATATAACCATCAGGTGATATGATCACTCCCGATCCTGTACCGATTTGAGCACGTTCGGTGCCTGCACCAGAGCCGTAAAAGAAATCAAGTAAAGAGCTTGGGGCCCTTGTTATTGAGAGATTTTTAACGTGCACCACTGCATTTACCGTTTTTTCTGCCGCAGCCGTAAAATCTATGTCTAACGCAGAAGTAGCAGGAAGCGGATTAAAACTAGTCGTTACTATTTCAGGTGTGATGGGATTTTCTCCTAATACAACCACATCATCTTTCTCAAAATACAATTTATAACCACCTATCGCCAATGCGCCTCCAAGAAAAGAAACAAATAAAAGTCCTATAAACTTTTTCATCATTTTTGAAATTTTATCTTTTAAATTAACAATTAAAATTATAATATTATTATGTTACGATTGTAACTTTAACGGCAGTTTAACAGCCGTTTTTCAAGCCGCAATCATTATCTTTAGCCCTTAATTTTGTGAAATGTTACTACCATTTTTTAAATATCAGGGAACCGGTAATGATTTCGTATTGATCGATAATCGTACTTTACTTTTTGACAAAGATGATACCAAACTTGTCGCAAAGCTTTGTGACCGCAAATTTGGCATTGGTGCAGATGGTCTTATCCTACTTGAGAATGACAAAATTTCAGATTTTAAAATGGTATATTATAATTCAGATGGCAATCAAAGTACCATGTGTGGAAACGGGGGCAGGTGTATTGTAGCTTTTGCAAACTATCTGGGTATTATTAATGATAGTACTTCTTTTCTCGCAATAGACGGCATTCATTATGCTGAGTTGGAAAATGGGATAGTGAAGCTGCAAATGAATGATGTTGAAGAGATCACTCATTTTAACGGATATTCATTTCTTAATACCGGATCTCCACACCATGTACAGTTATCTGAAAATTTAGAGGAGCACGATGTCAAAAAGTTGGGTGCAGCAATTAGATATGGAAAATACGGTGCTTCGGGAAGCAATGTTAATTTTGTAAAACAACTCGCATCAAATGAATTTGCGGTAAGAACCTACGAAAGGGGAGTGGAAGACGAAACATTGTCTTGCGGAACCGGTGTAACGGCGGTGGCTCTTGCAGTTTTTGATAAAAAAATAACCACTTCTAAACAGATTACTATAAAAACCCCCGGAGGAACTCTGGAGGTTAGTTTTGAAGCATCAGATAATGGATATAAGAATATTTTTTTAAAAGGAGCCGCAAAAATGGTCTTCAAAGGAGAAATTGTATGCTGAAACTTAAAGGACATCAAATTTACCTGCGTGCACTGGAATTAGAAGATCTCGACTTCCTTTATAAGATCGAAAATGATACGGAAATTTGGGAAGTGAGCGAGACTTTGACTCCTTATTCAAAGTTTGTATTGAAAGAGTACATAAAGAATGCGCATCGAGATATTTATGATATTCGACAATTGAGGCTCGTTATCTGCGATGAAGATGATGAGTTAAAAGGCTTCATTGATCTTTATGAATTTGATCCTAAGAATGGTAAAGTAGGGGTCGGCATTATTGTAGAAAAAGAATCCAGGAAAAAAGGAATAGCTGAATCGGCTTTAGAGGTCGTAACAAATTATTGCTTTAACGTATTGGAAGTTCACCAGGTTTTCGCCAATGTAGGCGAAGACAATACAGCTAGTCTCTCTTTATTTAAAAAAGCGGGTTTTACAGAAACAGGTATAAAAAAAGACTGGATTCGAACGGTGGCAGGTTATAAAGATGAGATTCTTTTTCAAAAAATAAAGCAGTAAGATGTACTTTAAAAAATTAGTATTGCTTATTTCTATTTTAGGCCTGATCGTTTCAGGTTTTATTTCTTATCAAATTTATGGTACTATATTTCATCCCAACACAAACTTTGAACAAGACCACATAATGATTCGTATTGCAGAAGATTCTTCACCGGAAGATATCTATAATACAATAACTCCTTTTTTAGAAGATCCGGAGTCTTTTAGGTTAATGGCTCAAAAAAGAGCTTTAAATAAATACGTAAAATCTGGCCTATTTAGAATCGAAAAGGGGATGAGCAATAATGAGATCATCGACATTTTGACCCAGAAAGATGAATAATTTGTTTTCGTAAGGACTACAAATTGATATTCTTAAAAAACCCTTCCATTTTATCATTTTTACAATCTCACCGGAAAGAAGTTGAGGTTCTCTTAAAAATCCTTACAAAAAGCCGCGCCTTTATCAATAATAATTTTAAAATTATCTACTATTATAAGTTGTTAATAATCAGTTGAAAACAACCTTTAATCGAACTTTAAGAATACTTTAACGAGCTAAATTTCCCAGCCTAAAAAAAGTCGTATATTTGCATCGCAAAAATTTCGAGCAGTAAACTTAGGTTTTTGTAAGTCTTGAAGAATACAATTTTTATGAGAAAAGGCGTATTAAAATTTTTAATTTTAGTAAGCGCTGTGGTCATGACAAGTTTAGGTTTCACTTCAAAAAAAACCAAGGTAAGTATTCCCCAAAATTACCAAATTACCGAACCGTTAACCTACACGGTTCGCAAAACGATAGAGGAGAAGAGTTATGTTCAGCCTCCGTTTTTAGGAAAATCCTTTATAGGTTTTAAAGAAGCATTAGCTTTTAAAGAGTCCCGAGGAGACTATTCTTCCGTCAATTTTCTAGGATACATGGGTAAATATCAATTTGGAGCATCTACACTTCAATTATTAGGTGTTTACAATAGTCATGTATTTATGAGCAATCCTGCGCTTCAAGAAAAGGCTTTTATTGCTAATACAGCTAGAAACAAATGGATCTTAAGAAGAGATATTAAGCGTTTTGTGGGTAAATATATGAACGGATTCAAAGTAACAGAATCTGGTATTCTGGCAGCTGCCCACCTCGCAGGGGCAGGAAATGTAAAAAAGTATCTTAGATCTTATGGTAAAACAGGCTTCGAAGATGCAAATGGAGCATCTATTCGTTATTACATGAAAAAGTTCTCAGGATACGATACTTCTTATATTTTGGCCGAAAGAAGAGCCAAAATCTGAAAAATAGTTTTGTAAAACAAAAAAATTACCCCTTTGGCCAATAGGTCAATGGGGTTTTACTTTTTATAGATAATAAAAATACTGGGCCGTTTATGCAGATCAGGTTGTTCTTTTTTCCATTCCAAAATTGTTTGGGTTTTTATAAATTCTGAGGGAAGTGTTAGATCACATGCAACGCAAAGAAGTGTACTGTCGTTCAAAACAGCAAGAAAATCAGCAAAAAGCTTGTCGTTTCGATAGGGAGTCTCAATGAAAATTTGAGTCTGATCTGTTTCTTTGGAGAGGCGTTCGTATTTTCTGATCTCTTTTTTTCTTTCGTTACGATCGATTGATAAATATCCATTGAATGCAAACTTTTGACCGTTCATTCCGCTTGCCATAAGTGCTAAAAGAATAGAGGAAGGACCCACCAGGGGCACCACTGTAATGTTTTTTTGGTGTGCCAGATCTACAATCACCGCACCCGGATCTGCTATTCCCGGGCACCCGGCATCTGAGAGGATGCCCATGTCTTTTCCATTTAAGCATGGCTCCAAATAATGCTGTAATTCTATGGCGTCTGTGTATTTGTTCAATAGAAAGAAGCGCAGAGAGGGCTGAGACTTCCCGGAGCTTATTTTTTTGATAAATTTTCTTGCAGATTTTTCACTTTCAACAATATAATCGTCTACTTTTTCAATAGTACGTTTAATCGATAACGGAAGTACTTCCAAAGGCTCCGTTTCTCCTAACATGCTTGGGATTACATATAATTTACCGTAACCGGATTGACTGTCTGACATTAATTTTCACTTTAGGAGTAAAGCTACAAAATAGATTCTTAATTGCAGGTTGCAAGCAGCAACTGCTTTAATTTATGCTTTGGAGATCTGTGCTACGATCTTGTCGCAGGCTTCATCTAGCATTTTGAATACATTCTCAAAACCCATTTCACCACCGTAATAAGGATCTGGAACGTCTACATTTTCACCAGGAAAAACCAGATTAAGGATCATCTCTACTTTATCGCGATGTGCTTCTGTCTTGGCTAATTGAAGTACGTCTGAGTAATTACTGGAATCCATTACATAGATGTCGTCAAACCTTTCGAAATCAGAGCTTTCGAATTTCCTGGATCTTTGATAAGTAATGTCGATTCCATTCTTTTTTGCAATGGCGATAGATCTGCTATCCGGCAGTTTTCCGGCATGATATGAAATTGTACCTGCAGAGTCGACAATTACATCCAGATGGTTAGTTTTGTGTTTCAGGATTCCTTCTGCAAGCGGTGATCTGCAAATATTACCGAGACAAACCATTAAGATACGGCGTGGCATGATGAACTATTGAGATAATTTTTTCGTGAGGTCGTCTATATACTTTCTAAATTGTTTATCAGTCTCTGCCAGATTATCGACTGTTTTACACGCATGCAATACTGTAGCATGGTCTCTTCTTCCAATTTGCGAACCAATACTAGCCAAAGAGGCTTTTGTGTATTTTTTTGCAAAAAACATTGCAAGCTGTCTCGCCTGAACAATATGACGTTTTCTTGTTTTAGACTGAAGAGTTGATACATCCATTTGAAAATAGTCTGATACTACTTTTTGAATATAATCGATAGATACTTCTCTTTTGGTATTTTTTACAAACTTCTCTACAATTTGAGTTGCAAGTTCTAAGGTTACTTCTTTCTTGTTGAAAGATGATTGTGCGATTAAAGAGATAATCGCTCCCTCCAGTTCGCGAACGTTTGTTTTAATATTTTTAGCGACATAATCAATAATATCTTCTGGCATTTCAACACCGTCGCGATACAATTTGTTCTTTAAAATAGAAACCCTGGTTTCAAAATCGGGACTTTGCAATTCTGCAGACAACCCCCATTTAAAACGCGAAAGCAGTCTTTGCTCAATATCCTGCATGTCTACAGGAGCCTTGTCTGATGTTAGAATAACTTGTTTGCCATTCTGATGTAAATGATTGAAAATATGGAAGAACACATCTTGCGTTCCTGTTTTTCCTGAAAAGAACTGAACATCATCAATTATGAGTACATCGATGAGTTGATAGAAATGAATGAAATCATTTCGGGTATTCTTTTTTACCGACTCGATATATTGTTGCGTAAATTTCTCAGCAGAGATATACAGTACGGTTTTATCGGGATATTTATCTTTTATTTCAACACCGATAGCATGTGCCAAATGGGTTTTACCAAGACCTACACCGCCAAAAACCAACAGTGGATTAAAGGAGGTGCCTCCCGGTTTGTTGGCTACTGCTAAACCTGCTGATCGGGCAAGCCTGTTTGAATCACCTTCCAGGAAATTTTCAAAATTGTAGCTAGGATTGAGTTGTGACTCGATCTTAATATTGCGAATCCCCGGTATTACAAAAGGATTTTTTAACTCGGGATTTTTGTGTTTCACAGGAACATCTAATTCTTGTGGCTGAACGTTGGCGCGGTTACTACTTGGAATCTTTTCCGTAAAAGGCTTTTGATTCCCATAGGTGTTTTCCATTTTAATTACGTATACCAACTTTGCATTCTCACCTAATTCCCTGGTTAAAGCTACCTTTAGAAGTTTAACGTAGTGTTCTTCTAACCACTCGTAGAAAAATTTACTGGGAACTTGAATACTTAAAGCATTATCGGTAAGTTTTACGGATTTAATTGGTTCAAACCAGGTTTTGTATGCCTGAGGTTGTATATTGTCTTTTATGAATGACAAACAATTATCCCATACCGATTCAGCAGTTATGCTCATTCCCCTTATAAATTTTAGTTGTTAGGTTTGTAAATCCGAATGAATAGATTTCTTACTTTAGCTCTTAGAGCAAGACAAATATGTGAACAAATAATTGAAAAAAAAAATGAAAAGCCGGTTGAATTTTCACTTTTTTTTTTGCATGCCGAATAACATAAATTTTACTTTTCCTTAACATATAAAAAACCTTAAATTTTGAACGTAAAAACTCACTCAATTGACGTAAGAATTCGATATGCTGAGACCGATAAAATGGGAATAGTATATTATGGAAACTATGCACAGTACCTAGAAATGGGAAGGGTTGAGTGGTTGAGAAATCTTGGTATTTCTTACAAGTGGATGGAAGATAATGGCGTGATGCTTCCGGTGACCAATCTGACGTTGAAATTTATCCGACCTGCATACTACGATGACGTTTTATCGGTAAAAACTACCCTTTCAAAGAATCCCTCTGTTAGAATAGAATTTGACTATGAGATTTTTAATCAAAATAAGGAATTAATATGCTCGGGAAATACCATTTTAGCATTCATCAATATGACTACAGGAAGACCGATGAAATGCCCGGAATACATTCTGGAAAAACTTCAAAACTGATAAAAAAATCACTTTTTAGTTAAGTGTAACCCGTATACATCGTTTAAGATATTTTCAATTTTCGTCGAATTACTTTCCCGCACTTGTATTTCCATTTCGCATTCTAGAGAAGATCTTTGAGCAACAATATCTAATTGCTGTTCTTTAATTATACGCATTACTTTATTCATTAGCGCATAGTCAAATTTAAGGATGTAAGCTATTTTTATTGTTCGTTCTTCGATCTCCGATACTTCCAAAGCCATCTGAGCAGCTTTTTTGTATGCCTGAATAAGTCCGCCAACCCCAAGTTTAGTGCCGCCAAAGTATCTAACTACTATTACAAGCACGTTGGTGATCTGAAAAGATTGTATCTGTCCATAAATAGGCATACCGGCACTATTACGAGGTTCCCCGTCATCGTTTACTCTAAATGTCAGTTGCTTTTCTCCTAATTGCCAGGCGTAGCACCAATGTCTTGCAGCATGGTGCTTAGACTTTATGGCGTCTAGATAATTCGTAACATCTTCTTCGCTATGCACAGGGAAGGCATACCCGTAAAACTTACTTCCCTTTTCCTTATAAAGGCTTTCGTTTGATGCTCTGGTAAGCGTTCTATAAGTGTCGTTAGTACTCAAATTTATATTTCAATGCTCATTAATATAATAGCGCTTATGGCTGCAAGAATTCCAATTCTATTGATACTCGTAAGATGCTCCTTAAAAATAAGTACTCCCGTAAGAGTAGAAACTAGCACAATACCCACGTTGTTCACTGGAAAAATATAGGAACTTTCAAGTCCTTCCATCTTAAGTGCTTTCAGTAAAAAATAAATAGAAAAAAAATTCGGAACTCCCAATATTATGCCTGCAATAAGTGATTTGCTTTCAAAGTGCACTTTCGTGGTAACACTTTGTATCCCTAAGAATACAATTCCGGTGATGCCAGCGATAAGAAAGATGGCCGCTGAGTATGCGATGGTTTCTCCTTCGGCTACGTACTGTGTTTCAATATATTTTAAGACCGTGTCTAGTAAACCCGAACCAAAAAACAATAAAACGGGTAAATACAGGTATTTATTTTCTACTGAAGGCGTTGCTGTTTTTTTGGTAACCAGGTAAACTGCTATTAATGCTAATATAATACCACCAATTTTCAACAGTGTGATTTTGTCTCCATAAACCAGGAATGCAAAGATCACAGGAATTACCAGAGACATTTTACTGGCAATGGAGACAACAGAAAGCCCTCCTTTTTGAGCAGTGAGCGCAAGGATGTTAAATAAGGTTACAAATAAAATTCCCAGAAAAAGTGTTCCGGGAAACCAGGCTGCGCCCGTAATGGCCTTAATCGCAAGTCGATCTGCCTCAAAAAAATATCCAACAGAAAAAGCCACAAAGTAATTCACGACGATTGCCTGAAGATTGTTTACCTTGAACTGACTGAAATACTTGAAAATAACAAATAGCAGTGTATTGATTAAAATGCTCAGTACAAGATAGATCATTTCTTAAGAAAGTTTTTCTTTGGGAGATCTACAATATCATCTTCACCTGGAATGAGATGCCAGCCGTTCCACCCTATAGTTTCAGAGGCCTTTACATTTTCGAGGGTGTCATCTATAAATAGGGTTTGTTGAGGAATGAGGCGATTTTGTTTGGTCACATATTGAAATATTTCAGCATCCGGCTTGCGTAAATAAATTTCATGAGACAGATAAAATTGTTCAAAACACGATTTGAATCTTTTATATCGGTCTTCCGTCATTCTTTTTTTTACCTGCGCAATATGTAACTCATTCGTATTACTTAATAAGAATAATCGATATTGTTTTCGTCTGGAGAGGTCTTCAATGAATTTTAAACGATACTCCGGGAAGTCCAGAATAATAGCATTCCATGCTTCAATAAGTTGTTCTCTGGAAGTATGAGGTAGTAAGTGATGATAATATTTCACGAAATCCTGCGTACTCACCAATCCTTTTTCATAGGTCTCATTCATTTTGACCATTTCGGGAGTGAGTTCCTGGAGTCCCAGCTGTTGTATTCGGTTAAGAGTTGCTGGTTTATCGAGATCAATAAATATGTCACCAAAATCAAAGACGATATTTTTTATAGTGTATTTCTCCATACCGTTAGGTCGTCTGTAATTATATTTTTTTTAGCGGTTAATTTCCCTGAGATCAAAGGCGCGCTCGTTCCTGTTTTAAAAACTGTGGCACCGGTAAAAACTCTGGCTTCATCCCAAAGCCCTTCGTCTATAAATTTTTGCAAGGTATAAGAGCCACCTTCCACAATTAGACTTTGAATTCCCCGTTGGTAAAGTTCACTAAGAATTTGAAGAATCATAGGTTGATCAAAAGAAATTTTCTTAAAACTGAGATTTTCCTTAGTGGAATCTTTATTGAGTGCAGTAAAAACTATGGTTGGTGTTTTACCATCCATCATGCAAAAGTCTTCTGGGATCTGTAGGGTTTTATCAATCAAAATTCTAAGAGGCGATGTACCATACCATTCTCTTGTAGTTAAAGAAGGATTATCTGATAAAACTGTTTTTGTACCTACCAGAATCGCTTGTTCCTGACTTCGCCATTTATGAACCAGTTGTTTAGAAAATTTGTTACTTATCCAATAAGGTTGCGGAATGTTCTCTTGTCTCATGGAAGCTGAAGGGCTTACATACCCGTCAATGGATTCGGCCCATTTTAGCACTATATAAGGTCTTTTTTTCTCATGAAATGTAAAAAAACGTTTGTTCAATTGTTTGCATTCGTCTTCTAAAATTCCCACAGTGACCTTGCATCCAGCTTCTACAAGTTTTTTGATTCCTTTACCAGCAACCTTTGCAAAAGGGTCTATGGTTCCTACTACAACATTTTTAATATTTTCATTTATGATGAGATCACTACAAGGAGGTGTTTTTCCAAAATGGCTGCAGGGTTCTAGTGAAACATAAATGGTTGCATCCGGTAAAAGTGATTTGTTTTGAACACTATTAATAGCATTTACTTCAGCATGCGGTCTTCCTGCCTGATAATGCCAACCTTCGCCTATGATCTTATCTTTATATACAATTACACTACCCACCAGCGGATTGGGATAGGTAGTGCCTAATCCGTTTTTGGCTAATTGAATACATCTATTTATGTATTTTTCATGTATATTCACCTGACAAAAATACTACAATCGTTTGAGTCGATGAACCAAATCATCATAAGAGAAATAAAAGATTCAGATAACACGCAGATTGCAGAAGTTATTCGGAAAGTTCTGGTTGATTTTAATGTCCCTAAAGAGGGATCTGCCTATTCAGACAGCGCATTGGAGAATATGACGGAAGCTTATAGCGGTGAAAAACGTACTTATTACGTAGTTGTTGAAGATGAAACCGTGCTTGGCGGCGGAGGCATTGCTCCTTTAGACAATTATTCTGGCAATGTATGTGAACTCCAGAAAATGTATATGCTGGAAGCGGTGAGAGGTAAAGGAATAGGTAAAAAACTCATTCATTTATGTCTTCAAAAAGCCAGAGAATTCAATTACGACGGATGCTATCTGGAGACTATGCCTAATATGCTGGTTGCTCAAAAAATATACCAACACCTTGGTTTTGAATATATTGATAGTCCTATGGGTGATACCGGGCACTGTGCCTGCCCTGTGTGGATGTTCAAAGATTTCCGATAACAATTTCTTTAATGCAATTAAAAGACCTCAAACATATCTTTCGTAAAGAGTTGCAGGCGTTATACCCAAAGGAAGAAATAGATGAATTTTTCTACAGGGCAATAGAACATTATTACGAGGTAAAACCGGTTTATTTGGCACTAAACCCTGAATTTAGTCTTAAAACAGATGAAATTCCAGTAATTTATAAGGTGTTAAATGACCTTAAAAATCACAAACCCATTCAACAGATCCTAGGGGTAGCTCCGTTTTATGGATTGGAATTTAATGTAAATGAACATGTATTGATCCCAAGACCTGAAACTGAAGAATTGGTAGATTGGATCATAAAAGATCTTAAGAAAAACCATTCTGAGGAAACCGAGCTTAAAATTTTAGATATTGGAACGGGTAGTGGATGCATTGCGGTTACACTTTCTAAAAATTGGCCAAACGCTAAAGTTACCGCTTTTGATATCTCGGAAAAAGCATTGGATTTAGCACGTCAAAATGCAAAAGCATTAAAAGCCGATGTTCAATTTTTTCAAAGGGACATCTTGAAATTAGAGAACTTAACAGATGAGTACCATGTGATTGTTTCAAACCCGCCTTACGTTCGCTATCTGGAAAAAGAAAAGATGCGTCCAAATGTTTTGGATCACGAGCCGCATCTCGCTCTTTTTGTTCCAGATGATAATGCGCTAGTGTTTTATCAAAAAATAGGACGATTGGCTGTTAATAACTTGAAGCCAACCGGTGCGCTATATTTCGAGATCAATCAATATCTTGGGAAAGAATTGAGAGAAGAATTACAAGAAATAGGTTTTGGGGAGGTCGAAGTGCGGTGTGATATTTATGGAAATGATCGAATGATCAAAGCAAAATTTTAAAATCAAACGATGAAAAGTGTGGCGGTATTTTGTGGAAGTAGCGAAGGTGAAGACAAAAAGATCATTCAGGATGCTTATGATCTTGGGAAACATCTGGCAACTGAAAACATAACATTGGTCTACGGAGCCGCACGTATTGGTATTATGGGCCAAGTAGCTGCGGGTGCTCTTGACAATGGAGGAAAGGTAATTGGTGTAATTCCCGATTTTTTGAAGATTAAAGAGGTATACCACACAGATCTTACCGAATTAATTGTCACCAAAACCATGCACGAGCGCAAATTGATTATGCATGAATTGTCAGAGGGAGTGATCACGCTGCCAGGAGGCTATGGTACGTTAGAAGAACTCTTTGAAATGATCACCTGGGCGCAGTTAGGTCTTCATGCTAAGCCCGTGGGAATATTAAATACCAACGGTTTTTATAATGATCTGATGGCAATGCTTCAGACAATGGTGCGAAAGAAATTCTTGAAAACGCAGAATTATGAAATGTTATTGATAGAGACTAAAATAGAGTCTTTATTGACCCAGATGAAAAATTATGAACCTTTGGTATTGCCCAAATGGATTACAAAAGATCAGGTTTAATTAATAATTGAAAAATACCATTTAAGAAATGGGGAAAAATCCGAAAGAGGAAATAGATGAACTAAGGGAAACACTTCGAAATCACAACTATAAATATTATGTGCTTGATCAGCCCGTGATCTCTGATTACGAGTTTGATATGATGCTAAAAAAATTACAGCAACTAGAAGAGGCTCATCCCGAATTTTATGATCCTGATTCTCCGACCCAACGGGTAGGAGGTGCGATCACTAAAAATTTTGAAACAGTTAAACATCGAGAACGGATGTATTCTTTAGATAACTCTTATTCTAGAGAAGACCTTGAGGACTGGGAAAAAAGGATCTATAAAATTTTGGGTACGGAAGAAGTGGCGTTTGTGTGCGAGTTAAAATATGACGGAGCTTCTATTAGCATTACTTACAAAGATGGAAGATTGCTAAGAGCTGTTACCAGAGGAGATGGATTTCAAGGTGACGATGTAAGTAACAATGTAAAAACGATACGTTCTATCCCTTTAAAATTAAAGGGTAACTATCCGGAAGAATTTGATATTCGTGGAGAAATCATTCTCCCGCTGGACGGTTTTAAAAAAATGAATGAAGAACGTATTGAGGCAGGAGAAGATCCTTATATGAACCCCAGAAATACAGCTAGTGGTAGCCTGAAGTTACAGGATAGTGCAGAAGTAGCTAAAAGACCCTTAGATTGTTTGCTTTATGGCTTAAACGGAAGCCAGGTAGCTGCAGAGTCGCATTATGCATCTTTGGAAATGGCCAGATCATGGGGTTTTAAAGTTCCTTCTGAAGCAGTTTTGTGTAAAAACATAGAAGAAGTAATGACTTTTATAGACCACTGGGATTTAAAAAGGCATGATTTACCTTACGAAACGGATGGCGTAGTTGTAAAAGTTAATAATATTGCGCAGCAGCAGGAATTAGGATATACCGCGAAGGCACCGAGATGGGCAATGGCCTATAAATTTAAATCGGAACAAGCGCTAACACGTTTAAATTCTATTTCCTACCAGGTAGGAAGAACGGGGGCCATTACACCGGTGGCAAATTTAGAACCGGTATTGCTGGCAGGAACCACCGTAAAGAGAGCTTCTTTACATAATGCGGATCAAATAGCACGTTTAGATGTACGAATAGGTGACCGGGTATTTGTAGAAAAAGGAGGAGAAATTATTCCTAAGATCATGGGTGTTGATCTTAATGCCAGAAAAGAAGATGCGCTTCCGGTATCTTATATTTCACATTGTCCTGAATGTCAAACCGAATTAATAAGAAAGCAGGGAGAAGCACAACATTACTGCCCAAATGTTTATGGATGTCCGCCACAAATTACTGGGCGCATACAACATTTTATATCAAGAAAGGCAATGGACATTGATGGTCTGGGTTCCGAAACGGTAGAACTGCTTTACAAAGAAGGATTAATACAGAATTATGCAGATTTGTACAAGTTAAAAATAGAGCAGATCATTCCTCTGGAACGCATGGCCGAGAAATCTGCAGAGAATCTTATCAACGGAATAAAGGCATCTGTATCAGTACCTTTTGAAAGGGTACTTTATGCACTAGGCATTCGTTTTGTGGGAGAGACTGTGGCGAAAAAATTGGCAAAAGCATATAAGTCAATAGATAATCTTAAAAGTGCTTCGAGAGAAGCTTTACTCGAAGTAGATGAAATAGGCGAAAAAATAGCTGATAGCTTACAAGACTTTTTCTCGAATGAAATGAATCTTGAGATCATTGAAAAACTTCGTGAAAAAGGAGTTTCTTTAGAAATTTCCGAAGATGCTTTAAAAGATCAGACAGATATCCTCAAAGGTATTACCTTTGTAGTTTCGGGCGTTTTCGAATCCCTGTCAAGAAATGAACTCAAAAAGTTAATTGAAGATAATGGAGGCAAGGTGGCCAGTTCTATATCATCTCGTACAAATTATGTAGTGGCGGGAGCTAATATGGGGCCGAGTAAAAAAGAAAAAGCAGAAAAACTTTCTATTCCTGTGATAGATGAGTACGAATTTTTGAAGATGATATGAAAACATCATTAGCAATCAAATCTTTCTATTTTTTCGGAGCACTCTTATTGATTGCCGAGATTTTTGAGATCAGGATATTAAGACTGGTTCCCAGATTGCTAATGATCCCTCTTTTGTATTTTGTATACTCTAAAAAAACAAAACTGTCTAACTGGGGAGTTTCACTGGTATTTTTATTTTATTTTTTTGGGGAGATAAGCTCGTTTTTTGATGGTAAAGCAGGGCTGAAATACTCCCTCATTTTCTTTGGTTTGGGACATTTGGTGTTAAGTGTATTTGCTTTTAAACTAATTCATGAAAAGGGTACCAAAAAGTTATTGTATTATTCCATCCCCATCATACTGTTATGGCTTATATATTATGAATTTTATTTAAGGGACGCTTTTGGAGATACACTTGGCGCGTTATATCCTTATGTAATGGCTTACTCTATTGCACTGGTAATGCTGAATGTTCTGGCCAATGTAAGTTTCTTCAATACGGGGTCTCAACTTACACTTTATCTCATAATTATTGCAGTAAGTCTCATTATCGGTGATGCCATGATGAGTATGTATTTATTCCTAAATCCTATAAGTCTTTTCAAATCCATCAACATTGCTTCGCACATCATTACTTATATATTTCTTCTGAAGTTTGCTACTGATTATGAAGGTTTTAAACTGAAATCGACTTACCTTCCTTAATTGACTTTCCTTCTGTATCAAAATAGAAATCAATACGTCCCAGGTTTATTCCGTAACAACCTACCTGATTGATAAGTACCTCCTTTTCTTTTCGGTTCATATGAATTTCCGGTGTATCCAAAAAAGTATGAGTATGACCTCCTATTATAAGATCAATATTTTCTGTCCTCGAAGCCAATAAAACATCAGAAGCGATTTGAGCATCTCGGTAACGATATCCCAGATGAGAAAGGCAAATAACAAGATCACAATCTTTTTGTTCTTTAAGTATCCGACTCATATCCTGAGCAATCTCAAAAGGGTCGAGATATTTTGTTTCCTTGAAATTCTTTTTTGACACTAATCCATCTAGCTTGATGCCCAAGCCAAAGACACCGATTCGTAAACCATTCATTTCAAAAATTTGCCAGGGTTCAATACGTCCTTCCAGCAGTGTATTTGAAAAGTCATAATTGGCCGAAAGAAAACTAAAGTCTGCATGGGGTAATTGCGCCAACAAGCCTTCAATACCATTATCAAAATCATGATTTCCTATAGTCGCAGCATCGTATTTAAGCATACTCATGAGCTTAAATTCAATTTCGCCGCCGTAATAATTGAAATAAGGTGTACCTTGAAAAATATCTCCTGCATCCAGTAAAAGCGTATTCGGATTTTCTTTCCGGATCGCTTCAATTAAAGCGGCTCTTCTTGAAACACCACCCATGTTTGCGTTTCTTTTATCGGTTTCGGGAAAAGGATCTATGTGGCTATGCACATCATTAGTGTGCAAAACCGTAATATGTCTTTTGTAGTTTTTACAGGATTCCAGAGCGAAAGGCGCAACACCCATCAAAGTCGCACCTGCTATGCTATTTTGAATAAATCTTCTTCTGTTCATTTTTCTTTTATAAAACGGTTGTCATAACTTGCCTGAATGGTGTCTGTGCTCTTAAAAGCATCAATTATAATATTTCTAATGAGATAATCGATATCAGTTCTTTTTAAAGGCTTTTCAAAAAAATTCATTTGATCTCCTAAATTAGCCAGATAGTCGGAGGTGGCAACATGAAAAGTGTTTAAAGAATCGATTGGAATATCATTCAATATTAGCTTTTTTGAGTTGCCTTTTGAATCTAACTCAATAGTAAGCTGCTTAGAAAGAGGATGTGCCCGTTCACTGGAAATTAAAAAGTCTAGAAGTGCTAGCATTTTCTCTTTCGATAGTTCGATTACCGAAATCTTATTTTCAAAAGGCATAAGCTCATATGCATTTCTTGCAGTCACCGCTCCTTTGTTTAAGTTGGCTCGTATGCCTCCATGATTGAGCAGGACAAAATCAATATGCTTTCCGGTTCTTTTAAAATAAATGGGATCTACTGCTTCATATACGACATCAGCCATCCAGTTGCCAAGTGCTGTATTCAAAGGAGTATCATCTTTCGTAAGATTTACTGGGTTGTAGGAAAGCACACTATCTAGTGTTTTGTTTATGTGTGACCGGTATGGTTCTATAAACGATTCAATTTCTTTTATTGTTTGCAGTGTATCAGTAATGGGAATATTTTCCTTTTCGATGGAAGCGACGGCAACATCCTCTTTACAGGACATAAACACACATATTGTTACAAATAAAACAAAATGTTTCAAAAGACTACTTATAAGTTTCATTTAAAATAAAATAAGTATGAAAGAGATTCTCTATTTTTGTTAAACAAAGTTACTATAAATGTTTTTAGATAAACTCAAGCAAAAAGCCGCCGTAAAAATACTCAAAAAGGCTTTGAAGGCTGCTGAGAATGATAGGCAGCAAAAAGGGTTTGATAAAATCAAATCAGTTGGTTTCATAGTCAATTTCGATGAGTTTAATCATACAGAAGTGTTTCAGGAACTGGCAAAAGAAATAGGTTTAAAAGAAAACGAATATAAGATAATAGGTTTTAGTGAAAGAGGGCTCACCGGAACAGGATTTAACATTCCTGTTTTTTCTGATAAAGATCTAGGTTGGAACGGACAGATCAAAAATCCGGATATTGAAGAATTTCTGAGCAGAGATTATGATATGTTGATCAATTACTATAAATATGCGCCCATCATTCTAAAATTGGTAAGTGCTAAGACCAAATCTGTCATGAAGATCGGGTTGTTAGATGAGAATCAGGAATTAAACCATATTACATTTGGTGTATCTCCTGATTCGTTTTCAAAATTTAAAGAAGAGCTAATAAAGTATCTAAGAATTTTAAAAAGAATTTAAAATGACACAACTTACAGGAACAGGAGTTGCCTTAGTCACTCCATTTGATGGTAAGGGAAAGGTAGATGTCACCGGCCTTTCTAATTTAATAGAGTTCGTTATAGCAGGCGGAGTAGATTATATTGTAGCCTTAGGCACCACAGCAGAAACCGCAGTGCTTACTAAAGCTGAAAAGGAACTGGTGGTGGAAACAGTTGTCAAAGTTACTAACGGAAGGTTGCCATTAGTTTTAGGAATAGGAGGAAATAACACTGCTTCAGTGGTAGATGAATTAGCCTCTACGAATCTTGAGGATTTCTCGGCCATTTTATCTGTGGCACCGTATTACAACAGGCCGGGACAAGAAGGTATTTATGCTCATTTTAAAGCAATCGCAGAGGCAAGCCCTATACCCGTCATCGTATATAATGTTCCTGCAAGAACGGGATGTAATATGACAGTTGAAACTACTCTGAAGCTCGCGTATGATTTTGATAATATTATCGGTATTAAGGAAGCTTCAGGAGATTTAAATCAAATTACCCGTATCTTAAAAGATAAGCCTGAAGATTTTCTGGTGATTTCCGGAGATGATATGCTCGCATTGCCAATTTGTCTGGCCGGTGGTGTAGGAGTGATTTCTGTCGTAGGGCAGGGTTTACCTCTTTTATTTTCAAAGATGATAAGACTGGGGATACAAGGAGAAGCCAAAGAGGCTTATGCGATTTTGAATCAGCTAATCCCAGCTATTGATTTAGCTTTTGAAGAAGGAAATCCCGCAGGGATTAAGGCAATTCTCGAAAACTTGAAAATATGTAAGTCTACCGTAAGACTACCGCTTACAGGTGCAAGTAGAACGCTAAAAAGAAAGGTCGCTACCTATATGAATCAATATGCAATGATCGCACAAGAAGATTAATGTCAATATCAAAGAAAGTTACCGATCCTGGTTTTGGAAATAACGCTACTGCGAATGTACAGCGATTTGTTACTAAAGATGGTAAATTCAATATTCGACATGTTAATCGAAAACAATCCATCGCCTCTACATACAGCTATCTAGTAAATATTTCATGGACCCGATTTTTTCTATATGTGATTGCCGGGTATATCCTAATTAACTCTGTATTTGCGCTTCTGTATATTCTCATAGGAGTAAAAGATTTTTATAGTGAAAGTGACCATTGGTTCACTGATTTTTTAAATGCCTTCTTTTTCTCAGCACAAACCATTACAACTGTAGGATATGGAAGCATGGCTCCTAAGGGAATACTCGCCGGAGTTGTTTCCACTTTTGAAGCTTTGATAGGGTTGCTTAGCTTTTCGTTTATAACAGGTTTGTTATACGGAAGATTCTCAAAGCCAAGGTCTTTTATAAAGTTCAGCGATCAAATGGTTCTTAGACCCTTTAAAGATGGGTATGCCTTGATGTTTCGTATTATGAATACTAAAGAAACACCCATGATAAGTCCTAAGGTTTCTGTGACGCTTTCCCTTTTAGAAATGAAGAATGAGACTTTTTCCACTAGTTTTTTTCAACTTGCGTTAGAAAGAGATAAGATCAATTATTTGCCTACCACCTGGACATTGGTTCACGAAATAAAGAAAGAGAGTCCTTTTCAAAAATATTCACTCGATGAAATCACGCAATTGAAAGGAGAGATCATTGTAATGGCCAGTTACTTTGACGAATCTTTTAATCAAGAAGTGCATCGGGTATTCTCTTATACGCTGAATGAGATCGTGACCGACCATGAATTTGTAAAGGCATTTAACTTCGATGAAGACGGAATTACAGTGCTGGATCATCAAAAACTTAACGAAACACAGCCACTAAAGCGTTAAAAGTGTTGTAAATGTCTTTTTTTAAACGGGAATAAGCGTATTTTAGCCAGCTTAAATTTGTTTTTTTTATTACAATAGAATAGCTAATTTTGCCGAATGATTAAAAAAGCACGTTTTTTTATCCTGATAGCTGTCACAGCATCTGTTTTATTTTCTTGTGGAGAATATCAAAAGGTATTAAAAGAAGATGATACGGCTAAGAAGTACGAACTTGCCGAACGTCTTTACAATGAAGGTGATTACAGAAGGGCAGTTCGACTATTTGAGCAAATAGTTCCTAAATTTATAGGTAAACCTCAAGGTGAAAGAGTGATTTTCTTTTACGCAAACTCCTATTATCAATTAGAAGATTATTACCTAGCAGGATATCAGTTTGAGAGGTTCAGCAAGTCTTACCCTCGAAGTGATAAGGCTGAGGAAGCTGCCTTTTATGGAGCTAAAAGTTATTATCACTTGTCACCAAAATACAGTATAGATCAAACAGAAACGATCACTGCGATTGATAAGCTTCAAAACTATATCAATACGTATCCAAATTCAGAGCGAATGCCTGAAGCCAATGTATTGGTAAAAGAATTGCGTACTAAGCTGGAACGAAAAGCTTTTGAAATAGCCAAGCAATACGATAAGATAAAAGACTATTATGCGGCGATCAAATCATTTGATCTGTTTCTTTCAGATTACCCGGGTACACCTTACAGGGAAGATGCTATGTTCTACCGATTTGATTCAAAGTTTAAATTGGCTGTTAATAGTATAGAAAATAAAAAGGAAGAAAGGCTTATAGATGCGAAAGAAGCCTACGACGCTTTAAAAAAATCATTTCCTGAGTCAAAATATTTAGAGGATGCAGATAAAATGCTTTCTACTTTAAACCAAGAATTACAACAATTTAGCAAATAATCAATATGAGCGATTTCAGAAAAACAGAAGCACCTATCAGTACGATAACTATCAACAAAAATGAGTTTGATAAGCCAACTGATAATATTTATGAAGCGATCTCAATAGTGTCTAAAAGAGCTAATCAGATCAATGCAGAGATAAAGAAGGAGCTTATTGAAAAACTAGAAGAATTTGCGACTTATACAGACAGTCTGGAAGAAATCTTTGAGAACAAGGAACAAATTGAAGTTTCTAAGTTTTATGAAAAATTACCTAAGCCGCACGCAATGGCAATACAGGAGTGGCTGGAAGAAAAAATATACTACAGAAATACTGGTAAATAAGTAATGTCTGTATTAAGTGGTAAAAAAATACTTTTAGGAATCACCGGGGGTATTGCCGCTTATAAAATTCCTTTGCTTGTAAGGTTATTTATAAAAGCAGGAGCGGAGGTAAAAGTAGTAATGACAGAAGATGCTAAATCTTTTGTAACGCCATTAACCCTGTCTACCTTAAGTAAGAATGCCGTTTTATCTACTTTTACAGCAGAAGAAGACGAGAATGCCGTTTGGAACAATCATGTCGAACTTGGATTATGGGCAGATTTTTTCCTGATAGCTCCGGCTACCGCAAATACGCTCTCCAAAATGGCATCCGGTACCGCCAATAACTTATTGTTGGCTACGTATTTATCGGCAAAATGTCCGGTTTATTTCGCTCCGGCAATGGATCTCGATATGTTTCGGCATCCTTCGACCAAAGAATCCTTTGGAAAGTTAGAGTCTTTCGGAAATATTATGATCCCTGCTGCTCATGGTGAACTTGCCAGTGGTCTGGTAGGCGAAGGAAGAATGGCAGAACCGGAGGATATAGTTGAATTTTTAGAAGCCTCCATTCTCAAAACTTTACCATTGTATGGCAAAAAAGTTCTCATCACAGCAGGACCTACCTACGAAGCTATTGATCCAGTTCGTTTTATAGGAAACCACTCTTCAGGTAAAATGGGATTTGCGCTGGCAGAATGTGCTGCCGATCTTGGCGCAGAAGTCCATTTGGTTACAGGCCCCACTCATTTAAATACCGCTCATCAGTATATTGAAGTTATACGAGTAATGAGCGCAGAAGAAATGTATAAAGCTTCTACGAAGGTTTTTGAGGATGTGCATATAGCTATTCTTGCTGCTGCAGTTGCTGATTACCGTCCAAAAAATGTAGCCGCCAGCAAAATAAAAAAATCAGATGCAACGTTACACATAGAGCTGGAAAGCACCAAAGATATTCTCGCTTCGCTGGGCAAAAGTAAAAAAGATCAGTTTTTAGTTGGTTTTGCTTTAGAAACGAATAACGAATTGCAAAATGCTATCAAAAAGCTCCGGAATAAAAATCTGAACGCCATTGTACTTAATTCACTAAACGATGAGGGTGCAGGTTTTGGTAAGCCAACTAATAAGATTACTTTTATAGATAAAGATGAGAATAAGAGCCATTTTGAACTAAAACCGAAAGATGAAGTTGCTAAAGATATTTTTAATGAAATACTGCAGCGGTTATAAAAACCGTATGGTTATTGTTGCCTTATTTTTTTTATTCCTTAATAAGGGGCTTGCTCAGGAATTAAATTGTAACATCATCGTAAATTCTGATCAGGTAGGGCAAACCAATCAACAAATTTTCAAAACTTTAGAACGCGCTTTAAACGATTACGTCAATAAAACGAAATGGACCAATAAAACCTTCAAAATACAAGAGCGTATCAATTGTAGTATGCTTCTAACGATTACCGAATTTGATGCAAGTAATCAATTCTCCGGAACCATTCAGGTGCAATCCAGCAGGCCTATCTTTAATTCTAGTTACGATTCTCCCGTTTTCAATTATAACGACCGGCAGTTTAACTTTACGTATCTTGAATTTGAACCGCTGTTTTTTAATCCCAATAATTTCGAATCTAATTTGGTGAGTGTTATTACCTATTATATTTATATTATTTTAGGGATTGATGCAGACACCTTTGAGAAGAATGGAGGTACTCCTTATTTTGAAAAAGCGAGAAGTGTTGTTAATCTGGCTCAGGGAAGCGGTTTTCTTGGCTGGCAACAGACAGACGGAAATCGAACCCGATGGGAGTTGATCGATAATCTTTTGTCAAATACTTTTAAGGAATACCGCACTGCGATGTATAATTACCATCGGTTAGGATTAGATGTGATGATCGATAATATGACCCTTGCCAAACAACAGATTATCGGGTGTATGAAGATGTTCGAATCTTTGGTAGCAAGAAGGCCCAACGCTTTCCTCCTTCAAACTTTTTTCGATGCAAAGTCAGAAGAGATCCTCGGTATTTTTTCAGACGGTCCTAAAATTGATGTGGTGAATCTTAAAAACTCGCTCAATAAGGTTGCACCCTTTTATGCAAATACATGGAAAGAAATTAAATATTAACTCACTTCTTCCAAAATTAAATTACACGTATATTTGAGGGCTTAAAAAAACACAGTATTGTTAGTCTCTCTTTCAATAAAAAATTACGCATTAATCAATCATCTGGAGATGGATTTTTCAGATGGATTGAGCGTCATTACTGGAGAAACAGGCGCAGGAAAATCTATACTTTTAGGGGCTCTGTCACTCGTGCTTGGAAATCGTGCAGACTTAAATAGTCTTCGTGCCAAGGATGAAAAGTGCGTGGTAGAAGCAATTTTCAATATCAAAAATTACGGACTCAAAAAGCTTTTTAATAGTCTTGATATAGATTTTGATGAGCAAACTATTATCAGAAGAGAAATCCTTCCCAGTGGAAAGTCAAGAGCTTTTGTGAACGATACTCCCAGTAATCTTTCTACCGTTCAGGAAATTGGAAAAAAGCTTATCGATATTCATTCTCAACATCAAACTCTTGAATTAACGGCAAATGAGTTCCAACTTCAGGTAGTCGATGCAGTAGCGGGTAATCATGATTTGCTGAAAAATTACCAGACAAAGTTAAAAACGTATCGTGATGAGACGAAACGGTTAAGCGAGCTCATCAATTCAAAAGAAGAAGCTAACAAAGAACAGGATTACAATTCTTTTTTAGTACAGGAATTGCAGAATGCCAAACTCTATGAGGGTATGCAGGAAGAACTGGAGTCCGTATACGAACGCCTGAATAATGTAGAGGAAATTCGGGAAAAACTCGCTTTTAGCAATCAGCTTTTGTCAGAAGATGAGATGGGTATACTTGCCCAGCTAAGTACTTTGAAAAGCACATTTCAAAAATTAGCAGGCTTCGGCAAGCAATTTGAACAGCTAGCCTCCAGAACACAGTCTGTTTATATCGAATTAGACGATGCCTTTGGTGAATTGAAGACACTGGAAGAAGAGCTGGAAGCGGATCCTCGCTTACTCGAAGAAACACATAATAAACTTCAATTACTCTATGATCTTCAGAAAAAACATCAGGTGCTGGAGGTTAAGGAGCTTCTCTCCATTCAAAAAGAATTAGAAAAAAAACTTGATCATACGAAGAATTTAGATGATGAAATTCTGGCCTTAGAAACCAGTGTTGATTCGCTTAAAACCGTATTGAACGAATTATCTAATGAGTTGCATATAAAACGAGAAAAAGCAATTCCCGGTCTTATTGATTTTCTGGAAGAATCTTTACAAGGATTAGGTATGGTTAATGCTAGATTTGAATTGACCCTAGAACGAAATGTTGAATTTAATGAAACAGGTATAGACACATTAAATTTCTTATTTGCAGCCAATAAAGGAACCCGGGCGGGTGAATTAAAGAAAGTTGCTTCCGGTGGGGAACTTTCTCGAATCATGCTAAGCATCAAATCATTACTGGCCAAACATGTTAAATTACCAACTATCATGTTTGATGAAATAGATACGGGTGTATCTGGTGAAGTTTCAAATAAGATGGGAGATATCATGAAAGAAATGAGTAAAAACATGCAAGTTTTTACGATTACTCACCTTCCTCAGGTTGCGGCAAAGGGAGACCATCATTTTAAAGTTTATAAAACCGATAAAGATGAAATCACGACTACCGATATAATAAAATTGAATCCTGATTCCAGAGTAGAGGAACTGGCTGAAATGTTGGGAGGTAAATCCTTGAGTGATTCTGCGCTGGCTCATGCAAGACAACTTCTAGGTTGATTAAAATTTAAATATATTTGAACCATTAATAAATTGAAATAAGACCACTAAAAACGATACTATGTCATATAACTTATTAAAAGGAAAAAAAGGAATCATATTTGGAGCTCTGGATGAGAATTCAATTGCATGGAAAACGGCAGAAAGGGTACATGCAGAAGGAGGAACTTTCGTGCTTACCAACGCTCCAATTGCTATGCGTATGGGGCAGATTAATGAGCTAGCAGAAAAAACCGGCTCAGAAATTATTCCAGCAGATGCTACAAATCTTGAAGACCTTGAAAATCTTGTGACAAAGTCAATGGAGATCCTCGGCGGTAAAATAGATTTTGTTTTACACTCGATAGGAATGTCAGTTAATGTTAGAAAGGGAAGGGCGTATACAGATCAAAAGTATGATTTTACTACTAAAGGGTGGGATGTTTCTGCAGTCTCCTTCCACAAAGTAATGCAAACCTTGTACAAGGCAGATGCTATGAACGAGTGGGGTAGTATCGTTGCACTTACCTATATGGCGGCGCAGCGAACTTTTCCGGATTACAATGACATGGCAGACAACAAGGCGTATCTTGAATCGATAGCACGCAGCTTTGGTTATTTCTTTGGCAAAGAAAAAAAGGTAAGAGTAAACACCATTTCTCAATCTCCCACACCAACTACTGCAGGACAGGGAGTAAAAGGTTTTGACGGTTTTATCTCATACGCAGAACAAATGTCGCCTTTAGGGAATGCTACGGCTCAGGATTGTGCTGATTATACGGTTACACTTTTTTCAGACCTTACCCGAAAAGTTACTATGCAAAATCTATTTCATGATGGTGGATTTTCGAATACAGGGGTTAGTAACGAGGTCATTGAGAAATTCACTGAGCAATAGCAATTTGAAACAGATAAACCCATAGCCGCTTTTGTAAGCGGCTTTTTTTATACATTTGGTTACTTTTACATCATGAAACTATCCATTTCACTTATTGTTCCTGTTTACAATCGGCCAGACGAAATAGACGAGCTGTTGCAAAGTCTATGCGATCAGGCAACAAACAGAAAATTTGAAGTGGTCATCATTGAAGACGGAAGCGCTTATACCTCAGAAAGTGTGCTGAAAAAATACCGGTCTCTTTTAGACATCGCCTATTTTTTCAAAGAAAATTCAGGTCCGGGTGATTCGCGAAACTTTGGAATGAACAAAGCGAAAGGAAATTACTTTATCATTCTTGATTCCGATTGTATTTTACCACCAGATTATATTGAAACCGTCTTCGGGGAGTTAGAAAGCAATTATGTAGATTGTTTTGGCGGACCAGACGCAGCACATAGCTCATTTACACCGCTTCAAAAGGCTATTAATTATGCAATGACTTCGCTGCTTACAACCGGAGGCATTCGGGGGCATAAAAACGCAATTGATAAGTTTCAACCCAGAAGCTTTAATATGGGAATTTCAAAAGAGGTTTTTGAAAGTACAGGAGGTTTCGGCAAAATACACCCAGGCGAAGACCCTGATCTTACGATAAGGATTTGGGAAAAAGGATATGAAACACGATTATTTCCTAATGCGTTTGTTTATCACAAACGCCGAATCTCATGGAAGAAATTTTATCTGCAAGTGCATAAGTTCGGACTTACGAGACCAATTCTGAATAAATGGCATCCCCATACCAAAAAACTTACTTACTGGTTTCCAGGGTTGTTTTCCTTGCTATTGATAGTTGCTATTTTCTTATCACTCTTTGGTTATTTTTTACCCATAATGGCCATGCTTCTCTATTTTTTACTGATTTTTGTGGAATCTCTTATCAAAAATAAAAACCTATTGGTTGCGTTATTGTCCATACCGGCAGTAATCATTCAATTTTTTGGATACGGATATGGTTTTTTCAAATCTACCTGGAAAGTCGGGATCATGAAAAGGACACCCGAAAAGGCGTTTCCTAAACTCTTTTTCTTACGATAATGGTTAAAAAACATTGGAATAATATGATTATAGGGATGCTTAAGCGAAGAAAGCTCTCTGTATTTGCTATTTTTTTCGTGTTCACTTCAATTCTGTGGTTATTGGTAAAATTATCGGAAACATATAATGCGACGATCAATTATGATATCGAATATGTCTCTGTACCCAAAGACAAGCTTATTCTGGGAAATCCCGTGACCAATTTAAATATATCGGTAAGGGCAGGAGGTTACACTATTCTCAAACATCGCATTTTTCAAAAGAGTTTAAAGTTAGATGTCTCGCGCGTAGAAGCAAAGGAGGGTAAGTATATATTTTCTACTTCTTATCTTGAGGCTGCGGTGAAAGAACAGCTTAATAAAGACATCATATTACAAAGTATTCAGCGTGGCTTTATCCCAATAGAGTTGGGGAAAAATAGTGAAAAACGAGTACCGGTATTCTCTAACGTTGAGATCTCTTTTGAAAGAGATTTTGACTTGTATGGCGAATTAAGACTAAATCCGGATTCAATCACGGTAAGAGGGTCTGAAAATTTAGTAGATACCTTAATGGCGCTTGAAACTAAAGCCATGAAGCTTGCAGATGTGAACTCAGATATCGAAGTTACAGTTTCGCTTGCCTTACCAGAAGCGCTACAGCAACTCGATTTTAGCACAAAAAGTATTCAGATAACCGGAAGCGTCATTCGATTTACAGAAAAAATTGTAGAGGTTCCGCTCATCATCAATAATAAGCCTGATAAAATTACAATCCGTTTATTTCCTGAAAAAATAAAAGTGAAATGCAGGGGAAGTCTTGCAGACATAAAAAAAGTATTATCTAACGATATATTGGTGACTGCAGATTTTAACGAGATAGAAAATACGGGCGTCCTGATCCCGAAAATCAAGAAATATCCTGAATATTTGCGATCTGCAGAAATACTGGATAAGAAGGTAGAATTTTTAATTAAGAAGGAATGATTGTAGGATTGACTGGAGGTATCGGAAGTGGAAAATCTACCGTTGCCAAAATGTTTGAGGATTTAGGCGTACCCGTTTATGTAGCAGATACGGAAGCCAAGAAGTTATTAGAAAATTCTGAAGTAGTTAAAAAAGCAGTAATTGAACTGTTAGGTCCCGAAGCATTTGTAGACTCTAAACCAGATCGTGTATTCATTGCATCGCTTGTATTCAGAGATTCAAATAAACTCAATGCGTTAAACAAAATTATTCACCCTCAAGTAAAAATTCATTTTAAAAACTGGTACGACTCTCAGGAGGCACCCTACGTTATTAAAGAAGCTGCAATTTTATTTGAATCGGGTAGTCATGAAGATTGCGACTTTGTAATCACAGTCACTGCGCCTGAAGATATACGGATAAAACGTGTAATGGCAAGGGATCAGGTAAATGAAGATGATGTAAGGGATCGAATGAAAAATCAGTGGGAAGATGTCAAAAAAATAGAACTTTCAGATTTTGTGATTCACAATTCTTCTTTACAAGATACCCGCGACCAGGTAAGAAAAATTCACCTTCAATTACTTAAAAAAAAGTCATAAACACTAAATTTTAACATTTTTGTTAAGGTTAGGTTAAAAGCACTTTGAAAGCAATGCGAAACCTTTAATTTTGACTAAATGAGTAAGAGATTATTCGTCCTGTTGGTAGTTTTGATGAGCTTATCTCTCATAGGAATCATCTTTGTACAGGGATACTGGATTAAAGCTACTATAGATAACAAAGAGGAACAGTTTTCGATGAATGCCAATCAGATTTTAATATCTGTGGCAGAAAGTATCAAACAAAGAGAAATTAAAGACTTCATCAGTATTGTTGTCAACGGTTTAGACAGT
Organism: Flavobacteriaceae bacterium M23B6Z8; assembly: GCA_046199005.1. Taxonomy (GTDB): domain Bacteria; phylum Bacteroidota; class Bacteroidia; order Flavobacteriales; family Flavobacteriaceae; genus Ascidiimonas. Next base: position 2,122,601 of record CP176050.1, read on the forward strand.
CTTGAGAACCCAAATGTATCTGAAATTTCTAAGCTTTTTGTTATTCAGACAAACCCTGAAACCAATGAGAAATTTATTTATTCTCATGGTATTTTCGAGGAAGACTACGGATACTCTTCAGCGTTCTTTGAAAACGGTCTGGATAGTGTAAATATTAAAAGATTCATCAGTGCAAGAGAATCCAAAGTAGTTCGGGATGAATTTGGACTGGACGGTAAGAAGATCAATGAGGCGACTATCATGCGAAAGGTTGGTAGGTTAGACGAAATAGATAAGGCAGCTTATGAGACTACTTATCGCGATATCGCCAAGGCAAAACCAATACATAAACGTACCAGTGTTAGAGAAATTCAATTACTGCTTCAGCGAGAACTTGAAGATAGAAATATAGATGTCGATTTTGAATTCGGCATTTACAGTAAAGGGTTGGCAACCAAAGTAAGGTCAAGAGGTTTCGCTTTGTCTCAATCTACCAGGTACAGAACTCCATTATTCATTGATAATGAAGGAGAAAGTAACTATGATCTATTGGTAACCTTTCCCAAAAAGAAAAAATTCCTTATTTCCAGCATCATTACAATGGCGATTCTATCGGTCATTTTTACACTTATCATTATTGTAGCATACTCAAGTGCCCTTTATCAATTGATTAGGCAGAAACAAATATCAGAGATTAAAACTGACTTTATCAATAATATGACGCATGAGTTTAAGACTCCTATTGCTACCATTAATTTAGCGTTGGACGCCATTAAAAATCCAAAAACATTTGGAGATCATGATAAGGTGAAGCGGTATCTGCAAATGATCAAAGACGAAAATAAAAGAATGCACGCACAAGTTGAAAATGTACTTCGAATATCTAAACTGGAAAAAAATCAGTTAGATATTAGTAAGGACAGAGTAGATATACACGACGTAATTGATGATGCTGTTCTGCATGTTTCACTTATCGTAGAAGACCGAGGTGGATATATTAACCAAAATCTCGATGCAGAGCGAAGTGAAGTTTTAGCAAATGATGTACACTTTACCAACGTGATCGTTAATATTCTGGACAATGCGATTAAGTATTCTCCTGAGGCACCAAAAATTGAGGTTTCAACGGAGATCGTAAAAAATAATATTGTAATTAAAATTGCAGATCAGGGTGCCGGAATGAGTAAAGCAGTGGTCAAAAGAATTTTTGAAAAATTCTATCGAGAACACACGGGAAATATTCACAATGTCAAGGGGCACGGATTAGGTCTGGCCTATGTTAAAAAGATCGTAGATGACCACCAGGGAGAGATTTACGTAGAAAGCGAAAAAGATAAAGGGAGTACCTTTTATATAAAGTTACCTTTAATATAAAAATTATGGATAAAGCAAATAAAAAAATACTGTTAGTTGAGGATGATCCCAATTTCGGAGTTGTTCTGAAGGATTACCTCACCATGAATGATTTTGATGTAATGCTGGCAAAAAACGGTATGGAAGGTTTTGAAAAGTTCAAAAAGGACAATTATGACCTCTGTATTTTAGATGTAATGATGCCTTACAAAGACGGTTTTACACTTGCAAAAGAAATAAGAGAGAAAGATGAAAATATACCCATCATTTTCCTTACAGCAAAAACAATGAAAGAAGACGTTCTTAAAGGATATAAGGCGGGTGCAGATGATTATCTGAATAAGCCTTTTGATTCTGAAGTACTATTATTTAAAATAAAGGCGATCATGCAGCGTAAAGCTTCCGATTCGGTAGCCGACAGCAAGCAATTTGAATTTAAAATTGGAAACTTTCATTTGAATTCAAAACTTCGTTTTCTAACCTATAAAGACGAAGAACCTATAAAATTGTCACCAAAAGAAAACGAATTACTACGCTTGTTGGCTCTACATGAAAATGATCTAATGCCAAGAGAATTGGCACTTACTAAAATATGGAGAGACGATAATTATTTTACGTCCAGAAGTATGGATGTATATATCGCTAAGCTTCGTAAATACCTTAAGAAAGATGAAGAAGTTGAAATTTTAAATATTCACGGAGAAGGTTTCCGATTGGTTGTAAAGAGCAAGGCGGAATAATATAAATAATTAATAAAGGTAATTGAAGCCGAATGATGTAAATCATTCGGCTTTTTTTATAGAAAACTTTCTATTAACATAGCCATACCAAATCCGGTAAGTGCGAGAAGTGTTGTCATTACAGACCATGACCTGAACGTTTGTTTCTCCGTCAAATTTAGATATTGGCCTACCAGCCAAAATCCGCTGTCGTTAACGTGAGAAAAAATAGAAGCACCGGAAGCTATCGCTATTACCAGGCAAGCAAGCGAGGCTCCGTACAAATCGGTTCCAGGTAGGAGAGGAGCGACAAGTCCGGCAGCAGTGATCATGGCTACGGTAGCAGAGCCCTGAATGATCCTGACAAGTGCAGCGGTAAGAAAACCAAACCAGAGAATTGGAAATCCAACTTCTGATAAGGAAGATGCTAACATTTCTCCAGATCCTGTATTTATGAGCACCTGCTTGAAAACACCTCCGGCTCCTGTAAGCAATATGATAGTGCCCGCGGGGGCAAAAGACCTGCTGGATATTTTAAGAAGTTCACTACTCTTAACACCTCTTAAAATACCAAGACCGTACCAAGCAATTAAATTGGCAATGATCAAAGCGGTAAAAGGGTGTCCCACTAAAGCGATCACATCGTTTATACTTTCATTTTCAATAGCCAGTATATCACTTCCTACGAAAGTGCTTAGCAAAATAAGTACTATAGGAACTGCTATAATAGCGAAAATAAATTTAGCATCCGGTAAGCTCAAACTGAGTGGCGCGCCTGTGTGCTCAGGAGCATCAATATGAATTTTTTTTGCAATATATTTTCCAAAGAAAAGTCCACTTATCAATACCGCTGGAAATCCTGCAACAATCCCTATAAGTATAACCCAACCCATATCGGCATTTACAAGATCGGCTACGGCAATAGGCCCTGGTGTTGGTGGAATAAATGTATGTGTTGCAGCAAGCCCCGCTAATAGTGGTATGGCGTAAAGCAACAGGGATTTTTTTGTTTTTCGCTGCATTGCATAGATCACAGGAATTAAAATGATGAAAGCTACATCAAAAAATACAGGAATGGCAATTACAAAACCAGCGATCATTACGGCAATAGGAGCCTTCTCAATTCCGAGTCGTTTCAAAAGATACTCGGCAATTGCTGTTGCGCCACCCGAGTGTTCTAATATACCACCAAAGATAGCTCCCAAACCTACCACGGTTGCTACAAATCCCAAGGTGCCGCCCATACCTTCACGAATTGTATTGATCATTTCATTGGAATCAAGCCCTGCCAACATCCCGGACACGATACTTGCTATCAGGAGTGCTATAAAAGCAGGTAATTTTACGCGCAAGATGAGTACCAGTAAAAGAGCAATACCGATGAGTATATTAAGAAGAAGCGTGTAATCGATCATATCATTTTTTGTTAGGCAAAGATTTCACGATCTTATCCACGATTGTTTCCGGTTTATTTTGAATTGAGATTACAATCCCGTTTTCTGGAATTTCGAGAATATCAAACTGTGATTTCAAAAGGGAAGCTGGCATAAAATGACCGCTTCTTTCTTTCATTCTATCTAAAATCACTTCGTAGGTTCCCTCCAGAAAAACGAAAATAACTTTCTGGGTAATATCTTTTGAAAGTAGCACACGATATGCTTTTTTCAGTGCCGAACATGCAATTACACAACCCTTCCTCCCTATATGCGTCTTTGAAAGTTCGTTTAGATTCGTTAGCCAACCATGCCTGTCTTGATCAGTTAAAGGAATGCCGTCACTCATTTTCTTAATATTTTCACGAGGATGATAGTCGTCTGCGTCAAAAAACGGGATGCTCAGTTTTTTGCTCAAAAGGGACCCTACAGTACTTTTACCACTTCCCGAAACGCCGGTAATAAAAATTATATTAGACAAAAACATTCTGTTTTAACAGGAGCAGCACTAAGATATTATAATTTTCGTTCTATGATGTTAATTACCTCTTCAAAATCTGTATCATACTCGATCCAATTAACAGTAGGATTTCGTCGCAACCAGGTTAGCTGCCTCTTCGCATAGCGTCTGGTATTTTTCTTTATCTCAGCAATCGCAAAATCTAATGAATGAGCACCTTCAAAGTACCTAAAGAGTTCTTTGTAACCCACGGTTTGTAAGGCATTAAGGCTTCTATATTCAAAAAGTTTTTCTGCTTCATCCAGCAAACCCGCTTCGAGCATAATAGCTACTCTTTTATTAATTCGGTCATAAATAATTTCTCTTGGTGCCGTAAGTCCCAGATGAATATGTTTGAAATCTCTGTCTTTTTTAGGCTGATCAAGAAACGATGAGTAAGGTGTTTTGGCCTGTATGCTCACTTCCAGCGCTCTGATGATCCTTTGTGGATTGCTGATGTCTACTTTTTGAAAGTAAACGGGATCATGTTTTTTCAACAATTCTTGCAGTACTATGATGCCTTGCGTTTTGTATTTGTGGTTCAGCTCGTTTCGTATAGCTGGATCAACATTTGGAAACTCATCCATCCCATTCAACACAGCATTCATATAAAGACCACTTCCTCCTACGAGAACGAGCTGTTCTTTAGTGCTGAAAATTGATTGTGTCTTCTGGATCGCGTCCTTTTCATAACTGCCTACCGTATAATAGTCGTGTATACTTTTATGCTGAATAAAATGATGGGGTACCGCGGCAAGTTCAGTTGCATTGGGTACGGCCGTTCCTATAGACATTTCTTTATAAAACTGTCTGGAATCTGCTGAAATTATTTCGGTATAAAAATGGCGTGCTAATTTGATCGCCAGTGACGTTTTTCCAATCGCCGTAGGACCGCTTACTGCAATAATTGTCTTGGATGATGATGTCGACATTTAAAGAAGGCTAAGGATTTAATTCTTCTGAGCATCTATGACAATAGATTGCATTGTCCATATGATCTGCTGCACCACAGGAAGGGCAGGATTGTGTGTTGAGTTGGAGTTCCTTTTTACCGCTCTGTTTTGAGAACTCAACAGTAACGATCCCGGTAGGAACCGCAATAATCCCATAACCTAGTATCATAATTAAGGTTGCTATCGCCTGTCCCAATGCTGTCTGGGGGGCGATATCACCGTAACCCACCGTAGTAAGCGTTACAATAGTCCAGTAAATGCTTCTTGGGATACTGGTAAATCCGCTTTCATCACTTTCAATCAGATACATAGTGGTACCCATGATCACAGAAAGTACAAGTACTGTATAGATGAAAACGGCAATTTTTGCCCTACTTGCCTTCAATGCTCTTTTTAATTGAGAAGCTTCTCCAAGAAACCTCACCAATTTAAGTATTCTAAAAACCCGGAGAAGTCTAAAAGCCCTTAAAGCCAAAAGTACTTGGGAACCGGCGAAAAAATATGAGATATAGAGAGGTATAGTAGATAATAGATCGATTATACCATAAAAACTAAATATATAGTTGGTTGGTTTTTTGATACTTACAACCCTGGCAATATATTCAATAGTAAAGAAGATCGTTATAACCCATTCAGAATACAAAAGGATCTCATGATACTTTTGGTCAATCTCATTAATACTCTCTAGCATTACTACGATGATACTGATAATGATAACAAAAAACAGTATTACATCGAATGCTTTACCCAATGGGGTATCTGCTTCATAAATAATCTCATGAAGTTTCGCTTTCCAGGTTTTCTTCGTAGGTTCGATAAATGAAATTTTGAATTAAATGTACTTATTTTTTTGCAATGACCAAGGCTTATACTTCGTTAGGAACAATCTGCGTACACCTAAAGATTCATTTCAATGCTACTATTTTTTTTACCCTTCTTTTTCTTAGGTAGGATTGTATAATATGCGTTAGCTCTGCATTGTGCTGAACCGGAGTGATCACATTTCTGAGGATCTCTGCATTGCTGATCTGATGATTGAGATCATAAAACCCGTATCCTTGAAATCGATTATTCTCAATGAGAATAGCGCTCCGTTCATGTACTTCACGCCCTCTATCAATAATGAGCATGTCATCGTGAGGGAAGGTGTATTTCTTGATGGCCTCACGCAGTCGGCGATTATGACTTTCTGAATCTTCTTTTCCAACACAGACGCCTTTACATTTGTTAACTTCAAAGTTAGCACAGGCCTTGTTTGTATCAGATATTCCGAGATGTTTAAGGCAGAGATCAAACTCTTCTGCCATACGATAACGTACAGCATTAGCTTCATGGATATTAGTGAAGGTCATTGAAGGGTTGGATCTTCGATCTGCCTTTTGAACTGATAAGTACATAAGCCCTTCTTCGTCTATATGTTCAAAAAGTCCCAGACTGAATTTATGTTTTCTACGATGAAAATTTAATAGTGGTTTATTAATCCTTAATTCCTCATACTCTTTCAGGAACGCTATTAGTTCGTTACCGGTTTCTTCGTAAGTAACTGCATATACCAGATTCTGGATCCTTTTTGATCTGTTGTCAGATCCAGTAAAATGCTTATTGACCTTTCGTTTTATATTTTTGCTTTTACCAATAAATATGATCTCTCCATCCTCTTTGTGAACATAAAAAATACCTGTAGCAGAAGGAAGTTTATCTACGATGTCGAGTAGCTTAGGATGAAGTTGTGTCTCTAACTCCTGAATTACAGATTCTTTGATGATTTTCTTTTCCTTGTCTTTAGAAAGCAAAAGTTTAAATAATTTAACTGTAGCAATAGCATCGCCATTGGCTCTATGTCGATCGCTTACTGGAATTCCTAGAGACCTCACCAGTTTCCCAAGGCTGTAAGAGTCTTTCCCAGGGATAAGTCTTTTAGAAAGTTCAACTGTGCAGAGGGTTTTTCGTTGGTAATCAAAACCTAATCTTCTGAATTCTGTTCGTAGAATTCGATAGTCAAAATTGGCGTTGTGCGCTACAAGAATACAATCTTCTGTTATTTCTACAATTCTCTTAGCAACTTCATAGAACTTAGGAGCATTTCGAAGCATGTGATTGCTAATACCCGTGAGGTTTACCACAAAAGTCTGAATTTCCTTTTCGGGATTAACCAGACTTATGAATTTGTCGGTTACTTTGTGTCCGTCATGCCTGTAGATCGCGATTTCGGTGATTCCCTCTTCATTATACTTACCGCCGGTAGTCTCTATGTCTAAAATTGCGTACACGTATTTTTATACAGATCTAATTTCTGGCTCCAAAGATACTACTTCCTATTCTAACCATCGTACTTCCGCATTCCATAGCTATTTCGTAATCTCCGCTCATACCCATCGATAAAATTTCAGGTTTGAAGTTTGCTGAAATCGGATATTCTTTCTTCATGCGTTCATATAAATTTTTAAGACCTGTAAACTCTTTTCGAATTTGTTGATGATTGTCGGTAAACGTTGCCATGCCCATAAGACCGCTGATTCTTATGTTTTTCATCGAGGTGAATTCGGAAGAATTTAGTAGATCAAATAGTTCTGTTTCATCCAGTCCGAATTTTGTTTCTTCTTCGGCAATATGTATCTGTAATAGACACGCGATAATTCGATTATGTGAAGCAGCTCGCTTATTGATTTCCTTTAAAAGTTTTAAACTGTCTACACCATGTATTAAAGAAACATAAGGAGCCATGTATTTTACTTTATTTCTTTGAACATGCCCAATCATATGCCATTCAATATCTTCGGGCATTTGCTCCCATTTCTCTGTCATTTCCTGAATTTTGTTCTCACCAAAGATGCGCTGTCCTGCATTGTAAGCTTCCATGATTAATTCTACTGGTTTGGTTTTTGAAACAGCTACCAGTTGAACGTGAGGAGGAATGTTGGCTTTTATTTCATTCAGGTTTTTTTCTACGTTCATATTATTCGTTTGAGATGCAGTCATTTTAGTTCTTACTAAAATTCGTAAATCGTAAATCCACTGCGAAGTTTCGGTTCGATGTAGGTACTTTTCGGAGGCATTTGAAGGCCCTCATCGGCAATTCTTTTCATTTCGGCTACGTTTACAGGTACCATGCTAAATCCTACAGCAAATTTTTTACGATCGATCAGGTCTTTCATGCGCAATATATTATTCTTGCCGTACCCATACGAAATTCTACTGTCATTACGTAAATCGCTAATACCAAGTATGGGCTCTAAAATAGTCTTATACAAGATCTGTGTATCCAGTTCACTTAATGAATCAGTAAACTTGTATAACGTTTTTCTGAGATACAGCGAGTAAAACTCACCATCCAGATACATACTAAAATGATGTTTTTTCGTGGGTTTATATAATTGTAATCCTCTATTTTCAATTCGAAACCATTTATCGAGCTCCATTAAAAAACCTTCTTTGGAAAATCCGTACAAATCAGTCACCATCCGGTTAAACTCATAGATCTTCAGGTTAGATTCTGATATGAGGTAACTCATAAAGTAATTATAGGGTTCGTTACCGGAATGAAGATCATTTTCACTCTTAAGGTCTTCAGCCAATAAATAAGAAGAGGCGCACCTATGATGACCGTCTGCGATGTACAGTGCAGACAAACTCTCAAAATGCCCCTGTAGGGCAGCAATATCCTTTGAATTATTGATTACCCATAATGAATGTTTTATTCGGTCTCTTGAGGTAAAGTGATAGACTGGATCTGTTTTCTTAATGCGCGTCATGATAGCTTCGACTCCAGAGTTTTCAGGATAGGTGAGTAGTACCGGCTCTGCGTTGAATCCTACCGTTTTTAGATACTCTTTGAAAAGCTGTTCACGAAATTCAATGGTGTTTTCATGCTTTTTAATAATACCGCCCTTATAATCGGCACAATCAGCACCCGCTAATATTCCGCAGAACACAGTATGCCTGGTTTGCATCTGATAGATGTAAAAGCACGGTTTGTCTTCTGTTATAAAGGTTTGTTCTTCTTTGAACTCCTGATACCTGTTTTTGACTAAAGAGAAGCGTTTATGACCAGATACTTCCTGATGAAACTTAAACCCCGGATTGATGATATGCAAAAAAGAAAAAGGATTGAATTGCAATTCACTATTAAGCTCTTCCTCTGAATAGTCTTCATAAGATCTCGAAGGTACCAATGCTACCTTGTCTGGACTGGGACGTACTGCTTTAAAAGGTTCTATTTTAGCCATCAAATGCTAGGTTAAATATGGGGGTTAAAGTATCTCTTAAGCAAATTGGCTGGCTACTTTTTCAGCTTTTCGGCTTTCGGAGTAATCATAAAAGCCTTCGCCCGATTTCACACCAAACTTTCCTGCCTGAACCATATTTACCAATAACGGACAGGGAGCATATTTAGGATTTTTAAATCCGTCATAAAGGACCTCTAAAATAGAAAGGCAAACATCCAGCCCGATAAAGTCTGCAAGTTGTAAAGGCCCCATGGGATGTGCCATTCCGAGTTTCATAACCGTGTCTATTTCATAAACGCCTGCAACCCCGTTGTAAAGCGTTTCTATCGCTTCATTTATCATAGGCATTAAAATGCGATTGGCTACAAAACCAGGATAATCGTTTACTATGACAGGTACCTTATTTAATTTTTCGGTTAATGTTACAATTTCATCGGTAACCTCTTGAGAGGTAGAGTATCCTTTAATAATTTCTACCAGTTTCATCAAAGGAACAGGATTCATAAAATGCATTCCGATCACCCGATCTGGTCTCGAAGTAACGGCAGCTATTTTTGTGATCGAAATAGAAGAGGTATTGGTGGCAAGAATGGTTTCGTCTGCACAAAATTCATTCAACTGTTTAAAAATATCTAGTTTTAGATCGGTATTTTCAGTAGCAGCTTCGACCACTAAACCAGCATATTCCACACCTTCTTTTAGGTTCGTATAGGTCGTTATATTCGAGAGCGTTTCCTGTTTTAATTCTTCAGAAATACTTCCTTTGGTGACCATTCGATCCAGATTTTTGGTGATCGTAGCCATTCCTTTTTTCAAAGAATTTTCGGAAATATCAATCAATTGTACCTTAAAACCAAACTGGGCGAATGTATGGGCAATTCCGTTACCCATGGTTCCTGCTCCAATAACCGCTATATTTTTCATATCTGTATTGTTGACTAAAATGTTTTATACTAATTAAGAAAGAAATAGAATTCTATATCTGATTAATCATAACATGCTTACGATCTGATGTGCTATTTTTAGCGCTTCCGTTCCTTGTTCCAGCGTAACTGTAGGCGTCGTATTATTCGCAATTGCATCGGCAAAGCCGTTCAGCTCGTCTAAAATTGCATTGTTAGCGATAATTTTAGGATTTTCGAAGTAAATTTGCTTTTTAATACCTTCTGCGTTTTGTAATATCAACGCAAATTCATCGGGCGTTTTGGGAGCGTCCTTCATTTTAACCACCTCTACATTTTTTTCGAGAAAATCTATAGAGATATAGGCATCTTTTTGAAAGAATCTTGATTTACGCATATTTTTTAAAGAGATCCTGCTGGCGGTAAGGTTGGCAACACAACCGTTTTCGAATTCCAAGCGTGCATTGGCAATATCTGGTGAATTACTTATGACCGAGACACCACTGGCCTGAATATTACTAATTTTTGAATTAACGACACTCAAAATAATATCAATATCGTGAATCATAAGATCTAAAACCACGGGAACATCGGTACCACGAGGATTGAATTCAGCCAATCGATGCGTTTCTATGAACATCGGGTTTTGAACCTTGTCTCGTACTGCAACAAAAGCAGGGTTATATCTTTCAACATGTCCTACCTGCCCCTTTACCCCGTATTCTTTAGACAGGGCAATGATCTGTTCTGCTTCTTCAACCGTATTTGCGATGGGTTTTTCAATGAAAACATGCTTTCCCGCCTTTATTACCTTCTCTGCTGATTCAAAGTGAGACAATGTTGGGGTCACCACATCTATCATATCAACGTTGGCAATAAGCGCTTCCAGATCTTCGAAATAGGTGTATCCTAATTCCTTCACCAGTTTTTGTGCATTTTTTTTATCAGGATCGTAGAACCCTACTAGTTCATATTTATCTGATTGTTGCAATAATCTTAGGTGGATTTTCCCCAGGTGTCCGGCACCCAATACGCCAGCTTTTAACATAAAATGGTGTTTTGCACAAAAATAAGACTATTGCTGCATACCTCCATATATTTAGTGAATAAAAGATAAGCACGAATGGTTAACTTATTCATCAATTCATAATTGGCAACATCACTATATTGTTTATTTTTGAAGCACCAAACTTATTTTTCCTTGAAAGACACCTTTAAACATAAAGGCCTTCGCAATAATCTTGCTAAGACACTTGCAGCTAAGGGCATCCGAGATGAACAGGTACTAGAAGCTATAAGAAATGTACCCAGACATTTGTTTATGGATAGTAGCTTCGAAGATCATGCCTATCAGGATAAAGCTTTTCCTATTGGGGCTGGACAAACGATCTCGCAGCCATATACAGTGGCATATCAAACCCAATTGTTAGAAGTAAAGAAAGAAGCTTTAATTTTAGAAGTAGGCACAGGAAGCGGATATCAAACTGCTGTGCTAATAGCAATGGGGGCAAAAGTTTACTCTATTGAGCGGCAAGGAGAATTGTATAAAAAGACCCGCCTTTTTCTTCCTAAGCTTGGATACAGAGCCCGTAAGATGATTTTTGGCGATGGTTATAAGGGCTACGAGGAAGCGGCACCTTACGATGGCATCATTGTAACAGCGGGCGCTCCTTTTGTACCTAAACCCTTGTTAGCGCAGTTGAAGGTAGGAGGGAAGTTGATTATCCCGGTGGGAACGAATGAACAGATCATGACTGTTTTCACTCGAACGTCTGAGAAAGCTTTTGAGAAAACCGAGTTGGGAAGCTTTCGATTTGTACCACTACTAACCGACAAAAATTAATTAAAGAGGCTTAAGAACTTCAATCCAAAAATCACCCCATCACGTTGGTAGCCATTTTGGTAAGACCTTACATAGTCTATTCTTAGAAATCTTATTTTACCCCACCCAATATTATCCATCCCTATAGAGAACTCGCTGTAGGGTTTGTTATTTTCTGTAGCCAGACTGTGAGCTCCAACAACAAGATTAAAATTTAATGCATTCAGTAAAGGTAATTTCCCTAGCAGAAAACCTTTAAAATTATGTTCTGCATGCATTTCGAGATATGACTTATTCGTACTTAGAGTGTAGTAGGGGAGTAAATTGAACCGATTGGTATAATTACTCTCTGTGCCAATACGCGTTTGATTTCCATTAAAGTGTTGAAAATCAGGAAAACTAATATTATCTGCGTTAAAGAAAGTACCTCCTTTAATGTTATAAATGAATTCACCTTTGTTCGCTATATCAAAACGTTGGGTGACCCTACCTCTTAACTGTGAAAAATTGTTATCACTATTACTAGAAGCAAAACCGGCTTCATAGGTAAGATAAAGTGTGGGATAATCATTGTTTGTAATATTATACTTTGCATCCGGATAGCTCAAATATTTTTGTCCAAAGCGTATTCTCGTGCTTATGGAAGCTTTTATGATGTCATGAGCCTCAAATGCGGGGGTAGTAAAATCGTCTGGTAAAAGTGGATTGTTAGAAGTGAAATCATCATCAGTTTCCGTATTGAAAAGGGGCTTTCTATCTTCATAAACAAGTGTAGAGAAGAATCTAAAGCCATTGAACCACTCTTCTGTATATGCTAATGATGCAAAGGTCTTCTGATACGCTTTCAGAAAGTTATCATCAAAAATTAAGGTTGAAAGGGTATTGGTAATAGGAAGAATGGGATTTTCAGGATTAAACTGTTGTACTTCGGTTCCACCACTTATCGTTAGGTAAGGTCTACTGAAATTATTGAACTTATATGAAACCGAACCACTTACACGCAATCTTTTATCAGAAAATCCGTAATTCGTATTTAAATCCATTCTAAGCCAGCTGCCCTTTTCTTCATTATTCTTAAAATAGGTGAGTCCCGCCGTTGAATTCCAGCCCTGGATTGAATTGTATTGAGTAGCAAAAAGAGGTGCGTTAAACGTAAGTTGCCAGTCTTTATAGGAGTTCTTATAGGTATATCCAAAAAAGAAATTGCCCAATTTAAATTTGTTGTTCTTTTGATCCAGTGAATCCAGATATTTTTTTGATTTACGAACCGTTTTGATACTATCTTTTACGAGATAATCATTCACCTCTTCGCCTGTTAGTGGTACAGGACGAATACGGTTCCAGAATTCATCATCTTTCTTGTTGGCATTTTGCTCAAAGGAAACGACCTCATTGGTAAAAGAGCTTTTATCAAAATCAGGCGTAAAATTGTAATTGCTATAAACAGCCGTAAACCTTCCATCTCCTTCGATTCCGAAAATACCAAATTCTACATCAAAGGTTTGTGAAATAAGCGCCCAGAGTTCGTCTTTATCAGAATAAGAATAATTGAGTTGCAATTCAATTTTTTCAATGGCTGGCAGTTGCATTTGTTCTCCGGTAAGGGTAAATTCCACCGCATAAAGGGCCCATTGATCTTTAACGATGTATAGGTATCCTTCGCCTACCCGGTCCTTTGGCCTTTTAGGAGTAGCTTTTATTTTATAAATGAGGTTATTGCGATCGTCATAGAATGTACTCTCAAGCCTATAACGATAATAATTGAATGCGAAGTCTGATATAGGGGAGATAAGTGCCGTATTAAAATCGATAGTATTTTGGTAAAAACTAAAGTTTACATCTGAAGCATTGTTGAAACTAAATGCATTTTCGTCACCACTCACTTTGGATGCTACAATTTTTTCTTTAAAATCTGAAGGGGCCTTTCTGAAAATCTTAGAACGAGTCTCCGAGAGGTAGATCACACCACTTCTTGTAGAATCAAGGCCTCCGCCAAAATCCCCAAGGTCCTGACCCAATATGCGTTCGGGAGCATTTTTGACCCTGTAAATACCTCGGGAGTAAAAATCACTGGTATATGTGTTTATTTTTTCTAGATTCTGTTTACGAAATGCAATTACTTTTCGAATGATATCGTTGGCAGGATTGTCCTTGGCATTCACTGTAACCTCATTCAGTGTCATGTTTTCTGGTGTCATCTTTACATCAAGAGTGACCGTGCCAGTTTTTAAAGTGATCTCTTTTTTTAAGGTTTTATAACCGAGGTATTGAAATACGACAATATAATTTTCATTAGTGTCTGCTTGAAGTTCATAATAACCTTCTTCATTTGAGGTGGTCCCCACATAGGTATCTTGGATATAGATATTTACAAATGGCAAGGGTTCGCCAGAAGAATTAGTTACGATACCTTTAATTTGAGCTTGTAGGGAAGCGAAGAATAGAAGGAACAAGGGGGCCAAAAATATAATACGTTTTCTCATGTTTTAAAATTGGTTAACAAGCAGTAAGGTATTTCAATTAAAATCCCAAAAATATAAAATCGTAGGAATATTCGATGGAAATAAGCCTATTTATATATTTTTTTAATACGATCAAGATTACGTTTGTTGTCTCTGTCTTTGATCACTTCTCGTTTGTCGTAAAGTTTCTTTCCTTTTGCCAGTGCGATCTCCAATTTAGCAAGTCCTCGGTCATTCAAAAACAATCGTAGTGGTACGATCGTATTTCCCGAAGCAGTTACCTCTTTTTGTAGTTTTTTGAGTTCTCTTTTTTGCAAAAGTAATTTACGCTCGCTTCTGGGTTTATGATTGTGCAGATTTCCGTGAGAATATTCCTGAATATACATATTAATCACAAAAAGTTCTCCGTCATCATTGAATTCACAAAAACTCTCAGCTATCGAAGCCTTACCCATTCTTATGGATTTAATCTCGGTACCTGTTAACACAATTCCGGCGACGTACTTATCCAGGATCTCATATTCGAACCTGGCCTTTCTGTTTTTTATATTGATTTGTTTCTGTAGCATGTGATGACAAAAGTAATAACATTTGTAATATGCGCAATTCCCAAAACTCCATTAAGAGCGTTTTAAGAAATAATTAGCTAATTTTACCGAATCAAGAATATATTTATGAAACTTCACAACTTCTTTTGGATTGTTTTCCTCTTGGGTATCGCCTCCTGTATTACGAAGAAAAAAGAAAACGATAAAACAATTACCGATCCTCAGGCCATCGTAGATAAAGCGATGGATGTTTCAGGTGTTGAAAATCTGGATGGTAAGGAAGTTTGTTTTGATTTTAGAGGGAGAGAGTACATTGCTGTTCGCAAAGACTGGAGGTACCGACTGGAGCGTATAACTATAGATTCTGTAAAAATAGTTCAGGACGTACTCTCTAATGATGGCTTTTCCAGATCGATTAACGAGCATACTATAGAACTACCAGATTCGCTTGCTTCAAAATATGGAAACTCTGTAAATTCAGTACATTACTTTGCATACCTGCCTTATGGACTTAATGATAAGGCGGTCAATAAAGAATTTCTCGACGAAACCACTATCAAGAATAACCCATATTATGTGTTAAAGGTTACTTTTAATGAAGAAAATGGAGGGGATGATTTTGACGATGTTTTTCTTTACTGGATTCATAAAAATAGCTTCACAGTAGATTATCTTGCTTACGAATTTCATGTGAACGGTGGAGGTTTAAGATTTCGCGAAGCTTATAATGAAAGAACGATCGATGGAATAAGATTTGTAGACTACAAAAATTACAAACCCACAGATCCTGCCATTAGCTTGTTTGAGCTTGAAGAAGCATTTAAGAACGGTGAACTAACATTACTTTCAGAAATAGAACTCGAGAATATCTACATACAGCCTTGCACGCAATGTTAGTTGATGGTTAACCGTGTACTTGTTGCATTACCATTTACAATGGTAACTATGTAAAGACCGCCGTTATCTGAATCGTCCATGGCCTCATAGGTCTCTTCGCCAAGTAGTTGATTTGTAAACCACGGAGTGGTATTACTGTGCCCAACAACCAGTACTTTTTTGCCTTTGGTTTGCTCTATGAAGTTTTTAAAGTCTAATTCGGACGGATCGTAATAGGTAATTCTTTTTTTCTGCTTAAATGCAGTTGGTTCAGCGGTTTGTTTCGTTCTGCTATAATTGGTCGAGTAGATTTCATCTAATGTGATGCTGTCGAATACTTCGGCCCAATTTAGAGCCCTGGCCATCCCTTCTTGCGTAAGATTGGGATTTTTGTTCGAACTGTCAGATCGATCCTTTTCTGCATGTCTGATCAAATAATAAGTAGTAACTTCATTATTCTGGTCTTCTTGAGAAAAACCAGTGTGAAAGCTAATGATCGCTGCAAATAGTAAGAGAATTTTTTTCATGGATAAAGGATAAATTACGTAGCTGTAAAGATAAGAGATTCTGCAAAATTGCATCCGTTAGGTACAGAGCTGTTCATTAAGAATCAACAGTTACTATTTCGACACTATTGGAAGTTCCTAATCTATGTACACCATTATCAATAAACTTTTTTGCCGTCTGGAAGTCTCTAATACCGCCCGAGGCTTTTATTTTAGCATTTCCATTTACTGCTTCTTGCATTAAATTTATGTCTTGAAGTGTGGCGCCGCCAGAACCAAACCCGGTAGAAGTTTTAACGAAATCTGCTCCTGCTTCCACACATAATTTACAGGCAATTGTTTTTTCTTCATCAGATAAATAACAATTTTCTAAAATCACTTTCAAGATTCGCGTTTCTGTCATTCGCTTGATACCTGCAATCTCATTCTTTACACTTTCGTATTTACGATCCTTAAGAAAACCAATATTAAGTACCATATCTATTTCATCTGCTCCATGGTTTAAAGCGAATTCTGTTTCGTGAAATTTTGAACTTTGATTCATGGCACCTAGAGGAAAACCAACTACCGAACACACCGAAATATTGCTCCCGGAAAGTTGATCTTTTGCGAAAGAAACATAACAACTATTTATACAAACAGAGAAGAATTGATGTTTTTTTGCCTCCAAACAGAGCCGCAAAATATCTTTTTCAGTAGCAAATGGCTTCAAAAAAGTATGATCTATGTAAGAATTAACCTTCATTTTGAATTTTTTTTGAATTTTTTCAAAACCGCCAAAACATCGATGAAATAACGTTTTTTTACGTTGAAATACACTTTTTTGGCATTTTTTTATAAAATTTTAGGTTTGAAAAGTTTGTTGAGAACCTTTTTTTACATAATTTAGACCATGAATATACAACTAAAAAAAACGCGTATGATATAGAAGTACTTTCTTCATTTTTAGATACCCTATAAATCTTTATAAACCCGTTTTTATTTTAACCCCAAAAAATAAAAATCATGAAACAAAGCCTACTCCGATCAGTATGCTATTTAACATACTGTTTTACCATATTAAATTTTAGTTTTGCAACTGCGCAGAAACTAAACACGCCTGATCTCTCTTTTACCTATGCATGTGTAACAGATAATTTCAATACTTTCAATAGCATTATAAGTTTTGAAGAGCGTATTTTTAATCCTGACAATGTATTTCTACTTGAGCTTTCTGATTCTAATGGAAACTTTGAAAATGCGGTTCTTCTTAAAAGCATCAACGATCAAAACTATTCATTTGCCTTTGAAACTAGTTTTTCATTACCCCTTGATGTATCAGGTGAAGGTTATAAAATCAGAGTAAGAGCAACCTCGCCTTCTACGACAGGACCCTCTTCTTCTCCATTTCACGCTTATTATATTCCGGATGCAACGCTGGTATTAAATAATTATACAGATATAGCCATTTGTGGGGGAAGCACGGCTACGTTGACTTTAAATCAGGATGTAGCAGACGTTTACTTATGGTACAAAGACGGAAGTTTTTATAAAGAAGGAGGGGCTTCAATAGTTGTAGAAGCATCTGGAGATTATTATGCAGAGCCTTATTACGGTGATTGTACCGGAAGTATTTACTCAAATATAGTTTCTGTAGGCTTTGGCGATCAATTAAGTGCAGAAATCCTTGGCGATGCTACCGTGGAGGTTTGTGCGGGAACTACTCATACCCTTAAATCTTCAGTAAACGACTCTTCTCTTGAATATCAATGGTTTTTGAATGGAAACAGACTTTCTAGTCTTCCCACATTTGCACCTGAACTTACTTTGGAAATTAATGAGGCTTCGTATGGAGATTATTCCTTAAAACTGATCAACTCTGGCGGTTGTGAGGCTACTTCAGAAGTGGTAAGTGTTCAACCCAAAACTACTTCAGAAACAATCACCGCTGCGAGTGCTTTAGAAAACATTATATTGCCGGGACAGCCTGCAACCCTCAAGATAGCAACCTCAAGTACAAATCCTCGTATTACCTGGTACAAAAACAATCAGATACTAAATAATGGAGGTACTTTTGAATTAACTGTTTCTGAGCCTGGTTTTTATTTTGCAAGGGTGACCGCTGCCGGTTCGTGCACGGGTGTTATAGAATCTCCTGAGTTCACGGTTATGGAGCCTGAAAGTTTTACAGCTGTAATTGGTCATGTAGGCACCTATGAAGCTTGTATGAACACCACTACAGACCTTAAACTTCAAAGTATTACCGCAATCGCAGAAAACGATCTTGAGATCAGAGTTTCAGAAGATCTGTATGCAAATTTTGATTTGACTTGGAAAAAAGACGGTGTGGTTCTAAATTTCACCCAGCCGTTGCTGCGCCTTGATTCTTTCAATGATAATGGTGTGTATGCTGTAGACGTATCGTTTGATCGATTTAACTTTACTACCAATTCATTAGCAGTTCAGTTAGGTATTCCTGATAATAACATTAGCGCTGACACCCATTTTATATGTGCAAATAACGGATCTGCTAATCTTTCCGTAACTTTCTATGAAGGTGCGGTTTATAATTGGTATAAAGAAGAAGAGCTTGTTCACAGTTCTCAGGAAGCCACCTTCACTGCTTTAGAAGTAGGTACCTATGCAGTAGAAACGATCTTTAAAGGTTGCGCTGTTTTTTCAGATAACTTTGAACTTAAACCTTTTGGCGAAGATTTGGTACAAATTTTCCCTTCGCAATCCGTTTATATTCAAACCGGAGGATCTGAGAATGTGTATGCTACCGGAGCAGATAGCTATGAATGGAAGAATGCCAAAGGAATGGTCATATCTACCTCAGATTCTTTTACTGCAACTGAAGAAGGCATTTTCTATTTGATCGCTCAAAAAGATGGCTGTGAGATTCGCAAAGAGGTGACAGTAGGAATATCAGATGTAACCGAAGTTCCAAACATCATTACTCCAAATCAGGATAACATAAACGACAAATGGGTATTACCTGCGCAATTTGTAAATGATCCTGAAATTGAAGTTATGATTTGTGATACTTATGGAAAACCAGTACTCAAAACCAAGTCGTATCAAAATAACTGGCCTATGAATACAGAATCTGTAAACTATGAAGCATCCATTTATTACTACCATATTCAAAGAAACGGTCAATCATTAAAAAAAGGATCTATTACAGTAGTTAATAGATAATCACTCGTAATTAGTTAGATGAAAAGAAAGCTGTCTTTTTTCATAGCAATAATATTTTACGGACTCTTGCAAGCGCAACAGTCCGTTTTGCCTGTTGATTGGCGTCAACACAACCTGGCAAAGTACAATGACAATGTTTTTAATCCGGCATTGTCTTTTGTTCGTAATGAACAGATGAATTTGAGTCTGTGGGGTCGAATTCAATGGGTAGGTGTTGAAGATTCGCCAAGAACTTATTTTATCAATTATAATGGTAGAGCAGGAGAGAAGACAGGTGCCGGCCTTGCTTTATTTCAGCATAACATCGGGCTGTTTACAGACTCGGGTCTTATGGCCAATTTTGCCAGAGGTATCCAGTTGTCAAGAGAGTCCTGGCTTACATTTGGTATCAATGTAATTGCATTTAGAAGAGGTCTGAATGAAGCTAACTTCATCACCCCTGAACCTGATCCGTCGATTTTAGAAGGTAAAGACGATTTTATTCTGGCATTAATGCCGGGAATCAATCTTACTTTAGATCGTTTTAATATCGGTATAAGCTCTGAAAATTTATTCGATTACAACCTCTCAAATTCAGGGCAGCAAACAGATTTTGGAGATAAGATATTTATGGGATATACCAGTTATGATTTCAATATTGGTAAAAACAGAGGTCCGTGGAAAAACGCGAAACTCAGAACGACCGTTTATGCTAAGAACATTCCCGATCAGGATCTGCAATACGGCCTCAATACGTTGATGGACGTACCTGAATATGGCTGGATTCAGGCTGGATACAATAATTTTTACGGAATTTCAGGAGGAATAGGTGCAAAGGTATCTAAGGGAATCGCAGTTGGCTTCTTAATTGAGACAGGAACACAAAATACAAATCGGGCATTTGGCGCCACTTATGAAATTACCGCAGCTATTGAATTTGGTAAAACAAAAAATACGGATGAGCAAATTGCCTTCAAAGAAGGGTCGAAACCTGCTAAAAGGAGAAAAGTAACTCCTGAAGAAGAACAAGTAGTCGCTTCGAACTCTTTGGTCACCAAAGAAGGCGAAAAGAGTGAGACCGATTCCACTAAAGATGCAAACACCAATAAAGCCGGTGAGTTGGCAAACAACACAACTCCTGATGAGAAACAGGCTGTAGCGGAAGAGAATGTAATACCCAAACGAAAGCGACGCAGGGCAGTTGCCACTCAAGAAGTGAATCAAGAATCAAAGAATACAAACAGCAACACTCTTGTTGAAAATAGTAAATTGAATTCGAATCAGGATACGCAGGTTCAACCCTCAAATCGTAGTTCGGTTGCAAACAATGATGTTAAGACCGATAATGTAAATAAGCAGAATACAGATACTCGTAAATTGGTTACGTCTACAGTTGAAAATGAAGAATTGGTTGAAACCCCTACCGAAAATAAGCGTGCAGAAGATGAGGTCCTAAATAAAAAAGTAAAAGACACCTTGAATTTCAATAATATTCAAAAGATGGAGATTAAAGAACTGGAGTCTTATGCGATTGATAAAAACACAGATAGCAAGGTGTTAAAACAACTTTTCAAGGTTGAAGAGGAAAATACACGCTATAAGGCTGTAGAGCGTATTGAGGGTGTGGAATATGGTTTTTATCTGGTGGTGAATGTATTTGCCCAGAAGAAATATTTCGATCTTTTTAAAAGACTGCTAACTGCTCAAAGCCTCGATCCAAAATCGTTTTATAATACCGATAATAATTACTACTACGTTTATCTCAAAAAATATGATAAACTTTCTGAGGCAGAGAGAGACAGACGCTCTTCTTATAATGGTCGCTATACCGGAGAAACCTGGATACTTTGGGTGCAAAAAAATTAAGTGAAACGTATACTATTTTGTTGACGAAATTTCATAAGTATATTTTTTCAGCTCGTGGTTTTTTACTTATTTCGTGGTATGACGAAGAAACTTTTGGTGCTAATAGTATGTTTGGGATGTTTTTTTATGAATGCTCAGGAGAGCAATACGCCTAGAGATATTCGACAGCACAATCTTGGTAACTTTAATACCAGTATTTTGAATCCGGCTT
Organism: Flavobacteriaceae bacterium M23B6Z8; assembly: GCA_046199005.1. Lineage (GTDB taxonomy): Bacteria > Bacteroidota > Bacteroidia > Flavobacteriales > Flavobacteriaceae > Ascidiimonas. The sequence goes on from CP176050.1 coordinate 2,144,115, forward strand.
TTTCATATGTTGGTAATGAAAATCCGAGTGCGCTTTTTTGGGGACGAACACAGTGGACAGATCTTGAAAATTCACCGGAAACTTATTTTATAAATTATACGCAACGTATTAATGATTACTCGGCAGCTGGTCTGGGAGGTTTTCTGCATGATACTGGAATTTATGAAACAGGTGGTTTCATTGGCAATTATGCTTATGCTTTTGATTTGGGCCGAGAATCTCAGATAACGCTGGGTCTTAATATAATCGGTTCTATTCGCAAACTACACAAGTTCTTTTTCACCAGAGAAGAATTTGAAGCCTTACCGGAAGAGCAACGTGAAAACTTCACCTTAGCCGCAATGCCTGGTATTGTGTTCACTACTGGGAATCTTACTCTAGGCGTCGTGTCTGAAAACCTGATCGATTATAATCTCACTTCCTCAGAATCAGGTGAGAACGGTACAATTTTTACCGGACATGCTGGTTACAGGTTCGATTTTGAATCAAGTGGTGGAATATTGGAAGGTGGTAGTTTGAAAGCTTTTTCATATGTAAAAAGTATTCCGGATTTTGACACACAAGTAGGGGGTAGCCTATTACTGGATATTTCGCACGGTTGGATGCAGGCAGGTTACAACAGTTTTTACGGTCCTTCAATAGGTCTTGGAGCCAAGCTAGGTGATCTTAGAATAGGAGGCGTGATTGAATTACCAGATGCAGATTCTGAAGAAAATTTAGGAACCACTTTTGAAGTTTTTCTAGCTTATAATTTTGGAGAACCCGGAGAACGAAGAAGAGGTTTTTCAGGTCCCATTAAAAAGAAGAAGCAGAAGAAAAAACAAGTGGTCGCAAAAGAAGAGGTTACGGTAACTGAGGAAGCATTGAGTGAGGCAGCGAAAACAACAGATACAACCGTGGCAGAGATCAAAAGAATAAATGATCATTATTCATCTATAGAAAAAATGGAAGGAGTTGAACCCGGCTTCTATCTTATTGTAAATGTTTTTAGTAAACAAAATTATTTTGATGCTTTTATCAAAAAACTTAAAGAACAAGGACTCGAGCCCAAATACTTCGTAAATAAAGCTAACAACTATTATTACGTGCACCTCAAAAGGTACGATACTTTTGAAGCTGCGTTCGCTGCAAGAAGAAGTAAGTTTGACGGTAAATATAAGGGTGCTTCCTGGATTTTTAGGGTTGAAAATAATTGAATTAACTCATAAGATAAATTATCTTAAATATTTGAATTACAGTAATTTAAAATCTTATAAAACCAGATATTCTTTCTTGAAAATCAACCGTTTCTATTGGGTTATGAACATTGGTAAATAAGTGAATCAGGTTCTCTTCATGTACTGATTTTTTTTGGCTTCGCATGTCAAAATGAATAAAAGTACACCACGCAATTGCTTTAAGGGCTTCTTTGGTTGAATCTAGCATTCGCATTTCGACCTGTAGATCATGATCTGAAAATGCAATAAGTTGAGTGTCGATGAACACTTCTTCCATCAACAATGCTGGTTTTATATATCTGATGCGGTTCTCGGCTACTACCCAGCTTTTTCCTGTTTCTTTCGCATATTGATAAATAGGGAAATGGTAAGCTTTTTCTAGTTGATCTTCTCTGGCATTCATAAAATAATCCATATAACGGCCGTTATTCAAATGATTGAAAGGATCACAATCCTGAAAACGAATTCGATGTTTGCTTCGTAATGTCTTAGGCAATGCTGCTGAAGAATCTATTTTAAAGTTCATAAGTTGATATATTAAATAGTTGGGATATTTTGCATTATCTGTTTAACCTGTTCTTCCGGAATAGTTAGTTTTCTTCGTTTTAAATCAAGAAAACCTCCTTCAACTTTCAAAATACAGGCAATAGATTGGTCTTCTTTACGAATGTTATGTTGTATGCCCCAACGCTTGTAGTCTTCACTTAAATAATAGCGGAAACAATCTATAGTGACTTTATCATCTAAAAGAACTTCTCTTAGGTATTCGCTTGAGGTTTTCAGGATCACTGGGCCATATCCTGATTTAATAAACTGTGAAAACGGATAATTGTTGGCTTTGAAATAGGCAATTCTTGTATGATCTCCCAGGTCAAGGTATACAGAATTCCTTAAATGCATATAAGGATCAACATCAGCCCATTTCACTATATAAGTTGTTTTAAAAATTTCCATAAAATACTTATCGGTATATTTAAAATTAAAAAAAAGCTATATTTTTAGTTGTGTTATGATCATTTTATCGATTACATCCATCATGTCTTTTAAATAACTAGGGTCGTCCATGATCGTAGCTGTAAATACTGCACCTTCAATCATTGCAAACAGTTGCCGACTGTACTTTTTAGCATCTATATAGGGCTTAATTTCACCTTTTACTTTGCCTTCTGTTATAATGTCCTCAATGTTCTTTTGTAATTTAAGGACGATCGATTGTACGCGTTCTTGCAGATACGGATTTTGCTTATTAGAATCAACTCCCACATTTAAGACCGGACAGCCTCCAAAATCCTTGGTGTAATCAGAATAGAAGCGATAAAAATTGGTAAGTACAAATAGTTTTTGAAGTGGGGAAGAAGTTGCTTCCAATCTGTTGGCTATTTTAGAAACCAATTTTCTAACATTATGATTGAAAGCTTGGATCGCCAGATCTTCCTTATTTTTAAAATTGCCATAGATCGCTCCCTTGGTTAATCCGGTTGCTTCCGTTAAATCACTAAGACTGGTACCTTCATAGCCTTTTTGATTGAAGATCGGTGCTACGGTTTCAATAATGTATGCACTGGTTCTCTCTGCTTTGGTGGTCATTGCTATTGTATTGATTATCAAATATAACAAATTTTTTATACTTATCGGTATTAATTCAGCATTACTTTGATTCTGATGCCATACAATGAAGGATGCAGACGAAAAACAGACTACGAAAAATAAAAAAGAAGCCCTGAACAAGTTTTCAGAGCTTCTCTTTTTTAATTTGAATACGAGATTACGAATTCACCAGATCACTTTGATTTCTAAATACCAATTGATCATCAAAGGCATCCAAAAGAATAATACTATCTGTACTTACTTTACCACTAAGGATTTCCTTCGATAAAGCATTGAGAACTTCTTTTTGTATGACTCTTTTTACCGGACGTGCTCCGTACTGAGGATCAAAGCCTCTATTTGCCAAATAATCAATTGCCTCTTCAGTAGCATCCATGGTAATTTGCTGTTTTGCCACCGTCTTAATTACATTTTTAAGTTGCAATCTTACGATCTCCTTAATATCTTTTTCGTTCAACGGTGTAAACATAATGATATCGTCTATACGATTTAAAAACTCAGGTCTAACCGTTTTGCGTAATAATCCTAAAACTTCTACTCTCGCCGCCTCCGTAGCTGACGTGAGGTCTTCAAGTGCCTCGAATTTTTCCTGTATGATGCTGCTACCTATATTACTGGTCATGATAATGATTGTATTTTTAAAATCGGCAACACGCCCCTTATTGTCTGTAAGACGACCTTCATCCAGTACTTGCAACAGAATATTGAATGTATCCGGATGCGCTTTTTCAATCTCGTCTAAAAGAACGACCGAGTATGGTTTTCTCCTCACGGCTTCTGTTAGCTGTCCACCTTCATCATATCCTACATATCCGGGAGGAGCCCCTACCAGTCTGCTTACTGCATGCCTTTCTTGATATTCACTCATATCGATACGTGTCATCGCATTTTCATCGTCAAAAAGATAGGCTGCCAGCGTTCGGGCCAATTCGGTTTTACCCACCCCGGTAGTACCTAAAAAGAGGAAGGAGCCGATGGGTCTTTTCTCATCCTGTAATCCGGCACGACTTCTTCTTATGGCATCTGAAACTGCTACGATCGCTTCCTCCTGTCCGATGACACGTTGATGCAACTCATCTTCTAGTTTTAAAAGCTTCTCTCTTTCACTTTGCATCATTTTGGTCACAGGAATTCCAGTCCATTTTGCTACTACTTCAGCAATATCTTCGTAAGTAACCTCTTCCTTGATCAAAGAATTACCATCGGTTTGCTGTTCCTGTAATTGCACTTGTAGTGTATCCAGCTTTTCCTGAGCCTCTTTGATCTTACCGTAGCGAATTTCTGCTACCTTTCCGTATTCACCTTCTCTTTCTGCCCGATCTGCTTCAATTTTAAAGTTTTCAATATTCTCTTTGGTATTCTGAATGGCATCTACCAATTCTTTTTCACTTTGCCATTTGGCAAAGACTTCCTTTCGCTGTTCTTTAAGGTTGGCAAGATCAATATTTAAAGATTTCAGCTTTTCCTGATCATCTTCGCGCTTGATGGCTTCTATTTCAATCTCTAATTGCATGATCTTCCGGTCTAGCACATCGAGTTCTTCTGGCTTAGAATTGATCTCCATACGCAATTTGGAAGCTGATTCATCCATCAGGTCAATAGCTTTATCCGGAAGAAATCGGTTCGTAATATAGCGTTGCGATAATTCTACGGCACCAATGATCGCTTCATCTTTGATACGAACTTTATGATGGGTTTCGTATTTTTCTTTTATTCCACGAAGAATAGAGATCGCACTTTCTACATCGGGTTCGTCTACAGTTACTTTTTGAAAACGCCGTTCAAGTGCTTTGTCTTTTTCAAAATATTTTTGATACTCGTCTAAGGTGGTCGCACCGATCGCTCTCAATTCACCTCTCGCCAAAGCGGGTTTTAGAATGTTAGCAGCGTCCATTGCACCTTCACCACCGCCGGCACCTACAAGGGTGTGAATTTCATCTATAAAAAGGACGATGTTCCCGTCACTTGAGGTTACTTCTTTGATTACCGATTTTAATCTTTCTTCAAATTCTCCTTTATATTTAGCACCGGCTATCAAAGCACCCATATCCAGTGAATACACCTGTTTATCCTTCAAATTTTCAGGTACATCGCCTTGTACGATACGATGCGCCAAACCTTCGGCGATAGCAGTTTTACCTACACCGGGTTCACCTACCAACATGGGGTTGTTTTTGGTTCTTCTCGATAAGATCTGAAGAATTCTTCGAATTTCTTCGTCTCTGCCTATTACAGGGTCCAGCTTACCATCATTGGCCAGTTGATTCAAATTCTTCGCATACTTAGATAAGGCATTATAAGTTTCTTCCGCACTGGCAGAAGTAACCCTTTCTCCTTTTCGAAGTTCGTCTATCGCTGCCTGAAATCCTTTTTCGGTTGCACCTTGATCTTTTAAGATCTGAGCGATCTTGCTTTTAGATTTAAAAATGGCCAGAATAAGATGCTCGATAGAAACGAATTCATCATTCATTTTTTTAGCAATGATAGAAGCTTCGTTAATAGCAGAAGCGGCATCGCGTGATAACATCATATCACCGCCACTTACTTTGGGAAAGCTTTGTAGTGTACTATCAAGTATCTGCTTTAATAGATTTACATTTACCTGAAGCTTTTTCAAGAGAAAGGGAAGTACGTTTTCATCTACTTCAAAGATTGCCTTGAATAAATGCTCGTTTTCTATTTGTTGATGTCCGTATTCCTGCGCCAGTTGCTGAGCTCTTTGTACGGCCTCTTGTGTTTTTATTGTGAAATTATTTAGATTCATGTCTAGTGTTTTCTTTTATTCACCAATTCCTATTCCAATTATAACTACAAGACATTCTGTCGTTATTAAAGTCAAAATTAAAGACATTATGGCATTAAAACCAAAGGGTAGATACCTTCTTTTTGCCAAATTACGCTCTTATGATTACCTTTAAGCGCTAATTGTAAGAAAAGGAAAAATGGGATTATTTGACAAACTACTTGGTGGAAAAAAGGATACTGATTCCGGAAGTGTTTCTAAGCCTGCCTGGGAAAGATTAGAGACGCTTGACGCTCTCGAAGAAGCACTTGCCCTTAGTAAAGAAAAAACAATTGTAATTTTTAAACATAGCACCCGCTGTGGAATCAGCAGAATGGCTCTTAATGGTTTTGAGCGGGAGTTTGATATCGAGAATGAAAATCTAAAATTGTATTTTTTAGATTTGATTCAGTTCAGGGAAATCTCAAATGAAATTGCCATCAAAACCGGCGTTTGGCACGAAAGTCCTCAATTACTAGTTATTAAAAACGGGAAAGCGGTGCATCACAGCTCACATGGTGCCATCTCTGCCGAAAAAATAAAAGACTATCTCTAATAATTATCTTGTAAATCGGTTTTGCCTCATTATTCCCTTAATGCGCAGTTTTAGGTCTTCGCCTGCATCGTAGATCATTTGCTCATTGGTGGGAAAAGGAACTTGTGTAGCATTAATAAGTGTAAGCCATCCTTTATCAAAAGCTCTTTTATCTCCATCGTAATCTGCGTAAAGATGCTCAAATACGAATTCACTGGATATGGGATATGTGCTTACTAGTTGTCCGGAATTAAGATCTTTAAAAAACACTTCTCCTGTGACTTGTACCGCCTTGAATTGGGTAAATTCGTAAAAATCGCAGCGTACGGTTATTAATTTGTCTACTTTTATCTTCTTTCCTAAGCTATCTTTAACCAGTTCGCCATTTTTATCGTAAAGATATTCCCAGCCATCTTTTACCTGCTTTTCACGGCTTATCTGGCGCTCTCTCATTTGTTCGGGAGTAATGTTGATATCTCTAAAAACCAACTCCATGTCATAATCGTAAGTGACTTCTTTTCGCGGGTTGCTGTGATACACAGTCCAAAGATCATCAATTCCGTAAGTGTCAAAGTTCAACAACGAAGATTCCAATCGCTCCGGAAGTGCCATTTGTGTATCGTTCAGTATGGATACTTTCACAAAATCGGTTCCTTTGAAATGTGCTTCTTCCAGTTTTGCTTTTACATCGCCGTAACCGGGATTAATTCTTTCCAAATAAGCAAAATCTTCATAAACCTTTCTAAAGTCTTTTTTGCTGCGGCCAGATTTAAAAAGTTCACTTGCACTGGTGTATAAATAGTCTGATAAGTCATTTTTTACTGCAATGATCTGAGAGGAGTAATCATTCATATCAAACCTTGCGTTTTTATTGCTTGATCTTAGTCTAAGTGGGAGCAAGGGCTTTATGAGTTCTTGTCTGTCTCTCATGGCAACAAAGGTCTCGTATATAGATTCCAGATTGGCAGGATTGCCATCTTTTTTCAGATATGAAATTCTTTCCAAATCTCGTTGAGTAGCTTTTGCGAAAGCTTCTTCAAGTTGATAAACGTAGGGTTGATTACTTTTTTTCGTTTTGTTGTTGCGAAGTTTATCTACTGCAATTGTAATACTGGTATCATAGTCGCCGGAGTTAAGAGCCTCCTGTGATTTTTTTACGGAGCTGCAGGACACTAGAAACAGAAAACATCCGAAAATATAGTAAATTCCATTTTTCATAAGTAAGGTTTTAGTTTGGGGAACAAAACTTTCAAATAGAATGCCAAAGTAATCAAATGTGAACGAAAACAACAAATAAATGATGTGTAAGTTGTTGGATTTGTGGTATAAAAAAGCCGATCTACCTATTAGCAATCGGCTTTTTGAGATATATAATAAATCAGTATTCTTATTTTCTATCTTTTGGATCGAGTGCTGGAAGCAATGTACTGGTGACTTCACCAAAACCAATACGAACAGCATCGTTTTTACAAAATCCACGCATAGTCACGGTATCATAATCATTGATAAACTTACGTTCACTGCCATCTTTCATTTTAATAGGCTTTTCTCCTCTCCATGTGAGTTCTAACATTGAACCGTAAGAATCGGGTGTAGGTCCTGAAATGGTTCCGCTACCCATCATATCACCACTAATTACGTTACAACCGTTAACTGTATGATGCGCTAGCTGCTGGCACATATTCCAATACATATATTTGAAATTTGAGCGTGCTACTATTTGCGGTTCTGAATTTTGAGGAGTGATGGATACCTCCAGTTCGATATCATAACTATGATTGCCTTCTATTTGAAGATAAGGCAATGGTTCAGGCTCTTGCTCTGGACCCTTGGTTCTAAATGGCTCAAGCGCATCCATGGTAACAATCCAGGGAGATATAGAGGAGGCAAAGTTCTTTGCAAGAAATGGTCCTAAAGGTACATATTCCCATTTTTGAATATCTCGTGCGCTCCAGTCATTTAATAACACCATGCCAAAAATATACTCCTCTGCTTCTTCAACTGGTATTGGTTCGCCTAAATGATTCGCATCTGTCGTTATAAATGCCATTTCAAGTTCAAAATCTACAAGTTTTGAAGGCCCGAATACAGGTGTTTCAGCCCCTGCAGGAAGCGTTTGTCCATACGGTCTTCTTACGTTAATACCAGACGGTACAATAGAAGAACTCCTACCGTGATAGCCTACCGGTATATGAAGCCAATTTGGAAGCAAGGCATTATCGGGATCTCTAAACATAGAACCCACATTCGTTGCATGCTCTTTACTGGAATAAAAATCGGTATAATCCCCAATTTGAACCGGTAATTGCATTTCAATTTCATCTAAGGTAAAAAGCACTATTTTACGATGCTCTTCATGATCTCTGAGATCTGGATTATTCACATCGAAAATATCTCCAATTCGATTTCTCACAAGCCTCCATGTCTTTTTTCCATCAGAAATAAAATCATTCAAAGAGTCCTGCAAAAAGATATCATCGGTTAAAGGGATTCCCTTAAAATATCCTAATTGATGTAGTGCACCGAGATCTATTGCATAATCTCCAATACGGGTACCTATAGTGATAACATCATCTCTTGTAAGAAATACTCCGAACGGGATGTTCTGAATAGGAAAGTCAGAATTTTTATCAACAGAGATCCAGGATCTTCTGTTTGGGTTATTTGTTTTATTTGGCATGATTCGAAATTTACAGTAAACAATATTATGAAATAAAATGAAAACCTACCGAATGAAACCATGAAATTTTATTCTTATTAATTGCTTAAAAAATTGTGAAAAACTTATTGGGATAAAAAGATAATGTTATGAAAGGATACCCGGATTTTTTATAAATTCGCAATGATTTGTTTAGTAAAACTTTACTACGCTATAAAACTATAAAATGAAACGGGACGAACAGATTTTTGAACTAATCCAGGCAGAAAAAGAACGACAACTATACGGAATAGAATTGATTGCCTCTGAAAATTTTGTAAGCGATCAGGTTATGGAAGCAACCGGATCGGTTTTAACCAATAAATATGCGGAGGGTTATCCCGGAAAGCGTTATTATGGCGGTTGTGAAGTAGTAGATGAAGTAGAGAACATTGCAATAGATCGTGCGAAGACTTTGTTTGGTGCACAATGGGTGAACGTACAACCTCATAGCGGTTCTCAGGCAAATACAGCGGTGTATCATGCGTGTTTGCAACCAGGAGATAAAATTCTGGGCTTTGATCTTTCTCATGGCGGGCATCTGACACATGGAAGTTCTGTGAATTTTTCAGGGAGACTTTACAATCCGGTTTTTTATGGTGTAGAAGAGGAGACAGGTAGATTGAATTATGATACCATTGCAGAGATTGCAGACAGAGAAAAGCCACAAATGATCATCGCAGGTGCGTCTGCATATTCCAGAGATATTGATTTTAAACGCTTTAGAGAGATAGCGGACAGTGTAGGTGCTTTGTTGCTTGCAGATATCTCACATCCCTCTGGCTTGATTGCTAAAGGTTTGCTAAATGATCCGTTACCGCATTGTCATGTAGTGACGACTACTACCCATAAGACCCTTCGCGGTCCCAGAGGTGGAATGATCATGATGGGACAGGATTTTGCAAATCCGTTTGGGCTAACTTTAAAAAATGGCATGCCAAGAATGATGTCCGGTTTACTGGATAGTGGTGTTTTTCCCGGGAATCAGGGAGGTCCTCTTGAACACGTAATTGCAGCAAAAGCAATTGCCTTTGGAGAAGCATTGACCGATGATTTTCTTCATTATTGTATTCAAGTGCAGAAAAATGCGAAAGCAATGGCTGCAGCTTTTGTAGACAGAGATTATAAAATAATCAGTGGAGGTACAGATAATCACATGATGTTGATCGATCTGAGAAACAAAAACATTACCGGTAAGCTTGCTGAACAAACACTTGGAAAAGCACATATCACCGTTAATAAAAATATGGTGCCTTTTGACGATAAATCTCCTTTTGTAACGAGTGGTATTCGTATTGGAACAGCGGCAATCACTACCCGAGGTCTTGTAGAGGATGATATGGTAGCGATCACAGAACTTATTGATGAGGCTTTGTCAAGTCATGATGATGATGCAAAGCTTGAAGGTATCGCAGCTAAGGTGAAAGAATTAATTAGCAATCAACCCTTATTTGCAGTAAATCAATACTCTTAGTAAAACACTAAGTAGAAATAATAAAACAGAAGTCCGGTAACTACACCGGATTTTTGCTTTTATAAGCCAAACACATTAATTAGACTCAAATGTAATACTCTGGTAAGCGCCAGAATCAGGATCACTGGTTCTATCGGATCCTAAAAGATCAAATGGAACTAAACTTGCCGTAGCGGAAGCGCCAAGACTATTTGCCGCTGAGTTTTCACCGATTTGAAACTGACTGTTTCTCGTATTCAAAAAATCAGGTGCTTCGTTCAAAATAACCGAATTGTACAACGAAGGATTCGAAAAATCAAATCGTGGATCGTTTTCAAACTGACCACTAAAATCATTAAATCTCAACAGAGTATTTTCAAGTTTGTAATTAAGATCGACTCCATCAACTCCTACGGCAAAGAATTCCAGTTCATTATTCCCATAGATTATGCAATTCTCAAAATTTGCTTCGACAAGATCTCTGCTAAATATTCCATTTTCACCCAGATCTACAAAATTATCAACCAGCACGGCTGAAAAATCTCTAAAACTATTACGCCAGTAATTAGCAATCGTACAGTGCCTAAAATTGTATCTACCACCTATATTGCAATATAAGGATGCTTGTCCGGCATTGCCTATTACCAAATTTTCAGCATCAATAAAAGCTGTTCTACCCCAAAGGCCTACATTGGCACTGTTGTGTATTTGCGTATTTTTGATTTGAAGTGTAGGGTAGTTGTCATCGTTTCGGTCCATTAAAATACCTACAGTAGCATTTCGAACGGTCAGGTAATTTATTTCATGAGCTGTGCTTCCGGCAGTTAACCAAACGGTACCCCATTGACCCGGAATATCAGCGAAGGAAGGCTCTAAACGATCACCTTCAAAGATCACCTCATTCTCTAATAGGTCCTGATCTGTGCTAAGGCTTCCATTCACCTTTAAAGTACCATTATTTCCAACTAGTAACCCGGAATTATTATGAAAGTGGACTCTTGTTCCTGCTTCTATGTTGAGTGTTTTTCCGCTTCCTACGGCGGCATAGCCATAGATCACATAAGGCTTTTCATTGGTAAAGGTGAGTTCGTCATCATCAAGAAAAAATCCACTTATACGGGTTTCATTGCCCTCTTCATCAATACCTAACAACAAGGTTTCTTCGGTACCGTCATCAAACCTTTCAGGAAACAGAAAAACAGCGTCCTTGATAAGGGTTACCAGAGTAACCTCCTGCTGATTTTCGCCTGTATCAAACTCGATGGCGTCGGTGTATAAAAATTCCAATGCATTTGCCGCAAGAGATTCGATATCAGCGGTTGTTTCCACAAAAACGAAAATGCTGTCTTTTGCAAGGATCTCTACATTTTCAAATGTTTTGCCGGCTATCCCATCTACATTGAGGCGATAATTAGACGCTTCGCCCTGGCCTAATCTTACACTTGGTATTCGAATGTCGTCATCACTTCTGTTGAATACTTTAAATCTATAAGTAGACGAACCAATATTTGTAAACACGGTATCCAGATAAACCGTATCTCTTGAAAATTCAAGCCTGCCACTGCTTGGTATAGTCTCAAAATCTTTTCGGCAGGAACTCCATATTATTATGGTTGTTAAAAGGATAATGGAAAGGAGCACTCTTTTCATGAGATGAAAACTATTTTCGTAAAAATAATATATTTACCTAGAAACAATAGCGAATCAAATTATTCTTTTTCTTACTATTTATGAATTGATCTTTTTGATCTATACGCCGATATTAATTGTCTTCTGAAAAAAGAACGCTAATCTCATCGGGGATTCGGCAAGGTTTAAGAGTATCCCTTAAAAGTAAACACCAGGAAGTTTCGGCATTTACTAGTAATTTGTTGGTATCATTGTGATACATCTCTACAATTCGAATAGAAGTTACACCCGAGGATTTTTTAACATAAGTTCTTAAACAGATCTTATCTCCAAGGAAAGCGGGACTTTTGTAATTAATATGATGGGTAGTTACTACCCATGCGTATTTTTCCTGTAGGTGATTCGAGGCCACACTTTGCCAATGAGAAGATGCAATATCCTGAATCCATTGCACATATTTTACATTATTTACATGCTGCATTTGATCCAGATCGCTTTCTTGCACCTCGATAACTTTAGTGAAAACTTTTTCTGATGGTTGCTGCATTAATTCTTTTCTTCAAAAATCACTTCGAAAAGTTTGTTCCAGTATTTTCCAGTAAGGAAAAACGTTTTTCTTTCAGGATGATAGGCAATTCCGTTGAGTACGTCTAGTTGCTCGTGGGGTGCTACTTTTTCCTTAAGCTCTCTGCCATCAACAACACCCAGCAAAGCACCAGTAGCAGCATCGATGATCATGATTCCGTCGTTTTGATAGCTATTGGCGTAAATTTTTCCTTCTACATATTCCAGTTCGTTTACTTTATTATAGATCTTTGCATGAGAAGTCACCTGAATAAAGTCTTTTTCTTTTAATGTTTCAGGATCAAGTAGCCATATTTTTTCTGTACCATCACTTTTATAAAGATTTTGACCATCGTTGGTAAGACCCCATCCTTCCTTACTTTTTTCATATTTAAAAGATCGTATCTTTTCTAAAGATTCCAGTTCGTAAATAAATCCGACTTTATTCTGCCAGGTAAGTTGATAGATCTTATTGTTTAAAATGGTGATCCCTTCTCCAAACTGATTTTGCTGAAGTGCAATTTCCCGATAGACCTCACCGGTCTTGAAATTGATTTTTCGCAGTCTGGACTCTTTATAACGGCCTGTTCCCTCGTATAAAGTGTCTCCATGAAATTCGAGTCCTTGTGTATAGGAGCGCTCATCATGTGGGTATTCATTTAATATGGTAAGCTTGTAAACTTTTGGCTTTATGGCTGACAGTACGGTGATCTTTGTAGCCACGTTTTCCTCTTTACCATCCCGAAAGACTGTTGCTGTAAATGTATGCAACCCAAGAGGAACACTTTTCAAAAGTATTTGGTCGTTACCCACTCGTATTTTTTTCTCGTCAATTTGATAACTAATAGAGTCTGGTTTGTTGCCTTTCCTTGAGGTAATGTTAAATTTAAGTGTATCATTTTGGGTATATTGCTTTTTATTTTCAGCTAACTGAAGCACAAAGTTTGGAGATGTATCGGATTTAGATCCGTTACAGGAAACCAAAAAAACATATAAAGCAATAGTACTAAAGAAGTTAAAGAAGCGCATTTTAATCGTAATTTGAAGGCAAGTTAGCCAACAAAAATTAGATTAAAAAATACTTGACAAAACTTTAAAAGGTCTTATATTTGCATCCGGCAAGTCCTGCACGACCAGCTCCTGTAGAATCCCCCAGGGCGGGAACGCAGCAAGGGTATGCGGTCGTAGCGGTGCGATGCAGGTAGCTTGCCTTTTTTAGGAAACGTATCTCCCATTTTACTTCCCGTTTTTTTATCGTTTATTTGTAATTTAGAAACCTTTCCATGCAAAAAATAGTTCTTATTACCGGAGGATCCTCTGGCCTGGGTAAAGCAACAGGTGAATTTTTAACAAATAAAGGTTATAAAGTTTACGGAACAAGCAGAAATCCCGAACGTTTGGGTGATGATTTCCCTTTTCGATTGATTAAAATGGATGTTCGTGATCAGAACGCGATCGCTAATGCAATTCAAGAAGTTTTGAAAGTCGAAAACCGAATTGATGTACTCATTAATAACGCGGGAATGGGAATTACCGGTCCTTTGGAAGAAATACCTCTGCAGGAAATAAAAGGCGTTTTTGACACCAATTTTTATGGACCCATTGAAGTGATAAAAGCGGTATTGCCTCAAATGAGAAGTCAAAAATCGGGATTAATAATAAATATTACTTCGATCGCAGGTTATATGGGATTACCCTACAGAAGTGTATATTCTGCCACTAAAGGGGCCTTAGAACTTATTACGGAGGCGCTGCGAATGGAGGTTAAAAATTTTGGAATTCAAGTGACGAATCTTGCGCCGGGAGATTTTGCGACTAATATCGCTAGCGGTAGATACCATGCCCCACTTCAAAAAGATTCACCTTACTACAAACCCTATGGGAACACTTTACAGATGATGGATGATCATGTAGATGAAGGAGGAGATCCAAAGATCGTCGCGCAACTCATTTATAGAATTATTTCTACGAATACTCCGAGCGTTCATTACAAGGCCGGAGCTTTTATGCAAAAATTCTCTATAGTTTTAAAAAGGATCCTACCCTCTAAAACTTATGAGAAACTGCTGATGAACCATTATAAATTGTAATTTTGCAAAAGTTATAAAAATCACTAATCATTAATCTCTGAATATGAAATTTTTTATTGATACTGCGAATTTAGACCAGATAAAGGAAGCACAGGCTTTGGGAGTATTAGACGGCGTTACTACAAACCCTTCTCTAATGGCCAAAGAAGGTATTACAGGAAGAAACAACATCCTTAAACATTATGTGGATATCTGCAATATTGTTGAGGGAGATGTTTCGGCAGAGGTCATCGCAACAGATTTTGATGGTATTATTAAAGAAGGTGAAGAACTTGCAGAACTGCATCCTCAGATTGTGGTTAAAGTTCCGATGATCAAGGAAGGAGTCAAAGCTATTAAGTATTTCTCAGATAATGGAATCCGGACTAATTGCACGCTTGTATTTTCATCAGGGCAAGCATTACTAGCCGCTAAAGCAGGTGCTACTTATGTCTCACCATTTATAGGGAGACTCGATGACATCTCTACGGATGGTTTGAGCCTTATTGCCGAGATACGTGAGATCTACGATAATTACGGTTTTGAAACTCAAATTTTAGCCGCTTCAGTAAGGCATACCATGCATGTAATTGAGTGCGCACGAATAGGATCTGATGTCATGACTGGTCCATTATCTTCTATAGAAGGATTATTAAAACACCCACTTACTGATATTGGGTTAGAAAAATTTCTGGCAGATTTCAAAAAAGGAAATTAGCAAACTATCTAAGGGTAAACCCATAAGGCACTTGTTTGAAACAAATGTTTAATTTCGAGGTAGGTCTCGGGGTATTAGACCCTTTGGCGGTGCCAATAAAAATCCCCGCTTTTCGCGGGGATTTTTTATAATGCTTTGGGAGTCATTGCAACAAACTCAGGATCAAAAATATCACCAAATGCATTTACAATGGTTCCATCGTCTTTGACAATAATTATTTTATTCAAACCTTCTATGACAAGTGAGTTTCTAATTTCTATGAAGTTTTCGCACCTAAATTGATATTTAGGATTTAACCCCATTTTTTCAACAGCCTTCACCCAACTTTCATGATCTTCGTTAATATTGATACCTACGAAAGCGTAATCAGGATACTTATCACGAAGTTCACCTACCTTTTTATTAATATTTCTCATATGGTTTCGTTGATTGAGCGACCAGAAATAATAAACGGTATGTGGATGCCCTTTGTAAGCGAGCGAAGCAAGCGTATCGATACTTACTTCAGTACCTGTATGATTGACAAGCGCGACATCGGGAAGTACACTTCCTTGTCTTAGATTTTTTATAGCGTTGTAGACTTCGGTAACTTCTTTTGCGTATTTATTATCTTTTGAATATTTATTGAACGCCTCAATAAAACGTTCATTATTATAATGATTGTGATCTTTCTTAAAGTAAGCAAAAGCCGTGTTTCGATATAAATTGTCTTTTATTTCCTTCGAAACAATAAGACTATCAATTAATTTAAGCTTATGAAGATGAAAATGAAGGGTTTTATCTACAGGAAGCTTCTCTTCTTTACATTTGTTTTTGCAATTAGTATAGGAAACGTTATTGAAATAAGTGTTCAGATAGTTAATATACGGACTAAAATAACTCAATTTGGTATCATTATAGTCCAACTTTTCCCTGTAATCATAATAATTTTCTGGAATACTATCTAATTTTCGATGCGGCATTTTTTTGGTATGAATGTAGGGGTATACTTCCTTGGCATCGTAGTGTCTATAATCTATACCAGCCCTTGTAATTAACTTGGCATTTTCTGATAGATTAAAGTTCATTACCAGATTCTCATACTGCTCTAATTTCATTTGCTTCAGAGAATCCATTTTGGAGATAAACTCTTCGGCCTCAAGATCGTAATAATAATAAACAAGTCTTTCTTCGTCCTCATTTACTAAAAACATATCGATCATGAAATTGTTTTTCTCTGCGCCGTTACCAGAGAAAATAAGAGATTCATCAAAGTCAAGTGTATTCAAACGAAAAAGAATACTATCTCCTTTTTCAATGAGTACATACTGCATTTCGGGTTTATGTTCAAAATGATATAAGCCATCTTCAACCGCATCCATTTTAAGTAGAAAGCGATTATTTTCGTCCAATACAATTGAATCCACGACTTTGTCGTTCTTATAAAGAATAACGTAAGAGCTGTTTGGATTAACGATCTCGCCTCCAAAATAGGTTGCGTTTTCCGCACTTTTATTTCCACAACTATAGGCTATCAGTAATAAAGACGCTAATAGTATATACTTCATAAATCTTTTTTATAAATGCTGCGATTGCACTCTTATCACCTATAGCAAATCTAACAAAGCAAAACACGACACCATGTTAATGAGGAGTTAAAAAAAACTTTTTAACGTTATTATAATTACGCAGTTAGAACACTCGATTCACCTTAATTTCTTACTTTTGCACCACTTTAAAAAAACTATAAATGTTATCAGTATCAAATCTTTCCGTACAGTTTGGAAAAAGAGTTTTGTTTGATGAAGTAAACGTAACGTTTACTCAGGGAAACTGTTACGGTATTATTGGAGCAAATGGAGCCGGAAAATCTACCTTTTTAAAAATTCTGGCGGGAAAAATAGATCCTACTTCTGGAAATGTGCATTTAGAACCCGGTAAAAGAATGTCGGTTCTCGAACAGGATCACTATGCCTATGACGACCATACCGTTCAGGAAGCAGTAATTATGGGTAATAAGCCTTTGTATGCCATAAAGAAAGAAATGGATGAGATCTATGCAAAAGAGGATTTTGGGGATGCAGATGGTGAAAGGGTAGGAGAACTTCAGGTTAAATTTGAAGAGATGAATGGTTGGAATGCCGAAAGTGATGCAGCGGCCTTACTTTCTAATCTTGGAATTTCTGAAGATCTACACTATACAACAATGAGTGATCTGGATTCTAAGCTAAAGGTAAGAGTACTTCTTGCGCAGGCATTATTTGGAAACCCTGATGTGCTTATAATGGATGAGCCTACCAACGACCTTGATTTCGAAACGATCTCTTGGCTAGAAAATTTTCTAGCTAATTACGATAACACTGTGATTGTGGTATCGCACGACCGTCACTTTTTAGATGCCGTGTGTACGCATATTTCCGATATTGATTTTGGAAAGATCACCCACTACAGTGGTAATTATACTTTCTGGTATGAGTCGAGTCAGCTAGCAGCAAGACAGCGTGCCCAACAAAACAAAAAGTCTGAAGAAAAAGCTAAAGAACTTCAAGAATTTATCCAGCGCTTTAGTGCTAATGTTGCCAAAAGTAAGCAGGCCACTTCCCGTAAAAAGATGTTGGAAAAGTTAAAGGTAGAAGACATTAAACCTTCGAGCCGAAGATACCCTGCTATTATATTCGAAAGAGAACGTGAGGCAGGTGATCAAATATTAAATGTAGAAAACTTAAGTGCAACTTCCGAAGATGGAGACTTACTTTTTCAAAATGTAGATATTAATTTAGCCAAAGGCGATAAAGTAGCGTTGATCTCTCGGGACTCCAGAGCCACCACTGCTTTCTATCAAATAGTTTCAGGAAACCAAAAACCAGAAACTGGAAAGTACAATTGGGGGGTGACTACGACACAGTCGTATTTACCTGTAGATAACTCGGCCTTTTTTGAAAACGATCTCACGCTGGTTGATTGGTTGCGACAATGGTCAAAGACCGAAGAAGAACGTGAAGAGGTTTTCGTAAGAGGCTTTTTAGGAAAGATGTTATTTAGCGGAGAGGAAGCGTTGAAAACCGGTCGTGTTTTATCTGGAGGTGAAAAAGTAAGGTGTATGCTTAGCAGAATGATGATGACCAGAGCCAATGTGCTGATGCTAGACGAACCTACCAATCACCTTGACCTCGAAAGTATTACTACTTTCAACAATTCTTTAAAGAATTTCAAAGGTACAGTGATCTTTACTACGCATGACCATGAGTTTGCGCAGACCGTTGCTAATCGTATTATTGAGATTACTCCTGGAGGTGTTATTGACCGATACCTTACTTTTGATGACTATATGACGGATGCTTCTATCAAAGAACAGCGAATGAAGATGTACGAAGTAACCGTGTAGCTTGAAAATAAAATAAATATAAAAAACAAAGATCCCCGATTGTTACAAGACGTTTGGGGATTATTTTTTATTTATTACAAGTTCAATTCGCTTAGAACACTTATCGCATCCTGCGCTTCGTCATTATGAACAAATACTTTTATCTGTTCTGAAACCGGATGGGCAAATCCCGACAATCGTACGGACTCCTTTTCGTTCTTAATTATAGGAACGATATTCTTAAGTGCAAGCTGACTTTTAAGTAGTATTACCTGAGCCTGCGTACCGCTAAATATCATTTGATAATCAGAGTCCACGTTTTATACTTTTTAAACTATGCATTAAAATATTTACTGTTCCAAATTGCATGGTTAAAGTTTTTGCCCAGAGCAAAACCGTAAAACAGCGCCACAGCAGCTACCGACTTAAACATAAAAAAGTAAACAACGAAGTAATTTGCCAGCGTGTCTTCTTTTGAGAATAAGCCTACCGGCACCATTTCTGTAAGTACCCAACTTATGATTAAAAGAAGGATAGTTAAGTTAAAAAAACTCTTGAATGGTAGCATTAATAGCTTTCGAAGCGGACTAAGATCGTTTCCCCATTTATGGATCAAGTAATAATAACCATTTCCCATAGGAGCAAACAGTAAAGGATCATCTGCATTTTCTAATTTAAAAAGCTTCGACGGAGCGATAATCTTAAAGCCTTTAAGCTCTAAATCGTGAACTTTCTCTAGTCTTTTAATTTCACCATACGCCTCCTGCGGATATTTTCCTTTAAAATATTTGGTATCTAAAAACCGTAATCTGTAGTCGATACATATTTTTCTGATCTGATCTATGTGATAAATCCGATTACCATCTAGTTGGTCAAAATTAAACGAATTTGTGATTTCGCGACCAGAACCGGTTAACTTTTGATGAATTTGCTCATCCTTTGCATCATCTTCTCTTAAGAATTGTTTAACCTGTTCCAGAATATCATTGGAAGAAATGGACTTATCGCGTACTTTCCGAAGCTTTTCTTCAATGTTGGTTTTTTTCAATAACATATAATTTTTCTTTTTTAGCAATTTCAAGCGATTCAAAGTTAAGCAAATAGAAGGAAGATGTCAACCCTTCAATTAGAAAAATTGAGGAGTAACAATGTGTTTATAAAAAACATAAGATATTTATAAATAGCCTATGCAAAATTTTGAAAAATCAAATACGATGAAAAAGTTGAGATTCTGAGTGAAAAAAAATTAATAAGTGCAATTCCTTTAGCGTAGTTCGGCACCAAGCTGCTTTTCAAAACTTACTTTTAGTTTGTTCATCACCTTATCAATTTGCTTGTCTGTTAAAGTGTTTTCAGCGTCTTGAAGTGTAAAGCTTACCGCATAACTTTTCTTACCCTTCGGGAGTTTGCTCCCTTGATATACATCGAACAAGGTAATATCTTTTAATAATTTTCTTTCACCCTGTCTGGCAATTGTATAAATATCATTAAAAGCAACATTTTCATCGATTAAAAGAGCGAAGTCTCTTTTAACCTCAGGATATTTAGGGATTTGTTCAAACTGTATTTGCCGATATTTACAACACTCCAGTAAAACGTCCCAGTTAAAATCAGCATAAAGTACTTCCTGCTTCAATTCGAACTTCTTACGAACCTGCTTTTTGATAACTCCGAAATCGACTACCTTCTGCTTTTTTACCGACAGCGATAAACCTTCAGAGAAGATGTCACTCTTAAGGGGGGATGTTTTTAAATCTTCAATACCAAGGCGTTCAAAGATTCGCAGTACTACCGATTTCAAATAAAAGAAATCACTTATTTCTTCTTTTTGCTTCCAGCTTTTCCCTGTTTTGTTTCCTGAGATCCACAATGCCAGATGCTTATGCTCTTCACGTCCGGATTCATAATGATGATAGGTCTTTCCAAATTCAAAAAGTCTGAGATCCTGTCTTTTCCGATTAATATTGAATGTGGTAGCTTCTAGTCCTGAAAAAAGCATAGATTGCCTCAAAACTGCCAGATCGTTACTTAACGGATTTAACATTTTTACTTGGTGATCCGCTTTTATCATATCACTTAATCCTTCATACTCGGGGGTAGTAAGCGAATTCGTCATTATTTCATGAAATCCGACAGCGATTAATTGATCAGCAATGAGATTTTGAAGCCGATGATCATCATACTTGGACGTTCTAGAAATCGAAGCATTCAATTTTTCAGTAAATCCTATTTTATTGTAACCGTATACACGTAATATTTCTTCGATGACATCTGCCTCTCTTTTTACGTCCACTCTGTAAAATGGTATGGTAAGCCCAATACCGGTTTCGGTAACATTATTTACTTTGATCTCTAAAGAGGTAAGTATCTGTTTAATAGTTTCTTTTGGTATTTCCTGCCCCACCAACGAATTAACTTTTTCAAAATTGAGGAATACCTGATGGTCTTCTATCTTTTTCGGAAAAACATCTACTACATCGCTGGTAATCGTACCGCCTGCGACCTCTTGAATAAGCAAAACTGCCCTCAACAAGCCATATTCAACATTGTTTATATCAATTCCACGCTCAAATCTGAAGGAAGCATCTGTACTCAACGCATGTCGCTTTGCTGTTTTGCGTATATGAATAGGATCAAAATAAGCACTCTCCAGAAAAATCTTCGAAGTTGCTTCGGTAACACCCGATTCCATTCCTCCAAAAACGCCCGCAATACAAAGGGGTTTCTCGGTATCACAAATCATGATGTCATCTTCATGTAATTTTCTCTCAACACCATCAAGCGTAATAAAAGGAGTGTTTTTCGCCAGTTTTTTAACGATAATCTTGTCACCTTTTATTTTATCTGCATCAAAGGCATGCAGAGGCTGTCCCAATTCGTGCAAAACATAATTGGTGACATCCACGATATTATTTATGGGTGTTAATCCAATAGATTTCAATCGATTTTGAATCCATGAAGGAGAGGGCTTCACGGTAACTCCTGAGATCGTGATCCCGGCATATCTTGGTGCCCATTCTTTATCTTCAACCTCTACATCTATTTTGAGTGTTCTATTGTCGATATTAAAACTGCTAACCGAAGGTGTAATTAATTCTCTGGAGATTTCATGCTGTAGCAAACCTGCTTTCAGGTCTCTGGCGACACCATAATGGCTCATAGCGTCTGCGCGATTTGGTGTGAGCCCTATTTCAAAAACCTCATCTGAGTCAATGCTAAAAACATCTGCACAAGGAGTTCCCGGAGTAAGTTCTTTTGACAACACCATAATACCTTCATGACTATCACCAAGACCAATTTCATCTTCCGCACAAATCATTCCTTCTGAGACTTCACCTCTAAGTTTCCCTTTTTTGATTTTCCAGGGGTTTCCATCCTTATCGTAGAGTGTGGTTCCAACAAGAGCCACAGGCACATTTTGTCCTTTAGCTACATTCGTTGCTCCACATACAATTTGAAGAGGCATCTCACCACCTACATCGACACGGGTAATTTTAAGTCTATCTGCATTAGGATGTTGCTCACATGAGATCACGTGCCCCACAACAATTCCTTCTAAAGACCCTTTTACTGATTCGAATTTTTGAACACCTTCGACTTCAAGCCCGAGGTCTGTAAGCAATTCTGCTGTCTTGTTCGCATCCCAATCTATTTGTAGAAATTGTTTTAGCCAACTATAAGAAATCTTCATAACGTGTCTCTCAGATTTTGAAACCGCAAAGATACTATAATGCACCCATCCTTACAACACAAGTGAGCCAAACATTGCATATCTTTAGCGTTACTTAACTAATGGTATTTTATGACTCAGTTTTTCCCGAAATCACACTTATTTTTAATTGTTTTTCTTTTTATTATTGTCTTGTTTGGTTGTAAAAAAGAAACCGACAAGGAAGTTTCAAAAGGCATGTGGCGCGCCGAATTGTTAATTGACAAGAGCATCAAAATACCATTCACTTTTGAAGTTCATGAGAAGAATAAGTGGTCTTTTTACAATGCTGAGGAAGTGATCTCAGTAGATGAAATCACATATGATAATGATTCTGTACGCATTCAATTTCCGGTATACGAGGGTTACATTATTGCAAAAATGTCTGATACAGTGCTTAATGGGAACTTCATAAAACCTTCTCTGGATAGGATTGTCCCCTTTAGAGCGACTTATGGAAAACAAAAGAGATTTACCATTAAAGGTGACCCAAAACAAAACGTCTCAGGCAATTGGGAAGCCGTTTTCAGCGATGATTGTGATTGCTGCAGGTATGTGGCGAAAGGTATTTTTAAACAAGTTAAAAGTGTCGTTCAGGGAACATTCAGAACTACAACAGGAGACTACAGGTATCTGGAAGGGGTAGTCGATGGAGACTCCCTGAAACTCTCTACATTTGACGGTGCGCACGCCTTTCTCTTTGAAGCGATCGTGAAGGATTCTGTGATTGAGGGAACTTTTTATTCCGGGAATCATTTTAAAGAACCTTTCTATGCAAAACGCAATGAAAGTTATGAATTGCCAAACGAAGACAGTCTTACATTTTTAAAAAAGGGCTTTAAACGCTTCTTTTTTGAGTTTCCTAATAAGAATGGTGACAGGGTCTCTCTTGACGATGATCAATTTAAAAATAAGGTAGTAATCGTTCAGATTATGGGGAGTTGGTGCCCGAATTGTCTGGATGAAACCAAGTATTACAGTGCTTACGCAAAGCAAAAGGCGCCTAAAGATGCGGTATTTGTAGCATTGGCTTTCGAATATGCAAAAACTAAGGAAAAAGCTTTTGCTAATCTTCAACGCCTTGAAGAAAAAATAAAAATTCCTTATCCCATACTGCTGGCACAATTTGGCACTTCCGATAAAAAAGAAGCCCAGAAAAAATTACCAATGCTGAATCATATATTGTCGTACCCAACTACAGTAATCCTAGATAAGAAAGGTCAAATCAGAAAAATACATACGGGATTTAACGGTCCTGCTACAGGCGATAAGTATAAAACTTTTAAAAAAGAATTTGAAAGTTTCGTTGAGTTGCTCGCAAGTGAATCAAATTAAGAGATTGAGAATACCTGTCTGTTACGAAATTGTAAAATTCTCATCCTTAAACTATTTCACCTTTTAAGTTCGGGTTTTTTAATTAGTTTTGCGTTTTTTCTTACCCGAATGTAAGATAGCTAATTTAAACAAAACCCTCATGAAAAAACTTTTACTTCTTTTACTTCTTTTAAACGGATTTATAGCAGTTGCGCAAATTCCCGCTTACTATAATGATGTAAACCTCAATCTAAGCGGAACTGCTTTAAGAGACGAACTGGCCACCAAGATCATCGCTACCCATACAAATGCCCTAAGTTATACACCGGGTATCTGGGAAGCTTGTAAGGCAACTGATCTAGATCCGAATAATAGTTCCAGCGTCCTTTTGATCTATGGTTATAGTGATACCGATGGGAATTATGTAACCGACAGAACCCGTGGGATTAATGAAAATGGAGGTAATAATGGCACCGACTGGAACCGGGAACATACCTTTCCAAACTCACTGGCAAATCCTTCTTTAAATAGTTCTGGTACCAGCGGACCACCTTATGCAGATGCACATAATTTACGATCGTCAGATGTGCAGATGAACGCAAACCGTGGAAATAAGAAGTTTGCTTCCGGAAGCGGGAATGCTGGTGACTCTAACGGAGGTTGGTATCCTGGAGACGAATGGAAAGGTGACGTTGCACGAATTGTGATGTATATGTATCTGAGATACGGTTCGCAATGCTATCCAACTTTAGTTGCCAACGGAAGCACGAATAGTGTAGATTCAAGAATGATCAATCTTCTTTTGCAGTGGAATGCTGAAGATCCGGTATCCGTATATGAAGATGCACGTAATACCTATCATGATAGTAATGCTACCTATGCACAGGGAAATCGTAATCCATTTATCGATAATCCTGCATTCGCCACTCAGATATGGGGAGGACCTCAGGCAGAGGATCGTTTTGGAAACACAGGAGGCTCAGATACACAGGCTCCTTCTACGCCTGCATCACTTACTGCAAGTAACATAACACAAACAGGTGTTTCGCTAGATTGGAACGATGCTAGTGATAATGTTGGGGTTACAGCCTATATCGTATATCAGAATGGTAATCAGGTACAATCAGTTACCAATAGTACAGCGACTATAACAGGATTGAATGCAGGCACTTCGTACAATTTTTTCGTTCGGGCGAGAGATGCTGCCGGAAACTTTTCGGCCAATAGTAATACTATTTCCATAACCACCCTTTCTGGTGGAGGCGGAGGAAGTTCAAATGAACTTTTTTTCTCCGAATATGTAGAAGGGAGCTCAAATAATAAAGCTCTTGAAATAGCCAACTTCACCGGAAGCAACAAAAGTTTATCAGGATACAGCTTACGAAGAAATACGAATGGAGGATCGAGCTGGGGGAGTGCCTACAATCTTTCAGGAACTATTGCCAATGGGGATGTTTTTGTGATCGCAAACTCATCGGCGACCTCCGCTATCTTAAATGCAGCAGATGTGACAACAGGTACAGATGCGTTGGTCTTTAATGGTAATGATCCTGTAGGCCTATTTAAGAACGGAACTTTAATCGATGTTATCGGTAACTTTGGAGGTGGCTCGGGTAATTTTGCAGCAGATATTACATTACGTCGAAAAAATACGGTCACCGGACCTCGAAATACTTATGATAGTAATGAATGGGACTCATTCGCTGCTGATACATTTGGTGGTTTAGGATCACATAGTATCAATGGAGGGGGATCTGGTGGTGGAAATCCAACTTCAACAATACTGCAGGAAAGCTTTTTTGAAAGTGGTTTAGACAGTTGGACTGATGGCGGTTCTGACTGCGCAAGATACGCTGGAGCTCGTTCTTTTGAGGGTAGTTATTCAATACGCATCAGAGATAATTCCGGTACGGCATCATCTATGACCTCTAAGGCATTTAACCTTTCTTCTTATGATACGGTAGAAGTATCCTTCTATTTTTATGCGTACAGTATGGAAAACGGAGAAGATTTTTGGTTACAATTTAACAATGGCAGTGGGTACACAACGGTGGAAACCTATGCCAGCGGAACAGATTTTAATAATAGTACATTCTATAGCGCCACGGTTACCTTAGATAAAGCTACTTATAACTTTGGAAGCTCCGATAGATTCAGATTCAGATGTGACGCTTCATCAAACGCCGATCACATTTATATCGATCAGGTTAAAATTACCGGTATTTCAAACAGCGGTTCTCGTACTTCAACTGTTTCCAAAAACAGAAATAGTATTGAAGAAATGGGGAGGCTCGACGAACTGAATAATACAGATACGTTTTCTTTATACCCGGTACCGGCAACATCAAGACTAACAATTAGATATCAAAATGAAGAGGAAGCTTCCTATGAAGTCTTAAATATTTTTGGACAACGTTTATCAGAAGGAAAATTTATTTCAGAGACCAATATTGATATTTCTAACCTTTCAACGGGTATCTATATCATACGAATTTTGGAAGAAGATGAGTTTTTAACGAAAAAATTCTTCAAGAAATAGTTAAACAAAATATGTTTTATCAGTAAAGGCGTTGTGATTTTCAACGCCTTTTTTTATATAAATGGCTAAAATGATCACTTTTTAGTAGTTTTAACACTAAGTTATTAGCTTTTAACATCCTCCTAACATCAAGGATTCTAATATCTGTTTAACTTTCGCCTATAGTAGACTACCTCAGGGCATGCACATGAGGCATTTGCTTGAAACAAACGTTTAATCACGAGGCACCTCGGGGTATTAAACCCTTTGGCGGTGCCAATAAGTTCAACCTAACTAAACTACAAATCATGAAAACATTTCGAGCAGGTGCATTTTCAATGCTCCTCACATTATCTTGTTGTCTTTTTTTTATAAATGATCTAGCCGCACAGCTTACGCTTCCTGCCGGAAGTCAAAAAGCCAGTGTTTCACAAACTGTTGGTATTACTGAAATTACCGTTGAATATTCAAGACCATCTGTTCGCGGACGAGAGATATGGGGTAAATTGGTGCCCTACGGATATAACAATCTCGGCTTTGGTACAGCAACTGAGGCTCCGTGGCGAGCGGGCGCCAATGAAAACACGACAATTTCTTTCTCAACATCTGTGATTATCAATAATAAAACCATTTCTCCCGGAACTTATGGGCTCCATATGGCACTTGAAGCAGACGGGACTGCTACTGTAATTCTTTCTGAAGATGCTGCTTCCTGGGGGAGTTATTTTTATGACAAATCAAAAGATGTGGTAAGAGTGCCTGTAACTACCAAAGAAATAGGACATACAGAACTGTTGACTTTTGTTTTTAATGAAGTTGCTCCAGCAAAGACTACCCTTGCGTTGCAATGGGAAAAGAAAGAAATTCCGCTTGAAATTGAAGTAAAGGTTAGTAAATTAGTACTGAATGATATCCGTCAAAGGTTAAAAAATTCACCTGGATTCAATCGTCAGACCTGGGAGCAGGCTGCAAATTATGCTTTGAATAATGATGGCGATCTTACAGAAGCGCTGAGCTGGATTGACGCCGCTATCGCAGGTCAATTCTTCAGCCAGAAAAACTTTAATAACCTGATCATTAAGGCCAATATTTTAGCGAAAATGGATCAAGAAGCAGAAGCTTCCAAAATCGTGGACGAAGCGCTAGCAATGGGTACCGTATTTGAAATTCATCAATACGGAAGACAACTCATAGCACGTGGTGAGAAGGAAAAAGCTTTGGAAGTATTTAAGTACAATTTAAAGAAGCATAAAAATACCTGGCCAGTTCACTTAGGTGCCGCAAGAGGATATGCTGCTAATGGAAAATACAAAGAAGCACTGAAACACATGACTATTGCGCAGAAGAATGCCCCAGACCAACCAAACCGGGATGCGATCGCGGCTAATATCGATAAGCTTAAAAATAACGAGGACATAAACTAATTAGGTCATTCATCACATCATCATCATTGAAACTCCGTGAAAACGGAGTTTTTTTATTCAAATCGAATATCAACTAATATAATTCCAAATGTTTTTGTATTTGGCTATCTGCCCGTATACATATTTATAGATCCTATGTTTATCAAGGCTTAAAGAGGGGTCTTCTTTCAATATTTGCATGGCGAAGTGACGAGCCGTTTGAAGAATATCATTATCTCTTACTACATCGGCAATACGCAAATTCAATACCCCACTTTGTTGAGTGCCCATAATGTCACCTGGTCCTCGAAGTCTAAGATCTACCTCTGCAATTTCAAACCCGTCATTGGTTTTCACCATAGTTTCAAGTCGGATTTTAGAATCATTCGTGAGTTTATGACTAGTCATCAAAATACAGAAACTTTGTTCTGCACCTCTACCAACCCGTCCTCTTAGCTGATGTAATTGCGACAAACCAAAACGTTCTGCGCTTTCAATTACCATTACAGAAGCATTAGGTACATTTACACCTACTTCAATAACTGTGGTTGCCACCATTATCTGTGTTTCGCCTTTCACAAAGCGCTCCATTTCATAATCCTTATCGACGGGTTTCATTTGACCGTGAAGAATAGATATCTGATATTGAGGTTTGGGAAATTCTCTGGAAATACTTTCATAGCCATCCATTAAATCTTTATAATCCATCTTCTCAGATTCCTGAATCAGCGGATACACCACATATACCTGTCGCCCTTTACTGATTTCATCTTTTAGAAATCGAAAGACCCTTAATCGATTGCTATCGTATCGATGAACGGTTCTCACTGGCTTTCTGCCAGGCGGTAACTCATCAATTACTGAAATATCCAGATCACCGTACAAACTCATGGCCAGTGTTCGTGGAATAGGTGTAGCCGTCATCACCAGAATATGAGGAGGACGCTCATTCTTACGCCAAAGCCGGGCGCGTTGTGCTACCCCAAACCGATGTTGCTCATCTATGATCGCTAAACCTAGATTTTTAAATTTAACTTTATCCTCAAGCAGGGCATGTGTACCTATCAGCAAATGTAACTGGCCGGATTCCAGAGACTCATGAATCTCATTTCGTACCGATTTTTTAACTGAACCTGTAAGCAAATGTATTTCAACAGGGAGTTCTTTTACCAATTCTTTGATGCCGTTATAGTGCTGCGTTGCCAAAATTTCTGTAGGAGCCATCAGGCATGCTTGAAAATCGTTGTCGATTGCAAGTAATACAGCCATTAAGGCGACGATGGTCTTACCCGAGCCCACATCTCCTTGCAACAAACGATTCATTTGCGCGTTGCTACCCATATCCTTTCGGATTTCCTTAATGACGCGTTTTTGTGCATTAGTAAGCTCAAATGGCAGATGATCCTCGTAAAACGTATTAAAAAGAGCCCCCACTTTATCGAAATTAAAACCTTTTATGCGGTGCTTCCGAATTAAATTTTTAGTGATCAGTTGTAATTGAATGTAAAACAATTCTTCAAATTTTAACCGATACTGTGCTTTCGCAAGTAGCTCCTGATTTTTGGGAAAGTGAATATTTAATAATGCATCCTTCTTTGAGATCAGCTTGAGCGCGTCTTTCACACCTGTACCAAGAGTTTCCAGAAAATTACCTTTGGTTTCAATAAAAAGCTGTTCCATTAATTTATTCACCACACGGTTGGTGATTCCCTTGTTAGATAATTTCTCTGTAGAAGGGTATACAGGCTGCATGGAAGACCGCAGGCTTCTTTCGTGCTCGTCGAGAAGTTCCATTTCCGGATGCGGCATACTAAAAATACCGTTAAACCAATTGCATTTTCCGAAAATCACATAGGGTACATTAATTTTAAGACTCTCCTTAATCCATTTATGACCACGAAACCAGACCAGTTCCATTTGATGTTTACTATCTGTGAAAGTAGCTACAAGTCGTTTTCCTTTTGTTTGAGACACCATTTTAACGTGGGTAATCTTCCCTACGATCTGTACTTCAGATGAATTGCGTTGCAATTCGCTTATTTTGTAGTATCGGGTTCTGTCAATATAGCGATTAGGAAATAAGTTTAAGAGATCCTGATATGTGTGTATGCCGAGTTCCTTACGAAGAAGATCGGCGCGGTTGGGACCTACACCTTTTAAATAGTCAATAGGAGTATTTAAAATATCGGTATTCATTAAAACGAAGATAATCTACCGAATGCTACGATCAAAGTTTATCTTTGAACTTACGAGGGTTTCTCTAAAAATATAGTTTTGAAAAGATCGTTATAGCTAATAGTCCAACATTTTATGAGCAAGAAAATAGTCAATTTCCGAAACCTATGGTTTACATTTCTTTTATTGTATACTCATGGTTTTTTATTTTCTCAACAATCTGATTTTATTAATTTTAAAGAAGGTAATATAAATGTTAAGATTAACCCATTTCAACAAGCTCTGGAAGGAGCGGTTTCCTATAGTTTTGAGATTGAAAAGGAGATTGATAGTGTATTTTTAAATGCAAGGGACCTTCACCTATTCCATGTATCACTTAATGGATCAACTATTAAGTACAGTTATGACGATCAAAAGATCACGATCTATAAAAAGTTTACAGCAGGTGAAAGACATACTATTAAATTGAAGTACAAGGCAAAGCCTAAAAAAGCAATGTACTTCATAGGCTGGGATATGCCCGATGCAAAAAAGCAGGTATGGACGCAGGGCCAGGGGAAGCATAACAGTCATTGGGTACCATGCATCGAAGACGTTAATGAAAAGATCATTTTTAATCTTACTATTACTTTTCCTGAGGAATTCCAGGTGATTTCAAACGGCATCCTCACCGAAGAAATTGGAATTCAGGACAGTCTCAAAACATGGAGGTTTTCAATGAAAAAGCCAATGAGCAGCTATCTATTGGCAATTGCAGCAGGCAATTACAGTAGTAAAACACTGGTCTCTAAAAGCGGTACTCCCATTGAACTTTATTACTATAAGGAGGATTCGTTAAAGTTTGAACCCACCTATCGATACACACAACGCATATTTGATTTCTTTGAGGAGAAAATAGGATATAACTATCCGTGGGATATTTACAAACAAATTCCTGTAAAAGACTTTCTCTATGCAGGCATGGAGAACACCAGCGCTACTATTTTTTCTGATGCACATGTGATTGATAGTACTTCGTTTATAGATAAGAACTATGTGAATGTAAACGCTCATGAAATGGCGCATCAATGGTTCGGTAATTTGGTAACTGCGAAGAGCAGTACTCATCATTGGTTGCAGGAAGGTTTTGCTACGTATTATGCGCTGCTGGCAGAAAAAATGATTTTCGGGGAGGACTATTTTTATCATAAGCTGTATCGATCTGGTCGAGAATTGATGAGTCTTTCCGACGATTCCAAGGGAGAGAGTTTATTAAACCCGAAAGCAAGCAGCCTGACATTTTATGAAAAGGGTGCCTGGGTTTTGCATATGTTGGCCAATGAAGTAGGGGAGCAAGCTTTTGATATTTCAGTGAAAAAATACCTTCAAAAACACCAATTTAGTAGTGCGGAAACAGATGATTTTCTTAGGATCGTAGAAGAAGTATCCGGAAAAAAGTTGACTAAATTTAAGAAGATCTGGTTGGAGAATGCTGAAATCCCTAAAATTCAAGCTAGGTTTGATGCGGATAAAGTAAGTATAACTTCTAATGGTGATCAACAATTTATAGACGTTAAATACATTGTTAATACTACCGACACCATTACTCGTAAAACTTCTGAAAGTTTTGAAGTCTTTGGAACTAACCGATATCGTAGTAAATTAAGCGATCGAATCAACAGTCTGCTACTAAACTATGATTATCAATCTCTATTGGACATAGAATTTGATAGACCTCTTTACCTTTTGAAAGATCAAATATTTAATGCAGGCAATCTGGCGGTTGCACTCGAAGGGCTTGAAGATTATCATCAGAGCCATGACTCAATATCCGCCTACAGAGCTATTGTTCAACAGCCGTATCCTCATCAGTTAAAAGAATACGCCATCTATCAACTTTTTAATCATCCGGAAGCCTTAAGAACACAGACCATTCTAGATATACTAGCCAGCGGAGATTTGAAAAACAGACAAGCGGTAGCATTATATATTAATCGCATTCCAGAGCAACTTCGATCAGCGTTTGAAACGTTACTAGAGGATAAAAGCTATGTTACTATAGAAAAAGCCCTCATGAAACTTTGGATCAATTTTCCTGAGAAACGTAAGGATTACTTGGAGAAAACCAAAAATATTCAGGGCTTCAATAATAAGAATGTTAGAGTTTTATGGATTGCCTTAGCACTAATTACAGAAGACTATTATCCTCAAGAAACCCCTGTTTTTTATAAGGAACTATCTGGTTATACCGATCAGTATTATCACTTTGAGATACGCCAGAATGCTTTTACGTATTTGTATCAACTTCAAATGCTTTCTGATAAAAACCTCAAAGACCTGATACTGGCAGGTACGCATCCGGTTTGGCAATTTGCATCTTTCTCAAGAGATTTAATGGACGTTCTTTTAAAGGATACAGACTACAAAAATAGGATTGAAACTATTCTGACCGGGTTTACTTCCGACCAAAGTGATTGGGTGCGCAAGAGAATCGCTGTGAATAACTAATATTTTATAAATTAGAGATATGAGGGCATTGGTAATTTCCGGAGGTGGTAGTAAGGGCGCATTCGCTGGTGGCGTTGCTCAGTTTCTAATCGAAGAACTAGGTATTAATTACGACTTGTTTTTAGGAACATCTACAGGAAGCTTGTTAATTTCGCATTTGGCTTTAGGTAAGACAAAAGAGATCAGGGATATCTACACTTCGGTAAACCAAAATAGCATCTTTAATATTTGTCCCTTTATCATTCGTAAAAAGCATGGTATCGAAAGCATTGGTATTCATCATTTAAACGTTGTACGTAATTTCATAAGGGGCAGTAAGACATTTGGAGAAAGTCACAATCTCAAAAAATTGATCAGAGATTCAATCTCGAAAGAAGACTTTAAAAAATTGCAAAACGGACCTTGTGATATCGTAGCTACCGTATCAAATCTATCCCTCAATCAGGTAGAATATAAATCTGTAAACGATTATGACTACGATGCGTTTTGCAATTGGTTGTGGATCTCTTGTAATTATACGCCCTTTATGAGCCTGTCGCGCGTAGATGGTTGCGAGTATGCAGATGGTGGCCTTGGTAGTATGGTACCCATTGAAGAAGCCATTAAAAGAGGAGCAACCGAAATCGATGCAATTATTCTTCAAACCGAGGTTACGCATTTAAATCGTATGCCAAGTAAAAATCCATTTTCTTTAATTACTAGTATTTTTAGCTTTATGCTCGACAGAATTGAACATCAAAATATACGTATCGGTAAATTCGTGGCTACGAATACCAATGCGATTATAAATTTTTACTATACGCCTACAGTGCTTACCACCAATTCACTTATTTTTGATAAAAAGCAAATGACAGATTGGTGGGGTAGCGGATTTGAGTTTGCCAGACAAAAAAATAAAGAGTCTAATCAGCATATTTAATTATGAGAGCTTTAGTGATTAGTGGGGGAGGAAGTAAGGGTGCATTTGCCGGAGGCATTGCACAATACCTTCTGGAAGTAGAAAAGCGTGATTACGATCTGTATCTGGGTACATCTACCGGAAGCCTTCTGATGCCACATCTTGCAAATAATCAAATTGAAAAAGTGTATGAGAATTATACGACCGTCACACAACGTAAAATTTTCAGTAACAATCCCTTCGTGGTAAAACACAAAGGAGACCGAGAATATGTGGGTATCAATCATCTTAACGTGCTGTGGCAAATAATTAAAGGTAAAAGAACGTTTGGGGAAAGTAAGGCACTCAGAAGAAATATACGCCGTAGCTTCACAGAAGAGGAGTTTAATGAATTAAAAGCATCGAATAAGGAGGTAGTTGTTACGGTATCGAATCTTACAAAGAATAGCATTGAGTATAAAGCCTTGAAAGATTTTAGTTATAAAGACTTCTGTGATTGGATCTGGATCGGTTGTAACTATATTCCTTTTATGTCGTTGGTCAAAAAGAACGGATACGAATATGCAGATGGTGGCTTTGGAGCTGTTGTACCCATAAGAGAAGCAATAGGAAGAGGAGCAACAGAGGTAGATGCAATTATTTTGGAAACCGAGACTATGGAACGGCACAACATTTTAGGACGAAATCCTTTCTCCCTCATGGTCAATTTGTTCGCCTACCTCTTAGATCAGGTAGAACACAACAATATTCTGGTAGGAAAACTAGCAGCTCAAAACAAAAATGTAAAACTCAACCTCTTTTACACACCGACAACACTTACTGAAAATTCACTGATTTTCAACCGTAAGCAGATGGCTCTTTGGTGGGAACAGGGGTTTACCTATGCTGGAGAAAAGATCAGAAGAGATAAAGAGCAACGATTGCGAACAAAGGACATCGCCTGACTACCATAATTCTCCTACCTCTTTCTTAATAAAAGACAAAGCAGCGTAAGATGGGGTTTGACGGTCCATAAGATCATTAAGGATGCTTTCCCGCAGTTTATCGGAAGAATCGATCTTCTCACTCATACTGGATTTTCGGATGATCTGAATAGTGGCGTTTTTCGCTGCCTTCACAATATTCCAACACTCGTCACTCATATAGATTTGCTGTGAGATGTTATGATCATATTCGTTTTCAATACTGGCAATAAGTTTCGATTCATATTCATCTTTACTGGCACTTGCAGGAGCTACTCGCACCAATAATTTCTGGGGATTTATTCTTTCCAAAAAAAGTGCCATTCGTTCGTATGCCTGAAGTCTTATAGGCAAGGTGTTTTTCTGGGCATCTTTTTGAATCATAAATCTTCGTCTGGCATCTTCATTCTTAGTGTGAAGATTAAAGAAATAATAAGCCAAAATACCGGTAATAAGTGCAGGCATTGTGTAAGCGAGGAGCTCCAGGAATTTACTTTCCATCAAAATAGGTTTAAGTCTTTTGATTAATTAGTTTGGACGAATGCTATAACGTTTAACACGTCTCATTTATTTTATAGTTGCCGCCAAGATAAACACAATCTTTTAAATGTTGCATGCTTTCAAAAGGAACTTTTACCTTATTGTAGCCGTAACAATGTGCTAGTGTTTGCGTCATGTTCTTATCGCCCAGGCTCACATCTACATCTTGCATGGTTAACTGGCAGGGATGTTCATACCCGCAGGCATGAGTGATCTCAAGTACTTCTTTTCTGAAGGTTCTGAAATATTGCTGGAGCCTATCTGATTTTAAAGGAATATCGATTCCCTTTTGTAACCATTTATTCTGAGTAGCAACACCGGCAGGACAACGGTTGGTATGACATACCTGTGCCTGAATACATCCAATACTCATCATCGCTTCTCTTGCGACGTTTATACAATCTGCACCCATTGCAAATGCCATGATCGCCTTCGCAGGGAGTCCTAATTTGCCACTCGCTATAAATAGCACTCTATCAGTAAGTTCCCGATCTTTAAAAATACGGTATACCTGTTTGAAACCATAGACAAAGGGAAGGGATACGTGGTCTGCAAAACTCGGCGGTGCTGCACCCGTACCACCTTCACCACCGTCAATAGTTATAAAGTCAGGTCCTTTTCCTGTTTTTTGCATATACTCTACAAGCTCTTTCCATTGATCTGTTTTACCAATCGCCGCTTTAATTCCAACCGGGAGTCCGGTTTCTTCGGCAATCGCCTCAATAAAATCAACCATTTCAGGGATCGTACTGAAAGCTGTATGGAAAGCAGGTGACAATACCGCTTTACCCATTTCCACATTTCGTATTTCAGCAATTTCTTTACTGATCTTTTTAGCAGGCAGCACTCCGCCTTTCCCTGGTTTCGCACCTTGCGATAATTTGATCTCGATAGCTTTAATGAACGGATGATCTTCCACAAGTTTTTTGAGATGAGGCATTGAAAAGTTTCCTTCTTTATCACGTACTCCAAAATAACCGGTGCCAAAATGAAAAACCACATCTGCGCCATTTTTGTGGTAATTTGAAAGTCCGCCTTCACCTGTATTATGATAAGCCCCTGCTTTTTTGGCGCCAATATTCATAGATTCTACTGCCTTTGCGGACAGCGATCCGTAGCTCATCGCAGAGATATTGATAACGGAAGCAGGTCGGTAAGGCTTCCGGCGTTTGTGATAAGCACCCATGATTTTAGCACTGGGCAGAAAACATTTGTCTTCTTTATTTGGATGTCCTTCCACCAGTTTATATGGGATCATCGCATTATTGACAAAAATATACTGATGGGCATAAATATCCCTGTCTGTACCGAATCCTTCGTAGTTATTTTCATTTTTAGCAGATGCATAGATCCATCCGCGTTCAATGCGATTAAATGGAAGTTCTTCCCGATTGTTGGCAACCAGGTATTGACGTAGTTCTGGACCAATACTTTCCAGCATATACCGAAAATGCCCTATTACCGGAAAATTATGAATAATGGTATGCTTTCGCTGAAAAAATATATCTCTAATCGCTACCAAACAAATAACCAGTAGTATCCAGCCCCACCAGGGAATGCTTCCGGCAAAATCAAGTATCGTATCCATTATTAATTACCTAAATAATCATGTACGATTTGAATAAACGTTTTCACTCCGAGTAACATTCCGCTTTCATCAATATAAAATGAAGGTGTGTGATGCGAAGCGGCATTCTCTGGCTTTACGTCCAGTGGTTTTCCGCCGAGAAAGAAATAAAATCCGGGTACTTTCTCCTGAAAGAAAGCGAAATCTTCAGCTCCGGTGATCGCCTTTGCAAGGTATACATTTTCTTCCCCGGCAGCTTTGTACAGGGAAGGAAGCGTTTGTGCGGTTAGGTCGGGATCGTTAAATGTAATAGGAGCTGTATCCGTTATAGAAACAGTTGCAGTAGCTCCGTAAGCTTTAGCAATGTCAGAAGCCATTTCTTTGAGGCGGCGGTTGATCTTGTTTCGCATATCGTAATCCAATGCGCGAATGGTACCTATCATCTCTGCTTCTTCTGGAATAATATTAAAACGTACGCCGGAAGATATCTTGCCTACAGAGATCACCGCAGCTTCATTGGTAAGTTGCAATTCCCGGCTTACAATAGTTTGCAGACCATCGATGATCTTTGCAGAAACAAGAATCGGATCTACACCGGCCCATGGGCTAGAACCGTGAGTTTGTTTGCCCTTCACTTTGATCACAAAGCGTTGAGAAGAAGCCATCGCACCACCAGGCTTGTAATTGATCTTACCCACATCCATTCCTGCAGAAATGTGCAATCCGAAAATAGCATCTACTTTAGGGTTTTCAAGAACACCTTCTTTTACCATTAGCGATGCACCACCTTCTTCTCCCGGAGGTGGTCCTTCTTCTGCAGGCTGAAAAACGAATTTGACGGTTCCTGCGAAATTGTTGTTTTTCGCCAAAATTTCAGCAACCCCCATCAGGATCGCTATGTGAGTGTCGTGTCCGCACGCATGCATGACGCCCGTTTCCTTATCCAGGAAAGTCGTGGTTACCTCAGATTTAAAAGGCACATCGGTAATTTCAGTTACAGGTAATGCATCTATGTCGGCTCTTAGCGCGATGACCTTACCGGGCTTTTTACCTTTTAGAATTCCTACAACACCAGTTTTGGCAATTCCGGTCTGCACTTCCATACCAAGAGATTTAAGATGAGCTGCAATTTTTTTAGCAGTATTGTATTCTCTATTAGATAACTCCGGATTTTGATGAAAATCTCTGCGCCATTCGATCACTTTAGACTCAATAGCTGCAATTTCTTTTTCCAGCTTTTGCTGCGCAAGCAGTAAACATGGCAGGCATAATACCAAAAGGTATAAACATTTTTTCATAGTTAGAATTTAATAAGTCTGTATTCGTTATTTTGTAATTGTATTAAGGCAGTCATCGCAGATAAAGCCCATTGAACTTGTGGCAATGCGTCTTGTTTACTTATGCTACGATAGCCCGCTGTTTGTCCGCATAAAATAATTTGAACCCCGTTTTGCGCCAATTCTTTGATTAATTCGGTATTGGGGTTGGGTTGATTAAATTGCTGCTGATATTTTTTATCTGATAAGATATCTGCAGATGCAGAACCGTGTATTACAAGCGCAACGTGCAAGTTTTTTAAAGGAACGCCGTTCTGTACATGCATATTTAAAAAGCGTGCAGCAGTTTCTATTAAAGGATTGGGAAGTTCTTTATTTTCAAATGTTCTTCCAACATCAAACACTACTTTAAAAACTGCTGTGGAATCTGTTTTAAAATCAGGAGCTTGTACCGGATATACAGCACCGTATCCTTCTATCACAGGTCCTGCTGTCTTTGTTTCTTGTGCCATCGCAACCAACGATATCAGAACCATATAAACAAAGCAAGCAATTCTTTTTTTCATGAATTTTATTTCTGGTTTTAAATATATTAAATAAATATTTGAATGTTTATAAATATTAAAAGGTGGTTTTTATAAATCGAGTGATATTGGTTATTTTCACGTTTTCATTTAATGACTGTAGAAAGCTGTGTTGGAAACGTATATTAATGAACTGAATGAAGCTCAAAAAGCGCCTGTTCTTCACAAGGACGGACCGCTGATCGTGATTGCAGGTGCAGGCTCTGGAAAAACCCGTGTACTAACCTATAGAATTGCCTATCTCATGAGTCAGGGGGTAGATGCATTTAATATACTTGCACTTACCTTTACGAATAAGGCTGCGCGCGAAATGAAGAAGCGTATCACTGATATTGTGGGCGGTTCTGAGGCAAAGAATTTATGGATGGGTACGTTTCACTCCGTTTTTGCTAAAATACTAAGATTCGAAGCAGATAAATTAGGGTATCCCAGTAATTTCACCATTTACGACACGCAGGATTCGCAACGGCTTATTTCAGCAATCATTAAAGAAATGGGATTGGACAAAGATGTTTATAAATATAAACAAATTCAATCGCGAATCTCATCGTACAAGAACAGCCTGATCACTGTTAAAGCCTATTTTACGAATCCTGAATTGGTAGAAGCAGATGCCATGGCAAAACGCCCACGTATGGGGGATATCTATAAAGAATATGTCGACCGCTGTTTCAAAGCAGGTGCTATGGACTTTGACGACTTGTTACTTAAAACCAACGAATTGTTAACTCGTTTCCCAGAGGTGCTGATGAAATATCAGGACCGTTTTCGCTATATTCTGGTAGATGAGTATCAAGATACCAACCACTCTCAATATTTAATTGTCAGAGCGCTATCAGACCGATTTCAAAATATATGTGTAGTAGGAGACGATGCACAAAGTATCTACGCTTTTAGGGGGGCAAACATCAATAATATTCTCAACTTTCAAAAAGATTATGATAATGTATCCCTTTACAGACTTGAGCAAAACTATCGGTCTACTAAAAACATTGTAGAAGCGGCGAATTCTGTGATTGAGAAAAATAAAAGCAGACTTGAAAAAGTGGTATGGACAGCTAATGAGCAGGGACCACTGATTAAAGTAAATCGTTTGCCCACAGATGCTGAAGAAGGTCGTTTCGTAGCCAGTTCTATCTTTGAGAATCAGATGCAGCATCAACTGTCGAATGGAAGCTTTGCGGTACTTTACAGAACGAATTCGCAATCAAGATCTATAGAGGATGCATTGCGAAAAAAAGATATTCCTTATCGAATTTATGGCGGACTTTCTTTTTATCAAAGAAAAGAGATCAAAGATATTCTTTCTTATTTACGTCTTGTGATCAATCCAAAGGATGAAGAAGCTTTAAAACGGATCATCAACTACCCGGCAAGAGGTATAGGTCAGACCACCGTAGACAAGCTTGTCGTTGCCGCAAAGCATTACGATCGTTCCATTTTCGAAGTGATGGATAATATTGCCAAGATTGACCTCAAGATTAATTCGGGCACCCGCCAACGCCTGGAAGACTTCACCAATATGATCAAAAGTTTTCGGATCATGAACGAAGGAGCTGATGCTTTCGAACTGGCAGAGCATGTAGCTAAAAAAACCGGAATTTTACAAGAGTTTAAGAAAGATGGTACACCGGAAGGAATTGCCCGGATGGAGAATGTAGAAGAACTGTTAAATGGGATCAAGGATTTTGTAGAAGGCCAAAAGGAACTTGCCGACGCTACCGGATCTATCTCAGAGTTTCTTGAAGATGTAGCACTGGCTACAGATCTTGATAAAGATACAGGAGATGACGACCGGGTTGCGCTCATGACCATTCATCTCGCAAAGGGACTTGAGTTTCCCTTTGTTTATATCGTAGGAATGGAAGAAGATCTTTTTCCGTCTGCCATGAGCATGAATACAAGAAGCGAATTGGAGGAAGAGAGGAGATTATTTTATGTTGCACTTACGCGGGCAGAAAAACAGGCATATCTTACCTATACGCAAAGTCGTTACCGATGGGGGAAATTGATCGATGCCGAACCAAGTCGCTTTATTGAAGAGATCGACGATCGGTTTTTAGATTATATAACTCCTGTAAATACCTATAGATACAACCCCATGATCGATTCAGATATTTTCGGGGATGTAGATAAGAGTAAATTACGCCAGCAAAAACCAAAACAGGGAGAGCCGCCAAAAGGACCTACAGACACACAACTCAGGAGACTCAGAAAGGTGAAACCAGACCTACAACAACCCATAGGGAATGCCAATGCCAATGAATTGAATCTTTCGGTAGGAAGTAAGATTTCACATTCCCGATTTGGTAACGGGGTGGTTCTTAAAATTGAAGGAATTGGTAATGATAAGAAAGCAGAGATCAAATTCGATAATGGAGACGTCAAAAAGCTATTGCTACGGTTTGCAAAACTCAACGTAGTAGAATAAGGCTTTCTGACCAGAATTACGTAATTTTGTCATCCGCTTGAACCTACATCTTATGGCAGAATTCATCAAAATATACGAAACCAATCCAAATCCAAAGGAAATTGCCAGAGCTGTTTCTATCCTTAAGGATGGTGGACTCGTTATTTATCCCACCGATACGGTTTATGGCTTGGGCTGCGATATCACCAATACAAAAGCGCTGGAGCGGGTGGCAAGAATTAAAGGCGTCAAGTTAGAGCGCGCTAATTTTTCCTTCGTTTGTGCAGATCTGAGTAACCTGTCAGATTATGTAAAACAAATAGATACACCTACTTTTAAAATATTGAAAAGAGCACTCCCCGGGCCTTATACTTTTATCTTACCGGGAAACAATAATTTACCGAAAGTTTTTAAAAAGAAAAAAACTGTAGGTATCCGGGTCCCAGATAATTCGATTGCCAGAACGCTGGTAAAACAATTGGGTAATCCCATCATATCTACCTCCATTTACGATGAGGACGAAGTGGTAGAATATACTACAGATCCGGAGTTGATCTTGGAAAAATGGAATAATCTTGTCGATCTTGTGATAGATGGTGGGTACGGTGACAATGTGGCCTCTACTATTATTGATTTATCAGGAAGTGTTCCTGAGATTGTCAGGGAAGGTAAGGGAGATACAGATATCTTTTAGTGTAGAATCTCATTCATTGCTATTATTCATGAAGAAAAAGAATATTTACATTGGGCTGATACTAATTGCTTTAATTGCTGGTGCAGCCGCTTTTTATTTATATCCGTTAGTAAGTCTTTATGCCACCGGAAAGGAAAAAACCCGTATCGATCAGGATATGACTTATTTTATTTCTTCCGGCACAACACTGGATGCATTGGCCGATGATTTAAAAGAAAAAGGAATCATTCAAAAAGTGGCTCCTTTTAAAAAATATGCACTTCGAAGAAATCTAAAGGATGCTACCGTAGAACCTGGAAAGTACGAGTTAAAAGCACAGATGTCTATAGAAGAACTGGTTACAGGTTTTAGAAAAGGCTACGGTGAAAAAGAAGTACGCATTACGTTCAATAATGCAAGAACCAGCGATGAACTGGCTGAGAAGATCGCAGACAATTTAGAGATTGACAAAGATGAATTAGCTGCAACTCTTAAAGATCCCGAGGTAGCCAAGAAATACGGTTTTACAACTGATGCATTTAATGTCATGTTTATACCAGATACCTACAATGTGTACTGGGATATCACTACAGATGAATTACTTGACAGAATGTTCAAGGAGTACAATAAGTTCTGGACCGAAGAACGTTTACAAAAAGCAAAAAATATGGGCTTGTCACCCATAGAAGTTTCTATTCTTGCTTCTATTGTTACCTGCGAAACAGTGAAATCAGATGAAAGTCCGGTGATTGCCGGAGTATATGTAAATAGATTAAATAGAGGAATGCCATTAGAAGCAGATCCTACCTTGGTTTGGATTCTAGGAGATTTTACCATTAAACGCGTACTTAATAAGGATAAAGAATTAGATTCTCCATACAATACCTATAAATATGCAGGTTTACCTCCAGGGCCGATTTATGTTCCTTCCGCCACTTATATTGATGCCGTGCTTAATTACCAAAAGCATAACTACATATTTTTCTGCGCTAAAGAAGATTTTTCAGGATATTCAAATTTTGCGGAGACGTACAAACAACATCTCGTGAATGCGAGAAAGTATCAAAGAGCGTTAAATGAACAAAAAGTATACAGGTAAGATTTTATAAACATAAAAAAAGGAGCAACTCAAGTTGCTCCTTTTTAGTATAATTTATACCGATACTTATTCGTTGATCGCCGGATCTTTCATTCCCTCTTCGATCATTCCGTAGAACTGATCTAGTTTTGGAAGGACCACTATGCGAGTTCTTCTATTCTTAGCTCTTCCTTCGGCAGTTTCATTATCTGCAACGGGCACATAATAGCTTCTACCGGCAGCGGTCATGCGTTCTGGCTTAACACCAAAATCGTTCTGTAGAATACGCACGATTGAAGTTGCTCTTTTTACACTAAGATCCCAGTTGTCTTTAAGAACATCATTTTTGATAGGAACGTTATCTGTATGTCCTTCAACCAGAAACTCAAAATCAGGCTTGTTTTTTACTACTGTAGCCACTTTACCAAGTACTTCTTTTGCTTTTGCTGTTACATTGTAACTTCCGCTGCTAAAAAGTAACTTATCTGAGATGGAAACATAAACCACTCCTTTTTCAACACTTACCTCAATATCCTCATCGTCTAAATTGCCAAGTACTCCTTTAAGGCTTTGAACAAGAGCAAGGTTCACAGAATCTCTTCTGGTCACTGCGTCCTGTAATTTACGTATGGTTAGATCTTTCTCACGAAGACTTTCCAATGACTTTTCGAGGTTTTCAGCCCCTTTGGTCGTAAGCGTAGTGAGGTTGCCAAGATTATTGATAAGGTCCTGATTATTTGCTTTTAGCGTAGCGACCTGATCTGTAAGCGCTTTGTTTGATGAAGTCAGACCTGCTTTTTCTTCTAAACAAGAATTAAGCTTGAGTGTCGCTGAGTTTAATAAATCTTCAGTTTCCTGTTGTTTTGCTTCTAGTTCTGCATATTTCTTCTGAGAAACACATGATGTTAATAATACAAGTGCACCTAAGCACCATAAAATGGATTTTTTCATAATTTAAATGTAGTATTTAAAATTAGCTATCAAAATTATCAAATTGCGTTTCGTTTTGATAGGGGTTTAAGTTAATCTTTTATTAAATTGTTAAACTTCTTCTTATTAAGTACGAAGTAAGACCACACTACAGACGTCGTGACATAATATTTGTTCGGCTTATTAATTTTGGCCCTGCTTGCAAAGG
The DNA here is from genome assembly GCA_046199005.1 of Flavobacteriaceae bacterium M23B6Z8. Lineage (GTDB taxonomy): Bacteria > Bacteroidota > Bacteroidia > Flavobacteriales > Flavobacteriaceae > Ascidiimonas. The sequence goes on from CP176050.1 coordinate 2,187,464, forward strand.
TTCTTCGGAAATGAAAGTAATAACTCACATGCGCTTTTAAGATTGCAAAAAAATGTTTCCATTTTAATTGAAAAATGAATCGTACTCCTGCTATTCCATCAAGCAATAAACGCATCAACAGGATAGGGAAAACTTTTCGTTTCGGCAAATTCTTAGTAATCGAAAACAGCGAATTGCGAAAGTTTAAAAAGGTTTTTTTAGGATTCATATTGCTAAGCGTTGCTCCACCTACATGGTAAATGGATGAAAAACCGGTATAATAGGTTTTATATCCTTTGTTTCTTGCTCTCCAGCAGAAATCGATTTCTTCCTGGTGCGCAAAATAGTCTTCATCAAAACCTCCTAAATTTTCAAATACATCTTTTCTAACAAACATGCAGGCACCTGAAGCCCAGAAAATTTCAGTTATATCATCATATTGACCCTTGTCTTCTTCTAAAGATTGAAAAATACGACCACGACATAAAGGGTAACCAAGGCTGTCTATAAATCCGCCGGCAGCTCCTGCATATTCAAAATGATCCTTTTTATGATAATCCAATATTTTAGGCTGAACAATAGCTGCTTCCGGATGCTTTTCAAATACCTCCATCACAGGTGTAAGCCATCCCTTTGTTACTTCTACATCTGAATTCAGTAAACAAAAAATATCAGCGTCCAGTCCCGCAAGGGCATCATTATAACCTTTTGCATATCCACCGTTGGTTCTGTTCTGGATAATTCGTACCGAAGGATATTCTCTTTTAATAAATGAAATAGAGTCGTCTTCCGATGCATTATCAGCCACATATACGTCTGCTTCATCAGAATATAAAGTTACTGAAGGCAAGAATTTCTCTAGGAGTTTCCTTCCATTCCAATTTAATATGACTACCGCTATTCTCAAATCGATTTATAAAAGTTGCAAATTTAACGGATATAAGGTGGAATTTCCTTTATAAAAACATATTTTTCGTTTTCATAATCCAATTGACAATAAAAGTGCTGTAACCCGTTGGTAACCATTAGGAAAGTGGCCTTCAAACTTAGATTGTATCGAGCAATTTGGTCAAAGGTATTTTGATTAATATTTATATCCGGAGCTTTGCACTCTACGACTAAATGAATCGTACCATCAGAATTAAAAACTACAAGATCATACCTTTTTATGAGTCCGTTTAACTCAATTTTTTTTTCAACATTGATAAGAGAAGCGGGATATTGTTTTTCGCTTCGAAGGTAATGGGAGACATGCTGACGTACCCATTCTTCGGGTTGAAGCACAACAAATTTTTTGCGAATGTCATCGAAAATACGGAGTTTATTTTCGTTATTTTTGAAGCGAAACGAATATTCAGGAAAATTAAGCCGTTGCATGATGGCAAAGTACTAAATTGATTAAAAAAACAAGACTGTTTCCCTGTTAATCTTAAAATTAAAATCAATAGATATTGGACGAGGTAAGAGAAATTGTTGCGGCGATTAAAGAAGGTAAGGTTGCGCCTGTCTATTTTTTAATGGGAGAGGAAGCTTACTACATTGACCGAATTGCAGAATTTATTGAAAAAAGTATCCTTACGGAAGAAGAACGGGGCTTTAATCAAATGGTACTTTACGGTCGGGATGTTAGTGTAGAAGAGGTTATTTCTAATGCGAAACGATATCCAATGATGGCAGAATATCAGGTAATCATCGTAAAAGAGGCTCAGGAACTTTCCCGAACTATAGAAAATCTTACTGCCTATGTGGAGAACCCTCAACCTACTACAGTACTTGTTATTTGCTATAAATACAAGACAATTGATAAGCGCAAGAAGTTGTTTAAAGCGATGAAAAAAGGAGGTGTTCTTTTTGAAAGCAAAAAACTATATGAAAATCAAGTAGGAGAGTGGATACGCAGAGTGCTCGCCGGAAAAAACTACACTATTTCACACAAGGCTGCTCAAATGCTGGTAGAGTTTTTAGGAACCGATCTAGGAAAGATCAACAATGAATTAGAAAAGTTACAATTGATTCTGGACCCTGGTGCTCAGATTACACCGGAACTTATTGAAGAGAACATTGGTATTAGTAAAGACTTTAACAATTTTGAATTACGTAAAGCGATTGGAGATGGTGACTTTACCAAGGCTTCTCGTATCATTAATTATTTTGCTCAAAACCCAAAGGATAATCCAACCGTGGTTACGATCTCTTTACTCCATAATTTTTTTACCCAACTTTTACAGTATCACGGATTAAATGACCACTCACCAAAAAGCGTTGCTTCAGCACTTAGAATTAACCCATATTTTGTTAATGAATATCAAACGGCTGCCCGCAATTATCCTATGAAAAAAGTAAGTAAAATAATTGCTGCTTTACGAGATGCAGATGTCAAAAGCAAAGGGGTAGGTGCGGTAAACCTAACCACAGATGACCTGCTAAAAGAATTATTAGTTAAAATTATGGCATAAAAAAAGACCTGTTGTACACAGGTCTTACGTTTATGGGTATAAAATTACCGTTTATTCATCATACCATCCAAAGAATATTTGCCTGCGCCTAATAACCCGATCGCAGCAAAGCCAACAAGATATAAAAGTGCAAGTTCCTTTTTCGCAAGAGGATCGCTTCCGTGAATAATGAATGCCGCTACTGCCATAGTAATTGCCGCAGGTATCGCAGCCAGTTTGGTTTTAAAACCAATCAGTATTAGAATTGGAGCGATGAATTCTCCGAGTACGGCAAGAATAAGTGAAATTAAAGGGCTCATCCCTAGTACTGAGGGAAATTGAATTTCTTCTCCAGAGGTGAGCATCATGAATTTGCCATACCCATGAGGTAACATTAAACCGGCCATACCAATTCTTAAAACGGCAAGACCTAGGTGGTTGAGGGATCCTTTCATAAATAAAGTTTTGAGTTAGTCGGTGTTAATATACTAATTTCTTTGTACTTCATGATTATATACGATTCCTGTAAAATAGGTAAAGCTTCATAACTTAAAGAAGTTACAAAGCTATACCAGAATTTGAGAATTGTTTTTAGAACAACTCCACGATCTGATCTTCATCCTCTGCTTTTACCTTGTAAATTTTGGTTCTGATCCCCAATTTATTTACCGTATAGATGTTAGATCCGATAGTCCAGTTTTCTTTTCTGATTTCATTTTTTGACATGGGAAAACCATAACCAAATCTTCCCCCCTCAGGTTTGGGTCCTGATACAAAAAATTGCTTTCTGCTCCCTGAATTATTCTTGATCTTGAATCGAATATAACGTGTGGTGGTTTTTGGTATCTTCTCATATTCTGAGGTTGATAAAACCATGCCTTCACCTAACTCTTTCTTAGAGAGTGATTCTGGTTTGGTACTATATTGAATGATACATCCATCAGCTGCTTCTGCTTCCAATTTGCCTTTTACGTTGACGATAGCCCTACCAGCTCCCCAGTATTTTACTGTAGCATTCTGAACAATAAGGTCGGTTGCATCTAAGGTTCCTATTTCACCTCCTACAGAAAGAAAATTTGCCTTACCTGAAATCTTAATTTTCCCTAGCAGATTCATGATCCTTAAGGTATCTGCCTTAATGTTTTTGACAATTGTTGTTGAATTAACGCCAGTTTCCAATCTTTTTAAGGAAGGCGCACCAATAACGATCTTAATTTTTTCAGAAGGTTGAATCCATTCCAGTTGCTCCAATGAAAGCGTCTTATTGAAAACCTCCTTATCTATCAATTCGAATAAATTGGTATCTGCAGATATCGTAATGCCATTAGGTAGGTTACCGTCAATGGTAATCGCTGCATATAAATTGATCTTAATATTTTCAATGGTCTCCGTTTTAAATGTTCGTGTTTCGATTTGTTTATTTCCTCTAGTCTGAGAATAACAGCATTGACCTATAAGAATGCTGAGAATTAAAAATAGATTTTTCATAATTGTATTTTTAAGATTAATGATTTAAAGTTGTGCAATAGGTGTATTTACGAGCTTCTCGACCCGCATTTTATGGATAAGATAGTCCAGACCGAATCTGCCTGAACCTAAAATCAGGGTATGCAGTGAAACCCAAAGAAAACCCATTGCTGGTAACATTCCCCATAATCCCTGACCCCACTTTTGAAAAAAGATAGCGACAAGCATCGTACACAAGATAAAAAAGGACGCCACTCTACTTTTAAGCCCGGCGGCAAGAAATAATCCCCCAATGGCTTCACTTGCGGCACCCATCCATGCAAAGAATACTGGTGCCAAGGCAAACACTCCGCCATAAGCAGCTACATCTTGTGGAAACCATTCAGCAACCTCAAACAACTGTAAGTTTTGACCGGAGGGTGTCCAGGGCATTCCGAATTTACTGGCTCCAAAGTCGATAGCGAGCATCATTCCGCAAACAACTCTGGGAATTGCCAGTAGAAGATCTGCATACCACTTATTTTGAAGAACTGGAGCATTAAGATTTTTGATTAATTTTTTCATGACTCATTATAATTTTGTGATTAAAAATTTGATGAGTCAAAATTGCTAAATCGAAGAAAGCTGTGCGCCTCATTATCTAAATACAGGTCTCAAATTATTATTTAAGACGTCTCACGCTTTTTATAAGCCTCCATGAATGCTGAAGGTGAAACGCCTGCAAATTTCTTGAAAACCCTATTAAACGTGGCTTTACTGTTGAATCCTGATTCAAAAGCAATGCCTAGCATAGACAATTGTGCATATTTAGGATCAGGGAGCATACTTTTTACATTTTCTACCCTAAAACTGTTGATATAATCATTGAAATTCATTTTCAATCCCTGATTGATGACCTCAGATAATTCGTTCGGACTCATTTGCAATGAGTCTGCTAACTGAGGCATTGTAAGTTCTGGATTCAAATAGGGTTTTTCACTGCGCATATAATTTATCAAAAGATTGATCTCTTTATCATAAGTTCTTGTTTTATCAGATTTTAGTTCCGACTTGTTTTCAGGAAGCTGAAAAGTGAGTTTCCTCAAACCTGAAACATCTGTGAAATACGCCTTGATGCCTAAATAAACGAGCGCAATAGAAGACAAAAGTTGTATATACCATCTGTCGATCCAAGATAAGTTTATAAATTCATCAATAACGATTTGTACATTACTGTAAATAAAGAGGAAAACAAAGATCAATAAAAAATTACGCAACCAGTTCAATTCAAGCCGATAAGTGTTTGAAAAGTATTGTTTGATCTTCTGTCTGTAAGCAAAATACAGTTGAATGGTGAAAGCGTAATACAATAATTGATGCGCAAAATTAAAAATAGAGGTAACGATAAGGCCATACTTCTGATTGTACTTCAACTCCCACTCGCCATTGTAACCTGTATCCCATCCTGGACTGTTCATATCGTGAAACAGTATGATCAACCTGTAAATTATGTAAAGTGTTACCGGCAGTAAGTGTAATAAATGAATTTTTTTAAAGGTAAAGTTCGCTTTTAGCGTACTGGCAACATAAAAATAGATTAGTGGCCCTAAGGCGAAAGAAAAATTAATAAGGTAGTAATTGATTTTTGTATTCTGGAAGGTGTCATACCATCCCATGAACCCTATAGTATAACTGGTTCTATGGTAGCCAGTAATTATAAGAAGTAGTGCAAGTAATAAATCGGGAATAAATTTTTCTTTTCGATACCTGTTGAGCAAAAGTAAAGCAAAAATAAGCCCTTGAAGAACTAATAATAGGAGAGGGGTACTATAAAGATTAAAGTCAGGAAACAAGGATATAAGATTAAATACTGCTAAAGATAAAAATATAAATAATTTTTATAGCAGCAGATAAGACCCTTAGCACTTATATTAAAATGGAAGATTTTTGAGATCGACATTACCCCCGGAAAGAATAATACCTATATGAGCGTTTGAATACAACTCTTTCTCCCGCAGAACAGCTGCGAACGGAACGGCACAAGAAGGTTCAATAATTATTTTTAGCCTTTCATAGATAAGTTTCATGGCATTTACGATTTCTTCTTCTTCTACACGAATTATCTTCTTTACCAATTGCTGGATAATTGGAAAATTTTGATCGCCCAGGTGTGTTTTCAGACCATCTGCTATCGTATTGACCGTCTTATTAGTTTCTATTTTTCCTGAGACCAGAGAGCGATAGGCATCGTCTGCTTCAAAAGGCTCTCCCCCGATTACCTCACAACTTTCTTGCATATAATGAGCCGCAAGAGCAGTACCAGTAATAAGACCTCCACCGCCAACAGGAGTAAAAATATAATCTAAATGAGGATGATCTTCCAGTAATTCTATTGCGGCAGTACCTTGTCCTAAGATTACAGGCATGTCGTTAGAAGGATGAAGAAATGTAGCTCCCTTTTGCCTTACAATTTTATTAGCGGTAGCTTCCCGATCCTGAATGGTGGAGTGACAAAGAATAATTTCGCCTCCATATTGCTTTACTGCTTCCTTTTTCACCTGGGGAGCAGACTCGGGCATCACAATGTATGCTTTTATACCTAAATTTTTTGCGGCAAGTGATACAGCCTGCGCAAAATTACCTGAGGAGTGAGTTACAACACCCCGTTCTTTTTCTTCTTTTGTTAGTTGTAAAATAGCATTGACGGCGCCTCTCATTTTAAAAGCACCCATGCGTTGGAAATTTTCACACTTAAAGTAAATATGAGCTCCACTTATTTCATTTAGCAAGCGAGAGGTAAGAACGGGCGTGCGATGAACGTGTGGTGCAACCCTTTGCATGGAATTAAGAACATCATTTTTGGTTGGAAGCATCATGTCACATTATTGCTATCTCAATACCGGATATTTTTTGGGATCTGTTTCATGCATGATCTGATATACTTTTTCGAAAATATCTTCTGCATTGGGTTTAGAGAAATAATCTCCATCTGTTCCGTAAGCCGGTCTGTGCGGTTTTGCCGTTAGGGTTTGAGGAGCACTGTCTAAATATTTATAAGCTCCTTGTTTTTCGATGATCTCATGCATAAGATAAGCAGAGGCTCCGCCTGGCACGTCCTCATCAATTATTAAAAGCCTGTTTGTCTTTTGAACACTTTTCAAAACATCATGATTAAGGTCAAAAGGCAATAGTGATTGACAGTCAATAACTTCGGCGTCAATTCCAACGGTATGCAATTCTTTACTCACCTGTTCTACAATACGAAGGGTAGAACCGTAAGACACCAACGTAATGTCCTTACCTTGCTTAAGCGTTTCAACTACACCAATGGGTGTTTTGAATTCACCCAGATTCGTTGGTAATTTTTCTTTTAACCGATATCCATTGAGACTCTCAACCACCAACGCAGGTTCATCACTGTCAAGAAGTGTATTGTAAAAACCAGCCGCTTGCGTCATATTGCGTGGCACCAAAATATACATCCCTCTCAGTAAATGAATAATCCCACCCATTTGTGACCCGCTATGCCATATGCCTTCAAGGCGATGCCCACGTGTTCTAACAATTAAAGGTGCCTTCTGCTTCCCTTTAGTTCTGTATAAATAAGTAGCGAGATCATCGCTTAGTAATTGAATCGCATACAATAAATAATCCAGGTACTGTATTTCTGCGATTGGCCTTAATCCGCGTAGCGCCATACCAATTCCCTGACCTATGATCGTCGCTTCCCGAATACCGGTATCGGCTACACGTAACACCCCATGTTTTTCCTGCAAACCTTCAAGACCTTGATTTACGTCTCCTATAAAACCCGTATCTTCTCCAAAAATCAATAGGTTAGAATGCTCGGTCAAAAGTTTATCAAAATTGTCTCTTAGTACCACACGACCATCAACTTCCTTACTTTCAGTATTGTACGCTGGTGCTGTTTTCTTAACATTAACTGCTGCTGTATCGCTCTCGCTATAGAGATGCGAACTGTACTGCGGTTGTGTTTCCCTGTATTTATCAGAGAGCCAATTCTTTAATTGTGTTTTCTCAGGAAAATCTTCATGTATGATATAACGAAAAGCGCGCCTAACCGCTGAAAAGATATCTTTTTTCATCGGTTCTTCGTTTGCAACAAGATCGTTTTTTAGTTTAGAAATGAATACTTTATTACTACTTTTAGTAGCCACTTTATCCAGTAATGCAACAGCTTCTTTTTTATAATCGAGTATGGGATTTAAGAAATCACTCCACGCTTTCTTACGCGTTTCTCTGATCTCCTTTTTAACTGCCTTTTCTATTGTTATTAACTCATCGTCAGTAGCTATATTACTTTCAATGATCCATTCACGCATTTTCAGATTACAGTCATTTTTACGTTCCCACTCCAATCGCTCCTCGTCCTTATAACGTTCGTGCGATCCAGAAGTAGAATGACCCTGCGGTTGGGTTAATTCAGTAACATGTATCAATACAGGAATATGTTGCTCCCTGGCAATTTTACCTGCAGCTTCATACACGTCAACAAGCTTTGGATAGTCCCAGCCTTCTACTACCATGATTTCATAACCGTCATTTTCTTCATCCCGCTGAAAACCCTTTAGAATCTCAGAAATGCTTTCTTTGGTAGTTTGATATTTTGCAGGCACAGATATTCCGTAATCGTCATCCCAGATACTAATCACCATGGGGACCTGAAGTACTCCTGCGGCATTAATTGTCTCGAAGAAAATACCTTCACTTGTACTGGCATTTCCTATGGTACCCCACGCGACCTCATTTCCATTCACAGAGAAATTAGCAGGTTCTGTAGTTTTTACATTTCTATATATTTTAGATGCTTGTGCCAAGCCTAATAACCGGGGCATTTGACTTGCAGTAGGTGAAATGTCTGAACTGCTGTTTTTTTGCTGGGTAAGATCTTTCCAAGAGCCATCTTCATTCAAGCTGTGCGTTAGAAAGTGTCCGCCCATTTGTCTCCCGGCAGACATAGGATCTGCTTCAATATCAGTATGCGCATAAAGTCCGGCGAAAAAATGACTGGGCTTATAACTTCCCAATGCCATCATAAAAGTCTGATCTCTGTAATACCCGCTTCTGAAATCTCCATTTCTGAAGGCTTTTGCCATAGCAAGCTGAGGAACCTCTTTTCCATCTCCAAAAATGCCAAATTTGGCTTTTCCGGTTAAAACCTCTCTACGTCCAAGAAGGCTGCATTCTCTGCTTAAGACTGCAATTCGGTAGTCTTCAAGAACTTCTTTCTTAAAATCTTCAAATGAAATATCTTGATGGGTACTTGTATCTACTTTCATATGTACAGCTTGGGTTTTTGCAAAAGTAATCAAAAAGATTCTTTTTAGCAATGCCCACGGCTGTTATAAAAATACAAATTTCGCAACTTAAAGCATTTAATATTACGAATCTTCTATTTTTCAAGAAATAAATCTAAAATCATTAAGAATTTCACAATTTAGAAAGAGGTAAAGTGTATAATTCTAAGAAAGCTGTTTCTCTTCAGATCAAAACCATTTTCTGGTGAATAGTCCTAAAAGTGTTCTTGGACTCAAGGTGACCACAAATCGTATTTTCTGATCATATCTTTCCTGGCCTACTTCCCATCCATTACTCGAATACAAGGGAAAGTACAGTTCAAAATAATCGGTTAAGAGATTTAAGCGAACACCAGAGTCATATACAAACCTTGCATTTCTTCTATTGTCTTTTATAAAGCCTACATCTCCATATAATTCGATCCATCTCCATAAGTTAAAACTGCCATTTGCAGTAACCATCCAATTGTTTGAGAAAGGATTTTCCAATTGCGATTTAAACCCTCCTTCGGCAATGATGAGCTGCTGACTAAAAATCCCGGAATCTTCCGATCGGCCTAAGTAATTAAAATCAAATAAATAATCTGTAGGTCGATCAAGCGCAAAGCTAAAAAAGTCTGAGTTGGTATTGTTAAAAATAAATTTACCTGCGAACAATCTCAGGTTAAGTTGACGATTATTTTGATAAAGCTTTCGGTATTCTACATTCAGGGCGACTTTTGAAAAATTCTGAGCGATCTGAAAATCTCCAAACCAGGATAGATAGTTAATAATTCCATTATTAGAATAGGTGTATCGTGCATTGAATACGCTGTAATCCGGATCGGTTTCGACGTCTGTAGAGCGATCCCTAAGTACATTTACATAGCGTAGGGTAACAAATTCCCGTTCATTTGATCGAAAATCATTATTTCGAAAAACAAAAGAAACTGAAGGGGTAATTGTCATAAAACGTGAATTCTCAGCGAAATGAAATGTAGAACCTCTTAATGCATAGTTTACTCTAAAAAGTTTTTTATTGTCAATATTGTGCCGATAAGCGACAATCCCGGAGCCTACCAGCGTTTGTTCTCCACTGGACCATGAAGGTTGAATATCGTAAATGAAAGGTCTGTCAAGTAAGGTTTTATTGTGAAAACGCATCCCCAAAACCAGTTCGTCATAAAAGTTATAGGTAAAAACAGGCACAAAGAATATTTGATTGGCATAGGGATTCTCTGCATCTTTCAGCAAGGTAAATTTTAATTTTTTATTTCCTGAAAAAAATCCGTTTAATGATTTCCAGTTATCCCGTTGGTTAAATTCCGGAATTAATTTATCAAAATTCAATACCAAACGGTCTGCGCTGTCTCTGGGAATTTTAAATGTTTTTTCATCAAAGACATCGGTGATCCAATATTTTGACACTACTGAATCATCCTTAATTCCATAAAGTGAGATAGGAACATTGGTGCCCTTTTTATTTTTGACCGTAACTAATAATGAATCATTTTCTACCTTGACTACCTTCTTAATCTTAAAGTCAATTTTATTCCTGCTGTGTACATACTGATCAAAAAACCAATCTATATTTTTAGGGCTTCCTTCCCTCAAATAGCTTTCAAAAACACTGGCGTCAATATCTTTGAGTTTTTGTTCTTCGTAAAACTTTTTTATTCTGGGTTCTACATATTGTTCTTCCAGATAGTCATTTAAATACAGAAGTCCTAATCCTGCTTTATATTTATTGGCGATCTTTTCGTTGAATTTCACTAAGGAATCTACTGGTGTATCTAAAGACTGATCTAAATTCTTACGTTGCATTAACATGAAAAGAAACGGATATTGATCGTTAAATTTCATTTTTGAAAGATAGAAACTCTTTACAATGAAAAAATCAGACACTTTTCCCAATAATTTCATGTCTGGATAGTAGGTGTCTACATATTTAATCATCAAATAGGTTTGAATAGCGTCTAATACCCACCGTTCTCCTCTTGGATCAACATAAATCGTGTTTTCGAGCCAATTATTAAGCGTCGTTTTGAGCATCTTCATTTCAAATTGAAATTCTTCCGGAAAAGGGCGTAGAAATGAGGGTAATTGGTTAAGACCGTATAAAGGATTTCTTTTGTATTCGGTCTCGCTTACCAAAAGGTTCTTATGAGGGAAGTTTCCCAGATGCTCCGCAATAAAATTAACTACTTTGTCAATGGAAACTGCTTTTTTTATATCATCCATGTTGCGAGCCTCCAGGTTAGTAATAAGCTTTACCTTATCGTTCTCATAATAAGAAAAGGATTTTTGCTTATCAAGGTGTAATCTTATATCTGTTCTATTCGTACCCTGAAGCAATACCTGTTTGAACCCTGTGAGCGTGTTCTTTTCTACCACATCGAGATCAGATGTTAAAAAGTAATTCTCAGGATAATTAAAGGTTATTTCGTAATCGGAATTATAGGTATAAAGATCATCCAGATTCTTGTCGCTGTAAAGTTTCCAGCCTTCTTCTTGGAGCACAGCGGGAGAGAGGTACCAATATCGCAGTTTTACATCGCCATTAGCATCAATACCGTATTTGGTAAATTTACTACTTGGTAGGTGCACTGTATAAGATATCTTAATAGGATAATAAGCTCCTGGGGCAACAGGTTCTTCTAAGGGTACTCTTATCAAGTCTCCTTCTTTTAATCGCCGCCAGTCTAAAAACCTAAACTGTCTATCGGTCATTGATATGATCTTGGTAAATCCGCGATCTTCCTCTTTAGCTAAATGGAGACTACGATCAAATTCTTCTGCAAAACGTTCTGCCAGCCCTGTATTTTTACTGGAATATGCATTATTCCAATCTGAAAGATATATGGTATAAAGCGTTTGTCCTGTTACATTTTGAAAGATTATTTCCTGCTGAATATTAATAGTCTTCTGATCTTCGTGAAAAGTAGCTGTTATTTTGTGCTTATTTTGTGCACAAAGCAAACTTGACGCAAAGAGGAGGAAAAGAGGACAGTATTTATAAAAGAGGTATAACAATTTGATTTTTAACTGATAAGATTCGTCATCGGTTCAACAAAAAAACTCATAGAAAAATTATTTCTTCTATTCTTTTTCGTGCCAGGACTGTTCGGCATTAGAAATTGGGACTGAGGTTATATTTGCCATAAAAGCTGTCTAGTACTTCGATCACTTCTTCTTCGGTATCTACGATTTTGATAAGATCTAAATCTCCAGCACTAATATTGCTGTAACGATCAAGTAATACAGCCCGAACCCAATCTATAAGTCCGCCCCAAAAGTCGCTCCCCACCAAAATAATGGGAAACTTGCCAATTTTCTTGGTTTGAATGAGGGTCATTGCTTCAAACAATTCGTCCAATGTTCCAAATCCGCCAGGCATGACAACAAAACCTTGTGAATATTTCACAAACATGACTTTTCTTACAAAAAAGTAATCAAAGTTAAGGTTTTTGTCACTATCAATATAAGGATTATCATGCTGCTCGAACGGAAGATCAATATTAAGCCCCACAGATGTTCCTCCACCGAGGTGGGCTCCCTTATTTCCAGCCTCCATTATACCGGGGCCTCCCCCGGTGATCACACCATATCCTGCTTCTACAATTTTTCGGGCAACACTTTCTGCCAATTGATAATACTTATGTCCGGGCTTTGTTCTGGCGGAACCAAAAATAGATACACAAGGACCAATACGACTCATTTTTTCGAATCCGCTTACAAATTCTCCCATGATCTTAAAGATGGCCCACGAATCATTTGTCTTAATTTCATTCCATCCTTTCGAATGCTGCTCTTTTCTCATATTTAAATCGTTAATTGTATTTTAAAAGTGCCCTAAGGTAATTCTTTTTTAAGAAATTTTGCGGTATAGCTTTTTGGATGTTTAGCTACTTTTTCAGGAGATCCAAAGGCCACGATCTCACCGCCTCCTTTGCCTCCTTCATACCCAATATCAATAATGTGATCTACGGTCTTGATGACATCGAGATTATGTTCAATAATCAATACTGTATTTCCTTTATCTACTAATTTATTCAATACATTCATCAATACCCTGATGTCTTCAAAATGGAGTCCTGTAGTGGGTTCATCAAGAATATAAAAGGTATTTCCTGTATCTTTTTTTGAAAGTTCTGTGGCAAGTTTAATACGCTGTGCCTCACCCCCAGATAAGGTAGTAGATTGTTGTCCCAGTGTAATATATCCCAATCCTACATCTTTGATCGTTTTTAGCTTTCGATAGATCTTAGGGATATTTTCGAAAAACTCAACCGCTTCATTTATCGTCATGTTTAACACGTCTGAAATAGATTTGCCTTTGTATCGGATTTCAAGTGTTTCACGATTAAACCTTTTTCCCTGACAGGTTTCGCATTCTACATAAACATCCGGCAGAAAATTCATTTCAATCACCCTTAGTCCGGCACCTTCGCAGGTTTCACATCTGCCGCCTTTCACATTAAAGCTAAAGCGTCCCGGTTTGTAACCACGTATCATCGCCTCCGGGGTTTTTGTGAAAAGAGCACGTATCTCACTAAATACACCTGTATAGGTTGCAGGGTTTGACCGCGGAGTTCTTCCTATTGGAGATTGATTAATATCAATTACTTTATCAATGTGTTTTAGCCCCTTAATGCTTTTATAAGGCATGGGTTTTTTAACGGCATTGAAAAAATGCGCATTCAGAATGGGGTAAAGTGTTTCATTGATCAATGTAGATTTACCGCTTCCGGAAACACCAGTCACTCCGATCATTTTTCCAAGAGGAAACTTAACCGATACATTTTTAAGATTATTTCCAGTACATCCTTTGAGTTCAAGTACTTGACCATTACCTTTTCTTCGTTCATCCGGAACTTTTATTTCCTTATTTCCATTTAAGTAATCGGCTGTCAGCGTATGATGCTTTTTAAGCTCCTGCGGACTCCCTTGCGAAATAATTTCACCTCCGTGTTTTCCAGCCTCAGGACCTATGTCTATCACGTGATCTGCATTTTCGATCATGTCTTTGTCATGTTCAACCACAATTACAGAATTGCCGATGTCTCGAAGTGAGGTTAACGATTTGATAAGTCGTTCATTATCTCTTTGATGCAATCCAATACTTGGCTCGTCTAATATGTAAAGCACACCTACCAATTGCGACCCGATTTGAGTAGCAAGTCTGATTCGTTGCGCCTCCCCACCGGATAAAGATTTAGAACTACGATTCAGAGACAAATAGTCCAGGCCTACATCTAATAAAAACCGAATACGGGTATTGATCTCCTTCACTACTTCTTCTGCAATCTTAAGTTGGGTAGAAGAAAGAGCTTCCGGCAGGTTAGAAAACCAATTTCCAAGATCGGATATATCCATCATTGCCAGTTCTGCAATACTCTTATTATTTACCTTAAAGTTGAGTGACTCCTTTTTTAGCCGGGAGCCTTCACAAACAGGACATTCATTCTTATCCATGAAGCCTTTCGCCCATCGCTTAATGCTGCTGGAACTACTTTCGTTAAACTGATTGCTGATAAAGCTGATGATTCCTTCAAATTCAATTTTATAATCCTTGGTAACTCCCAAGGTCTTAGAAGCTACAGAAAAACGTTCATTTCCGCCGTGAAGAATAATTTCCATCGCCTCTTTTGGAATGGTATTTATTGCATCTGAAAGTTTGAAATTAAAACGCTCTCCAATGGTTTCTAACTGTTTGAAAATCCATGATTTTTTGTAATCACCAAGGGGTTCCAGGCCACCGGCCTGTATACTTTTTTTGGCATCAGGAATTACCTTTTCGAGATTAACCTCATATACCGTGCCCAGTCCATTGCAATTTGAGCACATTCCTTTCGGCGAATTAAAGGAAAACGTATTAGGTTCCGGTTTCGGATAGGATATTCCAGAGGACGGACACATGAGGTTTCTACTAAAGTAACGCACCGCTCCTGAATCGTTATCAATGATCATCAACACATCATCACCATGATACATCGCCGTATTAATGGTTTCCGTGAGACGTTTATGGATATCTTCAGATTCAACATTCACCTGAAGCCTGTCTATTACAATCTCTATGTCATGAGTCTTATAGCGATCGGCGCGCATTCCCTTTACGATATCTTTAATTTCACCGTCAAGTCGCACTTTTACAAATCCCTGTTTCGAAATTTGTTCAAAAAGTTCGCGGTAATGCCCCTTTCTGGAGCGAATCACAGGTGAAAGAACATTGATGCGCTTTCCATTGAAGTCTTCAAGGATCAGGTCTTTGATCTGCTCATCACTGTAGCTGATCATTTTTTCCCCGGTGTTGTAACTATAGGCATCTGCAGCCCTCGCGAACAGCAGGCGCAGAAAATCGTAGATCTCTGTGATCGTACCCACTGTAGACCTGGGTGACTTTGAGGTTGTTTTTTGTTCTATGGCTATTACCGGAGACAAACCATCAATCTTATCAACATCGGGACGTTCGAGACCCCCTAAAAATTGTCTGGCATAGGCAGAAAAAGTTTCAATATATCTGCGCTGTCCTTCGGCATAGATCGTATCGAAAGCCAAAGAAGATTTACCACTACCAGAAAGACCCGTGATCACCACTAATTGCTCTCTGGGAATGGTGACATCGATGTTTTTGAGATTGTGTACCCTGGCACCTTTTACTTCAATAAATTCTTCGTAGTTAGTCATAGCAATGCAAAGTTGCAAAAGTACAATTTTGACAACGATAAAGAAAGAAGCTGCTACTTAGAATTTTGTTAATTGTAAGCCTTAATATTTTTAATTTTCATGTTGAGAAATAAGATCTTATGTTCTGAAGCTAAAATGGCGCCAGTATCGGTAGTTTTCCATTCTTCCCAGGTTGCTTTCAATCCGCCAATAGGAATAATACTTACCCACATTTTATAACTTTGCGGGCGCCCTTGATCATCTACGGTCCATAGATACGAATCACCAGGTGTGCTTCCGCCCTGGCTGTAAGTAACCAATAATCCTTCCGCTCCATTTTCAAGAGAGACCAGTTTACGACTTACCCCTTTTTCAAAGAGTTTGTAAGGCGCAATTAACCAGAAAGAATCATTGTTGAAATAATTCGAAGCCGTATTAATCAGATCGGATTTTTTCTCAGCCGAAATAGTTTCTGATGGACTTAAAATCGTACTTTGTTTCTGCTGCACAAGATCGAGAAGTACTTCGTTTTCATCCCATTTTACATTTACTTTTCCTCTGTTCCTATACCATTCGTAGTGATGCCCTCCCGGGAAAGACCATGTTAAGGTATTTGTGGCTTCAAACGCCTGGTAATTAAGATTGTTGTAGATTTTCATAGCCAGGGCATCTGCTTCTTTCCCTTCCTTGCCATCTGGCAGATCTTCATCCATAACAAAAATTGCTGCTACCGTTAATACGACAAGAGTTAAGACTGCAATCAATATCCATTTTAAAACTTTTTTAAGCATGCGCAGATAATTTTTTACGAATTATAGTATTTTTAAACACCAAATTTACTGTATTAAGAATGAAATTACTAGGTATAGGATCAAGGATAGATCATCCCGAGTATGGGAAAGGAGTTGTAACGAATGTTACTTCAATACATTATTGGGTTACTTTTTTAGACCATGGTCTGGAGACCATTGCCATTGATGACTCATTCGAGGTCATTGAAGCCCTGGAAGACGATGTAGATACCGTTAGCTTTTATGAGATAGAAAAAAGTCTACGGTCTATATTAAAAAAATGGAGTGACGTAAGTGAAGTAGTGCCTTTGGCTGATAAATTCAAAGGCGGTAAGCTTATTCTTGAACCTGAAAATCCCGAACTCAAGAATCATGAAATTCCTATCGAAACCTTTTTTAATAAGATCATTATGGTACGCGATCGGCTACGGGTCATGGAACAAAAAATTAACTCCAGTAACCTGGAAAATTCAGATAAAATAGACCTGCAGCAGTATATCAGCCGAATCTATGGAAGTTTAACCACTTTCAATGTTTTGTTCAAAAATAAATCTGAAACCTTTGTCGGTACTGGAAAGCGAAAAGATTAGAGAGTTCGAGCAATGGCTTTAGCCAGTTGGACTGCTGCCTTCGGGTAAAACCGAAACCACAGTTCGGGTTCAATAAGTTCGAGTTCAGACACGGCAAGTTTATCATCATTATCAGTAAACATATCCACCCGAGCATACAGTGGAGATTCAATACAATTTTTCACGGCATTTTCGGCAAAGGCGATCTCTTCTCTAGTAGGAGTATAATCATGTACACTTCCTCCAAAATCATCCTGAACTCTAAAGTCACCCGGTTTTGCTTTTTTAAGTATAGCATGCGTGTATCGTCCATCGATGATCATCAGAGAAAGTTCTCCTTCTTCAACGATGTTATGTTGAAAAGGCTGCAACATCAGTGCTTCTTGCTTTAAGAGTTCTTTGAAAATCGTTTCGTATTGTGCCACATTCTTTTCAGAAATTTTGTAGGTGTGCCTTGCTGCTCCCGAAACACATGGCTTTAAAACAGCATTATACCATTCGGTATTTTTTAATAAATCACTCAATTTAATATTTTCATCTTTCTCGATAAAGCGAGTAGGGGTAATATGTACCTTTTTATCTGAAAGATCAAGCAGGTAATGTTTGTCTAAGTTCCATTTAATCAGTTTTTCTGAATTGAATAGCCGTGTTTGACTGCTTATTTTATTAAGCCATTTTGAGAATTCAGTGAATCGGTCGAAATAATCCCAGGTTGTTCTAAAGAGTACAGATCTCGTAGAAGACCATTCAAAGTTGGGGTCATCCCAGGCTTTGCGCTCTACACGAAGTCCTTGTTCCCTTAAAGCATCTACCACTAATCCATCCTCCGTCAATACATTTTCAGTATAGGCATCTACTATCTTAGGTGCTATCCAACGCGAATCGGTCAAGACAACAAGATCTGTTTGCTTCATAAAACAGTAAACTTTAATTTAATATCCAGATGCTTCGTCATCTCCACGAGGATCTGCTCCTGCTTCTAGTTTTCCATTTGGCCATACAAGAATGGCATCTACTTTACCCATGATAGGAGTTCGGTCTTCATTGATAATATATCCCTTTTGCTTTAAGCTATCCATTAAATTTTTCGAAAATCCTTCCGGCTCAAAGGTGATGATATCTGGTAACCACTGGTGGTGAAATCGGGGAGCATTAACGGCTTGTTGCATGTTCATGTCGAATTCGTAAACGTTAAGAATGGTTTGTAAAACAGATGTTATTATGGTAGAACCTCCTGGTGTTCCTACGACCATCCATAACTCGCCATCTTTTTCTACGATTGTTGGTGTCATCGAACTCAGCATACGTTTTCCTGGCGCAATGCTATTTGCCTCTGCGCCAATAAGCCCAAACATATTGGGTACACCAGGTTTCGCACTAAAATCATCCATTTCATTGTTGAGAAAAAAACCAAGTTCATCCACATACAGTTTTGAACCATAAGCGCCGTTTAGGGTGGTTGTGACCGATACTGCGTTACCTTCTGCATCTATGATCGAGTAGTGAGTGGTTTCATTGCTTTCTACAAAGTTGATTTCACCGTGGTTTATTTCGGAAGATAGGGTGGCACTCTCAAAGCTAAAGTCCTGCATACGTTCTTCCAAATAGGCAGAAGAGAGCAACATTTCATCCGGAATTTCTACATAATCAGGATCACCCAGAAAAAAATTGCGATCTGCATAGGCCCTTCTTTCTGCTTCTGTGATCAGCTGAATGGTCTTCGCAGAATTATGTCCGTATTCATCTAAAGGATAAGGTTCGATCATTTTCATGATCTGAGCAAGGGTGATACCCCCACTGGAAGGCGGACTCATTGATATTACCTTAATATCCTTATAGTTAAATACGACTGGATCTCTCCAAACAGCTTTATAATTTGCAAGATCTTCCATGGTGATATACCCGCCCTTCGCCTGAATGAAATCTACCAATTGCCTGGCAGTTTCTCCCTCGTAGAATTCTTTCCTGCCATTTTCTTTTATTCTTTTTAGTGTTTTGGCAAGCGCAGGATATTTAATCGTATCTCCTTGTTTAAAAGCTGTTGCGAACAGGGTGCTATCGCCACTCACTTCAACAATAAGATCCCTGTATTTTTCGAGTCGTTTTTCCTGATTTTCGGTTACAACCAATCCTTTCTGAGCAAATTCAATAACAGGTTCAATTAATACTTCTATTGGAAGTGACCCAAAGCGTTTATGACATTCAAAGATTCCAGCAACGGTGCCCGGAACGCCAACGGCGGTAGCTCCGTAGATACTTTTTCCTGGGATCACATTTCCAAGACTGTCAAGATAGAGGTCTTTGTGTGCAGAAAGTGGTGCTTTTTCACGATAATCCAAGGCACCTGTTTCCCCATCTGCTTTACGATAGACCATAAAACCTCCTCCACCCAGGTTGCCTGCAAAAGGATATGCTACTATTAGGGCCAATTCTGTAGCGACCATGGCATCAAAGGCATTTCCTCCTTTTTTCATTATGGCAACGCCTATATCAGATGCTTCTTTACGAGCAGTGACTACCATTGCATTTTCAACTACCAGTCCGTCAGGTTCCTTAATTTTCTCAGGAGAAGTTCTGCAACTTGCGATGACAAGAAAAGAAAGTAGAAAGACTATTTTTTTCATAACGTGTTCAATTTGTGCGCTGCGTGGATAATTAATTCTTCAAAAAAGGATTTAAATTCAGTTTCGAGCTCTTCGTAATACAACTTAAGCTCTCTGATAGCAAAATTCATTTTAGACTTGTTTTCTGTTCTGCGGTTCATTTGATGTAGAATACGACTCATACCTTCAATTGATGCATAGCTAAGCAGCCAATTATCCTGTATCATAGAAGGCATCATTTGCTGAATTCTAAGAGGCAATATGGCATTGTGCTTCTGGAGTAGTTTATAAAAATCATCTACAAATACATTAAGAGGAACTTGTGAATAATCTTTCCAGTTACAGGCTAAGAAATGATCGTAAAAAATATCTATAATTACACCGCTGTAATGACCGTAATTTTGATGTAATTTCTTAGTGCTTTTTTTTACGGTAGGATGTGAGTCTGTAAAAGAATCAATACTTCTGTGAAGTAGAATACCTTTTTGCACTTCTGAGGGATACGATAAGTACTTTTTTCCACGAATACCATCTGCTATGAAATTTCCAATTTTCACCAGATCACGATCACCGGAAAGATAGATGTGCGCAAGAAAGTTCATTTTTCGAAAATACAAATTAGTATTTAACTATTACCGTTTTGGAATTGTATATTTGCTTCGCAAAATCAAAAATCATGACGCTTATTAAATCTATCTCCGGAATACGGGGAACTATTGGAGGAAATACAGGAGACAATTTAACACCTGTTGATGCGGTAAAATTTGCAGCAGCTTATGGCAGTTGGTTAAAAAAGTTTTCAAATCATGAAAATCTTAAAGTGGTGATCGGTAGAGATGCCCGTATCTCTGGACCTATGATTCAGTCTTTGGTTTCTTCTACCTTAGTTGGATTGGGAATAGATGTTATTGATCTCGGGCTGTCGACTACGCCTACAGTAGAAGTAGCGGTTCCCTTAGAAAAAGCGGCTGGCGGCATTATTTTAACTGCGAGTCATAATCCAAAACAGTGGAATGCACTGAAGCTACTTAATGAAAAAGGAGAGTTTTTAAGCGGCGATGACGGGGTGAAGATCTTAGAAATTGCCGAAAGTGAAGATTTTGTTTTTGCAACGGTAGATGAACTTGGGCAAGTAACAACCAATGATACATACATAAGCCGGCATATTGATGAAGTATTGGCCCTACCGCTGGTAGCTGTAGAAAAGGTGAAGGCTGCCGGGTTCAAAGTAGTAGTCGACGGCGTTAATTCTACCGGAGGAATAGCCATTCCTCAACTACTCAAAAAAATGGGCGTAGAGGTTGTTGAACTTTACTGCGAACCTAACGGTCATTTTCCACATAATCCAGAGCCTCTTAAAGAACATTTGACAGACATTTGTGAATTAGTCGTAAAAGAGAAGGCCGATCTTGGTATAGTGGTGGATCCTGATGTAGACCGACTCGCTTTTATTACGAACACAGGCAATATGTTTGGAGAAGAATATACATTGGTAGCCTGTGCTGATTATGTATTGAGCAAAACAGGGGGCAATACTGTGAGCAACATGTCATCATCCAGAGCATTAAGAGATGTCACGGAAAAATACAACGGCAGGTATGAAGCAAGTGCGGTAGGCGAAGTGAATGTGGTGGCTTTGATGAAGAAAAATAATGCGGTAATTGGTGGAGAGGGAAATGGAGGAATTATTTATCCGGAGGCACATTACGGAAGAGATGCATTAGTAGGGGTTGCTTTATTTTTGACTCACCTGGCAGAAAAAAACGTCTCTGTGCAGGAGCTAAGAGATAGTTATCCTTCTTATTTTATGAGTAAGAAAAAAATCGCACTTACCCCTAGTATTGATGTAGACCATATCTTGAGTCAGTTTACGAAAAACTACCAGCACGAAGATGTACTAACTATAGATGGTGTAAAAATCAATTTTGATCGTAGTTGGGTGCATCTGAGAAAATCAAATACAGAACCCATTATTCGTATTTATACAGAAGCGGCCACCCAAAAAGAAGCAGATGGATTGGCAGATAGGTTCATAAAAGAGATTAGTGATATAGCTGGTATTTAAGATTTGGGAGGTATCACTACTTTGCCATCTACTAGTCCTTTTGGTTCTTTGCCCATATGCTTAAAGCGCTTATGAGTCCAGAGATAAAATTCAGGTTTCGCCTTTATCTGTTCTTCTAATAACGCAGTAAATATATCGGTGATCTCGTAATCCTCAAATTCATTAGGCTTATCAGCGATAAGTTTAAAAGTAGTTTCATAATACCCTCTTTTAATCTTTTGAATATCTAAAAAGATCACTGCACAATCAGTCTCCTTCGCCATAAATTCTGCTCCCGTAAAAACAGGTACCGTAACACCCATAAAGGTGCGCCAGTATTTTGCCCGTTTCGGACTGGGAGATTGATCACTGGCAAATCCATACATCGCAAGTATTTTTTGTTCCTTATGTTTTTTTATGTCTTTAACAGCAGTATACCTCGATAGTAGGTATGCTTCGTGGCGCATTCTGATCTTTTGTACCAATTTGTCGAAATACTTATTCGCTAACGGAGTATAAATGGCAAATCCTTTATGTTTTATCTCATAACCCAAAGATACCATCCACTCATAACTGGCATAATGACCACACACTAAAATTACATTTCTGTTTTCGCGCTCATAGTGACGTATAAGTTCTAGATTTTTGAATCGAAAGCGTTTCTGAATTTCTTTTTTAGAGATACTCAAAGATTTGATCATCTCCAGAAAAAGATCACACATATGACTGTAAAACTTCTTTTCGATTTCTGATAGCTCCTTTGAAGATTTTTTAGGAAAAGAAAGTTCCAGGTTTCTACGCACTACCTTGCGACGGTATTTTATAATTCTATAAACCAAAAAGCATATGGCATCTGAAAATTTATAAAATAGGGGAAAGGGGAGTATCGATATAAGCCATAAAAAGGGGTAAACAAGTATGTATATCAGAAATTGCATTCTGTAGAATAATTTGCCCAAATATAGCTATATTTGAAATGAAACTTTAAAAGTTTATCATGAATTTAGCGATCGCAACCATTGCTATCATAGCCTCAAATATTCTTATCTCGATTAAAGGATTTAACGATTTCTCTTTTTTTGAAAAATATAAATTTCACATTGGCAGCATAAGGCGGGGTGAACAGATTAGAATGTTTACATCTGGTTTTTTACATGTAGATATTACACATCTGCTGTTTAATATGCTTACACTTTATTTTTTTGCCAATGTGGTGATCGTAAATTTCGGACAGCCTAAATTTATAGTTATCTACTTGGTAAGCCTTCTAGCCGGAAGCCTACTCGCGCTTTTCTTTCACAAAGATGAATATCATTACAGTGCCGTGGGAGCGAGTGGGGCAGTGACAGGTATTCTCTATGCAGCGATTTTGCTAAGACCTGACATGAAGCTCTTTCTTTTCTTTGTGCCAATTCCTATTCCAGCCTATATTTTTGGAATAGGTTATTTACTTTATTCTATTTACGGAATGAAGAGTAGAATCGGTAATATAGGTCATACGGCCCATTTTGGTGGGGCAATAGGAGGATATTTGACAACGCTTCTCTTTAGACCCACACTTGTGACCACAGAACCATTAATGGTAGCGCTGCTTGCCATACCAATCGTTATTTTATTCATCTTAGAAAAGTCCGGTAAGTTATAAATCGTGTGAATTAAAATCAATTAAAGCAATGAAAAAAATAATCGTCTTAGTCTTATCTTTTATAACCATGAATATAAATGCGCAACAGAATTCTACAAATCCCACCGTCTCGGTTACCGGAGAGGGTATTGTTAAAGTAATTCCAGACGAAGCACTAATAAAGGTGAGCGTTGAACATACTGGCAAAGAAGCAGCGGTAGTTAAAGAAAAAAATGATCAGGCGATTGATCAAGTATTTAATTTTTGTAAGTCTTTAAAAATTGAACCGAAGCACATACAAACAGATCGTATCAATTTGAACAAAAACTATGACTATCAGCTTAAAAAATATAACTATGTCGCAAATCAGTCCATTACCATTAAACTTAAAGATCTTGATAAATATGAAACCCTTATGCAAGGCTTACTGAATTCTGGTATTAACCGGATCGATAATGTGATATTTGCATCTTCCAAACGTAAATCTTTGGAAACAGAAGCACGCAAAAAAGCCATGCTGGATGCAAAAACAAAAGCTATCGAATATGCAACTGCTGTTGGTCAGGAAATTGGCAAAGCGCTCTATATTTCTGAAACTGGCGGGAATCTTCAACCACCGCAACCTATGTATCGAACTGCCATGTCGCTGGAAAGTAGTAATGCGGTTGCGGCAAGAGAAACCGTAGCACCAGGAGAACTGGAAATAAGGACGAAAGTTTATGTTGTTTTTCAACTGAAGTAAACTATCTCAGGGTAAGCCCATGAGGCTTTTGTTTGAAACCAACGTTTAATTTTAAGGCAAGTTTCTGGGTATTAGACCCTTCGGCGGTGCCAATAAACATCAATTTCATTAATAACAAAAGGTGTGACCTATAACGTCACACCTTTTGTTATTCTTTCTAAGATTAATTAGCTTCCAGATAGTAGTTCTGCCACTTTCGCATCCAAGGCTTCACCTCGCAGATTCTTAGCCACAATTTTTCCGTTTTCATCTAAAATATAAGTAGCCGGAACACTTCTTACGTTGTACAAACGCGCAATAGGATCTTGCCAGTATTTCAGATTGGATACATGGTGCCAAGGCAGGGAGTCTACTTCAATCGCCTTTTTCCATGCATCGGCCGTTTTATCTAAAGAAACTCCTATAATGTTGAGTCCCTGATCGTGGTATTTATGATACATTTTAACGACTCTTGGATTTTCAACCCGACATGGCTTACACCAGGATGCCCAAAAATCAATAATGGTTACTTTTCCTTTTGCATCACTCAAAGACAACATGGTACCCTCAGGTGTCGGGCCTTGAAATTCAGGAGCTATAGATCCTATGCTAGTCTTGGTAAGCTCTTGTAATTTTTTGGAAATATTCTTTCCAACACGGGTTGTTTTGATCTCTTCACTTATGGGTTTGAAAAGTTCTTGTATTTCTTCAGTATCTTTTGCTCCAGAAAAGAGCATTCGCTCTAAAATGAGGGCAGACATAAAAGAGTTTGGATGATCTTTGATGAACTCTGTCTCAAAATCCTTTGCTTCGGTCATTAATTCATCATAAGTTTCACGTAGAGTTCCCAGTGTAACCGTATCACCCTTTTTTGCAGCTTCGGCAAATTCATCTTGAATCGCTTTCATTTTATTAGCGATCATCTTAGACTCCGTAAGAAAGTCATTAAACTCTTCATTGGAAGGAGATCCTCCCAAAATAGACTTGGTGATACTATCTTTATAAGCAACTACATTGATTTTTCCAGGCTCTGCGATATACCCCAGGTTGCCCTGTACACCTTCTATGAATACGTAATGCAATTCGGGGGTCTCAGAAAATCCTGAAACTGTAAAGCTGCCATCCTTAACTTCGGTGCTATCCAGAGTAACTGGTAAGTTCTGTTCATCAGATTTTTTAACATATACTTTTTTTCCATCCTCGATGCCATCGATCTCAACCGTCAATCTATACTCATTTTCTTTTAATTGATCACAGGAAACCAAGGTAATCAACGCGATAAGGAAAATCCCTATTTTTTTCATTCTTTCTCTAATTTTATAAGTGGCAAAGGTAACTAAATGTATGTGAATCTAATAAGTTTTAACAAAAAGTAAAGAGCTGCTATTACAGCAGCTCTTGATCCATTAATATTTTATTTATCTGATCTAGAATTGATATCTAATACCTACAGCCAGATCAAAATCAAAATCATCTGTATAGTCACTAAATCCAATCTCAGGACGAAAATCCAGTGAAAGAATTAGCGGAATGCGAAAGTTATATTCTATACCTATATCTCCTGCAACAAACGCAAAGAATTCACTATCCAGATCTCTGGTAAGATCATTGTCGTCATCAGGATCGATGCTTCCAAAACCACCTCCGGCACCCACATACCAGTTGAAATTACCATCTAATGGAAAAACCCATTGATACAAACCTGTGAGTCGAAAAGCATTGTAGTCGTTTGCATCGCGCCATCCTAGTCCAAATTCCAGTCGATTGTTATCTGTTAATGCTCTTTGATAGGAGATCTCAGCTCCAAAACCATCGCTGTCTCCAAGTCTTAAACCGAGTGCATTCTCAGCAATTCTTTGAGAAAACGCTGTTAGTACAAATACAAAAATAAACGCAATTGATAAGATTATTTTTTTCATATAATTTACATTTTATAAGATACAAACATAACGCACATAAGTGGTTTTAATTACTATTTTTACAAAAAAAAGTTAAATGCTTGCCAACCAACTTTTTGAAAAACTTGAGGACACGATTGAGGGTGAACTACAATTAGATGAACTGCACAGAACACTTTACGCAACCGATGCTTCTGTTTATAGAAAGAAACCGTTAGGAGTATGCTATCCTAAAAATGCATCAGACATTCAAAAGATAGTTGAGTTTGCTTCAACAAATAAGATATCCTTAATCCCACGAACGGCGGGTACTTCACTCGCAGGACAATGCGTAGGGGAAGGGTTGGTAGTCGATGTTTCCAAATACCTTACCCGTATACTTGAGGTGAACACGAAAGATAAAACGGTTACTTTAGAACCAGGCGTTATAAGGGATGAATTAAATATGCATCTTGAACCTTACGGACTCTTTTTTGGACCAAATACTTCTACTTCTAACAGATGCATGATTGGAGGAATGGTAGGAAATAATTCTAGTGGCACCACTTCTATTCAATACGGAGTAACCAGAGATAAGGTAATCGAATTACATACGATCTTAAGTGATGGATCCGAGACCGTATTCAAACCTGTAAATGCAGAACAATATGTTGAAAAATGTAGTCTACAAACCCTTGAAGGAGCTGTTTACCGCAAAATTAACGAACAATTAAGTCCGCAACACATAAAAGAACAAGTAGCTTCTCATTTTCCGAAACCTGAAATTCATAGAAGAAATACCGGTTATGCGTTGGATTCACTTTTGGAAATGCATCCTTTTTCTGATGACGGGATCGATTTTAATTTATGTAAGTTATTGGCGGGTAGTGAAGGTACGCTTGCGTTTACTACTAAGATCAAGTTAAAGCTTGATTCGCTACCTCCTCTACACAAAACAATGGTAGTTGCACATTTTGAAAGTATTGAAAATGCCTGTAAAGCGGTAGCACCAGCTATGAAGCACGATCTTGCCACCTGCGAATTGATGGATAAGGTTATTTTAGACTGTACAAAGAACAATAAATCTCAATTACCGAATCGGTTTTTTATTGAGGGCGATCCGGAAGCAATCTTAATGTTTGAGCTTCAAGACAATGACCTGAAAGTTCTTGAAAAGCGCAAGGATGCACTGCTACAAACGATAAAAGAAAGTGAACTGGCTTATGCGTACCCTTCGCTATACGGAGAAGACATTCAAAAAGTAATGGAACTTCGTAAAGCAGGACTCGGTTTATTGGGAAATATTGTAGGAGATAAAAAAGCCGTTGCCTGTATTGAAGATACATCGGTCACCATTGATGATTTAGCTCCTTATATTGAAGAGTTCTCAAAACTGATGCGGGACTACGGACAAAAAGCAGTCTATTATGCTCATGCCGGTGCTGGAGAATTACACCTGAGACCGATTCTTGATCTCAAGAAAAAAGAAGATGTGGTACTCTTTCGCTCGATCACAGAAGATGTTGCGGCACTGGTAAAAAAATACAAAGGTTCTTTGAGCGGTGAACACGGCGATGGCATTGTGAGAGGAGAGTTCATTGAAATGATGATAGGCCCTGAAAACTATCAAATACTAAAAGAGATAAAACAGGTGTTTGATCCACAAAACATTTTCAATCCTGGCAAGATAGTCAATGTTCCCCCTATGGACACTAGCCTTAGATACAAACCGGAACGCGAAGAGCCAGAAATCGAAACGCTTTTAGATTTCACCGATTCTTTAGGGATTCTGAGAGCTGCTGAAAAATGTAACGGTAGTGGGGATTGCCGAAAAACCCACCTTTCAAAAGGAGCCATGTGTCCTAGTTATCAGGCTACCAAAAATGAAAAAGACACTACACGTGCACGCGCTAATGCGCTTCGCGATTTTCTTACCGGCTCTGAGAAAAAAAATAAATTTGATCATGCAGAATTGAAAGAAGTTTTTGATCTGTGTCTTAGCTGCAAAGCATGTGGAAGTGAATGTCCAAGCAATGTGGACATCGCAACCATGAAAGCCGAGTTTCTGTTTCAATATCAAAAAGCAAACGGAACAAGTCTCCGGGATAAAAGTTTTGCATATAACACCGCATTAAATCGAATTGCTTCAAACGTTGCGTTTATTTCAAATGCTGTCTTCAAAGGGTTTACCGGTACGGTCATTAAAAAGGCTTTGTCGATCGCTCCTAAGCGAACGCTTCCGGAAGTTTCTAGGGTTAATTTTGAAAAATATGTGCAGCAGTACCAGCCTTCTAAGCCCCTGGGGAAGATCATTCTTTATATCGATGAATTTACCAGATATATGGATACTTCTATTGGGAAAGACGCCATCGAAATGTTTTCTAAGCTGGGTTATCATATTTCTCTTTTTTACGGTGAAAGTGGAAGAACGTTTATATCTAAAGGGTTTCTTTCACAGGCGAAACGTCTTGCAAATTCGAATGTCGAATGCCTTGATAAGCTTGTTGATAATGACTGTCCTGTTATAGGCTTAGAACCCTCAGCGATTTTAACTTTTAGAGATGAATATCCCAGACTGTGTGACGATGCTGAATCAGCACTCAAACTTTCTGAAAATTGTTTTCTGGCAGAGGAGTTTATCAGCAATGAAGTTAAAAAAGGAAATATCCACAAAGAACAATTCACGAAAGATTCAAAACAAATAAAAATTCATACACATTGTCATCAAAAAGCACTTTCTAATCAAAAACATACTTTCGATATACTTAACTTTCCCGAAAACTACAAGGTAACTATCATTCCATCAGGCTGTTGTGGAATGGCAGGATCGTTCGGTTACGAAAAAGAGCATTATGATGTGAGTATGCAGGTAGGTGAGCTCACACTATTTCCCAGCATTCGCAGATCACCAGAAGAAACTATTATTGCGGCTAACGGAACCAGTTGCAGGCATCAGATCTACGATGGTACGCAGAGAATTGCCAAACATCCGATAAGCATCTTAAAAGAGGCTTTAGCCTAGGATAATATGGTAAGAGGTAAGTGTTTATGAAATATCCGCTTTTTTGCCAGTAACTGTAATAGCTGCAAGCAACTCTTTGTAATTTAAAGTTTTAAGATCTTCATCAGAATAAAAAGGGCTTAATTTGTCTTCGTGAAAATGATAGAGTTCCCACCGTTTGTTATAATATTCAAGTGCGGTTAAGTTTTCTACCCAATCACCGCTATTCAGGTACAGGCAAATCCCATTTTTATTTACCTTATGAATCATTTTGGGCTGATGGATATGACCGCAAATAACATATTTATAGCCCTGCTGTATAGCTAAGTCGGAAGCAACTTTTTCGAAATCGCTTATATATTTTAATGCCTTTTTAACTCCGCTTTTAATTTTTTTAGAAAGCGAATACTTCTCCCTTCCAAGTCTTTGCAAGATCCAATTAGTGCAACGATTAAAAAGAATTAGCAAGTCGTAACCCCACCCGCCTAATTTAGCAATCCATTTGGTGTGTTGAATAGATGCATCAAAAACATCCCCGTGAAAGAACCACGCTTTTTTACCGTCTAGTTCCAGTACCAATTTATCAAGTACGTGAATGTTTCCCATGCTTATGTTACTGAATTTTCTAAGCATTTCGTCATGATTACCGGTGATATAAAACACTTCGGTGCCTTTGGTTGATAGATCCATGATCTTTTTTATCACCTGCAAATGTGTTTTGGGAAAATAACGTTTTCTAAATTGCCAGACGTCTATAATATCGCCATTTAGAACAAGTCTTTTAGGGTTGATACTGTTGAGATAGGATAGGAGCTCACCCGCATGGCACCCATAAGTGCCCAGATGAACATCAGATATAACTACGGTATCAAGCTTCCTCTTCCTCAAGATTTTAAAGTTTTGACAAAGAAAGATTTTTCTTGTTATCGCAATATTATTTGGCAATTACCAATACATAATAAGAAGGTTAAATAATTGTCAACTAAACGCATCCATATTAAGTTATTATTATGCAGTTTTAATTTTTGTTTCTCTTATTTTACATTTACATTTGTTCAAAAGCATCAGCACTATGGCCGGAAACTCTTTCGGAAACTTATTCAAGCTCACTACTTTTGGAGAATCTCATGGTAAAGGAATAGGTGGCATCATCGATGGTTGCCCTGCCGGAATCACCTTGGATATGGATGCCATACAGCGAGAACTTGACCGCCGTAAACCGGGACAGTCTGCGATCGTCACGCAACGTAAAGAAAGCGATACTGTGCAGTTCTTTAGCGGTATTTTTGAAGGGCGAACCACGGGTACTCCTATTGGTTTTGTTATTTTTAATGAAGATCAGAAGTCAAAAGACTATTCACATATTAAGGATAGTTACCGCCCCAGTCATGCAGACTATGTGTATGATCAAAAATACGGTTTCAGAGATTACAGAGGCGGTGGTAGAAGCTCTGCTCGGGAGACTGCAAGTAGGGTAGTGGCAGGAGCTATCGCAAAGCAACTACTTAAAAATATAAAAATAAACGCCTTCGTATCGGCAGTAG
This sequence comes from Flavobacteriaceae bacterium M23B6Z8, assembly GCA_046199005.1. Taxonomy (GTDB): domain Bacteria; phylum Bacteroidota; class Bacteroidia; order Flavobacteriales; family Flavobacteriaceae; genus Ascidiimonas. The sequence continues at coordinate 2,218,061 of CP176050.1, forward strand.
GTGAAATACGAATGGAAACTCCCTATCAGGAACTTGATTTTTCAAAAACGGAATCCAATAGTGTTCGCTGTCCGCATCCGGAATCAGCAGCAGAAATGGAAACCTACATCAAAAAAATCAAAAAACAGGGAGACACTGTTGGAGGGATTATTTCCTGTGTGATCAGTGGAGTACCTGTAGGTCTTGGAGAGCCTGTATTTGATAAATTGCATGCCGAACTGGGAAAGGCAATGTTGTCTATTAATGCCGTAAAAGGTTTTGAATATGGTAGCGGATTCGAAGCCGCAAGGATGAAGGGAAGCGATCATAACGATCAATTCAATACAGATGGCTCCACCAAAACCAATTATTCCGGCGGTGTTCAGGGAGGTATTAGCAACGGGATGGACATTTACTTTAATGTTGCTTTCAAACCAGTTGCTACCTTAATACAGAAACAAACAACCATTAACAACAAAGGAGAAGAAGTCGAAATGCAGGGCAAAGGCAGGCATGACCCATGCGTCGTTCCTCGTGCTGTGCCTATCGTGGAAGCAATGGCCGCACTGGTGATCGCAGATTACTTGCTTCTCAACAGAACCAATAAATTGTAAATTTCATGAAGAAACTAGCATTACACTGGCAAATATTATTAGGAATGCTCGCAGGCGTATTATTCGCTTTGGGAATGACTAGGTTCTCATGGGGTCCCGGTTTTGTGACTGACTGGATTAAACCTTTTGGTAATATTTTCATCAACGCTTTAAAATTGATCGCGGTGCCCTTAATTCTGGCTTCATTGATCAAAGGAGTTTCCGATCTGAAAGATATCTCCAAACTATCCAAAATGGGTGGTAGAACCATAGGAACCTATGTGATTACCACTATCATTGCTGTTTCTATAGGCCTTACGGTGGTTAATGTGATAAAACCAGGTACGTCTATTTCAGAAGATACCAGAAATGAATTAATGGAAAGTTATAGCGGAGACGCCACTCAGCGTATCTCTGAGGCAGAAAAACAAAAAGAGGCCGGTCCGTTACAGGCATTGGAAGATCTGGTACCCGGAAACATTTTTAAGGCAGCTACCGATAATGGTAAAATGTTACAAGTGATCTTTTTTGCGATTTTTTTCGGTATCGGACTTATTCTCATTCCGGAAGAAAAAGCAAGACCTGTAAAAGCATTCTTTGACGGATTCAATGAAGTCATACTCAAGCTGATAGATCTGATCATGTTAGCGGCTCCCTACGGGGTTTTCGCACTGCTGGCTGCTCTGGTGGTTGAAGCCCCTAGTGCAGACCTTTTTGTCGCCTTGTTATGGTACGCAGTATGTGTGATTCTGGGATTAATGCTCATGATGGGAGTCTATACCCTTATCGTCTGGATATTTACCAGAAAAACACCGGCGTTTTTCTGGAACGGAATAATTCCGGCACAATTACTTGCCTTTTCTACAAGTTCCAGTGCCGCTACTTTACCAGTTACCATGGAACGTGTGGAAGAACATCTTGGGGTAGATGATGAAGTAACTAGTTTTGTATTGCCCATAGGTGCCACCATTAATATGGATGGAACCAGCCTTTATCAGGCAGTGGCGGCTGTTTTTATTGCACAGGCCTTCGGAATGAATCTGGACTTTGCTACCCAATTAGGTATTATTGCTACCGCTACGCTGGCTTCCATTGGTTCGGCGGCGGTTCCGGGTGCAGGAATGGTGATGCTCGTCATAGTGCTGGCACAAGCTGGAATACCAGAAGCAGGACTCGCTTTGATCTTTGCAGTAGACCGTCCTTTAGACATGTGCAGAACCACCGTAAATGTAACAGGGGATGCAGCAGTTTCTATGTTGGTGGCCAAATCGGTAGATAAATTAGGGAATCCTAAGGTTCGAAATTGGGACGATAATTATTCTGGCGACTAATCCAATGAAGCGATCAACTTCTTATCCGGTACTTCATAAGGTAGATACACAAATTGAAAAAATACTTAAAGGTGTCGAGCTTCTACCTTATTTGAATCCCATAAACGCAGAGACTGAAAAACGAAAATTTTTCAAATCTAAATTTACAAGTAAACCAAAGTTTGCGTACACCAAAATAAAGTTTAATGCCTTCGAAACTCAGCGACGGTTATTCTCTTTAGAGTTAGACCGCATTGAAGATCCTGACCTTCAAAAATTTTATGAAGAGGTTATTTACTTTTATTCGTCGCAGGTAGACGCCATTTATCATATTGGTTCAGAATCAAAATTCTATTACAATAGTTTAAAGCTTTTTGGAACGCCTACCGATAAAGACGTTGAAAATGCACAGTTCATTTTGCATTTTGAAGACGATCCGCCCAGTGAAGATTCCGTCAAGAAATTCTCCGCGAACGATGCGCAAAGATTTTTTGAAGACTTTTCAAAAAACTACGACTTCAAATTCACTATTGAACAATCTGTCAAGATCGCTTCAGAAGCTATGGTCAAGAACAGATCTAAGATTCTATTGTTAAAGAAAAACGCTTTTTTTAGCCAAAACAAGCTCAATATTCTTGCTCATCACGAGATTGGGGTGCACTTACTTACATCCTATAATGCGCAAGCTCAGGATTTGCATATATTTTCTAACGGATTTCCCAGAAATGTAGAAACTCAGGAAGGACTCGCGGTTTTTAGCGAATTTATGAGTGGTTCACTCACTATTAAAAGATTAAAGACATTAGCGTATCGAGTAATAGCTGTTGATAGCTTACGTAAGGGATTCAGCTTTGCCGATTCATTTAACCTTCTACATGATACTTACAAATTAAATGCAGATGATGCATTTATTATAAGTATGCGAGTACATAGGGGAGGAGGTTTCACGAAAGACCACCTCTACCTTACAGGATTAAAGAAAGTATACGATTATCATGATAAAGGAGAAGATCTTAGTCTTTTACTTACTGGTAAGGTAAATCTGGAGCATAAAAACGTCATCAAAAAATTACTTAACTTAGAATTGGCAAAAGAGGCGGTTTATTTTAATCAGGCCTTTGCAACGAATGACAATACGAATAAAACCCTTGATTTTATTCTCAAGAATTTAAAATAAACAAAATGAACTGGTGGTCCTGGATACTCATTATTGCAGCTGTATACCTTCTGCTTAATGTGATCGTTTATTTTTTACAGGAACGCTTCATTTTTAAGCCGGAACGTCTACCGGCAGATTTTGAATACCAATATCAGGATCAGGTTTTTGAAGAGTATAATATTGAAGTTGCAGATGACATTAATATTAATGGCATTCATTTTAAAGTGAAGAACCCGAAAGGAATTGTCTTCTACCTAAAAGGTAACTCACGGAGTATAAAAGGATGGGGGAAATTTGCCATTGATTTTACAAGATATGGATTTGATGTTTTGATGATAGATTACCGCGGATTTGGTAAAAGCACCGGAATTCGCACTGAAGAAGGGATCAAGAAAGACCTGCAACTCGTGTACGATGAATTGAAAAAGCAGGTAGATGAAAAATATATTATTCTTTACGGAAGGTCTCTGGGTTCTGGTTTTGCTGCGAAACTTGCCTCCACAAATAATCCAAGAATGCTTATTTTAGATGCACCCTACTATAGCGTTCGACACATTGCCAAACGTTTTTTACCGATCATGCCCATGGCCCTGTTACTGCGTTTTCCGGTAAGAACCTATCGCTGGATTGAATATGTAAAATGCCCTATCAAAATCATTCATGGTACAAATGATAAGCTTATTCCTTTTAAAACAAGTATTAAATTATCAAAGATAAATCCAGAAAAGACACGTCTTTATCCGGTAATCGGTGGCGGACATAATAACTTACACACGTTTCCACAGTATCATCGATTTTTAGAAGAGATTTTACATGCTAAACTGCCCAAAACTATTGACCCGAAAACATCAAGCCTCAATTTTAGAAGAAAGAAACGATAAATACCTCAAACGATCACTATGTTCGACTATCTGCAACAAAAACTCATTTTCAAAAGCACATCTTTAGAAGATTCTTTTGTTTTTAATTTCAAATTGCCGTTTGAGGAAATCTATTTGAAAGCTTCAGACGGTGCCAGATTACATGGGGTACATTTTAAAGCGGAAAATCCCAAAGGGATCGTACTTTATTTGCATGGAAATGCAAGAAGTATGGATTATTGGGGATATTGGGGAGAACAACTTGCTGCTACTTATCAGCATGACGTCGTAGTCATGGATTATCGGGGTTACGGAAAAAGTAGGGGAGTTCGGGAACACTTGCGGATGCTAGAAGACACGACTTTATTTTACCGATATTGCCAGCAGTTTTTTCCCGAAGAAAAAATTGTAGTGTTTGGTCGTTCACTTGGGGGTGCATTCGCTTCTTATATCAGTAAAAAGAAAGAACCCGGTAAACTTATTATTGAATCGAGTTTTACCAGCCTTGCTGATGTTGTTAAAACTAAGTTTAGATTTCTGCCTACAGAAACACTTTTAAAATATCCCTTTCAAAACGAAGAGAACATTCCGCACATCGCCAATAAGACCTTTTTTATTCATGGCACTGAGGATACGTTGGTACCCTATGAACTAGGACAAAAGCTTTATAAACTATCATCGGGCCAGGAAAAAGAACTGTTCACCATAGAAGGGGGACTTCACAATAACCTTAGGGAATATGAAGCGTATTTTAAAGCATTAGAAGCAATCTTATACTAATAGCCCTCCAGAAACTTAGCTTTCAATTCGGGCGTAGGGATCATACAGCTTTCTTTTTTACCAAACCACTTGTAGCGATTTTTAGCAATAAAATTATAGATACCATCTCGTAAACCTTCCGGAAGTATGTATTGAAAGGGGCGAAGCAATACCCATATACCTCCAAATTCTTTTGCGATCTCCAATGCTGCAGTAGAACGTGTGTAATAAGCCACTCCAGGATCTACCAGAATGATAGAATCTGTTTTTTCGGTATCGATATTTCGTTCACTGGTTAATTTTTGCCCTGTTTCACTTTGCAAAGCGGTAAATCGAAAAACATCGTTACGATCTCTTTTAATAATAAAAAGTACGGCACCATTACACAGGTTACAAACACCGTCAAATAATATGATTTTTTTATCCTTCGGAATTTCTTTCATTTACTAAGATTTTGCAGCTTCAACTAGTTCCAGCTGACTCAAATTAACGTTTGTGGTGAAAATACCATAATTTACGATTGCTTTGTTTTTCTCAATAGCATCGATACTTCCAACGGCTTTACCATCATTCATTCGTACCCGGTCACCAACTTTAAGAATAGGTCGCGGCTTTGTTGCTTCCCTATTTTTTTGTTGCTTTTTCTCTTTCTTCTTTTGTTCTCGAATTACTTCGACCTTTTTCTCTACTTCTTTGGCAACTTCCTTTTTCTTTTCACGCTCCTCTTTTCGCTGGTTCGCAGATCTTTTTTTTCGTTTGCTATTTTCTGTTTCTACAATCCTTAAAAATTCAGCTATTAACGGGCGTTTTTTCTTATCGGCAAAATACTTTTCAGAAATATCGTTTATCTTATTTCCTAAAGCCACCATCCGTTGATTGTGATCAAATAACTGTTGATAACTCTCTAGCTTCGACTTTACTTTAGTATTAAGTTGCTCTAATCTTTTGGTTTCTTCTCTGGCTTTTTCTTCTTCAGATTTTAAGGCAGAAGAAGTTTTTTCCATTTTGCTGCGTTCTTTTTGCAATTTTGCAATGGTTGCATCGAACCGTACCTTTCCTCTTTCAATCTTCTTCTTCGCTCTATTGATCAGACTATAGGGGATTCCGTTTTTCTGCGCTACTTCAAACGTAAACGAACTCCCGGCATCACCAAGTACAAGTTTGAATTCTGGCTCTAACGTCCTGCTGTTGAACATCATGTTGGCATTGGTGGCATGTGGCAGTTCATTCGCCAACATTTTAAGGTTTGCATAGTGTGTCGTTATGATTCCAAAAGCATTTCTATGGTAAAATTCCTCTAAAAATGTTTCTGCCAGCGCTCCGCCAAGCTCCGGATCGCTTCCGGTACCAAATTCGTCAATAAGAAACAACGTTTTACCATTGCATTTACGCAGAAAGTAATTCATGTTCTTAAGCCGATAACTGTAGGTACTCAGGTGATTTTCAATAGACTGATTATCTCCGATATCCGTAAGTATTCTTTCAAAAAGACAAACTTTACTTCTTGGATGAACAGGAATTAACATGCCGCTTTGGATCATTAACTGTAGAAGCCCTACCGTTTTTAACGTAATACTTTTACCCCCTGCATTGGGACCTGAAATAACAATAATTCTATTCTCAGCGTGTAATTCAATAGATTGCGGCCATGTTTTCTCATTTTTACGCTTATTGGTCAAATACAATAAGGGGTGGTACGCATCTTTAAGAAATAATGCTCTGTCTTCAACGATCTCTGGCAGCGTAGCATTCATTTCCTGGGCATACTTCGCTTTAGCAGCGATCATATCTATTTCCGTTAAAAATTCCTGATAAGAAATGAGCAAGGGCTTAAAAGGTCTTAGAAAATCAGTAAGCGAACGTAAAATTCGAATTACTTCTTCACGTTCTTCATATTCCAACTCGCTGAGTTCTCTTGAATATTGTAAGGTAGTTTCCGGTTCGATATAGACGATACTACCCGTCTTGGAGCTGCCCATCATAGCGCCTTTTACCTTACGACGATGCATTGCTTTTACCGCCAATACTCTACGATTGTCTACAACACTTTCTCTTATATCGTCTAAAAAACCCGCCGTATGATACCTGCCAAGCGCATTTCCAAAACTTTGATTGATCTTTGATTTCACTCCTATCATCCCCCTTCGTATCGTGAGAAGTGCATCACTGGCATTATCTTTTATCTCGCCAAATTTGTCTACAACATTTCCAATTTCCTGTATGATGGCTAGCGTGTATTCGATAGCAGTTGCTGCCTCATGTAGCGTAGGGTAATAATCCTTAAATTTTTTATAGAACTTTATGTGAAGATTAACGGTCGCTGAAAGCTCTGAGATCTTTCTGAATCCCGCTATTTCTATTTGTGTATTTTCTATACTTAGGAGCTGTAATTCTTTGTTGATGCTTTCAAAACCGTGATTAGGAATCTGGTTATTATTGTCAAATGAAGAAAGATATTCAAAAGTGCGCTGCAAAGAGGTAAGCATCTTACTTTTCTCCTTGTAAGGAGTAAGTTCCAATATGGCAGATTTACCCATCTCGGTATTACAACGATCGGAAAGATGCTGGAGTACAGTACCGTATTCTAAATCCTGTAGGCTTTTTTCTGGTATATTGTTCATTGCAATTTTATATGCTACTTTTGAGCAGTGCAAAAATAATGCTTTTTCGATGAACGTAGCGATACACCCTAGCTGGAAAACAAGACTTTCGAACGAATTTGAAAAACCTTACTTTAAATCGCTTACCGCTTTTGTTAGATCAGAGTATAAACAGTATACCTGTTATCCAAAAGGAAATCGGATTTTCGCTGCATTCGATTATTGTGCTTTTGAGGATACGCGTGTGGTCATCATTGGTCAGGATCCTTATCACGGTCCGGGACAGGCAAACGGATTGTGTTTCTCTGTGAATCCCGGGGTAGCGCACCCTCCATCTTTGATCAATATTTTTAAAGAACTTGAGACCGATCTGAAAATTCCATATCCAACTGATGGGGATCTTGAAAAATGGGCCAGGCAAGGAGTACTTTTACTAAATGCAACATTAACCGTAAGAGCGCATCAGGCTGGCAGTCATCAGAACAAAGGATGGGAGGTTTTTACAGACGCTGTGATCGACACGCTATCGAAAGAAAAAGAAGGCGTAGTTTTTCTGCTTTGGGGCGGCTATGCCAAAAAAAAAGGGGCAGTAGTCAATAAGGCAAAACATCATGTTCTCACCTCAGGTCATCCTTCTCCATTAAGCGCGAATCGTGGTTATTGGTTTGGAAACCGTCATTTTAGCAAATGCAACCAACTTCTTACAGAAAGAGGAGAAGCCCCAATCGTGTGGTAAAAAAAATAGTGCAGGTCTCTTGCGACACTACACTATTTAGTATAAGTACATTGATTAATAGCGAGATAAATCTAATGAAATCCTGTTAGGTCACTTAAAATACTCGATGAATTCAGTTCTTTTTCGGTTAACGGTATTTTTATAGGATTTTTCCTTGGTTTACGGGAAAAACGCAAGTATCTTCTGGGAATCATGTATTTCAGGGAGCAATTTTAGGGCTAATAATTGATTTTGAACTACGTGTAAAACCTCTTCAGATAGTTGATCCTGACTCCATTCGGTAAGGGAAAGCCATGTTTTTACGTCTTCGGGTTGCTGATTATACCTATTGGCAATCGTTCTATCGATACTGGGGATTTGTTTGAATTCTGCTGTGTAGTTATTGATAACTTCTAAAATATGAGTTACTATATTTTTACTTTTTTGAAGAAATGAATCGGTGACCGCTACTACAAAACAAGGCCAGGGGGTAGGGCATTCACCAATTCTTCTAAAAGTACCGTTGTCTACCAATGGTTTTGTGGTAAATCGCTCCCACAAAAAATAAGCTGCCGTTCCAGCATTCAATGCTTCGACACCCCCTTGTAGGTTTTGCACCACTTCAAAATCAAGCTTCTCGAGATCCCAGCCTAAATTTGAAGCATTTACATATGCCATTAAATGACTTCCGCTGCCAAACCGACTTATAGCGGCTTTGCTTCCTTCGAGATCGCTTAAAGACTCATAAGGTGAAGTTGCAGCTACGTGTACCCCCCAAATAAGAGGAGATGCTACATACACCTGAACTATTTTTGAAGGATTTCCTGCTGTAATATCTTTAACTATTCCCTCGGTGAGAATGATCGCAAGATCTGTTTCTTCTTCGCGAAGCATGTTGCACATTCTGCCAGTACCCTCTGGAACTTCAATCCAATTTAGTTCGATGCCTCGATCTTCAAAAGCACCCTCTTCTATAGCCATATGCCAGGGTAAATTAAAATGTTCAGGCACACCTGCTATCTGTACTTTTATCATAGCTTTTTTATTGTTTGATCAAATTTATATTTTGCTTTTTTGAGAGATACCTTATTTGTTCGTATTGAGATCGCAACGCTGGTTGCATCTCATTTGAAGTATTGACATACGTATTTGTCTCATTCATGTCGATAATACGTGCTTTAAAAGTATCGTTCAACTGAATTTCAAGCAAATCGTTGAGCTCTCTAAATACTGAAGCATCAAGAATGGGTGCCAACACTTCGATACGTCTGTCTAAATTGCGTGGCATCCAGTCTGCAGAACCCATAAAAAGCAATGGATCATCGGCATTCTGAAATTTGTATATACGTCCGTGTTCCAGATACCTATCCAGAATACTCGTAATAAAAATACCATCACTTACACCAGTAATCCCGGGGATTAAACTACACATTCCACGAACAATAAGACGTACAGGTACGCCTGCCTGGGAAGCTTCGTATAACTTTGTGATCATCGATGTGTCGGTAAGTGAATTCATTTTTGCCATGATACCAGACTTGAGTCCGTTTTTTGCATTGGTAATTTCCTGATCAATAAGCAACTCAAATCGCTCACGCGTATTGAAAGGTGACACTAATAAATGGTTTGGTGAAAAAGAAGTTTTTTGTCCCTCTAAAACGCTAAACACCAAAGAAAGATCTGAGTTGATACCTGGATGAGCCGTAAAAAGACCGTGATCACAATAAATCCTGGCTGTTTTGGCATTAAAGTTTCCAGTGCCGATGAAGGCGAATTTATCTATACTTGAACCTTGCTTCCGGTATATTTGTAGTATTTTGGAGTGTACTTTAATTCCCTTCATACTGTAAAATACCTTTATTCCTTTAGCTTCAAAACGCTTGCCCCATTCATAATTGTTAGCTTCATCAAATCGGGCTTGAGCCTCTACAAAAACAACTACTTCTTTTCCATTTTCAGCTGCTCGAAGCAGCGCATCGGTCAATTTAGATTCACGGGCGATTCGGTATAACGATATTTTTATAGTAGTCACATGGATATCTTCGGCAGCAACAGAAATAAAACGCTCCAATACATCAAAAGATTGATAAGGAAAATGGATCACTTGATCCTTAGTTTTGATGATCTCAAAATAATCATTATCAGCCTTAAGTATAGGGTGTTCTAAAGCGTTTATCTTTTTAAAATGGAGATCCGGATTTTCAGTAGGGTCTGGAAAAGAGAAAAAATCGCTGAAATTATGATATGTTCCACCTGGTATCATATCAACTTTTCCCAGAGATAGGGATTTTCTAATTTCATTTTTCAATGCTTCAGGCATCTTGTTATCATATAGTAATCTCGTGGCCTGCCCCTTTTTACGTTGTGATAAATTCTCATAAACCTGCGCTGCCAGTTCGCCCTCATAGTCATCATCGAGGTAGAGTTCTGCATCTCTCGATAGTTTTACTTCATAAGCCTTAAGCTTTTGTTTATTTGGAAATAGCTGCTCCAGGTTATCTTTAATAAATTCTTCAAGAAATGCAATTGTATGAGCCTCTTTTGCGGGAAATTGCACAAATCTGCCCATGGCTTTTACAGGCACTTCAATAAATGCGTGCAACAACCCAGCTGCTTCGATGGCTAAGTAAAGTGTGCCATCTTTTAAGAAAAGTTCTTTAGTGTCGTGAACATGCTTGGTCTCTATTTTGCTCTTAATTTCTTTCTGAAATAATTCAGCAGCGAATAAGCGGTTTGAAGCAGAGAATTCTTCCTTTGTAATAAGATGTATTCCGTGGTCATTTAATTTCGGGATCAATTGGTTTTCAAAAATAGATCCGAATTGTTCCTGTTGAGCAAGTACTTCTTTATTAATAGCCTTTAATTTCTTAGTAGGCTTTAAGATAAGTTTTTTACGCAAAGGTTTTGAGACCTCTTTGATCTGTCTTAGTTTGGAAACTTTTACTTTAAAAAACTCATCCAGGTTTGAAGAAAAAATTGCCAGAAACTTAAGCCGTTCGTACAAGGGATTTCTATGGTCTGATGCTTCCTGCAAAACTCTTGCATTAAAAGATAACCAGCTTAATTCCGGATTGCGAAAAGGATACTTTTTTACCTTCAACTCTTTTTTGATAAAAGTATTAAAAAGGGGAGCAAGTTAAAATCAACAAATCGTTAATTATTTATACCGATGCAAGGCGATCTAAAGTGAATTTGATAAGTCGCTCAACTGAGGCGCCGCCATTTTTAGAGAACGTTTTATTAGGACGGTTTGCAAGAATACAATTAAGAGAAACCGCTCGATGCCCCAAAAGAGAAGCTAACCCATAAATACCGGCTGTTTCCATTTCCAGGTTGGTAATTCGCAACCCTTTATGGTTAAAAGCAGTCAAGCGTTCATTCAGTTCAGAATCCTGCACCTCAAGGCGAAGTTTTCTTGATTGCGGACCGTAAAAACCTACTGAAGTGGCCGTAAACCCTTGATGTACTTTTTCATCTTCAAATATTTTTGCTAAAGAGGTGGAGGCCTCAACTACATATGGATCAGATTTTTTTTCATACCATTTGGTCTGTTTTACGATAGCCTCCTGAATTTCAATATTTTGAACGTGATCGCTTTCGTAAAAGTGCAATAAACTATCAAATCCTACTGCATATTTACTTAAAAGAAAATCGTCTACTTTAATATGAGGTTGTAGTGAACCGCTAGTGCCAATTCTAATGATATCTAACGTGTTGATAGACCCTTTGATCTCACGGGTTTTAAAATCAATATTGGTAAGCGCATCCAGTTCATTGAGAACAATATCAATATTATCTGTACCAATACCTGTGGAGATCACCGTGATCTTTTTCTTTTTATAGTAGCCGGTATGCGTGACGAATTCACGTTTTCGCTTTTTTACGATGATTTCCTCAAAGTTTTTGGATACCTTACCTACGCGATCCGGATCTCCAACCAAAATAATAGTGGGAGCTATATCGTGAGGCAGTAGATTTAAATGATATATACTTCCATCCTCGTTGAGAATTAACTCAGATTCAGGTATATGCATAATTCTTATAATTTTAGAAGTCGGCCTGTATCCTCGTTGTATAGGTATTGATATTTTGGAGCGCCGCCCAAATAGCTATCTTCATTTCTTAAAACAGGATAGAAACTGGTAGTGTTATCAAGTAGCGCAAGCGCTTTTCTTTTGAGTTTAACAGGTTTCATTGAACTGAATAAAGGTTTTAATTCCTTGATCATTTGTTGAAACTGCATATCTCCAAAGCCATAAAATCCCTGATTTTTAAGCGCAAGACTTACCAATTCATTTTGAGTAGTCGGTTTTTGATCGGCAGCAAGGTGTAAGATAAGATTTTCCGGTTTGTTGAGACCATTACTAACGAATGGAAATCGTTTTAAGTGTGCTTCAATAGCATCGGGAAGGTATTCGAATTGAGAAGAATTGAATTGTGCAAATGTCTCCATCCTTATTGGATTCTCTGCGCAATACAAATGCCAAATATAATCTGCAAATTCAATATCGTCTTGAGTTAGTTGCGTTCGATCCTTGTACTTTTCCTGCAATTTATCATCTGTGAGATCATTAAGCGCGTATAATTTATCGGAAGTGTCTTCTTTACCGCTGCAAACCAAGGATATCTGCGTTCCGCTTCTGTACCTTTTAAGCCAGCTGATCACGGCTATCATATTGATCTGACAAAACAAATCAAATTCAAACCAGAGAACAATTTCATCATGAACTTTGTGATTACACAATGAACGATATTCTTTTAACGTTCGGTCAATAAAACTTCTTTTAGTAACCTTGTAAACTTTGTTGAAAAAGTCGAAGCGAACTTTCCAGAAGTTTTCACTCCCTACGTCGGTAAGTGTTCTGCCTTCGCATAACATTTCCCTCCAGGTAATGAGGTCTCCTTTAATCTTTAGTTCTTTAAGTCTGGAGGTAAACATGTCTCCATTGGTAATGTGAAGAACTTTGCTCATATGTACTTAATAATTGGTTAGGTATGCTAAAAGTAAACATTTAATCGAAAAAAAGCTCCGTTTTATCGTTAAAGTTATCCACCAACACGTTTTATTTTGTAAGAAAGATCTTTCAAAATACTGATAATCTTTTCACGGTAGTCTCCCTGAATTATGATCTCTCCGTCTTTAACACTACCTCCAACGCCTAGTTTTGTTTTAAGCTTTTTAGCAAGCGATTTTAATTCTTCAGTAGTACCTTGGAATCCTTTAATAACTGTCACGATTTTTCCACCCCGGCCCTTGTTGCTAAAATGCGCTTCAAGATACTGTGCTTCCGGTGGGAGCGAAGTTTCATTTTCTTCATGAGATTCAGGCACAAAATCTTCGTTCGTAGAAAAAACAAATCCTCCCAAAGATTCAAGACTGTTGAATTTCTTTTTTCCCATTAGATTATTTTTTGATCAACCCGAGGTCGATAAGTCTTTCATGTAAAAATTCCCCAGCGGTAATATCTTCAAATTTCTTAGGATGTTCTTCATCAATACAGCTCTCAAGGCAATCCAGTGGCATACTGCTTACCGGATGCATAAAAAAGGGAATAGAGTAACGGGATTTTCCCCAATGCTCTCTCGGCGGATTCACCACCTGATGAATGGTAGATTTGAGTCGGTTGTTGGTATGGCGCGATAACATATCGCCTACATTGATCATTAACTCATCTGGTTCTGCAATGGCATCGATCCATTCACCCTGATGATTTTTTACTTGCAGTCCACGACCCTGAGCACCCATCAATAATGTTATTAAATTAATATCCCCGTGAGCAGCTGCCCGCACTGCATTTTTAGGCTCAGACGTAATAGGAGGATAGTGAATAGGCCTCAGAATCGAATTTCCATTTTTAATGTACTTATCAAAATAATTCTCTTCCAGGTCCAGGTGTAAGGCCAATGCCCGCAATACATATTTTGCAGTCTTTTCCAACATTTTAAAAGTAGTTTTACCCACTTCATTAAAAGAAGGAAGTTCTTCTACCTGCACATTATCTGGATATTCCTTTTGGAGCGCTTCATCATCTTCTACATACTGACCAAAATGCCAAAACTCTTTGAGGTCTCCTTCTTTTCTACCTTTAGCATGTTCTTTACCAAAAGAAGTATAACCTCTTTGCCCGCCGATACCTTCGATCTCATATTTTTCTTTCGTATCCTGGGGTAGGTCAAAAAATTTCTTTACTTCATCGTATAGCTCTGCTACCAATTCGTCATCCAGAAAATGCCCTTTCAGTGCTACAAATCCGATAGTCTCGTAGGCATTTCCTATTTCATTCACAAAACGTTGTTTACGCGCAGGATCTTCGCTTAGAAAATCTCTTAGGTCTACGCTAGGTATCTTATTCATCTCTAATTATTTCGATTGTTAAAAGTATCTGTCTCCGTATATTTTGTAGAAACAAAAATAATGATTTTGAAACTTACAAATATTACTGTGCAATTATTACTACTGAGTATTCCCGTTTTACAGAGTTAATTTCCTAATTTTGGTCCTTTAAAGAATCGCCTTATGCCTGAAGCTATTTCTTCTGAAAGACTTACGTACGAGATCGGAGACTTGTCGAATGAAAAACTCCTTTATCTCTACAAAATAATGTTGAAACCCAGAATGATCGAAGAAAAGATGCTCATTCTTCTTCGTCAGGGAAAAATCTCAAAATGGTTTAGTGGCATAGGTCAGGAAGCCATAGCAGCCGGGGTGACAGCGGCGATGCATACCGATGAGTATATTTTACCTATGCATAGAAATCTGGGGGTTTTCACTACCAGAGAAATCCCTTTACATCGTTTATTTGCGCAATGGCAAGGGAAGGCGAGTGGTTTTACAAAAGGAAGAGATCGCAGCTTTCATTTCGGTACTCAAGAGTATAAGATCGTGGGTATGATCTCTCATTTAGGACCTCAATTGGGCGTTGCGGATGGCATTGCGCTTGCGCATAAAATACGTAACGAAAAGAAGGTGTGTGCAGTATTCACAGGAGAGGGAGCTACCAGTGAAGGTGACTTTCATGAAGCTCTTAATATCGCTTCTGTTTGGGATCTTCCCGTGCTGTTCTGTATTGAAAATAATGGCTACGGATTATCTACGCCAACCTCCGAGCAATATCGTTGTAAAAATCTGGCAGACCGGGGCATCGGGTACGGAATGGAAGCTCATATTGTAAACGGAAATAATATTCTGGAAGTCTACAACACTATGCTCGAGCTTACTGAAAGTATTCGTGCTAACCCAAGACCTGTACTTATTGAATTTCAGACATTTCGAATGAGAGGACACGAAGAGGCTAGTGGAACCAAATACGTGCCTCAGGAACTCATGGATCTGTGGGCTGCAAAAGATCCTATTGAAAACTACAGACAATTTTTGGCGGAGCAAAACATTCTTACCTCGGAAGATGATGAAAAAATTCAACTGGAAATAAAGGCGGAGATCGAGGCGCATTTGCAGAAAGCCTTTGAGGAAGACCCTATTGAATCCACTGAAACCAATGAATTAAATGATGTTTATAAAGAATTTGATTATCAGGTTTTTGAAAAAAATAATACCACTAAAAACATACGGTTTATAGATGCGGTTTCAGAGGGACTTCGTCAATCTATGGAAAAGCATGAAAACATGGTGATCATGGGGCAGGACATTGCCGAATATGGCGGTGTTTTCAAAATAACTGAAGGCTTTCTGGAAAAGTTTGGTAAGGAAAGAGTACGAAACACTCCTATTTGTGAATCCGCCGTAATTTCTGCAGCCATGGGGTTATCTATCAATAAGATGAAGGCAGTTGTTGAAATGCAATTTGCTGATTTTGTCTCCTCCGGATTCAATCCTATTGTTAATTACCTTGCCAAATCTCATTACCGCTGGGGCGCCAATGCTGATGTTGTGATCCGCATGCCCTGTGGAGCAGGAGTGCAGGCAGGTCCTTTTCACTCGCAAACCAATGAAGCGTGGTTTACTAAGACCCCGGGGTTAAAGGTGGTTTACCCCGCATTTCCATATGATGCCAAAGGTTTACTGGCAAGCAGCGTGCTAGATCCCAATCCGGTATTGTTTTTTGAGCATAAAGCACTTTACAGAAGCATTTATCAGGATGTGCCGGAAGCCTATTATACAATCCCCTTGGGTGAAGCCTCTTTACTCAAAAGCGGAGGTGATGTATCTATTATCACCTACGGAGCAGGCGTACATTGGGCACTTGAAACTCTTGAAAAAAATTCAGACATCAAAGCAGATCTATTAGATCTGAGATGTTTACAACCCATAGATTTAGAAGCTATATACCAGACAGTACAGAAAACCGGAAAAGTAATCATACTGCATGAAGATTCGCTTTTTGGAGGCGTTTCCAGTGACATCGCTGCCCTGATCGCCGAGCATTGTTTTGAGCATCTGGATGCGCCGGTGAAACGCGTAGCAAGCCTGGAAACACCGATACCCTTTGCTGGAAATCTGGAGAAAATGTATTTACCCAAAGAACGCTTTGAAAAGGAGTTGAGATCTTTGGTTGAATATTAATGAAAGTGAGAACGTTTTCGTTATTTTCTTAATACGTAGTTACCGATCACCAACGCATCTAAGCCTGTTGAGTAAAAACATCTCACGGCATCCTTAGGAGATTCTACCAACGGCTCTCCCTGAATATTGAAACTCGTATTTAAAACTACAGGAACCCCTGTTTTATCTCCCATGGTTTTGATCAAATCATAATAACGTTCATGCGTTTTACGATTTACCGTTTGAACTCTGGCACTTCCGTCAACGTGAGTAACTGCCGGTATGATCGCCTTCTTCTCCGGTTTTACATCACAAACCTTCAGCATGAAAGGCGCCTCCACCTCAATTTCAAAGAAATCTTTCACCGCATCTGTGATTACCGAAGGTGCAAAAGGTCGGTATGCTTCTCTGAATTTTACTTCAGCATTAATCTTGTCTTTCATATTAGGAAAAGCAGGGTTTGCCAGAATGCTTCTGCTACCTAAAGCACGGGGTCCTATTTCCATGGCATGTTGAAACCACCCTATAATTTTTCCCTCTACTAATAATTCTGAGGCCGCTTCGATAATATCTTCGTGATATTCATAAGTAAGTTTGGCCCCATCTAATACTTTTTTTATTTCCTCATTGGTATAGAAAGTTCCCAAATAGGGATCGTCAAGCACATAGTTTCGTTCTTTGCCTAATATACCGTTGTAAAGATAGTAGGCCGCGCCTATTGCGGTACCGTTATCACCTGCTGCCGGGATCACAAAGACATCTTTAAACGAACTCTCCCTAACGATCCTTCCATTCATCACACTGTTAAGGGAAACGCCTCCGGAGATCACCAGGTAATCTGCTTTGGTTTTATGGTAAAGAATTTGCGCAATTTCCAGTGCTCTATCCTCCAAAACTTCTTGAAATGCAGCAGCGGTATTCATATGATGCGACTCAAAAGGACCATTCATTTCGCGAGGCGCTCCAAAAGTATCGAAGAATTTCTGTGAGCATCGTCGCCACCCCATATGCTGATAAAGAAAATAACTTAAATCGATTTTAAGGTTTCCTTCCGAATCAACTTTTAATATTTCTTTTACTTTTTCCTTAAAGGGAGCAGGATCTCCCATAGGAGCCAAACCCATAGTCTTGCCTTCATCATAATTGGTTCGAAAACCACAAAACTGGGTTACTGCTTCATAGAACGACCCCATAGAGTGAGGAAAAAAACTTTCACCTAATTTGGTAACCTTATTTCCTTTTCCATGACCCAACCACGTTGTCGCCCATTCTCCGGAACCGTCCAGACTCATCAACGCGGCTTCTTCATACGGAGAGATGAAAAAGGAGGCAGGTGCATGACAATAATGATGCGGAATGAAATGTACCTTAGGGCCTTTTACAGTATCTTCATAATAATGTCGGTACCAATTCCAAAGCCCTTGCTGCTTATTGTAGCCATGAATAAACTCATGTTTAAAAAAAGGCTTGAAACTCTTGAGATGATTCAAAGCGTAAACAACCTTTTTATCCCAATTGTGCGTAGGTTTTATAGATACCGCAATGTGATGAATATCTTTATAATCTATACCCGCCATTTGAAGGCATCTGGCAATGGCTTTTCTGGGAAAACTTCGAGTATGCTTATCTCTGCTTAAACGTTCTTCTTCAATCGCCGCTATTAGTTTCCCGTCGTGAACAATACAGGCGGTAGAATCGTGAAAATAGTAATTGATACCTAGAATGTACATGTAGACTGGTTTGGTTAGGATACTTAAAGATACGTACTCCTAGAAGATAAAATGCATATTATGTACATACAACAGAAATTGTCGATAAAATGGGAATTTTTTTCCTAAACAACCATCTTGAAAGCGTTTCGCTTGTTACCTTTATAGAGTATAACGATCGGTATAAAAACAGGTAAATCTTTTAGAATCAAAAGGTAGCGATCTAAACCGTAAATAGTATTTAAAATTAATTTATGTACTACACAATATAATATTCAAATGACGTTATATTATAAAGTATATTGAAAAAATGCCTCAAATTTAATTCAATAGCTGCTTATCACATTCTTTGATAAGTACGTTTTTCAGATAAGTTTTAAGGTATTTATTTCTCTATAGTTTAATTTTCTCAGTGTGGAAATAAACATTAAATGATTGACATTGTTTTAATGTTTTAAAATCACAGCAATTAAGTAGGTTAAGTTGCTTAAAGGCGGTTACTAGGGGCATACGTAACCGTCTTTATTTTTTGTTTCAAAAAAATAAAGGATAAAAAAAGCTGATTTTATTCTGGTCTGGCCAAAGGGAGGTCGATATAAATGTCCAATTTGTTTTCGTAGCGTTTATTTGATAGCTCTATATCAAAGTCCATAAGGTTTACAGAACCTACGCCTATGACAGCACCGTCTGAATAACCTACATCAAAAACCACTTCTTTGGTAATTTCTTTTATGGTAAGCTCTCCTGTGATCAGATAACCTGTATAGACATTTCTTATCGATACACTTTTGAACGTAATATTGGGAAACTTTTTCTTGTGGAGGTATTTACGGGAAGTGAGTTTGATGTCTCGCACCATATTTCCGGTACTTAGCGTACTTACATCCAGCGTAGCTTTTATGAAAGAGGCTTCGAGTTGTTCCTGATCAAATTCCACTTCAGTTTTTAATCCCTCTATGGAACCAATAATACCATCAGAGACAATTTCCAGACGAATTGATGCCTGATCATCAAGTACCGTAATTTTAGGCGGAGAAACAATTAAGGTGAGAACTAAAGGAACAACGGTTAGAACGAGTAATTTTTTATCAAAGTACATGGTTTTATAGATTTAGGGCATTTAAATATACTAAAAATCTGATAATCAGACAATCTAGCTGTTGCTTTATATTTTTTCAAACCGTTATCACACATAGAACGAATGTAAGCTTCACTAGAAAAAAAGCTACTACCTATAATTATTGAATGGGCTGATATTTATCATTCTTAATCGGTTTTTTTGGTTTTATTTTTAGCTTCCGCAAAGTGATATGTAATGAAAAAAATTATCATCCCTACCGATTTCTCTTCGAATGCATATAATGCCATTGCGTACGCATTGCAGTTATTTGCCAATCAAAAATGTCATTTTTTCCTGGTGCATGCATATTCACCTCCTATGCCAGAACCCAGCAATACGATGACCTCGGCTAACACAGCCAAACAATTGATGGAGGTATCTCGCAAAAGTGCGCAGGATGGACTTAGAGAGGTTCAGGATCAAATCAACAGATCTTTTCATAATCCTGATCATTCTTTTGAAAGTATCGCAGCTTATGGATTTTTAACAGATGTCATTGAAGAAATAGGAAAAGAAAAACAAGCTGACCTGGTGGTTATGGGTACGAAAGGAGCCAGCGGAATTAAAGAACTCTTCTTGGGCAGCAATACGGCGAGGGTAATAAGCACCTCTACTTTTTCTTTAATAGTAGTCCCCGAAACCGCTATTTATGAACCTTTTAAAGAAATAAGCTTTCTGACTGATTACGATTATTACTTTGAAAGAAGTGAATTGAAACCCTTACTAGATCTTTTACATCAAACGGGAGCCGAACTCCATGTGGTGCATGTTTTGGAGAAAGGAGACACCCTCAGCAAAGAAAAAGACTTGGTTCGCAAACACCTGCATGACCTTATAAAACCGATAAAGGTTGCCTATCATTTGCTCACAGATAAATCTTTGGAACGAGCGGCGACTTTATTCATACAGAGCAGAAATGTAGAATTACTTTGTATGGTCACCAAAAAACATTCTTTTTTAGACCGTCTATTTAAAAAATTAAATACGAGAGATATGAGTCTGCATAGCAAGACACCAATGCTAGTCTTGAGACGGGAGAAATAGTATTTGGATTTTAGTAGTAATTAGTCGTTTTTCTTTATCCATTTACAAACCGAAATCGGAGAAACCCCCGATTTCGGTTTTCTTTTTAATACGATCATCTGGCGATTTCCGCTTCAGATATCAGCATCGGATAGGCATTTCTAACTTCATCCCGTTCTTCATCGTCTAAGGCTTCTACAGTTTTGTGAAATACATTAGCAGCATACTGGGCACGCAGCTCTTTATAGGCCCCCGTAAGTTCATTTTGTACGGCTACATAGAATTTATAAGAGGCTTCTCGATCTGCTTTTAGAGAAACCACCGCCAATTGGGGCTTTTCTGATAGTTTCACCTCTCTTATTCCACTACAATAATTGCAGTTGCCGCTGCCGTTATTGTCTACAAACCGCTTGACTGCCAACCGCAGATCTTTGAGATGCACCAATCGATCCTTTACCAAAAGCTCATCGTCTTTATTGATAAAGACATTCAAAACATTACGTTCTTTGAATTCCGGAATGGTCTTGTCTTCGTTTGTCGGTGGAAGCTTTCTGGGAATCCCCTCATCATTAGGGATGGTGGTGGCTACCAGAAAAAAGATCAGTAACAGGAAAGCGATGTCGGCGAGTGATCCTCCATTAACAGCATTTTGTTCTCTTGATTTTCTCATAATGAATGGTTTTAATGTTATACAAGAAATGCCTCAATAGTAATGCCAAACCAAAAAAATCCTTCAGTCTAAAAAAATAAACAGTAGCCTAACCGTAAAATTTGAGATCATTCTACTTTAATCGAAAGTTCTCCTCCGATAAACGATTAAATAAGAATACGATTGTCGCTTCTTTCAATTTTAAATATTTTTATATCAGAATAAAGTAAGAAAAAGCCCTAAATTTCTTTCACCGTAATAGTAACTTAACGTCTTGTTATTCTTTGGTTTAAAGCAGTGCATTAATTTCGTGCAAATTATTAATTAACAGAAAGTAAATTGTGAATGTGCTCTTCAGGTAGTTCTGTAAGACCACCCACCGTTTAATTTCAAAAAACACTAGTAACCTCACTTAAATTCTAACTAAATGAAAGTAAAATTACTTTTCTTTTCAGCACTTGTGCTGATGGTTCTATCGGTATTACCGATAACCGCACAATCGGTTTTTATAAATGAGATTCATTATGACAACTCAGGAACCGATGTAGATGAAGCCATTGAAGTGGCAGGGCCTGCGGGCACCGATCTAACAGGCTATACGCTGGTACTGTACAATGGGTCAAACGGATCTGTGTACAATACCATCCCACTCTCTGGAACACTTCCTGATGAACAGGCAGGCTACGGTACTTTTGCTGTTACCCTTCCGGTTAACGGTATTCAAAACGGATCTCCTGACGGGATCGCGCTGGCCGATGCCGCTAACAATCTTATTCAATTTCTAAGCTATGAAGGTACACTTACGGGAGTAGGAGGAGTGGCCGATGGCGTGCTAAGTACCGATATTGGCGTGGCCGAAATTGGAAACCCTGTGGGTACTTCGCTTCAATTAGCGGGTGAAGGAACCGTTTATGAAGATTTTACTTGGGAAGCACCTGCTCCCAGCTCTTATAACGCGGTAAATATTAATCAGACCTTTGGAACCCCTGAACCTGTGATCAACGAATTTGTATTCAATCATACAGGATCTGATACTGATGAATTTGTAGAAATAAAAGGAGTTCCGAATACCGATCTAAGCACGTATACCTTACTGGAAATTGAAGGGGATAATAATGCGCTGGGTACGATAGACGAAGTAATTACTGTAGGTACTACAGATGCTAACGGATACTGGACCACAGGCTTCGGATCAAACACCTTCGAGAACGGAACCGTTACGCTTTTGTTGGTAAAGAACTTTACCGGAGCTCTTGGTGATGATCTGGATACCGATGATGACGGAATCGCAGATGTAAGTCCGTGGGAATTGGTAGTTGACGGTATTGGTGTAAACGATGGGGGAGCAGGCGACTTTAATTACAGCACTGTGACCCTCACACAAGGATACGACGGTATTAGCTTTACGGTAGGCGGTGCCTCTCGAATTCCCGATGGCGCCAACACAGGCAGTACTACCGATTGGGTTCGAAATGATTTTGGGGGACAAGGATTACCGAGTTTTCCGGATGCTTTAGCGGACAATGGTGAAGCAATAAATACCCCTGGAGCCGCCAACGAAGTCGCTGATGTAGCAGAACCAACTGTCATAGTTATCAATGAAGTGGATGCCGATACAGCAGGAACAGATACTTTAGAATTTGTAGAATTATACGATGGAGGCGTAGGGAATGCTCCTTTAGACGGGTATGTACTCGTTTTCTATAACGGATCGAACAATCTAAGCTATGCTACCTATGATCTTAGCGGATTCACCACAGATGCAAACGGTTATTTCGTATTAGGAAATGCCGATGTTGCCAATGTATCGATCGTTTTTGGTAGTAACGGACTCCAAAACGGAGCGGACGCCGTAGCACTCTACCAAGGCAATGCAGCCGATTTCCCAAATGGAACAGCAGTCACCCTTACCGGATTGGAAGATGCGGTAGTATATGACACAAATGACGCAGACGATGCAGAGTTATTAGCTCTCTTAAATGCCGGAGAACCACAGGTAAATGAAGATGCCATTGGTGGAAAAGATACACAGTCTATTCAACGGTTTCCAAACGGAAGCGGAGGGTTGCGTAACACCAGTACGTATGTAAATGCCATCCCAACACCGGGACGTGCCAATACCAATGCGACCGAAGAAGTAAATCTTATCATCAATGAACTAGACGCAGACACCGCAGGTTCAGATGTAGAAGAATTTGTCGAATTGTACGATGGTGGAACAGGTAATACCTCTTTATCCGGATACATTTTAGTATTGTATAACGGAAATGGAGATACTTCGTACAATACGATCGACCTTAACGGATTCACCACTAATGCGGAAGGCTATTTTGTAGTAGGAAATGTAGGCGTAGCTAATGTAGGCCTTGTCGTTCCCGGAAACACTTTTCAAAACGGAGCAGACGCGATAGCCTTGTATCAGGCAGCGGCGGCAAGCTTCCCGAACGGAACTGCAGTGACCACCGATAATCTCATCGATGCCCTTGTATATGACACCAACGATGACGACGATCCGGGTCTTCTGGTATTGTTAAATGCTGGTGAATTACAAGTGAACGAAGGTGGCGGAGGCGACAAAGACGGTCAGTCTTCACAACGTATTCCTAACGGAGAAGGGGGCGCACGTAATACAAGCACCTATACACAGGCAACACCCACACCCGGAACCGAAAATGGCGGAACGGTAGAACCTGGCGATCCGATTTCGATTGCCGAAGCGCGAAATTCAGCACTTGGAACCACAGTCACAGTCTCCGGAGTACTTACGGTAAGTGATCAGTTTGCAGGCTCTGCCTACATTCAGGACCGTACTGGAGGAATTGCGGTGTTCGATGCCACGGTGCATGGTGACGGCGTTTTTGCCATTGGTGATTCGATCACGATCACAGGCGTACGAAGCGCCTTCAACGATCAGGTACAAATAAGTCCCGTGAATGCTGTCATAGCTAACGGACAACCTAATGAACCTATTGAACCCAGAACGATTACCCTGGCAGAATTGGCGAACTTTCCCGGGGAGTTGGTACGAATCGTAAACACGACCTTCCCTGATCCCGGTGAACTTTTATTTGGGAATTCAAATATCACTATCACCGATGCCAGTGGTAGCGGAGAACTCAGAATAGACAATGATGTGGAAGACCTTGTAGGCCTTGCACAACCTGATACCTGTGGTGAAACGATTGGAGTCGTAGGACGTTTCAGAGAATTTTTCCAGTTACTGCCAAGACAGTTCTCCGATCTTTCCTGTGCCGTTCCTTATGAGAATCCCGCAAACAATTCCCCCATCTCAAAAGATGAGAGTTTTGATGTGGTTTCCTGGAATATTGAGTGGTTTGGTGATGAGAACAACTCTCCGGCAGCGGGAAATCCGTTATCAGATCCTATTCAAAGAGACAGTGTTTTACGTGTATTGATCGATTTAGATGCAGATGTATATACCGTGCAGGAAATCGCTGATGATGCCTTGTTTGCAGAGTTAGTAGCAGGACTTCCGGGATACGATTTTATCCTTTCGGACGCTTTTTCAAATCCGCAGGGAACACCACCGTTCCAGAAATTAGGATTTATCTATAAAACCAGTACGGTAACGCCAAAAGAAACCAAGGCCTTGTTACGAACCATCCATCCGCTTTACAACGGAGGAGACGATTCCGCTTTGGTAAACTATCCAAGCACGACCGATCGTTTTTATGCCAGTGGAAGGCTTCCGTTTTTGATGACGGCCGATGTAACGATCAATAATGTTACCCAAGAAATAAGCCTTATTGCACTGCATGCCAGAGCCAATAGCGGAAATGAATCCCAAAACCGCTACGACATGCGTAAGTACGATGTAGAGGTATTGAAAGATTCACTAGATACGCAGTTTGCCGATAAGAAATTCATCCTTTTAGGTGACTACAATGACGACGTAGATGAGACTGTAGCCGATATTTCATCGACTATATCCAGCTTCGAAGCTTATGTGAATGATACCGAGCGTTATCAGATCGTAACCGATACATTAAGTGAGCAAGGATTCCGTTCGTTCGTATTCCGTGAGAATATGATCGACCATATTGCAATCTCAAACGAATTGTTTGATGCGTATTTAGACGGATCGGCTACGGTTCATTATGAATTTTATGATAATGATTATACGACCACTTCTTCCGATCACTTCCCGGTATCTGCGAGATTGATCCTCATAGAGCCATTAGAAATTACGGTGGATGCAGGAACGATCTTATGTGCCGGAGAAACCACCACCGCTATAGTGACCGCATCCGGAGGAGCTTCTCCTTACACCTATGCATGGAGTGACGGCCAAACCACTGCCGAAGCGATCGACCTGGGAGCAGGGGAGTACACCGTGACTGTGACCGATGCGAACGGAGAAACCATAGACGCTACCATCACCTTGAGTGAACCGGAAGCGATCATGGTAGAAGTATCAGAAGATGCGCAGGTATTCATCGGTTATGCACCTGCAGAATCCTGTGCGGATATTTCCGTGACCGGAGTTACCGGAGGAATCGCACCTTACACCTACGAATGGAGTACAGGAGCTACGAGTGCTACCTTAAATGTATGTCCCGAAGAGACTACTACGTATACTGTAACTATCACCGATGCAAATGGTTGTACAGCCACTGCGGAAGTAACTGTTGAAGTGGTAGATCTTGCTTGCGGAAACAATCCGAGACAACCTAGAGTACAATTGTGTTACAGAGGCAGAAACTATTGTTTGCCACCAGCAGCTGTCCCAACCTTCTTGAGAAGAGGCGCTGTTTTAGGTAGCTGTGAGCAGGAGGGAAGCAGTGCGATTGTCGTAACCGAGATGCGTATTGCACCCAACCCGGTTGTGAACAGTACCAGCATTTATCTGAACAGTACCGTAAATACTACGGTAGCGATCAATGTATATGACTACACAGGTCAGTTAGTGATGCAAACCTCAAGAGACCTCCAAGAGGGCACTTCGACCATTGAAGTAGACCTTAGCGGATTGAGAAGAGGATTCTACTATGTAAAACCAACTGTTGACGGTGTCGTTCAAAAAGTAAAAGTGTTAATCAAGCGTTAAGCGGAATTTCCGCTTAAATTAAAAGCCCGGTACATCCGGGCTTTTTTTATTGGCACCGCCAAAGGGGTCTAATACCTCCGAGGCTTGCCTTGAGGTACTTTTCTTTATCACAGTGTATCGTGTAACGTCTTTTCGAAGGAGCATAGCGACTGAAAAATCTACCGGAAGTAGCTAACGCCCTTTCGGTAGTTATCTCACCCCGTTTCACAGGAAGTTCGATAGGACGAAGTACCCTTGTGGACAAATAAAAAGTTGGGGGCGTAAAAGAACCAAATAATCAGAGCAAGCACGTCCGGTTCAGTGATTTTTGATCCTTCACGTCGAAAGATAGTATCGAAACCAAACGTGAGGTCATTTATCATTCAAAAAAAGGTCTCGATACTTGTTTTTGCGCTAATGCTTCAAAACAAACTCGACCTGACGGCAGTGGTGATTTCAATATTTACTTTATTAGGATCATTGGCAGTCTTCAAAATAGATCATAAGTAAAGGTTTTAGTTATTTCATCAAGAAAAAGAATAAAATAATAAAAGCCAGCACGTCCGATTGAGTGATTTTTTGATCCTTTAGGTCGAAAAATAGTATCGAAACCAAATGAGAGGTCATTTATCATTCAAAAAAAGGTCTCGATACTTGTTTTTTCGCTAATGCTTCAAAACAAACTCGACCTGACGGCAGTGTTGATTTCAATATTTACTTTATTAGGATCATTGGCAGTCTTCAAAATAGATCCTAAGTACAGGTTTTAGTTATTTCATCAAGAAAAAGAATAAAATAATAAAAGTCAGCACGTCCGGTTGAGTGATTTTTTGATCCTTTAGGTCAAAAAAATAGTATCGAAACCAGACGTGAGTTCATTTATCGATAAAGTTTCTTTTTTATCAAAGCCTTACCTTATTCTAATCGAAGGGGTGGGGGAACAAAAAGGAAGAGAGGTTATGCCCCAACTTTTTAGCTGTTCCCTGAAAGCGGGTCAATTAAATTTTGTGGGGATTAAAACTTTATTCTTCAATACAGAAATCAAATTTATGGGAAGCTTTTTTAATCTTCGTCGTTCTTTTCCTTGATGAAAATAACCATCCCGAATCGGGTCGGGACAAGACTTACTTTTAAATTTCTTGAAAACCTACGGCGGTTTTCCTCAGCGCGAGCCAGACCGTTTTCGCTGTCGCAGAAAAGGCTGCCGGCCAGCTTTCTCGAGCCAACGCTTCAAACCACCTTGTTTTTACCACATAATTGAAAATAGGTCGGTATTTAAAATCTTAAAAAAGAACGGCTTTATTGGGAATCAGAAAAAATCAAAATAACTTTTTATTATTATACTCAAAGTAATGATAGAACTGAAATCCGGCCTATTGAAGAAATCTTTAAAAATCAAGGCAGCAGCGCGGGCTATGGGATGAAAAACTGTTTGACCCTGCGATAGCGGGGAGTTTCTTTTCATCCGTGGTGGTGGGTGCCGTAGTATTTTCTCAAGATTTATTCATAAGCCTAGCCTTTTTTGTTACTTTTTTTGGCAATGAAAAAAAGTAAAGGAACTACGTTATAGCCAAACTTATTTACTTAGTTTTATCAATGCCTGCCCTGTATTTTATTGAAGGGTTGGAGAGACAAAAAAGGACAGAGGCAAAATTAATCCCGAACTTTTTTAGCTGTTCCCTGAAAGCAACTGTACCAAGCAAAAACAATGCTCAATGACCCTAAATCACTCCAAATGCATTCTAAACCATTATGATATGCCCATAATATTATACTAAAGCTCCATATAAAGATGCGTTAGAAGTCAGCTGTAGCATTCACGGTAGAAGCCTTCATGTAGATTAAAAACGACAAAAACCATTTTCATCGCGTATACACATCACTTTAGAAACTAAAAAACCCGGCGATGTGCCGGGTTTTTAACTCACAAAATAGAATTTTAATGCGACGACATGGTCGCTTTGCGTTTTTTAAGCTGAACTTCCAGATCCCGAATCGTTTCGTGCATCGCAGCTTCAAAGCTGATCTCATCAGATTCCGCAAAAATACGAGGCCCCGGAAGGCTCAGTCTGATGTTACATTTTTTTCCTTTGTCGCCAGTCGTATTTTCTTTTTTAAAGAATACATCTGCACGAATGACAAAGTCATAGCGGTTGGCTAATTTATCGAGTTTTTCACGGGTAAGAGACTCCAAACGGTCGCTTTGCGTAAGATCTACAAATTCAAAATTCACTTGCATATATATGTAATTTAAATGTTCTTCTAATTATTGAAGGAAAATTACGAACTGTAGGCTGTATAAAAAAAGATATTTATCAGTTTTAAGAGAAATTTAGGGCTTTTAAAGGGCGTAAAGAAAGCGGTAGAAGAAATATGAACGTATTCGCAAAAAGGTGGTGCTTTTTTAGGAAAGATTTAAGTTTTGTTGGCGAAGCATTAAGAATTTGGAAGCGTAAATACAAGTACATTCGTAGTATTCATCAATCAAACCACCTTACCAATGAAAAAGCACAAATGGTTTCTCGTATTTTATATGTGTTGGATAGCTGGCATCGTTTTCGTGCTAAGCAATTCTTTTAAGGATGTAGAAGCACCTTCAAAGTACATTGATAAAAAGAATCACTGCGTTAAAACCTGCACAAAACAGGCACCAGAAATGGTCACTAACGAATCCCAGGCCATTCATAGAATGACCTATGCGAGTGATTGGTTATTGTTTTAGGGAGTAGAAGGTTGTAGCACCTAACAAACACCTTAGAATTTTCTGGTATACAAAATAATCTATTTTACATAATATAAATTATAGTACAATAACATAGTAATTTGTGTATAGCGCTTTTTCAGCGCTATTTCATATAATTACAGATATAGTGCCTTTAGGTCTATATCGTTCGTAATTATGTAAAAACAAATTACGGGTTTGGAATTTAAAAGAAGACTGATTAAGTTATTTATGCATTAAGCCTTCTAAGTACTATTTTATACAATTTCAGATATCATTTGGTCTAAGTGAATTATAACAGTAAATATTAGCTGAAAACAGATTACGATAATGGAATTTATAGCACATTGATATATTAAGCTTGAATCTTAATTATAGCAAGAAAAAAAAGCTACTCGAGAGCAGCTTTTCAATTCATAATTATCTACAGAAAATAATCTATTCAAATAGCACATCACAATATCCTACAGTCCAATCGGCAGTTGGACATGCAAAACTATCACAACTCAATGATCCACAATGTAAAGAGGGTTTTCCTAAGCAATTATTTTGGATTGACCCATTACAATCATGACTTCCTCCTTTAACAAAACTACTTTCTAGTTTTGAAATTACTTTTTTGTTCAGCGATAAACCAATTTTTTTGTTCTTTTTCATTTTTAAAAGGTATTTGATATTAATAATTCCTTTTAAATTTAATAAGTATTAAACCGTTCACTTTTGTAGTTAACTAGAGATTAACTATTTAATTTACTTATGATTAGCATAAGAATTTAATTTCATTTTTCCATATTAAAGGGTTTTAGTTTGTGATTATGAGGCCTTCGAAGGCTGCATGCGGGCAACGTTACGAAAAGGTCTAGTAGACCTTTTTAAGTAAAGTAGCGAGCTGGTGGGTTGGCGATTTATAACGTTTTGTTTCATCAATAATACTACCATTATCCAGCCACGTCATCTCGCAGCTATAATAATTCCTCTGGGTAAAAAACGCAGACTCTATTTTACATAATGTTATAAAACTGAACTTTTAGTTTATTAATCATATTATTTAAAGCATACTTTTCAAGCTCTTCAATGAATTTGCTTGATACTTTAATTTCCCAATTGGATATATGGTTCATTATCCATAATTAAAACCAATAATATAAATAAGTTGTCTTTCAACTCGCCTAGTTCGTGTTTAGAAATTTTCACACTTCGCTCTGAATCTAAATCTATGGATTGTAAACAGATTTCGTTTGTGTCGATTATGAAGTCTACTCCTTCTCTCCCACCTTCATTATTAGAAATTTGGATTTCAAATTCATTGAGTTTTAACCTTATGAATTCTAGTAAATCCTTCATATTAGTTAATCTCAATAATTTGATTGGCTATTTTGTCCGAAGATTTAGAATCTAAATTTATACCTTTTAATTGTAACTCTTCTTTAATTGCACTTTTATCAAATTCTAGTTTTTCCAACAAGTAGCTATGTTTTATTTCAAAAGCCCTGAATAAATCGTCCCAAGTCATTGCAAAAATTTCATATTTACCTGCTTGATGAACCAAAAAGCGTTTTCCTTTATCCTTGAAGGCTTCATATTGCTTTTCAATATAATCATCTACCTTGTTGCTTATTACATAAAATTTCCATCGCCTTGTCTGACTGTTAAATTGGTCTTCTTTCATTATAAAGTCCAAGTAATCGTCAATTTGTCTAAACTGTTCCTTGCCGATTGTAACAGAGGGTCTTTTTAACTCAACCATTATATTTTCTTCAATTTGATATTCAGAATCAACAGTGTCAGGAAGATTTCTCTTTCTGCACATGAAAATGTCTGGTCTTCTTTTCCAATCATAAGACTTTATTTTCTTTGTTTCTTTAATGCCATCAATAATGTATAAATAGTTTGCTAATAATTTTTGAAAATTATCATCCGCTGATGCTAAATGATACTGTTCTCCAAATAGCCAATAATTATCTTCTATTACTTTTTGAATATGATGACGCTCTGTTGTGAATTTTTTTAAATCAAAGACTAGGACTTTCAACAATTCTACAATTTTAAATCGATTTTCAATGAGCTTAATAGTTGTCAATATTTTTGAAAAACTACTCTTCTTTAATACGTTAGTTAGGTCTTTTCTTTCTTCTTTAGTTAATTGAACAACACCTTCAATAATTTCTATAATATTTTCTCGCTCGTCTGTATCTAATAGCAAGTTTAGAAATCCTAAAAAAGTCTTTTCTTGTTCTGCTTTAAGGCCTTTAAACACCTTTGGTTGAACACAATAAATCTCCTTTACAACATTTATTAAATCCTTTTTTCTTTCTAAATCATACTTATTATTTGCAAATCTTGGAAAGACACCTTTTGTCTGCATTTTTGATACAAATGCCTCTGCGGCATTACCTCTTATAAAGTCTTTTTGCTTTCTAAAAAGAAATTCATTTAAATCTTTTACTAAAGCTTTAAAAACTTTATTGTTTTTATTTTCACTAAAAAGATTATCCTCTTCAGAATGGTCATTGCTTAAATCGAATGAATTGAAGAAATCAGATTCAATAAAAACGCTATGATGAAAATCGATTGCATTATTATTATATGTAGTTAACTTTTTAGCGACTTCTCTTCTTTCATTATTTAAAAAATAATAATAGTATTTATCACCAATACTATCTGCCCACCTTAAATATGTAACAGAAAAACTATAATCAATTTTTTCACTGTCTGTAATAGTTAATTTCTTTTTATCATTTTCTGCTATTAGGTAATTATACTCTATTGGTTCCCCATTTATTTCTAGGGTAAAATTTGAGTCTTTATTTAAAAAAATAAACCAACCAAATTCTTTCGCTAAAAAATCCTTGAATTCCTTGTTGTTAAAGGAATAAGCTGTTACTTCAAAAAGATTTTCTAAAACTACATCAGTTCCAGTATTTTTAGCTTTTGATACTTTTTTATTGACATCTTCATACTCTTCTTTGTTGGACTTATTTATAATTATATCGTACTCCAATAATTTATCACCCTTTTTATAAATTGTATGCCATGTTGCTTTACCTGCAAATGTTGCAAAAGAATATCGTCCTTTACCTTTTTTTCCTCTATTATAAGAAGACCTTTGGAACGAATTCTTTTTTACAGAATCTAAAAAAGCGCCAAATGTTTGACTTAAATTCTCATAATCTATTCCTTCTCCATTATCAGAAACGTTAAGTTTAGTTATATGGTCTAATTCATTTGACTTGAAAGATATATTTACTTTTGATGCTTTGGCATCAAATCCATTCCAAATTAATTCTGCTATGGCTTGTTTGTAATCTTTAGGAATACCAGCAGAATCGATACTACTGTTATTTATGCTAGTTCTGTTCTTCATAGTACCATTTTTTAGTAGTTCTCCACAATTTTGATTTCTTCCTTACTTAAACTACTATATTAATTAAAATATTAAGCTCTACTCTCCTGTTATTTTAACCAAAATCTTAACAAGTTGTAAGTGAAACTCAACCAAAATCTATATTGAATTGACCAGGATTTTTTTGTTCTTCAATTCTATTCGCATGGACATATTTAATGAGCTTTGTTGTCTCCATCACGTCATCAATAGATAAGACTTTTCCATATTTTTTATATTTATTTAAATAAAGATTCAATCTGTCTTTCAAATTGTAATTTTCTGAAACATTACTTATCATCTTTACTAAATAACTCATACAATTAGGCGTTATATCAACACCATATACTTCATTGAGATAAATCGCACGGAGTATATTTGCTTCTACTGTTGGGTTTTTTGACTTATAAGACTTACTCTTTTGTATTATATCTAATTGTCTTTTCTTTACAAAATCATTATAATGATTTGACCTAAAATTATTGGTATGTATATTTATTACCAACCCATCATAATTATAGAAGCAACCATCAGATATATTATCTAAAATATAATCTTCATTTCTTTTCACAACAGAGTCTCGAAATGCCCAATTATTGTCAATACTCCAAATATCAACTTCAAACTTATCCAATTTTATTTTAACACCTTGCATTCTATTGATTGAGTAATTCAGTTTAGAACTCTTCAATAAATCTTCTAATTGGTTATGAGAAACTGAAGTAATCATATCCAAATCTCTGGATTTTTTATTGTTAATGGAATCTCGCACAAACCCACCAACAACATAAGCAGTTCCATAGACTAATAAATTCATTATGAATTCATAAAAGTCTGGATGCTCTTTTAGGACTTCTTTAAACCTCGTTGCAAAAAGCTTTTTAAATAATATCTTATCTTCAATAAGATTTAACATTACAATCTTATTCCCTTTAATTTTCTATATAAATTTAGCGCATATGTATCAGTCATACCACTTATAAAGTCTACAACTAGCTGCATTTTATTATATACTTCATTATCATGGCGATTATAGTTTTCATAAATATATCTATAACTAGAGGATATATTTTTATAAAGCCTTGCCTCTTTAGTATTGCCACCACTTTTAAATTCTTCTGATTTCGTTGCTGGAATAAAAATATCTAGCAAACCATAAATAATTTCCCATCCTGCTAACTCCGTTTGCATGATTTTCTTGTTATCAAACACTATCCTTTGGAGCTCTTCGAATGACTCGCGAATATCTGAACCTCTTGACCTATCAATTAATTCATGTTCAAAAGTTCCCGTCATTATTTTTTTATAGTTTTTTTTAAAACAGTCAACAACACCCTCAATCATCTTCCCTTGAGTTTTAACTCTAAATTGCTGAACAGTAAGAGAAAGTTTATCTGATAATTTATTGTCATTATTTTTGTGATACACATCTAATTCCTCTAATAAATCCTTATTAGCCTTCAGGTTTTTTTCAAATACATTTCGTAAGGTTTCATAATTTAATATGCCTAGTTTTACTCCATCTTCAATATCCGCAGCACAATAGGCAATATCATCTGCTGCTTCCATTAAATATACAATAGGATGTCTACGATTATTCAAACCCAATTTTTCATTAATTATTTGATAATCTTCCTCCTCTGAAGCAAAATAACCGTATTTTTTTTGCCTAATTTCTTTTGCTTTCTTTTTTTTGTTTCCTTCAATTGAATTTGAGGGGTATTTAATTATACTTGCCAGGGTAGGAAAAGTTAAATTAAAGCTATGCTCATCTTTGAAGAAATGTAGTCTTCTTAATATTCTAAAAGTTTGAACATTACCATCAAAGTTCAAAAAATCTGCTTTCTCTTTGTCACTTAAATCAACCTCATTATTATCAAAATAATCTTTAAAATAATTTTGTATCGCTGACTCACCGAAATGACCAAAAGGCGGATTTCCTAAGTCATGGACAAGTCCAGAACACCTTAGAAGAGAACTAATCTGACCGCGATGTGATTCTGGCAATTCTTTTTTCTCATCAATCACATATTTTTCTATGCTTTTTCCTATTGAACCTCCTATGTAAGAAACCTCTAGTGAATGAGTTAGTCTAGTTCTAATATAATCACTACTCTCAAGTGGAAAAACTTGTGTTTTATCTTGTAAACGTCTAATGGGAGAACTAGATATTAACCTTCCATAATCTTTTTCGAATGGGTCTCTGCCATCAATTGAAATAGTTGCTGTACGATTTCTAAAAGTAACATCCTGTAAAAGTTTTTCCCACTTAGTCATAAAAATATAATTTGTATTGTAAATGTTAAATATAGATTAAAAATTGTAGTCTAACGGGAAATATTGGCATAGATTTCTCATTCCATACACATTCACACTTCACTCCTATGGTCGCTTCGGGCAAAGCGTATTCCATTACATTTTAAAAGAAGCTTTTAGAAAGAAAAAAATAAAGAAAATGATGTATTACATCTTAGCTTTTTACCAAAGCTAAGTTACCCTTAGATAAAACTCAGGGCAGGCATCACACAAGCAACTTTTAATACAATTATTTATAATTTAATCCCGATAAGTATTCAGTAATTTCTGAGCATCCCTATTCCTTTTAGAGGTTCTGCTCATAGTTCATGCGGTGACTTAAAACTCTAAGAATAAAAATTCCGCTTGTAGTTTGCAAATAGAATATCGTATGAGCCTTATAAGAGAATCTTTTCAAATCTTCAATAAATTCTGAGGCATCACGACCCAAATTCACATTTTTGGCAAGTACTTCAAATGCTTTATGCATATTATAAAAATAGTTTTGTGCTTGAGTCAGTCCGAATTTGTATATCCCAAACTCGTACATTTCAGCCAAATCGATTTCGGCTTTGCTGGATAGCTTATAAAAGCCCATCTTTCCGCATACGTGCTTCCACTTCTTTCATAATATCGGGTAACGATTTCGAACTAACACCACTTTCAAGCCCTTCAACTAGTTTCGCTTTAAGAGAAAGAAACTTGGTTTTGTTGGCCTGATCCTGACGTACAAGATTTCTGAGGTACTCACTATCGTTTGTGAATTCCCCAGCTTCGATTTGGGCTTTTATCCATTTATCCTGTTGTTCGGTAAAGGTTACCGTTTTACGAACTGTTGCCATAGCGCATATGTTTAAATCATCATACTATTGGTGCAATATAGCGAATATTGAATTATATGCCAAGGATATGGGCTCTTTTTTAAGATTCCTATTCCACCCACATTTTAGCCACTACTCCACCCTAGATGATTTAGAGTTTTCCACTAACACCACAAAGAACTTTTAAATACTAAATTTTATTAAGAAACTATGGAAAAAATTAAAAGCCAGCGCACCACCTCACTCCTACTTCAAAAAGTCTGCCAGACCTGCCCTTTTTATGCCGTTTACCAAAGCAAAGTGACTCTTCGATTAAAAACTCAGATCATGCACCCTCTATATATAATAGAGAACAAATACATAGTTATGTTAAATTTAGAAAAGAATTGTAAGACGACCTTAAAACCAAAAAAACAGAAATAAAAAAGCGAACCGAAGTTCGCTAGATTATGATTTACTTACCTAAGATCAATCTTCGGAAACACATTCTACAGTGGGATCGCAATAAACAATTTCTCCCCCACGCTCCATACAGTCAATTAAGTCGCTCCAACTGTATATGAAACAAGCATAAACTCCACCTCCAGTAATAGACCTTTGTTGATCTTTGCTTAAAGCATGACCAAGATTACGAACACTTTTCAACATAGCTTTTAATTTTTAAGTTTATCTAATTTAAGGTAAATTATACGTACACATACATAATATTCTGTTAAATAGGTAAGTAAATAACTATATTTTATACTAAATACTGCCCTCGCTTTTAGCAACTACCGCTCCTCTATCTCCACCAACATCTCTTTTGCAGCTTTACCAATCTTTCCGCCATTGTCTAAGGAAATCGCCTTTTGAAGTACTTCCCTTGCCTTAGCAGTATCCCCCAGTATGGTATAGGCTTCTCCCAGATTTTTATAGGTTAAGGCCGAATTCGGGAAGAGCTGTGAAATCATAGAAAATACCTGAATGGAAGCATGCACCTGTGGGATGCGTCCGCTTTGCAATAAAAGGTTTCCCTTTTTATTTAATTCAATTTCGAAATCACAAAAGGCATATTGCGGATCCTGGATCATTTTAGGAAGTTCTTCTGCTAGTTTTTGTGTTTGCCCCGAGGTGTACAAATCGGTTACATACTGCATGGGATTGGGTTTAAAATCCTTATTAGAAAAGGTCAGGGCCGCTTCTAACACCGGATCTTGATTACTCTCATAAGCTTCAAAACTCATGGTCACGGGAATGCTGGGTGCTTTCCAGTCGGCATTTTCCAACGCGGGCTTATCTTGCCACCATAAATACGACAAAGAAACGTCAATACCGCTATTGGGTAGTTTTACCGGACGGTTATCTCCCCAAAAGTTAATATTCTCGGCGGTGGGTTCCCCTACGAAAATGGCATTCGTATAATTATCGAGTTCGTTAACGAGGTTTTGACAAGCAGAATAGGTTCGTTTTCCAATGATCACAAATAATTTTCCGGTTTGATTGATCTTCTTGGTTTCTATAAGTCCGGTGATGATCGGCTTATTCAAATAGTTATTTCCGCCTCCATTCAAGCGGAGATCAATGATTAATTTCTCTACTTCTTTTTGCTCGACAGCTTCGAAAACACGGGCGTAAAAATCTTTCACACTTTCTGCTGCATCATTCCCGATGGCACTATGCCTTACGTACATCGCTTTCTCTTTTTCGAGGTATTCGGAAACATACATCTTATCAAGATCTTTTAAATACAAAGGGGTGGACGAGGTGTCTCTTGCCTCCAGCCAGTTTTCGTGCTGAAACACATAGCCGTAATGTGTGGGAACATTCACGCCGTCTTCCATCACGGTAAACGTCTCTGTGAATACATCGCCATTTTTTTCTAAGGTAAGGGTAATGGTGTTTTGCAGCGTTTTGGTGATGCCTTGAGCGTGTAAAACGGCAGGATATCCCAGGTAATTAATTCCGTATGCCTTAAAGAACTGAGAATTTTCAGCATTCACCATAGGAGCTATTTTTTCTAATGCTTCTTCTATGGTCATTCCATTGATCTTTAAAACCTTAGCGCCTACTGCTTTTTGATAGTTTTTGGAAACTCCCTGAAGATAGATCTCATTCTCAAACTCAAATAAATTAAACGGAAAGGAACGAAAGCCAATGTTTTTCTGACCGAAATATACGCCGGTATGTCCGTATTTAAAGGAAGCGATCAATCGGGTGAAGCCTACTTTAATCTCATGAGGTTCCAGCTTTGGGATCTCATTATAAAGTGCCTCCACCTGAGCATCAAAATCTTGTTTGGTGGTTTTTACAAAAAGAAAAGAATAGTCGTTATGGATGGTGTTTTGAATAAAACGAAGGTCCTCCTGCCATTGCGCTGTGCTTATGGTTTGTTGCGCGGTTAATTGAAGAAAGAAGAACAGGGTAAGAATATGAATTGCTTTTTTCATGATGTTGTTTTTTGGTTACATCACAAATATGCCTCTAATATACCCTGTACAGGAGTGAATTATGCTGAAATGTAGTAATCAGTACTTGAAACGTCGCCCAAGCCTTAACGGTTCAGCCAGTCTTTAAAATCACTGGTTTTTTTTCTGCTCACGATGAATTCCTGATCTCGCGGATTTGACAATGACAATTTTACACGATGGTTGAAATAAGGTGCTATTTTTTCAATCGCAAATTTGGAAATGATCTGACCTCTGTTGATTCGGTAAAATTTAGTGTGATCTAGTGAATCAAATAATTGATCGATAGTCTCATCTATGATGTAGCGTTTGTGCTGAGTAACCCCGAAGGTAATGCTGTCCTGCGAGTACACATACAAAAGTTCTGATACTCTTATTTGCACAAAACCACTCCCCTCTTTTACCAGGATGCCTGAACGCTGTTGTGGAGTCTGCATACTATTGAGAAGTTCATTTAAAATCGTAGGTGCTAAGCGATGGGATAGATCTTGCGAATTTGAAAATTTGGTGAGTGCAGCATCCAACTCATTTTGTTTGACAGGCTTTAGTAAATAGTCGATGCTATTGACTTTAAATGCCTGAATGGCGTATTGATCGAAGGCGGTGGTGAAAATAATAGGGGCGGTTACTTCTGTTTTCTGAAAAATTTCAAAACTTAGGCCGTCTGCCAGTTGAATGTCCATAAAAACCAAATCAGGATTCCGATTTTGTTGAAACCAGGAAACCGTTTCTTCTACAGAATCGATAATGGTAAGTATTTCAAAATCAAAACTACTTTTATTCAATAGGTTTTGTAACTGATTAGCAGCACGGGGTTCATCTTCAACAATGAGTATTTTCATGATCTTTTCTTGGATGGTTTTAATAGCGGAAGCGAAACGGTAAAATAGTTACCGTCATTATGAATGACAGGTTTCTGATGGGATATAAGTTGATACCGTTGTTCAATATTCTTTAATCCGATTTTTGTAGAAGGTATTTGAGTGGATTTTACCTGAATTTTATTCCTTACCACCAAGGTATCGTCTTTAATATTCACGGAAATACATAAAGGTTTCGCTTTGGAAATCACATTATGCTTGATGGCGTTTTCCAGTAAAAGTTGTAAACTCATAGGTACGATCGCTGCCTGAAGCTGATCTTCCGGAATGTTCCAGTTTACTTGTAAGTTGCCTCCAAATCTTTCCGATTGGATATGGATATAGGCTTTGGCAAATGCGAATTCTTTTTCTAACGGAATTGTATTTGATGTTCCTGACTCCATAATAAAACGGTAAACGCCAGATAAATTATCTACAAAGTCTTTAGCTTCTTCCTTGGTATCCTGATCAATAATATCTCGTAAGGTATTCAGGCTATTAAATATAAAGTGGGGTTTTGCCTGATTCCTTAGGGTATCTAACTGCGCCTGTATCATGACTCGTTTTGCCTGTTCTTCTTCCCGAATTGATTTTTTTAACCGCACATACGAATAGATTACTTCGTAAATAGCCATCACCATAATAGTAATGATCGTTATGGGTAGAAGTTCTCTTAATCTTGTTTCATGATAGGAGCTGTACCCTAATAGTTCGATAAAGCCCGTGGTGATAAGGCCTCCAATGAAATCTACCAATACTACAACGCAAATAATAGCTATTATAAGAATGCTTACCCGCCTTATATCATCTTTAAAGTCGGGATATTTTTTTCGTAAGTAAATTAAAATACTTCGAATGATTATCCAATCGCAAAGCGTATAAAACAAGGCAACACTCCAACCTACCAAAATGAGATCTAAGGAGGTACGTTGAGGGGAACTATTAAAAAGATAATTACTGATAAAGCTTATTAAGACAATGCCGATCACGGAATACCAAAAATCATCAAACCCTAAATATTGTATACGTTTCTTTTTGTTGAACAGTGGCATAAATGTTAGCTTCTAAAAGGCATGCTCTCATGCTAATAACGGAATTATTTGAATGGCTTGCAAACCCTGGAAATAAGTCGGTATAGTAACAGATCAAATATCCTGAGATTAAAAACAAAATCAAATCAAAATGTATTGAAGTGTCGTAAAAGGCTTTTGAAATATCATTAATTCAGTTATAGTAGTAATACTTCAAACTTTCTTCTGTCTGACAGCGTCACGAAGCGCACTATCACATATCCGTCGATGAGTATGATAGAAATGATACGATTACGTTCATCCTGATTCCCGACGGTATTCTAAGGGATGGCAGGTTAAAGTAACGAAGTTTCTACAATCATGAGCGTTGACTTTTTTGATTCACAAGTAGAGCAATTCAAGACTTCACGGTAAAGGCTTGATCGGCCAGATAGGCTGCTCGAAAAAAATAAATGTAATCTATTTCCTACAGTACGTATATTTTTCATATCTTACCCATACAAACCAATTAAACTCAGTAATATGAAAAAAGTAACCTTATTTGTATGTGCATTTGTACTGGTTATTTCCAGCGGATTTACACCAGCAACCAATGAAGTAAGTTTTGAAGAGAAAGCAGACCGCTATCATGAACTTTCGAAAACGGAGTATTTTAAAGTGTTGATCGCCATTCCTGAAGACGAATTCGTAAAGTCAACCAATGAAGACGAATTGATCGCTTCGCTTAAATTCTTAGAAGGAAGTACGCTGGAGGAATTGAAAACGATCTTTGAAGTAGAAGTGGATGCCTATGGTTGTTCCTGGGTCACCGTATCTACTACTTGTTCGAGCTGTAGAAGTTCTACAATTTTTTGCGGACCCTTCAGAAAGGTAAAATTCTGCTCTAAAAAACAACTTGAGTATTGTGGTTCTTACTGGAGCGGAAGAGCCCGTTACCCAGGCTACTACCAATGTTGTTAATAGTTTGATCGCTATCGTAAAAATCAAGGGGAATCTTAAAATTAATTAAGATTCCCTTTTCTTATTCACCTATAACCGAAAAGAATATTTGTCCTTCATAGCGATCGTCCCAGGAGCCACTCCAATCACGCAATCCAAAGGTCGCTGTCACTCTTACGGTGGTAGCTGTTAGCAAGTCTGCTCTTAGTCGCACATCAAGATTCCCCAAATGGTGATCACCATCATTAGAAGAAAATTGCACATTAAAACCTGTAAGTACTGCGGTAGCCGAAGTTACTGCTCCAGGTAAAGTGACCGTATTGCTTTGAGTTCGTGGGCCTGATCCTTCAAACCGACCAAAGTTGATTGTTGAATTTGATATTTCCATTTTGATTTATTTTTTATCGTTATCTAATATACCTGCCTGCTTTAATAATTCGATAGAAGCACTGCTATTGGGCCTGTACCCGCAAATTTCTTTCGGGTTTTTCTTTCTAGGATTTAGCAATGCGTATCCTTCGGTAGCTGTTATGTTGGCATCTATAAGCTTTACAGTTGCAACACCTTCTTGATTTGACAATGACTTTATAGATAGCGCATTGCCTTTAGCCAACTCTCCTCCGTTATCATCATACCACACTAAATTATCAGAAGGGATCATTCTGCCTACCGCATCTGACGCAAAGGCATAATAGGTTTTATTTTCTGGTTGATAATTAACATCAACAACGATAGGAGGCTCAGCATTCGAGGTTTTAATTTCAAACTCTTCTAAAGCCGTATGTAATAGATGTACGGCGAGCAAACGCAGTTTTAGTACTTTCCTGTCGGCAAATTGATATCTCTTGGGGATAAGGATACTATGTTCTTTGGTTCTGGGGCTGATACCGCGCCAGGTGCCATCGTAATCCTGCCATTGTAACAAATAGTTTAAATCATCACTGTCTCCAATAGCTTCCCATGAAACTTTGTATTCTCCTGATTTGTTCTTTGTCGTTTTTACCTTAAGTTTGGGCGGTTCTTCGATATCGAAACGCTCTATATCCGTACCATCTTTTCGAAGCACCAATTGCTTAGCTGAGTCTGCCCACGGCACTTCCCCCAGTAGTTCCAGTGGTCCGCAATCATGATCGCAGGTACCGCATGCCATTTGTAAACGTACGCAAGCAAGCACAGCTCCTTTGGCATCTTCAAGATGTACTTCATATTCAGAATTATTACCTGGGCGTCTTATATAGGCAGGATAGGTAAATGAAGGGGTAAGCGTTACCTTTTTCCGGTCTACCCAGAGTCTGAGAAAAAGCAAGGGAATGCGTTGTTTTATCCACTCTGCCCGTTCCTGGGAGTTCACTGAATTCCCATCTGGAGCAGCAATCGCATTGGCAGCGAAAATAAACATATTTCGTCTGGCCGACGGTGTAAATGAAATAGGATCTCCTTTGGTTAAAAGTGCACGATACGTGTAGGGACTAATCCAGTCGTTACCCGAATAGCCCATAAAATC
The DNA here is from genome assembly GCA_046199005.1 of Flavobacteriaceae bacterium M23B6Z8. GTDB lineage: Bacteria > Bacteroidota > Bacteroidia > Flavobacteriales > Flavobacteriaceae > Ascidiimonas. The sequence goes on from CP176050.1 coordinate 2,260,082, forward strand.
ACGACGAGTGCTAGGGTCATGAACTCGATTTACCGAAGGGTCAAAACCAAATTCACCTATACTGTCAGACACATAGTTGCCATACAAGGGAAAATTATCATCTGTATTTTGGGGTGTATCACATCTGCTGCTATCATCGCATGGCGCATGCTTTCTACCTACCGCATGTCCGGCTTCATGTGCTGCAGTCACCTGATCTCCGTTAACACCACTTCCGGCTCCTCCTCCACCGCATCCGGCAACCCCGGTTAAGGGTGTTCCTGTTGGCAGGAGTCCGTAAACCAGATCGTCTGTATCTCCTTTGATATCTCTAAGCTGACTCAGCAAATTATTGAATCCGCTACCACAACCATCGGCAGCTACACCTGCCATGTTATCACTGAACATGATGGTAGTGAAACCAGACGTAAGTACATCACCCGTTGGCCAGACCCTACGTGTAAAATTAAAGGTATTGTTAAGATTTCCAATCGTAGGGGCTGGCAAATTTAATCCCATACCCGTATAATTTATGCCTACTCCATAAACTCTAAGTGGGTTTACATCTACGAATTGAAGTGTTTTTTGAAAGGAAGCTGAGGTTTGTGCAGGATTCGCTGCATCAAAAATACGACAGCTGATGTCCAATCGGCCGCGACACCAGGCTGCCGGAATGGCAAAATTCAACGTATGATCGACCTGCGCCCGATCTATTTCCGTGGTTCGTATGGGTGTAATGGTAGCGAGTGGTGAAAAATTGGCAATCGCACCGCCTTGTCTTACAGTTAATGTTCCTGAAAGATTCGAAATTGCTGGGAGCCCTGCGGTAGCATCGTAATCGGTATAAAACCGCAGTCCGGTCATTTTTCCGCCTATTAATGGCATGGAATTATCAGGCATTACATTAGCTGCATCCAGATGCTCTGCAGCTCTAAAGAACTGCGTAGCCTGATTCACTTCTACATCCAAAATTTGTAGATCTCCTCGTGGTTCGGGAGCGGTAACGGACGCCAGTTCTGCGATCACAGTCACTTGAATTGCCCCATTATATTCGTCATCCCAACTACCAGACCAATCGCGGCAACCTAATTTCCCGTTGACAATTACCACATTGTTATTGATGCTAGTATCTAACTCTACCTGAAGGATTCCCACATGATGGTCATCCCCTACAAATCCTATTTGATAGCCCCGTACAGCAGCCACCGCTTTTGTTACTTCTCGCGGGAACACCAGCGTGCTGCTTGCATTTCTTGGACCAGACCCACGAGTGACCGGAAAACTGATTGATGTTTCTTGAATAGCCATAATTATTTTTATTTATTGGTATATGTTCGGCATCTATCGGAGATACCAATTGAGTTGTCGCTGAATGTTTTAGAAAAATTCCTTTGATCTAAATTTCTCTCGTAAAGCAAAAATTTGATCGTAGTTTGGGAGAAAGCTCTTATAACTAATTATTCTAAAATTAGGTATCATTTAGTTACTAAAAAAGGTACTTAAACCCCTTTTTTATACCGGGTTTTCCCTGTTTAGAAAACGTGTTTTAACCCTTAATCAGTTACAAACAGATCTATGAATAAGCTCCGGTGAAGTTAGTTTTGATTTTTTTCAGGATCGTTTTTTATCCTGTTCAAATAGCGTTCGTTGAATACAGGCTATAAAAAACGCCTTCTATGTTTAAGAAAGACGTTTGTTCTATAATTTTATTTTTTAAAGCATCTCTACTACTTCCAAATCAAAAAGGAAGTCCTGGCCAGCCAGCGGATGATTCGCATCTACGATGATATCTTCGTCCTCTATTTATACGATTCTAAAATACATTTCGTACCCCTCTCTTATTAGAGCGTACTGATAAATTTTTTATAGTGCTTAGATACCTCTGTATTTTTAAGCATGATGGAGACTTCCTCATATCTAAAGCTAGATGAGATTGAAAAATTATGGCTACCCGAAAAAAGTATCTTAGCATCGATAACTACTACTTTTGAATGAACCACATTTTCTTTGCTATCAAATCGTGCATTTATTCCAGCTTTTCTTAAGCTTTTGATCGCATTTTTATTTACTTCTCTGGTATTGTATTTCTCATCTTCTTTATCACGGTCTAGTACGACCTGAACTTTTACGCCTCGCTTATGGGCGTCAACCAGGGCATTGTATAGTTTTGTGGTAATGGCCGATTTTTTTCGTCTGTCTAACGCAAAATAGAACATCAAAATATCAATCGATCTTTGTGCATTCGAAATATGATCTATCAAAGCATCAAAGTAATAGGAATCAAATAGAATAACAGCATAATCATTTCTTTTACTTTCAATTGCTTCCGATACAGGATGATGTATCGCCAGATCAGAAAGTTTCTGGTATCGGAAAATGTTTTTAGCCGATTCTGGTGCTATCCAGGAAGTATGATTTTCCAATCTGAATAAGATCGCCAGTAATTCATTTTCGATTAAATTAGTGCTGAGTGAATGATGAGTGAATGAGATCTTTTTATCAAGAAATAACTGATAGTAGTTTTCAAAGGAAGGATTATTCTGTAGGTCTAAAACGGATGTATGTAAAGCGCTTGCATTAATTGCTTCGGACCATAATTTCAAATAAGATGATGAACTTTTTTGTAACCATTTATCTTTAACCGAAGCATTTAGATAATCCATATCTGTATTACCTATAAGCTGATTGAGGTAAAAAACAATTTGCCTGTCGAGCGCTTCTTTGATTTTACCTACAAAAAAAGCCTCGCTGGTTTCTTTTTCGTACGGTACCAGTATTCCGCCGTTGATCTTTCCGAGTTTGTTAAGCAGGGTGGAGAATGCTTTTTGAGAATTCTTTGAAGATTGAAAGAGGTAAGGAAAATGATCTTTATAATTGATTGTAAGTTCCATTATGTCCAGTTTTGGAAAAAGTCGTTTGATAGGTATTGCGTTAAGCTTTCTGAGGTTATAAGCAAAGAATCATCAATACCCTCAGTGAGTGATCTGTCGCTCCAGTTATGAGAGCCTATTATACATATTTTGTCATCTATCAGTATATACTTGCTATGAGAAAACATTCTGGATCCATCATAGAGTTGACAAGGAATATTATACTGATGAAGAAACTTTAAAACCACCTTATTGCTGATTCCCAAATTCGACAAATCATCTTTGGTTCCAAGTGCCACCTTTACATTTAGCCCGTCCTGAAATTTGGAAATGATCACTTCAAAAAGCTCCCTGGATAAATAATTAATGTCCCGATCTGGCAAAATGTTAATGTAAAAAAAATTGATCCATATCCTTCTTTTTGCATTTTTAAGCTGTGTAAGCAGTGAATTGAAATACGCAGCATTTTGCAAAGGGATGCAATTTTCGAATTCAAATTTTTTCAAGTTCATGCGTGATATTTTTTATATTGAGATCTATGATACTTTTTCTTTTTAAATAGAAAACGAGCAAAGAATGCGAATTACGTATACTCATTTCTAGAGTATAATCTGAGATTGCATGTTCGTTTTCTTCAAGGTTCTTCATATTAGCCGTGAGATTCTCTATGTAAACTTCTGCCTCCATCCGCTTCAATTTATATTGATAAAGCAATTCTAAATAGGGTGTTTTTTTCTCCATGATTTAATTTATAGTCAGGTTAGTCATCGTAATAGATATCTCCTCCTGGCCCACCAGGATGCGGAATGTATATAGGGTTTCTTCCCTGTTCTTCCAAATCTCTCATTCTTTCTTCCCGATCTGATCCTGCAGGTTCGCTACTGCGCCCTCCTCCCCCACAGCATCCCGGATCGTCTGAAGATCCAATAATGAAATCATGAAGGTTTGAGTCGAACTTTAGATCGAGACTTCTAAGAAAATTAGCTATGATTTTTTCTCTTTCATCTCGCGATAACACATGAGACATGGCCCAGCCATAGGTTTTTTCTGCTACGCTTTTTTTAAGCTTGAATTTTTCGATTTCCAAATTTTCAATGCGTACTATTTGATCGAATGAATATTCTCTGGAGAGGTCACTTATTCGGTCTCGCATTCGATTGTACTCTCTACGATTTGCGTTTAATGTTGATATTTTCATAAAATGGGTTATATGCTTTTAACAGTAATTTCTCGTCTAAAATTCTCCCTAGGATCCAATAATTGGCTATAAATCGATAGTTCTTCCTGTCTAAACGGGATAATTCAAGGTTGCCTCTATTATGACTATGAAAGAAGGCGAGATGATGCTTGCTTTGTAGCACATCTTCTTTTTTCAACACGAAAAATCTTCCGCTTTTTGCATAATTCTTCACCGGAAATAATTCTTCGAGTATTACTTTGTTTTCTGTACTTTGGCCGTACAGAAAAGCACAAAATTCCTGAGGAAATTGTTGCTTGATATTTGTTATTAATCCTTTAATAACGGTGGGTCTAATAATTAATTCCATATAGAATGCTTCCTGATTATAAGTTCGCAAGGTGAGGGAGGATACTGCTAGATTATAGGAGTAAATGTACTGTTCAGAAAATTAATTTCTAAGGGGAATTATTCCCGTATTTTTTAAGGCTTTTTCCTGTTTATTTCAGGGCATTTTTCCCCTTCCAGGATGATTTATTATTCAAAATAAGGAGAAACCTATGAGATGTAGCTTTGTTAATTTGAGGTTTCAACAAAGCAAGAGATTCCAAAAAAAAACGCCTTCCCTGTGAAGGAAAGACGTCAATTAATTGAATGTTTTTATTATTTAAAGGATCTCTACTACTTCCAAATCAAAAGTGAGATCCTGGCCAGCCAGCGGATGATTCGCATCTACGATAATATCTTCGGCCTCTATTTGTACGATTCGAAACTGCTGTTGTGATCCGTCAGGATTTGTACCTACCAATCCCATGCCTACTTCTGGCTTCATTTCTTGTGGCAAGGCACTCTTGGGAACCTTTTGAAAAAGCTCTTTACGGACCTCACCATACGCTTTTTCTTTTTCGATCTCTATGGTTTTCTTTTCATTAACTTCCATGCCTATCAATCCGTTTTCAAAACCGGGAATCAACTGACCTTTCCCTAATTCAATCTGAATAGGCTCTTTTTCCAATGAACTGTCAAAAACTTGTCCGTTACTAAGTTTACCCGTGTAATGAACCTTCACCACATCATTCTCTTTTACTTTACTCATAATTATCTATTTGTACTTTTTCAATAAAACGCTGCAAAGATACGGGGTAATAAATGGTTTGAAGAAGGAATCAAGAAAAGATAGCTTCCGGAAGCCATCTTTCTTAAGAGGTTTAAGAATTCTGAATAAAATCCGATAGCAATACGATCGTAGTATGCAAAAATAGTCTGCTGTAGATCGAATCAGGTTTGACTAGCATTTCATAATTATACGCAAACTAATTTGATATTAGCATCTCTGAAAGTCTTATCCCGATACATTAAAATTCAATTATCATATTCAATATGTAGCTAATTTCTTACTTAAAGAATATTTTGTTATCTTTAAGTATTAACCCATTAAACCTATTAAAATGAAAAGATTATCCCTAGTATTATGTGCGCTTGTATTGGTGGTTTCCAGCGGATTCCTTACCGATACAAAAGGAGAAACTTTTGAAGAGAAAACCAATCGCTATTACGAACTGTCAAAAACCGATTATTTTAAGGCCTTAATAGCGATCCCGGAAGATGAAACGGCACCCTTAAGTGACAAGGATGAATTGATCAATTCACTTAAATTTCTGGAAGGAAGCACCATTGAAGAATTAAGAACTTTGTTTGAAGTAGAAATTAGCGCAGATGGTTGTTACTGGGTCACAGTTTCTGATTATTGCTTTCATTGCCGGCACTCGCTGTTCAATTGCGGTATCTTTACCCCGGTTAAGCCCTGTATAAAGCGTCAGTTAGAATATTGCGGATCGTACTGGAGCGGCAGAGAGCGAACTAGTAATTACAATCGCTGTTGTTAATGGCTCTATTTAATGTAAACTACCTTTCAGGGCAAGCCTAGAGGTATTTGACCCTTTGGCGGTGCCAATAAAAAAGAAGATCGTAATTCCCTTTACGATCTTCCATCAAATCATGACTACAAACAAGTTCACGCGATTTTTAAAAAGTTCGTTGATCTATTGATTCTTATACAGCGCATAGACTATCTAATGGGTCAAGTAAATTTTGTGGGGGTTAAAACTTTATTCTTAAATACAGTAATAAAATTTATGTTAGGCTTTTTTAATCTTCCTCGTTCTTTTCCTTGATGAAAAGGAACATCCCGAAGCGCCGGGACAAGACTCACTTTTAAATTCCTTGAAAACTTACAGCGGTTTTCCTCAGACCCATGCTTCAAACCCCCTTGTTTTACTACGTAATTGAAAATAGGTCGGTTGAATACTAAAGAGTTAATGTTTTGTTGGATGTCTTCTTTCTCGTAAGTGTAGTGAATGACTTCCGTTAAGAAAAGTCGAAGCCTTGGAGACTTTTTAGAAAGTTATTTACGGTTGTAAAAGTTGATGAAACTTTTACAAACACCTATCGAGAAAGTCTCCTTTTTTCCTTCTTTTTTGGAGAGGCAAAAAAGAAGAGTGGTTAAACTTCTTCCCAACTTTTTTTACATGTCTACGTCTAACGTATTGATCAATAATTGCAATGCGTCTCTCCACTTTTTGGGAATTAAAGGAATGTTCGCGATTAACCTCACGATATTACCAATCTTACCCCAAATTTCACAGATTCACGAAACCATATCTACAGAAGCCACTTTGGCTCGGGAATCTAAATCGTTCAGGTCTAAGTTCTCAATTTCTTTGTTTACAGACTCGAATGTTAATTCTTTCATATGATGATATTTTACTGAGTTATACAGCAACGAAACTATCTTCTGATCGCTGCTTCAACAATACTCATTCATGGGGAATCGTTCAAGCCATTTGTTTTTCGTATTTACGTTAAAACTTATCAGAATAGCGTCATCATGTCCTGTCATATCTGCCTATATTGACTTTAAAAAATAAAAATGAAAGTAGAAAACAAAGTAATCCTTATTACCGGTGCTTCAAGTGGTATTGGTAAAGCAACCGCAATTAAATTAGCTAAACATGGAGCCTCCGTCGTATTAATGGCGCGGAGTGAAGATGCATTAAAAGAGTTGAAATCTCAAATAGAAAAAGAGGGAGGTCATGCTTTGGTAACTCCTGGAGATGTAACCAAAGCCTCAGATTTTAAAGAATCTGTTCAACAAACAGTAGCCACCTTTGGTAAAATAGATGCACTCATTAACAATGCAGGATTGATGCCATTGTCATTTATTGAGAAACTAAAGACGGATGAATGGGACAAAATGGTGGACGTTAATATTAAGGGAGTCTTAAATGGTGTTGCAGCAGTACTACCCGAATTAAAGAAAAATAAAGGAGGTAATATCATCAATATTTCATCGATGGCAGCGCATCGCTATTTTCCCGGTGGTGCCGTTTATTGCGCAACCAAATCAGCCGTGAAAATGTTCTCTGAAGGATTACGACAGGAATTAGCTCCTGAACATGGCATAAATGTAACCTCGATAGAACCCGGTGCTGTTGCTACGAATTTGCCCAGTACGATCACCGATGAAGATATTCTCGATCAAATGGGAGATATGATGGAGATGACTACGCTTGAAGCCGAAGATATTGCAAATGCTGTTTATTATACCTTGACGCAACCAGCCAGGGTAAATATAAACGATGTATATATTGTTCCTAGTGAACAGCAGTAGCCACTTGAAAGATATTTCAACATTAACAATTTCTTTTTCCTATCATACTATTTTTTAATTATCTTACTTAATCATTTAATTTTAAAATAGTTATATTATGAAAAGAAAGAGTTTAAAATCGTTGAGTCTCAACAAAAAGTATGTATCCAGTTTTGAAACGAATCAGGTTTCCGGAGGTGCTTATCTAGCGTCAGGAGCAGAAACCTGTGGAGGTCAAACTTCCAGTTACCCTCCCACAGTAAGTTGTCCCACTAGATTTGCGTAGGTATTAAAAAAAACAGGTTTTTATGGATTAAGAAATCCATAAAAACCTGTTTTGTATTGTGGACTTCTTGGGATCGGGATAGCACATTATGAGTTAAATCTAAAAGATAGGTACACAAATCGCAGCGTTACATCTTGCAGATTTCTGAGTCGCAATACTCCTTCGAAAAGACCCAGTCATCCAGCAGTTACCCTTTCAGTAATAGTTAGTTTATTAAATAATAGCATCGTTTACTGGAAGAGGTGTAAAGACTTTCATTTCAATCGGTAATTTTTATCCTAACCAAAATGATGTTGGGGATGTAAAACAACTATTTGAATATAACGCCCTTAATTATAACAATCGCTGATCCCAGATAAAAGGATCGCTCCGGACAATCTGTACTTTCTGAAAATCTGTATGATTTGTATTAATAATAAAATTATATTCTCCGGGAATTAAAACAGAAGGTACTTTGAGAATGAGGGTGGACTTGTTTCGATACCAGTCACTACCAATGGTTTGTAAGCGACTGTAATATTTAAGTAATCGCCAGTCTTGTGGCAAAGAAGAAGCAATTTCGTGATAAAATTTCTTGTCTGAAGGAAGGGAGACGCGTAACAATCTATAATCCAGTTTTTTCATGCGTGCATTGCGATGCGCAACCATTTCTAAGGTGCACAAGGCTCTGCTTTGTGAAGTGTAAATTACATACTCGTTATCCTTATTCCAACGGTTAGGAGCACCGGAAGCACTTAGAACTTCAGCATATTTGCTCTGGGTAATTCGAAATACCTCCATTACACATTATCACCGTATTCCATGGCGGTAAGACGGCTGTCTACAAAACGAATGCCACTAATGGTGTTTAAAAACGCAATAGGTTCTTTGTGATCGAAAAATACATTAGGAGACTCCAGCCATTCATTGAAGTCTTGTGAATCTCCAAAAACTTCTGCTCCCTTTTTAAGCAATGATATTAATAAAATAATATGCTCTTTTGTGTCTATCTTAATCTTGGAGATATCTTTTGTGTAGGTAGTAAATGTTTTTGGATTGATATTCAGGATTTGTGAAAGTTCACGAATATTGATGTGGCTTAATGCTTTAAGTGCACGAACATGATTGATCGTAAACTTCTTGTCTTGCAGGAAGCTGAGCATCCAGGCGGGATCTGCCTCAGTGGGAATCATATCTATTACCTTTTGCCTTGCCAACATCTTTGTGGTATTTTTACTTTTTTATAAACGTAAAATTACGCTTTTTTATGGGATGTACCAAAAAAATGAATCAATTTCAGGTTTTTAGGTGCGCTAGAATAATATCCTTTTTAATTCAATTTTTTTGACATCCGTATGTATGTCTTTTTTTTATGTAAATCGAACTTCCAAACAAGGGGAAAAACGCTGATTTTCAGATTCCTACGTTCTTTCCAGACTTAGCATATCAAAAAAGCCGCTTCACTAAGCGGCTTTCATTATTTCTTTTTAATATTTCTTATTCAATGTTCTACTACATCGCACGATGATTTCTGGTAGCAAATTCCAGATCTTCGTATCGTTCGGCAATCTCTTCATCCATTGCTTCCGGATGGATAAAATTGAATAATGCATCTTTTTTACGCTTCATGCCTCCAAAAACGATGTTGACTTTTCCCTGCTCCAAAGCGGCTATCGATTCCTCTGCAACCATTTCAGGCGAATCCATATTTTTGCGACTTGAACTTTCCATCATATCGGTATCAGTGGCTGTTGGATAAATACATAACACATGGATATTATAAGGTGTGAATTCTCTACGGATCGCATCTGAAAATTGCCGAATACCTGCTTTAGTACTGGCATATACAGCATAAAAAGGCATGGCAATCAATCCTAGTCCGGAAGATACATTGATAATCGATGCTTGTTTACTCTTTTTAAGCAAAGGCAGTAAATGTTTGGTAAGTAATGCCGGACCCGTAAGGTTTACATTTATCTGATTAATAATATCATCATCACTACTCTCTTCCAGATGTCCGGCGGACACCACGCCGGCATTATTGATAAGCATATCAACAACTCCCCATGAATTTTTAAGGGAATCTACCAAATCTTTTATGGTCTCAACATCGGTCACATTACCTTTAAATCCTTTAAAATGTATCGAAGGAAATGCTTTCTTTAAAGCCTCAAATCCGGATAAACTTCTTGATAGGATCGCAAAATCCTTCACGCCTTTCGCAATTAATACTTTTACCAGCTCCTTCCCTATTCCACGATCTCCGCCGGTTATAAAAACTTTCTGCCCTTCAAATTTCATATTTTTTTATTTAAATGTGACTGTTTATCACGTGAGATCTTCTGCCACCATCATATCTTTGGAAACGCCCATTGCGTGAAGATCTGCCTGAACTGATTCCATCATTGGGGGTGGTCCGCATAAATACACATATTTTGAAGTATCTAAATTATACTTCTTAAGTAATTCTTTATTAATAAATCCGCTATCATAAGCCTGAATATCTTCTTTTGAAAGTACATGATGTACCTGATCTCTTAACCATGCATTTAAATTTTCTTTATAAATGATATCTTTTTCAGTATCATTTCCAAAAAACAAAGTGTTTCCATCAAGCAAACCACGTTTTTTAAGATCTTTCATGATCGCAATAAAAGGCGTAATCCCTGCTCCACCTGCGATAAAGGTTCCCGGTCCTTTATAGGAAATCGCACCCCACGAATCGCCTAGAATCAAATGATCACCCACTTTAAGCTTAGGCAATTGTTCGGTCATTCCGTTATGAGAAGGGTATATTTTGATCGTGAATTCCAAGGTTGAATCTTCTGGGAGACTGGTAAATGTAAAGGGTCTTTTTTCATCACGCCAGCCGTCTTTATCAATCGAGAGCTCAGTAGCCTGCCCCGGATTAAAACTGTAATTCTCTGGTTTCTCTGTTACCAGACGTAAAACATTATGTGTTACGAATTCTATATTTTTTAAAATTATTTTATGTTCCATTTTTAGCGGTTTATTAGATGTTTATTGGCACCGCCAAAGGGTCTGATACCCCAAGGCTTGCCTCGAAATTAAACGTTTGTTTCAAACAAATGCCTATAAGCTTGACCTGAGGTAGTTTACTTGAAACCTCAATTTTTGTCAGCTATATTGAAGTGCATTTTATACGAAAATAAAATCTTACTGCGCGTTTTAACTTCAAGCAATGACTTCTAAAGCCTTACCTATGAGCATATCTCCTTCTAAAATTTCAAATGTCTCATTAATAGCGGCGTCATCATGAAGTGCTCTCACCAGTGTTTGAGCCACATCATCCCGGCTTATCTCTCCGTTAATATTCAATGATTTTTTTAATTGTATTTTACCAGAACCTCTTTCGTTATTAAGCGTGCCGGGTCTTACAATGGCGTATACGAGATTGCTCTTTATTAGGTAGTTATCAGCTTCCTGCTTTGCTTTCATATACTCTTGAAGTTCAGGATGTTTTTCGGGCTCATTTGCTCCCATCGAACTCAGCATTACAAACTTTTTAATTCCCTTAGTTTTGGCGGCATCAATTATTTTTTTAGCACCGTCTCTGTCAACTGCATCTACTTTCTTTCCTCCGGAACCTGCAGCAAAAATAATCTTATCAATATTTTTAACCGTATGCGATACGTCTTCTTCAAGATCTCCCAAAACAGCATCAATGTGAACCTCCTGAAATTCTTTTAATTGTTCTTCTTTACGAACCATAGCAACTGGGTTGAAATATTGCGATTGTTTTAGTAAATGAATTACCCTTTTTCCTGTATTTCCTGTGGCACCTGCCACTAATATATTTTCCATAAATTCTTTTTTCTAAAGAAAACATTTTCTTTTGGAACTGGTGAGTGCATATCAGGCAAAGATTAACGCTAACAGTTCAGCATCGTAAAAAATAGATCCTTCAAATTTCTAATAATTAGTTTTCGTAGTAAATGTGATATTTCTTTTAACATTGCCTAAGATCGTACTTTAGTATTGTAAAGACCGTAAAGTAATCTTTGGATCGTTGCTTTTTTGTATATTTCACGAAACCGATCAAACCAATTTTAGTGTCCATATTTAAAAAAGGCTTTAAAAAGCATAAGAGAATATCCCCTGAAGGCTTTAGATATAGAGGAATTGGGAGTAGCAGACTCGAAAATCTTACCGATACGGTCTTCGGGTTTTCCATAACCTTATTAGTCATCGCTTCAGAAGTGCCTCGTTCTTACACCGAACTTCAGGCATCTATGTATAGTTTTATAGGATTTATTTTTTGTATCCTGTTATTGCTGGGTATTTGGAACAATCACCGTAACTTTTTTCTGCACTACGGACTTATAGATACCACCAATAAGATTCTAAACTTTCTGTTCTTATTCGTTTTGCTTTTTTACATTTATCCATTAAAATTTTTATTCTCTTATTTGGGTACAGCTATCTATGCACGTATCAAACTTGCTGTTGGTGACAAATCGGAAGCACTGCGTCTGGCTCTGGATAAACTTGCAGAATCTAATATGAATCAAGAGCAATGGGCTGATATAATGATACGATTTGGTCTAGGACTTCTTCTTATTTACTTTATTTTCTGGTTTATGCATAAAAATGCACTACGCAAACGTAAAATACTTGCGTTGACTAAGAGAGAAGTATTTATTACACGTAGTTTTTTACAATCGTATGTAATCTTAATGGCAATAGCTTTTCTGTCTATGTTGGTGGTTATCATTTTTGGCGGAAGATATGCAGCTATTTCAGGCTATGTTTATTTATTAGTGCCTATCCTTCTGCCATTACAAGCGCGCTATCGAAAAAAACGCCTCCTTCAGAAAGTCTGGAAAAATAAGATCGTAGCAGAGACTCCTGACGCTGAAAACCTTTCGTCTACCGATGAATCCTTAAAGATAACTGAAACGATTGATCCGGAGCTTCCTACAGAAAATGATTGAAAGATGAACATTATGCCTGAGCAGTTGATAACTGAAATAGGACTACAACAACACTTTATGATCTATAAGCCTTTCGGGGTCTTGAGTCAGCTCTATTCAAATAACGACAAACAAAATCGTAAAAAGCAATTTCTTCGAAAACTCTATGATTTTCCTGAAGGGATGATGCCTATCGGAAGACTGGACGAAAAGTCTGAGGGATTATTATTGATGACCACCGATGGAAAACTAAGTGACCGAATCAACAGATCTGGAATAGAAAAGGAGTACCTGGTTCAGATAGATGGTCAGATCACACCAGAAGCCATCAAGCAATTACAACAAGGAGTAGAAATTGGATTTGCAGGCAAACGTTATGTAACCAAAACTTGCAAAGTTGAGATCATCGAAAAGCCCACGGTACCGCCTGCTGATAAAAGGCTTCGCATCGAAAGACACCGTTCTTCCTCCTGGATACGCATCGTAATTACCGAAGGTAAATTTAGACAAATACGTAAGATGACGGCGGCAGTAGGCTTCCCTACCGCAAGATTAATTCGTACAAGAATAGGAAGCAACTATTTGGGAAATTTACAGCCTGGTGAAGTGAAAAAGGTAAACTTACTGGATATATAAGCTTTTAGTTTTGAGAGATTAATTAATTTTAAGGCGACCGAAGCCTATTCTAATGAATCAGAATTTAAAACGTGTTTAGAAAAAAACCATCAATTATAATGCCTTTTGGTGGCTATGCAAACGAATCAAAACTATTTGCTACGGCAAGGGTTCTTAAGGATAAGAATATTCGACCTAAAGATCACGACCACTGGTTGAAAAACCTATACCTTTCTTATAAACGTTTTGAGTCTGATGAAATTCCCGGAGCACAGGTAAGGATACGCTGGCAAGATCAAACCTACACTACCGTTTCTGATCATGAAGGCTATGTACATGTAGAATTAACGCATCACCTCGCTCCAGATGTATTGAAGCAAAAAAAAATCTCTATTACCTATGAGTTACTACAAGGAGAAGTTATTGAGTATTCGATTACTGATTCGGTATTGCTTCCTGCTAGCGGAAGTACCTTCGGGATTATTAGCGACCTGGACGATACGGTGCTAAATACCGGTGTTTCTTCTTTTCTCAAATGGCGGGTACTTGTCAATTCACTAATAAGACACAGTAAAAGCCGAAAGCCGCTTGAAGGAGTTCAAAAGTTTTATCAGATGCTGAAGGCAGGAAAGCAGGGCAATGCAGATAATCCGTTTTTCTACCTCTCTAACAGTCCGTGGAATTTATTTGATTATCTGGAAACATTTTTAGAACACCAGCAGTTACCGGAAGGGGTGCTTCTGCTAAGAGATATTGGTTTTGAACATCGCAAGAAGAAATCTTTTTTACATAAAAATAAATTTCAAAAAATAGATCACATATTGCGCACATATCCAGACATGAAATTTATTCTGCTGGGTGATGCGGCAGACATTGATCCAGCCATTTATTTGGAAGTAGCCAGACAATTTCCTGAACAGGTATTGCGCATTTACATCAGAACGGTGAACCATACAAAAAAAATGAAAAGAGCGAGGACCATTATAAATGAACAAAAGCAAACGGAAGTAATTCTTTTTGAAACTACCGAGCAAGCCGCAGAGGATGCCAGGCAGAAGGGATTTATTTCATCGTAAAAATACAGTGTAAAACTATCTAATATCCATACGCTGATTTTTGAAATTATTCGCTATGTACGTTTTTAAGAGCCGTCCGTTTTGCCGAACACGCCATTGATGTTTGTTATAAGTAGGTTGAATATATGCTTTTCCCGGTTGCAAGGTTTTATATTTTACTTCCTGCCCCTGGAAATTTACCCAGAACACGTTCACTACGCCGTTGGTGAGGTTTTGAAAATTAATTTTAACACTGCCATCAGTTGAGATTTCGTTATTATTGGGATCTATAGCCGGTTTAGAAATAACACCAAGGCTTGTTTTTGAACTACCTTCCCATGATTCATAAATGTAGGCAGAGACCCCCATCGAATTATGAGCCACATCTAATTCTACCCGATAGCTTCCGCCTAATACGAAAGAAAAACGCACTCCATTGGCAACATATAGTTCTGCTTTATCAAAAATGGGTGGATAGGAATAACCGTGCTTGGTAAAAGAAGCGGTTAATACGTTCCCTGAGCGATAAATACCTAACTGATAATCACGCCCCTTATGTTTGTAATTGTATATTCCTGGTAAATTGGTCAGTACATAACTACTCATGGCAGGAGCCTTGTTACAACCTGCATTTAGTTGTTGCAAACGGGAAATACGATCTGTTGCAAGATCACCAATGGACGGATTTGCTTTCTTCGTGGGATAATTTACGGTGTAAGCCCATTTTGCAGGAACTGCTTCACCATATCTTTTATAAGGTTCCAGTTTTGCTATGAGATTCTTAATTACCTGACAATCCGCAGGCGTAGTACTTTGTCTTCGTGGAGCATTTAAGTAAATATTCTGTACAGAATTGTAGAGTTCTACTTCCCTTTGATTGTTGACATTCACGCAATTCGCAAACTTGTAGGCTACTCTTGCTATGCGGTCCTCCGCAAGATCGGCGATCGTAGGGTTTGTTACTTTTCGTTTAAAACTTACTGTGTATGCTTTGTCAGCAGGAACAGGTGTACGATCATTTTTATATGCTTCAAGCTCTCTGATCAAGGCATTCACTCCGTTGCAATCATTTGCTACTATAGAATAATACCTCCCGTATAAACTTTGCACCTTATTATAACGCTGATAGGAAGATTGTCCCCATACCGTAGTACTTGTTATTAAAAATACAAAAACGGTAAGTCTCAAACCATGAACGCTGTTAATTTTCATGTATAAAAGTATTGATTGTTGTTTATTGGCACCACCAATGGGGCTAATACCCCGAGGCTTGCATCGAAATTAAACGTTTGCTTCATACAAATACCTCATGGGCTTGCCCTGAGATAATTTATTTTTGAATCGCACGAAGAATTAAGTAGGCTATCTACTCTTTTAATGCTCGATTAAAAGTACATTTTTTAATTGGATACTTTTAAAAAAAACCATTCAAAACCATAAATTAAAAACCTTATTTACAGATTCTTACGTATTAACACGTATGATTATTTACATCGACATGCGATAAATCTTTATTACTATTTTAATAGTCTTATAACTATATTTATAGTTATAAAATAAATTTACATATATTTGTCTATGTAAAGCTGTATTAAGATCAAAACCAATAGGAATGAAAGAACTTACCAAATCAGAAGAACAGCTCATGCAATATCTCTGGAAGCTAAAAAAGGCTTTTCTAAAGGATATTTATGAAGAGTTTCAGGAGCCACGACCCGCATACACTACGATTTCGACGGTTATTCGAGTACTCGTAAAAAAACAATTCATTGGTTACCATACATATGGTAAGGTACATGAATATTTTCCTTTGGTAACCAAAGAGACTTACTTTAAGGCAAGATTTAAAAGTATGGTACAGAATTTTTTCAGCGGATCAATGAGTAGTTTTGCTCATTTCTTTACTGAAAATGAAGAAATGGATCTGACTGAGCTCGAAAAAATGAAAGCTTATATAGAAGCTAAAATAGAATCTATAAAAGAAGAAAATGAATAGTTTTTTACTCTACGTTTGTCAGACAGCGATCGTCTTTTCCGGACTTTATTTGCTTTACAAGCTTGTTTGGCAAAAATTAACCTTTCATACTATCAACAGGATAGTACTGCTATCTTTAATTCCCATATCCTTCATTCTACCTGCCCTTACTCCTATTCTACCCACATCTTCTTTTACATCTTATGCGCTTCCGGTAATTCCTGATTTAGTTGAAATTAAAGACCTTCAGGAACCTGAGGTTTTGATAAAAGAAGCAGGAAAACATTTCTCTTTATCATTCTTGTTAATGCTGCTGTATGGCATTATAAGCTCATTACTTCTGTTAAGAATGGTTGCAACACATCTTAGATTATGCAATTTAAAGAACAATGGAAAAGAATATTTAATCAATGGTACGCATCTCGTAGCTTGTAACGTATCCAGTGTATTTTCATACCTGAATTGGATATTTGTTCCTAAAACATATCTTCATTCCATAGACGAATTAGTACTGAAACATGAAAATGCACATATCATAAAAAGACATAGTATAGATCTGATAGCCGCTGGTATTTATTTATCACTTTTCTGGTGGAATCCACTGGTATATAGCTACAGAAAGTCTTTGAAATCCTTACATGAGTTTGAGGCAGATGAGGCAGTTTTGAAACATAGCAAAGAGACTGCTTCCTATTTACAGTTATTATTGAATAATCTAGGGTATGAACGCCCCAATCATTTGTTTCATCATTTTAATCATTTAATCATCAAAAAACGAATCGACATGATCATGAAAACCAAATCCAAAAAACAAGCGCAGCTTCGCTATTTACTATCAGTACCCTTATTGGCCTTATTACTACTAGCGTTTAAAAAACCCATTTACTCGCATAGTGAACAAGTAAATACGTCCCTTGAATCAGTTCAATTGACCAAACCCCCAAGATTGTTTCCGGTGAAAGATATATCGCCTAAAGAAATCACCAACGAATTCGGTCGTAAATTCAAGCATCCTGTTCATAAGAAGGAAGTATTGCATCAGGGTATAGATATTAAGGCGGCGAAGGGAACTCCAGTGGTCGCTACAGCAAATGGGAAAGTTACATTTGCTGCTGAAAAAAATGACTGGGGTAACCTAATTATCATTGGTCATATTGACGGCTACGAAACCAGGTACGCCCATCTGCAAGGATTTGAAGTCACCGCAGGTCAGACTGTAACCGAAGGCGATGTAATTGGTTACGTGGGAAGCACGGGGCTTTCCAGCAGACCACATCTGCATTATGAGGTACATCTTAACGGGAAACAGGTAAATCCTGAAGATTATTTTGAAAATTAGATTCATCCATCCTTAAGTTGCTTTAATAGTTTTAATCCGGTAATGCTGTTTCCAGAATAGCATTACCGGAATTTGGTCATTCTATTGCTTACTTTTTATTGCCTTCTTTTGCATTGAAAGTTTCTTTCTTGTATTTATGAAATAAACGCCCGTTAGTAATATTACCGCGGCGATCACCGATTGTAAAGTGATTTTCTCATCAAGAAAATACCAACCTAATAACAAAGCAATAATAGGATTCACGTAAGTATTTGTAGCTACTTTTTCCGGAGAAACATATTTTAAAAGGTAATTGAAAGACGTAAAAGCGACGATACTTCCAAATATGATTAGCAATAACATCGACCATTTCACGGAAGTACTCCAGTGTGTGGGAGCTACCCATACTTCTCCAAAAAGCACACTAAATATAAATAACATGATCCCACCTGTTAGCATTTGATAGCCTGTGTTTACAAAATAGTTGGTAGGCATGTCTGCCTTGCCTACAAACAAACTGCCATAAGCCCAGCTTATCATGCAAGCAAAGATCATTAGCATCCCAATAATACTTCCTTCCCGGCTTATGATCTGTTTTTGGCTTACTAGTAAATAAATACCTATTATGCCTAGCATTACACCAACTACAGACATTAATTGTATTTTTTTTCCATGAAGCAATCGCATCATCAATAGTACGACGAGCGGCTGCGCAGATATTTCCAAAGCAGCAAAACCACTATCTACATATTTAAGTGCCCATACTACTACTCCATTTCCGAAAGTGAGAAACAAAAAGCCTGCTAAAGTCGTATTTTTTAATTGTTTGGCGGTAACGCCTATCTTGATTCCTATAAGTTTACAGATGAGAAATATAAGGAGACCAGCGGTTGTAAATCGAATTGAAGCTAACATAAATGGTTCCAACTCATTCACGGCGATCTTATTCAATAAGTAGGTAGATCCCCATATTACATAAATAGAGAAAAATGCTAAGACGATCAAAAAAATATTCTTGGAAGAGCTCATATTGTGACCTACTTAAATTCTATTACAATAGTAAGCATAAGTTTTTGATGTGAAATCTATCTTTCTAAAGTTTCCTGAAAATCCATGTGTACGATACCAAAAAAAGCGAGGTAATTGCCCCCGCTTTTTTATGAGAATGTATTTTGAACCTTATTTTAAGGATGCCATATCAATAACGAATCGGTATTTAACATCAGAATTGATAACCCGTTCATACGCTTCATTTATATGCTGCATATCTATTAATTCAATATCTGAAACAATATTATGTTCTCCACAAAAATCAAGCATTTCCTGCGTTTCTTTTATTCCGCCAATAAGAGAACCTGCGACTCTTTTTCTTCCCATGATCAATCCGCCACCGTGAAATGGCTCTAAGGGCTCCACCGCACCTACCATTACCATAGTTGCATCTCTCTTTAAAAGATTTATATAAGGATCAATTTCATGCCCGACAGGTACCGTATTCAAAATAAAATCGAAACTGGATGCGTGCTTCTTCATATCTTCTTCATTTTTTGAAATAAGCACCTCATGGGCTCCCAACTTTTTTGCATCACCAGACTTTGAAGGTGAAGTCGTGATCATTACCACGTGAGCACCTAGGGCATTGGCAAACTTAACTCCCATATGGCCAAGTCCTCCCAACCCTACTACGCCTACTTTATCTCCTTCTTTCACTTTCCAATGTCTTAGTGGAGACCAGGTGGTAATTCCTGCACATAAGAGCGGGGCCGCACCTTTTTCGTCAATATTTTCAGGAACTTTAAGTACAAAATCCTGATTTACAACAACCATTGTAGTATATCCGCCGTAGGTTTGACCTCCCAGATGTTTATCTTCACTATTATAGGTAAAAGTCGCTCCTTTTTCACAGAATTGTTCTAAGTCGTCTTTACAAGCGCTGCAGCTTTGGCAGGAGTCTACCATACAACCTACGCCCACAAGATCTCCTTCTTTAAAGCCAGCTACTTTTGCACCTACTTCAACTACTCTTCCAATAATCTCATGTCCTGGTATCACGGGATAAGTTGAGTTTTTCCAATCATTTCTTACGGTATGAATGTCGCTATGACAAACGCCACAATAGGTGATTTCAATTTTTACATCTTCTTCACCCGTATTTCTTCGTTCTATAGTCATAGGTTTTAGATCTGCGGTCGCAGATGCTGCCCCATACGCTTTAATGTCTTTACTCATTTTAAGTATTATTTAGATTATATTGTTATTGAAGTTCGCAGAAAGGAAATTAAAAACTCCTGAATGCAATTTTATTAAAGGTAAAATATCTGGGATAGCTTTACAAACTAAAACACAAGGTGAGATCAAAAGGATTAAAAAAAGAATCATATAAAGCAAACACATTTATAGGTTATATGGCATTAATTTAGAAACACACCACCCTGAATTGTTAATTACTATGGCATAACTCATTTTGATTCTATTGGATGAAATTCCTAGATATTGTAAGTTTGATAATCAGTTATATTCGATTAATACATATGCCCATGCGCCTGTTATCTGTATTTAGTTGTCTTTGTATAGTGGCGAGCCTACTTTCTTTTTCGCTCATCTCCAAATCAATACAACTGGTATCGCAAGACTCCCTAACGCCCGCCGAGAGAAAGGCAGAGTTCTACATGCAAGAACTGCAAAAGCGTTATAAAGAAGGGGACAATTCTAACTATAAGCTTTACTCCGACTCGCTATTAACTATTTCCCGAAAAAATAATTTAAAGGAAATGGAGGTAAAAGCATTGGTAAATCAGGCTATTTATCATAAAAATAATCATGAGCTGCAGAAAGCACTACGTCTCTATTTAGAGGCGAGGGAAACATCAAAAGACCTCGAAGACAATGGTAAGGTAACAATTATCACGAACATTAATTTAGGGAATTTCTATAATGAAATTAATGATTACAAAAAGTCAATTTCTACTTTTGATACTACCTTAGAAATGTTAAAAGGCCCCTTAAACTCTCCTTATATGAAAGCCGCTATTTATAAGGGTTTAGGAACTGCCTATTCGGGTCTTAAAGATGAAGAAAGATCACTTTACTACAGCAAACAGCTCAAAAAAATTGGAACTGAGATTAAGCGACCCGATCTAGTCGTAAGTGGTCTCATTAGTATGGGAGACTCTTACCAAAGACTAGGAGAATATGAAAAAACGATTGCCATAACAAAGGAAGCGTTGGGTATTGATACTACTGCCAATGAAGGGAACAAAAAAGGTTGGATTTTACTTAATATGGGAATTGCTTATTATAAATTAAACCAATTAACCCCTGCAATCAACAGTTTGGAGGAAGGACTGCAATTTGCCAAGGATTATAACAACAAACACCTACAGATGTATATCCATGAATATCTGGGTAAAGCATATGAAAAAAACAACGACTTTGAAAAATCATATCAAGCACAAAAAGAATACATTGCTTTTAAAGAAAATCTACTAAAAGAAAGAGGAAAAGCTTCAGAGTTTGATGTAAAGCAAGATGTCGCAGAAATCAGTCAAAAACTACAAAATGAAAAACGGCAAATGGCGAAAAAGGAAAAACTTTTCTATGGCATCGGTGGGTCGTTACTTGTCATAACCTTCCTGATCTTTCTTTGGTGGTTTCGTAAAAGAAAAAAACTAGCTCTAAAACAACCTTTATCCCCTTCTTCGAGTACTGAAGTCAGTGAAACCAAAAATGGAAAAGCACAATATAAAAACTCTTCGTTAACAGTGGAAGATCGGGAAAGGATGAAAGAACAAATTCGTTCGTTTATGATGGAGAAAAAGCCTTTTCTTGATTTTGAAATTAATCAATCAGATCTAGCACAACAATTAGATATTAGCAGTCATCACCTTTCTGAAGTGCTTAACGTATGCTTCGGACAAAATTTTTATAGCTTCATTAATGTTTATAGGGTAAATCAGGCAAAAGAGCTGTTGCAAAATCCCGAATATGATCACTACAAAATGGAAGCCATTGGCTATGAAGCTGGATTTAAAAGCAAAGCTTCCTTCAATAGGGCTTTTAAATCACAAATAGGGGTCACTCCATCAGAATACCGTAATCAATTTAAAGAAACGACATCATAGAGATCATAAAGGAGTATCACTCGTTTGAGTGATACGAGTTGTATATAATAACGACATACTTTTGAAGTTATCTATGCAACCCCAATTTTTGATAACATGAAAAAAGTAATTTTACTTTTCTATTTTCTGATTTTTATATGTGATTTAATTCATGCCCAAACCACTCCCATTCCTGATGCAAATTTTGAACAGCAACTTATAACGCTGGGAATAGATACCAACGGAGCTAATGGGAACATTTTAAATGCAGATGCCCAGGCTGTCACGAATCTTACGATTTCTGTAAATACAATTACAGACTTCACCGGGTTGGAGGCATTTGTTAATGTTATC
This sequence comes from Flavobacteriaceae bacterium M23B6Z8, assembly GCA_046199005.1. Classification (GTDB taxonomy): domain Bacteria; phylum Bacteroidota; class Bacteroidia; order Flavobacteriales; family Flavobacteriaceae; genus Ascidiimonas. The sequence goes on from CP176050.1 coordinate 2,282,373, forward strand.
ACACTCAACTTAGGAAGAAATCAGTTTGCTACTGTACCACTTGCAACACTTACACAACTGGAAGAACTTACTTTTGCAGACAATGATGCGTTAAGTGCTTTAGATCTATCATCGAATACCGCTTTAAGAATTTTAGATATCGGATCGCGGTTTTCCGGAGGGGCTCCTCACCCTCCAATTACTTCGCTTAATCTTTCGAACAACATAAATCTTGAAGACGTCGATTTATTTTATTATATAAATATGACGTCCTTAACCTTTCCTGCTACCAGTTCATTGACCAGAGTAGAACTATACAACTTAGCAGTTGAAACGATTGACTTATCTATGTTGGCTGGTTTAGAAGACTTTCGGGTGCGTTTTTCAAGCGCAGCCACTACCAATATTACACTACCGGATGTTAAGACAGCCCTGAAAAAAATAGATATTCAGGGACTTAGATTCAATACGGTTGATATTGAAGATTATATTGCCTTAGAATTTGTTGAAATTCATGGTTCTAATATGCAAACCATACTTTTACCGCCAACAAATACGCTGCAAGTACTTGATATACGGGATCACAACCTTGGATTTCTTTCCCTTGCCATTGTTCCGCAGTTAACTCGGTTAAGACTTACAGATGTAATTTCTTCTGGCACACCACTAACTGTTGACGTTTCTCAAAACATACCTTTAGAAATATTGGAACTTTCACGGAATAAGATGAGTGTTTTAGATGTTACAAGGAATATTAATTTAAGGGATCTGGATATCAGTGCCAACGAATTTACTTCAATAGATCTTTCACAAAACACGGCTCTCGAAGAGATTCAGGCGAGTAGTAATCGATTTCCGACTATAGATGTCACCCAAAATACGGCACTTATAAGACTTACTGCAAGTTATAACCTAATAACAGATATCGATCTTACACAAAACACAGCTTTAGAATATCTCTATTTAGATCGAAATCAGTTACCGAACCTAGATATTACAAGAAACATAGCCCTTAAGATTTTATTTATTTCATACAACTTATTTACGACAACAGGTCTGGATCTTACTCAGAATGTAGACCTTTTGTATCTGGATGCCTCCCACAACCAAATAGAGTCTCTTAATATAATGCAGAATCCACGTCTTGGAGGGCTTGTTGTAAGCCATAACCTGTTCCCAGGAATAAATATTATGCAGCAATATTACGATCTGGCAGTTGCCAGAGGCAGACTAGGTGCCTCTCAACGATTGGATGTGAGTTTTAATTTGTTATCCGGACGGATACCAGATTTTGCAGGAATAACCGATACCAACTATACCAATTATTTTGAATTTATATTTAATGACAACTATTTTGAGTTTGGAGATTTCGAGAATGAACACAACTTCTATGTGAGGATGCTCACAGAGTTGACCACCAATCCTAGTTTTTCATTACCTATTTTTAGAAAGTACTCCTATGCACCACAGGCGAAAGTTAATAATATTGAAAATTTCACACGAAATGCAGGCGAAAGCATTACATTAACCACTGTAGTGAGAGGTTCTCAAAATCACTACAGATGGTTTAAGGACGACGTTGAAATTACCGGAGCATCTGATTCACCAGAATTTACCATATACAATCTGACCGATTGTGATAAAGGAGTATATCATTGTGAGATTACCAGTGATCTGGTGCCTTTCGAGAATTCGAATCCGCCTGGTACAAATGGTAAAAATCTTTTATTGGTTCGTAATGACATAAATTTAACGGTGACTGTTTCTAAAACCTGTGTATCCTTAACGAATCCTCTCAATAATGCTACGAATGTTCCTATAAATACTGGTTTGGAATGGGAAGCTAATCCTGGAGCATGCGGATATAGGCTTACTGTAGGAACTACGTCTGGAGGTACTGACCTTGTTAATAATGAAGATGTGGGTACAGCCACTGCCTATAACTTTTTGAGTGACCTTCCCTTAAATCAGGATATATATGTAAACATTACTCCATATTTTTCAGATGGGGATTTAGGAGGATGTACCGAGGAAACCTTCTCTACAGGAACTGGGCGTGTTGCTCCTGAGTGTACAAGCTTAACCATACCTTTGAACAACAGCAATGATGTCGCAACAAATACAGATCTTACTTGGAATCCAGGCAATGGTGCAGATGGTTACCGAATCACAGTAGGAACCACTTCTGGAGGGAATGATCTGGTAAACGATGAAGATGTTGGAAATGTGACCACCTATAGTTTTGCATCAAACTTGCCAGCAGGATCTATTATTTATGTAACGATCGTTCCTTATAATACAGAAGGCGATGCTGCCGGCTGTGTAGAAGAGTTATTTACTACTCGATCAAATAGTACCCTACCAAATTGTACCTCTTTGATCAATCCAGCAAACGGAGCGAGTGATGTATCGGTAAGTGCCGATCTGTCCTGGAATGCAGTGGCCGGTGCTACAGGTTACCGATTGAGCATCGGGACAGCTTCCGGCGGAACAGATCTGTTGAATGATCAGGATGTTGGAAACGTGACCACCTACAATCCGGCGACGGATTTCCCGGAAGCGACTACTATTTATGTAACCATCATTCCGTACAATTCCGCGGGAGACGCCATCAGTTGTGGTGAAGAAAGTTTTACTACGGAAACAGTGGTTACGATACCAAACTGTACCATCTTGATCAATCCAGCAAACGGAGCGAGTGATGTATTGGTAAGTACCGATCTGTCCTGGAATGCAGTGGCCGGTGCTACAGGTTACCGATTGAGCATTGGGACGGCTTCCGGCGGAACAGATCTATTGAATGATCAGGATGTTGGAAACGTGACCACCTACAATCCGGCGACGGATTTCCCGGAAGCGACTACTATTTATGTAACCATCATTCCGTACAATTCCGCGGGAGACGCCATCAGTTGTGGTGAAGAAAGTTTTACTACGGAAACAGTGGTTACGATACCAAACTGTACCATCTTGATCAATCCAGCAAACGGAGCGAGTGATGTATTGGTAAGTACCGATCTGTCCTGGAATGCAGTGGCCGGTGCTACAGGTTACCGATTGAGCATTGGGACGGCTTCCGGCGGAACAGATCTATTGAATGATCAGGATGTTGGAAACGTGACCACCTACAATCCGGCGACGGATTTCCCGGAAGCGACTACTATTTATGTAACCATCATTCCTTACAATTCCGCAGGAGACGCTATCAGTTGTGGCGAAGAAAGTTTTACTACGGAAACAGTGGTTACGATACCAAATTGTACCTCTTTGATCAATCCAGCAAACGGGGCAAGTGATGTATCGGTAAGTGCCGATCTGTCCTGGAATGCAGTGGCCGGTGCTACAGGTTACCGATTGAGCATCGGGACAGCTTCCGGCGGAATAGATCTATTGAATGATCAGGATGTCGGAAACGTGACCACCTACAATCCGGCGACGGATTTCCCGGAAGCGACTACTATTTATGTAACCATCATTCCTTACAATTCCGCAGGAGACGCCATCAGTTGTGGTGAAGAAAGTTTTACTACAGAAACAGTGGTGACGATACCAAATTGTTCCTCTTTGATCAACCCTGCAAACGGAGCGAGTGATGTATCGGTTAGTGCCGATCTGTCCTGGAATGCAGTGGTCGGTGCTACAGGTTACCGATTGAGCATCGGAACGGCTTCCGGCGGAACAGATCTATTGAATGATCAGGATGTCGGAAACGTGACCACCTACAATCCGGCGACGGATTTCCCGGAAGCGACTACTATTTATGTAACCATCATTCCGTACAATTCCGCAGGAGACGCCATCAGTTGTGGTGAAGAAAGTTTTACTACGGAAACAGTGGTTACGATACCAAATTGTACCTCTTTGATCAATCCGGCAAACGGGGCAAGTGATGTATCGGTAAGTGCCGATCTGTCCTGGAATGCAGTGACCGGTGCTACAGGTTACCGATTGAGCATCGGAACAGCTTCCGGCGGAACAGATCTGTTGAATGATCAGGATGTTGGAAACGTGACCACCTACAATCCGGCGACGGATTTCCCGGAAGCGACTACTATTTATGTAACCATCATTCCTTACAATTCCGCAGGAGACGCCATCAGTTGTGGCGAAGAAAGTTTTACTACGGAAACAGTGGTTACGATACCAAATTGTACCTCTTTGATCAATCCTGTGAACGGAGCGATAAATGTTGCAGCTAATATCAATCTTAACTGGAATGCGGCATCGGATGCTACCGGCTATTTTTTGAGTATCGGAACAAGTCCATTAGCCACAGATCTCCTTGACAATTTTGATGCAGGAAACGTAACTACATATAATCCTGCAACTGATTTCCCGGAAGGAGCAACCATCTATATAACCATTGTACCATACAATACCGCTGGAAGCGCAACAGGTTGTACCGAAGAAAGTTTCACCATTGAAACTTTAATCACGCCACCAGGTTGTACGAATCTTTTAAATCCTATAAATGGATCAGTTGATATTGTGGTGGATACTGATATTTCCTGGAGAATGGTAGAAAATTCAGAAGGCTATTTGATTTCTATAGGCGATGCTCCCGGACTATCGAATTTGGTAAATAATGAAGACGTTGGCAACAGCACCAATTACACTTTAGCAAACGACCTTCCCGAAGGCACACAAATTTATGTCTCTGTAACTCCTTATAATAGTGCTGGTAATGCTATTGCCTGTACCGAAGAAAGCTTCACTACGGAGCAAACCGCTTCCGAAATTAAATACGGCTTCTCACCTGATGGAGATGGCATTAACGATTTTTGGGAAATACCTGGTATCGAAAATTATCCGCAGAATACGGTTACCATATACAATCGTTGGGGGGATATGGTTTTCCAGATCAACGGATATGATAATAACTCCAGAGTGTTTAGAGGCGACGCTAATAACCTTACGGGGCGAGGTGCCGGGTTACTTCCTGAAGGTACTTATTTCTTCCAGCTTCAAATTTCCGGAGATCATAATTTTAAAGAAACCAAAGGTTTTGTAGTTATAAAGCGTTAATTCTCATGAACAGATATCATTTTTTTTTATTCATGCTTTTGAGCATGCTCGTAAATACGATTTACAGCCAACAAACACCTGTATTTTCGGAATATAATTTCAACCCGTTTCTCATTAATGCAGCGTATGCAGGAGCTTATGAGAATGCAGAATTTACGCTTGCAAATAATGGATTTATCAATCAATTTGAGGGAAGTCCTCAAACTTTATCTGCCACTGGCCACGCTGCCTTTAATGAAGGTAAAATGGGGCTTGGGGGTGGTTTTATAAGTGATAAACTGGGTGTGACGACCACTACTCAGCTTTTTGCCGCTTATTCTTATAAGATTTTTTTCGATTTTCAGAGTAATCGCCCCCAGTGGCAACTCTATAATCCTGGCGTTCTTTCTTTTGGAATTACAGGAGGATTTATTCAGTACGAAAATAATCTACTGAATCTGGGAATTCAAGGAGATCCAAATTTTGCCCAAAATCTTCAAACCACAGTTCCAGCAATAGGAGTTGGATTTATGTTTAATAAAGGACCTTTATTTGCTGGGATCTCAACGCCTAATATTCTTGGAGATCAATTTGCGTCGAATGATGAACTAAATATTACAACCCCTTATTACGGGTATCTGGGTTATTACTTTTTTCTTAACCGATTTCAAGATATCGTTTTCAAGCCCAATGTTCTTGTGAAGTATGAATCGGGAGCACCATGGCAGGCAGATTTCAATATGTCTGTAAGTCTTATCGATAAAATTGAAGTAGGTGCAGGCTACAGAACAAATTCATCTATTAACTTTTTAGCGGGACTTTATCTTTTTGAAAATTTCAGGTTGGTATATAGCTATAATCAATCTTCTCAAGACAATCCGCTTGGAAATACACATGGTATCATCTTAAGTATTCGATTGGGCAATGGTTTTTCTTTACGACCCTAAAAAAGGGTTATGATATAGTATCATAACCCTAACTGTTGTTAGTTTACTAAATTAATAATCTGTGTATCCCTCTGCCCCCGGCGTATAAAAAGTATTTGGGTCTGGTGCTTTCAGATCCTTCTCATTTTTAAGTTTTTCGACTAAATCCGGGTTTGAAATAAAAGGCCGTCCTATGTATACCAGATCAAAGCCATCGTCCAGCAGTTTCTGAGCTTTTTGCTTTGAATCTACATCGCCGCCTGTAATGACGGTTCCCGCAAAAGTTCCCTTAATAGTTTTACGAATCTCCGTTTTAAAATCCGGTGCACCCATGGCGCCCCGATGGTCTACCAAATGAATGTAGGCAATTCCGATTTTTTTAAGCTCTGCAGCCAAATACACGTACAGTTCGGTCAGATCATCAAAATAAGGATTGAGATCGTTCATAGCGCCGTACGGAGAAAAGCGTATTCCTACTTTATCCGGTCCTATAACGGATGCAACTTTTTGAGCAGTTTCCAAAACAAAACGAGCCCTGTTTTCTAAATTGCCTCCGTAGCCATCTGTTCTTAAATTGGATGCCGGATTAAGAAATTGATCCATCAAATACCCGTTTGCTGCATGAAGTTCTACTCCATCTACACCTGCTCTTATGAGTTTTTGTGCTGATTGAACGTATTCATTCTGCGCCTGCTCTATATCAGCAAGCTCCATTGCTCTCGGAGTTTCATGCGGCATTTCTCCTTTAGTGTCCGTATACATTTTTCCATCAGCCTGTACTGCAGAAGGAGCTACGGTTTCTCCTCCTTGCGGTATATTCTCCGAAGCTGTTATTCTACCGCAATGCATCAATTGTACAAAGATTAGACCGCCTTCATTATGTACGCTCTCTGCTATTTTACCCCATCCTTCAATTTGAGCAGGACTGTAGGCCCCCGGAATTCGTGGATAGCCAAGACCATTTACGGAGGGGGATGTCCCTTCCGTTACTATGAGGCCTGCTCCTGCCCTCTGAGTATAATACGTTTTCATCAAATCATTAGGGATATTGTCAATAGCTCTACTTCTGGTCATAGGTGCCATGACAATTCTGTTCTTAAGTTCTAGTGAACCTAATTTATAAGTTTCAAAAAGTTGCATACAATTTGTATCGTTAAAAATTTATAGAATCAATCAAATATTTTCTGTAAAAAAAGGAATAGTCTTGTGTATCAAAGACCAATACGGTAGTTATGGCTTTATGTGTTCATCGGTTTGTTCTAAGGACTCTTTAGAATCTCCACCTTGACCAAACAGCGTATTTTCTTCATCATTGATAGGTTTGTTTGAGGATGGAAGATCTTTTCGGCCGGGAACATCTAAGTCAGCTCCTGCAAAATCAACCTTTTCTTCTCTTTCTTTGAGCATCTCATCTTCTCCGCCATCCTGTCGAAGTCCTTTATTGGCACCTCCTAATGTTTGTAGATCTTCCTTTGTAATTTCTGAATTGTATTTTTCTTGTTTTTTCATTTTACTTTTTTTGTCAATATAGTTGATAATGGGCTATCTAATTGACGTATTCAGAAGAAACGTGAACGCAAAACGATTATCACGAAGAACTCATCTTTTGTTCACATGTTTCGGTCGGTAAAATCTTTTTCTATTACTTTCATAACCCATTTAGTAAGTCTTTTGGAAAGAAAATTATTTATGATCCCCATAACGCTTCGTAATAACCAGCCATCAACACGTTGCCTTATTTCAGCTTTTAGTATGGCTTTTATTCTTTTTCTAATGGGCTTTTCAAGTTTTTTAAATACTTCACGCTTAAATTTCGGGAATTCCTTTACGGTATATTTATAAGGGTTGGTATCTTCCGTTAGCTTACTTAAGTCCGGAATAATTGGCATATAAACCTTCACTTCTCCGGTATCTTTGTCTTTAATTTTTCTGGAGAAAGAAGTTACTGCCTCTTTAGTTAGATCTTTAAATAAATACGAAGGATTATCTTCATCATACTCTAGAAAAAGAAAACCTCTTAAAAAATTTCGTGCGTTGTCTCTTCCCAGAAAAAAATCATGAATTCTGAACTCAATATCGAGAAAACCGCCAAATCCTCCGAGTCCACCGGTTGCCAAAGGATTCTCAATATTGTATTTACCATTATCTTTCCACTTAATCGGAAAGGCCAATAATTTAAACAATCCAACACCGTAGGTATCACTCCTTTTATTCCTTGCCTGATTGAGAATGGTTGGGATCAACTTCCCAATAACGTCAAGAAGGCTTTTCTGAAAATGGTTATCATCAGTTTCAGTACGATCCTCGAAGTTGGGAAAAGGATCAATCATGATCGTTCCATACCTTGGATCGTTTGGATCGTGTTTCCCGTGATTATCTACAAGGCATCTGATTACTTCATCAAAGGGTTCATTGTTTATGGTACCGCCATCTACCCCTGTAAAGGCAAAGTTTGTATCATTCACCTCGAAATCAATATCCATTTCAGTCGTGAAGGCTTTTCTCCTTTTGAGACTGGTCTCGATGTATTTTGAGGAGAATTCATCATCAAAATATCTTGGTGCCAATCCAATAGGAAATGCTCCAGTTGCTTTCGTAGCTTTAATCAAAGCTGCTTTACATTGAGGATCTAGCGGATTAAAATGTAAATAGTGCTGATTATCGAGTTCTTCGTCGTATTTAATCTTATAATGCCCTACAATATCATGATTACTTATGCGGTGTCCAGGGGTGGTATCTAAAAACTTTGATTTTATTCTACTAAAATTCACCTTATAATCCAAAGGTCGGAGACTCGTGATAGTGAGCAGTATTCTTAGGTCTTCAGAAACGTACTTTGGTATATTATGAGTTCCTGAATTCGGTGGAAGTATATCGAAAATTTCTTCCGCAATTCTGTCGATGGGTTTCGAATTCATCAAAGAAGGTGCTCCCTGATCTCGGCTAAGATCATCTGTAGCAAGCATCTTTTCAAATGTAGTTTTAGACTTTCCGGTTTTGTTGAGATCGTCATCCAGAAAAACCCAGCTATCATATAAAATATTTCCGGTTTTTTGATATAAGGGTGCTCTTACCGGCTTTCGCGCCTTGGTTAGAAAAGATAATGCAGTGATCATACCAACCATTCCGCCCGCTGAGGCCCCTCCTATTGCATCTATCACAACATCATGCATTGGTATAGCAAGATCTTTTTCATCTTTTGAACTTGCATTTTTGTTTTTCTCCTTCGCTTCTTCCCAGTTATCAAGCGCTTCTAATAAATAATCTATAAAACCAGCGGTATAGGCCCCGGCAGAAACAGCTCCCGCCATAGTTAATCCAAGATGAAAAACAGGATTCTTTTTACTCATAATGATGATGATAAACGGATTAGTAAGCCCCTTAAAGGTAGTATAAATCTTAATAATTATAGATGTATGCCTTATAATTAGAGAGGTTGAAACACTTTAAAACATTAATATTGTATAAATTAATACTGTAATTTTTAATAGTTTTTTCCTACTTTTATTAGAATAACTTTTTATGGACCAATTAATTACATAACTATGAAAACAAAAATTTACACTGTCTTGATGGTATCCTTTCTTCTATTTATGGGTTGTCAACAAGATCGATTAGATTCTTCTGATGAACTGGATACCAACTCCGAAATGGAGCAAATTCAAGGTGAAATTCAATATACTTCAAAGGAAATCATTCAAAAAATGCTGAAACAACTCCCTGAGCTACCTTCTGGTGATGTTAGGCCACCGATTGATACCGATGACAACACCTTTGGCTGTGTTACTTTAGAAGGAGGATTGGCATTTATAGAAGATGGCTGCCAAATTAAAAGTGGTGCTCCAGAAATTTTTGATGATTGCGATATCATAGCCAGAGGTACCGTAGGTTGTGGTATTTGGGTGGAAAGACCCGATTGTCTTATTTGTGTTATGTGGTTCGTGGCCGATTGTGATGGTGAGACCCGATGGACTTATGGTTATAATATTATATGTGCTTTTGGCAATCCACAGGAACTATAAATTAGCACTCTACCAATATCAGGGCGGCACTAGGTGTCGCTCTTTTCATTGTAAAATTCCTTTAAAAAACGATCTGCATTTTTGTACATAAAACGAGCCACCAACTCCTCGGGAGCTATTCTGTTTTTTTCTAATAGATCTTGGCTTCTTTCCGAATTCATAAATGCATCAGCATACGGCAACAGGTATTGGTCTAAGAATCGTAACTCTTTTGCCGTCCACCATCCGTTTAATGGATCGATGATACCATCAAAATCACTTCCTACTGCCTGAGTATTCCAGGCGTTATGACCTTTTTGATTAAGTATCAAGCCTATATGCTCTATTTGTCGCCAAATAAATCGGGCATTGCGACGTAACAGTCGCTTACGCCCTAGCGTTAGTTTTGATAAGAATTTTCGTTCTTCTTTTCGTTTTAATCTGCGTTCATCTAATTGAATTCCAAAAATCCCCTTGCTTTCACAAATTCTAATGAGTTCGTCATCATAAAAATTAATCTTTTTAAGCTCTTTTGTGTCGGCAATTTTATTATGTGTTACTGAATTGTTTATTGGATTATCTCTTCCCAAGAGCGCCCCATGACTTACAATGATGGGAATATTTTCATCAGGATAAGTTTCTAAAAGATATTGGTAATATTCATAACGTGATTTGATATTCATATGCTTAAGATCGATATAGATACGTTTGCCGCCTGAGTTATCGAGAAGCGCATTTAACACCTTTTTTCCAAGAAGGGTCAACCCTTGATCTTCATCCTCGTTTTGATCCAGAAGCCGATCTACAATTCCTTCAAAACTTTTGGCGAAACCACTGAGTTCGTTGTCAAAATGATGCGCTAAGCCTACAAAAAATGGAGGGAACTCCCAGTTCTTTACTCTAGCTATGTTCGCTAGAACCTTTTGTTCGTCCGCCGCCGGTTGTCCTGCCAGTTGTAGCCCTGTGTCAAAAACATGCGCACCTTCGATACTTAAAATTACATGTATAATATGCTCATCTTTTTCAGGAGTTGCCGTTGTTATTTCATCATAAGATTTAATTAATCTGTAAGTGCTTTTCACGCCGTCTACGTCTATGATTCGATTATTGAGATCGAGGTAAAAGTTATACTCCTGCTCAAGATCTGTAAAATAATCTTTCATTTTCTGAAGATGGCGTATTCGCTTCACGCTAATGCCGATTACGAAATTGCGCGCCAGTCGGCCAGTGAATTTCACGCCTTTTTTACTATCGACCAACCCTTTTTCAGGAGGATAGAGGGCTACCACAACTACTGAAACGTTCGCTTCGGTAAGGGTGGCAAAATCTTGTTGTGTAAACTTCGTTAGTCCTGCTGCAATATTGGTGATTTTCCTAAGAAGATTAGGTCTTTTACGATGCCATATACTATTCAGCTGTCTTCGTTTAGCACTATTCTTACCCTGCGTTTTCCCTCTACGAAAACTTTTCCCAAAGGGTTTTAACGAGGGATGACAATGAAGATCGATAAAGGATTTACGCATATTTCTACCTAAATGAGCAGTTTTAAAAAGAAAAATTCAGACAGGAAAAAGATACTAATTTTCTTTCATAATTGAAGAGCAAGTACCTTTACGATTTTTTCAAATAATCAACAACTCCCTGGGCCGCACGTTCACCAGCTATCATAGCAGCATTCAAAGAACCGTTCAATATTTGATCTCCTGCTTGAAAAATACCATCCATTAGGTACGTCTGTTGGGGAGTAACGCTATACTTAATGTCTTTTAGATCAGGCAAAGCTTTGCGAATAGGGAAGTGAGCGATACTCGAACTTACCGAAATCCCACAATACTCTTTCAAATCTTTAATTACCCTACTCTCCAGTTCTTCGGGAGATAAGTTATGATCTTTCACTACGGTCACCGAAAGCATTGAATTTTTGATGTTCCCATTTTTTTGACCGGAAAAAACAGACGGATAATATAGATTATTAATGAGTGCCTGTTCATCAGCAACAAGACCTATGATAGGCTTTTCTAATACAGGATTATCAGTTCTGAAATAAAAGTTATCACAGTTTTTCCAATTTACTTTCGGAATTTTATGATCTTTCAACAGTCCGTTTGCGTCAGTCGCTATGATGACCGCTTCAAAATCAAGTTCTTCGCCTGTGGTAAGAACAATTTTTTTATTTTCTATGGCTTTAACCTTGGCTCGATAACGCATCTTGGTGTTCGAAAGCCTGCCAAGAAGCTGTTCTGGAATTGCGCCTATGCCTTTTTTGGGAATTACGGCCGCTCCTTCTCCAAACATCTTGAATACGAATTCGAACATTCTGCTGGAGGTTTCTAATTTTGTTTCCAGAAAGATTCCTGTGAAAAAAGGTTTAAAGAAGAGATCAATCATTTCTTGGCTAAAACCCTCTTTTTGCAAATATGCTAAGGTGGTTCGCTCTTCCTCTTCAAAAATTGCTTCAACAGATTTATTTCTTAGCCTAAGTGCTAATTTTAAAACTTTCCATTTATCGGTAAACGAGCCAACACCAGCAGTAAGTGTAGGCCACGCCAGCGATAAATTTCTTGAGGCATCTCCCAACGTCACTTTTTTTCCCTTGTAAAAAATACTGGCACCGGGAACAAATTTCTGAAGCTCTAAAGCCTCATAATCAAGATATTCTTTTGCTTTAGGATAAGCCTCTAAAAGTACCTGAAACCCATGGTCGAGCAAGTAATTGTCTTTAACAGCAGTTTTCACCCTACCTCCTACGCTTCCGTAAGCTTCAATGATCTTAGGGCTAAATCCGTGTCTTTCAAGAACGATTGCTGCTATCAATCCGCTAATACCCGCTCCAATAATATAGATTGACTTTTCATTTTCAGGCATGATTCCTTTGCTTTATCTCACAAAAATAAGGAATTCCCAATTGCATTATAAGATATAAAGCAACAAGAATTTTGCTGTATAAGTTTTCTGAATTTTTAAAAGAGATCATTCAAGAACCAAGAGATTTTAACCTAAATTGCCGGCATAAAAACAAGGAATGCAAGAAACTGCATCAAAAGAATTGCGACAAGTTCTCAAAAAGTATTTCGGATACGACCAGTTTCGGGAATATCAGGAAGCGATCATTCAGACGGTGTTAGAAGGTAGAGACGCTCTGGTAGTCATGCCTACAGGAGGGGGAAAATCGTTGTGTTTTCAACTTCCTTCTTTGCTCCTACCAGGCATAACGCTGGTCATCTCTCCGTTAATTGCGTTAATGAAAGATCAGGTGGACGGACTTCGCGCTAACGGCATCGAAGCTGCTTACCTAAATAGCAGTCAATCTTCGGAAGAACAAAGCAACGTAATAGATGGTATTGTTAATAATAACTTACAATTAGTATATACAGCGCCTGAAAGCCTGTCTTCGTTATCTAGCATTCTTTCTAAAAAATATATTAGTTGTATTGCGGTAGACGAAGCACATTGTATTTCATCTTGGGGGCCTGATTTTCGACCATCTTATCAACAGCTTTCATTTCTCAAAAAATCATTGCCCGAAGTTCCGGTAATTGCACTCACTGCTACAGCAGATAAGGCGACCCGAAACGATATATTAGAACAATTGGGAATTTCAAACGCCAGACAGTTTATTACCTCATTTGATCGCTCTAATATTGAACTGGAGGTGCGCGCATCCCATAAACGGATAGAACAAATTGTTGATTTTCTAAATCGAAGAAAGGAGCAGGCGGGAATTATTTATTGCCTAAGTCGTAAAACTACCGAACAGCTTTCTTCAAAATTAAGAGATAAAGGCTATGCTGCAGAAGCCTATCACGCAGGACAATCTTTTAATGAACGTTCTCGAATTCAGGAGGACTTCATACACGATAAAATTCAAATTATCTGCGCTACGATTGCCTTTGGTATGGGTATTGACAAATCAAACATACGTTGGGTTATTCATTACAACATGCCTAAAAATCTGGAAGGCTACTATCAAGAAATCGGGCGTTCGGGACGAGACGGCGAGCCAGCGTTTGCACTTTTGTTCCACAGTTATGCGGATGTGATACTTCTCAAAAAATTCACTGAAGGCACTGCAAATCAGGAAGTACAGCTCTCCAAACTGGATAGAATGAAACAATTTGCAGAGGCCACTACTTGCAGGCGAAGAATCTTATTGAGTTATTTTGGCGAGTTTAAAGAAAAAAACTGCAACAATTGTGATGTTTGTAAAAACCCGCCTTCTTTCATAGATGGAACCATTCTGGCACAAAAAGTACTTTCGGTAATCACCAGATTGCGGGAACAGGAAGCACTGGGAGTAGTTATTGATGTATTACGCGGAGCGCAGAATGCATTGATATTTGATAAAGAATATCACACCGTCAAGTCTTTTGGTATAGGAAAGGATGTTTCATGGAGAGACTGGCAACACTACATTATACAACTAATAGATCAGGGATATTGTGAGATCGCTTTTCACGAGAACAATCATTTAAAACTTACGCCGGCTTCACACAAAGTACTCTTTGAAAATCACAAAATTTCTCTTACTACACCTGTTGATCCTAAGTTAAAATCTAAAAAGACTTCAACTGAAGAAAAAATACAAGCCTCTTCTCCTCTGTTTGAAAAGCTAAGATTGCTAAGACATCAAATCGCGCTTAAAGAAAATATCCCAGCATATCTTGTCTTTGGCGATGCTACGTTAAGAGAAATGGAACGCAAAAAACCTTTAGATGAGATCGCATTTCTTAAAATTAGTGGGGTGGGACAACGCAAACTTGAAGTATATGGTAAGGCATTTATCAATGAAATCAAAAGTTCGTTAAAGCCATTACAAAACAAAGAAGATACGTATTTAGCTACTTACGCCCTTTACCAAAAAGGAAATACCGTTGAAGAAATTGCGGCGCTCCGGTCTCTTCAACTTACGACCATCTATAGTCATCTGGTGAAGCTCCACGACGATGGCAAAGCTGTTGATCTCAAAGTATTTATCACAGAAAAAGAACTCGCTCAGATAAAAGAAGCCTCTTTGTTATTGGAAGAAACAGAGGTTTTGAAGCCAATCTATGAACATCTGAAAGAAGAGATTCCTTATTACCTTATCAAAATAGGCCTGAGTTTGCTCAAAAAGGGGAATCAATAATCACGTCATTTATTCTTTGGATTGGAGGCAGCTGGCTTTTTAGGTGGCATCGGACCCCTTAAGTGGATAATCAATCCGTTGAGAAAGTTTCTTAGCATTTGATCTCCACACTCCATGTACTTTGGGTGATTTTCATTCCTGAAAAATGCATTTATTTCACTTTTTGATACTTTGAAGTCCACAAGTTTGCAGATGGCAACAATGTCTTCATCTCTTAACTTATGTGCTACTCTTAATTTTTTAAAAATGTCATTATTTGTAAGTCCCATGAAGCAAATTTAAGAGTTTAAATCGGGATTTGATCTTCAAAGCTGATATACATCATGGTAATTTTGAAGTATTGAATTTAATTTAAACCCATGGCGGAAATGTCTAAAACTTATCATTTAATAAGACCACCTGCACGTTTTATCCTAATACTTCCTGTTGTGGGTATGATTTTATTCGTTTTATTTTATCTTATTGCTGCTTTCAATTATTCAGGAGGATCTTACCGCGTTCCTGATGCTGCCTATTTTGATTTCTGGTACAATTACTTGTGTGATCTTCTTGATGCTACTACTTATCAAGGCCTTCCGAATGATGCCAGTGTGTACGCAAGAGCGGCCTTGGTAATTCTATCTGTTAGCCTTTCTATAATTTGGTATTATAGCCCACTCTTATTTGAGTTGAAGATTTACCAAAGACGCATTGTTCAAATTTCCGGGATCCTTTCTATGCTTATCGTACTTTTTCTTGGTTCAGATCAACATGATCTGATCATTAGAATCGCAGGCTTTTTTGGTATAATTGCTTTTTTGATAATGATTAAAGCTCTTTTTAATGCAAAATACTATTTGCTCGCACTGGGCGGAGTTTTGTGCATCCTGATCTTTTTTATAAACTATTTGATTTACGAATCGGGATTTTTGATAAATGCGCTGCCGGTCATTCAGAAATTCACCTTTATATTTTTTATTCTTTGGTTTTTATTATTAGATCTCACACTGTACGTTTTTCTTAAGAAACGTTGAATGTAACCTATAGCTTCTCGAATTGAAGCGATTGTTTTAAAGATTATTCCTGAAACTTTTGCGAACCGCCTGAAGTGTTCTATTTACCTGAGCTACCGTTAATTCTTTAATTGCTGCGATCTCATCGTACGACAATTTTCCAAATACATAAAAGTCGAAAATGTTAGAGGTTTCAAATGGTAACCAATCATAAATTTTGTGGAGCGTCTTTAGTCTATTATTACTTAACGCTCTTCTGGAATCTTCAATTTCAAGTGCCTGAATTATATTTTTCTCCGCATCGTCATATAAAAATCTCGGTTTTTCATGATCATTTTGATGATAAGATATATCATCTAGCTCTTCGTGCATCAGAAGATCATCATCTGTGTCAATTTCAAATTTTTCTTCAAGCATTTCCAACTCAGCCTTTAGAATTTTACTGGTACTCAAAGTATTTTTATGAAATTCTTCGGTCTTAAAAAGCGTATTAAGTTTATCGTCTACGATTCTGAAAAGTTTAAGTTTAAGTTCTTGCGGATCTGTAATTTTACCTTCAAATTTCTCATAAAGATCAATAATTGCATCATCAATGATTCCGTTTGAATGATACATATTACGGGGTATTACTCCAGAGGTCTCCCCAACATATAATCTATGTTTTACATAAGGATAGACTCTGGGAACAGCACTTAATACTTTTTTACCAAATTCCTGATGCATATCGTTAATTGAAGAACTTGTCATGACACCAAATTTTAAATTATACCATTAAAAATAGGCGGAAACGACAGTAATTAAAATGATATCCGTCAGTCTGTTTCGGCTATGGCTGGAGTAACCGTATTAATCACCACTAATTGAGCAACGCTATCAGAAGCCAGGGCCTGATGAAACTTTTTCATCGTGTTTCTGCTATTACTAATATCAAGAAGACCATCAACATCCATATCCAGACGCTTTTCTCCCAGAGCAATACATCCGTTTAGCTGGCGTACGAAGTTTGCCGCATGAAACTTACATTCTCTTCGGTTAGGCACACCATAGATCTCCCAAAGATCTTTTTGAAACCGCGGAGACCATTCTAATTTCAAGTCATAAGTGCCTGTAGGAATACAAGATATGTTGCGTACATTATTAAGCCAACCTTTCTCCAGGCTTTGTGAAGTGAATGTGATTTGATTATTTTGATCCCTAACAAGGCAAATTCCCAAACTTATTTTTCGTCCTACTTTATCTCTAATAACAAACACCGTTTTCATTTGTCAGATTTTTAAATTACTCATTTAAAGGTGTATAACCATTAAATATACATAATTATCACGAGTGTATCATAAGAAATAGACCACTTTCAGCCAGCTTCTTATAACTCATTTTGCAATTCATCAAATGATAGCGTACGGAATTTTGGAAACTCTCTAATTTAGCCTTATATTCTAGGAGAACGAAATTCACAGCTAAAGCAAACTTCTCTTCTATGAAATTAGACACAAAACTTCCCATTTTTTCCGCCTATGAAAAAAAGCCAAATGTTTTTGATGAGGTTTTTGATAATGAAAATCATGTAAAGGAAGTCTACAAAAAGCTTTTCAGCATTTACGGAGAATATTCTATTCAGGATTTTATCAACTTAAACAACAAGGCAAAATCTTCTTTCTTTAATCAGGGAATCACATTTCAGGTATATTCTAAAGACGAACAGAAAGAAAAAATCTTTCCGTTTGATCTTTTCCCTCGTATTATTGATTCGAAAGAATGGGATCATATCGAAAGAGGAGTTTTACAACGAAGTAGAGCACTTAACCTTTTTCTTTGGGATATTTATCATGATAAAAATATAATAAAGCAAGGGGTTGTTCCTTTAGAATTGATAAGCTCTTCAGAAAACTATCTGGATCAAATGATGCATCTTGATCCTCCGGGAGGTATTTACAATCATGTATCTGGTACCGATTTGATCAAGCATTCTGATGGTAATTACTATGTATTAGAAGATAATATACGGTGTCCTTCGGGGGTAAGCTATGTAATTGGCAATCGAACCGCGTTGAAAAAAGCTCTTTTTGGTGTTTTTGATCACTATCAAACACATACCGTAACTGATTATGCCCAACATCTCTTGGAAATTCTTGAAACTGTAAAGCCCCATGGTGTAGATAATCCTAATTGTGTAGTGATAACGCCAGGTATTTATAATTCGGCTTACTACGAACATTCCTATCTGGCTAAATCTATGGGTGTTGAATTGGTAGAGGGACGTGATCTTTTTGTAGAAAATGATTTTGTTTACATGAAAAAGATACATGGTCCTGAAAAAGTAGATGTAATTTACCGGAGAATAGACGATGCTTTTTTAGATCCCTTAGAGTTTAGACCGGATTCTTCCTTAGGAGTACCGGGTTTATTTGCTGCTTACAAAAAAGGAAATGTATGTTTAGTAAATGCTCCAGGAACAGGTGTTGCAGACGATAAGGCTATTTACACCTACATGCCAGAAATAATTAAGTATTATTTAAGTGAAGACCCTATTCTAAATAATGTACATACCTACCATTGCAGCCGACCAGATGAATTAAACTATGTACTTGATCATATCGAGGAGCTGGTGATAAAACCCGTAGATGAAGCCGGCGGATACGGTATTTCCATTGGTAACCGGCTATCCAAAGCAGAAATCGCAGAAGTTAAAGAAACGATTAAAAAGAATCCAAGAAAATATATAGCCCAGCCCATAATGTCACTCTCTGTTCATGCTACCTATATGGAGGACACCGAGTCATTTGAACAGCGACACGTAGATTTGCGGACTTTTACCTTGCTCGGTGCGGATAAAGAATTTGTGCTTAAGGGAGGGCTTACCAGAGTGGCTTTGCAAAAAGGAAATCTCATTGTAAATTCTTCCCAGGGAGGAGGTTCTAAAGATACCTGGGTCTTAAAAAAATAAAATCACAAAAAAAATATATGCTAGCTAGAGTTGCCAATAATTTATTCTGGATGGGACGTTACATAGAACGTGCCGAACACATTGCCAGATACCTAAATGTGAACTATTTTAATTCGTTAGATTCCCCCAGCGAAATATCACAGTCAAGACAATTTGTTTTAAGGTCTATGCTTTTTATGGCTGGTAATCCTGTACAAGATGATTCAGTCAGTTTAAAGGAGGAAGAAGTTCTCTACGATATTGCGCTTAATAAAGAGGAAGCGTACTCCATTATTAACTGTGTGCAAAACGCCCGAGAAAACGCGAAGAGTTCAAGAGATCTCATCTCAACAGAACTTTACGAGGCAATAAATAAGTTCTATCACTTCGTAAACGATTATCCTGCCGATTTTTTTGTAAAAAAAGGCTTGTTTGAATTTACGGTAAGTGTTACCGAATCTACCGATGTTTTGCGAGGTAAAATACGAGGAACCCTCTTGCACGATGAAGTCTACGCGATTATAATGATGGGTATAAATATTGAGAGGGCTACCCAAATTATCAGGGTTATTAATACCAAACACAATGATGCAGTAGCGTGTAAAAGCGAGTACAACAATACCATCAAATACAGTCATGAGTGGACTACTTTGCTAAAGTGTGCTGAATCTTATGACATGATGCGCCGCTATTATAAAAAAGCTCCTACGAGCTTAACGACTCTGGAGTTTTTAATCCTTAATCCAGACTGTCCTAGGTCTGTAATGAACAGTCTGAATCAGGTTTTTAGTCATATTCAGGTTTTACATAAAGACAAACATTTTTCTAAAGACTCAGCAGCCTTTCTTATAGGCAAAGTACGGGCGGAATATGAATACAAGCTAATTGAAGAAATAGAATCAGATCTGCAGACCTTCATCAATACGATTCTTAATACCTTGGTTCTTATTGGAGAAAAAATAGAAACCGAATACTTTAACTACTAATGTACGCAAAAGTGTTACTTTTAACCTATAATTAAAATGAGTTGAATGCCCTATAATTACACTATAACTTACAAGGCTACTAATTCGTATGTTGAAGGTACGAACGGAGCTATTTGGCAATTTCTCATCGTTCCTGAACTGAATCCTTCACAACGCCCCGGATTCTTTAGTTTTAAGAATTCTCTAAAACTTCCTTTTGAGGAATCGATAAATGGATATGGATTTCCCGTATTTAGAATAAGTACTAAGCAACACATTACCGAAATCTCGTTTGAAGCAGAATTTCAGCTGGTGAAACAAGAAGTGAATCCGTTTGACTTTAAAGAGCGAAAAAGTGAAAAAGAAGTTTATGACACCCTCAGGGGACTAAGTTTCAGAACGGATTACGAATCTTTTTTACGTACCACTGCTCTTACCATGTTACCAAAATCGTTTCAGGATTATTTCCATTTTGATGAAGCAAAAAGCTTGTTTGAAAATCTCTACGATCTGAATTCAAGGATACATCATGATTTTCAGTTTAAACCCGATGTTACAGACGTTTCTTCTAAACTTGAGACCGTCTTAAAATTAAAGGCAGGGGTTTGTCAGGATTTTGCGCACCTGTTCTGTGCTATTGCAAAGGCTAAGGGAGTGCCTACACGGTATGTTTCAGGTTATCTGCATCAAGGTAGCGGATACCTGGGAGATTCTCAAATGCATGCATGGGTCGAAAGTTTTTTACCGGGAATAGGTTGGAAAGGATTTGATCCTACCAATAATCTTTTAACAGATCATCACCATATTAAAGTATGTCATGGTAAAGACTATACTGATTGTGCACCGCTAAAAGGAGTCATTTTTACGCTAGGCGAAAATGAAACAAAACATCAAATAGAAATGGTCTCTAACCAATAAATGACGAGCGCTTAAAAATGTATGCCCTTTTGACAAAAGAGTTAATCTATTTTCTTGACATTCACAGCGTTCATACCCTTCATTCCTCGCTCCAGATCAAATGTAACCTTATCATTTTCCGCAACTTGTTGAAGCAGCCCGTTCACGTGTACAAAGTATTTTTCGCCAGACATATCTTCACGAATGAAACCATATCCTTTTGAATCATTGAAAAAAGCGATTTTTCCTGTTCGAATCACCGGTTCTTCATCTCTGTCTTCTTTCTTTGGAATTCCTATAACAATATCTTCCGCTTCAATAGCTACCTTGTTGGCCGGATCTGGGGGCGTATCTGTCAGATGTCCGTTTTCATCTACGTAGGCTATCATATTTTCGAGTCCGCCACCCTTGGAATTTGCGCGTCTTTCTTCTTTACGCTTTTGTTTTTCTTCGCGCTTTTTAAGTCTTTTTTTTTCTTTTTCTTTTTTGCTGTAGCTCTCCTGAGATCTCGCCATTAACTGTTTTGATTTTAAATTTATATTAGATTTGATGCCATTACAAAGCACTGGAAGTTCGTATGGTTACTCATAACACCATTTTGGCCTCTCTGAATTTATCACTTGGAGAAATAAAAAAATGCGAATAAAGATGTAATTGAATGGTGGCACTTCACGAACACCACTACAAAAGTACAATAATATTATGAATCTTTAAAGTATATATGAATGTCTGGCCCCTTATTCCTTTATAATAACAAGGGTGGCTTTCACTCCGGTAGTAAGGTTCCATTGATTTGCAGAAAGAAGTTTTCCAGTATCGTCATATACTTTGAATTCTGCGGTGTTAGGACCGGAAGAGCCTTGATTTAAGGCCTGAAAATCAATTTTATTAAAGCCCTCATCTAAAATGATCTCAAAACTGGTATAATCGTACCCTAGCGTAATTTCATAAATGATGGTTTTATCATTATGGTAAACCATCACTTTATCTCCATCTGCATATTCATGATCTCTACATATGATTCGCACAAAATTACCGTTGCTTTTATATTCACCCAGATATTGCGGTTTAGAATAAGATTCTTTAATCTCTTTATCCTTATCCCATTCTTTCTCAAAAATCTCTCCGGGATCTCTTAAATCATTATTTTTAGAAATGTCTACCTTTTTAGGCTGTGGTTTTACGTTGATAGAATCTCCAAAATATTTTTTAATTCGTTCTTTGGTATCATCCTTATTCAAAAGATCAAAACCGGAAGCTTTATTTACAGAGGGATTCTTGGTGCCGATTTCCAATGGCTTTCGAGTACCGTCCTGAGCATAGGAGAGACATATTCCGACAAGCAGACAAAGAATGCTCATAGAGATATGTAAAGGGCTGTTAATTTTCATCATTTCTTGCTCTAAAGTTCAAATATAGACATTCAAACCCTATCAAAACCTCAAGTATTTGTTAAATGATCATGATAAAAAGTGCACCCAAGCAACTCTTGCCGAAGCAGTACTGCCTATGGTGCACTTAAAATTTAAAGTCTTTTTATTTTGAACGTTGCTCTTTTCTAATTTTTCTTCGGATCTTGTTTATGGCGGATTCAATTGATTTTTCCGGTTCGATTACGTTGTATTCACCCCAAAATTGCGGATCTGAAAACCCGGAAGCTTCATCGGCTAAAACCACAGATGGTCGTAATCTTTCTTTGCCTGAGAGTCTTTTCATTTCATTATTAACTGCCCAGTCGGTTACAGCCATTTCACTGCTTAATGTATAGTTTGAATTAAAAAGTCTGTTTTTCCAGTTGATTTTAAAGCCTAGTTGTAGGTTGCTATATCCATAATACCATTTCCCATCTTTTTCTCTGTAATCTACCCGATAAGCAGCTTCTGTAGGCATTACTTTGACATTTGCCGGTTTTTTTCGAACAAACCATCTGCTAACCATTGCCTTATTGTCAAGGTTCAACTTGTAAACTGCACTCATCAATGCCAGAGTCTTCGCATTGATAAAAAGTTTCCCGTAATATCTGGGCTCAAAAACCTCTGCCTTCTGTGCAAACTTCACCACATATACAGGCTGATCATTTACGCGCGTCGACCTTTCAAAACTAAAGGCATAATCATTCAAAAGCTCTTCGGTGAAAATATATTCCGGATATTTCATAACATCGAGATACAATGCTGAGAAGGGTCCTCCCTGTAATTTTAAGGCTACAGTATCTAGTTTGGAATAATCTGTACTCTTTCGCGATTTGTAAAGACTTACCTGATCGCTACGTGAAGAAGGATAGGGCTGTTTATAGATATTCACTACCGCCTCAGATAGTGAAACGTTTCTTCTTCGCCTTTTAATGGTCTCTCGGTAAAAGGCTGTCATTAACATAGAGTCACCGAAATAATTATCTTTTCGTTTACTGATAACTTCTCTTATCAATGCCTCTGCATCTTTAGGGATCTCAATATTAACTTCTCCTAACTCGATCACCGATGGTGCGAGCATGATCTTATTCCCCTTTTCCTGCATTTCAGATAACTGAATCGTTTGATCCTGATATCCAAGAAATGAAACGACTACTTGAGAGGCTTTTTGGTTCTTAGGGATCTTTAGTAAAAATTCACCCTCGGTATTGGTGATGGAACTAATATTAGTGCCAGTCACTTTCAGCACGGCAAACACCAGCGCGTCCCCTGTGTTTATATCCGATACAGAACCGGCATATTGTCTAAAATCGGTAGGTTCTTGCTGCAAATTCAGATCAGCAGCTTGAATGCTTAGATTTCCTGCACCCAACAAGAGCAGAAGACCAAGGAGTCCGATTAACATCCTTTTTCTGTTTTTTGATTGATTTGCTTTCATCATTTATTAATTTATTCATATTAAAATACGAATATTTTAGGAATAAATAAAATGTAAGCGCTTTGAAACTCTTTAAAAGTTAATACTTGGAATCTGGTTATTAACTGGTATATAGTTCTAATTTTCAGGAGGTCTGAATGCCTGACTAAATAATTGCTCGTAAGTCTCCATGGTATCGATGTCTGTGGTAATCGTATCGTCTTCAATTAACAATACCTCTTCTTTTAAGGCCAAGAGCAATGATTTGGCACCCTGAGACCCTTTTAGTTTTTGTAATGATTCAAAAACTGAAACATCAAAAACGGCAGGGACTCCGGGAATTCCGGCATAAGAAGTAGCTACAACACTTTGTTTTTTGTCCGCAGCTTCGGCCAGTAGCTTTTTTAAAAAACCTGCTTGTACGAAGGGTTGATCACATACCATTATTACTAATTGAGCATAGCTGTTTTTTGATTTGGAAATTTCTGAAACACCGGAAGCAATCGAACCACCCATACCTTCGCTCCAATTTTTATTGAATACAATTTGGGCCTCAAGGTCTTTAACAGATGCTACAACTTCTTCGTGGAAGGCACCCGTGACAACAAAAATGTCGTTAATCCCTGCCTTTTTTCCTTGTATTATTGAATGCCCCAATAGATTCGTGTTTCCCCAGGGCAAAAGTTGTTTTGGACGGCCAAGCCTTGAAGAACTTCCGGCAGCTAAAATAAGTAAAGCGGTTTTATTACCCTCTTTCATTTCATACTGCTATGGATGGATCCTTTTTTATCTTTCAAGGATAACGGCTGCACGTTTCGGGTTACCGAAAGTATCTCTGAAATGATGGCTATGGCTATTTCCTGAGGAGTCTCAGCTCCTAAATGGAGACCCGCGGGTCCGTAAATACGATCAAAAAAGGTTGTTTCTGCTTGCGGAAATTGCTCTATAAAACTGTGAAATATTTTTTCTCTTCTCGATGAAGGTCCCAGAAGCCCCAAGTAACAAGGGTTTGTATTGCTTAGTCGATAAAGATATTTAAGGTCGTTTACAAAACTATGCGTCATTAGGACTACTGCTGTTTGATGATCAATAAAAGAAGCGTCCAAGGTATCGGGGTCTTCGTTGCGTAATTTTGAAATACCGGGAAAGTCCGCAGTTGTACTGGGGTCTTTCACCGATGCAATTACACACACATCCCATCCCAGGAGTGATGCCATGGAGCATAGTTGAACAGCATCATGCTCTGAGCCTATAATTACCAATCTGAACAAGGGCTTAAAGCTTTGCTCAAAAGTTTCAAATGTAGGATACGCTGAGTTTTGACCGGAAGCCGACAGAAAAGACGTTTGGCGATCGCTGAAGACAAACTGCGTACGTCCACTACCCTCTCCAGTATCATCCAGAGCGTAAAAAGACTGTAAATTAAATTTCTTACGGTTCTTTATATGATCTTCAAAGATACTTATGGCAGACGCGTCAGGTTCGAAAGGTTCGATCAGAATGTAAAGTATGCCTTCACAACCCAATCGATATCTGCCGTCATATAGCATCATTTTGGCAACTCCAGATTCAAAAACCTGTTTGCTTTGCCGAACTATTTCTTTTTCTACACAGCCTCCACTCACTGCACCTGTTAATTTACCGTTTTCGGTAATCAGCATTCGAACCCCCGGTCTTCTGTACGAAGAACCCTTAAGTGCCACTACAGTTGCCAAAACGGTGTGAATACCGTTCGCCTTAGCCTCTTTGTAACTGTTAACTATTTTTAATAGCTCATGTGTCATGCTAACCGAAATTAAAATTTGTGGGAGTGAATGGAACCAGTGCGCCTTTTCTGTAGGCTTCGTTCTGAGGAGCTAAGCGTACAAATCCATTTATGTGGGTGAGGCTGGTGAGATCTCCAGATCCGTTCTGATGTACCTTTTTAGCCAGAAGTTTTCCTTTTTCTAACGCAATTTTAACCGGGAAAAATCTGGTGAGTTCCGGATGCGCTTCTAAAGTTTCATCTAAAAAAACATCCCTGATTCTCACTTTCAAACCAAAACTCTTTTGAAACCAGGGCAAGAAATAAATATGATAATTGGCAAATGTGGATACCGGATTCCCCGGGAAAGAAAAAACAGTGGTATTGAGCGATGGATGTTTTCCAAACCAGAAAGGTTTTCCAGGTCTTTGAAGTACCCTATGAAAGATCTTAAGAACACCGCTGGATTCAAGTGCTTCGGGCAAAAAATCAAATTTACCTTTAGAAACGCCTCCGCTTATTAGTAAAACATCGTATTCGTTGAGTGCTTTCTTTAGTTCTCTTTCAATGCTATTTTTTTCATCTTTTAAATGAATGATCTTTGCTCTTATTTTAAGCTTTTCAAGCGCTGCAACCAGGCTCAATGAATTTGATTTCCTTATTTGATAAGGTGCTGGTTCTTTCTCAATATCCACAAGTTCGTTACCTGTAGATAACACAGCTATTTTGGGCAATCGATAAACCTCCACTTTAGCTTTGCCTACTGAAGCTAATATCCCTATTTCTGCTGCGGTGATCACTTTAGGCTCTTCTAGTAATAGATCACCCTTTTTCAAATCGCTCCCTTGGTAATGAATATTGTGTCCTTTTTTGATGTGTTCGGGTAATACCACATGTCCGTCAGAAAAAGTTAGCTCCTCGTACATGATCACCGTATCTCCATTTTCAGGAACAACTGCTCCCGTCATTATCTCGAACGCGCTGTTTTTATCCGGTAGGTTTTTAGAAGGCATTCCCGCCGAAATAATACCTGCGATCTTCAGCGTCCTATCACCATTCATAACGGCTTGGTAATCAAACACAACACCATCTTTTGTAGACCTGTCAAAAGGAGGAAAATCACGATCGGCAACTATATTCTCTGCAAGAATCCGGAGATTAGCTTTTTTCAATGAAACCGTTTCTTTTTGCGGCTGCATGGTATTTTGAAGTACTCGATCGTATGCATCTTGGTATGAAATCATTTCTTATTCGCTAAACTTACTGATGAAAAATTCAGGAAAATATCATTCTTTCCTTACGAAATTTGGCCAGTCCGCCTTCCACATTAAACAATTTAAGCTCTGGGTTTAAAGTACTCAATAGTTGAATCGCTTTAGTACTGCGCACACCCGATTCGCACAGGACATAAACCGGCTTATCAATATCAATCTCCTGAATACGCTGTTTTATTTGATGCAAAGGAATATGATAGCTTCCGGGTACGAAGAACATTTTATACTCATCGGTATTTCGAACGTCGATCAATTGAAAGGACTTATTAATCGAAGGTAGTGCTTTCATCAGTTCTTCAACCGTAACTGAATGCTCACCTTGATCACACATAAGTTGTTTTAGCGGTTTTTTAATGATGTCTATCGTAAGATTAGCTGGATTTAAAGGGATCTTTATTTTTCGTATCTCCTGTTCCAATCCGTCATAGATCATAAGTTTTCCAGCCAAAGAAGTGCCCAGGTCGGTAATTAGTTTCACGGCTTCCAGTGCCTGATAGCTTCCGATAATTCCTGGGATAACTCCTAAAACTCCATTTGTATCACAGTTAGGTATTTCGTCTTGGCCAGGGATCTCCGGAAACAGACATCGATAAGTGGCACACCCCTTGTAATTGAAAACGCTCACATGCCCTTCAAAACCGTGAAGTGCTCCATATACAAAAGGTTTCTTAAGGATCACACAGGCATCATTCACCAAATAGCGGGTTTCAAAATTATCGGAGCAGTCAATAACCAAATCAAATCCAGAAATAAGTGATAAGGCATTTTCATGATTAAGATATGCGTCAAAAGGAATGTAAACAACTTCGCTATTCAGAGCCCTCAATCGCTTTACAATTGCATTGAGTTTAGGGGTTTCTGAACTTGCTTGTTCTTCTGTGTAAATTACCTGGCGCTGTAAGTTGGACAAAGAAACGGTATCATTCTCAACAATACCAATCGTTCCTACTCCCATCGCAGCGAGATATTGCAAAACAGGAACTCCCAATCCTCCGGCACCTACCACTAGCAATTTTGCATTCTTCAGCATTTGCTGTTTTTCCAGCCCGAAATCCCCAAGTTGTATTTGCCTCAAATATCTGTTCATCACCTTATCTGTTTTTCGATAATGCTTCTTCATATTCCGATCTGGAATTTGCATTGAACAAGACATCATCGCTATTGGGATAAATTAATTTTACATCAGAATTTATCAAAAACTTTCTAGGACAACTAGTACCCGATGATTCTAACCACTTTTTAGCTCTTTTAAGTCCTTCAGGTTCCCAAATAGCGCACAAGGGCTCGGGAAGTTGCGTCTTTTGAGTAGCAAATGCAGTCGCTATTTTATTAGGATCTCTTTTTGATATCAGTTGAGAAATAGCATTTTC
Source organism: Flavobacteriaceae bacterium M23B6Z8 (assembly GCA_046199005.1). GTDB lineage: Bacteria > Bacteroidota > Bacteroidia > Flavobacteriales > Flavobacteriaceae > Ascidiimonas. Next base: position 2,310,402 of record CP176050.1, read on the forward strand.
ATCCATAAAGGGAAGATCGCATGCTAAAACAAACCAGGAAACTTCCGGAAAAGCATCGTGCGCACTTAGTATTCCATTAAAAGGACCGCGATACTTATCCTTATCCTGTATAAAATCTTGATTGGGTTTCAAACTGCTTTTTTGAGAAGAGCGAATACTAAGAAACGCACGATCACAAATAGTTTCTAACTTTTGATACAGGTATTCGCGATGTGGTTTACCATGATACCGCAGTTGTCCCTTATCGGTACCCATACGCGTACTTTTCCCGCCAGATAAAACCAAACCGTATAAATTATCTCTTGTAGTCACTTTTTCCTCCTGATTTTTGATCGAGTTGTATCTCAGTAATTTGAATATGATGTGATAAAGCCTTGCACATATCGTAAATCGTAAGTGCGGATGCGCTTACTCCTGTCAAAGCCTCCATTTCTACACCTGTTTTACCATTACAGATCGCTGTACAAATAATAGTCAATTCGGGTGCCTTGGGAGTGATCGTAATATCAATTTTAGACAGGTTGATCTGGTGGCACAACGGAATGAGCTCCGAAGTCTTTTTAGCTGCCTGTATGCCTGCAATTACAGCTGTGTGTATAATACTTCCCTTCTTACCTGTAAAACCGTCTTTTTCTAATTGATTAAAAACAGCTTCAGGAAAAATGACTTTACCAGAAGCAACCGCGACCCGTTTCGTAATTTCCTTTTCCGAGACGTCTACCATAGATATATCTCCGTTTTCATCAATATGTGAAAGGGTATTGTTCATAGCTATTCAATTTAATGCTAACCCCCAATGGAGGTCATGGAACTGGAGAATAGTTTTTTGTTCTTTTCCTGTGCTTCGTGACCCGTTTTCGACCTGTTGCGAATCGCCTTCATAATACTTTCTCTGGCGGTATCGTAATCCAATTTTCGTATCGCATCGCGCACGTTGGTGGCAGGCTTAGCATACAGGCAAGTAACAACGTCTCCGGTAGCTGTTATTCTCAATCGATTACAAGTACCACAAAAAGTTCTGGAAAACGAAGGGATGAGACCAAAACTACCCTTAAATCCTTTAATCTTATAATTCAAAGAAGTAGAGGAAACCGGATCTTCTAATTTTTCGATTTTCGGGTATCTGGATTGAATGTGCGCATATATTTTTTTGTAATCCCACTTGATCTTGTTAAACATCTTACTCCCGCCATTAAAGGGCATTTCTTCCAGAAATCTTACGGATACTTCCAAATGTTTTGTCAATTCTACCATCGGAATGATCTCTTGTTCATTTTGATCTTCTAAAACAATGCAATTGACTTTCACATCAAACCCCTCTGAGATAAGTCTGGTGAGGTTTTCATGAACAATTTCGTATTGTTTACGCCTTGTGATCTTTTCAAACGTATCTTTCTCTATGGCATCAAGGCTCACATTTACATTTGTGATCCCTAATTCTTTTAACTCGTTTATATGCGGACCTATAAGCGTGGCATTGGTTGTAATGGAAATTTCATCCAAGCCTTTTAATTCAGAAAGATAGCGTAATAAGATCATGATATCTTTACGAACAAACGGTTCTCCTCCTGTAATACGAATTTTATTAATACCATCGCTTACCAGTATTTTAGCAAGTAAACATAGTTCCTCTATGGTAAGGAGCTTTTCGTTCTTTACAAAATTAATTCCCTCTTCCGGCATGCAGTAATTACATCGTAAATTACAACGGTCTGTGACGGCAAGTCTCAGGTAATTAATAGTTCTGTTGTGATTATCTTTAATCATAAGATCGGTTAAGGATGCGCTGAGACCCAGACTTCTTTATTTTTAAAAAATTCTTTTTTCCAGATCGGTACTTTTTCTTTAAGTGTATCGATAAGATAGCGGCAAGCTTCAAAGCAATTGTCACGATGCGCTGAGGAAGCACCAACAAGTACTACGGGATCCCCAACCTCCTTAGATCCTGTAACATGCCTTAAAACTATTTTTTGAAGTTGCCATTTTTCAAACGCCGCATCGGCAATTCGATGCATTTCGCGCAATGCCATTTTGTCGTAGGCTTCAAAATGAAGCTGATTTACAGGTTCGGTATTTGTTTGATTACGCACAGTACCAATGAAGACGCAGATGCCTCCACTTTCCGGATCACCTAAGACTTGATACACATCGGTACAATTTATAACATCTACGATTTCTATTATCTTTTTCATATACTTTCATCCTCCGCTAACAGGCGGAATAATGGCAATTTCATCAGTTTCAGAAATATTCGTTTCCATATTAGCGTATTCGCTATTTACAGCTATCGCCAGCGAACGCAATTTATTGAGTTCTGGATAGGCACTTTTAAGAAAATCAGTAAGATCCCGAACCGTGCGAATGGTTGAAACAGATTCTACAAACAGTTCTTTCGTGCCTACGATATCTTTTGCAATCCCAAATAAGAGAACATTCATTAACCTATTACTTTTCTATTTCGTAAACTATTCTCAAAGGGTTGCTGATAATAGCGTGTTCCGGTAGCTGCATAAAATGCATTTGCTATAGCTGCCCCGGCAGGAGGTAACGCAGGTTCCCCAAGACCTGTGGGTGACAATTCATTTTCTACAAAGAATGCTTCGACTTCGGGAGCCTCCAACATTCTGATAAGACGGTACGAGTCATAATTATTTGCCTCTGGAACACCGTCTTTAAAACTAAAGTCTCCATACATCGCATGTCCTATTCCATCGATCACTCCACCTTCTATTTGATTTATTGCTCCTGATTTATTGATAACAATTCCGCAATCCACAGCGCAATATACTTTTTTCACCACCGGAAGGTCTCCTTCCATCACTACTTCTGCAACTTCGGCTACGTGCGTATTATGACTATAGTAAGCACTAAATCCCTTGAAAACACCTTCTTTTTTCTGGTGCCAATTGGATTTGTCTACTACCAATTTGATGGTATTCTGCATTCTTTCAGGAGAATACTCGATGCGCTCGTCGGAAGTACCTTTTACATTCTCTAAGAGGTCTAAACGCAATTTGATATTGTCAACATCCAGTTTCTGTGCCAATTCATCGAAAAAGGTCTGTTCTGCAAACGCCAGAAAATTTGTATAGGGTGCTCGCCATGCTCCTGTAGAAATCTTACTGTCAAACTTGGCAGCGTCAACTTTATAATTTGGAATGGCTCCAGCCGGAAAAAAATTGGGTATCAGTCCATACATATTAGAATTGATAGATGCTTCTTTAAGATGATATCCTGTAACTTTTCCATCCTTTAAGGATGCCTTGATGCGATATTTTATTGACGGACGGTATATTCCTGCTGTCATATCATCTTCTCGGGAATAAACCACCTTTACAGGCTTTCTGGTCTTGTTGGAGATCTCCGCAGCTTCCACCACAAAATCGCCGTATAATCTTCTACCAAAGCCGCCACCCATACGTGTCATTTCAAGATGGATCTCGCTTTCATCTCTTTCTAATAATTTCGCCACATATTTAGCTGTACCTTCCGGTGTCTGGATAGGACCTACCAATTCAATTTTATCGTCGGTCACATGCGCGAAAAAATTCATAGGTTCCATACAGTTATGTGGCAGAAAAGGCGACTCATAAGTGCGTTCCAGAGTTTCATCGGCTTCAGCAAATGCTTTCTCCACATCACCGTCAGAACGCAAGGTTTCAAACTCGTTTCCATCGAGAAGTCCTGTTAGTATCTTATCATGGTCTTTACTGCTTTCGAGAGCTCCTTCTGATTCCCATTCCGCATCTAAAGCTTTTTTCCCTTTCATTGCTGCCCACGTATTCGAAGCAAGCACCGCAACTTTGTCGCCAAAGCGAACGACATCAATTACTCCTGCAATATTCTTCGCATTTGAGTCATCGTAGGAAACTAATTTCTGACCAAATGCAGGAGGTCTCAAAACAGAAGCATATTGCATGCCCTCTTTTTTAAAATCGAGACCAAAGAGTGGCTTTCCGGTAACAATCTCATCTATATCCACGTTGCGGATTCCTTTTCCGATAATCTTATAGTCTCCCGGGTTTTTAAGGGTTACATTTTCTGGTATATCAAGTGCTGCTGCTTCTTTTACGACCTCACCATACCCTAGTTTATCACCGCCAGAATTTGTGATTATGCCTTCGGACGCCGAACACTCAGAAGGATCTACTCCCCACTTCGCTGCTGCTGCATTCACAAGCATTTGCTTGGTGGTCGCACCTGTTTGTCTGAGAGCATCCCAGCCTTTTCGGATGGATTGACTACCTCCTGCTACCTGTCTTGTATAATTGGAAGCGTCTAATGGTGCCTGTACTACATAAACATGCTCCCAGGGCACATCTAATTCTTCTGCGATGATCATTGGCATGGATGTTTTGACTCCCTGACCGATTTCCGGATTGGGCGAAAAAATGGTGACCATTCCGTTATCCGCAATTTTTATAAACGCATTAAAATCGTTGAAATTCAATTTTGAAATATCTACCGGAGGAACCGCTTCCTTTTTACAAGCCGTAAAAAGATTAAAGCCAATTAACATACCTCCTCCTGCGAGGGCTGAAGCCTTAATAAAAGACCTTCTACTAAACGAATTGGGTGTAGTTGCTGCCATTTTTTACGTCTTTAAGTTAATTTATCAGCAGCAATTGCTACAGCTTTGTGTATTCTATTGTAGGCCGCACAGCGACAAATATTACCGTGCATAGCACTTTTTATCTCTTCTGTAGATGGGTTCGGATTATTCTTTAAAAATGAAGACGCTGTCATGATCTGTCCCGCCTGGCAGTAACCGCACTGAGGCACATCTACCTCTTTCCATGCCTCCTGAACAGGATGGTCTCCATTTTCCGAAAGTCCCTCAATCGTAGTGATTTTTCTCCCCTGAAGTTGGGATACCTGAAGCAAGCAACTTCTGGTTGCCGTTCCGTCGAGATGTACAGTACAGGCTCCACATTGTCCTATTCCGCATCCGTATTTAGTTCCTACCATATCAAGATGGTCGCGTAAAACCCACAGAAGCGGGGTATCTGCGTCTGCTTTCACCGAATGGTTTTTTCCGTTAATTCTAAGTTCGTACGTTGGCATTTTATTGGTTTAGTGTTGATATAAAGTATAAAAAAGTAAGATCACAATTCAAAAACAGGAATGTCAAATAGTGAAATTGGTTTGCAATTGTCAACAAGTTACTAAAAAAAAGAAAATAGAAATACTTTTTAACAAATCACTAAGTTAAGCCTGCGATCTTTTTTGCATAAAATTCTCTGGGAAATCAATCTTACGAAATGCCTGTAATCACGGATGCACATCTCGTTTGAAATAAGGCTAATTATTAGAATAAGTTTCGTTATTCATTTTTAGTTTTAAAAAAGTATTGAAACTGCATATTTTCAATAGTAATAACTACCGTGACTCTTTCTTTTGTTCTTTGTTGTCTGAATAGAGATTCTGATATTTTTTTAGAAAGTGAATGTATGACCGTAAGTTTTAATGTGTCTTTTGGTTCGATCGTCAATAATGCTTTCTTTTTTGAGGAGGAGCTATAGATGACTTCTTCTTTATGATCTGCATTCCCATTAATGCTCCCATTAATATTGCTAAGTGCATAATTGAAAACAGTGCTATTGACTCCAAAGGAATACTGATCCAAGTTCTTTGGTGATTCCTGTAAATTTATGATTTCTACTTTTTGAAACAGATCTACCTTATCTCCGGGAAGGTGTCTCGCCACAATAGAGTATTGAGAAACTGCCAGTCCATTTTCAATACCAGAGACTGAATTATCTAATAATTCAAAAAAATAATAATGTGGTGCACATCCTGCGAGACAGCATGCACACCACATTAAAAAAATAATTCTTTTAAGTCTTTTCATTTAATTATTTCTGATAAGGAGACCATCCTCCTACCTCTACAAGAAATGTATCTGCCTGGTATTCGTTGGTTCCTTTCGTGCTATAAGGGTTCGACATGAATAACTGTTCAATGATTCCTTTACCTTGGAAAGTCGCCCAACCGTTTAATTTCATACTTTGTATAATATGCCCAAACTCATGCCCCATGGTATTGGCAGAGGTTTTACTTCCAAAGGTCACGATGGTTCTTCCCCAAACAACTTCCCGGCCGCCTTTTCCATTGGTTAGAAGGTTCCAGACTCCCTGGTAAGCCCCTCCCTTTCTGTAGGCGACATCTTTGTAAGAAACACCGTGCTTAGCACTCAATAGTTTTACAAATTTCAATTGTTGATCTGATGGTTTATACGTTGCTCCGAATAAACCAATCATTCCAACAGCCTGTACGGCTGCACCCATGGCACCTCTTTTGGCGCCTTCTTTTAGACCATCAAAAGCGTTTTCTCCATCGACCAAGGCACCAACAAATCCGTTGACTCCTCCACGTACGGCACCCTTAAACGATTTGAATCCTACTTCTAAGATAGCATTTTTAAACCAACCACCTTTCACACCACTCCAGTTGCCTAATTTTGCCCCTGCAAAACCACCAGCAAAAGAACCTAAGATAGTGCCAAAACTTACTTCTTCACCAAATGCGAGACTGGTTCCTACCTGTGAGGCGACTTCCGAAAGCATATTCATAGTACCACTCTGTACAAAAGCGCTCGACGAACTTATGAGCTGGGACCCCAGCGAACTCAGGCCTCCCGAGATCGCCCCCCCTACGGCACCCATCAGCACAGCATTACCAAGGCCACTAAGAGAGAAAGTTCCTGTTATGAGCGATATGGCTGTATACGTTACTGCTGCTACTGCCGCGCCTACCAAAGCTCCATAGGCTACAGCGATCAGGAATCCTAAAAAGGCAAAGTCTCCTGAGGGGTCAGTATACATCAAAGGATTGTTAAGAACGTAGCCGTAGCGGTTGTAATTCTGAGAGTTGAAAGGATCCTGAATATAATTATCAGGTCCAAGAAAACGATGTAAGACCGGATCATACATACGGGCATTCATATTTATGAGTCCTACACTCTTGATATGTTCATGCCCAGTGTATCCGCGATCGGTGATGGTAAATGCACTAAGGTTTGATCCTGATCCATTGGTGAGTTTTACGATATTACCCCAAGCATCAAAATGACGTTTTTCTTTAACCACACCGTTCGTATCGGTGATTGCCATAATACTGCCCTGATAGTCGCGATGCAGGTAATAATAGTTATTACTAGACGAAGATGTCTGGCTGGAGTGCCAAACAACATTAGCAGTATAACCATCGCCTCCTAGATAGGTTACAAAAGAAGTTTTACCCGTATTTTTATCATAGGTGATTTCCATTGAACCATCCATTGAATAATGCTTGCGGTATCTTCGTTGTAATTTATCTGCTTGCAGGCCTCCATAGAACATATGAGATCTTTTAAGAAGTGCGTTATACTGAAATGTCGCTTTATCTTTTCCGTGTTCGGTGATCTCAAAAGGTTTTCTAAATACATTATAAGAAACCTGTTGTCTGGAATAATTATTATAGTGACTCTGCCCTGCACTATTCAAGCTCAACTGATACGGTTGGAAAGCATTTCCATTATAAGAGAAGGTTCCTAATCGAGAAGCGGATGTAATGCGTCCTCTGGTATCATAGGCCTGAGATTTTGCGCCCCCACTGTCATTAAATGCTGTTAATCGATCCTGACTATCATAACTAAAATTCTCATTCCAGCCGAATAAGCTATTTGTTCTGCTGTTAAGAGTACCACGTTGTGTATTAAAACTATAGGTAAGATCCATTAAATGAGTCGTAGATCCAGGATTTCCTATGGTCACTTTATCTACATCGATCTTAGTGTAATATCCATAACTGTTATACGTATTACGTGTTACCAAACCTGTCCCCGCTGATGAGGTAGTAATCTGTCCTCTGGCGTTTTGACCTGTAATCGTCCATAAGGAGGCACCTGTGTTGTGGTCTTTGATACCTCTTAGCTGACCATAGGTATAATAGTTACGAATTTTTTTGATACTTACCTTGTTATTGGATAAGTACCTTGCCTCACTTTCTTCGGTATAAGGTTGACCGTGTGAGTCATAGGTATACCTTTTAATAAATCTGGCATACGGATTATTTTCTGTTATGGTACTAATACGTTTGTAACTGTCGTACGTATAGGTATAATTTGAGTTATTACCGTCACTACTGGTCATTGAAGTATAGGTAGGAAGCTTGGTGGTTCCATCATAACTGTAGTTAATAGTCATGTTGGTATGGTCGCCAGAAATCACTTTTCTGGTAAGTCTACCTAGAGAATTATATGTGTTGGTGACCGTTCCTTTAGGATTGATCTCTTTAGTGACTTCACCAAATCCATTGTATTCGTAATTGTGTGTTCCCACGGTAGGGTCTGTTAACCTTGTCTTTCTACCCCATCCGTCTTGCGTAATTGTTGAGGTGATGCCTCCGTAGTTGGTAGACTTGAGCGCGCCATTTCCAAAATAGGTGTAAGTAACCGTGCCACCCGGATCCTGGACCGATAAAACATTACCCATGGCATCTTTTCGCGTCGTAACTGTTTTAGTTCCGTCATTTACTGTAACGTTCAAGCCTGAGTAAGAAATATTCGTGACTTTTCCAGTGTGTGCTATGGTCTTTACAACCCTGCCGTAAAAATCATATTGCGTTTCATTCCATTGTGTTGGGGAACTTCCGGTATAAGGTTCACTCTCTTTATATACCCTGCTGAACTTATCGTAGAGATATTGGATTTTTACCCATTGCCCCATTACATCTTTATTCCATACCTCGGTCTTTCGTTTTAGTCGGTCATATTTAACAATTTCACTACTTCCATTACTTGCAGTTGAGGTAACCGTGTATAAATTAGAAGATTCGGCATAGGTAGTATTGATTTGTTTGCCCAGATAATCTGTAGCTCTGATCAATCGATTCCAACTGTCATACAGATATGAAGTTGTCAATCCATAAGGATTACGCTCGGTTAGCTTGCTACCGGTTCGTGTATTATATGTGAAGATGGTTTGTAAACCTTCCGCATCTATAGATTTAGTAAGAAAGCGTCCTGAAGTATCATACTGAAAATTTATGATACGAGATGTGGCGCCATATGGTGTCGTTGTCTTTCTCGTGAGGTTTCCATACACATCATAAGTAAATGCTTCTGTATTAAAATTGGTGCCGTTACCCTTGTATTTTCGTTGACTCACCAAATATCCTGAATAGGTAAATTGATCCTCGGTTGAAAAAGTGTTTGAACCAATCGTCCGATTAATAATTTTTTTAGTAACTCTGCCAATATAATACGTACTACCAGTACTATTGGCATAGGTGATGTTTTCTACTTTAGAACCTGCACCAGAGTAATTCGTGGTTATTCTGGTAGGATTATTATAACCATCATATAAAAAGCTTTTAGTGGTCGTGGTACCCTGTAACCGATTTTGCATCACCACTGATGTTGTAGACATTTTAAACACTTTATTAGATAGTGTAGAAGAGCTGTGCGTATAGGTTGATTTATTAATATAATTGGATGGGATGTAAGTGAATGCAATATTATACGGAGCGGTATAATCACTGACGGTTGCTCCCCGTAATTGCGGACTGTGTTTGGAAATACTAAATATTCGGTCACTGTATGAGGTGTACCAGTTACTTTTAGCCACTCCTTCAAAGCCCATAAAGCCTAAACCGGAAACATTAGACACGCCTGCATAATATGAATATGCCTGTTTGACTGTGGTGGTCCCGGAAGCTACCCGCGTAAGGCCTGTAACGACTTTGGTTCCTTTACTTACCCCAATATTAACATAGGGATAGGTTTGATTGGTATTGGATTGATATACCTGAAGATTATCTAAGCCTCTTTCTGCTGAATCCAAGGCATCATACGTTATGCTATGGGTCACTCCGTTGTTTCCGACCGACCGCAGCAAAACATCTTCCCTGTGGTCTTTAGAAAAACTAAAGGAGGAAACCCAGTTATGACTAACAGAGGCAAAATCCAGATTGCTATTGGGTTGATTAGAAGACATAAATATAGGAATCGGATAGTGTTTCAAATTCCCATATTTATAGGCATATCCTCCATACACAAAAGTGGGTGTAGCAATGCTAGACGTTGTATGTGTATTGTTGTAAACGCGTACGGTTTGATTTCCGTTATTATTACTATTGTAAGTAACCGTACGATAGTCTATGATATCTGTACGACCATCACCGTTAATATCAACAGGAATTAAATTATAGCCATATAAAGTAGCACTACTACCATTCCAATCAATAGGCTTGTATTGAAAAGGATAACTCACCTGCTGGCGATAGTAGGTAGTTCCCGTCGATAAAAAGACTGCAAAAGTATAGGTGTTATTTGCTATGGGTGTCATAAAATCGGTTTTCCCGTCTCCATTGTAATCACCAGAAAGAATTGGGAAATCATTTTTAATATTAGAACTGCTATAGCTCCATAATTGCTGCAATGTATTGCTATTGCTAAAGGTGTATACTGTAATTTTACCTGCAGTTATATGAATGATATCTGTTTTTCCGTCTCCATTCACGTCTCCTGTTTGTAAGCGGTCTGTAGATTTCAATCCACCTGAGAGGTATCCTGCATAATTCGCAAAACCGGAGGTGACTCTCCTGTCCAGATTGATAAAGTGTACTTTTGAAGAGGTAATGGTAGATGAGGTACAATCACAGCATCCAAACGCAAGTGGCTGATCTATTTCGTCTATCCGTCCGTTTTTTGCAGGTCCTTCTGTTTGTTTTTGCTCAGTAATTCCGTTTTCCGTATAGGCTTCTTCTGTAGGCCCTAAATTATCTATTTCTTCCTGTTCATAAGGGTCTATACAGGGTCCGCCGCCTCCAAAACTTTGATTGCAGGATCTTCTCGTATATCTTTTACCGATAGCTACCACATCCGATAGTCCGTCTCCATTAAAATCACCAGATATGTACGATTGCGGTACGCGGCGATCAAATCCTGGTTCCCAGCAATCGAGGTCGGACTGGTAGGTTGGCGGACTCCAGGTTTTTTCATATTGATAGTAAATAGGTGTTGTCGTTCCGTTTGAATATACTTTGAACTTTACCTGTGTGGTACCCGAGTTTTGAACCAATGCTAACCCCTGCTGTGTTAATAATTTATTGTTATGCGTAAGCCAACTTACGGGAAACAATGCCTCAAATGCCCCTGTATTAACCTGATATGCATAATTGGAAGATCCTGATTGAATATTCTTAAATACCCAGAACTTGTCTTTTCCATATCCTTGTTTTGGAAAAACAGCAAAGTCCATTTTTCCATTACCCGTGATGTCTAAAGGAATTGCTTCTGCATTTCTCTGTTCTAAATTGATCACCGATAAGTTATAGGTGAGGTTGGTAGAACTTACCGAAGAAGACGTATTCGTATAATTGAATGTAATAGGACTGTGAGTCAACGTATTATCGCCGCTTTTTTCGGTAATACTTGTTAAACGGTCATACCCCAGCGACGTATAATTATGAGCTAAAATATAACTTCGGTACTGACTCCCATTCCCTGTCATTCTTATCTCTTTAAGCAAATTTTTACGCATGAAACGAATTCCGCCTACATACGAATGTTCGGTTCTTTTTCTCGTGCCATAAATAAACTGAACAGTATTGATGGGTGTTATGGTGGTTCGTGTTCCATATTTAATAGTACTAATACTTAAACCATTATTACTAAGAAGATAAGAATAGCTTATTCTAAGGCCTTGTGGATTTTGCCAATAGGTAAGCGCATAATCTGTTCTGGAACGAGAATTAGTAGTAGATCCATAGTACGCAACTGCACCATCTGGGTACTGAACTTTGAAATACGAAGGTCCGTAGGCAGCACCAAAAGGGGAAACGCCATACGATATGATCTTTACATTTGAGTATTTTTCAGTTTCATAAATGGCTCCGTTGGCACCATAAGTACCACTTTTTAATAGTAGTCGTTGCCCTTCAAATACAAACCGGTCTGAATTGTCAAAATCTACAGGGTCTATATTATTGTCATGGTGTTTCGAAGATGGAATCCTGGTAATGACCGATAAACCGGAAATATTCCAGCCATAGCCTGCAAGTCCGTTCCCGGCCTGACTGTTGTAAACCAACGCCAGATCTGGCTGTACGCCGGCAATTCCCGGCGGTACTGCCAAAGGAACCTTATAGATAGCTCCTCCGGTTAGTGAAACTGAAAGCTCTCCCATAGTTTCACTGATCTCAGCAGTGCCCGAAGAACGCGAAAGACCTTCCTGCTCTTTAGAAATGCTTGTTTCTTGTGGTACTCCCTGAAGTTTTTCTTCTTTCTGCTCTACAGCAGTGGTTTTTACGCGTTCATAGGTAAAAGTGTCTTGTGAAATTGTCAGATTATAACCTAGTATAGCAACTAGCAATGATAAATAGAACTTTTTCATTGATTTAATTGGTTTAGGGTTGATGATTGGTTGGTTATTTTTTTATGATCTTATAGGTTTCTTTAGTGCCATTGGCATAGGTTACCAGAAGCAAGTAGAAGCCAGAAGGATAGCGCTCGAAATTTAATTGTAGCTGATTCATAGTCATAGCAACTTGAGTTGTTGAAATCAATTTATTCTGACTATTAAAAAGCGTGATCTGTTTTACTGGATTGCGCAACTTCCCTATCCATTCAACATTAAGAATATGGGTTACTGGATTGGGTGCCGCAATAAACTTTTCTGTGATCGATTGTTCAGAAGACATTTCACGAATGTTTACAGGAATCGAATCTTTAGAACTGTTTGCAATAGTAGAGCTACAATTGAGGCAAATTCGATCTCTTAGAATTTGATTTCCTGCCTGGTCATAACTAAAAGCTAGCTTATCCTGACCATAAGTGAATACTGAAATTAACAGTAAAAGCGGGATGAGTAGTTGTGATTTCATCAGGGTTGTAATTATTTGGTTGGGTTGGGTTTATTCATCAACATTGTAGAGTCGCTTGACGAAACCTTTGCCTTGAAATTACAACGACATACGACTTACAGAAGGATCTTTACTGCCTATGCTACCTCAGTAGTAGGAATTTACTTTGAAATTCTTAAATAAATGTGAAAAAAGCAAAAAAAACTACCCTGAATTCATGGAATTCAGGGTAGTTTTTAACTTAATGAGCATTATGAACTTATGATCTTATTTTAGATAATTGAACCGTTCTGAATAATCCAACATTTGAGTTTCAAAGTCTTTAGGCTGTTTAACTTCAATAGAAATAATATTTCCGTCCGCATCGGTTTCAGGAACCAAAACGGGGTTTACAAAGCCACTATAAGGTGCTGAAGTGAATTGTTTGTTTCGTTCTAAAACCTCTGCGTGAAGCTCTTGGTCTACCTTTACACCATAACCTTCTACAAGTGCCTGAGCTGCTTCATAATCACCTTCAGACTTGATGCGCTGTGTCTCCTTAAGCAATTCTCCAAACAATTCTCTAAGGCGTACATAATCGTTGATTTTAAAGTATGTTTTCCCGTTCTTCTTTACTTTCTCTATTACGTTCTCATCGGCTCCTTTTTCAAAAACCCAGGCAGAAACCCATTGTCTGTTACGCATATGCGCTTCCTCTACATCGGCTCCTAGTTCTAAACGGATTAACTGTGTCATCAAACCATTTCGTATATAGTTATTATAGGCTGCTTTGCCTAAATTTTCTACACTGTCTACTAATCCTAATTCTCCTAATTTGGGATCCATGAGATAGTAAAGCCCTACCAGATCTGCTCTACCCTCTTCCAGTGTTGAAGAATAGTTCTTAAGTGTTTCTTTGGTTTCACCAACTCCAGGATTTAATTTTCCGGAAGCATGACCAATTACTTCGTGCAGTGCAGTGTGTAATTTTGAAGCTAATTGACCGTATTTTTTATTTAACTCCAATTCTTCATCACTATAGGCAAATTCAGCGGTTCTACCTGAACTTCCCGCGTTGTTATAAGCATCGATAATATTGCCTAACGATACAGATTTGGAGCCAACAGCTGCCCGAATCCAATTCGCATTAGGTAAGTTAACACCGATAGGCGTGCTTGGTGAGGCATCGCCGGCTTCTCCAGCAACCGTCACTACCTTATAGCTTACCCCTACCACATTTTCTTTTTTATGCTCTGGCATGATGGTAGAATTGTCTTCAAACCATTGTGCATTTTCAGAGAGCACCGACATCTTTTCAGACATATCAAAATCTTTGATCTGAACAATGGTTTCATAAGATCCTTTATATCCTAACGGATCGTTGTAAACTTCAATGAAACTATTTATGTAATCAATATTACCTTCGGTCGCCGCCGTCCATGCAACATTATAATCATCCCACGTTTGCAGATCTCCTGTTTTGTAGTATTCGATCAAAAGACCCAATGCATTCTTTTGAGCTTCATTTTCAGCCACTCCTCTAGCCTTCTCAAGCCATTTAATAATTTCATCAATAGCAGGCCCGTACAAGCCTCCAGATTTGTATACCTGCTCTTTAATTTCACCATTCTCCTTAATAAGTCTTGAGTTTAGACCAAAAGAAAGAGGCTTTTCAGGATTTGGAGATACTTTGGCTTTGTAAAAGTTTGCCACATCTTCATTCGTTACATCAGGACCATAGAAATTCACCGCAGACAATGCCACATTGTCTACCCCTTTCGCCTGATTCACTTTTTTCATATCCTGATCGTTAAAAATGACCGCAAATGCTTCACCTTCAAGGGTAATATCAGTCTCCTTGAGTAAAGACTTTAAATAGTCCGCAGTAAAATCAGGTTTAATTTTATCATTAGAATAATGGTGATGTATTCCATTTGAGAACCAAAAGCGTTTAAGATACGTCTCAAAAGCTTTCCATTCATCGGTATTTCTATCACCTTTATAACTGGTAAAAATACCTTCTAATGCCTCTCGAATTTTAAGATTGTGCCGGTAATTCTGATCGTACATAATATCTCTTCCGCTAAGACCTGCCTGTACCAGGTAGTAAACTAATTTTTGCTCCTTAAGCGTAAGGCGCTCCCATCCGGGAATTTGATATCTTAAAATTCTAAGATCGGCAAATTGATCTACAACATAATCTTTTAATTCGCCATTTTTAATAGCTGCGAACTTCTCTGCTGAAGTATCATCTTTGGCCGGTTCTTTTTTGTCAGCACATGCAAAAAGCAAAAATGCTGTCATTAATACGGTTAAAAACTTTGTGGTTTTCATGCTTATAATTAGTTTTTTAGTAATTGCAAATGTAATTAAATTCGCATTGCAAATCATCTTCTCTTTTCTGGTGCTGAGAGCAGATTATGGTATTTTAAAATGAAAAAAATATTAATTATAGGTTTTGTGTGGCCAGAACCCAGCTCTTCGGCTGCGGGAAGACGAATGCTTGATCTCATTCGTTATTTTGCGGAACAGTCATATAAAATCACTTTTGTCTCCACCGCAAAAAAAACCGATTTTTCAGCAGATCTTGCTACTTATGGCGTACGAACGGAAACAATCAAACTGAATGACGAATCGTTTGATCAATTTGTAATTTCTTTAAAACCGGACGTAGTATTGTTTGACCGATTTATGACAGAAGAACAGTTTGGCTGGCGGATAGCAAAATGCTGCCCGCATGCATTGCGAATACTAGATACCGAAGACCTTCATTTCCTGAGGGATGCGCGTGCAGCTTCAGTAAAAAAGTACGGAAATCTTGCGAATGTTGAACTTTACACAGATCTCTGTAAGCGGGAAATTGCCAGCATTTATCGCTGCGATCTTAGCTTATTTATTTCTGAAGCCGAAATAGAGCTGTTGCAAAGAACATTTGAAGTTCCTTCATACCTTTTAGTATATTTTCCGCTAATACATTATAAATCAGAGGAAAAAGAAGAAAGAAAAAAAACCTTTATAGAAAGAAACCATTTTATTTCCATTGGAAGCTTTCGTCATGCACCTAACACAGATGCTGTGCAGCAACTCAAACATAAATTGTGGCCCGAAATAAGAAAGCAATTACCTAAGATAGAACTTCATATATATGGTTCCTATTGCACTGAAGCTATTTCAGCTCTAACCAATACTAAAGAAGGTTTTATCGTGAAAGGCAGAGCACAAAGTGTGTCCGGGATTATGGAAAAGGCAAGAGCTTATCTTGCCCCCCTGAGATTTGGTGCTGGTATTAAGGGAAAATTAGTAGATGCGATGGAAAATGAACTTCCCGGTGTAACTACTTCAATTGGTGCCGAAGGGATAAGCGATTCTTCTTTTTGGAACGGATTTATCGCCGATGATGAAACAGATTTTATAGCTGCAGCAGTGAAATTGTATACGGACGAAAGTTTGTGGAATCGAGCAATTGAAAAGGGCCGTATATTATTGTCTGAAAAGTGCTCTAAAAAATCAGCATACGAGGCACTTTCTGAATCCCTACAGGCTGTAACCGCTGATCTTTTAGTACATCGTAAGCTTAATTTTACAGGGGCAATGCTAATGCATCATACCTTGCAAAGTACGCGCTATCTGGCAAAATACATTACCCTTAAAAACAGTATGCAATAGTATTTACAGTTTGAAACCGTGTGGGATGACGGCTCCCTTTTTTATGACCACTATACCATCTTTGATCGTGTATAGCTCATTATCTTCAAAAGCTTTATCGGGTCCTCCTTCAATTCTAACGTCGTTTCCAATACAGCAATTCTTATCCAGAATAACATTGGTAAGGTAGCAATGTTCGCCGATACCCATAGGTATTTTAGATGGATTAGAGGCTTGCAGTTCTTCTATATGCTGGTAATGATCACTTCCCATCATATAGGCATTACTTATGGTGGTACCTCTCCCTATTCTTGATCGAATTCCTATTACAGATCGTTCAATGCGACTTGCATGAATGATACAACCTTCTGCAATAAGTGCTTTTTCCAATGTCGTTCCAGCGATTTTTGACGGCGGAAGCATTCTGGCATGCGTAAAAATGCGTCTGGATTCATTAAATAAATTAAATGCCGGAATATCATCGGTAAGTCCAAGGTTTGCGGCAAAGAATGAATCGATGTTCCCGATATCGGTCCAGTACCCTTCATATTGATAACTAATTACCTTGTTTTTTTCTATAGATTGCGGAATGATCTCTTTTCCAAAATCCATAGTTGTTGGATCATTCATTAAATCAATCAATAAATTCTTATTGAAAATGTAGATTCCCATGGAAGCGAGGTAATGCCTGCCTTGATTTTTCATTTCATTACTCACATCAGAAGTCCACTCTGGTAAAAGATCTGCTGATGGTTTTTCTATAAATGAAGTGATCCGTTGCTCATCATTGGTTTTTAAAATACCAAATCCTGAAGCGTCTTTTGCGTTTACCGGAAGTGTTGCAATAGAGATGGCTGCTTCGCTTTTTATATGGTTCTCTAACATTTTATTAAAGTCCATGTCATACAATTGATCTCCAGAGAGTATCAGCGCATACTTGAAATCATGATTGAGGAAATGCTGCATACATTTTCGAACAGCATCTGCAGTGCCTTGAAACCAATTGGTGTTTTCTGGCGTTTGTTCGGCGGCAAGAATGTCTACAAAAGCTCTGCTAAAAAAACTAAAATGGTATGTGTTCTTAATGTGTTTGTTAAGCGAAGCGGAATTAAACTGTGTGAGCACATACATCCTGGAAATATTAGAATTCATGCAGTTAGAGATCGGAATGTCTACCAAACGGTATTTTCCGGCGATGGGTACTGCCGGTTTCGATCTTGAGCTGGTTAAAGGGGCCAATCTGGAACCCTGTCCTCCTCCTAAAATTATAGCTAGTACAGAATCACTCATCGTTATTGTTTTACAGTTATTGATTGATATAAGTTTATGTAGTCTGAAGCGGTGTGCTCCCAGGAATGATCTATTTTCATTATTTGCTGGCGTATCGATTTCATTCTTTCTTCATCCATACTTAGTTTTACAGCTCTTGCCACTGAATAAGTAGCATCCCATACCGTACTTTGGTCATGACAGATCCCAAAACCACCTTCATCTCCTATATCGATCACCGTATCTTTAAGTCCGCCAGTTCTTCTCACTATTGGGATAGTCCCATATCTAAGTGCATACATTTGGTTTAGTCCGCAAGGTTCTACTCTTGAAGGCATCAACAGAAAATCTGCAGCTGCATACATCATATGAGACAATTCTTCGTTATAGCCTATATAAGTGTTGTAACACTTTTGAAACCTTCCTCGCAAATTTTGCAAGTCATTTTCAATTTTAGCGTCTCCAGAGCCCAGAATAAGAAGGTTGATCGCATTACCAAAACGGTTTAAAGATTCATACACAATACCCGGTAATAAGTCTGCTCCTTTTTCATATACAAGCCTTCCGATAAAAACAAAAAGTGGTTTTCCCCGATCGAGATCAAATTCTTTATTTAGAAATTCTTTGTTGGCCGTTTTACCTTTTAAAACATTTTGTACTGAATAATTTTCAATAAGCATGTTATCAGTTTTCGGATCCCATACCTCAAAATCAATCCCGTTGAGAATACCTTTGCTTTTAGCAGCTTCGCTACGAAGCAAGGATTCCAAACCACCTGCCGCCATAGAAAGCTCTTTAAGATATGTTTCAGATACCGTGGTGATTTTCCATGCCGTTTTGATTGCAGTACCTAAAGAATTTATTCTTCCGTTCCAGTCTAATAAACCTATGTTCCTGTGATCAAAATCGGGTAGGTAGTTTAATTTATCATATCCAAAATCACCCTGATACTGGGCATTGTGAATACTAAATACTGTGGGTATGTGGTCAAGTTTCTTGAATTCAAAACTTTGAGAAAGCATAAATGGTATGAGACCTGTATGATGATCATGACAATGGATGAGATCAGGAAAATCAGCTGATTGGGCGACCCATTGAAGCACTGACTTTTGAAAAGCAATAAATCGCTCAGTGTCATCTTCATATGAATATATTTGAGGACGATCAAGCAATCCTTCTATTCTTATCAAATAAACGGTAAATCCTAAAGGGTCATCCTGTAATGATAGCAGATCAAATGATAGCTCTCTGGGGCCCAGCCAAATAATTCCTTGGTAAATACTCTTTAATTTTGCCTTTTTTACGAACTTAGTTTCATAAAAAGGCATAATTACACTGGCGTTGTGGCCCAGGTTATTTTGATATTTGGGCAAAGCTCCCACTACGTCTGCCAACCCCCCGGCTTTTGCAAGCGGGTAGCATTCGGCACTGACATGAAGTATTTGCATATATTAAACTTAGCATGGAAAATAATACTTAAATATACCCATTCTTTTAAGATCAAAAAATAAAAAAACCTCATAATTTGTATTATGAGGTTTTACTTTTTCAATTGAGACAACTAACAAATATAATACCCACGGGTATCACGCTCATTAGTTTGTAACGGACATCCTGCCCAGTAATTCGTTTGCGGACAAAAGCAGGTGTGGTGTGACCATGCTGCGCCCCCTTTAATACTTGCTTTCATTGCATTTAAGTTACTTACGGTCTTTTTTTCAAGACTTAACTTTTTGATACATTTTTTCATTGTAAAAATTTTAAGTAAGATTATTTAATGATCTTTAAATTAGAAGTGTTAACAATAATAGTTTCCATTGGTGTCCTGCTCATTGGTTTGCAGCTGACAACCATTAAAAATAGTTGGACATTTCTTAGTTGGCCTTGCACCACCTAATAATTGTTCTTCCTTAGTTTTCGTTAGTTTGCTCACAACATTTTTACTAAACCTGAATATGTTTACCTTTTGTTTCATAAAATAATTTTGTAAGTTTTTATAGTATTAAATATACTTATTTTCTTTCAAAAAGAAAAGCCCTTCGAAGGAAGGGCTTAAAACTTATTATTAAATACTTGCTTTATGAATTGTTAACCACAATCAAAACACATGGTCAATACGGTTGGAAAAGTCGTAGGTCTAAAAATTGAACGACTACCGCCTTTTACCATTACAGCATTTTTGGTGAGATCAGAGACCGTTTTTTTATTCAAGTCAAAAATCTTTTTCTTTTTTGTAATCATAATTGATATTCAAATTTATTTTTAAAAAATACTTACTGGCTCTTCCGGACAAATATAGCACCAGGTCATTGCCGTTGGGTCTGTTGTGGGTTTAATTATTGAAGCACGACCGCCTTTTACTGCTTCTGCATTCTTATTTAAGTTGGAAACTGTTTTCTTATTCAAGTCAAAAATTCTCTTGTTTTTTTTCATAATTAATTAGTTTTAAGAAGTTATCGTCACTGCACTAGACAAGTGAACTTTAGTTAAATACTTGTTTCTTTTTAGCTATATTAAATACTATTCAAAAGTCTCTGGTGGACACCAAAAGCAAAAGGTCTGAGCCGTAGGATCTGTAGTAGGAATTTTGATAATTGAACGAGCTCCGCCGGCAATCTTATCTACACTTTTGTTAAGAGAAGAAACTGTTTTCTTATTAAGATTGAAAATTGTTTTATTTTTTTTCATGATTTTTAAGGATTTTAATTACTGATTTGCGTAAAGTATTGAAAAGTTCGGCACTACTATGCTACAATAACCGGACAATCGAAGCAACGCGTTTCTGCTGTAGGATTATCGGTCGAAACGATCACAGTTTTAATAAGGCGCGTCCCTCCTTTAAGTTGATTTACATCTTTCTGCAATGCGGAAACAGTTTTCTTGTTTAAGTCAAAAATTTGCTTTCTTTTTTTCATAATTACTATATTAGGGGTTAATTATCAATGGTTGGAGGTGGACAATCAAAGCATAATGTTTGCGCAGTTGGATCGTCCGTAGGATTGTCGGTAAACTCAGATTGGATTCTTCTAAAACCGCCTCTCGCCTTTGTGAGCGCACTAATGGTTACCTTCTTTAGTTGAAAGTTTTTATTTATTTTCTTCATGTTAAAATAATATAGAATTTGTAATAATTATCCCTAAAAATAATAAAATTTTAGTTTGGACTGGTCTATATTCATGAAATTAGAGCACAAGTAGTCATAATTTTAACGATTCGTAAATGACTACGCTTTTTCCTTTTTGTGTATGTTCATTTTAATTTTGTACTCCAGAGAACCGATCAAGATGTTTATTCCTGCCATAAATACTATGAGACTTGCAGTTCCTGCAATGATCCATAAGTAACTATCCGGATGCTCATATTTTAACAAGCCGCTTTCCATGGTAGCACAAAGTCCAAAACCTACGAGTGCGGAACCCACACCTCCCCGAAGTAACCATTGTAGTTTATTATTTTTCATTTTCTCTAAGATATTTTCATTTACGTTAAAAATATAGAAAACCTGCATTTTTTGTATCTTTCTACCTAAGCTTTTACCATGATTTATATGAAAAATTATATGTACGCAATACTGTTAATCAGTGTTAGTTGTTTAGTAACTTCTTGTAACAAAAAAAAAGAGCTAAATACATCTTCTATGGACAATGACTCAATTGCTCTTATCAATAAGGCAAAAGAAATACATGAGCGGGTAATTACGATTGATACTCATAATGATATTAATGTTGAAAACTTTACAGACTCTATAAACTACACGCAAGAGCTGTCAACTCAGGTAAATCTTCCAAAAATGATTTCAGGAGGATTAGATGTTTCCTGGCTTATTGTTTATACCGGGCAAGATTCTTTAACGCCCACAGGTTATGAAAATGCAATGCAAAATGCAATTTCAAAATTTAATGCAATTCATAAGCTATGTGAAGAATTCGCTCCCGAACAAATTGAACTGGCGTATACCAGCAAAGATGTACACACTATTATTGAAAATGATAAGAAAGTTGCTATGATAGGTGTTGAAAATGCTTATCCTATTGGAACGGACCTCACTAATATTAAGAAATTCTACGATTTAGGAGCACGTTATATGTCTCTTTCCCACAATGGTCACAGTCAGTTTTGCGATTCAAATACGGGAGAAGAAGATGGTGTTTGGCTTCATAACGGACTCAGCGAATTAGGAAGACAAGCCGTGAAAGAAATGAATAAATGGGGAATCATGATTGATGTTTCACATCCTGCCTCTTCTTCCATAGAACAGATGATTCAATTATCAAAAGCTCCAGTCATAGCTTCTCACTCTTCAGCAAGAGCTTTATGCGACCACAGCAGAAATCTGAACGATAGAGAACTAAAACTTATTAAAGAAAATGGTGGTGTGGTGCAGACGGTAGCTTTCAGTTCTTACTTAAATACCGAAAAGAATGACAAATATGATTCATTTGTAAAACAAATAAGAAATGAAATTGCAGATTCTCTTGGGATGAAATGGTATGATTGGAAGGAATTCAGGAAACTTTCAAAACAAGATAAAGATTCGTTTCTGGAGTATCGGTCTGATATCCTGGAAATAAGCATGAATAAACTCAAAAATATAAAAAACGTACCGGAGAGAGTTTCCGTGATCGATTTTGTAAACCATATAGATTATATGGTCAATTTAATAGGAATTGATCATGTAGGAATTAGCTCAGATTTTGACGGAGGAGGCGGTATCAAAGGTTGGGATGACGCCTCTGAAACGTTTAATGTAACTCTCGAATTAGTAAAAAGAGGTTATACTGAAGCACAAATTGCAAAACTTTGGGGTCTTAATTTGTTAAGAGTACTTGAAGACGTTGAGAAAGTTGCGGCTTCGATACAATCGCAAGATTAATTGTTTGCTTTAGAACAATTTTTCTCTTCGGAATCAGCTACTTTTGTGACTAAATTTTTTTCAATATGTTCGAGAATCTAAGCCGAAAGATCTACGATTTATTAATCTCAAATGGAGTCGCAGAGGGCACTGCGGTTTACCTTAATCTGCTAGGTAATATTTTAATTCTCGGAATCGTGATTTTAATTTTTGATCGTTTTCTGAGAGAAATCGTTGTGAAGGCTTTCCAGATATTTTCTAACAAAACGAAAACTACCTTTGACGATTATTTGGTTAAGAGCAAGTTTCCAAAATACGTTGCACACATTATTCCTTTCATAATTATAGAACAAGCAATCCCTTTTCTTCTCTCAGATTTTCCAAAGGGGGAAGTATTTTTTCTTAAGCTTACCGATGTTTATCTGGTACTACTCATTGTTTGGATCATAAGAAGCGTGTTAAGATCTACTCGTGCCTTCTTAAAGAGCCAGGAGAATTTTAAAGACAAACCTATAGATAGTTACACCCAAATTGTAATGATCATTCTTTGGTTCTTTGGTTTAACTGTTGTTTTTTCCATCATCACAGACGAATCCATTTGGAAATTCCTGACAACTTTAGGGGCAGCGTCAGCAATACTGCTTTTTGTGTTTAAAGATACCATCCTAGGTTTTGTCGCAAGTATCTCTGTGTCCGCGAATGATATGGTTCGTATTGGTGATTGGATCACTCAGGAAAAATATGGTGCAGATGGAGATGTTATTGAAATCAACCTTACCACAGTAAAGGTTCAAAATTTTGATAATACCATCACAACGCTTCCGACCTACGCGTTAATATCAGATTCTTTTAGAAATTGGAGGGGAATGAAAGAAAGCGGTGGGAGAAGGATAAAGCGGGTAATCCACCTTAAGATTTCCAGTGTTAGGTTTATGACGACGGAAGATCTGGAAAAACTCTCTAAAATTCAGATGATCCGTCAGTTTATTTCCCATCGCCAAAAAGATATTGATAAATACAATCTTGAAAATGAATTTGACAAGTCATTGATCCTTAATGGAAGAAATCAAACAAACCTGGGGCTTTTTCGCAAGTATTGCGACCTTTACCTAAAAAATCATCCGGCAACCAATAAAGATCTAATGATTATGACGCGACATTTAGAACCTACTCCAAGAGGACTACCCCTTGAGATCTATGTCTTTTCCGGTGATAAAAGATGGGAGAACTACGAGCGTATCATGGCAGATATTTTTGAGCACCTGATAGCGGCGGTTCCGTATTTTGATCTTGAAATTTTTGAATTCCCTACGGGAAAAGATATGCAGTCCATTTCCCTTAACGAGATTACCTAATCAGTCTTTAAGCCTATCGCTTACATATTCAATTTCCGTCTTGTTATGTGGTGCAGGTTTGCCATCCGCTCCCAGATTTACAAGCACCAGATTATCTACTGTGATGATGGTTTCTCTTGTCATTTTATTTCTTACTTCACATTTTAAAACAATAGAAGTTCTCCCGAATTTGAGCACCTCAATCCCTATTTCGACGATATCGCCGGGTTTTGCAGAACTCATAAAGTTGATCTCAGACATGTATTTAGTCACGACCTTCTGATTCTCCAATTGAATAACCGCATATAAAGCGGCTTCTTCATCTATCCACTCTAATAAACGACCACCAAATAAGGTTCCATTCGGATTAAGGTCTTCGGGTTTTACCCATTTTCGGGTATGAAATCTCATCATTTTAAATTGTTTTCAGAAATTTACGCACTTCTTTTCTGTAAGCTTCATGGTCTTCAAATTCTGACCAAAGCGCTCTGGAACCATGATTGCCTTTTGTTTCAGGAAGAAATGACACCTTTTTATCACTTTCAATAGCATCATAGATAGGTCGCCAATTCTTAGCTTCCTCTCTTGCGGAAGTAATGAAAACCGGAATTTTAATAGAACGAGCGCTACTTGAAATATAATCTTTTTTACCAAAATATTCACCAGGAGCAAAAGAGAGTACTGCCTGAATCTTACCTGGATTTTCGCCTGCATACTTTAAAACAAGCGCTGCAGAATAAGAACTTCCCCACAAAATAACGTTGGATGCTTCCAGTTTTTGTTTGACATAGCTAACGGCAGCTTCAATGTCAGGTAATGCGTCCTTATAATTGGTAGGCAATCCTTTCTTTACCGCTCTGCTATTCGTTAAGTTTTTAACTCCATTGATTTCGCTGCCAGATCTGAGATCAACAGCGAGGCAGTTATAGCCCATGGCCACGAGCCAGGGAGCAATTTCCTTATATTCACCTCTGCTCCATCCCGCCTGATGAAATAAGACAATAAAATTTTCAGAATTTTCAGCTTTATATAAATCCGCAGTTACCTGCAATCCATCTTCAGAAGCAAATTCAATGGTTTCCTGAGAACTCACCGTTATAGTATTGAAAACTGCAAATCCCCAGGTAAGGAAGAATACTTTATAAAATTTCATCTATTAAAATTAAATTACGTTAAAAAAGCTTGCCGTTAGAATCGTTAAGCGTTTTTGGTATTTTTAAATTCGTTCCCAATGTCTCATTTAATTTTTTAATAAAATAGGCAGAGAGCAAAGGTGATTCGACCTCCAAATTCTGATGTATAAAAAAATGAATGTTCTCCAATCCTGCTTTGATCCAGGATTCAAGACGAACTACCCAGTCATCGAGGCGGTCGTAATCTGTCTTATGATTTGCGCCTACATAACGAATAAAAGCTTCATTATTAGTTAAACGCATATGTAAAAGATCTCTTCTGCCAGCTGTATCAACTAATACATTCGCCATATTGTTCTCTTCCAGTAAATGGTACAATTCATTGGCTACTTTTTCATCGTTAAACCAATCTGTATGTCGAAATTCTATAGCAAGCGGTATGTTTTTAGGCCAATAATTTACAAATGCCACGACTCGATCCCAATTTTTAGGTCCGAAGTTATTGTGCATCTGTAAAAAGAAGGTTCCTAGTTTGTCCTCCAGGTTCATGGCGGCGTCCAAATACGTATCGATAATAGGATATATCTTGTCATTAAGTCTGCGTAGATGACTTATGTCCTGCGAAATTTTTGGAAAGAACCGAAAGCCTTCGGGAGTCTTTTCTCTCCATTTTGCGAACTGCTCTCCCGGAAAGATCCTATAGAAAGTTGCATTCAGTTCAATACTATTAAATTGTGTGGAATAGTAGGCTAACTCGTCTTTTGTGCCTCTGGGATAAAAGTTTTTTAAATCTTGACGGTTCCATTTTGCACATCCTATATAAATATTGGGTGCTTGGTTAGTCTTATTTTTAGAAAGAACGACCGAGGTGTCCGGATGATCTTCAGGTAAAGTAAAATCAATTTGTTCTGGATTGTCTACTGTTCCAAATTTCATGAATTAGCATTTTCTATAAAAGTAAAAAACAAAAATCACATTTTATACTTCGTTTCAGGAATGATGATAAACCGTCTTCACATTTACAAACTCTCTTATACCGAAATAACTTAATTCTCTGCCATAACCAGAAATTTTAGTTCCGCCAAAAGGAAGTCTTGGATCTGATTTTACTTTTTCATTAATGAATACCGCACCATCTTCAAATTGCGGAATTGCATTCTTAATTTCGTTTTCATCCTGTGAAAAGAGTGTTACACCTAATCCAAAATCTGATGCATTGGTGATCTCGATTGCTTCGGATAGATGCTCAAAAGTTTGAATCCCTATAACCGGACCGAAAGTCTCTTCTTTAAATATAGGCATTTCCATGGTGGCTCCCTTCACAATAGTAGGCTCAAAATAAGCTTCATTTCGTTTACCCCCTACGAGAAGTTCTGCACCCATTTTGAGAGATTCCTGTAGCTGTTCTTCCAGTTCTATCGCAAGATCTTTACGGGCCATCACACCAATGTAAGTTTCCGGTTTCATTGGATCGCCACTTTTCAAATTTTTGGTGGCTTGCAAAAATTTATCAGTAAAATCTTTAGCTATTTCTTGTTGCAGTAATAAGCGCTTTGCCGCAATACAACTTTGTCCGGTATTTTGAAAACGAGCATCTACGGCGACTTCAACAGCTCTATCAACATCGGCGTTTTTCGTTACAATTAATGCATTGCTCCCTCCTAGTTCCAATACTGCCTTTTTAATATGTTTAGCGGCAAAAGAAGCCACCGCTGCACCTGCTGGTTTGCTTCCGGTGAGTGTTACAGCTTTCACGTAATCGTGCGCTATAATGGTTTCAACCTGATCACTTTTTACAATCAGGTTTTGAAATGAGTACAGTGGAAATTCAGCTTCCAAGAATGCTTCTTCAATATGTTGTGCAGAACCCATTACACTGCTTGCGTGTTTAAGCAGCGCTGTATTACCCGCCATTAACGCAGGAACTGCAAATCTAAACACCTGCCAAAAAGGATAATTCCAGGGCATAACTGCAAGCAAGAGTCCCAAAGGCTCGAAGCGAACATAGCTTTTCTCAGCATCTGTTTTAATCACTTCTTCTGCCAGAAAGCCACTTGCATTTTCTGCGTAGTACTTGCATACCCAACTGCACTTCTCTATTTCTGCTTCTGCTTGAGCTATAGGTTTTCCCATTTCCTGAGTGATCGTTTTAGCATATTTCTTCTTATTGCGTTCTAATACCTCACTTAAGACGATCATTTTCTCAGATCGTTCTGCAAAAGAGGTTTTCTTCCAATTTAGATGCGTAAAATGTCCGTTAACTATAGCTGTTTCGATCTGAGAACTTGTGAGGGTCTCATATGTCTTTATTTTTTTTGAGGTAAAAGGATTGGTCGTGGTGATCATATTTCTTTTTCTTAAAATTTACATAATTCAGTAATTACCATCGTTAAATTGTTCATAAAATAGTTGAAAACAAAGATCGCTTTCATAACCAGACCGTGCTTTATTGATTACTTTTAGTAAAACTTCTAAGATGGACAATCGGTCTTCACTATTAAAAAGCTCTCGCCCGACGATACCTTCTGCAAAAATTCACGAGAACATGAGTCCTGATGAGCGTTTTCAAAATGCTACTTTACGACCTGTTCTTAAAATGCAAAACTCGTTATTGATAGCTGCGTTTAAGAATTATATCCATAAGCATAAAGGAGGTTTTTATGCTTTTAATACAGAGAAAAAACTGTTGTTTATTGAAAATGCGATCCAGCGTGACATAAAATTCAGAAACTCTCTTAAAGGTATGATTATCGGTGTTTTTACAGTTGAAGAATATCTCGATTACATTGAAAATTCGTCGGCACTCAATAAGAGAATGATGAAAATGGTGATTGAGCGATTAAAAGATCAAGTTCAGTTATTTGATATAGAAAATGTAGCTTAACTTATCTATCGATAAGAGAGACACCATTTAGATCAGTCGTAAGCACTTCTGTCATATAATCAAAAAATGGTCTGATTGCTTTAAACGATTCATTTACCTGATCTATAAAGTTAGTAGAAGTTACTTCTTTATCTGAAAATGACTTCGTGAAAATGAATTGTTTTTTACGAATTAATGCAATATTTTCATGTTCTTTGGCAAATCCCTTCGGAGCCGTTTTGACTTCATCCCCTTCAAGTGAACCCCACTTTTTCACGAACGTTTCATTAGTAACAATCTCCTGAAATTCACTGGCATCGAGTTCAAGTTCTTTTCGTATTCTTAAAAGATCTTCCTTCACAGGATCCCAAAAGCCTGTTGCTATAAAAGATGATCCTGGCTTAATTTGCATATAATACCCCCCTCTGTAGGCTGGTTTCACTCTTTTAAAGGAAGAAGCGAAATGTGTTTTATAGGGTGCTTTATTTTTTGAAAAGCGTACGTCGCGATAGATCCTGAAAATTTTCATTCCTTCTAACTCATCGTGTGCATTCATCTTTATCAAAAGTTCCTGATTAAATTTTTTAAAGGTCTCCTGATGTTCTTTGAATTCAGCCTTATGCTCCTCAAACCAATCACGATCATTATGATTTTCCAGCGCAGACAAAAATTTAAGTAGAGATGATGATATCATGATAGGGAATTATAAAATACGGGTGAATTTACGAGAAAAAAGCAGCTTTGAGAATAGGAATTTCATAAAAATAATTCGTTTATAAGAATTTTCTTTCATTCTAATTGCTGAATAACTAACCGAATTAATATATTTATAGCTTTAAAGCTGCAAGGATTGCCAAAATGCAGCGACTATCTTTAAGATTTAAAGATAGTTTTAAAATTAAGATGATGACCAAACCAGAAATTATTGATGACATTATAGGGCAGAAAAGAGTCCCTAATGTTAAGCTCAAACTAAAACAGAAAACAGAATTTTTCACAGACCTTCTTTACAGTACGCTATTTGACGTAGATACAGACGTAGCACTTAATCTGGAAACCCTTGAAGACTGTTTTAAGCAATTGGCTGAAATGGCTGATTGGACACCTGAAAACGATCTGGAATATGAATGGAATTCATATTTGAAAAAGTTACCTTCTATTCTTGAACTCTTGATGTTAGATGCAAAAGCGCACAATGAAAATGATCCGGCTTCGAATTCCCTTCAAGAAGTTTATTTGAGTTACCCAGGCTTTTTCGCTATTGCTATCCATCGTCTAAGCCACGAACTTTATAAAGTAAATTTCCCGCTAATTCCAAGGTTAATGGCAGAATATGCACACCGACTTACAGGGGTAGATTTGAATCCGGGCGCTCAAATAGGAAAATCATTTTTTATCGATCACGCTACCGGAGTTGTCATTGGCGAAACTGCCGTGATCAAGAACAATGTGAAAATTTATCAAGGGGTAACACTAGGCGCACTTAGTGTTTCTAAAAAACTTCAGAATGTAAAACGGCATCCAACTGTTGAAGATAATGTAACCATTTATGCGAATGCTACTATTCTAGGGGGTGAAACTATTATAGGTGCAAATAGTGTGATTGGTGGTAACGTCTGGTTAACCACTTCGGTGCCAGAATACTCTGTGGTGTCTCATACGCCAGATATTAAAATTAAAACGGCTAGAACCAATGAATAAAACTATTCTTGATTGTATTGGAAATACTCCTCTTATAAAATCAATTAAGTTACAAACCAATCCTAGGGTACAGTTGTTTTTTAAACTAGAAGGGCATAATCCTGGAGGAAGTGTAAAAGACAGAGCCGCCTACAATATGATCAAGTCTGCTTTAGACAACAGGGTCATCGACAAAAAAACCAAATTAATAGAGGCTACCAGTGGCAACACAGGTATCGCGCTGGCAATGATCGCTAACCTTTTCGGTCTAGAAATTGAATTAGTGATGCCGGAAAACGCTACTAAAGAAAGGGTACAAACAATGAGAGCCTACGGAGCTAAAGTAACCCTTACCTCCAAAGATAACGGTATTGAAGGTTCCAGAGATTATGCAGAAGCCAAGGTTGAAAAAAATGGTTTTTTCATGCTGAACCAATTTGCTAATGATGATAACTGGAAAGCGCATTATAAAACTACCGGACCAGAAATTTGGAGAGATACTGAAGGAAAGGTGACGCATTTTGTTTCTTCCATGGGTACTACAGGAACCATCATGGGTACGTCTACCTATTTAAAAGAAAAAAATAAGAGTGTACAGATCGTTGGTGTGCAACCTACAGACAATAGCAGTATTCCTGGTATTAGAAAATGGCCGGAAGCTTATCTGCCCAAAATATTTGACCGCTCAAAAGTGGACCAAATAATCGAAGTAAGTGAAAAACAAGCGCGTAGCATGGCCAAAAAACTGGCCAGCCATGAAGGTGTTTTTTCAGGAATGAGCAGTGGCGGTGCAGTTACTGCAGCACTGGAGCTGGCAAAAAAGTTAGATGAAGGAGTTCTCGTTTGTATCATATGCGATCGTGGTGACCGATACCTTTCATCGGGTTTATTCGATCAGTAAACTACCTCAGGGCAAGCCCATGAGGCATTTGTTTGAAAGAAACGTTAAATTCGAGACAGGCCCCTAGATATTAGCCTCTTTGGTGGAGGCAATGAATTACAGCCATTTTTTACGCTTAAAGTAAAACAACATCAGAATAAAAATGATGGCCATGATGATCAATAAGGTAGGGTATGCGTAAGGATGATCTAATTCGGGCATATATTTAAAATTCATCCCATAAATTCCAGCAATAAAAGTAAGGGGTATAAAAATTGTTGCGATAATCGTAAGTACCTTCATTACTTCATTCATCTTATGACTCATGTTAGTCATATACATTTCCATAAGTGACATCGCCATCTCCCTGTAGAGTTCTATATTCTCAAAAATTTGAATGCTGTGGTCATGAGCATCCCTTAAAAAGACCTTTGTGTCATCTTTAATAAGGTAGTGTTGTGACTTTAACATTCTGTTTACCATTTCTTTGACTGGGGATACTGCCTTACGAACCCGGAGTACCTCCTTTTTCAGGTCTTGAATTTTTCCGGAAACCTCTGGTCTGGGATCATTATATACCTCTTCTTCAAGAAGTTCTATTTTGGTTTGAAGACTTTCGAGTACAATGAAATATTGATCAATAATTGCATCGATCAGGGCAAAAACCAGATAATCAGTTCCTCGGGTACGAATTCGTCCAAACTTATTTTTGATCCGTTCTCGGACACCATCAAATACATCGATCTCCACTTCCTGAAATAAAAGCACTGTATGTTGCTTTAACACAAGAGAAACATGTTCAGAAACCAACTCGTAATTTTCATCTAAATACAGCATTTTCATTGCCGTAAAGATGTATTCGTCATACTCATCGACTTTAGGTCTTTGATTGGTATTTACGATATCTTCAAGTACGAGCGAATTAATATGATAATGTGCACCTAATTTTTCAATTTCCTTTTCATTACTCAAACCAAAAACATTGATCCAGGAAACCACTTCTGGCGTTTCTAAGCCAAATGCTTCTTCTACCTGGGTACAAATACGGGTCTCAAAAATAGTATCATCATAATTTAGGACCGAAACAGCATATTTACCATCCTTACGATTCCCCAAATAGGTGACTGTACCAGGAGCCTTACCTATCTTACGCTGTGCATTGAATTGCTTTTTTAAAACCGATTTGATTCCGATCTTTTTTCGGGCCATGAAAAATTTTTATACCAAAATACAATAATTAAAGATTTTAGTTTCAGTTCAATCTTTCGATTTATCTCCAAGGTTGATTATTGCTCATTTTATGGACTGCAAATACCGCTGTTTGAATCATAGTCTTGACAGGACTTACAATGCACATCGATGCACTCGTCGGTAGAGGTACAGAAAATAGCAAGACACTCAGACCCGGAACCTGCTAATGAATTGGAGGATTCGGATGCGCCTTTGATTACTTTCAAATCTTCTCGTGATAAATTTTTAAATGTAGAATTATTGTAAAAAGAAATGTTTTCACTAGGTATCATTCGTAAAAAATTATTGGTTATTAGTATGAATCCAGAAACGAATCGTATGAACAGCGTTCAAACGATTTGAAGTTTTGTGTAATTTTTAATGTACCTTCCTGATTAAGAAGTAGGTAGCATTTGTTCTAACTTTTGTTTTAGTTCTGGGATACCATTTCTTTTTTGTCCTTTTGGTTTATAGCGGTCTGCTCCCAAATATCTTCCCACGATAACACCTTTATCATCAATAAGAATATACGCAGGAATTGGTGTTACATTAAATTTATTATGAATAGCATTTTTATTAGAATCTCGGTAATTTCCTAATACCTGATGCCATAAATCTAAATCCTCAGCAAGAATTGATTGTTGCCATTCTTCCTCATCTCGATCGAAAGAAACCCCTATGATCTCCAATCCCTTATCGTGATACTGGTTGTAAATAGCTTTCATTTCTGGATGATTTTTTTTACAGGGTTTACACCAGCCAGCCCAAAAGTCCAATAAAACATATTTTCCTTTAAAATTTGATAATTGCAAGGTCTTACCAAGATGATCCGTCGCCTGAAAATCCCTTGCTTCGTTACCAATAGCACTGCTTTCGATTTTCGCAAGCATGTTTTGGATTTCTATACCAGAATTAGTCTGTTGCAAATCTTCCGACAACGACCGTAATGCTTCTTCTGCAAAGTCTGTTGTAACCTTATTACTACTAAGTAGACTTTGGAGCAAATAAATGCTGACTGCCGTCTTATTATCTTTGATATAGTTTATTTTCTGACGATCCTTCCAGCGGGAATTCTTTTCGATCAAGTCGGTTAAAGAGTCCATTGTCTTTTTAATCTTTTGATCTTTAGGAAATACCAAATGATCTGCATATAGTAGATTACGTTCCTTTATTAAAGGTCCCTGTTTTGCATAAAAAGAGTCAAAAGATTGTAAAAAATCCGCATATTCCTGATAGATATTATTCTTGCTTTCTATTCTAGCACTTTTAAAATCATTTTCAGTCAGGCCGATACTATTTACCCCTTCTTCAATTAAAATATGTACTCTATTTGGATCTTCAAAACTATTGGTCTCAATATTACCTATAAGATTAGCAGATGTAAAACCATTGGTAAAACCACTTGCCTTGAAGGTTCCGTCTTTAAAAATTTTTAAGGTGTCAAAGACTGTATTGTAGCCCGAATCGCCATATATCAAAACAATTTCTTTGGTTTCTGTACCATTGAATTTCCCCTTTATTTCAAAATATTTATCGGGTGAAGAATCTTTTGAGCCGAAAAAACTCATTGTGCCTACTAGAACAATTAATGGTATCACCGTGAATTTACTCGATAAAGCTATTTTATGTTTCATAAATAATAGATTAGATAGAAAAAATCAGAATGGGGGCTTCCCATTCTGAATGATTTAGATTTATCGCCAAGTAGCGCAACTACCTTCATTTTGCGAACTAGCTCCGACACATTTTGTACAAAATTTGTTTTCACAATCATTATCGGTACTACATTTACTTGTAAGACAAGCATCACCAGGATCTTCTCCTCCAATCGAATCATATCCTTCACCCGCTCCTAAAATTTGTTTAAGATCATTTTTACTCAGAATTGTCGCATTGCCGTCCAGCAAATTTTGAAAATCAATTTTTTTCATAATTTAAGATTTCATAATAGTTAATAATTGGCTAAACACTTAAGAACGGTTAACCATCCGTTCACTTTTTGCAAAAAATTTCATATTCGTATGGAGGGCTGCAATTCTTCATTTATTAGGTTTCTACTTATTAAATCTTCCATAAAAAATGGAAGTTCATTTATTTTATAATATTTTTTTGGATATAACTGATCATTAATTACCAGGGCTGGTGTAAAATTAATTGCATGCTTTTTACACCAATTGTGATGCATGCTTAAAAGATCAAAATAATCATTGTTTAAATTTTGATCTTTTTTTGACAACCACTTGACTTTATCTTTTTGCCGGTAAAAATCATTCATGAGTTCCTTACAAACATCAGCACCCTTTTCATTATATATTTTAATAAAATAATGCGCTATCAAGGCCGTTCTATTGGTCTCCGAAGGATTTGGAATATTAAAGAGAATATTTAGTTTGAATCGGTCACCATAAGATGTAAGCAAGTTGTCTAAAACTTGATGCGATTCTGCGCAGTAAAAACAAAGAGGATTGGTCACCAACGTAATGATAAGATTGGCATCATGATTTCCCAAGACAATATCCTTCGCTGCTCTATTGTATTTTGAAACTTCAGGCATTTTTTTAAGAGCGTGCTGGAAAAAATCAAAATTTCTTTTAAATCGAAAATGCTCAAGTTTGATCTTTTTTAGATCTACAGACCGATGAAGAAAAGGACTTAAAAATAACCAGCCACTTACCGAAAGAAAAATTAGAAAAAGAAATGTTACCAAAGACAATTTTTGAAAATTCATCATCAATGCCTGAAAATCCATGTTATAAAAAGTGACAGTTAGCTGAGTAATTAGAACTCCTGCGGTAGCAAGACATAATGGACACCATCGTTTGGCTACTACTCCTTGATAAAATAGCGAATACAAAACGAAAGGTATGGTTAATAGACTGCATAAAAAGAGAGTTTCAATCAAAACCAGACTACTTGACATCGATATTAATGCATAAAGAACATGAGCGGTGAAATAAGCGATAATCAAATCACTCAATTTTATAATTCCGAAAAACGAAGCTCCATTAGATGTGATAATCGCATCGCAACTGCTATTTTCAAAAGATCGGCATAGCTTGTTTATGGTTTTCAAATTAATTCCCATTTCATGTTGTATAATCAATATTCCGGTTGTCAGTCCCAACAAAGAAAGTCCGAGCCAGGTAATACCGATTACAGAGACTTTGGAATAAAACAAAAAAAGACCCAGAAATATAGCAGACATCGAAAGAACTATCTTTAAAAATAATTTCTTTTTGACATCGCGGGATTTTAAAGTATTAGGTATTTCCTTAAAACTGATCAATACACCTGTCCATACTCTCAAAAACTCACTTAAGGAAATTGAATTTTTTTCATTTTTTGCCCGGATTATTCGTAACGAGTTGGCTCTTTTTTGAACCAGAACCAAAATCGGTTTATTATCTATAATACAATGTGCAAGAAAGTATACGGGTAGCTTATCAACGATCTCCTTTTTTCGTTCTAATTTTAGTGCATAATGTGCTATACCGAAATGATGAAATAAATCGCTAATGGCAATTAGATGAGGAAAATCTTGATGAGAGGAGATTTGCAATCCTACTTCTTCCCTATCGATATCATATCCTGATTTATTCAAATACAGATTGACTATGTCTATGATAGGATGATTCACTTTAAAACTTAAATTAGCGTTGTAGTCTAGGGGCTAAGCAATCAAAAAGACTTATGCAATGTAATCAAAAAAAACAGAAAAAACTTACGGAAATCCCTTATTTATTCAAAAAATAATAGAAATTTGATAGCTTTTTATAAGAAATGCCTACAAAATCTAAAACACGAATAGATTACTTTTTTTTAATTAATAAGGCCTTTTTCTTTAGACGTACACTACCTCAGGGCAAGCCATGATGCATTTGACTGAAACAAACGTTTAATAACAAGGGAAGCTTCGGATGATTAAATCCTTTGGCGGTGCCCATAAAGAATGAAGATTATTTATGCCGTTTTTTTAATACTTCCTCTATATCTGAAAGTTTAAATCCCTTTGCCTGCAGCAAAATTAAGTAGTGAAACAGCAGATCGGCGCTTTCATTGAGAAACAGATCATCATTTGCATCTTTTGCTTCAATGACCGTCTCCACCGCTTCTTCGCCAACCTTTTGAGCGATTTTATTAATACCTTTGTTAAATAGAGAAGCTACGTAACTTTTTTCTGTCGGGTTGTTTTTTCTCTCCGAAATGATATCCTCTAGCTGAGAAAAAAAACCGAAATTACTCGTGTTCACTTCGTTCCAACAGGTATCTGAGCCAGTGTGACAAGTAGGACCGTGAGGCTTTACCTTAATCAATAAGGTATCGTTATCGCAATCAACACTAAATTCTTTCAGTTCTAAATAATTCCCACTTTCCTCTCCCTTGGTCCATAATCTATTTTTACTTCGACTGTAAAAAGTAACTTTACCGGTTTTCAAGGTCTTAAGGTAAGCTTCTTCATTCATGTAACCCAGCATCAATACATTATTTGTTATTGCATCCTGTATGACCGCCGGCACCAATCCGCCAGGGTCCTTTTGAAAATCTATATTCACTGAGTCCATTTTCTCTAATCTTTATATTATTAGTATTACTACCTTACAAGCGCACCGGAATACCTTCATCCCGCAACGTTTTCTTTAAGTGTTTTATCGCTATTTCTTCAAAATGAAATACGCTGGCTGCGAGGGCGGCATCTGCTTTTCCAAATTTAAATGTATCTGTGAAATGTTGCATCTCCCCTGCACCGCCGGAAGCAATTACCGGAATATTAATTAAAGCAGATAATCTGGACAAAGCTTCATTAGCAAAACCATTTTTTGTACCGTCGTGATCCATTGAGGTAAACAAGATCTCGCCTGCACCTCTTTGTTCTACTTCCCTTGCCCATTCAAACAGATCAAGTTCGGTAGGCACCTTACCTCCTACCAAATATACTTTCCATTTTCCGTTAATTTGTTTCGCATCGATTGCCACCACGATGCATTGAGAACCAAATTTGCTTACCAGATCATTAATCAATTGAGGATTCTTAACTGCCGATGAGTTAATAGAAACTTTATCGGCACCACATTTCAACAATATATCTACGTCTTCCACCGAGGATATTCCGCCACCAACGGTAAACGGAATATTTACGTTTTCCGCTACGTGTAATACCAGTTCAGCCAGTGTTTTTCGTTTTTCTTCCGTGGCTGAAATATCTAAAAACACCAGCTCGTCTGCCCCTTTCTCCGCATAGCGTTTCGCCAGTTCAACAGGATCGCCTGCATCTCTCAAATCAACGAAATTCACCCCTTTTACGGTACGTCCGTCTTTAATGTCTAAACACGGAATTATTCTTTTAGTTAGCATATTCAGCTCATTTTCAAAATTATATCATACTACCACTAATGTCTTACCTGCCTTACATCTCCTTTCTGGATCTTTACAGTGATTCTAATGTTTTATTAATAGTAACTTGTTTTTATCATTTAATACGTCTGCTTGATATTCAAGTACTTAATCATCACTGAAGCGTTGTATTCTTACCGGTTTTTAAGAACGTGCTTCACTTCTATTTTTGTGCATGATCTGTTTCCGAGATAAATTTTTCCAACTGCTTTAATGAAATCCTTCCCTCATAAATGGCTTTTCCTATTATAGTGCCTTCACATCCTATTTCCATCAATTTAGGCAATTCATCTATAGCTGAGATGCCTCCGGAAGCTATCAGTTTTACATCT
The DNA here is from genome assembly GCA_046199005.1 of Flavobacteriaceae bacterium M23B6Z8. Taxonomy (GTDB): domain Bacteria; phylum Bacteroidota; class Bacteroidia; order Flavobacteriales; family Flavobacteriaceae; genus Ascidiimonas. Next base: position 2,347,836 of record CP176050.1, read on the forward strand.
GCTGTAGTTGAAACAATTTTTTTGTAGAGCTCAAACGCAGGACCTTCTAACATGCCATCCTTACTAATATCAGTACAAATAACATACCTTACGCCCTCTTTTCTATAAGATTGAATAAAAGGTAAGAGTTCAAGCTCTGAATCTTCCTGCCATCCGCTAATCGCAATTTTTTCATCTTTAGCATCCGCTCCTAAGATAATCTTATCAGCGCCAAATTTAGAGAGCCAGTTTTTAAAGGTTTCAGGAGATTTTACCGCAATGCTCCCTCCGGTTATTTGGGATGCTCCACTTTCAAAAGCAATTCTCAGATCGTTATCCGACTTTAATCCGCCACCAAAATCTATAGACAAATTGGTTTTAGCAGCAATTTTTTCTAAAATCTTGTAGTTGACAATGTGTTTACTTTTAGCCCCATCTAAATCGACAAGATGCAAATACCTTATTCCGCTTGCTTCGAAGGCAAGTGCTACTTCCAACGGATTTTCATTGTAGATTTTTTTGGTGGCATAATCCCCTTTGGACAAGCGCACACATTTTCCGTCTATAATATCGATTGCAGGAATAATTCTCATAACGATAAAGCTAAAAAATTACTAAGAATACGAGCCCCTGCATCACTACTTTTCTCTGGATGAAATTGCACTCCATAAAAATTACCTTTATGCAAGGCGGTTGTATAAGGTTTATCATAGAAAGAAATGGCTATAGTATCTTGGGATAGCGGCGCATAATAACTGTGCACCAAATACATATACTCATTTTCCTTCACCCCCTCAAACAAATCAGACTTAAGGTTTGAAATTTGATTCCATCCAATCTGCGGGACTTTCACCGTATTTGAGAATCGTAAAATATCAACATCGAAAATGCCCAATCCTTTCGTATTTCCTTCTTCAGAATGGTTACACATTAATTGCATTCCCAGACAGATCCCCAAAACGGGTTGTCTAAGGTTGGGGATTAAATGATCGAGGCCAGAATTTTTCAACTTTTTCATGGCGCTTCCGGCTTCTCCAACTCCCGGAAAAATAACCCGGTCTGCGTGTTGTATTTCCTTTTGGTCATGACTCAAAACAGCATCAAACCCAAGGCGTTTTAGCGCGAATTTAATGCTCTGAATATTTCCTGCTCCGTAATCTATAATTACTATTTTCACGTTTTATCTCTTTATAGCATTCCTTTGGTACTTGGTAATATCATTTTTTCGGTATCTCTTTTTACAGCGCTTTTAATGGCTTTGGCAAATGCCTTAAAAATAGCTTCTATTTTATGATGTTCGTTGGTACCTTCGGCTTTTATATTCAAATTTGCTCTGGCCCCATCTGTAAACGATTTGAAAAAATGATAAAACATTTCGGTAGGCATCTTACCAACCATTTCCCTTTTAAATTCCGCTTCCCAAACCAGCCAGTTACGGCCTCCAAAATCAATCGCTACCTGTGCCAGGCAATCGTCCATTGGCAAACAGAAGCCATAACGTTCAATGCCTAACTTATTACCAAGGGCTTTACTAAATACTTCTCCTAAGGCAATTGCTGTATCTTCAATAGTATGATGCTCGTCTACCTCCAGATCTCCTTTTACTTTGATGATCAAATCCATTTGGCCATGTCTTGCAATTTGATCTAACATATGATCAAAAAAAGGAATTCCGGTTGTGATGTCACTTTTTCCGCTTCCATCAAGATTAAGCTCGATAGAAATATCTGTTTCATTTGTGGTACGTTTTACTGATGCCGTTCTGTTGTTGAGTTTCAAATGATCATAGATATCCTTCCAACTGTTGGTCTCAAGTGAGATAAAATCATCCAGTTCTTTGCGTTGCACGGTGATTTCATCGGTTCCAAGAAAAGTATGGTCATTAATATAAATCCCTCTTGAATTCAGGTTTTTAGCCAGTTCGATATCAGTAAGTCTGTCTCCTATCACATAAGAATTACTTAGGTCATATTCTTCTGAGAAATAGGAAGTTAATAAACCAGTATTCGGTTTACGTGTTGCCGCATTATCTTTAGCAAAGGTTTTATCAATAAAAACTTCATCAAAGATCACTCCTTCGTTCTCAAATACTTTGATAATCAGATTATGTACAGGCCAAAACGTACTTTCTGGAAACGAATCGGTGCCCAGACCATCCTGATTGGTGATCATAACCAGTTCAAAATCCATTTCTTTTGCAATTTTGGGCAGATATGTTAATGCTTCGGGATAAAATGTGAGTTTTTCAAATGAGTCAATTTGCTCATCTTCTGTTTCACGGATGATCGTTCCATCCCTATCAATAAATAAAACTTTCTTTTTCATTGCTGACTGATTTTATATAGCGCCGCTATCAGTTTTTTATTTTCTTGTTCGGTTCCCACTGTAAATCGAAGACAATTTTCGCAAAGAGGTTGCGTACTGCGATTTCTAACCACTATCCCCAGATTTAATAATTGATCGTACCTGCGGGAAGCATTATCAACTTTTGCAAGGATAAAATTTGCCTCAGAAGGATATATGGTAGTAACAAAATCTATTCTCTTTAAGGCATCCTGGATGATATCCCTCTGATCAATAATTTTAATCACTTCTTGTTTTACCTTATCTATTGCCTGAACTCGATCAAATGCTCTTTGCTGTGTGAGCTTATTCACATTGTAGGGAGGTTTAATTTTGTTAAGTATAGAAATGATTTCTTCGGAAGCATAACATATTCCAAGTCTTATCCCCGCCATTCCATAAGCTTTAGATAATGTTTGTGTGACCACAAGATTTGGATATTCTGATAAGGATTTTATCCAACTCTTCTGCTGAGTGAAATCAATATAGGCTTCATCAATAACTACGAGTCCATTGAAACTCTGCAGTAGACTTTTGATGCTGTTTGTATTTATAACATTCCCTGATGGGTTGTTCGGTGAACATACAAAAATCATTTTCACCTCAGGTGTTATTGCATTCAGAACCGCAGGAAGGTCCATTTCAAATTCAGTAGTAAGCAACACCTCTTTTGCCTGAATTGCATTGGTAGCTGCCAATACTTTATACATACCATAGGTAGGAGGCATTGTGATCACAGAATCTATACCGGGGTTACAAAAAGCTCTGAATAACAGGTCCAATACTTCATCGCTTCCATTTCCTAATAAAATCTGTGCGGTATTCACCCCTTTCTGTTCAGCAAGCAGGGCTTTTAAATCCCGCTGTTGCGGATCTGGATAACGATTTACTCCGTTGGTAAAAGGATTTTCATTTGCATCCAGAAAAACCATTTCTGCATCGAAATCTTTAAATTCATCCCGGGCAGAAGAATACGGTTTCATGTTTGCAACGTTGGCACGAACAAGCGTTGTAAGATCAAATTTGCTATCCATCTTATCTTTCTTTTTCAAGATCTTTTAATCTTAAGCTAACTGCGTTTTTATGTGCCTGCAACCCTTCTGCTGCAGCCATTTCTTCAATTGCTTTCCCTATATGCCGGATTCCTCTTTCAGATATCTTTTGAAAGGTCATTGCTTTCATAAACGTATCAAGGTTGACTCCGCTATAATTTTTTGCGTAGCCGTTAGTAGGCAAGGTATGATTGGTTCCTGATGCATAGTCGCCGGCACTTTCAGGAGTGTAATTACCAATAAAAACAGACCCTGCATTTTCAAGCTGCGAAAGATATTTTTCTTCATTATTGACACACAAAATATAGTGCTCCGGACCGTATTCGTTTATAAGATCAATCGCCACCTCGTCGTCAGCCACCAGAATGAGCTTAGAATTATTAATTGCCTGTTGTGCGATTTCTTTTCTAGGCAATTGCGAAAGTTGTTTTTCTACCTCTTCGGCTACCTGATCGATAAGTTTTTCTGAAGTAGAAACCAAAATCACCTGACTATCTACGCCATGCTCTGCCTGGCTCAAAAGGTCTGAAGCCACGAAGGACGCATCTGCACTTTCATCTGCGGCTACCAATAGTTCGCTGGGACCCGCTGGCATATCGATAGCCACCCCATAACGCGTTGCCAATTGTTTGGCAACGGTAACAAATTGATTGCCGGGACCAAAAATTTTATAGACACTTGGGATAGACTCTGTACCAAAGGTCATCGCCGCCACTGCTTGAATTCCGCCTACCTTCATAATTCGTGTAACACCGCAGATCGATGCGGTGTATAAGATCGCAGGGTTTATTTTCCCTGCTTTATCTGGTGGTGTACATAAAATAATTTCTTTACAGCCTGCTAGTCTCGCCGGAATTGCCAGCATTAGGATTGTTGAAAACAAAGGGGCCGTTCCTCCCGGTATGTAAAGCCCCACTTTGCTAATGGGTCTTTTTTCCTGCCAGCAAAGTACCCCCGGAGCAGTTTCCACATGTACCTTTTGCGTTTGTTGTGCTTTGTGAAACTTGGTTATGTTTTCTTTCGCCAAGGCGATAGATTCTTTTAGATCTTTACTGACTTCCTTATGAGAGCCTGCGATCTCTTCAGAGGTAGCTTCAAAATTGGTTAAATGTACCCCATCAAATAGACTCGTGTATTTTTCAATAGCACTGTCGCCTTTGGTTCTTACCTCATTAAATATCTCTTGAACCGTTAATTCTATATCGTCTACAGTCTGTGTAGGTCGTCTTAATATTTCTTGCCATGAAGAGCGCTCTGGTGTTCTAATTTTTTTCATCTTGAAGTTTTTGTTGAAAGTGATACCCCACAATTTTATACCCCTGGTTTATCCAAAATTTCTGCGCATCAAAACTTTGCACATAACAATTTAATTCTGCACCATTACAGCCAATGGAATTTGCGTAATTAATGATCCATTTTGATAACAGGGCTCCTAATCCCTTACCGCGGTATTCAGGGTCTATGACCGCATTATCCAATTCGATGTGTTTTCCCATATAATATTTTACAAGTATCCAGATGCCGCAGATTCCAATCAATTTATCACCCTCGTAAATACCTACGCATTTATATCCCTGAAGAATCATTTCATCAAGTCTTTGCAGGAGTAATTCCTTCGATAGGCTTTTGTCCAGCAATTGCCAGAAAGCGATCACAACTGGCAACTCATTCTCCGGTATGAAGTCTATTGTATAATCCACCCACTACTATTTATAAAACCATTTTCTCTATCGGACAAACCAATATCCCCTCTGCACCTTCGGCCTTTAATTCATCTATAACCTCCCAGAAAGTAGCCTCTTCAACTACAGAATGTAATGAACTCCAGCCTTCTTCTTCAAGCGGCATGATGGTAGGACTTTTAAGTACAGGAAGTATACTGCTGATGGCCTGTATTTTATCATTGGGAACATTCATCAAAATGTATTTAGAGGTTCTCGCCTTAAGTACTGAAGAAATTCTAAACTCAAGCTTTCTCAAAATATCCCTGTTTTCATCAGAAATTAATGGCGATAAAGCAAGAACTGCTTCACTTCTAAGAATTTCTGCGACTTCTTTCAGATTATTTTTGAATAAAGTACTTCCACTGGAAACTATATCTACTATGGCATCTGCTAATCCTATATTCGGAGCAATTTCTACGGAACCATTAATAATGTGTAACTCAGCAGAAATCTTATTTTTTTTCAGGAATGAATTCACTGTATTAGGGTATGAAGTGGCAATTCTTTTTCCTTCCAGATCAGACGCGGAATGATACTGCTGTGATTTAGGAACTGCTAGCGACACCCTGCACTTTGAAAAACCAAGTTTCAACAAAGACTCGATATCGTTTCCTTTTTCAACCAACAGATTTTCACCAATAATGGCAACATCAACCACCCCATCTCGTAAGTACTGGGGGATATCTCCGTTTCGTAAATAAAGAACCTCCAGCGGAAAATTTCTTGCTGTTGCCTTCAATTGATCCCTACCGTTATCAATCGAAATTCCGCAGTCTTTTAACAATTTTAAAGAATCTTCATTAAGCCTTCCGGACTTCTGAATTGCAATTCTGAGTTTACTCATTTTAATTAATTAGTGTTCGAACAGCTTCAATATGGTTCATTAAAAAACCCGCCTGAGCTGTTCAAACGGGTTTGTATAATGTTTTTAATTATAATCATAAACATTTTAACTCGCCTGAACGCAAGGAGTAAAATGATGATGATGTATAAATATAGTTTTCATAACTTTAATGAGTTGCAAATTTACTATAAAATGAATAATTGTAATAACCGTTTTTCGTTTTTTTAGGCACTTAATAGAGAAATTTAAAATAATTAACGCTAATTGTTTAATTTTTAAGCCAATACCATATCATATAGTCGTTTTATTCCTAACTCACTAAAGAATCATTTTTTATGGAGACGTATCTTTATTTTACTATCATTGGTGTAGCTTTCTTTATTCTGGGTTTTTTCGTAGGATTCAAATATCGAAAGAAAAATTCGTCTAAGGAATTCAATACAAATCTTCATGATAATACCACTAGGGATGCAATTCCGGCAGGTCTGAATGGTCAAAACAGTCAAATAAGAGCTGTACAGACCCGCGGAAGAATGGGAACCTCTGTAGACACTCCTTCAACCGAAGGTATATTTAGGGGTGTGAAATCTAAAAACAAAACTGCCCTACCCCATCTCAATTTTTCAGGTATTGGCATTGCTTCTGAGAATGACAAGGATGATCTCAAAAAGATAGATGGTATTGGTCCTTTCATAGAACAGAAATTAAACCGCATTGGGATCTATACCTATGATCAGATAAGCCGGTTTACCGACTACGAAATTGAAACGGTCACTAAACTTATTGAATTTTTTCCAGGACGTATCAAAAGGGACGCCTGGAAACAACAAGCTACAGTCTTGCTATCAAGAAACGAAAAAAGGGCTTAGCTTTTATTGATTCCCTAAAATTATTGGCATTCCTCCTTCTCCTCCTCCGATCACTACTACTTTGGAATTTGGAGATTCACTTAATTTCAAGGTCGCTTCAATACCTTTATCCTGTAAGATCTTATCGGTTAACGAAGCGCTCAGAATACGGTTCGCATCCGCTTTACCCTGCGCTTCAATTCGTTGCTTTTCGGCTTCTTTTTGTGCTGTTACTAATCTAAATTCATATTCAAGAGATTCTTGCTCCTGCTTTAGCTTGCGTTCAATAGCCTCTTTAATAGTGGCAGGTAATGTAACGTCGCGAACTAACACTTGATTCAACTGAACAAACTGATCGTCAAGAATTTTCTTAGTCTCAGCAAATATCTCATCTTGAATCGCATCACGTTTACTTGAGTACAGTTGCTCTGGAGTATATCTACCTACCACACTTCGGGCGGCAGATCTTATTGCAGGTTGAATAACACGACCTAAGTAATTTTCTCCCAGATTTTGATGTAATCTTCCTAAATCTTTATAGATAGGCTGGTACCATGCGGAAGCATCAATTTGAATCTCCAGTCCATTAGAAGATAGCACTTTCATTTTTTCAAATAATTCCTGCTGCCTTACTTCGTAGATGTACACTTTGTTCCAGGGAGCTATAATTTGAAAACCCTCACCTAGAGGTGGTTCTTCTGTAACTACACCTCCACCAAATGTACGGTACAAAACGCCTGCCTGACCAGAACCAATAGTAATGGTAGATTTTACAAGGAAGATGATCGCAATTATGATAATAAAAATTGTGGGCAAAACTAACTTTGGGAATTTTTCCATTTCTCTTTTTTTTATTTATATAAATCCTTTGTATTTTCTCAAAAACCATTCAGCCGATAATAAAGCGGCTATCAGAAATAAAAGATACCTGAAATCGATCAAAGATACAACCTCTTCCTTTGTTTTCTGTATAGGCTTGTATCGGTCGTCTTGCATGAGGATGTTTTCAAGTTTTTCAAACTCGTCGGCATATACTAATGTTCCGCCAGTAGTCTCTGCCAATTGAAGCATGCGGTTTACATCTGCTGTAAGAAACTGTTTTTCTATGTCGAAATTCAATATTCTTATCGTACCATATTTAGAAAAATTCTCATCTTCCACCGAAACTTCAAAATCATAAGCCCCTGCAGGTATCGTTGAAATGTCTGCTTCAAAGTAGCCTCCTTTTAAAACAAAAGGAATCTTTCTCGACTCTTTACTTTCAGAATTGATCAAAGTAAGCAATAGCATTACATCCGGATCAAACTCATAATTTTTATTGAAATAGGATGCAGTGATCTTTAAATCGGTACTTCCATCATAAAAGGGCTGGTAGTCGACTGAGAGTCGCTCTCTTTTCTTGTCGGAAGAAAGGTAAAAGATTAGTTTACCCAGAAAAATATCAAAGTCTTTAAAGTTTTGATTCTGAATAAAAGAATGTGCCCTCCACTTCCAGATATTCTCTCCATTCAGTAATCCAAACTTTCTCTCGTCCTGCTCAAAGGTGGCCAATAGCGGACTTTCAAGCGTTATATTTCTAATTTTGTTATAAAGAAGTGTTTCGGCCGGAAGCGAAAAAGTAAGTTCACCCAGAAATCCTTCTAAAGGAGGATATTCTTGAAACGATACATCTTCTAAATTAAATACACTATATGCATCATTCTTTTCTGCTTGAATGTCTTCGGTTTGCCGAATCCACTCCTTCTGAAAATATTCCTGCGATCTATTAAGAAAATTCCAATCTGTTTGGGTACCTGAAATAATTAGATAGTTTCGCTTTTGATCATTTATTTTTTGAAAGAGTGTTCGAAAAGCGTTGGTAGGCTGGTATAGGATCACCAACTGACTTTTATCAATTTCTTCCTGAGCTACATTACTTTTAGCAATAGTAACCCGCCTTTGTTCATTACTTTCAATGCTCTTTTTAATGGCCCCAAGATCTGGGTGTAATAAATCTGAAACCAATAGTATTTCTGTTCGCTGGTCAATTACTTCGATCGCAAACTCTTTTACATTGTTGGTCTTGTTTTGTTCTGCATCCAAGGCTTCCAGTTGTACGCGATATACTTTCGTTCCCGGTTTTTTTGCCTGTAAAACTATGTTTTTAATGATGGTTTCTGATCCTGAACTAAAATTTATTGACTGATCAAAAACTTTGGTGTTTCCGCTATAAATGGACAATTGAGATTCTGCTGGTCTATCACCTTCGTAACTTACAAATACTTCAACCGGAAAGCTATTTCCGGAAAAAGCATACTTGTTACAATTTATCTGACCAATTTTTAAATCGATAATTTTAAGAGTATCGCCTAGAAGAACAGGATAAACATTAGTTTCTAGACCCATTTTTTGATAACTGTAATCCCTGCCATAGGTTTGATTCCCATCGGAAATAATAACCATAGCCCCAGGCCTGGAATTAAGTTTTTCAACCGTGGTCAAAAAATCATTTATTCTTGTTTGATTATCTGTAAATGAAAGTGTTGCTCCACTTTGTACTTCATCTCCAAAACTATAATAAGATATATCAAAACGTTCTTTTAATCTGGTACTTTGTTTTATTCGGGTGATTAAACTCTCTGCATTTTTTTCCAGGTTTAAAAAGGAAATGGATGAAGAATTATCCATACTAACAGTTAGGGAAGGCTTTTCAATATAGGAGTTGTATTTGGTATATTTTGGATTAAGAATTAATAATAAAATAAAAAAAGCCGTGAAAAACCGCAAGAGTACGGCTAACCAAAGGGATTTGACATTCTTTTTTCTAAGTAATGACAAGTAATTTGTTCCTGCAATTACCGCAGCGAGTACAATTGCAAATAACCCCAGAAAAATGTCTGAAGTATCCATCAAGAATCTCTCTTTTCAAATTTCTCGTTTGTGCGATCTTCCATTCTTCTGGAAATCAAATAGATAAACACCCCAACAGGAACAGCAACTAAAAGAAATAAAATGAGTAAAGAGATCCCTAGTACCATATTACTTAAGTTTAACGGCAGTACCATAAGCGAGTATCTCGGCGGCACCTTGCATCACCTGAGATGTAGTGAATCTTACATTCACGACCGCATCTGCACCCAATTTTTTAGCATCCTCTAACATCCTATGAAGCGATTGCTCTCTGGCATCTGCAAGTAATTTGGTGTACTCTGAAATCTCTCCTCCAATAATATTCTTGAGCCCGGCGAAAAAGTCTCTGCCAAAGTCTCTCGCTCGCACGGTACTCCCACGTGCTATGCCCAGCGACTGTTCTATTTCTCTACCTTCAATATTTTCTGTGGTAACGTAAATCATTCTTAGTTTTCTTTAGGTTAACATACCCCCGTCTACATTCAACGTTTGACCGGTAATGTAGGAAGACATATCAGATGCTAGAAACACACATGCGTTCGCAACATCTTCAGGAGTACCCCCTCTTTTAAGCGGTATCCCATCTCTCCACCCTTGCACTGTATCTTCATCTAGTTTAGCAGTCATTTCGGTCTCTATAAACCCTGGAGCGATGGCATTGCAACGAATATTTCTAGAACCTAATTCCAGGGCTACTGATTTGGTGAAACCTAAAATGCCGGCTTTGGAAGCTGCATAATTGGTTTGACCCGCATTTCCCTTTACACCAACCACACTGCTCATATTGATAATGGAACCATGACGTTGTTTCAGCATCGTACGCTGCACAGCTTTGGTCATATTAAAAACGGATTTAAGGTTCACTTCAATTACCTTATCGAAATCGGCTTCTGAAATTCGCATTAATAAATTATCCTTTGTGATTCCTGCATTGTTGATCAAAATATCTAAGCCACCAAAATCAGAAACTACATCAGCCACCAACTGCTGTGCCTGTTCAAAATTTGCTGCGTCAGATTGATAGCCCTTTGCTTTAATACCCGCCTCAGCTAATTCCTTTTCGAGTTCATTTGCAGCATCAACAGATGAACTGTAGGTAAACGCTACATTTGCTCCCTGCGCTGCAAATGCTAATGCAATACCTTTTCCGATTCCTCGAGATGCTCCAGTTATAATTGCTGTCTTTCCTTCTAGTAATTTCATTGGTTTGATGGTTTATTAACTTACCTCCCAAATATAAGGGATTTGTTTCTATTTCGATATTAAAAAATCCCGCTGCTGCGGGATTCTTATGTTATAAATTTGCTAAAGTTTACGATAAAACTTCCGCTACCTTTTTTCCTATTTCTGCAGGAGAATCCACTACATGTATTCCACATTCTTTCATGATTCGTTTTTTAGCTTCCGCTGTATCGTCGGCTCCTCCAACAATAGCACCGGCGTGTCCCATGGTTCTCCCTTTTGGTGCCGTTTCTCCGGCTATAAAACCAATAACTGGTTTTTTATTTCCATTGTCTTTCACCCATCGAGCTGCATCTGCCTCCAACTGACCTCCAATTTCACCTATCATCACCACGCATTCGGTTTCATCGTCGTTCATTAATAACTCAACCGCTTCTTTAGTCGTGGTTCCGATAATAGGATCTCCACCAATACCAATAGCTGTCGTTATCCCTAAGCCTTGTCTTACTACCTGATCTGCTGCTTCGTAGGTAAGTGTTCCTGATTTAGAAACGATACCAACATTCCCTTTCTTGAATACGAAACCTGGCATAATACCTACCTTTGCCTCACCGGGAGTAATCACACCCGGGCAATTGGGCCCAATAAGTCTGCAATCTTTACCCTTAATGTAATCAAATGCTTTGATCATATCTGCAACGGGTATACCTTCTGTTATCGTGATTATTACTTTAATACCTGCTTCGGCAGCTTCCATGATTGCATCGGCAGCAAATGCAGGTGGTACAAATATGATCGTAGTATCTGCTCCTACTTCTTTGACCGCTTCTTCAACCGTATTAAAAACAGGTTTATCAAGATGTGTCTGCCCTCCCTTGCCGGGAGTTACTCCGCCGACAATATTGGTACCATATTCAATCATTTGTCCGGCATGAAACGTTCCTTCACTGCCTGTGAAACCTTGAACTATTATTTTAGAATTCTTATTGACGAGAACACTCATTGATATATTGTTTTAAGATTTTAGCGCTGCAAAAATAAGGATAGATAATGAAAATTCCCCGTTTTAATCTTTTGATTTATAAAAGGTCTCCATATTTACGGGGTTATCATCGGCTAACTGACTAATCTCATAGCCTTTATATAATTTTTGATCTTTTAATTCCCAAATAGTAATAAAATGAGCGAGAGGGGTAGATTCTTCGGGGTTTTCTATGGTATTTGCGAAGTAGGTATATCGTGCTGTAACCATCTGACCATCCTGCATTAAATGACTTATCAAACCATGGATGTGATTAAAAGACTGATTTAAATTCTCAGTTAGTGTCAACAACCCTTCATAATCAAGCTTTGTAAATCCTTTACTGCTATTCCAAAAAAGTTCACATTCCGGATGCAGATATTCTTTCATCACCTCTTTGTTGGTAAGGGCTTCAGACTCATAAAATTCTTTCACAAACTGTTTCGCCGAAAATTCACTCATTTAACTCCTATTTTCTTTTGCCACAATGCTTCTTAACGTTGCCAGCTCTTTGTATTTCTTTCTGAAGTTTTCAGCGGGAGATCCAAAGTACCTTTGATTGCCCGGTAGCGATTTGTCTACACCTGATTGTGCAAGAACGACTGATTTGGCTCCGATGGTAATTCCACTTATAATTCCTACTTGCCCCCAAAGTGTAACTTCATCTTCAATAACGACGCATCCAGCTATTCCGGTTTGTGAAGCGATCAAACATTTTTTACCAATAATCGTATCGTGACCTACCTGAACCTGATTGTCAATTTTAGTTCCCTCTTTAATCGTAGTGTCTCCTGTAACGCCTTTATCTATGGTGCATAATGCGCCAATTTCAACTTCATTTTCTATAATTACACGTCCTCCTGAACGTAATTTATCATAACCTGAAGGGCGATTTTTAAAATAAAAGGCATCTGCTCCCAGAACCGTGCCTGCGTGTATAGTTACATGATCTCCAATGATCGTTTCATCATAAATGATCACATTAGAATAGATAAGGCAATTTTTTCCGATTACAACATTATTGCCTATAAATGCTCCTGGTTGAATGATAGTCCCTTCCCCAATGGTAGCTGAAGGGTTAATCTGAGCTGTCGCCGGTTGAAACGGCTTAAAATGAAGAGTTAATTTATTAAAATCGCGAAAAGGATCATCTGAAATAAGTAAGGATTTACCTTCCGGGCAGTCCACCTTTTTATTAATTAGAATAGTGGTAGCTGCAGATTCTAATGCTTTATCGTAATATTTAGGATGATCTACAAAAACGATATCTCCTGGCTCTACTACATGAATTTCATTCATTCCGGAAACCGGAAAATCAGGCGCTCCTACGTACTCGCAGTCTATGATAGCTGCTATGTCACTTAGCGAATGTTTTTGAGGAAATTTCATCGATTATCAGTTACTCTTTAACCCTTTCCATATACGCCCCTTTTTCGGTATCTATTTTTACCTTATCCCCTTCGTTGATAAACAAAGGAACGTTTATTTTGGCTCCTGTCTCTACCGTAGCAGGTTTTGTTGCATTCGTCGCTGTATTTCCTTTAACTCCTGGTTCTGTATGGGTGATTTCAAGCACTACATGAGCCGGCATATCTACAGATAGCGGCATACTATCTTCTGTATTGAAAAGAATCGTAACGACTTCCCCTTCTTTTAAAAGATCGGGTGCATCCAGCGCATCTTTCTGTAAAGTGATCTGATTATAATCGTCGGTATTCATGAAGTGATAAGTATCACCCTCAGAATACAAGTATTGATAAGCTCTTGTTTCTACCCGAACATCCTCAATTTTATGACCCGCCGAAAAAGTATTGTCAAGTACTTTACCCGTAGTAACGCTTTTGAGCTTGGTTCTCACAAAAGCAGGACCTTTTCCCGGCTTTACGTGAAGAAACTCAATAATTTTATAAATATCGTGGTTGTATCGAATACATAACCCTTTTCTAATATCTGATGTAGATGCCATATATGTATTAATTAGTACTAAAATATCCTTTCATAATCCCTCTTTGGGAATCTCTTATAAACTGAAGAATTTCATCTCTTTCGGGAGTCGCTTCCATTTCTGCCTCTATAATCTCTATAGCCTGCGTATTGTTGTAATTTCTTTGATAAAGGATGCGATAAACATTCTGTATTTCACGTATTTTCTCTGAACTGAAACCTCTTCGGCGTAAACCCACTGAATTGATCCCAACGTATGAAAGTGGTTCTCTTGCGCCTTTAACATAAGGAGGAACATCTTTTCTGACCAACGACCCACCGGTAACGAATGCATGATTCCCTATAGAACAAAACTGATGAACTGCCGTCATTCCGGCTAGTACTACGTAATCTCCCACTGATATGTGACCGGCCAAGGTGCTATTATTTGAGAAAATACAATTATTACCTACGATACAATCGTGCGCTACATGGCAGTAAGCCATAATGAGGCAATTGTCTCCAATCACCGTTTTCATTCGATCGGAAGTACCTTTATTAATAGTAACACATTCTCTGATGGTAACGTTATTTCCGATTTCGGCCGTAGTATCTTCTCCTTGGTATTTCAAATCCTGAGGTGGTGCCGAGATAACCGAACCCGGGAAAATATTACAATTCTTCCCTATTCTTGCTCCTTCCATGATAGTTACGTTAGAGCCTATCCAGGTACCTTCACCTATGATCACATTATTGTGTATCGTAGTGAATGGTTCAATCACTACGTTTTTTGCAATTTTAGCTCCGGGGTGTACGTATGCTAGTGGTTGGTTCATCTACTTTTCTTCTTTGTTTTTAACAATTTGTGCCATCAGCTCTGCTTCAGCCACTAACTTTTCATTTGCATAAGCATATGCCTGCATATGACAAATCCCTCTTCTGATAGGCGTAATTAAATCCGCTTTAAAAATGAGGGTATCGCCTGGTACTACCTTTTGCTTGAACTTAACATTATCTATCTTCATAAAAAAGGTAAGATAATTTTCAGGATCAGGAACCGTACTCAATACAAGAATACCTCCCGTTTGAGCCATCGCTTCTACTTGTAAAACTCCGGGCATGACCGGAGATCCCGGAAAATGACCTACAAAGAAAGGCTCGTTCATGGTCACATTCTTCATCCCCACTACGTGGGTGTCTGAAAGCTCTAAAATTTTGTCGATCAAAAGAAACGGGGGTCTGTGCGGTAAAATTTCCATGATCTTAACCGCATCCATTAACGGAGGCTTGTTAAGGTCATACTTTGGCACGTTATTCCTCTTTTCAATCTTAATGATCTTGGAAAGCTTTTTCGCAAATTGCGTATTGACAAAATGACCTGGTTTATTCGCAATGACTTTACCTCGTATTTTTGTACCAATTAAAGCAAGATCTCCTACCACATCTAATAACTTATGGCGAGCTGCTTCGTTCGGATAATGCAAGGTTAAATTATCTAATATACCGTTCGGTTTTATCGCTATAGAGTCCTTTTTAAATGCCACTTTAAGCTTCTCCATTGTTTCTTGTGACAGCTCCTTGTCTACATATACAATAGCATTATTAAGGTCTCCCCCTTTAATGAGTCCGTGTTCAAGTAACATTTCCAGTTCATGTAAGAAACTAAATGTACGGGCATCTGCTATCTCATCTTTAAAATCACTCAGATGTTTTAGCGTCGCATTCTGAGTCCCCAATACTTTGGTGCCAAAATCAACCATTGTGGTCACCTGGTATTCCTCTGAAGGAATGATAGTGATCTCACTTCCAGTCTCTTCATCTGAATAGGAAATTACATCTTTAATGACAAATTCTTCTCGTGTCGCCTCTTGCTCTTCAACACCTGCTTTTACGATCGCTTCGACAAAATATTTAGAGGAACCATCCATTATGGGCGGTTCCGATGCATTAAGTTCAATGAGCACATTGTCGAGATCCATACCGGTAAGCGCAGCTAACACGTGCTCACACGTTTGAATTTTGACTCCCAACTTTTCCAATACGGTGCCTCTCTGTGTATTTACCACATAATTAGCATCTGCCTCAATCACCGGAGTTCCTTCTAGATCAACCCTTGCAAAAGCAAAGCCATGATTCACCGGAGCCGGCTTGAATGTCATTTTTACCTCTTTTCCTGTATGCAATCCTACCCCTGTTAGAGAGATCTCTTTTGCAATTGTCTTCTGTTTAACTTCCTGATTACTCATCAGATAATTTCTTTTCTATCTTGTTTACTGAATCTACCAATCGCGGTAGATTTTTGAATAATACGTATGACTTATTATAATCTCCATAATTTAATGCGGGTGATCCCTGAAGAACTTCATCATCTTTTACGTTTCTTCCAATGCCGGATTGCGCTTGAATACGAACTCTATCACCTATTGTTATGTGACCCACAATCCCTACCTGGCCACCAATCATACAATTCTTACCTATTTTGGTGCTTCCTGCGATACCCGTTTGCGCCGCTATTACTGTATTTTCACCTATCTCTACGTTGTGCGCAATCTGAATTTGATTGTCAAGTTTCACACCTCTTCTTATCACCGTTGAGCCTAATGTAGCCCTATCAATCGTAGTACCTGCTCCAATATCTACATGATCTTCCAATATCACATTTCCTGTTTGAGGAACTTTCTGAAACTCCCCTTTTTCATTAGGAGCAAAACCAAAACCATCTGCGCCTACCACAGCACCACTGTGAATAACACAGTAATTACCTATTATTGATTCCGAATAAATTTTTGCCCCTGAAAAGATGATCACGTTGTCTCCGATGGTTACATTATCACCTATATAAACATTCGGATATATCTTTACATTATTTCCTATTTGTACATTATCGCCTACATATGTAAAAGCACCTATGTATAAATCAGCACCTAAAACAGCAGATTCAGAAATAAATGAGGGCTGTTCAATTCCTTTTTTATTCAGTTTTACCTGGTTGTAGTACTCCAATAATTTTGAAAAAGATTTATAAGCGTCAGAAACCTTGATTAAGGTGGTAGAGATGACTTCTTCCGGCTCAAAGTCTTTGTTAACTATAGTCACCGAAGCCTTTGTACTATATATATAAGACTTATACTTTGGGTTAGCTAAAAAAGTAAGCGAACCTTCTGTACCTTCTTCTATCTTAGATAATTTAGAAACTTCTACATCTGGATTGCCAACAATATCTCCTTCTAAAATACCTGCTATTTGACTTGCTGTAAATTTCATTCTCGCAAAAGTATAAAAAAACTCCCAAACTAATCCTTAGGATAGCAGATGTAATATTTGGTAACTGGTTTAGATAGTGCCAGCAAATTTAATTGATCTGAAGCATCCGTGATATCCTTGATTTTTCCATTCTTAAAAAGAATATTGATATTCTGATTTTCTTTATTGTACGCTTGATTTTCAATAGTCCCCTGAAATACAAAATACGACAAATGCTCATCTTCAATTTCATATTTTTTGCGAGTAGCATTTATAAGTTCTTGAACTTTCTCTGGCTTTGCTGGTTTATTTTTTAGCTTTACAGCCGGTAGATTTCGGTTTAAAATCATTTTACACAAATGAGAAAGAACTTTATCTTTATGAAATTGCCACTCCTTAATTGCCCCCATCACATCATAATCGTCCAATCTTGAAAAAATATTCAGTACTTCGTACGAGAAATCACTTCTATCGATCTTGTTCAAGAGAAAAAAGGAAAGTGCTTCGCTTGCCTTCACGTTTTCACCACTACTTACCAGTTCTTTTGCTCTTTGCAATATTTTAATTAGTACCTGTTCTGCTGCTATTCCTGTTTTATGAAGATACACTTGCCAGTACATTAACCTCCTCGCCACTAAGAATTTCTCGACAGAATAGATCCCTTTTTCTTCAACAACAAGATTTCCTTTATAGACATTGAGCATATGTATAATACGCTCTGCATTTATATTTCCTTCAGCAACGCCCGTATAAAAACTATCCCTTTTAAGGTAATCTGCCCTGTCCAGATCTAACTGACCTGATACTAGTTGATTCATGAATTTTTTAGGGTAAGTCCCTTTAAAAATTTGAATAGCGGTAGTTAAACTTCCGTTAAACTCATCATTTAGTCGCTCCATAAATAGCAATGATATACTTTCATGATTAACTTTGTTCACGATACTATGTTCCATTGCGTGAGAAAAGGGTCCATGGCCTATATCGTGCAGCAATATGGCAATCAGCAAGCCTTCTTCTTCTGTATTGGTTATTTGAACTCCTTTAGATCGAAGTATTTGCACCGCTCTTTGCATGAGATACATGCAGCCAAGAGCATGATGAAAACGAGTATGATGAGCACCGGGATAAACCAAGTACGACAGACCCATTTGTGATATTCTGCGAAGTCTTTGAAAGTAAGGATGCTGAATTAAGTCAAATATCAGAGCAGAGGGAATGGTAATAAATCCGTAAATTGGGTCGTTTAAAATTTTTAATTTATTCGTTGCTCTCAAACCTAACAGATTACATGAATTGTTCGCAAATATACATATATGAATAAGATTAAGATATTATGGGTTGATGACGAAATTGAATTGCTCAAGCCGCATATTCTTTTTCTTAAAAATAAAAATTACGAAGTAAGTACAAGTTTAAGTGGAACTGAAGCCATTGAAATGGTAAAAGAAACCAACTTCGATATCGTCTTTCTAGACGAAAATATGCCAGGACTTACGGGACTGGAAACACTTACCGAACTCAAGGGTATTAATCCTGCTATACCAATCGTAATGATCACAAAAAGTGAAGAAGAGTATATAATGGATGAAGCCATAGGGTCTAAAATTGCAGATTACCTTATAAAGCCTGTGAATCCTAATCAAATTCTATTAAGTCTTAAGAAAAGTCTTGATCATTCCAGACTCATTACTGAGAAAACCACTTCCAATTACCAGCAGGAGTTTCGAAAGATCGCTATGGATATGGCCATGGTGAATTCTTTTGACGAATGGGCGGAACTCTATCAAAAATTGATCTATTGGGAATTGGAGCTGGAAGAAATAGAGGATTCAGGTATGTTTGAAATTCTGGAATCACAAAAGACCGAAGCAAATAGTCAATTTGGCAAATTTATCGATAAAAACTATGCCCAATGGTTTGAAGATGATGAAGAACGCCCGGTCATGTCACATACGCTATTTCGGGAATTGGTAGTTCCCGAACTGGAGAAAGAGCGACCCACCCTTTTTGTCGTTATAGACAATTTAAGATACGATCAATGGAAAGCGTTTGAAAATACGGTATCTACCTATTATAAAAAGACCAAAGAAGTACCTTATTATAGTATTCTGCCTACCGCTACCCAATACGCCAGAAATGCAATATTCTCTGGACTAATGCCTGCCGATATGGAAAAACTGTATCCGCAATTCTGGAAAAACGATACCGATGAGGGCGGGAAAAATCTTCATGAAAGCGATTTCCTAAATGAGCAAGTTCGAAGATTAGGTCTCGAACTGAAATGGGAATATCATAAAATTTCAAGCTTGAAAGCTGGAAAGAAGCTAGCCGAGAATTTTAGGTCACTTAAAAATAATGATCTTACTGTAGTGGTTTACAATTTTGTCGATATGCTCTCGCACTCCAAAACTGAAATGGAAGTGGTAAAAGAACTTGCATCTAACGACAAAGCATACAGGTCGCTCACCCAGAGTTGGTTTAAAAATTCTCCGTTGTTGGATATGATTCAACAAGCACAACAAATGGGCTTCAAACTAATTATCACCACAGATCACGGCACTATTAATGTAAAGAATCCTTCAAAAGTGGTTGGCGATAAAGAAACCAGCCTCAATCTTAGATACAAGACCGGAAAAAGTCTTACCTACGACGAAAAGGATGTGCTTTCAGCAAAACACCCTGGCAATATCAGGTTGCCTTCTATTAATATGAGTAGTAGCTTTATATTTGCGAAAGGAGACCTGTTTTTTGCATATCCTAATAATTATAATCATTACGTAAACTATTATAGAAATACGTACCAACATGGGGGTGTTTCTTTGGAAGAAATGATTATTCCTTATATCGTATTAGAACCCAAATAAATGATTTTAGAATATCGTTTATCAGAGCTGGATGCTGTTGCTAAGAAGATTATAAATCGTTTAAAGAACCAGGTGGTATTATTTTACGGACCTATGGGCACCGGCAAAACAACACTCATCAAGTCCTTAGTAAAGGAGCTAGGTATAACCCATGAAACCGCAAGTCCTACTTTTAGCCTGGTGAATGAATATGGAGAAGAAGGCAGTAAAGTTTATCATTTCGATCTTTATCGAATTAATAGTCCGGAAGAAGCGCTGGATATAGGTTTTGAAGAGTATTTAGATGAAGATGCCTGGTTTTTTATAGAATGGCCACAGCATATTGAATCTTTACTTACAGGGAATACTACTCGAATTGATATTGAAGTAACTTCAAACGAAACCCGAAAATTGTCGCTTACGACGCTCTAAAGCCAGATGATTCCTTGACCTGTTCGGTGTATTTGTGTAATTCATCGATTATTTTTGCATCTCATCCCGTTTTCCTTAGAGGATAGACTAAAAAAAATAACTAAACGTTACTTTTACATGAATTGTTGCCCTTAAAATCATTGTTTAACCTGGTCCTAAAGAAGTAGTTTATTTATAGAAAATTCATCTCTTATTTCTATCGAAGAAAAATACTTTTAGCTCCATTATTAGCTAGATAAAATGACTAAACTTTTGCTAAAATCAAGCTACCCATTAAAGTTTACTAATAATTTTTTAAGTATATTAACCTCTCGATTTTTTCGATAAACTGTTTAAAAAAATCGTTAAAGATACAATAAAAGTATTTTATTTGCGCTTTTTTTTTTTGTGTACGTTTGTACTATCGGTAACCAAAAAAAATATATAGCGTCATGAATACCAAAAAATTTTTATTCGCCCTTGCATTAGCAGCAACCACTTTATTTGTATCTTGTAGCCCTAATAGTGTTTCAGATGAAGATGACCTCTACAACGGAAAACAAGGAATTGAAAAGTCAAAAATCAAAGGTCCAGCATCGATGGCGGGTTAAATCCGTACTTGTAAAAGACACAATAGTCGTTATTTTAATAGCGATTTCCCCTTACATATTTTATAGTTATAAAGGTTTTCCAGAATCAAAAGTCTGGGAAACCTTTTTGTTTACTTACGAAAGTAACTATTACGAGAATGTGAATGTTGCCATGTGGACTTATATGCAAAAAGTAGTTCCGTTTCTACTACTTTTGATATGGTTCTTTACTAATAAACATTGGTGGTATCACATATTATTGGTTCCTATCATAATGTATGCTTTTCAACTCTTTGGTACCATAAGTTCTGAAACGCTCATCCTGGATGAGGTTGAATTATTCTACCTTTTCCCCATCATGATGGTGATTATTCCTTTTGTGTATTGGATACGGCTTCGGCTTTTTGATAAACTTGTCTATGGAATAGATCTGAAAGAAATTGAAAGAGAATTGGACGAGTATAAGGAAAAAGAAAAAGCAGAAAAGAAAAAGAAGGAAGAAGAAAGAAAAAAACGCTTATCGGATATTCACTAAATAAGCCAACCAAATGAGTGAATCTTTATCGCCATTTACGCGACAACAATTGCTTCCGCAGGAAGAAATGCTCGAAGTATTGCGTAGAAAAGGAGAGCTTTTTATAGGAATCCCAAAAGAGACTGCCTACCAGGAAAATCGTGTATGCCTTACTCCTGATGCTGTAAACGCACTTACTTCGCATGGGCATCGGGTTTTAATAGAGTCTAAAGCTGGCGAAGGTGCCAATTTTACAGATAAGGAATACAGTGAAGCGGGTGCCGAAATCACCAACGACACAGAAAAAGTTTTCTCCTGCCCCATTCTACTCAAGATCGAGCCGCCTTCCGCAGAAGAAATTAAAATGATCAATTTTAAAACCATTTTAATTTCCGCACTTCAAATCAAAACACAGAATAAAAAGTATTTCGAAGAATTAGCTAAAAAACGAGTAACTGCTGTTGCTTTTGAATATATAAAGGACGAGGATGGAAATTATCCTGCTGTAAGGGCTCTTAGTGAAATTGCAGGTACAGCATCTATCTTAATTGCTTCGGAACTGATGACCAATTCGCAAAGTGGAAACGGACTCTTATTCGGAAACATTACAGGAGTTCCGCCTGTGGAGGTTGTCATTTTAGGCGCAGGCACCGTTGGAGAGTTTGCCGCAAGGTCCGCATTAGGTCTGGGGGCCCGGGTAAAAATTTTCGACAACTCAATTTCAAGATTACGTGAAATTCAAATCAATCTGGGCAGACCTTTGTATACTTCCACGCTTCAGCCTAAGACACTCATAAAATCTTTAAGACGATGTGATGTGCTCATCGGGGCCATTCGTGGCAAAGACCGCTCACCTATTGTTATTTCAGAAACAATGGTCGAAAATATGAAAAACGGAGCGATCATTATTGATGTAAGTATTGATATGGGCGGATGTATTGAGACCAGTGAAGTCACCACACATAGCAAACCTACTTTCGTAAAACACGGAGTGATCCATTATGGGGTTCCCAACATCCCTTCCAAATATGCAAGAACAGCATCCGTATCAATAAGTAATATTTTTACTCCCTACCTCTTGAAAATTGGCGAAGATGGCGGACTGGAAAATTCTTTGAGATTCGACCGGGGACTCAGAAGTGGTATCTATTTTTATCATGGTATTCTAACAAGCAAATCGGTTGCAGAATGGTATGACCTTTCTTATAACGATATTAATCTTCTTATCTTTTAAAATTTCATGGGGTTATTAAAAAGAATTGGATTCTATCTGGGCGGGTTTGCCCTGGGACTCATTATACTTGCTTTCATTTTCAAAGGAAAAGACACCGAATTTTGTTATTCGCCAAATTGCAGAGTTTTAAAAAATATTCGAACCAAGAAAATAGATTATGCTCAAGACGTTGCGATTGACTCCATATTTGTCAAAACCTGTCTTAAAGAAGGTGATGTCATATTTTCTAAAAGCGATACCAAGAGCACTCCCTGTAAAACCTACGTCATACAAGAACAAAAACAGAATATAACTATGGAAATTTCCGTGAAAAACTGTGATAGTACGGCGACGATCCAGTATTTGAAAAAGATTGATTAAGGCTACAAATTCCCTTTTCGTCTTTGAATTTCCTCATTGAGTAAAGACAACTCTCTCCCCGTTTGACCCGCAACGGATGTATTTTCTTCAGCCCTCCTGATAAGATAAGGTATTACTTCTTTAACAGGACCAAAAGGAATAAGCTTGGTCACATTATAACCGTGCTCAGACAAATTATAGGTAATTTGATCGCTCATACCGTATAATTGACCAAACCAGATACTCTGATGATTAGCAGGTAAATTTTTCTCTTTCATCAACTCGATAGTCAGGTATGTACTGGGTTCATTATGAGAGCCTACAAATACATTGAAAATATCTAGCCTGTCCATTATGTAGGCTAGAATTGCATTGAAATTATCGTCGGTTTTAGCTTTGTTTTCGCAGATAGGAGATTTGTATCCTTTTTCAATCGCTCGTTCATTTTCTTTCTCCATGTAAGCACCACGTACGATTTTAATTCCAATTTTAAAATTCTGAGCTTTGGCTTTATTTTCCAAGTCCTGTACATAACGCATCCTGTCCCAACGATAACATTGCACTGTATTGTACACCAATACGTCTTCCTTATTGTATTGACGCATCATACGTTCTACCAATTCATCTGCAGCATCTTGCATCCAGCTTTCTTCGGCGTCTATCAAAATGGGGACATTATTTGTAAAAGCATGCTCACAAATTTCACTAAAACGCTCTTCAATTCTTCCCCATTCTTCTTGTTCGGAAGTACTTAAGACCTTTTTTTCCGTCTTTTTCTGCCATATTTTGAATCTTCCCAACGCAGTAGGTTTCATTGAAGCAAAAGAAACCCCTTCGTTCTTTCTAGCAAATTCAATAAGCCCCATTTTTTTGATCATAGCAGCATCAAATTCGGTTTCTTCCTCCTTTGCTTCCACTGAATAATCGAGAATCGAGGTAACTCCGTGATCGGATAATTTTTCGATAATTGGAACACATTCTTTTTCGGAAGTTCCTCCACAAAACTGTTTGAAAATAGTTTTTTTGATCAGACCCTTAACGGGTAATTTTAATTTTAGCGCCAGGGTAGTTAACCAGGTTCCTACTTTTACCAGATTAGGATTTCCCATTACCTGAAACATGAAGCGAGCCTTTCTTAATTCGGCATCAGACTTAAGCGAAAAAGCTACTTTCGTATTCTCAAATATTTCTTTCATTCACAGATTTGTAAGACGTGCAAATATAATTATAGATTCGATAATTATTTCGTGATTTCTTATTAATTTAACAACCTTTAAATTGAAATTACAGATGCCCGAAACCATCCAAACCAGTGGAAGTCCAATTTACTTTAATTCAGTAGATTACAACGAAATAAACGATCACATTGAAAGTAAATCTTATTCAAAAATTTTCATTCTTGTGGATGAAAATACGCATCAATATTGCCTTCCCGGTTTTCTAGGAGGCCTTACTTCTGATTTACCCCTGGAAATTATTGAAATTGAATCAGGGGAAGTTCATAAAACTCTAGAAACCTGTGAAGGAGTCTGGATGGCTTTATCAGAATTAGGTGCCGACAGAAAAAGCCTTCTCATAAATCTGGGCGGCGGCGTAGTGACAGATCTGGGAGGTTTTGTGGCTGCTACTTTTATGAGAGGCATTGACTTTATTAACATCCCCTCTTCCCTATTGGCTATGGTAGATGCATCTGTAGGAGGAAAAACAGGCGTCGATTTAGGGGCTTTAAAAAACCAAGTAGGTGTTATAAAACTTCCGCAAATGGTATTTATTAATGTTGGTTTTCTGGAAACACTCCCTGAAAATCAATTGAAAAGTGGGTTATCTGAAATGCTTAAACACGGACTCATATTTAACAGTGACCACTGGAATAAATTAAGCAGTTTTAGCCAATTCGATGCTAATGAAATGGAAACGCTTATTCATGAATCGGTTGCCATCAAAAATACTATTGTCACCGAAGACCCTACCGAAAAAGGCCTACGTAAAATTCTCAATTTTGGACATACACTCGGGCATGCAATCGAATCTTACTTTCTCGAAAACCCCTACAAATCCTCTTTATTACACGGTGAGGCTATTGCAATAGGCATGGTACTGGAATCATACCTATCGCATAAATTAACAGGCTTAGAAATTAAAGAACTAGAGGTTATCAAAGATCGAATTGCTCAAAACTTTGATAAAGTGTCGTTTACGGAAGATGAGATTTCCAAGATCATAGAGCTTCTTAAATTTGACAAGAAAAATACATTTGGAGAGATCAATTTTGTATTGTTGAATAAAATTTCAGAAGCCACAATAGATTGTAAAGTATCCAATGAATTAATTAAAAAATCCTTTGCTTTTTACAGTCAATAATTTCTACCTTCGTATTAAATAATGATATATTTTTACATTGCATATTTAGAAAAGGATGAAAGTTTTCTTACGTGATGTACATTCCTTCTTAATCAAAGAGTCGATTCCTGTGTTTAATGGGGTTCGAAAGACTTTATTTCCATCGAAATTATATATTGCCTATATCAAAATAATTAACGATCGTTTTTTGTGTTTTATGAGTTGGAGAATTTGATCATAATTATTCAGAGAACTCCACTTAAATAAATATAAAACACGATTTTTTTTTAAATGAAAACAAAATACATAGATCTTATAGATCAAACTTATTACTTTCCACAGGAAGAATTTAATTTGGAATCGGGCTTCCTGAAATTTCATGATGTCAACCTCATGCAGTTAATAGAGCAATATGGCACGCCGTTAAAATTCACTTACCTACCCCAAATTTCAAATAATATAAACCGTGCGAAAACATGGTTCAATAAAGCAATTGCAGCGAATGATTATAAAGGTTCATATCAATACTGTTATTGCACCAAAAGTTCTCATTTTGAACATGTATTGGACGAAGCTTTGAAGAATGATATCCATATCGAAACTTCCTCGGCGTTTGATATTAATATTGTTAATCACCTCAAATCGAAAGGAAAAATAACCAATTCCCATTACATAATCTGCAATGGATTTAAGAGAGAGAAATATGTTCAGAATATTGCAGATCTCATTAATTCTGGTCACAAGCGTTGTATTCCTATCATTGATAATTATGAAGAATTGAGTCTTCTCAGCGAGGCAGTAACCGAGACTTTAAATGTCGGTATAAGGATTGCTTCAGAGGAAGAGCCTAAGTTTGAATTTTACACCAGCAGATTGGGAATAGGATATAAAAACATCGTTCCTTTCTTCAATCGTGAGATAAAGGACAATCCGGATGTTTCCCTTAAGATGCTTCATTTTTTCATCAATACCGGAATAAGAGATAATGCCTACTATTGGAACGAGCTGCAAAAATGCCTTCAGGTATACGTACAACTGAAAAAAATATGTCCTACTTTAGACAGTCTGAATATCGGGGGAGGATTTCCAATCAAAAATTCATTAGCTTTTGATTACGATTATGAATACATGATCAACGAGATCGTTCATCAAATAAAAATTACCTGTGAAGAAGCAGGTGTGGATGTTCCGGATATTTTTACTGAATTTGGAAGTTTTACCGTGGGTGAAAGTGGTGGAGCCATTTATGAAGTATTATATCAAAAGCAACAAAATGACCGTGAAAAATGGAATATGATCAATTCTTCTTTCATCACAACGCTCCCCGATACCTGGGCGATCAGCAAACGTTTTATTATGCTTGCCATTAACCGATGGAATGAAGAATACGAAAGGGTGCTCCTGGGCGGTCTTACCTGCGACAGTGATGACTATTACAACAGTGAGCAGAATATGAATGCGATCTACCTTCCAAAATTTAATAAGAACAAACCTTTGTATATCGGATTTTTTAATACCGGAGCCTATCAGGAAACTATTGGAGGCTTTGGAGGTTTACAACACTGTCTTATCCCTAATCCCAAACATATCATTATAGACAAGGATGAGAAGGGAGAGATTTTTACCAAAGAATTTTCACAACAACAAACAGCAGAACAAATGCTTAAAATTTTAGGTTATCATGAGTAAAAGAACCTATGCTGGAATTCCAGAAAAATACGCGCGCCTCGATGATGCAAGAGTCGTACTTATTCCTGTACCTTACGATGGTACCAGTACTTGGCAAAAAGGAGCTGATAAAGGACCGGAAGCTTTCTTAGACGCTTCAGAGAATATGGAACTTTATGATATTGAAACCAGATCAGAGCCCTTCAAAAAGGGAGTATATCTTGCTCCTCCCGTAAATGAGAATACATCTCCTGAAAAAATGGTTGAAACCGTTCATAAGACTGCCAAAAATTACATTAATCAGGATAAATTTGTTACAATCTTTGGAGGAGAGCATTCGGTCTCTATCGGTACCATCCGTGCATTTAATGAATGTTTTGAAGACTTAACCGTAGTACAATTAGATGCACATGCCGACCTAAGAGAATCATACGAAGGCTCGAAGTGTAATCACGCCTGTGCTGTACACGAGGCCAGTAAGACCACCAACCTGATCCAGGTGGGTATGAGAAGTATGGACGCCAGCGAATTAGAGTTCATGGATGAAAATCAGGTGTACTTTGCACATGATATGGTCACCGATGACGAATGGATGGAAGATGCTCTAGGGCAAATGACTACAAATGTGTTCCTTACGATTGATTTAGATGCTTTTGATCCCTCTATTCTCTCATCTACGGGTACGCCGGAACCGGGAGGATTGTTATGGTACGAGACTTTAGAATTTATTAAGGAAATTTTTAAGAAGAAAAATGTGGTAGGATTTGACATTATGGAACTTTGTCCTAATCCGTCTGAGAAATCTTCCGACTTTTTGGCCGCCAAGCTTTACTATAAAATGCTGGCATACAAATTCAAATATGAAAATTACACAGAAGATGATGAAGAATAATAAAGGCCCCATTTCGGGATTTATAGAAAAATATTTTCTGCATTTCAATGCAGCTGCTCTTGTTGATGCTGCAAAAGCTTACGAACTACAATTGGAAAAAGGTGCAAAAATGATGGTTACCCTGGCAGGGGCAATGAGTACCGCTGAATTAGGGAAGATTTTTGCAGAAATGATAAGACAGGACAAAGTTCATATCATATCGTGTACTGGTGCCAATCTAGAAGAAGACATTATGAATCTAGTTGCCCATTCTCACTATAAAAGGGTTCCTAATTATAGAGATCTTACCCCTCAGGAAGAATGGGATTTACTTGAAAAAGGACTCAATAGAGTTACAGACACCTGTATTCCTGAAGAAGAAGCGTTTAGACGTCTTCAAAAGCATATCTTTCACATCTGGAAAGAAGCAGATAAAAAAGGAGAACGCTATTTACCGCATGAGTTTATGTATAAACTACTTTTAAGTGGTGTTTTAGAACAATACTACGAAATAGACTTAAAGGACTCCTGGATGTACGCAGCAGCAGAAAAAAATCTGCCTATCATAGTTCCCGGTTGGGAAGATAGCACGATGGGAAATATCTTTGCTTCTTATGTTTTAAAAGGAGAATTGAAAGCAAGTACTGTAAAAAGCGGAATAGAATACATGACATTTCTGGCGGAATGGTATACTAATAATTCTGAAAACGGAATTGGCTTTTTCCAAATTGGAGGAGGTATCGCAGGCGATTTCCCTATATGTGTCGTTCCTATGCTCTACCAAGACATGGAGCTTCCGGAAACACCCTTCTGGAGCTATTTTTGTCAAATATCAGATTCTACCACCAGTTATGGTTCTTATTCAGGGGCTGTTCCCAATGAAAAGATCACATGGGGAAAACTCGATATCGATACTCCTAAATTTATTATAGAAAGTGATGCAACCATAGTCGCACCTTTATTATTTGCTTACCTACTTGATATGTAAAAATTTTAATGATGTCTTTAAAAAATAATATTTTTAAACTAACTTAGAGATAGCCAAATAAGCCCTCAATTATGAAAAGAGTTATCGTAGATTTTAAAAAACTGACCAACGAAATCCTGTCTATGTTGGTAGAAAAATATCCTGATGGATATGGGGATGATGATATTATTCAATTCAAAAATGCTCATAATGAAACGGTTGAAGCCGTTGAAGTAAGAACGGAAGATGCGATTTATCTTGTAAAAGTAAGTACCAAGCTCGCGTACACCATGGAAAATTTTGATGATGACGATGACGATAATCTTACTGACGGATCCAACGATATAGATTCAAATTTGGAAATTGAAGAAGAAATTGATGATTAAAAGGGATGAAATTCATCCCTTTTTTCATAAATATCTTTCCTGTAAAATCTTTAAATGATGCTTTTGATGCCCACATATAAGAAAACCCAATGCTCTTACAGATATCGGGCTATTACTGGCAATACCCTTCCTTAGCAAATCTTCTTTACTTAAATGCTTATAAAGAGTTAATGTACTGCCGCGAATCATTTGATACTCTACCTTAATATCTTCTTTCTTTCTTTTATTAGCATTGCTGTAAGTGATTAATACATCCTGTTCAAAGCCAGGTAATTCGGTTGCGTCGTTTCTTGCAAATCTCAAGGCGCGATACTGAAAAATACGCTCCGTATCCAAAATATGCATTAAGAGTTCAGCTATCGTCCATTTCCCAGATTGATAAGTCTTTTGAAAAGAAGCTTCCGGAATACTACTCACTACCTCAATAAAATCAAAAGAACCCCGCTCTAATTCTTCCATCAACCTAACATCTCCAAGAATCTCAATATAAGGCTTATAATAAATATGATACTCGCTACTTTGCAATTCACTTACATTCATAGTACACTTTAAGCTGAGTTCCTACTTGCATTGATGTTTCCAAACAACGATCTGGTTACCATCTTCTCGTAGATTTCCAGTTCTTTTTTATCTGGTGATTCTTGTTTTCTTAATTCCTGAATTCTTCTTAAGGCATACTGTTGAATGGTCAGTAATGGCAATACGATAGACTCACGCACCCGAATAGAAGCTCTCATTTCGCGTGAATCTTCCATCAACTCATTATAGCCGGTTACACTAAGTATCATTTCTTTGCTACGCTCAAATTCCTCAAAAATTAATTGCCAGAAAGCACCAAATTCTTCATCATCTTTCATGTAGGCGGTAAGTTCAAAAAATGATTTTGACAAACTCATCATACTATTTTCGAGCAGTGTTTTGAAAAAGGAAGAATTTTCATAGAGTGTTTTAACCTTATCTAAATTTCCTTCTTCTTTAAATTTTGCGATAGCGTAACCTACTCCAAAAAAGCCTGGTACATTTTGCTTTAACTGACTCCAGCTACCTACAAAAGGAATGGCTCTTAGGTCTGAAAATATCAGTTTATCAGATTTCCCTCTTTTCGACGGGCGGCTGCCAATATTCGTTTTTGCATAATATTTCAAGGTGCTCATACGCTCCAGGTACGGAATAAACTTAGGGTGATTCTTAAAGTCTGTATATGCCTCATAACTGATATCTGCCAATCGCTGCATGGTTTTCCTATCTTCATCTGAAAAGGTTGAACGCCCTTCTGTTTTGAACACTTTATTGCTGATTCCGGAACTTAATAATTGTTCCAGATTGTACTGTGAGCTGTCTAGTGTACCAAAGTTAGAACTGATCGTTTGCCCCTGAATGGTAAGCTGTACCTCTTCGTCTGAGATGGTTGAGCCTAAAGAGGCATAAAATTGATGAGTCTTCCCGCCTCCTCTTGCCGGTGGACCTCCCCTACCATCAAAAAACATCACTTTTATATCATATTTTCTTGAAATCGCCGTTAATTCCTCTTTTGCTTTAAAAATACTCCAGTTGGCCATTAAATACCCCCCGTCTTTTGTTCCATCTGAAAATCCTAACATGATGGTCTGTTTATTGCCTCTTCTTTTGAGATGCGCTGCATAAACAGGATTCGTATAAAGTTCTTCCATCACGGCATGCGCTCCTTGTAAATCACTTACGGTTTCGAACAAAGGAATAATATCTACAGAAGGTTCTTTCCAGTTGCACAAACGAATCATTGCGAAAGATTCCATAACATTCATAGTAGTCTGGTTATTGCTTATGATATATCGATTACAACCCAGTTCACCATTTTCCTTTTGAATTTCTTTCATTACATAAATAGACTCTAGTGTTTTCCGAGCCATTTCATCCTTAATAAGTTTGGTATCAAGTTTGCCCTTTACCTTGCCTAATACTGAAATTTGAGCTTCGTCTGATAGTGTTTCGTAATCGTCTGGAAAAATATCCAATCCCAGAGCTCTGGTTTCCGCTACAATTTTGAGTAGTACATTATGATGCACTCTAGAATCCTGCCTTATATCTAAACTTGCAAAATGAAATCCGAAGATTTTTACCTTATTGATCAGATCATTCACTTCGTCTAAGAACAAAGATTGATGTTCTTCAATGATCAGTTCTCTTATTTCTACCAATTTACCTAAAAATTCTTCAGCGGTAATCACTGCTTTCTTTTGAGGATTGTAAATACTGGTATAAATAGCTGCCTCTAGTGCTGCAATTAATTTATCTACTTTGACGAAAGTAATCCTTCGTTTAAGTCTTCGCAAGTCGTTATAATAATTTTTAAGCACCGTAAGTTTTAATCTATCAGCAACTTTACGAGTGATCTCTGCCGTTACAAAAGGATTACCATCTCTATCTCCGCCGGGCCAAAAACCAAGATTTATCACTTGATTTTGCAATTCTGTACCTTCAAAAATGTTATTTTGAATGTAGGTAAAGATCTTACTAATGGTTTGATAGAATACATTTTCAAGGTACCAGATCAGACTTACGGCTTCATCATAAGGAGTAGGCTTTTCTTTCTTAAAGAAAGGCGTTTTGCCTAATTGAGCTAGTAATTTTTTTATTAGTATAAGATCATTGTTTTCGATCGCCAAAGCAAGATCTGTAATAATACCTAAAACCGGACCAGGATAAAATTGTGTAGGATGCGCTGTTAATACAGGTCGTACCTTAAACGTCTTCAGATACGCTCTTAGCTCTTCGGTTTTTCCTTTCGCTTCTGCTTCCTCTTTGATACTACGCAAGGTTCCACGTCCGTCCATATTATTTACAATAGGGAAAGCAGCATCTTCTATAGCATCGAACAAAACCACCTGGCGCTCTATATATTGAATAAAACGAAATAGCAGATCATGTTTCTCTGTTTCTGTCGGATTATCCTGATATTTTTCAAAAAATGTCTCAATTATTTGCGTTGGATTTTGTTTTTGCTCGTAGCCTTGTTCACAAAGCTCACTGAATAGCGGGAGAAATACTCCAGTATTTGTGATCGTATCAAAGGGTAGCGTAATGAAAATACTATTGTATATCTGATGTTTTGATAATACATTTTCATTGAAGCGTTCTATTTTCGGTTTGCGTAACATTCTTTTTATTTTTATCCATTAAAAAACCCTTCCTCCATAATAAAGAAAGGGCTCGTATATATTTTAGTGACTTGAACCCTTAAAGTTCGTTAAAGATAGAATGCATTAAACGTTTTTTATCGTTTATACTTTCTTCCAGCGAAATCATGGTTTCTGTTCTGGATACACCTTCAATATCATCGATCCTGAATATAATATCCTTTGCATGCTTGGTATCTTTTGCTCTTATCTTACAAAAGATGTTGAACTTACCAGTAGTGATATGCGCTACCGTAATATAAGGGATTTCATGTAATCTTTCCAGAACAAATTTGGTTTGATGCGTTTTTTCTAGAAAAATACCCACATAGGCTATAAAAGAATATCCTAACTTAATATAATCCAACGTTAGAGAAGATCCTTTGATAATTCCAGCGTCCTCCATTTTCTTAACCCTAACGTGTACCGTTCCTGCAGATATCAATAACTTCTTTGCGATATCCGTAAACGGAGTACGCGTATTATCGATTAGCATATCAAGAATTTGGTGGTCTACATCGTCTAATTTAAATTTTGCCATACCTTATCGTTTATTAAAGAATATGCAAAAAAAATAAAAAAAACCGAATAATCTTATATTAAAAGACGTATATTTTGTTAAGAAAACATTATTTTCTCTGAATATTCTTCAAAAACGCTGAAACCCAGGAAGTATTTAAATCATCTAGAGCAACTATACGATCAAGATAATCTGTATATCTAATTTCGCGATGCCCAAAGTAGTTTTCAAAGTCTCCTACTCCCTTTAATTCCTTCTCAAAAACGATCTTATCATTTTTAAGTTCTTCTTTGAACTGAATGGCTAAATCCTGTTTTGTAAGTTCGGTACGATCTAAAACAGGAATATCACGAATGATAATATCAAAGAAAAACTTCTCATTTTCGGGAATGTTTGCATAATCTTCTATTCTATCCTTATGAGAATTACTCGACGCTATGTATTCAAGAGCAACTATGATAGATTCCCAAATCAATGCTCTGGTTTTCGATCGCTGATAGTCCCCGGGAAAGTGACCTGCTTCAAAAAGAATAGTAGGTGTATTGAGCGATTGAAAAGTGTCTCCAACGCAGTTTAAATTGAAACCATCATCATAGCGCCCCACCTGTCCCGTAATTTTTTTTTGCAATGCATCATTCATAACAGCAATAAGTGTCATGGCGCGCGCTCTTGCGGCGGTAATAGTCTTTTCAGCATTGGCAGCAGGCGCCAGAAAAGAGACGGTGGCCGGAAGCGAAGTGCCGCTCACATTAAAAATGGTGCGTTGGTCGTGTAAATTAAAACAATAATCCGGAGCAAACTCTTTAAAAACTTTCTGAAGCACAATACTTTCGGGCTGTGTTAGTTCTTGAGCATCGCGATTAAGATCAATAGCATTGTGATTAAATCTTGTATAAGCCTCACTACCATCCGGATTTAGCATGGGTATAACGCAAATTCTGCAATTATTAAGAATATGTTTTGCTAAAACGTGCTGACTTCCAAAAAAATTAAGCACATCGAAGACAGCCTTTGTGGTGGTAGATTCATTTCCATGCATCTGTGACCACATCAAAATCTTTTTGGTTCCGTTCCCAAATTCGATTTTATGAATAGGCTTATTCTTTACAGAAGCGCCAACCTGGATTTTTTGGAATATAGGAGAAAGTGATTCTAAAATAGGATTCACATGCTTGGGAGCAATGTATCTTCCTTTAAGCCTTTCATCTAAGTATATATTTGGAGATAGATCTAGCATATCATATTTCAATTCGTTTACAAATGTAACATAGCTAAAGTTTACAAATGTAATCATCGATTCGTTACATTTTGTTTACATGTGAAAACACTTAATCTCCTTATTCTACCTCGACAATTGGCCGATTGTCACTTGTTGAATTCTTTAATGTTTATAATTTATTAATTATTTGTAAACCAATTATTTAGATTTACTTATTTAAAGTTTAAAACTAAATAAATCCCTATTAATTTTAGCATTTTATTCATGTTTGTTAATTATTTTATACATTTGTAAACAATGAAACGCATTAAGTTAGTTTACTATGGTAAACAGTGAAGAATTTTCGAAACGACTCCAACAAATCATTGATTTTTATGATTTATCGGCATCTTCATTCTCCGATAAAATCGGAGTACAACGTTCTTCGATCTCACATATCTTATCCGGACGAAATAAACCAAGTCTTGATTTTATACTTAAAACTATTGATGCTTTTCCCGAAGTACCTCTTTACTGGTTATTGTTAAATAAGGGGAGCTTCCCTCCTTCAGAAATTGATGCGACTATAGAAGAACGAAATGAAGCACCTATCAATCTATTTTCAAAAGTAGATTCTGATAAAATTCCTGAAGAAGCCAAGGAAAGTCTGAGTTCTGAATCCAGAGACAACATTACGGTTCCGGATTTAAAAGACGATAGTCGTACCATTGAAAGAATCGTAATCTTTTTTAAAGACGGTAGTTTTAAAGATTATCATAATTGATTTTTGTATTTTTCAGGAAAAATTATAAATGAGAAGAATTTTATCGCTGCTCTTTCTAGTTTTGATGGTTCAGTCTTGTTATCAAAGAGAACGGGATTGTGAGGCATTTAAAACCGGTAAATTTTCATTTTCTTATACGCTCGACGGAAAAGAATACAACGATATTTTTATTCGCAATGACAGCCTCGAAATTACATTTCAGGGGCAAAAAATAGATTCCTCATCAATAAGATGGGTAAATAATTGTGAATTTGTAGTTCGGAAAATCAATCCTACATCGGTTTCAGAAAAAAAAGCGATACGTATGAGAATCTTATCGACCACAGAAAACTCATATATTTTTGAATACAATATTGTAGGTGATCAAAAAAATAAACAAAGAGGAACCGCTATAAAAATTAATTAATATGTTTGAGATTTTTGCGAGTGCAGACGCATGGGTTGCGCTGCTTACCCTTACCTTTCTGGAAATCGTGCTGGGAATAGATAATATTGTCTTTATATCGATCGCAGCTAATAAATTACCCAAAGAGCAACAGAGAAAAGCTACTAATATTGGGCTTCTTCTGGCGATGGCTCAGCGTATCATACTCCTTTTTGCGATATCATTTCTTGTGAGTTTAAAGAATCCGTTTTATTACATTGATAATTCATGGCTTCATCTTGGTATTAGCGGTCAAGGTATTATTCTCTTTGTAGGAGGGCTATTTCTCATTTATAAAAGTACGTCTGAAATTCACGAGAAGGTTGAGATACCTGATCACGATGTAAATGAAATTAAAAACAAAAAAATCAACTCGCTAAAGCAAGCGATCGTTCAGATCATCATTATTGATTTCATATTTAGTATAGATTCGATACTTACAGCAGTTGGGATGACGAATGGTATCTCCGATAATCCTGACCATGCATTAATTCTTATGATTACAGCGGTAGTTATTTCCATAATTGTGATGATGGTATTTGCGAATCCGGTTCGGGAATTTATTAACAAACACCCTTCTATTCAACTTCTCGGACTCGCATTTCTTATTTTGATCGGTTTCATGCTGATAGCAGAATCAGCACATCTTTCGCATGCAAGGATCTTTGGTCAGGAAATAGGCGCAGTACCAAAAGGGTACTTATACTTTGCGATCGCTTTTTCACTTCTGGTCGAATTCCTGAATATGCGATTTAAGAAAAAGATAGCGTTGCAAGACAAAGAAGATGTATAAAAAAATGCCCCTAACAGGGCATTTTTTATTGTCACCGCCAAAGGGTCTAATATCCCTAGACTTACCTCGAAATTAAACGTTCGTTTCAAGCAAATGCCTCATGGGTTTACCTTGAGGTAGTTTACTTTCATTACTTTAGTTTAAGCTAATCTAATTCCATCGTAATCTGTCCCTCGTCGGTGTCATCTTTTCCCTGAGAAGGTTTTGATCCGTCCACATTTTCTTCATCTACAACTTCCATTTCTTCGGCAGGAACTTCTTCTGGTTCTTCGTATGGCAGGGAGTCTAGTGTGTTGATACTTTTTACTTTATTGTTTGTTAGTAGATTTCCCAGCGCTTTAATGCCTTTAATTGCGATAAAATCTTCGAGGTCTACCACCTGATTAGGTATGGCATCTTTTCCTCTAGGTTTTGCGAATACAACTTCTGCTACAGGTCTCCAATCGGTCGAAACAAATTCTAGGAATGTTTTAGGATGTTCTGTAATAAACATTTCTTCTTTATTCTCGTTTTCAATTAGAAAACGTTTCACCAAATAGCGCTCCTTATCTCCATCGTAATAAATAGCAGAAATAGGCTTCTTTGGATTCCACTTTTCAAGAACGATCATATCCTGGCTAAAATGTGTGGTGAGTTCTGGCATTATAGTCTTTGCTATACCCTTCTGGTCGATAATAAGCAAACGATCTTCGCCGCGGAATTCTCCCAGTAATTCTCCTCTTCC
Organism: Flavobacteriaceae bacterium M23B6Z8; assembly: GCA_046199005.1. GTDB lineage: Bacteria > Bacteroidota > Bacteroidia > Flavobacteriales > Flavobacteriaceae > Ascidiimonas. The sequence goes on from CP176050.1 coordinate 2,384,645, forward strand.
ATCTACATTAAGCCGTTGTACCGTCTCATCAAACCATATTTTTCTGGGCTTTAGGGTCGAAACTCCTTTTTCTTTTAGTTCGATACGTTTCACTGCATATTTAGAAACAATGTTACCTTTTGATCCCCGACCCTTGATCAGTACATCAGCAAAGTCAATATCCCATTTCAATTTCTTAATACTTCCGGCCTGCCTAAGATGTACGGTAACCACTTCCGCTTCACCATTCGGATTGGCAGTAAAATATAAAATAGCCGATCCTTTTTTTCCTTGAGTGAGGTCATATTCCCGATCTCTGGTAACGGAGCTTACGTAAAACCGTTTAATATAGCTTGCGCCACCTTTTCCATCCTTATAAATAAGGTTGTATATAGTTCTTTTATCTTGTTTTTTGAAAACAGCAACATGAATAATGTTCTTGCCTACAAATGTTTTATCGGTCACTTTGGTAACCATCATTTTTCCTTCTCCCGTAAAAACGATTATATTGTCAATATCACTACAATCCGTTACGTATTCATCTCTCTTTAAAGCAGTTCCGATAAAACCTTCTTCTCTATTTACATAGAGCTTGGTGTTACGGATCACCACTTTTGTAGCTTCAATATCATCAAAGATCCTAATCTCGGTCTTTCTGCCTCTCTCCTTACCATACGTTTTTTTCAAGTTAGTAAAGTAATCAATGGCATAATCGATCAAATGCTCCAGGTGATGATTTACAGAAGCTATTTCTTCTTCAAGTGCATCTATCTTTTGCTGAGCCTTGTCGATATCAAACTTAGAAATTCTTTTAATTCTTATTTCGGTTAGCCTTACAATATCCTCTTCGGTAATAGCTCTTTTTAAATTTTTGATATGCGGTTGTAATCCTTTGTCAATAGCAGAGATCACACCTTCCCAGGTCTCTTCTTCCTCAATATCGCGATAGATGCGATTTTCGATAAAGATGCGCTCAAGTGAGGCAAAATGCCATTGTTCCTCGAGTTCATCTCGTTGGATTTCCAGTTCCCGCCGTAGCAGATCTACTGTATTGTCTGTAGATCTCTTTAACATTTCAGAAACCCCAATAAACAGTGGTTTGTTATCTTCAATTACACAGGCCAATGGTGAAATAGATACTTCACAGTGCGTAAATGCATAGAGTGCATCCATCGTTTTGTCAGGAGATATTCCCGAAGGGAGATGCACCAGAATCTCTACCTCGGCGGCCGTATTATCTTCAATCTTTTTAATCTTAATTTTTCCTTTGTCGTTCGCTTTAAGGATAGAATCAATTAAAGAAGAAGTGTTCGTTGCATAAGGTATTTCGGTGATCACAAGCGTGTTCTTATCACGCTGCGAAATTCTGGCACGTACTCGCACCTTTCCACCGCGTTGCCCGTCGTTGTAATTGGAAACATCCATGATCCCGGCGGTGGGAAAATCCGGATAAATTTCAAATCTCTTACCTTTCAAATGCTTTATCGAAGCATCTATAAGTTCGACGAAGTTATGCGGAAGTATTTTCGTGGATAGGCCCACAGCAATACCTTCTGCACCTTGAGCCAAAAGCATTGGGAATTTTACCGGAAGATTTACCGGTTCTTTTTTACGGCCATCATAACTGCGCTGCCACTCTGTGATCTTAGGGCTATACACAACTTCTAACGCAAACTTTGAGAGTCTGGCCTCTATATATCTGGAAGCCGCTGCACTATCTCCTGTTAGAATATTTCCCCAGTTACCCTGAGTGTCAATGAGCAAGTCTTTTTGCCCAATTTGTACCATTGCATCAGCAATACTTGCGTCCCCGTGCGGATGATACTGCATAGTATGCCCTACAACATTGGCAACCTTATTATAACGACCGTCATCTAATTCTTTTAGGGAATGTAAAATACGGCGTTGCACTGGTTTAAAACCATCTTCAATAGCAGGAACGGCCCTTTCTAAAATAACGTAAGAAGCGTAATCAAGAAACCAATCCTGATACATGCCACTTACTTTTTTAATGGACTCGTTTTGTTCTTCTTCGTTCTGTTCGTTGTTTAATTCTGGGGTCTCTTCCATTTAAGGAATAAAATTTATGTTTTAGTTTTCTTCAATTACGTCGAGTTCTACCTTCAAATTATTTATAATGAATTCCTGCCGGTCGGGAGTGTTTTTACCCATGTAGAATTGCAACAGGTTTTCAATAGACATTGCCCTATCCAGCATTACCGGGTCTAACCGTATATCGTCTCCTATAAAATGCTTGAACTCATCTGGAGAGATCTCTCCAAGACCCTTGAATCGAGTGATTTCTGGCTTTCCTTTTAATTTGGCAATTGCATTACGTTTTTCTTCTTCACTATAACAATAAATCGTTTCTTTCTTATTACGAACCCTGAATAAAGGCGTCTGCAGAATGTACAGATGACCTTCTTTGATCATCTCAGGAAAAAATTGTAAAAAGAAGGTGATCAATAATAATCTGATATGCATACCGTCTACGTCTGCATCCGTAGCTATTACAATGTTGTTGTACCGCAAATTTTCCATGGAATCCTCAATGTTCAAGGCCGCCTGAAGCAAATTGAATTCTTCATTCTCGTAGACTATCTTTTTTGACATTCCGTAAGAATTGAGCGGTTTCCCTCGAAGGCTGAATACAGCCTGCGTATTTACATCTCTGGATTTGGTAATAGAACCGGATGCAGAATCGCCCTCTGTAATGAATAGGGTGCTGTTAAGTCTTCTATCGTCTTTTAGATCTGATAAATGTACTCTGCAATCCCGAAGTTTTTTGTTGTGCAGACTTGCTTTTTTTGCCCTTTCCCGAGCCAATTTTTTAATACCCGACAACTCTTTTCGTTCGCGCTCTGCCTGGAGTATTTTTTTAAGCAATGCTTCTGCTACCTGTGGATTTTTATGCAGAAAATTGTCTAATTGAGTCCCTACAAAATCGTTTACAAATGTCCGAACTGTAGGAAGATCGCCTCCCATGTCTGTGGAGCCGAGTTTTGTTTTTGTCTGACTTTCAAAAACAGGTTCCATCACCTTAATGGAAACTGCTGCAATTATTGATTTTCGAACATCGGAAGCATCAAAATTCTTATTGTAAAAATCCCTAGCAGTCTTGACGATCGCTTCTCGAAACGCAGACAAGTGAGTACCTCCTTGGGTGGTATTCTGTCCGTTTACAAAAGAATGATACTCCTCGCTATATTGTGTGCGACTGTGTGTAATAGCTATTTCTATATCTTCCGCCTTCAAATGCACAATTGGATATAACATATCGTCTTTATTGGTCGTATCCAACAACAGATCTTTAAGTCCGTTTTCTGAATAGAACTTCTGTCCATTAAAAACGATGGTTAATCCAGGATTCAGATATACGTAGTTGCGCAGCATTTTCTCTACGTATTCTACCCGATATTTGAAATGTTTAAAAATGCTCTCGTCCGGTCTAAAAGACACCTTCGTCCCTCTTCGACGTGTAGTGCTTTGCACCTCCTCTTCATTAATAAGTTCCCCTTTCTCAAATTCGGCTGCCTTGCTCTGATTGTCTCTGTTTGATTCTACCCTAAAATACGTTGAAAGAGCGTTTACGGCTTTTGTACCGACACCGTTTAGTCCGACCGATTTTTTAAAAGCACGACTATCGTATTTACCACCGGTATTCATTTTCGAAACTACATCGACCACTTTTCCCAATGGTATACCTCTACCATAGTCTCGAACGGTGACCTGTCCTTCTTTGATAGCTATCTCTATAGTTTTTCCTGCACCCATGACAAACTCATCGATACAGTTATCCAGTACTTCTTTTAAAAGAATATATATTCCGTCATCGGCAGAAGAGCCATCACCCAGTTTTCCAATATACATACCGGGTCGCATTCTAATATGTTCTTTCCAGTCAAGAGACCGGATATTGTCTTCGGTATATTGGGTTTCTGCCATATGAATAAAGATTTCGCGGGTACTGCGCTAAGATAACAACTGTGCTATGAATATAAAACAGGTCTCATATAAATTAATTAACAATAAGGCGAACTTTAATGTTAAGAACCTTAAAATTAAGAAGATTGCTTCCGGCGAAAAGCAATTCTAATTGAAAACAGCAAAAAAATCCAAGCATTTACTGAAAAAGACGTGCGCTCGACCTTAATTAAGTACCGTTCGGTATATTCGGTACAATTAAATCTAAGTTTACTAGAATGAGCCGGCTGGACACTAAAAGCTGTTTTGCGAAAAAATAAGTGGAGAGCATCGGTTTGAATATTTTCACAGTTTCCTTTGAATTACAATTCAGTATACCTATCTACTTTTATCTATTTATTTAAAGTATGCTATCTCAAATTATCGCTAGTCTAAAGTTAGTAAATATTACCTTAGATTACTAGATGGTTTAATTCTAAACGTTAAATCTAAAATGCATCACATCGCCATCTTTAACAATGTATTCTTTTCCTTCCACTCGCATTTTCCCTGCTTCCTTCACCTTGGCTTCACTTCCATAATTTACATAATCATCGTAAGCGATCACCTCTGCTCTAATAAATCCTTTTTCAAAATCTGTATGAATTACCCCGGCACTTTGAGGTGCAGTAGACCCTACAGGAATCGTCCATGCCCTTACTTCTTTTACGCCTGCCGTGAAATAGGTTTGCAGATCTAATAATTTATAAGCTGCACGGATTAGCTTAGCAGCTCCTGGTTCTTCCAGACCTATATCTTCCAGAAACATTTGTCTTTCCTCGTAACTTTCCAGTTCTGCAATATCTGCCTCTATAGCTACCGCCAATACGATCACCTCTGCATTCTCCCCTTTTATCGCTTCTTTTACTTTGTCGACATATTGATTGCCATCTTTTGCCGAAGCTTCATCGACATTACATACATAAAGTATTGGTTTTGCCGTTAACAACTGAAATCCTCGTATTATATCTTCTTCATCTTCAGACACTTCTACCGACCTGGCTGAAGTACCACTTTCAAGAGCAGATTTGAATTTTTGTAATACCCCCTGTTCTTTTAATGCTTGTTTATCTCCTGTTTTTGCAGCGCGATTTACCTTCTCCAAACGTTTTTCAACTGTCTCCAGATCTTTAAGTTGCAGTTCAATATCGATGGTTTCCTTATCTCTAATAGGATCTACACTCCCATCTACGTGCACTATGTTGTCATTTTCGAAACAGCGCAATACGTGAATGATGGCATTACACTCCCGAATATTTCCCAAAAACTGATTTCCTAATCCTTCACCCTTACTGGCACCCTTAACCAATCCCGCGATGTCTACGATCTCTACTGTGGCAGGCACTACCCTTTCTGGGTTTACCAGTTTTTCCAATTCCTGCAATCTCGAATCTGGCACATTCACCACTCCTAAATTGGGTTCTATGGTACAAAACGGAAAATTAGCACTTTGTGCTTTCGCATTTGATAAACAATTAAACAGAGTAGATTTTCCAACATTCGGTAGGCCTACGATTCCAGCTTTCATTCATTTATTTTTTAGAGGTGCAAATGTAGTAAATTTAGGTAATAAAAAAACCGGGCATTTGCCCGGTGTAATTATATGAAAATTGCACTTATTCCGGGTGCATAAATTGTTGCTTTCCAAGCAGCACTTCTTCTGTTTCTACATGATCTTCATCAGGTACACAGCAGTCCACGGGACAAACAGCAGCACATTGCGGCTCGTCATGAAATCCTTTACATTCTGTACACTTATCAGGAACGATATAATAGTATTCATCTGAAACGGGAGTTTGAGCTTCATCTGCATTCACTTGCTTTCCATCAGGCAAAACAACATCTCCACTCAGAGACGTTCCGTCGCTGTAGCGCCAATCATCTGCTCCTTCATAAATTGCCGTATTAGGACATTCTGGTTCGCATGCTCCACAATTAATACATTCGTCTGTTATAATGATAGCCATAGCTTTTTCTTTTTTACTTTTACACAAAAATAAGTTGCAACGCTATAATAGCCAAATATAATGAGTAAATTAAGGAAACGATTAACAGCTTTTGTTAAATTAGGTGATTTTTTACGTTTTTTTTCAGATAATAATTACAAAAACGAAATCGATGCCACAAATGCGCATGAGTTTCAAGAAAAACTGAACAAACAAATAGACAGGGCTGCTCTTGCAAATGGATGGTTTACGAAAGAAAACATAAGGTTTACCTTAAAGCATTGGGGAGATCTGTTGACAGAGAAAAACCTGAATAGCTGGATCAGCTCTTATACTATTGATGAGCATACACTCAAAAATGTTGCTATTGTGATGGCAGGTAACATCCCACTCGTGGGCTTTCATGATTTTTTATGTGTGCTTCTCACAGGTCATAACGTTCTCGTTAAACAGTCTTCATCAGATCAATTCTTGCTACCGCTTATTGCGAAATACCTTGTAAAAGTCGAACCTGATTTCAACGGAGCCATTGAATTTACTGAAAAACAACTTGAAAAATTCGATGCTGTAATCGCCACCGGAAGCGATAATACCGCAAGATACTTCGAATATTACTTCAAAAATAAACCACACATTATAAGAAAAAACCGAAATTCGGTGGGTATTATTACCGGAAACGAGTCGCAAAAAGAACTCGAAGAGCTAGGAGAAGATATATTCCGCTATTTCGGTCTGGGATGCAGAAGTGTTTCAAAATTATTTGTTCCCTCAGGGTACGACTTTGATATCTTTTTCAAGGCAGTATTTCAGCAAAAAGATATTATTGATCATCATAAGTATGCAAATAATTATGACTATAACAAAGCGGTTTATTTAATGAGCCTTTTTGAAATTAAAGACAATGGATTTCTGCTATTAAAAGAGGATGAAGCATATGCATCTCCGATAGCTACGGTATTCTACGAATTCTATGATTCGAAGTTGTATTTAGAGAAACGCCTTGAGAAAGATCGTGATAAAATTCAGTGCATCGTTTCATCAGACAAATCTGAAAATCACATTCCTTTTGGAGAATCACAAAAACCGCAGTTGGATTCTTATGCAGATGGGGTCGATACTGTTGATTTCCTGTTAAAAATACCCACAAATAAATATTAATTTGATAACAGTTATTCAATTAGAAATTAGCAACTTTGCACTTCGATTAATTCGTTTAGTATTATACTGATCATATGAAAAAACATAATTTTAGCGCAGGCCCTTGTATTTTACCGGAAGAAGTCATGAAACAAGCTTCTGAAGCAGTCATTGAGTTTAATGGTATGGGGCTTTCACTTATTGAAATATCACACCGAGACAAAAACTTTGTAGCCGTTATGGACAAAGCCAGAGAACTGGCTCTTGAACTCCTCGGACTTGAAGGCAAGGGTTATCAGGCACTTTTTCTTCAAGGAGGTGCCAGTCTTGAGTTTCTCATGGTGGCATATAACCTTTTAGAAAATAAAGCAGCTTATTTAGATACTGGAACATGGTCTGCCAAAGCAATAAAAGAAGCAGAGATATTAGGCGAAGTAAGTGTCGTAGGATCTTCGAAAGATGCCAATTATAATTACATTCCAAAAGGATATGAAATTCCCGGTGATGCCGATTATTTTCATTGCACTTCAAACAATACTATATTCGGAACACAGATCAAGAATTTTCCATCACTGACTATTCCGATGGTCTGTGATATGAGTTCAGACATTTTCTCCCGAAAATTGGATTTCTCAAAGTTTGATTTGATCTATGCAGGAGCTCAGAAAAATATGGGGCCCGCAGGCACCACACTAGTGATCGTAAAAGAGGCTGTACTGGGCAAGGTTACGCGTAAAGTGCCTTCTATGCTCAACTACAAAACACAAATATCCAAAGACAGCATGTTTAACACTCCTTCGGTTTTTGCAGTATATGTTTCGATGCTTACGCTAGAATGGTTGAAAAACTTAGGAGGTATTGAGGCTATTGAGAAAATCAACAACCAAAAGGCTTCCCTTATCTATGACGAAATAGACAGAAACGCTCTCTTTAAAGGTTTTGCAGCCAGAGAAGACAGAAGCACTATGAATGCTACTTTTAATTTAGCAGATGAGACAATGAAAGATCGTTTTGATTCCTTATGGAAAGAGGCTAACATAAGCGGTATCAATGGTCACAGAAGTGTAGGAGGCTATCGTGCATCCATGTACAATGCATTACCTCTTGACAGTGTAAAGGTGCTGGTTGAGGTGATGAAGGAATTCGAAAGAACAGCATAAAAAATAACTATTAACTTATCCTGATACGTTCGTCGGGAAATAAAAATACAGGAAATGAAAGTTTTAGCAAATGATGGTATTTCTTCTACAGGAATTACGGCGCTAGAAAAAGCAGGTTTTGAAGTGATCACCACGAAGGTTGCACAAGAACAATTGATCGATTTTATTAATGAAAATTCAATCAATGTTCTATTGGTAAGATCAGCTACCAAGGTTCGAAAAGATATAATAGATGCCTGTGATTCTCTTAAGATCATTGGTCGTGGGGGTGTTGGAATGGATAATATTGATGTGGAATATGCCCGATCAAAAGGTTTGCATGTGATTAATACCCCGGCTGCATCATCGGCATCAGTGGCAGAATTAGTTTTTGCTCATCTCTACTCAGGTGTACGGTTTTTACATGATGCAAACAGAAATATGCCATTGGAGGGCGAGACAAAATTCAATCAACTCAAGAAAAGTTTTGCAGGAGGTGTTGAACTGAGGGGTAAAACTCTTGGAATCATTGGCTTCGGAAGAATTGGTCAGGAAGTCGCTAAAATTGGTATCGGTGTAGGTATGCACGTACTTGCATATGATCCTTTTGTTGAAAAAGCGACGATTACTTTAGACTTTTTTGACGGACAAAAAATTGATGTGAATATCAATACACAGCCCAAAGAAGAAGTACTTAAAAATGCAGACTTTGTAACGCTTCACGTACCTGCTCAAAAAGAATATGTGATTGGCAAACATGAATTAAGTATCATGAAGAATAGCGCCTCACTTATTAACGCTGCGAGAGGAGGCGTTATAGATGAAGTTGCCCTAATCGAAGCGCTGGAAAATGGCAAATTGCGTTTTGCTGGTCTGGACACTTTTGAAAATGAACCAACACCAGCCGTAAAGGTATTGATGAATTCAAAAGTTTCGCTTACACCACATATTGGTGCAGCAACCCAAGAAGCTCAAAACAGAATTGGTACGGAACTGGCAGATCAAATTATCGCTATTCTAAAGCCAGCTTCTGCCTAATTTTGCATATATCCTATTACAAGAGTCCTTTCAGTATATACTTAAAGGACTTTTTTCGTATATTGAAACACTAACAACTTAAAATTAAATTAAAAGATGTCTGGACTATTAGATCTGTTGAACAGTGACATGGGGAAGCAAATAATTAACGGTGTAAGTAATCAAACCGGAGCTCCCGAAAATAAAACGGCTGACGTATTGAGTATGGCCCTTCCTGTACTTATGGGAGCGATGAAAAAAAATGTACAATCGCCAGATGGTGCTTCCGGCCTATTGAATGCTTTGTCTTCTAAGCATGACGGAAGTATTCTAGATAATCTTGGAGGTTTTTTTGGTGGAGGTGTAGATGATTCTGCAATGAAGGATGGTGCAGGAATACTGGGACACTTACTCGGTGATAAACAAGCAAATGTAGAAAATGCCCTTAGTCAGAAATCCGGATTAGATGCCGGCTCTATCGGTCAAATTTTGAAAATTGCAGCTCCTATTGTAATGGGATTCATGGGAAGACAGCAAAGACAGAGCAATGCTACAGATAGTAACGGTCTCAATACGCTCTTAGGAAGTATGCTAGGTGGGCAGCCCAAACAAAATCAGAGCTTAATCACATCACTGATCGATGCAGACGGTGACGGAAGCATATTAGACGATGTTGCTGATATGGTACTCGGAAATAATAAAAAGAAAGGCGGCCTTGGTGGTTTACTAGGCAGCATTTTCGGAAAATAATACGATCATCCTTATTCAATCAAAAACCGGGAATTTCCCGGTTTTTTTGTTTTATCCGTTAAAAATCGGTTAAGAAAAACAAAAAAATAGGTCTTTCGGTGCTTATTTAGTATATTTAATATTATGAGAAGTATAGTTGCATTCCTCCTTTTTGGTTTATTGATATGGGGTTGTTCCAGTAACACTAAAAATGATTCTGTAAGCGATAAAGAACGACTTGCATTTAATAGTAAGACAAATGATACGGTTAGAATAGCTAATGATAGTCTTGAATATCAAATCATTATTCTTGAACCTGGTTTCAATTTCTGGCTTAACAGTATTGCGAGGCCTAAAGGATATTACAACCAGAATTTCTTAGAAAATCGCAACAGACTGCTCGTACTGGAATGGAACAACAGAGTTCAACAACCACAATTATTTGATCCCAACCTTTATATTCTGCCCATCGACTATAATTATAATATAGATTATGGCTACGATGTGAATTATCAGCTGTACAATTTTTTCATCTACTTTCAACGTAAATACAACCAGCGTCTTACAGGGTTTGTCCCTCGAATATAATTAGTTATATTTGCGCCTCAAAAATGAGGTATGAAGAAGTTCAAAGAACGTTGGGAAATAAATGCTAATTGGCAACTTGTTTTTCCATTTTTAGGCATCATTGCATTGGTTTTTTCCGCTTTTCTTATCAGCAAAAATGTAGTTGATAGCGTTTTTCCAGAGATTTCTTCAGATTTGCAGACAATTTTTTACCTTATACTATCCTGTATCTTATTTTATTTGATCCTTCAAATTACTCTATGGCTTTTCAATAAGTTGGAAAGGAGATGGCAAGTGAAGTATCGGTGGGAATTGATTTCGATCTTTCTCGTCTTTGCGGTTACAGGTTCTGCGTCTGCAAGAGTATCCGGTCCTCTATTGGATTATCTTGGTTTTGAAAGAGCAATATTTGCCTCTGCCTGGTATTGGAGTGTTTTATACTGGAGTATTCGTATTCTTATCATTTTTCCTATCTATCAGGTATTGCTCATCATTGTAGGTGCCTTATTTGGTCAGTATAAATTTTTCAGAAGCTTTGAGGAGAAGATGCTTTCCAGAATGGGGTTTTCATTTTTGTTTTCTTCTAAAAGATTTTAATAAAACTTTAATAGGATTTGTTTCAATTAATCCATACGTTTGTAATAATGCAATCTCGTATTCAACATATAAGTGCTATCATTTTACTCGGAATTTTTCTTTTCGTTAAGATCATTTCGGTTCATTCTTATATGCATTTACTTCAGGATGAAGATGCGTACGTTGAAAACTGCACGCACTGCGAATTCCAATTACATTCTAATGAACTTCCATTTACTGAAACTGCTGTTTTGGTCGCTGCTACTCCTTCTGTTCAGATATCTTTAGAAGTAGCAAATTATTATTCTACACCTTTGGTGGAAAATCTTGTTAAGTTTTCGTTCTCAAACAAGGCTCCACCCGTTTTATCTTAATTATTTGGTCTATCCTCATACTGTCTTTCTACAATTGGTGAAACCAGTATTTCTTTTGCATTTAATAATTACTAATGAAATATTTTTTAATTACCATTTTATTTATGGTAAGTACAAGCAAAGCACATACGCAACAGTGTAATGATCAATTACAAGGTCAAGTCATTGATTTTCATGAAGGTGTTCCGTTGCAAAATGCAGCTGTCCAAATACTGGAAACATCCCGCAGATCTTTGACAGATGAGAATGGCAAATTCTTAATTAAAGGATTGTGCCCGGGTACTTATGAAGTTGAAATTACGCATCCGAATTGCCAAACGCTTATCATACCGGTAGTGGTGGATGGAATTAGCAAGAAAGATTTTTATTTAGAACATCATTTAGAGGAATTGGAAGAAGTTAAGGTCACGGGTGACTCCAATAAGAAAAAAACCAATTCGTCTCAAGAGAATACAATCAATACCAAATTATTAAATCGCTATGCAAGCCAAAGTCTTGGAGACGCTTTAAAGGAAATCACCGGCGTATCTTCTTTAAATACCGGAGCAACCATTGTAAAACCTGTCATACAGGGTCTAAATGGTAGCAGAGTGTTAATTATTAATAATGGTGTACGTATGCAAGATATGGAGTGGGGAGATGAACATGCCCCTAACATAGATATTAATGCATCCGGAAGCGTTACAGTGATCAAAGGTGCAGCGGCTTTACAATATGGAGGAGACGCAATTGGCGGAGTCATCATTGCAGAACCATCACAAGTAATTGTAAAAGACACGCTATACGGAAGTACTACACTTACAGGAGCCACCAACGGACGAGGCGGTTCTTTGACTTCAAAACTCATTAAAGGGTTTGATAGTGGTTGGTATCTTAAAGCACAGGGAAGTTTTAAAAGGTTCGGAGACTTCGAAGCACCTGATTATATATTATCAAATACGGGGGTTTCTGAAAAAGCAGGCTCTTTCAATGTGGGAATGAATAAATTCACTCATGGTTTCGACTTCTATTACTCCTACTTTCAATCAGACATTGCTGTTCTTCGTGCTTCTCATATTGGGAATGTGGATGACTTAATTAATGCAATTAATAGTCCGCTGCCATTGGTTATCGATCCTTTTACCTATGATATTGACAGACCCAGACAGGAAGTAACACATCATCTGGCAAGGGCACGCTATTTCAAACGTTTCGAGGGCTTAGGCAAACTTAATGTACAATATGATTTCCAATTTAATAACCGATTTGAATTTGACATACGTGTAGGAGCCGATAGGGATAAACCGGCCATTGACCTCCAGTTAACGACACATACGCTACAATCAGATTTCAAATTTGATGCAAAATCAAATTATGAGCTTCACACAGGCCTTCTGCTAAGATACCAAGACAACTTTGCAAATCCGGCTACAGGAGTAAGACGTTTAATACCCGATTATCAAAAATTTGATGCTGGTCTATTTTTTACAGGCTCCTACTCCATATCTGAAGCAATTATGCTGGATGGAGGAATCAGATATGACTTTAATAGAATTGATGCTAAAAAGTTCTATCAGGATTCCAGATGGGAAGAAAGAGGTTATCAGAATGATTTTGCAGATATCGTGATTGATGATCTTGGAACTCAATTGTTAACTAATCCTGTATTTGATTACCATAATATATCTCTTACCGGTGGATTAAAATATGAAGTTAACGAAAATACTGAAGTACTTTTCAATTATACACTTGCACAACGTGCTCCAAATCCTTCTGAACTTTTTAGTGACGGACTGCATCATTCGGCTGCAAGAATTGAATTAGGAGACCTTAGAATACAACAGGAAACTTCAAATAAAGTAACGGCATCTGTAAAACAGCAATATGAAAAATGGGGCTGGGAAGTAGCTCCTTACGCCAACTTTATCAATGATTTTATTCTGTTAGAACCCACAGATATAGAATTTACATTAAGAGGTGCATTTCCGGTATGGGAGTACCGTCAAACAAATGCAAGGCTTTTAGGCGTTGATGTTAACGGATTTGTAAACTGGACATCGAGGTGGAAAACAAATCACCAATTCGCATTTGTCAAAGGATTAGATACTTCAAAAGATATTCCTCTTATCAATACACCTGCGCCTAAACTGACTAATCGTTTGACCTACTCTTTAGAAAAATGGAATGATTTTTCTATAGGAATCGAAAGCAATTACTTATTCCGCCAGAATGAAACACCAGATAATATATTGGTTTTTTCACCTCAGGCCAATGAAGAAGTATTGCTAAGAATTAATGATGCACCGGATGCTGCTCATTTATTAAATGCAAATGCAGACGCGACCTTAGATTTTAAAAATAACCAATCCCTGTCTGTCGGACTTACGGTAACTAACATTTTAGATACCAATTACAGGGATTACCTTAACAGATTACGATATTTCTCCGATGACCTCGGAAGAAACTTTTTAATACGATTAACCTTTAATTATTGATTAACTTAATTTATTTACAATGAAAAAGAACATTTTTTTATTAGGGCTAGTATCACTTTTCTTCATAAGCTGTTCAAGTGACGATCCGGATCCGGTTAACGAAGAAGAAGTAATTACCACTATGACGGTAGTTCTCTCTGCTACAGGACAGGCTGACGTTACTTTGAAAAGTACAGATTTAGATGGTGATGGTCCAAATCCTCCGGTAGTTGAGGTAATGGGAGCTTTAGCAACAAACACCACCTATAATGGAACCATTACATTATTAAATGAGACAGAAACACCAGCTGAAGATATAACTGAAGAGGTAAAGGAAGAAGATGAAGAGCATCAATTCTTCTATCAGGTAAGTGGTTCACTTGCAAGCACTGCTTACAATGACCAGGATTCAAACGGAAATCCGGTAGGTATCGATTTTACGCTTACCACAGGAGAAACAGGACCTGGAACTATTCTCATCACCCTTCGTCACGAACCTAACAAAACCGCAGCTGGAGTAGCTAATGGCGATATCACAAATGCAGGTGGAGAAACAGATATTGCACAAACCTTCAGTGTAAGTGTACAATAACCTAAAGAACTATTGGAACTCCAGGACGCTAAACCTGGAGTATCCAAGGTGGTAATATGCTTTTTTTGTGAGATTTGATCGCATGTTTACCGAGAAAGAAAACCCTTCTGTCGAAGGGTTTTCTGATTTTATAAACGCAAATTTGATATTATTTATTATTTACGGGCAAGGAGATATGTATAGATCCACATTAAAGTAAATGTAGGAATGATATCAACTCCCGGAAGTGCTTCTTCGATAAAAGTAATAACTCCCGCTATCTGACCTTTTTTTCCTTTATACATTCGAGTCATTAACCATCCTGAAAGCGGTGCCCATACTACATCTGTAAATTCTCCTATTCCAGGAATAATGAAAGATGCATATCCTATGGCATCGAAAAGAAGTCCCAGAAAAAGTTTTCCGAATTTGCTTTGTATCATAACTATTCAAGTATTAAACGATACTAAAATAGCAATAAAAATGCCAGTTTTAAGAAAGATCAGATCCCAGAAGTTTTAGAAACTCATTTCTCGTTTCGATTTTTTGAAAGGCTCCTCTAAATCCCGAAGTCGTGGTTACGGAGTTTTGCTTTTGTACACCTCTCATCATCATACACATGTGAGATGCTTCAATAACCACTGCGACGCCTTGCGGTTTCAGGGTGTTATTTATGCATTCCAGGATATCGTGGGTAAGCCTTTCTTGCACCTGCAAACGCCGGGCAAAAACATCTACTATACGTGGAACTTTACTAAGTCCTACAATATAACCATTAGGAATATATGCAATATGTGCCTTTCCGAAAAAAGGAAGTACATGATGCTCACATAGGGAGTACAATTCAATGTCTTTAATGATCACCATATCATTGTAGTCTTCTTTAAACATAGCTCCTCTCAATATTTCCGCACCGTCCATATGATAGCCTTGTGTGAGAAATTGCATAGCTTTTGCTGCTCGCTCCGGTGTTTTTACCAAACCTTCACGCAAAGGGTCCTCCCCTAGCTCTGTAATTATATTTTTGTAACTGTCTTTTACCTCGTCGGTAATTTCTAAATTGTATTCTTCTAAATATTTATAAGGTGGTGTCATTAAACCGTTTTTAGTTTGTTTTGATATTTTGATTTCAGCTTCATTAGTTTTGGATCTATTATAACCTGGCAGTAAGGCTGACTCTTGTTAGTGTCATAATAATCCTGATGGTAATCTTCTGCATTATAAAAAACACCCAATTCTGAAACTTCCGTTACAATTGGGTCTTCAAAAATATGGTCTTTCTCCAGCATCGCTATATAATTTAAAGCTTTTTGACGCTGAATATCGTTTGCATAGAAAATTGCAGAACGGTATTGTGTACCTGTATCGTTACCTTGTCGATTTAAGGTCGTAGGATCATGAGTACCAAAGAATATATCTAAAAGATCTTCATACGAAATCTCATTTTCATCATAAAAGATCTGTATTGCTTCTGCATGACCCGTTCTTCCGGAACAAATTTCCCGGTAGGCTGGATTTTTGATAGTACCTCCTGTATATCCTGAAATAACCTTATGTACTCCCTTAACCCTTTTAAAAACTGCCTCAGTACACCAGAAGCAACCGCCTGCAAAAGTAGCAGGAATATGTTTTGTATTACTTGTCATGAATTGTATATAATTGTGTTGAACAACTTGTTTAACTAATTTATGCTAAAGTTAAACAAATTAAAATATTTTAACTTTTAATTGTGACCATCTCATAGATCATCCTTTTAGTTTTGCGAGAAGAATTCCTAAGAAGTCAAGAATAATTTTTAAATTTTTCAATGTTACGAAAAATCGTACTGTTTGCCGCTATTTTTAATTCTTTCTACGCATTTTCTCAGTATGAAACTAAAGAATTGATTATCACCAGGATAAATACACCTCCAAAGATAGACGGTAGATTAGACGAAAAAATCTGGGAAAACTTACCTGCCGCAAACAATTTCTTCATGTTAGAACCAGACAACGTCTCTTCTGAAAGAACAACTCATAAAACAGTGGTGAAAATGGCCTATGACAATAAGGCAATTTATGTAGGTGCCTATTTATTTGATCATGAGCCTGAAAAAATTCTCAAGCAATTCAGTCAACGCGATAATATTTTCGTTCAGGCCGATTTTTTTTCAATTAACATCAACACGTTGAACGACGGCATTAATGAAACTGTCTTCTATGTAACCAGTGCAGGCACTATAGGTGATTCTCGGAAAGTAAATGACAATGAAGATTTTAATTTTAATAGCGTGTTTCAATGTAATGTGACTCATGATGAAAAAGGTTGGTATGCAGAATTTAAGATCCCATACAATGCATTACGGTTTCCTGAAATTCCGGTTCAAGACTGGAGTATTAATTTTTACAGAAGGATTAACCATCTCAACGAAAGCTATAGTTGGAATCAGGTAAACCGAGGTACTGGTTTTAGTACACAATACAATGGCTTACTTAAAGGATTAAAAGATATTGATCCACCGCTTAGACTCATTCTTTTTCCTTTTGTTCAGGCAAGCACTACCTTATCAGAAGATAAACCCTCTAATGATTTTAGTATGGGCATGGATATCAAGTATGGTATTACCGATAATTTTACACTGGACGCCACACTTATTCCCGATTTTGGTCAGGCGGCATTTGATAATGTAGAGCTCAATCTGGGTCCGTTTGAACAAGTATTCTCTGAAAATCGCCAGTTCTTCAATGAAGGCATTGAGCTTTTCGAGAAGGGAGGACTTTTTTTCAGCAGACGTATTGGCAGTGCACCATCCCGAAGAGGTGAGGTAGAAGACGCCCTTGCCGAAAATGAGGAAATCCTGGATAATCCAGATAAAACAGGCCTTCTAAATGCAGTAAAAGTATCTGGAAGAACAAAAGGCAATTTAGGCGTCGGTATATTAAACGCACTTACCGAACAGGTGGCGGCGAAAGTAAGAGACACTATTACAGGTGAAATCAGAGATTTTAAAACAGAATCACTGGCAAACTATAATGTCTTTGTTCTGGATCAACAATTCAATCAAAATTCTTCCGTCACCCTAGTTAACACCAATGTAACAAGATCAGGCTCCTTTCGAGATGCAAATGTGACCGGATTACTTTACAATATTTCAAACAAACGAAATTCATACAATTTTGAAGGCGGTCTAAGAGCTAGCTTTGTGAATGATGGAGAAACGATTTCAGGAATACGAACCAATTTTGAAGTTCGAAAAACCACGGGGAATTTTAGATGGTTTTTTGGTCATTTTATGGCAGATACCAACTATGATAGTAATGATCTGGGAATCCTCTTTCGAAATAACTTCAATAATCTGGCAGGCAGAATTTCGTATGAGATATTTAAACCTACTGAAAAATTCAACAAATACAGAATAGCACTGCGTGTTAATCACAGGAGGCTTTTTGAGCCGTCGGTCATTACGCGCAATTCGGTATCTCTGGATACATTTTTTGTCACACCTAGTAGATTTGCCTTTGGAGCCGACTTAAGATACAATAGCGAAGAAGACGATTATTTTGAGCCAAGAATTGAAGGAAGGTACCTCACCATTGAATCAAATCTAGGCGGAGGTGCTTTTATTTCTACAGATTACAGAAAAAAACTTGCTTTTGATGTGGGTATCGGTTATCGTAATTGGTTTGGTGATGAGCAAAAAGCCTATTCCGTATTCTTTTCGCCGCGCTATCGATTTTCAGACAATTTTTTATTAATATGGAACTCAGAATATATCAAGCGAAACCATAATTATGGTTACATTGATGATAATGAGGTAGATGTGTTTATTGGCGAAAGAGATATTACAAGTGTTGAAAACTCGCTAAGCGCCAGCTATAATTTTAATTCATATAAAGCGATCAACCTTCGTTTTAGAAATTTCTGGAGTACGGCAGATTATTCCGGTGGTAATTTCTTTATTCTGAATCCAAACGGATCAAGATCGCCTTTTCCTTATGACCTTAGCGAGAATGATCCTAATACTAACTTCAACATATGGAATCTTGATCTCAGCTTCAATTGGAGGTTTTCTCCCGGTAGTGAAGCCATCTTACTCTATCGAAATTCTATTTTCAATGAAGATGACAATTCGTCTCTGGGTTACGGTAAAAGTCTGGAAAATCTATTTCAACAACCGGCCAATCACACCATTTCATTAAGAGTTGTTTATTTTCTAGATGTAAATAACTGGAAAAACTCCTTTAAAGGTTAATTTTTTTTGTAACATCTATAGCTTATGTTTACTTTCACCTTAACAAAAATAGCGTATGATTACAGCGACTAATGTACATAAGTCTTTTGGGGAACTTGAAGTTCTCAAAGGGGTGGATCTTCATATAGAAAAAGGAGAGATTATAAGCATTGTCGGAGCTTCCGGAGCTGGCAAAACAACCTTGCTGCAAATATTAGGCACTCTTGATCGTATGGATACAGGGCTGGAAAGCGAACTTATTATCAACGGCCAGGCGATTGAAAAACTCGGCGATAAAGAACTAGCTCGTTTTAGAAATGAACACATTGGTTTTATTTTCCAATTTCATCAATTGCTTCCAGAGTTTACCGCGCTGGAAAATGTTTGCATTCCTGCTTTTATAAAAAAGGAACCTAAGGAAACTGCCGTTAAACGAGCCAAAGAACTTCTTGATTTTCTTGGTTTATCTCAGAGGTATGATCACAAACCCAATCACCTCTCAGGAGGAGAACAGCAACGTGTGGCCGTCGCAAGAGCACTTATAAACACACCTTCGGTCGTTTTTGCTGATGAACCTAGTGGCAATCTGGACTCAGAGTCCGCCGAGAATCTACACCAACTTTTTTTTAAACTACGCGACAATTTTAATCAGACTTTCGTAATCGTTACCCACAACAGAAAACTGGCAGAAATGGCAGATCGTAAATTAGTGATGCAGGATGGAAAAATCGTTGTTAGAGAGAAAATAGCCTAACTATTTTTTTGCTGTGGAAAATAAATTATCAAAAGAATCGCTAAAATCATTTCTAGATGAAAAGGTAGATCTTTATAATCATCCCAAATTTATCGATACTGATCCCATTCAGATCCCGCATCAATTTCAGCTCAAACAAGATATTGAAATTGCCGGATTTCTGACAGCAACTATTGCCTGGGGCAATAGAAAAAGTATCATCACCAATGCAAAACAGATGATGCAGCTTATGGGTCAATCACCATTTGATTTTGTGATGAATTATCAAACCGATGCTTCTTACTTATTTGATTCATTCGTTCATCGTACTTTTAATTCAACAGATCTAAGCTATTTTATAGAAGCGTTGCAACGCATATACCAGCACCACGGCGGTATGGAAAAAGTTTTTCGAAGATATGCAACCCATGATTCACTACAACCGGCAATACATCAATTTAAACAACTTTTTTTTCAAGAAAATTTCCCTTCGAGAACTCAAAAACACGTATCAGACCCTTCAAGGGGCAGCGCTGCGAAGAGAATTAATATGTTTTTGAGATGGATGGTTCGTAAAGATCAGAAAGGTGTCGATTTTGGTATTTGGAAATCTTTACAACCCCATATTTTATCGTGCCCTCTTGACGTTCATTCAGGAAATGTGGCGCGTAAATTAGGGCTTCTAAGTAGAAAACAGAACGATGCAAAAGCGGTAACGGAACTTGATCGTATGCTACGTGAACTAGATCCTGAAGATCCCGTCAAGTACGATTTTGCACTTTTCGGGCTAGGTGTCTTTGAAAAGTTTTAAATAAAATCCCATAATGTCGTATTTTCATATGCTAAATTCCTTTTCGATGAAAATTAAGATTACTGGCATGTTTTTCATAAGCCTATTCAGCACTTTGGTGTGCTTCTCACAATCCAGAAATATTCCTGCGGATACTATGGTAATTACCCATCATGAAGTAACTGTTAAGGGAACTAAATTTTCATATAAAGCCACCACAGGTACACAACCTGTATGGAATGAGAAAGATGAAACAGTTGCTACCCTTTTTTATACTTATTATGAACGAAAAAATGTAACCGACCGCACCAAGCGCCCGTTAGTGATCTCTTTTAACGGTGGTCCAGGATCAGCTTCCGTATGGATGCATCTGGCATACACAGGCCCCAGAATCCTTAAAATTGATGATGAGGGATATCCCGTTCAACCTTATGGAGTAATTGAAAACCCGTATTCCATTTTGGACGTTGCAGATATCGTTTTTGTAAATCCTGTGAATACTGCTTTTTCAAGAATTTTAGAAAAAGATAAAGCGAAGGTAGACAGATCTGATTTTTTCGGAGTAAATGCAGATATCAAATACCTTGCAGAATGGTTAAATACCTTTGTAAGCCGCCTAAATCGTTGGCGGTCACCTAAATACCTTATCGGTGAAAGTTATGGTACTACTAGGGTTTCAGGACTGGCTTTAGAGCTTCAAAATGCGCAATGGATGTATTTAAATGGAGTAATTCTTGTGTCCCCCACCGAAATAGGGATCAAACGGGAAGGTCCGGTTGAGGTTGCCAACCGCCTCCCCTACTTCACTGCAGCTGCATGGTATCAAAATGCTCTAAACGAGAATTTACAACAAAAAGATTTAGAGGAGTTACTTCCTGAGGTAGAAAAATACGCTATTGAAGAATTTCTGCCCGCACTTGCTAAAGGAGGTTTTTTAGCGCCTGAAAAGAAAAAAGAAGTTGCCGAAAAGGTAGCGTATTATTCGGGGCTTACGGAAAAAGAAATTCTGGATAACAATCTTGATGTAGCGACTTCTTATTTTTGGAAAGCTTTGCTAAGAGATCGTGGTTACACTATAGGAAGATTGGATAGTCGCTATCTTGGGCTGGATGAAAAGGATGCCGGAAGCAGTCCAGATTACAATTCAGAACTCACATCATGGCTTCATTCGTTCACCCCTGCGATCAATTATTATCTCAGAGAAGAATTAAACTTTAAAACAGATATGAAGTACAATATGTTTGGACCTGTGAGACCGTGGGATAGGTCTCAAAACAATACTGGTGCACAATTAAGACAGGCAATGGCACAAAATCCTTTTCTGAATGTACTTATACAATCGGGATACTTCGACGGAGCAACCAACTATTTTGATGCAAAGTATACGATGTGGCAACTTGATCCTGGCGGGAAAATGAAAGAACGGTTGGATTTTAAAGGATATCGAAGTGGCCATATGATGTACCTCAGAAGAGAAGATCTGATCAAAGCAAACGATGACCTAAGATCCTTTATCAAACGCACTATGTCTTTTGGAAAACCTGCTAAATATGATTGATTATTTAAAAAAATCTTAATTGAATTAATTTACATTTTTAAACAATTATATTTGACAAATTTTTATTAGAATGCAATTCAAAAATCCGGAAGTACTTTGGGCATTATTTCTTCTCCTAATTCCGGTAATTGTTCATTTATTTCAACTTAGACGCTTTCAGAAAGTCCCTTTTACCAACGTAAAATTTCTTAAAGAAGTAGTTCTCCAAACCCGCAAAAGCCGTAATCTCAAGAAATGGTTAGTTCTCATTTCCCGGCTATTACTTTTAGCCATGCTGATAATTGCATTTGCACAACCTTATATTGCCAATCGAAATATTCTTCAATCCAGTCAGGAAATGGTGATCTATTTGGACAACTCTTTTAGCATGCAGGCTCCAGGCAAAAATGGTCCTTTATTTGATGAAGCTGTTCAGGAACTTATAAAAGGAATCGACGAAGAGAGCAGCTACTCATTATTCACGAATACCGATACTTTCAGAGAAGCAACCCTAAAAAGCAATAAAGAGGCCTTACTGGGGCTAAATTATTCTCAGAATCAATTATCCTACAATGAAATACTTCTCAAAGCAAAAAACCTCTTTTCTAAAGATGCAGAGAGTGTCAAAAATTTAGTGGTCATTTCAGATTTTCAAAATAACGACGCAACCTTAACTCAATTAGCTGATTCAGCACTACAAATACGTCCTGTAGTATTACGCCCCACGAATTGGACCAACATAAGTATAGACAGTGTTTACGTCAAAAATAGCACTGCTTCGGGCATGGAAGTAAATGTTGTTCTTAAAAGAAATACATCTGAGGGTGAGGAAAAAGCTATTTCTCTTTATAATAAAGGTACTCTAGTGGCTAAAGCAGGTACTGATTTTCAAGATAACAATAGCTGTGAAATTACCTTTACGCTGCCCAGTGACCAATCGGTTGAAGCACAAATTACACTAGATGATACTAGTTTGTTCTATGATAATAGTTTTTACTTTACAGTAAATAACAATGAAAAAATAAATGTATTAAGCATTAATGGAAATACCTCACGGTATCTGGAACGAATTTATACGAAGGATGAATTCAATTTAATTACTGTAGCCCTTGAAAATCTCAATTTTAGCGATCTTGAGAAACAGCACTTGATCATCCTCAACGAATTGAGGTCTATTACACCTGCCCTTCTCAATGGTTTAAATACATTTAAACGAAATGGCGGAACCATTATCTTTATTCCTTCATTGGAAGCTTCTTTGGAGGAAAATAATTTGTTTCTCAAAAATTTTGGCATTCCCGGCTTTTCTGGAAAACACGAGAGTGCCAAAAAAATCACCGATATTAATTTTGACCATCCTGTTTTCAAAGAAGTATTTGAAAAACGCGTAAGTAATTTTCAATACCCACAGTCTTTAAAAGGATTTACATTTGAAAGTAAGCAGAATGGAGCTCTTAATTATCAGGATCAGGATCCTTTTCTATTCAATAGAGAGTCGGTTTATGTGTTTAGTGCTCCTCTCGGCTCAGAAAACTCCAATTTTAAAAACTCGCCACTGATAGTGCCGGTTTTCTACAATATCGCATTAAAAAGTTTTCCATTACCTAAATTATATTACCAAATTGGTGCTGAAAACACAGTTGCAATTCAGGCAGAGTTGGCAAAAGATGAAGTACTCTCACTGGTGAAAGGGGAAGATCGTTTTATTCCGTTACAACGATCTTTTAGTGATAATGTTATACTGACCTTTAATTCAAACCCTACCGTAGCAGGAATCTATGATATAGTTGACGGGACACAATTAATTAAAAAATTAAGCTTCAATTATCAAAGAACAGAAAGCCTGTCTTCACCTGTTACTACCGAGACATCTTTAACTCAAGAAATCTATACAGATGTAGCTTCCTTTTACGACCAATTAAAAAAAGAAAACAGGGTAACGGACCTTTGGAAATGGTTTGTTATTTTTGCATTGGGTTTTCTCATTATAGAAATACTTCTTTTAAAATTCCTGAAATGAATTTGCTTCTTAAATCGGTAACAATTCTGGATCATACATCCGATTATCATCAAAAAGTAAAAGATATACTCATTGAAAACGGAACGATTACCAAAATCAATGACCAAATAGAAGCTCCTGAGGGTCTGGAAGTGTTTAGCTACAATAATCTACACGTTTCACGTGGCTGGTTTGACAGTGGGGTATGCTTTGGCGAACCAGGCTTTGAAGAAAGGGAAACTATCGTAAATGGTCTTAAAACAGCTGCTTATAGTGGGTTTACAAAAGTTCTATTCAATCCTAATACCCATCCTGTAGTAGAAAGTAAATCCGATATAGCTTTTATCAAAGAAAAAGCAAAGAACAACGTAGTTACCCTGGAAGCGATATCTACACTTACCAAAAACGGTCAAGGTGAAGAACTTGCTGAGCTTTTTGATTCTCATAACGCAGGAGCAAAAGGTTTCTATGATTATAAATCACCTATATCCAATCCTAATTTATTGAAACTTGCCTTACAGTATGCACAGGGGTTTGACGGCTTGGTATTCTCCTATCCGCAAGAAAATAGAATTGCCGGGAATGGAATTGTAAATGAAGAAGAAACCGCTACTTATCTAGGCCTTAAAGGTATACCTTCCTTAGCAGAAGACCTTCAGGTGGCGAGAGATCTTTTCCTTCTTGAATACACGGGTGGAAAATTACATATTCCCACCATTTCGACACGAGGAGCGGTCACTTTAATTCGCAACGCTAAGAAGAAAGGATTGAATGTGAGTTGCAGCACCACCGTTCACCATCTTTTCTTTGCTGATGAAGTACTTAAGGATTTTGATTCGAACACGAAGGTATTACCCCCTCTAAGAGCCCAAAAAGATCGTAATATTTTGAGAGACGCTGTCTTAGATGGAACTATCGACATGGTTACTTCAGATCATAATCCCCTGAATATAGAACTTAAAAAAGTAGAATTTGATCACGCTGCTTTTGGAACCATAGGATTAGAGAGTAGTTTTGGGGTGCTCAACAAACTATTCCCGACAAAACAAGCTATTGAAATACTTACGCGTGGAACGGATAGATTTGGGCTTAAAAGCACATCCATAAAAGAAGGAAATAAAGCCGATCTAAGCTTGTTTGATCCCGATATTAATTACACATTCTCCAAAGAACACATTCAATCTTCATCGAAGAATTCTATTTTTATGGAGGAAACATTGAAAGGAAAACCAATAGGCATCATCTCTAACAATAAATTTGTGTTAGCACCTAAAATATGAGTACTCATTCAACAAAAGAAGGAAAAACAGCCGCCGTTGTAAGCTACATTACCATTATAGGATGCATTATCGCCATCTTCATGAATATGGATTCTAAAAATAGTTTTGCAAGATTTCATATTCGTCAGGCATTTGGAATTCATATTGCTTTTTACGGTTTGGGTATTTTAGTGAGTCAGTTCAATAGTTGGTTTATATCCTCTGCATTTTACGTTTTCTTCATAGTGCTTTGGGTTTATGGATTTGTAGGAGCTGTACAAGAGAGAAAGACAAGCATTCCGCTATTGGGGGCTTCCTTCCAGTCGTGGTTTAAATTTATCAAATAATGCCAGAAAAAGAATTATCATTAAAACATATAGTAAGGCCGTCGAGCGGCAAACAAGAAAAAACTCCTGTACTGTTCATGTTTCACGGTTACGGCAGTAATGAAGATGACCTATTTTCATTTGCAGGCGAACTCCCTGAAGATTTATGCATAATCTCAGCAAGAGCTCCTTATGAATTAATGCCTAACGGCTACGCATGGTATGCTATTCAATACGACCCTATAGGTGGAAAATGGAGTGATGATGAACAAGCGAAAAAGTCAAGAGATCTGATTGTCAGCTTTATTGACGAGGCAATTAAAGCGTATGACTTAGATTCGTCTAATGTTACCTTACTTGGTTTTAGTCAAGGCACCATATTGAGTTACGCGGTAGCATTAAGCTATCCGGAAAAAATTCGTAACGTTATTGCTTTAAGCGGCTTTATCAATGAAAAGATCTTAAAAGAATCATGGCAGGATCAAAATTTTGATTCGCTCGACATTTATGCCAGTCATGGAAATGTAGATCAGGTGATACCGGCAGAATGGGCCCGTAATTCGAAAAAAGTACTAGATGAACAAAGCATCAAATATGTTTACGAAGAGTTTCCGGTAGGTCACGGAGTAGCACCTCAGAATTTTTATTCGTTTCAAAAATGGCTTTCCGAAAGAATCTAGAAGCTTAACTTCCGGTATATAGCAGATGATCTGTTAACGTAAACTCAATACTTCGATCGTCTTTTATTTCATATTTAAATAAAAGTTCTCCCCAGAATTTACCGTCACTAAAATCTGCGATGATCCATTTATGATTTAGTATTTTAATCTTGTTAATATGCATGGTGCCTTCCATCCCGGCATAGGGCACTAACGGATTATCTTTACCTGCTCGATTTGTCGATATTAGTTGATCTGAAATATAGCCAGGTAGATCGTCAATATTTAAATGATCGTAATAAGAAAGTGCATCATCATTATTGGCTAATGCAAAATATTGAAGATCGAGATTGTCAAATAAAAGTTGTTGTGTAGAGTCTTGAAGCTTCTCGACCTTGGTCTGCAGTCTGTTCACTTTAGCATCCTGTGCTTTAACATAATTTCTGGAATTCGTCCATTGAAAAAGAATGATCAGTAAAGCAAATAAAAACAGGTAAAGAAAAAGGCGTGATTTCATAGAATATCAATTAATTTGAATAGTAAGATTATCGTAAGCAAGAAATACCCCTTTGGGCAAAGCTTTTTGTACCTCTTCATGAAAGCCCAATAAATGACTAATGTGTGTAAAATAGGCACGTTTGGGCTGAACTTGTTTAACAAAGTCAAGAGCTTCTTCTAAATTAAAATGAGAATGATGTGGTTCTATTCGTAGCGCATTTACCACTAAGACGTCTAGATCTTTTAATTTACGCATTTCTTCTCTTGCTACGGTTTTAACATCGGTAAGATATGCAAATCTGTTAAATCTAAATCCGAAAACCTGCAAATGGTTATGCATAAGGTTGACAGGGACCACATGTATATCTCCTAGCTTAAATGGATGATCATTATAAACAGGAATTTCTTTAACCGCTGGTGCACCGGGATATCTGTTTTCCTTTGCAAAAATGTAATTGAATCGTATTTTCAACTGTTCTAAGACGCGTTCATGCGCATAAATAGGAATATCACCCTGTCTGAAAAAAAACGGCCGTATATCATCAAGACCCGCTGTATGATCTGCATGTTCATGCGTAAATAAAACACCGTCTATTTTACGAACCTGAGCTGCAAGCATCTGTTGTCGAAAGTCTGGCCCGCAATCGATTACATAGGTGAAGTCATCCCATTCTATCAACACCGATACTCTTAATCTTTTGTCTTTAGGATCTTCGCTTAAACATACGGGATGGGTACTTCCGATAATTGGAATTCCCTGCGAAGTTCCGGTTCCCAAGAATGTAACTTTCAAGCTAATTATTTTTCCAAATTTATAATTAATTTAGCGATTTCGTCCATGAATCTTATTAACTTTGCTATAACCAATATTTTATTCTATGGCGACTGTTTTATCCGGTGATAAAGAGTTTGAAAATATTCCCTCTATTCAAGCCAAAGCACTTCGAATAAATCTTAACGAAAATATTTATGGCACTTTTGCTGAAATTGGAGCTGGACAGGAAGTAGCAAGGCACTTTTTTCGCTCTGGTGGTGCCTCCGGCACGATCGCAAAAACAATGAGCGCTTATGATAAGGAGTTCAGCGATGCGATTTATGGAATTGAAGATGATAAACGTTATGTCACGGAAGCACGATGTAAAAAAATGCTTTCGCACGAAATGCGTTTGATCGAAGAAAGAATTCCAAGAGAAAAGCACCCCAATAAACTATTCTTTAGTTATGCGAATACAGTGGCCACCATTGATTTTGCAAAAAAATACAAAGGTCATGGTTGGATGGGAATTCGTTTTCAGGTTGCACCAGGTGAAGAATACAATGAAATCGTGCTTCATTTTAGATTTCAACAAAACGAGGCTAGGTTGCAACAGGAAACACTCGGAATCATGGGCGTAAATCTTATTTATGGAGCCTACTATAAATTTGAGCATCCCAAAAAAATTCTAAGGTACTTATACGACCATATCGATAAAGATACCATTGAAATAGACACGATTAACTTTTCAGGACCCCGTTTTGCCAATGTAGATAACAGATTGATGAGTCTGCAACTGGTTAAAAACGGAATGACGGAAGCGGTCATGTTTGGTCCGGATGGTAATAATATTCTGCCAGCAAGAATTTTATACAAGAAAAATATTCTCACACTTCGCGGAAGCTTCCGGCCTGTGACAAAAGTGAATATGGATATGTATAAAAAATCTTATGAGATTTTTATACGAGAAAATAAAGTAGAAGAAGATAAGACCGTGGTCGTTTTTGAAATCACTTTATCAAACCTGAAAGCTGAAGGAGAGATAGATGAGGAAGACTTCATGGAAAGGGCCGAACTGCTTTGCTCTCTTGGGCAAACAGTGATGATCTCAAATTTCAAAGAATATTATAAGGTAGTCGAATATTTCTCAAATTACACGAAGGAACGTCTTGGACTCACTATGGGAGTAAACAATCTCATCGAGATTTTTGACGAAAAATACTATCGACACATAAGTGGTGGGATTCTTGAAGCTTTTGGTAAATTGTTCTATAAAGATCTGAAAGTATACCTCTATCCAATGAAGGATCCGGAAAGCGGACAGTTGATTACCAGCAACAATTTGAAGGTACATCCTCGAATGAAAGAATTATACAAGTTCTTTAAGTACAATGGTAAGTTGGTTGATATTTTTGATTATGATCCGAATATCCTGCATATCTTTTCAAGAGATGTGCTTAACCGAATTTCTAAAGGAGATAGTTCATGGGAAGACATGCTTCCAGAAGGTATAGCAGAGCTCATTAAAGAAAAAGAACTTTTTGGGTATGAACCCCAAACACAAGAAGAGAAAGTTGAAAAATAAAAAAGCCCCGAGTTCGGGGCTTTTTTTATATCAGTTCTAAAACCTGAGCAGCGTGGTCTTTTGTTTTTACTTTTTCAATAACATGAGATACTACGCCATTTTCATCTACCAAAAAGGTCATGCGATGAATTCCGTCGTACTCTTTACCCATAAATTTCTTTGGGCCCCAAACGCCAAAAGCATTTATCACTTCTTTTTCTTCATCCGCTAACAAAGTAAAAGGGAATTCATACTTATCTTTAAAATTAGCTTGCTTCTTAGAAGAATCGGCACTTACTCCGAGAAGTTCATAGCCTTTCGCCTGAAGTTCTGCATAATTATCCCTTAGATTACATGCTTCTGCAGTACAACCGGGCGTATTAGCCTTTGGATAGAAAAATACCACCAGCTTTTTACCTTTATAATCTGCTAAGGATACCGTATTTCCGTTCTCATCCGGAGCACTAAATTCTGGGACCTTATCCCCCACTTTCAATGTATTCATAGTCAATTTTTAATTTGATTATTTTTGTTTAAAAATACACAAAAATGACCAAAGCCGAAAAGGTGACTTTCGCAATCGAAAATCTTGAAAAAATATATCCTAGAATACCAATACCCTTAGATCATAAAGATCCTTATACCTTGTTGATTGCGGTATTGATGTCTGCTCAGAGTACAGATGTACGTGTCAATCAAATTACGCCTCTTCTTTTTGAAAGAGCAGACAATCCTTATGCAATGATCAAACTGTCTCAGGAAGAAATTCGGGAGATCATCAAACCTGTGGGCCTTTCGCCTATGAAATCAAAAGGTATCTATGAATTATCTCACATACTGATAGATAAATATAATGGACAGGTTCCGGCAGATTTTGAAGCCCTGGAGTCGCTTCCAGCTGTAGGGCATAAAACGGCGAGTGTAGTAATGTCTCAAGCTTTTGGGGTTCCTGCATTTCCCGTGGACACTCATATTCACAGACTCATGTATCGATGGGGATTCTCGAATGGAAAAAATGTAGTTCAGACCGAAAAAGATGCCAAACGATTATTTCCAAAAGAAAAGTGGAACAACCTTCATCTACAGATCATATGGTACGGAAGAGAATACTCTCCTGCCCGAGGATGGGATCTAGACAAGGATGTAATTACCAAAACGATAGGAAGAAAATCGGTAATTAATGAGTATTACAAAATTAAAAAAGCCCGCTAGCTGGCGGGCTTTAACAAAGTTTAGTTGAGAAGTGCGTCGAACTTCATCGTTTTGTAATTAATAACACTTAAAGCCTTTGAATAATTTAATAAAAATTCAACGGTTTCTTTTTTGGGTCTCAAGTTTTTCATCTCTGATGAACGCTCAGTGTAAAGTTTTGCCATATGTATGATTTTAATTCATACACTAATAACGAAACAAATTACTGTTTATTGTTCATCAGTTAGTTAAAACAATATTATGCTTCTCTATGATCTTTCTCAAGTTTATAATTGCATATCTCATTCTGCCCAACGCCGTGTTTATACTAACGCCTGTACTCTCTGAGATTTCCTTGAAACTCATGTCTTTGTACATACGCATTTTAAGTACTTCTTTTTGGTCTTCAGGAAGTTCATCAATTAACTTTCTGAGATCATTAACAACTTGGTCTTTAATAAGTTGTTTCTCGGCGTTTAGAGATGAATCTCCAATCATACTGAAGATGTTAAAATCGTCGTTGCCTTCAAACTTTGGCATTCGCGTATTTTTTCTGAAGTAGTCAATTACCAAGTTATGCGCTATACGCATTACCCAAGGTAAAAACTTACCTTCTTCATTATAGGCTCCTCTTTTAAGGGTTTTAATCACCTTAATAAAGGTATCCTGAAAAATGTCTTCCGCTACATCGCGGTCATACACTTTGGAGAAAATAAAACTGTAAATTCTTTGTGAATGTCTGTTGATTAGAATTTCTAAAGAAGATTCTTCACCTTTTAAATAGCGTTCAATAAGTACTGAGTCATTGACAAGTTGATCCATACAAAATTACTTTTAGGTTCGATTTGGTTGTTTCGGCTTTTACACCGAAGTGGGTTAAATAGTTAAATCTTAAAAAGTAATTTTAAATGTATAGGCGTCTAAAATTTAGGTGCAACGAGTTCAAATATAATATTATTACATAAATAAATACAAATTTTTGTTATTATTTTTTCAATCAATTCTTTTCGGGTACTAATTTTAGCAGCAAAACACTTATTAGTATCTTTGTGGTTTCTTAATTTGCTATGAACGATATTTCACTTCTTGACCCTAAGGAAAATATACTTATTAAGGGGGCTCGCCTTCACAATTTAAAAAATATAGAGGTGGCCATACCTCGCAATAAACTAGTGGTTATTACCGGACTTTCAGGGTCTGGTAAGTCAAGTCTGGCGTTCGATACTCTTTACGCAGAAGGTCAACGGCGTTATGTAGAAAGTCTGTCATCGTATGCGCGTCAGTTTTTAGGAAGACTTGATAAACCCAAGGTAGATTATATAAAAGGAATCGCACCAGCAATCGCTATTGAACAAAAAGTGAATTCTACCAATCCGCGATCTACTGTAGGAACGACTACCGAAATCTATGATTATCTCAAGCTATTATTTGCAAGAATTGGTCGTACCTATTCTCCAATTTCCGGAGAAGAGGTGAAAAAACATACGGTTTCTGATGTAATAGACTTCGTGAGCTCGTTCCCTGAACGAACCAAGCTGTTGTTGTTAGCTCCTGTTCATATACCGGAAAATAGAGATACCCTCAAAATGCTAAAAATACTTTCTCAACAAGGATATGCGCGTATTAAATATAAAGGTGACGTACTACGAATTGATGAGATCACCAAAGAAATAAGTGAAGATTTTCATCTGGTGGTCGATCGTATAATTGTAGCAGATAACGAGGATTTCAGAAATCGTTTAGCCGATGCAGTAGATTCTGCTTTCTTTGAAGGAAAGGGTACTTGTATCATAGAAGCTCTTGAATCTGGCGAGGAAACTTCCTTTAGTAATAAATTTGAGCTCGATGGAATGCAGTTTCTGGAGCCCAATGTTCATCTTTTTAGTTTTAATAATCCGTACGGTGCTTGTCCTAAATGTGAAGGTTACGGCGATGTTATCGGGATAGATCCTGATCTTGTTATACCTAATACCGCTCTTTCTGTTTATGAAAATGCAATTTTTCCCTGGAGAGGCGATAGCATGAGTTGGTATCGTGATCAGCTGGTGAATAGTGCTTACAAATTCGATTTCCCTATTCACAAACCCTGGTTCGAACTAACCGAAGAACAAAAGCAATTGGTCTGGGATGGAAATTCTTATTTTGATGGTCTGAATGATTTCTTTTCTTTTCTGGAAGAAAAAAGTTATAAAATTCAAAATCGGGTAATGTTATCAAGATATCGGGGCAAAACCCGATGTGATGTTTGCAAAGGAAAAAGACTAAGACCAGAAGCGAATTACGTGAAGATAAATGGAAAAACCATCACAGACCTGGTAGAACTACCATTGGTTAAACTAAAAAAGTTTTTTCAGGAATTAAAGGTTAATGAGCATGATACGAAGATTGCTTCCAGACTTTTAAAAGAGATCAACAATAGGCTTCTTTTTCTTTCGAATGTAGGGTTGGAGTATCTTACATTAAACCGAAAATCCAACACGCTTTCAGGAGGAGAATCTCAGCGCATAAATCTTGCTACGTCACTAGGAAGTAGTCTGGTTGGGTCCATGTACATCCTTGATGAGCCCAGTATAGGTCTTCATCCGAAGGATACTGAGAAATTGATCACCGTATTAAAATCTCTAAGAGACCTGGGAAATACTGTAATTGTAGTTGAACATGATGAAGATATCATGAAGGCTGCGGATGAGATCATAGATATTGGTCCGGAGGCAGGAACTCATGGGGGGCAATTGGTAGCGCAGGGAAGCTTTACAAATTTGTTGCTTGAAGACACGTTAACCGCAAAATATCTAAGTGGAAGGATGGAAATTGAAGTTCCGGTTAAAAGAAGAACTTCCAGGAATTTTATACGTATCGTTGGTGCACGTGAAAATAACTTAAAAAATATTACCGCCACCTTTCCTCTAAATCAGCTTACAGTCGTAACCGGTGTTTCCGGAAGCGGTAAAAGTACGCTGATTAAAAAAATATTATATCCTGCCATACTCAAAGAGACTGGAGGATATGGTCAAAAAGCAGGTCAATTTACAGCAATCGAAGGAAAATTTTCTGAGTTGGCGCACGTCGAGTTCGTTGATCAAAATCCGATCGGAAGATCTTCGCGCTCTAATCCTATTACCTATATTAAAGCATATGATGACATAAGAAGTCTGTTTGCTTCACAGAAGTTATCAAAAATAAGAGGATATCAACCAAAACACTTCTCATTTAACGTTGATGGCGGGCGATGTGAAACCTGCAAAGGTGAAGGAGAGGTAACCATAGAAATGCAATTTATGGCAGATGTACACCTCGAATGTGAAACCTGTAACGGAAAAAGGTTCAAAAAAGATGTACTCGAGGTCAAATTCGAAGAAAAAAATATCGACGATATTCTTAATATGACCGTGGATGATGCTATTGATTTCTTTACAGAACACAAGCAACAAAAAATCATCAATAAAATAAAACCATTGCAAGATGTCGGCCTCGGATACGTTATGTTAGGACAGTCTTCATCTACCCTATCTGGTGGCGAGGCCCAGCGCATCAAACTCGCTTCTTTTTTAGTGAAGGGTAATACCAAAGAAAAAGCGCTGTTCATTTTTGATGAGCCTACCACCGGATTACATTTTCACGATATCAAAAAATTACTAAAATCTTTTGATGCTTTAATCGACAAAGGGCATTCTATTGTGGTTGTGGAGCACAACATAGACTTAATAAAGTGTGCAGACCATATGATCGATCTCGGACCGGTAGGTGGTGAAAATGGAGGCAGCATTGTTGCAGAAGGCACACCGGAAGAGGTTGTGACCAATGAGAAGTCGTTTACAGCGCAATATCTTAAAGAAAAACTTAATCCCATTCATTCTACCACTTGAGACTAGTACCATTCATCTGGTTTTGTTAACCAATTTATAAAATACTGATTATCAAATTCTTAAAATGTATTCGTGTTTTTGGCACGCTGTTTGAACTAGGTATTTCAAAATAGCGAATGCCGAAAAGCTCAAGAGTAGGCATAACCCAAAATTTGATAATTATGAAAAGAATTCAACTCTTAACAGCGACTTTGTTGCTAACCGGAATCGTAGCCTTTGCAAATCAGGTGAACACAAGAGTCTTGACAACTAAAGATGGGTTTACAAAGCGCTATCGTCATGCAGAACCTATTAAGTTTGTAGAGCGAGGTGTAAAGTTCTTTATCTTTCCAAACGGAGAGTTTGACTATACCTTTGTTCGCCCTTTTAATCGACGAAGAGGTAATGGCAATGTTGGTTTTGGAACGCCAGGCGGGAGAAATGGTTATGTAGTTAACAGACCTTATCGAAGAGCTCATGTAAGATTTGACAGATTCGGTCGGGTTAACAGGGTAGGAAATGTACCCGTAAGATATGATCAATTTGGTAGAGTCTTTAGAGTAGGTACCGTATTTATGAACTACGGAAGAAGAGGTTTACTCAATCAGGTAGGCGGTCTGGATGTTAGATATAATAAACACGGACGAATTATACGAACCTATGGGGATGTACATTTTGATGATGTAAGGTACCGCGATAACAGAAGACAAATACCATATAGAAATACGCGATAATAGTTAAAAGATAGATTTTTGGTTGGTTGGTTTGAAAACCCTGCTTTGAGTGTCCGTTAGTACATAAAGAGCAGGGTTTTCTTCGCAAAAAAAAAATTTAAAATATTTTTTGGCACGCCGTTTGATATACAGTTAATAGATCAGCCAAAAGCGATTGTTTAATTTAAAACTTAGATTATGAAAAATTTATTTATCCTTTTACTTACCATAGGTTTAGGCATTTTTCCAGCAAAAGCAGAAAATGCAGAGAATTTGGTAAACGCAAGATATTTTGGCTATCAAAACTCTATCATTTTTGTAGAAGGTGGAATTACTTTTTCAGTTTTTCCAGATGGACAATTTGACTTTTACGCAGACGGTGGTCCGTTCGTAAATGCCAATGTAAACCTTGGAAATGTAAACCTGAGTTTTAACTCCGGATATAATTATGATGCGTTTGTTCAGTACGACGATTACGGCGCAGTAATTCAGATCGAAAATGTACCTGTCTTTTACGATTTCTACGGTCGGGTAAATCAAATAGGATCTGTATTTATTGACTATGCAGGAGGTAGATTAAGCCGTGTAGGTGGTCTTAATATCTTCTATAACAATTACGGAAGTTTTGCAAGGTTTAATGGTTTCATAAATATTTATAACAGAGCATATGTTTTTAGACCCTATCACAGATGGTTCGTGAGACCGGCAGTAAACTTTTGCATCGTGAACCCAAGACCATATAGAAGATACTATCAGCCGGTAAGATATTCATACTTCCGCCCTTATAGAAATAATTTCAGAAGACGTTTTGTGGATGTAGGAAGACCTTATCACTATAAAGCGAGCAACCGAAGACAAAATATCTATAGAAATGATCGCAGGGTAACGAGAAGAGATTATAGATATGATGGAAGAAGAAACACGGTGGCTAGAAACAATCGTGTAGAGACCCGAAATAGTGCAGTTCGAAATAACAATGGAACTAGAAGAAATAATGTAGGCAGAAATAATGGTAATGTACGTAGAAACGCTCAGGTAAATCGCAATTCTAACGGCAGAAACAATAGTGTTCAGAGAAATAAAGGTCAGGTTAGACGAGATGCGAATGTTTCAAACAGACGAAATACGACCAGAAACGGAGACGTAAGAAGAAATAACAATGTCACATCACGAAGTAACAATCAAGGCCGTAACAGACAGGTAAATCGTAACAGTACTGTTAACAGAAATAGTGATGCCGGTAGAAGAAACACAAGAGAAATTACAAGAAATTCTCAAACCCGGCGAAGTAATACAAATAGTACCTATAATCGCAATCAGAATGTGAAAAGAGAAGGTTCTGTCTCAAAAAGAAATTCTGTGAGAAGCACACCGAAAAGAAACAGTACTGTAAACAGAAAAAGTACCGTTTCAAGAAATAACACAAAAAGTAGAAATACCAGTGTTAAGAGAAGTGCTCCCAGAAGAGAGGTAGGTACATCAAAAAGAAGCAGTAATACAAATAGATCTTCTGCGAATACCAGAAGAAGAGGAAGAAATTAAGATTTGGTTGGTTGGTTTAAATTGAAGTCCGCAGTTCTGGAATATCCAGGCTGCGGATTTTTCATTTCCAGTACTTTCTGATCATCATAGTAATATCTTCAGAAATGGATAGTTTAACGATCAAAAACAGATAGATTCCACCTACCAAAACAGACTTAACAGCGATATTGATAAGCGGATAAAAAGGAAAGTCCCAAAAAAAGAAAAGAATTAAAAAAATCACTACGATCGCCAAAAGTTTCAAAGTCGCCATTGAGAAAGGATGTATCTTAAATTTCTTTTGTACAAACCATATTTTAATTCCGTTGTAGAATAGAAATGCTAGCAAGGTAGCCAAAGCAGATCCGTTGATACCCCAAATCGGAATAAAGATCATATTAAGAATGACGGTAATAATCGCCAGTACGACTCCAAAGAGCAACATCATCCGGTAATAATCAGAATTAAAAATAATCGAATTGTTGTTTCCAATAATGCTATCTGATAGTTTAGCAATAGATATGAGAAGAACGACCCATAAGCCTTGGCTATATTGAGGCGGAAGAATAAAATACAGTTGTTTTATATTGACTGTTATCAGAAGGAACAATAGACCTGAGACTACGAATAAGGTTAGAGAACTTCGCTTGTAAAGGTCTTCCAAACCTAAACGGTCCTTCGCGTTCATGAGCTCCGCCGTAATCGGATAAGTAATTTGATGCATCGCTCGGGAAGGTACTATAATCACCATGGCGATAAAAATGGCCACATTGTAGAAAGCAATGTTTTCTATAGCAATGTACTGCCCCAGCATGAATTTATCGATATCCAAAAGTATGACCGCTACTGATCCTGCAAGAATTATTAAAAAGGAATAACTCAAGACACTGCTGTAATTGGTAGGGAGCGCAAAACGAAACACTGGTTTCTTAACCTTAAACGCACTTATCATCATGAGCAGCGTACGAAGCACATACATGATGGCTATAGAAATAATAAAATCATGCATGCTAAGCCATCCAGCGTACACAGCAAGCAGTAATAACATGATGGCAACACGGTGAAAGACCTCTTTAAGGAAATTCCCGTAAACCGATTTTAAGTGTATTTTTGACCAGGAATAAAACACTTCAAAATAAGCCATCGCAGCAGCCACTATAAAAATGATCCAGACATAATCTTCAATGATCTCATTTTTGACAGAGAGCAACTCCCCTATTTTTTCATAAGCGGCAAGACCTACTAGACCTACAGGTACTATCAGCAATAGCGGTATAAAAAACATTAAAAAGGTAAACTTACCCCGCTCAGCTTCCTGCTTATACGATGAGAAAAATTTTACCATTGAGTTTGGAACGCCAAAAGCGAGTAACGGCATCATGATATTAGCAGTAGACAGCAAGAAGCCCACTAGACCAAAATAAGCATCTGTAAGAAAGTTAGGGTAAAGAAGAAGTGTATTGATCGCCCCGAAAAAAAATCCGGTATAACTGCTTAAAAGATTTCGAATAGACTGCCTGGCGATAATACCCATTATGAACTTTTAATAAGCTTTGCTAACTGCGCTGTGAGTGATTTACGGTGAAAGCTATTTAGGTTAACCGGAGTTGTTTTCAATATACCTTTCTTAAAATCATGGTAGTAAGATACTATCTTTTCTTTTAATTCTATTTTTTCTGAATACGTAAAACCACTGCCCGTATTGGTATCAGCGATTAGGGGGTACACGTCCCAGTCTTCAGGTCCTATTGCCAGAATTGGTCTATGAGACCTCATATACTCAAATAATTTTCCGGGCACAATACATTTAGTATACTCACTATTGATCTCTAGTAGTAACAGCACAGCGGAAGCCTGCTGAAGGTCTATGACTTTTTCGTGTGAAATATATCCTAGTAATTTAATGTAACTTTTGAGTCCGTATGAATGCATCGAGTCCAGTACTTCCCTACTTACTTCACCCGCCAACACAAGTTCAAGATCATTGGCAAGCCCCTGTTCTTCTTTAAGTAATTCAGAAAGGCATTCCCATAAAATTTCAGGGTTTCTTCCGGTAAGTAAAGAGCCTACGTGCGCTAAAGAAAAGCGTTGAACCGGTTGTAAAGCTTTTTTTCCCTCCTCACTATCGTACCCATTAGTTATTACATGGATGGGACGATGGGTAAGCTCTTCAAAAGAAGTTTTGGTAGTTTTACTCGTTACCACGATCGCATCGGCATTGGTAAGTACTTCTTTTTCCAGTTTTTTATGTTTTTTCTTTGCAAAAGAAGTAAGCTTTAGTTTTCTATGATATCCAATAGTCGTCCACGGATCCCGAAAATCTGCAATCCAGGTTACAGAAGGAAGTTTCTTTTTTAACTGATATCCTATCAAATGCATGCTATGAGGAGGGCCGGTGGTGATCACTGTCGTGATCGATTCCGTTTTCAATATATTAAAAAGTAATTTGACGGAAGGTTTTATCCAATATTTACGGGCATCAGGGATAAAGAGATTGCCTCTTATCCATAAAAGCAACTTTTCTACAAACCCTTGCTTTTTTTCTGGTATAATTCCCTTACTGATCTTGGACACTTTTTTTCCTCCAAAAAGACTTGCAAATTTATAGGGTTCAAAAATTGGCTGCTTAAGGATTCTAAGGTTAGCTGGCACTTCGACAGCTAGTTTTTCATCCAGAAAAGGATAAGAAGGGTTTTCGGGAATATAAACTATGGGCTCAACTTCAAAATCAGATAAGTATTTCACAAATTTCAGCCATCGTTGTACACCTGGCCCGCCTGCAGGAGGCCAGTAATATGTAATGATCAATACCTTTTGTTTGCTCATTTAGTGGCTACTGCATCTGATTTTTTCTTGTACACAAGTTCGTAATAGATACCTCCGATAAACAATAGTATAAAAAGAATGCTTCCGGCAAGGGTAATACGGCTTCCTGTCTTCACAACGGCTGGCTCAAATCTGAATTCAACAGTATGCTCACCAGATGGAATCAGCATCGCTCTCAACAAATAATTTGCTCTGAAATGAGTAGTCTCTTTTCCGTCTATATAAGTTTTCCATCCCTTCGGATAGTATACTTCCGAGAACACCGCAAGTCCTTCATTTTCATTTTTAGATCTATAGACAAGCTTGTTTGGCTGATAGCTTTCTAAAGTTATGATTGCAGTAGAATCTAACTGCAGAGACATATTCAAAAGTCGATCTGGCACATCTTCCTTCTGAAGGATCACTTCTTTTTCAGATGAAAAGTCTTTGAGCGCCATAATAGACTCGTTTGCACCTTTGGTTGTAATAATTCGCTCCACAAACCAGGCATTGCCATTGGCGTACGGATTCGTCGCTGCGTACTTTTGCCCTTCCTGATCTTCCTGAATAATATACTTCACATTAAGCATATTAAGTACAGAAACATTGTTTTTCGCAATATGATATTCGTATAACTCCTGAAATCTTAATGGCTTTGCCGCATGATAGCCCCCTATTGAATTATGAAAATACGCAGCTCTAGCACCGTTAATGCCATCTGAAGGATCAAAGACACGAAATACCCCATTATCGGCTAATATTTGCTTATCTGCAGCATTCGCAATAAATGGTTGTTCCATTTTGCGAGCCTGAACAAAATCGTCGTTACTTACATATCTTCTTGCTACTCCGGTAAGATCTGCAAGTACGAGCAAGGTTAGCGCTACCAGTGCAACATTCACTTTAATTTTTTCCTTTACTACGCCAAACAGAAGTAAGGCAGTAAGCAACACAAAAATGAGCGACCTGAAAATATCTTCATTAAACATCTGTTTTCGATCTTTCACAACCGCATCCATAATGGCATCGCCAAAATATGCTTTTCTATAATATTCATCATTCACCCCTTCAAAACTAAAACTGCCGGAAAAAATAAACAACGCCCCTCCCAGCAATACCAATATCAAGGTAGCGTACTGTAGGGCTTTCTGTTTTCTTTTATGATCAGTATCGTTTGTAATGAATTTGTAAGCAGCGAGAATAGCCAGAACGGGTATGCATAGTTCAAGTAAAACCTGAATAGAAGATACTGCTCTGAACTTATTGTAAAGAGGCGCATATTCAATCATAAAATCAGTAAGAACACTAAAGTTTTTTCCCCAGGAAAGCAGAAGCGCAATGAGGATGCCTGCCAGTAACCACCATTTGTGTTTTCCGCGGTAATAAAACAATCCTACTACGAATAAAAATAAGACAACCGCTCCTATGTAAGCAGGTGCCGCGACAATAGGTTGATCTCCCCAATAAGTTGGTAAATTATCAGATAAACTTTTCGCCTGCGCACGGGAATACCCTTGCTTCAGCATAAATTCGTACGTTGCGGAATCTTCTCCGAGCTTTTCGCTATTACTTCCGCCAAAAAGCCTGGGAATAAACAGATTAAGAGATTCTGCGATCCCATAACTATATTCAGTAATATAGTCTTTGGAAAGACCATTTGCATTTTCCTTCGGATTCCCTTCGGGAGTCACGGTTAATTCACTTTCACCACGCGTACTCCAGGCTGCATATTCGCTGGTAGCCATAAGACCTGTAGCATTCAGGATCACTGACAATCCTGCGGCCACTAAAAGTATCAGGCTCGCTTTTATAAAATGATTTAATTGTTTTTCACGGAAAAAATAAATGAAGTAAAAAATGCCTATAATCCCCACCAAAATCAATAGGTAATAGGTCATTTGAAAGTGATTCGCATTTAATTCTAATGCAACCGCAACTACGGTTAAAAGGAAGCCCCAAACGTATTTTCTTTGAAAGGCCAGTAAAATTCCGGATATGACCAGCGGAAAATATCCTATGGCGTGCGCTTTGGCATTATGACCGACACCCAATATGATAATGAGGTACGTAGAAAAACCAAAGGCCATGGCCCCGATAAACGCCATTTTATAATCCACCTTTAAAACCAAGAAAAGTATGTAGATACCAACAAAGTATAGAAAGAGATAATCTGCAGGTCTTGGTAAAAAGCGGATTAATTTATCAAGCTTTTTGATGTAGTTATGCGGATAGTTCGCGCCGAGCTGATAGGTAGGCATTCCACCGAAAGCACCATTTGTCCAATAAGGCTCATCACCGGTTTCTTTTCTAAAGTCATTTTGCTCCTTCGCCATCCCGGTGTACTGAACGATGTCACTCTGGAAAATTTGTTTTCCCTGAAGAACAGGATAAAAATAGATCACTGCAATAATGCCAAAGAGAAAAACCACCACCAAATGCGGTAGCAGCTTTGTAAAGTTTACTTTCATTTATGATTTATTAGTATCGTCAATTTCTTCAAAATCAATGTACTCTCCCACTTTTTTATTACTTTTTGGAGTATCTGCAGGTTTTTTTTCTATAGTAACTTCCCCTTCGCGTACATTCTGATTTTGTGGCTGTTGTTGCTTATTGAACTGCTCCTTAAATCGTTGTTCTGCCTTCTTACTCGCATATCTAAACAGCGTAGGTCCAAAAATTCTCGTCAGAATTTTAAGGGCATAATATACTAAAACAATGATTAATATAGTTCTTAGTAATTGCATAGAGTACCTTATTAGTAGAAATCAAAAATACGACACTTGAGTTTTAAATGTTAATCAAAACTCTTAAAAAATGATAAAATCTCCTATATTTGACCTAAACCTCAATTCATGAAAAATCTACCTACTACGCTATTTTTAGTGCTTTTTTGGTTTTACAATACTGCCAATTCCCAATATACAGAAGTTATCAATTCGAACCGTCCCGGAGTGTCAATGAGTGCTTTTTCGGTGGGTAAAAGTGTGCTTCAAGGAGAGTTTGGTGTGAATATGGAAAGGCGCAAACACGATGGTCTTCTCACTGAATCGGGAAGATTCGGGATTGACTTTGCCTTTCGTTACGGTCTGTTTTTTGAACAACTGGAAATTATTTGGGATGGTTCCTACGCCTTTGAAAATCTCACCCGAAATGTTTTCTCCCCACCTAGAGAATTTAAACAAAGTGATTTTCTTCAAAATACTATAGGTTTAAAGTATCTTATCTTCGATCCCTGGAAAAATAAAGAAGAAGAAAAACCAAATCTCTACAGCTGGAAGGCAAATAATTCTTTTAAATGGAAAGACCTTG
Source organism: Flavobacteriaceae bacterium M23B6Z8 (assembly GCA_046199005.1). Classification (GTDB taxonomy): domain Bacteria; phylum Bacteroidota; class Bacteroidia; order Flavobacteriales; family Flavobacteriaceae; genus Ascidiimonas. Next base: position 2,426,809 of record CP176050.1, read on the forward strand.
TACCTGCCATTGCGATTTATGCCGGCGCTAATATTATTTTTTCAGACAATCCGTTTCTCCCTAATGAAAGCTCTATAAGCCCCAAAATTGGGGTGATGGCTCAAAGTCATTTTGCAGATAGATGGGTGCTTGTCTCTAACCTCTGGTACGACAAGATATCTACTGATGATCCTTCTTTGAGTTATGTACTGACCCTTACCCATACTTTAAGAAATCCGCAGTGGTCAGTATTTTTGGAAAATCAGGGAATTAACAGTGACTTTTATTCAGACTTTATCTTAAGAGGAGGGGCAGCACGCCTGTTTAATAAAAACTTTCAATTAGATGTAAGTTTAGGGGCCAGTACCAAAAACACGCCTTCAAGACTGTTTGGAGCTGTTGGGGTATCTTACCGACTGGATTATCATAAAGACGAATTGAAAAGGATAGACAAAGGAATTAAGAAAGTGAAACTCGGAAAGAAGAAAAAAGCTAAAAAGAAAAAGAAAAAAAAGAATAAAAACGAGAAAGACCCTATTTTTGAAGAAACTAATGAGCAGTAACATTTATGATTACCATTAAAGAAGTTTCTACCAAAAAAGATCTCAAAACGTTTATTAAATTTCCTTTTACACTTTATAAAAATTCACCTTACTGGGTACCTCCAATAATCAAAGATGAAAAAGCCATCTTTGACAAGGAAAAGAATCCTGTTTTTAAGGATGCTGAAGCCCATTTGTTTCTAGCCTATAAGAACAATGAGGTTGTTGGAAGAATTGCTGCTATTATTAACTGGTTAGAAGTAAGAACCTTAAACAAAAAGAAATTACGCTTTGGCTGGTACGACGTAATTGACGATCTTGAAGTAAGCAAAGCTCTTTTTGAAAAGGTTACACAAATTGGACGAGATAAAGGGCTGGAGTTTATGGATGGCCCTGTAGGCTTTTCTAATATGGATAAGGCAGGAATGCTAATCATGGGCTTTGATCGCATAAATAATATGACGACGCTATACAATCATCCCTACTATCTAGAGCATATGGACGCCATGGACTTTAAACATGGAATGCAGTGGAAAGAGTATGAGATCGATGTCCCGAAAACGGTTCCCGAAAAGGTAAAAAAGTTTGCTAAATTGGTGCTTGAACGCTACCAATTAAAACTTTTATCCTTCAAGTCAACGAATGAAATGGTGCATTATGCAGATGATATGTTTGATTTGATGAATCGATCCTTCAAAGATTTACAGTCCTTTGTTCCCATACAGCAATATCAGGTTGATATGTACAGGGAAAAGTATTTAAAGTTTCTTCATCCTGACTATATCACGTTAATTCAGGACAAAGAGCAAAAGTTGGTAGGGTTTTCGGTTACTATGCCCTCTTTTGCGAGAGCACTTCAAAAAGCGAATGGCAAATTGTTCCCTTTAGGTTTCTACCATTTACTGAGAGCAAAAAACAAGAACAAGTTCGGTAACTTGTTTCTGATAGGGGTTGACCCCGAATACCAGGGTAAAGGGCTTACAGCAGTGATTTTTCAAAAGGTAATAGAAAACTATAATAAAAGAGGTATTACGCTGGTAGAAACAAATCCCGAATTGGAAGAAAATCAGTCGGTACAGGCTATGTGGAAAAACTATGACCCAAGATTGATAAAACGCTGGCGTACGTACACTAAAAAATTATAAAAAAAGCCATCGGATTGTCGATGGCTTTTTTATATAATACTGATTCTTCAATTGCTAAGAGTCCATTTCAGCTGCTACGGCAGCAGACAATCTATTGTAAACACCTTTTTCAAGACGTTCACGGATTGCAGAAAAAGCTTCAAGTGTTTCATTTACATCTTCTAGCGTATGTGTTGCTGTAGGAATCATTCTCAACAAAATAAGCCCTTTGGGAATCACAGGATACACAACTATTGAGCAAAAGATACCAAAGTTCTCTCTAAGATCTTTTACCAAAGCCATTGCTTCCGGAATGCTTCCGTTTAAGTAAACTGGCGTTACGCAACTTTGCGTATTTCCGATATCAAAGCCACGTTTTTTAAGTCCGTTTTGAAGTGCATTTACATTCTCCCACAACTTCTGCTTTAGTTCTGGCATGGTCCTAACCATGTCTAGCCTTTTTAAGGCACCTTTTACAAAAATCATCGGTAATGATTTTGCAAACATTTGAGAACGCAAGTTATATTTTAAAAAGTCTATTACTTCTTTATCACCTGCAAGGAAAGCGCCTATACTTGCCATAGATTTAGCAAATGTGGCGAAATATACATCAATATCGGCCATAACGCCTTGCTCCTCGCCTGCTCCTGCACCTGATGCACCCAATGTACCAAACCCATGGGCATCATCAACCAGCAGACGAAAATTGTATTTTTTCTTTAAGGCAACAATTTCTTTAAGTTTCCCTTGCTCCCCTCTCATCCCAAAAACTCCTTCAGAAATTACCAGAATACCTCCTCCGGTTTGATCAGCAATTTTTACCGCTCGCTCAAGGTTTTTTTCCAGGCTATCAATATCGTTATGAACAAAGGTGAATCGCTTACCCATATGAAGTCTCACTCCATCGATAATACATGCATGCGAATCAACGTCGTAAACGATGACATCGTCTTTAGTAACCAACGCATCGATAGCAGACATGATTCCCTGATAACCAAAATTTAAAAGGTATGAAGATTCTTTACCTACAAAAGAGGCCAATTCATCCTGTAATTGCTCATGTAGATCTGTATGACCACTCATCATTCTGGCTCCCATGGGATAGGCAGCTCCATTCTCTGCTGCTGCTTCTGCATCTACTTTTCTCACTTCCGGATGATTGGCAAGACCCAGATAATCATTAATACTCCAAGTGATCACCTCTTTGCCATTGAACTTCATCCGATTAGAAATAGTTCCTTCCAATTTGGGAAACACGAAATAACCTTCTGCATGAGAAGCCCATTTACCAAGTGGTCCCTTGTTTTCAATGATTCGTGCAAATAAATCTTTCATTATTAAGTTTGAGGAATTAAAACGTTATAATTTAACAAGTTGCAAAAGTAGTTATTTTTAAAGTCTAATCATAATATTTTCAGGAATTAAGCTCGTCATCTTACCGCTCAAACATAAAAAAAGAGGAAGATCGATCGACGAAACTTCCTCTTTTAAGTAGCTTGGTTAGTTAGCTATTTTATATATTCAATTTTATGCGTTTCTTCCGGATTCTTGCTGTCGAAAAAGCCTTGATCACTCATCCATTTGTCACAGTAAATTTTGCTCATATAGCGCGATCCATGATCTGAAAAGATCATAACGACGTTACTCTTTTCATCAAACTCTCCGTTCTCCGCCAATTGCTTCACTGCCTGTACTACAGCCCCACTCGTATATCCTACGAAAAGCCCTTCGGTTTTCGAAATCTCCCGCGCTGTATGAGCGCTTTCTTCGTCGGTTACTTTTATGAATTCGTCAATGATATCAAAATCCGTAGCAGTAGGAATCAGATTTTTACCAAGCCCCTCTATTCGATAAGGATAGATCTCTTCCGAATCAAATTCACGTGTTTCATGGTACTTCTTTAGTACAGAACCATATGCATCAACGCCCAAGATACGAATATCAGGATTTTGTTCTTTTAAGTAGCGGGCAGTTCCAGAAATCGTACCGCCAGTTCCACTACAAGCTACAAAATGAGTTATTTGACCGGAAGTCTGCTCCCAAATCTCAGGACCTGTACTCTTATAATGTGCATCCATATTGAGCTCATTAAAGTACTGGTTGATATAAACAGAACCCTTTATTTCTTCATGCATTCGTTTGGCAACCTGGTAATAAGATCTTGGATCATCTGCACTTACGTGAGCAGGACAAACAAAAACCTTGGCGCCCATAGAACGCAACATATCTATTTTATCTTTTGAAGATTTTGAACTAACCGCCAGCACACAATCATACCCCTTTATAATGCTTACCATCGCTATGCTAAAACCTGTGTTACCAGAAGTAGTTTCTATGATAGTATCACCAGGCTTAATAATACCTTTACGCTCCGCTTCTTCTATGATATACAAAGCAATTCTATCTTTGGTAGAATGACCAGGATTGAAAGCTTCTACTTTAGCGTAGAAATTTCCTTTTATATGTTGCGTGATTGTATTAAGTTTTATGAGAGGAGTATTACCTATAAGTTCTAAGACGTTATTATAAGCTTTTATCTTTTGTTCCATATGGATTACTTAGGTACAGGTTAGGTTCTGGACACATTAAAACCTTGCAAATTTAATTATTTTTTTTAATTACGATTCAATCTGCTCTAAAACTAGCAAAAACACATATTCTTCTGCTACTTCTTTAAGTCCTTCAAATCTCCCGGAAGCTCCGCCATGTCCCGCATCCATATTGGTTCTGAAAAGCACTAAATTATCATCTGTTTTATATTCCCGAAGCTTGGCAACCCATTTGGCAGGTTCCCAGTATTGTACCTGAGAATCATGATAACCTGTAATTACCAGAAGGTTTGGATACGCTTGTTTTTTAACATTATCATAGGGAGAATAAGATTTCATATAAAAGTACGCATCTCTTTCATTAGGGTTCCCCCATTCGTCATACTCCCCTGTAGTAAGTGGTATCGAATCATCCAGCATGGTAGTTACCACATCTACAAAGGGTACCGAGGCTACCATACCATTGTAGAGTTCTGGTGCCATATTAGCAACCGCCCCCATCAATAATCCGCCGGCAGATCCTCCCATGGCATACATATGCGCAGGTTGGGTATATTTTTCAGCAATAAGAAATCGTGTACAGTCTATAAAATCTGTAAACGTATTCATTTTTTTCATGAGTTTCCCGTTATCATACCACTCACGTCCCAGATACTCACCTCCTCTTATGTGTGCTATTGCATATATGAAACCTCTGTCAAGTAAGCTTAATCTAGAAGAAGAGAAATAAGGGTCTATAGTCGCGCCGTAAGAACCGTAGCCGTATAATAATAACGGATTGGTACCGTCTTTCTCGATTCCTTTCCTGTAGACCATTGAAATGGGGATTTTAGTCCCATCTTTTGCAGTCGCCCATACTCTTTCCGAAACATAATTATTCTTGTCAAATTTTCCGCCCAGCACTTCCTGTTCCTTTTTAACTACTTTTTCCCGTGTTACCATATTAAAATCAATCGTAGATACAGGAGTAGTGAGAGAAGTATAGGTATACCTGAGCCACTCAGTCTCAAAGTCTGGATTAGCAGATGTAAATGCCATATATGTTTCATTGTCAAACGGAAGGTAATAATCGTCTTTACCATCCCAACGCAGTATACGAAGCATATTGAGCCCGTTTGTGCGTTCGCTCAACACTAAAAAGTCTTTAAAAATTTCAACATCTTCCAGAAGCGTTTCTTTGCGATGGGGAATAAGATCTTTCCATGACTGTCTACCAGTTTGGTCTTCCGGCGTCTCCATCAACTTGAAATTTACCGAGTTGTCTGCATTCGTTAAAATGTAGAAAGAAGAGCCGTAATGAAAAACATGATATTCCAATCCGCGAATGCGCTCCTGGAAAATCCTGAATTCACCAGAGGGATTATCGGCTTCAAGAATACGAAATTCACTGGTAAGTGTACTGGTTGCCCCAATAATGATATATTTTTTTGATTTTGTTTTATATACAAAGGTGTTGAAGGTTTCATCGGTTTCTTTATACACCAAAACATCTTCTTCACAGCGGGTACCAAAAATATGTCTGTAGATCCGGTCTGTTCTTAGGGTCTGATCATCTTTAGCTACATAAAACAACGTTTGATTATCGTTTGCCCAGGTAGAATCACCGGAAGAATTGGTAATCCCGGTCTCATGAATCTTACCTGTTTCCAGGTCTTTCACATAGATCGTATAAATCCGCCTGCTTAACGTGTCAACTGCAAAAGCAGCCAGTTTATTATTTCTGCTGATATTGATTCCTTTTAAATTGAAATAGCTTTTTCCCTCGGCCATTTCATTACAGTTAAAAAGCAGTTCTTCTTCTGCATCCAACGTCCCCTTTTTACGAACATAAACAGGATAGTCTTTTCCTTCTTCATATCTGGTAATATACCAGTATCCATTAAGCTTGTAGGGTACAGATTGGTCATCTTCTTTTACCCTGCTCTTCATTTCGGTAAAAAGACTTTCCCTAAACGCTTTTGAATCGTTTGTAATCTCTTTGTAATAGTCATTCTCCTTATTCAGATAATCCAGAACCTCAGGAGTGTCTCTTTGATTCATCCAGAAAAAATTATCTATACGAATGTCATCATGTATATCTAGCTTTTCTGGAACACTTGTCGCCTTTGGAGGATTTATTTTTTTCTTGAACATTCTTTAATTTTGAAAATCGGAAACAAAAATAGTATAAATAACTTACAGGCTGCACTTAAACAACACATTAAGATAAATCCCGGTTGAGGAAAATATTTGATATTTTTGCAGCAACTAAAAAAAGAAAATTATGTTTGGAGATATGATGGGAATGATGGGAAAACTGAAAGAGACGCAGGCAAAGATCGAAGAAACTAAAAAGCGTCTTGATACTGTTATGATCGAAGAGAGATCAACTGGTAATGAGGTGAAAATCACGATCACGGCAAATCGCGAGATCAAGTCTATTGAAATAAATTCTGACCTGCTAGAAGACAAGGAGGCTCTTGAAGACTATCTGATACTTACCACAAACAAGGCAATTCAAAAAGCTTCAGAAATTCAGGAAGCTGAACTAGCTGCTGTGGCAAAAAATGGTACGCCGAATATTCCGGGGCTTGACCTGTTTAAATAAGCCTGTTTGAATGTTTTTATGTTGTTGATTGCTTTTCCTGAAAACTAATTAGTTTTTAGTAACTTTAGCCATATCAACAATTAATCTATACATCATGTTTGAAATTTTTAAAAGCGATAAAAACGACAAGTTTTACTTTAACCTGAAAGCAAAAAACGGTCAGATCATTTTATCAAGTCAGGCCTATGCTGACAAAAACGGTGCTAAAAATGGCATCGATTCTATTCAGAATAACTGCGATGATGATAGTAAATATGAACGAAAAACGGCTGCCAACGGTAAATTTCATTTTAATTTAAAAGCGGGTAACGGCCAAATTATAGGGAGTAGCCAGATGTACGCATCTGAAGCTGGTATGGAAAATGGAATTGAGTCTGTGAAGACAAATGCGCACCATGCTACTATTAAAGATTTAACCGAATAGACAAGTATTTTATAATCAAAAACTCAAAAGACATTTCTATTTAACCGGAGATGTCTTTTTTATTTTCAATGATTGGAGCAACCCAAGAAAACACTCATGATGCGAGGCTGTATAATCGAGATGCGTAACCATTCTTAATTTACCTTGACCCATCGAGATTATTTTAACCTGATTCTCGCTTAATTTATTCATAAACTCTTGTTCACTCACTTCTGGCGTAAGATTGAATATCACAATATTACTTTCTACAGGTTCTACGTTTGCCACAAAAGATAAAGTATGAAGTGTCGCTTCTATTTCTTTTGCTTTTTCATGATCTTCTTTCAGTCTTTCGATGTGATGATCCAGTGCATAGAGCCCGGCAGCCGCCAGATATCCTGCCTGACGCATACCGCCTCCCAGAACTTTACGCACGCGCAATGCTTTTTTCATAAGATCTTCAGACCCGACTAAAACCGATCCTACGGGACATCCTAGTCCTTTGGAAAGACATACGGATATTGTATCAAATAATGCTCCGTACTGTTCAGGTGACTCATTTTTAGCAACCAGCGCATTCCAGAGACGGGCTCCGTCTAAATGATAGGCGAGATTATTTGCTTCGCAAACTTTTCGAATCGCAATAAGTTCTTCAAAGTCCCAACAGGCACCTCCTCCCTTATTCGTTGTATTCTCTACACAAACCAACGAGGTTAATGGACTGTGGTAAAAATCGGGCGGATTTATAGCTGCTTCTACCTGAGCCGCAGTCATCATACCCCTATGACCGTCTACGAGCTTGCAGGAAACACCGCTATTGAAGCTTACACCTCCACCCTCATAATTATAGACGTGTGCATATTTATCGCAAATAAGTTGTTCTCCGGGTTGTGTGTGCAATTTGATTGCCGTCTGGTTTGCCATAGTACCACTTGGAAAAAACAGCGCTGCTTCCATTCCAAAAAGGGAAGCAATTCGCTCTTCCAGTCTGTTAACCGTAGCATCTTCTTTGAAAACATCATCTCCTACCTCGGCATGCATCATTGCCTCTAACATTCCCGAAGTAGGTTTCGTAACCGTATCGCTTATAAGATTTATCATTGTAAAATTTTATTGATCAAAACAAGCCATTCCTATTGGAGAGCCATCAGGTATTTTGGGAGTTTCAGGTAATTTAAAACCTTTTGGATTCCCCAAATATTTGTCAATTTCTTTAATAAGAAAAGTGTTAAAAGGGTCAACAGACTTGCTTCCAAGAAAAGTTTTTAATTTTAATAACTCAAAATTAATGATCGCATCCACCTGAGGAAGGTTATTTTTATGCGCGCCCAATTGCATCATATGTTTCAGCACATTGTAATTAACGATTTTTTGGATCTCTCCTTCATAGCCTTCTCCTAATTTTCCTTTCAGCGTACTTTTTAACAATTCCTCTAACACTTCATTCAAAGATAAAAGGTTTTCGTTCATAGCATGTTGTTGTACAAGCCTGGAAGCTCGTTCAGGGTGCAGTAAGAACTTCAAAGCGAGACTACTGGCAGTTTCGGTAACCGATAATGCATCAAAGGCTACTCCTGTTCTACCTTTAAATGATTCTCTGCTTCTGTTATAACCAAATGCTCTGGGCGGAAATAATGCCAACACTTCTTCTGGTATGGCCAGCTGTTTGGAATGTAGTGTCTTTAAAACAGAGGATAGTGCTTTTCTTTGTAGTTTGTCATCAGCTGGTGCTACCACCAATTGACCTCCGTCTTTGATTGCGTAATTGTAATCAAGTCCACCTATAAGCTTAGCGGCCGCTTCCGTTTGATACCGATGCAGAAAATAAAGCGGAACAAACACATCTTCCAGCACAGAATAGGGCTCGTAACTGCGAATATTGTCTGCTGAAAAATAGCTCATTGCTGTTTCCCTGATTTTAAGAATTCGATCTAATTCTTCGGCTGCGCTAACCCCGTTATCCCATAAATGCGCATGCACATGGGCACTTCCTGCGGGACGAGCATCCTGATCGGAGATGTAACGGAGTCCGCTTTCTTGAGCTTCTCTTAAAATCTCCTTCAATGCTTGCTGTTCATCTACACCAGCAGGAAAATCCTGGTAAGAATAGGCTACTGTTACTTTATCCCACGCACCAATACCACTATCATAAGCTTCTGTAAAATCAACGTTGCCATCTACCAGTGTAAATTTGGGGTGTGGATAATCCATTACTGAGGCACGATCGTTCATACTTGCCGCGAAATTATGAGCAAAACCAAGTGTGTGCCCAATTTCATGAGCAGATAATTGCCTGATGCGCGCGATAGCCAAATTCATCATCTCGTCATGATTGGCATCATTCTCTTCAAAGGGTTTGTTCAACAATGCCTGTGCAATCAGGAAATCTTGTCGTATCCTGAGACTGCCCAGACTCACGTGTCCTTTTATTATTTCTCCGGTTCTGGGGTCTGTTATACTCGCTCCATAACTCCAGCCTCTTGTAGATCGGTGAACCCATTGTATTACATTATATCTGACATCCAGTGGGTCTGCGTCATCCGGAAGCATTTTGATCTGGAATGCATCTTTATAGCCAATTGCCTCAAATGCCTGGTTCCACCATCTTCCACCTTCTAATAACGCAGAACGTACGGGCTCTGGCGTCCCGTTATCAAGATAATAAACTATAGGTTCTATAGCTTCACTTATAGGTGCTTCCGGATCTTTCTTCTGCAAGCGATGACGGGTAATGAATCTTTTTTGAATAGGCTCATCAACCGGAGTTGCATAGTCAAAATACGAAAACGGATAAGAACCACTCCTTGGATCGTAAACTCTCGGTTCATAATTGTCATCTGGTAATTTGATAAAAGAATGGTGTGCAACCACTGTGACAAAATTTGAATTTGGCGTCACCGATTTTATGTATTCTCCTTTGGCTTCTCCTTTAAAAGTCTGCAAAGCTTCAAATTCTACATTTTCCGGAAAAGCTTTAGTTCGTTCAAGCCATAAAGCACTGCGTGATCTGTCTAGATTATACGCGCCTTGTTTGCGCTCTTTGAGTCGCTTGGCAACCCCATGCATATCTTCCATCAAAAAATCTGTGATATCAATAATATAGGAGCCTCTGGGCCCGGTTTCATAAGTAAATCCATAAAGAACGGAGCGTGCAAATGCCTGTTCTACAGATCTTCTCTCTAGTTTATTTGATGTAAGTGCCCTATATGTGAGGTTAGGTTGGATCAAGAGCAATTTATTCCCTGCCTTTTTAAAATAAACTACCTGTTCATTTCCGAGTTGACCACGGTCGAGACCAATATCATTACTTCCAACCCCGTTGCTAAGTGCATATACATATAGAAACTCTTTTTCAAGTTCTTCTACTTCAAGAAATATCTTATCTGAAGAAGCGTCGTAATAAAAATTAAAGAAGCCTTTGTACTTTTCGAAGTCTTTCTTAACAGTGAACTGAGCCTGCAAAAGCATTGTGCTAAAGAAAGTTAGAAGAACTCCCCATATTTTCATAATATCTGGTTTTTGAGATAAGTCTATAAAATTATATAAAATTGTTTTCCCAAGCTGTTGTAAACACTATTTTTGTTTAAAATAAACGTGTTAATATGATTACTACAGATCAGACCAAAGATCTTTTTGAACGCCTTGGTGCGTTAAGGAGGTATCTTTGACATTGATGGAAAACTTATTGAAATAGCAAACGAAGAAGAGAAGACGTTTGCTCCTGATTTCTGGGATAATGCCAAGGAAGCCGAAAAGCACATGCAGTTGCTTCAATCAAAGAAAAAATGGGTTGAAGACTATAAAAAGGCTCAAAATATGGCGGAAGAGCTTGAAATAATGCTAGAGTTCTATAAAGAAGGCGAAATTTCGGAAGAAGAAGTGGCTACCCATTACGATAAAACACTTGTCCATCTCGAAAATATAGAGTTTAAGAACATGCTTTCAGATGAAGCTGATAGCATGAGTGCGGTGCTGCAAATTACTGCAGGTGCCGGCGGAACCGAAAGCTGTGACTGGGCCTCTATGTTAATGCGTATGTATATGATGTGGTCTGAAAAACAGGGCTACAAGATCAAAGAACTTAATTTTCAGGAAGGTGATGTTGCTGGGATCAAGACCGTTACGCTTGAAATAAATGGAGAATATGCTTTTGGCTATTTGAAAGGTGAAAATGGAGTTCACAGACTGGTGCGCATCTCGCCGTTTGACAGCAATGCAAAAAGACATACTTCTTTTGCTTCCGTTTACGTGTATCCTCTGGCTGATGATACGATCGAGATCGATATAAATCCTGCTGATATCACATTTGAAACCATGCGGTCCAGCGGTGCAGGTGGTCAAAATGTAAATAAGGTAGAAACGGCAGTAAGACTAAGGCACCATCCCACGGGCATCATCATTGAAAACTCAGAGACCAGGTCACAGTTAGAAAACAAAACCAAGGCCATGCAGTTGCTTAAATCTCAGCTCTACGAGATCGAACTCAAGAAGAAACAAGCTAAAAGAGAAGAGATTGAAGCCGGCAAAATGAAAATAGAATGGGGCTCCCAAATAAGAAACTATGTAATGCATCCTTATAAGTTAGTAAAAGATGTAAGAACAGCGCACGAGACGAATAATGTTGATGCAGTTATGAATGGAAACCTAGATGAGTTCTTAAAAGCCTATCTCATGAAAATGGGGCAAAAAACCGAAGATGAATTCAACCAGTAAAAAATGATCAAAATATACCACAATCCACGATGCCAGAAGTCAAGACAAGCATTACAGATACTTGAAGAATCCGGAGAGTCCTTCGAAGTTATCAAGTATCTTGAAGACGTACCATCAGAAAGTGAATTAAGAAAAATATTGAGTTGTTTAGGGCTGAAGGCTTCGCACCTTATCAGAAAGAACGAGGCGGTCTGGAAAGAGAATTATAAAAACAAACTATTGGATGAAGAAGATCTCATTCAGATCATGCTAAAGCATCCTAAACTTATTGAAAGGCCTATAGTTGTTAAAAATAATAAGGCAGTAATAGGAAGACCTCCTGAAAAGGTTACATCAATTTTATAAATCCAACCGACTGAATCTCAGTCGGTTTTTTTTATTTAACACATATTTAACTTGCATGCGTTAAACCAAAAATTAAATTCGTTGTCTCAATAGCAGAAGCCTTTTTTAGCATGAAAAATCATCTTATTACCATATTCTTTAGCTTTTTTCTTTTTATTACCAGCAACGTGCGCGCGCAGAATTCTGCACCGGAACCAGAGCCGCAAAAAATGGAAGATCGAATAGAAGAGCAGGTCGAAAAGTTAGGACAAAAATTGGAACTTGACAATCTTCAAAAAGCATTGTTGAAGGCGAACTTAAAGGAATATAATTTGAAGGCGATCGAACTTATTCAGAATAATGAGTCCCGAGAAGAGCTTCGACAAGCGATCCAAGCACTTAGAAATAAACAAAAAGAAGATCTTGCTGTATTTCTTGATGAAGAACAAATTGCTGCTTTTGAAGCTTTTCAGAAGAAGGAACGAAAAAGAAATCGTTCTACTGTAAGAAGGCAAAGACAACGATATAGATAGCTACTAAAAACGTTTTCATGAAAAACTTTTTATGGTTAGTTATCGTATTCTTAGGTACGATGTACAGTAAGGGGCAGACACCATCCAATCAAAAAGAAATAACGGTCAAGGGTAAAATTGTAGAGAAGGAAACGGGTCAACCACTTGAGTTCGCTACTATTAGTTTTCAGCACACCAAGAGAAAACAAATTCTTACCGGAGCCATAACGAATGTTAAAGGTGAATATGAGGTTACGTTGACTCCTGGTACATATAATATTAAAGCAGAATTTATTTCTTTTAAAACGTATACACTCTCTAATCAAACGCTTTTAAAATCGGCTACATTAGAAACCATTGCCTTAGCTTCTGATACTCAAGAACTGGAAGAGGTAGTGGTAAGAGGAGAGAAAACACAGGTAGAGATCAAACTGGACAAACGTGTTTATAATGTTGGTAAAGATCTGACCGCACTCGGTGGATCGGTTACAGATGTTTTAGACAACGTTCCTGCTGTCACCGTTGATGTGGAGGGAAACATTGCTTTAAGGGGAAATGATAATGTGAGAATCCTGATCAATGGAAAACCTTCTGCCCTGGTAGGGCTCAATGGGACGGATGCCCTGAGACAATTACCCGCAGATGCCATTGAGAAGGTAGAAGTCATCACCTCTCCTTCGGCGCGGTATGATGCCGAAGGAACGGCAGGGATCCTGAATATTATATTGAAAACCGAAAAGATCACTGGCGTAAACGGTTCTATAACCACCAACATTGGCTATCCATTTCAGGCAGGGCTATCGGTAAATCTCAACTACCGAATAAAAAAGTTTAATTTTTTCACCAATACGGGTTATAGCATCAATGAAGTTCCTGGTAATTCTTTTACAGATACCGAATATTTAAACGGAGAAGATCCCAATACATTCACTGAAGAAACTCGTGATTTTGACAGAAGCCGAAAAGGATTAAATACCAATATGGGCGTTGAGTACTTTATCAACAAAACGTCTTCGGTAATTGCCAGCGTATTGTATCGAAAAAGAGATAATTCTTCAGAAACAACGAACAATATTCTAAATTTCGATGAGAATGGAACACTGACCAGTAGAACAAGAAGATTCGATCCTGAAAGTGAAGATGACCGTACCCTGCAATATTCGGTTAACTATTTTAAGAATTTTAAAGAGGACGGCCATACTCTTACCGCCGATTTTCAATATGAACAAAGTTCTGAAGATGAGCGCTCCATTATTATAGATACTGAGGTTTTTCCGTTAGGTGATATTCAAAGAGAAGGTGTTACTACGCTTGAAGATCAACAACGAATTCTTTTACAGTCCGACTATGTTTTACCCATGGGAGAAAACGGTCAGTTTGAACTAGGATATCGAGGGAATTACCTTGAACTGGAAACAGATTATGAGGTTTCATTTGAAAATGATAATGGAATTTTAATTCCCGATGAAGATCTTACCAATGTACTGGTATATCGAGAATATGTGAACGCCGTTTATTCCCAATACGGAAATAAAGCAGGAGATAAATTTTCGTATTTAGTGGGCTTGCGAATGGAGGACTCCCGAATAGGTATAATTCAAGAAACCCTGAATACAAAGGATCTAAAAACATATACTGATTTTTTCCCGACGGTAAATCTGGCTTACGAGTTTAGCCAGAAAGAAAGTATTACCCTGGGGTACAATAGAAGAATTCGAAGACCCAGATCACGTTTTATAAATCCTTTTCCGTCCAGGTCGAGTGCTACCAATTTATTTCAGGGAAATCCCGATCTAGACCCCAGTTACTCTAACACTATCGATCTTGGTTATATAAAAAGATGGACCAAAATGTCTTTTAACGGATCCATATATTATCAAAAGGAGACAGACGCTTTCAATTTTATAACAGAAGAAACGGGAGAAACCGTAGTTATTAGTGGAGATCCTGACGATCCGGGAAGTACAGTGATTGAAGTTCCTGTTTTGAGAAGAACTCCGGTAAATTTGTCTACGAATACCCGATATGGCTTTGAATTCACTCTTTCATATGTACCTAGTCGCAAATGGAGAATAAACACGAATCTAAACTTTTTCGGTCAGGAAGTAAGAGGCGATTTCAATGGTCAAAATTTTGATGCAAATAATATAAGTTGGTTCGCCAGACTTAACAATACCTATACGCTTCCTGGAAAAGTAAATTGGCAAACCCGCTTATTCTATAGAGGCCCTACAGAAACAGCCCAAAGTAAAAATAAAGGCATTCTGTCTACCGGGCTAGCTTTTAGCAAAGAGTTTTTTAATGAGAAAGCAAATCTCGCTTTAAGTGTTAATGACGTTTTTAACAGTCGCAAGAGAAGGTCAGACTCATTTACTCCTAACACTATCGTTTATAGTGAATTTCAATGGCGCGAACGCTCTTTCAATCTTACGTTCACCTACAGATTTAATCAAAAGAAAAATCAAAGAGACCGCCGCAAAAGGAATGGTAGTGAAGACGATTATGATTTTGAAGGATAAAAAAAAGAAGCCAAATGGCTTCTTTTATTCGTTTCGTGCAGCTCTTTTAGCTTCTCTTCGCTCTTTCAACAGTTCCATTACAGAACCTCCTACCCAGTAAGGAATGATCACAGTTAACAAAAAGATCATTAACCAAAAACCTATCGTTACTATGGTAAGGAATGCTAGAAAACCTAAATACTGATCAAATTCAAACATAATTTCCGGAAATTTTCGAATTCGTGGTCAAAGATACCGCATAAAATTTACAATTCATAGATAGCAAATTGTTTTTTATAGAATAATTCATTCAAAGTCGTGTAAGACGCTTTAAACTGAAAAATATGAGGTTCATCATGCCATTTCACCTTACAAAATCTTAAATTTGTAATCATCTTGTTAAACAAAAAATGTATGACTAAGTTCAGAATTGAAAAGGACACCATGGGGGAAGTTCAGGTGCCTGCTGATAAATTATGGGGTGCTCAAACCGAAAGATCCCGAAATAATTTTAAAATAGGTGCACCGGCATCCATGCCACTTGAGATTATTTATGGATTCGCATATCTAAAAAAAGCTGCTGCCTATACCAATTGTGAATTAGGCGTCTTACCTATAGAAAAAAGAGACTTGATAGCGCAGGTATGTGATGAAATTCTGGAAGGAAAGCATGATGACCAGTTTCCATTAGTGATCTGGCAAACCGGTTCTGGAACTCAAAGCAATATGAATGTCAACGAGGTAATTGCCAACCGGGCACATCAGCTTGCTGGTAAAGAAATAGGTGAAGGTGAAAAAACCTTACAGCCTAATGATGATGTAAATAAATCTCAGTCTTCTAACGATACATTCCCTACAGGTATGCACATTGCCGCATATAAACTGATCATTAAAAACACTATTCCCGGAATCACTCAGCTAAGAGAAACGCTGAATAAAAAGGTGCTGGAGTTTAAAGATGTGGTGAAAATAGGAAGAACACATTTGATGGACGCCACTCCCCTCACCCTTGGTCAGGAATTTTCAGGCTATGTTTCACAATTAGATCATGGGCTTACCGCTTTAATGAATTCTCTGGAGCATCTTTCTGAGCTAGCTCTAGGAGGCACCGCGGTAGGTACAGGCATCAATACGCCGAAGGGGTATGCAAAAAGAGTTGCAGAATTTATAGCCAGATTTACCGAGTTACCCTTTAAAACGGCTACAAATAAATTTGAAGCGCTTGCTGCACATGATGCCCTGGTTGAAACACATGGTGCCTTAAAACAATTAGCAGTTTCACTTAATAAAATCGCTAATGACATTCGGATGATGGCTTCCGGACCCAGAAGTGGTATTGGCGAATTATTAATTCCTGCGAATGAACCGGGAAGCTCTATCATGCCCGGTAAGGTGAATCCAACCCAATGTGAAGCCTTAACTATGGTATGTGCTCAGGTCATTGGAAATGATGTAGCGATCACCGTTGGAGGTACTCAAGGACATTATGAACTTAATGTGTTCAAACCCGTTATGGCAGCTAATTTGTTGGAATCAGCGAGATTACTAGGAGATGCCTGCCGAAGTTTTGACCTTCATTGTGCTCAGGGAATTGAACCGAACAAAGAACGCATTGATGAGTTGGTTTCCAACAGTTTGATGCTTGTGACCGCCTTGAACACGAAAATAGGATATTACAAAGCTGCTGAGATCGCTAACACAGCGCATAAAAACGGTACCACTTTGAAAGAAGAAGCCGTTAATCTGGGATATCTGACCGCAGAACAATTTGACGAATGGGTCAAGCCGGAAGATATGGTAGGTTCACTTCAAAAATAAGTTTGTAATAACTACAATCGTCCGGTAGTACTTAAAAAGAATCTGCATAGCTTGAACACACTTTTATACAATATTAAGCAATTGATTCAGGTGCGAGATGAGCCGGTGGCATATCTTAAAGGAGCAGCTATGAAAATGCTTCCGGTGATAGAAGATGCCTATCTTGTGATTTCTGACGGATGTATTTCAGATTTTGGAGACATGAAAGATTGCCCTGTAGACGAAAACTATGGAAATCGCATCAATTGTGAAGGAAAATTAGTTTTGCCCGCATGGTGCGATAGTCACACTCATCTTGTATATGCAGGAAGCCGGGAGGATGAATTCAGAGATCGGATCAACGGTCTTTCTTATGAAGAGATTGCCGCAAGGGGCGGCGGTATTCTAAATTCTGTGAAAAAATTGAATTCTATTTCCGAGGAAGAGCTGTATGAAGTGTCTGCAGTCCGTTTAAAGGAACTGATAAATTTGGGTACTGGAGCGATAGAAATCAAAAGTGGATACGGCCTGAATACGGATGCAGAGATCAAAATGCTCAATGTGATCAAACGACTTCAAAAGAACTTTCCCGTAGCTATTAAATCTACTTTTCTGGGCGCACATGCAATACCGGAAGCCTATAAAGGAAAGAAAGAGGAGTATCTCGACCTAATTATTAATGATATGCTCCCTAAGATTGCTGAACAGCAATTGGCAGACTATATAGACATCTTTTGTGAGCAAAATTATTTTTCTGCAGATGATACTTATCGGTTGCTGTCTGCTGCGCAAGATTACGATCTTCCAGCTAAAATTCATGTGAATCAATTTACGGTTTCAGGAGGTGTGGAGGTCGCTTGTTCATTAAATGCTAAATCTGTAGACCATTTAGAACTTCTTAGTGAAAGAGATATAGAAGCTCTTAAGAATAGCCAAACTATTCCGGTGGCTTTACCGGGATGTTCATTCTTTCTGGGTATACCGTATACTCCAGCCAGAACATTATTAGAGAACGACCTGCCATTGGCTTTAGCGTCTGACTATAATCCCGGGTCTGCTCCCTCTGGTAATATGAATTTTGTGGTTTCTCTGGCGTGTATTAAAATGAAAATGACTCCTGAAGAAGCTATTAATGCAGCTACGATCAATGCAGCATATGCTATGGGTCTTGAAAAGACTCATGGGAGTATCAGTAAGGGTAAAAATGCTAACCTCATCGTTACTAAAAAAATAAATAATTATAATTTTCTGCCTTATGCCTTTGGCGAGCCTCAAATAGAAAAGGTATTCATAAACGGAAGGTTAGTAAACTATCTTAGAGCAAACCCATAAGGCATTTTCTTGAAACAAACAGTTATTTCGGGGTAAGCCTCGTGGTGTTAGATCCTTTGGCGGTACTTATAAACTAAAAAACGCTCCGAGTGGAGCGTTTTTCTATAGGGTTCTTAAATTTTATTTCAATACAAATTTGGAGTTACTTAACTCATTTAAGCCTACGTCGTATACACGCACTTCATAATTACCTTCGGCAAAGTTATCTCCAGGCTTATTTACGTAATCACATACATCTAAGGCAGTGTTTTCGTAGAAAAAGTTAGAAACCTTGCTGTATGTAACAGAAATTCCGTCTTCTAAAGTAGCGGTAGCGTTCTCACCAATAATGTTACCAGCAGGATCTTTTACCTGAATGTAGAATTGACGATCACCAGAGTTTGCGATCTTATTTCCTGCTACGGTATAACAGATTTTGATCTTGTCTGCTCTTCTCGCTCTTGTAGTAGAAACTAATTTGCCACTGGAACGTTCTTTGACAGCATCGATTGAAAACTTTGCAAGGTTAAGCGCAGATCCCAGCTCAACAACTTTAGCAAGTTCTGTATTTTGTTCCACAAGGGAATCGGCTACAAAAGTTTGCGTCTGTAAAGCTACAATAGTACTATCACGTTGCATCGCGATCAATGTATTGGATTTACGTAAAGAGTCGTTTTGTGCTAAAAGAAACTTTCTTTCTTTTTCTAGTAGTCTTACTTGCTTTCTGTATCTGTAAAGTGCTGAAATATCAGCCTTCATCGTCTTTACAGAGTCAATGTATTGGTCTATTCTTGCTCTTGCTTCTACCAATTCCTGATTTGTACTTTCACTTTCTTCAATGGCTCTGTCATAGTCAGATTTTAAATTATTCAAATCTTCAATAACGAAGTTCTTTTCATCAATAAGACGAGCAGTAGTCTCCTTCTTATCTTTATAAAGACTTGCTGTGTAAAATAAAGTTCCTGCAAGTACTACACCTAGTAATACTGCAATTACTTTTAATCCATTGTTGTTTTTAGATTCAGTCATAATAATAATATTTAGTTTAACGCTTCAAAATTTTTGCGTTCAGTGTATATACGTACGAAATAGTTTTTTAGATTTACGTAACACTATTTTTTTTCAAATGTACAATTTTTGAAATACATGCATAAAAAGCTCAAAACCTACACCGCCAAAGAAATAGACCAAATTATAAAGCGCAGAAAATCAGGCACAAAATTCGGTGAAAAAATACAGCTGCTTCGTTCTACAGGTGCCTTAGAAAGAGAACTAAACGATTCCGATTCCAAATATGTACTGCTTGGAATACCAGAAGATGCAGGTATTATAGGCAATTTTGGCAAACCGGGCGCACGCAATGCCTGGAAACCTGCATTAAGTGCACTTCTTAATATGCAAGCGAATAGTTATTATAAGGCCTCAAAACTATTGCTTTTAGGGTATCTTGATTTCGAGAAAGAACTTAAAGAGTTAGATGCAATAAATGCAGAAGACAAAATATATATTGAGAAGGCAAGGGCAATCACAGCAGAAATTGACAAAGAAGTCACCTATTATATAAGACTTATTGTAGCCTCAGGCAAAAAGCCAATTGTTGTAGGTGGCGGACATAACAACTGCTATGGTATCCTTAAAGGATGTGCTTTGGCACTTAATCAGGCAATAAATACGCTCAATATAGATGCTCATACCGATCTTCGTCCTATAGAAGGAAGGCATAGTGGAAACGGATTTACCTATGCGTTAAGGGACGGATTTTTACATCATTATTTCATCTTTGGCTTGCATGAAAATTACCTATCGAAGGAAATGCTCAAAAAAATCGCAGGAGGGACATATCCTATAAAATATAATACCTACGAAGAACTAGAAATAAAAAACTCAAAAGGGATTGAATTTCAATTGAATGCAGCAAAGGAATTTCTAAGTATAAAGGCTTTTGGATTGGAAGTAGATTGTGATTCTATAATCGATATTCCAAGTAGCGCTATGACTCCATCCGGCTTTGAGGTAAAACAAGTACGTAAATTTGTTTACCATTTAAGCCAACATAAGAATGCGCAATACCTACACATTTGCGAGGCCGCACCATCTGCCGCGGACGACAGAGAATTGGAACAGACTGGCAAATTGATCGCTTATTTAATTACAGATTTCATGAGGAAATAGCTCAGAATTTTGAATCATTCGCACTATTTTATATATTTACATAAGCACTTATATAAATGATTATGGATAATTTCAATTCATTTGAAGAACTAGGGCTTGGATCACGACTGGCAAGACTTAGCGACCGATTTATGAAGGAAATTCAGTGTGTTTATGATTTGCTGCAAATAGAATTTGAGCCCCATCTCTTTCCGGTTTTCAAGATTATTGCCGATCAACATGGCGTAACTAACACCTACATCTGTGAGCAACTCAAAATAACACAACCAGCAGTTACCCAATCGATCAAAAAATTAGTTCAAAAAGGGTATGTGTCTCTAGAAAAAGACAGCTCCGATAAGCGAAGAGCGTCTATTACCCTAAGTTCAAAGGGTGACCTGCTTTTAAAGGAGTTAGAACCTATATGGACCGCTATCGATCTTACGGTTAAATCGCTAACGCATTTCTCCAGCAAATCATTGTTGCAAAGCGTTCAGGAGATTGAAAATAAACTTGACGCCACCTCTCTTCATAAAAGTATTGTTGATAATTACCATTCCAGCCTCAAGAAAAGTACAGAAATAATTCCTTTTAATGTATTGCTAGCCCCTTATTTTAAAGAACTTAATATTGCGTGGTTAGAGAACTATTTTGTAGTAGAACCCTATGATATTGAGTTAATGGAAAATTGTGTTGAAAATATTATTCACAAGGGTGGGTATATTTTCTTTTCAAAGACCCTTTCAAATATAAGCGGTACTTTTTCATTGATCAAAATAGAAGATGGTATATACGAATTAGGGAAAATGGCTGTCAAAGATCGGTATCAGGGACTGGGGATAGGTAAAATGCTAATGGAGTTTTGTCTTCGCTTTGCGAAAGAACAAAACTGGAAGGCAATCATTTTATATTCAAATACGAAATTGGAAAGAGCCATACATATTTATAAAAATTATGGTTTTAAAGAAATTTCATTGGAACAAGACACACCTTATCTGCGAAGTAATATTAAAATGCGTTATGAGGTTCCCAGAGGATAAAAACTAGAAAATTGTCTTAGGCGATCGCCTGATTTTTATTGATATTCCTTAGGATAATCTTATAGAATTCGCTTTTGTCAAACGGTTTATTAATAATATCGTTTATTTCTGCTCTTTCTATATCGTCTTTTACATCTTCTATTTCTACCGCCGTGAGGGCAACTATAGGGGTTTCCTTGTCAAACTCACGTATTTTAATAGAGGCTTCGATCCCACTCATCAGTGGCATATTAAGATCCATTAGAATAAGATCGTATTTATTGCGTTTCACATATTCGATGGCGGTTAATCCGTTATCGACTACCTCGCATTCAAAATTCTCTTTGAGCAAAATGTTCTTAGTGACTATTTGATTAATCTTATTGTCTTCAACGATCAATACTTTATATCCCTTACCAAATATGCTTCCGCTTAAAGCATTCTTTTCCAATGCTTTTTCTTTTACTAATTCTCCAGCACTCTCGGAGGCTATTTCAAAATCAAGATTGAAATTAAAGGCAGCTCCTTCTCCTTCTGAGCTGGTTAGCCTAATTTCTCCATCCATCAGATCAATTAGCTTTTTAACAATAGAAAGACCTAGCCCTGTGCCTTGATATTCATTATTCTCTCTGTCTAATTGTGAGAAGTTTTCAAAGATCTCTTCATGCTTCTCTTTGGGTATCCCCGGACCATCATCTTTGACGATAAAGTTCACTGAAGCCACATTATTTTTTATCGTAACCAGTTTGAGAAAGATCCAAATATTCCCATAGGAGGTAAATTTGACCGCATTTCCTATGAGATTTATAAGAATCTGTGAAAGAGGCACATCATCTCCCTTAAGTACCTCCGGAATTTGTTTGTCTATATAAACATGAATCTTATTATTTTTCTTGTCTAACTGAAACTTAAAAGAATTAATAACGTCTTCTACAAGATCACGAATATTAAAAGGTGTTTTGTCAAAGGAAACTTTATTAGACTCGATTTTGCTCAGGTTAAGGATATCGTTTATTAAATTAAGAAGGTAATCACCTGAAAATTTCAGGGATTTTAAATACTGATTTTCCTGAGCTGATAAGTTATTTTCTTCTAACAACAAACTAGTCAAGCCCACCACCCCATATAGCGGAGTTCTTAATTCGTGGCTGACTGTAGATATAAATTGAGATTTAAGTCGTGATAATTTCTCTGCCTCTTCTTTTGCGGCTTTCAAATGCTCGTTTCTGGTTTTTAGCATGCCTGTTAAACGGTCTTGAGATTGTTTGTGTTTTTGCATCAGAAACCATAAAGTGATTCCAAAAGCTATCAATAGAAATGCATAGATGAACCAATGTCCATATTTACTAAAAAAACCTTTATTCTGGTTTCCGGGGTTCAATTGATCGCGAGTTTGCAAAACATCGGCAAAAGTATCTGAAGATCTTCTGTTCGAAGTATTCAGGCCTGCGGTAGTTTCCTGTGCCTGTATGAAACTGTTTTTTAACCTCTCTACGATTTGTTGTTTGTATTTCTGCCCTTCTTGTCTGGCATTGGCGGCCAAGTCATCTCTACCCAAACGATCATACACTTCTGATTTCGCCAAGTAAGCATCTGCCAGCTCGTCAATAAGATTTGCTTTGTTTCCAGTGGAAATAGCTTTATCATAAAATTCAATGGCTTTTCGGTACTCATTTTTAAGTCCGTAATACTTTCCAAATAGAAAGTTTACATAGAATTCAAGTGCCTCGTTTTCATAACGTTGTAAATAAACCTTGGCGCTATTGAGTTCGTTATAAGCGTTATCCAACTCACCCGATTCTAAATAATTCCAAGCGATGTTGATGGTGGGTGTAAGTATTTCAGGGATGTCTTCATGCTTGTTGGCTATTTGCCGTGCTTTTAAATAGTAGCTGTTACTCCTCGAAAGATCTTTGTGATATACGACATAAATATTTCCTAAATTGTTCTGAGCCCTTCCAATCAACGTATCATTTCCTATTAACCTGGCATAATCGATTGATTTCTCATAGCTTTTTTGGGCTTTTTCGTAGGCTTCAAGTGCCTCGTAGTTAATTCCCAAGACATTATAAGCACGACTCAGATAGTAAGAATCATTTTCCGACTGAGACAAACTGATTACTTTCTGGGCAACTACGATAGATTGTGCGTAGGCATAGGAATCTTGCAGTTTTTCAGCTTGTGCAAAAAACTTTAGAATACTGTCTTTTTTGGCATTGCTATTTTCCTGAGAAAATACCCAAAAACAAACCAAAAATAGAAGAATTGTAACTAGAAATCGTTTCAACTTTATGAACTATAACCGGGATAATTTTAAGCATTAAAATGCACTAAAAAAAATTATTCGATAATTAGACGATAAAGTGATTAATTTCTTGGAAGTAAGGTTAAGTAAATCTCAAAAAACATAAATTATAATTTACAGTTTTGAGCATTATGTGACAAAAATAGTTGCTTATAAAAAGTTTTTCTCAGTTTTTCGAATGTTCTTTAGAATTACCTGATAAAACTCCTGATTATCGTAAGGCTTATTAATTATGTCTGTAAGCCCCGATTCGAAAACTTTGAACTTAATTTCTTCTATGGCAACAGCTGTTAATGCTATTATAGGAATTTCTTCGTTGAACTCTCTTATTTTTTTTGTCGCATCAAACCCATTCATTCGAGGCATATTGAGATCCATAAGTACCAGATCAAAATCATTGGTTCTCACTGCTTCTATAGCATCAAGACCGTTGTCTACTATACTGGTTTCAAAGTTTTCTTTATGCAAGATATTTTGGGTAACGATCTGATTAATTTTATTGTCTTCAACGATCAAAATCTTATTATTCAAGATCTTTTCTGGTTCTCTTTGCAAGCCAACTTTCTCAATGGCCGCATATTTACCTTTGTTGAACGCTATTTCAAAGCTAAATTTAGATCCTTTTCCACGTTCACTTTCCAATTCGATCTCACCTCCAAAGAGATCTACTAACTTTTTCACGATGGAAAGGCCCAATCCGGTTCCCTGAAAATCAATATGATCGCGATCTACTTGTGAGAAATTCTCAAAGATCTCTTTCTGCTTTTCCTTTGGGATCCCAATACCATTATCTTCTACTTCAAATCGAATTTTAATCGGTTCTTTTGACTTTTCCATTGAAACTTTGATGGCTCGAAACCAAATATCTCCGTGCGGAGTAAATTTTATCGAATTACCAATCAGGTTGATTAAAATTTGTGATAACCTAACCATATCACCCTTCAAGACTTCTGGAATTCTTTCATCAATTTCCACATGCATATCAATCTTGGTTTGTTCTAATTGATATTCGAAAGAGTTTACAATGTTTTGGAAAAGGGTTTTTATGCTAAAATCTGTTTCTTCTAATTTTAGTTTATTTGATTCTATTTTGCTCAGCTGTAGAATATCGTTAATTAGATTGAGCAGGTAATCCCCAGAGAACTTTAAGGAGTTCAAATATTGATGTTCTTTTTTAGAGAGATTAGATTCTTCTAGTAAAAGTGATGTAAGCCCAACTACCCCATACAATGGCGTACGAAGTTCATGACTAACCGTAGAAATAAACTGTGTTTTTAACTGCGAAAGTTTTTCTGCCTCTTGCTTAGCTTTCTCTAACGTTCTGTTCTGCGTTTGTAACATATCGCTAAGCTTATTCTTAGCCATGTAGTTTTTGTAGAGCGCCAATAGTAAAATAAATAAGATAATAACCACAAGAACAGCTATCAAAGTAACTATACGAGATCTTTTTGCAATAGCTGCCTGTAATTCTTTTTCTTCTTTCGCCTTTTGTAAACTTAGCTTGTTTTCTTCGTAGTCAAATTTTGCCCTGGCAATTTGTATTTGTTTAACTCTTTCTTTTTCGGTAAACTTTGATTTGTACTTATCATATTCTTTAAAGGCAGCCACTGCCTCTGATAAGCGACCCTGATCTTCAAATAAAGCAGCCCGTTCTTTGTAGATATCTTTGAGCTCATAGAACATATCTCTTTTTTCTGCTATTCGGGTAGCTTCATTTAAGAGTTCCAGCGCTTTCCCATAGTTTTTTTTACTTCTGTAATATTGAGAAAGAAGATAATTTACATGTACTTTTCCATCAGTAGCACCGTGATTCTCATCGTAGGTATACTCATAACCTTCTTTTAGATATGGTAATGCTTTGTCGAATTCACCATTATCAATATAGGTCCAGCCAATATTAATAATGGGGATCGTCATTTCAAATGTATCCTTTATCTTCTTTGCCAGTTCAAGTGCTTTTTCATAGTACTTGAGTCCCAGTTCCTTCTTTTTAAAACCATCAGAATAAACATTTCCTAGATTGTTATATGACCAGGCCAGTAGTGTATCATTTTCAAGCTCTAAGGCCAATTGCAGCGCTTTATCATAACTGTACTCTGCACTTTCGTATTCGCTGATGAGTTCATAATTCACACCTATTTCATTGTATCCGTGATAAATGTATTTTTTATCATTTATTTTACGCGCCAATTCAATAGCTTGTGTTGCTAATTCTATAGCAGTTTTTACCTCATTCGCAGCTTCCGCTTCATAAGAATTATTAAGAAGCGTTTCAATACTGTCTTTAAAAATTTTTGTATCAGGAGAATCTTGTGCATAAGATATTGCACAAAAATATAGCATAAAGAAGACGATAAGAATATTCGTTCTCAATGGATTAAGATTTGGATATGCAATTTATATATTTTATCAATACATAGGTATTATACAGCGGATAATCAGAGAAAATATTCGACGAGCGGTACTAAAACAGTTATATTTGTCCTATATTTAAAAGAAAAATGAGAAATTTATTTTGTTTGCTTCTGTTGGTAAATGCTTCTTTATCGGGTCAATCCATTCAAAAAATGGAAAACACTTCTATTTCATTTTTACCGATTCAGCACGCCACATTTGTGATTCAGACGGACAGTCTTGTTATTTATATAGACCCCTATGGTGGTGAAGAAAAGTTTAAAGGTTTACCCGAACCTGATCTTATTCTCATCACAGATATTCACGGTGATCATCTCAACTTACCAACACTGGAAAGCATTAATACGGAAAAAGCAAGGTTCATTGTTCCATCAGCAGTAGCATCTAAATTACCTGAGAAATTTAAAGATAATGCAGTTATTCTGGATAATGGAAGCGAAACAACATACGATGATTTGCGTATCGAAGCTGTTCCTATGTACAACCTTCCCGAAGATGAGACAAGCAGACACACCAAAGGGAGAGGAAACGGTTATGTAATCACTATTGAAAATAAACGTATTTATATTAGTGGTGATACAGAGGATATTCCTGAAATGCGCAATTTGAAAAATATTGATATCGCATTCGTGTGTATGAATTTACCGTACACGATGGATATTGATCAGGCAGCCGATGCCGTTCTGGAATTCAAACCCAAGACGGTATATCCCTATCACTACAGAGGAAAGCCTGGTTTGAGCGATATAGAAGCCTTTAAGAAGTTAGTAAACTCCGGGAATGACGCAATTGAAGTAGTTCTCCTTGATTGGTATCCAAAACCCTGAAAAAACAGCTAAATGATAAAGCCTGTAATTCAAATTACAGGCTTTTTATAGTTTCTGCAAATACGAAACCAGAAAGTCAATCCCTGATCAGTTTTTTGTATTTGATACGTTTAGGAGTAACATCTGCTCCCAGTCTTTTTCGCTTATTCTCTTCGTAATCAGAAAAACTTCCTTCAAAGAAATACACCTGAGAATCACCTTCAAAAGCCAGAATATGAGTACATATACGATCAAGAAACCAACGGTCGTGAGAGATGACTACCGCACATCCTGCAAAATTCTCTAAGCCTTCTTCCAATGCCCGAAGTGTATTGACATCAAGATCGTTGGTAGGCTCATCTAAGAGTAATACATTCCCTTCTTCTTTTAATGTCATAGCCAGATGCAAACGGTTTCGTTCTCCTCCAGACAAAGTCGCTACCTTTTTGTTCTGCTCACTACCAGAAAAATTGAATCTGCTTAAATAGGCTCTGGAATTCACTTGTCTTCCTCCCATCATCACCAGCTCCTGACCATCGCAAAAATTTTCCCAGATGGACTTTTCAGGATCTATGTTTTTATGGCTCTGATCTACATAAGCGATTTGAACGGTCTCCCCTACCTCAAAGGTACCTTTATCAGGCTCTTCTTCGCCCATGATCATTTTGAAAATAGTCGTTTTACCCGCACCATTGGGACCTATTATACCGACAATTCCATTTTGTGGCAGGCTAAAATTAAGATCTTCATACAACAGCTTATCGCCAAAAGCCTTTGCCACTCCTTTAGCTTCAATTACATTTGTGCCCAGACGAGGTCCGTTGGGAATATAGATCTCAAGCTTCTCGTCGAGCTTTTTCTGATCTTCATTTAATAGTTTATCATAATTATTCAAACGAGCTTTCTGTTTTGCCTGTCTTCCTTTGGGAGCCATACGTACCCATTCAAGCTCTCTTTCCAGGGTTTTTCTACGCTTACTCGCTTGTTTTTCTTCCTGCTCAAGACGTTTGGCTTTTTGGTCTAACCAAGAAGAGTAGTTTCCTTTCCAGGGAATACCTTCTCCTCTGTCGAGCTCCAGGATCCATCCAGCTACATTATCGAGAAAATAGCGATCATGAGTTACTGCAATCACGGTTCCGCTGTATTGCTGGAGGTGCTGTTCCAACCACAATACAGATTCTGCATCAAGGTGGTTCGTAGGCTCATCCAGAAGCAAAACATCGGGTTGCTTCAAAAGCAGTCTGCACAGCGCAACTCGTCTCCGTTCTCCCCCCGATAGATTTTTAATAGGCGTATCCGGTTCCGGGGTGCGAAGCGCATCCATGGCTATTTCTAGTTTTGTATCGAGTTCCCAAGCGTTTGTTGCATCAATCTTATCCTGCAGTTCAGCTTGTCTATCCATCAACTTCTGCATTTTGTCTGCATCTTCGTATACCTCAGGAAGGCCAAACATTTCGTTTATTTTATTGTACTCGTCCAGTACGGCAACAACTTCCGCAACACCCTCTTTTACGATCTCGATCACGGTTTTATCATCGTCCAGAATCGGTTCCTGTTCCAGATACCCCACCGAGTACCCTGGCGCAAACACAACATCGCCCTGAAAATTTTTCTCTATCCCGGCTATGATCTTCAATAAAGTAGATTTACCAGAACCGTTGAGCCCAAGTATTCCTATTTTTGCACCGTAAAAAAAACTTAAATAAATATCTTTAAGCACCTGTTTATTAGTGCTCTGGTAGGTTTTTGAAACCCGGTTCATCGAAAAGATGACTTTTTTATCGTCTGACATTATTGTGTGATTAAATCATGTGAATTTAAATTAAACCCGCCCTTTCAGCGCATTGAATACCCAGGCAATAGCAAAAAAACCTACACCGACTGCTCCAAATCCAATTCCGGATATTTCACTGTATCTAAAAATTCCCAGCCCAATTAAAATTAGTCCCATGATGATCATGATCAGCGTTGCATATCCCAGAACGGTATTTTTATTCATCCCCATAAGTAGTCATTTAAGATTTTGTTCAAATATCGTACAATTTAGGAAAATATTGGGGGAAACTAATTATTTCGATTTCGTAATTTAGCGCAAATTCTTTACGCACTATGGACATCAACTTCAACAAGAACGAAGATCACAATAAATTACTATTGTCAGACCTTAAAAAACGACTTGCAAGCGTTCATTTGGGCGGAGGACAAAAAAGACTGGAAAAATTACATGCAGCTGGTAAGATGTCTGCACGTGAACGTATCGAATATTTGCTCGACAATAAAGCCCCGTCTATTGAAATTGGAGCTTTCGCGGGAGATGAAATGTATCAGGAACACGGTGGGTGCCCATCGGGAGGCGTGGTTGTTAAAATAGGATATGTAAGTGGTAAGCAGTGTATTGTAGTTGCGAATGATGCTACTGTTAAAGCGGGAGCCTGGTTTCCGATCACAGGAAAAAAGAATCTGCGCGCGCAGGAAATTGCCATAGAAAATCGGTTACCTATTATCTATCTGGTTGACAGTGCTGGTGTGTATTTACCTATGCAGGATGAAATTTTCCCGGATAAGGAGCATTTTGGACGCATTTTTAGAAACAATGCAGTGATGAGTAGTCTTGGGATCATACAGATAGCGGCGGTAATGGGAAGTTGTGTAGCTGGAGGTGCTTACTTGCCTATTATGAGCGATGAGGCACTTATTGTTGACAAAACCGGAAGCATTTTTCTGGCCGGAAGCTATCTTGTAAAAGCAGCCATAGGAGAAACAATTGATAATGAAACGCTGGGAGGCGCTACCACACACTGCGAAATAAGTGGTGTTACTGATTATAAATCAAAGGATGATAAGGATGCGCTTGATACAATTAAAAAACTTATTGATAAAACGGGAAGTTTTATAAAAACAGGATACAATCGAGTCAAATCTATAAAACCCAAGGAGAATCAAGAAGAAATTTTTGGCATCCTGCCTAAATCCAGAAGCGACCAATATGATATGTATGAAATCATCAAAAGATTGGTAGATAATTCAGAATACGACGAATACAAAGCAGGTTATGGTCAATCGATTATCACGGCCTATGCACGAATTGATGGATGGGCAGTTGGCATTGTCGCTAACCAGCGTAAAGTGGTAAAAACTAAAAAAGGGGAAATGCAATTTGGAGGTGTAATATATTCTGATTCTGCAGATAAGGCTACCCGGTTTATTGCTAACTGCAATCAGAAAAAAATTCCACTTGTATTTTTACAGGATGTCACTGGCTTTATGGTAGGTAGTAAATCTGAACATGGCGGAATTATTAAAGACGGAGCGAAAATGGTGAATGCGGTAAGTAATTCTGTGGTGCCCAAGTTTACTGTTATCATTGGAAACAGTTATGGCGCAGGTAACTATGCCATGTGCGGTAAAGCCTATGATCCCCGTCTTATTTTTGCATGGCCCAGCGCAGAATTGGCAGTAATGGGAGGTGCACAGGCGGCAAAAGTCTTATTGCAAATAGAGACGGCTTCGCTCAAAAAAAGAGGTGAAAAAATCACCCCTGAAAAAGAAGCCGAATTGTTCGATAAGATCAAATCGAGATATGACAAGCAAACTTCACCTTATTACGCCGCAGCAAGATTATGGACAGATGGTGTAATCAACCCTCTTGACACGCGAAAATGGATCTCTATGGGCATCGAAGCCGCAGATCATGCTCCTATAGAAAGGCCTTTTAACTTAGGGGTTATTCAGGTTTGATTCGTTTGATCAAATGTTTCAAACTCCGAATAACTTCTGGATGACTGTTTACCATAGCCTCCTGATATTTTACGGCAGCCTCCCCCAGAAGTCTTGATAACGGAGGGGTAACTACTCCCCATTGCTTTAATTTATAGGGTTTATAAACATTTAAAACCGAGTCTATTCTGTTGTTGTGCGCTTCCAGTTTAGAGATCAATATGAGCGGGGCCTTAGGTTCGCCTCCAAGAATACGGGTAATATAAGCGTAATCCAGCTTATGAGGCATAAAAACCTTTACTACAGCTTCGTCATCTTCATTTACGATTGCTTCTGTAACATATCTGGGTAGCTTCTCAGTAGAAACCAAAGTACTTAATATGGCTGATATCTCTCCGGAAGCTAATCCGTTTGTGGGATCTAATTCGACTTCCCATTCCCTTAGTTTTAATAGCGCGTAATAATCTTTTGAGTTGATAATATTTACAAAAACGGGATTTATGCGTATCGAATCAAATTCTTTTTTATTCCTGATTCTGGGGAGTATATAATTACGGAACTCTCCCGCACTTAACAGTCCTGAATTTTCAAAGTAACCCCCATCTAAATAGTACCCTTTTCCTTCTATCTTAGCGGCTGGGCTCAACAAGGGAAACCGATTAGATGTTGAAAGCGCCCCAAAATAAGTGAGCGAAACGCCGTTATCGGGCTCAGAAAAAACTAAAATATCGTCAGCCGCAGGCACGACTGTATCCTTGGTGAAAACCGACAGTGCAACTCCCTGTTTTCCTTTAGTAGAAGTTGAATTAATAATAATTGCCGGATAGTATTTTTTCTTTGCGAACAGTGCTGACCATTGCGTACGAAAGGATTTCGTATTAAAATCTTCCAATGCTCCAGTTAACTTTGCATGCTGCTTCATGGAATAATAAGATCTTCCCCGGTCTTTAAAAAGATCGTTCACCGGAATATACCTTCGTATGAAATCTGCTCCTAACAAAAATGCAATTTCCGAAGACAATAAATTAGATTCACCAATCCCCACATTGGCCTTCCTGCGTTCGTTATAAGAGTCATAATTTTCGTAAACCCTGGTATAATTTCCTATACCAATGGCACCGCCAGAAACTCCTGAAAGACATACGGTATTCTTAAAAAAGTCTTCTTCTTCATTAAGTTTATTAAGGATAAGAAGATTCCATAAATTTGCTTTTAGCCCGCCACCATAAGACCCGACAAAAAAGGTATTTGCAGTGTCTTTTTTAATATACGGATCAAAGTTTCTCACAAAAGTCTCTGTATCTACGAGTTTACGATTATTGCGTACTTCAGTTTGTGGTGTGCTCTTATTATCTTCTTCCACTAATGTTAAGGTGTGGAGGTCATTACCGATGGAGGTACTATAAAATCCCCAACCGACAAGAACAACTAGTAATACGGGGAAAAGGTATTTGAAAATAGGCTGAAAGAAGAAGAAAGAGCTAAAAGGTGGTTTTTCTCCTTCGGGAAGCTCCGTTTTATTATAGTAAAGCAAATGCTTCAGTAATATAATAATGATCGAGTAGTAGAAAATAATATACAGTAGAATTACATTAAGAGGATTAATAAAGAATCCGTACATGGGCATCGCATTCAAGCAAATAAGGCAAATGAGTGAAAACAATCCGCCAAACCTCATAAATCTTAGATACTTTCTATTGTCACTCAAGTAGGCTAATTTTTGTCCGGTTCGAAAAATGAGATTATTAAAAAAAGCGTACTTAGGTTTATTACTGTTTTGAAAGTATTTCAAAACTTCATCTTTTATCAGCTTTGGATTGGATTGCATTAATTCTTCAGAATAAAAAATATAACGCAAATATGATCTGGACAATCGAAAATATATATAACTAAAGGCATTCAGGATTAAAACGATTAAAATCGTGATCACGGTAGTAACACTCCATGAGTAAATATAGCTAATAATAGCAGCGATCAATACACTTAGCAATCCTGAAAGAAGTACCTGCGGATACCATTGCAGTAATAAGGTTAACTTTTGAGCACTATGCAATTTGTCTCCTGCACATCTTCCATCCAGTACATCATCGTATTTTTCTTTAGTTTTTTCCATAAAATAGAAAAAAAGAAGGATCAAAACCGTAATAAGAGCGGTAATACCGATGACTGAAAGTTCCCATTCAAAATACTTGTTAGCTACAAAGAAAACTACATAAAACATAGATATATAAAGCAGGACACCCAGGCTGCGCCTTAGAAATTTAGTAATAAAAGGATCGTATTCTTTGTCTCCTTGCGGAATAAAATAAATAATTCCAAATCCAAGAATGACTCTGGTAGTTTTGGCCATGACCAATCGCAAGCCATCCGGTTCAAAGGGCTCATCTAAAACATTCCAGATTTGCATATAAATAGGATAATGCGAGACAATGATGACTAAAAAATTTAAAAGAAAGAAAGTGAACGCTACCTGATGCCATTCGGACAATAACTGTACTAAAATGGTGCCACCCTGATCTACCATAGTGATGAGTAACGTAATTACCAGAATAATGAGAATACTTAAAGAAGAGGTCTTAAGAAAGAAATAAATATTTCTGTTTTTATCATGAACGAAACGCTTGTAGAGATTGTACAGGAAAACAATACTTGCTAACAAGTAGGTGATTTTTTTTAACCGAACTATAAGCTCCAGATTTTCATGGTAGCTGCTTAAATACATGAAGTTCTCTACTGCATCAAAAATATAGGCGGGAACGGCAAATAAAACAAAGAAAAATAAACTCCTTGCTTTCGTATCGTTATAAAACGAGCGTATGATTCTAAACATGCCAACCAGTAATAAAGCGGCCCATAAAAAATCAAGTACAAAAAAAGCAGTAAACCACCTTGTCTTACCCTTCTCCCCAATGAGTTTCATGCATTCATCAAAATGAATAAAATTTTCAAATTGCGGGTGACTCACAAAATCATTAATGGAAAATTTAGCGCCGATCCAGATCATGAGTAATGTACTTACTCCTAAAAGCCAATAAAGAAAGTAATACCTGGAAAAAATACTATTTTTCATGGTTAGTTTGTTTACCCTCTAAGTTACTAAAGTAAGATTTAATAGGAAATACCCATCGAGGGGGAGATTTCCCCTTCTTAC
The DNA here is from genome assembly GCA_046199005.1 of Flavobacteriaceae bacterium M23B6Z8. Classification (GTDB taxonomy): domain Bacteria; phylum Bacteroidota; class Bacteroidia; order Flavobacteriales; family Flavobacteriaceae; genus Ascidiimonas. Next base: position 2,460,712 of record CP176050.1, read on the forward strand.
CGAGACTAGAAAATTATATTAGTAAGCTCGTTAATTCCCCAGGTGCTCTTTTACTCTGGGAATCATTAATATCTCAGTCTGCCTTCCGTTTACATAACGAAAACCTTCCGGACCGTAAAAACCAGCTTCTTCGAGCATTATTCGAATATCGCGTTTCCATTCCTCCAAATAAATGGTGGTGTTCAATTCGATGGCATAAACTGTATTTGGAAATAATGGATAATCACCTGTTCCCGGAACCCCACCCTGTGCATCCCACATGCCAATTGTAGGCCCTGATGAGTGTCCGTAGCTTCCCAACGGATGTGTGTAAACAGACGGGCGCAATCCTTCTTGCTTTGCCTGTTCGAGCGATCTTAGCAAAATCGAATTGCCGGAGTCTCCGGTTTTAAAATTATCGGTTAAGATGTCTTGTAGCCGATTTCCTTTTTTTAATCCTTCGCGAAGAAAAGCAGGTACTTCTTTTTCTTCAGGTTTGAGTACATAAGCAAGTTCCTGACAATCTGTATTAAGTCGTAGGTAGGTAATTCCAAAATCACAGTGCAGAAGATCTCCGGGTTGGATGACAAGATCATCAGGGCGACCTGAAAAAGAATACAAATGCCCTACCAACTCTTCACTGGTTCGCTGTACATCGACCGTAGGGTGAAACCAGGTTTCTAAACCCATATCTGTTACTTTTTGACGCATCCACCACTCTACATCTGTTGTGGTTGTTACTCCAGGGGTTATTACTTTTTCAGAAAAAGCTTCCGAAATAATGTGATGCGTAATCGTCACCAAATGGCTATAAATATCCATTTCCCGGGGTGTTCGTGTTTCAATCCAGGCAATGGCCAACTTTTCTGCTGAAGTTACTTTTTTATGAAATTGCTTAGGAAGATGCTCCATGAACTCCTCGTAGTCTGTTTTGACCAAACCATCGGCAATATTAAAGGAATCAGAATAATTAAGTCCGATCTTTTTAGGTTTTCTCTCTTCTATAATTTCTATAAGCCTTTTCCATTGGTCAGGTTCTTTCTCTTTGTTCCAGGCAGAAACGATACTTCTACCTACATCATATCTTGCCACCGCCATTTTCTCTATGGTATTCATTTCTTTATTCCGATAAAAAACCAGGATGGTTCTTCTTCTTGCATTCAACCAGGTTGCCGGAAGCATCGTTCGAATTACGGGATCTTCATTGTATTCTCGGGAGATGACGATCCACATGTCAAAACCAGTACGATCCATCAATTCAGGAAGAAGTTTATTGAAGCGCTCTTCAAGAATGGTATCAATAACAGCAGCCTGCTCTTTTTCAGAAAGAATTTGCTGTGCTTGTATTTTAAAAGTTATGAACGTAAGTATTACTAAAAATAGCCATCTTGACTTCATCTTGACTTCTGGTATTGATTCGGTTAAATTTAATAAAAATAAGTCTTTAAAAACCTTGGAAAAAGAAAGAGGCCCTAAAGCCTCTTCCCTTCTGCTCCAAGGAGCTAACCAACCTAAAACCTCACTTACAACTGGTATGTAGATCTTACAAGTCTCACAAACTCTGCCCGGTAACCTTCTTTATCCTCTTTCATGGCAGTGTCTGCGAGACGTAAGATCATATCAACAGACGACTCATTCGTGAAAGCAGACTTTCTTAAATGCATCCCAAATAATCCCACAGCAGCAGCAAAACTAAAATCGGGAGACATTGGTTCTACTTTATTTTTAAGTACATGCGTCATTTCAATACTCGTATCCTGGTCCGGCTTTTTATAACGAAACTTAACCGTTAACAATTCATTTGCTCCATTCTGAAGTGTTGGTTTATTATATTTGAGCGCATTTACTTCCGTTAGGTATTTGCTCTTGGTTCCTGCCGGAATAATTTCATAGAGTGCCGTCACTGTATGACCACTACCCAGTTCACCTGCATCTTTTGTATCATCTACAAAATCTTCATCATTCAGTAATCGGTTCTCATAACCAATCAAGCGATATCCCTGAACAAACGCCGGATTGAATTCTACCTGTATTTTTACGTCTTTCGCAATTGTGAACAAGGTTCCGCCAAACTCTTTTCCGAAAATATGTTGAGCTTCCTGCATTGTATCTATATATGCATGGTTTCCATTGCCCTTATCTGCAAGAATTTCCAGTTTTGAGTCTTTGTAGTTCCCCATGCCAAATCCAAGAACTGATAAGAACACCCCTGATTTTCTTTTCTCTACGATTAGTTCTTCCATAGAAGCATCACTGGAAGCTCCTACATTAAAATCCCCATCGGTTGCCAAAATAACTCTGTTATTACCATTTTTTCTGAAATGTTTTGAGGCGAGCGCATAGGCGAGTTCGATTCCTTCTCCCCCAGCCGTAGATCCTCCGGCACGCAGTTTATCCAGAGCATCGAGTATGGTTTGTTTGTCAGCCCCCGAGGTGGGTTTTAGCACTACGCCCGCAGCGCCGGCATAGACAACTATAGAAACACGGTCTTTTTCCCGCAATTGATTCACCAATAATTTAAAAGCAGACTTTAGTAAAGGAAGTTTATTTGTGGAATTCATTGATCCGGAAACATCGATTAGAAAGACCAGATTAGAAGGTGGTAAGTTTTTATTTTCAATTGCTTTACCCTGAAGACCAATACGTACCAACTGCGTATCGGGATTCCATGGAGTGACTGCAAGATCTGTTTGAATGGCAAAAGGATGATCCCCTGTAGGTTGAGGATACGCATAATCAAAATAATTGATCATTTCTTCAATTTTTACGGCATCTACAGGAATCTGCTCTCCGTTATTGATCATTCTTCTGATATTACTGTACCCCGCTTTATCAACATCTATGGAGAAGGTAGATAACGGAGCGAGTGTGGTACGCTTAAATTTATTTTCCAAAATACGAGCGTATGCCTCATCGTTTTCAACTCTATAATTTCCATGTTTGGTAGTAATTATCACACAGCCATTCTTTGCCCTGGAACCATAAATGGCCATCGCTTCCTTCTGGTCAATTTCTTTTCGTTTTTTAATTTTCTTCGAAGGGATTCTTTTTATGATATCAACTAATGGTGCCGCTACTGCAATTCCATCTACTATATAAAGTTTCTCGTTATTGCTTTCTGGGGAATGTGTAGTGCCGCTCTTAGTCATATTGTTAAGGTTGCTATATCCTCGAATTTGCATAGGAGATTTTTTCCTTGGTGAACCCGAAGCCCCAACACTGGTTACCGCATACCCTAAAGAAGTTCTCTGTCTCTCAATTCCTTGACTGGTAACCACAATTTCTTCTAACGCCTGAGTATCCTCTTTCATGACTAGGTCGATGACCCCAGCTTTTTTAACTTTTCTTTTTGCTGTAATCATTCCAACATAGGAAAAAACAAGTATATCGCCCTTATTTGCCATAAGCGTGTATTTTCCGTCAAAATCGGTCTGTGTTCCTGAAGAAGTTCCTGCAATGATCACATTTACACCAGGTAAAGGAAATGAGCCATCGGTGACCGTACCTGTAATCTTTAGCATCTGTGCATGACTGATGGAGACAGTTAATACACTAAATAGTATGTAAATAATCGTTTTCATATGTAAAGGCTTTAAATGGTTAATTACACCAAATGTAGCCGCTACATACTCCGTACAAAAGCGATAATGAGTGAATGCGTCAAAATGTCTTGTGAAACGAGCTTAGGAATGAGCCTTTAGTTTTTTTAACGTCTTTTCCCGTTTGATCTTGCCGTTTTCAGTTTCTTTAAATTTTGGCAGAAACACGATTTCTTTAGGTATCTCAAACTTATCGAGCGTATCGAGAGATTTGAGCTTTGAAAAGAGAGCATCTTTATCTACCGAATCTCCTTCGACAATAAGCACAAGTTTTTTACCTAACTTTTCATCGGGCAAACCGGCAACGAAAAATCGTTCTTTGATGAGACCATCGAGTTTGGCTTCTATTTGTTCAGGTAAAAGTTTAACCCCACCAGAATTAATTACATTATCGTAACGTCCTTTCCAGACAAATTCTCTGTCCGATTTTAATTCTACCAGGTCATTGGTTACTATAGACATATCAGATATATTAGGTGCATTGATCACCAAACAGTTTCTGTCGTCTTTACTTACGGTAACATCGGGAAGCGTTTTAAATGTATTCTTTTTACTTGATTGGTCTTCTGACAAATTGTTAAGCTGCTTTGCTGCGATATGGGTAACTGTCTCGGTCATGCCATACGTCTCATAAATTAATGCTTTTTTATCCTGAATTGCTTCCAACAATTCGTTGGATACTGCTGCACCCCCTACAATTATAGTTTTTATAAGGTTTATGTACGGCAAAGAATTCTGAAGCTGTAACGGAATCATTGCACAGAAATCATATTTCCTATCACTATCTGATAGCGGATACAAAGACGGCGCCACTAAATCGATTTCAAGCCCCAGTATCAAGGCACGGATAAGCATCATTTTTCCCGCAATATACTCAGCCGGAAGACAATGCAATGCACTGTCACCTACAGACACATTGAAAAAATTTCCTGTAGCGATAGCCGAATTCACCATATGCTGTTTTTTCAGTCTTACGAGTTTAGGTTTACCCGTAGAACCTGATGTTTTAACATCAATATAGTCTTTTTCATTGAGCCAATCCATTAGAAAGTCTCCAACAGATTGTTCGTAAGGTTCTCCTTCTTTTACGAGACTGTAAGCTACCTCATTTAATTCATCACGGTCGAAGTAAAAACCATTCCATTTAAACTTTAAATGAATATTTTTATAGGTTGGTGTCATATCTGGCATAAATATTGGTAAAATTAACAAATAACGTCGGGCAAAAAAAGATAGGTGTGAATTTATTCATAAACTTTATTAAGATGTTGAAATTGCAAGCCGTATAGTATATATTTGAAGTTAAACCCACAATCATGAAGGCCTTTTATTTATTTTTTTTACTCATCCCCTTTTCACTAATTTCTCAGGAGGGTACCGATGATTTTATTTTCCTAAACAGATCTGAGGCGATCAAAGTAGAATTGAAGAAAGATAAGTTTTCTATTAAAAAAGATGTTTTTGAGAAGGCTAAATACCTTACCAGTAACAAGCTCTTTTATGCCAATGAATTTATTCATTTTGACAGTTTCACAGATATCGAAGACATACAAGCATACACAGTGCTGCCAGGTACCGGGAAGAAGGTTACGGTAGATCATATAGAAACCAAGCACGAATTTGATAATGGAATTTTTTTTAGCGATCAGCAATCAAAGAACTTTGTCTTTCCTGCGGTGACCAAGGGTGCAGAAACTGTACTTGCGTATACAGAGCTTATTAAAGACCCTCATTTTTTAGGATCGTTTCGGTTTGGCACATACGTTCCCACGAAAGAAGCGAGTTTGAAAATAGAATTTCCGAAGAATGTAGAAGTTGGTTTTAAAGCGTTTCACCTGGAATCATACGATATTACCTTTGAAAAGAAAGAGACGGCAGACAGCTACATTTATTCCTGGTACGGAAGGGATATTAAGGATTTCAGGAAGGAAGAAAAAAGCTTATCACCTTCCTATTACATTCCTCATATCATTCTCTACATAAAGAATTACGAAAGCAAAAATGGAAAAGTTCCGGTACTTAGCAATTCTACCGATCTCTATAATTGGTACCGTTCATTGATCAATCAGATAAGTAAAGAAGAATTGAAAACGGTTCATAAAACCGCAGAAACTCTTGCTGCTCTACACACGACGAAATCAGAACAAGCAAAAGCAATTTTCAACTGGGTCCAGGATAATATCACATATGTCGCTTTTGAGGATGGCCTCGGAGGTTTCGTTCCTCGAAATGCTGAAACGGTATGTACGAAAAGATATGGAGATTGTAAAGACATGGCCAATTTACTGTACGAAATGTTGAATCACGTAGGCATTGAAGCCTATCATGCCTGGATAGGTACCAGAGACAGGCCTTACTCTTATGAGCAGGTGCCTACACCTATAGTTGATAACCATATGATTACCGCGGCTATCATTGAAAATGACACTATTTTTCTGGATGCTACCGATAGTTACGTTCCCTACGGGATGCCAAGCGCATTTACTCAGGGAAAGGAAGCACTCATTGGTATTGACGATACTAATTATGTGATAAAAAAAGTCCCGGTCTCTCCTGCCGAACAATCGCTTACAAAAGTAACTACAGAACTTACCTTTAAAAATGATATGTGGTATGCTAAACAAAAAAGAACATTAACAGGTTATGAAAAGGTAGAGTTCATTAATGATTATACCTATATGAAGGATACAAAAACAAACGAAGAATATCTTAATACCTCTCTCAAACTAGGAAATAATAAGACGGCCTATAACAATATCAATCTAAGTGATCTTGAAGATCGCACCAACGCATTGGAATTGACTTTTAATCTGCAACTGCAGAATTATTCTAAAAGCATTGCGGGCAAAGTGTTCTTAAACATGAATCTCGACCGGTCACTTTCAGAATCTGACATTGATCCTGACAAACAACGATACGCAAAAAAGATCGACTATTATCAGGAAAAACAATTTGAGACAGTTTTGAACATTCCTGAAGGTTACGAAGCCTTAAAACTTCCCGAAAAACAATCTTTTGAATCTCCCGCATACGGATTTGAGATTACTTATAGTCTTCAGGAAAATAAGGTGATCATGAAAAAACATATTTACGTTAAAACTCTGGTTATTGATAAAGAAGATTTTGAGAACTGGAATACCTTCATCAAAAGTCTTGTTAAGGCCTACAAAAAAAGTATCACCCTAAAAAAAGTTTAATTATATATGAAACATAAATCAACGTTCATTTTTCTTCTATTTTTAATACCCCTTCTAGGATTTTCACAATACTATAAAGGATACGACTGGAATTCTAATCCTAAAATTTCTCAGCTGAATGCCGAAGAAGCCAAGGAATCTTCTGTCGGGATCATAGAAAAGCAAATAGTCGAATTTCTTCCTTCCGGAAGCAATGGCAAACAATTTGAGACCACGCATACCATTGTAAAGGTGAATGACGAGAAAGGAATTCAACAGCACAATAAGGTTTATATTTCCATGTATGGGGTTAAAGAACTCAAAGATATCAAAGCGAGAACGATAGGTCTTGACGGTAAAGTGCGACTGCTTGACGCTAAGAATATAAAGGAAATTCAAAATGTAGAGGAATATGGCGATTTTAAAATTTTTGCGATTGAAGGTGTCGAAAAAGGTGCTGATATCGAAGTATTATATACTGTAGAAAAGGAAGCCTATCCATTTGGTATGGAGACCTTACAGAAAGATTATCCTGTAAAGTTCGCAGAGTTTCTTTTTATTACCGGAGACATGACATCTGGAATCAAAGCCTATGGTACAGATCAAAATTTTACAACGTTGAAGGCAGGTGACCGCGACGCTAAAAAGCTTACGGTTACTAATTTGCCTGCGATGATCGAAGAAGAATATGCTACGCCTGACGCAAATAAGGTAAGGGTAGCTTATCAATGTTTCGGAAGAGGTGCAAAGGTTACTCAGGAACAACTGTGGGTTAACGTAATTAATAATATTTCTGGAGGATTGTTTCCAACAAAAATAAATGATCAGGTAGCAAAGGAAGCACAAGAGAAAATTAATAAAGGTCGAGAGCTTTCTTCATATCAAAAAGCAGCCTTACTCGATAATTATATTAAAACTAATTTTACGATCGTTAAAAATAATAATGACCAGCTTTCTGATGTAGATTATATTCTACAAAACCGATCTGCAAGTGATTTTGGTATTGCCAAAGTTTATGCTCATTTTCTCAAAGCCTTGAATATTGAGTATGAAATCGTGATTAGCGCCAATCGTTTTCAGCAAAAATTTGATCCTGAATTTTTTAATCCAAGAACCATCAGAGAGTTTTTAATTTATCTACCGAAGGAACAGCAATACATCGCTCCGGATAGGATAGATTATCGTATTGGAGAAGCTCCTTTTTATATTTTAGGCAATCAGGCGGTCTACGTAAATGAAGATCTAAAATTTTATTTTACAGAGGTCACTCAGTCTGATCCTGATTTCAGCAGGATCGTGCGTAATATCGATATTGACTTCAAAGATGATATGGAAGAAGCTATTATTAAGCAGCATCAGGAATATTACGGACACTGGGCAACTTCAAACAGAGCGTTTGTTACCTTTAGTTCTCCACAGGACCGAAAGGAATTTGACAATTACCTGACGGCTTCCGGTATTGAAAATAAGACCGTCGAAAAGTATGAGCTGCTCAACGATAAGCTATATCAGCAGGAATACAATGTACCCTTTGTAGTGAATAGTTCTATTACCTCTGGCGCCTTGCTGGAAGAGGCTGGAGACAGCTATATTTTTGAAGTAGGTAAGGTAATAGGCACGCAGAGTGAACTCTATCAGGAAAAAGAAAGGGTAAACCCGATCGAGATGCAATATCCGAATAAATATAACTATACGATCAAGGTTCGCATTCCGGAAGGTTTTATCGCCGAAGGGCTTGAAAGTTTGGTGATCAATGAGAAGCTGGAAAAAGAAAATAAGCTGCTATGCAGTTTTGAATCGAACTATGAAATCAAAGATCAGATTATTGAAATAACGATCGAAGAAATTTACGCCGTAAATAAGTTTCCGAAAGAAAATTATGAGGATTTTAGAAAAGTTATTAATGCTGCGTCCGATTTCAATAAAGCGACAATCTTATTCAGTGCAGAATAATTAGAAAAAATTCCCGATAGTTTAAAAAGCTATCGGGAATTTTTTATTCTTGATTTTCTTCAGCAATTTCAACTGGAGGAATGACTTTACCAAACAGTTTTTCGTTCCAATTAGACCATTTGTACTTTTTTGCCAAAATAAAAAGGATCAGTGCATATAGAAGTACCGGAAAAATAATTTCTAAACCCACCTCAGGATCTGAAATATCTAAAAAAATTGAATCCGTTTGAAGCGCTGTCCAATCCGAAGTAACGAGAAGGGCTGCTAACATATTATTTCCTGCATGATAGCCTAGTGCCAGTTCCATACCATCATCCATTAAGGTCATAATGCCCAGTAAAAATCCAGTACCTATATAATATACCATTACGATGTAGCCCAGTTTTTCTACTTCAGGATTGAAAATATGAAGAAGGCCAAAGAATATGGAAGTGAAGAACAGCGGAAACCATCTGTTTTTAGTGATCACTCCTAATCCCTGCATCATATATCCGCGCATAAAATATTCTTCAAAACTGGTTTGAATCGGTAACAAAAAGATAGTGATGAGCGCCAGCACTGCGAAATTTGCAAGATTGAAATTCCATTGATAGTCTTCTGGTGCCAAGAAATACCCAAGACCAAAAACGGTAAGGTTAATAACAACCACAATCACAAATCCGAAGAGGATTCGATTATAATCCACTTTTGCTCTGGCAGTAGTCAGATTTTTAATAGATAATTGATGAATGAACTTTGTCCAGAAAAAAAGTGCTGCCAGCCCCCCTACAAACGTGAGGATCAGCAAGACCAGAAAGGGATTGGCTCCCAATAACTTTACCATTTCTCCTATTTCTGTAGGGAAGGTATTGGTACCCGCAGCTTTAATAAAAACAGCAATTCCTAGCGGAATTGCTCCGATAAACTGCCAGCCAATGAAAACCGTGACCACCCCTAAAATATATTTCCAAATTTCGGTTGATCCTTTGTAGGCTTGTTCTATAAACATATCTCAAATTAAATTAAAATTCCATTTTTTGTCCGTTTGATAACTCAGGTATCCACCGGAAACTAAGAGCGGACTCTCAAAATTGTTGGTATATAAGCTACCTGTACCCAATCCTTGAGGAAGATGGATACCTTTTTTAAAAGTATACTGCGCAATCGCATTTAAACCTACATTACTCTCCAGCGCGCTGGTGATCCACCAATCAATCCCTAACGACTCTGCAATTTGAATCCATTCGTCCGTACCTTTAAAACCACCTACTAAACTCGGTTTAAGAATGATATAGTGTGGCTTTATCATTTGTAGCAATTGTTCTTTTTTTGTTACATCAAAAACACCTATTAATTCTTCATCTAAAGCAATGGGTAAAGGAGTGGATTTACATAACTCACGCATTAATGCGATTTGTCCTTGCCTAATTGGCTGTTCGATGGAATGGAGATCTAATGTAGACAGTATTTTTAACTTGTGAAGAGCTTCCGTTGGTTTAAAGGCACCATTAGCATCAACCCTTATTTCGATTTGATCCGCTGGAAATCTTTTCCGTAAAAAGGTTAATAATTTTATTTCCTCTTCAAATTGAATTGCGCCAATTTTCATTTTAATGCAATCGTATCCCTCCCGGAGTTTTTCTTCTATTTGCGCTTGCATGAACTCAGGATCGCCCATCCATATTAGACCATTAATTTTAATGGCAGATTCTCCTCTGGTAAAAGCGGATGGAAAAAGTAGAAACGGATGGGAGGATTCAAGAGAGCTAAATGCCTGTTCTATACCAAACTGAATACTTGGAAACTCCTTTAAATCATTCAGTAGCCAGGAGCGTCCTTTCGCTATATTTTCGCAAGTAAATTTGAGTTTTTCTTCATAATCTTCACGATCGTCTACACTCAATCCTCGAAGTATCCCACATTCTCCTACTCCGGTTCGGGCACCATCACTTATAAAAATAAACCATGTTTCTTTTTTGGTTAGGATTCCTCTAGAGGTACCACTTGGACGTTTGAAATCCAGAATGTATTTAGAATAGGTAGCTTTCATATTGGACAACGCCAAATTTAACCATAAATTTGAGAGTAGGTAATATTATCATTAATAAAGATATGCTCAAAAATAAAACGATATGGATCACCGGAGCTTCCAGTGGTATAGGCGAAGCATTGGTCTATGAACTGGCCGGAAATAACAACAAATTAATTATTTCGGCGCGAAGAGTAAATAAACTTAAGGAAGTAAAGGCAGCCTGTGAGGCGACGAGTTCTATCGCTGTATTACCTCTGGATCTGGGTAATTTTGAAGAAATGGAGTCCTATGCTTCTGAAGCCTTGAAATTATTCGGCCCCATCGATATTCTTATAAATAATGGAGGCGTCAGTCAGCGATCTCTAATCGCAGAAACCGATTTTTCAGTGGATAGAAAATTAATAGAGATCGACTATCTGGGAACCGTGGCACTAACGAAAGCCCTTTTACCCCATTTTATTAAAAGACGGCAAGGTCATTTTGTTACGGTCACCAGTCTTATGGGTAAATTTGGTACACCGTATCGTTCATCGTATTGCGGAGCCAAACATGCGTTGCATGGTTTTTTTGATGTCTTAAGAATGGAACATGAAAAAGATGGTATCGGTGTAACCCTTATCTGTCCGGGATTCGTAGCTACTGATGTTGCAAAAAATGCGCTTACAGGCTCTGGAGAAAAACAACAAACCAATGACGAAGCTACTATGCGAGGACTTGATCCTTCTATATTTGCCAAAAAAATGGTAAAGGCAATAGCAGCAAAAAAGTTTGAAACCTATATTGGGAGAAAAGAAGTGCTTGGGGTTTATCTTAAAAGATTTTTCCCCCGTTTCCTGCATCGCTTTGTGCTAAAAAGCACCATCAAATAAAGGATTAACTAAAGTTAAACCAGAATCTTACACCATCTACGTCTTTATCAAAATTGAGTGTAGAACGCAATTGATTTACAAGCCTTTCTATAAGCTTAATTCCCAAAGAACTGCTCGCTCTTTTTTCTACATCTTCCGGAAGTCCGTTTCCATTATCTAGGTATTCAAAGACACCTAACTTACCATTCATTCGCACGCTTATATAGATCTGTCCGTCTTCTCTTCCCGTAAACGCATACTTCAATGAGTTAGAAACTAGCTCATTAATGATAAGACCAATAGGGATAGCTCTGTCAATATCTAATTCAGTTCCTTCCGCATCAATAATAATATTAATCTTATGCCCTCCTTTCTTATATACAGACTGAACACTATTTACTAAAGACTCTATATATTCCTGCATTTGTATTACAGAGAGATCTTCGTTTTGATATAGTTTTTGATGAATCAGAGCCATGGCTTTCACGCGGCTTCTCCCCTCTTCAAGGGCTGCAATAGCTTCTTTACTACGTGTGTTTTTAGTTTGCATACTAAGTAAACTAGAAACCATTTGCAGGTTGTTCTTCACTCTGTGATGAATTTCTTTTAACAACGAATCTTTTTCTGCAAGTGAAGACTCAATAAAACTCTTTTGTTCTTCAATTACCTTTTTGTTCTTCACACTCTTAAAATAGGCAAGAATAGCGGCAACGCATACAAGTAAAGCTACAATTAAGGCTACAATACTATAATTGATCTTTTTGTCTCTTTGCAAGAGTTCTTCCTGTGTGTTCTCGATATCTCTTTTCTGCTTTTCTATAGTTGCTTTCTGATGATCGAGATCTAAAGTTACCAGCGTACCAAGGAGTTCTCTTTTTGTTTTAAGCGCGGAAGCAGAATCTTTAGCTTGAATATATTTCTTAAAAAAAAGCGACGCAGAATCAGATTCCTCAACTTTAAGGTAGTACTCTGCTAGTAAACGATTAAAGCCAGTGATGTTGTCGCTTTTCTCATAAAAGGTAATACTGTCTAGATAGTTTTTAGCAGTTATAGGATTGTCGAGTTGTAGGTAACAATCTGCTAAATTAGCCCATAATTCCAGTAATTCTCTTGAAAATTTACCTCTGAATTCTTCTTTAATATAGGTAACAGCAGACTCGAGTAGAGGAATTGCTTCTTTGTATTGTTTCAATGCCAGATAACATTTTCCCAGGTTCCCCTGAATTCTTCCTTTGATAAGCATTGCTTCAGTCACCTGCTTTTCGGTTTTATCGTAACGATTATCTCCTAAAAAAAGATCGATGTAATTGAGGGCAACCCCTGCTTTTTTTATAGCACTAAAATAGGCGCCGTCCATTCTATGATATTCTGCTTGCTGGTTGTTATAGAGTGCATTACCGAGAAAATCATTTTCTTCGATAGTAGACTCATACTCCATTATATAATCTTTAACGGCCCTGTTGTAGAGACCCAGATTTGCATAAATATCATAAAGAGAAATATCGACTCCTAAATCAGATAATTCTTCACGAACTTTTAACTGCTTATCATATTTATTGAGTGCAGCATAAGTTCGATCCAACACTTCTAAAAGGTAAATTCTTGTCTTTGGAGCTAATTTTATCTCAGAATCATAAATCCCCTCTGCAACCTTTAATCCTTTATCGTAATCTCCAAGATCATAATACAGCTGAGAAAGCAATGTGGTATATTGAAAAATCTGCGTTGAATCTTTAATGCCTTTAGATTCATCCAAAAGCTTATTGATCTCTGCAAGCCATCTGTATGCAGAATTATTTTGATAGCGGTCGTCTAAGCTAAAAAAGTAGTCAACCTTTTCTTCGGCCTTATTCGTACTTATGAAAGTTTGTAGCGATTGTGATGATTGACTTTCTGTGTTCTGCGCGCTACATAACATACATAAACAAAAACAAGCCAGTAGTGTAAAAATCTTTTGTCTTATGCTAATACACATTGGTTCCTGTCTGTATTTAATAACTATAGATAAATTAATTTATTTGATCTATAGCATGTTAAATTTTGAACATTCTCATTACACAAATAAAATACCTTAAATACAAACAAAAAACTTTTTTGCATTATTAATTTTAAAGGTAATAAGATCTTAATTTTAATCTGTTAAGTAAGTTTGGTATTTCTGAGAATACCTAAAACTAACGGAGTAAAACTAAACTAATAATTAGTGTCTCACTGATTTTTGTTGCATATTACTCTTATTATGTTGTAAAAATCGATTCTTATGAAGGTGGGTTAGGCTTATCCGATGGTTAAAATAAACATCCCGGACACTTCTGTCCGGGATGTTGTATTATTAATAAACCCTATAAAATGAAACAAGATCTTTATAAATTGAAATATATCAATTACAACACCTTATCCATAGATCAAACATACAAACTTTAGTAATACGATTTTTCTAATTGTTGTGTAATGAATCTGATTTGTTGTGAAAACGATATTTGATGATCTTTATACACACAAAAAAAACAAGCCTTGCTAAGTAGGTAACGAGGCTTGTTCTGGAGGCTTTTGGATAGTAAAAAGATTTGGGATAATTAAACTATCTATCAATTTTTCATTGATGAACCGAACTTAAGGCATTCTCCTGTCACTGAGAAATTTTTGTTGTATACGTCCACCAATTTGTTGTAAAAGTGCCATATTATAGGTAAGAAGAGAGATACCGGAGAAATACAGATGTTTAACAAACTACCTCAGGACAAGCTCTAGAGGCATTAGATTGAAACAAACGTTTAATTTCGAGTCAAGCCTCGTGGCATTAAATCCTTTGGCGGTACCAAAAAAGAAAAAGCCTTAAGTCATCTTAAGGCTTGGGGCTGGTTATATACATAATAAAATTTGGGGTCATAGGTTGAAACGTTCATTTTAATGAACACTGTAAAAATAGAATCGTTAATACTCTGCACCAAATTATTGTTGTGAATATTTATTATAGTGTTGTGAAAACCTTTAGAATTGATTTCAAAGCATTCGCTAAAGACAATAGAGACTTTCCCTTATCTGTAATAATGAATAGATCAATAGTAAAATTTAGAACTATTTATTCCTGGACTTTAAGAATTCATAGATGATAAAATAAAATCTCTAAACTCGCGAGAAATCGGAATCAATCTTTCCTTAATCATAATATCTTTACTATTTACTGCCTGAATGTGTTGTAAATTAACTATGTAAGATTTATGAGCGCGGTAGAAATGATCAGAAGGAAGTTTGCCTAGATAGTCCTTTAATGCTGAACGGACGAGAAACTGTTTGTCTTTGGTATGGATCTCAAGATACACATTGTCTGCCTTAATAAATTGGATTTCGTTAAAATACACCCGATGAAACAGGTCATTCTTCTTAACAAAAATGGAATCTTTCAATACAGAGTTACTTACCACCTCGCTTTCTTCTGCACTGCGATCTTTTACCTCTTCATTAGTACCTTCGTCATAATTGTATGACGATAAGGCGATTTCAATAGAGGTGTAAAGATCTTGTTGTTCAAATGGTTTTACAAGGTAACCATTGGGCTTCACTTGTTTAGCGTTTTCTACGGTCGCACGATCTGAATTGGAAGTCACGAAGATGAACGGGATATTGTGATTCTTTCGTATATATTTACCAAGGTCAATACCTGTTTCGTTAGAAGCCAAAATAATATCTATAAGAACCAGATCTACTTTTTTACTGGTTAGAATTTCTTTTGCTTGTTGGTAATCAATAACATTTCCAACAATTTCGTACCCAATATCTTCTAACATATATTGAATATCGTCTGCAATAATAACGTTATCTTCTACAATGAGAATTTTGATCGTGTTATTCAAAGCTTTGGTTTTTTTGATTAGTTACTTATCGCAAATAAAACTACAAAAATATATTGATACTGACGGCAAATAATACCGCAAACAAAAAAGTGCTCAACGCTAGCTTCTTCAACTCGGGGTCGAGCTCCTTCGGGTTCGTATTGGCGTATACTCTTCTAAGATGTAAAAGAAGTGGTATAAATGCTATGAAATATAAAAAATTGATTGGAGAATCGTAGGTGATGATGGTATATACCGTAGCGAAGAACATCGCCGCGATTATAATGTAATAATGATAATATTTAGCAAACTGATCTCCAATTTTCACCACCAATGTAATTTTACCGGAATCTGCGTCACTTTCTCTATCCCGCATATTGTTAAGATTAAGAACTCCCACGCTCAAAAATCCTATGCTGACAGCCGGAAACGTGACCCACCAGTTAAGCTGTTTGGTAAATAAGAAATAGCTTCCCAAAACACTCACCAATCCAAAAAATATAAAAACGAATACATCCCCAAGGCCTCGGTAACCGTATGCACTGGATCCAACGGTATATTTAATAGCGGCGACAACAGAGATAATTCCTAAAATCAAAAACACTACTGTAAGCAGTAGTGAGTCATTGTTGAAAGCCCTATAGATAAGAGCTATCGTCAAAATCATACTGATAGCAACCGTAATGGTAATACCTTTTTTCATTTCGGAGCGACTTATGATCCCACTCTGTAATGCTCTTACAGGTCCTACTCTATTCGCATTATCAGTTCCTTTCACTCCATCTCCGTAGTCATTGGCAAAATTAGAAAGCACCTGATAAGAAATGGTTGTGAGAATACATAGAATTGCCAACCAGACATCTGTGAATCCTTCTGAAGCTGCTATTGCCACGCCCACAATAATTCCGGAAATTGAAATAGGTAGCGTACGCAATCTGGCTGCTGAAAGCCATGCTTTGGTTTTAGGCTGCACGCTAATAAGGTTCTTCTACTTTTACCCTTCTCCCATCTACGTACGAGACTACAAAAGCATCGTCAAAACCTAATTTAGACAGCTCATATCTAAAAGACTGTGCTTCCTTTAAGGTTTCAAAAACACCCAGAGAATAAGAATAAAAAGGATTATTTCGAACCATCTGAGTATTATTTAGACTTACCGGAAGCAACGAAAGTTTATTCTCTTCGAACGCCGCAACCTGTACCGTATATACTTTTTGGTTTTGAAGTAAATTTTTTGCGAGATAGAAATCATGAATGCTATTCAATTGACTGTTTCTTTCCTGTAGCGTTCTAATCTTATCTCTTAATTTATAAACACTATCTAAAGGAATGATCACCTTATTCTCTGTGGTAGTTTTAAGTTCTTTCACCGTTTTTTGAATACCGATGGAATAAGATAAAATCACAGCACAAACTATTAAACTCAGAACACCAAAAATCGCAAAAGAGTTCTTTAGCTTTTTACTGCGAACAACTTCTTTGTTTTTGTATTTGATCTGTTCAAGTAATCCTGCATTCAGCGCCTGTTCTTTTTCAATATCCTTATGTAGCCTCAGCAAGTCATCTTCTTCTATGTATGGCATAAATTTTAATTTAAGGTATCCACTTTATATTGGTAAAATCTGGTTTTCTTTTCTCCAGGAATGCATTTCTGCCTTCTTTCGCTTCCTCGGTCATATATGCTAGTCTTGTAGCCTCTCCTGCAAACACTTGTTGTCCCACCATTCCATCATCGGTAAGATTAAAGGCAAACTTCAACATTTTAATAGATGTTGGAGATTTTTGCAATATTTCCTGTGCCCATTGAAATGCTGTGTCTTCTAATTCTTCATGGGGAATTACCGCATTCACCATACCCATTTCGAAGGCTTCCTGAGCACTGTAATTTCTACCCAGAAAAAAAATCTCTCTGGCCCGTTTTTGTCCTACCATTTTTGCAAGGTATGCAGAACCATAACCGCCATCAAAGCTGGTCACGTCGGCATCTGTCTGTTTGAAAACAGCATGCTCCTTACTTGCGAGACTCAGGTCACATACCACATGAAGGCTATGACCACCTCCAACTGCCCAACCGGGAATTACAGCAATCACTACTTTTGGCATAAACCTGATAAGTCGTTGCACCTCCAGTATATTCAGTCTTGGCATTCCATCATCATCTACGTATCCCTGATGCCCTCTGGCATTCTGGTCTCCACCGCTGCAAAAGGCATATCCTCCGTCTTTCGGAGAAGGACCTTCTCCAGATAAAAGGACTACTCCAATAGAAGTATCTTCTCTCGCATCTAAAAACGCCTCAAACAACTCTCCCACTGTCTTAGGTCGAAATGCATTTCGTACTTCCGGTCTGTTAAATGCGATCCGTGCTACTCCTCCACATTTTTTATAGGTAATATCCTGATATTCTTTAACTGTTTTCCAGTCCGCCATAAAAATCTAATTCTTTTACAAAAATAATAGTTAAAAATGTGTCTCGCTAGTATTGTTAGTATATAATCGCCTTTTACCCTTTCAAAAAAAACACGATCATGGTAAATTAAGAAAAGACAGTCGAAATTTTATTCGTAATTCATCTGATAATAAGGTCACAATATCGAAAATTGTTTAGAAATATCGAAAAATACAATGCAAAAATTTTATTTTGTATAAAAATATGTCCCCCAATGACTGTTGAAAGTTCAGATTTGATATATCTACCTCATGAGTTGCATACATTTTCTTTTGGTAAAATGTACTTCTTCGAGCATATGATGGTTTCCGAATTTAAAGAAGGTATTTTGTTTACGTATGATCACGCTGTAGAGTTTATAGACAAAGCAGAAGCATACTACGGATCTGAAAAAAAATTGGTGTATATATCTAATCGGGTTAATTCTTATTCTGTTGATCCCGTTGACTGGATTAAACTGGGTTTCAGTTATAAAAATCTTTTAGCTATAGGCGTGGTGAACTATACGTTTTTTAAGAAAAAAGTCTTTTATGTCGAAAAAATGTTTTGCCGGAAGCCTATGAAAAGTTTCAGTTCTTTAAATGAAGCGGTAGACTGGGCCTATGAGATCACGCAGAATCAAAGCAGCAAGGTAGGATAGGAACTAATCTGTTAGCAATCTATCAACTAATCTTCTTTAAGTTTGATGCCGTCTTCCAGTAGTTCGATTAATTTCGACTTATATAGCGTTCCAATTGCTTTTTTGAAATCTTTCTTACTCATTTTAAGACGTGCTCTGATAGCTTCAGGATCACTTTTATCATGTAAAGGCAGGTAACCTTTATTCATCTGTAACTCCTTCAAAACTTTTTCTGAATTTGGCGCTATATTCTTATAACCAATCTGCCGAAGTGTGATATCAATCTTCTGATCTTCTCTAATTTTCTTTATGACCCCGGTTAGTCGCTGCCCTAGATGCACGGGTTCGAATAATTCGTCTTTATATATCAATCCTTTGTGTAAATTATTGATGATCACCTCAGCCCCTAAATCGGTATGTCTTGAAACAATGAGCGATACTTCATCAAATTTATTCACCGTCAGGTCTTCGTTATCTACAAATCTATCTGTTTTGGAAGATCCAACCAATCTTTCACTTTGTTCATCAAGATAGCAGTAAATAAGATACCATTTACCCGGTATCATTCTGGCCGCCTGTTCCCGAAAAGGCACAAATAGATGTTTTTCCAGACCCCAGTCCATAAATGCTCCTATTTCGTTTACTTCCACAGCTTTTAGAAGGGAGAAGCTGTTTTTTACAATAGAAGGCTTTAGAGTGGTAGCTACGGGTCGTTCCATATGATCGAGATAACAGAATACGGTAATTTTAGTGCCGATTTCAAAATCTCTGGGAACATACTTGTTAGGAAGCAATATATCGTTCCCTTCATCATCACCCAAAAAAAGACCTGGTTCTGTGTCTCTTAGAATTTCTAATGTATTATAAGCTCCTATTTCTATCATATAATAATTTAAATCTTGCAAAGATACACATTAAAAAAGGCGTCTTAAAAGACGCCTTATAAAAAAACAATATTTCTAATTAGTTATATACGGATTGCTTATTGAAGTGAACCGTTAACAAATAATAGATAACAGCTCTGTATTTGTTTCGATTTGATTTTCCGTACTTTTCTATAACGGCATTAATTGCTCCGTCAAGATCTTGACTTTCGCTCAATCCTAATTTTTTAATCAAAAAATTATTTTTAACGGTGGCAAGTTCTTTTTCGTCAGAACCGGAAACAGTAGAAGAATCTGCGTTGTAAATGGAAGGTCCCAAACCAATGGTCACCTTAGTTAATAAATCCATGTCTGGAGTAACTCCACATTTCTCTTTAAGATCTGACGCATACTTTGCAATTAGATCGTCTCTTTTGCTCATAGTTATAGTTTTAGTTTATTAATATGCTTTACAAATGTTAAATATAACATTTTCTTTGCATGAGTGATAATAAAATTAGCAGAACTAGCGAATAAACTTGAAATAATCAAGCAAAATTTGATCATTTAGTGCTGTTGGTGTAAAAACTTCCAACAGTATGGGACCCTCCTGATAGGAGAAAAAATCAGGTAATACTTGAATGAACGTTTCTTTATTTTTGACCGAAATATATTTCAAACCATACATTTTACAAAGATCTGAAGCGTTCAGATCGTGTCTGGTCTCAAAGTATCTATGAAATTTATGTGAAGTCTTGGGGCCAGGTAGTATCCTAAAAATACCTCCTCCTCCATTATTAATGACAACTATTTTGAAATTATTTGGGATGTATTCATTCCACAATGCATTACTGTCATAAAAAAAGCTAAGATCACCTGTAATCAGAAATGAGGGCATTTCACTTGCATTAGCTGCACCTATAGCAGTAGAGGTGCTTCCATCTATACCACTTGTTCCTCTGTTGCAAAAAACCTGTAGTGATCTATTCAATTCAAACAATTGTGCATATCTTACAGTAGAACTATTACTCAATTGCAACATTGCAGGAGAAGGAATGCCAGCAAACAGTTGAGAATACACCCAGAAATCAGAAAAGGCGATTTTTGATATATAAAGAGAATGTTGTTGTTTTCGGTGAGACTCCACCTCTTTCCAGTAAGCTTTATACTGGGATTCAAGTTTAACCAGTTGCTCTCTAACTGTCCCGAAAAATATATTTACTGATGTTTTATAATGATGTGAAAGGCAAAAATAGGTGTTATAAGCTTTCTTAGTGTCTATATGATAATGCTTCTGTGGGGTATATTTTCTAAGAAAAGCTTTGATTTTTTTAGAAATGATCATTCCTCCAAAAGTGATCAACATTTCAGGCTTTAAATCGATGATTTTAGTATCGTCTTTTTCAATGGGAGCGATCAATTGATCTATAGCCGGGAAAAAATCTTCATGGTGAAGATTGGAGGTCGTTTCGGTCAATACAATAACCGAAGGATCATTGGCTAATAGGGTTATTATTTCCTCCGAGATTTCATTTGGATGCTGTACCCCAACTAATACGAGTTTTTTTGAATATTGATTCCAGTCTTCAATAAACGATGGTAACGCTTCGTCTTCAAATATGATTACATTTTCTTTTATATACCTATTCCCGACAGCCGGAAGCGATCCTTCTATCATTCCGTATAATGGCTCTTCAAAAGGAGCATTAATATGTACAGGTGCATTAAGTTCAAAACAACGAGTTAGCGCACTATTCAATAATTTTTCATCTTCTGAAACTCGTTCTCTTGAACCGGACAAATTTGCGCTATATGCTATATGATTACTAAAAACATTTGCTTGCCGTATCGTTTGGCCATCACCAATATCGATTTTGTGAGCAGGACGATCTGCTGAGATTATCACCAACGGAATATCGCTGTAAAACGCTTCGGATATAGCAGGATAGTAATTAAGTAATGCAGAACCTGAGGTGCAAACCAATATTACTGGAAATTTAAGCTGTTGTGCTATGCCCAAACCAAAGAATGCCGCACTTCGCTCATCAACAATGCTGTAACAGTTAAAAAAAGGGTCTTCGTAGAAACCCATGGTTAGAGGAGCATTACGCGATCCCGGGGAAATAACTACATGCGACAGCTGGTAGGATTTACAAAGTTGAATAATCTGTTGCGCAAGTTTAATTTCTGGGTATTTCATTCAACAAAGTTGTTGGCACCAGGCACTCACCTCAGGTGCTTTTTACGTACTACCGGCAGATAATACAATTTCTTTTTCTTAGCAATGCAAAGATACGAACTTTCAAAGATTTCAGAAACTTTACTTCATAAGGCTGTAAAGTACCTTTTTCATGGTTTTAGACTTATTTACAGTCTCTTCCCATTCAGAAGAAGCATCACTTTCTGTCGTGATCCCTCCCCCCATAAAGACCGTAGCCTCACCATCATCTAACTTCATGCATCGAAGATTCACATAAAGTTCGGATAGTGGTATACTGTTTGGAGAATTTTTTAGATGCACAGGTCCTAAATATCCGGTATAGAACTCACGATTATAATTTTCATTTTCCAGAATGAATTTTTTAGCTTCTTCCTTTGGTGTACCGCATACCGCAGGTGTTGGGTGTAATTCTCGTATAAGGTCACCAAAATAACTATGGGAAAGAGTTCCGGTAATGGTGGTCTTTAGATGTTCTAAATTTCCTGCCTGAGCAGTTTCAGGTCCTGATAAATTAATGTCTTTTGTATACTTTCTAAGTGTTTCAATAATACCAGTAGTTACCAAAGCTTGTTCTTCACGTTCCTTTCTACCCCATTCTTTATTTGAATTCAAACCTACCTTTCGTGTACCTGCTAGTGCCATTGTGGAAAACTCATTACCAGCGTATGAGAGAAGCGTTTCCGGGGTTGCACCAGTCCAACAACCCACCTCTGGATGGTAAAACAAGTAACAGAAGGCATCAGAATAAAACTGTTCCAGTCGAGCAAAAACTTCTAGAAATGAACACTTAAATGGTACGGACTCTTTTCTGGATAAAACTACCTTTACAAGATTGGTATGATGCATCGCCGAAATACATCTTTGGATCAAGCGCTTATAATTTTCTTTTGTTTCGCTTTCATGATTATAAGCATCTGCCTTAACAGAATAAGAGGAATCAATTTTACTTCTATCAATAAGAGTCTGATAAAAAAAGGATTTTTTTTCCGGAATCAATACGGATTCTTTCCTTGCATCAAAAGGAGCCATCACGAAACCCGGCTGATCAAGTTTTTCTGAACTGTACAACCTACAATCCTGCTGAAAAAAACCATTGAGAACTACGGAAGCTTTTTTCCTGTATAAAACAAATGGCATATCTTGATCTATACTGACCTGAGCTTGTTCGTAAAGCTTATTGGTTTTCAAATTATTGCTTTTTTGGCAGAGCGATGGTAGTCAATTTGCATACAGAAACAAGCTCTTTTTGTTCATTGGTTATTTTAATTTCCCAAAGCTGAGTTGTTTTGCCTTTATGAATAATGGTAGCTTTTGCAAAAACCAACCCTTCCCTTACGCTTTTCACATGATTAGCAGCAATTTCTATACCTCTGACAAACAAATTTTTTGAATCGAGAAACAGAATAGAGGCAGCGCTTCCTACACTTTCTGCAAGCGCGACCATTGCTCCTCCATGAAGGACACCGTCTGGTTGATGAACCCTGGAAGTAACGGGCATGCTGGCTACGAGAAAATCAGGTCCCACATCTGTATATTGAATATCTAAAGTACCCATTAACGTATTTGGTGTGATCTCATTGCACTTCGCTAATAGTTCTTCTTTCACTTTTTCTGTCATGTAAAAATGATTAATACAAGGGAAGTTTTTGTAAGATCTTTCGCTACCCTTATCGTAATTGATTATTTTAGTAAGCTAAATTACAAAATGACCATTCAAATACTATGAGATTTGCAGAAAAAGATGCAGTCTATCGGCATCAAAATAGTTATTCTACCTTAAATCATTTAACACCAAAAACTAAAAATGTCTGGCTCGTTAATCACGGCATTGGATTTTTAAGCAAGTATTTTATTCAATACTTTAATGCGCTGGATGCCGAAGAAAATTACATCATAGCGCCGCAAGCGCCTTCAAAGTATTACTTGGGTAATGAATACAAACATGTAGGAGCCTGTTGGCTTACCAGAGAGAATACAGAAGTAGATATTGAAAATGTTCTCAACTATCTGGATGCTGTATACACTGCCGAAGCGATCCCTTATCATGTTAATTTTATTGTTCTCGGATTTTCACAAGGTGTATCTGTAACCACTCGTTGGGTTGCAAGAAGAAAAATCAGGTGTGACAAAATGATTCTTTTTGCCGGTGGAATTCCAACAGAACTTCAACCGGAAGATTTCAATTTCCTGCATAGACAAGGAACAAAAGTTACTTGTATTTACGGAGACAAGGATCCTTACATTGAAAAAAACAAGTTATTGGAAGAAACGAAACGTATGAAGAAATTGTTTGGAGATCTTTTGACTATAGAGACCTTCGCAGGCGGACATGAATTTAGGAGTGATTTTCTACCTTCCTGGATCTAGCTCAACAAGTCATTTAACATAAGAAAGATCATAAATTTAAAAATGTTTTTTCTTACGATTGTTATTTTTTGTATATTGAAAGCAGAAAGTATCTATAATACCACTAATTCGGTATCCTCATTTTAAGGTATTTACTTCGTTCATTTTCCGTTGCCCTCCTCAATTATTTTTTAGTTATAAAATAACAGATCATTACTCATTTTTCAATATGAAAGAAATGATCTTCTGTAATGCAATGAATATTAGTAGGTCATCGAAATTTTTCGATGATCCTTTTAAAGCACGATTAATTCTTATAAAATTCTAATATTATGAAAAATAGAAAAAGAAGGTTAGGAAAACTTAAACTTAGAAAATCTATAGTTGCCAATTTTCGAACAAATTCCTTAAAAGGTGGAACCGGAGGCGTTGAAGGAACAGTAAATTGTAAAACAATTGAATGCACCAATGATTCTGAAAAATGTCCGGCATGGACAGATGATTGTCCATCAGGTTCTATTTGCCCCGGTGGTGTTCAGTGTTATTAAATATCATTTGGCAGCTCATTTATGAATTACAAATCCGTAAAAGCTGGATTCATAATTCCAAAGGAAAAGAGTATTGTGACTTTTAATTTTATTCATTTTACCTCTTAAAGAATTTAATTATAAAAACTCAGAGATTATGAAAAACAAAAAAAGAAAACTTGGCAAGTTATTGTTTAAAAAGTCGACTATTGCTGGCTTAGGAACAAACGCAATTGTTGGTGGAACAGGTACGAGCTGGGATGGCTGCCCCACCTTCCCGGGAGAGCCCTGTGGTTCAGATTTTGGCACGGACTGCGGAACCGGAGGAGGTTTTACCGGTACCACATGTTATACCAACAATAACTGTCCTGTGCGAACAAATGCGTGTCCGCCCTATACAGACGGTTGTCAATCAGATTCTATATGTCCTCAGGGCGTATATTGCTATTAAAATTTATAATCATGAAGAAAAAGCAACGTTCTGAACGGCATTTTCAAAAAAAGTTATTAGTCAATTAAAATCCAGAAATATTCTGGGCGGTGCTACCAAAGGAAGAGCCTGTGTAAGTAACATTTTTAATGAATATTGAGAAGCTTTAGAGCAACAAAAAAGCGGACTTAAAAGTCCGCTTTCATATTTAAGATGAACAGTGAATTATTTCACTTCTTCAAAATCTACATCCTGTACATCATCTCCTTCTGCATCTGCAGCAGGTTCTCCTGCACCAGCATCACCCCCAGGGGTTCCTGCTTTCTGTGCACCTTCTGCCTGAGCCTTGTACATTTCTTCAGATGCAGCTTTCCATGCTTCATTTATTTTATCTAAAGCAGGCTGAATAACCGCTACATCTTTAGACTCATAGGCTTTCTTAAGTTCTTCTAGAGCTGCTTCAATCGCACTCTTATTACCTTCAGAAAGCTTATCTCCAAATTCACTAAGCTGCTTTTCTGTCTGGAAGATCATTCCATCTGCTTCATTTAGCTTGTCTACTCGCTCTTTTGCTGCTTTATCGGCATCTGCGTTCGCTTCGGCTTCCCGTCTCATCTTCTCGATCTCTTCTTGCGTCAAACCGGAAGAAGCTTCGATTCTAATATCCTGAGATTTTCCTGTTGCCTTATCTGCTGCAGTTACTTTAATAATACCATTCGCATCAATATCAAACGTTACTTCAATTTGAGGAGTTCCTCTGGGAGCTGGCGGAATACCGTCTAAATGGAAACGCCCGATCGTCTTATTATCTGCCGCCATAGGTCTCTCTCCCTGTAACACATGAATTTCTACTGACGGTTGATTATCTGCCGCAGTTGAGAATACCTGAGACTTCTTGGTAGGGATCGTAGTGTTAGCTTCAATCAATTTAGTTAACACTCCACCCATTGTTTCAATACCTAAAGAAAGCGGTGTAACATCAAGCAATAATACATCTTTCACATCTCCGGTGAGTACACCTCCCTGAATTGCAGCACCAACGGCCACTACTTCATCAGGATTCACCCCTTTAGAAGGTTTTTTACCAAAGAATTTCTCTACCGCTTCCTGAACAGCTGGTATTCTTGTAGAACCTCCTACTAAAATAATCTCATCGATATCACTCGCAGATAAACCTGCGTTTTTCAATGCAGTAGCACAAGGAGCAATCGTTCTTTTTACCAAATCATCTATTAACTGCTCAAATTTCGATCTTGAGAGCGATCTAACCAAGTGTTTAGGTCCTGATGCAGTCGCTGTGATGTACGGCAAGTTAATTTCTGTCTGCGAAGAAGAAGACAATTCAATTTTGGCTTTTTCAGCAGCTTCTTTAAGTCTTTGAAGTGCCATTGCATCTTTTCTTAAGTCAATGTCTTCATCTTTCTTGAATTCTTCTGCCAACCAGTTAATGATCTTCTCATCTACATCATCACCTCCTAAATGTGTATCACCATCTGTTGAAAGTACTTCAAAAACTCCATCGCCTAACTCTAGAATAGAAACATCGTGTGTTCCACCACCAAAATCGAATACTACGATTTTTTGATCGGTATCTTTTTTATCGAGACCATATGCCAGGGCAGCTGCCGTAGGCTCATTAATAATACGCTGTACCTTTAACCCTGCAATCTCACCAGCTTCTTTTGTTGCCTGCCGTTGTGAATCATTAAAATATGCAGGTACAGTAATAACTGCTTCGCTAATATCCTGTCCCAGATAATCTTCGGCTGTTTTCTTCATTTTCTGAAGAATCATCGCAGATAATTCCTGTGGCGTATACAAACGACCGTCAATATCTACACGAGGCGTATCGTTATCTCCTTTTACAACTTTATAAGGTACCCTTTCTGCTTCTTTCTGAGACTCTGTGTATTTGTTTCCCATAAAACGCTTAATCGAATAAATCGTTTTATGAGGATTGGTAACAGCCTGACGCTTTGCAGGATCTCCTACCTTTATTTCACCATCTTCTACAAATGCAATCACAGAAGGTGTAGTTCTTTTACCTTCTGCATTAGGAATTACCACAGGTTCATTACCTTCCATAACGGAAACGCACGAATTGGTAGTTCCTAAGTCAATTCCAATAATCTT
Source organism: Flavobacteriaceae bacterium M23B6Z8 (assembly GCA_046199005.1). Lineage (GTDB taxonomy): Bacteria > Bacteroidota > Bacteroidia > Flavobacteriales > Flavobacteriaceae > Ascidiimonas. The sequence goes on from CP176050.1 coordinate 2,487,699, forward strand.
ACCCATATTTATGTTTTTGTTGAGTTGAAAAATCTTTTTTAAATCAACATCTATAAGTCAAGGATTATGCCATGGTGCCAAAATATGACAAGCTGTCATAAATACCGGAAGCGTATGCGAAAAATGTCTACAGAGAAGTGCCGGAAGCTTTTAACTTTAAATGGAATCAATACAACGGTTCATGCAATAGACGCAAGTTCTACGTCTTGAAAGAGAATACGATTTAATGGTATCCAGGAACAACTGCTAACTTATTCCTGTTTTTCGCATTGGTTCTTATATCGTGTATCCGTAATAGAAATTATATGCCAGCCTGTTTTTGTTTTCATGAGGCGAAACGAATTCACCCCGCAATGACTTAAGCTTCCGTCATACCAAAATTCGTAGGGTGTCCATGCATGTGCCATAAGACCATCAGTATGTATCGAAAAGGACAGCAATTTTTCTTCAAATGTTTTATTCTGAGGGATTTTAGTTAAACTGAACAAAAATGTATTCACCGGAGTTGTTTTTAAAACTTCAGATCCGCTGGAATCCAGAAAAATTGTTCTCAATATAAAATGATCACTGATTGTTTTCTTGATCGCTACAGAATCTCTTTCGTGAAAACCTTCAAAAAAATTGAGGATCGATCGTTTTATTTGTTCATCAGAACCATCCTGCGCTATCGATATCCTTGAAAAAAGTACACAAAGGATCAGCAGAAAACCATATTTGAATTTCATGGGTCGTAAATTGATTTGCGATTGTAATTTACTACTTTTACGCAAATTATTTTAAAGATCATGTCTACCGCTAAGAAAGAATACAAACGAGTAACTGTCAAATCACTCACGGAAATGAAACGTCAGGGTGAAAAAATATCAATGCTAACATCTTATGATTATTCCATGGCAAAGATCGTAGACGGATCTGGCGTAGATGTCATACTTGTAGGGGATTCTGCAAGTAATGTAATGGCAGGACATGAAACCACTCTTCCAATTACACTTGATCAAATGATCTATCATGCATCCTCTGTAATAAGGGCGGTAGAAAGAGCTCTCGTGGTGGTCGACATTCCATTTGGGAGTTATCAATCAGACCCAAAGGAAGCGTTGCGTTCTGCCATACGAATTATGAAAGAAAGTGGTGCGCACGCGGTTAAATTGGAAGGCGGTAAAGAAATTAAAGAATCTGTAAAGCGAATTCTTAATGCCGGTATACCGGTGATGGGACATTTAGGTTTAACGCCTCAATCAATTTATAAATTTGGAACCTATACCGTAAGAGCTAAAGAAAAAGAAGAAGCTCAGAAGCTCGTAGAAGATGCCATTATGTTAGAAAAAATGGGATGCTTCGGAATCGTTCTTGAAAAGATACCTGCTGCGCTTACGAAAAAAGTATCTGAGAAACTTACCATACCAACTATAGGAATAGGTGCTGGAAAGTATGCAGATGGTCAGGTATTGGTCATACATGATTTGTTGGGAATCACTCACGAATTTAATCCTCGGTTTCTAAGAAGATATATGAATCTTTACGAAGAAATGACCCAGGCTATTACCCAATATGTAGATGACGTAAAGACACGTGATTTTCCCAGTGAGGAAGAGCAGTATTAAGTATTCTTTTTAATGGCAGCTACTCGCACGCATAAATCCAATCTTCAAATATTGTATGAAGACAATCACTTGATCGCAATAAATAAAAGATGCGGTGATATTGTACAGGGAGATCAAACCGGAGATCTGCCATTAAGCGAAATTGTAAAAAGTTATATCAAAGAAAAATACAGCAAAGAAGGGAATGTTTACTTAGGAGTGATCCATCGTCTGGACAGACCTACCTCTGGTGTGGTTATTTTTGCGCGAACATCAAAAGCATTATCACGAATGAATACCCTTTTCAAAGAAAGGCAAACTGAAAAGTCATATTGGGCCATCGTGAAAAAAACTCCTGAAAAACGTGCCGGCACACTCATTCACTGGTTAAAGAGAAATCAAAAGAAAAATGTATCAACAGCCTTTGACAAAGAAGTAAATGACAGTAAAAAAGCGGTTTTAGATTATAAAATAGTGAGCTCCTCTGATAGATATACCCTACTCCAGGTAAATTTGCAAACCGGAAGACATCACCAGATTCGAGTTCAATTAGCTAAAATAGGAAGTCCTATTAAAGGCGATCTAAAATATGGTTATTCGAGAAGCAACCCAGATGCAGGAATCGATTTGCATTCCAGAAGTCTTTCTTTCATGCATCCGGTGAAAAAAGAACTGGTTAAAATCGTTGCGCCAGTTCCTAATACTGTATTATGGCAGTATTTTGAAAAAGATATCATCGAAAAGACCTGATTCCTTCAAGGACTACGGATGCCAATATGAGTGCTCCCCCAATGATCGTTTCCATAGCAGGATATTCTCCTAAAAACAAAAAACCAATACAAATACCGTAAAGTGGTTGCAAGCTTCCCATGATGCTAGCCGTACTTACCGAAAAAAACCGAAAACTTACTACATACAAGCTATGTCCTATTGCTGTTGTGAGTAAGGCGAGTGTAGCAAGGGCCGGTAATTGTGTCCATACATCATCCAATGAATAAAATAATAAGAAGGGCATCAAAAAAATAATTACAACCACAAGCTGATACCACATGATAGCGGTGCCATGATAGTTGTTAATATGTTTTTTTACCAGAATATTACGCAATGCATAAAATAATGCCGAAATAACCCCTAAAAGCACTGCAAGTGTATGATCATTTTTGAAACTGAATTCTGGAACCAAAAAATAAATTCCCAATACGACAAGTAGTGCGAGCAGAAGCTGAAAAGGCTGAAATTTAGTTTTTAATAACAGAGGCTCCAGGAAAGTAGTGATCACGGGATAGGTAAAAATAGACAGCATACCAATAGCTACATTAGACAGTTGCAATGAATAGAAATAGGTGACCCAGTGAATTCCCATGAAAAGACCACTCAAAGCAATGCTTTTTAAGTCATTTCCTAAAGGTTTTAGAACATTTATGCCTTTGTAACGACAAAATGCGTAGAGAAAAATTGCTGCGATCAATGCCCTGAAAAAAATGGTTACAGGCGGAACTGTAGTAATATATCTGCCTAACGCTCCCGATGTACTAATAAAGAGCATCGAAAGATTTAAGATCACCAAATTTCTGGCATAGCCGGAAAGTCTCATTTACCGAATGAGTTTTTGAGATTTTTCGCGAATGATCTCTCCAATAGGTCTATTCTCTATTTTACTTTCTAGCCAAGAAATGATATCCAGATATAAAAATGCTCTTTTCTCATAAGGGTGATCTTCATATACCAGTAAACGATCATGAAGCTGTCTGAACGCGTCTTTTAGTTCATGTGGATAAATATCCCCCAGGTTTCTAAGAAAACGAATCATTTCATGCTGTACCGCCTGAAGATCATTCATCTTAAGCAAAAATTTATAGGTGCTCTTCAGTTGTACTTCCAGATGATAGTCCATCCCTGCTTCGTAATGGGCTACCAAACTTAGCACTCTGGAGAAGCACATAAGGTCTTCACGCATGGTGAGCTTTTTATTTTCAATGATCTTCTTAAGATATTTAATACAGGTGCGATTATCTCCCACCCCAAAATACAGACATGCAATTTTGTAGTAAAAAACCATGGCATGGTGCTCGTCTAATCTGTCTTTATGCTTCTTTAACCCAAGCAAAATCTCATCAACAAGCCCTATCCCTTTCTCAAAATCACCCTCCAGAAATAGCAAATTCAATTTATTAAGATGTCTATAGAGAAAAGCCAGAGAGATCACATTATCGTTTTTAGGAAAACGATCGTCATCAATAGTCGCTTCCATCTTATTCAAGGTCTCTTTCATTTGTGTTTTATACTTGATAAAGAATAAAGACTCAAGCAAATAATGATTTCCTTTTAAATAAAACACCGGATTTAAATAGATCATTCGAGGATGCTCGTAAAAGAGCGTTACCCACTTACTTGAAAATTTGAAACAGCTTAGGAAGTCCTGAGTGAGAAAACTGTACCATAAATGCGCATTGTACAACCAAAATTTCTCTCTAAATCCCATCTTTTCAAGACTAACTTCAGGTAAGCGCTCGTAGAAATAATTCTGTACTTCTTTTAGTTCTTTATCATTTCTTACATACCCCATCTTCAACATCATACCGTAAAGTTGGAGAGATAAATTAGAAAGCTTACTGGTAATCAAATTGAGTGTGCTAAATTCCTCTGCCTGGGTGGTAAGCTCGTCTGCCCTTCCAGAAATACTGCGAGTAATATACTGGGTTTCAATTAGTTTTTCGAGCTCTACAATCTCATACGCCGCCGTCTTTTCTTCATTCTCAATGGCAAGGCCTTTGGCTTTATCCAAAATTTTGAGACTTTGCTTATATAAACCTTTGTGGTAAAGAATTGTGGCAAAATCCATTTGTTCCCGTATTTGAATGCGTATATTTTGATGAACAGGATTCAAACGCAGACTAATAAGTATCTGTTTGTATAGATGTGCTTTTAAATTGGATAGTTGTTGTTTTTTAACAATACCATTATTGATTATTACCTCCTCGGAATATTCATCCATTTTATCCATTTGATTGAATAACGCAAGAAATTTTGCATCCGCATTAACCCCTAATCTGCCTACATAAAGCTTAAATTGACGCTTTTCTGATTTGGAAAGAGATTTAACCAAAATGAATAATGAGTCTTTCACGGTGATTGTTATTGTAAAATAATATATTTATAAACCTGATTACCAGATAGATATGTCTCAAAAAAAATAATTAAACGTTGTAACTATATATAAAAGATGAACCTCTAATAAGCGTACAAAATATAAATTCGTAAAGTTAATAAGAAATTTATCGATTACTTATGAAAAAAGATAAAGTCCAAATATTTGATACCACACTTAGAGACGGGGAGCAAGTACCGGGATGTAAACTAAATACTGAGCAGAAACTCATTATTGCACAACGACTTGATGAGTTAGGGGTAGACGTGATTGAAGCTGGATTTCCTATCTCAAGCCCGGGAGACTTTCACTCGGTAAGTGAGATTTCTAAAATAGTTAAAAACGCCACCGTTTGCGGACTCACAAGAGCCGTAAAAAAAGATATTGAGGTTGCCGCAGAGGCTTTGAAGTACGCTAAAAAACCTAGGATTCACACAGGAATCGGAACTTCTGATTCTCATATTAAATATAAATTCAACAGCAGTCGTGAAGAAATTCTCGAACGTGCGGTGGAGGCAGTTGCATTCGCAAAGACTTTTGTTGATGATGTTGAATTCTATGCAGAAGATGCGGGAAGAACAGATAATGAATTTTTAGCGCAAATATGCAGTGCAGTTATCGCTGCGGGAGCAACCGTTCTTAATATTCCGGATACCACAGGATACTGCTTGCCGGAAGAGTATGGAGCAAAAATGAAATATTTGAAAGATCACGTAATTGATATTGACAAAGCAATCCTGTCTTGTCACTGTCATAATGATCTTGGGCTTGCTACGGCAAATTCAATTTCCGGAGTGATCAATGGAGCCCGACAAATAGAGTGTACCATTAACGGAATTGGGGAAAGAGCCGGAAATACATCGCTCGAAGAGGTCGTGATGATCTTACGTCAGCATCCGTACTTAAATCTGGATACAGGCATTAATTCAAGTCTTCTTTATGATACCAGCCAAATGGTTTCTAACAGTATGTGTATGCCCGTACAGCCTAATAAGGCGATTGTTGGGGCCAACGCCTTTGCGCACAGCTCTGGAATTCATCAGGACGGAGTAATTAAAAATCGTGAAACCTACGAAATTATTGATCCGGCAGACGTAGGTGTTACAGAATCTGCTATCGTATTAACAGCAAGAAGTGGGAGAGCTGCTCTTGCTTACCGAGCAAAAAACGTAGGATACGATCTTACCAAATTACAGTTAGATGTGGTTTATGAGGAGTTCCTGAAGTTTGCAGACCGTAAAAAACAAATTGAAGATCGGGACATACACGAGATCATTTCGGTCTCAAATATTTCTAAGATAAGCGTTGCTTAAAATGAAAAAAACTCTTTTTGATAAGGTCTGGGATGCACATGTGGTAGATACGGTTGAAAACGGACCTCAGATATTATATATAGACAAACATTTAATTCACGAAGTAACCAGTCCGCAAGCTTTTGAAGAACTCGAAAAGCGGGATATTCCGGTTTTCAGACCCGATCAGGTAGTTGCCACGGCAGATCATAACGTTCCTACCAAAGACCAACATTTACCTATAAAAGACCTCCTTTCTAAAAAACAAGTGGAACAACTTACCGCCAATTGTCAAAAGCATGGTATTACGCTGTACGGATTAGGTCATAAATATCAGGGAATCGTTCACGTCATGGCACCGGAACTGGGGATCACTCAACCCGGTATGACCATTGTTTGCGGTGATAGTCACACCTCGACACATGGAGCATTCGGTACTATTGCATTTGGTATAGGTACGAGCCAGGTCGCTCAGGTGTTTGCCAGCCAGTGCCTGCTGCTCAACAAACCTAAGAAAATGAGGGTTAATGTCAACGGCAAATTGGCGAAAGGGGTGCTGCCTAAGGATGTTATTCTCTACATTATCGCCAAACTAGGCACGAATTCAGGAACAGGTTATTTTGTGGAATATGCCGGAGATGTTTTTGAAAATATGAGTATGGAAGGTCGTATGACCGTTTGCAATATGAGTATTGAAATGGGTGCAAGAGGTGGAATGATCGCTCCCGATCAAACTACTTTTGATTATGTAAAAGGTAGAGAATTTGCGCCGAAGGGTGCCGACTTTGAAGCGAAAAAAGCATTTTGGGAGACACTGAAAACCGATGAGGGTGCTGTTTTTGATCAGGAATACAATTTTGATGCTTCAGATATTTATCCCATGGTCACCTATGGTACCAATCCTGGTATGGGAATCAAAATCAATGAACCTATTCCTGACATTGAGGACGCCTCTTTCGAAAAGTCTTTGGCGTATATGGGTTTTAAAAAAGGAGAGCACCTTCTGGACAAAAAGATCAACTATGTTTTTATAGGAAGTTGCACCAACTCGCGAATTGAAGATTTTAGAGTCGTCGCAGATTACATCAAGGGAAAGCAAAAGGCAGCCAATGTAAACGCGCTTATCGTTCCCGGCTCTCAGCAAGTCGCAAAACAGATCGTAGAAGAAGGTCTGGATGTAGTATTCGCTTCCGCTGGGTTTGAAATACGACAGCCTGGATGCTCTGCATGCCTCGGAATGAATGAAGATAAAATTCCTGCAGGAGAGTACTGCGTATCTACTTCTAATAGAAATTTTGAAGGACGACAGGGACAAGGAGCAAGAACCATTCTTGCCAGTCCGCTAGTAGCCGCCGCCACCGCCGTAGAAGGAAAACTTATTGATATAAGCAAACAGCTCAATTAAAATGGAAAAATTCACGAAACTCATATCAACTGCAGTTCCTTTGCCTATTGAAAATATAGATACGGATCAAATTATTCCCGCGAGGTTCTTAAAGGCAACAGACAAGTTAGGTTTTGGTAATAATTTATTCCGGGACTGGCGGTTTCATAAAGATGGTACTGAGGTGAAAGACTTTGTACTGAACAAACCCCAATATTCCGGAAGCATTTTATTAGCTGGTAATAATTTTGGTTGTGGTTCCAGTCGGGAACATGCAGCTTGGGCTTTGGCCGGTTACGGATTTAAAGTGGTCATATCTAGTTATTTTGCGGATATTTTTAAGGGAAATGCATTGAATAACGGAATTTTACCCATTCAAATATCACCTCAGTTCTTGAATAATGCGATGACCGCTGTAAGTCAAAATCCTTCTACCGAACTGATCGTAGATCTTGAGAACCAAACGGTTTCCATTAGAAGTTCGATGTCTTTTGAAGATTTTGAAATTGACCCTTTTAAAAAAATCTGCCTGATGAATGGTTATGACGATATTGATTATTTAATCAATAATCAGGAAAAGATCATAGCCTTCGAAAAGCAAAAAACATATTAAAGTAATTCGCTAAAATGAAATTAAAAATTGCTGTATTATCCGGAGATGGGATTGGTCCTGAAGTAACCAGTCAGGCAATAAAAACCCTGGATGCTGTTGCAGAAAACTTTGGGCATACTTTCGAATACACAACCGCACTGGTTGGAGCCATTGCTATTGAAAAGACAGGAAATCCACTACCCGAAGAAACACTAGATATTTGTGAATCCAGCGACGCAGTATTGTTTGGAGCAATTGGAGATCCCAAGTATGACAACGACCCTTCTGCGAAGGTTCGCCCGGAGCAGGGACTTCTTCGCTTGCGAAAATCATTAGGGTTATTTACCAATATAAGGCCGGTAAAGGCATACCCCACATTGGTGGAAAAGTCGCCTTTGAAACCTGATATATTGGAAGGAACAGACTTCACGATTTACCGTGAACTTACCGGCGGAATTTACTTTGGAGAAAAAAAATTGAGTGATGACGGTACCGTTGCTTCCGATCTTTGTGAATATTCTGAAAAAGAAATAGAAAGAATCGCCCATCTAGCCTTTAAGGCTGCCAGAAAGCGACGTAATAAGCTTACACTTGTAGATAAAGCTAATGTATTGGAAACTTCAAGATTATGGCGTAAAGTCGTAACTGAAATAGGAAAAAGTTATAAAGATGTTGCTTTAGACTTTCTTTTTGTTGACAATGCAGCCATGCAAATGATCTTAAATCCAAGTCAGTTTGATGTTATATTAACCGAAAATATGTTCGGTGACATTATTTCTGATGAAGGAAGTGTGATTGGAGGTTCCATCGGATTACTCGCCTCTGCTTCCGTAGGTGAAGAAAACGCTTTATTTGAGCCTATTCATGGTTCCTATCCGCAGGCAAAAGGAAAAGACATTGCAAATCCTATCGCGAGCATTCTTTCGGCTGCCATGCTATTGGAGCATTTCGGATTGATCGAAGAAGCAGCACTGGTAAATAAAGCGGTTGAAAAATCATTAGAACACAATATTGTAACTCCGGATATCGACGCAGAGAGCGGTTACGGAACACTCAAAGTCGGAGATTTTATTGCTAATTATATTCTCAATACTGATGGCGAATTGAGGCTCAATCAAGAGAACATCAATTTCGGTCAGTCTACCATTATTTAATTGATTGGTTTTTTAGTAGAAAGCCTGGTATGAATTCATACCAGGCTTTTATTTGTAAATTTACATTTTTTGTGGTAAATTACTTATAAATTTAAAACTCTGAACAATGAAAAAAAAGAAATTATCCAGTGTGAAGTTACGACTAAACAAAACCAAAGTCTCAAAAATGAGTAGCCTTAAACTTAAAGGAGGTACGTTACAGTCTCTTGATCCAGATACCCTTTCCTGTGGAGGCACAAGGCATTGTGGATCAACCTTATATTCCTGGAATTATCAGGTTCCTTGCTATTGATCGAATATTTGAATGCAAAAGCTTCCGTTTTTCTCAATTTTCCAGAGAAACGGAAGCTTTTATTTTTTTCATCACTATTTAAAGGAGATAATCTGTGCTTATAAAATTAGAGACTTTTGTCTGCAATAACTTTTCAAGGATTTCATTATTGTAAGGATTATCTTTTGATGCCACAAACGTACGAATAGAGAAAGAGCGTAATGCGTCATGAACACTCAATGTAGAAACAGCAGAATCCTTTCGGCCTGTAAAAGGATAAACGTCGGGACCACGCTGGCAGGAACTATTTAGATTTACCCTACATACCAGGTTCACAAGCGTATCTATAAGAGGAGAAAGTGTATATACATCTTTTCCAAAAAGACTCACCTGTTGTCCGTAATTTGAATCGGCCATATCGTCTAACGGCTCCTGAATATCAGAAAAAGGAACAATTGGGATCACAGGACCAAATTGCTCTTCTTCATAAACTCTCATATCCTTGGATACCGGATAAAGAACAGCGGGATAAATAAAATTCTCAGTACGTTCTCCTCCTTTTTTGTTGATAATCTTTGCTCCTTTGGCCAAAGCATCATCTATAAGCTCCTGAATATAATCAGACTTGCCGGGCTCAGGTAATGGTGTAAGTTTTACATCTTTATCCCATGGATTTCCAAATTTAAGACTGTCTACCCGCTTAGCGAATCGTTTATTGAATTCTTCGCGCACCTCTTCGTGAACATATAAAATTTTAAGTGCTGTGCATCGCTGTCCGTTAAAGCTGAGTGTTCCGGAAATACATTCATCAATTGCCAGATCCAGATCTGCATCGGGTAGCACGATCGCTGGATTTTTGGCTTCCAACCCTAGAACAAGTCGTAATCGGTTTTTATTGGGATGCTGATCCTGTAATGCTATAGCCGATTTGCTATTACCTATGAGTGCTAATACATCAACGTAACCAGATTGCATGATGGGAGCGGCTACCTCTCTACCCCTTCCGTACACTACATTAACTACACCACGTGGAAAACTGTTTTGAAATGCTTCCAGCAAGGGAGAGATAAGCAAAACACCGTGTTTCGCAGGCTTAAAGATCACGGCATTACCCATGATCAAAGCCGGGATCAGAAGCGCAAATGTTTCATTTAGCGGATAGTTGTATGGCCCCAGGCACAATACAATACCTAAGGGACCTCTTCGAATATGCGCGTAAACGCCATCTCTCTTGGCGAACTTTGCACAATCACGATCTAGTTGTTTGTAGTCTTCTATCGTATCGTAGATGTATTCTACAGTTCGATCAAATTCTTTTTCGGAATCAGGAAGCGATTTCCCAATTTCCCACATGAGTAGTTTCACGACTTCCTCCCGCTTGGTGATCATTTGAGTTACAAACTTCTCCATACAGGCAATACGATCTGCGACTTTCATCGTAGGCCATAATCCCTGACCCTGATTGTAAGCGTGTCTTGCAGAATCAAGAACTTCTTCTGCTTCCGGCTCTCCCATGTAGGGAATGGTCCCTAAGAGCGTAGGCTTATATTCATCAGTTGAAGAAATAGTAGAATATACCTCGGTTGTTTTTCCTTTCCATTTTTTAAGTTCTCCCTTTACCAGATAAGTATCCTGATGTAAAACATTGGTAATTTGATATTTTTCAGGGATAACTTCTTTAGTTATTTGCATGAAATATAGTTGTATTTAAATTAAAAACTGAAACAAATCTGGCTTATTATTGAGATAATCACCATAAAATTTGTTTTCCTTCATTCGGTTGATTAAAGGTATTAAATCTTCGGGACTCTTTAATTCAATACCAACCACAGCAGGTCCGGTTTCACGATTGTGTTTTTTGGTGTATTCAAAATGTGTAATGTCATCATCGGGGCCCAGGATCTCCGCAACAAATTCCCGGAGTGCTCCAGCCCTTTGTGGAAAACGAATGATAAAGTAATGCTTGAGATTCGAATACAGCAATGCACGCTCTTTAATTTCTGCGGTTCGGGTGATGTCATTATTGCTTCCACTCACCACACAAACCACATTCTTACGCAATATTTTTTCTTTATATTGATCTAAAGCAGCAATAGTCATTGCTCCGGCAGGTTCTACGACGATTGCTTCCTTATTATATAGGTCTAAGATGGTTTGGCAAATTTTGCCTTCATCTACTGTAATCATATCGCTGAGATATCTTTTACATATCTCAAAATTTAGGTCTCCTACCCTTTTTACTGCAGCTCCATCGACAAATTTTTCTATCGATTTTAAGGTAGTATTTTCACCATTGTGCAAAGAGGTTTTCATAGAAGGTGCTCCCGAAGGCTCCACTCCAATTATTTTGGTATTTGGCGATAATTCGTTGAAAACACTACTGAGTCCAGAAATTAGTCCTCCCCCACCAACCGGTACAAAAACGTAATCAATATCTTCGGCAGTCTGTTCTAAGATTTCAAGGCCTACTGTTGCCTGTCCTTCGATCACTTTTTCATCGTTAAAGGGATGTACGAAGGTTTTACCCAATCGTTCACACTCTTTGATCGCTGCTTTGTAACAATCGTCATACGTATCTCCTTCAAGAACAATTTCTATCGCATCGCCTCCAAACATCTGTACTTGATCTATTTTTTGCCTGGGAGTAGGCGAAGGCATATAAATAGTACCGTGGATAGCTAACTTTTTACACGAAATAGCGACCCCCTGGGCATGATTACCAGCACTGGAGCACACAATTCCCTTTTGTTTTTGTGCATCACTTAAGGAACTGATCTTATTGTACGCACCCCTTATTTTATAAGAACGAACGACCTGAAGATCTTCTCTTTTAAAAAAAATATTCGACTTGTAGAGATCTGAATACGAAAAATTATGCATCAGTGGTGTTACCTGAGCAACCCCGTGAAGCAAGGAAGCAGCTGCTTTTACATCGGTTAATTTTGGTATGTAAGCAGTAGAAACCTTCATTAAACTATTTTTTTCATCGCAGTCATAGAAGCTCTTAATGAGGCTCCAACCTCCTCTATCGGATGATTTCTTATGGCATGATTAACGGCAATGAGCTCTACATTATCTACTTTATTCCCTTTTGCATAAGGCTTACCGATCACAGTCGTATCTATCTTTTTCATGAAATCCTTAAGTAAAGGTTTACAGGCGTGGTCAAACAGGTAACAACCATATTCAGCAGTATCAGATATCACTCTGTTCATCTCAAACAGTTTTTTTCTGGCTATTGTATTGGCAATTAAAGGTGTTTCATGTAAAGATTCGTAGTACGCAGATTCTTCGATAATTCCTGCTTCCGTCATCGTTTCAAAAGCAAGCTCCACACCGGATTTCACGAAAGCTACCATTAAAACGCCATGATCAAAATAGGCTTGTTCGTCGATGGTTTCTGAAGTCGCTTCTGATTTTTCAAAAGCGGTTTCTCCCGTAGCCTTTCGCCAGGTCAACAGATTAACATCGTCATTCGCCCAGTCTTCCATCATAGTTTTTGAGAAATGACCGCTCATGATATCATCCATATGCTTTTGAAATAAAGGACGCATGATCTCCTTAAGTTCCTCGGCAAGGGAAAAAGCCTTTAATTTTGCCGGATTGGACAAACGATCCATCATATTGGTGATCCCGCCGTGTTTTAGTGCTTCTGTAATGGTTTCCCAGCCGTATTGGATCAGTTTGGAAGCAAAGCCTTTATCAATTCCCTCTTCAATCATTTTATCAAAGCATAAAATAGATCCGGTTTGCAACAAACCGCACAAAATGGTTTGCTCTCCCATCAAATCAGATTTTACCTCCGCTACAAAAGACGAGCGTAGCACACCTGCTCTATGCCCACCGGTAGCTGCTGCATAAGCCTTTGCCAACTCAAGTCCGTCACCATTAGGATCATTTTCAGGATGTACTGCAATCAGGGTGGGAACACCAAAACCTCTCTTGTACTCTTCCCTTACTTCAGATCCGGGACACTTGGGAGCTACCATGATCACTGTAATATCTTTACGGATCTGCATTCCCTCCTCTACAATATTAAAACCGTGGGAATACGATAATACAGCGCCGTTCTTCATCAATGGCATGATCGCATTAACAACAGAAGTATGCTGCTTATCCGGAGTAAGGTTGCAAACAAGATCTGCAGAAGGTATAAGTTCTTTGTACGTTCCTACCTTAAAATTATTCTCAGTAGCATTTTTATAGGAAGCTCTTTTTTCAGTAATCGCAGCATCACGCAATGCATAGGAGATATCAAGACCTGAATCCCGCATATTTAATCCTTGGTTGAGCCCCTGTGCTCCACAACCAACGATTACAATTTTTTTATTTTTTAATTTTTGTACCCCTTCACTAAATTCCGAAGAATCCATAAACTCACAAACCCCTAATTGTTGAAGTTTGCCTCTTAAAGAAAGTGTATTAAAATAATTTGCCATGCTGATTTTTGTGTTTTTTCTATTAACAATTTATGATACCGATGCCTGAAACTCTTTCAGCATCGAAGATATTTTCATTTCTGCCTTTGAGACCGAGATTCTTCCTGAACGAACAAATTGCATAATCCCAAAAGGCCTTAAACTATTGTACAATTCTTCAATTTCTGATCTTCTTCCCGTTTTCGCTATTACAAAAAACTCACGGGATACTGTTACAATTATAGAATTGCTGTGTTTTATAATATTTTGTATCTGGCGTTCGTCGAATAATAGATGAGATTCAATTTTGAACAAAGCCGATTCCTGATAGATGGTTTCATCATCTGTATGATAATACGCCTTGATCACATCGATCTGTTTTTCTATTTGCCCTACAATTTTCTTTACCCAGCTTTCTGTGGTTTTGACCACTATAATAAATCGAAATACGTTTTCAATCTCAGATTCTGAAACATTAAGACTTTCAATATTAATGTGTCTTTTTAGAAATATCCCAGAGATTCGGTTGAGGAGTCCGACATTATTTTCTGAATATACCGATATGGTAAATGTTTTGCTTTCCATGGAATTAACTTAATCTTATATCTGATACGGAAGCCCCGGTGGGGATCATTGGAAACACGTTATCTTCTTTTTCTACACATACTTCCAGAAAATAAGCTTCTTCGGATGCTAACATCTCTTCTACCGAAGCCGCCAGTTCTTCCCTTTTAGTAACTCTTTTTGCCTGTAAATGATACCCTTTTGCAATCGCTACAAAATCAGGGTTTACCATTTCGGTAGATGCATATCTTTTGTCGAAAAATAGCTGTTGCCATTGCCGTACCATTCCGAGAAAATCATTATTTAAAACCACAATTTTAACAGCCGCTTTGGTCTGTAGAATAGTTCCTAACTCCTGAATGGTCATTTGATAACCTCCATCTCCGATCACTGCCACCACTTGTCGCTCCGGTGCGCCCATTTTAGCTCCAATAGCCGCCGGAAGCGCAAAACCCATGGTACCCAGGCCTCCCGAAGTAATATTGCTTTTGCTATTTGTGAATTTTGCATACCTACAGGCAATCATCTGATGCTGACCTACATCTGACACAATTACAGCATCGTTACCTGATGCTTTATTGATCTGCTCTATGACTTCACCCATTGTCAAACCCTCTTTCGTTGGATACAGGTCATTTTTAATTACTTTATCAAATTCAGTAGCATCCTTAGCCTTAAATTCGTTTAACCATTCATTATGCGTTTGCTCTTTCAGTAAAGGCAACAGGAGTTTGAAGGTTTCTTTTACATTCCCGAGGACCGCTACATCTGTCTTTACATTTTTATCGATCTCTGCGGGGTCGATTTCAAAGTGTATAACCTTTGCTTGCTTCGCATAGGTTTCTAAGTTTCCAGTTACTCTATCGTCAAATCGCATTCCTACAGCGATTAAAACATCACATTCATTGGTAAGCACATTAGGCGCATAGTTACCATGCATACCTACCATTCCTACATTTAATGGATGATCGGTTGCCATGGCAGAAAGCCCCAGAATCGTCCATGCCGCAGGAATACCCGATTTTTCTACCACGGCTTTAAGCTCTTCTTCTGCATTTCCTAAAATAACTCCCTGACCAAAAACGATCATAGGTTTTTTGGCAGCGTTCATAAGATTTGCTGCAGCTTCTATTTTCGTGATATCAATTTCAGGAACGGCCCGATAACTTCTTATCGCCTTGCACTTAGAATAGCTAAAATCAAATTCTTCAAACTGCGCATTTTTAGTAATATCTATGAGTACCGGACCCGGTCTTCCGCTTCGTGCAATGTAAAATGCTTTTGCAATGATCTCTGGAATCTCTTCTGCTTTTGTGATCTGATAGTTCCATTTGGTAACGGGAGTTGAGATCCCTACAATATCTGTTTCCTGAAAAGCATCGGAGCCTAATAAATGTCTGGCAACCTGACCGGTGATGCACACCATTGGCGTAGAATCTATCTGGGCATCTGCCAGACCCGTTACCAAATTGGTAGCTCCCGGACCGGAAGTAGCCATTGCCACTCCAACTTTACCGCTTACACGGGCGTATCCCTGAGCAGCATGGGTAGCTCCCTGCTCGTGGCGGGTGAGTACATGATGTAATTGATCTTGATATTTAAACAATTCATCATAAATAGGCATAATAGCCCCTCCGGGATACCCATAAATTAGATCAACACCTTCTTCAAGTAAACATCTGATGACGGCTTCTGCCCCATTGATTCTTATAGCGGAAGACGATGTTGTTTTGGCGGTTTTTTCTTGTAAGGTTTCCATAATATAATATTTCTTAAAACTCATCTGTTACACAACCTGTGGAAGCAGAAGAGACTGTTTTAGCGTATTTGTACAAAACTCCCCTTGTGTATCGTAATTGGGGTTGTTTCCATCTTTTTTTTCTGTCGTCAAGGATTTGCGCATCAACGGCAACATTAATCGTATTTTTTTCTGCATCAATGGTAATTTCATCTCCATCTTCTACCAATGCTATCACGCCTCCATCCTGGGCTTCTGGCGAAACGTGTCCCACTACGAATCCATGTGTACCTCCTGAAAAACGTCCGTCGGTGATCAATGCGACTTCTTGCCCTAAACCTGCACCCATAATGGCAGCAGTAGGTTTTAGCATTTCCGGCATTCCAGGACCACCCTTTGGCCCTTCGTACCGAATTACCACTACATCGCCTCGCTGCACTTCTCCGTTTCCAATTCCTTCATTAGCGGCAAATTCACCATCGTATACTTTCGCTTTTCCGGTAAATCGCAGCCCTTCTTTTCCCGTTATTTTTGCCACAGCGCCTTCGCTGGCAAGGTTTCCAAAGAGTATTCGAATATGACCTGTGGCTTTGATGGGCGTTTCAATAGGTTTAATAATATCCTGTCCTTCCTTTAAACCTTCAACATTTAACAAGTTTTCTGCCAGTGTTTTTCCGGTAACTGTAAGGCAATCTCCATGCAACATACCATTTACCAACATATATTTAAGTACTGCCGGAATACCTCCCACATGATGGAGATCTTCCATTACATACTTTCCACTTGGCTTAAGGTCTGCCAAGAAAGGTGTGGTATCGCTTATTCGGGTAAAATCTTTGAGGGTAAAATCTATGTTCGCAGCCTTGGCAATCGCCAGAAAATGTAAAACCGCATTGGTAGACCCCCCTAGTACCGTGATAAGTCTAACAGCATTCTCCAAAGACTTTTTCGTGACAATATCAGAAGGTTTAATATCTTTTTCCAGAAGAAGTCGCATCGCTTTCCCGGCAGCTATACATTCTTCTTTTTTGAGTTTAGAGTTCGCGGGATTAGAGCCGTTAAATGGCAAGGCCATACCTAATGCTTCAATTGCCGAGGCCATTGTATTAGCCGTGTACATCCCACCGCAGGCTCCCGCCCCAGGGCAGGCATTGTGAACAACCGCTTTAAATTCTTTTTCTGTAATCGTACCAGCTACCTTCTGCCCCCAAGCTTCGAAAGCGGATACTACGTCTAATTTCTTTCCCTTATGAAATCCCGGAGCTATAGTTCCTCCGTAAACCATAATGGAAGGTCTATTTAATCGCAACATACCTATCAATGCTCCAGGCATGTTTTTATCGCAACCTACTACGGTGACCACACCATCATAATTCATCGCCTGAACCACCGTCTCTACCGAATCGGCAATAACATCACGTGAAGGCAAAGAAAACCGCATCCCGGTTGTCCCCATAGAAATACCATCACTTACTCCTATACTATTAAAAATAAGTCCTACAATAGCTTCTTCTTTAGTACCTTCTTTTACGTAGGTGGCTAATTCATTGAGATGCATATTACAAGGATTTCCTTCATAACCAGTACTTGCAATACCGATCAAAGGCTTTTTAAGATCTTCGTCCGTAAGACCAATTGCATGTAACATAGCTTGTGCTGCGGGTTGTGTAGGGTCTTGGGTGACGTTTTTACTGTATTTATTTAGTTCCATTTACGGATATATTCTATTTTATTTATCGAAATTATCATTTTTGACTTGCTTGTTCTACGCCTTTTCCTTCTAACTTTTAAATTCAAGTACTTTTTTGATATGATAAACAACTGATTATTAAATTATTAGATCCTTTTTATATCTAACAGTCAACGCAAGTATTTAAAAAATATATGTGTTTGATTCATGTTCTTTAAGATCAAATAAGATTTCAAACATTACTACCGGTAAATTTAGTAGGTTTTTTCTTACTTACATATAATTCTGTTTTTATTTTGTTATTGACTAATATATTTTGATTAATAAAAAAAGCCTTTCCTGATTTCAGGAAAGGCTATATTGAATAATACGTAAGTCTTACCTGTTAGGTCTCTAACAGGACAATAATACTTACGTTATTATTTATCGTTCGTTTCATTATGAAGTAAAATTAATAAATTAATTTTGAATAAAAATAAAAATGAATGTAAACATTCAATCTTCTTTAGATGCCCAACGATCTCTTTTTGATAAAGGCACTACGAAATCAATAAATTTCAGATTAGACTATTTGAGAAAATTACAACATATAATTCTCAAAAAAGAAGAACAAATATGCAAAGCTCTTTATAATGATTTGAGAAAAAGTGAGTTTGAGGCGAAAGCAGCCGAAACGCAATTTATTTTAGCGGAACTTAATCTGGCTATCAAAAATTGTAAGAAGTGGGCAAAACCAAAAAGAGTATGGCCAACTTTAATTAATTTTCCTTCGGCAGATTATATTTATAAGGAGCCTTACGGACAAGTGCTGATCATCGCTCCGTGGAATTATCCATTTCAACTGGCGATCTCTCCTTTAATTGGCGCAATTGCGGCAGGAAACACGGCTGTTATTAAGCCTTCTGAGCTTACTCCCAATACCTCCAGGATCATAAGTGAAATTATCAGCGATGTATTTCCAGAAGACTATGTTAAGGTGTTTGAAGGAGGTGTTCCCGTTTCCCAGTCTTTGCTTAAAGAAAAGTGGGATTACATTTTTTTTACAGGAAGCGTTCAAGTAGGTAAGATTGTATACCAAGCCGCCGCTGAACACCTTACTCCGGTAACCTTGGAACTTGGCGGGAAAAACCCTTGTATAATCGACGAAACAGCTTCCATAGATCTTGCCGCTAAACGCATTGTATGGGGAAAATTTTTGAATAGTGGCCAAACATGTATTGCGCCAGATTACATACTTATTCATGATAGTAAAAAACAAGCATTTATTGAAGCTATTAAAAAATCGGTCGTTGAAGCCTACGGGGAAAATCCTGAAGTATCATCAGATTATCCAAGGATCGTGAATGAAGATCATTTTAACCGATTAAAAAAGTTGCTTGAAGGTCAAAATATCGTTTATGGCGGACATTTTAACGCTGAAGACAAATACATAGCTCCTACCATTCTGGATGAACCCGACCTAAAAAGTGAGGTGATGGAAGGTGAGATCTTTGGACCTATTCTTCCGGTTATTGGGTATGACAGCTTAGAAAAAGCAAATTCTATTATATCAAGTTATGAAAAACCCCTTTCTTTATATGTTTTTTCAAATCATCGTAAAAACATAGATTACTTAGTAAAACGGTTTTCCTTTGGAAATGGTGCTGTAAACGACACTGTAATTCAAATTATCAATAAAAGGTTGCCGTTTGGAGGAGTCGGGCATAGTGGTATAGGCTCTTATCACGGAAAAAAAACGTTTGATATTTTTTCCCATCATAAATCCGTGGTCAAACGTACGAATTGGATAGATATTCCACTTCGCTATGCCCCCTACAAATCGAAAATGAGAATGGTGAATTATTTAAAACATCTATTTTAGGATATGGAAAAAAGTGTAACGGAGGCAATTGAGTACAGACGTTCGGTAAGGGTATTTAAATCAGAAGAACAGCCATCTCACCAAGATATTAAGGAATGTCTGGAAAATGCGGTACTGGCTCCAACAAGCAGCAATTTACAACTTTGGGAATTTTATCATATCACTGATAAAGATATCCTGAAAAAGATGACGGAAGCTTGTCTTGGTCAGAATGCTGCAGCAACGGCTCCGCAAATGGTAGTAGTCGTTACAAGAAAAGATCTATGGAGAAAACGAGCAAAATTCAATGCTTCTTATTTAAAATCGACCATGGGTAACAAACCTGAAACTGAGTATACACGTAGAGAGAAATTTGCTATTAATTATTATACCAAACTCATTCCCGCGATCTATTCAGACTTCATGGGAATACTCGGATGGATGAAATATCTCATTTTCAACATCATAGGTATTTTTAAGCCTACGTATCGGCAAGTACGAAATAGCGACTTACGAATTGTAGCGCATAAAAGTGCCGGTCTTGCAGCCCAGAATTTCATGCTTAGTATGGCGGCGAAGGGTTTTGATACCTGCCCAATGGAAGGTAGTGATACCTTGAGAATCAAACGAATACTGAAGCTCCCCTCAGGTTCAGAAATATGTATGGTGATAGGTTGCGGTATTCGCGACGGTAATAAAGGTATTTATACAGACCGTTACAGAGTTCCTTTTCAGGAGGTATATTATCATATATAAAGTAGTCTTAGAATTAACGATATTCTTTACATTTGGTAATATTAAGACAGTAATGAACATTCAATATAAAAATATTCTCATTCTAATTGGTTTTATTTTAATTCTGACAGTACCCTATGCCATAAAATTAAGAAATCATCGGCTAGAATTTTATCCGGCAGTTATAATGCCTTCAGGACATAACAAAATTATAGTTACTGATACGATTTCTTATAGTTACGCAGCACTTTACGGATTGAAAAACGATTCCATCATGAGACTGGATGAGACTAAAATATTAGATGGAATTCCAAGACGTTATTTATCCTATATTATTAATAATGATTTAGGTCTATCTATGAAAAAAAAGAAAGCTACTCTTTTTTACAATCCAAAAATTGTTTTTTACAAAAGGAAAAAAGATCATTCAGCAGAAACCATATCTTATCTTAAAAAGAAATTAAACGATCAAAAGTTTGACACTACTGTTTTGATCATAAGAACAATAAAGGTGAACTACAATATTCTAACCAAAGAAATAAGCATAAGCTCCTTAACCGATGATAAGATATATAAATTACATTGACAGACTTCTTGGTAAGCTTTATCAACGAATCATTAATAATAGCAATACTGAAGGCTTAGCAAATTATCGAGTTATTATTGGTATCTTTTACTTTTGTTTTTTTTCAGGTTGGAGTTGGATAGCGAATAGCCCAAATGGTTTTTATGATCCGCCGTATTTGAGCATTGGGAACCTTTTTTCTTCTTTCCCTCCGGACTGGATCTTCTATACCGCAGATATTCTATTCTTGACCTTTATAGTATTATTTATGTTTGGGATTCGTGTAAGAATTTCTCTTTTTTGTCTTTTCATAATAGGTGTAGTAATGAGTAGTTTTGAAAATAGCCATGGTAAAATTGACCATAGCAGTCTAAGTTGGTTTACCTTTTTTCTTTTATGTTTTACTTCAATTGACGACATAAATAATCGCGAAAAAAAGTATTATGGCACATCTATCATAGCCATTATTATTTGTTTTGGTCTATTTACAGCTGGATTTCAAAAAATGCTGAACTGGGTAGACTTTGATCTAGGTACTAGCGGATTTCTGAAATGGTTCTATGAATGCTATTTTAGAGTTGGTGATATCGGACTTCTCTCAGATTTTATTTTTGATGTTCCAATGGTGATAATTGAATTTATGGATTACACAGCGGTTTTCATTGAAATAAGTGCTTTAGCATGGCTTATTGCGGGTAAAAACTATTGGAGAGCATATTTGATTGTTTTATGTTTTTTTCATCTACTTAATGAACTTATACTCAAAATAGCCTTTGCACCAAATTCAATAATCTACGGTATTTTCATCATTGCTCCGTTGTTTTCGAACTTTAAAATAAATAAGTTAATCACTGCCTTATTGTTAATTTTGATAATAATTTTTAAATATTTTATTGATATTTCACATTTTACTAATGATTATCTTTACACCATATGGTGGAGTCTTTTCTTAATAGGAGGAATATATCTTTTACTTAGTAAGCGTAAGCAACCCATCAAACCTGAAATCTTTGCAGAACCGGCTCAAAAAATCTAATTATATAGGTATGAGCGGTTTGATTTTAATACTGTTGAATTTAGATAAGTTAAATCTATTTCTTACCCATTAAAAATTATAAAAAAATTGCTTCCGAAACTTTTTGTTGCAAAGAAAACGTGCAATACGAAATTATTTATTGAAGCTACTTTAGATACAGAGCTGCATTAAAACCTACGTTATTTTTCTCCCATTCTTTAAGAATGCGGATATTCCAATCGGCAGTATTTATCGAGCCAGTCATTTGAATGCTATTATTATTTACGGTGGCTTTCATTTGAATAGATTTCGAAACCCCTTTCATTGTCAAGATCCCTTCAATCTGATAATCATTACCAGTTTTAATTATTTCATTGCTTTTGAAATGTAGTCTTGGATATTTTTGTCTAAAAAAGTATTTTTTGCTCATCAGGTGCCAGTCTCTGAGAAAATTACCTGTTTTTAGAGACTCCAGAGAAACCGAACCTTCCAGTACTGAGTTTTCAAAGTTTAGAATATCGATTTTCGAATTGGTCTCCAAATCGCCAATAGTGCCTTCTACTTCTTTTGAGACAAACACGAAGTTAATTTTAGCGGTATCAATAGAAATCTCCTTTTCCTGAGAAAATGATCCTAAGATCAAGAACAACAAGATGTAAAATTTTGAAATAAATTTTAGAAGATACATTAGTAAAGATTATTAGATTTCCTTCATAAATCTAATCGATATTATTCAAATGATATTCAGAATTCTTTGTTTTAACAAATTGAATCAATAAAAAAACTCCGAAGTTTTGAACTCCGAAGTTTTTTGTAGATACTCTTTTTTACTATGCATCACAAACAGGTCCGCATGTAAAACCATCCGTTGCTTTGCACTTAGGCCATTCAGTATCGGGCTTAACACCATCAGAAACATACAGAAGTCCACCATTAAGAAGTGCTACACTACTCTTAGCCAATTTGAGACTATTAAAATTTACAACTCTTTTTTTCATTTTATTATTTTTAGATTAAAGCGCTAAAAATAGTTTTATAAAAAATAACTTTCAATTTTTTTAAGTTAAAACTTTCTTTTTTGAGAAATTCAAAGAAAGAAAAGCGAGCTTTGGTTTTCTTAGCCTGATTTTCTAAAGCAAGTCATATAGGAATTTAGTCATACAGACAGAGAAAATTACCAATTTTGTACATGGATATGCCAATTTTTGAAGATGTTCCAAGTTTTTATGTTCATTATAGTTTTTTATGAAGTAACTCCATAACTACAAAAACGGATCATAAGACCCGTTTTTAACTCAATACTATTTAAGAATTAATGGCAATCATTACCATATAATAATAATGACAAGTCCGTTTGAACAAATGATGATAATTATATGACTGAACCTTCTACCATCCCTCAGTTCGCCTTCAAACCTGTACACAGACTCGTTCTCAAATCTATGCGCGACTTCAATAACCTCTCCATCAGGCATTCTGTGCTGTGCTAATCCAACTCCACTAAATCTGTCCTCCTTAATAGTGTAATTTGCAATGTCACGTTCTCTAAGCCCCGTTCTTTCAAGGAATGTGTCAAAGTTCGGCTCTCTCAATCCCTCTGCTTCCATAGGAAATTCATCTGCCTTCACGGTTCCATACTTTTCATGGTAGTCTAGTCTAATTTCTTCTTCTCCTCGCATTAAAGTATTACCTTCGATCACAAAATCACCGACTTTAGCTGCACTGTAAATCTGTGATTCTCTAACAATATCACTAGGATTAATTTCTTCGTTAGAAAGTTGCTCTGCATTTGTCTCTTCATAGACAGTCGTCTCTTCGTTTTGGCATGCTGTGAATATCACAATAGTGATAGCCAGGGCCATTAAAAATTTAATTGTTTTCATAATATAAGGTTTTGATTTACTTCAATTTACGATAAATTACTGTAAAAGTATAGTGGAAAAACCTTTAAATAAAGAAGGTTAAAACATATATTTCCTAAGAGTTTTCTGAGAATGATAAAATATTACATAAAATAATTAGGTTTTAAGTATGGAATAAGCCTTCTTTTAACTAAAATTTAGTTACTATGAAATACTAGGTCAGTAAGTAATTATTAATTTTTTTGAATATGACTAAGGGATATTTAAAGGTCATAATAACATTTAAACTCTTGACAGCACTCCGTGCTGAAAATCAACAAAAGAAAACTACGCAATCCGAAAAACAAAAGCGAGCTTTGGTTTTTCAGCCTAATTTTCGTTACAAATCAAATAAGAGAAAGGATTGCAGATCCTGACAGCACTCCGTGCTGAAAATCAACAAAAGAAAACTACGCAATCCAAAAAACAAAAGTGAGCTTTGGTTTTTCAGCCTAATTTTCGTTACAAATCATATAAGAGAAAGGATTGCAGATCCTGACAGCACTCCGTGCTGAAAATCAACAAAAGAAAACTACGCGATCCGAAAAACAAAAGCGAGCTTTGGTTTTTCAGCCTAATTTTCGTTACAAATCATATAAGAGAAAGGATTGCAGATCCTGACAGCACTCCGTGCTGAAAATCAACAAAAGAAAACTACGCAATCCAAAAAACAAAAGCGAGCTTTGGTTTTTTGGATTGCGTAGTTTTCAACTTTTTGTTGATTTATTCGTGATCGCGACAGGATTCGAACCTGTGACCGTCTGCTTAGAAGGCAGATGCTCTATCCAGCTGAGCTACGCGACCCTTGTATATCAAAAATACAAAACAAAAAAGATACTCTTTTTTGGCGGTGCGAATATACAATTATCAGAATATACAATCCAACAGAAACCTCAAAAAAATTTGACATTCCCTGTATTTCGTTCTTCGATTTGTAAGATTACCAAAGATGTGTACTGCACGTATTGAAGTACTCATGAAATATAAGCAACTTATGTTTTTAGCTTATTATCAATACGATATAGATATATAAACAAAAAATCAAGGGTTAACACCTATGTACTTAACCTCATAATATTCGCACCTTGTAAAAAAATTAAGTTATGAAAATTGCAGGATTAGGCGCAGCTTTTCCTTCCCGTGTTGTAAACAACGAATATGTGGTTGAGAAACTTGAACGAGAGTCAAAGAAAAAATTTGCTTTCGACATAAGTAAAAATTCAAAAGATATTCTGGATAAACTAAATTCAACGGGTATAAAAACACGCAGATGGCTATCTGAAAATGAGCACAGTATAGATTTAATATCAGATGCTATCGATAAGGCATTAAAAGATGCCTCCATGCAGAAAAAAGATATCGATCTACTTTTATATGCCAGTGTTTTTAAGCAATTTAAAGAGCCGGGAGATTCCTTTTTTATCGCAAAAGCACTGGGTTTTAATAGTATCGAATGTTTTGACGTACTGGAAGCCTGTAATAGTTTTGTAAGGGCTTCGAACATCGCCGAGGCTTACCTAAGTATGGGTAAATATCAAAATATTCTGGTAGTTACCTCTGAGTTTATGGTACATCATAAAGAGCATTTACCAAGTTTTCAAATGAATGATCTGAAAAATCTGGAGTATACATTTTCTACGCTTACCGTAGGAGAAGGTGCGACAGCAACCATATTCTCCGGAAGCGAAAAAACATGGTCACAAAAAGTAATTGGTTTACCCCAACATGCCAATTGTTGTTTCATGGCAGCTCATAACATGACCGATGAAGAACGCGAATTGTATGATTTGATGGGTCAGGATTTTCAAATAAATCAGTTTGTATCGTATGGGTTAAAACTTCATAAAGGGGGCTCTCCGGTTTTAAGAGATCTTGTTTTAGAAAGTCTTCAAGATCAAAAATTATCCGATATCGTGTTTCCGCATACGCATAGTAAAATGGCATGGCATAAATTCGGGCGGGGTCTCAAACTTGATGTACCCTATTATTTCATATTTGAAGACTATGGAAATCTAGTAACAAGCTCCCTTCCAGCTGGTATGTACCTTGCCAGAGAAGAAGGTAAATTTCGTCGAGGTATGAGAGCCAGTGGATGGATGGCAGCAGCAGGAATGTCTCTTTCGGTAACCAATTTTGAATTTTAAGATGAGTGCGGTTAAAAATCCACCTCCTTTTCATAAAAGCCGTTTAATGTTCACAGATTTCTGCAGGTTTCTGGAAGAGAATAAAAATGAATACGGCGACTTTTATCAATACAAAGGACTTATGAACTTTTATTTTGTAAATAAGCCAGAAGAAGCTAAAAGAATCTTAATCGGAACTAATAAAGATTTCAGTAAGAAAACAAAGCTTACCAGAGGTATGCATAATGTTCTGGGAGAGAGTATTATAATTTCCGATTTCGAACAATGGAAACCCAGAAGAAGACTCATGAATCCCTTCTTTACCAAGAAAAATTCATTGTCTATGTTTTCATTGATGAAGATGAAGATCGCAGAAGTAATTGAAGAAGTAGAAGAGGCTACCAATACCGAAACCCCTACTCCTTACAATATTTATCATTTATTTAATGACCTCATCATTCGAATTATCGGGCACGCTTTTTTTAATAAAAGTATGCAGGAGGATGTTAAGAATATCGAAAACTGGTTGAATACGATGCGTGATTATGCAAAGAACCCTCCCTTGCCTATCCTTTCACACCCAAATGCGCCCACTCCATCTAATATTCGAATGAAAAAAGCAAGAAGCGCTTTTTTGAGTTATGTAAACGATATCATAAAAGAAAGGCAGGAGTCGAAAGAGGAATACAATGATCTTCTAGGAAAAATTCTGAGTCTGGCATCTGAGACCGAAGAACACGATATCACTTTTGATGAAAATGATATGATCATGGAGGTGATGAATACCATCATAGCAGGACATGAAACCACTGCTAATACTATTGGATGGTTACTCTTAATTCTATCACGTAATCAAGATAAGTACGATAAACTACAAAGGGAGATCGATGAAGCATTCGGAAAAGAATATCCTTCTTCCAAGCGTGTGATGGAACTCGAATACCTGGATTGGTGTATTAAGGAAGCTATGAGGCTTATTCCTCCTGCATGGGTGCTCACACGAAGAAATTTTGAAGATATTACGCTTAGCGATACTCATATTAAAAAAGATTCAACGCTTATTTTTTGTCCACGCTTTATTCATCGGGATCCCAGATACTGGGAGAACCCTAATGAGTTTATGCCTGAAAGATTTTCTCCTGATAATGCACATAATCTGCATCCGGATGCCTATATGCCTTTTGGGGGCGGACAGCGATTTTGTATTGGGATGCACTTTGCAATGGTAGAAATGAAGATTACATTGGCAATGATGTTACAGAAGTTTCGGTTTATTGAAGACCCTACTTTTAAGGAAGAACCCATTTATTCCATCACCACTTATCCGCTAAACGGAATCAAAATGAAAATTCTGAAACGAAGACTATGAGCGCATGTGCTTCCATTCCCAGATAGGTATCATCCCAAAAATGAGTATGTCAGCTCTAAGTTTAGAAGATAACTTATCGTCGATTTCCTTCGAAAATTTTTTAAGATGGACGATATGAACCAGGAATACCAGCAAATAGATGAATAACGCTAGATAGAGATTAATGACATCATAGGTGATTAGAAATATACCACCTACATACAGTATAACAATCAGTATTCTAAGAAGTAAATAAAACAAAATTTATAAGTTTTTTCGTGCTAAAATTAAAGTTACATAAAAATAATTTAGTTTCACGCGTCTATGAAAATTTTCTTGCTGACCCAAAGCAACATGTATACCTAATTCAGCAAAGAAAATATCATTTTAAAGAAAATGCATTTGACATCATTTCTTATAATAATCTTTTCGAACTTATTTCGAAGTATATTCAAATTCTGCAAAAAAAAGATCTCGTCGGAAAACGTGTTGTGATCTTGCATCCGCTCAATGTTGAGATGCTTGCATTGCTCTTTGCGATGTTTGCGACAGGCACGGTTCCTGTTTTTATAGATCCGAATGTTGGATTCAAGCATTTAAAAGCCTGCATCGCCTCAAGTAAGGCAGATTTTGTGTTAACGAACAGAAAGCTAAAAATACTTGCCTGGCTTTTGACTTATAAGGAATCAACACTGTCTGTAATTACCTTATCGAGATTAAATAAACAATTGTATGGAGTATCTGGTGAAACTATCTTCGAAAGTGATCATCATGAAATAGCTGGTATTTTCTACACTAGTGGCAGCACAGGAGTTCCTAAAGGCGTCATTTGGACGCATGAAAACATGCGCTCTCAAATAGAACTTTTAAAAGAAATGACCCCCAAACTTACCAAAGGTTTTCTACTGGCGCTTTTTCCTTTATTTCTCATCTACGCTCCCATTATGGGTAATCCGGTAATATGGCCAAAAACCAACCTTTCTAAGCCAATAAAAATAGATCCAAAACAAATCATAAAAATTCTTGAATTCTTTCCAGTCGAATTAACTTTTGGGTCCCCAATTATATGGAAAAGAATGGTCGCTTACTGCCAAGAAATGAAATTAACCATGCCTACAATAAAGGCAGCTTTATGTGGTGGAGCACCTCTGCCACAAGCAGTTATAGATGAAATGAAAATGTATATGAAAGAAGGTGATTTTTTGATCACGTATGGTGCTACCGAAGCATTACCTATAAGTTTTTATAGTGCAAACCTAGCTAACAATAATTTTCAACTTAAGGGTACTCTTCTTGGAAAACCCTTTAAACAGACTTCTGTCAAAATTATACCTGAAACAGATATACAGCACCACATACCCAAAACTGCATATAACCTTGGAGAGATAGCAGTCAAGGGTTCGCAGGTAACACCTGGTTATATTCACAATTATGAAAACGCATCTAAAAATTCACAAGATGAAGGATGGCATTATACAGGTGATTATGGATACTTGGACGAAGAGAAGAATCTATGGTATTTTGGACGAAAGAGTCATGCAATTACAATTGATTCTAAACGATATTATCCTGTTCCCATCGAAAAGAAATTACAGGAAATTTTAAATATTAGTATTTGTACAATAGCTGCGGTCTCCAACAAAATATATCTGATCATTGAAAAAAAAATATTGAAAGCATTGGCAGCTAAACCTTTAGAACTGCTGAAAAAAATTAATAAGAGTTTTGAGCAGGAAGATCTTGTGTTTTCTGGAATTCTCGAATATCCTGATGCCTTTCCCGTAGACAAAAGGCATTATTCCAAACTTAATCGCAGTAAAATTCAACAATGGGCAAGTACTCAAAAATAATCGTATGAAACAGAAAGCATTGGTTATAGGTGGTACGGGTTTCCTGGGAAGATACCTGGTTGAAGAGCTATTGCAGGAAGACTATGACGTCTCAGTGCTATGCAGAAATCAACCAGAAGAGTGGCCTTTTGAAGAAATAAAGTTCTATCTGGGAAGTATTGAAGATGCATTTATTGTAAATGAGGCAATTTCCGGAAAAGATGTAGTGTTTCACCTTGCAGCTAAGGCTGGGGTGTGGGGAACCTATGATTCATATTACGGACCAAATGTAAGGGGTACAAAGCTGATTATTGAAGCCTGTGATCAGCATAAGGTTCCACAATTGATCTATACCTCTACTCCCAGCGTCGTGTTAAGCAACAAAGAAGTAATTAATGGAAATGAAAACCTACCCATACCATCGCATTTCTTTAATAATTATCAAAAAACTAAAAGTATCGCAGAGCAACTGATTATTAATGCGAATTCAGACCGTTTAAAAACGGTAGCGATTCGTCCACAAGCGATTTGGGGCGATGGAGATGTACATGTATTTCCTAGAATTCTTCAAAAACTTAAAAATGGTTCACTTAGAATTGTTGGTTCCGGTACTAACAAAATAAGTGTAGCATTCGTTAAAAATGTTGCCTGGGCTCATGTCTTGGCTGCAAAAAGTGATGGTATTGGTGGCAATGTTTATTTTATAAACGATGAAAAACCTGTGAATCCATGGCAATGGATCAAAGACAATACTTCTTTGCTCAAATACGAAATGTCATCAAGAAAAATTCCTAAATCAATTGCTTACGGCTTATCTGGAATAGTAGAATTCATTTATAAGATCTTCAGCATTGAATCGGAGCCTCCTTTCACCCGCTATATGGTTTGTGAGGTAAGTAACAATCATTACTTCTCCATTGAAAAAGCGAAAAATGATTTTGGATACTATGAGAAATATGCGCTGGATACCGGACAAAAAGAATTTCAAAAATACCTCGTAGAATTAAATAAAACACTCTAAAAACATACTATGAAAAATACACTTGTTAAAACCGATCCTATTCAGAATATGAGCTTTTGGCTAGCCTACTTAAGTCGTTATTATATCAATAATGAATGGTCTCATAGAAAATTCAAAAAAGCGGAAGAAGCTTTATTAGAGTCTTCAAAAGGTTATCCGGACGGCCCCGTCACGAAAGTAGAAAAAATTCCATTTAAGGATATCACTTTAAAAGAATTCAAAAGAGAATATCTCAAAAAGAATGTACCCATAGTTCTGGAAGGATTTGCAGAAAACTGGCCTGCTCTGGAAAAATGGAACAGCGATTTCTTTAGAGATAATTATGGAGAAGAAGTAATTCCCGTAAGACTTAACACTAGTGTGATAAGTGAAGATACGGTCGTATTCGAGAAATACAAACTCAAAGACTTTATTGAAGATCTAAATCAAAATAAAGATGTGTATGCTTCCAACATAGAAGATATTGCGAATCACAACCCCGAACTTAGAGATCATCTCAATATCAAACAATTAAGTAATTATACTCATTTAAGATCTAACCGAAAGATCATCTCAACACAGTTTTTTATCTCTAATTCACGTGCGAGGAGCGGCTTGCATTGCGCGCTTACCACCAACATGTTTACACAGATCATCGGCAAGAAAAACTGGACACTTGTAGACCCAAGGTATTCTAAATGGATGCATATTCTTCACCGAAGAGACATGCTTTATGCGGCTACCACAGTAGATTTTGATAAGACTAATGATGAATTGGATGAATTGGGTTATCCTTTGTACCGATATGTCCCAAAAATGGAAGTTACCCTAAATCCGGGCGATGGATTACTGGTACCACAATGGTGGTGGCATGCTGTAAGCAATGAAGGTTTCTCGATCGGAGTTGCCAGCCGGGGTAGCAACTACCGCAATATTTTTAAAGGGAATCCGCTTTTTACATGGCAGGCTTTTTTTGATAAAAAGGTGATCGATTACACCATCGCCATGCAAAAGAACGGATGGAGTACAGATCGTACTTCAGTAGAATCAATTTTCGTTGAAAAAGCAAAAACAGCACAACCCTAAAAATAATTTTATGCATTATGGTATAATTGCGCAAGGCACAAGAGGCGACGTACAACCTATGGTAGCACTGGCTACTGGCCTTATGAAACGTAATCATCAGGTTACTGTTGTCGCGCCTGAAAATTTTAAAGGTTTTGTGGAAGGTTTTGGCATACCATTTATTCCGTTAACCGGCAACATTGAAGAAATTGCCAGATCACCAAAAGCTTTAAAATTGTTAAAGGGAGGGAATATTCTTCGCTTTTTTTACCACTATAACAAGGCGACCGAGAAAATAACGGAAAAAGCGAATCAGGAAATTTTAGAAGCCTCCGGTGAAATGGATGCTTATATTTCCAGCTTCATACCTTTCCCAATTGTATACTCTATAGCCGAAAAATACAAGAAAAAATGCGCAATGGTCTATCTCAGTATGCCTAGTACTCCTACCAAGGATTTCCCCTTGCCTGTTTTTGATGTTTTTGACTTCCCGCTTTTCAATAAGCTTTCTTATAAAGCATCCTTTTTATTCTGGATGTTGATCCGTAAACAAACGAATGCTTTTCGAAAAAAACTGGGATTGCCGTTGGTAAATATCTGGAATAAATATATAAAATCGAATGTTCTCACTTTTTATACGATGAGTAATGCATTAATTCGAAGACCTGATGACTGGCCATCAAACACACATATTACCGGAATTTTTAAATTACCCGCGGAAAAAAGAGATGAACATTTCATGGATAAAATTCCGGAAGGTTTGGAAGCATGGATGCAAAAAGGAGAAAAGCCTATTTACATCGGCTTTGGAAGTATCCCAATTCCTGATCCAGATAAATTTCGAAATATTTTAGTTGACATCCTTAACAAAACCAATGAAAGAGTTATACTTGGACTTGGGTGGTCAATTCTTCCTGACTTACCAGAGCATCCAAATCTTTTTACTGTAAAATATATAAATCATGACTGGCTTTTTCCTCAACTAAAAATGGCTGTAAATCATGGGGGGCATGGCTCTATGGGTTCGGTATTAAGAGGCGGAATTCCTATCGTTATACTTTCTATTTTAGCAGATCAACCTTATAATGGTAAACTCGTAGAGCGAAATAATGTTGGTATTCATATCCCTTTTAATAAAATATCCAGTAAAAAAGTACTGGAAGCGATCAAGAATGTGCAAAATGGATCCTACGCAGAAAACGCAAAAAAAATTGGAGAAGCGCTTAAAGCCGAAGATGGTGTAAATGATGCTATTGATAAAATTGAAGCCTATTTCGGTTAGATACTACAGCTTACAAAAATTCTTTTAAAAAAGTTTCGACAGCTATCAACTCAATCGGTAGTACCTCCATGGCGGTAATTACGTTTTTTACGGCTTCGGCTTTTATTCTTACCATCTATAAGCTTATACGTGATGTTGAGAAGATATCCCCGGGTTTGTGATTGAAAACGCCATACTTCATCCTGTCTAAATCCCGGAGTTTCGGTAATGCGTTTCATCAAGTTGGCATTCAGGATATCAACTACTCTAAAATTAATAACGACTCTATCATCTAAAATTCTGGCACGAGCGCCAAAATCAATACGATTTCGGGGTCTTATAAAACGAAATGCCTGCTGTCTTCTTGGTGAGTGCCTGTAAGAAACATCAAAACTATAAGATTTGTTGATTTTATAAATATTTCTTAATTGAAGATTGGACGAGTACAACTCATTATATGTAACTAATTCATCCTGTAAAATTCGCGTGTAATAGAAATTAGTTGAGAAGATGGTTTGTAATTTTTTAAGAGGCTTGAATTTAAAAGTCCCCTCGGCTCCAAAAGAATAGTTATTCCCAAGATTTTGAAAAGTTGATATTTGAATATTATTATCTTCAATTCTATCGATGCGTTGAATTACATCGGTACGATATCTGTAGAATAAAGTTCCAGACCAGTTGACACCAAAATTTTCTCCCTGATAATTAAATTCTAAGTTATCACTAAATTCAGGTCGCAAATTAGGATTTCCCTCAAACCGAAAAAACGGATTACCCAATTGAAAAGGATTCAGATCTCTAAAACTTGGCCTTGCTATTCTTTTGCTATAAGCAAAATTAATAGTACTATTATCCTTGATATCATAGGATATGCTAAATGAAGGGAACAAATTGGAAAATCTTTGTTTTATCTGAGAATTAAGAGTTTCACCAGTGCTTATAGCAGATGACTCAAAGTATTCATACCGAAGTCCACCCTGAAACTTCACCCGCTCTGAAATGGGAACTCTGATTAAAGAATAAGCACTGTAAACTTCTTCCTGATAATCGAAAAAATCCTGAAACGAATTGGCATCGGCAGGTTCAAAAAATCGCTCCACGTTAAGGTCCCTTCTATTAAAAAGCACCCCACTTTCAAAGACTCCCTGTTCACCAAAAGGTAAGGTGTAGTCAATGGCCAGATTCTGCAGTTGATTATCATTGAAATAATCATCATTGAATAAAAACATACCGTCCTCTGAATCACGCGCCGGAAACTGATTATTATTCAACGTAAGGTTATAGTCGAATTCAAGAAAATGATCTTCTTTTCCAAATTTTCTTCGGTAATTAGCATTGAAATTAGAAGTGTAATGTTCATGTTCCGAATCTCTTAGATACAAAAAATCTTCCCTACCGGTTACATTGGTGTATTGGGACTCATTGAACAGCGCATGAAAATCATCAGTATAGGAAAAATCGAGAGAAAACTCATTCTGAGCATCGGCAAAAAGATCTAGACCTATTAAAAAAGTATCTGTAAGGCCACTATAATCGTTAGGTGTAAAGATATTTTGTGTACTCCCATCAGTAAAAACCCGCTTTAATGTTTGCCTGCTATTCATATCTCGTTGGTTGCGAGATGCGTTTAATCGCAGATTGAAAAAGGAAATATTATAATTCATTTCCATGCCGTAATTGTATCTTTTGGTACCAACCCCTCCATTAACCGAAAGATTAAGTCCGAGGCTGCTGTTTTTCTTCAATATCACGTTGATGATTCCGGTAAGCCCATCTGCTTGATATTTTGCGGAGGGAGCAGTAATTATTTCTACCCGATCTATAGTGGACGCAGGTATTTGCTCTAAAAGCTCTGTGGCATTCATAGCAGTTGGTTTTCCATTTACCAACAGACTAACATTGCTGTTACCTCTAAGTGATATACTCCCCGAACCAAGATCTGTCTGAATCTCAACTATCTGATCAAAGGCTTCAAGAGCAGTGGCTCCTGATTGTTGAATATCTGCTCCAAAGTTGATTATTCTCCTGTCTATTTTAAGGGTGGTGATCGAGTTTTCACCCACAACTTCTACTTCATCTAACTCTGATGCGACCGATTCTAACTCTACCCTAAGTTCATTTCCGCTCAAAGTTTTAGCATCTATTTGTTTAGTGCGGTATCCTACAAAACTGAAGGTAACGTGTGTAAACCCATCAGATACCTTTAATTTAAATCGCCCTTCTTCATCTGCAATTACACCATCGACCAGTAATGTATCCTTAAAAACAGTTACGGTGCTATAGGCAAGAGGTACTTGTTGGGTTTTATCGAGAATCAGG
Source organism: Flavobacteriaceae bacterium M23B6Z8 (assembly GCA_046199005.1). GTDB lineage: Bacteria > Bacteroidota > Bacteroidia > Flavobacteriales > Flavobacteriaceae > Ascidiimonas. The sequence continues at coordinate 2,522,534 of CP176050.1, forward strand.
CCATTTAGCTTAATTGATTTTTGAGCTGATAGCAGCTGAATAGAAAGTAAAAAAATGATTATTATGATGGGGTGTTTGTACATAAAACGTGCTTAGGACCGGTAAATCCTTCTAAACATACTACAATCTCAATTGAATACACTATAAATCTTACAAAAAATAAAACGTATTCTTAATTTAATAGGTGATTTTATTTAACTAGAAGGAAGCAAGGTAAAGGCTATTTTAAAACTATTATATAGCCTTTACATATCTGATCATTTTCTCATTAAGAAAGTAAAACGTATCATATTTGAAGACTTTTTTAGTTAATCAGTTCCTTATGAGTCTCAAGAATCTCTTGAACCTTAAGGGCGTTCTCTTTACCATCCTTTCTTTGCTTCCCTGCCTTTACTAAAATTCTGAGTCTCCTCACCACCGTTTCATCGTTAAGGAGTGCTGCATTATTTTGCAGGATATCGGGAGTGTAATGCAGAATATCCTTCAATAGAATCCAGCCATCACTCTCGTCCAGAATATTATGAGAATTGATATTGGTTAGAAGGTATTTTAACCATTTTTCATCGTATTCATTAGTTTTATAGTATCCCAGAACCGCTTTTAGTGCATATACCCCGCTCAATTGTTTAGGAAAAGTACCGTCTTCCTCGATTATGAAGTCCAACGACTGCTTAAATGCCGCAGCTGCTTCGCTTTTTTGACCGTTGATCCATGCGATTTCACCTGCGCTTACTGCTATAAAAAGAATTGTATTCTTCTCCCCCGTCGCTACGGCAAGCTCAATAGCTTCATTAATCAAAACGTTTGCGTCTTCTTTTCTTTTTTGCAATGCTGCGATTCTTGATAAAGCGGTTTCTGTCTTCACACTTGCAAGCCCCTTACTTTTATCGCGATACTGCTCATAGATCTTACGCGATTCTTCCAGCTTATTATTTTTTAAATAACAGTCCGCCAACAAAAGATCAATAGATATTGAGCCAAACGGGTCATGAAAATAGGGCCTCAATGTTTTTGCCTGTTGATAATATTCTTCGGCTGATTTATAGTCTCCCATTCTGTAACAAACATCGGCAGCACAAAACTGATACAAATACATCAAGGTATGTTTCTGAGTGTATGCGTCCTGGATTCCCTTCTTGCAGCATTCGAAAGCATTGATCAATTCAAACTTAGATCTATGGTACTCAATCCAGTGAAAGACATCGAAACGGTTTCTTTCGGGCACTCGGGATAACGCCTTTTTGGCAGGTTCAATCCATTTCATACTGTAATCAAACATCCCCAGTTCATCTCCAAAAAATACTTGATGCGCGGCAAAGTGAAAATAAGAAAGTAAGGTTTCCTCTTTTAAAAATTGCAATTCGAGTCCTGAATCATTGTTTTCCAGTATATGCCTGTCTAAAGCAACTAATTGTTCGTCTAAAAGTTTAAATGTGTTCTCAATGCATTTATTGAAAACGTCTAAGACCGCTTTGTTTACATAAATGTGAGCTTTTATAGAATAAGCCCAGGCAAGTTGGTGCCTGGAGACTTGTTTTGAAAGAGAAGGACTTGAAGCCTCTTTAATTTCTTGTTCTACATAAGGAATGCTTGTCTCCCAATCATCCTGTCTTTCTGCTAATGTATATACAAGTCTGTATAGTAAAGAGCATCTTTTCTCAGTATCTTTCTCTGTATCAAGCGCTTTCAGAAGGTGTTTTTTAAGAAAATTATCAAAAATCGGATGTTCGTGATGTGACAACTGATCAAAATGACCAGCAGATCCTATTAAACCATGTAATTTTCCTTTTTGTACTTCCGTTAGGCAATTTTTAAACTCCAGCGCAGCGAGCCCCAAATAGATACAGGCTTTGTATGAGTAACGCTCAAAACTTCTTCTTACTACTTTTACAATCTGATTACTTTCGGTTTTAATCGTTTCTTCAGATTTTGACTTTAAGAGCTGTAGCAAGAGTAACTCTTCATTTTCAGAAAGCAACTTTTCAAGATCTATAGCTGTGGGTATTTCGGTGCGTTCATCCAACAGTGATGATGCTTCTTCGCCTTCGATCTTTTCATAATCTTCAAACAACTGCATGCTATTGATAAAAGACTGTACATTTACATCACTTTGTTCCCAGGATATTCCGTATTTGGTTTCTTTTACTTTGTAATTTTTATCGATACCGAATATTATTTTTTGAGAAAAATCTGGAAATTGTTGGAACATACTTACCAACGTTCCCAGGGTCTCAGAATCTATATGAGATAAATCTGGTATCAGCAGCGTAGTATCCGTTTCTTTTAAAAAAGCATAAAGCGCTTTCGCAAATTGTTGATTAATAAAGATAGGACGGTTTGTCTGCGTAAAAAACTTAGTACTGTAATAGTACCAAACCTCCCGTTCTTCTTTTGAGAGATTGTCTATGAGGGATGGTATAGCAAAACTAACAATCGCCTTGTGTTTTTGGAGGGTTGATTCATAAACCTCATCCGACATATACGTTTTTAACTGGAGCAGAATACACTGTATTCCTTTCCACCCAAAAGGAAACTCGTGCTTATCGTATAACCAGATCACATTTTTTTGTTTGCTGCCAAGTTCAATAAAATTAGTATTGAGAAAATGCTGGCTTCCTATATATAATTTTTTCATGGTTAAATTTTTTAAAGTTATAAGGTTGTTTGCTAGCGGACTTTTAAATGAGTATAAGATTTCTATTTATTAATCATTTATGATCATTCCCGCTTTTATCAATTGGTTGGCTTTCTCCTTAGTGTCTGCTCTTTGAGAAGCGGCCTTCAAAATTGATTTGAAACCATCAGAAGATATATCTATAGAATCTATATGTTCTTCTATGAGTTCTAAAAATGAACTTAGATAATTCCATATGTAAGCATCTTCTTTTAAGGCCTTGTAAAGTGAAGAGATCATGAACTCTAACTGAGATTTCTGTATAGTGTTTTGATGAGTCTTTAACAGTCCTAGAAATAACAAGCTGATATCTGTGTGTGAAACACTATCCGGATTCGTATCTGAATACACTTCGTATGCCTGCCTGAAAGCTTGCTGGGCTTCATCTGGATTCTGTAAGTGCAAACTCGTTATTCCTGCATAAATTAAAATGTGTAAAATCGTATTCGCCGCACCGTCATCCAATGCAAGTTCAACTCCTTTATTGATACTGTTATTGGCTTCTTCAAAGACTCCCAACTTTGCATGACCAAACGCTTTAAGTGCCCACAGATCTACTTTATTGAATACAGTTTCATTCTTAAATTGCTCCAGTAGCTTTTCGATTTCCGATACAAAAGATTCATAGTCTCCGTTCTCATATAACGCGAGCGCATTTCCTTTACGTAAAGACAGCATGGAGGTATAGCGATAATCTATTTTACTTTCACAAATAAGCGAGCGCTCGTAGTATTTTAATGCTTCATCAGGATTACCCAATCTTGAGTTGATATCTGCAAGGCTCATAGTAAAAAAATAATGCAGAATGTATTTGTATTTCTTTTTAGTAGCCTCCCATCCTTTCTTTGCCTCTTCAAGCGCTTTATCCATTTGAAGTGTTTTAAAATAATAGGACTGCCATTCGGCGTAGGACGTGATACTTACATCGGGCCACTGTTTTACGATTTCTTCTTCTCTTTCATACCAAATTTTAGCTTCTTCATAATTTTCAATCATCGTATTCAATGTACACAGATTCTCGGCCAATACAGCAGACGAAAATTCTATCTCAAATTTTAAAAGCCCCTTATTAGTTATCCTACCCAGATCATGAAAAGCTTTAGAATGAACTTCTATCGCTTTTTGTGGCAGTCTCTTTCGCATAAGAACAAAGCTGTGAATATTACTTATCCAACTTTGAACCATTTGCTTTTCATTATTAGAATTGAATCCGTTTAACGACAACTCTTCTAGTGCCATTTTCAAATAAACTTCGGCAGCTGCGATATCTCCCTTTCTTCGTGCTAAAACCACAATTAATCTATAGAGCAAACATATACGGCGCGCCGGATCTTTTTCAAGCTCGATTGCAATCCTATAATTTTCAAGAATATAATCGGCAAGAACCATATTTCCCTGAGAGAAAAAATGCAAATTATGCGCGCACACACCTACCATGGTATGCAATTCTGCTTTTTTATCATCATCAAGAACTGGATTAGTTGCTAAAAACCTTTGCCCTAATCTAAGTGCCCCTGAAAAATTATATAGGTTAAAATTTTTGATAACGGAATTATAAATTTTACTTGAAATAGCAGGGTCTTCAGAATCAAACGATTGTCTGACCAAATTGAAACCCTCCAATTCTAATTGCTTATCCCAACGGTGTTTTTGAGCGTATACCTGCTCTAAATCTTGTTTTTTAAAGTTAGAAACAACAGATTTTTCAAGATTATATGTTTGAGTTGCATTCTCTTCAAAAGCAGCAAAAAATGCCTGACAATGAATTCTATTTAATGAATAGAACCATGAAATTCCAGTTACTTCTTCAAATTCACCTTCTAAATCAGGATCATAGCCTAAAACCAGATCGGGAAGCGTATCGTATTCACGCTCATAAAGCTTCATAATAATATACACGCTACTTTGATCCAGAAAGCAGATGTTAGGGATAACGAGATTAAAATCCTGTTCTTCTAAAAGCTCCCATAAAATGGATACGCAGGCCTCAGTAAGATATCTTTCCTTAACTCTTGTGTGCGTTACATTAGATTCTAACTGTGCGCCCATTACAGAAAGTTTTCTTATTTCAATTGTGCTAAGCTCTTCTTTAAGACCATCAAATATCAAGCTCATATAGAGACGGTGTTTTCGCAAGATTTGGTCTACCTTAGAAGCTCCCAGTTTCTCTTGAAAAACGGGAATTAATTTTCTGAATAACGTATAAGGCAAGGCGCATTCGTCAGAACTCGTAATAATAATATCCTTATTTGATGTATAGGTGGTTTGGCAATATTCAAGCAAAGCCCCTGAATTGCCTTTAATGCAATTGATCATAATAATTGGTTTGGAAAAAAGAACAGGCGGCTAAAGTTTTAAAAATAGTACCGCCTGTTCTTAATCAGGTTTCTAATTCACAGAAATCTAGTGTGCTGCAAACGATCCTCCGGCACATGCCAAACGAGCATTTGTATCACAATCACAATAAGCTCCTCCACCCATCAATTTGTTCATTTCCTGAAGGGATACGGTAGAAGAGTTTTCAAATTTTCCGATTGACTTTACTGATTTTGAATTTAATTTTGAAATATTCATAATAAAAATTTTATTGGTTTTGCCTACTCTCTTTTAAAGGTTTTTTGGCTTCCTCCCTGCATGCACTAGCAATTTAATATTAACCATACAATAATTTGTTTTTTTAACCTTACTATAGGTAATGAAAAAACTTACTTTATCAAAAAAAATCGTACATTTAAAGAACCGAGCCCTCCAGCTATAAATGCTCTGTATGAAGACTATAAGATTATTGATAGCTGAAAACTTTCCGATGATGTTGGCTACGATTGTAGGAGGCCTGAAGGAAATAGAAAAAAAGAGACCAGATTCACGATTTGTGATCGATACTGTTCCTGATTGCGAAAGTGCCAAGAACCAACTAAAGAGTGTGAAAGAGCTTTATAAAGTTGTGATTTTTAAGATCAATTTGCAATTTTCAAATAAGTTCCGATTTATATATGGAGAGGATTTGGGCGTTTACATTCGAAAAAAATATCCAAAAACACGTGTCATTATTCTTACCTCCTTCACAGACAAATACAGGTTGTATAATATTATGCAAAATATCTCTCCGGAAGGCCTGCTGGTTAGAATAGATTTCGATTTTAAAGAATTACAGAAAGCGTTTGAAAACATTATTATTCACGAAGCATCGTATTACAGCAAATCGGTATTGTCATTATTAAAGAGTAATTTTTCAAAGGAGTATGTACTTGATACGATTGATCGAAAACTACTTTTTTGTTTATCAGCTGGAGTAAAAATGAAAGATCTTCCAAAAGTGCTTCCGTTATCGATGGGTGGAATTGAAAAACGAAAACGCAACTTAAAGGAGCTTTTCAAGGCAGACAATGATCAGGTTTTGTTAGCAGCCGCAAGAAATAAAGGGTTTCTTTAGTTTTTATTTTCTCCTGTTATAAAGCTTCCATAAAGCTCAAATCAAAAAGTAGACAAAACAATGATTCTAGAAGACCCATCCTGCATCTTTCATCACCGTTAGCTTCCCTGATTTTACGAACACTTTATCACCAAATTAATGCCATATAAATAATGTTGAAATATTTGCTTGATCAAGGAAGCATCTCCAAGCTTACTACCAGTCTGACTACTCCCCGTCTTTAACATTAGAGGGTTAACACCTAAATGCTACATTCGTTTAATAGGTAATTTTAATCACGATCTTATAAATAGGCATGGAATTATGCATCAAATAAAATTTCCTAAAATCATTACGGTTTACAAACTCCTGTCGAATAGTCCATCTGCTTAGTTGCATAACATTCATTCGATCGCTGGTAACCAAAACTTTAGAGAATAAAAGAGCTGTTTACCGAGTCTTTATAACCGAACCAGAAAAGGAATCCTGATTCTGGGATTTTATTTGAAAGATTACCTATTCCGATACTTAGCTTTTCACAGAAAATAGACTTAGTACCATCTTCTGAAAACAGACAAGATTTAAGCGTATTTATAAGAATGGAACACGAATAGCAGATTCTTGTGTAAAAGTCTCTGCCAAAAAGATACCAATGTCAAAATTACAATCTGCCAAAAAAGATCCGGAAACACTTGTCGCTGTTCTCGAAGAGCATGTAAAGCAAAAACCACATCAAATTTTATACAGATTTTTAGAAGATGGAGAAAAAGAAAGCGACTCAAGAACTTATTTACAACTGCACCAAAACGCAAAAGTAATCGCATTACACATCTTAGAATTTGCAAAACCAGGAGATCGGGTGTTGCTTCTGTTTCCATGTGATCTAAACTTCGTTGACGCTTTTTTAGGCTGTTTACTAGCTGGAGTAATCGCAGTTCCCGGATTTCCTCCCAGTGGTAAGAGAAGGTTGGGCAGACTGGAAAAAATTGTACTGGATTGTGATGCTAAATTAATAGTGACCACTGCAAACCTTTTTCATAAAACTAAAGACTGGTTTGCCAAAGGGGCACTTTCAGAAGTACCATGGCTTTCTTCTGATAACTTAGAAAAGAATATAAAAGATAAAGAGCTACCTAAAGTCGCACCTGACACGGTTGCCTTTCTGCAATATACTTCAGGATCTACCGGAGACCCGAAAGGAGTGATTATAAATCATTCTAATATCATCGCCAACAGTAAATTGATTGAACAATCTTTTAATCACAGTAAAGAATCAAAAGGTGTAGGCTGGCTTCCTATCTATCACGATATGGGGTTAATTGGAAATATAATTCAACCCCTCTATGTTGGTTTTGAATGCGTTTTGATGCCGCCATCAGCCTTTATTCAGAAACCCATACGATGGCTCCGTGCAATTTCCAATTATCAAGGGACTTCGAGCGGCGGACCAAATTTTGCGTTTGATCTATGTTGCGAACAAATCAAGGAAGAAGATCTAGAAGAGCTGGATCTGAGTAATTGGCAGGTCGCATTTAACGGCTCTGAACCTATTCGCCCCTCCACCTTGCAAAAGTTTTCACAGCGTTTTGCACCCTACGGTTTTAAAGAATCTGCTATGTTCCCCTGTTATGGAATGGCAGAGACCACTTTGATCATAAGTGGAAATAGATTCAATACAACGCCTAGGGAACTCTCTATTTATAAGGACGGTTTTCAGGAAGGTGCTTTTCAAATTATAAAAGGAAATAGTACTAAGAAAGATATCTTAAAATTGATTGGAAATGGACCTGTCATTGGCGATATCAAAATAAAAATTGTCGATCCGAAGACACATCAGGTTTGTAAAAATAACCTCGAAGGAGAGATCTGGGTGCAAGGAGCTAGTGTGGCAGTTGGGTACTGGAATAATCAAGCGCTCTCAAAAGAAATATTTTCTGCATATACTAAGTCTAAAGATTCCCGAATCAATACCAAAGAGGGCCCTTATCTAAGAACCGGAGACATGGGTTTTACTTATGAAGGAGAAGTTTTTGTCTCGGGACGATTAAAAGAGATGTTTATCCTGAATGGTGCTAATTATTATCCACAAGACATTGAACGTACCGTCCAAAAATCACATGAAGATCTGCAGGAGAATGGGGGTGCAGTATTTTGCGTATCTACAGAGAAACAGTCGAAGTTGGTAGTCGTTCAGGAAATAAAACGTACCAGTTTGAGAAGTTATAAGTCAGACGAACTTGTCAGGCTTATATGCGAAGGGATCATGACTGAACATGAACTGGCTGTTCATCATGTTATTTTAGTAAGTCCGGGACGAATCCCTAAGACTTCCAGTGGAAAAGTACGCAGAGTCCTCACAAAAAAAATGTTCGAAGAAGCATCTTTAGAAGGCGTTTTACATCAATGGCAGGTAGGCGATTTTTCAGAAATAGTAGTCCCGAAGAAAAGTCAAAAATCAATTCAATGGTCTGAAAGTGAGCTTTCTGTTTGGATCCGTAGTCGAATTGCAGACAAACTATCAATTTCTCAGGATAAACTATCAAATACCACCCCGTTTTCAAAACTAGGCATTAATTCAATACAAGCGGTTCAGCTTTCCGGTGAATTAAGTGAACATATAGGAACGGAAGTCTCTGCTACTTCACTTTTCGACTATCCGAATATTGCCAGCTTGTCTGCTTTCTTATCAGGAAACGAACATCCTAACCTTTCCATTCCCACAATAAAAAAAGATAACAGCCCTATCGCTGTTGTAAGCATGGCATGTCGTTTTCCAAGAGCAGCTAGTCCGGAAGCATTTTGGAATAACCTCATAAATGGAATCGATTCTATATCTGAAGTTCCGGATACTCGCTGGGATATCGATGCTTTTTACAGCGAACTTCCAGGTCTCAATAAAATGAGCTCTCGCTACGGTGGATTTCTCTCTGAGTTAGACACCTTTGACGCACCTTTTTTTGATATTTCAGAAAATGAAGCCAAACATATGGATCCTCAGCAACGATTGCTGCTTGAGTTAAGTCATGAGCTTCTGGAACGCGGAGGGTATCCTCCTGTCGTATTAAAAGGTCAAAACGTTGGTGTCTTCTTAGGAATCAGCCAAAGTAACTATGCAGACCTGCTTAAATTCAAAGATCAAAATATATACTCTGGTATCGGTGGTGCGCTAAGTATTGCCGCCAATCGTCTTTCTTATTATTATGATTTTAAAGGACCCAGCATCGCCATAGATACCGCCTGCTCCTCTTCGCTAGTAAGTCTACACATGGCTGCACAAAGTATTCGAAATGGCGAAAGTGATATCGCTCTTGCCGGAGGTGTCAATGTGATCCTTACCCCGCAGGTTTCAATTGCAATGTCACAGGCAGGAATGTTATCACCTGATGGAAGATGCAAAACTTTCGATGATCAGGCAGATGGATATGTTCGAAGCGAAGGTTGCGGACTTGTGTTACTCAAGCGATTAGACAAGGCAATTGTAGATGGTGACACGATCCTTGGAGTCATTAAGGGCTCTGCAGTAAATCAGGATGGGCACAGCAACGGTATTACTGCACCTAATGGAATCTCACAGCAAATGGTGATCCATAAAGCATTACAGATGGCCGAGATCGCGCCAAATAAAGTAAGTTATGTAGAATCACATGGTACGGGTACTTCGCTGGGTGACCCCATTGAAATTAACGCTTTACAAAATGCATACCGAGCGGATAAATCAGCGAAGAATCCACTGATCGTGGGATCGGTTAAAGCTAACATTGGCCATTTGGAATCCGCAGCGGGGATCGCAGGTTTTATTAAAGTACTGCTCTGCATGAAGCACCAGCAAATTCCGGGTCAATTACATTTTAAAGAACCAAACCGACACGTTCCCTGGGAAAAAATTGCGGTGAATATTCCGGCGAAGGCAACTCCTTGGATCAGTGATCAAGATGAACCTTTAAGAGCTGGAGTAAGCTCTTTTGGTTTCGGAGGAGTGAATGCTCATGTAATTTTAGAAGACTTCAAATCGCAAGCGTCTCACCCTATAATACCACATACAACACAATCTGAGTATCATTTACTCAAATTCTCGGCAAAAGATCCTATAGCTTTAAAAGATCAGATCGAGATTTACAGAGAATTTAGCAACCGCAATCACGACCTGCAACTAGCTGATCTGGCTTACAGTCTGGCAACAACCCGGGAGCACTATTTTTATAGAAAAGTTTTGGTTTTAAACGATCAGGAAGATCTAACCAAAGTGCTTTCAAAAGCTTCAAAAGAAATAAGTTCTGAACGAATTATCCAGCAGCCTTTGAAAACAGCATTTCTATTCGCCGGTCAGGGCTCTCAATATGCGGGTATGGGTGCAAAACTGTATCAGTCTTTCGATAGCTTCAAAAATACGGTGGACACTTGTGTTTCTCTATTCGAAGCACAATTAGGTTATAATTTGATGGATATTATGTTTGACAAAGATCCGGAGAATGCCGATCAAATCCACCAGACCGTTCATGCACAGCCTGCTATTTTCACCCTCGAGTATGCACTTGCTCAATTATGGTTAAGCTGGGGAGTAAAGCCCACGGCTTTAATAGGCCATAGCGTTGGAGAAATAACTGCTGCCTGCGTAAGTGGTATATTTTCGTTGCCTGATGCAGTAAAACTGGTTGCAACAAGAAGTACTTTAATGCAACAACTTCCAAAGGGAGGTGTAATGGCCTCTTTGCAATGCAATTCAAAGGTTGCGATGGAGGTAATAAAAGATTTTGAAGAATACGTAGCGGTGGCAGCTATCAATAGCCCCCAACAAACCATTATATCGGGAGCAAAAAAAGAAGTGAAGGCTATCTGCGAAAAATTAAAAAGCGGTGGTATTCAGCATAAATTCTTAGAGGTATCACATGCTTTTCATTCTCCATTAATGACTCCTATGCTGGATGAGTTTAAGAATCGCATTCAGCAAATATCTTTTAATTCCCCAGAGATTCCAGTAATCTCTAATCTTACTGGCGAATTAGCCACATCTGAAATTAGTACGCCTGAATATTGGGTGAAACAGGTGGTAAATACCGTATTATTCGATAAGGGTATCACTTCGTTAATCGAAATGGGTATAAACACTTTTGTCGAATTAGGTCCGCATCCGGTGCTCACTGCCATGGCTTCTGCACATCAAAGTTATGATGAGAACAATTCCTGGCTAATCTCCTTGAGAAAAGGTTTTGACGATACCGAAATCATTCTTAAGAATTTAGGCAAATACCACGCCATGGGGGGAGTTATCGATTGGACAGCATATTATAGGGATAGAGTTGGCAAGAAAATTGACTTACCTACATATCCTTTCCAAAGGAAATCATACTGGTTACCTGTTACAAATTTCCAACCTCAACATACAACAGAGGCGTATCTCTCAGACTTTACTCAACAACCGAATACAATAAGAACAGATTGGCTTTATGAAACCTATTGGAAAGAACTGTTTGCTTCTCAGGGGAATGATGATCAAACCGATAAGGAGCGAACCGTCTTAATATATCCGGAAAATCATCATATCAAGGAGCTGACAACGTATAGTAATACCGTAGTTCCTCTGGATCAATGGGAAGATCTTCTTAATTATCAGTATTTGAAAGAGGTAACTAATGTTGTTGTGTTTTGGTCAAACAGGGTGCAAAAATCTGTTGCGGTTAATGAGCTTACAAAACAAAATGCTGCGCTAGGGCTACAGGAATTACAAGAATTAATACGGCTTATCTCTGAAAACAAATTACCGGCATTTAAAAGATTGTGGTGGGTAAATATTGAAACCTCTAAAAGTGATCAAAATGAAGCACCCAATCGTTTGAATTTTGCCCCGTTACAGGGATTGGGTAAAGTGTTTATGCAAGAGTATCCCAATATATTTTTAGGTCTGTTAGACCTTGATCATAACCGAGCCCATCTTTCTCAGCTGCTTCCGATTTTTCAAGGAAGTTATGGAAGTGAAAATCAGTTAAAAATAGAGACAGGAACGGTAAAAGGACTACGCTTAAAGCGCATGGAACTCGTAAAGCACGAAGGCCACGTACCCGAAGATCAACTAAGCGGATTAGATCATATATCCAAAAATTCTACCATTTTGATCACTGGAGGATTGGGAACCCTTGGACTCGAAATTGCAAAATGGTTAATTGAAAATACCGCAATAGGTCATTTAGTGCTTATAGGAAGAAGTACTCCTTCTCCTGAAAAGCTTGATAAAATAAATGAACTTACTGAAAATGAAACACTTATAACAGTTAAAAGTGCAGACGTCACCAATCGAAATGAACTTCGCAGGATCATTGATGATATACCGGAAGCATATCCGCTTAAAGGGATATTTCATCTGGCCGGAGTGCTTGAAGACCGAACCATAAAAAATCAGACGGCAGAACGCTTCCATAAAGTACTTTCACCAAAGATTGATGGTGCGTGGATCTTGCACGAGCTTACAAAAGATATCTCCTTAGATCATTTTGTGCTGTTCTCTTCGGTCTCTTCAGTTTTTGGAGCAGCGGGACAGAGTAATTATGCTGCTGCTAATGCGTTTCTGGATAGCTTGGCTGCTCACCGAAATAAACTTGGTTTACCCGTTCAAAATATCAATTGGGGGCCCTGGGAAGGAGCCGGATTCGCGTCGCTTAGTGAAAATGATCAGAAACGAATGGAATCATTCGGTATGACGTATTTGAACATTGCCGATTCGCTTTCCATAATGGATCTATTGATCAGAAAAAATACACCACAAGCCATTGTGGCTTTCTTGAACATGAATAAAATGAAGGTGGCGTTGCAGCTTAACTTTGATAAAATACCGATGTTCTATGAAGATCTGCTAGCTGATGAAATCCCTACACCTTTACAGAAAACCAATGAGAAGAACGAATTACATTCCAAATTGTATTCCCTACCCCTTGAAAGGCGTCAGAAGTTTTTAGAGGATGAAATTCAAAATATAATTTCGAAAATTTTAGGCATTGAAGATGCCACTACCCTACCCGTTAAGGAGCCTTTGATGGAATTGGGTATAGACTCCTTAATGGCAGTAGATCTAAGAAATAAATTATCGATTGTTGTTGGTGCTTCCTTGAATGTCACTTTATTTTTTGATCACCCTACCATAGAAGCTTGCGCAAGCTATTTGGTTAGCGAATATTTTAATTCTGACACTTCTCTGAACGCAGAAGCATCCCGATCTTCCGATACATTTAAGAATTATCATGCTGAAAAAGATCCTATCGCGATTATCGCTATGACCGGGAAATTTCCTGATGCGGACTCCTTAGCTGAGTTTTGGGACAACTTAAAGAACGAAAGAGACAGTATTACAGAAGTACCGGCAGACAGATGGGATGTAGAGGAATTTTATAGTAAAGAGACGGACACATTTCGAATGAATACCCGATGGGGAGGTTTTCTGAATGATGTAGATAAATTTGATGCCCCTTTCTTTAGGATTTCCTCCAGAGAGGCAAAAAGAATGGATCCTCAACAACGTATTTTGCTGGAATTAACACATACGTTGGTCGAGAGTGCCGGTTATGCGCCTTCCTCATTAAAAGGAACCAGAACCGGAGTGTATATCGGTATTATGCAAAACGATTACATTCACCTTTCAAAAGGATATTCCAAAGACGTCTACTCCAGTACAGGTGCTGCTCTTAGTATTGCCGCAAACAGAATTTCCTATTACTACGATTTTAAAGGACCCAGTATATCCATTGATACCGCTTGCTCTTCTTCACTGGCGGGCATCCATTTAGCGGTACAGAGCATTCGCAGCGGAGAATCTGATATGGCCATTGCCGGGGGTGTCAACCTGATTTTATCTCCCAACACCTCGATTGCGCTATCTCAGGCAAATGTGATGTCTGTAGATGGACGATGCAAAACATTTGATAATGATGCTAATGGCTATGTAAGAAGTGAAGGTTGTGGTCTCGTATTGCTTAAACCTTTATCACAAGCGATAAAAGATAAAGATCAGGTATTGGCAGTGATCAAGGGTTCTGCCATGAATCAAGATGGTAGTAGTAACGGGCTAACTGCACCTAATGGTATTGCTCAACAAGAACTCATACAATCTGCTTTAAAAACCGCTCACCTTCAACCGAACGAGATTGATTATGTCGAGGCCCATGGTACCGGTACCGTATTGGGAGATCCTATTGAAATTGAAGCCCTGAATGCTGTTTATGGTCGTAACAGGTCGTCTCAGGAACCTTTAGTAGTGGGCTCGGTTAAAGCCAACATCGGTCATTTAGAAACTGCCGCAGGAGTCGCCGGGGTGATCAAAACAGTTTTGTGTATGAATCATGGTTTGATCCCAGGCCAGATTCATTACAAAACCCCGAATAAGCATATTGATTGGGAAGAAATTAATGTTAGAATTCCAAATCGATCGCTACCTTGGAATTCGAAACAAAACACATCTAAAAAAGCAGCGGTTAGTTCCTTCGGAATTGGCGGTGCCAATGTTCACGTTCTTCTTGAAAAAACAACAGAAACTAAAAAAAATCAGGAGCCGATACAGGATAAAACTCCGGGGAATCAAATTATAGTTTTATCCGGACAAGGGAAACCAGCATTACAGTCTCAGGCAGAAAATCTCCTTAAACACTTCAATGATCACCCTGATGTAAACCTCGCCGATCTCGCTTACAGTTTGGCAACAACCAGAGATCATTACAAAGATCGTGTGGCTTTTATATGTGCCGACAAAGAAACACTGGTACAAAAATTAAAATTGGAAATCACCACTGCTCAATCAAACTTGCAAGATGCCCTGAAAGTTGCATTTTTATTCACAGGTCAGGGATCCCAATATACCGGGATGGGCAAATCTTTATATCAGCAGGAACCGGTTTTCAAAGAAGCCTTGGATACCTGCGCAAGAATATTAGAAAAACACCTGGATAAGAAGCTGCTTGAGGTGCTGTTTTCCACAGAAGAAAGTATCGATGATAAAAGCATCGATCAAACAAAATATACGCAACCCGCATTGTTTGCTTTGGGTTATTCTCTTTTTCAGCTATGGAAATCCTGGGGAGTTACTCCTTCATTTTTATTGGGGCATAGCATCGGAGAACTCACCGCTGCTTGCGTGGCAGAAATTTTCTCACTGGAAGATGCTCTAGAATTGGTAGCTGCCAGAGGGCGATTAATGCAGCAATTACCTGAGAATGGTATGATGGTATCCCTGCAATGTAACGAAGCTACAGCGCAAACACTAATTAAAGGGTATGGAGCTAAAATAGCCATTGCTGCAATAAATACCCCGAATCAGACTGTAGTTTCCGGGGAGAAAAAAGCAATTAATGACTTATGCGAATCTTTGCCATCGGCGGCCATAAACTTTAAGAAATTAAAGGTTTCTCATGCATTTCACTCTCCCTTAATGGAACCTATGTTAGAAGACTTCAGAAAGGTTGCAGAAAGGATTACATATCGACAGCCTGTCTATCCCATTATAAGCACTGTATCTGGTATAAATAATGAGGAACTAATAAGCACTCCCGATTATTGGGTAAAGCAAATCATGCATCCAGTGAGTTTCCTAGAAGGAATGTTGTCGCTCGAACGACAGGGTGCGAATGCCTATTTGGAGATTGGTCCCGGCCCCACCCTCATAGCCATGGGACGCCAATGCGTTAAAGAGGAAGCTAAAGCCCTATGGCTAGCGTCTGCACGAAAGAATGAAGGAATCCAGGAACAACTACTAGAGAGTTTAGCTCATTGGTATACCGCAGGGGGACAAGTAAATTGGAGATCATTTTACAGAAATAACACCTACACTAGGATCGCCCTTCCAACCTATGCTTTCCAACGGAAAAGATTTTGGATTGATGATGAACAAGAAAATAGTATGCATACAGGATTAAATAGCCTTCCAACGAAAGAAAATCAAAAAGATATGTCATTAGCAACTTTCCAAACGGTAGAAAAGCGTTTAAAAGAGATTGTTTCTTCCGCCCTAGATATGGATCCGCTGGAATTATCTTCTAAAACTGCCTTCTTAAATCTGGGAGCAGATTCACTGTCACTCATGGAAGTGATTAAAAAAGTAGAAAAGCAATATAAGATCACGCTCCCGATACGCAGAATATTTGAAGACCTCAACAACATTGAAACTGTGGCATCTTTCATCACAGAAAATACAAAAATCGCAATACCTACATCCACTATAGCTACTCAGAAAGACAACATAAATCATTCTTTTTCGACCAATAGAAATGTACCGGAAAATCAAAAAATGATCGCTACCAAGCCAATTTCCGAGCAATCAGAAAATTCTACTTTAAAGCTTATTTTAAACCAATTTTCCGAGCAAAACAAAATTCTCTCAGACTATTTAAATCAAACCAATCATAATGCAGGACAACCGATAGAGTCAAAAAGTTTGGATAAAAGTCCCGAAGATGCAAATGTTTCTAAAACAAATGAACTTAACGGCATAAACACCCATGTGCCAACAACTGCAAAGCCTGAAAATAAAATACTCCCCTTTTACGCCCAAAAGGCAATGTATTTTAAAGATTTACCAATTAAAGAAGATCTTTCTACCTTTCAAAAAATATACACTCAAAAAACGGCAAAATCTAAATCTTACGCACAGCAGTATCAAGAAATATTGGCAGATTCCGGTTCTGCTTTTCGCTTTAACATAGCGACCAAAGAAATGATATATCCGATAGTATGTGATCATGCATACGGGTCTCAATTTACCGATATAGATGGAAATACCTATACGGATATTATTATGGGATACGGATCCTGCCTATTTGGGCATCGACCTGATTTTTTAATAGAAGCTGCTAAAGATCAACTAGATAAAAGCTTTACCGTTGGTCCGCTAGCAGATCTTACCGGAGAAGTGGCCAAACTAATCACAGAACTTACCGGAATGCAACGCGTTTGTTTTGCCAATACGGGTAGCGAAGCAGTTTCCTTTGCAATGCGTTTAGCGCGATCGGTTACCGGCAAAAGAAAGCTGTTAATTTTCTCAGGAGCCTATCACGGACACGTAGATACCGTGTTAGGTATGCAAAGTGATCGGGAAACAATACCGCTGGTTCAAGGGATTACTCATCATATGGTTCAAGACTTGATTGTTATGGATTATGAGGAAAACGATCTCATAGAAAAAATACGCAGTAATGCGCATGAGCTGGCAGGAATTATGGTGGAACCGGTTCGAAGCCGTTATCCCGATGTACAACCTCATGAATTGCTAAAACAGCTAAAAGAACTAAGTATCGAATTATCAATACCCTTGATCTTTGATGAAATGATCACTGGTTTTAGAATAATGCCGGGAGGAGCGCAGCAATATTTTGGCGTCAAAGCAGATATTGTAGTTTATGGTAAAATTGCAGGAGGAGGTATGCCAATCGGGATTATAGCAGGAAGCAGTACTTATCTGGATGCAGTAGATGGAGGAACCTGGAATTATGGGGATGATTCTTATCCTGAAACTTCAAGAACCTTCGTAGCAGGCACTTTTACCCGTCATCCGCTAACGATGGCTACTTCAAGAGCAATCTTACAGAAGATCAAGAATATGGGGCTTACCCCCTACGAAAAATTGAACCAACGTACTCAGAATTTAGTAAGCCGACTTAATTCCTTTTTTACGACGGAAAAGATTCCGGTAGAAATGGTATGTTTCGGATCTTTGTTCGCTTTCAAAAATAAAGGCATCGCAGATATCGCCGCCTTTTATTTGCTGGAAGAAAAAATATACGCACTTTCTTCAAACAACTACTTTTTATCCTTTGTTCATACCATAGATGATATTGAAAAAATTTACAAGGCATTTTGTAAATCGGTAAGCCGTATCTATAAAACTTCGGAGGAAACCATAATTGAAAAAGACAGCCATAAAAAGGTACAGACCACTCTGGCACAGAAGCAATTATTTTTATTAGATCAAATAGATCCTCAAAGATCTTTGGCTTATTTGTTGTCCTTTAGTATGGAAATGAAGGGTACGGTTAATGTAAATTCCCTTAAGCATGCCTTTAAAGAGGTATTAGCCACACATCATATACTTAAAAGTAAATTTTCTGACGATGGTGAAAACTTGATCTACGATCGTTCTATGGAAATACCGGTCAATGAAATCGATATTTCTTCCTATCCGGAAGACCAAAAATCTAAACACTGTTTGGCGATCATTGAGAAAGATCTGAATACTCCTTTCGATCTTACAGAGGGCCCATTAATTCGAGCTAACCTTATAAAATTTTCAGCTAATCAATATACCCTTCAAATATCTCTGCATCATAGTATTGCTGATGGTTGGTCCTGTACGCTCCTGTTGCAGGATATCATACAAAATTATAATGCAAAAGAGAAGAACCTGGTTTTGTTCAAGAAAGATCAGTTGCAATTTTCTGAATACTTAAAGTGGCTGGAGAATTTAAAACAAACAAACGTATGGCAAGAACATAAAAATTATTTTCTTAAAAACTTCGCTCATAAACAACTGCTAATAGATCTTCCATTTGATAAAATACCGACCGCGGAAAATTTTAAAGGAAATTCTACAAGCATCCACATACCAAAAGAAAAAACCGCTCTTATCAAAGATTGGAGCAGTCAAAACGGATTGACTCTTTTTATGACCTTCCTTTCAGCTTTTGAATTGCTGCTTCATAAAATCTGTAGACAAGAGGAAATGGTGATAGGAATATTACATGGCGGACGTTCGATGCCTGAGATAGACAGGTCTATCGGGTATTTTTCACATATGTTACCATTTACTATCCAGGTGGACGCAAAACAGTCTGTTAGCGATTACCTGACAAAACTGAAGGGAAGGTTATTCGATGCTTATGAGCATCAGGATTATCCTTATGCCCATTTCATAGGATTGATGCAGCAGGAAAGAAAAACGATGCTGGAAGATCGCATTAATGTCAATTTTAATTTTGATGTAAGCACAGGGAATACTGAACTTCATGATATAGATCTTTCGTTGAAAGAACATAAATCATTCTTCCTGGATTTCGATCTATCCTTAAATGTTATTGAAAAGGCAGGAGAGTTGATGGTAAGATTAGATTTTATAGAATCAAAGTTCAGTAATGAATTAATTAATGAACTTCTGGATTCTTATGAACATATGATAAATCAACTGTTACATCATTCAAAAAAACAAGTGATTGATGTTCAATTATTATCTGAAGATAAATCAGAGAAACTCTTATACAACTTTAATGATACGGAAAGAGAATTCTCTGAAAATGCAACCATTGTCTCCCAATTTGAACGTCAAGCCAAAACTACTCCTGATCTGGTTGCTTTAGTATATGAAGATCAAGAGCTTACTTACGAAGAACTCAACAAAAAGAGTAATCAGCTGGCAAGAGAAATAAGGGAAACCTATAGAGCTGGTTTAGGAAAAGAGCTCAAGCCCGATACCTTGATAGCGTTATGTCTGGAGCGTAGTCTCGAGATGATAATAGGTATTTTAGGGATTCTCAAAGCCGGAGGGGCATATGTGCCTATTGATCCTAATGCACCTCAGAGCAGAATAGAGTTCATACTAGAAGACACACAGTCTCCTTTCTTATTGACACTTGCAGGCATTCGGGGGAATCAATTATCAGATATACCGAGAGATCGTATTCTGTTGATTGACCTGAAAGAATCTTTTTATGAACAACACCATTCGAATAACCTATCGCTGCCGATAACACCTCAAGATCTGTGCTATGTGATCTACACTTCAGGTACTACGGGAACTCCAAAAGGTGTAATGATCGAACATGCCGGGATCGTAAACAGGCTAGAATGGATGCAATCTATGTATCCATTGACATCTGAAGATACGGTGTTGCAAAAGACTCCTTATATTTTTGATGTTTCTGTGTGGGAGCTTTTCGCTCCTAACTGGTTCGGAGCAAAACTAGTATTAGCAAGGCCTGAAGGACATAAGGATAGTGCATATCTCTATGAACTTATCCAAAAACATCAAATTTCAACACTCCATTTTGTTCCAAGTATGCTTGCCGCTTATAATTCTTACTTGGCCGAGCATAAACTAGCACTAAATGAATCATTAAGACAAATATTTTCCAGTGGAGAAGCATTGAACAAGAAACTGGTCATAGAAACTTATCAAAAGGCAGAAAAAGATTCTTTTAAACTTATCAATCTTTATGGTCCCACAGAGGCTTCGATAGACATTACATTTTACGAAACCAGTCTGGAGAAGGATGTTCTAATTGGCAGGCCTATAGCAAATTCTTTGGCGTACGTATTAAATGAACATCAAAATCCGGTGCCTGTTGGAATTATCGGGGAATTATACCTGGGTGGTTCTGGAATCGCAAGGGGATACTTAAACCGGGAAGCGCTCACCAAAGAACGTTTTGTAGACAATCCTTTTGCCGATGAAGCAGCTATTGCGAAGGGCTATACGCGCATCTATAAAACAGGTGATCTGGTACGATGGCTACCTGATGGAAATCTTGAATATATCGGAAGAAATGATGATCAGGTGAAAATCCGAGGGTATAGAATTGAGCTGGCAGAGATCGAAGCTGCTTTAAATAAGGTTGAAGGCATTGCCCAGGCCAAGGTGTTGGTCAAAGAACGTAGTACCAGTTCAGGAATTATCAAGTATTTAGTTGGGTATTATGTAACATCTGATGATAATGATTCATTGACTTTGGAAAAACTTACCAAAGAACTATCCGGAAGCCTTCCTGAGTACATGGTCCCGAGTATTTTTATGGCATTAGATGCCTTCCCGATGACCGTAAATGGCAAGTTGGACAAACGTGCCCTACCCGATCCTGAATTTCAGAATTCTGAAACGTATGAAGCTCCTCGAACTGAACTGGAACGTCAAATTTGTCAAGTATGGCAATCAGCTCTTGGTCTGGAACGGGTAGGTATTACAGATGATTTCTTCAGAATTGGAGGAAATTCCATTCTGGCAATGCAAACTATACATCGTATCAACGAACAGTATTCATTAGATTTTAAGGTAGCAGAATTATTCAAATTTCCCACCATCAAACAATTGCTGGAGAATGTTACGCAAGAGAGATCTGTAGAGATCCCGAGAGTCTCAAAGAAGCTCGCTCCGCTATCTTCCTCCCAGCAACGTCTGTGGTTCATAGAATCGTATGAAGGGGGTACCAATGCCTATCATATGCCTATGATGCTACAACTTATGCAGACCGTAGATCGTTCTTTGTTTGAAAAAGCAGTGCAAGCGGTAGTACGGCGCCATGAAGTGCTTCGAAGTATCATTACACAAGGAGACCAGGGCAAATGGCTACAAAAAGTACAGGAGGCTCCGTTAAGTATTACGCAGTACCACATGACTTATGCGGAGTATGCTGTTCAATTGAAAGCGGATATGGATCGTCCCTTCGATCTGGAAAATGAGTATCCCATTCGGGTTTGTTTTTATGAGGTTGCCGGAGAGAAACAAAAAACAACCCGGTATGCGTTGATACTGATGCACCACATTGCCAGTGATGGATGGTCAATAGAGGTTTTTGCAAAAGAACTGAATTCGTATTACAAAGCGTATCACGCAGATGATACAGATTTTGAACTGCCGGAACTACCCATCCAGTACAGCGATTATGCCCTCTGGGAACGTACTGTTCTATCTGGAGACAATCTATCAGAGAAACTCGCCTTCTGGAAAGAGAAGCTGGCTGGCTACGAGACGCTCACCTTACCTACCGACTATACGCGCCCTGCCGTATTTGATTACAAAGGCAATTCCCTTGAATTTGTGATCCCACAACACCTGAGCGATCAGGTTAGAGCACTTGCCAAAGCACAGGGAGTCTCCCTCTACAGTGTACTGCTCTCCAGTGTAGCGATCCTATTAGGGAAATACAGCAACCAACAAGATATTCTTATCGGGAGTCCGCATGCCAACCGGGATCATTACCAAACCGGAGCACTCATAGGTTTCTTTATCAATACCCTGGTCAACAGAGTGCTGCTGGATAAAAAACAGTCCTTTGTCGAGCTTATCAAGGCGGTACATCAGGATCAGATACGTACCCAGACCCATCAGGATCTTCCATTTGAGCAACTCATTGATCATCTGGAAATTGAAAGAGACCCTTCAAGACATCCCTTGTTTCAGGTGATGTTTGAGGTACAGCACTTCGGGGAGGATGAACTGGCAGCATCATCCGAATATGTAAAACTTATAAAACCTGAACACAGAAATCTTTCTGAAAAGTTTGATCTCTCTATTGCTATGGACGATAGCCAAAGGGAAATCGCAGTTCAAATTGGTTACATTACCAGTTTATTCAAACATGAAACGATAGAAAGATTATCTCAACATTATCTAATATTATTAGAACATGTTCTTAATGATGCTTCTGCTGCATATCTAAAGTATTCCTTACTGGATGCACCTGCACAACAGCTCATAGCTTACGATTGGAATCAAACAGACGTAGAATATTCGAAGAAAGAAACACTTCTTTCCTTATTTGAAGCTCAGGTAAATCAGATACCCGATCAGGTTGCCCTTGTCTATGAAAACCAAAAGCTCACCTACAAAGAACTTGACGAAAAAAGTAATCAATTAGCCAGGTATCTCATAGCTTCCGGCGTTACCTCCGAAGAACTAACCGGAATTTGTATGCAACGAAGCCCCGAAATGGTGATCGCCGTTCTGGGAATCCTCAAGAGCGGTAGTGCTTATGTTCCTATAGACCCTGGATATCCCGAAGAGAGAATTGCACTGATTTTAAAAGATGCCTCATTAGCTTTTGTCATAGGCAATCAACATACTGCCTCTTTGTTTGAACAATCAGAAGGTATCAAGCTATTAACTATGGATCACGATATCTTGAATTCGTGTCAAAGTACTGCTTTGCATCTTACGTCAACTTCTGATTTGGCTTATGTAGCATATACCTCCGGAACTACAGGTGTCCCCAAAGGTGTAATGGTAAATCGCGATGCTTTATACAACCTCCTGCAATGGTACAATTCATATTATTCCTTAGATCATGAAGTACGTATCCTTCAGGTTACCAACCTGGTGATTGATATCGCTTTTCAGGAGATATTTTCCGTATTAATCAATGGTGGTACTTTGTATATTCCTGATGAAGCCCGGGTGTTAGACAGCGATTATATAAGAGGCTTATTAGAAACACATCAAATCAATTTCATCCAATTAATACCTAATACGTTAGGTGCTTATCTTTTGGAAGGTCCTCGTTTAACATCCTTGAAAAAGATACTGGTAGGAGGCGATTATTTACCGGCTACCTTAGCCGATCAAATCGTTTCTAAAGGTTATGATCTTTACAACGTATACGGTCAAACTGAGACGACCATAGATGTATTGGTAAGCAAAATTAGTATCGATTCCAAAAGCTTTTCAGATAAAGTAGCTAACACTCAAGTGTTCATTTTAGATGATTTTCTAAACCTGGTTCCAGTAAGGATTATAGGAGAATTATGTGTATCCGGATTCGGATTGTCTAAAGGATATCTGGGAAGAGACACTCTTACAAGCGAGAAGTTTATAAAACATCCTTTTAGAGAAGATGAACGTTTGTACAGAACCGGTGATCTGGCCCGATGGCTCCCTGATGGTTCTATTGAATTAATTGGTAGAAAAGACACTCAGTTAAAGATCAGAGGTTACCGTATCGAACTTGCAGAGATCGAAGCTACTTTGACCAATCTGGATACCATTATGGAAGCGCACGTACTTGTCAAAGAAAAAAGTACTGAGAGTACTACTCGTAAATTTTTGGTCGCCTATTATAAACTTTCGGATGCCAATGCATCTGTTTCCTCAGATATTATTAGTAAGGAGCTTTCGAGATACCTACCAGACTATATGATCCCGAGTGCATATGTTGCTATGGAAACATTTCCTATAACCGCTAATGGTAAGCTTGACAAAAGCGCTTTGCCCGATCCTGAATTCACCACGGCAGATACCTATGTTGCTCCGGAGACAGATATGCAAAAAGAACTCTGTGAAATATGGGAGTCGGTACTCGGATTGAAAAAAGTAGGTATTACAGATAACTTCTTTCGCATCGGCGGAGATTCCATCCTAAGCATACAGGTAACCAGTCGTATTCGAAATCTAGGCTGCCCTTGCCAGGTAAAAGACCTCTTTACACATCCCACTGTTAAAAGCCTTTCGGCATACCTTGAAACAGCTCACACCACCCAAATCCTCACCGAACAAGGAAATCTATCCGGAAGCTTCTCGCTACTCCCCATTCAACAATGGTTCTTTGAGCAAGCAGCATTCGGTAACCTTCAAAAACCAGCGCACTGGAATCAAAGCTTCTTAATTCGTGTTCCCGAACTCGACACAGCACAATTGCAAAAAGCTCTCAACAAATTAGTCGCCTACCATGATATGTGCAGGGTTATTTTTAATAACCAAAAACAGCACTACCTAAAAGAGATTGATCTTCCTACACTTAAAACACAAGATATTAGCACCTTCAAAGAAGAAGAGTTCTCAGAACTTCTAACTGAATGGCAAACTGACTTTTCTATCACCGAAGGACCCTTGTTTCAGTTTGGTTATTTGTATGGTTATGAAGATGGCCGTGCAAGAATATTCATGGCTCTACATCACCTTATTGTTGATGCTGTTAGCTGGCGTATTTTAACAAGTGACCTCGAACGCTTGTACCGGCAAGAGGCTCTCCCCTCAAAAGGAAGTAGCTATCGCCAGTGGGTAGAAAGGATTAAAGACTATCCAGTAATACACCCTGAAGAAGCAGCTTACTGGAAAACACAGCTTTCAGAAATTCCGGATTATGAAGAAGTACGTGTAGTAAATCCTTCCTTCGAAAACATCAAGCTTTCGAAGACTCAAACCAAAGCTTTATTGCAACATTGCTCTGACGCGTACAATACACAAGTTAACGATCTTCTACTCACCGCTCTGGGTACTGCGCTCTCTGATCTCACTCAAAGTAGTGTTGCAGCGATCACTCTTGAAGGACACGGTAGAGAACCACTCTTTGAAAACATAGATCACAGTAATACCTTAGGATGGTTTACAACTCTTTTTCCCGTAAAACTAGAAATAAGCGGAGTGCTAGAAAAAGATATTCCGGTTGTTAAAGAACGGCTTCGAGAGATTCCTAACAAAGGGATTGGCTTTGGAAGTTTCGCAACCATCGAAAATTCTCCATTTCAATTCGAAGATCTTCCGGCAGTAAGCTTTAACTACCTCGGACAGTTTGATGGAAAAACACCAGACGCAGACTGGCATTTGGTGGCAGAAGATAGCGGAATAGCGGTATCTCCTGAAAACATAGATCGCTATGTTATTGATATGAACGGAGGGGTGGCTAATGGTGAATTGCAATTCTCAATAGCTACTCATCTTACGCCTGAAGCTACTCAAGAACTCTCAAGAGTATTCAAGCAAACGCTCATAGCCATTATTGACCATTGTCAAGAGCAGCTGTCAAAGGTAGGAAGCAGGTATACCCCCAGTGATTTTCCCTATGCATCCCTAGACCAACGGCTGCTTGATAAAATCCAGAAAAAAGCAAAGCAAGAAAACAA
This sequence comes from Flavobacteriaceae bacterium M23B6Z8, assembly GCA_046199005.1. Taxonomy (GTDB): domain Bacteria; phylum Bacteroidota; class Bacteroidia; order Flavobacteriales; family Flavobacteriaceae; genus Ascidiimonas. The sequence goes on from CP176050.1 coordinate 2,548,189, forward strand.
TGTTATCACCGATATCTATCCTGCCAATAGTCTACAGCAGGGATTTCTCTACCATGCCGTTGAACATGCGCAGGACGACGCCTATCGCTTGCAATTGATTCTGGACTACGACCTGGAACTTGATGTTGAGAAATACTTGAAGGCATGGCAGTATTGCATAGAAAAGTATCCCATACTTCGTACGGCTTTTAACTGGGACCAAGCGCCTTTACAGATCATCTACCAAAAAGGCAAGCTAACTCATACCTTTCACGATCTCTCAAAAAACACCAGCCAAAAGGAAATCGATAACCGAATCGATGAAATACAAAGAGAGGATCGGATGTTGAAATTTGACATGAGTGAACCAACCCTGCTCAGACTGAGCATTATCAAACAAAGACAAAACAAATTCACCGTAATCAAAAATCAGCATCACAGTATCTCTGACGGATGGAGTTTACCTATTCTTATGGGACAGGTGCATCAATATTACAAGCAATTAATTAAAGGCGAGCTTGTAAAAGTAAAAGAAGATGTGGTATATGCCGAGGCACAAAAATATATTTGCAAACAACAGCAACCCATAGCCGCTTATTGGAAAAAGCGTCTCAACACTGTCGAAGAGCTCAACGATATAGATTCATTACTTGACAAACCACTCGACTTTGCTACCTACAGAGAAATGATCGATCCCGAAGAGAAAAGTCTTCAGATAAAAGGAGAAAGATTCAAAAAACTCAAAGAACTGATCCAGCACGAGGGGATCACTCTAAATGTAATGGTACAGTTTCTGTGGCACAAACTTTTGGGGGTCTATTGCGGAAGTACGCAAACCATTGTAGGTACTACGGTTTCAGGCAGAGACCTGCCGATAGAAGATATTGAAAACAGTGTTGGTCTATACATCAACACCCTTCCATTGATTGTTGATTGGAACGAGGATAGAAGTATCATTCAGCAATTGCATTACATAAAAGATTGTATCAATGGTTTAACTGAGCATAGCTTTGCCAACCTCTCAACCTTACATCTCCAGGGACAAAGACTCTTTCAAAGTTTGGTCGTGTTTGAGAATTATCCCATCGAAAAAGAAATTCAAGAAGGAAATGGCTTGCCAATAAGTGTAAGAGCCTCAAAAGAGAAAATTGATTACCCATTAGCAATTATTGCTCACGAGGATGAAAATAATCTGGTGATGAGCCTCTCTTATGACAGACATTACTTGTCTGATCAAAAGGCGGCTATGTATCTGGAAACAATCGCATCGATGCTGGATCAATTATTAGAAAACATCAATGCTCCCCATTCGCAATTACAGCTCCTTTCTGAAGTGCAATACCAAACGCTGGTCTACGACTGGAACGCTACCGATGTGGTTTATCCGCAGGATGAAACCATCATCTCTTTATTCGAAGCACAGGTAAAAGCGCATCCCGATCACACCGCACTGGTTTTTGAAGATACCGAACTTACTTACGCGCAGCTCAATGAAAAAAGCAATCAGCTTGCTCGCCACCTGAGAAGTGAGTATAAGAAAAGAACAGGCCATGCCATTACGCCAGACATGTTTATTGCCTTGTGTTTAGACCGTAGCCCGGAGATGGTGATCGCCATACTGGCCGTACTCAAAGCAGGAGCTGCTTATGTACCCATGGAGCCTGAGTATCCGCAGGAACGCATCAGTTTTATCATGGAAGATACCCATGCTGCTCTGGTGCTGAGCCGATCTGCACTCAATCAGGAACAGCTCAATAAATTGCCGGAAGAAAAGATCCTTTTTACAGACCTCACAGAAAGCTGTTACCAACAACAGAAAAACACCAACCTTCGTAAATACAGCAAAGCAGATCACCTCGCCTATGTGATCTACACCTCGGGAACCACAGGAAAACCCAAGGGAGTTATGGTAGAACACGCACAGGTGGTTTCTTTTGCAAAGCAGAATAACTTTGTGGATTATCAAGCTGTTAACATCGTTGGAGGACTCTCCAACTATGCATTCGATGGGAGTGTCTTTGACATCTTCTTCTCCCTGAGCAATGGTAAGAGCCTGGTCATGCTAGACCTGATGGCTTCTTTAAATACCGATCAACTTGATGCAGTAGCTCAAAAATATGAGATCGATACCATTTTCATGACTACGGTGCTTTTCAACAGACTCGTCTTTAGTGAGAGAAAAGTGCTGCGCCGATTCAAACAAATACTCTTTGGAGGGGAAGCATGTAACAGCAAAGCTATTGAGACTTTTAAAAATGGAGACTATCCGAACTCACAGCTTATTCATGTCTACGGACCCACCGAAACTGTGGTCTATGCTACCTATTGTAAATTAAACACCTACGATACAAAAAACCATATTCCTATCGGAAGCCCGCTCAATGACAAAACATTGTATGTACTGGATGCCTTTATGAAACCAGTACCTGTAGGGGTCATTGGAGAACTCTACATCGGGGGTGCTGGTGTTGCCCGGGGATATCTGAATCGGGAAGCACTAACCCGGGAACGTTTTATTGAAAATCCGTTTGCCACGGAAACCGAACTCGAAAAGGGCTATACCCGTATCTACAAAACAGGGGATCTGGTGCGATGGCTTCCTGATGGTAACATCGAATACATCGGTAGAAACGACGATCAGGTAAAACTCAGAGGCTATCGTATCGAACTCGAAGAGATCGAAGCAGCACTTACCAGTATCGAGGGTATCGAACAGGCCAGCGTACAGGTCAAAGAACGAAGTTCAGAGACCGGAGTTACCAAATACTTGGTAGGCTATTACATCTTATCTGATGCGGATGCGCCCATTGCTTCTGATGCCATCGTTCAACAACTTTCAGCGCAGCTGCCTGATTATATGATCCCAAGTGCTTTTGTGACACTGGAAGCTTTCCCGATGACCGTGAATGGCAAGCTCGACAAACGTGCCCTGCCCGATCCTGAATTCACCACAGCGGATACCTATGTAGCTCCACAGACAGCTACGCAAAAACAACTCTGTGAAATATGGCAGTCCGTACTCGGAATCGAAAAAGTAGGCATCACTGATCATTTCTTTAGAATTGGAGGGGATTCTATCCTGGCCATGCAATTGGTACATCAAATAAACCTGCAGCTTTCATTACATATTAAAGTAGCCGATATTTTCAAACATTCATCCATCAAACAATTACTGGAGAATGTTACGCAAGAGAGATCTGTAGCGATCCCGAGAGTCTCAAAGAAGCTCACTCCGCTATCTTCTTCTCAGCAACGTCTGTGGTTCATAGAATCGTATGAAGGGGGTACCAATGCCTATCATATGCCTATGATGCTACAACTTATGCAGACCGTTGATCGTTCTTTGTTTGAAAAAGCAGTACAAGCGGTAGTGCGGCGGCATGAAGTGCTTCGAAGTATCATTACACAAGGAGACCAGGGCCAATGGCTGCAAAAAGTACAGGAGGCTCCGTTAAGTATTGCGCAGTACCATATGACTTATACGGAGTATGCTGTTCAATTGAAAGCGGATATGGATCGTCCCTTCGATCTGGAAAATGAGTATCCCATTCGGGTTTGTTTTTATGAGGTTGCCGGAGAGAAACAAAAAACAACCCGGTATGCGTTGATACTGATGCATCACATCGCAAGTGATGGATGGTCAATAGAGATCTTCATCAATGAGTTAGACCAATACTACAAAGCCTATCACGCAGGTGATATGGATTTTGAATTGCCGGAACTACCCATACAGTACAGCGATTATGCCCTCTGGGAACGTACTGTTCTATCTGGAGACAACCTATCAGAGAAACTCACTTTCTGGAAAGAGAAGCTAGCTGGCTACGAAACCCTCACCCTCCCTACCGACTATACGCGCCCGGCAGTATTTGATTACAAAGGCAATTCCCTTGAATTTGTGATCCCACAACACCTGAGCGATCAGGTTAGAGCGCTTGCTAAAGAACAGGGAGTCTCCCTCTACAGTGTACTGCTCTCCAGTGTAGCGATCCTCTTGGGAAAATACAGCAACCAACTAGATATTCTTATCGGGAGTCCGCATGCCAACCGGGATCATTACCAAACCGGAGCACTCATAGGTTTCTTTATCAATACCTTGGTCAACAGAGTGCTGCTGGATAAAAAACAGTCTTTTATCGAGCTTATTGATGCGGTACATCAAGATCAGATACGTACCCAGACCCATCAGGATTTTCCCTTTGAGCAGCTCATTGATCATCTGGAAATTGAAAGAGACCCTTCAAGACATCCTTTGTTTCAGGTGATGTTTGGCGTTCAAAGTTTTGGAGAAAAACAAATGGATACCTTATCTGAATATCTACTATCTATAAATCCGGAACAGACAGATCAGGTAGAAAAATTTGACCTCTCCATTTTCATGGATGACAGCAATTCTCAAATCAGGGTACAGATTGGATATGCTACCAGTTTGTTTAAAGCAGACACCATACAAAGAATGGCAGATCACTATCTGGTCTTATTAGAAAACTTAATGACGGCTACAAATGCAGCCTACCTGAAACATTCTTTGCTGGACACCGCTAGTTACCAAACGCTGGTCTACGACTGGAATGCTACCGATGTGGTTTATCCGCAGCATGAAACGGTTGTCTCTTTGTTCGAAGCACAGGTAAAAGCGCATCCCGATCACACCGCACTGGTTTTTGAAGATACCAAACTTACTTACGCGCAGCTCAATGAAAAAAGCAACCAGTTTGCTCGCCACCTGAGAAATCAATATAAGAAAAGAACCGGCCATGCCATTACGCCAGACGCGCTTATTGCCTTGTGTTTAGACCGTAGTCCGGAGATGGTGATCGCCATACTGGCCATACTCAAAGCAGGAGCCGCTTATGTACCCATGGAGCCTGAGTATCCGCAGGAACGCATCAGTTTTATCCTGGAAGATACCCATGCTGCTCTGGTGCTGAGCCGATCTGCACTCAAACAGGAACAGCTCGACAAACTGCCGGAAGAAAAGATCCTTTTTACAGACCTCACAGAAAGCTGTTACCAACAACAGAAAAATACCAACCTTCGTAAATACAGCAAAGCAGATCACCTCGCCTATGTGATCTACACCTCAGGAACCACAGGAAAACCCAAGGGAGTTATGGTAGAACATCAAAATCTAACGGATTTGGTTTTCTCTCAAAAAAATTACTTACAAATAGATTCAACATCTAACGTATTGCAATATGCCTCTTTGGTATTTGATGCTTCCGTATGGGAGATTTTCAGTGCTATTGGTCTGGGAGCACAACTCTACATAATACCGGAGGAGACTCGAAAAGATATTTCGTTATTAAGTAACTATTTAGATGAACATCAAATCAACGTAACGTTATTACCTCCTACCTTACTCAAAACGTTGGGTGCTTCCGTCAAACTCACTAATTTATCAACATTGGTAGTAGGTGGAGAATCTTCCTCCAAAGAGCTAATAGATATCTGGACGCCTGATAGAAGGTTTATCAATGCCTACGGACCTACGGAAGGAACCGTATGCGTAACCATGCATGATTTTCAAAAAGGTGATATTGCGACCAATATAGGTTCTCCCATGGCGAATACCCGTATCTATGTTCTGGATAGTTTTCAAAATCCGGTTCCGGTAGGTGTTATTGGAGAACTCTATTTAGGAGGTGCCAGCGTAGCACGCGGGTATCTGAATCGGGAAGCATTGACTCAAGAATGTTTTATCGAAAATCCGTTTGCCAGGCAAACCGAACTCGAGAAGGGCTATACCCGTATCTACAAAACAGGTGATCTGGTGCGATGGCTGCCCGATGGAAATATCGAATACATCGGTAGAAATGATGAACAGGTTAAAATCAGAGGCTATCGTATCGAGCTGGCAGAGATCGAAGCCGCCATGACCCAAATTAATGGTATTGCGCAAGCACGTATACTAATTAAAAAACGCAATACAGATGGCACTGATAATAAGTATCTGGTAGGCTATTACATCTTATCTGATGTTGCTATGCCGATTGCTTCTGATGCCATCGTTCAACAGCTTTCAACGCAGTTGCCAGAGTATATGATCCCAAGTGCTTTTGTGAAAATGGAAGCCTTTCCGATGACGGTGAATGGCAAGTTAGACAAACGTGCCTTGCCCGATCCTGAATTCACCGTAGCTGATACGTATGTAGCTCCGCAGACAGCTATGCAAAAACAACTCTGTGAATTATGGCAGTCCGTACTCGGAATAGAAAAAATAGGCATCACCGATCATTTTTTCCGTATTGGGGGTAATTCAATACTGGCGATGCAAACGGTGCATCGCATGAACGAAAAGTATTCTTTTGGAATCAAAATTGCCGAATTATTCCGATTCCCGACCATTCAACAATTACTGGAGAATACTGGGAAACAAAAGTTGATTGAAATACAAAAAAACTCAAAAAGTGTCTCTCCTCTCTCATTTTCTCAACAGCGTTTATGGTTTATAGAATCCTATGAAGGTGGTACAAATGTCTATCACATGCCACAGGTATTGCAATTGTCCAACAAGATTAATATCAACATTCTCAAAGAAGCCATTCAAGCCGTAGTCAAGCGTCATGAAGTACTCAGAAGTGTCATTGCAAGAGGAAATGATCAGCAGTGGGAGCAACATGTAAAGGAAGAACCTCTTCCTATTTCTCATGAGCAATACAACTATTCTGAATATATAACACAATTAAACGAAGTAATAAACCGTCCATTTGATCTCACAAAAGAATATCCATTAAGGATTTGTTTTTATGATGTAACTAACGAACAAGAAGAGATCGTTCAATATTCATTGATCCTCATGCACCACATAGCAAGTGACGGTTGGTCCATGGAAGTTTTCGTGAACGAAGTCAATAGTTATTATATGGGTTATCAATCAGGAGAAATGAATTTTGAATTGCCTGATTTGTCTATTCAATACAGTGATTATGCTATTTGGGAAAGATCGTACCTGACTGAAGAAGTATTAACAGAGAAACTTAGCTTTTGGAGTACTTATTTGTCAGACTATCAAACTTTATCATTGCCTACCGACCATCCACGGCCGGCAAAATTAGATTATAAAGGTGGTAGTCATGAATTTATTATATCGGAGCATTTAAGCGATCAGTTACGAAATCTTACCCGATCTCAGGGAGTTACGATGCAAAGCGTAATGCTTTCCAGTTTAGCCATATGGTTAGGTAAGTACAGTAATCAGCAAGACATCATTATAGGGAGTCCGTATGCCAACAGAGATCACCACCAAACAGCGGTACTCATAGGTTTCTTTATCAATACACTAGTTAATCGGATATTATTAGATAGAGAACAATCGTTTGTCGATCTCATTAACACGGTTCACCAGGATCAGATACAAGCACAAATACATCGCGACTTTCCTTTTGAGCAATTACTGGATCACCTGTCAATACAAAGAGATACTTCCCGCCATCCGCTGTTTCAGGTACTGTTTGACTTTCAAAATTTCGGACAAGATCAGGTAGAGATCGTATCTGAATACATTCAACCTGTCTCACTGGAACAGCAGGATTTAACCGAAAAGTTTGATCTCTCGATTTTTGTGGATGATAGTGACACCGAGATCATCATTAAGCTGAGTTATGCCAGCAGTTTATTCAAACGAGAAACCATTCAAAGAATGGCGGATCACTACATCATACTCTTAGAAAAAATAGTAGCAGACCCTTCAGTCCCCTACCTTTCTCATTCTCTATTGGATTCGGCTACTTATCAATCCATTGTATATGATTGGAATAAAAATACCATTAATTATCACAAAGAAGAATCTATTGTTTCTTTATTTGAAGCTCAGGCATTGGGAACCCCTGATCATATTGCCGTTGTTTGTAATGGTGAAAAACTGACTTACCAAGAATTGAACGAGAATTCTAATCGGTTAGCCTATCATTTACGGGAAACCTATCAGCTAAATTCAGATGATCTGGTTGGCATAATGCTGGATCGTTCTCTGTGGAGCATCTTATCGATCATTGGGATTTTGAAAGCAGGAGCTGCCTATGTTCCTATTGACCCGGAATATCCGGAAGCTAGAAAATCATTCATTATTGAAGATACTGAGCTTAAGGTTTTAATCATAGAATCACTGAGCCTTTTCGAGGTGATCGACTACAATGTACCCGTTTTTTCGGTTGATATTGAGTTCGATGGACTTCCTAAAGAAGAACCGTTTACGAAGAATCCTGCATTCTCTATAACTCCGCAGGACCTGTGTTACGTAATCTATACCTCAGGGACTACCGGAAAACCAAAAGGGGTTATGGTTGAACATCGAAATGTTGTTAACTACACAAACAATCTTCGGGAAATTATACATGAAAATGTAAACAATATTGATCTGTCTACCAGTTTCAGCTTTGATTTAACCGTTACCACATCCATAGCTGCCTTGTTGTTAGGGAAAAGCATCTTTATCTATACAGGGTCGTTAATGGATGAGGATGCCTATATTTCGCATTTGATGGATCACAGAATTGATTTTATCAAGGGTACTCCTTCGCTTTTATCAAATTTAGCAAACGAGAAGTTTAAAGGTTATAAAATCGAACAAGCGTTTATAGGAGGTGAAAAACTAGAACGGTTTCAACTTGAAAAAATATTGAAATTTGTGGTGTATCCAATAGATGAATACGGTCCTACTGAAACAACCGTGGGTGCATCCTTCAAATTAAAAACTACTCTTGATGATGCTCATAGCATCGGTAAGGCTTATGCAAATTACAAATTGTATGTGCTGGATGCCTTTCGTCTACCGGTTCCGGTTGGAGTCATAGGAGAACTCTATATTGGAGGTGCGGGAGTTACTCGTGGATACCTGAAACGAGAAAAACTTACCGAGGAGCGTTTTCTGGATAATCCATTTGCTGAAAATGAGAACATCCTAAACGGACATACACGCATTTACAAAACAGGAGATCTGGTAAGATGGCTTCCGGATGGGAATCTCGAATACATAGGAAGAAATGATGATCAGGCAAAAATTCGGGGTTATCGTATAGAGCCTGAAGAGATCGAAGCAGCTATGTTAGCTGTTGAGAATATTTCGCAAGCTAAAGTGTTCCAGAAAGAAAGGTCTTCGACTACCGGTCCCAATAAATATCTAATAGGTTATTACGTACCCGGTAGCGCGGAAAGCACTATTTCCTCAGAACAGATTAAAGAGATACTTTCAAGTCAACTTCCCGCTTACATGATACCGGATGCATTCGTAGCCATGCAAACCTTTCCCGTTACACCAAATGGAAAGCTAGATACACGTTCCTTCCCGGATGCAGAGTTAAAGAACACTGAAAATTACGTAGCGCCCGAAACTGAGCTTGAAAAAGACCTTTCCAAAATCTGGCAATCAGTACTTGGAGTGGAAAAGATAGGAATAACCGATGATTTCTTCCGGATAGGTGGGAATTCTATTTTAGCTATGCAATTGGTACACCAAATTGATCAACAATTAAACTTATCGATCAAAGTCGCGGAGCTGTTTGAGTTCCCTTCCATCCAGCAATTGCTTCAAAACACAACTCCGGAAAAGTCCGTAGTAATTCCTAAACTCTCAAAGGAGCAAACGCCTTTATCCTTCTCACAACAGCGACTTTGGTTCATAGAATCCTACGAGGGAGGCACAAACGCATATCACATACCTTTGGTACTGGAACTTTTTGACAAGATCGATCTTATCTTACTGGAAAAAGCGATCCAATCTGTTATTAAACGTCATGAAGTTCTTAGAAGTATTATTGTACAAGGAGACGATCATCGATGGCAACAAAAGGTACTTGATATACCGCTGACTATTAAGCATCATCAGTGTACCGACAAAGAATATACTTCCCAATTACAGAAAGATATAAATCGACCCTTTGATCTTGAAGCCACCTATCCAATCAGAGTTTGTTTGTATGATGTTGAAGAAGAAAAAGAAAGAACTACCCGTTACGCTCTGATCCTGATGCATCATATTGCCAGCGATGGCTGGTCTATGGAAGTATTTGTCAGAGAACTGGATAATTACTACAAGGCATATACGGCAGGAGAATTAGATTTTAAACTGCCGGAATTGCCTATACAATACAGCGATTTTGCGCAATGGGAACGTTCCCATCTGAACGATGCGGTACTCACACATAAGTTATCTTTTTGGAAACAAAAGTTATCCGGTTATGAAACCTTGACTCTTCCCACCGATTACCCACGTCCTAAAAAATTCGATTACAAAGGAGCGAGCTATGTATTCACTATTCCAGAAAACCTGAGCGACCAATTGAGGGATCTGGTACAATCTCAGGGCGCTACACTTTACAGCATTTTGCTTTCCAGTGTCGCCGTACTTCTAGGGAAATATAGTAACCAAAGAGATATTATCATAGGTAGCCCTTATGCCAACAGAGATCATCATCAGACAAGTAACCTGATCGGTTTTTTTGTAAACACCATGGTAAACAGAATACTTCTTGATGAAAAACAATCCTTCATTAGCTTGATAAATCAGGTACATCAGGATCAAATAGCTGCTCAACAATATCGAGATTTTCCTTTTGAACAGCTTATAGAAAATTTAGTAACTGAAAGAGATCCTTCTCGTCGTCCTTTATTTCAGGTTTTATTCTCTCTTCAAAGTTTTGGAGAAAAACAAGAACACGCTTTATCAGAATATTTAAGACCTGTTGATTTAGAAGAAGCACATCAAATAGAAAAATTTGACTTGTCAATTTACATAGATGATAGTGAGAAAGAACTCGAAGTTCAGATGAATTATGCCAGAAGTCTGTTCGCTCCTCAAACCATTGAAAGAATGAGTATGCACTATCTGGTCTTGCTCGAAAACTTGCTTTTGCATGATCAAAAGACATACCTTTCCCATCCACTTTTAGATGCTTCGTTTCATCAGAAAATAATTCATGAGTGGAATGCTACACAGATCAACTATCCGGAAGGTGAAACATTTCTTTCCTTATTTCAAGCACAAGTATTAAAAACACCGGATTATGTTGCGGTGGTTTTTGAGGGGGAAGAAATCACCTATCAGGAATTAAATGAGCGATCAAATCAGGTAGCACATCATTTGATCGATACTTATGAGGTAGCCTCAGGAAATCTTATCGGGATCATGCTCGATCGTTCCATCTGGAGTACGATAGCGATAGTAAGTATTCTGAAGGCCGGAGGGGCCTATGTACCGATAGAACCCGAATATCCGGAGAGTAGAAAATCTTTTATCATCAATGATACGGGTATAAACATTTTAATGATCGAATCTCATCTCCTGTTAGAGGTTGTCGACTACGAAGTTTCCATTTTCGCCATAGACATTTTCTACGACAGTTTAACAAAGGATGAGAAGTCAATTAGCAATCCTGCAATTAATATAGGTTCTGAAGACTTATGCTATGTAATTTATACTTCAGGCACTACAGGAACACCTAAGGGGGTAATGATAGAGCACAAAAATTTAAGTCATTTAATTCAGATGCAACGTTCCTGCCTGCGTCTGACTGAAAAACAGAAAGTATTGCAATATGCATCCTTGATTTTTGATGCTTCGGTATGGGAAATATTCAGCACTTTAAGTGTTGGTGCAGAACTTCACATTATAAGCAATTCTTTACGTAAAGATGGAAAACAGCTGGTTAGCTATTTAAAAGATTTTTCTATTGATCTCGCTACCCTACCCCCTGCATTCTTAGAAACTCTTTCTGATGAAGATCAAGTGGGATTGCCAACTATGGTGATCGCTGGGGAATCCTGTTCTTTACAAACTATGGAACGTTGGAGCAAGGACAGAAGATTTATTAATGCTTACGGCCCTACCGAAGGAACTGTTTGCGCTACCATGCATGATTTTCAAAAGGGAGATCTCGCTTCGAACATTGGTGTACCGAATCCGAATACCCAAGTGTATATACTGGACAGTTTTAAAAATCCAGTACCTGTAGGGGTCATTGGAGAACTCTACATCGGGGGTGCTGGTGTTGCCCGGGGATATCTGAATCGGGAAACATTAACCCAGGAACGTTTTATTGAAAATCCGTTTGCCACGGAAACCGAACTCGAAAAGGGCTATACCCGTATCTACAAAACAGGGGATCTGGTGCGATGGCTCCCTGATGGTAACATCGAATACATCGGTAGAAACGACGATCAGGTAAAACTCAGAGGCTATCGTATCGAACTCGAAGAGATCGAAGCAGCACTTACCAGTATCGAGGGTATCGAACAGGCCAGCGTACAGGTCAAAGAACGAAGTTCAGAGACCGGAGTTACCAAATACCTGGTAGGCTATTACATCTTATCTGATGCGGATGCGCCGATTGCTTCAGACGACATCGTTCAACAGCTTTCAGCGCAGCTGCCGGATTATATGATCCCAAGTGCGTTTGTGACATTGGAAGCTTTCCCGATGACCGTGAATGGTAAGCTCGACAAACGTGCCCTACCCGATCCTGAATTTCAGAATTCTGAAACGTATGTATCTCCACAAACAGCTACCCAGAAACAACTCTGTGAAATATGGCAGTCCGTACTCGGAATCGAAAAAGTAGGCATCACTGATCATTTCTTTAGAATTGGAGGGGATTCTATCCTGGCCATGCAATTGGTACATCAAATAAACCTGCAGCTTTCATTACATATTAAAGTAGCAGAATTATTCAGGTTTCCCACCATCAAACAATTGCTGGAGAATGTTACGCAAGAGAGATCTGTAGAGATCCCGAGAGTCTCAAAGAAGCTCGCTCCGCTATCTTCCTCCCAGCAACGTCTATGGTTCATAGAATCGTATGAAGGGGGTACCAATGCCTATCATATGCCTATGATGCTACAACTTATGAAGACCGTTGATCGTTCTTTGTTTGAAAAAGCAGTGCAAGCGGTAGTACGGCGGCATGAAGCGCTTCGAAGTATCATTACACAAGCAGACGAGGACCAATGGCTGCAAAAAGTACAGGAGGCTCCGTTAAGTATTGCGCAGTACCATATGACTTATGCAGAGTATGCTGTTCAATTGAAAGTGGATATGGATCGTCCCTTCGATCTGGAAAATGAGTATCCCATTCGGGTTTGTTTTTATGAGGTTGCCGGAGAGAAACAAAAAACAACTCGGTATGCGTTGATACTGATGCATCACATCGCCAGTGATGGGTGGTCGATAGAGGTTTTTGCGAAAGAACTGAATTCGTATTACAAAGCCTATCACGCAGGTGATACAGATTTTGAACTGCCGGAACTACCCATACAGTACGGCGATTATGCCCTCTGGGAACGTACTGTTCTATCTGGAGACACTCTATCAGAGAAACTCACTTTCTGGAAAGATAAGCTGGCTGGCTACGAGACGCTCACCTTGCCTACCGACTATACGCGCCCTGCCGTATTTGATTACAAAGGCAATTCCCTTGAATTTGTGATCCCACAACACCTGAGCGATCAGGTTAGAGCGCTTGCCAAAGAACAGGGAGTTTCCCTCTACAGCGTACTGCTCTCCAGTGTAGCGATCCTCTTGGGAAAATACAGCAACCAACTAGATATTCTTATCGGGAGTCCGCATGCCAACCGGGATCATTACCAAACCGGAGCACTCATAGGTTTCTTTATCAATACCTTGGTCAACAGAGTGCTGCTGGATAAAAAACAGTCTTTTATCGAGCTTATTGATGCGGTACATCAAGATCAGATACGTACCCAGACCCATCAGGATTTTCCCTTTGAGCAGCTCATTGATCATCTGGAAATTGAAAGAGACCCTTCAAGACATCCTTTGTTTCAGGTGATGTTTGGCGTTCAAAGTTTTGGAGAAAAACAAATGGATACCTTATCTGAATATCTACTATCTATAAATCCGGAACAGACAGATCAGGTAGAAAAATTTGACCTCTCCATTTTCATGGATGACAGCAATTCTCAAATCAGGGTACAGATTGGATATGCTACCAGTTTGTTTAAAGCAGACACCATACAAAGAATGGCAGATCACTATCTGGTCTTATTAGAAAACTTAATGACGGCTACAAATGCAGCCTACCTGAAACATTCTTTGCTGGACACCGCTAGTTACCAAACGCTGGTCTACGACTGGAATGCTACCGATGTGGTTTATCCGCAGCATGAAACGGTTGTCTCTTTGTTCGAAGCACAGGTAAAAGCGCATCCCGATCACACCGCACTGGTTTTTGAAGATACCAAACTTACTTACGCGCAGCTCAATGAAAAAAGCAACCAGTTTGCTCGCCACCTGAGAAATCAATATAAGAAAAGAACCGGCCATGCCATTACGCCAGACGCGCTTATTGCCTTGTGTTTAGACCGTAGTCCGGAGATGGTGATCGCCATACTGGCCATACTCAAAGCAGGAGCCGCTTATGTACCCATGGAGCCTGAGTATCCGCAGGAACGCATCAGTTTTATCCTGGAAGATACCCATGCTGCTCTGGTGCTGAGCCGATCTGCACTCAAACAGGAACAGCTCGACAAACTGCCGGAAGAAAAGATCCTTTTTACAGACCTCACAGAAAGCTGTTACCAACAACAGAAAAATACCAACCTTCGTAAATACAGCAAAGCAGATCACCTCGCCTATGTGATCTACACCTCAGGAACCACAGGAAAACCCAAGGGAGTTATGGTAGAACATGCACAGGTGGTTTCTTTTGCAACGAAGAATAACTTTGTGGATTACCAAGCTATTAACATTGTGGGAGGACTCTCCAATTATGCATTCGATGGAAGTGTCTTTGACATCTTCTTCTCCCTGAGCAATGGTAAGAGCCTGGTCATGCTAGACGTGATGGCTTCTTTAAATACCGATCAACTCGATGCAGTGGCTCAAAAATATGAGATCGATACCATTTTCATGACTACGGTGCTTTTCAACAGACTCGTCTTTAGTGAGAAAAAAGTACTGCGCCGATTCAAACAAATACTCTTTGGAGGAGAAGCATGTAACAGCAAAGCTATTGAGACTTTTAAAAATGGAGACTATCCGAACTCACAGCTTATTCATGTCTACGGACCCACCGAAACTGTGGTCTATGCTACCTATTGTAAATTAAACACCTACGATACAAAAAACCATATTCCTATCGGAAGCCCGCTCAATGACAAAACATTGTATGTAT
Organism: Flavobacteriaceae bacterium M23B6Z8; assembly: GCA_046199005.1. GTDB lineage: Bacteria > Bacteroidota > Bacteroidia > Flavobacteriales > Flavobacteriaceae > Ascidiimonas. The sequence goes on from CP176050.1 coordinate 2,563,296, forward strand.
TAGATGCCTTTATGAAACCAGTACCTGTAGGGGTCATTGGAGAACTCTACATCGGGGGTGCCGGTGTTGCCCGGGGATATCTGAATCGGGAAACACTAACCCGGGAACGTTTTATCAAAAATCCGTTTGCCACGGAAACCGAACTCGAAAAGGGCTATACCCGTATCTACAAAACAGGGGATCTGGTGCGATGGCTCCCTGATGGTAACATCGAATACATCGGTAGAAACGACGATCAGGTAAAACTCAGAGGCTATCGTATCGAACTCGAAGAGATCGAAGCAGCACTTACCAGTATCAAGGGTATCGAACAGGCCAGCGTACAGGTCAAAGAACGAAGTTCAGAGACCGGAGTTACCAAATACTTGGTAGGCTATTACATCTTATCTGATGCGGATGCGCCCATTGCTTCTGATGCCATCGTTCAACAACTTTCAGCGCAGCTGCCTGATTATATGATCCCAAGTGCTTTTGTGACACTGGAAGCTTTCCCGATGACCGTGAATGGTAAGCTCGACAAACGTGCCCTGCCCGATCCTGAATTCACCACAGCGGATACCTATGTAGCTCCGCAGACAGCTACCCAGAAACAACTCTGTGAAATATGGCAGTCCGTACTCATAATCGAAAAAGTAGGCATCACAGATCATTTCTTTAGAATTGGAGGGGATTCTATTTTAAGTATTCAGATTTCCAGTCATATACGTGATATGGGATATGCTTTTCAGGTAAAGGACATCTTTACCCATCCTACGATCGAGAAATTATCAAATTTCCTGGAAAAGGCTTCAGACGTTGTTCCTGTGAAAACAGAAGAAGGCTTGCTTTCAGGCTCTTTTTCTTATCTACCTATACAGCAATGGTTCTTTGATCAGGTAGCTCTCAATGTAATAAAAGAACCTTCTCATTACAATCAAAGCTTCATGATAAAGGTTCCTGCCTTAGATAAAGTGAAGTTACTTTCAGCACTAAACGATCTGGTACAGTACCATGATATGTTTAGAGTGATCTTTGATGATGATAAACAGATCTTTCAGCATCCAATAACTATAAATGATATCAAAGAACTTGATGTTAGTTTATATAAAGAATTGGAAATTTCTGAGATACTTACTTCGTGGCAGTCCGACTTTTCAATATCTGAAGGTCCCTTATTTAAATTTGGCTATCTCAGCGGATATGAAGACGGCAGTGCTCGTATCTTCATGGCACTTCACCATTTGATCGTAGATTCCATAAGCTGGCGTATATTGACAGCCCATCTCAAAAGGCTATATGAAGGAGAATCTTTACCACCTAAAGGTAGCAGCTACCGGCAGTGGGTATCAAAGATTCGTAAATACAATGTTCATTTCCCTTCTGAAGCTACTTATTGGGCGACACAGTTATCAGAGCTACCGAATTACAATGATCTGCGAATGGCGAAGAGTGAAACGATCGTATTAAAAATCCCTAAAAACAAGACTCATAAGTTCTTGCAACAGAGCGCTGAGGCTTACCACACCGAGGTTAATGATCTTCTCTTGACCGCGCTTGGTACTGCATTATCAAACCTAACAGGTACCGAGGAAGTAGGATTAACACTTGAAGGGCACGGCAGGGAGTTACTGTTTGAAGACATCGATCATAGCCATACGTTGGGATGGTTTACTACTATGTTTCCGGTGAAATTATCAATTGTGGGAGATGTATCCAGAGATATTCCATCGGTTAAAGAACAACTTCGTCAGATTCCTAATAAAGGAATAGGATTTGGCAGTTTTGCTATCTCAAAAAGTACTTCTTATAATTTCTTGAACTTACCGAAAGTCAGTTTTAATTATCTGGGGCAGTTCGACGGAGATGAAACAGAAACATCCTGGCAACTTGCAGCCGAAGATAGTGGCAGGCCTTTATCTTCTAAAAACGATCATCATAATATCATCAGTATCGACGGAGGTGTTATTGAAGGTTGTTTGCAATTCTCGATAACCGCGTATCTGTCCAAAACGAATGTGCGTAAACTAGCCAATACTTTTGAGCGCACAATTCTCTCTATCATTTCTCATTGTGATCAACGTTTAGCAAACGTGGGGCGCTGGTATACACCTAGTGACTTTCCTTTGGCTTCTGTTCGCATGTCGCTTCTGGATAAATTACAAAAGGATGCACACAGCTTGAAAAATACTATTGAAGCAATTTATCCAGCTAATAGCCTCCAACAAGCGATTCTTTTTCATGCTATTGAAAAAAATAAAGAGGATGTATATAACATTCAGTCTTCGGATGACTATGACACCGATTTGAATATTGAACTTTATTTGAAAGCCTGGGAATATTGTATTGTAAAGTATCCGGCACTAAGAACTTCTTTTAACTGGGATCATCATCCGCTTCAAATTGTTTATACAAAAGGGAAGGTTTCACATACTTATCATGATCTTTCATACGCGGATGAACCGCAAGTTATTGATACTAAAATTGAAGTAATAAAAAAGGAAGATCTCAATGAAGCTTATAATTTGAAGGTTCCTTCTTTGTTTCGATTACAAATCATCAAAAGAGGTACTCACAAGTGGACTATTATTCAAAGTCTGCATCATAGCATTGCGGATGGAACAAGTGCCGCTATTCTAAAGCAGCAGGTAGATTCGTATTATGATATGTTGAAGGAGAAAAAAACAATTCGCATAGAGCCCGATCGCGTTTACGAACAGGTACAGGAATATATGAAGATCCACAACATTCCGTTAGCACTCTTTCAAAAAAATGACAAAGAATTACATGAAAAGAAATTAAAGATTAGTTCAGAGCGCTATAGCCAGATGAAGCAGATTCTGGATGAAGAAGGGTTAACTGTTCATACGGCAATTCAGTTTTTGTGGCATTTTTGGCTCTCTGTATGTACTAATTCAAAGCAAACTATCATCGGAACCACAGTTTCCGGTAGAGATCTGCCGATTCCGGGGCTTAAGAAAAGTATTGGACTCTATGCTAAAACGCTTCCACTGGCAGTTGATTGGATTCAGGAGCGAAGTGTAGCAGCACAGCTTCATCATATTCAGGTACGTTTCAAAAACCTTACCTACGCCGGAATGAATGAGCTTTCTAATGTACAATCAGGACGAGAACATTTACTTAAAAGCGTGTTGGTATTCGCAACGGATCCGATGCTAAAAGATCAGGAAAACAAAACTGAACGATTATCTGATCATGATTCATCTATACAAAAAACAAAGCTTCCGTTTGGTGTGATTGCTTTTGAACAAGATGATGCGTTGTGTATCAACCTTCAATATGATCCGTCTGCTATATCAGAAAGAAATGCAGGTCTGTATATGGAATTTGTTTCATTTATACTGGATCATCTGCTGACTGATATCCATCAACCTATTACCAACTTACTTAAGTCTCCTTCCGAAAATAATGATCGGAAGAAAGCCAGTTCTCACGACTTTCAGCAACGAGGCAATATTGAGCATCCCTATATCGAAAAGATACCTGCATATTTTGACGAGAATACTATTACGTTTTCTGATCAGGAAGATCTGATCAACCTTAAAAAAATTGAAGCCGCTATTTCTAAAATTCAATCGATTAAAGAAGCGCATATAATTACCAAGCAACATGTTTCTGAAGGAGTAATGAAAAAGTACATGGTTGGTTACTATGTAACTAAGGATCCAGAATTGGATATTTCTCATGATGATTTAACCATTGAACTGTCAAAAAACCTCCCGGACTATATGATCCCACAAGCTTTTATTAGAATGAATGAATTCCCTCTTCAAGCTAATGGACGATTGGATAAAGAAGCGCTTCCTGCGGTGGACAAAAGAGATCCTGACATGTATATGCCGCCGAATACTGAAGTACAAAAATTGATCGCCAATATTTGGTCTTCCGTTTTAGGGCTGAAAAAAATTGGAATCAGAGATGATTTCTTTGAGATAGGAGGAGACATTCTTCTCGCTATGAAATTGGTAGATCGTATTAATAAAACACTAGGTACTACTTTGAAAATTGAATCAATCTTTAAAAATACAAGTATTCGTGAATTGGTAAAACTATTGAAAAGAACAACTGAGATCCAGATACCTTCCGGACTGGTCAAAATAAGCTCCGATCATTCTGAAAGTGCCCGTAAGAAACTGTTTTGTGTTCCGGGTTCTGGGGGTAATATTACCTCTTATTACGAACTTGCCAGATTGTTGGACGGGCATCATACCCTCTACGCGTTTAAAGCTTATGGGCTCGATAACAATTCGGAGGTTATAGAAGATATTCCTTCCATAGCGGCTAAATATATTCAGGATATGCAGGAAGAAGATCCTACAGGGCCCTATCATCTGGCAGGACATTCATTTGGGGCTTACGTGGTCGCAGAAATGGCGTTACAATTGCAACAAAATGGATTTGAGGTTCATACACTTTCAATTTTTGATGAGTTGCCGTATAAGTTCAAGGATATTGAGATGACATATTCAGAGAGTTTAATGGCTATTCACGATATATTTTTTGAAACAGATGGTAAGGAAGCATCCCCTACCCTAACCTTAGAAGAACTTTCTTTAATGCCTGAAGCAAAACAGCTAAAACACGTTTACACTATTTTATCTGAACATAATACATGGTTTAGCGAAGCTGATTTTAAAAGATTTGTGTCTGTGTATATACATCAGGTGAAAATCTCAAATCAATTTGATCCTGATTACAGCACCCCTTTAAATTGCGATATTCATTTATTTAGGGTGTCTGATGATCGGGGCTTTGAACTACCTGAAGATTACGGTTGGCAAGCAGTATGTGACAAAGAGGTGACTGTTCATTTCACGGAGGCGACGCATACAACTATTCTGGATCAACCATTTGTAAAAGAAATTGCTGAAACTATGATTCATAAAAATCAGGTCGGTAATACAATTAAGAAAGAAATATAAGGAAAGGTTTTTAATCAAATAGATTTTCGAAAATCAGCAAAAGAAGTGGTAGACTTAACCAAATGCCGTGCATCTGGCTCCAGGTGGCTGTCAGATCAAGAAGTGGCTGGTAACTAACACACCATAAAAACATCATGATGAGCTAATTTAAATTACAATTAACCTTGAACTTTTTGATTGAGGCTTTTCGTAGGAACCCATATTGGCTACAGTTATCTTTAATCTCCTTTGCCTTCTGGTACAATTACAAAAGCCCCATCCGCTTCATCAGGAACTCGGTATTTTTTTAAAAATTCTCCTCCAAGTCCACTGACTTGAGATTTTTTGTCCTCTATTTCAAGTCCGTAAGTTTCTCCAAACATAAATTTTACACCATTGTTTAATTCAAGCGTGTCTGTGTCCACGATATTGAAAATTTTGAACTCGTTCGGTTGTATTTTAAGTCTTTCTGAAACTTGAATTTCATTTGCTGTCTCATTGAAAATAAACACCTTATACGTTTTTCCGGTTTTCTCGTATTTAGCCGGAATTATGGAAACTTCATCTCCCTTTTGGATAAAGACATTTCCGTGTTCATCTGTCCATCTTTCTTCCTTTACCATTTCCATCGGGTCAAATCCGTACATAAATTTGTTCAATTGCCCATTCGAGCTTTCCAGTCCTACGATATCCATTAATTGCTCAATATAACTACAAACCATTTCTCGGTCTTCGGTATCTAATTCCAGATAGTTTTCTCGAAATCTTGAAAGTCCAATGCCAATCTGTTCTTGATAATCTTCGTCAGTCGGATTTTCAGATTCTGCAATAGTTTTAAAGTCGGATGCAACCTGGTTGATTTTCTCCGTTAAAATTGGTCGCATTTTTTCATCTGCGATACCTGGATAATAATTCGGATAAGGTTGGGCAACAAATTTTTTCTTTGCTATGAATTCCGCAAACTGCTTATTCGCATTTTCAGGTGTTTTCATTTCAGTTGCGTTTTGTCCGCAAGCAGATAGGGTTAAAAAGAGTATTAAAACTTGGATGTATCTTATCATTTCTCAAATTGTAGGTTACGGTCTAGTGTATGAAAATTAGGCGATTTCGAAGCACTAGCTTTTTAATTAAGCACAAAGTTTGACACGAGCCAAAACCTTGAATTTACTACTGGTCCGCTTATTTTTTTACAAACATTGTTGTGCAACGTTGTTTCATCAATTTTTATTTCCGTTTACTCACTAAAGTTAATCCGTCACTTCCTTGCAAGATATCGCCTCCTTTTTGTCCGATTTCATAAAATCCAATCGGAAAATTCAATTCATATTTAGCATTAATCGTAAAGCGATAAAAGTAAAATTTCAACTCATCAACTTTATTCGTTTTTGGGTTAATTCGGTTCTTTTCAATTTTATAGACAAAGGGAATTGTATCAATTTTGTTAATTACAATTCTACCTTTCTTCGAGTTCAAAAAGGATAATTCGATGTTATCTTCTTTGTAACTGCCTTGATAAATCTTATCATTTTTCATTATCGAACATCCGCTTAAAAGAATAAAAAATAATGCGTAAATCATAACATTTTTCATTTTCTATTTATTTGGAAATTGCACATATGCTGACCAAATTAAAACTATATATATCAGGCAAAATATAGCAAATGCTCTGAAGAAATAGTTATAAAACTTGAAAATCGCAGGTACCTTTTCAACTAATATCGAGTCCCGCTTTTTCAGTCCGTTTTTTAGTTTTTATCGGATCTAAAATCCAAAAAAAGAAAAATCCGCCGACAAAAAACAATAATAATCCGATTTTAAATTTTAATTCTCAATGGTTTTTTCAATGTTGAACAACAACGGTTGGGGCTAAGCGTAGTGCGGAGGTAAGGAAACCTTTCGTTTCCGTCTGCCACGAAGCTAAAGTGTTTTGGTTTTGCTTTTTCTTTTTTTGTCCAAAGCTAAATCCCAAAGATTTATCGACGTCATAAAGATACATAAACCATTCGATTTAGCCCTAAAGTCCGCATTACGTAGGCATTGTTGTAAGCAGTTTTTTAACTCTTTTTTGCAAACATAATGTTCAATTCATTAAGTGAACAAGGTTTATTTCCAACATTTTTTCCAACAGCAAAATTCTCAAATTTCAGTTCTTTACTGTCAATAAGTTTCTGTAAGTAATTAGTTTCAAATCCTAACTCCTGTAGTTTATCTTTTCCTATTTTGACATGCTCAATTTTGTCCAAAAAATAGTTGGCATATATCTGTACTCTAATTAGTCTTTCTTTTTCGTAAATGTTCTGACTTTCTGGTAATATTGATTCAGAGAATTCAATGGCTTTCTCAAAATCTCCATTAAATAACAATGTTGAAGCAATATCAGCTTTTAAGACAAATGAATTAGGATAGTTCTCTAAAATTCTTTTTTCGGTGTCTAAAGCTCCTTTAAAGTCTCCCATAAACATAAGACCTTGAGATTTTAAATAGAGAGCTTTATAATTTAGTGGATCTCTTTTTAAGCATTCTTCAAGAAGATTCATTATTTCAAAAAGATTTGGATTAGAAATAGTTTTTGAGTGAGCTAAACGAAAATATAATTCTGCATTATTTGGATTTTCATCTATTAAGGTATTCAATAGCTTATTTGCACTTTGAAAGTCATTTAATTCTTGATAATTGGTTACCTCTTTCAGTTGAGAATTTACATCAACGCTCTGATATTCATTTCTATTTTTCCCTTTACAAGAAAAAAGTAAAAAGGTCAGAATTATAAATGTTATATTTTTTGTCATTCGTTTTCTCAAAATGCTTTACTACGGTTTCGTATAACCATCAGTTACGGATTAATATACGTTAATTTTCGGTTTAGAACTGGCTTTAGCAATTTCGAGTGGATTGCTTCGCCAGTTCACACTTTGTACTCGTGTCGGACATTGTCTCCCGAACCGTCGGGACGCTGAAATTGCGGTTATAAATTGTTGTGTGCTGGCTTTTTTCAGAACTGCATAATTTTTTCGTCAAATTCCACTTTCAATTCATAGTTTTTATTCGTTCCGAAAAATATTTTATCATAATGAGCGAACAAAATAGCCCATTCCAGACTTTGTTCAAATACAGTCAAATCGTCCGAACCGCTATAAAAAATCGAATCCCAATATTTGACAATAAATTTCCATTTGGTTATCATTCCATTTTGTGCGTCCCAAGAAAGGTAAACTTCCTTATCAAAAGGAATTGCTCTTTGGTATAACCACGTTGTTATTTTCTTTTCATTGTTTTCCAAGATTTCAATTTCGTTCAAATTCCGAAAAAGTCCGTTTTTGAATGGTTCGTTTGAATGAATCCAACATTTGTCTAAATAGTCCGCAAGAAATTCGGCTCCGGTTTTGTCCAAAGGTTTTAATTCTGCAATATGTTGTTCGGGAAGTAAATCATAATTCTCCTCCGTAAATCTCCATTTAAGGGTAAACTCGGTCATTGGAATTATATGTTTATTTAAATCTTCGAAAGTCATTTTTTCAGCTTGCTAGCAAAGTATTTAGCTATGTTTCGTTGAGGCCGAACTGCGGAACTATTCCACCGCCACAACTGAGATAAATGTAAGAAAAAAACCTTGGGCTGGCTCTCAGCCATAATGAGTTATAGCCAATGTGCCTGTTGCACAACTATTGTCTAAAGATAGGAAAAATCGTATTTTTAGTTATGCAAGGCAAAAAGAAATACCAAGAAAAGCTGTTTACTGATTTTAAGTTAAGTGAGCGTATCCCTCCAAACAATTTTTACCGTCGTCTGAAAGAAACTATCGATCTTGATTTTCTCTATCCTCTTACTAAGGGTTTTTACGGAGGCAGCGGACAAAAGAGCATTGATCCGGTTGTTTTTTTCAAATTATGTCTGATTGGTTATTTAGAAAACATCACCAGTGACAGAAAGCTCATAGATCATTGTTGTTTACGTTTAGATATCTTATACTTTTTGGGGTATGATATTGATGAAGAGCTTCCCTGGCATTCTACCATTAGCCGCACCCGACAATTGTTTCCTGAAAGTATTTTTGAAGAAGTGTTTACTCGGGTTTTTAATCTGTGTGTAGATGCTGGTATGGTTAGCGGTCACACCCAGGCGATTGATTCGGCTCCGGTAAAAGCCAATGCCAGCATGGATTCTTTGGAATTGAAAGTACCGGAAGAAGAGCTGGACGCGCACCTGAGAAAGCTTCGTCACATCAGTGCTAGAGACAAAGAGAAACCACTGCGACAAGCTCAAGAAAACAAAGCCGATCAAAAGCAGCAAACCGTATCAGCCAGTAAAAAGGAACTGCAAGCCATAAAAAGTAGAAACCAGAAATGGGCGAAAGATCAGGATCAACGACCAGGGGCAGGCAATAAAGGTAGTCGTTATACTTCCAACAAAACACACTACAGTCCAACCGATCCAGACGCACGTATCAGTGTCAAACCCGGAAAAGCAAGGAAACTCAACTACCATAGCCAACTTAGTGTAGATACCGCACATCATGTAATTACGGATATTAAAGCCTATCACGCTGATGGTAAAGATAATCAAGACCTACCTGATATCGTAGATCGGTTGTCCAGACGCTTATGGCGATCAGGCTTCAAGCTAGAAAACGTGCTAGCCGATACGGGCTACTCCAGTGGAGAAAACTACGCCTATTTAGAGCATAAAGGTATTAACAGTTACATTCCACCGCACGGAACGTATAAGGGCGGACCCGATGGTTTTGTTTATGTAAAAGATAGGGATTACTATATCTGCCCAAATGGTAAGGAAGTACCCTTCAAAAAGGTGTTTAATGATTATCGTACAGGGACAAAGAAAAAAGAATACCGCATATCTAGTAAAATATGCAGTCATTGTCCGTTAGCCAGCAGCTGTTTAGGAAAGACGGCTAAAGAGAAGAAATTTAGCGTGACTTATTACCGGGATGAATACGAGCGAAATAATGAACGTTTACAGACAAAAAAAGGTAAAAGAATGAAAGCAAAAAGGCAGGCGACTGTGGAGCCCGTCTTCGGAACACTCACTCAATTTATGGGACTAAGAAAGATCAATACCATTGGAATTAGGCAGGCTAACAAATGCATGCAACTATCCGCTATTGCTTATAATTTGAAAAAATATTTGAAATTCACTCAAAACAAAGTAAAAAGTGGAGCGAGAAGCCTCCACTTTGTTCAAATTATAAAATCATGGCTTCAGGACTTTTTTTGGCTCCATTTAAAGCCGCTAAATATAGCTTCCCTTAGAGGGAAATGTATTCAAAAAAACCTTTAATAGGGCTTAAAATAAGAAAGATTTTTGCAAATTATTGGCTTGTGCAACGACTACCAATGTTGTAAGCAGTTTTTTAATTTGTTTGTAAATAACAATTGTCTTTCAGTTGGATTTTTTTTCCATCATAAAAATCAATTTCTTGTCTTAAATCTTCAATAAATTTCAACTCATCTATTGGACATATTTTCATAAATCTTTTTTTCTCAATTAGTTTTCCCGTTTGCTCATCATAAATAGCAATCCGAGTAAGGTTTTTATGATTGTTTATCCATTCTATGTTAAACCAATGTCCATCACCTTCGATATTTCCCGCCCAAAACGCTGATTCAGGAATTCCATTTACTTTGATGGGTGTTGGTTCAGTATTTATGTTCATAATAAACTGATAGGATTTGTTTTTTGGCTTAAGTTTAAACATAAATTTGTAGTAATCTCCTATAAATTTATTCAAGTCGTCTAAATTTCCTGTATAGAATTCGAGTGAATCTGAATTATGTTTAATCCTCATATTCACTTCATCTCTTTCCTCTGTTTTCAATAATCGGTCTTTATTATTTTTCAGAAAGTCATTAAAATTCCAACTGGTATCATCTTCGTGAATTCGAATCACTTCCGTTACTTCTGGATCCATCATTTGGACTACTTTAAGCTCAATATTCAAGCTGTCATTGGATTTCGTCAAAGTTATTTTTTCAGTTGTCATCCACATACAACTTGATAAATCAGCCCAGATTTTTATTGTATCTAATTCTGTTATATTGTTAGTCAATTCTGGGTAATCAGCTTCCAATTTAAAATTAGATTTCAGCATAGCCATATCTTTGTTGGTTTTATCAGCGCAACCGATTCCAACAAGAACAAAAAATGATATGTAGAGTAATTTTGTTTTCAGATTGCTTACCACGGTCTCGTATAATCGTCATTTACGGGTTAATATACGTTAATTTTCTGTTTAGAACTGGCTTTAGCAATTCCGAGTGGATTGCTTCGCCAGTTCACACTTTATGCTCGTGTCGGACGTAGTCTCCCGAACCGTCGGGACGCCGTAATTGCGGTTATACATTGTGCCTGTTGCACAACTATTGTCTAAAGATAGGAAAAATCGTATTTTTAGTTATGCAAGGCAAAAAGAAATACCAAGAAAAGCTGTTTACTGATTTTAAGTTAAGTGAGCGTATCCCTCCAAACAATTTTTACCGTCGTCTGAAAGAAACTATCGATCTTGATTTTCTCTATCCTCTTACTAAGGGTTTTTACGGAGGCAGCGGACAAAAGAGCATTGATCCGGTTGTTTTTTTCAAATTATGTCTGATTGGTTATTTAGAAAACATCACCAGTGACAGAAAGCTCATAGATCATTGTTGTTTACGTTTAGATATCTTATACTTTTTGGGGTATGATATTGATGAAGAGCTTCCCTGGCATTCTACCATTAGCCGCACCCGACAATTGTTTCCTGAAAGTATTTTTGAAGAAGTGTTTACTCGGGTTTTTAATCTGTGTGTAGATGCTGGTATGGTTAGCGGTCACACCCAGGCGATTGATTCGGCTCCGGTAAAAGCCAATGCCAGCATGGATTCTTTGGAATTGAAAGTACCGGAAGAAGAGCTGGACGCGCACCTGAGAAAGCTTCGTCACATCAGTGCTAGAGACAAAGAGAAACCACTGCGACAAGCTCAAGAAAACAAAGCCGATCAAAAGCAGCAAACCGTATCAGCCAGTAAAAAGGAACTGCAAGCCATAAAAAGTAGAAACCAGAAATGGGCGAAAGATCAGGATCAACGACCAGGGGCAGGCAATAAAGGTAGTCGTTATACTTCCAACAAAACACACTACAGTCCAACCGATCCAGACGCACGTATCAGTGTCAAACCCGGAAAAGCAAGGAAACTCAACTACCATAGCCAACTTAGTGTAGATACCGCACATCATGTAATTACGGATATTAAAGCCTATCACGCTGATGGTAAAGATAATCAAGACCTACCTGATATCGTAGATCGGTTGTCCAGACGCTTATGGCGATCAGGCTTCAAGCTAGAAAACGTGCTAGCCGATACGGGCTACTCCAGTGGAGAAAACTACGCCTATTTAGAGCATAAAGGTATTAACAGTTACATTCCACCGCACGGAACGTATAAGGGCGGACCCGATGGTTTTGTTTATGTAAAAGATAGGGATTACTATATCTGCCCAAATGGTAAGGAAGTACCCTTCAAAAAGGTGTTTAATGATTATCGTACAGGGACAAAGAAAAAAGAATACCGCATATCTAGTAAAATATGCAGTCATTGTCCGTTAGCCAGCAGCTGTTTAGGAAAGACGGCTAAAGAGAAGAAATTTAGCGTGACTTATTACCGGGATGAATACGAGCGAAATAATGAACGTTTACAGACAAAAAAAGGTAAAAGAATGAAAGCAAAAAGGCAGGCGACTGTGGAGCCCGTCTTCGGAACACTCACTCAATTTATGGGACTAAGAAAGATCAATACCATTGGAATTAGGCAGGCTAACAAATGCATGCAACTATCCGCTATTGCTTATAATTTGAAAAAATATTTGAAATTCACTCAAAACAAAGTAAAAAGTGGAGCGAGAAGCCTCCACTTTGTTCAAATTATAAAATCATGGCTTCAGGACTTTTTTTGGCTCCATTTAAAGCCGCTAAATATAGCTTCCCTTAGAGGGAAATGTATTCAAAAAAACCTTTAATAGGGCTTAAAATAAGAAAGATTTTTGCAAATTATTGGCTTGTGCAACGACTACCATTGTTGTGCACAGTATTTTTTTAATCGAATCCAATTTCCGAATAATACCATCTTTCGTCCAATTGTATGATTCTGTAGGACGCTCCAATAATTGTATCATTTCCAAAATTTCGAGGAATTTTATTGAAATCATAAATTATTCGTTTTTCCGTTTTAAATATACTTCCAGACCTATTCAAAAAAATTATTAGACTATCATTTTCCTCAATAAATCCAGAGTAATTTGGGTTTTTCTGTCCAATATTTTTTATAATTAAATCAATGTCCAAGTCACGAATTTCTTCAATGATAAACTTATCCATTGAGTCTCTGTCAAAAATTCCGTTGTCATAATCGTCAATTTTTGAAGTTAAATCGGTTAGTTCCGCTTTATAATCCAAAACTCTTTTTTCGTCGAATGGATTGCACGACGTAAAAGCAATTCCTAAAATGATAAGAATGAGTTTTTTCATATTAGGCACAACGTTCTCGTATAACCGTCAGTTACGGGTTTATATGCGTTAATTTTCGGTTTAACACAGGCTTTAGCAATTCCGAGTGGATTGCTTCGCCAGTTCACACTTTATGCTCGTGTCGGAAGTAGTCTCCCGAACCGTCGGGACGCCGTAATTATGGTTATACATTGTTGTAAAACGTTTTTTAGTCAATTCCTAAATCGTTCTTGAAAGAATGATGTAATTCAATTTCGCTTATTGGCACTCCAATTCTATCTTCTGTTATTCCGCAGATAATTCGCTCAACTTCATATTTGCTTGATATTTTTTCAATGTCTATTAGTTCGTCTCGATTTAATGATATTGTCCAATCGACCAATTGTCTCAAGGTTCCTTTTGAAACAGGTGTTGTCCGTTTGATAGTTTTGATTCCGAAAATTTTGACGTGATAACCTAATTCTGGATTGAAATCTAACGCTACTAAATCAGGTAATTCAAGTTCAACTTCCGTTTTTAATTGACTCCACTTTTCTTTCAATTCCGATTGAGTAAAAAATTCCGAAATTTTCATATCAGGTCTAATTTCCTTTACAGTCGAAGTCAAATTTCTTAACGCTTTTCTGATTCGATAAAAGACTATTTGGGTTAGACATTTATCTGTTGGATTTTTACTAATTCTGTTGAAAACAATATCGGCGAAGTCTTGAATCGTATAAATTTTTTCCGCTTCAGAATCCTTAATTCGTATTCCAAATTTGTCCTCAATTGACATCACTAATTCGACTGAATCTAATCCCATTATCGGTTTGGTTTAAATGTTTTACAACGTATTTGTGTATGGATTTTTTGTGAGAAAAGGACACGCGTCATTTTCCAATGTTGCGGAAAGATAATTAATAAGATTGAATTTCAGTTGAGGAAATTCAGCCGCAATTAATTATACACCGTGTTGGGCATAGGCTTTTTTTATTTTTAATTGATATTTAATTCCGTAAATCAGTCCCATTATTCCACCAAGATAGCTGAATGTATGCATTGTTCCTGCTGCTAAAAAACTACTAGGGTCGACTAAATCAGATGGGATATTCCAGTCGAAATGTAATTTTGAAAGTGTAATATAGCCGACAAAAACTCCTAAAATACCGAATATAAATGCAGATATTAAAACCCGAGTAGTTGCTCCGACAACACCTTTAATCATTAATTTTGTCGTTTGTTGATTAATTCCGATTAGTCCATTAATGATTCCGATTATTAGTCCGAACCACCAAGTTGATAAAATACCAACAATCGAAACTTTTAGTCTTTCGTCTCCATATCCGTTTTCCCAAAGTCCATATTGGTCAAATTTAAAACTTGTGAAATATTCTTCTGAAATATTATAAGAAGCTTGATTGTGCAAAATTCCGTAAATCGAAGCTAGAATTATTGAGATAATTATGATTAAAATTAAAATTCCATTTTTTTTCGCCATTCGATTTTTTCAGCTTGTACACAACGGTCTCATATAACCGTCAGTTACGGGTTGATATACGTTAATTTTCGGTTTAGAACTGGCTTTAGCAATTTCGAGTGGATTGCTTCGCCAGTTCACACTTTGTGCTCGTGTCGGACGCAGTCTCCCGAACCGTCGGGACGCCGTAATTGCGGTTATACATTGTTGTGCTTTCGTACTTTATTCCTTTTTTATTTCATAATGACCTTCATTCGGATGTTTTTTTTCATTACAATCGCAACTTGAAAATTCATTACTTGAAATCCAAACTAAATCGTTTTTGTTTTTATCATACCAGTTTTTAATAGCAAGTTTAAAATTAAGTCTGTTTTGATAATCCTTTCTTAAAAAATTCCAATACTCACAATATCCGCAACCTTCTTGGTCAAATTCAGTTCCGAGTAATTCAAAAGTTGGTATTCCGTGAATTATTTCCTCAAGTGCTACATACGCAATATCAGCAACAGTGTGATTTCCGCCAAAAAGCACAACTCTAGCTTTAGTTTCAGTAGAGTCATTCAGTTTTTCGATAAGAAATTGTATTCCTTTTTCCTTTAGTTTCACAACGTCCCAAAATATTTCCTCTCCACATTTGGTAAATCCCTCACAGATATATGGCATAGTCTCAACATATTTCAAACTGTCTATTTTTTCCTTTATTTCATTCTGACTAAATGATGAAAGAGGTAAAATAAATAGAATTAAATACGCTATTTTAAAATATCTGTTCATTTTTTTGGGTATGAAGCACAACGCTCTAGTATAACTGTTAGTTATGGGTTAATATACGAGGATTTTCGATTTAGCACTGACGTTAGCAATTCCAAGTGGATTGCTTCGCCAGTTCGCACTTTGTGCTCTTGTCGGACGTAGTCTCCCGAACCGTCGGGACGCCGTAATTGCGGTTATACATTGTTGGGGTTAGTATTTTATTCCACATTGTCTTTTACAACTTTAGTTTTCGATAAAAAGTCGTGAATTCCGTTTTTTACAAACAGAAACGAAAGTCGATCAAAAGGAATAAGTCGGCAAAAAGTCCGAGTTATTATATCTGCGTCAGTCGGTTTTTCTCCGTTCATTTTTACGACTTTTGTTTTGGTTAAAAACTTTCCGATTGTTTTTTGGAATTTAATTTCCATTATCGCATAGTAAGCTATAAAAGTCCCAAAAATCAAAATATATCCTATTAGCGAAATTATTCCTTGTTCGGTAGTTTGAGTAAAAAGTCCGATTACAAAACTGATAATAAATGCTAAAACCAACCATACAATAACGTCAATTAGGAAATTCACAAATCGAATTCCCGAACCAACCACGTTCGAGTCCACTTTTTCTTTTTGTTCTTTTTCCGCTGTTGCTTTTTCACGTATTTTCTTGAATTCAGATATATCAATATTTCGCTTTTCTACTTCCGCATCCGCAGCTTCTATTGCAGTCGGATTATAACTCTCTCTTTCTACTGTTATAATCTTTATTAATTCTTCATCCGTCCTATCGGACATTACTTTAGCAAATTCGTTTTCCATTAGTTTGATGGTAGGTTTATATTAATGCCAACGTGTTTTTGTATGGTTTCGTTGCGTGGTTTAACACAAAACTTTGCAAGTACACACCAAGTTAGAAATCCGCAAGTCCCGACGCTTTGGGATTCAGAAGTAACCGAGAACAAGCAATTACTTATAGCCATTGTGCCTGTTGCACAACTATTGTCTAAAGATAGGAAAAATCGTATTTTTAGTTATGCAAGGCAAAAAGAAATACCAAGAAAAGCTGTTTACTGATTTTAAGTTAAGTGAGCGTATCCCTCCAAACAATTTTTACCGTCGTCTGAAAGAAACTATCGATCTTGATTTTCTCTATCCTCTTACTAAGGGTTTTTACGGAGGCAGCGGACAAAAGAGCATTGATCCGGTTGTTTTTTTCAAATTATGTCTGATTGGTTATTTAGAAAACATCACCAGTGACAGAAAGCTCATAGATCATTGTTGTTTACGTTTAGATATCTTATACTTTTTGGGGTATGATATTGATGAAGAGCTTCCCTGGCATTCTACCATTAGCCGCACCCGACAATTGTTTCCTGAAAGTATTTTTGAAGAAGTGTTTACTCGGGTTTTTAATCTGTGTGTAGATGCTGGTATGGTTAGCGGTCACACCCAGGCGATTGATTCGGCTCCGGTAAAAGCCAATGCCAGCATGGATTCTTTGGAATTGAAAGTACCGGAAGAAGAGCTGGACGCGCACCTGAGAAAGCTTCGTCACATCAGTGCTAGAGACAAAGAGAAACCACTGCGACAAGCTCAAGAAAACAAAGCCGA
Source organism: Flavobacteriaceae bacterium M23B6Z8 (assembly GCA_046199005.1). Taxonomy (GTDB): domain Bacteria; phylum Bacteroidota; class Bacteroidia; order Flavobacteriales; family Flavobacteriaceae; genus Ascidiimonas. Next base: position 2,580,504 of record CP176050.1, read on the forward strand.
TCAAAAGCAGCAAACCGTATCAGCCAGTAAAAAGGAACTGCAAGCCATAAAAAGTAGAAACCAGAAATGGGCGAAAGATCAGGATCAACGACCAGGGGCAGGCAATAAAGGTAGTCGTTATACTTCCAACAAAACACACTACAGTCCAACCGATCCAGACGCACGTATCAGTGTCAAACCCGGAAAAGCAAGGAAACTCAACTACCATAGCCAACTTAGTGTAGATACCGCACATCATGTAATTACGGATATTAAAGCCTATCACGCTGATGGTAAAGATAATCAAGACCTACCTGATATCGTAGATCGGTTGTCCAGACGCTTATGGCGATCAGGCTTCAAGCTAGAAAACGTGCTAGCCGATACGGGCTACTCCAGTGGAGAAAACTACGCCTATTTAGAGCATAAAGGTATTAACAGTTACATTCCACCGCACGGAACGTATAAGGGCGGACCCGATGGTTTTGTTTATGTAAAAGATAGGGATTACTATATCTGCCCAAATGGTAAGGAAGTACCCTTCAAAAAGGTGTTTAATGATTATCGTACAGGGACAAAGAAAAAAGAATACCGCATATCTAGTAAAATATGCAGTCATTGTCCGTTAGCCAGCAGCTGTTTAGGAAAGACGGCTAAAGAGAAGAAATTTAGCGTGACTTATTACCGGGATGAATACGAGCGAAATAATGAACGTTTACAGACAAAAAAAGGTAAAAGAATGAAAGCAAAAAGGCAGGCGACTGTGGAGCCCGTCTTCGGAACACTCACTCAATTTATGGGACTAAGAAAGATCAATACCATTGGAATTAGGCAGGCTAACAAATGCATGCAACTATCCGCTATTGCTTATAATTTGAAAAAATATTTGAAATTCACTCAAAACAAAGTAAAAAGTGGAGCGAGAAGCCTCCACTTTGTTCAAATTATAAAATCATGGCTTCAGGACTTTTTTTGGCTCCATTTAAAGCCGCTAAATATAGCTTCCCTTAGAGGGAAATGTATTCAAAAAAACCTTTAATAGGGCTTAAAATAAGAAAGATTTTTGCAAATTATTGGCTTGTGCAACGACTACCATTGTTAGCCACAGTATTTTTTTCCTTATATATTCCATAATCTGAAAATTGGTCAGATTTAGTTTCGTTTTTTGGTTTTAGTCGATAAGTTTTATTTGAAATAATTTCGTCTGTTCCATCAGTTGAGAAAATCAGATTTTGAATTTTAATTTCAATTATTTTTTTGTTTTCCCATTGTCTTATAATTACATTCCCTTTTTTCACACTTAATGTATCAATATGAGGTGGTTTTACTTTACTCACAACATCATTAAGATTGTAAAAATATAAGCTGCCACGAGTTTCTTTAAAACTCTCAAATTCGTATTGGTAATATCCACGACTTCTTTCTTTAAATCCTTTAATCTGATAATACGTAGTTTGTACTTTAATTCCTTTGCTCGTTGATTCTTCCGTTTTTATAGGGAAGAAATTCACAGTCAATGATTTTTGCTGTTCATATGGCATTGATTCTCTCGCAATAGTTTTAATCATATTCTTATTCGGAATGTCCGCAAGTTGATAAAATGATAATTTCGTTATTTTTGGAATGGTAAAAACTTCTGAAGTGTCCAAAATTGCATAACCTGAAATATGAGAATCTCTTCCTCCCCAAGCATCATAATCATAGATAGCTTTTGATGTTCCCTCGATTTTTTGTTCGTAAAGAGTTATGTTCCATTCTCCCATTCCACAACTGTAAAGTGAGATTAAAATTCCAAAACAAATAATTTTAGTGACGTTTTTCAATTTGTAAACTGATGTTTTTTCGTATTGTGGCTAACGGTCTCATATAACCGTCAGTTACGGATTAATATACATTAATTTTCGGTTTAGAACTGGCTTTAGCAATTTCGAGTGGATTGCTTCGCCAGTTCACACTTTGTGCTCGTGTCGGACGCAGTCTCCCGAACCATCGGGACGCCGTAATTGTGGTTATACATTGTTGGCAACAGTATTTTTAATTTGTTATTACTTTAAAATATTTCATATTCTGTTCAAATATTTGTCCGACTTTAAATGGTTTATCTTTATAAATTATTGATTCGTACTTGCAATTGGTTGTATCGATTACTTTATAGGTCAAAAAATATCCTTTTCTGTTTTTCCGTTTTTTGGTTACAATTCCTTGAATTTTACAATCGAAATCTTCTCCTTCTACAAGATATGAGTAAACATATAAACTTGTCCTTTCAGTTCCGTCAGATTTGTATGAACCGCTATATGGAATTGTAATTGTGTCGCCAATTTTCAGTAATGCAAAGTTCTCTTTGTTTTCCTTTGTGATTTTTTTTGAGCGTTTGGCTATTTTGTCAAGTTCAGGTTTATATGGTTCAAAATTTCGAGTTACACAAGGTTTGTCAGTTTTGAAAAGTCCATTTTTGAAAGCCTGAAAATGTAATTCAGTTAACTTTTCAAATCTTTTTTTCCGAATTCTGTCGATTTTTTTAGATGACATAAAATCGTAAGTAGATTCCAAAAACAATACTATTTCTGGGTTTTCACATTCATTTGGAATCGTGATTGTTGCCCATTCGTAACCAAGTCCAGCAAATATTATCTTTTCCATTTCTTTTGATAATTCAATTTCGAAATAACCATTTAGGTCAGCTTTTTCAATTTCGGTTGTGTCTTTGTCAAAAATTGTAATTAAAGGTGCAATTTCCAAATATTCATCAACAACTCTTCCGTTCAAAGTCCTTTGTCCAACTGCAGAAAAAATGCAAAAAAGAAATAGTATGTAATATGTTATTTTGAACTTCAATGTCGTTTTTTCAATATTGTTGCCAACGGTATTATATATGATTTGTAGCGGATTTACACACGCTAACTTTTCGGTTAAACACAGACCTTTTTTATATTTTCTTATTTTGGTTTTAGCGATTGCTCCGCTATTATTTTTATACATTGTTGGCAACTGCTTTTTATTCGTATGAAAATGAAACAGGTTTATTATGTTCCTTTTTCAGATGATTGTTTATTTTTAAATAATTCATCCATTCTTTTGCTCTTGAACGTGAATTGCAAGCATACATTCCATTCGAACTACAAAGTTTGTTTGGAAAGCCTAATGTCTCATTAAAAGTAATTTCAAGAACCTTTATAACAGCATATACTCCATTATCCTTTGTACTTCCGCCGCCACCAGCAAAAGCAGTATTTACATCGTATTTTAAAATTTCATAAATCTTGTCAAAATCTAAATTGCTGTTAGAGTCTGTAAAATCGATTCCGGTATTTTTCAAGTAATATTTGTATAATTCTAATTCATTAAATTTTTTATAGTTGGCTAAAAATTCTTTTCGAACTTCAGATTCCTTAAAATCTCCAATAAATGAAAATCCAAAATCCCTGTCTAAGAAGGTATATTTAATAAAATCTTTTAGAGGAAGCTTTTCTACAGTATTTATTGCTTTTTCTATTTGAGAATATTTGATTTTTGACAGTAACAATTCAATTTCGTCTTCAAATACATCTAAGCTGTCAGAAAACTTTTCTAGTTTCGCGAATGACTTGTCAAAGTCGTCAATTCTTTCAAATGTATTTCCATTCCAAGTTTTCTTTTCTTTTTCTTTGAATTCAATTTGTTTATTAGCGATTCCTAATGCTTTATCGATTTGGTGTTGAATTTTTAGATTGGTAGAACTTAAATTTTCAATCGAAGCTTTAATTTCTGGAGATGAGCCAAGAAATTTGATTAAATAATTGTTGCAAAACCCAATTATTCCAAGGTCATCAAAAAGCCTAGATTTGAGTAAGTATGCTTGAAGGTGTTTGGGATTATTGATTAAATTATTCCAGTTTTTTGAGTAGAATTTATCCAAGATTCTTCCCGCAGAATAGGTCAATGACGAAGACTTTTGGTAAATCAACGACCAGTACTCAAATGCTGTGATATTGTCCAATGTCAATTCGTTTATTAGTTGGTCTTCTAGTTTTCTACGTTTACTAAAAGTCAAATCCGTTTTTAAGAGCTCAATTTGATTTTTTAGTTTTTCGTTTCCTTCAAAGTCAATATTATTCTCTTTGCTGTAATTCGTTAATTGAACCAATTGTTTTAAAAACCTAAAAGAGAATTGTGGAAGAATATAATTTTCTGATATATCCGCTTTTCTATATAGGTCTGATAATTCACCAACTCGTGTAGGGTCTAATTTTGTAAGACTTATATATGCGTTTTGAGCTATTGTATCATTCTCGCTAGTAAGCATTTCAAACAATTGCTTTTCGTAATCAACAGGTTTTTTATTTAATTTGTTATTCCTAAAAGTGTTTGTAGATTCATTCCATTCGTAGTTTTTATAGTTGTTAGCAAAGAAGATAAGCAAGTTTATTTTAGGTTCATCGTAAAATTCTTTTTCCAAATGATAACTTAATTCTCCTCTTTCATTGGGTACAGCAATTTGCGATTTTGTCAACAGTTGAATTAGATTGACGACTTCTGCTTCGTTGTAATCATATTCATCAAATCTATTTCTGTTCTTTAGTAGAACAGATGCCGTCTTTAATAAAGCCAAAGAATTTTTAGCCTTTACTAAACTGTCAATTTTATTTTCCTTAACCCAATCAAAACTTAACAATTCATTTCTTTTGGTATTTAATCCAGACCATTTGAATTCTGTTAAATCAATAATTTCAAAGTCTGTTGTTCTTCTATCAAAGTCTGTGATTAAAAACGCATTTGCCAAATTTGAAAATTTGATTTTCTTCTGGTTTTCTATTAAGAATTTTTTAAAATCGGAAGTTGTAGTGGTAGAATCAATGATTATTTCTGAATCTAGAAACATTGTATTTTCTTTGACTATTCTTTTGGAAACATTTGATTCATTGGTGTTAATAATGTGATAACCTAAATATTCGGTCAAATCAGTTTTACTGTCAAAATATTCAGCTATTTCCGTTAAGGCATTTAAGTCTCCTTTACGCAACTGCCAGTCTAAAAAATCAAGTCGCTCTTTTTGACCAAATAGATTAGAAGAAATAATTAATAATAATATCAGTAGGTTTCTTTTCAAGCTCGATATTTTTCAAAGTTGTTGCCAATGTGTTTGTATATGAAAAGTTGCGTGTTTGCGCGCTAGGATCTTCCGAAGGAAAATCAGACGTAGCAAACGTGCAACGACCTTTGGTTTAGCCTAACACCAGTAATTTTTTATATACATCGTTGGCAAATCGGTTTTTTTATCCGAATAGTAGTTTCGCTCCTTCATTTCCAATTTTATTCAATTCCGATTCGGTTTGTTTGTAATTCAATTCGTTGAACATTGATTTTATTTCAGTCAGATTGTTTTCAAACAATTCACTTTCTTGCTCCAAATTCAGCCGTTTTGATAAATCAGATTTTCCAAACTTTGGTTTTTCTATTTCTGATTTAATTCTCCGATTTAAATATGCGTTTATCAAGTCAAGATCATAAAAGCTTTCAGAGTATAGTGAGGAAATTCGAGTTTCAATTATTCCTTTATCATTTACAATGTCAAAATTCAACCAACTATTTTTAAAGCGATAAATTCCACCCATTCCGCTAATATTAGATTCAGTCAATTTAAATCCGTTATTATTCAGAATATCGATATAATATTTGTTCAGACTATTATCTAAATATTCCTTAATTCCCATTTTCTCTTTCTGATTGCATTGCTTTAACTGTTTGCCAACGTTCTCGGCTATGATTTCGTTGCGGAAAAATCCGCAGGATTCTTTCCGCCGTGGCAGAAAGATAGCAAAATTGCGGTGAATTATAGCCAATGTTGTGTATAGTGTTTTGTTATTTTTCAGTTCCGATTTCGTTTATCCCGTCCGGCTTTTCAGTCCGTTTTATCAGCAAAAATGGTAATACAATTCCAATTCCGATAAATAGTGTAGAGTACAAATCAAATGGTTCAATTAGCAAATATTCGGGAATTAACGGGTTTGCACTATTACCAAAATAGATTAGCAAATAAAGTCCAATTCCGAATGTTATGATTATGGAAATTAGAACTGTAAAGATGTCTTTGGTCAATTCTGATTCTTTGAATTCCGCTCTCCTTGAGTTATATAACATTCCAAAAAATGGAAATGATGCTAAAGTCAAATAGTCTAATGTATTTGTCGAAATTCCGAAATGATGGTCAGTCAGTTTTTGTAGCGTTTCTGTTATTCCAATATGAAGTTTTGCTCCAATCGCAAAGTTCAGGGCTATAAAAGTCAGCCCGCAAAGTCCGTAAATCAGATATTTAATTTTGTTCGGTATTTTATTCAATTCGGTTAGTTTCTGCGGTCGAATTACATTATGCACAACATGTTTGGCTATGGTTTCGTTGCGGAATGGTTCGGCAGAACTATTCCGCCGTAAACCGAAGATAGCAAATTTGCGAGGACTTGCCGATAGGAAAGTCGGAAGCAATGAACTATAGCCGGTGTTGTGACCAGTGCTTTTTTAATTCCGAACTAATATTTCAGCCAATATTTTTTTCGGAAATTCATATTCTATTCGATTAGGTTTTTCAGAGTTTAATTTTCCGCTTTTATCTCGATATTCCAGAAACAAAATCACTTTTATAAAGTCCAATTTAATTTCCTTAATCTTACACATTGAAATTCGGATTTTATAACCATCAATAAATTCAGTCAATTCCAAGTATTGTTCCGAAAACCAGTTATTGTGTCCATTGTCGACTCTGTGTTCAGAAAATTCTATTTTTTTTGTTGTCGAGTTCGATTGTTACTTTGTCAGTCAATTCTTTATTGTCAAACTTTAAACCTCCAAATGAGCGATTATAAAAGTCCAAATGAACCATTTTTCCAGCATAAGAATTATCGAGTTCCGATACACTCACATATTTAATATTAGAACCGTCTTGAGCTATCGCATTGATAGTAAGACTCAAAATAATTAAAAGGATTATTCTTTTCATTCGTCTTTTTTTCTCGCATTGGTTACAACGGCAGCTTGTCTCAAAACTACCCTCGATTTGGATTAAAAATACGTATTTCTGTTTTTGATTGTAAGAAAAATTTAATTTTTAGGTGTTGAATGTATATAAGGTCAAAAAAGCTCAGAATTGATTTTCTGACTTTTTTTACTTGCATTAGAAGTGTTTTTAAGCTTCTGATCAGGGTTCTGAGATCTTCAGATTGCCCTTTTATATTCAGTAATCTTTTGAAATTATAGGCGATAGCAATCAATCCAAAGTCGGCAGATGCTGCTGTGATCCCTTTTTTCGTTAGAATATGGTCAAAACCCCAAGAACGTTTTATAGTCCCAAAAGGATGCTCTACCAAGGCCTGCCTTTGCTTGTAGATCTCTGGGTACTTAGCTACTGTTTTTGCATTTTGTTGGATATAATTTGTAAACTCACTCCGCTGGATAATCTTTCCGTTTTGCCTGGCTGTTGTGCATTGACTTCGTGCGGGACAATTTCTACAAGCTTTGGTTTTGTATTGCTTAAATCGGTAATTACGGGCTTTATACCAATTACCGTTACTGATTAATGCGTGACCCTGTGGACAGGTATAACTATCTGTTTCTTGGTGGAATTGAAAATGCTCTGCATTGTAGTTTGGGTTGGGTGCCTGGCTAGCACGTCCAATGGCTGGGATGGCAACCAGTGTGGTAATACCTAAATCATTTGCAATTTTAAACTCACTACCCGTATGATAGCCTTTGTCGTATAAAGCAGTGAAGGTATTTGATTGAAGAATGGTTTTTGCACGTCTTAGCATCATGCCCATCGCCTTTTTATCGTTCTGGTTGGTGATTTTATAATCAATTAGGAGTTTGTTTTTAGCGTCTACCGTTGTTTGAGCTGTATAGCAAACCTCGGTAATCGTACCCCGGATAATTTGATGTCGGCTATCAGGATCACTTGTTGATAACTGAGGGTTTTCAGTAGTTGTGTTTTTAGCTAATTCACTCTGGATACGTTGGTATCTTTTACGTTGCTGTTTACGTTTTTGTATAACTTGTTCAAGTTGCTTTTTATGATCTCCATCCGCTTGCGCAAGTTCATTCTGATGCTCTTCCAGTCTTTGTTCAATATATTCTAAATGACGTGCTACTTTCTTTGGATTGTAATTATTCTTTTTACTGTTTTGTGCACGAAGTTTGGTTGAGTCGCCTGCGATTAATTGAGCCCCGATTAGCTTATGGTTTTTGGCAATAACTATAGTTTTTCTAAAGACACGCTTAATCGCTTTTGGATTATTCTTTCTAAATCTGGCAATGGTATTATGATCGGGCTTTAGGTTGCCTAACAACCACATAAGTTCAATATTACGTGAACATTCTAGTTCCAATTGCCTTGAAGAGCGTATCCGGTTCATATAACCATACATATAAAGTTTAAGTAGATCTGCCGGATTATATGGCGGCCTACCTTGCCAGGTGATAGTTTTGAAACCTAGTGTATCGAAATCAAGGCTATTTACAAATTGATCGATAGCTCGTACCGAGTTATCTTCATTTATCATATCATCCAAACAGGTAGTATAAAGTGTAAGTTGGGTTCGGGATTCTCCTTTTAAATATTCCATACTTTAAGATCGGAATATTAAAAAAGTTATCAAAAATAATACTGTAAACCTATGGTTAAGTTTTGAGACAGTCTGACGGTCTCGGCTATGATTTGTAGCAGAATGGCACTCGAGTGCGATTCCGGTTAAAGAACCCAAGATAGCAAAAGCGCGTGAAATTCCGCTTAGGAATTTCGCTACAATGAACTCATAGGTATTGTTACCCAACGTTTTTTATTTGATATTCTATTTTTTTGTCCGGTTTTGTTTCTATTGAGTGCAACCCGTTTCCCAAATCAGTTCCTTTCCATACGTTCCAAGAAGAGTTAATTTTCTTAATAATGGTCAGATTATGATTTACAAAATCAAGAAATACGAGTCTAGTTCTAGGCCAAGACTTTTTATTCTTAAACATCCGCAAGAAAACTCCATTATCGGCATAATGAATAAAATTCCCGAAATATTTTCCCGTCAAATTAACGTTGAGTTTTGGATTGTCAGTTTGCAGGCTATAGATTTTTACCATTCCGTCAAATGCTGTTTCGAATTCTAACTTCCGTTCGAAAGTAATTTCGTCAGCTTTTGTCCAAACTTGATATTTTTCAGATTCGTAGTTCAATTTCATTCGAATGTTGGGTAACGGCCAAGTATAAAAGCAGTGGCGGATTTAAGACCATAATCTTTTCCACCAAGACCTACTTTTATTATTATTACTATCGTTTGTTTTAGCACTTTCCCGGCCATTGCTTTTATACAATGTTGTTGGTAGTGTCTTATTTCTTTCTCTTTTTAATTCTTGCTGAAGTCCAAGATTCTCTTTCCCATGTATGTATTTGTCAATCCATATTTTAGCTTCCAATTTTAATATGGATTCGATATTATTCAAATCAGCACCGTCATAGTAATAATTCGCTCCAATATCTTCCAATTCCCACCATCCGTGATATAGAAGATAAAAGTCCATTATTCGTTTGTCATAGTCATTATTGATACAAACTTGGCTTAATGATTGTAGATTTTCACGTATCGCTTCATTTCTCAAGATTTTTGTCAATAAAAAATGGGTTTGGGCAATCAAAGCATCATCAAACTCAAGTTCTTCAAGTCCAAAATCGTTCAATACAGCTGATATGTATGGACTAATTTCATGCCTTTCAATTGGTTCTGAAAAAGATGCAAGCATCAAGACATTGTCAGTTTCCTTTCCTTCTCGAATCAATTCAATTGCCCAATCTACAGCAATTTTGTAATCAAAAGGTTCTAATGCCTTATGACTTTGAACTAGTCTTTGTATTTCTTGCTTGTCTTTCATTTTACATTACCCACAACGGCAGCTTGTCTCAAAACTACCCTCGATTTGGATTAAAAATACGTATTTCTGTTTTTGATTGTAAGAAAAATTTAATTTTTAGGTGTTGAATGTATATAAGGTCAAAAAAGCTCAGAATTGATTTTCTGACTTTTTTTACTTGCATTAGAAGTGTTTTTAAGCTTCTGATCAGGGTTCTGAGATCTTCAGATTGCCCTTTTATATTCAGTAATCTTTTGAAATTATAGGCGATAGCAATCAATCCAAAGTCGGCAGATGCTGCTGTGATCCCTTTTTTCGTTAGAATATGGTCAAAACCCCAAGAACGTTTTATAGTCCCAAAAGGATGCTCTACCAAGGCCTGCCTTTGCTTGTAGATCTCTGGGTACTTAGCTACTGTTTTTGCATTTTGTTGGATATAATTTGTAAACTCACTCCGCTGGATAATCTTTCCGTTTTGCCTGGCTGTTGTGCATTGACTTCGTGCGGGACAATTTCTACAAGCTTTGGTTTTGTATTGCTTAAATCGGTAATTACGGGCTTTATACCAATTACCGTTACTGATTAATGCGTGACCCTGTGGACAGGTATAACTATCTGTTTCTTGGTGGAATTGAAAATGCTCTGCATTGTAGTTTGGGTTGGGTGCCTGGCTAGCACGTCCAATGGCTGGGATGGCAACCAGTGTGGTAATACCTAAATCATTTGCAATTTTAAACTCACTACCCGTATGATAGCCTTTGTCGTATAAAGCAGTGAAGGTATTTGATTGAAGAATGGTTTTTGCACGTCTTAGCATCATGCCCATCGCCTTTTTATCGTTCTGGTTGGTGATTTTATAATCAATTAGGAGTTTGTTTTTAGCGTCTACCGTTGTTTGAGCTGTATAGCAAACCTCGGTAATCGTACCCCGGATAATTTGATGTCGGCTATCAGGATCACTTGTTGATAACTGAGGGTTTTCAGTAGTTGTGTTTTTAGCTAATTCACTCTGGATACGTTGGTATCTTTTACGTTGCTGTTTACGTTTTTGTATAACTTGTTCAAGTTGCTTTTTATGATCTCCATCCGCTTGCGCAAGTTCATTCTGATGCTCTTCCAGTCTTTGTTCAATATATTCTAAATGACGTGCTACTTTCTTTGGATTGTAATTATTCTTTTTACTGTTTTGTGCACGAAGTTTGGTTGAGTCGCCTGCGATTAATTGAGCCCCGATTAGCTTATGGTTTTTGGCAATAACTATAGTTTTTCTAAAGACACGCTTAATCGCTTTTGGATTATTCTTTCTAAATCTGGCAATGGTATTATGATCGGGCTTTAGGTTGCCTAACAACCACATAAGTTCAATATTACGTGAACATTCTAGTTCCAATTGCCTTGAAGAGCGTATCCGGTTCATATAACCATACATATAAAGTTTAAGTAGATCTGCCGGATTATATGGCGGCCTACCTTGCCAGGTGATAGTTTTGAAACCTAGTGTATCGAAATCAAGGCTATTTACAAATTGATCGATAGCTCGTACCGAGTTATCTTCATTTATCATATCATCCAAACAGGTAGTATAAAGTGTAAGTTGGGTTCGGGATTCTCCTTTTAAATATTCCATACTTTAAGATCGGAATATTAAAAAAGTTATCAAAAATAATACTGTAAACCTATGGTTAAGTTTTGAGACAGTCTGACGGTATAGTGTATGATTTCGTTGCGTGTTTCAGCAACTAAATAAGCAAATACACACCAAGTTAGAAATCCGCAAGTCCCGACGCTACGGGGTTCAGGAGTAGGTTAGAACAAGCAATTACTTAGTAGCCATTGTTGTGCGTAGTTATTTTTATTCGTCCATTTGGCTTTCCCATTCATCTGCAAAAACCAAAAGTTTGTTTTCTCTAATATGTTTGTATTGTTCAGTTGTCAAATAAATTAATTCTGCACCATCTCCATACAAACTGTAAAATTTCCCATTTAATTTGTTTTCTGCTATTACATCATTCATATATTCAAAAAATCTCGTATCAATCCAATCTCCGTCAACTTTGAATTCCGTTTCATAAGTTTTGTTGTTGAAATCAAAAGATAATGAAACAGTCTCTTTTTGTAAGTCAAAGTCATCGTTGATATTTGTAGGATTAAATTCTTGATGTGAGATTTTCGAATATTCAGATACGATTTCCTCGTATGGATTTTCCAAGTTTCCTAACTCCACATCAAAAGACAGTATTACTTCTGGGAATGATATCAGAACATCATTAAGGTTTCTATTCTTATTTTCTTTAACAGTCTCAATGCTTTTTGCCAATTGGTCTTTATTTAAATGAGCTAATAAACCTAACTTTTGATATTCTTTTATTGCATTATTAATCTTTGTGGTTGTCAAAGGGTTTTTAAAGCTTTCATAACTCAAGTTCCAATAGCTGTCTGCATATCGAAACATTTTAAGTTGGTTCTTTTTTAATGCTACAATTCCAAAATATTGTTGGGCACTTCCTTGTCTGTGATTATGACTTGATTTGATTAAATGTAATCTATAAGGTGATTGAGAATCTTTCAGAATTTTATTGAAGATTTGATAATACTCCTGTTCATCGATTTTGCCTAAATAATTGTTGTCTTTTCCAATGTCGTCAGGTGAAATAAAACTCTTTTGTTTGTATGTTTTTCCGTTTGATTTTATGGAAGCAATTAGGTCGTGAGAAATATAGTCGCTAAAAGACTCTGTCGAATCTACTTTAATCTCAAATTTGAAGTCGGTAAAGTCTAATTCGGGTAAAATCTCGGAAGTCAGTTTATGAATTTGCTCTAAATAAATTTTCGGGTCGTTAGAGTATTTTGATAAATCGAAAAATCTCGCCTTCTCGCAATAATCAATAAGTTGAAAGGGTGACTTAAGCTTATTATCTTTTATGTCTGATTTTAATCTGTCATTTTCTTTTTTGTCAATAATTCCATTTTCAAAAAGACCTTTTCTGTAAGTGTCAAGTCGTTCATAACTCATCCATCCCTCGAAGTTGACTTGACTGGCTAAATCAGGTAAAAATTGGAAAAGATGGACATATTCGTTGTTGTTTATTCTGTCTGATTGCTCACTAAACTGTTTGTCGTTTATAAGTTCAACTTTTTTTATCTTTGTGAGATATTCAAGAAGAAGTCCCTTTATTTTATTTTGTTCGGCTTTTTTTAGTTTCTCGTCTCCCAAGTCCATCACGGTTCCAAAACTCGAATACTGATAGCCTGTTTGTTTTTTAAATTCCGCTTGAAATAGTGCATAAATGTATTGTCCATTTGTCAACTGTTCTTCAGCCCGAGAAAGCAGTTCAGTCATCTCTTTGGCTTGTTCAGGGTTGACAAGTTTTATGTGAATCAATTCTTGAATTTTAGATTCCATATTTTGTCCACTCACAGAATTTGTAATTAGAAAAGTCAGTATTAGTATGTGGTTCGTGAGTTTTGTCATAATTACGCACAACGGTTTTGGCTATGGTTTCGTTACGGCATGGTACGCGAGTATCATTCCGCAGTAACCATAAATTTAGCAAAAAGGCTCGAAATTCCGATTAGGAATTTCAGCCGTAATGAACTATAGCCGTTGTTGCCCATAGTTATTTTTTCGATTGCATTTCACGAATTGCTTTTTTCCGTTCTCGTTTTATTTTCCGCAATTCTTTTTTTGATTTATAATTCAGCATTGGTGTCCAATCAATTCGGTCATCACTTGCTAACCACTCGTTATACTTTTCTTGGAATTCAGCCATTCCTTGTGCTACGATTGCGGGAAGATAATACTCGACTAAATTCAGATTATTCTCGCAGAAAGTCAAAATACAATTTTGCATTCCAGTTAGCGTAAAGTATGGCATTCCCTCAATTCGGTCGGCTACTATTATTGCAAGTTCTCCTTTTTTCAAATTTCGGTCGTGACATTCCGATTTTATTTCAGTCACAGTTTGGTCGGTAAAAAATTCCGCAAGAGTTGGTAAAATCCGCCCGCCAAATTCAATCAATTTTTCGGTTTGTTTGGCTTTAATTATTTCTTTTGAATTCTCAATTTTTGAAATTCCATCTAGCAGATTTTCAATTTCAGATTTTGATTGTGAGAAACCAACACTTGAGATTAAAATTCCGATTATTAATGTCAGATAGATTTTTTTCATAATTATAGGCAACGGTTAGTATATGAAAAGTAGGGCAGTTAGTAAGCAGTTTCTTTTCGGTTTAGCCACGAGACATATTTTTAATTTTCTATTTTAACTTTTCAGTACTAAAAATACTAAAATTAAAAATATGGCGGACTAGCAAATACAAAACAAGCTTTCGATTAAGCTAAAATTGCCCTATTTTTTATATACATTGTTACCCATAGTAGTTATTTCACTAAATTATTCTTTAGAAATCAATCACTATTTTTCCTTTTTGTTGATTCGAAGCCATATAATTATATGCTTTTTTTATGTCTTTCAATTTGAAATTTTTATCTACAATCGGTTTATATTCGTTGGTTTCTATACCTCTGAGTACATCATCTTTCATTTGTTTAAAACGAGACTCTATCTCCAAGGTTTGAAAAACATAATGAAGCCCTACAATATTGATTCCTTTTATCAATAATGGAAACAAAGGAAAAGCAGGTGTTGGATTTAATGCCAACGCTCCGTATACCACAATTGTAGCCTCGAAACCTGCTACTTCTATGAGTTCTTCAAAAAAATTAGTATCGGCAATAGCATCTATCGCAATATCAAATCCTTTTTCTAAGGTAAAATTATTAACTAATTCTGTAAAGTTCTCTTCTTCTGTCGCTATTACTAAGTCTGCACCTTGCTGTCTTAAAAATTGCTTTTTTAAACTTGTTCTTGTTGTTGCTATAACTTTAGCACCATAACTTTTAGCCATCTGTATCGCTGCAACACCAACACCTGAACTTGCTGCTGAAATTAGAACAGTCTGTCGAGATTTCTTTGTTAATCCTCCTTTTATTACCAACGCAGCAAAAGCAGTCCCATAGGTCATCCAAACTGAAGCACTTTCTTGAAAGGATAAATTTATTGGCTTTTTTATAACTGCTTTTACTGGTGCTACAATGTATTCCCCTAAAAAACCATATTCAGTAGGATTAATATTTGGTGTTAAACATACTTCATCACCCTTAACGAAATTACTCACATTTCCTCCTGTTTCTTCAATTATACCTGAAGCTTCTAAACCTAGTAGTGATGGTGATTTCGGTTGGAAAAGATATTGCCCTTTGAAGAAAAGTTCTTCAGCTCTATTTAATCCTGCTACTTTAATCTTAACAACGACTTCATCTTTATTTGGAAAAGGTATTTCTCTTTCAACTAACCTAAGTACCTCTGTGTTGCCTATTTCTTCAAATTCAACTCTTTTCATTTTTGCTTATTTATATGTTTTATTATACCAATGATAAATTCCTTCACCAATTTCGTGAGGATATGTTTCTTGTATGTAATGCTTGCCTTTACCAAGATTTATTGCAGTAAGATTTTTCCAAGTTGCAATGATATGCTTAGCTTCTTTTTGCTTAATTATCATTCCGGGCTTTACATGAAACATTAATTTGGGCACATCGGAATTGGGTAAATAATCACTGTATGCTTGTATAATATCTGTACTAAATTTTGGTGTACCACTTATAGCAATTTGAGATGGCCATACAAAAAGTGGTTTGCGGTCTTCTTCTTTTAGATAAGGTTCTCTGTAATGCTCCATTTCTTCTTTAGTTAATTTTCTACCTGTCATCATTGGCAAAAAACGATTTACAAAAAAATTATTCTTGACTATCATCTTATAACCTTTTTTTGGATGGCGAAAACGCTTAAAAATGAATCTTTCTATGAGATTTGCATCACCCCAAGTAATAGGTCTAACTATGGCTTCAAGAAAGACAATACCAGATACGTTTTTGCGAAAACGATTTGAATAATGAAAACCAATACCAGAACCCCAATCTTGAATAACAAAAATGATATTGTTCAATTCCATTTTACTAATGAAAGCATCCATATAATCAATATGGTCTTTAAAAGTATAGTCAATATCTGGTTTGCCTGATTTTCCCATACCAATTAAATCAGGTACGACCACACGTCCTAAAGGTGATAGATGCGGGATGATATTTCGCCACAAGTAACTTGATGTAGGGTTGCCATGAATTAAGATAAAAGTATGTTTAGAATCCTTTTCACCTTCATCTATGTAATGAATTTTAGATTTAAGGATTTCTTTGTAGTTAGATTTAAAGGGGAATTTTGCGGATATTTCTTTCTTATTTCTCATTTGATTTTACTTTTTTGCTTTATTGAATCCAATGTTCTTTATTCCTTCGATAGGATATAATAGTGTTTTATCAAATGAATCAAACTCGTAATTATCTAGTGAGATACTGTAAACTTTATTCTTAGGTTTTTTAGGGCCTTTAAGTTGAATTTTGATATTACTAGGTAGATAAGCTCCAATATTAGTTTTTTTGCGTTCGTATCTGGCAGTTGCGTGTTGTAGACCTTTAGGCATCTTGATAAAAAAGTCATTTATTGTTACTTCTAGTAAATCAATAAATTTTGTTGTTGGATTTATGTAGACTAAAAAGCGGTCAAATTTCTTATTTGGTTCTTCGCTTCCCCAAGTAACATAAACTGTTTCGTAAGAAATACCATCAAGTTCCTTTGTTCCTGCATATCTTATAATTTCTGCATCTGGAAGATGCATAGGTGCTTCTAATAAGTAATGATATGTAGCAAGACCCCAAATATATCTATCGTGTTCGTGTCGTTTGAGATTATCGCTATTAGTCTGTTTTTTATATCCTTGCCAAGACTGTACACCCTGAACTGTATTTTTTTTTCGTCCTTCTAAATATTCCACTTGACCGTCAAAGCTATTTGTTGCAAGTCTTAATTGAAGTTCTTTACCATTATTGCCAGGAAAGGCATTCATTGGCATTAATAACCAGATGCTATTCCAGTCAAATTTTACATTTGCTTCATAGACTTTTGTACTTGATAGCTTATCATAACCCATTGCTATTTTAGATTCGATGAGTAAACTTTTTCCTTTTCCTTCTGAATTTGTTATTGAGTTATTTTTGAGTGCTTCGGTTCTTAAATCTACTGATTTACAAGATTGCATAAAGCTTATTAGTATTATTAAGCTAGATAATTTTAAAAGATTCTTCATTTATTTTATATTAATTAGACTGTTCTGTTTATTTTGATTTTAAATTTTTTTACTTTTTTATGAGATTGAAAGTTATTTCCAACCAAGTATCCATATATACTCTTGACCTTGTAACCTTAGTACGTGATAATGTTCCATAAAATCCAGCGTGTAAATACTCTGCCAATTCTAATGAAGAATAATCTGTAGTTATCTCTCCAATGTCTTGACCTTTAGCAATAATAGGTGCTAAAACATTTAACCATCCTATAAAATGTTGGTTAGCTTCAGAGCCAAGTTTGTCATTATTGCGACCAACTTCCATACTCATATTATTTATTAAGCAACCACCTTTGTAGTCATCTTGCTCATTCATATCCATAACTATAGTATAAAATGCTTTCAACGAATTAATTGGCGATAGGGTAGATTCTTTAAAGAAACTTTCTATCCAATTTTGGTTTGAGATTCCGTATTTGCTTATCACTTGTTGAGCAAAGTCTTCTTTAGAATTAAAGAAATTGTAAAAAGAACCTTTTGGTATTCCAGATTCTTTTAAGATTTCGTTTATACCAACATTGTGGTATCCACTTTTCCTGAAAATTTCATAACCTACATTGAGAATATCTTCTTTCTTGTATTTATATCCCATAGTGCAAATATAGAAAATTATATTTAATTAGACTGGTTGGTTTAATTTTTATTTCAATATTGATTATTAGTTCTGCGGTTCTTCTATTATGGGTAACGTCTCGGGTATGAAACGTAGGGTGTTCAAAGCACTTAACTGTCCACCCAAAACTGAACTTGCTAAGAGCCGAAAACTTGCGGAAATCACTGTACACCCTATGTTTTATACCCATTGTTAGCTGCTGCTTTTTTTACTTTTTTATTATTATTTCGGGTCAAATTATTATTAAGTCAATTAGTCCGCATATACCTGCTCCAATAATAATAGACCAAGAAATCCAATCTTTAAATTCATTGTTCTTTTGTTTTAGAAAAAGAATATGAAGTCCTAAGTGTACAATCATAAATATGTTGAATCCGTAGATAAATGCTTCTACATCTTGACTATTTGTTAGTTTCCATAATACAAAGTAAAACAGGGGAATATGTAAAAACAGGAAAACTATATGTCCAACTTTATCACTAAGCATTGATAATCCTGGAAATATTCGCCACTCTTTGCAACGTATCGCATCCATTTCGTGCATTAACAAAAGGGAAAGTCCCAAGTAGAAGAATAAATGTTCTGTCATATTAATTTTCTAATCTTTTAGTATGTACTTCAATCCAAGGTACATTGTTTTTGGTTGCAGCTAACGGCAGCTTGTCTCAAAACTACCCTCGATTTGGATTAAAAATACGTATTTCTGTTTTTGATTGTAAGAAAAATTTAATTTTTAGGTGTTGAATGTATATAAGGTCAAAAAAGCTCAGAATTGATTTTCTGACTTTTTTTACTTGCATTAGAAGTGTTTTTAAGCTTCTGATCAGGGTTCTGAGATCTTCAGATTGCCCTTTTATATTCAGTAATCTTTTGAAATTATAGGCGATAGCAATCAATCCAAAGTCGGCAGATGCTGCTGTGATCCCTTTTTTCGTTAGAATATGGTCAAAACCCCAAGAACGTTTTATAGTCCCAAAAGGATGCTCTACCAAGGCCTGCCTTTGCTTGTAGATCTCTGGGTACTTAGCTACTGTTTTTGCATTTTGTTGGATATAATTTGTAAACTCACTCCGCTGGATAATCTTTCCGTTTTGCCTGGCTGTTGTGCATTGACTTCGTGCGGGACAATTTCTACAAGCTTTGGTTTTGTATTGCTTAAATCGGTAATTACGGGCTTTATACCAATTACCGTTACTGATTAATGCGTGACCCTGTGGACAGGTATAACTATCTGTTTCTTGGTGGAATTGAAAATGCTCTGCATTGTAGTTTGGGTTGGGTGCCTGGCTAGCACGTCCAATGGCTGGGATGGCAACCAGTGTGGTAATACCTAAATCATTTGCAATTTTAAACTCACTACCCGTATGATAGCCTTTGTCGTATAAAGCAGTGAAGGTATTTGATTGAAGAATGGTTTTTGCACGTCTTAGCATCATGCCCATCGCCTTTTTATCGTTCTGGTTGGTGATTTTATAATCAATTAGGAGTTTGTTTTTAGCGTCTACCGTTGTTTGAGCTGTATAGCAAACCTCGGTAATCGTACCCCGGATAATTTGATGTCGGCTATCAGGATCACTTGTTGATAACTGAGGGTTTTCAGTAGTTGTGTTTTTAGCTAATTCACTCTGGATACGTTGGTATCTTTTACGTTGCTGTTTACGTTTTTGTATAACTTGTTCAAGTTGCTTTTTATGATCTCCATCCGCTTGCGCAAGTTCATTCTGATGCTCTTCCAGTCTTTGTTCAATATATTCTAAATGACGTGCTACTTTCTTTGGATTGTAATTATTCTTTTTACTGTTTTGTGCACGAAGTTTGGTTGAGTCGCCTGCGATTAATTGAGCCCCGATTAGCTTATGGTTTTTGGCAATAACTATAGTTTTTCTAAAGACACGCTTAATCGCTTTTGGATTATTCTTTCTAAATCTGGCAATGGTATTATGATCGGGCTTTAGGTTGCCTAACAACCACATAAGTTCAATATTACGTGAACATTCTAGTTCCAATTGCCTTGAAGAGCGTATCCGGTTCATATAACCATACATATAAAGTTTAAGTAGATCTGCCGGATTATATGGCGGCCTACCTTGCCAGGTGATAGTTTTGAAACCTAGTGTATCGAAATCAAGGCTATTTACAAATTGATCGATAGCTCGTACCGAGTTATCTTCATTTATCATATCATCCAAACAGGTAGTATAAAGTGTAAGTTGGGTTCGGGATTCTCCTTTTAAATATTCCATACTTTAAGATCGGAATATTAAAAAAGTTATCAAAAATAATACTGTAAACCTATGGTTAAGTTTTGAGACAGTCTGACGGTCTCGTATAACCGTCAGTTACGGGTTAATATGCGTTAATTTTCAGTTAAGCACTGACGTTAGCAATTCCGAGTGGATTGCTTCGCCAATTCGCACTTTGTGCTCGTGTCGGACGTAGTCTCCCGAACCGTCGGGACGCCGTAATTGCGGTTATACATTGTTGTAGGTAGTTTTTTATTCATATTTTGTTAATCAACAATACAATTCCGATTCCAGAGAATAAAAATCCACCGACTATAAAAATCATTGGAAAATAGGTCTTCCAGAACTCGTTGTTTATCATTATTTCGTATTCGTTGTCCTTTTTCAAGTAAATTATATCAATCGGTTCATTTATCCGTTTTGGATTCGCGCTTGAGTCCAACTTTTGGGTTGTTTCAATTCCGTTTTTGTCCGTAAATCGAACAACAGGAAAGTGATAGATGTGTGAATCTCCGTCAGCGTCTTTGCTCCGTTCCTCTATAAAGTCAATTATTTTAGCTTTTGTCTTAATTCCGTTTGTTTGTATTTTACGATTTGAATTCCGAACGTAAAATCCCGCGTATAAAAATCCGCCTCCAACTATTAAAAAGACAATTGCTCCAATTAAATTTTCCATTCAGTTTCTTGGGTTGTCAAATTACCTACAACGGTTTTGGCTATGGTTTCGTTACGGAATGGTACGCGAGTAACATTCCGCCGTAAACATAAATTTAGCAAAAAGGCTTGAAATTCCGATTAGGAATTTCAGCCGTAATGAACTATAGCCGTTGTTGTATGCTGGCTTTTTTATTTTTTTATTTCATTCCGATTTCAGCTTGAATCTTGCTCCTTTTTTCCATTTTCCTTTTCGGCGATACAAGTAAATCAGTTTATTTTTAGTCAATTTAAAATAATCATTCACAAAGTCATTCGGATTTTTTTGGTCAAATAGATAATATTTTCCACTTTTAGAATAGGTTCCATTTGATTCTAACTCAGGCTTTGAGTTTTCATAACTTTCAATTCCATTTTTGTTTCTGAATTCATAATACTTTTGGATAAAAGTCGAGTCAGAATTCAGTATTATTTCATTCACGTAATACTTTTTGTCAATTTTAAAAGTCTTACCTGAATTCAGAAATATTTTTTCTTGAGCAAATGAAATTGCGGTTGTTAATAGTAAAATCCAAATTATATATTCTTTCATTCGGCAATTTTTCAGCTTGCATACAACGGCAGCTTGTCTCAAAACTACCCTCGATTTGGATTAAAAATACGTATTTCTGTTTTTGATTGTAAGAAAAATTTAATTTTTAGGTGTTGAATGTATATAAGGTCAAAAAAGCTCAGAATTGATTTTCTGACTTTTTTTACTTGCATTAGAAGTGTTTTTAAGCTTCTGATCAGGGTTCTGAGATCTTCAGATTGCCCTTTTATATTCAGTAATCTTTTGAAATTATAGGCGATAGCAATCAATCCAAAGTCGGCAGATGCTGCTGTGATCCCTTTTTTCGTTAGAATATGGTCAAAACCCCAAGAACGTTTTATAGTCCCAAAAGGATGCTCTACCAAGGCCTGCCTTTGCTTGTAGATCTCTGGGTACTTAGCTACTGTTTTTGCATTTTGTTGGATATAATTTGTAAACTCACTCCGCTGGATAATCTTTCCGTTTTGCCTGGCTGTTGTGCATTGACTTCGTGCGGGACAATTTCTACAAGCTTTGGTTTTGTATTGCTTAAATCGGTAATTACGGGCTTTATACCAATTACCGTTACTGATTAATGCGTGACCCTGTGGACAGGTATAACTATCTGTTTCTTGGTGGAATTGAAAATGCTCTGCATTGTAGTTTGGGTTGGGTGCCTGGCTAGCACGTCCAATGGCTGGGATGGCAACCAGTGTGGTAATACCTAAATCATTTGCAATTTTAAACTCACTACCCGTATGATAGCCTTTGTCGTATAAAGCAGTGAAGGTATTTGATTGAAGAATGGTTTTTGCACGTCTTAGCATCATGCCCATCGCCTTTTTATCGTTCTGGTTGGTGATTTTATAATCAATTAGGAGTTTGTTTTTAGCGTCTACCGTTGTTTGAGCTGTATAGCAAACCTCGGTAATCGTACCCCGGATAATTTGATGTCGGCTATCAGGATCACTTGTTGATAACTGAGGGTTTTCAGTAGTTGTGTTTTTAGCTAATTCACTCTGGATACGTTGGTATCTTTTACGTTGCTGTTTACGTTTTTGTATAACTTGTTCAAGTTGCTTTTTATGATCTCCATCCGCTTGCGCAAGTTCATTCTGATGCTCTTCCAGTCTTTGTTCAATATATTCTAAATGACGTGCTACTTTCTTTGGATTGTAATTATTCTTTTTACTGTTTTGTGCACGAAGTTTGGTTGAGTCGCCTGCGATTAATTGAGCCCCGATTAGCTTATGGTTTTTGGCAATAACTATAGTTTTTCTAAAGACACGCTTAATCGCTTTTGGATTATTCTTTCTAAATCTGGCAATGGTATTATGATCGGGCTTTAGGTTGCCTAACAACCACATAAGTTCAATATTACGTGAACATTCTAGTTCCAATTGCCTTGAAGAGCGTATCCGGTTCATATAACCATACATATAAAGTTTAAGTAGATCTGCCGGATTATATGGCGGCCTACCTTGCCAGGTGATAGTTTTGAAACCTAGTGTATCGAAATCAAGGCTATTTACAAATTGATCGATAGCTCGTACCGAGTTATCTTCATTTATCATATCATCCAAACAGGTAGTATAAAGTGTAAGTTGGGTTCGGGATTCTCCTTTTAAATATTCCATACTTTAAGATCGGAATATTAAAAAAGTTATCAAAAATAATACTGTAAACCTATGGTTAAGTTTTGAGACAGTCTGACGGCTCCGTATATGAAAAGTAGCGCTGAAAATAAGCTTTCACTTTTCGGATAAACACAAGCCGAATTTTTAAATTTTACTATTTATCTTTTTTATTGGAAATCATCAAATTTAAAAATTTGGCGACATTCCAAAAACGCCTAACCTTTGTGTTAGCAATGACTTGCGCTATTTTTTATATACATTGTTGGCAGTAGTAATTTATCCATTAAAGCAATTTTTCGAGTCTAATCTTATACCTCTTTTTACCCTCACCATTTTGTATGAGTATTTTAATTTTACTACCCTCTTTCTTTAGTAGTTCTTTATATTCAGCGAGATTGTTATTACTATTTTTGTTTATCGAAATGACAATATCTCCTTTACGAATACCCTTTTTATATGCTGGACACTCTTTTGCAATTTTTGAAATGTATATTTTTCCCGCTTCGTTTTTATCCAGTGAAAAACCTGTAATAGGAAAATCAAAGGATTCATCGTATAAACTATTTGGCTTTAAATACATTTTAAGGTTGTCATAATCCAAAACAATATTAAATCTGTTTATAATCTCAGCTCCAAGAATACCCAAATAGCCATCATAAGAACTAACACCCGATTCATCGCTCGCTAAGCCTATTGTTAGGTCTGAAAAATAATATTTTCCCAGTGAAAGACTCTTAATACCTATATCCTGCGAGATAGATTTCCCACTTAAATTATCCGAAGAAGAGGTGAGTATCTTGTCTGTTTGTTCAACTAAATCATTTTCAGTCTTAAAAGGGGTGTTAACAAGAAGTGTAAGACCCGCACCACTATCAAAGAGAACCTTTCCTTTGTATTTTTTTGAATTTTTAAGCTCAATCTCAATATCCAGTTGAGGAATTGGGATTCCGTTATCGAAAGAAAATGAATGTTGGGAAAAAGATGATAAGTCCATAGAGCTGTTTTTAGGATATAACTTTATCACTTGATTATCAAAATCCAATTCGGTCAGAAATTCTTTAATCAAAGAATACCCAATTATTCCATCAAAAGGCTGATTCATACTTTCCTTCAATCGTGTTAAATCTTCCATTACGAGGTGGACACCATCAACGGTGATACCACCAATGGTTATTTCTTGGTTGAGGGCGATTTGATATTTCACTTTACCACTAGCACCAGAAACCTCTTGTTCGTGATTTGGCTGTATTCCTAACTTTTTGGCGGTAGATTTATCGATTAAAGATGATGTAGCTCCAGTATCGAAGTAGAAGGTCAGGGAGTCTTTTTTATTAACTACACACTTAACGAAAACATAATTATTTTTCAACAAATTAAAAGGGATAGTTGTAATTTCTAAACCTTGATTTTGTGCTTTAACTGAAATGGTGGTTATTGTGATAAATACAACAACTAAAAATCTTTTGTACATAATTTTCTAATTTGATTTTCTATTATTACTGCCAACTTGTTTATATGCAGAACTTTTATCCTTTTATACAACTAATTCGGCTGGCTATGCCGAAGTTTAGGTTGTTTTTATACTTTTTAGTTTCCATCATAAAAGCTAAAAATTCTTATGGATCGATAATTTAAAGATGTTTTATAAATTATCAAATGGATTTTTAATTTTTCTAATACTAGTTTCGGTTACATGCGTATAAATCATCGTAGTCTTTGGACTATTATGACCCAATAAACTTTGTATGTAACGAATATCAGTTCCATTTTCGAGTAAGTGAGTAGCGAAACTATGCCTTAAAGTATGCAATGTTATGCGTTTTTTTAGCCCTGTTTTATGCACGGCGTTTCTTAGTATTTTTTGAGCACTTGTGCTACTGTATCGTTCTTTGAGTTGTCCTTCAAACAAATATTCTTTAGGTCGATAAATTTTGTAATATACTCTCAATAGCTCTAAAAAAGAAGACGAAACCTACATTGCTTCTATAAAAATAAAGACTCGTCAAACCAAAACAACACAGCTAAAGAAACGCATATCTAACGGTGCCCCTTTTTTGCAGTAAATGATGACAATTATTATTAAAAACAAAAAACTCTGAAAACTATACAGTCAACAGTGTTTGATAGTACCTATTTCTAAGTTCATCGGTGTGGCAGGATTACCTCCCTTTGCTCGGTGATCCTGTAGTAGAGAGGTTGCTCAGCAAAAGCCAGACAACGCAATGGGTTGCTACTTTTATAGTTCTTTTGCTTACCTAAGCATATTTTTAACGCAGGGAAATAAAAAAGCCAGACTTTAGAAGTCTGGCTTTTGTAAGTCGGGGTGGCAGGATTCGAACCTGCGACCTCCTGCTCCCAAAGCAGGCGCGATAACCGGGCTACGCTACACCCCGAAAATTAAGAGATTTTTACTAGATTTTAGCCTAATAAAACAATGCGGAGAGACTGGGACTCGAACCCAGGCGACAGTTACCCGTCGACAGATTAGCAATCTGCTCCGTTACCACTCCGGCACCTCTCCTTTTTTAAGAACTTTGCAATGTCAAATTGCGGATGCAAATGTAGTGCTTCATTACAAAGAACGCAACTATTTTCTATGTTTTTTGATTAATTTTTTATCCACTCTCCTAACCGCCTGAAAACCAAAACTTCTTTACTCCGGATACTCTACACGTAAATGATAAATATTTGTCAGTTTGTTCTTAAGCACTTTCTTTACCATCTCAATTTCCTTAAAGGTAATATTTGCATTCAAAAATTGTCCGTCCTCAATTTGCTTATTGATAATTTTCTCTACAAATCCATCAATGATCGTAAATGTAGGGTCCTTAAGACTTTTAGAAGCCGCTTCTACGGAGTCACACATCATCAAAATCGCCGTCTCTTTCGAGAAAGGAATCGGACCAGGGTAACGAAAATCTGCCTCAGAGACTTCTTCTTCTTTGTCTAGTTGCTTCCGGTAAAAATAATAGACCAGATTCGTACCGTGGTGTGTGCGTATAAAATCGATCACCCGATCTGGCAAATTTGCTTTTTTCGCCATTTCAATACCGTCAATCACGTGCTGAATAATGATAGAAGCACTTTCAATAGGTTCTAATTCATTATGCGGATTCACATTGGTAGTTTGATTCTCCGTGAAATAGGTGGCATTTTTCATCTTGCCGATATCGTGATATAAGGCACCTACCCTCACCAGCATGGCATTTCCGTTCACCTCGTTCGCACAAGCTTCAGCAAGATTTGCGACCTGAAGTGAGTGATGAAAGGTTCCCGGTGCTTTGTCTGAAAGCTCTTTTAACAATCGTGAATTTGTATCTGAAAGTTCTAAAAGGGATATATCTGATACCAATCCGAATAATTTCTCGTATAAATAGATCAAAGGCTGTGCAAACAACGTAGCCAGTCCGTTTAGAATAAAGAGTCCAAACATGATCCACTCTATATTTGAGAGATTGCCTTCGTGTATAATATAGAATGCAAAATAAGCAACAATGTAGATAAGTGTTATTTGTCCGACCGATATAAAAAGATTGGCTCTTTTATATAATTCTGAGATCGTCTGAATGGTCATGATCCCGGCAATAATTTGCAGAAAAACGTACTCAAAACTATTCGGAACAATAAAACCTAACAATAAAACCGTAAGTACATGAGTGAATAGTCCTAATCGTGCGTCAAAAAAAGCTTTTAAAATAAGCGGTAGGATACA
Source organism: Flavobacteriaceae bacterium M23B6Z8 (assembly GCA_046199005.1). Lineage (GTDB taxonomy): Bacteria > Bacteroidota > Bacteroidia > Flavobacteriales > Flavobacteriaceae > Ascidiimonas. The sequence goes on from CP176050.1 coordinate 2,607,019, forward strand.
AAGAGGTACAACATATACATAATCTACATTGTATTTAACAACAATAGTTGTAAGAAAGATCATTACTACCACATTAAAAAATATGAAGGTGACTTTCGTATTGTTGGCATAGATAAGGGGACGGTACTTGAGCAAAAACAAAAACAACATCAATAAGGCGAGCGCCACCAGAATGACATATCCGAAAACGATCCAGACATAATTTTGATCATTCCATAATTGAGACTGGTACTCTTTTTTTAAGGACTCAAGTATAGCAAAGGTATCTCCTTCAACTACTTCACCTCGGGCAATAATGAGTTTTCCCTTATCAACATTCCCTCTGGTTAATGCGATCTTTTGTAATGCCTCTTCCAGTGTTCTTTGTGTGAACTCTTCGGAAAAGGTTACATTGGGCTGTAAAATCTCGAAAAACAGGTTGTAAAAAATAGCTTCGTACGCTAATAATTTACGTTTGAAAAGTTCTCTGTTCAAAAAACTTTTAAGATCGTTAATTTCAAACAGATTCCCGTAGGTTAAGGTTCTTTGTTCATTTTGATTGATCAAATAGATGATTTGAGAATCCTGAAAACCATCTACAGGCGCAACCACACCATCTTTATAAATTTCATTTAAAATAGTAAGTCCCTGCTGTTTCAGCTGCCTTTTCTTACCGGTGCTTATCGAATCTGTAAAATAAACATCAAAATTAGATTGATAGGCTTCAAAAACCTTATCGGCAATTCCTGTATTATAATTGAAATAACTTGTATGATTTTGCCTTACTTGCAGCTTCTCCTGTTCCAGCGCTTCCTGAGATTTAAAAATGGCGAAGTCAAAAGGTGCATAGTAATTTTCGTATTGCCATGGCTTGCCTTTTTGAAATTCATACTTAAACTTACCTCCCTTAGGAAATAGATAAATAATTAGCACTACGGCCGTTATGAAAAGAAATACTTTGTAAAAAAAAGACTGATTTTTATACAGATTATCGAGAGAGAGGTTCATTCGTTGTTTAAATATTACCAAATGTAACAAAAATTAGCTATTGAAGGAGGATCAACTAAAACGGTTAAGTTTATGAATATCCTTAGATTTTAATTAATTTCGCATCACAAAATTGTAAAAGATATGCCAAGAAAAGTTGTTATAGTTTCTGCAGTACGTACGCCCATAGGAAGCTTTATGGGTTCTTTATCATCTATCCCTGCCACCCGGTTAGGGGCAGCTGCCATCAAAGGGGCTTTAGAAAAGATAGATCTGACTCCTGATCATGTACAAGAAGTACTAATGGGAAATGTGGTTCAGGCTGGTGAAGGTCAAGCGCCTGCAAGACAAGCAGCTATCTACGCTGGGATACCAGATACGGTTCCATGTACCACCGTAAATAAAGTATGTGCAAGTGGCATGAAAGCGGTGATGCAGGGAGCTCAGGCTATAGCCTTAGGAGATGCAGATATTATAGTTGCAGGAGGAATGGAAAATATGAGCCAGATTCCACATTACGTACATATGCGAAATGGTGTTAAATTTGGTCCTGCAACGTTAGTAGACGGAATGCAGAGAGATGGTCTGGTTGATGCCTATGATCAAAATGCTATGGGTGTGTGTGCAGATCTTTGTGCAACAGAACATTCATTTTCAAGAGAAGAGCAGGATGCTTTCGCAATTCAATCTTACAAACGCTCAGCAGATGCCTGGGCGAACGGTAAATTTACTGATGAAGTAATTCCGGTGGAGGTACCTCAACGAAGAGGAGAACCCGTAATGGTTTCGGAAGATGAAGAATTTAAGAACGTAAAACTGGAGAAGATCCCAAATTTGCGTCCGGCTTTTACTAAAGATGGAACGGTGACAGCTGCGAATGCTTCAACGATCAATGATGGTGCCGGAGCAATCGTCTTAATGAGCGAAGAAAAAGCGAATGAATTGGGCCTAAAACCGTTGGCTTACATTAAGAGTTACGCAGATGCAGCTCAGGAGCCTAAATGGTTTACAACAGCTCCTGCAAAAGCCTTGCCCAAAGCATTGGACAAAGCAGGAATTTCTATTGACGAAGTTGATTATTTTGAATTTAATGAGGCTTTTTCCGTAGTAGGTCTGGCCAATATGAAAATCTTGGGTTTAGACGATACTAATGTTAATGTGAACGGTGGTGCAGTTTCCTTAGGTCACCCCCTGGGTTGCTCCGGAGTTCGCATTGTGATCACCCTACTGAATGTTTTGGCACAAAATAATGCAAAAATCGGAGCAGCCGCTATTTGCAACGGAGGAGGCGGTGCTTCTGCAATGGTCATAGAAAGACTGTAATAATCATTTCCGAGATCGGCTGAATGCAATACGGTATTTGTAATTTAAGTATTATTTCCCAACGGGCAGAACCTTCAGATGTAGCTGAACAGGTTTCGCAATTGCTCTACGGCGAACATTTTAAAGTACTTGAATCCCGAAAATACTGGAGTAGAATACGAAATACATTTGATAACTGCGAAGGCTGGATCGCCAATAATCAATTTGAGATTATTTCTGAAGAGGAATACCAACAAATAGAACTTTCAGACAGCCAAATATCTAATGACTATACTGATTTCATTTCTGATGGCAAAAACCTTGTGCCTTTGGTTATAGGATCTTGTGTGAATGCCGCAAAACTACTGAATCATTCTTTTGACGGATCTTTCGCTCGCGGACAAAAAAGCAGGGAAGAGTTGATCAAGAATGCTCTGTTCTACCTTAATACACCATTTTTATGGGGCGGCAAAACCCCATTTGGAATTGACAACGGAGGGTTTACTCAGATGGTTTATAAACTATCGGGATATAAATTATTACGCGATGCAGCGCAACAGGCTACACAAGGAGAACCCCTTAGTTTTATTGAAGAAAGCAACCAGGGTGATCTGGCGTTTTTTGACGATAATGAAGGGAAGATCGTTCATGTAGGGATTATTATGAACAATAATTATATCATTCACTCTTTCGGTAAAGTTCGAATAGACAGAATAGATCACACCGGAATATTTAATGCTGAAATAGGTCGTTATTCTCATAAACTTAGAGTAATCAAAAAAATTATCGATTAGATTATAAAAAATAAAACCCGGAATGATTCCGGGTTTTAAAATATAATTAACTAGTTCTTTTTATTGCTCTACCTCTGCAATCTTAGCTTTTACTTCCTTGAACTTTTCGTTTTCACCCAAAGTTCCGTAAATGTTCATAAGCGTTTTCAATGCGTCTACATCCTTTGCATCTATAGCAAGTAATTTTTCAAGATACGGGATAGCTGAGCGATACAGATCTTCTCTTTTTTGCTTAAGCTCATCGTATCGGGCATTGTCTGCACGGCTGGTTCCCAAACTGTTCATCTCATCAACAATAGGTCTTTCCTGATCAAGAATAAGTGCTGATAAATTGAGATAGCTATCTTTATAATTAGGGTCTACTTCAAGTGCTTTTTCATAATACGACTTCGCACCTTTGATATCTCCTTGTTCAGCACTAATTACACCCAGATTAAAATAAAGAACCGGATTGGTAGGATCTTTTACTACCGCTTCTTCCATTACCTCTTTAAATTTGTCTTTTTGACCATTTTTGATATAAAGATTTGCTTCTGTAAGCAAAAGATCTACATCTTTAGGGTTTGCCTCACGAGCATCCTTTACCGCTGCAATCGCTTCCTCTACTTTGCCTTGTTGTGTGTAGATAAGTGCAATATTCTTTACGATTTCAGGAAATCTAGATTCAGTTTCTTCCTCTCGTAGATTGGTGTAATCTTTAGATTTCTTATAAAGCTCATACTCTGTCTTAGAAACTTCTGTCTCCTCGTTTGTCTCTACTTCGGTAGCATAATACTTAGTGGTAATACCGGTATAGTTCATATCCTTTAGCTCCTTATAGTATACTAAAGCATTTTCGTAATCCCCTGAACTTACTGCGGTAGTTGCTGCGAAATACAAGTAATCTGTATTCTCCTTATTAATCAAATAAGCCATGCGAAGTTTCTTAGCAGCAACTGCATAGTTTTCATTTTTATTAGCCTCGATAGCTGCATTCACCAAATCGGCAGACATTTTGTCAAGCGCCTGTTTTGCCTCATCGGTATACTTCTTTTTACCTGCTTCTTCCAGGCTAATTAATTTATTGTATGCTTCCAAAGCTTTTTCATAGGAAGCTTGAGTTTCAAGACCTTTAGCAGCCATATCCTGATACACCTGCCCTTTCAGAAAATAATACTGTGTTTGGTATTTTTCTTCTGCATTATCTATCGATCCTTCTAAAGATGCTAAAGCGACTTTAGCATCCGCAGAATTTCCGTTCTTAAGCGCTTTTTGAGCTGCTTTTAATTCATTTTTCTGCGCGAAAGCGAAGGTAGAAAGCAATATGGCAGAAAATATTAAAATTTGTTTTTTCATTTCTGTATTTGATTTATTTATTCAAAATTAAACAATTCATCAGTACTTAATCAATTGTTGTGCCATTATTTTCATCTTCCGATTCAATTTCGTCTTCATTTTCATCTTCCTTCATTACCTTGGCAACCGCCGCGATTGAATCATCTCCTTTAATATTGATAAGTCGGACACCCTGAGTAGCTCTTCCCATCACACGAAGATTTTCTACGCTCAATCGAATTGCTATTCCAGATTTATTAATGATCATGAGATCATCAGAATCTGTAACACTTTTCATAGCAACCAATTTTCCTGTTTTCTCAGTAATAGAAATAGTTTTTACCCCTTTTCCTCCCCGGTTGGTAATTCGGTAAATCGCTTCTCCGTCTTCGGGATCATCAATATAAGTTCGTTTACCATAACCGTTTTCGGAAACAACAAGGACAGATTCTTCCTGCGGATTCTCAATTGCGACCATTCCAATCACTTCATCATTCTCATCTGCAAGACTGATCCCTCTTACACCGGAAGCATTTCTTCCCATAGGGCGTGTCTTCTCTTCCTCAAAACGTATAGCCTTCCCGGAAGCAACTGCCAGCATCACCTGGCTATTACCTGTGGTAAGTTTAGCTTCCAGCAGCTCATCATTTTCTTTAATGGTGATCGCATTGATTCCATTTTGTCTGGGTCTGGAGTATTGTTCAAGAGGGGTTTTCTTTACAGTACCTTTCTTGGTAGCCATAATAACATAATGACTGTTTATATACTCTTCATCCTTGAGATCTTGTGTACAAATAAAGGCTTTTACCTTGTCGTCAGATTCAATATTGATCAAGTTTTGAATTGCACGACCTTTCGAAGTCTTACTCCCTTCTGGAATTTCATAAACACGCATCCAGAAACATTTTCCTTTTTGGGTGAAAAACAACATGTATTGGTGATTCGTTCCCACAAAAAGATGTTCCAGAAAATCCTCATTACGTGTCGCGGAGCCTTTTTGGCCTACACCTCCCCTATTTTGTATTTTATATTCAGATAGTGAAGTTCTTTTAATGTATCCGGCATGAGATATGGTAATTACTACCTGCTCGTCAGGAATCATATCTTCTATGCTCAGGTCTCCTCCTGCATACTCGATCGTAGAACGTCTTTCGTCTCCATACTTTGCTTTTACCTCCTGAAGTTCTTCCTTAATGATCTCCATTCGGCGTTCTTTACGTGCAAGGATGTCTTTTAAATCTTCAATTAATTTCTTTATGTCATCATACTCAGAACGCAGCTTATCCTGTTCCAGACCTGTTAACTGGCGTAATCGCATCTCAACGATTGCCTTGGCCTGTATTTCCGATAAAGAAAAACGTTCCATCAACTTAGTACGGGCTTCATCAGCGTTGCTCGAAGCTCTGATAAGTGCGATCACCTCATCTATATTATCAGATGCAATGATCAATCCTTCCAGAATATGAGCGCGTTCTTCTGCTTTCCTTAATTCATATTCGGTTCGTCGTACTACTACTTCGTGTCTGTGTTCCACGAAATAGTGTATCATTTCTTTCAAGTTAAGCAGTTGCGGTCTTCCTTTCACCAAAGCAATATTGTTAACGCTAAAAGAAGATTGAAGTGCTGTGTATTTATAAAGCGTGTTCAATACGATATTAGGAATCGCATCGCGTTTTAAAATGTATACGATACGCATCCCGTTACGGTCAGACTCATCACGTATGGTAGAAATACCTTCTATTTTCTTGTCGTTCACTAAATCAGCCGTCTTCTTTATCATATCGGCTTTATTTACCTGATAAGGTATTTCTGTAACGACAATAGCTTCACGGCCTGCTATTTCTTCAAAACTAGCTTTGGCACGCATAACGATTCTTCCTCTTCCGGTTTTGAACGCCTCGCGAACACCGTCATATCCGTAAATAATCCCTCCGGTAGGAAAATCAGGGGCTTTGATATGCTGTATAAGTTCATCGATTTCAATATCGCTGTTTTCGATGTAAGCGATAGTACCATCTACAACCTCAGCAAGATTGTGAGGGGGCATATTGGTAGCCATTCCCACTGCGATACCAGAAGCTCCATTTATCAATAAACTTGGAACACGTGTTGGTAAAACTGTAGGTTCTTTAAGGGTATCATCAAAATTTAACTGATGATCTACGGTTTCTTTATCAATATCAGCCAGCATATCTTCAGAGATCTTGCGCATCCTTGCCTCTGTATAACGCATCGCTGCAGGACTGTCTCCGTCTACCGAGCCAAAATTCCCCTGACCGTCCACCAACATATAACGAAGGCTCCATTCCTGAGCCATACGCACCATAGTATCATAAACAGAGGTATCACCATGAGGGTGATACTTTCCTAAAACTTCTCCTACTATTCTTGCGGACTTCTTATAGGCCCGATTACTTAATACGCCCAGCTCATACATACCGTATAACACCCTTCTGTGAACAGGCTTAAGTCCGTCACGAACATCAGGCAAGGCTCTAGAAACGATCACCGACATTGAGTAGTCAATGTAGGCTGATTTCATTTCATCTTCAATATTAATAGGAATCAGCTTTTCTCCATCTGCCATATCAAAAAATTTAGATTATTGGGTTCTTTTACAATCGTGCCAATATACACAAAATATCATGCCTGAAACGCTCTCTATCGTTCATTTTTTAATGATTTTATCAACAACAAATAAGGCTTCATTAAGACCTCTTATTTAGATATTTTTTGGCTAAATGTAAATGATTAAAATTGAAACAGATAGCCACGCTGTCAGCCCCACCTGCCAGAAATTCAGTTTTGTAAAACAAGTGGTTAAAAACAGGGGTATAACAGATATATTTTAGTGCAATAGCATCTTTTTGTATTTGAGGCATGCTTATTGTGCTAATATTAAAAATTTGATAATAATTAAAGCTGTAAAAATGAGTCTTCCTATAATACCGTTAAATTTAACGGGTATTTTTGATACGTAAACTTGTTTTTACTATTTTAGATGTTGAAAGGAGTAATATATGGATGATAATTTTTCCCCAAGAGTTAAAGACGTAATTGCCTATAGTAAGGAAGAAGCCTTACGTCTTGGCCATGATTTTATTGGAACTGAACACCTGATGCTAGGTCTCTTAAGAGACGGTAGTGGCAAAGCCATTAACATATTGAATGCCCTGGAAATAGATTTAGATCATTTAAGAAGAAAGGTAGAAATACTAAGCCCTGCGAACCCAAGCACGGGCATTATTGCAAATGATAAAAAGAATCTGCATTTAACCAGACAGGCAGAAAGAGCGTTAAAAACAACGTTTCTTGAAGCAAAACTGTTTCAGAGTTCCTCAATAAATACAGCACACCTTCTATTGTGCATTTTAAGAAATGAAAACGATCCAACCACCAAGTTGTTGAACAAGCTCAAGGTTGATTATGATAATGTTAAAGAACAATTTAAATATATGATAACAAGTGACGATGACTATATAGATTCGCCTTCTGCAGAATCCTACTCAGACGATTCTGGTTCAGCAGAAGATGCCCGAGAGAATCCTTTTAGTAATCAGGGATCTGGCAAATCCAACAAAAAATCAAAAACTCCTGTTCTGGACAATTTTGGAAGGGATTTAACGGCACTTGCCGAAGAAGGGAAATTAGACCCTGTGGTAGGAAGAGGAAAAGAAATTGAGCGCGTTTCTCAGATTCTCAGCAGGCGTAAAAAGAACAATCCGCTCTTAATCGGTGAACCGGGAGTTGGTAAATCTGCTATCGCAGAGGGACTTGCGCTACGTATAATCAAAAAGAAAGTATCCCGCATTCTCTACAATAAAAGAGTAGTAACTCTGGATCTTGCAAGTTTAGTAGCCGGGACCAAATATCGTGGTCAGTTCGAAGAACGCATGAAAGCGGTAATGAACGAATTGGAGAAGAACGATGATATCATTCTATTTATAGACGAAATTCATACGATCGTAGGTGCAGGTGGTGCAACAGGAAGTCTTGATGCTTCCAATATGTTCAAGCCGGCTCTTGCCCGTGGTGAAATCCAATGTATAGGTGCAACCACACTTGACGAATACAGACAATACATCGAAAAAGACGGTGCTCTTGAACGACGTTTTCAAAAAGTGATTGTTGAGCCTACAAATGTAGAAGAGACTATTGAAATCCTTCAAAACATAAAAGAAAAATACGAAGAACATCACAATGTGAATTATACGGAAGCTGCAATTGATGCCTGTGTAAAACTCACAAATAGATATATGACAGATCGCTTTTTACCAGACAAGGCAATCGATGCGCTGGATGAAGCGGGTTCTCGTGTGCACATTACCAATATGCAGGTACCAAAACAAATTCTGGAGCTGGAAAAACAGTTGGAAGATGTCAGAGAACTTAAAAACACGGTTGTTAAAAAGCAGAAGTATGAAGAAGCAGCCAAATTAAGAGACGACGAGAAAAGACTTGAAAAAGAATTGCTCACTGCTCAGGAAAGATGGGAAGAAGAAAGTAAACTCCACAGAGAAACAGTCACAGAAGATAATGTTGCAGATGTTGTTTCGATGATGAGCGGTATACCGGTAAACAGGATTGCACAAACGGAAAGCAACAAATTGGCGCATCTGCCAGAATTGATAAAAGGAAGTGTCATTGGTCAGGACGAAGCGGTTGGCAAAGTTTCTAAAGCTATCCAGCGTAATCGTGCCGGACTTAAAGATCCTAATAAGCCTATTGGTTCTTTTATATTTCTTGGACAGACAGGTGTCGGGAAAACCCAGTTGGCAAAAGTATTGGCAAAAGAGCTCTTTGATTCTGAAGATGCTCTTATTCGTATTGACATGAGCGAGTACATGGAAAAATTCGCGATATCAAGACTTATCGGAGCGCCTCCTGGATATGTAGGATACGAAGAAGGTGGCCAACTTACCGAAAAAGTTAGAAGAAAGCCATATGCAGTCGTGCTCTTAGATGAGGTTGAAAAAGCGCATCCGGATGTATTTAATATGCTGCTTCAAGTTTTAGATGACGGATATCTGACAGACAGTCTTGGTCGTAAGATCGATTTTAGAAATACGATTATCATCATGACCTCTAATATAGGTGCCAGACAACTTAAAGACTTCGGTCAGGGTGTTGGATTTGGAACCGCAGCTAGAAAATCTCAGGCAGATGAGCATCAGAAAAGTGTGATTGAAAATGCATTGAAAAAATCATTCGCACCGGAATTCTTGAACAGAATTGATGACGTTGTGGTATTTAATCCTTTAGAAAGAGAAGATATTCACCAAATTATCGACATCGAACTTGATAAACTGTATAAGCGAATTAAAGAACTTGGTTATGTATTAAATCTTAGTGAACCCGCTAAAGATTATATTGCAGACAAAGGTTTCGATAAACAATATGGTGCACGTCCACTAAAAAGAGCGATTCAAAAATATATTGAAGATGCGCTCGCAGAAGAGATCATTACTTCAAAAATTGATGAAGGAGATGAAATCTTTATGGATCTTAACAAAGAAAAAGAGGCACTTACCATTGATATTAAAAAAGGAGAAAAATCTCCTGAATCATAAAAATTTTAAAGTCAGACTATTGTTAAAAAGCGTGTAGATCTTCTACACGCTTTTTTTATCTAATTGATACTATGCGTGTTGGTATCCAGAGCTCTTTTTTCTCATTAAATTAATGATGACGGTTAAAATTTCTTTTTTACATTCGCTCACAAATAAATTCATCATGGAAGACAACAAGACAATCGTAGGCAGCGAAGAATGGATATCACTTCCTGATTTTTCAATTCCTGCGATCAAAGTTAGAGTAGACAGTGGCGCAAAAACCTCAGCGTTGCATGCAGTGAACATTCAGCCATTTCAAAGAAATAATGAACCCTGGGTAACTTTTGATGTCTTCCCTTTACAATATGATGGAAAAAAGGTTAAACACTGTGAAGCACGAGTTATTGATCAACGTATTATTAAAAGCTCTACAGGTAATAGGGAGAAACGTTTTGTAATAAATACCGAAATGAAGATCGGTCAAAGTTCATGGAAAATTGAGCTTACACTTACGAATCGGGATTCCATGGGCTATCGAATGTTACTCGGTCGGGAAGCAATGGCGGGTAGAATGATTGTAGACCCTTCTGCAGGTTTCCTTCTGGGATCAATGAGTGACGATGAGGTAAATATCAAATACGCAACAGAGGAAAGAACTACCGGCGGCCTTAAAATAGGACTCCTTGCAAGCAATCCTAACTTATACAGCAACCGAAGAATCATTGAAGCTGGAGAACGAATGGGACACGACATTAAGTTTTTTAATATTCGCCAGTGCTATATGAAGCTTGATGCTAAAACTCCTGAAATTCATTATCGGGGAGGTAAAGTTTTGAATGACCTTGATGCTGTTATTCCCCGAATACGGCCTAGCATGACCTTTTATGGTTGCGCACTCACAAGACAGTTTGAGGCTCTTAATGTATTTTGCCTCAACAGTGCTGCTGCTATTAATCATTCACGTGATAAATTATACTCCTTACAATTACTGCTCAATAACGGTATTGACATACCCACGACCGGTTTTGCAAATTCTCCATTAGACACCAATGATCTGATAAAAATGGTAGGTGGCTCTCCTCTTATCATTAAGTTGTTAGAAGGTACCCAAGGTAAGGGGGTTGTATTAGCCGAAACCAAGAAAGCAGCAGAAAGTGTTATTAACGCCTTTAAAAGTCTAAATGCCAACATATTAGTACAGGAATTCATTAAAGAAGCAAACGGTAAAGATATTCGCTGTTTTGTTATTAATGGGAAAGTTGTAGCCTCCATGCAACGGGAAGCACTACCCGGTGAGTTTAGAGCCAATATGCATTTGGGTGGTACCGCTTCGGTCATAAAAGTGAGTCCTGAAGAAAAACGAATGGCTATCAAAGCAACCAAGGCCATGGGATTGCATATTGCCGGAGTAGACATTATACGATCCAGCAAGGGACCACTTCTGTTAGAAGTAAATTCTTCTCCGGGACTGGAGGGTATTGAATCGGCTACCGGAAAAGACATTGCCGCACATATTATTGAAGCGATAGAAAAGAATACGAATAAGACCGCGAAAGGAATAAAATCTTAAAGTAGCTTCACAGAAAGAATAGCTATTTTTATCTAATTAATTTTTTCTTTTTCAAAAGATGATGTAATTTATAAGATATTTATGACATTGCATCCAGAAAATATCATCAAAAGTTACCATCTTGAAATCGGAGAGGTCATCGTATACGAACATTTTATGCTGGCCAAGCTCAATGAGGGTCTTATTCTTACGCTGGAAAGAATTTTTGAGCTTATCGGAATTTCAGAAGTTCATTTCAGAAATAGAAATTTTGCGTATATTACACTCCGAGATAATTCATATTCTATAGATCCAACAATTTATACGCATATAAGGGAGCTTTCTAATTTAAAAGCTTTTGCCATTGTTTCAACTAAAAATGTAGATCAGCATAATTTTAAAATTGAAAAACATTTTTTTGAGGCGAAACCAATGGGACTGTTTGCAAAAACAGAAGATGCAATAAACTGGGCAATGGAATATGTAAAAGGATAACCAAATTATTAACGCATACATATTGTAATTCTCATAAATTTTCCCCCAAAACTATGAGTAAAAAAATCGAGTTGTCATTTGGCTCTTTTGAGCTTTATGACCATTACATTGTTGGTATTATTAATGAAGGAGAAGATCTTCGGTCAAAGGAAAATCAAGACCTCATTAACCTCTGTAGTAAACACTACGTAGATAGTCATTTTGGCTATATTTCTTATCGTACAAATTCGTATTCAGTAGATCCTACGGTCTATATGGAAACTTCCAAATTAGAAAACCTTGTAGCCATTGCTGTAGTAATTTCAGAACCAGCGCAAAAGCTAAGTGCTAATATCGAAAAGATTTTCTTTGACAAGCCTTTTGAATATTTTGATTCTTTAAAAGAGGCGCAAAGATGGATTCATAATATTGTGGTGCTTACTAATCAACAAGAAAAGATTCGGTAATAACATAATTATCCATAAAATCGCATGTTTTCTCTATGTCGTAATGTAAAATTCTGTCTTTCTTAACGAATTGAACTTTATTACGATACGCTTTAAGAAAATCTTCCAGAAAGGGAGAGGTTTTTTGCGGTTCTCTAAAAACCATGGCCTGAGATGCGGTTAACAACTCAATAGCTAAGATTCGCTTCAGATTTTTTACTACACGCAAGCTCTTAGTAGCAGCGTTGGCTCCCATACTCACATGGTCTTCCTGACCATTAGACGAAACAATGCTATCTACACTGGCAGGAGTAGACAATTGTTTATTTTCGCTGACGATACTGGCCGATACATATTGAGGGATCATAAGTCCAGAATTGAGCCCGGGATCGTCCACAAGAAAAGCCGGAAGCCCTCTGAGTCCGGAAATTAATTGAAAAACCCTGCGCTCGGAAATACTTCCTAATTCTGAAATCGCAATTGCCAAATAATCCAAAGATAACGCCAAAGGCTGCCCATGAAAATTACCCCCTGAAAGAATGAGATCATCTTCTACAAAAATATTGGGATTGTCAGTGACAGAATTGATTTCTGTTTTAAAGGTCTTTTCTATAAAACGCAACGTATCTTTAGTCGCTCCGTGTACCTGAGGAATACAGCGGAAAGAATAGGGATCCTGAACCTGATTCTTTTCGGTTTCTAATAATTCGCTGCCGGCAAGAAACGCATTCATTCTTTCTGCAGTTTTTACCTGGCCACGATGAGGCCTTATGAGGTGAATTCTCATATCTAAAGGTTGTTTTCTGCATAAAAATGCGTCGTAAGAAATACTCGAAACGAGATCTGCGAAATAAGAATATTTACAACTTTCCATTAGCACATAAACTCCGTAAGCGCTCATAAACTGAGTTCCGTTTAAGAGTGCGAGACCCTCTTTAGCCATTAATTTAATTGGCTCCCAGTTGAATTTCTTCAACATGGCTGCAGAAGTCATCTTTTTAGCGTTCACATATACTTCGCCTTTACCGAAAAGAGGGAGAGCCATGTGTGCTAATGGTGCCAGATCGCCCGAAGCGCCTAGCGATCCCTGAGTATAAATTACGGGGTAGATCTTGTTATTATAAAAATCAATCAGCCTTTTTACCGTCTCCAATGCTACGCCACTATGCCCATAACTTAACGATTGAATTTTGAGCAAAAGCATAAGTCTAATAATTTCTTGAGGTACCTGTTCTCCTATACCACAGGCATGAGACATCACAAGATTTTCCTGAAGTACCGCCAGGTGCTCATTTGAGATCTTAACATTACACAACGAACCAAATCCTGTATTTATTCCATAGATAGGTGTTGCCTGTGACCGAAGTTTCTCTTTCAGGTATTCATTACTTTTTTTGATCTTGAGCAAAGCTTCCTCAGATAATGCTAAAAATAAATCGTTCGATACAATTTCAAAGATTTTTTCTATTGTAAGTACATCAGAGCTTATATAATATTTATCTTTCATTTATTGGTTCAATTGGTAGTTTGTAGGTAATCTCAATTCGCTATAAAGGCTTCATTGTAATCTGAGTATTTCTACTATGATTCTGTAAGATCTTTTGGCTCGTCACTTTCAAAAAGATCAATAAAAGCTGCGCCTATGTGATCTACAATAACACCTGCTGTAAGTGCCTGATAACCTGTTTTAGGCACGGCCAAATCTGCCGATCTTCCATGAAGATATACAGCAAATAAGGCAGCTTGAGTACTATTATAACCTTGCGCCATAAAAGAGGTAATCATGCCTGTTAATACATCTCCGCTTCCGGCTGTCGCCATACCCGGATTTCCCGTACTGTTAATATAGAGTTTTCCTTTACTGAATATAAGAGTGTGAGCACCCTTTAAAACGAGAACAATTCCAAATTTTTCTGAGAACCGCTGAGCTTTCTCAATTTTATCAAAATCATGTAGCCAAACTCCCAAAAGTCTTTTTAATTCTCCCGGGTGTGGTGTGAGCACTGAACCTTTGGGAATACGCTTTAACAATTCTGGATGCATTGCTATGATATTCAGTGCATCTGCATCAATGACTATTGGCCCATTGCTGGTTTCTAAAAAAGAACGTAGTGCTTCGACCGTTTTTTCATGTGTACCCAAACCTACTCCTAAACCAACCGCTTCCGGCGTGAAGGAGGGATCAATTGAGGTAATAATTGCTTCTTCTATAGCTGTTTCTACCATCACTTCAGGAAGACTCGCCTGGAGCGGCACATATCCACATTTTGGAGTGTAAACCGATACTTTTCCTGCGCCCGAATAAAGACATGCTTTTGCAGCTAGAGACACTGCTCCTATTTTTCCGTAGCTACCTCCAATAAGAAGTGCATGGCCATAAGTGCCTTTATGAGAAAATTTCTCACGGGGTTGGTAGAATGATAAAACTTGATATTTCGTTATTACTTCTGCTTCTGGTTGAGTTTGCTGAAGGTATTCCTGAGATAATCCAATATCTATCAATTCCCAATTATTCAAAAACACTCCGGTTTCTGGAAGGAAAAAAACCAGCTTTGGTGTCTGGAAACTAAGCACATGACTGGCGCGAACGACTGCTTTTGCATCTTCAGGAACACTATTCATAAAGAGACCTGATGGAATATCAATGGAAAGCGTAAAACCTTTACTCCCATTAATATGCTCTATTAATTTTTGAACCCATAATACTGGCGGACGACTGAGTCCGATACCAAAAATGGCGTCTATTATGATACTTTGCTGCACCAATTCTGGAGGCTCTGTCTGTTCTGATAAAAAAACGGGCCAACACCCTTCATTTTTTAACCGATCAAGATTAATAAGAAAATCTTTAGATCGTTTATCGCTAAAATTGACTACATATACTTTTACATTATACTGATGTTGCAACAGATGTCTTGCAATCACCAGACCATCTCCCCCATTGTTTCCAATCCCGCAAAAAACTGCTATAGTGACTTCTGTATTTTGCAATCTTTCCTGCAACCATTCAAATACAGCTTTGCCAGCCCGCTCCATGAGGTCTGTACTACTAATTTGCTGTTCTCTTATTGTGAATTCATCAGCTTCATAGAGCTGTTTTGCCGAAAAAATTTTCATTTATAACTAAAATTGGAAATAATTTATTAAATCGGTAAAAATCGTCTACTTTTTTGATTCGGTATGTAAAAGTACTACTTTTACCCAGATAAAAATGTCATAAAGATGCACTTGATCTTAACTTCCATATTACTAGTAGCTTATTTTATAGTAAGCGCTATTAAGTGCATCGAAATTTCTATTTTCACTACTATTACCCCTGTGGGGGTACGTTCATAACATAGCGAATATCTATTTTTTCTTTTCTGATACGTAAGAAAGCAAGTAAAGTTTTTTTAGAATTAATTATAAGATCATGAAGGTTCTAAAATTCGGAGGTACCTCCGTTGCGAACGCAACCAATATAACGCGAGTTAAAAATATAATTGAAGCCCGAGCAAAAGAAGAACAGCTAGTAGTTGTGGTGTCTGCTTTTGGTGGGATAACTGATTTGTTGATCGAGGCACTGGAAACTGCTTCTCAACAGAACAGCTCTTATGAAAAGATCTTCGAGAAAATTAAAAAAAGGCATCTCGAGACAATTTCTTCTTTATTATCGGGTAAAACAGAAAAAGATATCAAAGCACGTGTACTCGAAAAGTTTGATACGTTAAAAACTTTACTGGATGGAGCATTTCTGATAGGTGAAATTACACCACGCTTAAGTGATAAAGTTGTAGGATACGGTGAATTACTTTCTTCTCTCGTGATCGCTTCCTATTTTGATCATGAAAAACTGGACGCAATTCATAAGGATACGCGCTTGTTGATAAAAACGGACACTGATTTTGGGCAGGCAAGTGTAGATTTTGAGATAACCAATGCATTATGTGCCAATTATTTTGAGACAGTTAGCTATCAGGTAATCGTAGTTCCCGGTTTTATTGCAGCATCTACGGAGGGAGATTCTACTACTTTAGGTAGAGGCGGATCAGACTTTACAGCTGCCATTATTGCAGGAGCCATTGAAAAAAGTTCTCTTGAGATCTGGACAGATGTTAGTGGAATGTATACCGCCAATCCTAAAATCGTAAAACACGCATTTTCGATTCCTGAAATATCATATCAGGAGGCCATGGAGCTATCTCACTTTGGTGCAAAAGTACTTTACCCGCCTACCATTCAACCCGTTTATTCCAAAGGAATTCCAATTCTTATAAAAAATACATTTAAACCTGAGGATCCGGGAACACTTATCACCAAGATCACCAATACCCATCAAAAACCGGTCAGGGGCATTAGCCACATAGATGATATTGCTTTGTTGACACTTGAAGGTAGCGGAATGATTGGTATTCCAGGTATTTCCAAAAGATTTTTTGAAGTGCTTTCTCTACAAAAAATAAGTGTGGTGATTATTACACAGGCTTCTTCCGAACATTCGATCTGTGTAGGAGTTTCCAATAAAGATGCTGACAAAGCAAAGAAGGCAGTCGATGAAGTTTTTGAATACGAAATCAGCAGAAACAGAATTCATCCATGCATAGTTGAAAAAGGACTTTCGATCATCGCACTTGTAGGCGATCAAATGAAAAGTCATCAGGGCTTAAGTGGTAAAATGTTTAGTGCTCTGGGAGCTAATAATGTAAATATCCGAGCCATTGCGCAAGGTGCTTCCGAACGTAATATTTCGGCAGTCATAAAAAAAGAGGACGTAAGTAAGGCATTAAACACCCTTCACGAACGTTTTTTTGAAGATAATATCAAACAACTTAACCTCTTTATTATGGGAGTTGGTAATGTTGGTAGTAAATTCCTGGACCAAATTACCTCGCAACACAAATACATTAAGAAGAACCTAAAGCTCAACATAAGAGTAATAGGCGTCTCCAATTCAAGAAAGATGATCTTCGATGAAAAAGGTGTAGACCTTTCGAAATGGGGTCTTTTACTAGATGAAGGAGAAAAGGCAGATCCTTCTGATTTTTTCCATCAAATACTAGAACTTAATCTACACAATAGCATTTTTGTAGACATTACCGCCAGTGACAAAATTGCTGCTACTTATTCACAATATTTACGAAATAGTATTGCTGTAGTGACCTGTAATAAGATTGCCTGTTCATCAGATTATCAGAATTATGTACATCTCAAAAATCTTTCTACGAAATACGGAGCTCCGTTCCTGTTTGAAACAAATGTAGGAGCTGGACTTCCTATAATCGACACTCTTAAAAACCTGGTAGCTTCCGGAGATAAGATCAATCAGATTCAAGCAGTCCTTTCAGGAAGTTTGAATTTTATATTCAATAATTACGACTCCAAAACCAGTTTTTCGAAGGTGGTTATGCAGGCAAAAGAAGAAGGATATACCGAGCCAGATCCCAAAATTGATCTTAGTGGTATAGATGTTATGAGAAAGATACTGATACTTGCCAGAGAAAGTGGTTATACGTTGGAAATAGAAGATATAAAGAATAATAGCTTTTTGCCGGAAGAGAGTCTCAATACAGAATCTGTTGATGCTTTTTTTGATTCATTAGAACAAAATGAAGAGCATTTTAAAAACATCTATCAGAATGCTGCGAATAAAGGAAATAGCCTTAAATACGTAGCTGAATTTAAAAATGGAAAAGCCAATGTAGGTATTCAGGAAGTTGCAAAAGAACATCCTTTTTATAATCTTGCGGGAAAAGACAATATCGTATTATTTTTTACAGATAGATATCCAGATCAACCATTACTCGTGAAAGGAGCTGGTGCCGGAGCAGAGGTAACAGCTTCCGGTATTTTTGCCGACATTATAAGAGCAGGTAATTTTCAAATCGGATAATCCATTTTACTACTAGTGAATGAATGAAATAAAAGTTTTTTGTCCGGCGACGGTAGCGAATATTTCTTGTGGGTTCGACGTTCTGGGTTTGTGCCTTGAAAACGTAGGTGATGAGATGACGGTGCGTAAAATTGACGAAAGAGAAATTCGAATCGCCAGCATCACCGGGCAGGATCTTCCTCTCGACCCTGAAAAAAATGTAGCAGGAGTCGCAGCGCTATCCTTATTAGATGAACTTAAAACTCCTTTTGGCTTTGAGATTGAAATCTTAAAAAAAATAAAACCCGGAAGCGGTATTGGAAGTAGTGCCGCTAGCGCTGCTGGAGCCGTTTATGCCATTAATGAGCTATCGGAGGCTTCACTGAGCGATTCACAATTAGTTTACCATGCCATGCAGGGAGAAATCTTAGCTTCCGGCTCTGCACATGCAGATAATGTAGCACCTGCTGTTTGTGGAGGATTTACATTGGTAAGAGGATACGATCCGCTAGACATAGTAAAAATCCCTTCGCCGGAGGCCTTGATGGTAGTTGTTGTTCATCCGCAGATCGAGATAAAAACCGCCGAAGCAAGGGCTATTTTGTCAGATACCATTCCACTAAAAACAGCCATCACACAATGGGGTAATCTAGCAGGTCTGGTAAGTGGTTTGTTTTTAAAAGACTATTCTCTTATCGGTCGTTCTTTGATCGATGTAGTAGTAGAACCCGTGAGAAGTTCCCTCATTCCTGAGTTTACTCAGGTCAAAAAAGTAACAAAAGAAGGGGGCGCATTAGGATGTGGTATCTCCGGGTCAGGTCCTTCTATTTTTGCCCTGTGCAAAGGGCTCGATATTGCAAATGCAGTAGCAGAGGAAATGAGCAAGGTCTATCGTAAATCAGGTATCCCGTTTGAGACTCATGTATCGCAGATAAGCAAACAGGGAGTAAAGACTCTTAATACGTTATAAGTTCAATAGTTAAATACAGCATCACAAAAGCATTATGTACTATTTAAGTCTAAATAACAATTCATCTAAAGCTACATTTAAAGAAGCTGTGATTAAAGGGATCGCTCCTGACAGAGGTCTTTATTATCCGGAAAGCATCACTCCCCTACCTGAAGACTTTATCAACCAACTTGATGAATTAAGTCATGAAGAAATTGCACTTACAGCTATTGAGCAGTTTGTAGGTAATGAAATTCCACGCGAAAAACTTGAGCAAATAATTAAAGAGACCTTATGCTTTGATTTTCCACTGATCCCTATTGAAGATTCGATATCCACACTTGAACTATTTCACGGTCCTACCATGGCTTTCAAAGATGTTGGAGCACGTTTTATGGCACGGTGTCTTGGTTTTTTTAATCAGGGAAAACAAGACCATGAAATTACGGTATTGGTTGCTACATCAGGCGATACCGGAGGCGCAGTGGCCAGCGGCTTTTTAGGAGTAAAAGGGGTAAATGTGGTGATATTATATCCTTCGGGTAAAGTAAGTGACATTCAGGAAAAACAACTCACCACTTTGGGTCAAAATATTACGGCCCTTGAAGTTGATGGCACTTTTGATGATTGTCAGGAAATGGTTAAGTCTGCTTTTATAGACCCGCAACTTTCATCTGTCTTGCTTACCTCTGCTAATTCTATCAATGTTGCCAGATGGCTCCCGCAGATGCTCTATTACTTCTTTGCCTACAAAGCGCTCCATAACAAGAATAAGAAGATCGTTTTTTCGGTACCGAGTGGAAATTTTGGCAATATCTGTGCCGGAATGGTTGCAGCGCGTTTGGGATTGCCAATAGATCACTTTGTGGCAGCTACTAACGTAAATGATACCGTCTTACAGTTTCTGGAAACAGGGATTTACGAACCAAAACCTTCCAAACAAACTATATCGAATGCGATGGATGTTGGTAACCCCAGCAACTTTATCAGGATTCAAAAATTGATGAATAATGATACCCATCGTCTGAAATCTGTATTTTCTTCTTACAGTTACAATGATAAGGAAACACGTAAAGCCATGAAATCTATTTATAAATCATCGGGGTATATTACCGATCCGCATGGAGCTGTCGGATATTTGGGTCTCAAAGAGTTTATGAATTCGAATAAAGATTACAGTGGAATATTTCTGGAAACAGCGCATCCGGTAAAGTTTAGAGATGTTGTAGAATCGGTTATAGGAAAAAAACTTGATATTCCGGCTCAGATCAAAGAAGTGATTGATCAGGAAAAAAATAGTATTCAGATACATAGTTACGAGCAGTTAAAATCCTATTTGCTCTCAAAATCTTAAATGATCATAAAGATCATTTGCTTGGTTTCTTCCCTGAAAAACTATCTTGAGGTTTGTAACCTCGTTTCGATGTATTTTCAATAAATTTGCGCAATTTATATATGCTCGCTTTATTTAAATACATTTCAAATGAAAAATACAGAACTCACAGAGACTCATATAGCATTAGGAGCAAAAATGGTTCCCTTTGCCGGATATAATATGCCAGTGCAATACGAAGGCGTAACCGTCGAACACGAAACGGTAAGAAATGACACCGGCGTATTCGATGTAAGTCATATGGGTGAATTTTTGGTAAAAGGCGCGCATGCCCTTGATCTTATTCAGAAAGTGACAAGCAATGACGCATCAAAATTAAGTATTGGTCAGGCTCAGTACAGTTGTTTTCCGAATGAGAAGGGTGGTATTGTAGATGATTTAATCGTATATCGAATTAGAGAGGAAGAGTATTTATTAGTTGTAAATGCATCTAATATTGAAAAAGATTGGGACTGGATTAACAGTTATAATGATATGAATGCCGAATTGAAGAATATCTCTGATGATTTCTCACTTTTGGCGATACAAGGTCCTAACACTGCAGAAAAAATTGCTGTACTCACTTCTGTAGATCTCTCTAGGATCAAATATTATCATTTTGAGGTCGGCGACTTTGCAGGAATAGAACATGTGATCATTTCTGCTACCGGTTATACTGGAAGTGGTGGCTTTGAAATTTATTGCCATAACAAGGACGTAAAAACGATCTGGGAAAAATTAATGGAACTAGATATCAAACCTATTGGTCTTGCTGCGAGAGATACGCTAAGACTGGAAATGGGATATTGCCTTTATGGAAACGATATTGATGATCATACCTCTCCACTGGAGGCCGGTTTAGGCTGGATTACGAAATTTTCAAAAGACTTTGTAAATGCGACTGAGCTAAAAAAACAAAAAGAAGAAGGAGTAAGCAGGAAACTCGTAGGTTTTGAACTTTTAGAACGGGGAATCCCCAGAAAAGACTATAAGATTACAGACGAAAGTGGAAATGAAATTGGTGTTGTAACCAGTGGTACTATGGCTCCTTCGCTTGGAAAAGGTATTGGTCTTGGCTACGTTCCTGCAGAGCTGGCTAAACCAGATTCTTCCATCTATATTCAAATTCGTAAAAATCTGGTGGCAGCAAAGGTGGTTAAGCTTCCTTTCTATAAAAAAGAAAATTAGGATGAATTTTCAGGAAGTTCTGGAAACCATTCATAAAGAGACCTCTAATTCAGAAGAAAGAGGTGAAGTAGCTACGTATATTCCAGAACTGGGAAATATTAACATTCAAAAATTTGGCATCCATCTGCGCACCGCGGCAAACGAAAATTTTATGGTGGGAGATGCACAGGAGCGTTTTTCGATTCAAAGTATTTCTAAGGTACTCTCTTTGGCGCAGGCTTCCAGACAAGTAGGAAATTCAATTCTAGACCGTGTTGATGTAGAACCCTCGGGTAATCCTTTTAATTTTATGTCTTTACTTGAATTGGAGAAAGGAATCCCGAGAAATCCTTTTATCAATGCTGGAGCACTGGTGATCTCTGATATATTGGTCTCCGAATTTGAAAATCCTAAGCAGGCTTTTTTGGAGTATGTAAGGGAATTGGCAGATGATGAAGATATACATTACGACGAAGCGGTTGCAATCTCTGAAAAAAAAACAGGCTTTAGAAATTACGCAGCAGCAAATCTATTGAAGGCATTTAATAATTTGAATAATGATGTTGAAAAAGTATTGGATTTTTACTTTTACCAGTGTTCACTTTCGATGTCTTGCGAACAGCTTACAAAAGCGTTCTACATTTTTACACATGGGGGTAAATGTACGCGTAACAAAACTTTTTTATCCTTGAGCCAGGTAAAAAGAATTAACGCCTTAATGCTTACTTGCGGTTTCTACGACGAAGCGGGAGAGTTTGCATTTGAAGTGGGTTTACCAGGTAAAAGTGGTGTTGGTGGAGGTATTGTAGCCGTGTTACCTAGTATGTATTGCATTGCAGCCTGGTCCCCTGGATTGAACCAAAAAGGAAATTCTAAACTCGGGATGCAGGCTTTAGAACGTTTTACCACCTTAACCGGACTTTCTATATTCTAATTGGTTTGAAAAAGATTTTGATTTTAGGAGGTAGCGGATTCATAGGAAATACTCTTTACAGAGAATTATGCGCTTACTTTGATACCTACGGCACCTATTTTTCGGCTAAATCATATGCAAAAAACCAACACTTCTTTCAATTTGATTTTGAACAGGAAGGACTTGATTCTATTCTTAAAGAACTGAAACCAACACATATCATATCATGCGTTCGGGGCAATTTTGAGGCGCAGATAGAGCTGCACTATGAAATCGCTTCTTACAGTGTACAAACCGGATGCAAAGTGTTTTTCCTTTCATCTGCAAATGTATTCGATGCATTTAGTAATTATCCCTCGTATGAGTATGACAAAACGCTCTCAGAAAGCGTTTATGGTAAATTAAAGATTCGAATTGAAAACTTGTTTCTAAGAATTCCAGAAAAAAATTACTGTATCATAAGATTGCCAATGGTTTTTGGTTATCAATCCCCAAGGGTTAAAGAAATTAAAGAATGTATTTCTCAAAAAGAACCTTATGAGGTTTTCCCCAACCTGGTGATGAACGTCACCACTGCAGATCGGCTGGCGCTGCAAATACATTATATGATTAACCGCAATAAATCTGGTATATACCACCTGGGAAGCTCAGATCTTATACACCACGATGAATTCATTAAAGAACTTATCGAGAAACTTGAGCTCACCTCTCCGGTATTCAAAAATGTATATACTTCAAATTTTGACCGTTTTCTTGCTGTGTTGCCTAAAGACAATTTATTACCGAATAATCTTCAGGTGAAAAGCGCCGAGGTGATCACCGAAACGGTAAGTCCGCTTAAGAAAAAAGATTAAATTTAATAGCAAAACTAGATTCAATGAAAAAGTTAACCGAAAACGAAATTAATGCTCATCTGGAAAAATTGGAGGGGTGGGAACTAATTGATAATGCCATCGAAACTACTTTCGAGTTCGATAATTTCAAAGACGCATTTTCTGTGATGTCAAGAATTGCATTCGAAGCGGAAGCGCTGCAACATCATCCAGACTGGACCAATGTCTATAACAAACTTAACATACGTTTATCTACCCATGATGCAGGCGGAGTTACAGAAAAGGATTTTGAACTGGCATCTATTATCGAAAACATTACTGAAAGCGACTAAATTGCAATTTTAAAAATTTTACAATTTCGCTACATTTGCGTAACCAAAGAAAGATTTTATGGGAAGAGCATTTGAATTTAGGAAGGCCAGAAAAATGAAACGTTGGTCGGCAATGGCAAAAACATTTACCCGTATTGGTAAAGATATTGTTATGGCTGTCAAAGAAGGAGGCCCTAATCCAGATACTAATTCAAGATTGAGAGCAGTCATTCAAAATGCAAAGGCTGTAAATATGCCCAAAGACAATATTGAAAGGGCTATTAAAAAAGCTTCTGATAAGAATACCGAAAATTATAAGGAAGTATTATTTGAAGGTTATGCTGCCAATGGTATTGCAGTACTGGTAGAGACCGCTACCGATAACAATAACAGAACAGTAGCCAATGTTAGAAGTTACTTCAATAAATGCAATGGCAGCCTTGGCACCAGCGGATCTGTAGAATTTATGTTTGACCATACCTGTAATTTTAGAATCGCGCCAGAAGATCTTGATCCTGAAGAACTCGAACTAGAATTTATTGATTACGGAGTGGAAGAAGTATTTGTAGATGATGACGGCATAATGCTTTATGCTCCTTTCGCCAGCTACGGTGCTATTCAAAAAGAACTCGAAAACAGAAACATTGAAATTTTATCTTCGGGATTCGAACGAATTCCTCAGGTAACAAAAGAACTAACGGAAGACGAGGCGGCTGATGTTGAAAAACTTTTAGAGATGCTCGAAGAAGACGATGATGTTCAAAACGTGTATCATACAATGCAAGAGACCGCTTAGCTAAGCTCTTCATTTAAAGATAAAAAGCGTGAACTTGATGAAGTCACGCTTTTTTTTATTATTATACGCAACCATTTCAAGAAAACTAAGACTACTAATTAAAGACAACCATAAACTTGAGTTATGAAGAAAAGATTTTTTTACAGCATTTTGATTTTATTGACCATGGCCGCCTGCACAACTGATGATGCTCCGGATATTACACAAATAGAAACTGCTACACTACTCACTATTGAGATGGAAGGGAACTATTTGGCAACTAATGATGCATTTTACTATCTTATTCAAGATACTGGCGGAACGATTATTCCTTCTGGTTTTGGAAGCCTTACAAATGGTCAAACAATAGCTATTGAAGGCGATGCAGCACTTAATGGATTAAATATTAGTCTCTTTAAATTTATCAGCAATCAAAACCGCATAGAAGCAGTTTCCTATTTAGAGGTGCCAATCGCCAAAACACTGACTCTCAAAGCACCACCAGCTATATCATCATCTTCTTCTGTGGAAGTACAATTTGAGAATACTCCAGATCAGTTGGATGAGTTTGTTTTCTCTGCTAATAATAGATTTACCCCAGGAAGTTTGTCGATACTCCCCGCGGCGAATACGTCTTTTGGGATCGGTAATTACGGACAATTAGAAACAACTTTTACAAGTATTGAAGATGTTACATCAAGCGTTCCCTCCTATCAGATTTTTACACCTACTGATGCTAATGTGAACACTGTTGATTTTGCAAATAACATACCAATGGAAAATAGTCATTCCATAAGTAATGATTTGGAAGGAGCTACCATAAGAACAAAACTTGTAGGCTATAGAGACAATAACTTTGAAAGTCCGGAAGGAAATCATGTACTTTACAACACCTATACTCCTTCTACCACTCAAGGTGCATTTACCATTTATTCTTTAAACAATTTCTTTAGCGATTATCAATTAACCATCTATGGAAATACAAACGAAGCTGAATTTATACAAATCACGAACGGTGCTATTCCTTCCAATTTTAAAGGTCAGGATACAAGTCTTTCAATAGATCAGGATGCCTTTGCTAACTACCAGATAAGTGCTGCTGAAACAAACACGGCCACCAGCACTTATTGGACGCTTAAAGGAACGGATGGAATTTCAGATGTTTTGCGTTGGACAGTTTACGCTTATAATGATCAATCTGCTTTCATCTCTTTGAGTGACTTGCCAACGAGTCTTACAAATGATTTTCCTGAACTGGCAAATATGGAGCAAATGAATCTAGAGTATGCCAGATCAATAGTTATTCCTACCGCTAGCTTCAATACAGCAATAGATACAATATTCAGTGGAGGAAGGTTATCATTATCAACCTTCGTCTATTACAAAACTATTTATACTCAATAAGCAAATTTTTTGATTTAGTAAAAATCCGGGAACGATCCTGGATTTTTTTGTTATTTATAGGACACATTGTCGACTATATTTAAAAATCATAAGCTATGAGATCATTTTTAATATTACTCGCTTTTCTTTTTTCCATTGCAGGTGAAGCGCAAGATATGACTGCCGAAAAAATAAACAGTCTCATCGAATCTGTAAGTGACAGTGCCAGTTACCAGAACAATACGGTACGATTTAATTATAAAAACCGAATGCTTATTTGTGTCACAGATGAAAAAGCTAACCGGATGCGAATTATTTCACCAATAGCCGAAAGAGCGCAGTTGAAAGAAGAGCATTTACTCAACGCACTAGTCGCTAATTTTCATACGGCACTTGATGTGAAGTATGCTATCTCAGACGAACTGATCTGGTCTGTTTTTGCGCATCCTCTAAAAGAATTAAGCGAAGCTCAGGTAAAAGATGCAATACTTCAGGTATACTATGCTAACGTAACATTTGGGAATACCTATTCCAGTACCACACTGGTCTTTCCTGGAAATACACAAAAAAAAGAAAGTAAGCCAGCGCCTGTCAAGAAAAAAATTTAAGAATACTCAGGCACCTTTCCAACCACTCCTTTGTAAAAAGAACGCATGAAGATGAAATCGGCTTCCTGATCATCAGTTGGATAAAAAGGTTCGGCTATCTTGACGGTTTTGGTTCCGTAGTCAAAAGCCACCATTACGATGGGTACTTTGGCCTCTTTTGCAATAAAATAAAAGCCTGTCTTCCATTGCTCTACTTTTTTACGGGTGCCTTCCGGTGCAAGTGCAAGTCTGAATTCGTCTTTTTTTAGAAAAATATTGGCAATTGCTTTTACCTTGTCCTGACCCGGTGTGCGGTCTATTGGTGTACCGCCCATCCATCGAAAATACGCGCCAAAAGGCCATTTGAACAATTCTCTCTTTCCAATAAAATTAATTTGAATTTTAGCAATAGCACGAACGAAAACACCAATATAAAAGTCGTGCCAACTCGTATGCGGTACTACTATAATGATCATTTTTTTTAGTGCCGGAAAGTCACCGACAATCCTCCAGCCCATAAGTTTAAAAAAAATGAATTTAGATAGTTTTTGCATTAGCTCATTTCTCGAATCGCTTTTTCATCGTCTATAGAAAGCTCATATTCAGCAATAAATTTACGCTTTCCCGGAAACATGTAAGCCATTAAGACAATTGCAAACAACGGAATGAGCGTATAAAGTAAGGAACCAGATAGAAAAAACTGTACAATTGCAAAGAAAGCCGGAGCTTCAAGAAGTGCCATTCTAATGATCATACGAGTTTGATAATTGTTGAGTTTGTCTGCTAAACTACTGGAAGCCGCTGGGGTCGTAAACCGCTTTACCAGGTAAAAAGAAGAGGTGGCTCCTGCAAAAAAAAGCAATATAGCGATGATCAACATCCTATCATTTGAGTCGTAGTCCGATGAAATCTTGTTTTGAACAAGAAACGCAGCTGCTAAGAAAAAGGTAACCCCCGCAATAAGTGCAGCACAGATGATTTGTATGGTTCTAAAAGGATGAGTTGGTTGTTTCAAAACTATATTTTTTTATAAATCGCTTGCAGTTTTTCCGGAGTTATAATAGATCTCCAGTCCTTACCCAATGCATTTTCCCATAAGGGCTCAAGACTAAGTGCAATAGTAGTCATTTTATCATAATCCTCTTGAGAAAGATGCTTACACACTTCTTTTCGTAATTCAATTTCATTTCTTTCTTTCATCTCTTTAAAAACACGGACACCTTCCGGATAATAATCTTCCAGATGATCGAACACCAGACAATTACCTTCTCCATGACGAATACCCAGAACATAAGAGAGTCCATAGCTCATAGCATGAGCAATACCAACCTGAGAGTATGCAATACTCATGCCTCCATGCCATGAAGCCATCATTAGTTTACTTCGGTTCTCTTCTTCTGAGATACCATTCTTTGCAAAAACATCCAGACATAAATCGTAGGCCTTCTCCCCATAACTTTGGCTAAACGCATTCAGAAAGCTACCCTTAAGTGATTCAATACAATGGATGTAACAATCCATGCCGGTGAAGAACCATTGTTCCCGATTCACACCTATAGTTAACTCGGGATCCAGTATTACCTGATCAAAAGGAGTATAATCTGAATTTATACCTAATTTCTTATCCGGACCAGAGAGTACAGTAGTTCTGGATACTTCGGCCCCGGTACCACTGATTGTAGGAATACCAATATGATAAAGCCCTTTCTTTTTAATAAGATCCCATCCCTGATAATCGGAAGCGCTTCCGGGATTGGTGAAAAGAAGAGAAACCGCTTTGGCAAGATCCATGACAGTCCCACCGCCAATCCCGATAATGCCGTCTGGAGCCACCGAAATAGTATTCTTAATATGACCGACCAAAGCATCTACCTGATCGGTTTTAGGTTCTTCATCTGCTGAAATAAAAATAATCTGATCATTAAAGAGTAACGGTAGCCTTGAAAGAAATGCATCGTTTTTCTCAAAAACATCATCAACCAGAAAAATAAAGGCTGAATCGCTGTTTTTTCTTCTTGGTAATAAAATCTCATGAAGCTGATCAAAACTGCCTCTACCAAACATCACCCGAGGTACCATCGGAAAGTTCTTAAACTTCATCAAACTGTTCTACTCTTAATTAATTCCTCATTTAATATTTGTTGAAGTTTCTCAACAAAAAGTCCTACATGGTAGCCGTCCATCATTGCATGATGTACGTGCACCGAAACAGGCATCAACCGCCTTTGTCCCGAAGTATATATTTTACCTGTAGATATACGCGGAACAGATTCTCGAATACGATAACTTCTAGCATGAGATAAACCCGTAAATTTCACCCACGGAAGTGCCGAAAAATAAATCACATCATCATTCTTCTTATCAGGGAAAAGGGCATTACTGAGTTCAACTCTTTCCGTCTCTACTTTTAAAGAAATCAAAAACTCATTAAAATCTTCGTCGTATTCCACATGCGAAAATCCAAAGGTATTATTTTCTCGGTTTACCGTTGCAGAAACGCCGATACGATCATAAAGAATTACTGTATTGTCTTCCTTGATTCGCAATCTAAACTCTTTGATATGATTAACTGCTTTTAGAATCGCATACAAATATCCGGCATAAATAGAAATTTTTTCCTTTTTACAGTGTTCGTATAAATAGGTGACATCTGCATCAAATGTAATTCCGAAGAAAGGTTCTTCAAAATCCTTAAAAAAATGAAAATGTTCCTTCCGTTTCCAGCTTTCTATATCAAACAGTTGACTCACTTTAAATATTTTAAAAGTTCGCTTATCGAACTCATTGTCGCATACGAATCGTTTTCTTCATGAGGAGCTACCTTTTCGTGCGCCCAAGTAGTATGAAAAGGAATATGAACAGCCCTTGCCCCTATTTTGATAAGAGGTAAAACATCTGATTTCAGGGAATTACCGATCATTAAGAATTCTGAAGGATTCACCTCTAGATGTTCTAGCAGATTCTTATAATTAGATTCTTTTTTATCACTTAGTACTTCTATATGATGAAAGTAACTCGATAGACCAGATCGCTCTAATTTACGCTCCTGATCAAGCAGGTCTCCTTTGGTTAGAAGCAAAACCCGGTAATCTCCGTTAAGTGTTTTGAGTACCTCTTCTACCCCATCTAAAAGCTCAACTGGTTTGTCGATCATCTCTTTTCCCATTTTGATAATTTCAGATATCGATTCGATCTCAATAGCTCCATTTGAAAGATCGATTGCAGATTCAATCATAGAAAGCATGAATCCCTTTATTCCGTAACCATAAAACCGGAGATTCTCAATTTCTGTCTTAAATAGTTCTTGATCTATTTTATTCTCGGTCTCATACGCACTAAGGAGGCGGGCAAATTTATGTTCGGTTTCCCGAAAATAGGTCTCATTTACCCACAAGGTATCATCTGCATCAAAGCCTAATGTTGTAATCCCTTCGTAATTCATTTCATTTTTTGTTTTGCCCTTTCAAGATCCTCCGGAGTGTCGATCTCGATTCCAGTTACGCTGGTTTCCACCATTTTTATTTTTCTGCCATACTCCAGGTAACGAATTGCTTCGATCTTTTCGGTGGCTTCCAGCATACGCATTTTTAGCTTGGGGAAATCAATTAATGCCTGTTTCCTGAATGCATAAATTCCTTTGTGTTTAAAGTAGCGTACAGCCGTATCGGTGGCTCTTGGGTAAGGTATTACGGCTCTGGAAAAATACAATGCGAAATTGCGATGATCAACAATTACCTTTACAGTATTTGGATTATTTATCTCTTCCTGACTTGCGATCGGTGTCATAAGGGATGCAAGGTCAATTTCTTGATCTATGTCGTACTTAAAAACATTGAGAACTTTTTCCAGGCTCTCCTTCTCGGTGAAAGGTTCATCTCCCTGCACATTTACCACGATATCCACATCCATTTGTCTTACCGCCTCTGCGATCCGGTCGCTGCCACACTCATGTGTTTCAATACTCATGATCGCCTTGCCCCCGTTTGAAGTGATTTCGTTATAGATGATATCACTATCAGTAACCACAAAAACTTCATCGAACAATCCGGTTTTCACAGTGGCTTCATAGGTTCTTAAAATGACTGATTTACCACCAAGGTCTTGCATTAATTTACCGGGAAAGCGAGAAGCTGCATATCTTGCAGGAATCATCGAAATGACTTTCATGAAAGCATTAGATTTAGTTTTCAAAAATAAGATTTACAAATGGATTAATCATTTTCTTCTCGGTCGTATTTTTCGGTAAAATAAAAATACGATGGTCAAAATTATGATGACCAGTATCACCGCAAGAACAGGTATAAATACCGAAGCAGCAGATACGACCATAGAAGTACCCGTCTCTACCGTAGACACTATAGGATTCGCAACTCCTGCCGTGGTAGCACTGGAGGTAAGTCTTGTAGCAGAGGTAGCACCCTTGATCGCAGTAGCCGTGCCTCCGCCCGCAATAATAGCAAGTGTCCAGGTGACTGCCGGTGTCATATCTGCCATCGTAGAAACCATAACAGCGGTTCCTGCTACTGTTGCGAGAGGTAACGCAATGGTGTCAAGAAGATTATCAAACCAGGGAATGTAGTAAGCAAAAATTTCGGCAAGAGTAGCCACGCCAAAAATGATCAATGCTCCCAGACTTCCGATCCATTCCCAGCTTTCATTTAACTGCCACATCTCAAAATAAGTGGCAAGGCTCAACACAAACAAAGGCAAGAAAACCCTGAATCCTACAGAAGCTGCCAGCCCAATGCCCAAAAAAATGCTAATAATGGTATCTGATGTCATAATTATGTAAGCGCTTTGATACTAAGTTACAATTATTCTTCTATAAAAAAATCATTTTTAAACCCTATAAGATATAGACGTTCACTAGCTCTGGTGACCGCAGTATAAAGCCAGCGTAGGTATTCTTTATCTATGCCGTTAGGAGCATAAGGCTGTTCGATAAAAACAGTACGCCATTGCCCACCTTGAGATTTATGACATGTAATTGCATAAGAGAACTTTACTTGTAAGGCGTTAAAAAATTTATTATTCTTCACCTTTAAGAACTTGCGGTATTTAGAAGTTTCTTCCTCATAATCCTTTAAGACTTCCTGATATAATTTATTTCCTTGTTCGTAAGATAGTGCCGGGGTTTCAGCTTCAAGGGTATCCAATAACAAAACAGTTTCAAAAGGTTTCTGATCTGGATAATCAACCATTCTTATTCGAACTTCGGCAAACCGGAATCCATACAATTCTTTAAAGGAAAATATTTCTAGAACTTCAATAATATCTCCGTTAGCAATAAAACCGGCCTTACTGGTTGCTTTTAACCAGAAGTAGTTATTTCGAACTACCATTAAATAATCACCCGTTGCCAATTCATGCTCATGAAAGAGGATCCTGTTTCTGATTTGTTGATTGTATTGATTGGCTCTTTTATTAGATCTTACAATGATTGCAGTTTCTTCTTTTCCATTTTGAGCATAGGCTTCGGTTATTGCTTCTAAAATCTCGTTACCGTCCAGCAGCCTGACAATATCAGTATATCCTTTGATATTGAATTTGAAAGCATCTGGAAAACTTCCCTCCAACTCTTCTCTTAGCATGGTAGCATTCCATAAAATACCTGAATCCTGTTGTTGCCTAACTACTTCATCAAGTTCTATATGTTTTACTTCTTTATCGTAATTCAAAGACAGTCGATCGATATCCAACGCTGGACTTATAGTGAGGTTAACCGGAGGCAATTGAGCCGTATCACCAATTAAAAGAAGTTTGCATTTATGACCTGCGTATACATATTGAATAAGATCATCTAAAAGCGAGCCATTTTCAAAAAGTTTAGAATCGCTTTGTACATCAGAGATCATCGAAGCTTCATCTACTATAAATATGGTATTTCTATGTTTATTAGGCTGCAAAACGAAACTCACACCACCATTTTTCTGTTTTTTAGGAAAGTAGATGTGCTTATGAATCGTATTGGCA
Source organism: Flavobacteriaceae bacterium M23B6Z8 (assembly GCA_046199005.1). Classification (GTDB taxonomy): domain Bacteria; phylum Bacteroidota; class Bacteroidia; order Flavobacteriales; family Flavobacteriaceae; genus Ascidiimonas. The sequence goes on from CP176050.1 coordinate 2,639,527, forward strand.
TTTCTACCGGAATAACCTGTGATCACCTTTGCTGCCCTACCTGTGGGAGCCAGCAATACAGATTTCATTAAAGTTTTCCACAGATTGTTTACCAACGTACCTATGATTGTTGTTTTGCCGGTGCCTGCATATCCTTTCATTACAAAAAGTGCTCTGGGGTCTGAATCATATAAAAACCCAGAGAGTTGCTGCAATGCTATATCCTGTTTAACGGTGGGTACATGCGGAAAATTTTCAAGCAACAATTTGTAAAAAGCAGTGGAGGTCATTTAGAAATAATCTGGGTTAAAGTTAACAATGTTTTTTAAGGTCAAATACTTTATCCATTAAAAAAAAATTGTAGATTTGCTTAAATCACTATAATCTAATTCAAAAATACTCAAATGAAAACAGCCATTCAGATAGCACTTTGGTTATTAAGTTTTTTCTTTGCATTTATGATCTACAAATCGATAAGTGAACCTATCGAATTCAAAAAAGTTAAAGAGGAGCGATACGAAGCCGTGATAGCAAAACTTAAGGATATCAGAGATGCACAGGAGGCTCATCGAACCATTACCGGGAAATTTGCACCTAATTTCGATGCATTAGTTGCATTCGTAGATACGGCAAAATTCACGATTACACAACAACGTGATTCCTCGTATATGGAATTTGACGAGGTGTATAAGATCGATATGTTACGGGAAGTAAAGATTATAGATACTCTTGGATTTCAAGCGGTAAAAGATTCGATTTTCAAAAATTCAGATCGCTATAAAACAATGATGAATGTTCCATTCGCAAGTAATAATGCAAAGTTTGAAATGAAATCGGATATTTTGGATAAGGATGGATATAAAGCACCTGTTTTTGAAGCCAAAGTAAAGAAAGATGTTATTCTTTATGATCAACCTGAAAATTTAAGGATTCAAGAAAATCAAATGATCTCTGTAGACGAGGTAAATGGAGATTACATTATTGTAGGATCACTTAGTGACGTAAGTACCAACGGTAACTGGCCTACTATATATGACACTAAAAAGAAGGATTAATACATACGATTTAACAAATAAGGAATTGTCCATTCAGGTGCATCTGAGTGGACTTTCTTTTTGCGTTCTAAACCGTGTTGAAAATAAAATTGAAGCGTTTCATTACGAAGACTTTGAAAACACCCTTACACCAGATGTTCTGGAAGAAAAGCTAAAGGATATCTTCGAAGCGCATTCTACTATCAAGGCGCTTAGAAAATTATATTTAATACACAGTAACGAACTTTCTGCTTTTGTCCCGGAAGCAATGTTTAGCAAAGAACATTTGTCTGATTACCTGAAGTTTAATGTGAAAATCCTGGAAAGTGATGTACTTGTTTTTGATGAGATCCCAGAAGCTGCTTTGGTGAATGTATATGTTCCTTACATGAATATTACCAATTTTTTCTTTGATCTTTTTGGTAGCTTTGAATACAAACATGCCGCAAGTTTACTCATCGAACAGCTCATGCAAAAATCTGTTCGAAACGATCAACCGGTAATGTATGCCGACATACATTCAACTCATTTTGAGCTTGTAGTCATGAAACACGGTAAGCTCATATATTACAATTCGTTTTTTTATGATACTCCAGAAGATTTCATCTATTATGTACTTTTTGCCGCAGAACAATTAAGTATGGATCCCAATCTGTTTTCTTTTGAATTTTTAAAAGCTATTGAAAAAGAAGACATGAAATATCAATATGCATATCAATACATCAGAAATGTGAACATTCATAAACATCGCTTCAAGTTCAAAATTTCAGAAAGTATAGATGAAGAAAATCTGAGTCAGGCACATCTCTTGTTGAGTTCATTTTAAATGCGGATAATTTCAGGTAAATATAAAGGCAAAAGACTAGTAGCCCCTTCCAAGCTTCCGGTAAGACCTACCACAGACTTTGCGAAAGAAGCACTTTTTAACATTCTAAATAATTATTATGACCTGCATGAAATTTCAGTGCTGGATCTTTTCTCAGGCACCGGAAATATAAGTTTTGAATTCGCTTCAAGAGGTTGTACGCAAATCACCGCTGTAGATAGCCATGCCGGATGTATCAAATACATAGAGAAAATATCGGATGAATTAGAAATGAACATCGCCACGGTTCGAAGTGATGTTTTTAAATACCTGGAACGCACTCAGACAAGCAAAGATCTTATTTTTGCAGACCCTCCCTATGATATGGCACTCGAGGATTTTGAAAAAATTGTCGATCTGGTATTTCAAAATAAATTACTCAATGAACAGGGTACTCTTATCGTAGAGCATTCAAAGCACACCCAACTGGATCATTTGCCTTATTTCTATCTCCAAAAAAAATATGGTGGAAACGTGTTTAGTTTCTTTGAGCTGAAGTAAAAAAAGCAGGCCTATAAGCCGGATTCTGTCGAGTCTTATCATTTATCTGGAGCAATTGTTACCAATTACCTCTAACCGCCTACCCTCCAACTTGAACGCGCTATTCTCAAACGTTGGTTTACATGGCGTTGCACCCCATAGAGTTTACCTGATTTCACTACAGCATTACCTGTACTTGCTTTCTGTTGCACTTGTCCTACTGCCAAACTTTCGTTCAACAGTGACGGGTGTTACCCGCTATGGTGCGCTATGGTGTCCGGACTTTCCTCCCTTGCAATACAAAGGCGATAAGATAGCCTGCGGTGCAAAATTACATAAATTCTTAGCTTTCGCCCAGTTATTAAGCTCTATTCTTTGTCTAAATTGTTAATAAATAGTGCTAAATTTAAATAAGGGGTAAACATTTTGCGGTCGCAATTTTTATCTTTGTAATCAGGAAGTGGTTAATCAAGAATTACCGAAATTTCAAAAGCATTTTATGGAGCCATTCGTAGTATCAGCTCGGAAATACAGACCTCAAACATTTAAGGATGTTGTCGGGCAGCAAGCGATTACGAACACCTTACTTAATGCAATTGACAATAATCACCTTGCGCAGGCCTTATTGTTTTGCGGTCCCCGAGGTGTAGGTAAAACTACTTGTGCACGTATTCTCGCAAAAAAGATTAATCAAGACGGTACAGAGAATCCAGAAGAAGATTTTGCTTTTAATATTTTCGAACTGGATGCGGCATCCAATAACTCGGTAGACGATATACGTAATTTAATAGATCAGGTGCGCATACCTCCGCAGACCGGGAGATATAAGGTGTACATTATCGATGAGGTTCATATGTTGAGCCAGGCGGCTTTCAATGCATTCTTAAAAACATTGGAAGAACCTCCAAAACATGCGATCTTTATACTGGCGACCACAGAGAAGCACAAGATCATTCCAACCATTCTTTCCAGATGTCAAATCTTTGATTTTAAAAGAATAACAGTTCAAGATGCCAAAGAATACTTAAAGTACATCGCGGAAAATCAAGGGATTGAAGCAGAGGAAGATGCACTACACATCATTGCACAAAAAGCAGATGGAGCTATGCGCGACGCTTTATCTATCTTTGACAGGGTAGTGAGTTTTTCAGGCAAACAATTAACGCAAAAAGCGGTTACCGAAAACCTTAACGTACTTGATTACGATACTTTTTTTAAAGCTATTGATCTCATCTTAGAAAATGACATCCCCACCCTTTTAATTGACTTTAATGAAACTCTTTCGCGTGGCTTCGACGGTCATCATTTTATTTCAGGATTAGCATCACACTGCCGAGACCTTATGGTTTGTAAAAATGAAGCAACCATTCCGCTACTGGAAGTGGGAGAAACAACGCAAAAGAAATATCTGGAACAAGCTAAAAAGACTTCGATTCCTTTTTTGCTTAAATGTATTGAACTCTCTAATGATTGCGATCTAAAGTATAAAACCAGTAAAAATCAGCGATTGCTGGTTGAACTCTGCCTGATGCAACTGGCCTCTATCACATATGATGGAGAAAAAAAAAATGGTGATGCATTCATAATCCCTGCGGAAGTTTTTAAACAAAAACGTGAGATCCCCAAACCGGAAGTAGCGGGTCAACCGATTCAAAAACCTATTGCTACGCCAGCTAAAGAGATTCAGGAAGTACCTTTTCAACGAAATGAAATTGTTGAAGAGAATACCTATGTATCTGCACTAGAGGAAAAAGAAGAGGTGGTTCTTAAGGAACCGGAATCTTCTAAATCATTTGCACAACGAAAAATTTCCGGACTATCTCTTTCAAGCATAAAGGCTAAAAAAGAGCATGAAATAAGCAAGCAGTCTCAAGACGTATCCACAGAAGAGCTCCCAAGTGACGAATTTACCCAGGAAGCGTTGGTTAATGCATGGACGCGTTACGTGGATGAAATGGAGAGCAGTGGCAAAAAAATTATGGCATCTAATTTGGCCGCAGATACTCCTAAATTAAGTGAATCTGATACAATTACAATAGAACTCCCTAATGATACGATGAAAAAGGAGGTAGAAAGAGAAAGCTATCCTTTAATGGAGTTCTTAAAAAAAGAATTAAATAATCATGCCATTACGCTAGAGATCACAGTTAATGAAACCGCTGCTAAGAAATATGCGTTTACTCCTATTGAGAAATATGAAAAGCTTCGTGAAAAAAATCCCCTCATCGATAAACTTCGGAAAGAGTTTGATTTAGACGTTTAATTTTATTGCAAAAGAATAGAAATGTTAGGACTCAAATTACCTACAGATCCCAGATGGGTGAATATCGTCGAGAAAAATATTGAAGAAATACTAACAGACCACGCCTATTGCGAACAAAAAGCGGCAAGTACTGCAATTTCTCTTATTGTGATTTTTCCCGAATACACCGAGTTGGTCCAGGAAATGACTGCCTTGGTTAAAGAGGAGATCAGTCATTTTAAAATGGTACACGATAAGATTATTGCCAGAGGTTGGGTTTTAGGACGAGACCGAAAAGATGACTATGTGATCGCGCTTATGAAATTCTTTCCGAAAGGCGGAAGCCGAACAACCCAATTGGTTCACAAGCTGCTTTATGCGGCACTTATAGAAGCTCGAAGCTGTGAACGTTTTCGATTACTTTCAGAAAACCTTCAAGACAAAGAACTGGCTGAATTTTATAAAAATTTAATGGTAAGCGAAGCAAATCACTATACCATGTTTTTATCTTTTGCCAGAAAATACGGGGAGCGAAATGAGGTAGATAGCAAATGGCAGGACCTGTTGGCTTATGAAGCCAGAATAATGAAAGAACTAGGCAAAAAAGAAACCATTCACGGTTAAAAGAAGTTTCTAACTGCCAATTTAACAAAAGCTTAGCAGTTATTACATTGGGTATCAAAACCAAACAAAGATGAATCTGTTATCTTTGAGTTTATTATCAATTTAATTTCAATCATGAAGTACAAAATTACAACCTTTGTAGCAGTTATGATGCTCTTTTTTAGTTGCAAAAAAACTGCTGACGAACCAGAAGTCTCAGAATTTCAAGTTCCGGTCGAATATTACAAGCTTGACAATGGTCTTAAAGTCATTCTGTCTCAAGACAGTACTGCCCCCACCGCAATTGTAGCGGTCTATTACAATATAGGATTCAGAATTGAGCCTAAAGACCGAACAGGTTTTGCCCACCTTTTCGAACACATGATGTTTCAGGGTTCAGCAAATATGGGTAAAATGGAGTTTATACAATTGGTCCAAAAAAATGGTGGAGTACTAAACGGATCTACCCGGTTTGACTATACCAATTATTTTGAGATCGTTCCTTCCCACAAATTGGAAACTATGTTATGGGCAGAGGCAGACCGAATGAAAGGACTGGCGATTACTCAGGAAAACCTTACCAATCAGCAAGGTGTAGTTAAAAATGAAGTAAAGGTAAATGTATTGAACAGACCTTATGGAGGTTTTCCCTGGTTAGATATGCCGCAGTATGCAAATACAAATTGGTACAACGCTCACAACTTTTATGGCGACTTGAAAGATCTGGATGCTGCAACTCTTGAAGATGTTTCTTCATTCTTTAAAACGTATTATGCACCTAATAATGCCGCTTTAGCTATTGTAGGTGATTTTGAACCGGAAGAAGCCAAAAAATGGATCGAGCAGTATTTTGGGAGTATTCAGGCATCTGAACTACCTGCCAAACCGGATATATCAGAACCTAAACAAATAGAAGAAAAGGCATTTGTAAAAGAGGACTCATTGGCCACAAAACCTGCTATTGCCATCGCGTATCATATGCCAGAACGAAATACTCCAGAATACTATGCAATGGGGCTTTTAGATCAGATATTGCTTCAGGGAGATAACAGTCTGCTTTCTCAGAAGCTAAAAAATGAAAAAGGATTCACTTCGCGTGTGAGCGGAGGAATTAATTACCTGGGGAATATGTTCAATTACAACGGCCCTATGTTATGGATGTATGAACTTACCTATGATGATGAAGAGACTCGGGAAGCTATATTAACGGAAGCCGATGGCGTCATTGAAAGTTTAAAAGGAAATATTACGCAGGATATGCTGGATAATGCGCTCGTCAAAATAAGGTCTGAATTGTACGATGATCTGGGAGGTACTTTTGGATTAGGGAGGGCAGATCTGTTATGCAGTTTCGCACTTTTCGACGATGATCCGGCAAGAATTAATACATTGGAAAAAGAATTTAAAAACGTGACACCAGAAGTTATTAATAAAACTATTGATGAGTATTTAAGTTCTACTAATAGAACTATTCTTACCGTTAAACCTCTTGCCAAAACTCAAAATACTGCATTATGAAAATAAGACTAATAACCACAGCTGTCTTTTTCCTATTTCTCAATTTGTTAAGTGCACAGGAAAAGGAACAACCCCCTTTAGGCGGAGAACCTAAAGATTTTAAAATTCCGGCGAAAGAAATACAAACTTTTGATAATGGATTAAAGTTAGTTATGGTTCCCTATGGCTCTATTCCAAAAGCAACCATTCACGTATCTGTCAAAACCGGCAATATCCACGAAACAGAAGATCAGGTATGGCTTAGTGATCTGATGGCAGATTTGATGGAAGAAGGTACAGATTCCCTAACGTCTAAAGAAATAGCAGATAAAACGGCTCGTATGGGCGGTAATTTGGGAATTGCAGTAAATGAACATACATTTACGCTCAATAGCTCTGTATTGTATGAATTCGCTCCTAATGCCATAGAACTTATGGGGCATGTCTTGCGAAATCCTTCATGGCCGGAAGCAGAAATAGCAAGACTAAAAAAAGATCTGAAGCGTAATTTAAGTGTGGCACTTACCAGATCTCAAACTCAGGCACAGACGAGTTTTTACAGTACCATCTATCCTGATCACCCTTACGGAAGATTATTCCCGACAGAAGAAATTATTGATTCTTATACTGTTGAAGATATCAAAGATTTTTATCAAAAAAATATCGGTGCTCAAAGAACCACTGTTTATGTCGTTGGGAAATATGATTCAGAAAAAGTAAGGAATGCAGTAGAAAAAGCATTTTCAGATTGGGTATCCGGTCCCGAAATTACCTATCCGGAAGCTACTCCGGTTACTACCTCGAGCATTCAGGTTATAGACAGGCCAAATGCACCGCAATCTACCATAATGTATGGCTTACCCGTAGTAGATCCTTCGCATCCAGATTATGTTGCGCTGGACGTAACTAACTCCATTCTTGGTGGATCGTTTGCTTCTAGAATTACGAGTAACATCAGAGAAAATAAAGGATATACCTATTCTCCCCGCAGTTTTATCGATACAAATTATCGAAGTGCCATATGGGCAGAAATGGCAGACGTAACTACAGAGTTTACAGCAGCTTCTTTACAGGAAATCAATAATGAAATTATAAAACTACAGAATGAGCCGCCTACAGAAGATGAGTTAACAGGTATTAAGAACTACGAATCAGGCATATTTGTTCTAAGAAATTCTACACCCAATGGTATCATAGGTCAAATGGTATTTCTGGAAGTTCATGGACTCGATGAAGATTATTTGACGAATCGGGTAAAGAACATTAATGCAGTGACCACTGAAAAGGTAAGAGAGATTACTGAAAAATACATTCAACCTGATAAAATGACGCTGGTTATTGTAGGGGATAAAAAGAAAGTAGAACAACAAATGAAAGAGGCCAAAATCAAAGTTAAAGATTAAGCTTTCTTCATTCTGTTTACAAACAAAGCCGATAAGATTATAGCAATCCTATCGGCTTTGTTTTTCTATATAAAGAAAACTGATTTTTACGTATTTTTTTCGCTAAAATAAAGCATCTTGATTATTCCATCTGATAAGCCGATTTTAGGAACATGAATCTTTTTAGCACCACTCCACTTGGCAGCAGACAAATAAATACGGGTAGCCGGAATAATGACGTCTGCCCGGTCGGGGTTTAATCCCAGTTCACTTACTCTTTCATCGTATGATAAACTTTGTAAAAACTGATACTGTGCGTTTAACCAGATGTAAGACAACGGTTCTCCCGCACCACGTCCTGACATTTTGTGCAATTTATTAATGTTTCCCCCTGAACCAATAATAGAAAGACTCCCTAAATTTCGGGTATTGTTTTTTACCCATTTTTCAATTTCACCCCAGGTCTGTAACTGTATCATCTCATTTAATAAGCGTACAGTTCCTACCTTAAACGATTTTGACACTACTATCTTTCCTTTAGAAAATATCGTAAACTCAGTGCTTCCGCCACCCACATCTATATAAAGATAAGATTTGTCAGATTCTATTAACTGGTGTAGGTCTGTTGACGCAATTATAGCAGCTTCTTTTTTTCCGTCTATAATATCTATTTTAACATCTGCTTTCTGTAATATTTTTTCTGCTACCTCCTGCCCGTTATTAGCTTCTCTCATTGCTGAGGTAGCACATGCCATATACTTTTCAACCCCGTGTACTTTCATGAGAAGTTTAAAAGCTTTCATAGCCTGGACCATGCGCTCTTCATTAGACTTGGAAATCTCACCCACCGTAAAAGAATCCTGCCCCAGACGAATTGGCACTCTAACCAGAGAGCTTTTTTTGAACTGTGTCTCCTTGTTGTTTTCTTCAATCACATTATTAATCAACAATCTGATCGCATTCGATCCTATATCAATAGCTGCAAACTTTCGTATCTTCAAACTCTATTCGTTTAATTTTTCTTTATAGTAGTCATATATCGCAAGTTGCGAACGTAACTTAGAATTATCATTTTTTCGGTAAGCATTGTCCTGCTTATCTGAAAACACGCGAGCCTTCACATTGTCTTTCCACCCTATTTCGAAGGTGTCAATTAGCTCTTTTTTAATCTCTTCATCATAGATAGGACAGGTAACCTCTACCCTATACTCTATATTTCGAGTCATCCAATCTGCCGAAGAGATGTATACTTTCGGATTTCCCTGATTGCCAAAAATATAGAGTCGCGGATGTTCCAAATACTTATCCACAATACTGATCGCTTCTATATTTTCACTCATTCCTTCTACACCGGGGATCAGGCAACAGATCCCTCTTACGATCATTTGAATTTTCACTCCAGCTCTGCTCGCTTCATATAATTTATCGACCATTTTATAACTGGTAAAGCTGTTCATTTTTAGTTTAATATAAGCTTCCTTTCCTGCCTTTGCATTTGCGATTTCCACATCGATAAGCTTCGTAAAACTATTATAGGTATAATGAGGAGAAACAATGAGATGCTTATAGCGATGAACTTTATAGTTGATCTCGAAAAATCTGAATACTTTATTGATTTCTTTTAAAATATCCTGATTAGAAGTAAACAAAGTATAATCCGTATAAACTCTGGCAGTAGATTCATTGAAGTTACCCGTGCTTATAAAACCATATCGTTTAGTACGCTCCTTTTCTTCACGCTCTATAATACAGATCTTACTATGCACTTTTAATCCGGGAACACCAAAAATGAGTTGTACTCCTTCTGCCTGAAATTGTTCGGCAAACTTAATATTCGCTTCTTCATCAAAACGTGCTTGTAATTCTATCTGTACCGTTACTTTTTTACCGTTCTTAGCAGCGTTTATTAAAGAATTAGCCACCAACGAAACTTTAGCCATTCTGTATACGGTGATCTTGATACTTTTTACTTTAGGATCTAATGCTGCTTCTTTAAGAAATCGAACCACATAAGAAAAGGTATGGTACGGGGTATATTGAAGGTAGTCTTTCTCGGCAATACGTTCAAAAAGGCTTCCTTCAAGATTTAACCCTTTTACAGGCAGTGGTTGGTATGGTTTATATAACAGGTCTATTCTTCCAAGGCTAGGGAAATTCATGTAATCTCGTCTGTTATGATACCTACCTCCCGGAATAATACTGTCTGTATTGTCAATTCCCATTTTATTCATCAAAAATCGCAGTGTATCTTTTTCGATCTGCTTATCATAAACAAAGCGTACCGGTTCACTAACTTTTCTGCCTCGAACGCTACTGGAAATCTTTTCGATAAAACTTTTACTCAGGTCACTATCAATATCCAGCTCCGCATCTCTGGTAATTTTAATCATATGTGCAGAAAGAGAAGTGTAATCAAAAATATTGAAAATACTATGCATACAATACCGAATTAGATCGTCGAGCATAATGATATAATCTCTTTCATTTTCTCTAGGCAAAACGACAAAGCGTTTAATCGTTCGGGGAATCTCTATTAAGGCATATCTGATGTCGTCTCTGATACCCGGTTTTATCACTCTCTTAATACCCGTTGGTTTATCAGGATTTTTGATCACGATCTTCACCGCCAGATAAGCCGCACTATCTTTTAGCAATGGAAACTCATTTAGATCGTTTAAAATAATGGTAATAAGAGCAGGGCTTACGTTCTCAAGAAAATACTTTTTTATGTACTCGCTTTGCGAAGGAGATACTTCTGTCTCATCTATAATGAAGATATTTTCTTCCTGGAGCATTTTCTCAATATTGCTGAGAATCTCCAGACTTTCAGCTTGTTGCTTTATCACAATGTTCGTAATGTCTTCCAGCAATTTCTTCGCAGTGGTACCTCCCAGCGCACTTTTACCACTTTTTCCAGCTTGCGCAATTCTTTTTACTGTTGCATATCGAACTTTAAAGAACTCATCTAAGTTGTTAGAAAATATCCCCAGAAAACGCAGACGTTCAATTAACGGCACCGATTCGTCTTCTGCTTCCTGCAATACGCGCGCATTGAAATGTAACCAGCTTATTTCCCTATTTATATATTCGTTTTTCAATACATTTTCTTATTTAAGTTGCTTTGGCACCATAATATTAACGGTCGTTCCCTTCTCTATGTTCGCCCATGAATCTATTGAAAAATTAATGGTTACCAAAACACTAGTGGGCAAATTATCAAAGTATTGATCTCCCATCGTTGTTGCTAAATGCGTGAAAGCATGATTATGACCAAAAATCATGACTTTTTCATAAGAATCGTCAAGATTTCTTAAAAAATCAAAAACAGCTTGTCCGGAAAAATCGTAGAGCTCTTTTGTGATCGTTAGTTTGGTAAAAGGGATATCAAGATTTCGAAGAAAAATGGCACAGGTATGCATTGCTCTGTTTGCGTAACTCGAAAACACTGCATCTACAATGAAAGGGCTTTCAGCCAGGTGTGATGATACCAGATGTGCGTCTCGTACACCTCGCTCGTTCAGTGGACGGTCCTTATCGTCAACCTGATACTCCCAGGATGATTTGGCATGTCTTACTAATGTTAATGTCTTCATTGTATGCGATTATGGTGCTAATCGTTCCAGTTTCCAATCAATTTTATTTTCCAGGCGATATCGCAACCTATCATGTAATCTGTTAGGTCTTCCCTGCCAAAACTCGATGGATACGGGCTTTACTATAAATCCACCCCAAAAATCAGGTCTTGGGATTTCCTTATTGCTAAATTTATCCTCCAGTTCGGTCAATTTCTCTTCAAGAAATTCTCGGGAAGAGATCACACTGCTTTGCGGAGAAACGATGGCCCCTAGTTTGCTTCCTTCCGGTCTGGATTCAAAATAACCATCAGAAAGGTTTTCAGGAATCTTGCTGGCAACGCCTTTTATAATCACCTGTCGTTCCAGCGTATGCCAAAAAAATGATAAACACACGTTCGGGTTGGCAGTAATAGCTTTTCCTTTTTCACTCTCATAATTGGTATAAAATATAAAACCTTCATGAGTATATTTTTTCATTAGAACAACCCGACTCTTTGGGAAACCATCTAATCCGATGGTCGCCACTGTCATGGCATTCACTTCCTCAATTCCGCCAAAATTTTCAGTTTCAAAAAACCATTTCTGAAAAAGTTCCATGGGGTTATCAGGAGCTGTACTTTCATCCAGAACCGCTTTCTCATAAGTCTTACGGTAATCACTTAAATCATTATGCATACATCAAAAATCTTAATACGCAATTTACAAGATATTCCGGTGGTTTAAAAATGATCGTCTTAGCGAAATCATATTTTTTTAAAGTTCATTCAACATGGATCAAAATGAAAATACTTTGCCATCTTCTGCCAGCATAACCGGTGTGAAAAATTCTGATGCTTCATCTTTAAAAATAGTAAGATCGTCATATCTCGTTGAATAGTGTCCCAGAATTAAATTAGATACGTCCGCCTGTTTTGCGATCATTGCAGCTTCCAGTGCGGTAGAGTGTTTGGTCTTCCTGGCAAGATCGGTATGTTTTTTTGTAAAAGTAGCTTCGTGGTATAACACGGTTGATCCTTTAATTATTTCTACAATGGACGGTTTATAAGCTGTATCACTGCAAAAGGCATAACTTTTGGGCGGTTCCGGATCAAATGTTAGACGATCATTTGAAATTATGGTACCATCATCAAGTACGATATCGCTTCCGGATTTAATCTTTCTATAGTACGCCTTGTCAATACCAAATTTCATTGCAGCGTCTACATTGAGTTTTCGAAGACCTGGCTTTTCATTAAATAAATAACCATTGGTATAAATTCGATGATCTAGCGGAATAGTACGTACTTCTACCTTATCGTCCTCAAAAATGCAAACTGATTCTTTGGTTTCCAACTCATGAAAATAAAGCGGATAATTAGTCCAGGAATCCCCCAGTTTTAAAAATAAAGTGATCCCTTCTTTAATTCCTTTAGGGCCGTAAATATGTAATTCCTTTTCGCGACCCAGCAACCGAAATGTAGAGATAACCCCCGGGAGCCCAAAAAAATGATCTCCGTGCAAATGCGAAATAAAAATGTGGTTTATTCTGGAAAATCGTATTTTATTCTTTCTTAAAGCAACCTGAGTACCTTCTCCACAATCAATCAGAAAAAGATGATTATTGATTTCTAATACTTGCGATGTAGTGTTATTGAAGGTTCTGGGAGTTGCTGAATAACAACCTAGAATTGTTAGTTTCATAGAGATTAAAAGTCCAGATCGCGTTCTATTTCTTCCATCTCAATAAGGTCATACGCTTCCTGAAGGGTTGGTACCACGGCAAGAGCTTCCGGAATATCATCGATAACGACCGCATCTGTTACCAAAACAAAAGATTTTTTTTCACTTCTGTGATTATCTGAAATTTCAAGGAATTCAAGAAGATCATTCACCTCCAATTGATCTAAAGAGAATAAATTAAGAATGATATGATATTTTTGATATTTAGGATACTCATTTGAAAACCTTTTGGAAAATTCCTTAAAAGAGGAAGACTCTCTGGTAAAAGTGGCTATCGTTTCTTCTGTACTTATTAACATCTTATTACTGTTTGATTTTTGAAGCTAACAAATAAATTACTGCCATTCTAATGGCTACACCATTCTCTACCTGATTGAGAATTATTGCCTGATCTGAGTCTGCTACATCACTTGTGATTTCCACACCGCGATTGATAGGACCCGGATGCATTATCACGATCTCTTTTTTTAAGGTACTTAATAATTCCCGATTAACACCGTATTGCTGCACATATTCTCTGGTGGTCGGAAAATAACTTATGTCCATTCGTTCATTTTGAACTCTTAACATATTAGCAACATCACACCATTGCAGCGCTTTTTTCAGATTGGTCTCAACGGTAACTCCCAGGGATTCTACGTATCTTGGAATCAGGGTTAACGGACCGCATACTTTGACTTCTGCACCCAATCTTTTTAATGCAAAAATATTAGACAGTGCTACCCTTGAATGGAGTATATCCCCCACGATTACCACCTTTTTGCCTTTTACCGAACCTAATTTTTCCCTAATAGAATAGGTGTCCAGCAGTGCTTGTGTTGGATGCTCGTGAGCCCCGTCACCAGCATTCACTATACTGGCGTTAACGTGTCTGGATAAAAACACACCTGCACCTGGATTTGGATGTCGCATCACCACCATATCTACTTTCATCGAAAGTATATTGTTGACAGTATCTATGAGCGTCTCTCCTTTCTTAACAGATGATTGAGAAGCAGAGAAATTGATCACATCTGCAGAAAGCCTTTTTTGAGCCAGTTCAAAAGAAAGTTTGGTACGAGTACTGTTTTCAAAAAAAAGATTTGCAATCGTAATATCGCGCAACGAAGGTACTTTTTTTATAGGTCGGTTGATCACTTCTTTAAAATGATCTGCGGTTTCGAAAATAAGTTCTATATCTGATGTTTTCAGATATTTAATACCGAGTAAGTGTTTTACACTTAGTTCACTCATTTGTTCGTAAATGGTTTTAAACTTCTTATTTTCATTTAGGTCCTTATCAGATAAATAACATCTTCACCTTCATTTTCTTTCCACATCACTTTCACCTTTTCATTATTAATAGCATCTACCTGTCTGCCCCTGTAGTTGGGTTGTATAGGTAAATGCCTGCTAAACCTTCTGTCTATTAATGTAAGTAATTCTATTTCTGAAGGTCTGCCAAAGGACTGTATTGCCGTAAGTGCCGCGCGTATACTTCTTCCTGTATACAGCACATCATCTATAAATACGACTTTTTTATCTTCTACAATAAAATTAATATCGGTTTTATTGGCTTCTAAGGGTTTATCCCCTCTTCGGAAATCGTCACGGTAAAATGTAATATCCAAATATCCCAATTGAAGATTAGAAACCCCGTATTCTTTCGTGAGTAATGAGGCCAGTCTATCGGCCAGGTAGGTACCTCTGGGCTGAATACCAACCAGTACGGTATTCGAAAAATCAAGATGATTCTCTATAAGCTGACATGCCAATCTGTTTAATATGATGTGAATGTCTTTAGAAGAAAGCAATACTTTTTGGCTCATGATTTGAATACCATCTTATAAAAATCAAAGTTATGCATTTATTGGCGAATAATGAAAGATGGTTATGGCTGTTTAAATAGAAGGTGTAAAAAAACCCTTCAAATAAAATTCGAAGGGTTTTATCTCATAAATGTAAGGGAATGAAATTATTTCTGCCCGTCCATTTTGTCTTTCAGTTCCTGTAAAGCGTCAAGATCACCTAAGGTAGTCTTTTCTGCGTTGCTGCTTTTTGCGGAAGCTGCTTTTACATTTTTCTGCTCTTCTTCTTTAAAGATAGCCGTGTGAGAAGCCACTACTCTTTTGAAGTCTTTATTGAACTCGATGATCTTGAAGTCGGCTGCTTCGCCTTTCTTCAATTTCTTACCGTCTTCTTTTTCCAAATGACGAGAAGGTACAAAAGCGACTATATCTTCATTAAAATTGATAGTAGCACCTTTATCAACGATCTCACCGATCTCTGCATTGTGAACAGTACCTACACCAAATTCGGTCTCGTACTTATCCCAAGGATTCTCGGTGGTCTGTTTGTGACCCAGGCTTAGTTTTCTTCCTTCAACGTCTAGTTCAAGAACTACTACTTCCAACTTATCACCCACATTTACAAACTCAGATGGATGCTTCACTTTTTTAGTCCAGGAAAGATCAGAAATATAAATAAGTCCGTCGATGCCTTCTTCAAGCTCTACAAATACACCAAAGTTGGTAAAGTTTCTCACGATACCTTCGTGCTTAGAACCTACTGGATATTTGCTTGTAATATCCGTCCATGGGTCTGGAGTCAATTGTTTGATCCCAAGAGACATCTTACGTTCTTCACGATCAAGTGTAAGCACAACAGCTTCTACTTCATCACCAACATTTACAAAGTCTTGTGCAGAGCGTAAGTGTGTAGACCAGGACATTTCAGAAACGTGAATAAGTCCTTCAACTCCTTCTGCAACTTCAATAAATGCTCCGTAATCTGCGATTACGACTACTTTACCTTTTACTTTATCACCTACCTTGATTTCTTCACCAAGTGCCTCCCAAGGATGCTTCTGAAGTTGTTTCAGACCTAATTGAATTCTTGACTTGTTATCATCAAAATCAAGGATCACCACGTTAAGTTTCTGATCAAGATCTACCACCTCATTTGGGTGATTAATTCTACTCCATGAAAGGTCGGTGATATGAATAAGACCATCAACACCACCAAGGTCGATAAATACCCCATAGGAAGTGATATTCTTAACCACACCTTCAAGTACCTGAACTTTTTCAAGCTGCCCGATAATCTCTTTCTTTTGTTCTTCGATATCCGCTTCGATCAATGCTTTGTGAGAAACTACCACGTTTTTGAATTCGTGATTGATTTTAACCACCTTGAATTCCATCGTTTTTCCTACATATTGATCGTAATCACGAATTGGCTTCACATCAATTTGAGAACCAGGAAGGAATGCTTCAATACCAAATACATCGACGATCATACCCCCTTTGGTTCTGCACTTTACAAAACCATTTACAATTTCTCCATTATCGTGCGCCGCATTAACTCGATCCCACGCCTTGATGGTTCTTGCTTTTCTGTGAGATAGTACCAATTGTCCCGTTCTGTCTTCACGAACATCTATAAGTACTTCTACTTTGTCCCCAACTTTAAGTTCTGGATTATAACGAAATTCATTCAGAGAAATAACGCCTTCAGACTTCGCATTGATATCAATGATCGCTTCTCTTTCTGTTAAATGTACCACCGTACCTTCAACTACCTCTTCATCAGCGGTGTCTACAAAGTTATTTTCTACTAAAGATTCAAATTCTTTTAGTTTTTCATCTTCAACCTGCTCAATACCTTCTTCATATTTTTGCCAGTTGAAGTTTGCTAAAAATTCTTCAGGATTCTGAGTTTCCTGAGTTTCTGTTTTTGTGTTTGTTTCAGCCATTGCTGATTAAAAAATTTGTATTCTATATCTAACCGGGAATCAACAACTTAGACATAGAAGAGTTTATATCTTATTTTTCTATAGTTTTCCCTTTTCTCCCGAATGTTGTAAAAAAGGAGTGCAAAAGTAGTACTATAATATTTGATTTACAACTATTTATACAGTAAAATCTATAAATATAACCCAGGCCTTAACATTTTCAGAAATGTTAAATAGATGAAAGAAAATAAGTATATTTGGACATCTAACATTAAAATTAAAGCCATGAGCGTAAAATCTAAATACCAATCAGTTCTTGACTTGGGAGAAAAACTAAACATTAAAGACGGTAATGTAACCGAAGAAGGCGGTGTATTAAAAATTAAAGGACAAGCTGCAACTCCTTACGAAAAAAACGTTCTTTGGGATGAAATTAAATCTGTTGGTGGTGAAAGTCCTTCAGATATAAAAGCGAACATTACCGTAGCAGATACATCTGTTTATCACAGACATACGGTTCAAAAAGGTGAAACGCTTGGGAAAATAGCTAAGCACTATTATGGTGATGCGTCTAAATACAACGCCATCTTTAAAGCAAATACCGACAAACTTAAAAACCCCGATCTTATTTATCCAGATCAGGAATTGGTAATACCCAATTTATAAAACCAGAAAAAAACCGCTTAATGCGGTTTTTTTTATGTCTTCACGTCAATAGCAGCTCTTATTGATTTTCAATTGCTCTTTTTGCATACGAATGGATTTTTTCGAATTGTTCTTCAATCCCCATATCTGAATTATCAATTTCAATAGCATCTTTTGCTTTTTTGAGCGGGGAAATTTCCCGGGTAGAATCTATTTGATCTCTGGTCGTTACATTGCGAAGGACTTCCTCGTAGGTTACTTTTTCGCCACGCTCCTGTAATTCTTCGTATCTTCTCTGGGCTCTTTTCTGAGCAGATGCCGTAAGGAACAATTTTAGTTCGGCTTCCGGAAAAACAACCGTTCCTATATCTCGCCCATCCATCACAATTCCTTTTTTAGCTCCCATTTTTTTTTGCATCTCTACGAGTTTGGCCCTTACTTCGGGAATGGTAGACACCCGACTTACAAATGAAGAAACACGCATCGTTCTTATCGCTTTCTCCACATTTTTTCCATTAAGGTACATCTCTGAAAAATTAAGCTCGGGATTAAATTTAAATTCTAAATGTACCTTGGAAAGCTCCTTCAATAAGCCTTCGATGTGCTCTTCACTTTCGGAAATGAATCCGTTTTCAAGGGCAAACAAGGTGATAGCCCGATACATGGCGCCAGTATCAACATAAACGTATTCAAGTTCTTGGGCAAGTCTTTTTGCAATTGTACTCTTACCTGTCGAAGAAAAACCATCTATGGCTATGGTGATCTTTTTATCCATTTATTTTAACCGAAGAATATGCATTATTGATATGTGCGCAAAGTTATCATATTATATCGGATGGCAAAAAAAGCACAGAATCATAAGCAGAATGCAAACCAACAAAAAACCCGGATAGATCCGGGTTTCGTTTTAAAGTTGTTTTGCGTTTTTTACTTTTTGATTCGTAATAGCTATGTCGATCACCTCACTCATCTCTGTCACATAATGAAAAGTGAGACCTTTAAGATACGAGGGTTTGATCTCTTCAATATCCCGTTTGTTTTCTGCACATAAAATAATTTCTTTGATGCGAGCACGTTTGGCCGCCAGAATCTTTTCTTTAATACCACCAACCGGAAGCACTTTGCCTCTAAGAGTTATTTCTCCGGTCATTGCCAGACTCTTTTTTACTCTTTTCTGTGTGAATAATGATACCAGAGAGGTAAGCATGGTAATACCTGCACTCGGACCGTCTTTGGGGGTAGCTCCTTCAGGAACGTGTATATGTACGTTGTATTTACCAAATATATCTGGATTGATATTCCATTTTTCAGCATTTGACTTAATGTATTCCAGTGCAATCGTAGCAGATTCTTTCATTACCTGCCCAAGATTACCCGTAATATTTAATGTTCCCTTTCCTTTCGATAAAATAGATTCAATAAACAAAATATCACCACCCACACTTGTCCATGCCAGCCCGGTAACAACACCCGCTACTTCATTATTCTCGTACTTATCACGTTCCAGTCGAGCAGGTCCCAGTACATTCAGAACGTCTTCTGCGGTAACTTTGACATTATAGGATTCTTCTAACGCAATAGATTTGGCTGCATAACGCACCATTTTTGCGATTTGTTTTTCTAAAGATCGTACACCTGATTCTCTAGTGTAGCCTTCCACTATTTTTTCAAGCAAACGTTTATCTATTTTTAAATTCTCTTTCGTAAGGCCATGCTCTTCCAACTGTTTAGGCAAGAGGTGTCTTTTCGCAATCTCAACTTTTTCTTCGGTTGTATAACCAGTCACCTTAATGATCTCCATACGATCTCTCAAGGCAGGCTGAATTGTTGAAAGACTGTTTGCCGTTGCAATGAACATTACTTTAGAAAGGTCATAACCCATCTCAAGGAAGTTATCATAAAACTCATTGTTCTGCTCAGGATCCAGTACTTCCAACATAGCAGAAGACGGATCTCCCTGGTGACTGGAAGCCAGTTTATCAATTTCGTCTAATACGAAAACTGGATTAGATGTTCCGGCTTTTTTGATAGACTGCAAAAGTCGTCCTGGCATAGCGCCGATATAGGTTTTTCTATGTCCTCTGATTTCGGCTTCGTCGCGCAGACCTCCTAGGGACATTCTTACATATTCTCTTCCCAAAGCCTCTGCAATCGATTTTCCCAATGAGGTCTTTCCGACACCGGGAGGTCCGTACAAACAGAGTATGGGCGATTTCATATCACCTCTTAATTTAAGAACAGCCAGATACTCTATGATCCTTTTTTTAACGTCTTCGAGTCCGTAATGGTCTCTGTCCAGTATTTGTTGTGCCTTTTTTAAATCAAATTTATCCTCAGAAAATTCATTCCACGGAAGATCGAGAAAAAGGTCGAGATAATTTCGTTGGATGGAATACTCGGCAACCTGAGGATTCATGCGTTGCATTTTGGCAAGTTCCTTTTCAAAGTGTTCTTTCACCTTGTCATTCCATTTTTTACCCTTTGCACGTTTGCTCATTTCCTCGATCTCCTCTTCATAAGAACCTCCTCCGAGCTCTTCCTGAATGGTTTTCATTTGTTGCTGAAGAAAGTATTCTCTCTGCTGTTGATCGAGATCATGTCTTACTTTTGATTGAATATCATTTTTTAACTCTAACCGTTGCAATTCGATATTCATATACTTAAGCGTTGCCAAAGCGCGTTTCGTGAGATTGTTAATCTCGAGTAACTCCTGCTTTTCCTTCACACTTAAATTCATGTTGGAAGAAACGAAATTGATGAGGAATGAATTACTCTCAATATTCTTTATAGCAAAGGAGGCCTCTGAAGGAATATTAGGATTGTCTCGGATGATATTCAAAGCGAGTTCCTTTATTGAATCGATAACTGCACTAAATTCTTTGTTATCATCTGATACTCTAACCTCTGGCACTTCTTTAACAGACGCCTTGAAATAAGGTGATGTTTGAGTGATCTTATCGATCTCGAAACGTTTTTTCCCCTGAATGATTACCGTAGTGTTTCCGTCAGGCATTTGCAGAACCCTAAGAATTCTCGCCACTGTACCTATTTGATGGATATCTTCTGCAGTAGGATTTTCAACCGATTCATCCTTTTGAGAAACCACACCAATTACCTTATCACCATTATTGGCATCTTTGATCAATTGAATGGATTTATCTCGACCGGCGGTGATCGGAATTACGACACCCGGGAAGAGTACCGTATTTCGCAATGGAAGTACCGGAAGCAATTCAGGCAATTTTTCGTTGTTGATCTCAGCTTCATCTTCTGGTGTCATTAAAGGAATTAACTCTGCATCTTCATCGATTCCTTGAAATGACAAACTGTCAATATTTAAAATTTTTGTTTTTGCCATACCACTTTTTAAAGTCAGATTGTCACTAGTCAATCTGATGAATTTTTCTTTTTCAATTATATATTTTCATTTAATGCCCTATATTATATGGCATTCGCCGAACATGTCATTTTTTTTCCATCATATAAGGTCAATAGTTATGCCAATTAATTTTACTTCGGAAAAATATTCTTATTAACTTGACTGGAATAAATTATATTTTTTCTACTGAAAAGTGTAACAATTGAAAAACGTACTTGTCTTTTAAGGTAAATGCATTCTTTTTGAGCCAAACAAAATTAGATACCGAGCAACTATTGCCCTTATGTGAAAAAGGTGATCAACGTGCACAAATGGAGATTTACAATCGCTATTACAAAGCAATGTACAATACCGCAGTTCGCATCTTAAAAGATCGTTTTGAAGCAGAAGATGTTATGCAGGAATCGTTTTTAAATGCATTTACGAAGCTGCACACGTTTAAAGGTGAAGTCACCTTTGGAGCATGGTTAAAAAGAATTGTGATTAACAACAGTATTTACCAATACCGTAAAGCACAAAAGAAAAATGAGGTATCTATTGATGACATTATGTACAAGGTCGAAGATCACGAAGTACCTGTCTCAGACCATGCGTTGACAAATGTTCAGGCTCAAAAAGTTTTGGAAACCATGAAGCTGTTAAAAGATAATTACCGAGTGTCTTTGACCTTACATTTAATCGAAGGATACGATTATGAGGAGATCTCAGATATCATGGATATTAGTTATGCAAATTGCAGAACGATGATTTCCAGAGCAAAAGAAAGTTTACGAAAAAAATTAGCTGTATTATGCCAATAGAAAAAGACCCCATTGAAGAATTATTCGATAGATTGAACAATACGTTCGATCTGGAAGAACCCGAGAGAGGCCATAAATCACGCTTTCTAGAAAAGTTAGAGCGATCTGGTGCCGGGACAAAAGATAAAATCACCACTAAAAACAAAGGGTGGTACTGGAAGCCGCTGAGCATAGCTGCCTCCATTGTAATACTTATTGCAATAGGAGTAACCACACTCAACAATCCTTCTCCTGCTGCAAATCCAGAGATCGAAAAAACACAGTTTTACTTCGCCTCGTTATTGAATGAAGAAATTGAAAAACTGAATACCATTGCAGATGAAGATACCAAAGTGCTCGTGCAAGACGTAATGCAGCAATTATCGAAACTACAGGATGACTATGAGTTGCTCGAAAAAGAACTCGCAGCTCATGGAGACCATAAAAAGATTCTATATGCCATGGTCACTAATTTTCAAACCCGCATTAATCTGCTTCAGGAAGTAATTGACCAGATTGAAGAAACAAAAAAATTGAAAACACTAAATGCAAACTCTTATGAAGACATTTCTATATAATTTATTAATCATCGCCTTTTTAATTCCTGCGATTGGTTTGGCCAATAATGGTCATGCAGGTAAATATACCAAGGAGAAAAAGATCAAAAAGGAATATAGCGTAAACGCTGATGCATTCCTGAAAATTGAGAACAGCTATGGAAATCTCTATATGACGACCTGGGATCAAAACAGAATAGTAATAGAGGTACATATTAAAACCAATGGTAACAACGAAGAAAAAGTGCAGGAAAAACTAGATGAGATCGATGTAGACTTTGAAGCGAGTAACTCAATGGTAACTGCTAAAACCATCTTTTCAAAAAACCGTTGGAACTGGAATTGGAGTAAGAACAATAATGTGAATATTGAAGTTAATTATACGGTAAAATTACCTGCCACTAATAGCGTAGATCTCTCAAATGATTACGGAGGTATTTATCTTGACAAATTGGAAGGAAAGGCGAATATAAGCTGCGACTACGGTAAGATAGATATAGGAGAGCTACTTTCCAGAGGGAATTTTCTAAAATTCGATTATACCTCAAAATCTTCTATAGACTATGTTAAAGGTGCTACTATTCAGGCAGATTACTCTGGCTATACTATAGGCAAAGCAGAGAACCTTATTATTAAAGCAGATTACACAAGCTCCAGAATTAATGAGGTAAAAAATGTAGAATACAAATGTGATTACGGATCGATAAGCGTAGAGAAACTCACCAATATACAAGGTAATGGAAGTTATGTTAAAACAGAGTTGGGAAGTGTTTATGGTAATGTTAATATAAATTCAGATTTTAGCTCTATTCGAATTACAGAGCTTACCGAGAGTGCCGGAAACGTATCGATCAGGTCTGAATACGCCGGAATAAAAATCGGATACGCTTCCGGTTATCAATTTGACTTTGAGGTTAACCTGGAATATGCAGGCTTAAAAAGTGAAGGCCTTGAATTTTCTACTAAGAGATCTCAAAATAATAAAAAATATTACAAGGGTTACTACGGGGCGCAAAATAGCGGTAACCGAATCAATATTGACTCAGAATATGGAGGCGTAAGCCTAAAACAAATTTAAATCATTAATCAAATAAAGTACTATTATGAAAAAATTAACCACTCTAGCAATCATTCTTTTTATTTCTACAGGACTCCACGCACAATGGTGGGGAAACGATAAGGTTAAGGGTAACGGAAATGTGATTACAGAAACCAGAGATCTTGGTGATTACGACGGCATCTCGTCAGCCGGATTTATGGATGTAATTATTGTTGCCGGAGAAGAAGGAAAGATCACACTTGAAGGAGAGTCGAATCTGCTTGAACATATCGAAACCAAAGTTTCGGGTAATAATCTAAGTATTAAAGTTGAAAAAGGATACAACCTGAGACCTTCTTCTGGAAAGCAAATTGTGATCACCGTTCCGGTAAAGCGTATTTCTAAGTTGTCTCTGGCAGGTTCCGGAAAGGTTGTTACAGAAACCACCCTAGAGGCAGATAATTTTAAATTAAGCGTAGCCGGATCAGGCGATCTAAAAGCAAGTATTGAAGCAGATGAAATTAAGGCAAGTGTTGCCGGTTCAGGAAATATTAGGCTTTCAGGCAATGCTAACGATATGAAGCTGAGCATCGCAGGTTCTGGAAATTTGAACGCTGAGCAAATGAAAGTGATGAATATTTCGGCTTCTATTGCAGGGTCAGGAAACGCTAAAGTTCATTGCGAAGGTTCTTTAAAAGCAAGAATCGCAGGATCTGGCAATCTTAAATATACCGGAAACCCATCGGTAGAAGACACCAAATCGGTAGGATCAGGAAAAGTGATCAAAGTTTAATCAGAAGGTTTACCATCAATCAAAAAACTGGAAAAAGACTCTTCGGAGTCTTTTTTTATTGCGTTCCAGTTTCAAAATCCTTTTTCCATCGATTCCAATCGTCCAGGTAATAATTAAGAATAATAGGGTTGTCCAAGGTATTGACAGCTGTTTTCTGAATGACAACATCGGTGGGCCATTCATACAAATTCTCAAGTTGGGTATCTGTAAGGTATTTTAACCTCTCCGGAAGCTTTCCACGGTTACGTTTTTCATTTGACTTCTTAAAGGCCATATTAAACCCCCAGTCTCCAAAAGAAGGTATGTAAACATGATAAGGGATTACTTTGTCGAACACCTCGGTCATGGTCGTGTGAATACAACTGAAAACTGTATTTGAAAAATAGATCTCACCAGACTGAGTGACAAATATTCCATCGTCTGCCATGTTGCGCTTCACCATCAGAAAAAACTGTTTACTGTAGAGTCGCGCCACACCTTCATTAGATGGGTCAGGAAGATCGGCAATGATCAGATCGTAGTGGTCTTGGTTTTCATTGAGAAAGGTAAAAGCATCTTGTGTGATAAGATTCACTTTTCTGTTGCTTGCTGCTTCTTTATTAATATTCCTTAAAAACGGATTCTCTTTTGCCAGCCTGAACATTTCCCCGTCAATATCAACAACATCAATAGTGTGAACACGACTGTCTTTTAGTACTTCCCTACTAGCCAGGTTCTCTCCTCCTCCTAGTATGAGTACCCTTTGCGGATCATTATGAAAAACGAGTGGTGCGTGTACCAGAGATTCATGATACCTGTGCTCATCTTTAGAAGAAAACTGGATTACTCTGTTCAGATAAAGTCTTACATCATCGTTAGAAGTCTTTGTTAATACAATTTTTTGATAAGGTGTTTGCACATTAAGTACTATCGGACTTTTATAAATTTTTTCGTCCCATACTTTTAACAGCGAACCCGCAGATGCTACGAGAATGATTAAAGCGATCAGGGCTAAAATGCCAGGAATAAGTTGCGCTTTTTTCTCCTTGAAGAAAAGCATACTCAAAACCAGGCCTAAAAGAATATTCACAATCCCGAAAAGCAATGATGAATAAAACAATCCAAGAAAAGGCAATAATATAAAAGGAAAGATCAATGTAGCCAATAATCCGCCAATATAATCAAGAGATAATATATTAGAAAGATCGTTCTTTACCTCCTTTTCCGATGATACGAATGTAAGAAGTGGAACCTCCATACCAGTAAGAAGACCGATTACAAAAATGATCAATAAGCAGTAAAACTGAAGAGCTGTCGGACTTACATTAACGAAAAGAAAATAAATTAATGGTACAGAAATACCCCCTATAAATCCCAGCAGGTATTCAATACGTATAAAGAAAAGCAGCGATCGATCTTTGAAGTACTTTGAAACAAATGCACCAAGACCCATAGAACAAAGGTAAACACCAATAATAAGTGAGAACTGTTTTACCCCGTTTCCAAGAAAATAAGTAGCTGCTGTACTAATTAGTAATTCGTAAATAATTGAGCAAAGTCCTGCCGTGAATACTGCGATCGCGAGTAGAATTTTTTTTCTCATAAAATTTAACTATGTTTGAAACATAAACTAATTTTCACGGCCAAAGATGAACAAAAAAATCATGAACGCTTTAGAATTATCCAAAAAATTAGCAATTGTAGGTCTATTCTCGAGCACGCTTCTTCTCAACAGTTGTTTTTCCGATAATGGTGAACCAAGAATTAAAGAATATGATGAAAAAACAATTTACGAATCTACTAAAGGAATTGTTACCGAGGTAGAAGAAATTGAGCCAGGAAATGATTATAGAATTCTCGATGAAAAAATCATAGACGATAAAAGCAAATCTATTGCGATCGTACATGCACTTGACGGAAGCATCGACACGCTTTCCATTGCCAAAATAGAATCAGATAAAAATAACGATAACGGATATCGCCACGCTGGATTACGCCCTATCTTATATTATACACTGGCATCATCTCTGTTTAGAAATAATCTGGCTGGGGTTACTCCTGATTCCAGGTATTATAAAAATGAAAGTGCTTTTAACAAGTCTACAGCACTAAAAAACGACCTTCAGAGCACGGCTACCAGAAGGACAGTAAGAACACCTAAAGCGTCATCTTCGGGATATGGAAAAGGGAAGTCTTTCAGGTCGTTTGGGGGATAACAGATTCCGTGAAATCAAAAAACTAAAAAAGAAAAACGTACCGCATTATCTTCACTGGTTTTTAAAAGAAGACTATTTTTCTGAGGAACTCCTTGGGATTTATCGACATGAAGTAGATCGATTCAAAATTACTGCGCAAGAGGCCTTTGATACTTTTGTGAAGGCTACTGAAAAGATTATTTCAGAACGTAGGCTGGATCTTCTGGAAATCCCTTCTTTTTTTCATGAGTGTATCTACTATTCCTGGGAAAACCGGGATAAGCATGCTTTTCTATACGGAAGATTTGATATTAACGGAGGGTTTGACAAAAAAGAAGAAACGGTAATTGAATTTAATGCCGATACTTGCAGTACGCTTCCGGAAACATTGTACTGGCAGGAAGCTCAGTTTAAAGAACTCAGATCGGGATTTGTTTCTTTTAATAATCTTGAGAATGCGCTGGTAACTAAGCTTTCTCAAATACGATCTAAACTCACGGTTGATAATCCGGTTTTTATGGGCTCTTCATTTGGATATGAAGAAGACAAAATGAATGTTAATCCAATATTGGATCTTGCTTATCAAGCCGGATTCAAACCTTTCTATGAAGACCTTGAAAATGTGGTATTTTCAGAAGAAGGTGTTTTTTATACCATTGGAGAAGAATACCAAATGGTAGATGTTTGGTTTAAAATGATTCCCTGGGATTGGATGTTTAACGAAGAACCCGATCTGGCAAAAATCCTAAGCGATCTTATTCTTAAAGACCTTGTTGTTGTACTCAATCCTGCCTTCACTACGATTTGGCAAAATAAAAAGTTCTTAGCTTACATTACCCAACATTTTCCTATGAACAATTCAATCGCCAAGACTTTTACAAACGAACCTTCTTTGGGTGATTTCGTGAAGAAACCTATGTACGGAAGGATTGGTGAGAACGTTCAAATTAAGGCATATGGGAAACGGGAAGAAACCAAAGGCGATTATTCGTTACAAGCGATGATCTATCAGGAATACCATCCTTTGATGATGGATCAGGAGAATTATTATTATCAGCCAGGAATATTTTTCGTTGATGAACCTGTTGCACTCAACCTACGCACCCAGGAACAAAAGATCATGACCGATGATTGCGAATTCATGTCGCACTTCATTATGATCTGATGCTTTTTAAAATATCTAAGCTTCTGTTTTTTTTTGAGATTATTTTAAAGAAGGAACAGGTATTCTACCTCTTTTCATAGAAGATGAGACCACGTCGTCTGCCTCCAACTGTTCCATAAGAAATGATTTCACCTTCGAAATTTCTATAGGTTTGCAGGAAAAAATATCTACAGCAGCAAACTGGTGTTCGGGCCAGGTATGAATACTAATATGGCTCTCTTCAAGTAATATAAATCCCGTAACCCCAACAGGTTCAAATTGTTTAAAAGCAGCATCAACTTTTGACAAGTTTAACTGATCGATGATCTCGTGTAGTAATTGATCTATCTGGAGTGTAAATGAAATCGTTTTAGCATTACAGCCTTGAACGTCCCAGATGTAGTGATATCCTATACTCAAAATCTTAGATTGTTTGATAACGGTTAATCAAGATTATTCTCCGTCTGCAGGTATACTTTCATACAACTCAATAGGATCTGTGAGTTTTATCAATGTAGTATACATATCGCCATCTTCAATCATAACAGTTTCAGGTAAGGTCTCTCTTGGTCCATAATCCCAACGTACTGTATTTATAACGTCTTCAACGATATCATAATTCCCTTCAATCTCCATCCCAAGGTAATTTACCGTTTTCGTAGGAATAGAACTGCGATGCATATTTTGATACATCTGATTGCCATAAAACTCCTCATACATTAAATACCTGGTAAGCGTAGGATTTATCATATAAACATCCTGGGTGAAATTATACTTTATCACACTATCATTCTCCAACTTGATCTGGTGCTCACCTTTTCCCATCTCAACCCATACAACCTGTCTGGCAGGAACCTCTACTAAGAGCGAATCTACAGAAACTAAAACAGCTTCATTGGTAGGATTATCAATAGCGAGATCAACGTTTGACGAACAAGAACAAAATACAATAATCAGCAGTAAAACGAGGACTTTTTTCATGGATGTTTATTTATTGATTTGCAATATACAAATTATATCTTTTCTTCAAAATTTTATAGAAAAACAGATGAACCAAAAATTCCAACGACCCCTACCTGAGTAGATTTCGTTGGAATTTTCTATTGATTAATAGTGTTTTGATTTACACTAGTAAGTTACATCTACAAAAGAACCATCTTCCAGTACAATAGGTCTGTAATCCTGATCGTAAGCCGTGAAGTGAAATGTACCCGAAATTTTGCGGTTAACCGCATCGAGTTTGGTGATCTTTATCTCGCCCCACTTACCTTCGATACCATTCGTTAGATATCCTTTGTTTTCCGCGTTCAATAAAAATCCAGCAACGTTTCCTTCGGGATTCTCTGAAGAGTCGCCCAAATTTAAAGTACCTGTTCCCAACAATTTAAAAGTAAGGAAAACAGACCGGTTACTTGAAGTTTCGGTTCCCACGATATTTACAAAATTATCCTGAGAATTAACGGAAACCTGATCGGGTTGAAAACTTTGCCGATTTACCTGAACTTCAATAAAGTTCTCTTCGGCGGTGACAATTTGGCCGTCTATTGGCTCCAAAGAATCGGAGTCGCTAGAACAGGAAGACATAAAAACAGCAATTTGGGATATGCAGCATAGTAGGAATAATCTTGATAATTTCATATTCCTATTTTAAGTTAAACGAATATAATCTTTAACATTTAACTTCTGCTATCACGGTCGACAAAATGTTAAAAGAATCGTTAAAATGCACTTCCAAAAAATCGAAGTGATTTTCTTAAAAATTGCTTCTGAAAAATGTAATTTTTTACCTACCTCTCTTTCAGGTGTTTCGTGGTTTTTGAGGAACAAATAAGAGTAAAATAAAACCTACTACAAAAAAGATCACGATCGCCAATATAGAAGAACGCATGCTCCCGGTTATTTGAGCAATAAAACCATAAACCAGCATACCGATTACGATCCCAATTTTTTCTGCAACATCGTAAAAGCTAAAGAACGAAGTCGTATCATCTGTATCCGGCAAAAATTTGGAATATGTGGACCTGCTTAAAGACTGTACGCCTCCCATCACCATCCCAACAAATGCGGCAGCAATATAGAATTCATTGGGCGTAGTTACAAAATAAGCTGCGATACAGATTACAATCCAAATAAGATTGATCACCAGCAAAGTCTTGATGTTCCCAAACTTGCCGGAGGCTCTAGCAGTTAACCAGGCACCCAAGACGGCAACAATCTGTATTAATAAGATACTAACTATAAGACCTGAGGTCCGTTCATCTGCACTACCCCATTCCAGTTCTTCTTCCCCAAAATAGGTAGCGATAAGCATCACCGTTTGTACCCCCATACTGTAAACGAAAAAAGCAATTAAGTATCGCTTAAGCTGAATGCTATTGTTAAGACTTTTAAAAACAACGGAAAGTTCCCGAAAACCATTAAGCATTATCTTTCGGGTCACTTTTTTTACTTCATGAGTACCCTTGGGTAAATGGAAAAATGTGTATTGACTAAACCCAATCCACCACAAACCGGTAAGTATAAAAGCTAATCTGGTGGGAGTACCTGCACCTTCGAATCCGAACCATTCGTACTTAAGGATCATTGCCAGATTAATGAGTAACAAAACAACACTGCCTATATAACCCAAAGAATACCCCTTTGCACTTATTTTATCTTGTTGTTCAGGATAGGCAATATCGGGAAGATAGGAGTTATAAAAAACAAGACTCCCCCAAAAACCTACCAGTGCCAGAAAGTAACAAAACAGACTGATGTAAATATGCTCCAGTGAAAACCAATATAAACCAATACAGGAGAGTGCTCCCATATAGCAAAAGAATTTCATAAAGACTTTCTTATTACCCACATAATCGGCAATACCAGAGAGAAAAGGTGATAGGAACGAAACTATCAGAAAAGCAAATGCCGTCACATAGCTTATAAGAGGAGCTCTTGCTATCATGCCCCCGAAGACTTCTATTTTTTCTACTTGTGCTTCTCTAAACAGTGCACCGTAAAACAACGGGAAAATAGCAGATGCAATTACAAGACTATATACAGAGTTGGCCCAATCATAAAACGCCCAGGCATTCAACAGTTTTTTGCTTCCTTTGGTTAGTGTAGTCATGAAACTTATTTAAAAAAAGCTGTTCTAATGAACAGCTTTTGTATGATTTTTTTCAAATTCTAAGGTTGTATGAACCTTATTTCTTAAACTTAACGACACCGTACTTTTTCGCCTCTTCTACCGCTTTTGGAGCTAACATAGTTAAATTTTTAATACGAGTATCGTTTGAAGGATGCGTACTAAGAAATTCTGGTGGTTGCTGCCCACCGCTTCTCTCTTTCATTCGTTTCCAAAGTTCTGCCGCTTCGTAAGGATTGTATCCGGCAATTGCCATGATTTGAATGCCAATTGCATCGGCTTCAGATTCGTGACTTCTACTAAACGGTAGCATTCCCAGCACATTAGATCCTACTCCATAGGCCGTATTGAACAGTTGTCGGTTTTCCTCATTTTTGCTAAGAGCCACATTACCGGCTACGGCTCCCAGTTGTTGCAGGGTACCTGCACTCATACGTTGTGCTCCGTGATCTGCCAGTGCGTGCGCAACTTCATGACCAAGTACTACCGCCAGACCTGTTTCTGATTGTGTGATAGGCAAGATACCCGTATACACAGCAATTTTACCTCCTGGCATCGCCCACGCATTCACCTGATCTGAATCTATTAGTTTGTACTCCCAACGATAGTCTTTGAGATATCCGGGATGCCCATTCGCGGTTAACCACCTTTCTGCAGCACCTGCGATTCGCTGCCCTACTCTTTTTACCATATCAGCTTTAGCAGTACCAGTGATCACCTTGCTTTCATTTAGCACTTGATCGTATTGCTGGAAAGACATTGGAAATATCTGACTATTCGGATAAAAGTTTAACGTCTTTTTTCCTGTAAAAGGATTCGTTTTGCAAGAAAGTACCAGGAAAAAGAAAGAAAATAAAATGACTGATCTTTTCATTAGATTCTGTTTTTTCGGAAAATTACAAATTTTTTAGGCTCCAATAATATGCAATTCGGTAAATTCTTTGTCTATTTCGAGTGTACTATCCCCGTTAATTCGAATATCCTCAAATGCAATTTCTTCATTATCATATTGAATTGTCTTAACCTTAAACGGTAATCCATGCATCTTTAAGACAAACTTTTGATAGGGTGTAACATACTTTCCAACCTTATGATGTTGAATAATAAGCTCATTTTCTTTTCCGGTAAGCTTAAAAGTTCGAAGACAATAACGCCCCTTTTTATAATCAAAGCCATCATTAGAGTCTTCGTATACCGTAGACACTTCCTTTCCTTTTTTGTAATAGACATCTAAAGTTAGTTTATCTATATCTTTCTCTCCTACGTATTGTTGAATGGGGTATTTAGGTATGATAGCACCTTCTTTGACGAACAAGGGCATACTATCGAGATCTGCCTCTACCCAATGCTCCTTACCACCAGAGAGTAACTCATCATTCCAGTAGTTGTACCATTGCCCTCTTGGAAGGTACATGCGTCGCCCTTTCGAATTAGGTTCCAAAATAGGACAGACTAAAATATGCTCTCCAAAAATAAATTCATCAGTACGATAGTGCGTCTGAGGGTCTTCCTGATCGTAATAAACCAGCGATTTAATCAAAGGAACACCTTCTTCGGTATATCTCCAGAACATGGTGTAAAGATAAGGCAACAGCTGATATCGCAACTCAACGAACTTACGAGTCACATCTATTACATCTTCGCCAAAAGACCATGGTTCCTGATCGCCGTGATCGCCGCTTGAATGCACTCTGCAAAACGGGTGAAATACGCCTAGCTGAATCCATCTCGCAAACAATTCTCCAGTAGGATGCTCAGCAAAACCTCCAATATCGGTTCCTGCGAAACTCATTCCGCTCATACACAGTCGCTGTACCTGAATGTTTGCCAACCAGAGATGCTCCCAGGTTGCCACATTATCCCCTGTCCACGTAGAACAGTAGCGCTGCGCCCCAGAATACGCAGAACGCGTAATTACAAAAGAGCGCTTCGGAAAAGCATATCGTTTTACTCCTTCATAAGTAGCTCTAGCCATCTGTGTTCCATAAACATTATGAGCTTTGCGATGACTACAAGGATTGCCATCATAATCATGGCGAACATCTAAAGGAAATGTTTTTGTAGGAACCTCCATTACCGCAGGCTCATTCATATCGGTCCAGACCGCCTTCACTCCTAGCTCAGAAATAAGTTCTTTGAACAAACCGGCCCACCATTCTCGAACCTCCGGATTGGTATAATCGGGAAAATTACATTCTCCCGGCCATACTTTTCCTCGCATGTAAGGTCCGTCGGCACGCTTACAGAAATAATCGTTTTCTATGGCTTCATTATAAACACTGTACTCTTTATCAATTTTTATTCCCGGATCGATAATTACGACCGTTTTAAAACCATCGTCAGCCAATTCCTTTACCATTTTCTTAGGTTCTGGAAAATATTCTTTATTCCACGTAAAACAGCGAAAGCCATCCATATAATCGATATCTAAGTAGATGGCGTCACATGGTATTTTAAGCTCCCTGAGCTTCGATGTAATCTCTTTTACTTTTTTCTCCGGATAATAACTCCACTTGCTTTGGTGGTATCCTAACGCCCAAAGTGGTGGGAGTTCTGGCTTACCCGTTAGGTCTGTATAACTTGTAACCACTTCTGGAATAGAGGGACCGAAGAAAAAATAATAATTCATTTCGCCTCCATCTGCCCAAAAACTGGTAACGTTACGACGCTCATGACAGAAATCAAAATGCGTACGAAAGGTATTGTCAAAAAAGATACCGTAAGCGACTTTGTGATGAAGGCCTACGTAAAATGGAATCGCTTTATAAAGCGGTTCCTGCTCTTTTCCAAATGCATACTGGTCTGTACACCAATTATGTACTCTTCTGCCTTTAAGGTTTACGTGAGTAGCTTTATCACCAAGCCCATAAAATCCTTCAGCTTCGCTGCTACCTTTACTCATTTTGACGATATTACCGCCATACTCGTAGTTTTCTTCCCAATGAAAGCCAGACTCATCTTCGTTAATGAGATTCCCATCCAGATCATAAATAGCGATCTTGAGACTTTCTTTGTTGACTGTAATTTTTATCTTGGAAGTAACAATGGTGTATTGTTCTTTCTCCTCATTTACCTCTAAATGATTATATCCGTAGTTGGCTTCTTCATCAATTGCATATGAAAAGTCTGGTTCAAAAACTCCCTCAGTAGCATATCTAAAGCGAATGACACTGTCTCTTAAAACCGTTATTTCGAGAATAACATCATTCTGCGTTTGAAAGTAAATCTTGTCTACTTCTTTTTTAAAATCTATTATTTTAGAGGGATATAAATTTCCTTTATACTCAAGTTCGGTATTGGTAATCATTCTTTTTCTTTTTTCAATAGCCTACAAATGAAAGACTTTTGATCTTAAAATGAAACAAATGTTTATAAAATTTGAAAAACAACCACTCCCAGAGGTGGTAATGTGATTTCTGCGGAATGATCTCGGAATTGCCACGTTTCTTTCTTAGACGAAATTTGTTTTTTATTGCTAATTCCGCTACCACCATATTTTTTAAAATCACTATTGAATATCTGGGTAAGCTTGCACTTAGTCGGCAGTCCTATCTTGTAGTTTTCACGAACTACCGGAGTAAGGTTACAAACAACCAATAACTGATCTTTTTTATCATTTCCTTTACGGATGTAAGAAAGCACAGAATTTTGAGCGTCATTGTGATCGATCCATTCAAATCCCGATGCATCGAATTGTTTTTCATAAAGTGCTGGTTGCTTTCGGTATAGTTTATTAAGATCGGTGATTAATTTTTTAATACCAGTATGAAAATCGTACTGAAGTAAATGCCAATCAAGACTCTGCTCAAAATTCCACTCTCCCGATTGACCAAATTCGGCTCCCATAAATAACAATTTGGTTCCCGGATGCGTAAACATGTAACTGTACAGGGCTCTTAAATTCGCAAAGCGCTGCCATTCGTCGCCGGGCATCCTTCCTAGAATAGATTGTTTACCATATACAACCTCATCGTGCGATAACGGAAGCATGAAATTTTCCGTAAACGTATAGGTCATACTAAAAGTAATATCATTCTGATGATGTCTTCTGTATATAGGTTCCTTTTTAAAATATTCAAGCGTATCGTGCATCCAGCCCATCATCCATTTCATTCCAAAGCCTAAACCACCAAGGTAAACAGGTCTGGAAACCATGGGAAACGAGGTAGATTCTTCAGCTATGGTTTGTACTCCTTTATAGTTTTGATATACTTGTTCGTTGAGTTCACGGAAAAATGAGATCGCTTCGAGATTCTCTCTTCCTCCATAGATATTTGGTTCCCATTCTCCATCTTCTCTTGAATAATCAAGGTATAGCATAGAAGCTACAGCGTCTACTCTAAGGCCATCTGCATGGTACTGATCTAGCCAGAACAAGGCATTGCTGATCAAGAAAGAGCGTACTTCATTTCGCCCGTAATTAAAAATAAGACTTTTCCAATCGGGGTGATAACCTCTTCTTCTATCGGGATGTTCGTATAAATGGGTACCGTCAAAAAAACCTAATCCATGTGCATCTTCGGGAAAATGAGAAGGTACCCAGTCGAGTATCACACCAATATCATTTTGATGCAGTTTATCTACCAGTACCATAAAATCTTCTGGTTTTCCAAATCTGGAAGTAGGTGCAAAGTAGCCTGTAAGTTGATAGCCCCACGAAGGATCATACGGATATTCCATAACTGGCATAAACTCTACATGCGTAAATCCGGTTTCTTTAAGGTAACTTACCAATTCATCTGCCAGCTCGAGATATGTGAGGCTTCTGTTTTCTTCCAGTTTCTTTCTCCAGGATCCCAGATGGACTTCATATACCGAAAATGGCGCATTCAGGCTGTTTTTTTCTTCTCGTGTGTCCATCCACTTTTGATCCTTCCATTCATGGTTGAGCCCCCAGACAACAGAAGCTGTATTTGGCGGATGTTCACAATAACGAGCGAAAGGATCGGCCTTTTCCGTTTTTATGTCATTATGAGAAGAGTGAATTTTATATTTGTAAAGTGTGCCCTGTTGGATTCCTGGGATAAATCCTTCCCAGATACCGCTGGAATCCCATCTTACGTTCAACAAGTGCTCTCCCTCAAGCCAGTAATTAAAGTCGCCCACCACAGATACGCTTTTGGCGGAGGGTGCCCAAACAGCGAAATACGTCCCTTTAACTCCATCTTTCTCAATGAGATGTGCTCCTAATTTTTCATATAGGCGAAAATGTTTACCTGCTTTAAATAATGCGATATCGTAATCTGTAAATAAGCTATGTACTTGTACGTTACTCATGCTATTTTGGTTAGTTATAATTCATAATACTAGCGATTCCTTCAAGAGGAATGACCGCCCATCTGGGTCTCGAATTCAATTCGTACCCTAATTCATAGACTGCCTTTTCAAGAAGGCAATATCTCAATAAGAATTCTATTTCGTGACTGTATCCAATATTGAGGTTTTCCCGTTGCGCTTTATCGATGTATGTTTCAAGAAAGACTCCTACCATAAAGCGATACAAAACTTCCCCTGCTCTTAACAGATCATTTTTATCATACACATAATTCTCTGCATTGTTAAATACCGTAGAATAGATAGCGTAGTGAAAAGAGCGAAACATACCTGCTACATCTTTTAATGGTGGTTGCTTCACTTTTCTGTCGCGAATCGTACTTTCTGGCTCACCTTCAAAATCTAACAAGTAAAAATCCTCTCCGTTTACAAGTACCTGACCCAGGTGATAATCACCATGAATTCGAATGCGCTCACTTTTAAGTTTGGTCCAGTCGAATTCTAAAAATTTCTTACGGATCTCTTTTTTACGTTCCAAAAACTGCTGTGCCAGTTCTAATGACAAACCATCAAGTTTATGTAGATTATTTTCTATGGTATTCAATCGATTTTGAAACTGATAGATCAATCTATTTTTCAACCAAACCGTATAATCACTGTTGTAATTTGAAGGTGTAAAAGAAGTGTCCTGAATTTCACTTCCCATGGCTATGTGCATCTCTGCAGTTCGCAACGCCAATTGTTTGATCCTAATGAATAAATTGAGTCCGGCCCAGTCAATGATCTCTGGAGGAATATCAGTAATCTTTAGTCGCTTAAATAAAGATATCTCGGGTAATCTGGCAATCTCGATCTTTTTATACTCTAAATTACCATATACTTTGTCTAATTCTTCTAACATATACTTCCAGGCGTCTCCCTGATTCGGCACCAACTCTTGCATGAGTCCCAGCGTTATAGTATCATCTTCACCATGTTTCAAATTAATACTTCCGTGATATGCCGGTGTATTTTTAAAATCGCTTCGTTCTGTAAGAAATCGACTGATCTCGTAATCAGGATTGGTGTTAATATAAATACGCCTGAAAATCTTAAGTACAAAATGATCATTATAAATGATGGAAGTATTGCTTTGTTCAACTCCCATGAACCGGGAAGATTGGTAGCTTGTTTCCGTTAGTTTGATGCCCTTGTGAAACTGAATCTTTTCATGTTTTTGATCTGGAGTTGCATT
Source organism: Flavobacteriaceae bacterium M23B6Z8 (assembly GCA_046199005.1). Taxonomy (GTDB): domain Bacteria; phylum Bacteroidota; class Bacteroidia; order Flavobacteriales; family Flavobacteriaceae; genus Ascidiimonas. Next base: position 2,676,760 of record CP176050.1, read on the forward strand.
CGCAATCTCTTCAAACAACAACTTTCTGAACTCTTCTTCATGTAAAGCATCCATTATATAACCTGCCTTGCCATCAAAACTAATAGGTGTGATCACAGTATTACTGCTTAGATCTTCTTTTAAACAGAAAGAAAGCGGCATAAAATAATTCTGAAAGAATGCCTCTTTAAAATTTACTTCCAGAAGTACCCCAAAATAGACTTGTGTATTTGAAATAATCTTAAAATAATCTATGATTTCAATATACTTAAGCGTACTGGCTTTACCTGCATACCAACGTTTTTTTACAATGTATTCTTCTAATATATCTTCTGAAAATACTTTTAAGAACTCCTCGCTCTCAAATGCATCTTCCCATCTAATCTTAAAAGAAAAGGGAGTTTTAAAGGTATCTTGGTCGGTTGATTTTTGGTTCATTACTTATGTACTTTAAAAAGGTGGAAAGGCAAGGTCGGATGTAACTCGACGAAACACCATTCTTTGTCCCACACATAACTGCTTCCGGTAATGGTATCGCTAATATGTAATTGTTGTCCTTCTCTGGTATCTAATTCTGCCAATGGTACTTTGATCCAACCCTGGCTGGTGTAATAAGAATCCAGATTTACCACCATAAGAGTGAAATCTTTTCGGTCATCATCAAATTTAAGATATGCCATAATTTTATCATTGTCGGTCTCACAAAAGATAATATTACGGGTTTGTTGCAGAGAACTGTATTTTTTCCTCGACTCGTTAATTTTTGTGATCACACTGGTAAGTTTGTTCTCTATATTCCAGTCCCAATGCCTGATCTGATACTTTTCAGAGTCTTTGTATTCTTCTTTACCAGGCACAGGTTCTGAGACCATTTGCTCAAACACTGGCCCATAAACTCCTGTATTTGAACTTAATGTCGCTGCTAAAAAATATTTTTGAAGGTACGTAGCCTCATTAGCTCCCTGAAGAGCATACGGATTTATATCTGGTGTATTAGGCCAGAAGTTTGGTCTGAAATACTCTTTTTGGTCTGTTTGTGTAAGCTCCGTTAAATATTCTTTAAGCTCCTGAGCAGAATTACGCCATGTAAAATACGTATAGGATTGTGTAAAACCCTGTTTAGCCAGCTCCTGCATTACTTTTGGACGTGTAAATGCCTCCGAAAGAAACAGCACATCGGGATACTTGGTCTTAACTTTCTCTATTAACCAACCCCAAAAATAGAAAGGCTTGGTATGTGGGTTATCAACTCTAAATACACGAATTCCACATTCTTTTATCCAGAACATCATGATATCTAACAATTCCTTCCAGAGATTTTTCCAATCTTTACTTTCGAAGTAAATAGGTAAGATATCCTGATATTTCTTAGGAGGGTTTTCGGCATATTGAACGGTCCCATCTGGTCTCCATTTAAACCATGAAGGATGTTCTTTCACATAGGGATGATCTGGAGCAGCCTGTAACGCAAAATCCATAGCTACTTCTATTCCTAGATCTTTCGCCTTGTTAACCAAAGACTTAAAATCATCAATAGTTCCTAATTGCGGATGTACTGATTTATGACCTCCTAATCGGGAACCTATTCCCCATGGAGAGCCCACATCACCTTCTTCGGCTACCGTAGCATTGTTTTTACCTTTTCTGTTCACCTCACCGATAGGATGAATTGGAGGAAAATAAAGTACGTCAAATCCCATATTTGCGACTCTTGGCAACAAATGCTCACAATCTTTAAACGTACCATGTCTTCCCTCTTCCTCTGAGGCAGAACGTGGAAAAAATTCATACCAGGTAGAAAATCTGGCTTTTAATCTGTCTACATAAATTTTAAGTTCTGGAGAGGTGTTTAAGAGCAGCTTTTCAGGATATTTCTTAAAAATCGCTTTCAGAGTAGCCGATTTTGCCTCCGCGATCGCCTTGTCATATTCTTTATCAGATTGAAACCAATCGATGAGCTCTTTAAGATAATTTTGTTCGTCAGGGTTCGCTTTCGATAAAATAGTATCAATATACTCCACGCCTTCAAGTAGTTCTGAAGTCACTTTTTGTCCGTCTTCTATCTTTCGCTCAATCCCATGCTGCCAGTTCAAAGCATAGTCAACCCATCCTTCTATATAGTATGTATAATATCCCTGCTTTTCCACACTAAATTCTGCCTCCCAAACATCATTTCCTTTCGGGGTCATTCTCACCTCGCCTGCAAGCTTATCTTTAGCATGAAGAAATCGCACTGCACATTCAATAACATCGTGCCCATCTGAGAAGACATCGGCGGTAACCGTTACCTTCTCTCCTACCACCCTCTTAATATAAAAAAGGCCTCCATCAAGTTGAGGCTTTACATTTTCAATAATAACTCTTTTTTGGCTAAGCATTTTTTTATAAACTTTAGTGTTCGTTAAAAATATAAAAAAGGTTTTAATTATATACCTTGCACTCCAATTAAGTAAGTAATGACGCAAGGAGACTCGACAAAAGAAAAAAATCCTGTTATTAAAATTCCTAAATCCATTCTATTTACCGGCAAATTATTGCAACTATTTTCACTTCGACTTGCAGCCAGATTTGCGGCACGTTTGTTCATTACTCCTATCCGGTTCCGGTTGCCAGAAAGAGAATTAAAAATGGATCGCAATAGCAAACAAATACTACACAACTTACCTCACAGCGGAAAAGAAATATGTGTCTATGAATACGGTGTTTCAGGAAAAAGGATTCTATTGGTTCATGGTTGGAGCGGCAGAGGCACCCAGTTAGTTAAGATTGCAGAAAAACTGGAGACTCATGGATATCAGACCATTAGTTTTGATGCTCCGGCCCACGGAAAAGCAGCAGGAAAAACGACTGATATCAAGGAGTTCATTGAAGCCGTGCTTTACCTAAATGTCAAATACGGTCCTTTTGAAGGAGCGGTCGGTCATTCTTTAGGAGGAATGACTTTGCTTAATGCAATGGCAAAAGGGCTAAATCTTAAAAGACTAGTGATTATCGGAAGTGGCGATATTGTTACTGATATCATGGACGATTTCATCAGGAATCTTGAATTGAAGCCTAAGGTTCGGTTATATATGCAAAACTATTTTGAAAATAAAACAAAAGAATTGATGAATGATTACTCAGCGAGTGTGGCAGCAAAACATGTGGAAATCCCCGTTTTGATAATTCACGATGAGGAAGATGTTGAAGTATCCGTAAAATGTGCTTATCATTTACATAAGCACTTACAAAATAGTGAACTTTACATTACAAAAGGGCTGGGACATCGTAAAATCCTGGGAAATGGTACGGTTGTTGATAAAAACTATACAACATATAAATAATCATTAAAAACTATAACGCCATGAAACATTTAGGTAAACTACTTTTAGCATTTTCAGTTCTTTTTATATCATGTGAAGGTGATCCGGGACCTCCGGGACGAGATGGCCTTGACGGATTAGATGGAGATACCTTTATAGGTACCGTATTTGAAACTCCTCCTGTTAATTTTAATATCAATAATGAGTTCTCTTTCACCTTTAATTTCCCTACTAATTTTGAGGTCTTTGAATCGGATGCTATTCTTGTTTATCTTTTAGAAGATGTCACCGGTGATGGTAATGGTGGAGAAGCAGATATTTGGACACCGCTTCCACAGACTTTCTTTTTGAATGAAGGAACGCTACTATACAGTTTTAATCACACCTTTTTTGATGTGGCGCTCTTTCTAGATGGAAATTACGACCTTGCCTTAACACCTGACGGCTTTACACAAAACCAAATATTCAGAATTGTAGTGGTACCTGCAGAATTCGGTCAGGCATCAAGGGTAGATCTTTCCAACTTTAGCCAGGTGATGGAAGCTCTGGGCAAAAAGGAAAGTGATATTATAAAACTTTCGAGCGCTCAGTAAGTATTCTGAAAAAATGCAACTGTAAAATTTAAGGTTTTGTTACGACCAATGAATAAAACGAATCCTTAATTTTGTTAAAAAGTTGGATATGAAAAGAATTCTATTGGCAGTCGTCCTCATAGGTTTTGTAGGTTGCAATACCAATGCGCAACAGAAAAAATCTGAAAAAGCAGCAGAAAAAGAATATGCGATTACCAAAACTCCTGAAGAGTGGAAAGCACAGCTTAGCGACAAGGCCTATTATGTACTTAGGGAAAACGGTACGGAAAGAGCTTTTACAGGCAAGTACAATAAGTTTTATAAAGAAGGAACTTACGTTTGTGCGGGGTGTAATTCTCCACTGTACGAAAGCGACCATAAGTTTAATAGCGGTACCGGATGGCCTTCTTTCGATCGTGGAATAGATAAAAATCTTGAATTGAGTGAAGACCTATCGTACGGAATGGTTCGCGTAGAGGTTTCATGCGCTGTTTGTGGCGGACATTTAGGACACGTTTTTGATGACGGACCTACTGAAACCACGGGACGAAGACATTGTATCAACTCAGCGGCTTTAAACTTTATACCAGAGAATGAAGGAAAATAAAAAATACGCTGTCGAAAAAAGTGAGGCAGCATGGAAAGCGCAACTTTCACCTGAGGAATATCGAATTCTAAGAGAAAAAGGAACCGAGTACCCACATACAGGAGAATATAATTTACATTTTGAAAAAGGTATGTATAATTGCAGAGCCTGCAATGCGCCGTTATTTAAAAGTGATCAAAAATTTGAAAGTGGTTGTGGATGGCCGAGTTTTGATGATGCATTGGAAGGTGCTATAGAATATCATAAAGACCACTCATTCGGAATGGTCAGAACCGAAATCGTTTGTGCCAATTGTGGTGGACATTTAGGACATATTTTTGATGATGGCCCTACACCTACCGGAATGCGCTATTGCGTTAATTCAGCAAGTATTGATTTTGACGATCAGAAATAATTACAACAGCTTCCGAATTGGAAGCTGTTTTTTTAACTAACCATTCTTATGAGGTATTTTATTATTGTATTCTTGTTGATGTCTTTGATGAGTCATTCTCAAAAAGGAACACTAATCGTTTTAAATAAATCTGATGACACAGCAGATCTGATAGATCTTGAAAGCCGTGAAAGTGTTGTCACATTACCCACAGGAGACGGTCCGCATGAAGTCGCTATCTCTCCAGATGAAAAAACAGCTGTGATTACTAATTACGGTAGAAAATATTGGCCAGGAAGTTCGTTAACGGTAATTGACATACCCAATAAGAAGGTGGTAAAAACCATTTCGCTCTCTTATAAGGCACCTCATGGTATTGAATTTATTGATGAAAATCGTTTGCTGGTGACCTGTGAAGAAAGTAAAAGATTGGTAATAATTAACTACACAACCGGGCGTGCCGAAGGTAATATAGATACTCAGCAAGAAACCAGTCATATGGTAGTCTATAGCCCGAAGTATAAAAGAGCGTTCGTTGCCAACATTCGATCCGGAAGCATTTCGGTAGTAGATGTAGAAAATAGAACACTTGAAAAGATCATAAAAACAGGCAACGGTGCCGAAGGACTCACTTTATCTGCGGATGAATCTGAAGTTTGGGTTACCAATCGTGCGGATAACACCATCAGTATTGTAAACACAGAAAGTCTAACCATTGAAGAAACGCTTGTTTCAAAAGAATTTCCCATTCGCGCGAAAGGCACTGCCGATGGGAAATATATACTGGTCTCAAACGCAAAAACAGGAGATGTTCATATTTTTGAAGCCTCTACCAGAAAACTCGTAAAAAACATTTCTATGGAAGTCACCGCAAAAGAAAAAGAAGCTTCCAGACTTTTTCAGGATTTCGATGACAGCCCTGTACCCGTAGGCATTTTGATACTACCCGATAATAGTTTCGCTTTTGTTGCCAATACAAATGCAGATGTAATTACCGTTATCGACCTCGAGAAAATGGAAATAACTGACCGTCTTACTGCTGGAAAAGAACCGGACGGCCTTGGTTACTCATCAATTATGTTAAAATAATCAAAGACTTATCCTTAAGTTTTTTAGCAGTTGTAAAATCAAACAAAAATTTAGCCCTTCAAAACTTATTGCTTAACTTCGTGCCCGAAAATTAGCAATTAAAAATCTACGATCATGAGTAAATACGATATCATTGTTTTAGGTAGCGGACCCGGAGGCTATGTAACTGCCATCAGAGCGTCTCAATTAGGATTTAAAACAGCGATCATTGAGAAGGAAAGTCTTGGAGGAGTTTGTTTGAATTGGGGCTGTATTCCAACTAAAGCACTCTTAAAATCTGCTCAGGTTTTTGAGTATCTGAAACATGCGAAGGATTACGGATTGAAAGTGTATGAATACGATAAGGATTTTGATGCCGTTGTAAAACGAAGCCGAAACGTTGCGGATGGCATGAGCAAGGGTGTACAGTTTCTCATGAAAAAGAATAAGATCGATGTCATCGAAGGATTCGGATCAGTAAAACCTGGAAAAAAGATAGATGTAAAGGACAGTGATGGTAAAGTGACCGAATATCAGGCAGATCATATTATTATTGCAACGGGAGCACGTTCAAGAGAATTACCCAGCTTACCACAAGACGGTAAAAAAGTAATTGGATACCGAGAAGCGATGACCCTTCCTTCTCAACCTAAACGTTTGGTGGTAGTAGGTAGCGGTGCCATAGGCGTAGAATTTGCTTATTTCTATAATTCCATGGGAACTGAGGTAACGATTGTAGAATACATGCCTAGAATAGTTCCTGTAGAAGACGAGGAAATTTCCAAGCAACTGGAAAGAAGCTTTAAGAAAAGTGGTATTAATATCATGACTTCCGCCGAAGTTACTCAGGTAGATACTTCCGGCGACGGAGTAAAAGCAACTGTTAAAACTAAAAAAGGTGAAGAAATTCTCGAGGCAGATATCGTACTCTCTGCTGTAGGCATTAAATCGAATATTGAGAATATCGGTCTGGAAGATACAGGTATTGCCACGGATAGAGATAAGATACTGGTAAATGATTATTACGAAACCAATATCCCGGGCTACTATGCTATTGGAGATGTAACACCAGGACAGGCGCTGGCACACGTGGCTTCTGCGGAAGGAATTCTTTGTGTTGAAAAAATTGCAGGGATGCATGTAGAGCCCTTAGATTATGGCAATATTCCGGGATGTACGTATTGTTATCCTGAAGTAGCCTCTGTAGGTCTTACAGAAGCCCAGGCAAAAGAAAAGGGATTTGACATCAAAGTCGGAAAGTTCCCATTTTCTGCTTCCGGTAAGGCAAAAGCCGGAGGAAACTCAGAAGGGTTTGTAAAGGTAATCTTTGATGCTAAATACGGGGAGTGGCTAGGATGCCATATGATAGGTGCCGGCGTCACCGACATGGTTGCAGAAGCCGTGGTTGCGCGTAAGCTGGAGACTACAGGTCACGAGGTATTAAAAGCGGTGCACCCTCACCCCACCATGAGTGAAGCGGTGATGGAAGCAGTAGCCGATGCCTATGATGAGGTGATCCATTTGTAAAAACCCCAAAAAGTAAACTACCTCAGGGCAAGCCCATAAAGTATTTGCTTGAAAATAACGTTTAATTTCGAGGCTAGCCTCAGGGCATGAGACCCTTTGGCGGCGCCAATGAATAGAAAAGCCGAATCTCTCCGATTCGGCTTTATTTTGTACTACTCTTTTAATACTGTCTTTATCCTTAAGCTTTTAGAAAACTTTGAATGGCCAATTCATAGCTTTGCAATCCGAAACCTAAAATTACCCCTTTTGCTCCGGCTGAGATATAAGATTGATGCCTAAAAGATTCTCTGGCAAAGGTATTCGAGATATGAACTTCTACTACGGGTGTGTCGATCGCCTTTACAGCGTCTCCAATCCCCACTGATGTATGCGTATATGCTGCCGCATTCAGGATAATACCATCATAAGAGAATCCGGTTTCCTGAATCTTGTTGATGAGCTCACCTTCAATATTCGATTGAAAATAGTCCAATTCTACATTTCTGTATTTCATTTGCAGTGACCGGTAAAAGTCCTCAAACGTTTCTCCACCGTAGATATCCGGTTCTCTTTTTCCTAATAGATTTAGATTAGGACCATTGATAATAATAAGCTTCATTCAGTAGTTATTAGTGAAGTAAAAATAGGAAAAGTGACGGCATAAAAAAAGAGGTGATCAAACTCACCTCTTTTCTATAATTCAAGTTATAATTTAGAATCTATATCCTATACCAATTTGAAAACCTTTGGTTTTAAGTTCTGCACCCTCAAATCCTTCTTCTTCTTCTGCAATATTGGAAAGTCCAAGATTATATCTTGCATCAAAAAAGAATCCGCCTTCAAGTTCATATCCAGCTCCAAAGTTTAAACCAAAATTAGTTCCTTTAAGTCCATCTGTACCGCCTTCAGCGTCTACAAGAAAACCTATTTGCGGACCAAATTGTACGTTAAATCCATCAACCACATAGTATTTACCCATGATTGGAAGATTAATAAAAGTTACATCTGCATCATCAGCACCTTCAATAGAATATAAAAGTTCTGGTTGAATATGGAACTTCTCACTAATTCCGAAATCCACTAGTGCACCAATATAAAGACTGGTCGCTCCATCAGGAGATATGCTCCCAAAGTCAGATTCAACAGTAAGGTTAGAGAAGTTAGCACCCGCTTTTACTCCAAATTTAAAAGATTGCGCAGAGGTAGTCATTACCATAGCAAATGCGAAAACACTAAATAAAATTAATTTTTTCATGATTATGTTAAGTTAAGATTTAGGGCGCAAACATAATATTCTCCTAAATTCTACCCTAATTTTATAGTATTTTTTTAACAAAATACTAACAAAACAAGCCTTTTTGTAAGAATTTAATTATAAATTCAAGTCATGAAGATACTTCGGAACCAACTATACAACTGGATTACTTTTAAGAATCAAAAAACCTTCCGGTTTCCCGAAAGGTTTTATAGCCTATAAAAGTTTAGTAAATTTTAAAGAAATTTATAACCAACTCCTAACTGGAACGTCGCAAGGTTGGTATCAAAAAAATCATCATCAGACAAATTTGCAAGACCTGCATTAAAACGTGCATCGAAAAATAACGGAATATCGGGCAATTCATAGCCAACACCGATCGCCACTCCAAAATCAAATGAATCAGTAGCATCTTCAATAGCACTATCAGCTGAAAAACGAATCCCTATTTGAGGTCCTGCCTGTAGCGTAAATCCATCTGCTACTTCATACTTCACAATTCCAAGTAAACGAAGGAAATTAGCTTCAAGGTCCTCACTCCCTTCCATTGAAAAGAGAGCTTCGGGCTGAATGTGGAATCGGTCATCGCTCAGCGTGAAATCGGCAATCCCACCAAAAAAGAATCCTGTTCGGCCATCTGCATCTATATCTTGTCCGAATTTAGAGAAGTTAAGACCAGCTTTAACCCCGAAAACAACATCCTGGGCGTTCGTTGCTAAAGAAACTCCTGCAATAGCAATTAATGTTAATAACAATTTTCTCATAAGTTTTGTCTTTAGATTAATAGTACAAAAAAACAAAAAAAATCGCACATCAGAAGCTCCTCTATCGTTAGAGTATGTTCAAGGTAATGTGAATATACAATTCATTTGGGCGATCTTACGGTCATTTCATTAGAGATTAAAATTGTTTTAAACCAGCAAACACTTCATACGGGTGATGGAAAGTGACTTTTTTCCAGTAGATTTACGAGAATTAAATCCTATTTTTAAAGCATGAAATGGGAGCAAGCCCTGATAGATTTCCAGAATTACCTCAAAATAGAAAGAGGCTTATCATCTAATTCGGTTACCAATTACACTTTGGATATCCGGAAACTCATGGATTTTCTGGAAGCACACGGTTTAGAGGAGTCTCCAGAATTCATTAATGCCGATACCATTCAATCTTTTATTTATGAAATTGCCAAAGAAGTCAATCCTCGCTCTCAGGCACGAATCATCTCAGGCCTAAAAAGTTTTTTTAAGTATCTTGTATTTGAAGATTATAGAAAAGATCACCCTTTAGAGCTTATTGAAGCTCCTAAAGTAGGTAGAAAGCTTCCGGATACCCTTAGCGAAGGTGAGATCAATAAACTAATCAAGGCAATCGACCTCAGTAAACCGGAAGGAGAACGAAACCGCTCCATATTAGAAACGCTTTATGGTTGTGGCCTCCGTGTCTCCGAACTTACAGAACTCAAACTTTCAGATCTCTTCTTTGAGGAAGGATTTATAAAGGTTACCGGAAAGGGAAATAAAGAACGACTGGTTCCCTTAAGTCATACCACTCAGAAATACATGGAAATCTATAGGAAAGAGGTTCGATCACACTTAAAGGTTCAAAAAGGTAATGAAGACATCCTTTATCTTAACCGAAGAGGTAAAAAGCTTACCAGAGCTATGATTTTTACTATTGTAAAAAAGTTGGCCGAAGCCGTCGGACTCAAAAAAAATATTAGTCCGCATACCTTTAGACATTCTTTTGCCACTCATTTGCTGGAGAATGGCGCAGATTTGAGAGCCATCCAACAGATGCTGGGCCATGAAAGTATTACTACAACCGAAGTTTATATGCATATTGAACGTAGTTATCTTTCAGAAGTATTAAATAAATATCATCCTAGAAATAACATACATATATGAGTACATCAAATCAATTTCAACACAATTGGTGGAAAGAAGGAATTGTTTATCAAATTTATCCAAGGAGTTTTCAAGACAGTAATGGCGATGGAGTTGGAGATATTAGAGGAATCATCCAACGCCTGGATTACATTAAAAGTCTGGGAATAGATATTATCTGGTTGAACCCGGTATATGATTCGCCTAATGACGATAATGGATACGATATAAGAAATTATCGCAGTATTCTGGATGAATTTGGTACGATGGAAGATTTTGACGAACTCCTTGAAGGATTGCACAAACGAGGAATACGTTTATTAATGGACCTGGTAGTTAATCATAGTAGTGACGAACACGAATGGTTCCAAAAATCGAGAAGTTCAAGAGATTCTAAATACAGGGATTATTATCACTGGTGGCCCGCCGAAAACGGAACCCCTCCTAAAAGATGGAGTTATTTTGATGTAGAAGGAAACGCCTGGAAATATGATGAAAATACCAATGCTTACTACTTACATTATTTTTCGGTGAAACAACCAGACCTTAAATGGGAAAACCCAGAGCTTCGCAGGGAGGTATACGACATGATGAAGTTTTGGTTTGAGAAAGGCGTAGATGGCTTCCGGATGGATGTGATCTCCTTCATTTCGAAAGACACCAGTTACCCTCCACTCCCTGAAACTTATGAAGGAGATTTTATTAGTTACTATGCTAATGGACCTCGATTGCATGAGTTTTTGAATGAGATGAACACCGAAGTACTGTCTAAATATGATGTGATGACCGTGGGAGAAGCTCCCGGAGTTACACTTGAAAATGCACTTGACTTTGTAGATGAAGATCGAAAAGAACTCAATATGTTTTTTCATTTTGACCTCATGGCACTAGACAGAGCACCGGGTGAGGTATTCAAAATGAGAAAAGATAAGTGGAAGCTTACCGAATTTAAGAAAATACATTCTGCATGGGACGCTGTCTTCGCAGAGAAAGGATGGGGAAGTATATATTTAAGCAATCATGACTTTCCCAGAAGTGTTTCACGATGGGGTAATGACGATCCGCAATTCTGGCATAACGCCGCTACCATGTTACACACCTTTCTTCTCACCATGCGCGGAACACCCTATTTTTATTTTGGTGATGAAATAGGAATGACCAATGTGCGCTTTGATTCGATTGAAGATTATCGCGATATTAATACCCTAAACGCATATCATGCAGCTGCTCACAACGGTGACGATCTCGAGGCATTTATAGCCAATGAAAAAGAAGCAGCGAGAGAAAATGCTCGAACACCCATGCACTGGGATACTTCTGAAAATGCGGGATTTACTACGGGTCATCCATGGATTAAACTTAATAAGAACTACAAGAGTGGTATTAATGTAGCCGATCAAGAAAAAGATCCCAATTCTGTATTGAATTATTTCAGAACCATGGTTAACATTCGAAAAGAGCACTTAACACTGGTCTATGGAACTTACAGGCTATTAGATGAGACGAACGAATCTATTTACGCCTATTTGCGTATCTTAGAGGAAAGATGCTATTTGGTCTTACTAAGCTTTGCTGAACAAAACTGCGTTTTCGACATGAGCCAAATTGAGTTTGCCTCTAAAACGCTCCTTATTTCGAACGATACTGTATTAGAAGACACGCCCCATCGTATAGAGCTTAAACCTTATCAATGTATGGTCTATAAATTGGAATAACCATGACAACCGACCAGAAAAGAATTCAAATTATTGATGCCTTAAGAGGCTTTGCACTTGCAGGAATCGTGATTGCTCATTTTACTGAAAATTATATTGGTGGACCGCCGCCAGCTGCTTTTAATGAGGCAGTGCATCCTGGCATAATTGATAGTGTGATCGAAGGCCTTAATGGCTTTTTTATCAGAGGTAAATTTTTTGCGCTGTTCTCTTTTCTTTTCGGACTTAGTTTTTTCCTTCAAATGGATCGTGCAGCTGTTCGAGGTGAAAACTACGGATTGCGATTCTTATGGCGTATTGTAATACTTTTTGGAATAGGATACCTTCATCATCTATTTTACCGCGGAGATATTCTAACCATTTATGCCATTGTAGGTATTTTTCTTATACCTTTTTATAAGGTTCCGGTTCGTTGGAGTTTAGTATTGTGCATACTCATCTTTTTAGGGGTCTGCAGAATTAGTCTCTTTTACATAACCGGGGGAAATCCTGTATTTACAGAAGTTAATCTGGATCCCGGCAGCGAAAATGTGGCAGCCTATTACGAAACACTTTCTACAGGAACATTATGGGAAGTATTTAAAACCAATTCTATCGACGGATTGCTGCAAAAAATGGAATTTCAATTTGGTGTTTTTTCTCGTGGTTATCTTACATTCGGGTTCTTTCTCCTCGGATTGATTTCGGGCAAAATAGGCTTGTTCATAAGGTATGATGCTTACCTCAAAAGAATTAAATATGCACTACTGGCGGCAGCGTTGTTGTTCTTACTCGCCGGAGGCGGAACAGCTTTCTTTATGTCGGCTTTTCAAAATGGATTCGATTTTCAAAGTCTTCGGTTTATGTTTGGTCTTAATTTTTTCGATCTTGTAAATATTGCAATGACGGTGATCTTTATTTGTTTGTTTATTTTGATGTGGAGAAAAAAATGGGGATTCCGACTTCTTTCTTCTTTTACCGATTATGGAAAAATGGCTCTAACAAATTATCTATTTCAAACCTTAGTCGGCACCTTCATTCTTTACGGTTGGGGATTGGGGTATATAGGTAAAATAAGAATCGCCCTTATTTCGTTAATCGCACTTGTCTTTATAGCTGTACAGATGTATTTAAGTAAATTATGGCTTAAAAGGTTTAATTATGGTCCGTTTGAATGGATTTGGAGATGTCTTACGCATTTTAAAATTTTTCCTATAGTCAAAAAGAACACTGAGGTCTAGGATGAAGTGATAAAAAGAATTATAATGTCGCCAATATTCACAACGCCAACTAAATAATTATATAAATAATTGATGATCAGTTAGTATTTTATATCTTGCGCCCCAAGAATTTAGCCCTATGATAAATCTGAATGTTGTGAAGAACCATTACTTCGTTCCTTTTTTTCTACTTATACTTAGTGCAGATCTTCTGTTCAACAACACGCATGGACTATATTTTTTAAGGTTATTTTCAAAACCGGCTATTACAATAACCTTATTGCTTTTCTATCTTATAAATAGTAAAAACAGGAACCCAAAAGAAAGAATGTTATTAAGCACGTGTTTGATCTGCTTATTTCTGGGAGATATGTTTCTATTAGAAAATACGGGATTTTACTTTTTTCCAGTTGGTTTTTTTGCTTTCTTCATGGCAAATATTTTTTACAGCATGGTTTTGTACAGAAGTGCTAACCTCGATATCAATAAATCCTATCCTTTTCTAGCCGTTTCTGCGATTTACCTTTTTGCTATATTTTACCTCATGTATGATAAGTTAGAAAGCTATTTTGTACCGGTACTGATCTATATTTTTGCAGTGTTAAATATGATACAGGCTGCTTTTCTAAGATATAAGGTAGTAAACCATTACAGTTTTTTACTGGTTTTTGTAGGATCACTACTTTTCCTTTTGTCTGAAAGTATTCTGGCTTTACATATGTTTTACGAGCCTTTCCCGTACAAAAACTTTTTGATCATGTTTTTTTACGGAATTTCCCAGTTGCTACTCATTTTAGGGATTCTCGGAGAACAGAAAAAATTCAGGCGCTTTGGTTAGCCTTTATCAAATCTCTGTGTTCTTTTTTATAAGGACGGATGATTAACCGCGCTTCTCTGTCAAAGCGAACGTAATTATATACCCAATTAATGAATACCACCATTCGGTTACGAAATCCAATAAGGAAAAATAGATGCACAAACATCCAGACAAACCAGGCAAAAACCCCTTGAAAACGAAACTTCGGCAAATCTACTACCGCTTTGTTTCTTCCAATGGTTGCCATAGACCCCTTATCAAAGTAGCTAAAAGGTTTCATCTCTTTGCCATTTAACAAACGTTCAAAATTATCTCCCAAATGTCTTCCCTGCTGTATAGCTGGTTGTGCCATCATAGGGTGCCCGTTTGGAAAATCTTCCTCTACCATACAAGCCAGATCACCAAGTACAAATATATTATCAAAACCTTCTATCTGATTAAATCTATTCACCTTGATCCGGTTACCTCTTACTACATAATCACCTGCATCTAATCCTTTAATGGTAGCACCTTTGACCCCTGCGGCCCATATTACGGTAGCAGCTTCAAAGTGTAAATCAGTATTGGTACGAACTGTATTCCCATCATAACCTGTGACCCGAACTTTTTTCCAGACCTGAACTCCCAGATTTTCCAGAAAGTCTTCTGCTTTCTTTGAGGCTTGCACACTCATAGCATCTAACACTCTTTCTGAACCCTGAACCAGATTGATCTGCATTTTTCTTATATCCAGGTCCGGGTAATCCTTAGGTAAAATACCTTTTTTAATCTCTGCAAGTGCCCCAGCCAGCTCTACTCCGGTAGGACCCGCTCCGACAATTACAAAATTCATCAAAGCGTTGCGTTCATTAAGATCTGATTTCAATAACGCCTGTTCAAAGTTTTCAAGAATAAGACTTCTGAGGTTTAAGGATTGGGGTATGGTTTTCATGGCCATACTGTTTTGTTCGATCTCTTTGTTACCAAAAAAATTAGTTTCAGAACCAGTAGCAAGCACCAGGTAATCATAAGAAAGGTTCCCAATATCGGTGATTAATACGTTTTTTTCATGATCTATTTCTTCCACATTTGCCAGTCTGAAGTAAAATTCTGGATAATCCTTCAATATTTTGCGAATGGGGTAAGCAATTGAATCTGGTTCAAGACCCCCTGTAGATACTTGATATAACAAAGGTTGGAATGTATGATAATTGTGCTTATCCAATAAAACAACCTGTACTTCCTGGTTGCCAAGTTTCTTTGCCAAAGAAATCCCTGCAAAACCTCCACCAACGATTACGACTCTTGGGCTACTTGTTCTTGGTATATTCATAATGATTTATTGAATCACAAAATTAACAATTACAAGAGATTTAAGATAAAGTTATTCCATTTATATTTCTCATAGAATAAATACATAAAGGGTTGTTATTTTTGATAATCAGAACAACATTATAGATTACTTTGTAACATTTACTTTTTTTGTAAGACATATAGTAAATAACCAACTAACCGTTATTAGTGAATAAAGAGCTTGAACATAGTTTTGTAACAGCACTGGAGCAGAACCAGAATATAGTTCACAAAGTTTGTCGCATTTATACGAATGATGAAGACTCCCATAAGGATCTTTTTCAGGAAATTACGATACAGCTCTGGAAAGCTTATCCGAAGTTTAGAGGCGATTCAAAATTTAGTACCTGGATGTACAGAGTTGCATTGAATACAGCAATTACTTTATACAGAAAGTCTAAAAGGAATGTAAAAACACAGGATTTTGAAAGTGTTGTTTTTAAAATTAGCGCCAACGAATACGATGATACTGAAGAACAACATCTAAAGTTGATGTATGAAGCGGTAAAGCAGTTAAGTGATATTGAAAAAGCACTGGTTTTTTTATACTTAGAAGATAAAAATTACGCAGAAATATCTGAAACCCTGGGTATAACAGAAGTTAATGCCCGGGTGAAGATGAACAGAATAAAAACAAAATTAAGAACCATATTAAACCCTTAATATGAATGAACTTGATCTTTTAAAGAAAGACTGGCAAAGTAAAGAACACTCACTGCCCAAACTTTCTTACGATGAAATCTACAAAATGATCTGGAAGAAATCTTCTTCGATCGTAAAATGGATTTTCTATATAAGCGTCGGAGAAATACTTCTTGGCCTTGCTTTTACCTCCTTCGCAGCCGATAAAGAGTATTGGCAAGAACTAGACCGAATAGACCAAACCGAGATTACTATTGTTACCTATGCACTGTCTTATCTTGTTTTGATCTATTTTATCTATCGCTTTTATAAAAACTACAAAGAGATAAGTGTTACAGACAGTACCTCTCAATTGATGAATTCAATCTTAAAAACACGTAAAACGGTTAAGACTTATATTGCGATTCTTTTAGGTTTATCGGGAGTTTACAGCACGCTTTTGTGTATCGGGTATATTCGTACAGATTTCACAGAGCAGATGTTGGCGCAGAACAATGGAGTGTTACCCGACTATTTCTGGCCTCTAATGATCTTTATATGTCTTTTAATGGTATTTATTGTACTACTCCTAATCTGGGTAATGTACAGAATTCTTTACGGTATTTTACTAAAGAAACTTTTGCGTAATTATGACGAATTGAAGCAGATGGAAGTTTAAACATTTTCAGGTTTTAGTATTTCCAGTTTCTATATTTATTCAATTCTTCCTGCGCCATCAATTCTTCCTGCGGAATGACTTTGATAAATGAAGGATGCTGTTCGATCGCAAATTCCAGTTTCTCTACGATTTGTTCTATCGTATCATTTTCGTAATCAATGTCTAAAGGTTCCTTGATCACCATAGATTGAAGAATACCTTTCTTTTTTATCATCAATCCTTTCTTATCAAAAGAACGCCTAAAACCATCAATCACAATGGGAATCACAATGGGTTTGTATTGTTTTATAATATGAGCGGTTCCTTTTCGAATGGGTTTCCACGGTTTCGTAGTTCCCTGAGGAAAGGTTACTACCCAGCCATCATCTAAAGCGATACCGATGTTTTCGGTATCGTTAAAATTCACATCTCTTTGTATGTCTTTCCCTTTCTCTCTCCATGTCCTTTCTACAGTAATGGCCCCGGCATAAGCAAGGATCTTAGGCAGTAACCCAGACTGCATTGTCTCCTTCGCTGCCACATAATAGATATTGAGTTTAGGTCTCCAGATGTATCCTATATTTCGAATAGAGTCGGTACGACCACTCAGGCTGGCATTAAAGACATGAAACATGGCTACCACATCTGCAAAATATGTCTGGTGATTAGACACAAACAAAACGCCTTTGGAAGGTAAATTTTTAATAATCTCAGAACCGTCAATTTGCAATTGATTAAAACCTCGATACCGGCGATGCGTGATAACACCAAAGATGCGAATTAACCATTTCTTGAGAAAAAGTATATGCCCAAAAGGGTTTTCTTTAAATAATCCCATGTATCAGATTTTCAGATCAGTTAATCAAAGCTACAAATATACAACTTCAAATTGCGGTTTTAAAGAGTTCTTTAGCTTCACTAAGCATCATAGCGGTTGCTCCCCATACAGTGTATCCTCTTAATTTGAAAGCCGGTACTTCAATATTTTTAGCATACGATGTGGTTAACTTTTGTGTAAATACCACCCCATCATCTAAAAACTCCTCTACTGGTACTTCTATTATTTTTGCCACTTCTTCGGGCTGCGCTTTAAAATCAGGATACGATTCTGTGTAGCCTACAAAAGGCGCTACTAAAAAGTTGCTTGGAGGAATGTATACTTCGGTCAGCGAACGAATGATCGCTACGTTTCTTTCCCTAACCCCTACTTCCTCATAAGTCTCTCTCAAGGCGGTATGCATCAAATCTTGATCTTCCTTCTCCACCTTTCCACCGGGAAGTGCAATCTGATTTGAATGCACTCCAGGATACGATTTTCGCTGAATCAATACAAATCTGGTCTTTTTTTTCAAATCTGGATAGCACAGCATTAATACTGCTGCCTTTCTTGGATTCATCTTATCGATCTCAATAGAATTAAGCTCTTTAAGGCGCATTAAAGGTGCCATTTTATAATGCGATTGAGACCCCGGAAGCGGTCTTTTTATTATTTTTGGAACCGATTTAAGAAAAAGATCAAAATTCATGTTTACGTTGTCCCGTTCATTAGCTACAATAATACTATTAATATTTTTAATGGGATGTAACAGTTCATCCACTAAGAAAAAGTCTATTAAGGAGTCACCAGGTGAGGTTGTCAAAAGTCCGGAGGAAGAAAAAGATTCTGTTATCGAACCTGAAGAGCCAGAACCTTTTAGACTTGACGAAGAAAATGCAATTCAGTTTTTCTTTGAATACGGAAAAGAAAATCCGGAAGATAAGGTACGTATCACTACTGATTATGGTAGTTTTGTTATTAAATTATATGACAAAACGCCTTATCATAGGGCTAACTTTATATACTTAACCAAGAATGGCTATTACAATAATACTTACTTTCACCGGGTTGTGAAAAACTTTATAATCCAGGGAGGAAACGCAGACACGAAAGAAACTGCCAGAAAAAGAGCTGAAATTGGCCGATATTTACTTCCTCCAGATACGCGTAAGGGATACAGCCACCATCGAGGCACTGTTTCTATGCCAAGCAGCGATATTAATAATCCGCACAAACTCGCCTCTCCATATGAGTTCTTCATTGTAGTTACACGGCCCGGATCATACCATCTCGACGGAGATTACACCGCCTTTGGACGTGTTATAGAAGGAATGGATGTGGTAGACAAAATCAATGCTCAACCAACAGATGATGGAGAATGGCCTGTTCAGAATATTAAAATGCAGGTAGAAGTTGTAGACTAATTATCTACGGTATACATTTGGCAATTGTAGTTTAAAAAAGACGGCGAGTAACCGAATCACTATGACCACAATGGCAGTGATCAGATAATTAATATCTTCCGGTAGATCCGTCATTCTCAATAAAAAATATGCTGCTCCTCCAAGCAAACACGCGGTTGCATAAATTTCTTTTCTGAAAATCACAGGAATTTCGTTACAAAGAATATCTCGAATAACTCCTCCGAATGAAGCACTTATAGCTCCTAAAGCAATGCAAACCAGTGGGTGTAGGTCTGCTTCTACTCCTTTTTCTATGCCGATAAGCGTAAAAACTCCCAAACCAATAGTATCAAAAAGGAATAACGATCTGCGTAAATAATCCAGTTTTTCCTTGAATACAACTCCTATGAGAAATCCCGAGGAGATCGTATAGATGTAATTAAGATCGTACATCCATCCTACAGGTGTTCTCCCGATAAGAATATCCCTGAGAGTACCACCTCCAACCGCTGTCACAAAAGCAACTATAAAAATCCCAAAGAGATCAAGACGTTTGTTCATGGAGGCAAGTACGCCCGATATGGCGAATACCAGGGTACCTATGATATCGAGAGAATAGAACAGCATTACATATTTTGGGTATAATAATTATAATCTAAGATTACTTTTTGAACAAATTCCAGTGGCTTTTCTTTGGCTTTTACTTCCAACACCCTTTCGATCTGGTCACTTAATCTTAAAATTACAATATGCTGGTTATGACGTTTGGCGTCTTCAAACATCGACTTGATCTCTTGCATTTCCAGATCAGTAAAAACGGTTACCTGTGGGTAACCAGGTTGATACTGCAACGGCACTTCTTCATGTAAAGTATCGCTTAACCGAACCGTATGTTTTTCACTGATTACAGTAGTACCTGCGGCCATATCACCCAGTCGTTGGCCTTTTCCGCTTAAAAGAATAGATAATACAGCACCTCCTCCAGATGTAAGAGAAACCTCCACTATTCTCAATATCCAACGTAAAAAGTAATTGGAAAAAGCGGGCTTGCTGCCGTCTAATTTAACCACCCTGGTTTGCAAGGCATATTTACCTAATGTTTTTCCATCTGTAAAGGTTTCCATCAACAGGTAATAAAGAAATCCGGGAAGACTGGCAAGCAAGAATAAAGCCCAGGAGTCACTCATGTTAAGATCAAGTGAAACTAATATCCAGAAAACAAGTATGTAGTAGAGTACGATAACAGTAGTATCCAGTAAAAAGGCTAACATTCTGTCTACAATACTGGCAACATTCTGATGTATACCTACATTTTGGGAGGTTTCTATTTGGAATTTATCCATTTTTTGTTTTCTTTGATACGCTGTAACTCAATTATTTTCTTTTTTTAATTCATTCATGCGCGAAGCTGCATTTGTTAGGCAAAATAAGGATAAATGGTCCACTTTTGAAAATGTTCTGAAAAATAAAGAGCAATTAGATCCGGGAGACTTATCTGACTTATACATTGAAGTAACTGATCATCTGAGTTACGCCCGAACGTTTTACCCTCAAAGTAAAACAATGGCATACCTAAATAGCCTGTCTTCACTTGCTCATCAAAAAATATACAAAACCAAAAAAGAGCCTAAAAACCGAATCGTTAGCTTCTGGAAAGAAGAGTTTCCCAAAGAATTTTATCGATATCATAAAACCCTCCTTGTTTCTTTTCTGTTTTTTCTTCTATTCGTGATTATAGGAGCTTATTCAGCTGCTACAGAAGGTGATTTCGTAAGATCTTTTTTAGGTGACGGATATGTAAATATGACGCTTGAAAATATTGAAAAAGGAGATCCGATGGCAGTCTATAAAAAACAAGGCGAATTCAATATGTTTTTGGGAATCACCATTAATAATATTAAGGTAGCGCTTATGGCATTTTGTTACGGTCTACTCCTAGGGATAGGTACTTTCATGATTCTCATGCAAAACGGGATCATGTTAGGAAGTTTCCAGTACTTTTTTTATGATCAGGGACTGCTATGGGAATCTGTTCGCACTATATGGATTCACGGAACTATAGAGATTTCGGTGATCATTATTGCCGGTTGTGGCGGAATAGTTATGGGGAATGGTTTGCTTTTTCCCGGCACTTATACCCGACTCGAATCATTCAAACGAAGTGCGAAAGCAGGATTAAAAATCGTTGTAAGCACTATTCCTTTTTTCATACTAGCAGGTTTTTTAGAAGGTTTTGTTACCAGACATACCGAAATGCCAGATTGGCTTTCGATATTCATTATTGGGGCATCACTCTTTTTAATACTGTTCTATTACGTATATTATCCCATACAACTAAATAAACACCCAAATCATGGCTAAAACCAGAATCGAATTTAAAAAACAACGTGAACTAGGTGAGATCATTTCAGATTCGTTTGCGTTTATTAGATATGAATTCAAAAATTATTTCGGCACGATCTTAAAGATCGTAGGGCCCTACCTACTCTTAGCTCTGGCAGGTATAGGTCTTTACCTTTATAGTGTAGGCTCTATATTTAGCTTACAGGTTAACCAGTCGCAAATGTCAGAATCAAACCTGATCCTGATGCTCGTTGCCCTCGCTCTTTTATTGATTGGTGGGATTGCAACGTATGCTTTATCTTACTCTACCACATTAAACTACATCAAGTCTTACGAAAATAACAATGGTAATGTAGTACAGGAGGAAGTACGCAAAGGAGTAAGAGATACCTTCTGGAACATTATAGGCCTCGGGATTCTCGTGGGAATTATGTTGTTAGTGGGTTTTATGTTTTGTTTCTTTCCGGGGATTTACCTTTGGGTTCCGCTTACGCTTTCATTTTCTCTACTCGTTTTTCAAAATATGTCGATAGGCGATTCAATAGCTGAAAGCTTTACCTTAATTAAAGATGAATGGTGGATGACCTTTATCACCATGTTCGTTGTTTGGTTAGTATTACTTATTGCTAGTTATGCTTTTAGCATGCCAGCCGTAATTTATACATGGATCAGGATGGGAATATCTATGGGAGAGAATGATTTAGCGACGGGAGAGTTTTTCTTTCAAGATCCAATTTATATTGCGCTAAATATAGTTTCTTACGCATTTCAATATTTTCTAAATCTTATTTCCCTTATTACATCTGTGCTTATTTATTTTCACCTGAATGAAAAAAAGAATTTTACAGGAGCATTTGAAAAAATAGAATCTCTAGGCCGTAATTCATAAGTTCTATGAGGATACTGCTTCTTTTTTTATGTTGTTTAACTTTCATGTCTACACTATGCGCAAACGGAATCGAAATTCCAAAAGATAGCAGTGAGATTGCTACCATTGAAATAAAAGAAGATCAACTTACAAAGTACAAACAGAATCCAGATTATAACTATAATGAAGAACAAAATAAGATAGGCTGGTGGGAAAGTTTTAAAAATTGGATTTTTAATATCATTGCTAAAATATTTGATTCTTTATTTGGTATCGATATTGCATTTGGTGTATTAGCAATCGTATTCAGAATTCTTATTTATTGTGCGATAGGGTTACTACTGTTTTTCCTGATCAAACTCTTCTTAAAAGTAAATACCCGGTCTTTTGTAAGTAAGCGAACAAATGAACCAACCGTGTTCTTTTCGGAAGAGGAAGATATTATTCAAAACGAAAACATTCCTGCACTAATTGAGAAGGCCTTAATAAACAGAGACTTTCGTCTTGCAATCAGATACCAGTATCTATTGGTTTTAAAGCGGTTAAGCGAGCACAATTTCGTGCAATGGGAGCAACAGAAAACAAATGACGATTACCTTCTGGAATTAAAAAATCAGGAGATTTCCAAATTGTTTTCCAGTATTACCAACGTTTACGATTTTGTGTGGTATGGTGGTTTTGAGATTAATGAAGATCATTATACTCAGGTTATACCTACATTTAATTTGATAACTCAAAAAATTGGTGTAAATGAGTAAGGCTGCAAAAATATACATAGGTATTACAGTTTTACTGGTAGGATTACTCATTTTTATCGAGTACACAAAACCAAAACAAATAAGCTGGTTTCCCTCTTACGATCGCAATCACACCATTCCCTTAGGTACAAAAGTACTTCATGAACAGATGAAAACGATCTTTAAAAATGACTTTAAGGATGTAAAGATGGCTCCTTATGTTTTTCTAAAAGAACAGGGTCTGACAGGCACTTATTTTTTTGTGAACGGATCAATCTCTTATGGGAAGGAAGAACTTAACACTCTTCTGGAGTGGGTTTCAGCAGGAAATAAACTAATAGTAGCTTCTTCCTCTCTAGAGGAAGCTTTACTGGATACGCTTCGGTTAAAAACTGATTATGTAACCAATATCCAGTCATTGAAAGCTTCCTACGAACTTTCGCTTAGCAATCCTGCTTTCAAAAACCGGAACGTCGCTACGTTCGATCGTAATACGACTGTTTCTTACTTTACGGAAGAAGACTCCTTAAATACGGTTGCTATCGGACATATAAAGTTGAAAGGAGAAAAAGCTACCTATCCAAACGTAATTAAACGATCATTTGGAAATGGTGAAATCATACTCTCTCTTTTCCCTCAAGCTTTTTCCAATTATTTCATTTTAAAGCAACCCAATCAGGAATATGTAAGCGGACTCCTATCTTATATAGATCCGTCCAAAACCGTTTACTATGATAATCATTACAAATCAGGAGCAAAATTCTACAGCTCTCCCCTTTACGTATTTTTAAATAATAAGGCACTTAAATGGGCTTATTATTTGGTTTTGATCGCAGCACTCTTTTACATCATCTTTGAAGGTCGAAGAAAACAACGAAGTATTCCGGTGATAGAGCCTTTGCGAAATCAAACGCTTGATTTTGTGCGTACGATTGCCAATATGTATTATGAGAAAAATGATCATCGGGATATTGCTACCTACAAAATCAACCATTTTTTGGCCTGGATCAGAAGTCAGCATTCACTCCAAACATTTGAGTTTAAAAAGCAGCAAATTGAAAGTATCGCGTTGCGAAATGGTAAAAGTGTAGAAGAAACCAAAGCGCTATTTGATTTTATCAAAGCTTTACAATATAAATTAACCATTAGTAAAAAAGAATTGATAGATCTCAATCAAATGATTGCAGACTTTAAAAAATAAATTATGGAAGAAAACAAACCCTTAGAGTTTAATAGCCGCATAGAGTTAACCGAACTAAAACAAGCTGTTGAAAACATTAAAAAGGAACTCGCTAAAGTGGTCATTGGTCAGGAAAACTTTATAGAACTCTTGCTGGCAGGTTTGCTGGCGGACGGACATGTACTTATTGAAGGAGTTCCTGGAATTGCCAAAACAATTACAGCAAAACTCTTTGCAAAAACAATAAAAACCAATTTTGGCAGAATTCAGTTTACCCCCGACCTTATGCCTTCAGACATTCTTGGAACCTCTGTTTTAAATATGAAAACATCTGAGTTCACCTTTAAAAAAGGTCCTATCTTTAGTAATGTTGTACTGATTGATGAGATAAACCGTGCTCCTGCCAAAACACAGGCTGCACTTTTTGAAGTAATGGAAGAACGACAAATCACTATTGATGGAGACACTTACCAAATGAGTGCCCCTTTTATGGTACTCGCGACTCAAAATCCAATTGAACAAGAAGGAACTTACGCGCTTCCGGAAGCACAGCTCGATCGTTTTATATTTAAGATCAAAGTTGATTATCCTTCACCGGATGAAGAGATTGAAATCTTAAAATCACATCATGAACGTAAAAATAATAAACCAGAAACGCTTGTGAATGAAGTATTAGATCCTTCTAAACTAGCGACATTCAAAAGCAATGTGCTTGATGTGGTATGTGAAGAGAAGATCCTTAAATACATCGCAGAAGTTATTTCGAGAACAAGAACACATACGCATCTGTTTCTGGGTGCATCACCACGGGCCTCTATTGCTGTATTGAATACCGCGAAAGCATTTGCCGCTATGAGCGGACGAGACTTTGTGATTCCCGAAGATGTGAAAAAAGCGTTATTCCCGGTATTGAATCATCGTATAATTCTTTCTCCCGAGCGTGAAATGGAAGGCATTACTCAAGAAAACGTAATTGAAATGATCGTTCAATCAGTTGAAATTCCAAGATAAATATGCTCAATTTTATACGTTCTTTTTACCTCAGAAAATGGTTTTTCCGATCGTTACTCTTTATCGGATTACTATTTCTTGTAGCGCACTGGTTTGAAGAATGGTATAATATAGCCTGGTTATTTGTTTTTGTATTTATCCTATTGTTCATAGCGGATCTCTTACTTGTTTTTGTACCTCAAAATCCGATAAAAGCAACAAGAGTCCTACCGGAAAAATTTTCAAACAGCGATTCGAATCCGGTACCTGTATCTGTTTTTAACAAATATGGTTTTAAAATTCATATTTCTATAATCGACGAGCTTCCTGTACAGTTTCAAAAAAGAGATTTTTTTTACTCAGGAAAAATTGAGAAACATAAGAGTCACAATTTTGAATATCATCTACGACCGGTAGAAAGAGGCATTTATCAATTTGGGGCGTTGCATATCTTTATTTCTTCTCCTTTACAACTGGTTGCCAGGCGCTTTTCCTTTCAAAAAGAGCAAGAGGTAGCAGTGTATCCGTCTTTTATCCAGATGAAAAAATATGATTTTCTAGCGATAAGCAATAAACTTACAGCATTTGGTTTTAAAAAGATTCGTCGTATTGGTCATACTATGGAGTTTGAACAAATCAAGAATTACGTGAAAGGCGACGATTACAGAACAATCAATTGGAAAGCCACTGCCAAGCATTCAACCCTTATGGTAAATCAATATCAGGATGAAAAAGCACAGCCTATTTTGTCTATGATAGATACTGGTCGTGTGATGAAAATGCCTTTTGAAGGGTTAAAACTATTAGATTATGCTATTAATGCCACATTAGCATTCTCAAATGTTGCGTTAAAAAAGAAAGATAAGGTAGGAATGCTTTCCTTCAACAAAAAGGTATCAGACTATGTGATGCCTTCAGATAAACTTTCGAATCTCAGCAGTATAATGGAAAGGTTATATGGTATTGACACACAATATCCGGATGCCGATTTTGGTTTGCTTTATAACTTTTTGAAACGCAAAGTGTCGCATCGCAGCCTTTTAATGCTGTATACCAACTTTGAACATATCTCTGCACTCAAAAGGCAATTACCTTATCTGCAGGCTATCGCCAGGAAACATTTACTGGTGGTTATTTTCTTTGAGAATACCGAATTAAAGAAAATTACCGAACAGGATGCCGAAGATCTTCAAGGCATTTATCATAAAACTATTGCTGAAAAATTTGATTTTGATAAACGGGTGATGCAGAAAGAACTTCAAAAGCATGGTATTCAAAGTATTCTTACAACTCCTGAAAAGCTATCGATCAATGCTATCAACAAATACCTTGAGATAAAGTCAAGAGGATTATTATAATCGGTTCGTCCCTTAAATCAAAGCAATTTATAGACAGATATTACATTTCATTCCTGAAATTCTACAATTCAGTAATGTTTCTTATGTCTTTGTTAGCTCAGATCGCATCTTTGTCGTGTAATTATTTAGAAAAACTAAAAAATAATATCATGAAAACAATCAGACTATTCACGATCATTGCTTTAATTTCTACATTCACGTTTGCTCAAAACTCAATAGAAAAGGAAAAAACCGGAGTGACTATAAAAGTTACTATAGACAATGTAAGGGGTGATGAGGGTCACGTACTTTTTTCACTGCACACCAAAGACACTTTTATGAAAGCTCCTGCTATCAAAAATGCGGCTGTAATTGCTAAAGATGGCTTAGCCTACGCAGTTTTTGAAAATGTGAGTCCAGGAAAATATGCCATCCTTGCATTGCATGATAAAAACGATAATAAAAAAATGGATTTCGAACCCAGTGGAATGCCAAAAGAAGATTATGGTGCTACAAATAATGTGATGACCATGGGCCCACCAAATTATTCAGATGCAGAGTTTATCGTTGAAAATGAAGATCTGGAACTAGCCATTAGATTTTAAGAAAGAGTTATAGATAAAAAAAGGGATGCTGCTACGCATCCCTTCGATTTGTTAAATACTTTCGTCCAGCCAGGCTTTCATCATCCAGACTGTTTTCTCTTGTTCGGTGATAAAATCACTCATCATGGCATTGGTACCTTCATCACCAAATTTATCCGATTTATCCAAAATTACTCTTTCAATTTGCAATAACTCTGTAAGGGAATCAACTACCAATGAAACGGCCTTCTCATCTTTCGATATCCCTTTACCAACGGGTACCTTCGCTGCCTTTATATAGTCTTCAAAGGTGTGTAAAGGAGTTCCTCCCAATGTTAAGATCCTTTCTGCAACCATATCTACCTTAAGCTGAGCGTCGTTGTACAATTCTTCAAACTTGACATGCAGGTCAAAAAATCGTTTGCCCCGAATATTCCAGTGAATTCCACGTAAATTCTGATAGTATAATTGAAAATTTGCCAATAGATTATTCAAGTCGTCTTTCAACTCATTGGTGGCACGTGCGTCTAGACCTAAACTATTTAAACTCATTTGATTTTATTTTAATATTCATATAAAGGTACAGAGATTATTACAGCTTATATTATAAGTTTTATTGATACTTTTTATATTTTTATCACATAAAATTATAATCATGACCATCACTCAATTGCAATATGTTCTGGCGGTAGCAGAATATCAAAATTTCACCTTGGCTGCTCAGAAAAGTTTTGTTACGCAACCAACGTTGAGTATGCAAATTCAAAAGTTAGAAGATGAACTAGGGGTACTGATCTTTGATCGTAGTAAAAAACCAATTCAACTTACTGAAATCGGAAAAAAAATCGTGCAGCAGGCAAGAAATGTAGTTAATGAATCCGATAGAATGCAAGATATTGTAGATCAGCAAAAGGGATACATAGGTGGTGGTTTCAAATTGGGGATCATACCTACCATCACTCCTACACTTCTACCCATGTTCCTTAAACACTTTATTAAAAAATACCCCAGAATCAATTTAACTATAGAAGAAGATAATACTGAAAGTATTATTCAGAAACTGGAAGACGGACATTTAGATGCTGCGATTGCTGCGACACCATTAAATAACGATAAAATAAAGGAAAAGGTCTTATATTACGAACCTTTCGTAGCATATATCCCTCAAAATCACCCGTTGAGTAAATCCGCACAAATTGAAACTACCGACCTTGATATAGATACAATTCTTTTGTTAGAAGATGGGCACTGTTTTAGAGACAGCGTTCTCAACTTATGCAGAAGTAACCGCCCTCACAAAGATCAGAAATTTCATCTGGAAAGCGGTAGTTTTGAAACGATGATCAAACTTGCCGACGAAGGATTGGGCATGACGCTGTTGCCATACCTCCACACTCTGAACCTGAATGAAAAAGAAAAGTCTTATTTGAAACATTTCAAAAAACCGCAGCCTGCCAGAGAGGTAAGCCTCATTCACAACAGAAGTGAATTAAAATCACATATTATTGATGCACTTAAAGAAACTATTTCTGATGTGATTCGAGGGGCAATCGCTTTTCACGATGTAGAAATAATAAGTCCTATAAATAAGAAATCAACAATATAAGTATCTTTTTATTTACATTTTTTGTATTTTTAGTTATATTAAACTAAAAATCAAATCATTATGAAAAAACAGATTGTCAAAGGCTCACTAAAACTCAACAAAAAAACCATTGGAAATCTAAATGGCATTCAAGGCGGCAGACCTCCCGGAACTACCCTTCCGGCAGAAACTCAGGAATACAGATGTACGCAACCAATTACTATAGAAACCATTTGCTGGACAGATTCGAGAGATATCGCTTCAAATTGCTGGTGTTCATCAGATGACAGTTTTGTCTGTTAAACTTACATTTTCTATAAAAAAAAAGCATCTTGATTCAAGATGCTTTTTTTGGTTACTGTATTAATCTTCTTTATATTCCTAGCATAGTCAAACGTATTTTCATGTAAATTTTAACATATTTTCTTTTATCTTAGTAAGTAAATTAGCTAATTTTAGAGATCAACCCTTTAAAGTTTAGCTCCTTATGAAAAAAAACTATCAAAAACTTCGCATCTCAAAACACACCATCGCTAATTTAAAAGGAGGTAGGATTGTTTCAAATACAATACAGCAGCTATCTCGTAAAGAAACATGTCTTTGCATGACCGTTACCAGCCCTTGTGAAGACACTTATTTATAAATAAACCATAAATACAAATCCATGAAATCAAAAAAAAATCTGAAGTCGCTTTCATTGAGTAAGAAAACCGTGAGTAACTTAAATGCCACAGGGGGGGATAAAATTGTTATTTCGTTCCCACAGACCTACCAGAGGGGTTGCGTTACTGATCCGAGAATTTGTGATCCGGCTTCATTCCCGATTGATTGCTTCCCGATTGACACTTTGAACTGTCCTGTTTTATGAAGCAGAAAAAAAACCTAAGATCGCTTAGGTTCAAAAAGAAAAAAATAGCATCACTCAATAATTATAAGGGTGGTGCTGATCTTTCAGTCATACCATTCACGGTGCAACGTACATGTCTATCCCTAATTGGATACTATACTTGTGAAACGGGTCTTCACGAAACCTGTGATGAAAGTATTAAAGTATGCCCTATTGACCATTAGAAGTTACGGAAAAGTAGTGACCAATGGGTTAAAGTAAAAACCATCTAAATTTTAATCATGAAAAAAAAGATAACTATAAAATCACTTCATTTTAAAAACGAAAAAATTGCCAGTCTAAGCAAAACAACGGGCGGTAAAGAACAAGAATTGAGAGCTACCTGGAAACCCGGTTGTTTTTCAATCCTTGGGTATACGTGTAATTCCTGTATCGGTGAAACCTGCAATGACAGTATAAAAATTTGCACGTTTTGAAGAAAAGTTAGGTCATGAGAAAGAGACAGCTAAAAAATCTTGGTTTCAGAAAGAGAACTGTTGCCAATCTCACTCAAATCAGAGGCGGAGATCTGATTCCGTTACCCATTATAAGAACACAATTTGAAGGTTGCTTTTCTCTAATAGGCTATTATACCTGTGAAACTGGTCTTCAGCCCACTTGTCATCACAGTTATCGTAGCTGCCCTCAAACGGAGATCGCTTGTTAACATAATGAATAAAAAAACATAATTACAATTCAATCCATGCGATATGAAAAAAAAGAATTTAAAACATAAACTGGTTCTTTCCAGAAAAGTCATCAGTCGTTTAAACCACATTCGCGGTGGGCTAGATGCAGTTATCATTGATTTTAATACAAACCTTGAGAATTGTACAGCACTCACTAAAAATCGATTAACATGTCAGACAGGACTTCATTTTACCTGTGACCATAGTTATAGGGTATGTCCTGAAGAAACTAAAATCCCACAAAACTTCTAATTTGAAATCACGAAAAGCAACTAGAACGTTCTAAACTAGCCTTAACAAGAAACGATTACTGGGTTTAAAAACATATTACAAGATGTAAATTTAACAAGAGAAGAAGATGTTTTTATTCAAGGTAACTGGGATTGTGATACCTTCCAATGTTATTCACGAGTAACTTGGGACAGTTTAGGTCTGGGATTTACGAGAAGTAAAAAGCCACCTTGAGGTGGCTTTTTTTATGTCTTTAGATAAATCATACATTGATTGAGGTCCGGTCGGTCTCTGGTGAAGTTTTCTAACCATTCCCTTAATTCCTCAATTTCATAGGGCAACAGTAATTTTACTGCTTTTTCTAATTCCTTGCAGAATAGAACGGGATCAAAACTTACTTTCTGCAAGATTACTCTTGTGTACTCGTACATAGGTCTTGCCATAATACTTCGTTTATTAATTTGGGTTAGTTTAACACTATAAATTTAACTAACTTACTGCATATAATATTGTTTTAAAAAAGTTAAAACTTAAAGGGCAATTGTTAATTTATGGCTTTACTAAAACGTTTTAGATGGCAATTTTTCCATCATTTTACTCATTATCAAGAAAGTAAATTGTTATTTCTAATAATCCCGGTTTTCGTCCTGAGTTGTTCTTCCCCCAAAACTTTTATTGAAAAAAAACTTGAAAAAGCTCAAATTGAGAAATATTTTGTGGGCTTTGAACTGTTTGACCCGGCTACTCAACAGGTTTTGTTTGCCAGGAATGCTCATACTTACTTCAACCCGGCTTCTAATACTAAAATTTTTACGCTCTTTTCGGCGCTTACTACCCTAAACGATTCTCTAGTGGCATTTAAATACCACGAACAAGGAGATACCTTATTCATAAAGCCTGCCGGAGACCCTACATTTTTGCATCCGGAATTTGACAGTCAAAGAACAATAGACTTCCTAAGATCTGTTAATGTCTCAACGATCTCCATAATTCCTGATCTTTTATTAGATGATCCATACGCACCGGGATGGGCATGGGAAGACTACGGATATGCATTTATGCCACAGCGTTCTGCTTTGCCTCTTTATGGAAATGTGGTTACCATTTTCCAAAATGACAGTTTGGTGGTTAAGCCTGCTATTTTTGCATCTGATATAAGCTTTCAAAAAGAAAAATATCCCAGAGAACTCACTAAAAATTTATTTTTTATTTCGGAAGAACTTAAAGATACTATACACATTCCCTTTCTTTCTTCCCCTGAATTATCCAGAAAACTACTGGAAAATATCACTTTAAAGAACATTGAGTTTACACCAAAAGCACCTGAGAATCCATGGTTCATCCGCTACAGCCACCCTGTAGACAGTGTACTTATACCCATGATGATCAACAGCGATAATTTTCTGGCGGAACAGCTTATGATGGCTGTATCTGCTGTAAATCGAGATAGTTTGAGTGTTCAAGATGCTATTGAGTATACACTGGATAGTCTTTTACCAAATTTGCCTGACAAACCACGTTGGGTAGATGGTTCAGGGCTTTCAAGGTATAATCTGTTTACCCCGAATTCTTTTGTACACGTTCTTCATAAACTTTACGATAAAATCCCAGATAAAAAAAAGCTGTTTGCCTATTTTCCGGCAGGCGGGGTAAATGGCACCTTAAAAGAATGGTATGGTGGCGAACAATCCTTCATCTTTGCCAAGTCAGGATCTTTTAGCAATAATTACTGTCTTAGCGGATACCTCATTACCAAGACTGGAAAAACACTTATTTTTAGTTTTATGGCAAACCATTTTACGATCCCTTCCCGAGAAGTTAAAAAGGAACTTGAAATCTTACTCTCCGGAATTAGAGATCGGTATTAGAATCGGTTATCGCCATCCAGCAAATTGCCCAATCCGCCTAGCAGACTACCTTCGCCTTTATCTTTCCCTCCGCCTCTTGGTGCAGCTGCAAGCACACGACCAGCAAGCCTGCTAAACGGAAGCGACTGCACATACACCGTACCTGGCCCCCGAAGACGTGCAAAGAACAAGCCTTCGCCTCCAAAAATAGTGTTTTTTATACCTCCTACGAACTCAATATCATAATCTACCGTTTGTGTGAAACCAACGATACAACCGGTATCTACTTTAAGCTCCTCGCCTGCTGCAAGTTCTTTTCGCCCCAGCGTACCTCCTGCGTGAACAAATGCCATGCCGTCTCCCTCCAGTTTTTGCATAATGAATCCTTCACCTCCAAACAAACCCCTTCCTAGTTTTCTGGAGAATTCAATACCGACGCTTACCCCTTTTGCTGCGCAAAGAAATGCGTCTTTTTGACAAATAAATTTCCCTCTGAATTCGGTAAGGTCAATCGGAATAATCTTTCCGGGATAAGGTGATGCAAAACTCACTTTCTTTTTACCTTGTACTGTATTTAAAAACGCTGTCATAAATAAACTCTCTCCTGTAAGCAATCGTTTACCGGCAGAAAAAAGTTTTCCGAGTACGCCTTTATCCTGATTAGAACCATCACCAAAAATAGTTTCCATTTGAATCCCGCTATCCATCATCATGAAGCTACCAGCTTCTGCCACCACTGCCTCCTGCGGATCGAGTTCTATTTCTACATATTGCATTTCCTCACCGTAAATTTGGTAATCGATTTCGTGTGCTGTCATTTTTTAATTTTTAGGGTTGCATATTTATTGGTAGTAAAATTTCTGAAAATGTTACAGAGCGGTATTTTAGCCTTTCAGGCGCACCGTCCATTCAAAATTAAATGTAGAAACCACAACTCCTTCTTCATTCACGCCAACGGATTTCATCCAGAAAGTCTGCCCCTCCCCGGTCTTGATCGTTTCTTGAATCGCTTGAGAGATTAAATGACCATCGTTACAAGTGAATGTGATGCGACCTGTAGCTTTCTTAGAAAAATTAGCGTTGTTATTCGCTACTAACATAGAGATCTTTCGCCCGCTTTCCCTTATTTGAGCAATTACCATAGCTCCGGTAGCCAATTCTGCCGCCATTCCCTGTACAGCCCAAAACATCGAATTGAACGGATTTTGGTTAAACCAACGGTGCTTTACACTTACCACACACTGATTTTTATTGATAGATTTAACTCTGACCCCACTCAGCCAGGCTGATGGTAACTTCAACATTGTGAATGAGTTAAGCTTCGATGGTGTTAATTTCATAGTTGTTCTTTAATTATATTCAAGGTATCGAAAATAGTTGGCTTCAACTTCAATTCATTTTCTTAAATTTTTGTTAAATTTTAGTACTATGTTTTGCATAATACCTTTTTTTAGATATATATTTGCATAAGAAAATAATATGTAATGGACTCATCAATCACAAAAAATCAAAAAACAGTTGCAACGATCACGCATCTTTCAACCTTTTCAAAGTACTTTTTCCCATTCGGAAATTTTATTATTCCACTTATCTTGTGGCTATCCAATAAGAACGAATCCTCATTTGTGGATTACAATGGCAAACAAGTACTTAATTTTCAAATCAGTATTTTATTGTACAGTCTCACACTTGGGATCATAGCAGTACCGTTGTTTCTGCTTTTTGCCCACGATTTTATCGGATTTGCCAGCATTCTGGATCACAATACACACGATTTCGATTTTGACAGAGACCATCTGTTTCGTTTCAATAGCGGACTCCCATTCTTAGGTTTGCTAGGGGTTTTAGGAGCTGCTTTATGGGCGCTGGACGTGGTTTGTACTATCGTTGCAGCTATAAAATCAGGAGAAGGAGTGAGTTATAAATATCCTTTAACAATCAATTTTATCAAATAAAAAATAGAAAGACATTCATCATCATTCATCATTCATCATCATCAATCAAAAACGACCATCAATCAAAAAATGAACAGTTTTAACAGTATTAAAAAATCTATCTATGAACATTGAGAACACGAAAGCGCAAATGCGTAAAGGGGTGTTAGAATACTGCATCTTATCTATTCTTAAAGATGAAGATAAGTATGCTTCCGAGATTCTTGAAACACTCAAAGACGCAAAGATGCTCGTGGTAGAGGGTACGATTTATCCCCTACTCACAAGGCTCAAAAACTCTGGATTACTTACCTACCGTTGGGAAGAATCTACCTCTGGGCCTCCAAGAAAATATTATGCACTTACAGACACAGGAAAATTATTTCTAACAGAATTAACAGATACCTGGGACAATCTGCGAAACGCAGTAAACCTCGTAACAAGCCAAAACCACAAACAATGAACAAGACGATCAACATAAATTTAGCCGGTATGTTTTTTCACATCGATGAAGATGCATACAATAAATTACAGCGCTATCTTGATGCCATAAAACGTTCGTTCTCTAATACTCAGGGCCGCGATGAGATCATTGCGGATATCGAAGCTCGGATTGCCGAACTTTTCCTTGAAAAAATGGAAAATGAAAGGCAGGTTATGGGGATGGCAGAAGTAGACCACGTGATTAGCATCATGGGGCAACCGGAAGATTATTTAACCGATGACGATATATTTGAAGACGAACCACAAAAGACCTACACCCAGGCATCGTCTAAAAAACTATATCGTGATATCGATAATAAATACGTAGGCGGTGTTTGCTCGGGAATAGGTCACTACATTGGTCTTGAGGCCATTTGGGTGCGACTTATTTTTATTCTGGTAGCTTTTTCAACAGGATTTGGGTTCCTTGCCTATATTTTATTCTGGATTCTGGTACCCGAAGCAAATACGACAGCAAAAAAATTAGCCATGACGGGAGAAGCTGTTAATATCTCTTCTATTGAGAAAAAGATCAAAGAGGGATTTGACGGCGTTGCCGAGAAAGTAAAAAATGTAGATTACGAAAAGATGGGAAATCAGGTAAAATCGGGATCAAAAGGGTTTTTCGATAGCCTGGGAGATATTATCCTTTTCTTCTTTAAAGTAATTGGCAAATTTATAGGTATCATTCTATTGATCACAGGTGCAGCCACCCTTATCGGCCTTTTCGTTGGCTTGTTTACGGTAGGAATTGCAGATGTGATTCACATTCCGGGAGTAGACTTTGTAGATATGTTCAATACCTCTGGATTACCCATCTGGCTTATCTCGCTTCTAACATTTTTCGCTGTAGGAATCCCATTTTTCTTCCTGTTCTATCTGGGACTGAAAATACTGGTAAGCAATCTGAAATCCATAGGTAACGTAGCTAAGTTTTCGTTACTTGGTTTATGGATTATTGCAGTTGTTGCTTTGTTCACCGCCGGAGTCAGACAAGCTTCAGAATATGCATTTGAAGATGCTGTGGTAGAAAAAGAGCAATTAATTATTTCTCCGCAGGATACCGTGATCATCAAAATGAGCTTAGAAGAAAATTACGATGACCGGTATTTTAGAAATTCAGAATTTGACGTGATTAAAGATGAAAACGGCGTAGATCAAATCATCTCAGACCAGGTAAATTTCACGATCCGGAAAGCACAGGATTCGCTGCCAATTATAAGAATTCGTAAGGAAGCCAATGGTAGTAGCTTTCAGGAAGCACGAGAGCGTGCTGCTGCGATAAATTACACGTATGTCACCGATGAGAACGTAGTTTTTCTAAACAATGCTTTCTCCACGCCAAAAGATCAAAAGTTTAGAGATCAGGAAATAGACATAATTGTGTATCTTCCGGTAGGTAGCATCGTGAAAATTGATAAATCTGCGTATGACTATATCGGTCGTACACCTAAGAACGATCAGAATTACAGAAGATATCAGATGGTGGGGCATACCTGGCAGATCGATGAAGATGGAGAACTTAAATGCCTGGATTGTCTTAAATCGATCAAAGAGGAAGCTCCGGGTGATGAAGACACCTCCAGCGAAATCCCTGAAAATACTGAAGTTCCTTCAGACAGTCTAACAACAAAAGAATAATAAGTATCAAAACCAATTATATAATCAATCAAAAATTAAGATCATGACAACTATTTCTAAAATTATTATCTCAGTTCTTGCCTCCATCTTTCTTAGTTCCTGCGTCGTAAATTTTGGTGAAGGAAAGCGAGGTAACGGAAATGTAGTTTCCGAAACCAGAGAAGTCACCGAAGACTTTAATGTAGTGCATGCTGCAGAAGGTCTGGACGTGTACATCACACAAGGAAAAGAGTTCTCAATTGATGTCGAAGCAGATGAAAATATCATTGAGTACATTAATACCGAAATCAACGACGGGACGCTTCGTATTGATTGTGAAGAGCAAATTGGCCGCGCCAAATCTAAAAAGATCTATGTGACGCTTCCGGAAATCGTAGCCATCAACGCGAGTAGCGGTTCAGACGTATTTGGACAGGGGCTTATCGAAGCAGACAAACTTGATATTAGCAGCAGTAGTGGTGCCGATATTCGAATAGAGGTAGACACTCAAAACCTTACTTGTGATGCCAGCAGTGGTGCTGATATCGATATCAGTGGTAACGCTATAAATCTACGTGCAAACGCCAGCAGTGGTGCCGATATTGACGGTCGCAGTCTTACCGTAGAGAATTGTACTGCCGATGCAAGCAGTGGTTCGGACATTTCGATAAACGTGACGAAAGAATTAAACGCTTCTGCAAGTAGCGGTGCCGATGTGAGGTATTCAGGAAACCCTGAGATCGTTAATAAAAGTAAATCTTCAGCAGGGAGCGTAACCAAAGGATAAACCTTCGCATTCTAAACAAATCAATCATCCGTTTAAATTAACCAACCAATTTAAAAGCTACTGATCTTTTTCAGTAGCTTTTTTTCTTACTGCAACCTAAACTTTTTCAATATCTTAGTAAGATAAACAGATAGCATGGTTCTTGAACTTAGAGAATATCAATTACAACTGGCGCATACGTTTAGTATCTCAAGAGAATCGCACGATTCACAACCTTCATTAATCGTCAGTCTTCATCACGAAGGTAAAACAGGTTATGGAGAAGCTACTGCAAACTCGTATTATCGTATGACTACTGAGGTCATGAAGAATGAGATCGAGGCAGTACGACACCAAATAGAAGGTCTGCCCCTCTCCCACCCGGAAGCATTCTACGAGCAACTCCAAGAACTTGCGTTATCTAACTTTACGCTTTGTGCTTTAGATCAGGCCGTTTATGACCTCTATGGAAAACTAAAAAATAAACCTTTGCATAAATTATGGGGTACCACTACCGATCAATATCCGGTAACGAACTATACCATTGGCATTGATTCGATAGAAAAAATGCTGGAGAAAATGAAGGAAAAGCCCTGGCCCATTTATAAAATCAAACTGGGAACTGACCACGATGTGGAGATCGTTCGTGCATTGCGAAAACACTCAGAAGCAGTATTCAGAATCGATGCGAATTGCGCATGGTCTGCCGAAGAAACGATCCAAAATGCTGTAGCGCTGCAAAAACTGGGAGTAGAATTTCTAGAACAACCCCTTAAAGCAGACGATTGGGAAGGCATGAGTGAAGTTAAGAAACACTGCGTGCTCCCTGTGATCGCAGATGAGAGTTGTATTGTAGAAAAAGATGTAGACGCGTGCGCAGATTATTTTGATGGGGTCAACATCAAACTGGTAAAATGTGGCGGGCTTTCCCCAGCAAGACGAATGATCAACAATGCAAAACAGAAAGGTTTAAAAGTAATGGTGGGCTGTATGACCGAGTCTACCGTAGGTATCTCTGCCATCGCACAATTGTTACCACAGCTAGATTATGTAGATATGGACGGAGCTATGTTGTTAAAAGAAGATATCGCTTCCGGGGTTCGGATAGAAGAAGGTGGCAAGGTTATTTTTCCAGAGGAAGGTGGAAGCGGAATTCATCTATGGCAATGATGTACACAGTAGATGCATTTCCCGGGCGTACTTTTATTTCTAAGGGAAAGGAATTCACTTATTTTGGAGGCACCAGCTATTTAGGACTTCAAACAAATACCGCATTTCAGCAATTATACATTAAAAACATCGCTAAATACGGCACCGGTTATTCCGCTTCCCGTGCTTCCAACGTTCGATTTCGGGTATATGAAGAAGCAGAAAATCAAATGGCAGCTTCCTTTGGTTGTGAAGCCTGCTTTACCGTTTCTTCCGGGTATCTGGCAAGTCAGTTAGCAGCTCAATATTTCAAGCAACAAGGGTATGCTCTTTTTTATGCGCCGGAAACACATGTCGCTTTACACAGTGGCAATTGTCAAAATGAAGCAGATTACGATGTACTTACACGCAAAATAACGCATTATCTCAATACACATTCAGATAGATCTGCGGTCTTATTGCTGGATACGGTAGATTTCTTCGGAAGAAATTATCCTGATTTTCTTTGGTTGAAAAAATTACCCCTCTATCGTATCGTTATCGTAGCCGATGACTCTCATGGTTTTGGGATCGTTGGTGCTTCCGGAAGCAGTAGTTTTCATCGTTTAAGCAAATTGCATCCGGAAGAACTCGTCGTGTGCGGGTCGTTGGGAAAAGGATTCGGGATACAGGCAGGAGCCGTCGCAGGCACCTTATCCAGAGTTACGCAATTAAAAAATGCTGCTATGTTTGCGGCCTCAAGCCCGGCAGTACCTGCCGCCATGGCTACTTACTTAGAGGCAGGCAAAATCTATCAGCAACAACTCAAGAAATTAAGAAAACACATAGCACATTTTAAATCCTTACTCACCCATCCAGATCGGTTTTATAGCATGCCAGAGCATCCTGCATTTACCTTTACAGATGACGGACTCACCTCTTACCTGGAAGCGCAGGGTGTTGTTATCACTAATTTTCCCTATCCGAACGATTCCGGAGACAAGATCAATCGTATTGTTTTATCGGCACATCATACTGAAGAAGATATTGAAGGGCTTTGCAGACATATTAATGATTTTGAAAGGATTAAATGACTTTAATGATCTTATTGTGTTTGTTGAGACACCAGCAAAAAAACAAGTATCGAGACCCTTTTTTTAAAACGGGAACTGCGTCGGATTTCGATACTATTTTTCGACCTAAAGGATCGAAAAATCACTCAACCTGACGTAAAGGCTAAATCCATCTCAAACATCTGGTCAATTT
This sequence comes from Flavobacteriaceae bacterium M23B6Z8, assembly GCA_046199005.1. Taxonomy (GTDB): domain Bacteria; phylum Bacteroidota; class Bacteroidia; order Flavobacteriales; family Flavobacteriaceae; genus Ascidiimonas. Next base: position 2,716,341 of record CP176050.1, read on the forward strand.
TATTTTGAAGCATCGACGGAAAAACAATTATCGATACCCTTTTCAAAATGGAAACTGCGTCGGGTTTCGATACTATTTTTCGACCTAAAGGATCGAAAAATCACTCAACCTGACGTAAAGGCTAGCTCTATTCATAACGGTTATCTTTTCTGGAATCAAAAAAAATCTCCTCCTTGATTAAGGAGGAGTACCCGCCTGCAAGTGCGGGGGAGGTGGTTTTTTATCTGAACAACTTAATGATATACCACCCCGTCATTTACTTCGTAAACGCCCTCTTCCGCACTAGGCGGACACGGTTCCTTGTCTGAGGAGTGGAATTCATGCAATGATGATAAAGCATTTTGCTACTTCAGGTAGATTTCTCCGGTCGCGAAGCAGATCGTCGAAAAGACGTTTTCAATCAATAAAACAAGAAGAGCCAGAAGGCACTAGAAATACCCCAGGCTGAACTCGAGCAAAAAAAAAAGAGGCCCGAAAGCCTCTTTTTAAACATTTAACTTAGCTCAATCGCGATCCCACCAGACCCCCTGGTCTATGGTAGTGATCACCTTATCTACTTCTTCTCCATTACGGGTTTGCTCCGAAGCCGGGTATTGCGCTCTTCTTACCCATTGACCGTTTAACGATTCTTCATGATCAGCAGGTAATTCCAGTCCTGCAAATACATCCGGATCGAAATCATAGCGACGGAGATCGACGAACGATTCAGGATTCAAAAAGGTGGCAATAAACTTCTCCCGCATAATGAGTGCCAGTGTCAAGTTTGCAGCGCCTACAGCCACAGATGTGTCTGCGAGATACGCTGATCCGTCTACCCCTAATTTGTCCATATTCGCCTGAATCCCATCTAAATATGCCTGATAGGCGGCAGCGGTAGAACCTGTAGAGGTGGATGATCCTCCATTTTGAAGAAACAGTGCCTCCGCCTCAATAAATTTGAGTTCTGAATAGCTCATCATGATCAAAGGAGCGGTTTGAGAGGAATAAAAATCTTCTTCCCCCAGATCTGCTGTAGCAGCATTGCCATCACTGGCTTCACCACCCGTACCGTTTACTGCTCCGGTAAATCCGGATTCTGTATCGGGATTAATGCTGGAAATGCGTTCCAGTCTCGGGTCTACAGTCACAGAATTGAAAGGGAATTGTGTGCCATCCATCAAACTTACCAGTTGATCGGAAAGCAATACCGAAAGGTTTCCGGTATTATTCGGAAGTGCTACCCCCGCATTCCACGGATTAAAGTTTCGGGTGTTGTACACCAATTGAAAGTCATCTGCATTGCTGTCAAATCCGTTTGCCAGATTCGCCAGTGCATCCGTGATTGCCTGCGTACTGTTTACTTCGGTAAGGTGAATTGCAAAACGTGCCTTCAGAGAATACGCTGCTTTGACCCATTGATCTAAATTTCCACCATAGATCAGATCGTCTTCGCCTACCGTTAATCCGGAAGCATCATTTTGTTCCAGCAAGGCAATACCTTGATCCAAAAGTGTATTGATTTGTGTATACACATCTTCCTGGGCATCATAGGACGGAGTAAAATCTTCTTCCCCTCGTGTTGCATCTGTAAAAGGAACATCTCCCCACTGGTCAGTTGCCAAACCAATATTTGCGGCAATTAACACTTTGGCGATGCCTTGATAGGCAGTTGAATTTTCCTGATTCGCCAGCAGTTCTAACGTATTGATATCCGGTAACGCCTGCAAATAAATGTTGGTCCAGGCGCCGGATAGCTGAATCTCTTCCTGCGTATCTGCCCCAGGAGTAAAGTATGAAGCAAGTTGTTGCGAGTACTGACAAATACCCAGTGCTGCATTGTACTGTGCTCTTGCCGAATAAAAAATGCTTGTTGGCATGAGGTCTGCGGGTTCCAGATCTTCCAATACCGATTTGTTCGGGTCTACGTTATCGTCAAAAAAGCTGTCACAACCTGTCATCAGGAGTAAGCCAGCTATGAGATATATACTGTATTTCGTGATTTTCATAGCTCTAAAAGTTTAAGTTAATTCCGAAAAAGTAGCTTCTTGTATTCGGTATATTGAGTCCGGTAAAACCATACGCATTGGTTCCGGCACTAAACTGACTTCCTTCGGGGTCGTAACCTCTAAAAGGCGTGTCTAACCATAAATTCGTGCCAGTAAGGCTAAAAGACATCCCGTCAAAAGGTGTTTTGTCGAGTATTTTCTGCGGCATGTCATACGCTAAGGTCAGATTTCGCAAACGCCACCAGGAAGTATCCTGTACCAGTATCTCCGACGCACGGTTATAGATGCTCGAACTACGATAATAATTCTCTGTGATCAAAACCGGAATATTGTTGGGTGTGCCGTCTTCGAACACGCCTTCAAGTATCACTTCTTCTTCGCGGGTCTCCGTTATTTTTAAAACCCCGTTACGAATTCCGTTACGCTGTCCGGAATCATAGGCATCTCCTCCTTGTTTACGTTCGATCAAAAATGACAAAGACAAGCCTTTGTAGCGAATGGTGTTCTGGATAGACCCTAACCAATCGGGAAGGGCGCTCCCAACTTTCACTCTTTCGGAGGTATTGATACGAGGGAATCCGTCTGCTTCAATGATCCGCTGTCCATCCTCGTTGTAATTCCAGGTATATCCGAAAAGATCACCAGGCTGACCACCTACGACCAGTTTCGAGATCACACCGGGGAAACCACTGTCTGCGAAAATTATTTCATCGATCCCTTCCGGAAGCGATAATACTTCACTGTCTACCTGAGACCAGTTAATATCGATGTCCCATTGAAAATCAGCTGTTTTTATGGGTGTAATATTCACCAATAATTCTACCCCTGTGCTTTCGATCTCTCCGGCATTCAAAACAAAACTGGTAAACCCGGAACTCTGTGGAACCGGCACCGGCAAGATCTGATCCTTACTGGATTGTTTGTAATAGGCTATGTCAAAGCCTAGGCGGTTGCCAAGGAACTTCATTTCGGTACCAAATTCATAAGAAGTGGTTCTTTCCGGCTTCAGTTCTTCAGAGCCTCCTGTATTATCTCTAGTAAGACCGTCTACGTCGCCAAAGGGAAAATTTAAAGGTTGATCGAAATACACGCCTGTTACAAACGGATTTGCATCTTTACCTACTTCGGCATATGAAGCCCGTACTTTACCAAAAGTGAGCCATTCCGGAAGGTTTCCGGCGTCCTGTAAGGTTTGTGAGAATACGTAACTCAGATTAAAGGACGGATAAAAGAAACTTCTGTTTTCCTTCGGCAAGGTAGAAGACCAGTCATTACGTCCGGTGATATTCAGAAATAAAGTATTCTTATATTCCAACCGAAGATCTCCAAAGAGACCAACGATCTGCTGGGAAGCTCCGGTGACATCACTAAAGAAATTCGTCGCCTGATCGAAATCATTCGGATTGGTATCACTTAACCCTTCTCCCCTTTTTGTGACCCTGCGGCGTTCGATATCTGAAATCTGATTACCAATGAGTAACGATCCCTTAAAATCTTCGTTGAAGTCTTTAGATAGTGTTACGAATAGGTTGGAGGTAAATTCATTGTAATTGATCGCTTCCTGCACGATAAAACCTCCGGTAGCCGATCCTGGATCGATATCACCCGGCACGAAACGGCGGCGATTGTCATGGTAATTATCTACCCCTGCCTGGTATTTGATATTCAGCCATTCATTTACATTGTAATTGAAGCTGGAATTCGCCAGAATACGGTTTACTCGGGTATCTAACGAACTTACTTCGGCAAAATACCGGGGGTTATCTACGATACCATTCGTATAGTTCTTTTCTTCACCATTTACCAGATAATCGTTTACGTCGATCGCGGGTGACCAGTAGGAAAGTGAACTCATAATAGACTTATCCCCACCGTTGGGCAGGCGACCGTCTGAAATAATGTAACTTATAGAAGGTTCGATCGTAAATTTTTGACCCAGTTTAATCGTACTTGAAAATTTAAGCGTGGTTCGGTCGAAAAACGTATTGGGAACGATCCCTTCATCGTCATTTCGGGATAAGGAACCAAAGTAGGTGAACTTATCATTACCACCGCTCATGCTGAAAGAGTTGGCTGCGGTAATACCTTTTCGGAAGAAGTCCCTGAAATTATCAAAACGCTTCTCCCCCGGTGCATATTCCGGTCCTAAGGTCCAGAAACCAAAGCTGAATCCGTCGGCATAGGTGTAGCCTCCCGGAGCATTGGGATCATCAAAAGAAACCCGTTCGCCCCGTCGGCCTTCGGTCCATTTTGTTTGTACATCGGGTACCTGATTTACCTCATTCCATCCGAGCGAAGTCTTAAAGTTGAATTTAGGTTCGCCGCTGGCTCCTTTTTTGGTCGTAATGATCACCACCCCGTTGGCTGCCCGTAATCCGTAGAGCGCCGTAGCTGCTGGTCCCTTTAAGATGGAAACACTTTCTACATCGTTCGGGTTGATATCCGCCGCACGGTTGGTAAACGAGAACTGCTCAGACGATGCTGGTGCGTTCGATCCTGTACTGGGTAAAAGGCTTCCGGTAGGTGCTTCATTACTCACCGGAATCCCGTCGATCACAAATAAAGGTTGATTGTTGGCACCGGGATTAAGGGAAGTGATCCCCCGTATGATGATACTGGATCCGGCACCGGGAGCACCCCCGGTTGCATTGATATTCACCCCGGCCACTTTTCCCTGAATAGAACCTAACACATCTCGCCGGCTATCCCGGGTAAGTTCTTCAGAATCGATTTCCTGTATGGCGTACCCTACAGATTTTTTTTCTTTTTTAATCCCTAAAGCAGTCACCACCACCTCTCCTAGCTGAGTGGCATCTTCTTTCATGGTAACGTTTACGGTGTTTGAGGGGCCTACAGTTACAAAGGCCGTTTCCAGGCCCAGATAAGAGAATACCAGTACATCGCCTTCCCGCGCATTAATGGTATAGTTTCCGTCAAAATCGGTCGTGGTACCTGTACTCGTGTTCTGTACTACAATGGAGACGCCCGGTAACGGAGCGCCGCGTTCATCGGTTACGGTACCTTTTATGGTTTGTGCCATCGCATAGGAGGCAAAAAACATAAAAAGTAAGGTCAAAGTTTTAAATTGCATATACTTTTTGGATTGATTATACCTTTAAAGTTACATTTTTTATAACAATACGTGCAGTATCTGTTATAATTTTATGATTCGAAAAACAAAAAGGACGATAATCTGTGCATTTAAAAATTTAAGCGGCTTGTTTTTAAGAATAGTGAATCTTCACCCTCAATTCATGCCTAAACTAATCCTGAGCGTTGTTTGTACTTTTTCCTTTGTATCTTAGACTTTCCTTAATGTAGTAAACCGTGTATATAAAGTATCGACTCATCTCATCTCCGTCTTCCCGACATGTAGGATTTGGAATTCTTACGCTATTATTTTTTATAAGTTGTCAGAAGGTTGCGCCACCTCCTTTAGCTGAGCCTGCCGTGATGGCTACAAATTATAAGTTAGAAAAAGCAGCTATTATAGAAACCCTGCATAATGAAACAAAGGCGGCTTTTAATCGGGATTACGAAACCTGGAAGACTTACTGGATACAGGAACCTTTTGTTACCAAAACCTATATGGAGTTTCCAGACCACATAGAAGAAACCCTGGGGTGGGAAGCAGTAGATGCGTTTGTTCGGGATTTCTTCAAGAAGTATCCTGACCCCGAACCGGTACCAAAGGCCATTACTGATATGGATATCAGGTTGTACGAGAATGCAGCCTGGGTGAGTTATGAGCTTAATGATTCCATTCGGGGTCGAAAACGGGAGACCCGCCTGATGGAAAAAGTAGGTAAGCAGTGGAAAATCGCTGGCATGCATACCACTATTTATGGTAAAGAAGAATAGCGTTCTCAGAAGCATGCCGAAACAACCATCTCAATTCTAACAAGGTTTTTTGGTAACAGGTATATTATAATATTACACTTATAGATGAATACGGTAGAAGGGCTCTGGAGCCGTTTGGGAGTATTTTGAGGAGTTTCGATGCTGGTTTTGGGTCAAGTAAATTTTGGGACAAGTAAAAAAGGGGTCAAGTAAATTTTGTGGGGAGTAACAGGTGAGATTAGCAAATTAATTAAATTCCATGATTTATTTTATTTTTTTAGCTTGTCCAGGACTGAGCGTAAAGAAAACATTCTGTGATTGTTTTTAGCGGAAGAGTCAACGGGCGCAGGGCAAAAACAAAAAAAGGAGTCCTACACAAATCAATTCGGACAAAAAGTTAATACCATCGAATATCCTGTGTAAAGCTCTAGTCTAGTTTCTTGAAATTACTATAGCTCTAATATGTTATGAAGACAAATTTTAGGTGAGATGAAACAAATAAAGGCTTGATCTTAATAACTCTATATCCTTGAGATTATGAACTTCGAGATTATCATATGAAAAGTATAACTAAATTTGAGGGTGTAGCTGTGAAATTGCACGTAATAAAACTGGTTTGTATAATTTGACCCAAATGAGACTACCCACATTCATTTTTATTCTGTTAATATCCTATTTTACTTTTGGACAAGATAAATATACCGGAGTTTATAATGATCAATTTGCAGAAAGCATCGAATTGAAATCCGACTTTACTTTTATTCATCGTTATAGTTTTGATCTTTCAGTAAGCTGGGCAACTGGAAAATGGAAAGTCAAGAATGACACTATATATTTGAAAGCTCAATTTGTCATGGATACTTTACAATTACGCAATAAGGATAAGAAAGCAATTGGCGATTCTTTAGTTCTCTCATCCGACCGAAAATCTGACCGAATTGAACAGAATGAATTTCTTACTTCAATATTATCAAGTGGAGGACAATATCGATATAAGTCACCGAGTAAATTGTTTTGGAAGCGAAAAAGACTATATCGGGTTAAAACAGATGGAACTCTCGATCTAAGAAAAGTGAAATCGTTTTCAACTAACAAATGGTATCAAACTTATTTTAGTAAAGAATCTGGATGAAAATTCCTTGCAAAATATTGTGCTACTAAACAATGAAAAAATAATTGATCTCTAAAAACTGCAACTGCTAAAATTAGCTTTTCTTATAAGCAAAACCAGAAATACGTATTTTAATGCAAATCTAGGGTAGTTTTGAGACAAACTGCTGTTGACAGTCATTATGAAAACAACTTTACAGCTGCCTATAACATTACGTCCACCAGAAATGGATGAAGTTCCTATGAATTCCTCTGTTAAGGAAAGACTTAAGTTACGGAAAACGGCAAAAATTGTAGAAGGATTCAAGATTTTACCAAAAGGCAATAATGCTGAACACGAAGAATTGGCGTTTAATTTCTTCGCAGAAATTAATATTGACAACTCAAGACTTTGGAATTTAATACTAGAATTGAGTAAAGAGCTGCCTGATGAAATTTCACTGATTTTTAATCATTCTGATTGTGAACCTGAATATGGAAAATACTCTGACAAAAATCAAGTTCTTGAATTTCTTGCCAAATACAAGACAGAAATTATTTCTGATACGTTTATCGATATTGGAATGATTTCTCACTCGGATTCTGAATTGATTGAAATTTTTGTTCCTGAATCCAAATACATAAAATTTTGGGGAGTTGACCAACAATCATTTCTTAAAGCGATGAATAATTTTGATCTCAAAGAAATTGAAGGAATTGAATTTCTAGATTAATATCCAAAAGTTAGAGAACCTTTGAGGTTATTTAATGAAAATGCAATTGACTCGAACGAATTGATCGAGTTACTAAGAACAAAATTTAAATAAATACTACTGGCAAAAGGATATATTATGTATACTCTTAGGTAAACGCACTATACACAAAACATTATGGGCAATTTGAGAATCCAAAATCATAAAAAATGGAAAGATATAAGTTCTATTCTGACATTTGTAGTGGCTTTGCTTCCAATACTATCAGGAGCTCAAGAGATTTCTAAGACAGACAGAGCTAAAAGTATTGTAAAAGCAGTGAATCAGAAAGATGCTAAAATGTACGTTAGTAATTTTAGTGAAAATGTAAAAGTCTATATGTATGGTGAGGATGGAAATTTTGAATTGAAAATTGATGGCATCGAAGCTTTGTATAAAAATCGTGCAGAGCATCTTAAAAATCACCCGGAAGTTCGAAATGAAATACAACACCTTGTAGAAATAGACAATAGGTTAATTATGCACGACAAGGTTTGGTTAACACCAGAAAGGAAAAAAGGGAGTTCGGTCGTGGAAATTTTCACTTTCAATGAAGAAGGTAAAATCACCCGGGTCGATGTACTGCAAGAGAAAAATCTATTTAGTCAGGAAAAATAGGAAAGACAGAGTCCAGCACAAGAATAAACTTGAACAAAATACTAAGCTCTTCTTGAGAAAATACAGGCTGAAAACAAGTGTTACCAAGTTATAAGCTTCATAGCAGTCGTATTGGAAATCTTGAAGGCATGTACAAATTTGAAGTCAGTTACAAGCTTTAAATTATGTGATAGAAAACCGCTACTGCGTCTAAAAAAAGCGCTTTACTTAATAATTCAAACTCTAAACTTTGCATACAAATCAATGAAATTCATTTTCCAAATATCATTGCTGGCTTTATTGGTCCTTTCTGCTTGTAAATCCAATCAGAACAATGTGATCGTACCGAAATCCGAGACGCCAGAAGCCCAAATCAGCAAATATGAGTTAGGAGAAATTGATTTGCCCATCATAAAAAGAGAGGTAAATGATTACGAACAAATATTCACTACAGAGCAGGTAGAAAATCTAACGATACTCATTCGCGAATTTGAAAAAGAAACGACCAATCAGATCGCTATAGTCACCATAGATTCAATTGGAGAATATACAGACTTTGATCAGTTTGCGATTGATTTATCGAATTATAACGGCGTCGGATTAAGCGAAAAGAATAACGGATTGACCTTTGTTTTCAGTAAAAATTTAAGAAGAATACGAATCTCGACAGGTATAGGAACAGAAAAAATTCTTACTGATGAGATCTGTCAAAAAATAATTGATCAAATTATCATACCTGAATTTAAAAATGGTGCATATTACATAGGAACAGAAAATGGATTGAAGGAATTAATGTCAAAATGGAAATGAAGGGATATATCAGTTACTGAAAATCAAACGAATCCAGCTAAAAATAGTGTACTACTCATACAAAGCATTTACAGAACTAACTTGCTAAAATTGCTTAAAAGCAATTTTGTTATTTTTCTTTTTAAAGACGTAAATTGTATAACCGAAAAAATAATTTGAGTCGGTTCATAAAGTTCGTTCGCTTTTTGAACACATGATACTTTGTAAACTATGCTCGTCAAAAAACAGGTTCATGAAACATAAAATACTATTTCTCGTTGCGACATTCCTGATTACAGTTTTCGGATTCGCTCAGGAAAACAATACACTTGCGTTGGTAGGAGTTACTATCTTCAAAAGTGAAGGTAGTGATCTGCAAAATATGACTATTCTGGTGGAAAACGGCATTATCAAGGATATCTTTAGAAACGGCTCAAAATCCCTTCCTGATTCAATAAATACTATTGAATTATCTGAACACTATGTAATACCTGGTCTCATCGACACACATGTACACATGGGGATGAAAGGCTTATCAGAATCCCCCGACGCTGCCAGAAAAGAGTTCAAAAAATGGATCTATAGTGGGGTGACCGCTGTAAGAGATATGGGTGGAGATGCCAGAGCACTTGCTGTTGAAAATAAATTAATAAAGGAGGGGAAACAAGCTGGTCCAGACATCTACTACTCTGCTACCGTTGGAAGCAGCGATATGATTACTAAAGATTTACGATTGAAAAGAGTTACCCAAGGCATAGGTATTGAAAATGCCGGTTATGTGATTGAAGCAAAACAGGGCATGGATATCGATGAAGCCATATCGAAAGCACTTAAAAGCAATGTGAGCGGATTGAAGTTTTATGCTGGTATCAAATCGGACTTAATTAATGTGATAACCGTAGAGGCTCACGATAAGGGGTTGAAATCATGGGCTCATTTCACGGTTTTTCCTGACCGTCCTATGGAGATTGTAAAGGCAGGAGTGGACGTCGTATCACATGTATGGGGAGCCTTTTGGCAAGATTCAGATGTAGATCCATCGGAAAGAATTCCTTTTACCCATACTGATTTCAAGGGTGCAAGGTCAGCAATATTCCCCAGAGATATGAGTGTCCTGAATACAGACAGTCCTGAACTTCAGACGCTGTTTAAAGAAATGCAAGTAAGAAATACGATATGGGATCTGACTTATGTAGTACCAAATCCGCAAATCCAGAAGGTCTATAAACAGTATGTGCTTGCAGCAAGCAAGGCAGGTGTTCAATTCTGCACAGGTACCGACTATTTTAATGATATCTCAAATCCATTTCCTTCTGTTTTTACGGAAATAGAGCGTTTAGTTATTGATGGCATTCTTGACCCTAAACAAGCAATAAAATCTGCTACACTTAACGGAGCCAGAGCTATAGGTATCGAAGATACTCATGGCACAATTGAAATAGGAAAATTTGCTGATATGGTTATTTTGATAAAAAATCCAATTGATAGTATAAGCCATATACGTACGATTAAATTTACAATGAAAAACGGACGCCTTTATCATAGAAACGATTATAATTGAAAAATTATAAGTTCAACGTATAGATAAAAATGAATTTGTTTGGTTGCTCTATAATTTATTCTCTCCCGATATTCCCCAAAGCAAATCTAAAGGATGATAAAAATAATATTCAGGCTTACATTACCTCTGACCTTAATTTCATTTGGAATTATCTCCAAATGGTGGTTCGGAATTGCGGAAGACGCCAAGGATGTTTTTCTTTACGGATTCCCTTTGATTCATAAGTGTGAAGGATTTCATACATCATTATCAACTCAATATTTTATGGCTGAAATGACCATTAATTTTCTCACTTATTTTGTCTTTTGGTTAATACTTACAGTTGTTTTTTACCGGTTTTGGAAAATTAAGATCTCCAAACGAATTTCTAAAATATTTTGGATTGGATTCGGAATTATGTTTTTAGCATTTATTTACTTATCGAGTGCCTTCGACGATCGGTATTTGTTGAGACGTAATTTTGAAGTGAAAATAATAGACTGCGGATTTACTATTTTTGAAAGTCATTCAAATGAAAGAGAAAAATACAATCCAAGTATTGAAAAAACTAAATACAAACTGAAATAGAAGCAATTTTTCATATGAAAGTTTCTTAAGATCATCATTTAAATATTGTCAGACCAGATTGAATCCACTAAAAAACTTACCATAAAAGAACTAAACCAAAAAATAGTAACTTTAGTGATATAATGAATAGTCATAAAGAAATATTAAGCGTAACGTGAAGAAAATATGAGAAAATTGATTATTTCATTAGCAGTACTGCTAATTACTTCTTGCGGAATTTCACAAGAGACTGCTGAAGACTTAATTCTATTAAATAAAGGTAATGCTCTTTATTCTTTAGTTTTTGAAGATATGGATTTTGACTTCGAGATTCATACGACAGACTCTATTTCTTCAGAAGGAAAAATCAAGATTTCAATATTAAAAGAACAGAAAGAAGAAATTCTTGAAGTAGCCTTAAAATATTTCGAAGAATTAATAAACGATTACCCAAAATCAGATTTGATTTATCGCGCATTGAATAATGCAGCGTTAATTTATGATCAACTTGATAACACCGACCAAGCGATTAAGTATTACAAAAAAATACTGACCAGCGATGCCAACGACCATGAAAAAGGAGGGATTGGAAAAGGAATTATGGCAGAGCCATATGCTCTGTATAAGAATAGAGCCTGTAAAAGCTTGGCTGAGTTGTACCTGCAACAGAAAGACTTTGATTCAGCTTTAAAATATATAAGATTGACGGAGAAATATCCTTATAAGCATTTTTGTGGTAATGAATATGCAGCCAACGATATTTATATGGCAACTTTATATGCTAGAAGCTATTATGGCTTAAATGAAGTGGAAAAAGCTTTATCTTATTCTCTTCCTCATATCTTCAATAATTCATTAGCGAGTAATACGGAAATTGTAGAATTGACTGTACGTATCTTGAAAGAAAATAAAGACTATGAAAAGTTGATTTCAGATTTTGAGAATTCTGTGAAAAATTATTATTCGGAAACTTTTAAAACAAACGACAGTAAATGGATTGAATATAATATTGATTTTATGGGAGTCAAAATTGAAATTCCAAATTACACCTTTGAGTTCGGTGATGAAAAAGAAATAATTGGAGTAATAAAAGAATCTTATTTCTACAAATTATTAAAAAAGGATGCGAGACTGTAATTTGTCCTCTGCATCGTCGTCTTAAGATTTACATAAAACAAAAGTCATAAGCCAACAATCAATTACTACCCCCATGAAAACAATCAATCTTAGTGCAATACTGATGTCTCTAGTATTTTTTGCCGCTTGTAGCCCTGAGAAACAAAAATCACCCTCTAACACAACATCATCTCAGGAAGAAACCTTTCTTGGTCTTAAACCGCCGGGTATGAAATCTCAATTATTTGCTCCTGGTGTGGTCTCTACAAGTAATCTTGAAATTTCAGGGGTTTACGATCCGCGTACAAACGAATTTTATTTTGTAAGGCAGACGGAAGGCGAACCACCCAAAACCTTTGTGATTCAATATAATAACGGGAAGTGGCTGGAACCTGTTGTTCAAGAACGTATAGATGGATTTATTTCTCCCGATGGCAATACATTATATTCTGGGAGTACCTTTAGAGAGCGGTCTGATTCCGGGTGGTCAGAAGAAAAAAGTCTGGGTCAGGAATATGAGAATATTCCTATCATGCGCCTTACCGTTTCTGAAAGTGGTACGTATGTTTTTGATGAAAGAGATTCTATCGGTACCATTCGTTACTCTAGATTCGTCAATGGCACACGCGAGAAGCCCAAAGCATTTGGTGACGAAATCAACACTGGAAAATGGACGGCTCATCCGTTTATTGCATCTGATGAAAGTTATATCATTTGGGATAGCGAACGAGAAGGAGGTTATGGTGAGACAGACTTGTACATCAGCTTCCGAGAAAAAGATGGTTCCTGGGGTACTGCCATAAATATGGGGAAAAATATAAATACAGCATATGAAGATGGAGGGGGATTTGTAACGCAGGATGGGAAATATTTTTTCTTTAATACTATAAAACTTGATGAAAATTACAGGGAAAGTCATGCAAATATTTATTGGGCAAGTGCAAAGATTATAGATAGTTTGCGAATAAGTTATTTTAAATAGTTGGCTTACTGTATATTCCATCACCGCAATTCTTTAGGAATAAAGCTCCAACTTAGTTCACAAAAGCTAACTTCTGCATATCTAATAATTATTGCTAACTTATCATTCTCCTGGCATCTTCAAATAGTAAATTGAGCATGAGTCATATTCAAGACATGAATAATCGCATCAGACAGAACAAAGAGCAACGTCCGTCTAATCGTGCCCGATTCAAAGAAAATAATCGTGATGGAATTTATGCCAATGAAACAAAAGCTGAAGAAATAAGTTTTAAAATTGTTCCTGACGAGGTATTAATTGAGATAAAACAGAGGATCAGAACGCAAGCTCAATCAAAACGTAAGAAAGAACTCGTTATACTTATTATTTTTGGTAGTATCGGGTTCATTTTTTTGATAGGAATACTAGTATGGATAAATTAAAAATAGCTTTTCGAATAGCCCTGGTACTTTTGCTTCTCTTTTTATATCAGGTATCTTTTTCACAGACCATTATTCAAGCATACGCTCCTGCTACAAAGGATAGCCTAAGAATCGGAAAAGGCGAAAATGATTTTTTACCCTACATCCAATCCGGGTATACGCTGATGCTTCCGGAAGCTAAAAAGCTAAAAGGGGTACTTATCTTTCTGGAAGATTCCGGATACGACCAAAAGAACTCCAACGCAAAGCTGCTTTACGACCAGGCTGCTGAAAAAGGCTATGGAGTATTGTCAGTTTCCACAGAGATCCCTTTTGATTTTTACTTTTCTTCGGCTTCTATGCAAAGTGTTCATCAATTAATTCAGCAGGCATTTTCCGATCATGAGCTGCCAAATACACATATTTTCTTTCTGGGCGGAAGCCTAACCGGACATCGGGCTTTGCAATACATAAAATACATGAAGGAGGGTAATCATACCTTTCAACTGAATATTGATGGTATTGTGATCTGTAATTTTACTTTAGATTGGACGCGAAAATGGTATCAGCACAAGCGAGATATCCGAATTAACCGAATTAATCTTTGGGAACCCACATTCATCAATTATATGCTGGAAACTCATTTGAAAGGCACACCTCAAACCGCTCTGGAACGTTACCACGATTTTTCTCCGTACAGTTATTTCGACGAAAAAAATGAAAATATAAGGCTCTATAAAGACTATGCAGTAAGAGCCTACATAGAACCCGCAATTAACTACCGCTTAAAGAAATACTACAGAACTTTGTATGAGAATAACGCAACGGATATGGTTGGGTTCCTGGCCGAATTAGCGCTCGCAGGAAATGAGAACACAGAATTAATCGTCCTGCAACCCGAAGACAATATAGCGCTAAATCAACATAAACCATCCACATGGAACATTATAGATAAGGATGAGCTTATGGATTGGATTGAGAACCAAGCTGAAAACTAAGCCATCCTTCTCGTAACCCTTGTAGTTCCTATTTCGTACTATTTAACTTCATAATTTTGATTTATTTTAATCGAAATTTTTAAGAAAACCATTCATTTTTTATAGGTTTAACCACCCGAATTAATTACTTAAACTTAAATCTATCTTAAAAATGGAAACAACTACAGATCAAAACAAAGCACAGGATGCCGTGATAAACGCTGGTAAAAGTGCGATCGAACAGTACGAAAAATTAACTAAAGGACTTAACAATCCCAAGATCGTTAATGCTATGTTTACCGGCAAGGAAGCCTATATGAAGGAGCTAAGTGCCTTGCGTAAAACAAGTATAGCCTTCTGGGCTGCGGGACTGGTGGTCGAAACAATGTTTACTATTTTCTCAAACGACCCTTACCTTGAAGCAATTAATGAGCTATCGAATAAGATCGATTCGTTACGGGATAAGCTTACACAATCGGTGGAATACCTCGAGAAGATCATTAAACAGGAAACCTATATTAAGGATGCTATTAAATATATAGATGACTGTGCTATTTTGAAAGAACGAATGGACTTGATCTACTTTGAGGATGGCGCGGTAAACACTATAAAAACCGCACAATTTATAAGTAACCACAATATCGAGCAACTCGAAACGCTAAGTGGTAAAATTCATTTACTCTTTACCAGAAGAACCCGAAATATTACCATGATAGAAGAGCCTACTTTTGGCAATCTTCAAATTATTAATGACGAATGCAATCGTTTGCTATCCACCTTTATAGAGGTAAATAATATGTTAGGACTTGCCATGCGGGAAAAACAAAGAATTGAACCTACCGATATCGAAGAGTTTAATAAAGCGGTGACCCAAAGAAAGAAAATCTATGATAAACACTTTAATGCGATACTTGAAGTTATTGCTGATATGCATTGTCGGGTTTTGTCTGAAACAAAGAAGTACATTGAATCATACTTAGAATTTAATGAACTTATCTATAAAGCAAGATTTGACGAAGCAAGTCCCAAAATAATATGTGATCATTTAAGTAAGCAGTTTACATTACATAATTTTTTTATTACGATATACAATGGTGTTGGTGGTGAACACGAGCATAGTATTGGTCCTGGTCACTTTGAGGATGAAATTATCCAATTGCGGACACCTCTTGGAAAAAATGAATGCAACATAGTGATTTACTGGCTCCCAAAAGCCGAATCTGCTGGTATGTATGATAAACACGAATTTGACAAACGTAAAAAAAGTGATATCGATGATATCAATTATACCAAATATGAGAAGGGTAATTTTGATTTAAATTTGCAAAAAGCGCTCAATCGTCAATCTAATTATAGTTGTAAGAACTCAAGGGCAATCGGTCTTTATAATTGTACTAAAAGCTCAGGGACACCTCCTGCAAAATTCCCTAAAAATAAAGTTCCAAAAAATCCGCCTAAGCTATTTTTGGGCGATAGCAACCGAATCATTTATTACGCAGCATCTGATGGATTGGAAATAGAAGAATTAACTTTGTATAAATCTCCAAAGAAAAGATATGTTTCCTATGAACCTTTAATCGCTCTTTATACGACGGTAAAACCGGAAATGCCATAAACAAAAAGACCATCTTAATAAGTTGATGAAAATACAGGCTTTTGGAATTGTTTAAGGGTAAATACATGCGTACGTTTGATATAGATGTACGCATTACTTCTTTTATCTTTAGTAAACTACCGTAGGGCAAGCCTTGGAGGCATTTGCTTGAAACCAACGTTTAATTTCGAACCAGGCCTTCGGGTATTAGATCCTTTGGCAATGCCAATGAATTATTTGTAAGTTTTTTCTTATTTTTATTTCACCTAATTGAATAGTAAATAAAAACCAAGGAAAAATGAAATTTAACTCAGAAAGTTTGACCATTGCAAATTCTGATCGCTATATACATACGGAAGCTGATATCATATCAGAAAAAGCAAAAGCAATATCTGAAAAACTAGGGATTGTTAAGGAGGGATTATATTCCGGGCATTCAACCATGACCAACTACATTTACACAGATGCGCCTATTGATAAGATGGTAAATGTGCTTGTTACTTACGATGCTTTGTTCTACCTGGATGATGTTTTTGGCGAAGACACGCGTACAGGACAATTACCCGATGCGCAAAAGATCATCGAAATCTGGAAGGGTGAAAAAATGTACAGTTCAGCCAACATTGAAATACAAAAACTCTATGAATCTATAGGCTACGTAAGCAGAAGGTTAAGAAAAGACTGTTCAAAAGTTTTCTTCGAAAAATTTACCACTACTATTACGGATCATTTATCCAATTCGTTGACCTCAAAGGCTTACCAAACCGTAGATGACTATACAAAAATAAGACTAGCGACTTCAGGCATGTATATTCCGATAGATTTAATTGAATATGTACATTCCATTTATGTAGACGAAGAACTTAGAAATACAGAAAACCTCTTTCTAAAACAACTGTGCGAGCAGTGCGCACTTATCGGTGCCTTGTCTAACGACCTCTTCTCATATTCCAAAGAAAAGCATAGTGATTACAACTTGATCAATGCGTTCTTACTAACCAAAGAAGCAAGCAACTATCATGAAGCAGTAACTAAATCTATCGCAAAAGTAAACAGTATTCACGCGCATTTTAAAGCAACCCTAAGCAAAGCACGACAAGCAGTTACCAGTTTACCTGCCAATGAACAATTGATAATAGATAGATACTTAAATTCTTTAGAAGTGATTGTAGCTTCCTCCTATCATTGGCAAAAAAGCACGAATCGCTATTATCATCATGAAAACGTGTTTGAAGATATGAAAGCTTCAGTCTTGGAAATATAGCGTTTTAATTAACGTTAAAATCCGAAAATACCTTACATAAATCCTCTGGGAGTATATAATAGGAACTGTTGAAAGAAATACACCTATTAAACTTGATCAAAATTTAGTTGTCATTAAGCATATTATATTGCGTTGACTAATAGTTCATCTCCTTCTAATACCATTTAGGGAAATTTCTTTATTTTTATTAACTCCTAATCTTCAAACCAAAGGCCATAAATTAGAACCAAGATGTGCGGTATCCGTTCATATTTGTTGGATATTAATTTTTAGGGTCTTTAAAAAACTCTTTTTAGATATTGCAATAGATAGTATTAGCAAGTCTACACGAGTTACCTATTTGAATATTGTTAATTAGTTTAAGCATTATAGATCGAATAAACAGTTAAATGACAATTACCAATCTAAACTTCTAAAAATTGAACGAACTGAGATTCTATTTTTCAGCACGCTTCCTTTTTTTTAACAAAAAGTTTAGATGGGGTTTCATAAAACCGAACGATTTAGTTAAACGAAAATGAGACTGTCGTTTTCCCTATGCCATTCAATATCAAAGCGCTGGCATACTTAATAAAATTTAGTTAGATGAAAATTATTTCTCAATTACAATCAAACCGTTGGAAAATTTTGATGATATCGATTATCTCAATATTTCTGATTAGCCTGGTTGTTCTCTTAAAAATATGGAAAGGAATTCCTATTGCCAACCTAACTCGCGATATTACCGCCATTGCAGCTCTTCCTCCCTATACGGGCTTTTTCTCTCAAATAGGATCTTTTTTCTGGATTGCAACATCAACGCTATCTATATTTAGTGCCAGTGTAAGCTTCAAGGATAGAGCATTTCCTGACCTGAAAAAATATCTTTATCTATCGGGTTTATTAACACTATTTCTTTGTCTTGATGATATATTTTTACTTCATGAACAGGTATTTCCGTACTTTGGTATTCCAGAAAAACTTGTTTTTGCCGTATATGGGTTGATAATCCTTTCTTGGGCGGTAAAATTTTACGCAATAATATTAAAAACTGATTACATCTTACTGCTAATGTCGTTTTCATTCCTGGGCCTTTCAGTCATTTTAGATGTATTTGAAATCCCCGCTTTAGATCCGTATCTCTATGAAGATGGAGCGAAAATGATCGGAATCGTATGTTGGTTTTTCTATTTTTATAGTAATGCAATGCTGGCTATATCTTCACGAAAAGAATAACCCAATTAGGTAAATAAATAAGGGATCCTAAAGAATTGAATAGGGAGCAATTTTCTCAATTCATGATCTTGTCTCCATAAATGCTACAATTGTTTCAAAAATATATTTTAGTTTTAAAAAATAATCAACTTTATCGCTTAAATACTTTAGTAAAAAGAAAGTTTATCAAACTATTTATGCGCTGAACTTTTCTACCAGCGTTTGTCCTTTCCCGTATTACTTTGTATCATTAGTATTTAAAAAACGGAGTCATTTTTTGAAACAAATTGATTAATCAAACAAATTTTATCTTGGCAGACCTTTGTGTCACTTGAATAGTCTTATTCGATAATTATTAAAAAAATGGAACAGATCACCCTAAAAACCTTTGACAATCCCATTGATGCACATTTGTTAAAAACAAAACTGGAAAGTGAAGGCATCCCATGCTATTTGATGGATGAAAATCTGGTCACTTTAAATCCGTTATTCAATATTTCTGTAGGAGGTATTAAACTGAAGGTGCATACCTATGATTTACAAAAGGCCTTAGAAGTTTTACAGGTGTTTGAGAAAAGTTTGCAAACAAATTCAGAAGGAGAAGCTATCAAGTGCCCTAAATGTAGTTCTGAGGATATTTATACCGGCTTCAAATCTATAAAAGGAGCTAAAGGAATTCTCTCAGCAATTATTTCTTTTATTTTTATGGTCTTCCCGCTTTACTATAAAACAGTAAATAAATGTAATGTATGTGGAAATGAGTTTCCCATAGAAACTTAAAACCTTTATAAATGGAAGCTTTCGAAAACCAACTAAAGGGTGGTCACCCCAATTCCCTCGGAAACACTGTAGCGGTCGTTGAAATCATATTAGCAAACCCTCAACATTTTGACGAACTATTTAACTGTTACTTTAGCGAAGATGAAGTGGTACGTTTACGGGTTTCTAATGCCATGAAACGTATTTGCAAGGAGAATAAAATACTACTTCTCCCCTACCTTGACCGATTTCTTAGTGAAATAGCCGCCATTGATCAGGCATCTACACAGTGGACACTAGCACAGCTGTTCGGAATGCTGGAAAAGGAAATGCATCCTGACCAGCTCTCGAAGGCAAAATCGATTTTAAAAAACAATCTTGCCACACATGATGACTGGATCGTGTTGAATCAAACCATGGATACCCTGGTGAAATGGGCAAAAAAAGATGAGGACCTGCAAGCATGGTTACCATCGCATCTTAAGCGCCTGACCACTGATCCTCGTAAATCAGTAGCTTCTAAGGCGCAAAAATCAATCACGGCCTTGCAGAATTATAAATAATCCTATTATTTTAGGAGCAATCATATTTTAAATCATCAATCAAATCATTCATCATCAAAAATCATGAAATATTTAGTTATTCTCGTAGCGTTATTGCTGTTGCTTTCCGCGTGCCATCAATCAAAACCAGCTCAGTCACTTTCTAAAACAGCCAAGGTTGATTCGCTTTTTCAAAAATACCAAGCTCCTGATTCTCCGGGGTATGCGCTCGGTATCATAGAAGATGGGGCACTTTTGTATTCAAAAGGTTATGGAATGGCCAACCTTGAACACGGTATTCCCTTAAGTGATTCCTCAGCAATTTATATTGGCAGCATGGCTAAACAATTCACGACAGCAGCACTTTTAATCTTGGAATCACAAGGCAAAATTGACCTTTCAAAACCTGTTAAAGAATACTTGCCCGAGTTTCCGGTCTATGCAGATACTATTACAGTTAACCATTTAATCCATCATACCAGTGGCATCAGAGAAACCAATTCGATGCAACTTTTTCAGGGTATCGACCGTAATTTCGAAGAAGTTTTCGATACAGGAGATCTCTATGAGCTAATTCTACAGCAAGAAAACCTCAATTTCAAACCGGGCAGCGAGTTCAGGTACAGTAGTGGTGGCTATGCAGTACTTGCAAAGATGGTAGAACGTATGACCGAAAAAGACTTTAGATCTTACTTAAATGAAGTCATTTTTGAACCGCTGGGAATGAAAAATACGTTTGTATCAGATAACCGTCATGAAATAGTCCCGAACCGGGCAGCCAGCTACTGGCCCACGAATGAAGGTACGTACGAATTGCGCAATCAATTGTTTGAAGCCTACGGTGACGGTGGTATTATCACTACTGTAAAAGATCTTGCCAAATGGGACCGTGCCTTCTATGAAGATCTGCTGGGAGTCGAAGATTTCGCACAGAAAATGTATAACAAGGGAACCTTAGAAAACGGAGAAGAAATTGAATATGCCAGAGCCTTACAGGTTCGCAATTATAAAGGTTTGCAAATGATCACTCACAATGGAGGTATGTTAGGCTTTCGAGTGGATATGGTTCGTTTTCCGGAAATCAAAACTTCTTTTATTCTACTTGGAAATTCGGCTTACTTGGATCCGACAGGGGATATTCTTAAAATAGCAGATATCTGGCTTGATGCGCATTTTGCTGAAATACCTGCTACAACTCAGAAGAAAACGGAAACATCAGAAATAAAGGTAGCCCCGGAAACCCTGACAACCTATACGGGATATTACTGGACCGATGAAGCCAATTACTATCGCCGTATCACCTTGCGAAATGACAGCCTCTTTTTAGATAGCGGCAATCCTGACTTTGCTAGTTATCTGATGCCAATATCACAAACTGAATTTCTTATAAAAGATTTTTTCATTCCAGCCCGATTTAAATTCGATCCTAAAAATATAAAGAAGGAGCTCACGGCAATTTTTGGAAATACCCATCGGAACTTTAGAAAATTTGATCCGACACCTCCAGCTTCCATAGAAGACCTGATCCCTTACCTTGGCAGCTACCGAAGCGAAGAGCTTTCCAGCACCTACAGGATTTACAAAGATTCCGGCAGGATCTATCTTCAGATCAATCGCAAGAAACCTTTGCAGCTTTTTCCGGTACCAACAAACAGCAATGTAGTTTGGAATGGTAAAAAGATGGTTTGGATTGGTTTTGGAGAACTTAAATTCGAGTTTGAAAATCCAAATACAGTGAGTGCATTGTATATAGGTGATGCTAGGGTAAGCGGAATTCGTTTTGATAAAGAGTAAACTACCTTCGGGCAAATCCATGAGGTATTTGTTTGAAACAAACGTTTAATTGTATTAGACCCTTTGGCGGTGCCAATAAATCAGAATAGAATTCAACAGTGTCAAGAATGATTTAACAGCTTCGTCCGAAACAGAATCTTACTATATTATAAGATGTCTGCGCAACCATTTTTAGCTAAAGACATCTTATGAGTATACTAATAAATTTAATAAAAAATCATGCGCAAAAAACTTGGTCTCCTTGGTTTATTGTCACTTTTCTTAATGGCGTTTCAATGTGATGAAGAATCTGATCGCAATCTGCGATTCAACAATTTCAATGTAAGCGTCACGCCTGAGTCTGTCTTTACTGTAGATGAAACTATTTGGATTGAAGGTACTGTTTCTGCAAGAGCATTTGATCTCGATTTGCAAGACTCCATACTGGAAGATTTTGACCAGGCTGATGATTTTTCCGTATATAAGTTAATTACACCCAACGGAGTGTCGAACGCAAAAGACGCACTTGATGATTTTGAGTTAATCTTTGATATGGGCGATATAAGCTTTTCACCTTCTTGTGAAAACGGTCTTGTAACTGCCTTTCCGAAGTTGGCTAAAGAAACTTTACTAAAATATCGTATCGGATTAAAACCGCTGAATGCAGGAGATTATGTGATCAGCTGGCGAAAGGCTGAACTCAGAAATGAAAACCGTAATGAAGAGATCATTACTGATTACTTCATGGAGAATCAACCTGGAGTGATTGGTTTCAATAGTTGTGGTCGTACCTCCTCTCGACTGCTTAATGAGTCTGACGGGGAGTATTATTTTAGTGTAGAATAAGATCAATCTGTAAATCTCCTCCTTGGAAATACAAGCCTGAATAAATAAGTACTAATTTCTCTATTCTAAGCCAACCTCATGAGCCGGAATTGGCTTTTTACAATGGGAAATCATAATTT
This sequence comes from Flavobacteriaceae bacterium M23B6Z8, assembly GCA_046199005.1. Classification (GTDB taxonomy): domain Bacteria; phylum Bacteroidota; class Bacteroidia; order Flavobacteriales; family Flavobacteriaceae; genus Ascidiimonas. Next base: position 2,739,067 of record CP176050.1, read on the forward strand.
CATCATCGCCTTGAAAAAAAATACCAGCGAGAAAAATAATCACTAATCATTAAACGCCAGAAACACAAACTACGGAAACACTATAGCCGTTTTATGAGATAACCGTAAAAAAAATACAAACTGTATTTCTTGTTGGTTTCTTAAAAATCTATTTACTATTTTTCTGCTTTGATTGATAGGAATCGCTTGTGCGTTTACTAAATTCGAGAGCCCTTGTTGCGATTTCTTTTTATCATTATACTTGTTTTGCCCCCCACTTCACGCATACTCCAATTATGCAACGTTACAACCATGTATAACCACTTAAACAAACAACTATGTCAATTAAAAAGAATCTCAAAAAAAACTGGATATCAATAGGACGGGAACAAGATACTCCCTCAAAAGTCTTTAGGGTTATATTCGTCTTAGTATTCTCCGCAGTACTTCTTACTTTATTGGGCTTATTGCTCAATAACTGGTATGAAACTTTTAAAGATCATTTTTAACCACAACATATGATGTAGGGGTTGAAGAGTTAACTGCACTTAGGGTAATAACTCATTAAATTATTAGCAAACTACCTTAGCGCATGCCCAAGAGAGATTTGCTTGAAACAAACGTTTAGTTTCGGGACAAGTCTCGTGGTATTTGACCTTTTGGTGGTGCCAATAAAAAAGCCATTCTTTTTTCAGAATGGCTTTCCTAATATATTCAGCAGTTAGTTAGCTGGTAACCTCTTCTTTAGATTCTACGGCAGCAAGGTAACGCTCTGCGTCTAAAGCAGCCATACAACCGGTACCCGCTGCTGTTATCGCCTGGCGATAATCCTTATCCTGTACATCACCACTTGCAAAAACACCGGGCTTATTCGTTCTGGTCGTTTTTCCTTTTGTATAAATATATCCGGTCTCGTCCATATCCAACTGACCCTTGAAGATCTCCGTATTTGGCTTATGACCAATCGCAATAAACAATCCGGTAATTGCAATCTCCTCTTTCTCTCCAGTTTGATTGTTCACCAATCGCAAACCTTCTACTACCTGCTCACCAAGAACCTCATCAACTTCTGTGAAATAACGAACCTCTAGGTTTTTCATGCTATTTACACGGTGCTGCATGGCTTTGGAAGCCCTCATCTCTCCTTTACGGACCAACATCGTTACTTTGTTACAAATATTTGCAAGATAGGTGGCTTCTTCTGCTGCAGTATCTCCACCTCCTACAATGGCAACATCCTGCCCCTTGTAAAAGAAACCATCACATACGGCACAGGCAGAAACGCCTCCACCTCTCAATCGCTGCTCGCTGGGTAAACCCAGGTATTTTGCTGTAGCTCCAGTTGCTATGATAATGCTTTGGGCTTCGATTTCCTTGTTATTATCAACAGTCACCTTATGCACACCTCCATGCTCGTCACTTAATTCTACCGAGGTAACCATGCCAATACGAACTTCTGTGCCAAACCGCTCTGCTTGTTGCTGTAATTGTACCATCATCGTCGGGCCGTCAATACCTTCCGGGTAACCCGGGAAATTATCAACTTCTGTAGTCGTAGTTAATTGTCCGCCAGGTTCCATTCCGGTATAAACTACCGGATGCATATCAGCACGCGCCGCATAGATAGCAGCCGTATAGCCGGCAGGTCCCGAACCTATAATTAAACATTTTATTCTTTCAACTGTATCAGACATAATGCTATTCTTCTTTGAGTATATCACAAAAGTAGGATTTTTGAAGAAAAGCTTACATAGAAATTATCAAAAGTTATTATGTACTTATAGTAACGGACAATCGGTTTTAGGGTCGCTTATTCCCATATACTGATAAATATCAAAAAAATTCGTAAATTTAAGAGAAGCATCAATTTGATAATCAATAAAATAAACTAAATACTATATTTATGAAACTATATTTTTATGTCCTTATATGCCTTCTCACCGGAAGCTTTTTAGGGATTTCCTCCAGCAACACTCTTAATAAACATCACGAGATCGAAGGCACCTGGGAATTGGTAAGTCAATACTCATATGACGGTGTTGATGTTATTGATACCATCGAAAACACCGAGGGTTACCGCCAGATTAAAATGTTCTATAAGGGAAAAGTAATGTGGACACGCTATGTGCCCAAAGATTCCGTCGAATGGTTTGGATACGGATCATATACTACTACCGATTCTACACTCACAGAAACCCTGGAATACGGTTCTGAATCGATGATGAAAATCGTAGATACTATGCGTGTGTTTAATTTTGAATTGAAGATCGAAGACAATAGCTATTCTCAGATTACGCTGGATGGAGATGGTAACCGACTTATCTCTGAGAATTATAAGCGTATTGATTGATCTCTTATTTTTCAGGAGCATGTTTTTTCATCGCTTCGGCAACCTCAATAGCAGAAGAATCCAAAGAACGGTATAACTGATCCTCAACATTTTTACGAGTTTCAGTACTATGCCCTTGCGATAGTTTGAATTGTGCCTGAATATCGGTAATTTCTATTTCGAAGCCTTTGATTCCTTTCATTTCCTTCCGCACTAATCGCTCGGAAATATTCTCGAGACGAACTGGTCGCGCTTGGTTCGCTTCATAGGTATCTATCAGATTCTTAAGTACCTTCCACAAAGCTTCGCCCTCAATAAGCCTTGCTTTTCCGTACACATGAACCGCCATATAGTTCCACGTAGGTACATTTTCATGGTCGTACCAGGATGAAGATATATAATGATGTGGTCCCTGAAATATTGCTAGTACTTCCTGGTTTGTTTCCAAGCTTTTCCACTGTTGATTCCCTCTGGATACATGTCCTAGTAATACCTCTTTTCCCTGGTCATTCAACCCCAATTGAAGGGGAATATGAGTTCCCCATAATTTTCCCTGTGCCTGATTTACAAGTACTGCAAACTCATGACGCCTTAAGAATTCCCGAATAGCCTCAGGATCTTCATTTTTGTAATAGGTCGGAATGTACATAGCTGTTCATATTTTTGATACGTTTATTGGCGCCAAAGGGTCTAATCCCCGGAGGCCTCCCTCGAAAGTAAACATTTGTTTCAAGCAAATGTCTTATGGACTTGCCTTGAAGTAGTTTACATACCTTCAGATTTGTTAGTTCCTGTTTTATGAATGGATATCCATTCGCCTAATTCTAAATGTTTCGATCTTTCCTTAGAAAGTGTGATAGAAAAGGTTTCTTTTCCATTAACAAGTAGGATGCTTTCTTTTGAACCTTCTAAGCTAACCTTCTCTATGACCTTTCCGTTATACAGTAGGTTATTTTCGGTCTCCAGGGTATCACTTTGATACTTTAGAGAGTCTTTATGGCGTATTTTTCCATCTTTCATTTCCCATACTTCCGAAGCCAATTCTCTGATCTCTGTTTCATCATGACTTACCATTAAAATCGTCATATGAAACTGCCTATGAATAAGTGCCAGATACTTTTGAAGCTTCTGGCGCATTTCAGCATCCAGAGCCGAGAGGGGCTCGTCCAGCAACAGCAAACGAGGCTCCTGTATCAACGCTCTTGCCAATGCTACCCGTTGTTTTTGTCCGCCGGATAATGTATCCGGTTTGCTGTGTTGCAAATCACCGAGTTCCATAAGATCAATAAGTTCTTCTACTCTTTGTGTATTTTGCCCTTTACGCAGCGCATAGCTAAGATTTTTACGAACACTCATATTAGGAAACAAGGCGGCTTCCTGAAAAACGAAACCTATATTTCTTTTTTGAGGTTTGAGATTGATCTTTTTGTCGGAATCAAACCAACATTCTTCCCCTACTACTATTTTTCCTTTATCCGGGAGCATTAGTCCTGAGATCAATCGTAGTAAAGAGGTTTTTCCGGCACCGGAAGGTCCCTTGATAATGACGAACGCTCCCTGAGAAACTTCTTCCTCCAGCGACAGTTGCATAGTACCTGTAGATGCCAGCAATTGTTTTTTTACTATTACCTTTATCATGACCTATTGCTTTTGAATGCACCTCTATTAAAGAAATATAACAACAATAAAATGCTAAAAGTGACCATTACCAGGATCAAAGAAAGGGTTCCCGCCGCTTCATAATTCATGCGCTCCACGAGATCATAAACTGCTATGGAAGCAACGCGCGTTTTCCCGGGGATATTACCTCCAATCATTAGAACAACACCAAATTCTCCTACGGTATGTGCAAAACAAAGCACCAATCCGGTAAGCATAGACGATTTCATATTTGGCAGCAACACATTAAAAAGTGTTCTAAACCTTGATTTTCCCAACATATAAGAAGCTTCCTTATAAGACCGGGGCACTCTTTTAAAACCGGCATGTAAGGGCTGTACCATAAACGGAAGGCTATAGATCACCGATGCCAGCACTAATCCGGGAAATGAAAAAACCAGGCGAAGATCGAACCAATCCAGTAAAAATGCACCTAAAGTACTATTCGGACTAAATGTCACCAACAAATAAAAACCAAGAACTGTGGGCGGTAATACCAGTGGCATCGTGACAAGTGCCTCTACTATCGGACTCAATTTCCAACGGGTCGTTGCCAACCACCAGGCCAGAGGAATTGCAATTACCAACAGAATAAGTGTGGTAATGAATGCCAGTTTAAAGGTAAGCCAAAGCGGATCCCAGAAAGTCATCATGGTGAATGGTTAGGTATTTGATATCCGTACTTTTCTAAAATACGCCTTCCGGATTTACTGCGCAAGAAGTCGGTAAAAGCTTTTGCATCTTTAACTTTTTTTGCATCTAAGGTCAACACGAGCGCACCGTGGTTAATGGGTGCATAGAGTCGGTCATCTAAAGCTGCCCACATACCTTTATCCTTAAATTCGGGAGAAAAAAGCACTGATTTTGCTGTAAAACCTATAGAAACAGCACCTGAAGCTATAAACTGATTCACCTGTGAGACGCTCTCGCCGTAAACTAATTTGTTTTTAACAGCATCTGCAATGTCTTGGGATGACAGAAACATCATTGCCGCTTTTCCATAAGGAGCGATTTCCGGATTAGGAATTGCGATCTTTGAAATTGAAGCATCTGTAAGCGCCGTTATCGAATACGGAAGCTCTTGCGTGACAGACCAGATTACCAGAATACCTCTAGCAAAAATAAACGGTGGCTCTGAAGCGAAATTATTTTCATAAAGATATGCTGGATATTCCAGATCGGCAGACAGAAATACATCATAGGGGGCGCCTTCACTTATCTGAGCCGTAAGCATTCCGGAAGCACCGGTTATTATGTTGCATGGAATGCCCTTTTCTTTTTCAAATACTTCTACCAGTTCATCAAGTGCAAACTGCATACTGGAGGCAGCGGCGATAGTTAGTATTTCAGCATCATCTTGCCTACACCGATTCAAAACCATACAAGCTATGCATCCCAATAAAACAAGGATGTACTTTGAAATACTACGTGTAGAATTGTACATATTGGAAAGCCCTTTTTATTTCTGATTTGTTGACGATTTCTCAAATAAAACCTGTTTCGTCTCCCCACAAGTAAGCATTGCATCCCCAAAATACGGGTTTTTAATCTCTTTTTCCTCACTTAGCCATTCAGCACCCTTGTTATTGTTAGCCATAGGGCAGCGCTGAACAAAGAGGGTTTGAGGAGACTCATTAAAGTCTGAGACGATCTGTATCATTTGGTCTGAAATAAGTTGAAATGCACTTCGCTGTACGTCTATCGACGTAGAATTTTCAACGCTGCTCACCGCATTGTAAAGCGATGTCCAGTAAGATTTTAACTCGTCTTTGTAGCTTCCGGAAAGAGTTTCCATCTCTTTTCTCAATTTTTCGGCAGCAGCTTTTGATTTTTTCTTATCTCCTTCTACCAAAGCATCCTTCATAGCAAGATATAGCGTAACAAGTGGTGTAAATTCCTTTTCAAAAGAATCACTGAAATCAACAGACTTTCGGTTGTTATCCATATTTTGATTCATCATACTTTTCTTTCCTTGCAATTGTGCTGCAGCATCTACAGTGAATGTGCCGCTACTTACGATTTCCTCTCCACCTTCTAAGCCCGAAACAATATTGTAGTGTCCGTTTACAAGATTTCCTAAGGTAACTTCCCGCATTTCAAACACGGGAGCATCTTTTTTAGTTTTCACGTATACAAGGGAGCGTTCACCCGTCCATAAAACTGCTGTTTCAGGAACAGAAATAGAAGTATTTGTATTTGTTTTGTCTACATTGATTTCGCCCTGCACAAACATCCCTGGTTTCAATCTTCCTTTTGGATTTTTTAATACTGCTCTTACCTGCAGTGTTCGCGTAGTTCCGTCTAAAATCGGATCTATAAAAGATAGCTTTGCCACAAAAGATTCATTAGGATACGAACGAGTATACACTTTTAGATTTTGACCTTCTTCAAAGAGTGCTATCTGATTTTCATAAGCATCAAACACCGCCCAAACGGTATTCAAATTAGCGATCTTAAGTAATGGCATACCTGTTTTCACATAATCCCCTTCTTCAACCATAATTGCGGAAACTACCCCGGATACATTGGCATATACCGGAAAATTCTCTTTTACTTTTCCATCCTTTTCTACTTGATCTATCTGTTTATCAGATAATTTCCATAATTTTAATTTGTTTCTAACCGCCTCATATAGTGCAGGTTGCGATTCTTTAATCCTCGCAGCGGTTAACAATTCTTGTTGAGCAGCAACCAATGCAGGTGCGTAGATCGTTGCCAGTAATTGTCCTTTTTTCACTTCCGCTCCTTCGTAGTTTACATTCAGTTTTTCTATTCTGCCATCAAAATACGCAGCCTGTATGGCCTCTGCTTTTTCATTTACCTGAATCTTTCCAGAGAGTTTAAGCATCCCGGAAGTATTGGCATCCCCTTCACCCACGATCATGGTTTCGATACCTGCCAGTGCAATCGCATTTTCGGTCATTTTAATCTCATTTGGGTTGAGTCCGTTTGAATCATTTTCCATCGGAATAAGATCCATCCCGCAAATAGGGCAATCCCCGGGCTCCTGTTGTTGAATTTGCGGGTGCATAGAGCATGTCCACACTTGCTGCCCCTCAGTATGCTGATGTTCATTTGAAGTATCTTTAGCCTCAGTGGTGCTAAAAACCAGCCAGCCTATTAAGAGTCCGACAAGTCCGGCAACTATCACATATATGATATTCTTATTCATAAGAGTTATTTTTTAAGTACGTTTCTTTACTATTTTTTTTATTCTTCTAATGGATGCTGAACTCGTAAACCACAAGAGAAATCCGCTTAAAACCGTAATCAGTCCCAAAAGCGAAAATATTCTCAAAACGGTTGTGTTAAAATCGTCTCTCCCCTGATAATCCATTGTATGGGTCATCCATAAAAAATCAAACCAACGCCAGTCTCTATGGCGAACCGTTTGAAAAGCTCCACTTTTTACAGCCACATATGCCTTTATATCTTCCGGAGATTTATAAGAGATCTCATAAGCCGGAAGCGGTCTGCCACGATACTCATTATGCGGACCTACCGAGTCTAGCCTGATCACACCAGAAACCTCCAAGTCGTCTTTCATAAACCGATGTGCTACGCTGAGCGCTTCTTTTTGCGTTAGTCCTTCTTTTTTCAGGCCTGTAATGGCATGGTACAAGCTGCTCCCATTGATCCAGTAGTAAGGAGCTCCCGCTATTTCAATAAGTGTAAGGTCTTTCACCGGTTTGTCAAGTTTCAGTTGCCCTATTCCTTTAAGTTCTGTAAATGAAGTCTCAAGAGGTGTTTCTCTTTTAAAATGATCTCCGTGAATTTCATCGATGTTTGTCCAACTAAAATACATTCCGCTTATGGTCCATAGCAGGAATTGTATTCCAAGGAAAATTCCGAGGTAACGATGTGCTTTTCGAATACGAATGGCAGTTTTTCTTTTGACCATCTTTTACAATTTATAAAGATTTTGCCCGCAAGCGCAAGGCATTTGCGATTACCGATACCGAACTAAAGCTCATAGCCAATGCAGCGATCATGGGTGATAACAAAATTCCGAAGAAGGGATATAAGATCCCAGCTGCTACGGGTACGCCCAAGGTATTATAAAACAGTGCAAAAAACAGGTTCTGACGAATATTCTTCATTACCTGGTCGCTTAAATTTCTGGCTTTTACAATACCTTTAAGGTCTCCTTTTACCAACGTTATCATGGCACTTTCGATGGCGACATCGGTCCCTGTACCCATCGCTATTCCCACATTACTTTTCGCCAGTGCAGGAGCATCATTGATCCCATCACCTGCAACTGCCACTATTTTCCCTTGATCCTGAAACTCTTCTACGATGCGTAACTTATCTTCCGGTAAGAGATCCGCTTTAAAATCAGGTAATCCTAATTCATCAGCAACAGCTTTAGCTGTTTGCTTATGATCGCCGGTAAGCATCACCACGTCAATATCCCTTGATTGAAGCGCTTCAATCGCTGCTTTAGCGGTTTCTTTGATTTGATCACCAATTACTATATAACCTACTACTTTTTGATCCGTGGAGAAATAGGAGACAGTTTTGCCTTGCTGCTGATAGTTAGCCACCTCTTCCTGTACAGCATCTGAAATTTGTACATCTGCATACGACATCATTTTTGCATTTCCCAGAAATAGCTGTTTGTCAGACACTTTTCCTTCGACACCTTTGCCCGTAACCGAATTGAAATCTTTTACATCAAGAAGTGTTACCTCTTTTTCCTTCGCATAGGCTACCGTTGCTTCTGCCAATGGATGTTCGCTTGAATTGTTTAAGGAAGCGATCAACTGTAAAATCTTTTCATCAGTATAGTCATCCTGTATTGATACTACCTGTTCCACGCTCGGTTTACCTTCGGTAAGGGTCCCGGTCTTATCGACCACGAGCGTATCTACCTTATGAAACGTCTCCAACGCTTCAGCATTTTTGATGAGGACTCCGTTCTGAGCTCCCTTGCCCACGCCTACCATTACCGACATAGGGGTAGCTAATCCCAGAGCACAAGGGCAGGCAATAATAAGTACTGCTATCGCATTGACCAATGCATAGACGTAAGCAGGTTCTGGTCCCCAAATCGCCCAGACCGCAAAAGTAATGACGGCGATAATGACTACAGCAGGCACAAAATATCCCGAAATTGTGTCTGCCAGTTTTTGAATGGGCGCACGGCTTCGACTCGCTTCGTTCACCATGGTAATAATTTGAGAGAGTAAGGTATCCGCACCTACTTTTTGAGCCTTCATAAGAAAAGGCTTGTTGCCGTTTATGGTTCCACTGTTTACCTCATCGTCTGTCTCTTTATCTACGGGAATAGGTTCTCCTGTGATCATTGATTCGTCGATAGAGGGACTGCCTTCGGTAATTATACCGTCTACTGGAACTTTCTCACCTGGTTTTACTTTAAGGATATCTCCTATCTCGATCGCATCGATACTTACTTCTTTTTCTTCTCCGTCAATGATCTTTAGTGCTTTATTGGGAGAGAGTTTCAGCAATTCTTTCACTGCTGCATTCGTCTTACTATGCGCTCGTGCCTCCAGTACCTGGCCTAAAAGTACCAAGGTGAGTATCACAGTTGCCGCTTCAAAATATAAATGAACCGAACCGGACTCATTTTTAAATTCAGGAGGAAAAAGATCTGGAAATACTAAGGCTACCACACTAAAAGACCAGGCGATCCCCGCTCCTATCCCAATGAGGGTAAACATATTGAGATTCCAGGTTTTAAGGCTGCGATAGGCTCTTTCAAAAAACATCCAGGTTGCATAGAAAACTACCGGTATGGAAAGTGCCAACTGAATCCAATTCCAATACGGTTGTGGAAATAATTCAAACAGTGGATTTTCCGGAAGCATTTCACTCATGGCAATGATGAAAATTGGCAACGTGAACGCAACTGCGATTCTAAACTTCTCCAGAAGTTTTTGATAGGTCTTTTCTTCTGAAGAAAGATCGGGTTGTTTGGGCACGAGTTCCATCCCACAAATAGGACAACTACCAGGCTCCTGTTTTATAACTTCAGGATGCATGGGGCAGGTCCATTCTTCAGTTGCCTGAGAACCCATTTTCTGCTCTTCGACAAGATCCATACCACACACCGGACAATCACCAGGCTGTTCATAGGTTTTATCTCCTTCACAGTGCATAGGGCAGTAAAACGTACCTGTGCCTTGCTCTTTTGAAGCTTTGTTTTTTTCATTCTTAGCAGGTTTTTCAGATCCGTGATGGTAAATACCGTACCTGTCACTGCTTTCGGCTAATGCCTTCTGGAACGTTTCCAGAGGGATATGCGACTCCATTTCGATGTTTGCTTCTGCCTTTTGAAGGTCTACTTCCGCATGGATCACTCCGTCTACTCCAGAAAGTGCCTCTTCTACGTGCTTCCGACAACCATTACAGGTCATTCCTACTATGTCATAGCTGTGCTTCATGGCTATTTCTCGATTTTTTCGGTAACTGAGCCACATCGTAACATCTTATCTCCGAAATACGGATTAGCTATCTGTTCTTCGTCTGAAAACCAAAAGCTGCCATTGTTATTAAATGCCATGGGGCAGTACTGCTTATAAATCGTTCCCGAAGTAAGTAATGACTTAAATTCGGGTTCGAGAAGGATGCTTGCCTGCTCGAAAAGTATGCGCTGTGATTCCAGATCTTCTAAAGCAGCGATATCTTCTGCAAGCTGCATGATATCCTTTTTATCTTCGCCTAAAGCTACAGAAAGTGCCGTGGCTGATTTCTGTACTCCGGTAACATTTGATGCGACCAATTCATTTTTTAATTTGAGGTAGGTATCAAAGATTAATTTTGTTTCTGTATCTGCAAATACGATCTGCATTTCAGGTTCTACCGGATCATTATCTGTGGTCTCCAGACGAATGTCATTTGAATCCCGATTTTTTTGTTTCTCTGTCTGGCAGGCTGTTAGGAGATAAAAAACCCCTATCATCATAACTATATTAGTGTTTATTCTCATGATTTACTTTTTTGAATTACCAATTAAATAATTAATGTTAGCTGAGGCTACGAAATAAGATGCTACGGCATCCAGTTTCTTAAGTAGAAATTCCAGTTGCAATTCTTGAATTTCCAAGACATCAGTAAAACTGATACTACCGTTTTCATAAGTCTTCAGAAGAATTTCTTCCGCATCTCTCGCATGTTTTAAATTTTGATCTTGCGTCTTGCATGTTGTTCTTGCTCTTTCTCTTTGTTGAAAAGCCTTTGTCAACAGCATTTCAAGCATGTTTCTTCTTTCTTTTTGTAAAGATTTGATCTCCTTCTTTCGAAGATCTAATTGCTTCGATTTTGATCTGTAAGAGTTGTTAAACAAGGGTATGGACAAAGATACCATAGGCATAAAAATATCTTTACCATTATCATTAAAAAACTGATCTGGCCTTTCTGCAACGGCAATGTAATCTAATCCGAAACCAATAGCTGGGTTGGCCTCTTTTTGGTTTAAAAGGATTGATTTTTCTACTGAATTGTATAATTTCTCATACGTTTCCAATTCCGGATGAAACCACAAAGAATCATTTGTTTGTAACATATCTTCTTCCGGCAAGTCTAAAGTCAACGGAAAATTGACCGAATTTAATTCTTTCAGATTCATCAATTGAACCAGCACTGATTTTTCAGCTTCAAATTGCTTTTGTAAAATTTCTACCTGTGCTTTTAACTCGTTCTTGCGAATCTGTAATTTCAAGATATCTACTGCCGAAGCCTGACCTACTTCCAAAGCGGTTAATGCCAGTTCTTCATAAGTTTTAAGCAATGTGAGCTTTTCATTGATCACGTTTTCCTTCGCCCTTATAGTATACAAGTTATAATAGGATTGAGAAACCGAAAGCACTAACTTTCGTTGCATGATCACTAGTTCCTGATAGGTGGTTTCTGCAAGTGAGGCAGCATAATTTTCTCTTGCGGTGATAGTCCCAAACCACGGAAGCATCTGTTTTAAAGATATCCTGGCTTTTTGGGCCCCTGTTCTTGTTTCAGGTTCGCTTACAAAGTATCCAAAACCAAATTCTGTATTTGGCAGCGCCTCAGTTTCTTTAACAGCTTCATTGGCAATTTCGTATTTTACTTTATAGGCTTGTAACCCTGGATTATTCGCAATAGCCTTGTCAATAAAATAAGCGAGCTCCTGCCCGGAAGCCATCCATGTAAATCCAACGAAGCATACAATCAATATCGCTTTGTTATAAATACCTCTTTTCTTCATGGCTCTTTAGTTTTGTGCGGTTTTTAATTCTTTTTTAAGCGCAGCTTCTTTTTTCCAGCTGTATAAAACAGGCACTAAGAAATAGGATGTAATATCTATGATCATCCCCCCGAATATAGGTATGGCCATAGGTATCATTATATCACTACCCTTCCCTTCTGAGGTAAGAATAGGCAATAGTGCCAGAACCGTAGTTAAGGTTGTCATGATACAAGGACGAATACGTTTCTGAGCAGCCAATAGCGTAGAAGATCTGATTTCACTAATTGTCTTAGGCGATTTACGCTTGAAGGTCTGTACGAGGTATGTTGCCATCACTACGCCATCATCGGTCGCGATTCCGAACAAGGCAATAAAACCAACCCAGACAGCAACACTTAAATTTACCGTATCTATGTGAAACAGGTCACGGAGATTCTCTCCGAATACTGAAAAATTCAGAAACCAATCCTGACCATAGAGCCAGATCATTACGAAGCCGCCTGCAAATGCAATCGCAATCCCTGTAAAGATCATTAGCGAAACACTCACAGACCGAAATTGGAAATAGAGAATCAAAAAGATTATCAGCAATGCCAGCGGAACGACCAGTGAAAGGGTTTTTTCTGCACGCAACTGATTTTCATAGGTGCCGGTGAATTCAAAATTGATCCCCGCTGGAACCGTGAGTTCTCCTGAGTTTATTTTTTCCTGAATGTGTCGCTGCGCGTTTTCAACAACACTTACCTCCGCATATCCGTCTTTTTTATCAAACAAAACATACCCCACCAAAAATGAATCTTCACTTTTGATCACCTGAGGACCTTGTTCGTACTTGATGGATGCCAGTTCGCTCAATGGTATTTTACTCCCATTGGGGATATTGATATATATGTTTTGTAAGTCGGCCGGATTATCCCTTAATTCTCTGGGATATCTTATTCGAACCCCATATCTTTCTCTGCCTTCTACGGTTTGCGTCAGTACCATTCCTCCTACGGCCACTTCCAATACTTTTTGTACATCTTCTATCACCAAACCATACCGCATTAGCTTTTCTCTGTCAATATCAATGATCAGATAGGGTTTGCCCACGATTCGGTCTGCAAATACAGCAGCCGGCTTTACACCATCTATCTCTTTTAAAATACCTTCTAACTGAAAGCCAAAATCTTCTATCTTTTTCAGATCCTGCCCCATTACTTTGATACCCATAGGCGCTCTCATTCCCGTTTGTAGCATCACCAAACGAGTTTCTATGGGTTGTAGCTTGGGTGCAGAGGTAACTCCCGGGAATTTAGTTACTCGTACAATTTCGTTCCAGATATCTTCCGGTGAGTTGATCTCCGGACGCCAGTTTCTAAAATATTCCCCTTTATCATCTTCGATAAGCTGTTCTGTTTTAACACGAAGCGGATCAGAGACAAATTGAGCCTTGCTTGTTTTTGAATTCTGATTTTCCAAGTTCAGATTGGCCGCAAGCTTATTATTGGTAAGCATAAAATATCCGTCTTCATTAACCTTATAACGTTGTCGTTCACCGGATGCATTTCGTCTGTATTCCGGTTTGTATTGTATAATATTTTCATACATAGAAAGCGGTGCCGGATCTAAAGCAGATTCGGTACGCCCCGCTTTGCCAACTACTGTTTCGATCTCAGGAATTCCTGCTACAGCCATATCCAGAAGCTGCAGCACGCGTTTATTTTCTTCGATCCCTGCGTGTGGTAAAGAAGTAGGCATCAATAAAAATGTACCTTCATTGAGGGAGGGCATAAATTCTTTTCCGGTATTCTTAAAAATAAAAATACCTGAGATGAGTACAGCTGAAGGAATTATTAAAAACAACATGCGATTTTCCAGAGCCCAGCGCAATAGTCGCGTGTAGTATTTTTGAAGCGCATAAAATACTGCAAAAAACAATCCGCATAAAAGACCAACGAAAATCAGATTCATCAGAATACTTCGGTTGAATCCGAGAGGTCTCCAGTAGCTTGCCAGTAAGAACAATATGGTTGCGGCTACCAGCACTATTTTAAAAATGTTGACCTGTTTTAGCGGAATTCTGTTTTGAACATTCAAGATACCTATCACTCCTAATAGGATCACTGAAATACCTATCCAATATCCCGCTATAACAGCCAACAGTCCTCCGGCAATAAGTATACCTTGTATTGCATATTTAAATCCGTACCTGATCTTTCGTTTCCTGAATAAAGATGCGGCTATGGGAGGAATTAAAAATAATGTGATGATCAAAGCGGCTACCAGCGCAAAGGTTTTAGTAAATGCCAACGGACGAAATAACTTTCCTTCGGCTCCCATTAAAGTGAAAACGGGAATAAAACTTATGATGGTGGTGAGTACTGCGGTAAGAATAGCACCTGACACTTCTACGGTAGCTTCGTAGACAATAGTATTCATCGATTTCTTTGTGGCAGAAGTGCTATCTCCTGAACTGTTATCTTCTTCGATGTGTCTGAGTATATTTTCGGAGAGAATGACCCCTACGTCAACCATCGTACCTATAGCAATCGCGATGCCTGAAAGTGCTACAATATTGGCGTCTACCTTGAATAATTTCATCGCAATAAAAACCATAAGAACTGCAAGCGGAAGCAGGCCTGAGATCAATATAGATGCTCTTAGATTGAAAACCAATAATACGATCACCAGAATGGTTATCAAGATCTCATAAGAAAGTGCTTCGTTTAGGGTGTGTAGTGTTTCACGAATAAGGTGTGTACGATCGTAAAAAGGAACAATCGTTAGTTTACTCACCCGCCCGTCTTTCAATGTCTTAGAAGGCAGACCGCTGCTGAGTGCTTCTATTTTATCCTTTACATTAGTAATTACTTCTAAAGGGTTCGCACCATACCTGGCCACAACCACCCCTCCTACTACCTCTGCGCCTTCCTTGTCTAAAATGCCTCTTCGCTCTGCCGGACCTAATGACACATTTGCTACATCCTTGATTCGTATGGATGTATAGCGCTCTGAGGTTACCACTGCATTTTTTATATCTTCGATAGATTGCACATAACCCAATCCCCTTACGAGATATTCAGCATTATTTATTTCCAATGTTTGCGCCCCTATATCCCGATTACTTTGTTTTACTGCAGTAACAATTTGTGCAAGGCTTATGTTATACTGCTTTAGCAATTCGGGATTCACATCGATCTGATATTCTTTTACGTAGCCCCCAATAGAAGCTACTTCTGAAACACCACCTGCAGAAGACAAACCATACTTTACGTAATAATCCTGTATACTCCGTAATTCTTCCAGATTCCAGCCTCCGGTTACATTTCCTTCTTCATCTCTTCCTTCAAGAGTATACCAGAAAATTTGTCCTAATCCAGTCGCATCCGGTCCTAAAACGGGGTTAACGCCTGCTGGTAATAAATTTCGGGGAAGAGAATTCAGTTTTTCCAGAATACGGCTGCGGCTCCAGTAAAACTCTACATTTTCTTCAAAGATGATATAAATACTGGAGAAACCAAACATAGACGAACTTCTAACAGTTCGTACCCCGGGAATTCCTACCAATGCTGTTGTGAGTGGATAAGTAATTTGATCTTCTACATCTTGCGGACTTCTTCCTTCCCATTTGGTATAGACGATCTGTTGGTTCTCTCCAATATCAGGAATAGCATCTACGGCAACCGGATATTGGGGAAGTACTCCTGTATCCCAATTGAAAGGCGAATGGATTACCCCCCATCCTAAAAAGATAAGCAGTATTAAAACTGCTACCAGTTTATTTTCAATCAGAAACTTTATGCTTTGTTTTAACATGATCTTTAATTGACTTTAAAATTCGTTCAGAAACCGGTATAACCAGTTATGTCCGTACCATTGTTTTGGACGGATCATACGCTAAAAGTCAATTAATCAAATAAGGAAAGTCTGGTGCTGTACGAGAAGGTCCCGCAAAAGCAAAGGAGGAATATATTTTTCGAGGATAATCACTTTATCGGCTTCCGGTTCGTCGATTTTTAGTGATTCGTAGACAAATCCTGCGATAGCATAGATCTGTACGGGAGTCACCGAATTTTGTACGGACGTATCTTTTAGGTTTTCCTGACCTTCGATGACGATCTGTACATCCTTGCAACAATTCATTTTGGTGATCTCACAACCGGAAGCAGTAGCAGAATTCATTTCCATTCCGCAGGAAGCCGCTTCTTTGAATATCGAAACATCTACCAAAACATTGCCACAAAAATGCTTCCCAACCGAAAAAGATACGGTGGAAAAAAGTACGACACATGTGAGCGTAACAGCTATTATTTTGGAAAATAGTTTTCTCATTCCTTTACAAAACTACGAAATTTCCACATTTATTGTACATCTATGCGAATTTGCAATCAAAACAGTTGCTATAAGTTGCCTGAAACCAATTGAATATAAAACTTCTAATCTCTTTCTCAGGTCATTGGCCCGTGACTTGCACCCCAATATCGATACCGATCCAAAGCATTTTTCTCCAATCTTTCTCTAAAATGCTCAAGATCTCTGTCTTTTTTAGCAGACCATAAAACTTCGCTTAAAGCGGTCATCCTTGGAAACATCATATATTCAACTTTAGAAGTGGTGCCCATATATTCTGTCCAAACATTGCCTTGAGCTCCCAGAATTTTATCCTTCTTACCTGTTTTTTCTATTTCAGGTGGCACTGGCTCAAAATCGTACACTGCCTGCCAGGTATTGCATCCATGAATAGCTAAGGGCTCCTTATCACTTTCCTGTTGGTAGTGATCAAAGTATAGGGGTTTTCCAGGAGTAGCTATCACTTTATACCCTTTTTCTACTGCTTTTATGGCATCCTCTTCGGACCCCCAATTCATAACAATGACTGACTTATCAGCCTCACCTTCCAAAACATCGTGCCAGGCAATGACCTTCTTATTCCGACTTTCTACAAATTTAGCCGTCCTGTTAACGATATAGGTTTGTAGTTCCTTTTCATCATTTAGATGATTTTGCCGCATAAACTCCTGAACGCGCTTGTTCTGTTGCCACCATATTTTGCTACATTCGTCACCGCCAATATGAATATATCCAGCAGGAAACAACTCGCAAACCTCTGCAAATACTGCTTCTATAAACCGGAAAGTTTCCGGATTGGGTGCCAGTACATTATTTTGTCTGTTGAACATACCCCAGGTGGTTGCTACCTCAAAGGTTGTCTCGGGATTCGTACCTAATTCAGGGTATGCTGCTATCGCTGCACGTGAATGTCCCGGGATATCTATTTCAGGAATAACGGTAATTCCGCGTTCAAGTGCATATTGAATGACTTCCTTAATCTCTTTTTGTGTATAATATCCGCCGTATTCCTGCTCATGATACCGGGCGGGTTCGTCAAAAAAATGTCCGATTAAAGTTGCCTTCCGCCAGGCACCGACGCTCGTTAGTTTTGGATATTTTTTGATCTCTATTCGCCACCCCTGATCGTCTGTAAGGTGCCAATGAAAATAATTGAATTTATGATAAGCGAGATAATCTATATATTTTTTTACGTACGGGACTTCAAAAAAGTGCCGGCTTACATCTAAATGCATTCCGCGATACGCAAATCTTGGGTAATCTTTAATTTCACATAAATTTATAAAAACAGATCTGGCCTTTTTAATAGGAATTAGCTGCATTAAAGTATGTATGGCGTAAACAGCTCCCCCTACATCAGCAGCGATTAATTCAATATCCTTTTGACCCACTGTAATTTGGTACATTTCTGCTTTGTCAATCTTCTTTTGATCTAAGACCATTTTTATAACTACCTCATCCTTGCTTACGGAAGTATCATTGCTATAAACTAACCTCAAGTCTGTTTGCTGATATAAGAGATCACTCAGGTATGCAGCCTGCTTTTCAAAAACCAGATCGTAAAAAATAATCGTTTTGTTGTCTATTTGAAGAGGTTTTCCGGTTATCTCATTAGCATAAACGGGCTTCGGTATGATAGAATGTAGAGATATACTCATTAGTTAACGGAATTACGACTGATTTGAAATTGGTCGTAAGATAAATATAATATGCTTTAAACATTTTAAAAGAAGCTATTGATTATGTGATTTTGAACAAACTCAGTTTTTAGAAAAGAGGAAGCGAACCAGTTTATCTAAAACTGATTCGCTTTCATTGGTTAAAAACTAATTCAATGAATTATCGTACTTCGTGAAGTATACTTCTGGTGATCAAACGACCGTTAGATTTTCTCGTCTCTTCTTTTACCATACCAATGCCTTCTGCTATCCATTGCGTAGAATACTGGGTTTTTGCCATTCCCATTTTAAGTGTATTAGTGTAAGTAATAACATAGCAATCGAAGGTACCCGCAGGAGTAGTTACGGTTTCTTTTCGCTCTACTTTTCTATCGGTCATGGTGACATTGATCTTCATATTCATAAGACCTGCATCTACCTTCATTTCTATGTCTCCGTCTTCGAGTTCCTGGCCCACTTCTAGAGTCGCCGGAAACACAAGTCCATTACCAGTTACTGAATATTCCATATTC
Organism: Flavobacteriaceae bacterium M23B6Z8; assembly: GCA_046199005.1. Lineage (GTDB taxonomy): Bacteria > Bacteroidota > Bacteroidia > Flavobacteriales > Flavobacteriaceae > Ascidiimonas. Next base: position 2,757,745 of record CP176050.1, read on the forward strand.
TCATATTGCTCTAAAAGACCCGGAGACATGAGTGCCTTGGGTTCCAGAATGGTTTCACCCTCACGGCAGGTCACTTCGAATTTCCCTGATACGATTTCTTTTCCGTCTTCGTCTTTTAAGACCATACTGAATTTTCGAGTATTGGCTGTTTTATCTGTAATAGTAAATTCTGAGATGGTGGAGAGTTTTTCTCTTTTGTCATATTGATATATGACCATGGTCTTACCTTCTTGTGAAGGATAATAAGGAGAACAACTATTTTGAGCCGTTAGAGGAAGGCAGATACTTAGTATTAGTATTGTTATTATATATCTCATCTTTTTTATTTATTTAAAGTGCCGGAAGCACGATTATAGTTTTACAAACTCCACCCTACGGTTTTTTGCTTTGCCCTCTTCATTGTCATTAGAAGCCACGGGTTCTGACTCTCCTTTACCATCTGTCTCCATTCTTTCTGCAGAGATTCCATATTGATATTCCAAAGACTGCTTGACCGCCTGAGCTCTTTTTCTGGATAATTCAAGGTTAGATTGTTCAGATCCATCAGCATCAGTATGACCGATGATCTTAATTCTAACATCCGGATGCTCCTGAAGAACTTCAGATAATTCTCTGATTACTTTGAATGAAGCAGGTAACAGTGCATCGCTTCCGGTTTTAAACTGAATCGCATCCGTAGAAAATCGCCCTTCTGTAATCAACAGACTTCTTTTGTCTACTCCTGCTTTTCCAATTCTGAAATTGGAAATAAACACTTCGTCTTTTCCAGGATCATTTCTGAATCCTTTGACCAATATTTTGAAATTGAGATCATCATCGGGAAGCAATCTCGGTACATCTACTATTTTTTCTTCATTCAACCATACGCGAATACGAGATTTATTGACTGCGATGGAAACCCTGGATTTTCCTATGATCGCTTTGCGGTAATCTTTGCCAATTTCGTTGTACAATTGCCGCTCTCCTTTCACTGTTTTTGAAACCACTCCGGGAGATGAGTAGCAAAACTGACATAAAGAAAGTTCTACCATTGCATAAGTATATGGTCTTTTAAACAATGGTGTATCTTCCCATCGCAACCTTATCCATGACTGAGAACTTGTCTTATTATCTAACCCGGAAGTAAAGAGATCGAATTCAACTGTATAATTTTCCGGCAGCTTTTCATCAACCAGAGGTACGTAAGTAGTACTTCCATCCAATCGAAACCATTTTTCTCCGTTTATCAGTGCAATTTCTCCAGAGCCGTTCGTATCCCATTTGGCAGGAAAATCTCCCTGTGCATCTTTTTGGAAATCGTCTTCAAAAATGACTACGTTACCAGGTGTAAAGTCTTTAATTTTTGAGATGGTGTATTCCTGAGTATTTTCGACCGGTCCGGATGCGTTTTCATCTGTATCTATTACTGCCCCATCTTTTCCTTTTGGTGTTTTAGTTTTCCCGTCTTTATCATTTTTTAGGATACTATCCAGCGCCTGATCTGTCTTTTTTTCGGTTTCCCTTTCTACTCTTCGCTCTATGGTTCTTTCAGCTGCCTTTTCTGCCTTCTTTTTTAATTTCTTAAAAATTTGAGCATTGGCTTGAAAACCTGTGAACAAAAAAGCAAGTACGAGCAATTTGATTACATTTTTCATGATATTTAGTTTTTAACATTTTTATTGGCTTCTTTAAGTTTTTTACCAAGCGCGACCCCCAGAGAATCTTTTTGTTTTTGTGTCATTTCCTTAGATTGCAGGTAATACCAGTTTCTCCATTCTTCTTTTTGTTCTGGAGGTAGTTCCATTTTTTCGAGTAACTCTATAAAGTTAAGTTTTTTTCCATCGGGTTTTCCACTTAGGTCAGAACCCAGAATATCTGTCATTACATTAGATTGTAAATCCATGAAATTGTCTGCCTCTTTCTTCTGCGTGGTTTTTTTAACCTTTGTTGTATCTGTTTGAGCATGGGATGCATACATACAGAAGATTATCATAAGCGTTGTATAAATCAATCTTGTTTTCATTTGGTAAAGAGTTTAATTTTTAATGTAAGTCCAGAAACTATTGATTATAGTCTCTTCGCCTGTATTATTTATTCTGATGGCTTCCTGCGCTGTAGGTAGTCCGTCTTCATCATATACATAATTAAAGGTCTCACTCCGGTTTCCCGAATCAAAAATGGATGTTCGCTCTCTGGAACTGATGGTATTTCTATTTTGAAACTGGTATTCTATAACACGGTCGGTAAACAAGTCTGTGATAGGTACTTCATTAGAACCCTGAAGACTTTTTTGCATGGAGTAAAAAGGATTTTCATTATCTGAAAAAATCAAAAAATCCTGACCTTCCTGATAATAACTCACTCCATCATTACTCGCCTGATATTTAATGAGTGCACGATTTCCATTGGTATCGTATGTATAAATATTTCTTGAGTAATTTGGAAATGTACCACTGTTAAAGCCGTTCTCCTGAATAATCTGGCTTTCTTCATTATACACATACTCAACACTCCTTCTTAAGGAACCTGCGTTACTAAACTGTTTAACCTCAATAAGTTGCCCAAGGATATTATAGTCTAACTCATAACTTACCCTAAAGAACAGATCGGCTGCATCACTTGTAATTTCAACTACCTGTCCTCTTTCGTTATAGATGTAGGTTAGGGATCCATTGGTAGCTATTCTTCCTTCCTCATCATAGCTTATATCAATTGTTCTGGAACTACTGCTGTTTGAGCGCTCGTAACCAGAGAGCCTTCTTTCTTCGTCATAGGTATATTGAAACGTTTCAGAACCGTCAATAAAGCTTTCTACTCTTACCGTTTCGTCATCAGTCGCTTCTCTGTTAATGTCGTCATCTGAGTTACAAGCTACCACGAAAGCTATGAGCAGTATAGATAGTACCTTGCCAAATTTATATGTTGATCTTATATTTTTCATCTTTAAAAGTCTTTGGTTTATTAAACAATTTCTCCATTGAACAAGGTCTAGCGAATTTCCCGAAGGCTTCTTATTTTCCCTATCATTGGATAACTTCCTCCCGGCCTGCCTTCATAACCTCCAAACAGCCATATTTCGCCTGCGTAGTTGAGTGCAGCATGATTGTAGAGGCCAATATCTGACCGAATTGGAACATACTCTGCCCAATTTTCCATGTCTTCTGTATACCAAAGGTTTCCTTCGGGTCCTGAAGTTCCAAATCCTCCCGCGACCCATACCTTATTATTGTATACAGTTGCGGTATGCGCATATCTGGGTGAGAAAACACTGTTTGTGTTCACACGTGTCCAGCTGATTCCGTCATTACTTCTCCATATTTCATTATAAATAGTAGTCGTTAATTCGCCCCCCAATACGTAGATCTCATTATTAAATACTACCGATCTGAATTTTTCTCTGGCAGGAAATGCGGTACTGGTTTCATTGCGCCAATCTGCCCCGTTGGTAGATGACCAAACTGAAACATTTCCTCCAGAACTATCTGTTATTAAGTACATTCTACCATTAAAAACCACTGTACTGTGGAACGCTGCAGAGAGAAATGCACCGCTATCGGTTGCTAACGTCCAGTTGGTACCGTCTTCACTATACCAAACATCTCTCAGGAACATACCTGAATTACTGCGTCCGCCAATAAGCCATAACTTATTGTCAAAAACAGTTAGCGTATGCCCTGTACGAGCTTCAAACTGGTCTGAGGTTACCGAGATCCAGTTTACTCCATTAGTACTAGACCAGACGTCACTAGAGGCATCTCCTCCCGAATATGCATTAATTCCGCCTACAGACCATACTTTTCCTTCGAAAACTGCCATGGCGTTTTCTGCAAACGGTCCCATTTGATCTTCCTGTGTTTGCTCTGTCAATTCGATCGTTACCGCTGCAGGCAGGTCTGTAATGCCTTTATCTGAAGCATCGTCGCTCGTACAGGAGGTCGTCATTATCGCCAGTAAAATGAATACCGACAGATACCAACGCGTTTCATAAGCCCGGTTGAATTTTTCAAGTGTTTTCATTGTTTTTTGAATTTGGTTTTTTTGATCAATTTGTTCTTATTCATGATCTTTAATTCATAGCTTCCTCTTTCTAATGCATTTACATTGAGATAAATTTCTTTACTAGGCATTTTCGGTAAATTGCCTTTTAAAAGAGGCTTTTTTTTCATGTCTAAACATCAATTTTCAAGGGGGGATTTTCAATGCTTAGATCAAAGCTATGACCAGAAACCAAAAGTCATTACAAGATATGTAACAAAAGTTATTACTAATGTAACGAGCTGATAATTAAGGGAAAAACACCCCTATAAAAAAGGGTGTTTACCTGTGTACGGTAAGAGAATAATTCAACGTTTTGCGTAATCTGAGGGAGAGACTCCAAACTCCTCTTTGAAACAGCTTGCAAAATATGAGTGATTATTAAACCCGACAGCATAACCTACCTGAGAAATATTCGTTTCGGATTTTTTGAGCAATTGAGCTGCTAGTTTGAGTCGTTGGCTACGAACGAATTCTGTTGCAGATTTTCCGGTTAATGCTTTAAGTTTACGATGCAGTTGCATCCTACTCATTCCTAGAGCCTGTGCAAATTTTTCGGCACTAAAATCAGATTCCACCAGATTGTCATCCATGACCTGCTGCAGGTTCTCTAAAAAACGTTCATCATAAGAATTCACCGAAATATCTGCGGGCTTTAAAACGACCTCCTGACTAAAACGTTCCTGAAGTTTACGTCTGATTTCCAACAGATTAAACACAGTGGTTTTTAATATTTCGGTGTTAAATGGTTTCGTAATATAAGCGTCTGCGCCTGTTTCCAGGCCCTGTAATTCATTTTCATCACCCGCTTTCGCAGTTAACATCAGAATGGGAATGTGAGAAGTAGTATCGTCTGTTTTGCAATTAATTGTCAATTTGTAACCATCTTCTTCGGGCATCATCAAATCTGTAATGATGACGTCCGGAACCAGTTTTTTAGCTTTTTTGAAACCTTCCTGACCGTCTTTTGCGGTATATACCTTGTAGTCATCCTCGAACAAGGAAGAAACATACTCCCGCAAATCCTTATTGTCATCTACCATTAATAATACGGGTAATTGGCTATCTTCTAAAATAACGGATTCCTCGTTCACATCAGATAAGACTAATTCCATATCTCCTGGAGAGGAACTACTATGAGGCGTCAATTCGGTTTTGGTATCGATATGGTGAAGTGCCGTTGTTATTTCGTCTTCGGTAAAACTACTTTTCGCTACCGGAAGCTTAATTGTAAAAACAGTATAATTGTTATCACTGGAAACTTCTATACTTCCCTTATGTAATTCTACTAATTCCTTTGTTAGTGCCAATCCGATTCCCGCACCGCTGGTTTGTTCATCTGCCCTTTGAAAACGATCAAAAATGGTTTGAATATTTTCATTTGAAAGCATCGCTCCTGAGTTTTTAACTGAAAACATCAATTGCTCTTTTTCAATAAGAGCGTCAATCTTTATTTCAGCATTTTCAGGACTGTACTTGATCGCATTAGAAACCAAATTGGTAATGATCTTCTCGAGAACGTCTTTGTCGAACCAACCTTCACTTGTTTTGGAATTTATTGCTATATGATATTCCTGCTGTTTTTGTTCTGCCTGATATTCAAATGAAGTACAGGTTGCTTTTAAAAAAAAAGAAAGATCGGCTTTTGCTACCTTTAGCGTATAAAAACCCGATTCAAGCTTTGAGAGATCAAGCATTTGATCTACCAATTCTAATAATCTGTTTACATTTTTTTTAGCGATCTTCAAGTTTCGCTCTTCGGTTTCTTCGAGTTCTTTCTTTTGAAGCTGTTGCTCAAGAGGTCCTGAAATTAGTGCCAGCGGAGTTCTGAATTCATGAGAAATATTGGCGAAAAAGTCAGATTTCAAAGCATCCAGTTCTTTTAGTTTCCGGTTTGTTTTCTGGCGGTTACGATACAGGAAGAATAAAGAGAGAAGAGCTATTGTAAAAATGACTGCACTGGCAAAGAACAGATTTCGCTGATTTGCGTTTTGCTGTTCGCTTAGTGTGTTCTGCACTTCAAGCAGTTCAATCTTTTTTTCCTTTTGTTTTGTATCTAATGCTACTTCTAAGGCTTCCGTATTTCTGGTGAGTTCATTTTTAGCCTTCGTTGCCTGTGTTTCTAAAAGCTTTTTGTAATATTCTGCCGCCTCTTTCCATTTTTGTTGCCTTTCGAGGTTCTCTATGATCGCCAAAAGTGTCTCCTCCTTCTTAAAAATAAAATTATCATCCTCATAATACGACATTACTTTTTTATAGTATTCCAATGCCTTTTCATCCTGACCTGAGATCGTGTAGAAATAAGCCATATAGCCTAAAGCATTGATGAGCGATGCTTCTGATTTCATCTGTTTGGCAAGATCGTAATAAGCAAAGTAGTCTTTCTCTGCCTTCTCAAAATTTTTCATTTTGAGGTAGGTATAACCCCTTACAATGATGTTATAGGAAAGATCGTTCGTGGTGCCGTATTGCCTATTGTACTCTAAGGCTTCATCAAGCAACGGAATGGCTTTTTCAGGCTGACCGGTATTCGCATAAGCCTGGGCAATAGCAATATTCACCTCGCTTAGACCGTCTCGATCATTAAGTTGGTTGTAAACATCTTTGGCTTTTAAGTAGTATTGCAGGGCCTTATCATAACCCGAAGTGAGCCGCACCGTATAACCCATGTAATTGTATACAGTAGCGCGTAGTCTATTATTAGCAAGTTTGGGATCACTCTGCAATACCGAATCTGCTTTTATATAAAACTTGAGGGACTTTTCCATATCCTGAAGGTCATGCCAGTAATTTGCCATGCTTATGTATGCACGAGCTATTTGTTGGTTTCCTTCTTTGTCGATAGCAGCTTCTAATGACTTGTTCAGATAGTAAAAAGCAGAATCCTTTGCATTCGCACTTTTAAAATAGAGCGCTTTAACACTAAGGATGCCTGACTTGTACAGTGAATTTTCGCTTACAGCGTTTAACGCTTTTTCAACATACGCCAATATCTCTTCTGGTTTCGAATTAAGTTTTGTGGTTCGGGAGAGAAGATTGACAGAAAGGGATATACCTTTTTCATAATTGAGAGCTACACTTTTTGAGAAAGCTAGATCGGCCAATGAATCCTGTACCTTAATATCTTTTAATTTCCAGGTTTCTTTAATAAGATCTAGAACCTGCGTGGTATCCTGTACTTTTTGTGAAAAAAGCATCGAACAAGACAATGAGAACATCAAAACAGCAATCATTCTGATTCTAGTGTACAGAATAAATGATCTTTTAAAATTTTGATACATGGCTTGTTCGGTTAATTAATTCGAGTAAAAAGTTTTTTTTCGGTAATGGAAAGGTCTTAAAAATTCAGAAATAAAAAAAATTACGCTTAAGATGCTACCTGGTATTTTTAAATTAAGCAGCCTAAAACAAAAAAAGACAACCTTGTCAGGTTGCCTTTTCATATAGATACAATGTGTAATGTATTCTTACTTTATTTCAAATCAAAACGATCAAGATTCATTACCTTATCCCAGGCGGCAATAAAGTCTTTGACGAATTTTTCTTTAGCATCATCACAAGCATATACTTCTGCTAAAGCTCTTAATTCTGAGTTAGAACCAAAAATAAGGTCAACTCTCGTACCTGTCCATTTCTTCTCACCTGTTTTGCGATCTGTTCCTTCGAAGGTGTGATCGTCTTCTGAAGTTGCTTTCCAGGTAATATTAAAATCTAATAAATTAGCAAAGAAATCATTGGTAAGCTTTCCTTTTTCATGTGTAAACACCCCGTGATCGGAATGATCATAATTAGTTCCTAACACACGCATTCCGCCTATTAAAACGGTCATTTCGGGAGCTGTAAGTGTAAGTAGTTGTGCTTTGTCTACCAGCATTTCTTCTGCAGAAACCTTGTGTTCAGCATTCTTGTAATTTCGAAAACCATCTGCAGCTGGTTCCAGAGCTTCAAAAGATTCGATATCGGTATCATCCTGTGTTGCATCGGCTCTACCAGGAGTAAAAGGTACACTTACTGAATGACCTGCATTGCTAGCAGCTTCTTCTATTGCCGCACAACCACCTAAAACTATCAGATCTGCAAGAGATACTTTTTTGTCATTCTCGGAATCATTAAACTCTGACTGAATACCTTCCAACGTACGAATCACTTTCAATAGTTCTGAAGGATTGTTTACTTCCCAGCCATTTTGAGGAGCTAACCTGATTCTTGCACCATTCGCTCCTCCTCTTTTATCAGAATTGCGATAGGTCGAAGCTGAAGCCCATGCAGTAGTAACCAACTGTGCTATAGATAAACCGGAAGCTAAAATCATCTTTTTAAGCTTGGCAATGTCACTGTCGGTTATTAACTTATGATCAACCGCAGGAATCGGATCTTGCCAGATCAATTCTTCTTTGGGTACTTCGGGTCCTAAATAGCGACTTATTGGCCCCATATCACGATGCGTTAATTTATACCAGGCACGAGCGAATGCGTCTGCAAATTCATCAGGATTTTCATAAAATCTTCTTGAGATCTTTTCGTAAGCAGGATCTTCTCTTAACGCAAGATCTGTAGTAAGCATAAAAGGAGCGTGTTTTTTAGTGGAGTCATGAGCATCTGGTACGGTACCAGCTCCGGCACCACCTTTTGGTCTCCATTGATGTGCACCAGCCGGGCTTTTTGTAAGTTCCCATTCAAAGCCAAAAAGATTTTCAAAGTAATTATTGCTCCATTTCGTCGGAGTTGTTGTCCAGGCGCCTTCTAATCCACTTGTAATCGTATTTGGTCCGTTTCCTGTATTGAAAGAGTTTTTCCAGCCCATTCCCTGTTCTTCAATACCAGCCCCTGCGGGTTCTGCCGCTACATATTTTGCCGGATCTGCTGCACCATGTGTTTTTCCAAAGGTATGACCTCCTGCTATCAAAGCTACGGTTTCTTCATCGTTCATTGCCATTCTACCAAAGGTTTCTCGAATGTCACGTGCAGAAGCAACCGGATCTGGATTGCCGTTAGGTCCTTCAGGATTTACATAAATAAGTCCCATTTGTACCGCTCCCAAAGGATTTTCTAATTCTCTATCGCCCGTGTATCTTTTATCGCCTAACCATTCTGCTTCCGGACCCCAGTAAATATCTTCTTCAGGTTCCCAAATATCTTCTCTTCCTCCGCCAAAACCAAAGGTTTCCAGCCCCATAGATTCCAGCGCACAATTTCCTGCAAGGATCATCAGGTCTGCCCATGAAATCTTTTTTCCATATTTTTTCTTTATCGGCCATAATAACAGACGGGCTTTGTCGAGGTTCGCATTATCCGGCCAGCTATTTAAGGGAGCAAAACGCTGTGTACCAGAGCCTCCACCTCCTCTACCGTCGGCTATTCTATAGGTTCCTGCGCTGTGCCATGCCATTCGTATAAAAAACGGACCGTAATGACCATAATCTGCAGGCCACCAGTCCTGAGAGTCCGTCATCAAATCAAAAAGATCTTTCTTGACTGCCGAAAGATCTAATGAACTAAACTCTTTCGCGTAATCAAAATCTTCATTCATAGGGTCTGATAATGATGAATGTTGACGAAGAATACTGAGATTTAAAAGATTAGGCCACCAATCACGATTAGATGCTCCGCTGCCAGCTGTATGCTTTAAACTGCCTCCCATGAAAGGGCATCTACTTGATTGGTTCACATCCCAAACCTTGCCGTTTGGGGAATTATGTGTTTTGTTGGTATCCATGTGGTAAAAATTTTATAAAGTTTTCCTTATAAAGATATTAAAAATGTTCAGTGACCGGAAGCCAACTATCACTATTTCAAATTATCTTTATATAGATAAAATCTATACTTGCTGGTAATCTTATAAGAAAAATTCAAAACGTAAACCCAAGAATGTACAAACGAAAATGACTCTTCAAGATATGAATTTCTATACCTCAGTTTATGCTTTTAAAGTTTATATATTGCTCAAAAAAAAAGACCTCACCAGGTCTTTTTTCAAATTATAAATTGTACTGATACGCTATTTAGCATTTCATTTACACTACTTTCTCTTTTTGGCAAATCGTTAGTTCTTTGTGTAAACAATTGAGTGCAGAACGTGCATCTTCTGACCTAAGAATAATGCTGATCGCATTTTGAAATAATCTTGTACCTAGTATCTCAATCTTTCTTTCGTGTAATATTTGTGACACTCTTTCCTGTTCCAGCTTTTTATTTTTCTCAATACTGGCAACGGTAACCAATGCAATATCACTATAGAGTATTTCTGAATTGTGGAAAGTTGTATTGCACGCCTGTACATTTCCTTTAGAAAGTGACAATTCTGAGAAATATTGCAGGCATGCATCTGATACTATGTAAAAAGATTGATTGTGATCTTTTGCATCTGCATTCTTCAGACGAAAAAATAGGTGACCGTGATCTTTGATTTGTCTTAAAGTTTGCTTTGAGATATTTATATCTTTTTCAAAACGTACCAAATGGCAGGATTTACGATGAGAAATAGCCCTTTGACCCGCATTTAAACCCTCTGTAACTACGGTACCTTTAAAATCTATGTTGAAAGTGTTTCTAATTACTAACGGAATCCGCTCACGTCTTAACCGATCTATACTGTCTTCATGTACGAGAACATTGCTTCCAAATTTTGAAAGACAGAATAATTCGCCGTACGTTATTTTATCCAATGAATAAGAATCGGTCACTTTATTAGGATCTGCTGTCATTATGCCATTGACATCTGTATATTTCACGACACTTTTTGCGTTAAGTACTGTAGCAAATACCGTTGCTGTATAGTCTGAGCCACCCCTACCCAGCGTTGTTGTACTGCCTTTGGCGGTTGCACCGATAAAACCAGAAATCAGATAATTACCCGGGAAGGCTTGAAAAAAACTGCCTATACGTTTTCGTGTCATGACCCAGTTCACTTTTGCGTTTCCGTGGTTGTTATCTGTGACAATAAGTTTTCTTGAATCCAGAAAACCAAAATCTTTACCATTGACTTCCAAAAACATCTTAATTATTTGAGCAGAGCAAAGTTCCCCGAAACTTAAAATACGATCTTTATCTTTTGGATAAATACGACCCTCCTCAAAAAGCTCTTTCAGATAGCAATCGTATTCGCTTTCTAAAAGACCTATGATATTCTTCATAAGAATTTGGGCGTTTACCGGAAGAATCTCTTCAATGTAACTTGAATGGTCTGATTTCACTTCATCAAAAAGAACACGGTATTGCTCATCTTGCGAAGTCAGTAATTCAGTAATACGAGTAAGTTTATTGGTCACTCCTTTCAAAGCAGAAACGACCATAATAACCGATTCATTAGGTGTATTATAAGAAGATAGTATTCTTAAAATATTGTATAACGATTCTTTAGAACTTACAGAAGTTCCTCCAAACTTTAATATATCCATTATCTTATGTATTTAGTACTGTTTTTAAAAATGAAGCTCAGACTAGCTTCCGGTAAAATGATAGGAAAATTACTTAACGTTCATCTCCACCGACCTCTACTATTTTAGTCATAGATCTTAGTGAATACCTGATATCTTGGTTCCAAGCGATTGTAGACCCGCTACCTCCTATTTTCATCAATGTTTCAAATAATTACTGCAATTAAAGGGCACTGGCAGTAATCCGTGATTCAAGCACATTTACGATCTCATCCATATCAGCATTTTCACCCGCAAGTCCTCCTAAAAAGAACCGTACGATCTCTAATTGATCGTCTTCAGGATGCTCAAGAACAAATGAGCGAAAATCTTTAAATCCAGAAGCGTGGATAAAGTTCCAGGTAATTGAAACACTGTCTGTAGCGCAGGTAACATCATGAAACCAACCAGACGGGAAAAGAATGATCTCTCCTGCTTTTAACGTAAGCTCATACGTAGGCTGTGCTTTCGGAAAGTTGGGAAACTTAGCCAGATCTGGACTTTTTACATTTACAAAGTCGGTACCGTTCATTACAAAAGGCGCTTGCTCGGGTGAATAAAGAATGACGTCTTTTTCTCCATAAAACTGGCAAAGCATGGCATTACTGTTAAACGGATCCCGGTGCAATCTGGTTCTGGCTCCTTTCCCTGAGATGAATAAGCCTTTATAAGGAAATCTTTCTTTGGTTATATCCATCTCCTCATCATTCATTTTTGTGGGTATTAACAGTGAACGTTTCGGTAAAAATTCTGGGTGTGACCAGGCGTCTTGAAGTTTTTCGAACACATGATCTGACCAAAGAAAATCAACATCTTTTAGTTTGGTATACCATCTTATGTACTGTTTGCACTCTTTTTCAGGTTGATTGAAATTATTTTTAAGGTAACTTTCTAAAGAAGCTACATTTTGAAGATCAAATAAATCATCATAAATCTGGGTAATTTCACCTCCAAATTCTTGAGATAAGGATTCAGGTTGAAACCTTTCAATATTCCAATTCTTCATTCCATCGGTAATGACTACTGGCTTGTTCTTCGTAAGATAATCCTTAAGAAAATCTTCTTTTGATAAATTTTGTACTCTTTCGATTTCCATTTGTACTGTTTTAATGATTGTTTATTTTGGTCTTTTAATTTTATGATTTTAATGAACCATAACTGCAATTACAGAATCTGTAGATAGTTAGCAGATCTGTGCATGATCTCAAGTATTTTAAGCAATGAAATCTGTTATGGGATGATAGAATTTCTTAAGTATTAGAGTGCCTTTTTGTTGGCGGACTTTAACAGATATAGCAATTCTTCTAATGATATTTCTTTAGTGGTAAGTTTGAAATACTGCATTTTAGTGGCTATATGACAATAATATTCATCATGAATAGCAATCTCCTTACAGTACCAGGTCTCGGATTCACACTTTACTGTTTGATGATCTACTTTCAATTGTTCTAAAGGTAATTGTAATCCTCGTCCATCGGCCTTGATCACACTTTCTTTAATTGTCCATAATTTAAAGAAGCTACTTTCCAGATTTTCCGCTTTTTGAATTATGCTCCATTCGGCAGGCGAAAATATATTCTTAAATTCGTTGATCTCAATACCATGATTTACGAACTCTATATCTATTCCGATAGGCTCCATAAGTTGCGTACCTGCACAAACTACGTAATTTTCTGAATGCGAAAGATTAAAACTGAGCTTCTCCCGAATGAATGGCTTATGGTATTTATTATAATTGAGATTTTCCAGTGATGCGCCTGGTACTAATTTGTTCATTAGTAGTTGTAAGAGTAACTTACCAAAAAGGCTCGCTTGTCTATCTTTCCAGAAATAATATCTGTTAATTTTTGAATGAAACTCTATAGGAAGCAGGTCAAAGCAGTCTACCCATAATGATTGTGGTAAACGTTGATTATTTTTTATAAAGTAAACATATACTTCCGGTAGCATTAATTTATTGTTTGTCTTGCTCGTAAGAATTAAGACGTTCTTGTTCTTCTTCATTCCCTGAGGTGCGCTCGTCTCGTTTTTTAGAATAACCGCTTCCAAACTTGTAGGTGAAGGCGAGTTTTATAGTTTGGGTTTGCCAGGTATTATCGACCCTAACATCTGTATTTGGAAAAGCACTTCTTGCTACAAAATCCGTCCATTGAAAAATATCGTTTCCACTTAGCCGAATTTTACCTTTGCCATCCCATAGGGAAGTGCCTATTGCCATCGCAAACCTACCGTAAGGCTCCTGAACAAAGGTGTCTACCAGACTTTTTGAGGTGTACCATCCTGCAACTTCAAAAGTCCATGTTTTAGCAAATTTATACTGGTGCATCATGAACGCAGTGAAGGTATTTACCTGAATATCAAACGGATTGCCTTCTACTTCCCCATTCAGCTCATTATTGCTGTAATCCAGGCTCAGGGTAACTCCCCAAGAGTTGTCAATGGGTAGATCTGCATTTAAACCAATTCCATATGTAATCAAATCATTTAAATTGTCTTTTCTGATGAAGGTTTCGTTTTGATCTGCATTCTGGAAGATCACATCGGTGATTATATCAGTTGTTTTGTTATAATATGCTGTGGTACTCAACCCACCGCCCCAGGTAGAGTAATTCAGTTCAATATTATTACTGAACTGCGGATTCAAAGCCGGATTTCCCTCTTCAAAAGTAAAACGGTCGTAAAAGTATCTAAACGGATTCAAGTCTCGATAATCTGGTCGTTCCAGTCTTCTTCCGTAAGATATACCAAGAGTAGATTCCTCATCCAGATTATAGGTTAGAAAGATAGACGGTAAAAGATTGGTATAATTATTTGTAAACGTGGTATTTTGTGTTACCTGATTTCCTTCAATATCTGTACTCTCCAATCTTAACCCTGCCTGAAGGTAAAAATCATCCAGTTTTTGTGAATAGTTTATATATCCGGCATATACATTTTCATCATACTTGAAAAAATTGCTAAGGTTGGTATCTTCGATTCTATCTCCACCTACAATTTCAAAGAACTGAGCGTCATTTTCAGTTCGAACCAAACTGGATTTAAAACCTAGTTCTATTTTGGAGTCTTCTGAAAGCGGTTTTGTATAATCTACCTTGGCGGTATAGATATCTATAACCTGAGGTAGAATATTATTTAAAACCTCCTCGTCATCTAAAGATCCGGATGCATCAAAAAATCGATTGTTAAATAGTTGCTCTATACTGGAGTCATACCTGAGATAATCAAGATCCATCGAAATTTCTGCTCCAAGGGAGTCAAATTTGTGAATCACATGGAAATTTGCCTGAAAATTATCATAATCAGCTTCCGATGTTGCGGGAGCAATAAGGGTTCTTAACAGATTTTCAGAACCATCTCTTAAACGAGTCGTATTATCTGTCAAATTCGTGCCATCTGTTTTCTGAGCACCTAAAAGTATTCCTATCGTCGTATTCTTTCCTGCTCGGAAATCAAGTCCTGCTCTTCCGGTTAGATATCTATTTTCTTTTCGGATAAAAGTTTTCTGATCAAAAACAGACTCCAGTTCATTGTTCGTATCAAAAAAGTTTCGGTCAATAATATAATCGTCAAACGTATCTGCATCGGTAAAACTTACATTTCCGAAAAAGCTAAGTTTTTCTGAATTTACATTCCATCCCAAATTATGACTGAAAATAGAAAATCGTCCTTGCCTGTAAGAGGTGGTGAAATCCATATTCCAACCTTTACGAGCCCCTTTCTTGGTTACGATATTAATAATTCCAGCATTTCCTTCAGCATCATATTTTGCCGGAGGGTTGGTCATAATTTCAATACTTTTAAACTGACTCGCTGGCATGCTATTCAAGTAATTCTCAAGGTCAGGTCCCTGCATATAGGAAGCTCTACCATCGATCAATACGATGACTCCCGATTTTCCTTTTAGTGTTAGCGACCCATTATTTCCAACAGTAACGCCCGGTGCAATTTGCATCACATCGGCAAGATTACCACCATCGGCTACTAAAGTTGAACCTACATTGACCACGGTACGATCAATTTTACGTTCAACAACGCGCCGGTTCGCGCGTACCGTCACTTCCTCCAGTTCTAAATTACTAGATAACATAATTGTAGGGACTTCCAGTTGAGGAGTATTAAATGTGAAAACTTTAGAATATTTCTCATTGAAGCCTACAAAACTGGCATGAATATAGTACTTCCCATGATCTATCTCTTCAAAGATCCCTTTTCCATTCATATCTGTCATGGCAATTTTTGCAATGGTAGAATCTTTTGCTTTATAAAGAACAGTAGCCGCAAATTCCAGTGCCTGTCCCTGATCATCAACAACGGTTACCGAAATATCTCCAAAATTCTTTTGTGCGTAGCTCTGGTTGAAGGATAAGATCAGAAATACAAAAATTAATAACGTTTTTGGTAACTGGCTATATATATTCGTGCTTCCGAAAAAACAAATTCCTGTTATGATAAGTAGATTTTTTAATGAGGTCAACATTTCTCCTGTTGGTTTAATTAATGATTTAGTGGTTATGTTTTGAGAAGACATCTAATGATCTCCCGATTTGTGATTTGTTGAATTTTAAGGCCAACCATGGTACAAGAACATCCGAAGTGAAAATGCAGATTTACCATTTCTGTTTTCAGAGTCAAATCTTAGTTTATTTACGGAATAAAATGGTTTTTAGATGCATTGTTAGATAAGGTTCATAAAAACCATAAACATAAGCTAATTCTTACATTTAACGTAATGAAGCTGCAAATGTTTTACGATTTTTTGACCAAGCTTCAGAAATAAAAGTTTTTAGGTATTCAAGATGTTGATTAATAAAGAAATGCCCTCCTGCGAGATATTGAAAGGTTACAGCACCCGTGGTCTCTAATTGCCAGGTAACCAGATCTTCATCTTTTAAACCTTCTTGTGTTCCTGCAAAAACTGCAATTGGAATTTCGTATTTTTCCCTCTCTACATACGACCAGGAATCAATCGCAGTCATGTCATTACGTATTATGGGTAGTATATAATCAATAATAGCTTTGCTTTCGAAAGCTGCTTCGGGCAACCCTCCCAACTTCTTTAAGGTATTCTTCAATTCTTCATCATTTAGCAGCGATAATTTAATTCTCAACCCCCTGCGAAAAGGTGACGGACAACCGGTGACCATGAACAAGAAAGGTAGAACTCTTTTATTTTCATGTAATTTGTGCAGCACAAGATCTCCAAGCATGGCTCCCATAGAATGACCAAATAATACATATTCTTGTAAATCAAGATTAATTATTTGATCGTACAGATCTTCTGCCATCCTATCAAGATTATCGATCAATGGTTCCTGTGACCTTCTTCCCCTTCCTGATAATTCAAGAGTAATCATTTCTATTTGTTCACCGATCAAGGATTTTAAACCCCAATAGGCTTGTTTGGTGCCTCCCGCATAGGGTATGCAAATCAATTTCATATATTTTGTAGAGGTATAGAAAAGAGTTATTGAGAGATTTGTAGCTAAACAACTTTTAAGAAATACATACCGGCTGTTTTGAAAGTAGTTACAGCCGGTACTTTATTTTAACTATTGAATCAAGTTAGAGACCAGTTGCTAAAGCTTTTGGACACATTCTAAAAGTTCCAGCCAAAAGAAAAATTCTTTCTCTTTTTACGTTCGAAAGAAACCATAGACCAACCAGCTCCCTTTTTCTTAAGAGTAATCAGGATTTTGGCTTTGTTATATACCATTACCAGATCTAACTCCTGAGTTCTTTTCTTGAATTTTGCCTTTTCGACACTTAGATAAGGACGCCCGTCTTTAATAAGCGGTGAATTTTCTTTGTAATCACAAATGATCACTTTCTTAGAGAACATCGTTAAATCCATATTCTCAGAAACACGCTCATTCGTTACCAAGATTATGGGAAGATAATCAGTTTCTTTAGATTCATCTTCGATGACATTTCTAAACTTATCTGAACTCATTACTTGTTGTAATGCATCATTGTAATCTACTGCTCCTGGAACGTTCATAACGCTAAAAATTAATAAAATTTTAAATAAATGTAACATTGGTTTTAAAGGTTAATAGGGTTAATACTCACCATCATACAGATGGTACTTCATTTTCAATTAATTGGTCTGTTTTTTCAGTACTAAACTTTGTATCTTCAATAATACTGCCAAAGTTGAACTTTAAAGTTCTTTCTGCGCAATCAAAATAGGCATCATCATGGGTTACTGCAACAAGTGTTTTTCCCATTTCCTTGAGTTCTGGTATGATAGTTCTGTAAAAATACTCCCGGAAAACAGGATCCTGTTCTGCTGCCCATTCGTCGAGGATGATCACATCTTTTTTCTCCAGCAAACTGTAAATAAGTGCAACTCGTTTTTGCTGCCCTTTCGATAGTTTTGTTTTTACTCTTCCAGTTTCCCTGTCATACGCAAAGATTCCATCAAGTTCCATTTTAGTTACGAGTGCTTCCAGATCGGTGCCCACTTCTGTAAAATCAAAATTGTTGTAATTTTCTGAGAAAAGGTAATTATCCGTGAAGATGCACGAAATCTGATCTCGGTAATAGGGATAGTTTTCTTTATTGATCTTTCGTTCATTCAAATAAATGTTTCCGGAAGTAGGTGTATACAAGCCTGTCAATAATTGTATAAAAGTACTTTTACCACTTCCATTGCCCCCTGTAATGAAGATACTTTCTCCTTTTTCGATGACGAGATTCAACGGCTGTAATTTGAATACTTCTCCTTTTTCCTCATTTCTGTATTCGAAAGTGACATTCTCAAAACGAATCGATTCAAACTCAACATTAAAATCAGTCATATCTCCATGACCCAATGCTATATTTTCAGAAGCATTGATGACTTTATTGAATATCTTTAAGCGATTCACAGCAACCTTCATCGCAGTGAAATCATGAATAGAACTCACCACTACATTTACGGGGCCCAAAAGATAAAGCAGGGTAACCATAAAAGTAACATTCGCATCTTTAGAAATTACAATCGCTGCGGGAAGTACGAATAATATAATCCCAATACCCAGATACCATGCATAATTCGCCATTAATTCATTTACCAGATGCTTGGTAAGTGCAACGATCGTTAAGTCTTTGACTTTCCCTCTGTTCTCCTTTAAATAGTTATTGTAGATAACATCACTTCTTTTGGTACTCATTTTCATTTCCTTGTATCCCCGAAGAAAGTCATTAACATTATCCTGATAAACATTTGCAAGATCTCTTGCTTTATTCAGATCATTTTCAATACTGATGCTTCTAACGTAATAAACGGAAGCAAGTACTACTAAAGCAAGAAGAATTAGGGATGCACCTATTGAATTAATAATAAACAGATAAACTACGCCTATGACTACCATGATCGCCGCATTGAAACTTTCAATAAAGCTTTGCGGAAATTTCTGCAGGGTGGATACATCTGTCATTGCTGTTCTGACTTTGTCTTCTCCAAGCTTCTGAAACTCCTGATAACTGGAAAATCTTAGCTTATCAAAAATTGAGAGGTTAAGCTCATTGCCTAAACCATAGGTAAGTTTAATCATATAAGCCTGAAAAAAGCGCGCTACCGTGAAGGAAACAATAATAAGACCTACGTAAACCATCCAGTCATACTCAGGAATAAATGGTAGTGGTTCTCCCACGATTTTGTTATTGATAAATAATAAGAGTGCACTTGCCCAAACACCATTAATCAGCCCCAGCATTGCCAGGTACAGATAAAAGAACTTTGATTTTTTCTGTAATAGTTTAAATAATTCCATTTTGTTAGTGATCTAATTAGTGTTTCTGTTAATAAATCTATTGATATTTTTATATAATTCATAAGAATTAGCTTCATTCATAATAGTAAAATGATTACCAGAAGATTCTGAAAAAATCATCGTACCATCGGTTACCGCTTTCCACGAATTCATCTTTTCTTTTATATTGGACTCTCTTGCCTCGATCGCCAGAAGATCTGCCTGTAAATGTTTCGTGAATCTGTACTTCTGAATGAGCTTAATATTGTGCTTTAAGAGCCGTTGTATTCGGCTTAGCTGATGTACCGGAATATCTAGTCCCTGCATGTGTTCATTAAGCAATCGCTCTTCAGCATCATCAGTATGATTTGTGTAATCAGCATTCTTAAATTCGGCCATACTATCTTCAAGCATTTTATCGATCAAGATGAGATTAACCTTATAGCCTCTTTTTTCAAGTTCGCTTGTTGCTTCTGCTGCAATAAGCGCTCCCATTGAATAGCCTATGATGAACAGCTCTTTTTCGTTATCCAGAAATACATCCATCTCATTTAGTACTGATGAAGCCATTTCTTCAATACTCTGGTCAAAATCAACATCGTAATCGAATCCACGATATTGAATACCATAGCATGCTATCTCATTCTCCTGGAAATAAGAAGATACATTTCTGAACACAGAGGAAGAACCCAACACCGGCGGAATCATGAACAGATTCTTTTGTGCGTGCTCCGTGTCATTAAGTTTTACGAGTAAACCTCTGTCTCGTTCGTTGGATTCTATCTGCTTCGCAAGACCTCTAACGGTAGGAGTCTTCAGAAAATCTCTTATACTGACGTCTTCGTTGTAGATCTCCCATATTTTACTGGTCAATTTCATGGCAAGTACTGAGTTTCCTCCGTAGTCGAAAAAGTTATCCAGCGTACTTATTAAATTTTCATCCTTTTTCAATAAAATAGCCCAGAGTGCTCTTATGGTTTTTTCTTTCTCATTTACCGGAAGTATCAAATCTCTGGATTCGATACTATTCTTTCCTATTGAGGTCAGAGCCTTATAATCAACTTTTCCGTTGGTGGTAAGTGGTATACGCTCTAAAAAGCAATAAAAGGAAGGAATCATATAAGCTGGTAAATGCTCTTTTAAGAATTCTTTTAGCTCCACATTAGAAATGTGCTCGTTCGCGATCAGGTAAGCAATCAGTAATTCCTGTTCCTTATCATAGTTGATAACTACTTCATCGATTTGCGGACACTTAAGAATGGCATGTTCGATCTCGCCAATTTCTATTCTATAACCTCTAATCTTAAGCATCTGGTCTTTACGTCCCTTGAATTCAACAAACCCCTGAGAATTCCAACGGGCAATATCTCCGGTTCTATAAAGCCTGGATGTTTCGTTAAACGGATTTGCTAAGAAACGTTTTTTATTTTCATCTTCACGATTAATATAACCAATAGCGGTCCCTATACCTGATAGATAAAGTTCGCCCCAGCAACCTAAGGGTAATAAATTCATGTTATCGTCCAGTATATGCATAGATGTATTCTCTAATGGAGTTCCAATAGGAATCATGGTCTCATCTCCCCTTACTTTGTAAACAGACGCACAAACACTGTATTCTGTGGGACCATACGCATTAAAATAGGTAAGGTGTTTACTTAAAAACATTGCATCTTTTAAATTTGGAGATTCACCCGCAGTTACCAATACTTTTAAATGAGTTAGTGCTTCCCGATCAAGTCCGGATAAATAAACTGGTGGTAGGGTAGCGAAAGTAACTTTCTTTTCTTTGAGGTACTCAGCAAACAGTTTAGGGTCTTCAATAATCGCATTGGTCAACAACACCAACGACGCTCCTGCATAAAGACCAATAAAAATTTCATATACCGAAGCATCAAATGAAGCACTGGCAAATTGTAAACACCGGTCCTGAGCGTGAATATCGAACCGCTGAACCTGATCTGTTACCATATTTATATTACCTCTGTGAGGAATCATAACTCCTTTAGGCACACCGGTAGATCCTGAAGTATAAATAGCGTACGCAAGATCTTCAGCTTCATTAAAGTTCTCAGGATTGTCTGTTGGATAGGTAGTTATTTTTTCAATTATGTCAGAAAGCAATTTTGTATCCTTTAGAATCGTATCGCCTTCATTGTATTGATCTGTAATAAACAATACCGGATCTGCATCCTTCAGAATGAACTCCTTTCGCTTAGATGGTTGTTTTTTATCTATAGGTAAAAAACCTGCCCCTGACTTAAGAATGGCTAACATTGTGATAATTTGCCACTCCGATCTTTCCAAACAAAATGCCACCAGTCTGTTTCTTCGTGATCCATAGGTCTCGCGTATCCACCACGCCATTTGGTTCGCTTTTTCATTTACAGAAGCATAGGTAAGTGAACATGTCTCAGTGATGATGGCTGGATTTTCATTTTGTTCTACGGCCGATTTTTCAAAATGCGCCTGAATCGAAGTATACTCTTTCTCTTTTGCAGTAGCATTAAATTCTTCAAGTATGCTCATGCTTGATTTACTCATGAACGACACCTCACCTATTTGATCATTTTTTGACGCTATTAGCAGGTTCAGTAAATTCTCGAAATTTAAAAGAAACTCTTTGAGAAATTCTTCACTGTATAATGCTGCGTTATACTCTACAAAAATTTGAAGATCGGTTTTTACTTTACGACTTACAAAAGACACGTCAAATTTGCTCTCGTTTAGATCTTCTCCCAACTCTTCTACAGTTAGACCTTCTAATGCTAACTCGGCGTCCTGATGATCATCGTAATTCTGATGTACATACATGATATCAAACAACGGTGATCTCCCTTCTTCATTTAGTAATCCTAAGTCAGAGACTAAGAGGTCAAAAGGATAGTTTTGATATTCCGTGGTAGCCAGTACATCATCTTTAACTCTTTTGAGAACCTCTACAAAACTATCTTCTGCTGAAAGCTTGGTGCGCTGAACCAACGTATTCACATAGAAACCAATTTGGTTGCTAAGTTCTGTGCGTTCCCTTCCTGCTACCACAGTTCCCAATAAAATATCCTTCTGCCCAGTATATCTGTATAGTAGAATATTTAATGCGGATAACAGTAGCATGTAAAGACTTGATTGTTCTTCTACGGCAAGTTTTTCAAGTCGGTTTGCGATATCGTTGCGGAATACATGCGTCAACGTTTTACCTTCATTCTTAACGCTTGAATTTCTCGCAAAAGTTTCCGGAAGCGTACATCTGTTTAATTCGCCGGAAAGTTTTGATTTCCAGTAATTCCTTTGCTTATCCAGATGATCTTTGCTACTTAGCCTGTTATTTTGCCATACTGCAAAATCTTTGTATTGAATTGCTAAAGGCTCAAATTCCAATGAATTACCAAGAATACGATCATTGTATCCTTCACATAATTCCTGTAGCAAAATACCTGCAGACCAACCGTCTGATATAATGTGATGTAAATTAACAATGAGCAGGCAAACATCTTTCTCTTCTTTTAAAAGTGTCACTTTAATAAGAGGGCCTTTTTCAAGATCGAACTGATGATTCACCCGATTGGAAACGTAATCCTGAATCTTTTGAGTTGTTAAATTCTCGTAGTTGTCAAAGATGAAATAGTCGGCTATCTCTTCTGGTGCTAAAATTACCTGTCTTGGGCTTCCTTCTACCTTACGAAATACCGTTCTTAATACTTCATGACGCTCCACTATGATATTAAAAACATTCCGTAAAATGCTAAAATCTAAAGTGCCTTTTAATCTAAATACTCGAGGAATATTATAAGCTACCTGATTTTGAGAAACTTCGTTTAGGAGCCAAAGTCTTTGTTGTGCATGCGATAGCGGGTAATGTTCCTGAGGAGTAACTTTTTGGATAGCTTGATAGGCAAGAGGCTCCAGTCCTTCAAGTTTTTCTGAAAAAGTTTTAATTGTCGGGTTTTCAAAGAATACTTTGAGAGGAACTTTTAGCTGCCAGTGTTGCTCTATGTAGCTTACTATCTTTAAAGCTTTAAGGGAATGTCCCCCAAGCCTGAAGAAATCTGCGCTTGTATCTCTTACCGGAACTTTCAATACACTTTCCCATAGTTCCATCAGCTGTTCTTCTCGCTCATTTTCCGGCAATTGTGCATCTTTAAGTTCCTCCTTTGGAAAAGGAATTTCCTTTAACTTCCTCATGTCTGTTTTACCATTAGGTGTCATAGGGATGTTAGTAACCGGAACGATAACGGATGGTATCATGTATTGGGGAAGTATCGCTTCAAGTTCTTGGTAAAGCTTCGAAGTTTCTTTAGTAGATTCCACATACGCAACGATCATTTTATCCTCCTCTTCCCCGTGGGTAATGACAACTGCATTTTTTACCTCATCCAGTTTACGTAAGATAGAGGCGATTTCCTCCAGTTCAATACGATATCCTCTGATCTTGATTTGATGGTCTACCCTACCTTTAAAAACAACATCATAATTGGTGTTCCAATATCCCAAATCTCCCGTAGCATACATTTTTTCTCCTTCTTCAAAAGGGTTCTCGATGAATTTTTCAGAAGTGAGTTCTTCTCTGTTATGATAGCCTTCGGCAAGCCCTTCACCAGATAAATACAATTGTCCTAAAGCTCCTTGTGGGACCGGATTAAGATACGCATCTAAAAGGTACACTTTCATATTACTAATAGGTCTTCCTATTACCGGTTGTTCTTCAAATTTTTCCCATCCGTCGTAGGTAATTACTTTTGCAATACAACCAACTGTCGCTTCGGTGGGTCCATAATGATTTAATACCATTTTTTCCGGGTACAACGAAAAGAACTTCGCAGCATCTTTTGCATTGATAGCCTCACCCCCGAGCATCAATTGCTTAAGAGAGACCAAATGTTGCTTTTCAAAATCAGGATGGTTGATGAAAACATGGAATAAAGTAGGTGTCATCTTTATAAAAGATACCTGATTATCATGTATGTACTCACTTAAAAATACGGGCGACAGGTATTCCTCCTTTTTCAGGATATGTACAGTTCCCCCTTTGATCAAAGTTGGAAAAATAATGCTATGTCCCATATCATAAGCATATGAAGAAACCAACAATGCGCTATCTTCCTTTGAATACGTAAGTGTATCAGTTAGCCAGTTCACATAGTTGAGCAACTGGTATTGTCTAATAGGCACTCCTTTTGGTTTTCCAGTTGAACCGGAAGTATAGATCATATAAGCTGCATTCTCAGGACGATTTTGAGAGGTGAATTCACTTCCATAAGTTTCAGACGTTAAAATTTCATCGATATCAAGCCGTTTCCCGGAAAAATTAATTGATGATGCCGCTTCTTTATTGGTAATTAATATTTCAACTCCACTATCTTTCAAGATGTGTTCTATTCTTTCGGAAGGAAGATCTGTATCCACTGGTATGTAAGCTGCGCCAGTTTTGAAAATCCCTAAAATAGCGAGTACCAGTTCTTTTTGAGCCGGAAGCATTATACCAATGAACTCATTGCTTACCCCTGCCTGCTCGATGGAGATTGCGTTTGCAATTTTGGCCGAAGCTATCTGAACCTGCTTCAAGGTCAATATTCCACTAGTATCAACTAACCCAGACTTATTGGGATATTTACGGGCACTTTCATCAAATAGCTGATCAATAGTTCTATCGGAGTTATCAAATTTCACAACGGTATCATTGATAGTAGCCAAACGTATTTTTTCATCTTCAGATACGAGCGAAAGTGTCCTGATCAATATTTCAGGCTGAACTCTTATTTGATCCAATAACATCTGAAATCGTTTTACAAAAGATCGTATCGTATCTTCCGCAAAAAGATCGGTACTAAAATCAAGAGCACATACAATTTGATCTTCTAAATCAGCTACTTTGAAATTGAGATCAAACTTTACACCCGTTGATTTTTCACTAAAACGTAACTCTTCGTTAATTTCTTCGATCTCTAAATCAAATTCTTCTTTGTTAAGCAAACTAAACATCGTCCGAAACACAGGATTCTCAGAGCTACCGCGTTCAAAATCTGCTTTCTCTACAAGTTCCTCTAAAGGATAATCCTGATTTTCAAAATCGGCAAGGACATTCTTTTTGACGGTCTGTAAAAACGCTACAAAGGAATCAGTCGCTTTTGGAAACAGACGTACGGCCAGTGTATTGACGAACATCCCCACGATCTTTGAAATATCGTTGCTTCTTCTTCCGGAAACCGGAGTGCCAATCGCAACATCTTCTACGGCCCCTGTTTTGCTTAAGAAAAGTGCCCAGATCGCAATAAGGTTCATGTAAAGGGTCGTACCCTGTTCGCTGGCCAGTTTTTTAAGAAATTTTACGTTTTCGGCAGAAATGCTGAACTGAGCCGTACCGCCAGACGTACTTTTTAATGCTGATCTTTTATAATCTGTTGGAAGTTCAAGCTTAGGAAGCGGATTCTCATACCTTTCTAACCAATAAGATTCTTGTTGTTTTAAATTCTCCTGCTGTGAAGGCTGATGAAGCCACCAGGCATAATCTTTAAATTGAAAACTCACTTCTTTAGGAGTCTTCGCATCCAGAATATCCCATAAATCCTCTATCAGTATCATCTGAGAAAGTCCGTCGATCACTATATGGTGAAAATCCATAAGAAGCCAATTATGCGTACTGGTTTGAATCAGTCCTACCCTTAATAAAGGCGCATTCTCGAGGTCGAAAGGTTTTACAAAATGCTCTAGAGCCGTTTCCGGATCTTGTGTATTGATAATCTCTAATTGAAACGAATTTAATTCGTGTACTTTTTGAAACACCTCCTGATCTTTCATAAAAAAAGAAGTACGAAGAATTTCGTGTCTTTCAACCAATTGGTAACAAGCCTTCTCTATAGCTTCTGCAGAATGCTTTAATGGTACTTCAATCATACCCGGAACATTGTATGCAAGCGATTCTGGGCTTATACGATGAATGGCGTATAAACGGCGTTGCACAGGGGTTACCGGATAAATTTCCAGATCTTCAGGTGCTTTCGTCAAGCTGATTGCTTCCGACTTTTCAGCATTCTGAACTATCAGCGCTAACTCCTGAATTGTAGGCGCTTCAAAAACATTAGCTATTCGAAGTCTGGTTAGAAATTCTTTCTCTATAATACCAAGAAGGCCAATCGCTTTTAAACTATGCCCGCCCAGCTCGAAAAATGAATCTGTGGTAGAGATTTCTTCTGATTTTATATTCAGGACACTGGCAAAACAGTCTCTGAGTTTTTCTTCAAATTTTGAACGAGGTTCTTCAAATATCGTAGTCTTGGATTTTGAGAAATCCGGCATAGGAAGATTTTTGCGGTCTGCTTTTCCGTTTTTATTAAGAGGCATAGTCTCAAGTAACTCAAAGTACTCGGGGATCATATAAACTGGTAGTCTTCCCTTTGCAAACGTTTTGAGTTCAGCAGTTTCCAGCTTTTCGGAAACAGTGAAATAGGCAGCTACTGCTTTCTCTTGCTTGTCATTCTCTATAATTAAGATTTCTACCTCTTTGATTGATGGGTGCTGTAATAATACCTCTTGAATTTCGGCTGGTTCGATGCGATGACCACGGATCTTAACTTGCTCATCTGTTCTTCCATAAAATATTACCCGTCCATCTTCATTCCATCTTCCCAGATCTCCTGATTTATATAAAACATCTTTCGCATCGAAAGGCGAGGGTATAAATTTAAGTGCAGTCAATGCAGGATCATTTATGTAACCCTTACTTACACCAGCACCTCCCAGATAAATTTCTCCGGTGATCCCTACAGGAACTGGTTTCAAAAATTTATCCAAAATATGAACGGTACTGCCACTGATGGGATATCCCAGCTTTATTTGGTCCAAATCTTCATCTAAAACGTCTCCACATATGGAAAAGGTTGTATTCTCCGTAGGTCCATATCCGTTTGTTATTTTTAAATCTGGACAGGCTTTCTTCACTTTTTTAATATGAACCGGAGAAAGTTTCTCGCCCCCTACCAATACCTGATCTAAATTTTGAAATAATGAAGGATCAATATCTGCTAACTGATTGAACCAGGAAGAAGTAAACCACATCTTTGAGATCTCCTTCTGTTCAATATGCTGTTTTAACTGATTGCTATCTAATAGTTCATTAAGGGTGGCAATGTGTACCTGTCCCCCATTTAATAAAGCTCCCCATATCTCAAAGGTTGCTGCATCAAAAGAAAGTGAACCGGTTTGTAGTATTCTGTCCTCGGGGGTTAGCTTCGTATAGTTAGGGTTATCAATAAGTCGTACTACATTTTTATGCAGTACCATAACCCCTTTTGGCGTTCCAGTTGTACCCGATGTAAACATGATGTAAGCCAATGAATCGTCGGTATTGTACTGTGGAAGATCTGTAGTATTGGTTATTTTATTCCCTAGATCTGAAGAATGTAAAAAGCTTACGTTTTCTTTTAAATGACTTTTTAATTCTGTGTTTTCAGCAATTATTGAAGTTGCTTTGGTAATTTCCAGTAAATTATTAATGCGGTCTGACGGCATATTTTCTTCTAACGGAAGATATACTGCACCCGCTTTAAGAATGGCCAGCATATTCACTACAAAATCTGCATTCCTATGGCTTAAAAGCCCTACCACATCTCCTGGTTTAACTCCGGCATCAATAAGGCTCAAAGCATTTTTTACCGCCCTATCATTCAGTTCTTTATAAGTCAAGCTAAGCGAAGAGTCTACCAATGCGACTGCATCACCATAAAGAGCTACCTGATGCTGAAATCTATCTGTAATAGAACCATACGATCCTGTTTTGCTGAAGTCCCCATTAAACTTTTGAATGAGGGTAGCTTCCGGCAAGCTCAAATAATTGATCTGACCTATCGCTTCTTCAGGATTTTGCAAAGCAACATCTAGCAGGTTTTCAAAATGTATTAACAGTCTTTCAATTTTGGCATCGTCAAACAATTCTTTGCTATATTCAACAATCATTGAAAAGGAAGAGTTGTTTTCCAGAAAGCTAAAAGTGAGATCGTATTTGCTGGTTTGCGTATCCGAATCGAACTCTTCAATAGCACTATCATAGCTAAGCGCTTGCTGCGCATCTTCTTCAGCATCATCTTGCATCACTACCATGGCATCGAAAAGCGGAGCCCTCCCATTCTCAGTCCTTATCCCAAGATCTTCCAGTAGTTGATCAAACGGATACGCCTGATGTTCATAAGCTTCCAATAGGTTGCTTTTAAGATCCCTTAAGGTCTGAAGGAATCCTTTTTCAGGGGAAATATCGGAGCGAACCGCCAAAGTGTTCACATAAAAACCGATTTGATCCGTCAAATCTGCATGTTCTCTACCTGCAACGGGAGTTCCAACAATAATATCTTGTTGACCGGTGTATCGATTGAGCAATACCTTCACAAAAGCCATGAATACCATGAACATAGTTGTATTCTCTTCTTTAGCCAATGCACGTAATCCACTATAAATTTCACCTTCAAACTCAATTGACTGCTGTCCGCCTTCATAGGTACGTACTAACGGACGATTACGATCTGTCGGCAGTTCCAGTTCTGGCAGTTCCCCAGCAAACTTTTGTTGCCAGTATTCTTTTAACCTGGAATGAGCATCACTACTGAATTCTCGATTCTGCCAGAAAGTAAAATCTTTATATTGTATATCCAGTGGAGCTGGAAGCACAGAGATATCTCCTTGTTCTAGTGCTGTGTAATTTTGCAATAATTCCCGTGTAAAGATTTGCGTAGAAGAACCATCAGAAATAATATGATGCAAGGTAAACAAGAAAACGTACTCATGGTCTTTTACCCTGACTAACTTAGCGGATAGCGCGGGTGCATTTTCGAGATCAAACACATGCGACGCCTCTTCTCTAGCTATTTTAAGTGCTTCCTTCTCAGGGTCTGAATGTTTTCGCAGATCTTCAAAGTCCAATTCAAAATTACTGGCATCTGCTGCGAGGATCTTTTGTTTTGGCTCACCATCGATAATAGGAAAAACAGTACGTAGGCTCTCATGTCTATTGACCAGCAGTTGTAACGAACGTTCCATAAGATATTTGTCAACATCAGCCTGAATTCGAATGGCATGAGGAATATTGTAAACTGTTTTATCAGTTTGAATCTGATAGGTAAGCCACATCCTTTTTTGTGCATGCGATAATGGGTAATGCGGTAACTCAGGGGCTTTTTCAATAGCTGTGTAGAAGTCCTTGTTTTGCATGTTTTCCTGCAAATACTCAGAAAGCTCAGCGATGGTTGGCTTCAAAAATACCTCAGTAAGTGGCACTTTTACCTCGAACTGCTTATGAATCTTAGCCAACATTTGTGTTGCCTTCAGTGAATGTCCACCTATCTGAAAGAAATTATCATTTGTGCTTATTTCAGAAGAACCCAATAATTGCTTCCATAATTCAAGAACTGCAACTTCGGTTTCGTTCTTAGGAGCGATCAATTCTCTTTCTTCTACAAGTTGAAAGTTAAATGGATCTGGTAATTGAAGCTTATCGATCTTACCGTTGAGTGTTAGAGGAATGTGATCAATTTGTACATAATGATCTGGAAGCATGTAATCTGGCAATCTTGATTTCAGGAAAGCCTCTACTTCATTTCTCGTAAGTTCTTCATCGGCGGTAAACCACAAAGAGAGGAATTGCTGCTCTTCTTTTTTAGAGATAAGTGCTATTGCGTCCCTAATCGTATCATATTCTTTAACCGATTCTGAAATTTCATCAAGCTCTACTCTATAACCTCTTATTTTTACCTGATTGTCAATTCTGCCCAAAAATTCAATGGTACCATCCGGAAGCCATCTTGCCTTGTCTCCGGTTTTATACATTAATTGATCTTTTTGAAAAGGACAGGCAATAAATTTTTCACGAGTAAGCGCTTCGTTATTCAAATACCCTTTACTCACACCTTCACCGCTTATACATACTTCTCCCAGCACCCCCACTGGCAGCAACTCTTGTGATTCGTTTAAAATGTATACCTGCTGGTTATTGTATGGACTTCCCAATACAGGCTGATTGGTGAACTGGTCTATATTCTCTGAGGTGATCCAATGCGAAACTGCTCCAATCGTACATTCGGTAGGACCGTAGTGATTTCCTAATTTAACATCAGGGTACGCGTTGAGATATTTTTTTAGATGCTTTACATTGATCTTCTCCCCGCCTTGTTGTACCATTTTAACCGAGTTACAACATTCGCTATCTTCATCAAAAACAGCTGAATTTACCAGAATTCCGAAAGTAGAAGGTACCATCTTTAAAAAGGTGATCTGCTTCTGTTTGATGTATCTTAGGGTAGCATCCGGATCAAAGATCACATCGCTTAAAATATGAAGCGTACCTCCAGTGATCAGGGTAGCCCAAAGAAATCCGTAACATCCATCAAAGTTATACGAATTGATGAGCATGGTGCTATCTGTTTCAGAAAGTTCGAACGTATTCTTAAACCAAAACACATTATTGGATAGCGAATAATTCGAGATCAACGCACCTTTTGGTCTTCCGGTAGTTCCTGATGTATATACGATGTAAGAAACCTCTTCTGCACCAGACTGTAGACCTGGATTAGAATCATTTTTCACACAATCATCTGTTACAGAAACTAATAGTGTTTTTATCTGATGTTGATTTTGCGAAATGAAACCAGTTTCAGTAATGGCTACTTTACAGGCAGCGTCATTTAGTTGAAAGTAAATACGATCTTCTGGGGAAGTGATATCGATCGGCACAAAGATGCCTCCAGCCTTTAAGATTGCAAGAATACCTATTAAAATATTCTCAGAGCGATTTACCATCAGTGCTACGGTATCACCTGCTTGAATAGCACACTCTTCGATAAGATAGTGAGCGAGATTATTTGCTTTAGCATTTAACTCTTGATAGGTTAAACCGGAAACTCCATTATGAGTAGCTATTTTATGCGGATTTCTGAGAACCTGCGCTTCAAATTGATCAATTACAGGAGTACTGTCATAAGGCGTTGTTGTATCATTGAATGAATTGAGAATCAGCGATTCGTCTTTAGGAGTAATAGGATTGATATTTTTAATTTTCCCAGAAAAATCCGTTGCCAGTAATTCGGTGGTTCTTAAGATGTGATTACCGAATAATTCCGTCTCATCAGCCGTGTATAGGGACGCATCATAATGCAAAGTTAACGTCAGGTCTTTGGCATTTCTTTGCACTTTTAATAGCGTTGAAACCGTTTGCAACTCTGGCACCCAATTATTTAACCCCTCATAATAAAGGCCAGCACCTTTACATACATTTAATGCCTCGGGGGATGATTCAAACTCTTTAAGAGAATTATAATAATCATAGTCTTGCTGACCAATATTCTCCGTAAGCTCCGCATGGATTTGTCCTAACAACTCCTTGACCGTATCATTTTCATCGACAGCTATATGAAAGAGTAGTAATGAAGATACCTTTGAAAATGATAGTTCATCCAAACTCACAGAACTACTGGTAATTGTAATCTTTTCAAAGATGGTATACTTCGATAGTGTAATTGATAATCCAGCCAAAAACAGTTTGAACAGATTGATGTCTTTACCCTTAGAAATCACAATAAGTTTCTCTGAAAGTTCCTGAGAAACAGAAATTTCTATGGAAGTCTGCTTGCGAGAACTAGTTGTGCTTACCACATGAGATCTATAGGGGGCTACTTTGGTAGCCCCTGCCAGTTTTTCTTTCAGGTAACTAATAACAGGTTTGTTATGAACAATACTTTCTTTCATAATATATGGGTCAGGTGGTGCTGATAATGTTTTAACTAAAGTCGTCTACGAGTGATATGTTAATCGCTGAGGACTGCTTGAATTCACGCAATTCTTTTTCTGGTGCAGTAAGTAGTTTTTCAAATAGTTGCTGCATCGTTGTTTTCATCTGGATGGCACTTTCTTTGTAAAACAGATTCGTGTTATAGGTGATAGAAGCAATAATAGTATTGGATGCCTCGGTATGGAATCCGAAAGAAAGGTCATACTTGTTTCTTTTGTCGGTACGACCCAATTCCAACTCGTCAAAGGAAAGTTCGGAATGAGATACCTCTTTTTCCAATCCGTCTGTATAAGAAATTAAGATATCAAAGAGCTGATTACGACCTAGTTCTCTTGGAATATTGAGGTCGTTAACGATCTGCTCAAAAGGATAATACTGATGTCTGAATGCTTCCGTTGTTTCAGTGGTTATCTTCTGGAGTAATGAATTGAATGTCTCATCAGCTGCAAAATTTGTTCGCAAAGCAACCACATTCACGTAAAAGCCAATTTGCGTTTCTAATTGAGGATGGTTTCTTCCTGCCACGGGAGTCCCGACTATAATATCGTTGGTCTCCATAAGTTCATGAAGGTAAGAAGTAAGTAACGCCTGCAAGACTATAAATATACCAGACCGATTCTTACGAGCCGTACGTTGTATAAGTTCTGTTAATTCACTACCTAAAGAGAATTCAATTTCTTCAGCTTCAGTGCCTCTTATTTGCGTTCTTGGCATATCTAACGGCAATTCTTTTCTAACCGAAATGTCTCTCAATCGGTTTTTCCAGAAAGACATTGCTTCTTTATCAGGATGCTCCAAAACCGTATTATGCCAGAGAGCATATTCTTTATACTGTACTGATAGTCTTTTAGGTTTTAAGTTTTCATCATTCTTACTGATTGCATTGTAGAATGCCATAAGGTCTTCCTGTAGAATTCCTATAGACCATCCATCAGCAGCAATGTGATGAACGTTTATAATAAATACGTGTTTCTCCCGGTTGGTAACTAATCTGAATCTGGCAAGACGATCTTCGGTGAGATCAAATTCATAAGCATACTCGTGTTCAAGTACTTGCAGAGCTTCGGTTTGAATGTCTGTACTTTTAATAACCTCAAAATCTACGACAGATTCGTCAAACTCGTTGATTTTCTGATAAGGAATCCCATCCTGATCAATATAATTGGTTCTAAGTATTTCATGATGATGTACCAATTCCTTAAGTGCTTCATGAAGGAATTCTTCCTTAAGGTCGCCACTAATTTCAAAGGCAGAAGTAATGTTATAAACGGCTCTGTTTTGCGCCACCTGATCTGCCAGCCAAATCCTTGTTTGTGCCTTCGAACATTCATACAGTTCCTGATCAGGAATAGAGGGAATATCTGTATAGCCAACTCCTGAGAAAGAAGTATCAATTGCCTTTGCCAACTCAAAGATCGACGGGTTTTCAAAAAGAGTGATTAAGTCAATTGCCTTTTTAGTCGCTACCTGAATACTTGAAACTACACGCATTGCGAGTATCGAATGTCCTCCCAGTTCAAAGAAATTGTCGTGTACACCTATCTT
Source organism: Flavobacteriaceae bacterium M23B6Z8 (assembly GCA_046199005.1). GTDB lineage: Bacteria > Bacteroidota > Bacteroidia > Flavobacteriales > Flavobacteriaceae > Ascidiimonas. The sequence goes on from CP176050.1 coordinate 2,791,221, forward strand.
CTCCAGTTGAAGCAATTCGCTCCAGATAGAAGCCAGTTGTAACTCTGTAGGAGTCTCTGGGGCTTCGTAGGTCGCTCGTTGATAACTGGAAGCATCGGGCTCCGGAAGTGCCTTGCGGTCTATTTTACCACTGGAACTCAATGGGAAGGTCTCTAACAAGACATAGACCGATGGTACCATATACGAAGGAAGACGCTCTGACAACCATGCCTTTACATCACTCAATCCTACCGTAGCCTCTCCCGTGTAATAGCAGACCAGTTGTTGATGCCCACTCTTATCTTCGCGTAATACAGCTACCGAATGACGTATCCCCGGGTGTTGATCCAGGGCTGAACTAATGTCTCCCAGTTCTATGCGATATCCTCTAAGTTTTACCTGTGCATCTTTTCTACCTACATAGCTCAGTGTTCCCTCAGGGGTCCAGCTTACCAGGTCTCCGGTCTTATACAGTCGTGCATCTTCTATAAAGGGATGTGCAATAAATTTAGCAGCTGTCAATTCAGCTCTTTGATAGTATCCCCGGGCGATACCACGACCGCTTATGCACAGTTCACCTACCACTCCTACCGGTACCAGACGATGCTCCTCATCTAACACATAAGCCTGGGTGTTCGGTAGCGGTTTCCCTATAGAAATACTCGCTTCTGCTCCATCTGATGCACTGGTCTGGTAATACGTGCTGTAGATAGTACCTTCTGTAGGACCATAAATGTTTACCAGCGAAGCATCCAGACCCAAACAATGGTAGCTCGATACCATACTCGGTGGTAAGGCCTCTCCAGCTAAAAACAGGTAACGCAGCTTGTTAAGACTACTGTGTTGATCGCTGGAAAGGTTTTCTAACAACACCCCAAACAACGAGGGTACCAGATTTAAATGAGTGATACCAGAGGTGTCCAGAAAATCAATGAAACGTTTCGGGTCTTTCTCCAATCCGTTTGGAACGATCACCATACTGCCGCCCTCTTTGATCCATCCAAAAAGCTCGTAGACCGAAACATCAAAACCATAATTGGTCTTGAAGGCCATACGGTCTCCACTACTGAGAGGATACAAAGATGCCATACTGCTTAGAAGTCCGTAAAGCGAATCGTGGGTGATCATCACTCCTTTAGGCACTCCGGTGGTTCCTGAGGTATAGATCATATAGGCCAGATCATCACCCTGTATCGCTACCGATGGTGCCGTAGCAGGAAGGGCAGCTAAAACAGCCTCATGCTCTTCTGAAACTAATACTTCAAGTTCTTCGATACCTTCAAAATGAGTCTGGTGCTCACTCTGGGTAAGTACCCATTTCGCAGACAGATCATCGAGGATCATTCCAATGCGATGCGAAGGATACTCAGGATCGATAGGCACATATGCAGCACCACATTTTAAAAGTGCTAAAATATGGATGTACATCTCCAAAGAGCGGTCAAAACATACGGGTACGATACTTCCTTTGGTAATGCCACAAGAAATAAGATAGTGCGCAAGGCGATTCGAACGTTGCTCCAGTGCCAGATAGCTCACTACAGTGTCTTCTGCATAAATCGCAGGGGCTTCCCCAACTACGTCCAGCTGGTTCCTGAACAGTTCCAGTACCGTTCCATCCCCATAACCAACTGAAGTCTCATTGAAATCTTCCAACAGGGTTTTGGTTTCTTTTGCCGTCAGATATTTGATATCGCCAACGATTTGCACTTCAGAAGACAGACTTTGTATAATCGTCTCCAGGTGACCATGAATTTTTTCAATAATACTTTCATTGAGAAGCTGGTCATTAAACATATATTTTAACGATAGACCTTCCGAAGAAGGAAATACGCTTAACGACAGCGTATAGTTTGTTGTGTCTTTTGCTTCTGCATTGGTTATACTGAATGTACTTGAGCTTTCCTCTCCTACCGGATAATTCTCAAAGACAAGCAGGGTGTCAAACATACCTCCTGTAATCTCAGTTTGTGTTTCTACCAGACCAAGCGGTAAATAGCTATACTCTTCACGGGCGGTAGTATGTGATTTCTGCAAATTCGTAAGCCACTGCCCTATTTCTTCTTTTTCATTGACTGATGTACATACTGGAATAGTATTGATATACAATCCTATTTTGTCTTCAATTCCTTCTGTGTCAGAATCTCTGCCGGATACGGTAGCGCCAAAAGCTACTTCCTTTTGACCTGTATATTTTGCAAGAAGCAATGACCAAATTGCCTGAAAGAGCGTGTTGGTGGTCACCTGATACTTTTCACATAATTGATTTACTGCGGTAACGTGTTCATCAGTAAAAACTACATTGTATTCCTGATCTCCGAACACCTTATTTCTCAAGGTCATATTCCTGCTAAAAGGAAGAAAGGTAGGTGATGTTAGTGCTGAAAGGTATTGCTTCCAGAATGACAGTGCGATTTCCTGATTCTTCTGTAAAATTGAACGTATATGGTCTCCAAAATTGTCAAAGCCAATCTCCGGAAGATCATTTCCAGATTCAATCGCCTCGTAGCACTCCATGAAATTGCTTATCAATTTAGAAAATGACCATCCATCCCATAATAAATGATGATTTGTGAAAACAAGTCTCGTGCATTCTTCATCAATTTTGAATAAATTAATACGGAATAGCGGCGCCTTTGCCAGATCGAAAGGTGCTGACTGATCTTCCTTCAGAAAATGTTCAATTTTAGTAAGCGCTTCTTTTCGTGAATACACCGAATAATCAAAAAGTGTTACCGGCACCGGTACGTTTTTATAAACACATTGCACAGGTGTCCCTAATCCTTCAGTAATAAAGGTCGTTCTTAAAATGGAATGTCTCTCCATAAGATAGGACCAACTGCTGTTAAATGAATTCAATGAAAAGTTTCCGGTTATATCACATTGAAACTGTACCAGATATGCTGCTTCTTTCGTATCATACAAACTATGAAAAAGCATTCCTTCCTGAAGCGGACTCAGTGCAGCGATATCTTGCAGAGCGTACTTATGTAATGGTGATTCCATAAATGTTTGCAACCTATCGAACGAAATTCCTTCAGAGATACCGTAATCTCCAGGAGTCTTTATTACCTCTGTAATTTCTGAACAATGTTGGATGATCAACTGCAACATTTCGATATAACAAGTTGCTACTTCGCTGATAGTATCATTACGAAATCTGGTGCTATCATAGCTCCATTCAAGATGTAACTGTCCTTTAACGATCATGCTATTAACCGCAATCAAATGATTATTTTGATTTAATATGCTTATTTCGGCACCGGCATCCTCGTTCGCAAAATCGATATCCGCTGTTGCTTCTTCGTCAGAAACACTATTGTCAAAGTCGCCTAAATAATTGAATACAATTGATTCAAAAGGTTTTTCAAGAGATTCTTTTATTTCTAGTGAAGGACTCAAATACCTTAAAATCCCATATCCAATTCCTTTTTGTGGGATTCTGTGAAGCATGTCTTTTGTCGCAGCGATTAAGCTACCAACCGAATCATTTGAAAATGAAAGATCAAGGCATACCGGATACATACTTGTGAACCAGCCAACAGTTCTACTAATATCTACATCTTCAAAAATTTCTTCTCTTCCATGACCTTCAAGCGCGATCACGATTTCCTTTTCTTCTGAGAGCTTCTTTAGACTTAAAGCAAACGCACTCAAGAGAATATCATTTATTTTAGTGCCGTAAGCATGATGGATATTTTGTTGTAATGATAATGTATCAGAAGAGTTCAGCTGTACGTTGAGACTTTCCGTTTCGCTGTACGTAGCTGTTTCTTTTATTCCGACTAAATCTGTTACTAATGGCTGAAAATTGTTTAATACTTTCTGCCAGTATTTAAGCTCTGTTCCCAAAACGAGCGACGAACTATATGTCTGCAATTTATTGACCCATTGTCGGTAAGAAGTACCCTTTAAAGAAACCGATGGTTGCTGTCCGGATTTAAAAGCCTTCACCAAACGGTTTAGATCTTCTAGGATAATTCTCCACGAAACACCATCTACTGCCAGATGATGAATGGTAAAGAAAAGTCTGTTTTTCTTTTCCTCTTGCGGCGTGTGAATCAAAACAAATTTAAAGATCGCTCCATTTTGTATCTGCAAAGACGCCTGGTAGCTGGAACAAATTGAAGTTACCTCATCCATATTCGCTATGGATTCTTCCAGAACCTGAACGGATTCTTCCTTTCTGTAACGTTGTACGGGCAATAGCTGGGATGCGTTAAACGTATAGTTGAAACGAAGCGCGTCGTGTTGTGCGACCAATACTTCTAACGTTTGCTTCAGAACAGTGCTTGCTATTGACTTCGAAATGGTAAGTAAAACAGACTGATTGTAATGATCTTGTTGATGATACTTCTGCTCAAAGAACATGCGTTGCACTGGATGAAGTGCTGCTTCTCCTTCTAAAAGCCCATTTTCTACCAGCACTTGTTGCGTGCTTTCTATTTTGCTGATAAGTTCACTAATCGTCTGATACTGAAAAACATCTTTTACCTTTAAATGAAACCCTTCTGCATGGCATCTGCTCACAAGCTGAATTGCCTTAATAGAATCTCCACCAAGCGAAAAGAAATTATCATGAACTCCTATCTTATCAAATCCGAGAACACCACTCCATATGGTTGCAAGCTTTTTCTCTTCTTCTGTTTCCGGAGCAACAAATAGTGCTCTTTCATAAGCATTTTCATCAGGTTGCGGAAGCTGTCTCCTATCTATTTTGCCATTGGTAGTAAGCATAAATGCGTCTACTTTCATAAATATGGAGGGCACCATATAAGAAGGCAGCATTTCTCGAAGTTTTAATTTCAGCTCTTTTATATCTGGAGATCCTTCAGCCTTATAATAGGCAACTAACTGTTTTAAATTTTGCGAATCTTCTTTCACCGCTACTACAGCCTGCTGAATTTGTTCTATTTGCTGTAGGGCCGTTTCAATTTCTCCCAGTTCAATACGATAGCCCCGAAGTTTGATCTGCTGATCTTTTCGACCAAAAAACTCAAGAACTCCCTGGGCATTCCACCTTGCGAGATCGCCCGTTTTATAAACCTTTTCTCCTTTTCTAAAGGGATGATCTATAAATTTCTCTTCGGTTAAATTTTCTTTATTCAGATAGCCTCTGGACAAGCCAACTCCCGAAGTAAGCAATTCTCCAATAACGCCAATAGGCAATTCCTGAAGGTTTTCGTCTGCAATAAAAACAGCTGTACCGGGTATAGGTCGACCAATTGGAACACTTCGATTAGCATCGAAATTTTTAGGTACTTTATGACATGCTGTAAAAACTGTATTTTCAGTAGGTCCGTAGCCATTTATGACTGTTACCTCAGGTAAAGCTTCATGTATTTTTTTAATACTAGCGGGTGTTAGCACATCACCTCCAGCGAGGATGTATTCTAACGACTTATTTTGTAGAGGAATCTGCACCCACTGATCTAATAATCCCGAAGTAAACCAAATACAATTAACCTTGTAATGATCTATCACCTCATTTAACTTCGCTAAATCTATATTTGCTTCCGGATACGTTATTACCGTCCCTCCACAAAGCAGTGGTGCCCATATTTCTATGCCAGCTACATCAAAAGAGATAGAAGCTATCTGAAGCATTCTGATACTGGAATCGAAGTCCATCTCATTAAGGTAACAAAGTCTTGTAACCGATCTGTGTTCTATTAAAGTACCCTTGGCATTGCCCGTAGTACCCGAGGTATAAATCGAATATGCTAACTGATCTGGCGATAATTGGATGTTTGGTTTATCAGTGGTATAGTCTTCCAGAGCAGCATGGAGTTCTTCAATATTCAGAATCTTAGCTCCTGAATCGAAAGATTCAAAAATACCTTTATTTTTTTCTGAAGTTATCACCAGTGAAGCTTCACTGTCGTTAAGCATATATGCTATACGTGAAGTAGGATAATTTACATCGATAGGTATGTAAGCACCTCCGGCTTTCACAATACTAAGCATCAGGATATACACATCACACGACCTCTCTAAGCAAAAAGGAACAAAAGTTTCGTTGGAAACACCTGAGTCAATGAGATAATTAGCAATTTGATTGGTTAATGCATCCAGTTCTTCATAAGTTACTTCCCTTTCATTATCTATCAACGCAACATTGTATGGTGTTGCAGCTGCTTGTTGCTCGAAAAGAGTCACTAACGTGGTTTCCTCTCCCAGATCGGTTGTATTTACTGAAAAAGAATTCAATAATTGCGCCTCAGCCTCGGGAACGATCTTTATTTCAGCAATCGGCTTTTCGTTGCTTTCAAGGATGGATGTGATTAACTGCTGATAGTGAGATGCCAGCCTCTCAATAGTATCTTTTTCAAATATGGAAGTAGCGTATTCTATTGAAAAGGATAAACCCGTTACCGTTTCTACCACATCCAAAGTTAGATCAAATTTTGAAGTACCACTCGCCTCTGTAATCACTTCTACCTCGTTATTTCCTAATTTGATCTCTGTGATTTCACGATTGTTCTGTAGCGAAAACAACGTCTGGAACAATGAATTCTGACTTTGATCCCGAACGATGGAAAGGTGATCAATAATTTTTTCTAGTGGTACATCCTGATTTTGATAGGCTTGTAAACAGGTCTGTTTGATTTGTTTAAGTAACTCTTTAAAAGAATCAGTAGGACTCACATGATCTCGGATAACAAGCGTATTTACAAAGAATCCGATAACGTCCTCAATTTCGGGACGATTTCGGTTTGCAACTGGTGTACCTACACTAATATCGGTTTGCCCCGTGTAGCGATACAACAACACCTTGTAAACAGTTAGCAATAACATGAAAAGAGTGCTCCCTTCTGTTCTTGCCATTTTTTTAAGTCGTTGCGTAGTCTCCTCGTCGATCTTGAAGTCAAAAACTGCTCCTTCGGTAGATTGTATTACAGGACGTGGATGATCTGTAGGCAATTCAAGTGGCGTAAAACCACGAAGTTGATTCTCCCAAAAAGCAAGCTTCTCTTCCAGTATAGCTCCGCTGAGATATTCTCTTACCCAAATACTGTAATCTGCATACTGAACCGGTAAAATATCGTTTGTAACGGATAGATTGTTTGAGAACTTTTCATAATAATCCTCGATTTCACTTACCAAAATAGGCATAGACCAACCGTCTCCAGCGATGTGGTGTAGCACAAGAATTAGTAAATATTCCTCTTCAGATTCTTTTAATAAAACGGTACGAAGCATATAGTCTGAGGAAAGATCAAAAGGTATTTGAGTTTCTTCCTCTATAACTTCTTCGGCATTTGTAAAATCTTTACCACGGGTTAGTACTTTTACCTTGAATGCATTGCTTTCTCTGATGTATTGATAACCGATTCCATCGTATTCTTTAAAGACAGTACGCAGCGCTTCGTGTTTTTCAACCAAAGCACTTATGGCCTTTTCAAGAGCGCCCAGTTTAAGGGAGCCTTTGATTCGAAGTATTTCAGACATGTGATAGGCAACACTACCTTGAAATTTATCAATAAACCAAAGTCTTTCCTGAGCAAAGGACATCGGTATTCTTTCAGGACGTGCTGCTGGTTTTATTGCTATCTGATTTTCAGGATTGGCAGTGCCAGCGATTAAAAAGTCTATAATCGCATCTTTTTGTTCCTTGATCTTATAAAGTATCGTTGCAGAAAGACTCGTGCCCTTGGTCTTCTTGATACCAAGTCTGCCCTCCTCTACAAACAATGTAGAGCCTTGAGTTTTTGCTTCGTAAATAATGTCTAAAATTTCTGCTTTCGTCATGTCCTGAGAATTACTTGATCAATTTGTTAAAGGAAGGTTACTTCCTGTTCATCTGTTGATTCTTCTGAAGTAAATAATTCTACATATTTACTTAATTGTCTGATGGTAGTATAGTTAAATACATCTTGAAGATTGATCACCATTTCGAATTCGGTCTCCATAAGGGATACCAGCCGAATGGCTAACAGGGAATGTCCTCCCAGTTCAAAGAAATTGTCGTGTACACCTATCTTCTCCAGTTGAAGCAATTCGCTCCAGATAGAAGCCAGTTGTAACTCGGTGGGTGTCTGTGGAGCTTCGTAGGTCGCTCGTTGATAACTGGAAGCATCGGGCTCCGGAAGTGCCTTGCGGTCTATTTTACCACTGGAACTCAATGGGAAGGTCTCTAACAAGACATAGACCGATGGTACCATATATGAGGGAAGACGCTCTGACAACCATGCCTTTACATCACTCAATCCTACCGTAGCCTCTCCCGTGTAATAGCAGACCAGTTGTTGATGCCCGCTCTTATCTTCGCGTAATACCGCTACCGAATGACGGATCCCCGGGTGTTGATCCAGGGCTGCACTAATGTCTCCCAGTTCTATGCGATATCCTCTAAGTTTTACCTGTGCATCTTTTCTACCTACATAGCTCAGTGTTCCCTCAGGGGTCCAGCTTACCAGGTCTCCAGTCTTATACAGTCGTGCACCTTCTATAAAGGGATGTGCAATAAATTTAGCAGCTGTCAATTCAGCTCTTTGATAGTATCCCTGGGCGATACCACGACCGCTTATGCACAGTTCACCTACCACTCCTACCGGTACCAGACGATGCTCCTCATCTAACACATAAGCCTGGGTGTTCGGTAGCGGTTTCCCTATAGAAATACTCGCTTCTGCTCCATCTGATGCACTGGTCTGGTAATACGTGCTGTAGATAGTACCTTCTGTAGGACCATAAATGTTTACCAGCGAAGCATCCAGACCCAAACTATGGTAGCTCGATACCATACTCGGTGGTAAGGCCTCTCCAGCTAAAAACAGGTAACGCAGCTTGTTAAGGCTACTGTGTTGATCGCTGGAAAGGTTTTCTAACAACACCCCAAACAACGAGGGTACCAGATTTAAATGAGTGATACCAGAGGTGTCCAGAAAATCAATGAAACGTTTCGGGTCTTTCTCCAATCCGTTTGGAACGATCACCATACTGCCGCCCTCTTTGATCCATCCAAAAAGCTCGTATACCGAAACATCAAAACCATAATTGGTCTTGAAGGCCATACGGTCTCCACTACTGAGAGGATATAAAGATGCCATACTGCTTAGAAGTCCGTAAAGCGAATCGTGGGTGATCATCACTCCTTTAGGTACTCCGGTGGTTCCTGAGGTATAGATCATATAGGCCAGATCATCACCCTGTATCGCTACCGATGGTGCCGTAGCAGGAAGGGCTGCTAAAACAGCCTCATGCTCTTCTGAAACTAATACTTCAAGTTCTTCGATACCTTCAAAATGAGTCTGGTGCTCACTCTGGGTAAGTACCCATTTCGCAGACAGATCATCGAGGATCATTCCAATGCGATGTGAAGGATACTCAGGATCGATAGGCACATATGCAGCACCACATTTTAAAAGTGCTAAAATATGGATGTACATCTCCAAAGAGCGGTCAAAACATACGGGTACGATACTTCCTTTGGTGATGCCACAAGAAATAAGATAGTGCGCAAGACGATTCGCACGTTGCTCCAATGCCAGATAGCTCACTACAGTGTCTTCTGCATAAATCGCAGGGGATTCCCCAGATACGTCCAGCTGGTTCCTGAACAGTTCCAGTACCGTTCCATCCCCATAACCAACTGAAGTCTCATTGAAATCTTCCAACAGGGTTTTGGTTTCTTTTGCTTCCAGTATCGAAAGTTCTTTGATCAATTGCTCCCCATTATTACCTATTGATTTCAACAATAACATATAATGCTCGATCATTCGGGCAATTGTAGTTTCCTTAAACAGATCGGTGCAATATTCTACTTCCAGAACAATACCGCGTTTGGGATGCTCTTCAATGATAAAATGAAGATCACAGTTGGTTTGAATAGTTTTTGGACCTACCGTCTCTATTTCAAGATCACCCAGCACAAATTCTTTGAGCTCGGGGGTGTTCTGAACTGTAAACATCACCTGAAAAATAGGATTTCTGCTAAGGTCTCTTTGTTTTTGAGTTGCTTCTACGATCTTTTCAAAAGGAACATCCTGGTATTTAAACGCATCAAGGGTGATGTTTTTTACCTGATTAAGATAAGCTGAAAATGAAAGCGATTCATTTACAGGAAGGTTTAATGTAAGAGAGTTTACAAAAAACCCTATAAGATGCTCAAACTCTTCATGTGATCTTCCGGCAATGGGTGTACCAATGCAAATATCCTTTTGCCCTGTGTAACGGTACATTAATAACCTGAATGCCCCAATAAGAGTCATAAACATGGTCGCACCATTTTTAGCAGACAGGCTTTTTAATTGTTGTGCCAAGGTATCGTCAATAACGTGTTCCAGTAAAGCTGCTTTAATACTTTGCAATTTAGGACGGTCAAAATCCGTCGAGAGCTCCAGGGGAGAAATATTCTTTACCTGATTCACCCAATAGTTGAGATGCTCTTTCATTTGCTCTTTGCGAGACTGTTGCCAGACTGCATAATCGAAATACTGAAGCGATAGCTCAGGCAATGAAGCTTCATTCCCCTCTATTTTCGCTGCATAAAGTTGCATCAACTCATCTACCAAAATACTTTCTGACCATCCATCTGAAGCGATATGGTGCATCACGAGAACTAACGTATAATCTTCGGTAGCTTTTTCGATCAGGGTAGCTCTTAGCTTAAATTCGCTGGCAAGATCAAAAGGTTTAGCAACCAATTCAGATACCCAGAGATCAAACACTTTCTCCTTGGGCAAATCAGAAGTCTGAATCACATCTAACTCCCACTCCCGATCCATTATAAGCTCTTGATAGGGTAAACCATTGTCATGTTGAACAATCATTTTGAGTATTTCATGCCGATCGATAATCGTCTGTATACAATCATTTAATAAAGGAATATTCAACTTTCCTTTAAGATTGAGTACAGCGGGAATATGATATTCTGTACTTCCCTGCAATCTGTCTATAAACCAAATACTCTCTTGAGAATAAGAAAGCGGAATTCTTTCCGGACGCTCTATTTTCTCCAGTTTGGAAGAAGATGTAGTTCTGGAAGTACCATCTATAAAAGACGCCAATTCTGACAATCTGGAATTTTCAAAAATATCTCTGATATCAATATTAGCTCCCATTTCTTTGAATATGGATGCCTTTGCGCGCATCGCCAAGAGTGAATGACCTCCAATTTCGAAGAAATCATCCTGTGGACTAATTCTGGTTTTGTTTAAAACGCGCTCCCATACTTGCTTTAGCTTGGCTTCCGTAGATGTTAAAACACTTTCGTCTTGTGTCGCCTTGCCAAGTTTGGCTTCCTGTTCCTTCCTATCTTTAAAAATCTTAAGCAGTTGTTTCTCATCCGCCTTGTCGCTCAGATTTGTTGGAATCTTATCAACAAAACAATATTCTTGGGGTTGCATGTAAGCCGGTAGCCCTTTCATACATTCTTTGGTAATCACCGATCTGATTTGCTGGTAGCTTTCCGGCTCCTCACGTACTGCGTAAATATTATAAAGATCGGTACCCACTAGCGCATCTTCTTGCTCGGTAAAGCAAATAAAGCCTTTATTGGCTAAAAGTAGTTTCACATAATCCAACGAAGTACCATCCTGATGCACTTCGATAACAATTTGTTGAATGATAGCCCAGTGTTCATCTTTTATCCCAGCGATCACATCCAATTCGCTTCGCTCTACATCAATCTTCAACAAGTCTACTCTTTCAATCTGGTGTTTTTCTACCACCTCAGAAAAACTTAGCAAAAGGCATTCATAGTCCTCCGAATACATGCTTTCTTCGGTCATCATTTCTATATGACTTTCAATGAAGGCGTTCTCTCCATTTCCAGTTTGTTCTCCATGGCTTCCCAATTGATGTTCCATAACATTTCGAACATATCCCTTGTCGGCACCTTCGTCACCATATCTTCCTGAGAGCATCGAATTCTTTGGATAATGTGTAAATGTTACTTTTTGATGACTATCGGAAAGTCCCGCGTTATAGGCAAAAATAGTAGCCTGATCTCCATAAAGATCTGTATTGGCTTTCATAATTTCGAATGTAGGCGGAATAGGTTCAAACGCATAGATAGTTGTTCCGGGAAAACAGGTGCTTACCATCATACTGAAAATACCCACGTTCGCTCCCACATCAAAAACAACGGCTCCCGGTTTGAGTTCAATACCATGTTGTAAGTAGGCATTGTCCAGAAATATTTCTTTATAAGCAAATGCAGTCTCCGGATTGTTGAGCGAAAATGCTTTTAAATTATCTTCTAGTTTCATGACCTTTCCTTCAAGGGAAGGATTCTCTTGCTGAATTGATCTTAAACGCGTTTCTCTTTCTTCTGAAAATTGTGCTTCGAGTACTGGAATAAGACTTTTCTTAGGTACTTCCAAAAAGGCAATTAACGACTTTTCACCTTTATTTTTAAGAGCGGCCAGATGTACATTGCTCACCATTTTTGTTTTACGGATGAAAGATTCAATTTCTCCAAGCTCCACACGATTTCCACGAATCTTAACCTGTCTGTCTATTCGTCCCATAAACTCAAGGTTACCATCCGGAAGCCATCTTCCCAAATCACCTGTTTTATAGATAGTATCTCCCAGGGTTCCTGCAAACGGATTTTTCTTAAAACTGGAAGCTGTCTTTTCCGGTTCTTTAAAATATCCTGCTCCTACACCAACACCGGAAACGCAGATCTCTCCGGAAACCCCTATAGGAACCAGCTTTTCGTATGGATCCAGAACAAAAATATTCATGTTTGCCAGTGGCTGCCCAATAGGTACTTTAAGTGTATGTGCTGGCAGCGGCGTATGCATTTCAAATTGGGTGATGTCGTCGGAAGCTTCACATGGTCCGTATCCATTCAATACTTTACATTCGGGATACAACTGGAACCAAGTATTTACCAGTTTCACCGGAATTTCTTCCCCCACCATCATCATCCATTGTAGACCCGGCATTGCAATAGCTGAGGCGTCTAAACTCGAAATGTACTCTACAAGACCTATTAGATAAGAAGGCACAAATTCTGCAATCGTGATTTCATGATTTTGCATCAATTTTAAGATGCGATCGTATTCCAAAACATCTTCTTTGTTTGCGATCACCACGGCTCCACCTTTTAGCAGTGGTGCTAACATCTGCCACACCGAGATATCTGATGCGATACTGGCACTTTGCAGAAAACGAAAACCATCTGCTAGTTCAAGAGCTTTATACTCTGCCAGAATATGATTCATTGCACCGTCATGACGGGTAATAGCACCTTTAGGTTTTCCTGTAGAACCCGAAGTATATAACATATAAGCCCAATCGTCTATATTGTTCTTATTTGCAGGATTGCTGGTGCTACTGTTACTGATATCTTCAGGAGCGTATATCTGAATAGAATTCGCCGCACGGTTTACTTCTTTAAATGCTTCTGAAGTTTCCAAAGAAATGATATGTTTCAGGGATCCCTCGTGCAATTCAGAGTTTAAAAGGTCTAATTCCTTCCCACCACATATAAGCGCCTTTAACTCGCTGTCTTTTATAAGTTCCAGCGTTCTACTTAAAGGATTCTGCGTGTCTAAAGGAACATAAACACCTCCTGCTTTGAATATAGCCAAAAGCGCAGCGATAAAATTGCAGGATCGATCTGCAAAAACCCCCACAAAATCGCCCTTCTTAATACCGGAAGCAATCAACAGATTCGCTAATTGATTTGACTTTTCATTTAACTGCAAATAGTTTGTTTGATCATTTTCGTGAAATACAGCCGGTTGTTGAGGATATTTGGCAGCATAGGCTTCAAATCGAAGATTTACGGGTAAATCATTATTTAGATCTACCGCTCCTTTATTGAAACCAAAAAGCAGTTCTTTTTTGTTTTCCTCATTTACAAAGGCCAGATCAGCAACCGAAACCTCCGGGTTATTTATAAATTGTGTCGCTAAATGATCGAAACTATCCGACAATCTTTCTACAAATACGGAATCATACCGGCTGGGATTGTAGTAGAATGTTACCTCAATTTCTTCTCCTAACTCAACATCAATATCGAATTCATAGTTGGTCTGATCAAATACATCTAAATTGAATATTTCCAGAAAACCTTCCTGATCTTTTTCTTCATTAAGAATAGTTAAAGGATAATTTTCGAACGCAATGACATGCTGTATCAATTCTGATCTTAGTTCGCTTGTATTCTGGATATCAGCCAGCGAATTGTAATGATGCGGTAAGCTATCAAGAGAGTCTTCATGAATTTTTTGAACGAGATCAAGAAAGCTATGGTTTTCTTCTATGGTAAGCCTTACGGGAATGGTATTAATAAAAAGACCCAGGCATCGATCCATACCTTCTATATCCGCCGGTCTTCCGGAAACCACATTACCATATACCACATCGTTGCTATTGGTATATTTTGCGAGAATCAATGCCCATACCGTTTGAAAAATATCGTTTATCGTTACATTTTTCGCTTTACTAGCTGCCGATAGTTGCTGGGTTCTTTCTTTTGAAAATCTTAATTGCTTTTTAAAAGCTTTTGGAGCGATTTTATGATCACTGATAATTTTAGGTAGCCTGGCAACGTGATCGTAATCTTTGAGATATTGTTTCCAGTATTTCTCACTAACACTCAGATCTTTTTTGCCCAGCCAGTTCACAAATTTATCGAAGGATACAGGGGCGGGTAATGTAATCTCTTCTTTATTGAAGAGTGCCTTGTAAATATGCCCTAATTCTTCAATCAAAATCGTATGGCACCAGCCATCCAATAAAATATGATGGTAACTCCAGATAAAATCATGGAGATCTTCTCCTCTTTTACAAACAGTAAGTCTTATTAACGGATCGTTGATCAGATCAAAACCTCTTTCAATATCAGCATCTCTATACTCTTTTAAGAAATCTGTATATGCTTCTTCGGTCAGATCTCCAGTTTCTTTAATGGTCAGATTGATCTTTCGGTTCTTTAGCACCACCTGAATGGGCTTCTCAGTTTTCCCATAAACAAAAGCCGTCCTAAAAACATCATGTCTTTTACTTAATATGTCCAGACTATCAGAAAAAATATCAAGATCTAACTGCCCTTTGGTGCTGTAACATAATTGGGTAAAATATGCATGTGATTTATCGTTAAGGGTATGAAAAAGCATTCCCTCCTGCATAGGAGTTAACAGATATATTTTTTCTATGTTGTTTTCCTTTTTACTCATGATTTTTGAATGGAATAATTGATCTTAAGGTGGTATTCTGTTAAAATGTATATAAAGAAGCGTTATTGTAAACGAAGTAAGCCTAACTCACGTAATTCAGATAAGACTTGTAATAGGGAAATATTAGTTTTGACGGAACTTTAAGGGTAAGTCCCATAAAAAGTAACCAGTTGTAATACATATTTTTCCAGGGAGCTCCCTCAAATTTAGATAGTACACCAGCGGTGGCGCTTTTGGTAGTGTGCCAGTCTATATTGAAGGATACCGAATAGCTAAGGCCGTGAACCTGATGAAGCATTCCGGGAGGCATATAAAGTATTTCACCGTCTTTAACCGTAACTTCCTGAATGTCCAGTTCTGCTGCTTGTGGAAATTTAGAAAGGTCAAGATTACGCGCATCGATCTGCGACCATCTCCATCCCTTTATATAACAAAGATCTTTCTGCTCTGGTCGAACCAATATAAATTTCTTAGAACCCACCATTTGAAAGAACATGTTGTGAGTGCATAGTGTATCGAAATGTAGCGGAGTAAAGCTATTGGTACTTCCCATGAAGAACTGAATATAATTCTGGAAATTCTTCCAGTACCATCTTGGAAATAACTCAAGTGGAAACGGTTCAATATCTTTGGTGAGTTCCGGAAGCAAATGAAAAATAGGCACGTCATGCAAATAGGAAGGCTTGGCCGGGTTCTTACCCTTTGCTAAAGCCTCTTCGTATTTCATGAGATTATCAACATAATCTGAAAGTGGAGAAACTTCTCGCCTGCCTTCCGAAACGTTTCCGGTTTTGGCAGCAACCGGTAGGTTCCATGACGGATTTTTAAAGTATTCAGCATTCCAAAGGGTACGTGCTGCCCAGTCCTTTGTCTGATTTTTAATCAATAAAGGTAATCCTGGCTTCACAAATTCATTGTAGAATTCCTTTCTGGAAATACGTTCTACTTCTATGACATTATTCATAATAATCAGATATTAAACTGTTGGTAACTCTTCTGTCATGTTGGCCTCAAAATTTATTTGCTCTAACTGAGAAGCCCGCAATGATTCTTTCATAATACTTAAAGCTATATCTACCATTTGTTCGGTTATTACGAGCGGAGGAACTAACCTTAAAACATTGTTATAATGACCTCCAACTTCAAATAACAATCCGCGCTGAAGACAATTGTATCTAAACTCTTTTACCAATTCTGCGTAAGGCTCTTTACTGGAACGATCTTTCACGAATTCAACCCCGATCATAAGCCCAGTCCCTCTTACCTCTCCGATAAACGGACATTCCAGAGCTAAGTCTTTCAGACCTTCCATGAAATAGGCACCAACTTTTTTAGCATGTGCTCTTATATTGTATTTTTCAACGAAGTTGAACGCACCATTGGCAGCGGCAAGACTCACCTGATTTGCGCGAAAAGTACCAATATGATCTCCTGGTCCCCATGCCTCTACTCTTTTGTTATAAATAAGGGCTGATATAGGAAATCCTACTCCCCCAAGTCCTTTTGATACTGTAATAATATCAGGCATTACTCCAGAATTCATACAGGCTAAAAATTCACCTGTTCTGAAGAAACCACTCTGTATTTCATCAAAAATGACCAGAATATCATTTTCATGAGCGACCTTCACCAGCGCTTCCAGATATCCGGGTTTTGGAACAATGTTTCCGCCTTCCCCTTGTATGGGTTCTACGATGATCGCCGCTGGTTTGGTAATTCCCGAGTGTTTGTTTTCAAGCATCACCCTGAAGTAATCTACACAATCAAGCTGACAGGAATGTTCTTCCTTTTTTAGCGGACATCTGTAACAATAGCTAAAAGGGGCAAAATGAACATTAGGGATTAGTGAACTTATTTTTCTGCGAAAAGCAGTATCTGCGGTTACTGCAAGTGCCCCAGAAGTCATTCCGTGATACCCGCCAGAAAATGCGATAATAGTGTCACGTCCGGTTTTAATCTTAGCAAGCTTAATGGCAGCTTCTACAGCGTCAGACCCTGTAGGCCCTCCGAAACTTACCTTAAAATCTTCTCTTACCCTTTCTGGTAAATTTTGTAGAATTTTGCTAATCGCATCCAACTTATTCTCCGTAGGAAAGTCCAGCGCATGAATCAGGTTCTTCTGCTGTTCTTCTACATAGGTAAGAACTTCTTCATTGCAGTGACCTACATTTACGACACCACATCCTGCGAAAAAGTCAAGATAGCGGTTACCATCTACATCTTCGATGATCGCTCCTTTTGCTTTTTTTATAGCAAAGGGCATGCTTCTTGGATAGGATACTACCGCACCTTCAATACTTTTTTGCAATTCGATCAATTCGCGGGATTTTTTTCCCGGGATTGAATTAGTGATAATCTGGGGGCCATCTGAAAGGTGAAACCTTGAAAAGTCATATTCTGTCATTCTCATATCGTTACTATTTTTGGAGTTGAGCGTGTTTGTTTAAGTTGTTATGTATATCCGGAAGGATTAAAAAAGATCATTGAGTTCATCCAGGTCCTGAAGTGAAAGTTCTGAATAGTCAAAGTCTGTTGGAGTCACTTCACTATAATCTCTGCCTGCACAGTAATCAATTAGCTTTTCCAGAGCGTTTTTATAGCTGTTTAACCAATTCTTTATGGTAAGGTCAGAGAATTGAGAGCAGTGGTATTCCAGATGAAATTCGATCATTCCGTCTCTTCCCATACCTACGATTTCTAAAGGGTAATCACTTCGATTTTCCGACGATTCTTCCTCCCCAAGGGTAGTATCTGCCATTTGGAAAAGCGTTTCATCTCCTTCTTCATCATCAACTTTTCCCAGGTAATTGAAAGCAATCTGAGGAGTTCCCGCATTGATCACTTCGCTACTTCTATCGATAGCAACGTATTTCAATAAGCCATATCCGATACCGCTATTAGGTACTTTGTGTAGATAATCCTTTATCGTTTTAATGAAAGTTGCCAGATCTTCGGAAAGCGAGGTATCTAATACCACCGGAAATTCACTCGTGAACCAACCAATCGTACGATTTATATTTATTTCTTCTTCGAGTTTTTCCCTTCCATGCCCCTCAAGCATAACAGGCACCTTTTTTAACCCGAAGCATTCATTTACTGAAAGTGCCAGTGCCGCTAAAAGAATATCATTAATTTCAGTATTGAAGGCTTTGTGAACCTCAGTTTCAAGTCTGGTAACATATTCAGAAGAAAGCGAAACTTTTAGAGTTCGTTTATCCTTCACCATCGCTTCTAAGACGGCTGGAGACTTGTCGCAAGCAATACATTCAAAAGGTTGAGACATTCTAGCAGACCAGTATTTCACTTCTTCATTAAAAGCATCAGCTTTGGTAAACTTTGTTAAGGTCTCAGACCATAATTTAAATGAATCAGTTTTCGCTGGTAAAGAAATAGTTTCTCCATGAGTAGCTTGTTCGTAAGCTGTTGTCAAGTCTTCAATGAGAATTCTCCAGGAAACGGTATCGACTACTAAGTGATGGATTACAATTAAAAGGTAATCTGTGTGTTTCAATTTTATTACAGCTGCATTTAACAAGCTGCCATCTACTAAAGAAAGTGATGCCTGCAACTCATTCGCAATATCATTCACTGCTTCCAGATCAGTAAGATCTGTGCGGTCGTGCACCTGTGCTCCAGCAAATGTAAATTCTGAATCTATGGTTTGTTCATAATTTCCGTCAATCGATTTTCTAAAGTTTGCTCTTAGAATGTCATGCCACTCTAATAATTTCGAAAAACTGGCATTTAATGCTTCCAGATCTAGGACTGTACTGGCTTTAAGCAGTACTGACTGGTTGTAATGGTCTGGAACTGATTTTTTCATGTCGAAGAATGATGCCTGAATAGGGGTCAGGTTTACCTTACCTGTTACTGGACCCTGATCTGCAATTCGAGATAATGGTTTTACAAAACCAGCGACTTCCTGAATATGCGGAAATCTCATAATATCTTTCACTTCTACCTGATATTCGTTTTTGTACAGATAGGAAGATACCTGAATCGCCGCTATGGAATCTCCCCCAGATTCATAGAAATTATCAGTGATCCCGATATTTTCGACGTCAAGAACCGATTTCCATGCCTCCACCAGAATTTTTTCAATCTCAGTTTCAGGAGCTACGTATTTCTGCTGAACTTCATCCGGATGAAGCGCGAGTTTATCTAAATACTTCCGGTCTATTTTACCATTTTGGGTGGTAGGAATACGGTCGATCAATTGAATATCTGAAGGAACCATATAAGCAGGTAATTCTTTGCTGATTTCAAACCTCAGATTTTGAACGTCTACATCACAATCAGTATGCAATGCCACAAAAGCAATTAAGTATTTTCTTCCGTTAGCATTATTCACTTTGTCGATAACCGCTGCTTCCTTTACTCCTTTTACCTCCAGTATTTTGGCCTCTATTTCGCCCAGTTCAATTCGCTGACCATTTATTTTTACCTGATAGTCTTTTCGTCCGTAGAATTGAATCATACCATCAGGAAGTAATTTTCCTAAATCACCCGTTTTATAGAGTCGCTGTTCTTTATGATCACAAAATGGATCCGCATGGAATACCGATTTGGTCTTTTCTTCATCATTAATATATCCTCTTCCTACTCCTACCCCAGCAACACATATTTCTCCTATAACACCCACCGGCAGAAGATTCATATAAGCATCTACTATGTAGTTTTTCATATTATAGATGGGCTTCCCGATAGGGATGATGGTAGTGCCAGGAGCAACTTCCTCGAATACATTCCAGGTAGTTCCATCTGATGCTTCAGCAGGCCCGTAATCGTTCACAAATACAGTATTAGGGAACAACTGCTGCCATTCCAAAATAGATTTTGGATTAATAGCCTCACCGCAACATACAAGATTTTTAAGTGCAAGCGGATACATATTGCTATCTTCAGCGATAACCTCCAGCAACATCGATAGATAAGACGGTACTAATTGGAAAACTGTTGCCTTATTATCGATCATACTTTTGAGTAATCTTTCAGGAGTGTTCACCAGCTCGTCTCCCAGAATTAATGTAGTTCCTCCAGATACGATGGTCGTAAAGGTCTGCCATACAGAAATATCAAAACTGTGAGATGCATTTTGTACCAGTACTGTTTCAGTGTCCATTTTCAGATAGTCTATGGTAGCCAGCGCATGGTTGATTCTTCCTTTGTGCTCGTTCATAGCACCTTTAGGATTTCCGGTAGAGCCAGATGTGAATATCGTCACACACAAGCTATCTGTGTCAATATTCAGGTCCAGATTGGTTTTTTGATGCGCATCTGCCTCTGCCAAAAGATCTTGAATATAGATAAGTGTTGTTGTGTTTTCCAGTTTAGCCGCCAGATAATCGCTCACAAGCTCTTTATCTGCAATAACTGTCTTTACTTTAGCATTTGTAGCATTGAAAACAATGCGGTTATCCGGCATTTTTTTCTCCAGTGGAATGTAGGCTCCTCCTAATTTCCAGATACCAAAGATGGCGGCCATCATTTGATCTGAACGATCCATAAATACCCCAACAAGATCATCTTGTTCAATTTTAATGCGCTCGGTGATGGCTCTTGCTAATTGGTTGGAACGACTGTTCAACGAAGCATAACTGGTTTTTCTATCTTCAAAGATGACAGCAGTTTTATCAGGTGTTTCTGCGGCAAACTTTTCTAAATAGTGATGATAGGTATGCTCTAGATCAAATGACCTGTCTGTTTCATTAAATTTGGAAATAAAAGCTTGCTCCTCTTTTGAAATGATGCTTACGCTTCCTGTTTTCAAAGTAGGTTGATCCAGTACTTTTTGCATAAGGATTTCCAGGTGTTTTACCATATTTGCCATCTGGGCCTTATCATAAATAACAGCGTTGTAAGTTAGAATAAGGTTTAGCTGATCCTTTTCTTCGGTAAAATCAAAATCCATATCAAAAGGACTCCCATGTCCTTCAATAGTGATCGGAGTTATCGATGCATCTTCCAGACCTTCAGCTAATAAGCTATCTTCATCTTCATCAAAACTTTGTAGCAGGATCATTACATCAAAAATGGGATTTCGACTAATGTCCCGCTCAAAATCCAATTCATTCACTAACTGATCGAACGGATAATCCTGATGATCAAAAGCTTCAATGGTAGTTTCTTTAATCTCCTGAATTAGGGTTAGAAATGACTTTTCAGGATCAATCGTATTTCGAAGCGCAAGCGTATTTATATAGTATCCCAATTGATTTTCAAGATCCGGATGGGTTCTTCCAGCCGTACCAGTTCCTATAATTATATCTTGTTGTCCTGTATATTTATAAAATAAAACATTTAGGAAGGTGGTAAGTGTTATAAACAGACTACCATTGGTTGTTTTACTTAATTCTTTTAGTCCCTCTAATATTTCTTTCGAAAAAGTGTATTCAATAGCGCTTCCGTCAAACACCTGTATCGCTGGTCTCTGATGGTAACTTGGGAGTGCAAGTACTGGTAAATCTCCTGCCAACTTATTATGCCAGTAATCTTTATGCTTCTTAAACTCTTCTGAAGCCAGTTGTATTGAATTCCATGCAGCATAATCCTTGTATTGTATTTTAAGTGAAGGAAGTGATGAAAACTGATGCTTTTCAAAAGAGCGGTAATTTTTGAGGATCTCTTTAACTAATATATTATTAGACCAACCATCGCAAATAATGTGATGCATACAGCAGAAAAATATATAAGAGTCTTCTCCTAACAAATAGATTCTTGACCTGAATAATAGCTCATCAGATAAATTAAACGTATCATGGGCTACTACCTGTAACTCTTTCATTGCTTCTTCATACCCTTTAGCTGAGTTTGAATAATCAATTATTTGACAGATGTCATCCTTCTTTACATCTGCATGAATAAGTTGCATGGGCTCCCCTTCTTTTTCTATGAAAGTCGTACGGAGGATTTCATGTCGGTTGATGATACTCAGGATCGCTTCACTGAATGCTTCAACATTAATATTTCCTTTGAGCAAATATGCGTTGTACGAATTGTATGCAGATACATCTTCTACAAATCTATCTAACACCCATAAGCGCTTCTGTGCATTTGAAAGTGGGTAATGAGAGGTTTTCTCTACCAGTGGTATTGGCTCAAAAGAAATCGCATCCGCTCCTTCTATCAGCACTGAAAGTGCGTTCACAGTGGGGCATGTAAATACGTCTTTAATGGTGATTTCAGCCTCTAATCGTTTCTGAACCTGAGAGATCATGCTGATTACTTTAAGGGAATGCCCTCCCAATTCAAAGAAATTCTGGTGAACTCCTACTTCTTCTACTTCCAGCAGTTCTTTCCAGATCTCAATCAACACTTTTTCTGTATTGCTTAAAACAGTATCCTTTTTTTCTGCAACCGCATCTTGCACGGTAATTAAATAAGGTAATTTTTTACGATCTACTTTACCATTTGGAGTAAGCGGAAAAGCATCGAGAATTATGATACGGGAAGGAACCATATAGTCTGGCAGATACGTCGCGAGTTCCTGCTTGAGACCTTCAGCCGCTACCTGATCATAACAAGTTACAAAGCCAAATAACTGAGTAACCTGGTCTTCTGAAGTATGAACAATAACAATAGCTTCTTTGACAGCAGATAACTGACTCAAATAATTTTCTATTTCTTCCAGTTCAATTCGATAACCGTTTACTTTGACCTGATAGTCTTTACGTCCGAAAAATTCAATATTCCCATCGGGTAGAAATTTTCCTAAATCACCGGTTTTGTAGAGTCTCGCCTGACGAGATCCCTGAAACGGATCGTTCACAAAAACTTTCTCAGTCTTTTCAGCATCATTGAGATAACCTCTTCCCACGCCCAAACCGGAAACCCATATCTCTCCCTTTACACCTACAGGACATAATTGTTCGTCTTCATTTACAATATAAATATTGAGGTTCGCCAACGATTGTCCAATAGGAATTGAATGCCCTTCGGGAACTCGATCCATAATATACAGAGTGATGTCATCTGCCGCCTCAGTAGGACCATAGGCATTAACCACTTTAATATTCGGAAATTTGGTAAACCAACGCTCTAACAGATTTTTCTTAACGGTTTCGCCTGTAACCAGCAAATATTCTAGGTTAGGAAAGAAATCTTTGGTGTGATTGTCCATCTCGTCCAGTAAGACCGTCAAATAACTAGGTACTAATTGTAAAAGTGTTATTTGATGTTTTGTAAGTAGCTCTGAGAACTTTTGAACCTGTAAAGTTTCCCAATGGCTATATACAACGGTGGTTCCTCCTATGATAAGTGCATTGAACATTTGCCATACAGAAATGTCAAAACTTTGAGAAGCATTCTGAGCTACGTTGCTTTCCTCACTCATTTTAAGGTCATTCACCATAATGAAAAGGTGATTTAGCATTCCCCTATGTTCTAACATAGCTCCCTTAGGAGTTCCGGTTGATCCGGAGGTATAAATGACATAGGCAAGATTGTCTATTACACTTAAAGAATTGGTAAGTGGTTCCCCAGCATTGATCGCTGCCTTATCGTAAAAAATGCACCCCTCGTGTATCGATAACTCCCTATCCAAAGTATCATCGATACAAACGACATGTTTCAAAGAAACCTGTTCGCTGAGGAGTGCAATAGCAATATCGAGATACTTTCTTGAGACGCATAAGGTGGTTACCGCTGCGTTTTCGAGAATAACAGAAATACGATTCTGAGGGAGTTCAGGATGTATCGGAAGATAAACCCCTCCCGATTTCCAAATACCATATACACTTTCTATATAATCTACAGATCTGTCTGCCAGTACTGCAATAACTTCTTCCTCTTTCACCTCAATTTGGTGATGCAATAATCCAGCAAGTTTAGAGGCATTTTGTTTAAGCTCTTCATAAGTTCTCTCTCCATTCGCATCTTTCACTGCCACTTTAGCCGGATACTGCAAAGCCATCTTATCGATAAGTGCATCTGTCGTAAGTTCAAAAGGGAAGTTGATCCTGTTATCATTAAAATCGGCGATAAGCTTCAATTCATCTTGCTTAGACATCAACGCTAATTTTTGAATTGACTGATCAGGATTCGTCCCTATGCTATTCAAAATGTACTTGAAATGATTACCTAACCTTTCAATGGTGTCTTCACGAAAAAGATCTGTATCGTATTCTATATGGAAAACCAGACCATCATCTTCGCTTTCTTCCATGTAAATATTCCAATCAAACTGGGTTGTATGCTGTTCAACCGGCATATTGTTCAACACGAGATCTCCCATTTTAATCGCACTTAAAGGAGGGACATTTTCCATTGAAAACATGACTTGAAAAACGGGTGTTCTATTCATTTCCCTTTCAATCCCTAGAGCATCCACAATTTTCTCAAAAGGAACATCTTGATGTGCATAGGCATCTAACGTCGTTTCCTTAACCATTTCCAACAACTCTGTAAAACTCTGAGATACATCAAGATCAGATCTCAACGCCAGCGTATTTGCAAAAAAACCTACCATGTTCTCAAGTTCTGTGTGATGACGACCGGCAATAGGACTCCCTACACAAATGTCTTTTTGACCTGTATATTTGTAAAGCAATACTTTGAATCCGGCTAATAACGTCATGAAAAGGGTCACTCCTTGCACTTGAGATAGCTCTGAGAGATCCTCATATACCCCGTTAGTTACTTGAAATGTTTTGCGTTTTCCATTAAATTGTTGTTGAGGGGGTCTTGGAAAATCAAGCGGTAATTCCAAATAAGTATTCCCGGAAAGTTGATCCGTCCAATACGCGAGTTCTTCGTCGAGATAATCTCCCTGAAGGTAGTCTCTTTGCCAAATGGCGTAATCAGTATAATGAACAGACAATTCTGGTAACTCTACTGACCTGCCTTGTGACAGCTGTTCATAAATTTCTCTAAGTTCGTTAAGCAAAACATACGCAGACCATCCGTCCAGTGCAATATGATGAACGGTCATGGCTAGCGTATAAGACTTTTCACCGCGTTTAATCAACAATGCCCGAAGCATACAATCCTCAGACAGCATAAAAGGAGCATCTATAATTCTTTGAATTTGAGTCTGTGCTGCAGTTTCTTCTTCAATCTCTTCGTAAGCCAGCTTCCATTCTGGTTGTGTTACCATCTGATAGGCTATACCATCGTCTTTTCTTATGACCGTTCGTAAGGCCCTATGTCTGTCAATGATATGCAGAAGCGCCTCGTTTAAAAGTACCCTGTTTACTTCACCTTTTATATCAAGAATAGCAGGTACATTGTATTGAGCACTTCCCTGAAACTGATCAATAAACCACAATCTTTCCTGTGCAAAAGATAAAGGAGCCTTATCGCCCACTTCAAGACCATTAGATTTGATCATCAAGGTATCAGTGGCTTTTTTAGACTGAATAAGACGCATCATATCTGAAAAGACAGGATAAATAAACACGTCTTTAATCGTTAAGTCCAATCCAAATTTATCTTTGATCAGTGCTGTTAATTTGGTAGCTGATAACGAATGTCCACCGAGTTCAAAGAAATTGTCATCCTTATGAATACGATCAGTATCCAGAACATTTTTCCATAATTCTGCTACTTCTTTCTCCTGCTCGCTTAATTCCTGCTGGGTAACTATCCTAATTGAGCAATCTTCATAGAAAGGGGTATCTACATTTCCGTAAATATCTTTACAAATATTATCTACTATCTCAAAATGATCAGGGATCATTTCAGACGCGATGAAT
Source organism: Flavobacteriaceae bacterium M23B6Z8 (assembly GCA_046199005.1). GTDB lineage: Bacteria > Bacteroidota > Bacteroidia > Flavobacteriales > Flavobacteriaceae > Ascidiimonas. Next base: position 2,817,031 of record CP176050.1, read on the forward strand.
CGCTTCAACCATTTGCGAAGACTTGAAGATGCTGTCAACGACTTACCACTAATTAATTCAATAAATGCTACTATGTAGGTTTGATCTTCAAACGCTCTTAAGGTGACATGCACATCACGGATCTTTTGATGATGCTTTAGTGCTTCCTCTAGAAGATCTGAATAAATCTCCTTGCTATTATTAGTTAAAACCTCGAATTTGTTGTGATGTAATAAAATTTCTCCTTTCGCTGAAAGAGATGCGAAGACAGGCAGTTTTCGCAGCGACTTTTTACTGTCGCGAATCATTTTTTCAAAGATAAATTGCTCAGTACCGATGGAGGTTAATAGTGCAGGACTTTCATAAACCAGACTTGAAGGTACGTTGACCATTACTGGCCGAAAATTCTTATCAACAATAGCTACGTTCGCTTTTCCAAAAGGCCTTACATAGGGTAGACTTTGTAAAGTTTTAGTTTCAACATTCTCTAATGATATATTCCCTTCAATTACAGAATAATTGAGGCCGGGTAATTGATATGTGAAGTTTATATCTTTAACGCCATTAAAATGATCTTTGATCATAGCAGCGTCACTATTACTTATCCTTCTATCTGTGCTTAATACTACCTGTTGTATATGTGAACCATACTTCTTACTAAGCACTGCCAGCTTATCTGCATAAAGATCTGATTTAGATAGTCTTAAAAGCATATTGTCTGAAGGCGTCCCCTTAGTTCCTGTAACCGTATCGCTAAAGGATAAGGTAGCATTTGAAGCCAGAGCCGGTAAAACCCACTCAAGCAGGTCTGAGATCAGCAAATTATTTCCGGGCACCAGGGTTGTCGAACTATCTAACTTATAGGAAGATATCGTATGAGTAACATGTTGCTTTACATCTTCGAAAGATATAAGGTATGCCTCTTTTGTTTTCCCTGGAGTAGTTAACACTAATCCGAAGGTATCCAAAGTAGACATTGCATCATTTACTTGGACGGTTAGGTGGTTTGTATTGTCGATATCTTCTTTTATGAGCTGATACCCGGAAATTTTTTCAGTGTTTTTTGAATTGGTAAAAATGATAAGATCCTTTAATGTATCCGAAGAAAACGTACCCTTTAAAGCTGAAACGCTTTTATCGTTGAGGATGAAAACATATCCGCCTGCTTCCAAAACACTTAGAGCATTCATAACGGTAACAATCGGGTCTGTATTCACTATCCCGACCAAGCGTCCTTTCACGCATTCCAGTTGCTTACTTTTTAAAGCAACTTCGGTCCAAAGTTCCTCATAAGTAACTTGACGGTGATCGGTTTCTAACGCAATAGATTCAAAAGAACCTGTTTTGAAAAAGGTAATAATACTTCTGGAAGATATGGTATCTTTCATGTTTGGTTATAGTTAAAGTTTGTTCCACATAGAAAAAGCAGCAGTTTCCTGTACATCTTCCATATTGATGTCTTTTATTCTGTTTGAAGGGTTTTCAATCATTTCAGTAAGGATTCTAATAAATCCTGATGCCCAGCTCTTGATCGTAGCATCATCAAAAAGACCGGTGTTATAATAGAAGTCGGCAGAAAGATGATCGTTCATTTCTATTATACTTACACTGAGGTCATATTTGGCAAAATTTGCAGCTGGAAAGGAAAACTCAACCGAAAGGTTATCAAAACTAAGTTCGTTTTTGATGCTGTTCATATCTATTTCGGTGGTTATTTTGGGCATCTTGAGCTCGTCATCACTTGCCAGTATTTCGTTGAAAGAACACTTTTGATACTTTAAAACCATGTTCATTTCCAGCCTTATCTTATTCATGAAGACAGTTACCGTATCTTCAAGCTCTATTTCACTGTGAACAGGCAGCATTTTGACACACTGGCCTACTAATATGTTTTCACCCATCAGCAATTGCCCTGAAGCAGGAATTCCTGCAACCAATTGTTGCTGTCCAGATAATTTATACAGCATTATTTTATAAGCCGCCAGAAATACATTAAACAGCGTAAGTTTATTGGATTTTGCAAAATCTACCAGCCGCTTTTCTAATGTGCTTTCAATGATTTTACTGTAAGAAGAGCCCTTTTTTGAACTGATAGACTTTGCAGTTTTGGAGGGCAGGTTGATTTCCGGATAACGTTTCTTAAACGTATTTTTCCAGAATTTGCGAGCATTGGCAGTTTCTTCAGGATTTTCAGGATTTTGAATCCAGTTATTAAAAGAACTCAACGTTCCTGATGGTAACATACCAATAGGTTTTATATTTCTAAGAGATGCATAAAACTTACTTAGCTCGCTCCAAATAATTTCTAAGGAATAACCATCTGCTACCAAATGATGCGTGGTCATCAGCAGTCTATGATGTTCACCGGAAACCTTGAGTAAAAGGAATCTGATAAACGGTCCGTTTGAAAGGTCAAAAGCAACCGCTCCTTGTTTGCTTAAAAAGTCTGATGCCAGGTTTTCCTGCTGTGCTTCACTCAGCTGAGTAAATTCCAGGATTTCGAATTGCGGATTTACATTGTCTTGAATATGAAAGCCGTTTTGATCGATTTTCACTGTCCTCAATGCCTGATGACGATTAACAGTGAGTTGAACAGCCTGTTCCAGAATATCAACAGAAAGAGCCCCCTTAAGGTCAAGAATCTGATTTTCATTGAAAGAGCTGGACGATTCTTCGTTAGATGATGACCAGGCATACAATTGTTCCTGATCTTCCGTAAGTGGAATCTTTATTACTTTCTTATTGGAAACAGCAGAACCATTCATCCATCCTGAGCTTCTTATTTCTTCTACAGATTTTACGATTGCCTGATATACAAATTCAATATCTTCATCGGTATGTGCTGTGGAAAGAAAGCAATTTCGGCCTTCCCATACATATACTTTATTAGCAAGTAAATGCTGATAAAATAAATCCCAGCCTCCCTTCATCACGAAACGAAATAATGAACCAAAACTTCTCACCTCAATCTCTATGTGCTGTTTGGTGAAGTATGAATTTAATCTACGCGCCAGTACGGCTGTTTTTTCGTTCAGCGAACGCTGCAGCTTGGGACCTTGCTCTTTTAAATGGGACAAAATAGCCAAAGATGCCACCATCGTTAAGGGGTGTTGGTTAAAGGTACCCGCCACAAACGTGGTAGGTTTATCGGGATAAGAATCATCTCCAAAAGACCAGTGACCACCGTCTACGGCGTCCATAAACCTTGAAGAACCCGAAACCACTCCTACTGGCATTCCTCCTCCCACTATTTTACCGTAGGTACATAGATCTGCCTTAATATCGTACCATGCCTGAGCGCCTCCGGGATGGATCCTGAAGCCTGTAATTACTTCATCAAAAATGAGCGCCGAACCGGATGCATCCGTTATTTTTCTTAATTCTTTTAAAAACTCAATCGGTTGTATGTCTGGCCTCCTGCTTTGTACAGGCTCAATCAGTATCGCAGCAAGTTCACTGGCGTGTTCCCTTATAAATTCGATAGACTCTTTGGTGCCGTACTCCAAAACAATGGTGTTCTGGATATAATTATCTGAAATACCCGGAGCCAATGGCATAGCGTTTTCAGGGTCTAATGGATTATTAAGCGCAAGAATACCGTCAAAAGTACCGTGATAAGATTCCTTAAATAAAACAAATTTTGACCTTCCGGTGACCGCACGTGCCAGTCTCAAAGCCACCATTACAGCTTCTGAACCAGAGTTGTAAAAAGCGACTCTTTCATTACCTGTAAGCTCGGTAATAAGCTCTGCTACCTCGCCGGCTATATCAGACATTGGTCCTACAGGATAACCATCTCTAAGCGCCTCTTGTAATTTTTCCTGAATAAAATCAGGATTATATCCCAGTAAGTTCACCCCAAAGCCCATGGTGAGATCTACATATTCATTGCCATCAAGATCAGTGATTTTAGCTCCTTTTGCGTTTTTAGCAATTATCTGATACGTAATCTCTTTGGTTTCAGGTCTGAAACCAGCAACGTTCCTGTTATTCGCTAAAGCCTTTCGGTATTTCTGAGTAATTTCTTTAGAACGAGAGGTTTGCGAAACAATTCGCTCAGTAAGTTCATTTAAATGTGCTTCCTGTTCAGGACTAAAGTGCCTTGATGCCTGCTTCTCTATTTCTTTATAAGGAACAAAATAATCCTTTTCCTCTGCTTTGTATTCATTTGATGTTGAAAGCTTAATCTCTGCCGATTTCTTTTCCTTTGAAACTCCGTTCTTTAAAATGAAACTCGTAAGCTTATCAAGGTTATTTACCACCTCATAAAACTGTCCCATTTCAAGCTTTACATTGTATTGCTTGTCAATGGTTTGTATAAAATGCATTATAACGATTGAATCGATACCCAGATCAAAGAAATCTTCTTCTGCCATCGACGCATCCAGTGTCACACCGGTATCAATCTCGATCATTTTAGACAACTGCGCAAAGATCTTATCGTACGTAAGCTCTTCCATTTCAGCCGTTCCCTGATCAGCCTCTTCTTTAATCAGCGCCTTTTCTCCATTAGGATCAAAAACAGGCCAGCACGAGATTTCATGTAACGGATACGTAGGTATTGCAACGCGGTTTGCAGAAACATCTTTATAGAAATCAATCCAATTGATGATCGCACCGTTCCTGTACGCTTGTAAGATATTTTGAAGCGCAGATGCAGCGTCCGTTTCAGTTGTTGTTTTTCTCAGGAGTTCTTTTGGCATCGCATAAGATTCCTTCACCTCCACTATAGCTTCTGCAATTTGATCAAGTTGATTGATCAGCTCTTCCTTTGTTTTTACTATCGTCCCGAAACGAACATTGTAAAAATTTCTCTTGCTGTTATTCGAATAAACCGCATCACGAAGACTGACGTCTGTATTTTTTAACCAATCAATACAACGAACTGCTAATTCTTTTAGAGTACTCTCATTATGAGCAGATAATGTAAATAATAACGGATTAGTTACTTGAGCCTCTGGTTTGGTGACCGCTTCAAATTCTTCTAAAATCACGTGTGCGTTTGTTCCGCTAATACCAAATGAACTTACACCACAACGACGAGGTCCTTCAACTTCCCATGAAACTGATTCTGTATTCAGATAAAACGGAGAATCATTAAAGCTTACGTTTTCGTTAGGATCTTGATGGTTGATCGTCGCAGGGATCATTTTATGTTGTAATGCCAGCACACATTTGATGAGTCCGGCAATACCCGCAGCCTCAAACAAATGACCCAAGTTACTCTTGAGTGCTCCTATGGCACAATAATTATGCTTTTTTGTTTGACCAAAAGCTTCCTTGAGTGCTTCGAATTCTATTGGATCTCCCAGAGAGGTTCCAGTACCGTGAGTTTCTATAAAAGAAAGGCTATCAGGCGACACTCCTGCCTTGCGTGCAGCAGAAGAGATCACATGGGTCTGCGCTTTAGGGTTGGGAGCCGTAATACCCGCGGAGGTTCCGTCTTGATTTATGGAAGAACCTTTAATTACCGCATAAACGTTGTCATTATCCTTCTTTGCTAATTCCAAAGGCTTTAATACTATGGCTGCTATTCCTTCACCGACTCCGGCACCATCAGCATTTGCATCAAAAGGCTTCGTTTTTCCGGTAGGTGATTCAAAACCTACATTGTACTTATCTTTTTCCGGAAGCATATACAATTTTCCTCCCCCTGCAATCGCAAGTTCGCAGTCTCCTGCCCAAAGTGCATTACAGGCCTGGTGTACTGCTACAAGAGAAGAAGAGCATGCAGTATCAAGTGTAACTGCAGGACCTTTAAGATCCATAAAATAAGAAAGTCTGCTAGAGGCGATTGAATTTGTATTCCCCATTAAGGTTGCTGGATTTACCTTGTGTTCAGATCGCTCTATGATATCAATATATTGCGCATAACTAAGGTCTCCAGAAGCCCCAAAGTATACACCTACATTTTTATGATTCTCATTCAAACAACCTGCATCCTCAAGTGCTCTCCATGAAGTTTTAAGATAAAGTCGTTGTAATGGATGCATCCCAGTTGCCACACCCGTAGGAAACCCGAAAAAATCAGCATCAAATAGATCAATATGATCCAGATATGCTCCTTCTTGGAAAGAAATGTCTTCAACAGACTTCCCCATACTACGATAATAAGCTTCCAACTGCTTCTTTCTACTTTGAGGAAATGCCTTGATGTGGTCTTTTTTCTGCATCAGATTATTCCAAAACTCATCAGGCGTCTCTGCATCCGGAAACTTAAGCGACATCCCTATAATCGCAATATCCCCTGAACCCTGAACGTTTTTTAAACGATCCAGTTCAGTCTGGTATTTTTTGATCTTAAAAAGTGCTTTTTTGAGCGGACTTAATTCATTCAGTCTTTCTTCGGATGTTTTCATAACGTATTAGTTTTGAATAGGGAAATAAATAATCTGGTAAAGAAATGCGCTACAGCACTTCATCGTTCATTAGAAGCGCAGCCACCTCATCTTCGCTTAGTGCCTCCAGGTCATCGAGAATTTTTTCATCGCTAGTGATCGCAAATTCTGAAGGAGTGTCCACGGCAGTCCCAGAAACCGGAAATAGCTGCACATGTATCCATGCCGACAACAGATTTATCGAAGGATATTTATATAGTAAGGTATCATTCGCCGTAAGAGCTAATTGATTTTTTAATGATCTGCTTAACTGTACTGCATGTACCGATTTAAAACCTTGATCTGCAAGTGGTTTCTCTGTAGAAATTGTTTCACAGCTGGAACCGGTAATCAGAAGGCATTGTTTAAGAAGCCATTCCTTTATAGCCAATTGACGATCACTATCTGGTAACAGCTGCCATTCGTCTTTAAACATTTGAAGGGTAACTTGTTGTATTTCATTGATTACCTGATTGTAATCTCCTTGCTTATACTTTGACAATAAAACATTATGCTGAACTTTACCACTGGTCGTTTTAGGAATTTCTCTTACGGGAATCACATAGTCAGGTACAATGTCGAGAAAAGAAGACAACTTCGCTTCGATCTCTCGAATCATAGGTATAAACTTTTTACAAGGTTTCTTGAAAAGTACGAATACCAGCAATGTTTCCTTTTGCCTGCTATCTCCCGATATTCCACAAGCAACTACCTTTCCTAATGAAATCCCTTCAATATGATGCAACAGAGATTCAATATCATGAGCATAGTAGTTCTGACCTTGCAGAATGATCATATTTTTTTGTCTTCCGGTGATGATGAGAGAATCATCTTCAAGCAATAGTCCCAAATCACCGGTTTTTAACCAACCATCTTCGGTCATTGCTTCCTTTGTCTTCTCAGGATCATTAAAATAACCCCTCGTAACGTTCTTGCCTGTAATTTCAATGTGACCTACTCGCCCGCGTTCTAGAGGTTGCCTTTCGTGCCCCATGATCCTAACATGGCAGTTTGGGAATCTTTTTCCTGCGCCTACAAAACTTACGGTTCTGTTTTTCGAATAGGTTTCTGAGAATTTAGCTTCTCCTTCAATGACAAGTGTATCTCTTTCGATGAAGTACTCCCGGAGGGGGTCTTCATAATGGCAACAAGTGACACCTACGCATGCTTCTGCTAGTCCGTAACAGGGTGTTATGCAGTTTTCAGGCATTCCAAACGCTCCTAGAGTTTCTACGAATTCTCTGCATAAAGAAGCAGATATTGGCTCTGCTCCATTAAAAACAGCTCTGACCGAAGATAGATCCCATTGTTTTTCTTCTCTTAAATGATGAAATGCCTGTAAAAAATATTGATACCCAAAATTTGGCGAGTTCAACATTGTCGCCTTTAATTCATGCACTTTTTCTATCCAAAGAATAGGTCTTCGGATGAAAAGTTGGGTAGACATCACATGTTGCTCACATCCCGTTAGCGTACAGGTTAAATGAAAACCGATCATTCCCAAATCATGCGTTAGAGGAATCCAGTTAACAAACACATCTTCATATACCAATCCTGATCGTTCTTTAATATCATGTATATTATAGATGAGATTTTCATGAGTTAGCACCACACCTTTCGGACTTCCCGTGGATCCGGATGAATATTGAATGAAACCAATATTCTGCGGATCACTTTCCACAGGGCTGGCTTTTTGAGAAGCATCTGGACTCATATTAGAATCAATAAAACAACGCGTTAACTGTGCAGCCTCTTTTGAGAAATCTGTATTCGAACCAAATTCGCTAAGGCGTTCAAAATTTTTAGTGTCAGTGAATACCCATGCCTCCTCTTGATTCTGAAGAATTTTAAAAAATTTGGTTTTATGCTCGTCTTTACCACCTACAGCCAGAGGCACAGGAATCATTCCTCCGGCAACACAAGCCCAAAAGCATCGTAAAAACTTAAAATTATCTTCTTCATAAATAATCACCTGACTCCCTTGCTTAAGTCCATAGTTTTGTTGTAAATGAGCGAGAAAACAAATTACCTGCTCATAAAAGGACGCATAAGAAAGATGAAAATTTTCATTTCCAGAAGTTATAAATGTGATGCCTTTTTCATGCTCCTTACTCTTTGCAATTAGCAGATCGGTAAGAGTTGTAAATTTCAACGCTGTTTTCATAGATCGTATTGATAAATTATAGTGTTGAGTACCGTTTGTAACTCCCCAGTTTTAAAAAGATTGAAACCGCTTTTAATGCTTCCGTAAAAGCAAAAACCAAGTTTGAATAAGAGGGAAAATAGAATTGTCTTAAGAAATATTCTTTTAATGACCTTTCTTAAATACTCCTAACATAGTGATAGATAGGAAGAGGGAACTGAAGCCATAATAGCTTTATGTATGGACTGGATAGATACTAGAATTCGATTTTTATTATTGGCATTTACTACCTGACATTCGATTCCCTGTAAAGGACCTTCGGTTATTTTTACATGATCACCCTGCTTTCCTGTGAAAGATGTTGTTTCGATTTCTGTAAGGGTATCAAGTTTTAGAATTTTACGGATGTTTGACATCTCACAATCCTTTACTAGAGCAAATTTGTTATCCTGATACAAAAAATTTAATACACCACTAACCGACAATGCTTTACTGTAATCTTTAGTAGTACTGATGTTCACAAAAATGTAACCAGGAAACAAAGGTACGGTAACCTTCTTCTTACGGTCACTCCACTGCCTAACTGTTGAAACCATAGGAAGAAAGGAATCAATATTGAGCAATTTTAACCTCATGTCTACTTTCCTTTCATGATGAGATTTTACAAACACTACATGCCATCCTTGAGTTTTCATTATAAAATTTCTATATTTAAATTTTAACAGGGCTTCGCCGTCCTCTGTCACAGTAATTCTTTACAACAGAAATTAATTTTAACTTTTAAAATAATTAAAGATTAGTTAGAGATAATAGAATGAATTATAGAATCATTTTCTCCCACATTTACCTAACTATTTCTGGTTGATCAAATATGATTCATAAAAAACACTTAATCAAGGCTAGTTATGCTGTATTCAGTGAATTTGGTCTCAAAATTCTAAGAATTTGTAGTATCTTTAAGGCCTCCAAAACTTTGAATTCCAATCATTTAAACCAAATAATTTTTTATGCAGCTTAAGATGATGATGTGGGTATCGCGAAACGCAGTATTTTGGTCTGTTACCAGTATGATGGTAGCAACTTTAAGTAGTTTTCAAGGACAGGCGCAGAAAGGTATTAGTGATTCTTTAGATACAATGTCTTTTGAGCAATTGTATCAGGGTTACCAGGAGAATAAGAATAAAAAAGAGGTTGCAAAACAGTATGCCCGCGCGTTTCTTGAAAAAGGGAGGCTGGAAAGCGATCTAGACCTTGAAAGTTATGGTTTGTTCTATATGGCAGATACTTCTGATGACGAAATAAAGGTAGCATACCTCGATTCTGTTATCAGTTTGACAAAGGATGCAAGTCTCGAATATGATACCTTTCCAGAGCTTGCTTATATCTCTCTTGCGGATTATTATTATAAACAACGATCATTCGACAAGGCACTACCGGTTTTGTTAAAAGGATTAGAGAGCGCCGAAAGAAATAATAAAACCTACGAAATTCACCGTATTAATTATTTCATTGCCCTTATTAAATCTGAAAGATTAGAAAAGGTTCGGGAAGCTCTGGACATCGTGCAGAAATCTTTCAATTTTTTCTCAGCCCCGGCTAATAAAACAAAGTACACACGGCAGTATTTAGAGAGTATCTATGCTCTAGGTGATATACATAGAAAATTAAAACAAAGTGATTCCGCCAGTTTCTATAATACCCTAGGAAAAAGAGAAGCCATGAAATCTAATGAAGAAGAACTCAGTATGTATTTCACGTTTAGCGAGGGTCTTAATAAGTTTTATCAGGATTCATACCAGGCATCTATTGATAGTCTTATGATTTCATTGGGAACTATAAAAACAAAACAAGATATCGCCAATCTCAGCTTGTCCTATAATTATTTGGGGCGTAGCTACCTAAAGAAAGGAGAAACCGAAAAAGGGATCACTTATCTTAAGCTAACTGATTCCATTTTTAGAAATACCGGTGTATTTAATATAGAAATGCGGCCTGGGTTTGAAGCCTTGATCAATTATTACTCTGATTCAAATAATATGGAGAAACAACTTGAGCAAGTGCAGAATTTACTAGAGATTGACAATAGATATAATACACAATATAAAGATATCAGAAATCTGATGGAAGTTGCCTATAATAAAAGGAACCTACTTGAAGAGAAAGATCAATTACTTACTTCTCTGGCACAGACAAGAAAAAAATCGGAGATCTGGAAATATCTTATTGTTATTGTTGCACTAATTCTAGGGTCTTTATCATTATTTTACTTTTTCCAGCAGCGCAAATACAGGATCCGGTTTGAAGAGATTCTTGAAAATAATGGCAAGGTTTCCAATTTATCGCTTGTAGATTCATTAGATGAAGATCTACCCTCAAAGGATAATGACATTGGAGTTCCAGAAAATATTGTTGATATAATTTTGCAAAATCTAGAGAAATTTGAGAGAAAACAACAATATCTGAATCCAAAAATGAATAGTTATTTGCTTGCTGAAAAGACCAATACGAACACAAAATACCTCTCTAAAGTAATCAACGAATATAAAAAGAAGAGTATCATTAATTATCTCAATGACTTGAGAATTGAATTTGCTATTAATAAGTTGAAAAACGATCCTAAATTCAGAATATACACCATCAAAGCAATAGCAGAAGAAGTAGGTTTCAACAATCCAACTTCCTTCTCCTCAGCATTTAGGCGATACACACAGTTAAATCCTTCCTATTTTATTAAACGCATCAATACGAACTAACATTCCACGAATATCGACTTCAAATTCCGGGAATTCGGACAAGACATGTTTTTTTTCTTACAATTTTACCGATAGTTTAGCACCAAATTTAAACCTATCCAATAATGAAACCAATTAAGAAAAATTTATCGTTTGAGAAATTTGTGATCGCTAAATTAGATAACACAAAAAGTATCCAAGGAGGAAGTCAATGTGAAAATTCACTGGAAATGGAAACCATGACAGGTATTCCCGATAGTGATGCTTGTTTTCCTCCAAGATGATTAGATTGATTTTTGATTCCCCCCACTCAAAAAAGACATCAGGCCTTGATTTTATATCAAGGCTTTTTTATTATGAGACCTACCTTATTCATATCCTTGACATTATTACTTACCGGATGCGGTAAAAATCCTACGTACAAATCGAGCCCTATTGATCTTTCTGAAAAATGGTACTATAAAGATCCTCAAAAAGATAGTGTTCCTGGCATTGGGCTTTACAGGTTAGAACATCAAAATGCAAAACATGCTAAAACAAAAGAAATCATCGTTGCTATACTGGACACAGGAGTAGATTTGAACCATTCCTCTCTTAAAAATCAGTTTTGGGTGAATGAAGATGAGATTCCTGATAATGGTATCGATGATGACCATAATGGTTACATTGATGATGTGCACGGATGGAATTTTTTAGGAGGATCAGATGAAGATACGCGGACTTTTAATCATTTTTCATCCATCCGATTTTTGAAACTTTACCGAGACCGTTTTCAAAAACTCATTCATACAACTAAGTTGGAGGAAGAAGAAAGGCTTTTTCTCAAAGAATATCAGAGAGCACAAAAAGATTCAATTGCAGAGTGGAAATACTTAGAATTACGAACAAACTATAAAAAGTGGTACGATTCTACCAAGATTAAATCAGATAGTCTCCTGAGGATTTATAATCTGTATCCCCCCTACAAGCTTCCAACAATCGACAGTTTATTTAACGTAGTTTATCGTCAAAACAAAAACGAAGTGGAAGGCAGGCTTGTCTACTTCACCCTGGATGTTTTGAAGAATAATAGACTACCCGGTTACCTAAAAAACAAAGAGATTATTAATAAAAGCCTTCGATTTTGTCTGAATGAATCTCATACGGAAAGATCAGCCATCACAACTGTAAACACTACTCCTTATGGAAATAATAAAGTGAACACCAACTACCGTTTTACATCTCATGGTACCGAAATTGCCGGAACCATTGCTGCTATAAAAGAAGATGCAAATGGTACAAGAGGTGTATTTAATAAAGCAAAAATAATGGTGCTTCAAATCACTCCTGAATTAGGTTCTGAGCATGAGGAAGACCTTATTAATGCTATTTATTATTCCGTAGAAAATGGAGCTCAAGTTATTAATTATAGTTCTAGTCTAAATTTTCTTTGTTATCCAGACCGGGTTTATAAAGCACTATCCTACGCTGAAAAAAAGAATGTATTATTTGTGACTTCAGCTGGTAATCGTGGTATCAATCTAGAAAATTATACTACACATCCTAGAAATAATTACAAAGGAAGACAACTTTCTAATTTTATCATGGTGGGAGCCTCAGATTCAACCATTGGACGCACTTTAAAACCTGTTTGGTCTAATTATGGCGAAAACACAATAGATCTATTTGCGCCGGGGGCCAACATTAAAACCACCTGGCCCGAAGACCAATATAAACGAAACTCAGGAAGTTCAATTTCCGCGGCTATGGTATCAGGCGCAGCCGCCTATTTGCTAAGTGATTTTCCTAATCTCTCCGCTTCAGATGTGAAGAACTGCTTAATAAATTCAGCCACCACCTACGATATACCGGTTCAAGTTACAAAATCGGACACATTGGCTGTTAAGTCCTTTTTAAGCTTAAGTAACTCTGGAGGCATACTTAATATGTATGAGGCGCTTTTGGAAGCTAAAAAAATTTCAAAAGAATCAGAATCCAGAAGAAATAACTAAATTTTGCGCTGCTTAAAAAGATCTTTATCTATTTAATATTAATCTCTGTCCCACTCCTTTGCCATCTTCAAGCAGTCTATAAATAATAGGTTTAAAAAGCTTCGGCAATATTTAAATAGAGATTGTTTGAAGCATCTCCAAAACCCCAGTCAAGTCTTATGTTCAGATCTTCGCTTTTATCGAGCATAAAGCGTAGGCCAACGCCATAGTTTGGTCTAAGATTACCCAAAGATATTTCACCTATTTCCGAAAAAACATCACCGGCACCAACAAAAGCGACCATACCAAAACGGGAGTTTTTAAACATTTTTCGATACTCTACTTGTCCTGCCATCATATTTCTTTCTACATATCTTCCCTCTCTATATCCACGCATGATCTCATCTCCGCCAAGTAAAGCCAGTTCATTAAAAGGCACATCTCCGTGCGAAAAACGACCTATAAATTGAAAAGCTAGAACATCTTTCCGTCTATTAAAAAGTTTTAAATAATGCCTGAGATCAAAACGTGTTAATTGAAAACGATGAGTCCCGCCCAAAGCTTTACCGTAAAACCCATGAGTGAATTCAAAATACCACCCACGATTAGCGTTCAATATATTGTTCCTGCTGTCGTAAAGCACTGCAAATTCTGCACCCGCAGAGGTTGATCCATCAAAGCCCAAGGGTCTTTCGGTTTCCAATATTCCATTTTCTGCCGTATCTACTTTGAAAATATGATTGTAACGGATTCCTGCACCAACGAAAAGATACTTAAGAAATAACTTTTTAAGGAAAATGGGCTCTACTAGAGCCTGATAATAATTATAAACCTCTTCTGCTGCTTTGGGAGTATCACGACCGATACCGTAAAATAACCTAGGATAATTCTGAAACAGAAGATTACCCTCTATGACCCATTTTTCCTGATTAGTGAATACTTCAAAACCAGAAAATAAAAAAAACTGATTATTTAAGGTATATTGAAGTGTCATTGGCATATTGGAAGTACGGGTTTCAGCACCACTTCCTTTAAATTTAAAAAGATACTTGGCTCCAATACCGAATCCGAGACTTGTTTCCGGAGAATAACTCACAACAGGAGCCGCAACTAATTTTGACAAATACAAAGTACTATCTTTTGATACTGCTTTCCTATTTGGATAAAACGTAAAGAAATCTTTTAACTCTTCGAATTCCTGCGCGACAGAAGAATTTACAGCTAAAAATCCCAAGAGCAAGAAAACGATTATCCATCGATTTGAAAATTTACAAAGTTTGATGATTGGTGTCTTAAATGCGTACATTTCTATAATAATAGCTTGCAAGATAAGTGGATCATTTTATCTCTGTTAAATAAAGTTGCTTTTGGAATAATTATTTGTCTTTTTGAGCAAAACAAGTACTATGATGGAATATTTATTGCTAGATTTAGGCTTACAAAAATTATTTAACTTGAACCTATAAAAAAACATCCAACGCTTATACGTTGGATGTTTTTGGTCGGGATGACTGGATTCGAACCAGCGACCACACGCACCCCATGCGTGTACGCTACCAGACTGCGCCACATCCCGAAAATTTATTTTACAGACCTAATATTTAACCAGATCTTTATGGTTTTAGACTTACTCAAAACTCACTGTGGTGCAGTTTATCCTGAGCTAAGTCGAAGGGCCACATCCCGTAGTTAATTTTATATTTCAATATAATCGGGAGGAAAGTAGCGTGTACGCTACCGGTTGGAGGCATGCTCCAAATGCCACATCCCGAATTTCATTTACAGGACTTGAGTACAAAATCAAGTCCCTGTGGTTTTTGACCTACTCAAAACCAACTGTGGTGCAGTTTATCCTGAGCTAGTCGAAGGGCCACATCCCGAATTAAAAAAAGAAATACAATGTATTTAATATTTCCCGTTTCAATCACTTTTTATTCCTCATTATGAAATAAAAAAAGCCTCGATTCCGTTTTTGGAATAGAAGGGCAAAAATATAAAAACTCGTAAGAATTACAATTGTATTTTCAATTTTAATGACCTAAATAATCACTAATTGAAAACACCCTCCTCTGGAAAAGTTAATTATAGACATCATCTAGCTTGATTTAGCCGATTATTTGTAACTTTTAGCTGCTAAATCGATGATCATGAAACGCACCATATTACTTTTCGCATGCGCCGTTTTACTAGGTATTTCTTGTGGCAACGAATCGAAGGATAACGAGATTAAAGATGTGGAGATTTCCTATAAACTAGAGCCCGTACTGGAAAGGAGCGGTGTTTTGTGGGGGATGGATTTTCTGCCTGATGGAAGCCTGCTGGTTACCGATAAAGAAGGAGAACTCATTCATTTAAAAAATGATACCCAAACCGTCATTCAGAATTTACCGGATATTTACCAAATGGGACAAGGCGGCTTGCTGGATATTAAGGTACACCCAGCTTATCAAAATAATGGTTGGATATATCTCACTTATGCTTCTTCCCAAGGAGAAGGAAGTGGCGGAAATACTGCATTGATGAGAGCTAAAATTGTAAATAACAGACTGGAAAACAAAGAATTGCTTTACAAAGCTATCCCTAATTCGCAAGCAGGGCAGCATTTTGGTTCCCGCATTGAGTTTGATAGAAACGGATATCTATATTTCACTATTGGAGACCGTGGAAATCGAGATGTAAACCCTCAGGATATAACAAGAGATGGTGGAAAAGTATATCGTTTACATGATGATGGGCGTATCCCTTCAGATAATCCTTTTGTGGATGAAACAGGGGCTAAAAAGGCAGTATTCAGTTTCGGGCATCGTAATCCGCAAGGTATGACACTGCATCCGGAAACTGGAGAACTTTGGACACATGAACACGGCCCAAGAGGAGGAGACGAAATAAATATCATCAAAAAAGGAAAAAATTACGGCTGGCCGGTTGTGACCTATGGTATTAACTATAATGGTACCCCCATAACTGACAACACTTCGTTACCTGGAATGGAAGATCCTATTCATTATTGGACGCCCTCTATTGCCCCCTCTGGAATGGCATTTGTAAGCGGTACAGCCTATCCTGAATGGAGCGGAGACTTACTTGTTGGCTCCCTATCTTTTCAATACCTTGAGCACCTCGAATTGGAAAATAAAAAGGTAATTAATCGAGAACGCTTATTCGATGGGATTGGAAGAGTTCGTAACGTAAAATCGGGTCCTAACGGAATAATTTACGTTTCTATAGAAAATAAAGGGATCTTTAAACTAGTGCCCGAAAATTAATATGCTAATACGTACATCTACAATTACTAAGCCCTTGAAATAGGTCTACTCCAATGGTGAGCATATGGGTACCTGTATTGAAACCGCTTAGTTCATTGAGTATGATTTGATAGGAATACGCAAAATAGAAGCTATTCTTTTTCATCCCTACCATGGGCCCTACATTGAGCGGATCACCAAACTGGTCGTTGAGAAAACGATAGGAAAAGCCTGCCCAGTAATAATCTTCAAAATCATACCAACGCAACTTTACATTCACATCGGTACTGGATCTTCCGTCACTTTCAAATAACTGATAGAATACAGAAGGCTCTACTTCGAAATCACTGTTTTTATCTCTTCGCCATTTGTATCCGGTGTACACATAATAATTACGCAGCCTGTTTGGTTCTGAGATCGCAAAGATATCTAGTTCCTTGTTCAACAGATTGGAAGCATTCAGGCTAAAGTAAAAGCTTTGATACCGATACAGTACCCCCACATCGAAATTGTGATTGGTGGTCGATCGGTTATTGGTCACCGAGGGATCAGGGATGGAAGGATCAAAATTTTCAATATCAATTCGAAACTGATTAAAATTATAAGAGATCCCCAAAGACAGAAAGTGATCTTCATAGGGATCAATGGTCAGATGGTGCGCAAAAGAGATGCGCGCACCATACTGCCTTGTATTTCCGTTTTTATCATTAAAAAAAAGTGCCCCTACTCCAGAGCGGTTG
The DNA here is from genome assembly GCA_046199005.1 of Flavobacteriaceae bacterium M23B6Z8. Taxonomy (GTDB): domain Bacteria; phylum Bacteroidota; class Bacteroidia; order Flavobacteriales; family Flavobacteriaceae; genus Ascidiimonas. The sequence continues at coordinate 2,834,217 of CP176050.1, forward strand.
CCAATACGTACATCGGCAGCCAGCGATTGGGTATCGGGTGCATCTTTGATACCCACCCACTGGGTGAGTCCGTTGAGCCGCACCTTTACATGGTCTCCGATACCTGCATAGGTGGGAGAGATCACAAAAGGATTGTCGGCTAGATACTGGGTAAAGGTAGGCAAGGTAAGCTCTTGCGCAAGGGCGTTGGAGCAAACCAGACCTAGAACTACCAGGGCTTTCAGTATTCTATAAGTAGGTCGCATAAGGTTATCTCTGCGAGGTAAAATTCTGGGCAGCATCGATCTAAAGATCAACTAAAATCCTACCTCTTTAAATTTGGGTTATCTATGTTGATAGTTTATTAACGTTCAAAACAGACAATTTCGTCTATGGTTGTTATCTTTTAACTTACACAAGATAATCACCCTAACGCAGGTTTAAAAAAAAGTGTTGTAAGTAAAGAGAATTATGTTGTAAACTGTAGTTATTGCGTCTTAAGAGTTTTTGAGAATCATCTACCTCCTGTAAACAAAGCTAAAAAAGAAAGCATCTTTAGAAATTTTACATTTTCGAAAAGAAAAAAATGTTGAGGTAAAATGTTACGATTTAGAAACAATGGCTTTTTTCACAGACCCATATTTATTTAACAAAGACTCTGCTTCTTCCTTTGAAACGCTAAGCTCTTCCATAATAAAACGTATTCCGCGATCTACCAACTTATTGTTGTTAAGCTGCATATTGACCATTTTGTTCCCTTTCACCCTTCCTATCTTGATCATTAGCGCTGTAGAGATCATATTGAGCACTAATTTTTGAGAAGTACCGCTCTTCATACGAGTACTTCCGGTTACGAACTCAGGGCCTACCACTACTTCAATTGCGATAGCTGCCGCCTTTGCCAGAGGAGAGCCCGGGTTATTAGTGATTCCTGCAGTAAGAATACCATGTTCTTTAGCTTTTTTTATCCCGCCAAGAACGTAAGGTGTAGTACCCGAAGCGGCAATGCCTACCACGGTGTCATTCTCATTAATATTGTATTGCATCAGATCTTTCCATGCTTGTTCGGTATCATCTTCTGCAAATTCAACCGCTTTTCGAATCGCACCATCACCACCTGCGATCAAACCAATGACTCTGTCATGCGGTAACCCAAAAGTAGGAGGAATTTCTGAAGCATCTAAGATGCCCAGTCTCCCACTGGTTCCGGCACCAATGTAAAATAGTCTTCCATCTTTATTGAAACGCGCTGCAATAAGATCCACAAGCTTTCCTATTTCGGGGGTAACTTTGTGTACTGCATCTGCTATTTTTTGATCTTCTTTATTGATGTTTTGAAGAATATCTAATGTTGCCATAGACTCCAATTCGTCATATAAAGATGGTTCTTCTGTGATGGTTCTGTGTTTTTTCATATTCTTATAGAAGATGAAGCGTATCGTTTCTAAATGATCTTAATTTTTCAGCGTCTGGTTCTAACTCAGTAATTAGCGTGTCTATCATATTTAGATCGCAGGTCTTATACCGCTGAAACGAGTTCAATTTGTCTGAAATGGACAAAAGTACAGTTTTTCTTGCTGCTTTAATCATGGCTCGTTTTAATTGTACGACTTCCCAGTCAAATTCAGTAAGTCCGTGTTCCAGATCAAGATAACCGGTTCCGAGAAAACAAATATCGGTTTTAATTTCCGAAAGTGTTGTAATTGCTGTGCCGCCTATAGCTACTTGAGCGTGCTTTGATAATTTTCCTCCTATGAAAATGACCTCCGCATTGGGTTGCGACAATAACTGCATCGCAACGGGAAGACTAGGGGTGAAAAAAGTAAGTTTTAACTTAGGTGGCAGCATTCTTGCGATCTCAAGATTGGTAGTACCCCCACTGATCAAAACTACATTACCATCTTTTAAAAGACTAACAGCCTTTTGAGCAATAATAGACTTTTTCTGGTGCAGATAAATATCCTGCTCTTTGTAATTGTAGATATTAAAGCCTAACGAAACCGCACCGCCATGTACCTTCTTGAGCTTTTTTTCTACATGGAGCTCTTTCACGTCCCTACGCACCGTATCTACAGATACTTTGAGCATATCGGCAAGATCAGGCAATAGCACCCTATTATGAATACGAACTTCATTCAATATAATCTGGTGCCTTTCTTCTTTTAGCATGTAAAAAACGTTGACAATTGCAAAAATCTGAATATTTATTAAATATCTCAGCGGTTTCTAAAAAAACAGTTTTTGCTGCTAATTATTGCAAATATAGCAAGGTTATTCTTTATAAATGGAAGAAAACTGCAAAAATAATTGCAAAAAATTGCAAATGCATAAATTTTTAACGTACTTTGATACATCTTTATTTGGGGTAAAATATATTCAATCATACAGGTATGCAAAATACACTGGACTTTATCAAAACAGATATGACATTTGATTTAGAATCCAAAAAATTTGAGAAAATCGAAACATACGTTTACGAAAGTTCTCAGACCGCTTCACTTTATATAGCCAAACAAATAGCCAACTGTATAAAAGAAAAAGCACTCAGAGGCGAACATGCAGTTTTAGGACTTGCTACCGGTTCCAGTCCTACCAAAGTGTACGACTACCTGGTTCAGTTTCATAAAGAAGACGGATTGAGCTTCAAAAATGTGATTACATTCAACTTAGATGAGTACTACCCTATGAATCCCGAAGCGATGCAAAGTTATCGGCGATTTATGAACGAGCATCTTTTTGATCACGTTGACATAGAAGAAAAGAACGCAATGGTACCCGACGGTACTTTACCGATCGAAGATGTAAAAGCATATTGCGAACACTACGAAAGTCTTATCAACCAATATGGAGGCATCGATATACAAATCCTTGGTATAGGTAGAACCGGGCATGTAGGTTTCAACGAACCAGGGTCGTCTATCAATAGTAAGACTCGATTAATCAGGCTTGATAAGATCACCCGCCTGGATGCTGCCAGCGACTTTTTTGGAGATGAAAATGTGCCTTACCGTGCAATTACAATGGGAGTAGGAACTATACTGGCTTCCAAGAAGATATTTTTAATGGCATGGGGTGAAGGCAAATCGGCCGTGGTTAAGGAGGCAATAGAGGGTGAAATTAAAGAATCAATACCGGCATCGTTCCTGCAACATCATAAAGACTGTACTTTTATATTAGATACAGCAGCAGCTTCCGAATTAACCAGAATTAAAACTCCGTGGTTAGTTACCGAATGTATCTGGAATGACGAACTCATAAAAAGAGCGGTGATCTGGCTTTCTGAAAAATTAGAAAAAGCGATCCTTAAGATCACCAATGAAGACTATAATGAATATGGTATGGGTAATTTAGTGGCTGAGATTGGTTCGGCGGAAGAAATTAACCTGAAGGTATTCAATGAACTGCAACGAACCATCACTGGATGGCCCGGAGGGAAACCAAGACAGGATGACACCCGTAGACCGGAAAGAGCCGAACCATTTCCAAAAAGATCCTTAATATTCAGTCCGCATCCCGATGACGATGTGATCTCTATGGGAGGCACATTACTGCGTCTGGTAGACCAGGGACATGAAGTACACGTTGCCTATCAAACCTCCGGTAACATTGCTGTTTTTGATGATGAAGTCATCCGTTTTCTGGATTTTGCAAAAGAAATAGCGAGTTCTGAAAAAGCGACTACTGAAATGGATAAACTTTTGAAGCAGGTGCGGAAATTCATGGAAAAAAAGCATCCGGGAGATATAGACGAACCCGAAGTGCAAAAATTTAAAGGGCTCATTAGAAAAGGGGAAGCACTCGCAGCCTGTCGTTATTGTGGAGTAGACGAAAAAAACGCACACTTTTTAAATCTTCCTTTTTATGAAACCGGAGCTATTAAGAAAAAACCACCGGGTGAGGAAGATATTCAAATAACTTATGACCTTTTAAATAAAATTAAACCACATCAGATATTTGCCGCAGGAGACCTGTCCGATCCGCATGGTACTCACCGAGTTTGTCTTCAGATCATTTATTCGGCTATTGAAAGATTGGTAAAGGATAAAGCGGATTGGATCAAAAATACCTATGTGTGGCTCTATAGAGGTGCCTGGCAGGAATGGGACATATCAGATATGGAAATGGCAGTACCCATTGGTCCAAAAGATATGAATCGTAAACGAAATGCCATTTTTAAACATCAGTCTCAAAAAGACAGAGCTATGTTTCCCGGAAGCGATAAACGGGAATTCTGGCAACGTGCAGAAGACAGGAATAAGGAAACCGCAGAAAAATATAATAGCTTAGGACTTGCAGAATATGAAGCCATAGAAGGTTTTGTTCGATATAAATTTTAAAAAGCAGAAAATCAACTTTAACTCAATTACATGAAAATCACTCATAACTTTTTGAAAAAAAGGCCAGTTTACAAGATGCTGTTGCTATTTTGTATGATGCTGGCGAGCGGGACGGTCTTTGCTCAGACATCAGACTACGTACTCACCGGTAAGGTAGTAGACCAGGGGAATGGCCTTCCAATTCCCGGAGCTTCCGTATTTGTAGCCAATACTTCCTTCGGAGGGGTTACAGATTTTGACGGAAACTATAGTTTTATAGCAAGACTCGAGCCCGGAGAATATCAGTTAACCACAAGCTATCTTGGCTATTCGACCAAAAAGACATTGCTTTCTTTAGGCAGTACCTTAGAAGTTTCTACTGATGTAAGTCTGGTAGAAGACTTATTAAATTTAGATGAGGTAATCGTAACCGGTACCCCTGGTAATACCAGTAGACGGCAATTAGGTAATGCCATTTCTACTGTACAGGCCGCAGATGTTCAGAATGTGGGTGCACTTCAAGTGGATCAGGCATTATCTGGTAAGGTAGCAGGTGCATTGGTACAACAAAACTCAGGGGATCCTGCAGGTGGTATCTCTATAAGATTAAGAGGACCCAGTACCATTTCCGGTTCTTCAGATCCGCTTTACATTATTGATGGGGTACTCGTGAGTAATTCAAGCTCACAGCTCATTGATTTAGGGGGTAATGCTCAGAACAGACTTGCAGATATTAATCCTAATGATATTGAAAGAATAGAAATATTAAAAGGTGCTGCCGCTGCTGCAATCTATGGTTCGCGAGCAAGTAATGGGGTAGTACAGATCTTTACTAAAAGAGGTCAAACAGGAAAACCCAGATTCTCTTTTACCACTAATGTTAAGGTCAATGAATTAAGAGACAAAATACAATACAATGAAGTCCCTCTAGCGTGGGCAAACCCCTTCGACAGGGAAGATCTTACCACCGTTCCTGTAGAGCGGTTTGACCTTCAAGATGAAATTTTTGATACAGGAATTGGTATTGAGAACTTTTTGTCGGTATCCGGCGGTAGTGAAAATACTAAATACTTTGTTTCCGGTTCGTTCCTTAATAATGAAGGAATCGTAAAAAATACCGATTTCCAACGAATGGGACTGAAAGTAAATCTTGATCAGAGAGCTACGGACTGGCTAAGCTTTAATGTCGGACTTAATTACATCAGAAGTGAAAGTAATGATATTCCTAACGGGGGTATTAACTCTGCATACGGTGCAATTACTGGTTTTCTTTTTAGTGACAACTCTGTGAATCCTGCTCCTGATGATTCAGGCGTGTATCCAGTGACTTCTTTATTGGTACCAAGAACGAATCCTGCTGAGGCAGTTGAGCGTTTTGAGTTTGCACAAAAAACAAATCGTACGATCGCTAATTTGGGAATTGTGGCCGATCTGACTGATGAATTATCAGTAAATTATAAAATCGGATTTGACTATTTCAATCAATCTGGTACCGCATTTATTCCGCCGGGAAACACATCAACCCAGCAAACAGGTTTTGCAAGGAGAGCAGATGCGAATAACTTCCTTCTTAACAATGATCTTAACATCAGCTATGCATTTAACATCACAGAAGATATTACCTCGACCACCGTATTAGGAGGAACATGGCAGTATCAGGAACTGGAATCAGTCGCTTTACAGTCAGACAGACTTCCACCGCTTGTAAAAGTAGCCAGTGCAGGTACTATTACTGGTCAGGGAGATTTTAGAAGCAAGGAGTCTTTCTGGGGCGCCTTTTTACAACAGTCTTTCGGTTACAAAGAGAAACTCTATTTAAACGGAGCTATCCGATATGACGGTGCTTCCGTTTTTGGTGAAGACGAAAGAAATCAGTTCTTTGCAAAAGCAAGTGCTTCCTATGTGATGTCTGCAGAAGACTTCTGGCAGGAAACCTTTGGAGACACATTTAACTCATTCAAATTAAGAGCTTCCTGGGGAGAGGCAGGTAACCTTACCGCCTTAAGCGCTTTTGATAGATTTGCCGTATTTAATCCAATTGCCATTAATGGTTCGAGTGGTTTGGTTCCTTCCTCCAGACAAGGGAATGAAAACTTAGCGCCGGAGAGACAAACGGAAACAGAAATTGGTTTTGATGCTGGTTTCCTCAATAACAGACTTGGTATAGAGTTTACCTATTATAGACAAGATGTGGAAGATCTGTTACTCCAAAGAGAATTATCTCCAAGTACAGGCTTCGCAACCAGATTTGAAAATGTAGGTGAACTTACCAACAAAGGGGTCGAGATATTGATAAGAGCAGTTCCTGTTAAAACTGAAGACTTTGAATGGTCTTTGACAGCTACGTACTCTAAAAATGAAAATGAAGTAACAAATGTTGCCGGAGAACAACTTACCTTACCCGGTAGTTTCTCCACCAGTTTCGTGATCGAAGGGCAACCACTAGGGGTCTTCTACAGACAGTTCTACGCGCGTAACGAAGACGGTTCTATAGCCTTAGATGCCGATGGATATCCTTTTAGGGGGGTAACCGAAGACGGCAGTAGTTCGAAGGTTATCGGTGATCCAAATCCTGACTGGTTTGGTTCTTTGATCAATGAGTTCTCTTATAAAGATTTCAAATTTCGTATACAATTTGATGCCGTACAGGGCTTTGATGTATTTAACTGGAACCGAAGACTATTGGATAACGTGATCTTTGGAGGAGGTTATAATGTAGGTCAGGAATTATTAGGAAATCGTCCTAAAGGTTTCGGAGGAGCTCAAGCGGGTATCTTTGAGGAGTTTGTCGAAGACGGTTCCTTTGTCAAACTAAGAGAATTGGCATTGAGTTATACGCTCTATCCAGAGCAAACATTCATAGAAAGTATTCAATTAAGTCTTGTAGGACGAAACCTTATCTCATGGGATGATTACACAGGATGGGATCCAGAGGTGAGTACTGCAGGTCAAAGTAACGGGGTTAGAGGATTCGACTTTGCAGCGGTTCCTATTCCAAGAACATTTCAATTGGGTGTAAACGTAACCTTTTAATTAAAACTGTAAACGATCATGAAAAAATATTTTAAAACACACATACTATCGGCACTTTTAGTGAGCTTCGCAGTTTTAATATCCTGTGAGACCGATTTTGATAATCCGAATGCAGCTTCAGGAGACGAAGTATTTACCTCGCGGGACGGTCTTTTTAGTGCTACCGTGGGTATGACACAGATCTATAGTGTAAGCGGATTGAGGCAGATCATAGAAACGCCTGCAATCACTACACGTGAAGGAGGTATAACCACTACTTTCCAGAATATGATTGAATTAGAAGATGGAGGCGCTAATCTGCCGAACTTTAATTCGAACGTTATAGGCCTATGGTCAAATTTATTGAGAGTAATGGGTATCGCGGAAGATATTGCGGCAAACGCGCCTAATGTATCCCTTGATGCAGGAACACAAAGTGCTTTGATAGCCTATGCGAATTTATTTAGAGCAATGTCTATTGGAAGTCTTTCTCAAAACTTTGAGCAGGTCGTTATTCTTACCAGTCCTAATAATGATGCTTCTTTCGTGTCACGCCAGGCAGGTTTTACAGAAGCGATCAGACTATTGGAAGAAGCAAAAACACTGTTGGCGGCTAATCCGGTTTCAGATGAATTTGAATCGGTGATATTGAAGGGAAATATTGATCTTTTGAATACCATTAATGCCATGTTGGCCAGATATAATCTTTTTGCCGGCAACTACGATGCGGCTATTAGTGCGGCCAATCTGGTAGATCAATCTTCAGGGTCTGTGTTTACATACGATACCCAGAATCCGAATCCTGTTTGGGGAAGGGTTTTTCAAAACAATGCTCCTAACTTCAAACCCAGAGATAATTTTGGGTTGCCAGACAGTTTTGTGTTCGATGCAGAAGACGGTAGAGTAAGCTTTTACCTGGAAGAACTTGATGAGACTAATCAAAATGGACTACCCATTGAAGATTTAGCAGCACCCTTCTTTCAAACAGATATTGTTTCAATCCCGGTATATCTTACTGACGAAATGAACCTTATTGTTGCGGAAGCAAACCTGAGAAAAGCTAGTCCCGATACTGCTGCTGCTATTACCGCCATTGATGCGGTAAGAACAGACAACGATGATATCTTTGGCGTAAATGCAAATATCGATGCGTACAGCGGTGATACTTCTATAAGTGCACTTCTCAACGAAGTATATCAAAACAGAAGGGCAGAATTATTCCTTACAGGATTGAGTTTGGAAGATAGCAGAAGATTCGGCAGACCGGAACCTAGTACGGCTCCTATGATATATACCGATGAACGAAATAGAAATTTTTATCCATATCCGGATATTGAAAGAAATAGCAATCCAAATACACCAGCAGATCCTTCTATTTAAAGATTTTGGTTTAAAGTTAGTTTAGTCTGAAAAGGCCTGCTTGAGTAAACATCTTAAAGTAGGCCTTTTTATTAGTATCTTATTCATTTTTTAATGATCAAAAATACATTTTACATCATTCTGACCGTTTTATTTGTTTCCTGCGGAACCGGATTGCCCAAAAACTTAAGAGCTCCGAAGACGGAGTTTCGTGGGGTGTGGATCGCAACCGTTGTAAATATTGACTGGCCTTCCTCCGGTGAACAAGACTTCGAAAAGAAAAAAGAAGCATATTTACAACTACTTGATTTTTATGAGGAATTGAATTTTAACGCCGCTATTGTTCAGATAAGAACTGCCGGAGATGCTTTTTATCCTTCAGAGTATGCACCATGGTCCAGATTTTTGACCGGGAAAGAAGGTGAAGCGACCTCAGAATACAATACACTATTATCCTGGATGATCGAGGAAACTCATAAAAGGGGTATGGAATTTCACGCCTGGTTAAATCCGTATAGGGCTACCTTTGATCTCAATACAGAAATTCTAAGTGAAACCCATGATTATAATACGCATCCTGAATGGATGATCAAATACGGAAAAAAATATTATTACAACCCCGGGCTACCCGAAGTACAGGCGCATTTACTTAATATTATTAATGAGGTAGTAGACAATTATCAAATTGATGCTATTCATTTTGACGACTACTTTTATCCATACAAAATTAAGGATGAAGAATTCGATGATCTTGAGTCCTACAAAAAATTCGGTCAACAGTATAGTTCGATTGAAGATTGGCGAAGGCAAAATATAAACTCCCTGATAAAAAACATACACGATTCCATTGAAGCCCGTAAACCCTGGGTTCAATTCGGAATCAGTCCGTTTGGTGTTTGGAGAAATGCTTCTGTTGATCCTCGTGGTTCCGATACCAAAGCAGGTCAAACCACCTATGATGATCTGTATGCAGATGCCTTGGCATGGATAGAAAATGGATGGATCGATTATATGGCGCCACAGTTGTACTGGAGTCTCTACTACCCTGCTGCTAGCCATGCAAAATTAATGGATTGGTGGTCCCGTAATACAAAAAACACACAGTTGTATATCGGTAACGGTCCCTATAAGATCAGAAATAATGCCGATAAAGCCTGGAAGAGAAAAAAAGAACTTCCCAAGCAGCTTACCCTTGCCAGAAAGACAAAAGAGGTAGATGGCAATATCTTTTTTAGTGCAAAATCGCTCATCCAAAAGAACAAAGATGTCGCCAATTATCTAAAGAGAAAGTATTATAAATATCCTGCATTAACACCACCGGCAAAAACAACTAAAACGCTTCCGGAAGCACCAAAACTAACTTCCATAATTCAAAAAGGGGACGCTTATGTGATGCACTTAGATTCCGTAGGGCCAGCTAGTCCCAATCTCCTATTATATGGTTTTAAGTCTGATCGTCATATAGACATACAAACCGGAAAAAATATTCTTAAAAAAATCTACCTGCAGGAAAGAACACAGCTTTCCTTAAATACTACGCTGTTTAGACATCACAAAGTCTTTGCCATTACTTTTCTGGATCGTTACGGAGTGGAAAGCGAACCATTTTTATTTACTTTTAATACGATGAAAAACGGAAACATTTCCATTAAAAGATATCAGCCATAATGAAAGACATGTTAGTGCCGCTATGGGAATTGCCTGAATGTAGTGATATTGAAAAAAGACTTCAAAATCAGGAAAATATTATTGTGCGTCGTCCCATTGCTGCTGAAAGACATCTAATTACGAGCTGGGTTTTAAAAAACTTCAGCAATTACTGGGAAAGTGAAGTCAAAGTTGCTTTCAGGTCGATCCCTGCTTCCATTTACGTCGCACAGAAAAATAATGAAATTTTAGGATTTGCCTGTTACGAATGCACCGCTAGAGGATTTTTTGGTCCTACAGGCACACTTGAAGAAGAAAGAGGAAAAGGCATTGGTAAAGTATTGTTGGTTAAAAGTTTGCAGTCCCTTCGCGAAATGGGATATGTTTACGGAATTATAGGCGGGGTTGGACCTGAAGCTTATTATGAAAAAACGGTAAATGCACGAATCATCGAAGGATCTGAGAAAAGCGTTTATTATCACATGTTAAAAAACAAGAATGGCGGAAACAAAAAAGAATAAAAATGCCTGGATCTGGGTACCTTCTCTCTATTTTACCGAAGGACTCCCCTATGTCATTATAATCATGGTTTCTGTGGTGATGTACAAACAATTAGGTCTCAGCAATGCAGAAATAGGATTATACACAAGCTGGTTTTACCTTCCCTGGATTATTAAACCCTTATGGAGCCCTATGGTTGACATTAAATCCACCAAGCGAAAGTGGTTTTTAGGCATGCAACTTTTAATTGCCCTGGCATTTCTGGGCATTGGTTTTTCGTTACCTACCAGTTCGTTTCTGATACTTAGCCTTGCCTTCTTCTGGATGGCTGCATTTGCGTCTGCTACTCATGATATTGCAGCAGACGGCTATTATCTATTAGGACTTACACAAGATAAACAGTCCTTTTTTATCGGGTTGAGAAGTACCTTTTACCGGTTGGCAATGATCACCGGGCAGGGAGTTATTGTGGTTCTGGCGGGGTATCTGGAAGAACAGTATGCAGATCCTCAACGTGCCTGGTCAATCACGATGATTGTAACTGCCGGATTAATGATAGGACTCACCCTACTTAATATGTTAACCACTACCGAAGTGAAGGAAGATGTTGAAGCCAAAGACCGCCCCGGTTTTATAGAGGTTTTCACGACTTTTTTTCAAAAAAAGCAAATTTGGATCGTTTTGGCATTTATTTTTACCTACAGGCTGGGTGAATCACAACTGGTGAAAATGGCAGCACCATTTTTACTGGATGCGCCTTCAGATGGCGGTATTGGTCTTACTACCTCACAACACGGACTCATTTACGGTACATTTGGACTTATAGCATTACTACTGGGTGGTATTGTAGGTGGGATCGTTATTTCCAGAGACGGCCTCGGAAAATGGATGCTGCCCATGATCCTTGCGCTTAATATTCCCAACGCGTTTTATGCCATACTTGCATTTACACAACCCGATTCTGTGATCATTGCATCTATTGTGGTCATTCTTGAACAATTAGGTTACGGATTTGGTTTTACTGCCTTCATGATGTATCTAATTTATGTAGCGGAAGGCGCTGCAAAAACAGCCCATTACTCTATTGCTACAGGACTCATGGCATTGGGTATGATGCTTCCGGGGATGATTAGTGGTTACGTGCAAGAATATATAGGTTATCCATTTTTCTTTATCTGGGTGCTCCTTGCAGCCATTCCCGCAATTTTACTGGTAAAAAAAGTAGACTTTCCATACGACTACGGCAAAAAAGTGCAAAACAAATAAGTCATGAAAAATGAAATCGCATCTTCCTGGAACAAAAATGCTAAAGAATGGATCAATGTGATCACAGAGGGTCAGATCGCTTCACGAAAATTTACGAATCCGGCTATTCTTGAAGCACTTATCAAACATCGGGGAAAAAAGATTCTAGACCTCGGATGTGGCGAAGGATGGCTTACACGGGAACTTTCAAAGAACGGCAAGCTTGCCGTGGGTATAGACGGTACTGAAGCACTTATTAAGAAGGCAAGACAACTGGGAAATGAAAATTTCTATCATCTTAGCTATGAAGATATTATTGCCAAAAAAAGCATTCCCGAAGCTCCCTATGACCTGGCAGCTTTTAATTTTTGTCTTTATCAAAAAGAAGAAACTCCGGTACTACTTAAAGAAGTAAAAAAAGCACTTACCCCTAAAGGGCAAATAGTGATTCAAACACTTCACCCTTTCTTTTTAAAAGCTTCCGAACTACCCTATAAAAATCAATGGATCAATGATGCCTGGAAAGGACTTCCCGGTAATTTTACAGACGGGCATCCCTGGTATGCACAAACATTCGAGGGTTGGTCTGATACGTTTAGAGCTTCCGGATTGCAAGTAGCTGAAATAAAGGAAGTAAGCAACGACAAAGGAGACCTTTTATCAGTAATTTTTAGTGTAAATTAAAATTTTATGAAAAGTTATAACGTCATCGGGCTTATGTCTGGGACCTCTTTGGACGGTCTTGATATGGTATATGCAAAAATATATAAGCTTGGAGAGACCTGGAAGTTCGAGATTCTGAAAACGCGTAGCATCGATTACCAGATACAGGTACGCGAAAAACTTAAAAATACAGTAAATCTTTCAGCGGAAGCTCTTCTCATCTTCAATAATAATTACGGAGAATGGTTAGGTAAACGAATTTTCTCATTCATCGAAGAAGAAGACTTAAAACCAGATCTGATCGCCTCTCACGGTCATACCGTTTTTCATCAGCCAGAAAAAGGGCTTACCTATCAAATTGGCTCCGGGCAGGCCATTGCGAATCGCACGGGTATTAAAACCGTGTGTGATTTTAGAAGTGGTGATTTACTTCTCGGAGGCCAGGGAGCTCCCTTTGTGCCAATAGGGGATCATCATTTCTTTAGCGAGTATGATTTTTGTTTAAACCTAGGGGGGATCAGCAATTTTTCCTTTCAGAAAAACAAACAGCGATTTGCCTATGATATTTCGCCGGCTAATATGCTCCTGAATCATATCATCCATAAAATAGGTAAACCCTACGACCACAATGGAGAAATGGCCAGAAGCGGAATGCTTAGATCCTCACTTTTAGATAAACTCAATGCACTCTCCTATTACAAGGCTCCTTTTCCCAAATCACTAGGGTACGAATGGTTTCAACAAGAAGTAATTCCTATTATTGATAAAAGTAAATATGGTACCGAAGATCTTTTACACACCTCCGTACACCATATTGCCGAACAAATCGCCGCCAATGCAAAAATGATATTTCAGGATGGAAGCTATCGAATGTTAGCTACCGGTGGGGGTGCAAAAAACGGATTTCTGATGGAAGTTCTTCAGGAAAAATTAGGTCAACACACTGAGGTAATCATTCCAGAAACTACCTTAATAGATTTTAAAGAAGCACTGGTATTCGGATTAATGGGTGTTCTAAGACTTGAGAAAGAAATCAATGTACTCGCTTCTGTTACCGGGGGCTTGAGGAACTCCTCATCAGGAGTCGTATATCTGCCCATATAGCTGACCAAAATCATGAAGAATTTCATTTGCAATCATTAAATTTGTTCAAAATGAATTGCAAATGCTCATTATTGGAATTGCCGGAGGCACAGGATGCGGCAAAACGACCGTTGTTAATCAAATAATAAACGAACTCCCGGAAGATGAAGTAGGCGTCATTTCTCAGGACTCCTATTACAAAGAAACTTCGCACCTCTCTTACGATGAACGAACAAAAATAAATTTTGACCATCCCAGAGCTATCGATTTCGATCTGCTTCAAGAACACCTTACCCTGTTAAAAAAAGGAGAAGCCATTCATCAACCCGTTTATTCCTTCGTAAAGCACAACAGAACCGGTGATACCATTTTAACGCATCCCAGAAAAGTAATGATCGTTGAAGGAATTCTCATTTTATCGAATCCTGAAATTCGTGAGATGTTTGACATTAAGATCTTCGTTCATGCAGATTCAGACGAAAGATTAATTCGAAGAATTAAGCGAGATATTACAGAGAGAGGTCGGGATATTGAAGAGGTACTGTTGAGATATCAGACCACCCTCAAACCCATGCACCATCAATTCATTGAACCTATGAAGGAATATGCAGATATTATAATTCCTAATAACAAATACAACACGGTAGCAGTAGATATCGTACGTACCATAATACACAATAGATTAAAGTAATTATGACATTTAAGGAGTTTCTAAAAAATAAATGGGTGCGAATGTTCGGGAGCCTCTATGTAATTGTGTTAACGATTTTTGTGGTATGGATGCTTTTTTTTGATACGAATTCTATGTTGTTTCACTACGAGTTGAATCAAGAGATACAAAAACTTGAAAAGCAACGTGAACATTTGAAAAACGAGATCGAGAAAGATAAACAAATGATCGAAAAATTGAATGAAGAAGGAGGACTGGAAAAATTTGCCCGCGAAGAATACTTTCTCAAAAAAGCAGATGAAGATATTTATATCATCGAAGATGAAGACAGCTTAAAAACCAAGAAGAATGAATAAACCCTTATTTGACATGTTTTCTGAAGTATCAGCAAAACAATGGAAACAAAAAATTCAATTTGACCTGAAGGGTGCTGACTATAACAACACGTTGATCACCCGCACAAACGAAGGTATAGACATCAAACCATTCTATCATGGCGATGAAGTAGATTCCATGCCCTCTTTAACTCGCGAAGATACATGGAAAGTAGCCCAACGCATAACTGTTATTTCGGAAACCGAGGCAAATAAAAAGGCTTTGCAAGCAATACAGGGTGGTGTTGATGCAATCGATTTTTTGATAACTAACGAAGAAGTTGATGTAAAAGCACTTTTAGAACAGATTGATTTAGACAAAACAATCGTTTATTTTACCCCTTCGTTTCTGAATTTAACATTTATTGAAAAGCTGAATGCCCGTTTTAGCGGAGCTAAACAGAAAGCATTTTGTTTTGTAGATATCATTCATCATTTGGCGGCAACCGGAAACTGGTATGAAAACCTGGAAAAAGACCATGAAAAACTAAAGACAGCAATAGCATCAGATTTTGATAATGTAGCACTACTTTCTATTGATGCTACGCTTTATCAAAATGCAGGAGCCCATGCAGTACAGCAACTTGCGTATGCCATCGCACATGCAAATGAATATTTCAACTTTTTTGAGCATCAGGGTCTGGTAGCAGGCTTTTCGAAGAAAACATTAGTTTTCAGAATGGCCATGGGTCATGATTACTTCATGGAAATTGCTAAGTTACGAGCACTGCGAATACTTTTTAAAACCCTTGCAGATGCATACGGCCTTGATATCAAATGCCATATACTTGCAGAACCCTCTCGTAGAAACAAAACCATCTACGATTACAATACCAATCTGCTGCGAACAACTACCGAATGTATGAGTGCTGTGTTAGGGGGCGCTGATGCTATTTGTAATCTCCCCTACGATGCACTTTATCATCATGCAAATGATTTTGGAGATCGAATAAGTAAAAATCAATTACTGATCCTCAAACACGAAAGCTATTTTGACAAGGTAGATAATCCGGTAGACGGCACTTACTATGTTGAAGAGTTAACGCGTCAGCTTTCTGAGAAGGCACTCGCAGTATTCAAACAGATCGAAGAAGGTGGTGGTTTCATAAATCAGTTAAAAGAACATAACATTCAACGTAAGATCAAAGAAAGTGCTGCACAGGAGCAAGCCTCGTTTGACGCAGGTGAACGCGTACTGGTGGGCACCAATAAATATCAAAACTCACAGGATCGTATGAAGGAAGAGCTGGAGGTGTCGCCATTTAGAGAAAAGAAATCGCGGAAGACCATTTTGGAACCTATACTTGAGAAACGATTAGCAGAAACTACAGAAAAGCAACGTCTGGAAAATGAAGATAAGTAGATACCTTTTAGTTACCTACCTGTTTTTAAAGGAAATACTTAGCTTACAAAACTTTAAATCATGAGTAAACGCAAGAACTTACAGCACCTTAACATAGCATCGAAAGATTTTGATAAGCCTTCAAAAAAATCGGTGAACTTTGAGACTGCAGAAGGTATCGCTCTAAAACCTGCATACAGTAAAAACGATATCAAAGATCTAGAACATCTTAATTTTGTCGCAGGTATTCCACCTTATTTACGAGGCCCTTACAGTACCATGTACGTAAGACGACCCTGGACTATCAGACAATATGCAGGATTCTCCACCGCTGAAGAAAGTAATGCATTTTATCGAAGAAATCTCGAAGCTGGACAGAAGGGACTCTCGGTAGCATTTGATCTTCCGACACACCGAGGTTATGACTCAGATCATGAAAGAGTACCCGGTGATGTTGGAAAAGCAGGTGTAGCCATCGACTCTGTAGAGGATATGAAAATTCTCTTCGATCAGATTCCGTTAGATAAAATGTCTGTCTCCATGACCATGAATGGGGCCGTACTTCCTATTATGGCTTTTTATATTGTAGCTGCTGAAGAACAAGGTGTAACTCCGGAAAAACTTTTGGGAACCATTCAGAATGATATCCTTAAGGAATTTATGGTTCGGAATACATACATCTATCCTCCTACTCCTTCTATGAAGATCATCGCCGATATTTTTGAATATACGAGTAAACACATGCCCAAATTCAATAGCATTAGTATTTCCGGATACCACATGCAGGAAGCAGGTGCTACTGCAGATATAGAATTGGCGTACACGCTGGCAGACGGACTGGAATATATACGTACGGGTCTTGCCGCCGGAATGTCTATTGATGATTTTGCACCCCGGCTTTCTTTTTTCTGGGCCGTGGGCATGAATCATTTCATGGAAATCGCTAAGATGAGGGCAGGAAGAATGTTATGGGCCAAACTAGTAAAACAATTCAGTCCTAAAAATGAAAAATCCTTAGCATTAAGAACCCACAGTCAAACCAGTGGATGGAGCCTTACAGAACAAGATCCTTTTAACAACGTAGCCCGTACCTGTATTGAAGCAGCGGCAGCAGCCTTTGGTGGCACACAAAGCTTGCACACCAACGCACTGGATGAAGCAATTGCTTTGCCTACCGATTTTTCAGCAAGGATCGCCCGGAATACCCAGATCTACTTACAAGAAGAAACTAACATTACCAAAACCGTAGATCCTTGGGCAGGAAGCTATTATGTGGAGAGCCTTACTAATGAAATTGCGCAGAAAGCCTGGAAACTTATCGAAGAGGTGGAAGAAATCGGAGGAATGACCAAGGCGATTGAGGCTGGTATTCCGAAAATGCGAATTGAAGAAGCAGCTGCCAGAAAGCAGGCGAAGATAGATGGTGCCCGAGACATCATTGTCGGCGTGAATAAATACAGACTGGCACAGGAAGATCCCTTACATATTCTGGAGGTAGACAATGAGAACGTTCGCAAACAACAGATTCAGCGCCTGGAGAATATCAAAAAAACTAGAGATTCTCAAAAAGTTCAAAATGCACTAGACAATCTGACGAACGCAGCAAAGTCAGGTGAAGAAAATTTATTAGCTTTAGCGGTGCTAGCTGCTCGTGAAAGAGCTACTCTTGGAGAGATAAGTGATGCGCTTGAAGCGGTTTATGGAAGATATAAAGCAAAAATACAATCATTCAGCGGCGTGTATTCAAAAGAAATTCAGAACGATGAAAGCTTTGGCAAAGCCAAAGAACTGGCAGATAAATTTGCAGAAACCGAAGGGCGACGGCCCAGAATCATGATCGCAAAAATGGGGCAGGATGGTCATGACCGGGGTGCGAAAGTAGTAGCTACAGGCTATGCCGATGTCGGATTTGATGTTGATATAGGTCCGTTATTTCAAACCCCGGCGGAAGCAGCCAAACAGGCTGTGGAAAATGATGTGCACATTCTGGGAGTCTCTTCTCTGGCAGCAGGTCATAAGACTTTAGTGCCACAGGTAATTGATGCACTCAAAGCGTACGGTAGAGATGATATTATGGTGATCGTTGGTGGCGTAATTCCACAACAAGACTATCAATTTTTATTTGATGCAGGAGCCGTAGCCGTTTTTGGTCCCGGTACAAAGATCAGTGATGCTGCTATACAGATCCTAGAAGTTTTGATTGATGAGGAATAGCTTTATTTATATTTAAAGTAGTTCAGTAAAAAGAAAACTAAGAATACAACCAGTATAAAGAGTGATGAAACCTTCAAGATCATCACGGTAAGCTCTTTTTGTTTTTTAATATTTAAATCCCATTCTTTTTGCATTGAGTCACTATGATTGATAAATTTTAAAAGTAACCACAAGCATTCAAGTTTTAGAGTTTCATAAAGTGTTAAGAGAATACTATTTATGATGTAAATATTCGAGGGATTTTCTATTTTAGGGGGCAACTAGTGATAACCAAATTATTTACTACTCATCGTAGATGGACAAAACAATCGTAGTTCAAGGATTGCTTTTCGATGAAAAATCATCTTTTATGCAAGGTCCCGCGGAAGCACCTCCTGTAATTCGCGAATATTATCATTCCGGAGCGTCAAATTACTATGCCGAAAATGGTATAGAGGCAGATTTAAAAGTATTTGTAGATGCTGGTGACTTTGAAATAGGTGAATATCAACAAATCGAGAATATTTCACTTCAAAACCTGAAAGAAGGAAAAAGGCTTTTTACCCTTGGTGGTGATCATTCTGTTACCTATCCCGTTTTAAAGGCGATCAGTTCAAAATATCAAAATTTTCAAATCTTGCATATAGATGCACATGCAGACCTCTATGATAATTTTGAAGGTGACAAATACTCTCATGCCTGCCCATTCGCAAGAATTATGCAAGATAAACTTGCCACCCACCTTATCCAGATTGGTGTACGAACCCTGAATGCGCATCAAAAAGAGCAGGCTTCAAAATATGACGTTCATGTTCAAGAGATGAAGGACTTTGACCCAACCGCACTTTCTTTTAAAGAGCTGCCTCTGTATATTTCTTTAGATATGGATGCCTTTGATCCGGCTTTTGCTCCCGGAGTTTCGCATCATGAACCGGGCGGATTGTCTCCCAGGCAAGTTATAGATCTGTTGCATACCATACAACTTCCCATTATAGGCGCCGATATTGTAGAATACAATCCAAAAAGAGATTTTCATGGAATGACCGCAGCACTCGCTGCAAAAATGATGAAAGAAATGATCGCACTCATGGTAAAGAATCAATTATGAAGCTCAATGTAGGGATCTTTATTTTTGATGGAGCGGAAGTCCTTGACTTTGCCGGTCCGTTTGAGGTATTCTCTGTAGCATCACAACTTCATGAATACAAACTATTTAATGTTTTTACGCTTGCCGGAAGCGACGCACCCGTGATTGCGGTTAACGGACTTTCGGTAAATCCGGATCACACCTTTAAAACCGCACCCAATATTGATATCCTGATCATAGCCGGCGGACAGGGTACCAACGAGCTGATAAAGGATAAAGAACTCCTGAATAAAATTCGAGGAGTCCATGAAGAAGCAACTTATACGCTGAGTATTTGTTCAGGATCCAGAGTGCTGGCGGTATTAGGATTGTTAGATGGAAAATCCTACTGTACGCATCACCAGGTTTACGACGATATGAAAAAGTTAGTGCCAGATGGTATTCCGAAGCCTGCAGAACGGTTTACAGGAGATGGAACCCTTTTTACCTCCGGTGGGATTTCTGCTGGGATCGACCTTTCTTTTCATCTGTTGACCATGATCTACGGTAAAGAAGCAGCCCACAAGACCGCTACTTACATGGAGTATGAGCTGCGTTAAACTACTTTCTGGAGTGTAGTGCAATCCGGTTTCCTTCGGTATCTAAAAATAATGCCATATAGCCAATATCTTCAGAAATAAGTGTTTTTGATTGCAAGACAGTTCCTCCCGCTTCCGGAATGCGCGTAAGCTCATTTGAAACATCCACAGAAGAAAAATAAATAAGTACTCCTTCACTTTTACTGGGAGTATAGGCTTCATTTTGAATCAGAGAACCAGAAGATCCCGTCTTTCCATTTGCAAAAGGAAACCACCCCATAAGAGTCCCTCCAAAGTCTTGTACCTGCAGTGAGATATTAAAAACCGTTTCATAAAATTTACGCACTCTTTCCATGTCTGTAACCGGTATCTCGAACCAGCCTACCATATTATGATCCATAAACTTATTTAGTTTGTTCCAATTGTTCTTTAAGGTCATTTAAACCTTCTTCAAAATCTTTACCCACGGTTTTATCCATATTAAAAAAGGTCATAAAAATTCTTGATGGGAATTCGTTCTTTCCAGAAAAACCCCAAATCACCTTTGTTTTTCCTTCCGAGGTCTCCTCAACTTTTAAATACGCATCTGATTCTGATTTCCAGGGTTTGAAAAAACGAAGTTTGCTTTCAATCATTTCATTTTCAACTATTTTTACGATTTCCTGTTCGCCGGATCCTACCTGCTTATTTCCATCCCACGAAGCGATCACACCTACACTGCCATCTTCTCCTTTCATTTCCTGCTTCATTTGAGGATCTTTTTTCTTCCAGGGAGACCACTTGTCCTGATTTTTGAGATATTTCACGTAGTTAAAGACTTCTCCCAGGGGTTTGTTGACCTCAATTGATCGATGTACATGATAACCCGATGGTGAAATCATGATCAATACAATAATAATTAAAAGCAGGGTACCGATAATATAAAGAAGTGTTGTCATTTGTTGGTTGGTTTTAGAGTATTTAAATTAAAAATTTTTTTTAATGATGAATCTAACTTTTTTCAAATCGCCTTGCCAGAATGTCCTCTACACTCTTGATGGATTTCTTTGTCCAGTCTAATTTTTTCTCAAAGATCTCCTCCTCCTTGAGTTTCCAGTTGATCTTTGAGTTGCGTAGACGGGAAGTCACAGCCTGAAGAATAATGGCAGCCGACACCGAAATATTAAGGCTTTCAGTAAAACCTTCCATAGGTATTTTTAAAAATCCGTCTGCTTCATTCATAACGGTATCAGACAGTCCATCTTTTTCGGTACCAAAGAAAAAAGCGCTTTTAGACTCGATCGCAAAATCGTGTAAATAACAGGAATCGTTATGAGGAGTGGTCGCGATTATTTGATATCCTTTTTTTCTAAGTGCCTCGATACAAGATTCCGTGCGGTCATAACGGTTAACATCTACCCATTTTTGGGCTCCCATTGCAATTTTAGTATCAAGTCGATGTCCGAACTTTGCTTCAATGAGATGTGCTTCCTGTATGCCAAAGATCTCACAGCTTCGTATTACAGCACTCGTATTATGCGCCTGATAAACATCTTCAATAGCCACTGTAAAGTGTTTTGTTCGTCTGGACAGTACCTCATCAAATCGCTGAATTCTTTCGGGCGTGAGAAATGTTTCAAGGTAAGCCAGTATTTCTTCTTGACTCATGGACTATTTTTAAAATTTTAGTTATTTTAAGGAAGATTAAAAATACAAAAATGAAAACAGTCGTAGTTTTATCAGGAGCAGGGATAAGTGCCGAAAGCGGAATAAGCACCTTCAGAGATGCCAACGGTCTCTGGGAAGGGCATGATGTGATGGAAGTAGCTTCTCCACAAGGATGGCGAAACAACCCTTCTCTGGTACTCGATTTTTACAACAAACGAAGACAACAATTAAAGAAAGTTGTTCCGAATAAGGCACACGAGGATCTGGCATCGCTACAAAGAGATTTTGACGTGAAAATTATAACCCAAAATGTGGATGATCTTCATGAACGCGCGGGAAGCAATCAAGTGATTCATTTACATGGAGAACTATTAAAAGCCAGAAGTACATTTGATGAGCGATTGATCTACGATTGGCATGAAGATATCAGGATTGGTGACTTTTGTGAACAACAGCATCAACTTCGACCGCACATCGTCTGGTTCGGCGAAATGGTACCTATGATCGAGAAAGCCGCTAGACTGGTAGAACAAGCAGATTATCTGATGGTTGTTGGAACTTCTATGCAAGTGTACCCCGCAGCCAGTTTGGTACATTACAGAAAATCCCGGGTTCCTGTTTATTTTATAGATCCGAAACCTTCTATGGATGAGGGGGAAATGGAGCATCTTACCATTATTCCCGAAAAAGCGACTACAGGAGTCGAAAAAGCTATTCGTTATTTATTTGATAGATAAAACGCAGGTCTTTTGCCCAGTTATTAAGCTCTTCGATCTGGTTTTTCGTAAGTTTTGCCTCTGCATGCATCCAGGTATATGACGATTCAGGCATATGGCCTTCTTCAACTTCTTCCACCAATTCTTCTAATTTATGAGCCTTCTTTTTGGAAGAATAGGTTCCCCATTCTGAGAAGTTCAGATGTTTTTTTCCATCTTTTACATGTTCTGCGATCATGAATGAAACAGGTGCGATTTGATTATACCAGGGGTAGTTGGTATTATTAGAGTGACAATCATAACAGGCATTACGAAGTGTGGTTTCAATAGCTGGGGACGGATTTGTCATTGCGATAAAATCGGTTGCCGGAATCGTATCAGAAAGATTCTTCTCAGGTCTGAAAAACTGAATTACAATGAATACAATCAATAATACAATCAGCAATTTTTTGAGTATTTTCATGGTGCGGTTTTTAAGAGCCCTAAAATAGTAAAAAAGCATGACAGCAGATCTTTTTTTTGATGAACTAAAATCACTTAAAGCATATCGAGAAACCCGGCTGAGACTGGCAGACACTGTTTTACATGAAGAATCTTTGATGCCAGAGCTTTTGAGAGTTTGTTTTATGTTTGACGAAGAGGTGTCATCGCGGGCATGCTGGGTGCTGGAGTTTGTTTGCCATAAAAGATTAGAACAATTGACCCCTTATCTGGATACTTTTACCGAACAGCTTAAGAATTTCAAACTTGATTCTTCAAAGCGACCTGTAGCAAAGATCTGTCAACTTATGGTATTTGCTTATTTTGGAAAAAAACCTTCTGTTTTTAAAGAGAAACTTACAGATGTACATTTAGATCACATCACAGAAGCTACTTTTGACTGGCTAATAAATGATGAAAAAGTAGCGGCAAAAGCCTACTCGATTTATACGTTATTTGAACTTGGTAAGAAATATGAATGGATCTACCCCGAATTAAAAATGGTATTGGAGAAAGATATCCATCATCAATCTGCGGGTTACAAAGCTACAGCGCGAAAAATACTCTCAAAGTTACCGAAAGAATAGAAATGAGAGTTCGCTATCTTAAGTTAAAAAAGTATCTTTGAAACTTTCAAAATTTATACCCTATGCAACTTTCGGCACTTAATGCCATATCACCCATCGACGGAAGGTATCGAAGCAAAACTTTAGAACTGGCTAATTATTTTTCAGAAGAAGCACTTATTAAATACAGAGTAAGAGTAGAGATTGAGTATTTTATAGCCCTTTGCACACTACCTCTGCCCCAGCTTGAAGATTTTGATCTGTCATTATTAGACGATTTAAGAGCTATCTATGAGGATTTTAGTACTAAAGATGCCAATGCAATTAAGGAAATCGAAAAGGTAACCAATCACGATGTAAAAGCGGTAGAATATTTCATCAAAGAAAAATTTGATCAGCTACAAATTCAATCGTATAAAGAATTTATTCATTTTGGGCTTACCTCTCAGGACATCAATAATACAGCTATCCCGCTTTCTATTAAAGAGGCAATTCAGGATGTTTACATGCCTGCTCTTGGAGATTTATCTGAAAAACTGATAAGCCTTGCGGAAGACTGGAAAAATATTCCAATGCTCGCTAGAACCCATGGGCAACCTGCATCTCCTACCCGACTTGGAAAAGAGATAAATGTTTTTGTAAAAAGGCTGGAAGAACAGGTAAATGGTTTACAGCAAATTCCGTTTGCTGCTAAATTTGGCGGTGCCACGGGTAACTTCAATGCCCATAAAGTAGCATATCCGGAGGTTGACTGGAAGGCTTTTGGAAAAACATTTGTAGAAGAGAAGTTAGGTTTGTATCATTCGTTCCCTACTACACAAATTGAGCACTACGACCACGCTGCGGCTCTTTTTGACGGATTGAAACGTATCAATACCATTTTGATAGACTTCAACAGAGATGTCTGGACCTATATCTCCATGGATTATTTCAAACAACAGATCAAAGCCGGAGAAGTTGGCTCTTCTGCCATGCCACACAAGGTGAATCCGATCGATTTTGAAAATTCTGAAGGCAATCTGGGGATCGCAAATGCAATTTTTGAACATCTATCCTCAAAGCTACCCGTATCCCGATTACAAAGAGATCTTACAGATAGTACCGTTTTGCGAAATGTAGGTGTACCCTTTGGGCACACCATTATAGGTTTTGCTTCTACTCTCAAGGGTCTCAATAAGCTCTTGCTGAATGAAGCCCGTTTCGCTCAGGATCTGGAAGATAACTGGGCAGTGGTCGCTGAAGCTATACAAACCATTTTAAGAAGAGAAGGCTATCCCAATCCCTATGAAGCTTTAAAAGGTCTTACCCGAACGAATGAAAAAATTACTAAACAATCTATTGCCACATTCATTGACACATTAGATGTTAATGCGGATATTAAAAAAGAACTCAAAGCAATTTCGCCGTCTAATTATACAGGTATATAAAACAATAAGTACAAAAAAATCCTGCTTAAAGCAGGATTTTTTTTGGTTTGTATAGGTACTGATTCTAAATATCTTTCAATAAGCCTTCAAGACCCCCTAAGGCAGTAGAGTCAAAATCAGACTTTTTAAGAGCATCCATCAATTTTACTACATTTTCAGGTTTCATATCATCGCCCAGCAATCGTACTAACCCGAAGCCAAAATCCTTATTAGTACCAAAAAGGATTACCTCATCAATAAAAGTATCGGTACCTATATACTTTACCGTTACTTTCATATCTCTTGAGTTGAACTTCATTAACTGCTGATATTTATCATCTTTGAGGATATCCAGAACTCGCTTCTTTTCCAAAGCATATTCGGGATCATTTTCGCCTTTCATTTTGTAGGCCAGTACATTTACTTTACGTATGGATTTATAAGCCTCCTTTTCCTCTTCATTAAGATTGGTCTCTTCAATATTGAGCAAACTCACCGGAAGGTCTACAGCAATAAAATCATTGTTTTCTTTATTTTCAACAATATACTGTTGAAGACTTTGCGAATTGTTGCATGCTCCTAATAAGAGTACTGCAAATAAAGTGATAACTAAATACGATACTTTTTTCATGATGGTGTTAATTGATGATTGATTGATGAATTCATAAAACCACCCGACTCCTAAAGAAACAGGTGGTTTTAGCTAATGATTGATGATTAATTCTTATTCTTTTTATCTGCCTTTTCCAATTCAGAAGGAAGATTCATTTTTCGGGTAAGCGTACTGATCTTGTTTAGGTCGATATCGCCTGTTAATGAAAGTAATACGGTTTCAAACTTTCTTCCGTTGGCTTCCATATCTTTTAAGCCACTTACGAACATCAATAACTCACTTACATGATCTTCGTCACGACCTTGCTTGATGTAAAATTTAACGTTAACCTCTTTATCTTTTACCCTCATCAACTCCTGTAAAGAAGCATTTTTAAGGTATTTATCAACTGTGGCTTTCATTTGGGCACCTACGCTCTCATCTTCGGTAATAAAAACTTTCAGATCATTGAGTGACTTCACCATTTCCATGAATTCCTGCGCTTCAGGATCATCAGATTCAATTCTGGAGAACAATTTAAACATGTTTTGGTTTACGACCACGGTGCTCACTTCTTCCATATCTTCAAACTTGTCGAATGCCGACTGACTAAAACCTATAAGTGGAAGGGTAACTAATGCAATTAATACGACTATTTTTTTCATGATTTCTTTTTTACTCGTTAATTAAAATTTTGTTTGTTGTTTTATTAAATTCTGTGAGGTAGCTAATTTTCTCGGTACCTCTATCGAGATTTAGGGCAATGAGTTCAAACGCTTTTTGAGTTTCTTCATATGCCAACTCAATTTCCCGCTGTTCTCTGTATTCATTACCAAAATAAATGCCAAAACTTAGTACAGCTACTGCTGCCACCGAAATCCACTTGTAAAGATTGCTTTTTCGCTTAGGGTTTAATGGAACGGGTCTGGTATACTGTTCTTCTCTGGCGTTGGAAAAATAGGTGAACATACTTCTGTAATCTTCCAGGTGAGATGCTACCTCATCACCGGAAAAATAAGATTGTAATACCTTTTCCTCAGCAACCGTTGTAGTTGCTTCAAAATACTTTTCCAATAGTTTTTCTATGTTAACTGATTCCATAGTTGTGTTTTTTTACTAATTCTTCTCTAACCATTTTTCTTGCTCTGGACAACGCCACTCGTACTGCGGTTGGATTCATATCCAGCATTTTCGCGATCTCTTCATATTCATACTGTTCGATATCTCTTAATTGTAATACCATTTTTTGTTGTTGTGGTAATTTTTCCATGATCCGGTGCATCCAGGATACGCTGTCTTTCGCTTCTACTTCTTTTTGTAAAGAGGTCTTCTCATCCTGATAATTACTATGTACCAATTTAAGATTTGAAGCCTGCTTTGATTTCAATCGGTCCAGACAATAATTTTTGGTCATTGTCATACTAAAAGCTTCTACACTTCGATACTTTTCCATCTGCTCCTTATTCGACCATAATTTCAACAGTACTTCCTGAGTTGCATCTTCTGCTTCCTCTACAGAAACTAATAACCGCTTGGCAAGACGAAAAACCTTGTCTTTAAAGGGCATTACAATCTGTAAAAATTCTGTTTGTTTCATTGTTGGTTTTGTTGGTTATAACACACTATTTAAGGGTTATACAAGGAAGACGAAGCATATCTTAATTTGTTACAAAAAATTTTAAATTAACAATATAGTCAGTATTTTAGTGTTTTAATAGCAATGATGAAAAAATAGAATAGTTATGAAAAAGTTTATTTATTTACTTGTCGGACTTACATTTATATTGAGTGGATGCAGTAGCAATGATGATGATGCACCTGATCCAATAAGTTTTGATGTAGAAACCGAATTAGCCGCCGAAAATTTTATTTGGAGTGGTATGAACTACTGGTATCTGTGGCAGGACGATGTACCTAATCTGGCAGATGATCGTTTTGCCAATGTGGAACAATATGTTCAATTTATATCAGGTTTCTCTTCACCAGAAGATTTATTCTATAATTTATGTGACCGTCATGTCAATATTGTAGGAAACAACAATCCTATAGACCGATTTAGTTTTATAGATGATGATTATAACGAGTTATTAGATTCCCAACAAGGAACTTTTAAATCGAATGGAGTAGAGTTCGGATTGGTGCGTTTTGCTAATAATAACAATATTTACGGATATGTTCGCTATATTATTCCAGGATCGGATGCTTCTATTAAAAACATCCAACGGGGAGATATTTTTACCGGAGTAGATGGTCAAACGCTCAATTTGGATAATTATAGAGCTTTACTGTTTGGCTCCAACGACACCTATACCTTAAATATGGCAGATATTGAAAACAATGTGATCTCGCCCAATGGACAAGAAGTCACCTTAACAAAAACAGAACTTACCGAAAATCCGGTTTTAATATCAAAAACCTTCGACGTGGGAGGCACCAAGGTCGGTTATATCATGTATAATGCATTTACCAGAACTTTTGATTCACAGTTAAACGACGCTTTCGGACAATTAAAAAGCGAAGGAGTTACTGAGTTGGTTTTGGATCTTCGTTATAATGGAGGTGGGTCTGTGGCTTCTGCTGCTGCTCTTGCCAGTATGATCACTGGGCAATTCAATGGTGACGTATTTCTAAAAGGTATTTGGAGTCCAAAATACCAACAAGCACTCTCTGAAGAGGCAAGAACCACTAGATTTACAAATTCGCTAAGAAATGGTTCTTCTATCAATAGTTTGAATCTAACTAAGGTTTACGTTATTGGACTTGGGAGCACTGCATCATCTAGTGAGTTAGTTATGTTTGGTTTAGAACCGTATATCAATATTATCCATGTAGGAGATGTCACTCGTGGTAAAAATGAATTTTCAATAACATTATTAGATAATCCTAATTTGAATCCGCCTTTCGCAACTATAGATCGCTCCGGTGTAAACCCAAATCATACTTTTGCCCTACAACCTTTGGTTGGTAAAAGTGAAAATTCAATAGGGGATTCTGATTATACCTCGGGATTAGTCCCAGATATCAGCTTAGACGAAGATCTAGCAAATTTAGGAGTTTTAGGCGATGAAAATGAACCTTTGTTAGCCAGAGCACTACAGGAAATTGGAGCTGTAGGAAGAGGTATGGTCACCGAACCTTTAATACCCATTAAAGAAGTTACAAATTCCAAAATGTTCTTACCTACTCGTGACAATATGTATGTAGAATTGGATTAAGTCGTTTTCTTAATAGCTTTTATAGAACCGCATTTTTAAGATGCGGTTTTTTTATTCCTATTTTTTGTAAGAATTTACTTTCTTTTGCTAATTTTATCGCCAACCTAATTAAATATTTATGAAATCACATCTTACCTTATTATTACTGCTTCTTTGTTTTCCTCTTTTTTCACAGATTTCGTGCGATGATTTTGATCTATTACTGGAAGAAAAAGTTCCCTCAAGTAACTGCTATGAACAATTGGTGTTTACGATTAAGACACCTAATCTACTAAATGGCAGTATGTCTTTGAATAATCTAGATGATTTATGTTATCCTACCAATTTAGATGATGTTACTAAATATAGATATAAACTACAGATAATATCAGCTAGTAATGGAGATGTAGTTTCTGAGAAGCACATAGCTCCGGAAGATTATAACTTCTATAGAAACAATCATTATTTTTATATCCTTTACTACAATGATTATAAAAATTCACATGGACAGTTTTACGGGAAACTAATCGTTGAAAAAATCTATTTTCTACCTGTTGGACATTTTGATTACTGGAAATGTCCTAATGGACCTTACAAGAGAGAGATCATTTGCGAAACCTCCAGAGTAAGCGGCTGCCCACCACCACAACCAAACTTGCGGTTAAAAGCACTAACGGTAAACAATAACGGACAAAACTATAATCTAACTTCCGGACAGGTACCTAACATTTATTTTGGTGAAAATGCAACGTTTGAAGTCACCATCGAAAATAATGGGAATGCTACCGCTAATTCTTCTCCATTCGCGCTATATGCTTCCGCATTTCGAAATGCCTTTGATCAAAATTACGATGCCTATCAGTTCGCCTCTGGTGATGGTGGCAGTATTCCTGCAGGCAGCACTAAAAAAGTAACGGTCTATAATACGTTTTACGAATATGTAGGTTCTTTATCCTTAGTAAATGATAATATATATAGGATCTATTCATTTATGGATCACGTAAACCGTGTTCCTGAATCCGACGAAACTTTGTTAGATAACGTACGTGAGTTTCCCTGGCGATATATTAAAACTGGAGGCAGCACCGATCCCGGTGGTGAAGATCCCTGTGTCCTTTGTCCGATTGACGATATGGGAAGATCTGCTAATTCCATTTCTACTCCTTACTCATTATTTATTTATGATTTTACGGGAACCCTGATTTCTTCTGTAGATGTCATTAATGAAACGGAAGCACAACAGGCAGTAAAGAAACTACCTAAAGGCTTATACATTATAAAAACACCTTTTGGAGATCGAAAAATAGCTGTGGAATAATCAAAAAAGCCGCATTCAGCGGCTTTTTTAGTTTATAATGTCAAGGAGAATCCTAGTCTTATATTTCGGCCACGGGTGGTGAAACCAACAATCTCCAAATAATCTTCATTCAAAATATTCGAGATATTCGCAAAAACCTTCATTTTGTTTTTGAGAATGTTATGACTATAGTAAAGGTCTATTAATGAAAATGCTTCTAACGCTACATTTTCAAATGTACTAAAGTCGATATCTGTCCTGCTTCCGGTGTGCTGAAAATTAACAGATGCAAAAGATCTATTAGTAATTTCATAACCTACCAGCAAATTCGCTTTGTGCTTTGGAATCCTTAAGGCTATCTGCTCTTCTCGTTCGGTAAAGGTATAATTAGCCGTTATTCTTAACTTTTCTATAGGTTTGGTTTCTACCTCTACCTCCACTCCTTTGACTGTGAACTCTTCCGCAACATTTCGGTATTCACCTTCAAACGTATCAAAATTGGTAACTACATAGTCAATAAAGTTCTCTTCATTTCTATTAAAATAAAGTGCATTGGCCCTAAATTTGGAAGTTCGGTATTCCAACCCACCTTCTAAAGTTCGGTTTTCTTCAGGTTCCAGATCAGGATTCGGACCAAAAGTACCGAACAACTGAAACAGCGAAGGCGCAATAAAAGAGGTGCTGAAGGAACCTAACACTTTTAGATAGTCTTCATCAAATTTGATTACATACGAAGGATTAAAATTGTAGGTGAAATTACTACCGTACTCACTATGGTTATTTAATCTTGCTCCTGCATTCAGATTGAGTCCGAATTTAGATACCCAAACTACATTCGCATAGGGATCTATAATATTAAAGTTGGTATTTTCTGCGAATTCCGCTTCATTTTTTAAGTAATTAAGACCTACAATGGTGTAAAATGTATCATTGAACACGTATTTATTAAAGACATCTACTACATAACTCTTCGCTTCAAAGCGGGAAGGAAAATCAGAGATAATTTCCCTATCTATCGTATTTATGGCAGCATTCAAGGTAAGGCTTCCTTTGGCGTAATTGAAATTTGCGGTGGTGCCCAACCTGAATTGTTCGGTCTTAGATTCATTAGCCGCATCAGCAATTGGAAATGAGTTGTCGAAAGCTGCATTAAACTTGTCATGATTACCATATATACCGATTTTTAATTTGGGATCGAAATCATATCCCAAGCGCACGCTGCTGCTGATCTTTGAAAAGGGGTCTCTTTCGTTACCTTCTTCGGTAGTGACAGCAGACAACCCATCGGTATACTGCTGTGCGAAAGAGGCATTGTACGTAAACTTTTCTAATGTTCCGTTGACGGCTACCGAATTAGAAAAATCCGCTGGATTATAGGCATCTTCTTCCTGACTCTGATTGGTAGCAACAGAAGCATTTAAGGTTGCCTGAATAGATTTTGCTCCGGCACGCTTGGTCTTAATGCTAATCACAGCTGCAGCGGCACCATTCCCGTAAAGGGTACTGGCAGCTCCTTTGATGATCTCGACAGATTCAATCTGATCTAGCGAAATCAATCGAAGGTCATAATCATTTGTGATCTGCGATGGGTCCGATAATTGTACACCATCAATTAAAATCAATACCTGACGATTATTCCCACCACGCACGAAATAACTCAAAGGTTGTCCTGCGTTACTCCGGCTTCCGTTAATTTCAAAACCACTTTTAGCGTTGATAAGCTGTGCAAGGCTTCTGCCTTGATTTTGCTGAATTTCTTCCGGTGTGATCTGAATAACCGTCTTACCGGAATTTTCTCGTTTTAGTTCAAATCGGGAATCCGTGACCACCACTTCTTCCAGTTCTTCAGGTTTTCGATCCTGTTCCTGCGTTTCCTGCGCAAAAATTGTAGTGCATAATAAAGCGAATGCACACAAAGAAATACTTCTTTTGTTCATTTTTTAATTCCATTAAAAGGGAAAAAAAGTATGTAGTTTACCCATACCCAAACTTTTATCCCGAAAGTTTGACATTCAATTAGAAAACTGGCAGGTCTCCTGGCTCACGTCTTGTTATGCACCTTCCCATTTTTAACTTTTACTTAAAAACAGTGGTTTCAAAGAATTCATAACAAGCATCCGCCACAGGCGGACTAAGTTTACAGTTGCGGGAACAGCTCAGGATTTATTTGATATGATTTGAAAAAACTTCTATCAAACGCACCTGATTCCCTTTTAATCCGTTTCTCAGAAAAAAGAAGCGGAACCAAATTCTCAGCGACTAAATTAAACATTTCATAGATAGCAGCCTTCAAAACCTTAAATAATCTTATTTTTGAAAGTGAAATTGCAATTATGAAAAGATACTATCTTATCTGCATAACTCTGATTACCTTTTTATCAGGCTGTAAAGAAAAACCTTCAAGACTGGCCGAAGAAGAACGTATTCCCGTTGTCGAAAATGCAAAAACAGAAGTTGTTAGCTATGCAAAAGGTTTTGATCTTATAAAACAGGGGGACATCACCATACTCACAGTTTCTTCTCCATGGCCTGAAAGTGATCTGAAATTTACTTATGCGTTGATCGAAAAAAGCAAGCTGGCGTATATTACCTTAGATGCCAACGCTTATGACACTATTATTGGTGTACCTGTTGAAAAAATAGTGGTCACATCTACCACACACATTCCGGTTTTGGAAG
This sequence comes from Flavobacteriaceae bacterium M23B6Z8, assembly GCA_046199005.1. Classification (GTDB taxonomy): domain Bacteria; phylum Bacteroidota; class Bacteroidia; order Flavobacteriales; family Flavobacteriaceae; genus Ascidiimonas. Next base: position 2,866,843 of record CP176050.1, read on the forward strand.
CGTTGGGTGTCGAACATACACTTGTTGGGTTTCCCGATAGTCATTATATTTCTTCAAAGAAAACCCGTGATCTGATCGATAGCGGTCAAGTTAAAGAATTGGGTAAAAATGAAGCTATTAATACAGAAGTTTTAATTGACCTTCAACCGGAACTGGTTGTTGGCTTTTCCATAAACAGTCACAACAAGGCATATGAAACTATCCAGAAGTCGCGAATTCCTGTCGTATATAATGGTGACTGGACCGAACATTCTCCCCTTGGCAAGGCCGAATGGATCAAGTTTTTCGCACCTTTCTTTCAAAAAGAGGAGCTGGCGGCCAGCATATTCAACGAAATAGAAAAAGAATACCTGAACGCAAAAGAGATCGCTAAAAGTTTTGATGAACGCCCTACAGTATTTTCTGGTGCTATGTTTAAAGATGTCTGGTATCTTCCTGCAGGTGAAAGCTGGGCTGCTCAATTTATCAAAGATGCGAATGCTAATTATTTATGGAGTGACACACCCGGTACCGGAAGCCTTTCATTGAACTTTGAAAGTGTACTGGAGAAAGGTCAAAATGCTGAATTTTGGATAGGACCCGGACAATTTACGTCTTATGAGCAAATGCGATCTGCTCACGCGCACTATACACACTTTGAAGCATTTTCAAATAAAAACATCTACACCTATAGTAGTGTTAAAGGAGAAACCGGCGGATTGCTATACTACGAGTTGGCACCTAACCGCCCAGATCTCGTTTTAAAAGACCTTATCTCAATTTTTCACCCGGAAGCTTTACCAGATTACAAACCTTCTTTTTTTAAACCTTTACAATAATTGCAACCGGTAGGCACATACAAGATCACCTTTTTACTTCTATCGGTCTCTCTGCTCATATGTTTTTTGGTTAACATAAGTTTAGGATCAGTTAAAATTCCGTTTGAAGATATTTTGAATATGCTGCTTTTCAATACTCCGGAAAAGGAATCATGGCATTATATTTTATTTCATTATCGTTTACCGAAAGCAATTACTGCGGTGCTTACAGGAGCCGCTTTATCTTTAAGTGGTTTATTGATGCAAACCCTATTTAGAAATCCTTTAGCAGGGCCTTTTGTTCTGGGAATAAGTTCTGGGGCGAGCCTGGGTGTGGCCTTGCTCATTTTTGGCACCGCATTTCTTAGCGGTACAGCTGGATTGATCGTTACAGGAACGGTATCAATCGCGATTGCTGCCAGCATAGGTAGTTTTTTAGTGCTAGTAGCCGTAATGGCCGTTGCTGCACGTATAAGAGACACGATGGCAATTCTCATCATAGGGTTAATGTTTGGTAGTATTACAACCGCCGTAGTAAGTGTTCTTTCATTTTTTGGGGATATGGAACGTTTGCAGCAATATATTTTCTGGTCTTTCGGAAGTTTGGGTAACCTTAGCTGGACTGAGATTGGCCTGTTCTCTTTTCTGGTATTCTTTGGTCTTTTTATCAGTATTTTTACGTTAAAATCACTAAATTCCTTTCTGTTAGGAGAGAATTATGCCCGTAGCCTGGGAGTTAACATCAAACGCGCGAGATATTTAATCATTATCGCCACAAGTTTACTCGCCGGAAGCGTCACCGCCTTTGCAGGCCCCATAGCTTTTATTGGCCTCGCCGTACCTCACTTAACCCGACAATTGATCAACACGCCCAATCATAAAGTTTTAATGCCAGCAGTAATTCTGCTTGGAGCTGTCATTATGCTTGTTTGTGATACCATTGCTCAACTTCCTACCAGTGAATTCACACTTCCTATCAATGCCATTACGTCTTTAATAGGTGCCCCTGTGGTGATTTGGTTACTTGTAAAAAGAAAACGAATAATTTTTTAAACATTATCAATAAAAATAAAGATACATATAAGGTATTAGAGGTTGAAAACCTACAAATTGGTTATCAGCGTAAACGGGAATCACTTATCATTGGTGATGAAATCTCATTTGGGCTGGGTAAAGGAATATTAGCCGCTGTGGTGGGAGCCAACGGAATTGGAAAATCTACCTTGCTCCGATCAATCGCAGGTGTGCAAAACCCATTAAAAGGAAAGGTACTATTAAATCAAAAATCCTTGAAATCTTATACTCCGGTAGCCCTTGCAAGCAACCTGAGCATTGTTTTAACCGAACAATTACCTTCCGGAAATCTAACGATAAAAGAAGTAGTCGCACTCGGAAGGCAACCTTATACAAATTGGATAGGTACGCTTGGTGCGATTGATAATGAGCGGGTACATGAAGCGATGCAATTGGTTAACATCGATCATATTCAAAACAAAAAATGCTACGAACTGAGCGACGGCCAATTACAAAAAGTAATGATCGCGAGAGCACTTGCTCAGGAGACTTCTTTAATTATACTGGACGAACCTACAACGCATCTCGATATTTATCATAAAGCTTATATTCTCAAATTATTGAAAAAAATTACCCGAGAAACTGGTAAAACCATTCTGTTTTCTACACATGAGATCGAATTGGCGATACAATTATGTGACGAAATGCTGGTAATGACGAGTGATCAGACTTCTTTTGGTGATCCTTGCGAACTTATCGAAAAAGGGGTTTTCAGTTCTCTTTTCCCTGCTGATCTTATTTGGTTCGAACCAGAAACAGGTACGTTCCGTATCAAAAAATGACAGCATTCTTTCTTGTAGCCCACAACCCTATGTAAAAATCTATGCCGGAAACGTCTATTTCCTTCGCTTAATAATCCTTCGCAATGAGTATCTTTGTTTTTAACGATCAAAAAAAAATAAGCTGATCTATGCAGGAATCATTAATAACAGTTGGTATTGCTCTAATTACCTTAATATCCGGTGTTTTTCTGGGAATATATATCCAAAGACTCAAAACAAAGTCTTTACAGGCGACTCAAGAGGAACGCGAACTACAATTAAAAAACAAGCTTGAAGAGTTAAGAGATCGCCTGGATATTCTAAATGATGAAAAAGAAGAGATCAGAAAAGAGAAGGATGCGCTTGCACTACAGATGACCCGAAAAGAAGCAGAGTTTGAGAATTTGCTGGTTCGTCATACCGAGCAAAAAGAAGAGGTCACCCAATTACAGGAGAAATTCACAAAGGAATTTGAAAACTTAGCCAACAAGATCCTGGATGAAAAGTCTACCAAGTTTACCGAACAGAATAAAGAAAATATAAAGACTATTCTCAATCCACTACAGGAAAAAATACAATTATTTGAAAAAAAGGTAGAAGCTACACATAAAGAAAGTATAGACTATCACGCTGCTCTGCGTCAGCAGATCATAGGTCTGAAAGACCTGAACGAACAGATGAGCAAAGAAACGCTTAATCTTACGAAAGCCCTTAAAGGTGATAGTAAAATGCAAGGGAACTGGGGAGAGCTGGTCTTAGAACGGGTGCTTGAAAAATCCGGATTAGAAAAGGATCGGGAGTATCAGGTACAGGAAAGCTTTCAAAGAGAAGATGGTAGCAGAGTGCTACCTGATGTTATTATCAACCTTCCGGATGGTAAAAAAATGATTATTGATGCCAAAGTCTCCTTAACCTCTTACGAGCGCTATGTGAATACCGAAGATGAGGAGCAACAACTACATCTCAAAGCACATCTCAATTCTATTAAAAAACATATTGACCAATTATCCGCAAAAAAATACGAAGACCTCTATGAAATGGAGAGTCCTGATTTTGTATTGATGTTTATTCCCATCGAACCGGCATTTGCCATTGCCATTAATCAGGACAACACCCTCTACAATAAAGCCTTCGAGCAAAATATTGTGATCGTTACACCTTCTACGCTTCTGGCCACATTGCGAACCATAGATACCATGTGGAACAATGAAAAACAACAGCGCAACGCCATAGAGATCGCCCGTCAGGCCGGTGCGTTGTACGATAAATTCGAAGGATTTATTACCGATCTTACCAAAGTGGGTAAAAAGATGGATGAAGCGAAGACCGAGTATAAAGGTGCTATGAACAAATTGTTTGAAGGAAGGGGAAACATTATCACATCTATTGAAAAACTTAAAAAAATGGGGGCTAAAGCGAAAAAAGCATTGCCAGAACCTATTTTAAAACGCGCTATAGAAGAAAATGATGATGTCTGAAAATATTTCCTTTAAGAGAATCGATGATTCACGAGTATCTATTTCAGAACTCATGGTGCCGTCACGGTCGAATTTCAGTGGTAAAATACATGGAGGCTATATCTTATCGCTTATGGATCAAATTGCTTTTGCCTGCGCTTCCAAACACTCTCGCGCTTACTGTGTAACAGCTTCTGTTGACACTGTAGATTTTCTTAATCCTATTGAGATCGGAGAATTGGTTACCATGAAAGCATCTATAAATTACGTGGGCAATACTTCCATGGTAGTAGGTATAAGAGTGGAATCTGAAAATATTCAAACCGGAATCGTAAAGCACTGTAATTCTTCCTATTTTACCATGGTAGCCAAAGATGACCACGGCAAAAGCATACAAGTCCCCGGAATTATTTTAGAGACGGATGAACAGGTACGTCGTTTTCTTAAGTCCATCAAACGTTCCGAAGAAAAAAAGGCGCGTAAAAAAGCATTCGACTATCCGGAAGCTACTTCGCCAGAAAGTCTGGAAATCTTAAAAAAATACAAGGTGAAAATCAGCCTTTAATTGTGGGTTATCGCTTTACGAACTGACCCAATGCGATTTCCCCCGGAGAACTTATTTTAATGATATAGGTTCCGGTTTTAAAATCGGAAACATCAATTCTGCGATTTCCCTCCAGTTGCTTATCAAAAAAAACAATACCTGTTACATCTTCAATACGCACCTGTATAAGCTTTTCATTAACATTGCGCTTAATCACTATAAAATCATCTGCAAGGGTTGGGTATATATCAGAACTGTCGAGTTCACGAACAGGAAGGTCTGTCCATACATCTACCGTTTTTTCAGGAGCATTTACTTCGGGAGTTTGCTGAGCCATAAGAGTGCCCGAACTAATCAGTAAAATACAAAGGAGTAGTTTTCTTATCATTTTTTATGTAAAAGATACTGCTTATCCTTTGATTGTCACGTTAATAAAAAACTAAAAAAGCGGTAAAATTTACCGCTTTTTTTAGTTTGTATGTTATTAATGTCTATCTATTTACTCAAATACATCTTACGTCTTGAATAAAGATTATAGAAGTCGTCGTCCCGAAGGTTATCAATAAATAAAATACTTTCTCCTGTACTTTTCATTTCGGGTCCTAATTTCTTATCTACATTAGGGAATTTATTAAACGAAAATACCGGCTGCTTAATCGCAAAACCTTCCAGCTCTGGATTGAAATCAAAATCGGAAAGTTTGTTATGCCCCAGCATCACTTTTGTGGCATAATTTACATAAGGCTCCTTGTACGCTTTGGCTATAAAAGGAACAGTTCTTGAAGCTCTTGGATTTGCCTCTATTACATATACCTTATTATCTTTTATGGCGTATTGGATATTGATGAGCCCTACCGTATTAAGCGCTAATGCAATTTTTCGTGTATGATCTTTAATTTGTTGCATCACCAGTTCTCCCAGTGTAAATGGAGGGAGCAGTGCATTCGAATCTCCTGAGTGAATTCCGCAGGGTTCAATATGCTCCATTATACCAATGATATAGACATCTTCCCCGTCACAGATCGCATCTGCTTCGGCTTCGATAGCTCCATCAAGGTAATGATCCAGTAATAATTTATTATTCGGGATCTGCCTCAGTAAGCCTACCACGTGATCTTCTAATTCCTTTTTATTGATCACAATTTTCATTCCCTGACCACCCAATACGTAAGAAGGTCTTACCAGTAAAGGAAAATCCAGTTGTTCTGATAATTTCAAGGCTTCTTCAGCAGTCTCAGCCACGCCAAACTCTGGATAAGGAATGTCGTTCTCTTTTAGCAACGTAGAGAAACTACCTCTGTCCTCAGCCAAGTCAAGCGATTCGAAGCTTGTACCTATGATGTTAATTCCGTATTTATCTAATTTTTCAGCTAACTTGAGTGCGGTCTGACCTCCTAACTGAACAATGACTCCCTCGGGCTTCTCGTGTTGAATGATATCATAGATGTGTTCCCAGAAAACCGGTTCAAAATACAATTTATCCGCCGTATCGAAATCGGTAGAAACAGTTTCAGGATTACAATTGATCATTATCGTTTCATAACCGCACTCCGCAGCGGCTAGTACCCCGTGCACACAGCAATAATCAAACTCAATTCCCTGTCCGATTCTGTTAGGACCTGAACCTAGAACTACAATCTTTTTCTTCTCGGTCACTTCACTTTCATTATGCACATAGGTTTTGCCATCGGGTGTTTCTATAGAGCTTTCGAAAGTAGAATAGTAGTAAGGTGTCATTGCCTTAAATTCTGCAGCACAGGTATCTACCAGTTTGTATACTCTTTTTACACCAAGTTCATTACGCCTGCTGTACACCTGACTTTCCCAGCATCCCAACATATGAGCAATTTGTCTGTCTGCAAAACCTTTTTGTTTTGCTTCTAACAATAACTCTTTTGGTAAACTCTCAATTGAATAGCTTTTGATCTCCTTCTCCAGGAAATAGAGTTCTTCGTACTGCTTAAGAAACCACATATCAATTTTCGTGATCTCATGAATTCTACTTAGTGTTATCCCCATTTGAATCGCATCGTAAATGACAAAAACACGATCCCAACTGGCATTTTTAAGTTTTTCAATAATTACATCATAACTCTTGAGCCCTTTGCCATCTGCGCCTAAACCATTTCTTTTTATTTCTAAAGATTGGGTCGCTTTATGCAATGCTTCCTGAAAAGAACGTCCTATTCCCATGACTTCCCCAACCGACTTCATCTGTAACCCTAAAATTCTGTCTGAGCCTTCAAATTTATCGAAGTTCCAACGTGGGATTTTTACGATCACATAATCCAGTGTCGGTTCAAAAAGTGCCGAAGTGGATTTCGTGATTTGATTGTCTAATTCATCCAGGGAATAGCCTATCGCCAGCTTGGCGGCCACTTTGGCTATAGGATATCCGGAAGCTTTAGATGCCAATGCAGAAGATCTGGAAACCCGCGGGTTGATCTCAATCGCAATAATATCCTCTTTTTCATCCGGGCTTACCGCAAACTGAACATTACAGCCTCCGGCAAAATCACCAATGCTTCGCATCATTTTAATCGCCATATCCCGCATGCGTTGGTAGGCTGTATCAGAAAGGGTCATGGCAGGAGCTACTGTAATTGAATCTCCTGTATGAATCCCCATAGGATCCATATTTTCTATCGTACAGATGATAACAACATTATCATTTTTATCTCGTAGAAGTTCTAACTCGTATTCCTTCCAACCCAATAAAGCCTTATCAATAAGAACTTCATGAATCGGGGAGGCTTCAAGACCCCGGGTAAGAAGCGTACCAAACTGTTCCTCTGAATGCACAAAAGAAGCGCCCGTACCTCCCAATGTGAATGAAGGACGGATCACAAGCGGAAAACCAAATTCCTGAGCGATCTCTTTTCCCTTTAAAAATGAGGTGGCAATTTTAGCCGGTGCAACAGGAATATCGATTTTTTTAAGCAATTTTTTAAATTGTTCTCTATCCTCGGTAATTTGTATCGCATCGATATCTACCCCTATAATCTCAATCTCAAAATCGCCCCAAATACCTTTCTCATCTGCTTCAATACATAGATTAAGAGCAGTCTGACCACCCATGGTTGGCAGCACAGCATCGATCTCCGGATGTAGTTTGAGAATTTCAATAATTGATTTTGTGGTCAATGGCTTCAGGTAAATATGATCTGCCATTGATGGGTCAGTCATAATAGTGGCGGGATTGCTGTTGATGAGTACCGTTTTGATTCCATCTTCGCGTAAGGATCGCAGTGCCTGTGAACCTGAATAATCAAATTCGCAAGCCTGTCCTATAATAATGGGACCCGAGCCTATGATTAGAATGGTGTTGAGATCTTTTCTTTTTGGCATTTTGACGATAGATTTTACAAAATAGATTATTAGATATAAAAAAAGGTGTTACTTAGAAAAGTAACACCTTAATATTTTGAACAACTAAATGTAGTCATTATTTTTTATGTCTTGGCTCCGAAGATACAGATAATTTTTTTCTTCCTTTAGATCTTCTTCTAGCAAGCACCTTTCTACCATTAGCAGAAGCCATACGCTCTCTAAAACCGTGCTTGTTCTTTCTCTTTCTTTTTGATGGTTGAAATGTTCTTTTCATTATTCAGTAACTTAAAACGCTGTTGTTATAGATTTTAATTGCACGAGTTTACTTCACAAAAGTGCGGCGCAAATATACGAAGAGTTTTTACTCTTACAAACGCAAAACTAAAAATATTTTCAATTGTTTTTCCTACCTTTGCACTCCGATAGATACGTCCCTTTCATGAAACCGGTTCGAATTGTATTAATTGTCTTTGCATGTATGTCATGTTTCTTGGCTATTAGTCAGGTTTCGCTTAGATACCAACTCGCTCCCGGAGATACTTTTCACATCAAACAACAATCAGATCAAACCCTTATTCAAAAAATGGAAGGCGTTGATAATATAGTTTCAAATCATATTGAAGCTATCATGGAATTTAAGGTGATCAAAGAGCTACCTCAAGCCTATGAAATGCAAATCACCTTCACTGATATTAAAATGAATATTCACTCCAATCTCAGCGGAGAGATCCTAAATATGGATGCGGCAAAATCAAAAGAAAATTCTCAAAACAGCATTTTCAAAACGCTTCTGAACTATCCCTTAACGGTGATCCTTAAAACAAATGGTGACATAGTTGAAATTAAAGGTTGCGAAAAGCTTATAGAGCATATGCTGGATAAAGCCAATATAAAGGATCCGTTTACCAGAGAACTCATGCGCACATCGCTTGAAAATGACTTTGGAACAAATGCTCTTTCGCAAAGTTACAAACAAATGACTTATTTCTATCCGAACAAAGAAGTCACACTCAATGAAAGCTGGCATACCACTAACAAGGGAAGTTTGGAGACAGACAATACATGGAAGCTTCTGTCTTTAAATAATAAAAAAGCGACACTAACTGCAAATGGGATTGTTCACATGAACGTTAGCAAATCGGGAATGATGATGCAGCTAAGCGGCATACAAAAAGCACGCTTAATTGCAAATACTTATACAGGTTTTCTACAGGAATTAACAATAGAAGGGGTCGCAAAGGGAAATTCAGAGATTGAATTAGAAGAAGGCACAAAAGAAATCCCTACCGTAATTACTTCAAAAATTAAATATAACATCATCAATTAAAAATGTTTCACAAGAATTTTAAAATAGTTATTGCCGCAATCATTATCGGTCTGGCCATATGGCAGTTTATTGAAGGGTACATAGGTAATGGTATATTCCTGATCTTACTTTCCGGTATTTTCATTTTTCTTTATTTCAGAAATGAAATGATTCTGATGGCTTTTTTGAGAATGCGCAAACAGGATTTTGAGGGCACTCAGAAATGGCTTAACCGTATAAAGAATCCCGAACAGGCTTTGATCACCAAACAACAGGGCTACTACAATTATTTGCATGGGATTATGGCTTCACAAACCAATCTTACGAAAGCAGAAAAATACTTTAAGAAAGCACTTAAATTAGGACTTTCGATGGATTATGACCTGGCCATGGCTAAGCTAAGTCTGGCAGGAATCGCTATGCAAAAAAGGAGAAAGCGAGAAGCAACCACATTACTTCAGGAGGCCAAAAAATTAGATAAACAAAATATGTTGACAGATCAGATTAAAATGATGCAACAGCAAATGAAGAAAATCTGATGGCTATAGCAGTGGAGCCCAAAGGCGACAGAAAGACTCTTTAAATCGCTGTGTGACTTTACGATTGCTCCAGGATTCTTTGTCTAAAAGCCGGCAATCTTCCAAATCCTTTTCAAATATTTTTTGCGCTTCCTTTGTTATTGCTGCATCATAAATCAAAGCATTGATCTCAAAATTAATATTGAAACTTCTATTGTCCATATTAGAAGTACCTATCGTCGTGAAAACATCATCTACCGTGATCATTTTTGCGTGTATGAAACCTTTTGTATAAAAATAGACTTCTGCCCCTGCCTCCATAAGTCGCTGTAGATATGAATACGTAGCGTACTTTGCCGCCCAGGAATCTGACTTTTCGGGAACAATCAAGCGCACTTTAACACCGCTCTTTGAAGCTGCTACCAATGCCGTAATTATTTGTTCGTTAGGAATAAAGTAAGGGGTACAAATATTGATCGTTTTATCTGCAGAATTGATGGCTGTAAACATAGCCTCCATGATGCTTGCCCAATCCGTATCGGGTCCGCTTGCTGCTATTTGAACAGCAGTTTGATTATCTACTGAGGTTTTTGGAAAATAATGATCTTTAATTTCAAAATCATTCTCCGTCACAAAATCCCAATTCAGCATATAGTAAAGTTGCAAAGAACCTACAGCCTCTCCTTCAATTCTAAGGTGTGTATCCCGCCAGAAGGTCTTTGAATTTCGGTTCACATAGCGATCTGAAACATTAATGCCTCCTACGTACCCAATTAAACCATCAATGATCACCATCTTCCGGTGATTTCGATAATTCATCTTACTAGTGAATTTTGGAAAGTATACTGGCATAAATGGATAGAACTCTATACCACTTTCTTTCATTTTCTTTTTAGTTTTAGCGGACAGACTGCTTCCTACAGAATCATAATTCAGTCTTACCTCCAACCCTTGTTCAGATTTTTGACAAAGAAGATCTATCAATTCCTTACCCAGACTATCATCTTTAAAAATATAATATTCAAGATGAATGGTTTCTTTTGCGTTTTCTATATCCTCAAATAACCTTTCGAATTTGGCTGCACCGTCAATTAATATGTCGACTTTGTTTTTGATCGTGACCGGAGCTTCCTCATTCGTCTTTAATAAGTGAACCAATTTGATCTTATCCCCCATTTCTTCGTCATCAAAATGTTCAAGGCGTTTTTCACTTAATTCCAGGTTGCGTCTCCACTCCTTAATATTTTGTTGATTTAAAATATTCTTTCGCTTGAAGATTTTTGTTTTTCTATATTCCTGACCAAACAGATAGTAAAAAATTAGTCCTACATAAGGCAGGACTATTAAAGCTAATAAATAGGATAATGTTTTTGTCGGACTTAAATTACCGAGCAGTAAGGTAACCACCGCTATCACAACGATGATGTAATTGAGCAGTATCGAAAGCTCCCATAAATGGTTGCTTATAAACTCCATCATTAGTTACCAATTCCTGTTTGATAATATCCTTTTTCTGGTAATTCTAATATGTAATTCTTTCGAGATGCATTATTCAAAAAAGCTTCTCTCAACCAGGGGTTGTGAATTTTCAATATTTTATAATTAATATCATACTTCTTGGCAAATTCAGCGAAATCGGATACAGCGGTATCCAATTCGATTTCGTAGGTTGGGATTCTTTTATAAAAATCTTTTGAATTTAACTTGAAACCATATGCTTCAGGAGCAGATAGAATTTCTTTAATCGCCAGGATCCGAAAGACATATCTTCCGGTTTCCTCACCCAAAAGCAAATCATAATAATCCGTAACTTTTTGCCGCTCCTGCTGATTTTTCACACCTCCCTGTCCTGCATTATAAGCTGCAGCAGCCAACGTCCACGTTCCAAATCGTTTTTTAGCATTTTGAAGGTATTTACATGCTGCGATGGTCGATTTTTTCAAATGGTAACGTTCGTCTACGTTAGTGTTCACCTCTAAGCCATATTCTTTGGCGGTTTGTTTCATTAGCTGCCAGAAGCCCGTTGCTCCGGCAGGAGATACTACGTTTTGCAGACCGCTCTCAGCTACTGCAAGATATTTAAAGTCGTCTGGAATACCATATTCTTCAAGAATAGGCTCAATCACCGGAAAGTACTTTTCGGATCTCTTGATGAGCAACAAGGCGTTGGATTGCCAATACGTATTTACCAATAACTCCTTATCCAGTCGTTCTCGTATATCGGGTTCCTCTACCGGAACTTCTTCCCCGGCAAAGCTAATTTCTTCTGGTATTTCAAGCGCTCTTACCCCGTATAATTTTTCAGGATCATTTTCAACAACCGTATTAGGAATTTTTCCTTCATCTGAATCTGATTGCACTGCATTAATTAAGGTGGAAGCAATGAATATAGCTCCAAGAAGCATCAATAAATTTTTGATATGGCGCATGATAAACAAATTTTTGCTAAAGATACTAAAATAACTACAAGCCTCCTTCTAATATTAACGCCGGTAAATATTGATTGAACCAACGATATCTGTTAATGATCATTATATGAGTACCACCGTCAATCTCAATATAATCCTGAATATTCGTAGCCGGAAAAACCGCATCTTTATTACCATGAATGTGAATAATCCCTTCCGGCGGAGTTTCTTGCTTCCAGTTTATAATTTGATCTAAAGACCAGTCAATATATGATTTGTCTCGAATGGAAAGAAATTTTTCATATAATTCTAATCTTTTTGTAACGACTTCACCAAAGGCATACTTTGATAATAATTCTACATTATTGACCAGCCCTGTAGGCAGCAGTTTGTGAACTTTTGTATATCTGGCAAACACCATTCTTTTAGGAAGCTCATTCTTACTCTTAACACTAGAAATTATGATGAGCCTGTATACTTCGATATGCTTAACCATCTCTTGCACAAGAATACCTCCGAAAGAAACACCAATGAGTACGGGGTTTTTCTCCTTGATCTCTTTGGTCATTCGCAACGCATACTCTGAAATCGTTTCACCCTTAAAAGGTACTTTCCAGTGCAAAAGGTGAATAGTGAACTGAGATTCCGGTAAGCTTATATTTTCGAAGATAGATGGATTTGCAGCCATGCCCGGCATTAAATACACATGAATTTTTTCTTGCTGCATAAATTAGTTTAACAATTGTAAAAGAGGTAGTTACCCGTTTTTTTTGTATATTTGCACCATTAAATTTATGAAAATCCTCTACAATCTTCTTATTTATCGAATAAACAATCCCCTACGGGCCTGCAAAACAGGTATGAATAAGTGACTATTTAGTATATACGATTTTAACTTTTAATTTTTCAATGTAACAAAGCTTATGACGACAAAGGAATTAGAGATTCAGGATAATGCTTTTTTGAGACAGTTTGAAACCCGCATAGACGGAAAGCTGGCGAAGATTGAATATTCTTCTCAGGAGAGGAAAATATTCTTAACCAAATTGATCATTCCTGAAGAAATTACAGATCCGGAATTTAAAGAAGACTTTATCAGGACCGTACTTCACAGAATTCAAGAATCGAATTTAAGAGTAGTGCCTACAAGTCCGCAGATCGCCGGTTTTCTTAGAAAACACAAAGAATTTAAAGATTTATTGCCTGTGGGCATCAGAATCTGATCAAAAGCCTCTCTTCACGAGAGGTTTTTTTATGAACTTACAGAAACCGCTTCTCGCAAAAATTCAAATCGAACTGCACCGTCATCATCAATGGTCGTGAGTTTTACCTTCTGAAGCGTATTTACCAACTCAGGATTCCAGGGTGCTTTGACTTTTACGTAGTTCTCGGTAAAACCGTAAATATATCCCTGCTTATTTTCTGCTTCAAAAAGAACCGTTCTGGATGTGCCTAATTGACTTTCATAAAATACTCTTCGCTTTTTGACAGATAGCCCTCTTAGCATTTTACTGCGCTTTGCTCTCACGTTTTTGGGTACTACCTCATCCATTTCGGCGGCTAATGTGTTATCACGTTCTGAGTATGTGAATACATGCAAATATGAAATGTCTAATTCATTGAGAAAATGGTAGGTTTCCAGAAAATGCTCATCACTTTCTCCGGGAAATCCTACGATTACATCAACACCAATACAAGCATGGGGCATTACCTGTCGTATTCTCGAAACTCTATCTGTATAAAGTTCTCTTTGGTAACGCCTACGCATTGCTTTTAGAATAGCGTTACTACCACTTTGTAAAGGGATGTGAAAATGGGGAACAAAACAGTTGCTTTGGGCTACAAAATCAATCGTTTCATTTTTCAAAAGATTGGGTTCTATACTAGATATACGCAAACGCTCTATTCCTGCTACCTCATCTAATGCTGTAACTAACTCATAAAAAGTGTGCTCATGCCTTTTATTACCAAATTCACCTTTGCCATAATCTCCAATATTCACCCCCGTAAGCACGATCTCTTTAATACCTTTCGCTGCGATTTCAGCTGCATTTTTCAGAACGCTCTCAAGGGTATCACTTCGGGATATACCTCTTGCTAGCGGTATCGTACAATATGTACATTTATAATCGCAACCGTCCTGCACTTTTAAGAAAGCCCTTGTGCGATCACCAATCGAATAGCTCCCTACATAAAAGTCTGCCTCAGCAATCTCGCATGAGTGAACCTGGCCAAAGTCATTTTTAGATAGGTCATTTAAATAATCAGTGATCTTGAATTTCTCTGTCGCACCCAATACAAGATCTACACCCTCTACAGACGCCAATTCTTCAGGCTTCAATTGCGCATAACAACCTACGGCAGCCACGAAAGCATTTTCATTTTGGCGGAGTGCTTTTTTCACAATTTGCTTGAATTGCTTATCAGCATTTTCAGTTACCGAGCAGGTGTTAATTACATAGATATCTGCTTTATGCGTAAAGTCTACCCTTTCAAATCCCTCCTGACCAAAACTCCTGGCTATCGTTGAGGTTTCAGAAAAATTAAGCTTACAGCCTAGTGTATAAAATGCTACTCTCTTTCTTTGATCCATAATCTTATCCGTCTCACTTTTGATCCTAAACGTATTGCCGATGTTGCAATTTTATTTTCAAAAATGGCTTGCAAATATACCAACTTAATCTCGTATGTTAAAACAAGTAGTTCGAACGCAAGTAGTTGAAAAATCGAAAAAATGATTATATTTAAATCAATACTGCTAACAACAGAAAAAAAATGTAACAAAATCGTAAAAAGCACTACCTATTTAGTATGAAGTAATGAGTGAACAGGGTTTCATATTTAATGTGATCAACAAAATGCGGGGAAATAAAAATTCCCGGCAACATGAGCACTTTTCAAAAGAGATCTTTAACGATCCCGTTGAAGCGAAAAAAACTAGTTATGATTTCCCTCCCGCTCAACCTGGAATGTTGCAAAAAATCCGGAAGAAACTTCAGAAGTATAATCAAAACATGGATATCAAAATTTGGTTTTACACCAGTTTAGTATTGGTGATTTTGGTTTCCGTGTTGCTAATAATTTTCTAATATGGGTGCAGGAAGTGCATTAGATTCTGTTGTAAGTATGCGCAACAATAAGCGCAAACGCATTGATCGATCTGGGCGAATTGAAAAATATACAGGAAAATACAGTACAGACAAGCCTGTTTACGAAACAATTTCGGAGGAAGAACTAGCTGCGCTGAGAAAAAAATTAAAGGCGCAACAAGCTAGAAGAACCAGAAGAAATTATTGGGTTATAACAGTAATAAGTATCTTAACCATAAGTATTTTGTACTTGATACTTACCCAGATTTAATCTTTACGCCATTTTTTTGTGATCTCAAAGATGTGTTCCATGATTTGAAGATCGGTTTCTGATACCTGCAAATTTTTACGAGTGAAAACTGCGCGCATTACCTCAAAGGCTTTTCTTGTTTGATAAGTCGTAAAACCGGAAGCACCTCCCCAACTAAAACTCGGAACAAAATTTCTGGGAAAACCGCTGCCAAAAATATTTACGTTTACCCCAATAACTGTTCCCGTATTAAACATTGTATTGATTCCGCATTTGCTATGATCCCCCATCATGAGGCCGCAGAACTGAAGTCCTGTAGGTGAAAATCTTTCCGCATCATAGTTCCACAAACGTACTTCTGCATAATTATTTTTTAAGTTAGAAGTGTTCGTATCCGCTCCCAAATTACACCATTCTCCAATGACCGAATTCCCGACATAGCCGTCATGCGCTTTATTAGAATTTGCAAAGAAAACCGCATTGTTAATTTCTCCACCTACTTTGGAACCCGGACCAATAGTCGTTTCTCCATAGATTTTGGCACCTAACTTAATTATAGCATTTTCACAAATGGCCAGCGGTCCCCGTAGAATGCTTCCGTCCAGTATTTTTGCATTTTTTCCAATATACACAGGACCGGCTGTAGCGTTTATGATACAATATTCGATCTCTGCTCCTTCTTCAATGAAAATATTTTCAGATCTACTTGCCCGCACCGTATCTGGTAAAACCTGGCTTACACGATCGCTGGTTAGAAGCTCATAGTCGTTCTTGATAGCATCTCCATTTTTAGAAAAAATATCCCAGGTATTAGCGATTCTATCAACAGAACCCTCAAAAGTGATTTTATTGAAATTCTCTATTTCTTCAGGGGACATCTGTGTTTCAGATCGATAAGCAATAATGGTTTTCGACTCACTCAAAAGCACCTCCGTATACTTCAGATGCTGGATAGCCTTTAAAATATTTAGATCCGGAAGAACAGAACCATTTATGTAAATGTAATCATCGCCTGTGTGTAAAGGATACTTCTTAGCAAGATAATTTTCGGTAAGTGTCGATGTTTTTGCTTTCAAATAATATTCCC
This sequence comes from Flavobacteriaceae bacterium M23B6Z8, assembly GCA_046199005.1. GTDB lineage: Bacteria > Bacteroidota > Bacteroidia > Flavobacteriales > Flavobacteriaceae > Ascidiimonas. Next base: position 2,883,464 of record CP176050.1, read on the forward strand.
ACTTTTCCCTTATAGTAAGAATTCCCACTCTGATATCTGCAATAGGCCTGGTATAGGTAAAGGGTAAAAGAGCACTTCTCTCAGAACCATCAAAAAGAATAAAACTTGTCACCTGCTAATTTTTAACAAATATAATTTTTTTGCCTTTCTAACCAGCATTGATTCGATCAATAGAAGGCTAAAGCGGTAAAATGATTAAAATACCTATATAAAAAAAGCCCCTGAAAATTCAGAGGCTCTATTATTTAATGCAGCTCAGCTTATTTCTTAAACTTTGCATATTTGTTTTTGAACTTATCAATTCTTCCCGCAGTATCTACCAATTTAGATTTACCGGTATAATAAGGATGTGACGATCTTGATATTTCTAACTTAACCAATGGATATTCTACACCGTCAACTTCAATAGTCTCCTTGGTTTCCGCAGTAGACTTAGTCAAAAACACATCATCATTAGACATATCTTTAAAAGCTACTATTCTATAATTTTCAGGATGTATTCCTTTTCTCATCACTAAAGGTATTTTTTAACTATCACAAATTTTGAGAGTGCAAAGTTAAGTATATTTCAGAATAAAACAAGCACATCATATAAAAAAAGCATTTCCTGAAAATACTTTCTCCTTTCTTGTAACAAATATACCTTTACCAGTACTAAATAAGTATAACTAATCATTGAATTTTAATAAGAAATGGAAACAAAAACACTCTCTACCGGCAAGGCAGCGTTGATTTACGGACTCATTCTGGGAGCTATTGGCGTTGCTTTTAGTGTTATTTTACGAATTATGGAGCTAGATTACCAGCGAAACTGGGCCAATACGGTGATCAGTATTCTGTTGATCATTATTCTCATCGTTGTTGGTATTTATCAATTTAAAACAAGTAACGGAGGCTTTCTATCACTTAAAGACGCCTTAAAAGTAGGTATTGGTGTAGCGCTTATAGGAAGTATCATAAGTATTATTTACTTATTATTGCTTACCAACGTGATCGCTCCAGATTTTGTAGACAAGTCGTTTGAACTGGCAAAACCCGCTATGCAAGAACAATATCCTAAGATGAGCTCTTCACAAATTGATGATATTATCGCTACTCAAAAAAAATATTTCTGGATCACCTATCCGACGATCGTCATCTTTAATCTCTTTATTGGCTTTGTAACCGCTCTTATAACCGGTCTTGCTTTGAAAAAAACAGACAATACTGATTACTAATTTGTACTTTTGACATTATTTTTCAGTCAAAACACATGAACATATCAGTAGTTATACCACTACTAAACGAAAAAGATTCTATAAAGGAGCTTTATGATTGGATTGTAAGCGTGCTACAATCCAATCATTTTTCATACGAATTGATTTTTATAGATGACGGCAGTACAGATGGTTCCTGGGAAGAACTTCTAACACTTAGTCAGCAAGATCAACATGTGAAACTCATACGCTTTTTAAAAAACTTTGGAAAATCTCAGGCACTGCATGCCGGGTTTGAAGTAGCTTCCGGTGAGGTGGTGATTACCATGGATGCAGACCTCCAGGATAACCCCGAAGAAATTCCAGATTTATATGAACTCGTAAAATCAGAAAATTTTGATCTTGTTTCCGGATGGAAAAAGAAAAGATACGATGCCGTTATTACCAAAAATATTCCTTCTAAACTCTTTAACTGGGCAGCCAGAAAGACATCTGGTCTTCGTTTAAACGATTTTAACTGTGGTTTAAAGGCTTATAGAAAAGACGTGGTAAAGAATATAGATGTGTACGGTGAGATGCATCGTTACATACCTGTATTGGCTAAAAATGCGGGCTATCATAAAATAACCGAGAAAGTCGTTATGCATCAGGCTCGTAAATATGGTAAGACCAAATTCGGGATCGAACGTTTTATAAATGGTTTTCTCGACCTGATCACCATCTGGTTTCTTTCCAGATTTGGTAAAAGACCTATGCATCTTTTTGGTGCATTAGGGGTTCTCATGTTTTTTATTGGATTTTGCTTTGCAACCTATTTAGGGGTAGATAAACTGTTCATCAATCCTACCGGAAGATTATTAACCCAGCGACCACAGTTTTATCTTGCATTGACTACCATGATCATAGGAACTCAGTTTTTTCTTGCCGGCTTCCTTGGCGAAATTGTACTTCGCAGTAACAGAGACACTGTAAGATATAGAATCGCCGAAAAGATCAATCTAACTTAATTCCCTTTTCGATCAATAACACACCAAATGCTTTTGATCTTTGTAAATTTGACCAAACTTTCAAAAAAATAAAAAATGACCTTCGAAAAAATTCTGGAAAACGCGCGTTTATGGTTATCAGATACGTTTGACGCTCAAACCCGCGAAGAGGTTCAGCATCTAATAGATACAGATCACGAAGAATTAAAGGAACGCTTTTATAAAAATCTTGAATTTGGTACGGGAGGTATGCGAGGTATCATGGGTACCGGAACCAATCGTATTAATAAATATACCCTTGGAAAAAATACCCAGGGGCTCAGCAATTATTTGAAGAAAACCTATAAAAATCAGGATCTAAAGGTAGCTATCGCCTACGATTGCAGGCACAATAGCCAATCGCTGGCAAAAGTAGTTGCAGATGTTTTTTCTGCGAACGGAATTGAAGTCTATCTATTTTCTGAACTTCGCCCTACTCCGGAGTTGTCTTTTACCGTAAAGCATCTAAACTGCCATTGCGGTATTGTCTTAACAGCCTCACATAATCCGCCTGAATATAATGGTTATAAGGTATATTGGACCGATGGCGGACAACTGGTACCACCTCAGGATGAAGAAATTATTAAAGAAATAGAGTCTTTGAATTTTAGTCAGGTGAATTTTAAAGCGGATGAGCAACGTATTCATAAAATTGATACCGATGTGGATGAAGCTTTCATAAAGGCTTCAGTTAAGAACGGAAGCTTCAATGCTCCTGAAAAGGATAATTTCTCTATTGTTTTTACCTCATTACACGGCACGTCGATCACTATCCTGCCGGAAACGTTGAAACGGGCGGGGTATAAAAATGTTCATATTGTAGAAGAACAGGCAGTGCCAAATGGAGATTTCCCTACCGTGAAATCTCCTAACCCTGAAGAACCGGAAGCATTAAAAATGGCGCTCAGCAAAGCAGAAGAAATTGGTGCGGATATGGTGATTGGCACCGATCCTGATAGTGACCGTTTAGGAATTGCCGTAAGAGACCTCAATGGAAAACTTATGCTCCTTAACGGGAATCAAACAATGGTTTTGATGACCAAATTTCTATTGGATCAATGGAATCAAAAAGGTCTTAAAGGCAATGAGTTCATTGGTTCGACCATTGTATCCACTCCCATGATGAACGAGCTTGCCAATGCCTACGGAATTGAATGCAAAGTAGGACTTACTGGCTTTAAATGGATTGCCAAGATGATCCTGGACCATCCAGATCAACCTTTTATAGGTGGCGGTGAAGAAAGCTTTGGCTTTATGGTAGGTGATTTTGTGAGGGATAAAGATGCGATCACATCGTCTTTGCTGGCATGCGAAATTGCAGCAACCGCCAAGGCAAAAGGAAGTTCCTTTTATAAAGAGTTGCTTGAAGCCTATGTGCAATTTGGTTTTTTCAAGGAGCGGCTGATCTCGCTTACCAAAAAAGGCATTAGTGGCCAGGAAGAGATCAAACAGATGATGATAGACCTGAGAGAGCATCCGCTTAAAGAGATTAACGGCTCAAAAGTAGTTATGATCGAAGATTATAAAGCATCTATAGCGACCGATATGCTTACCGGTCAGCAAGAACATATCGAGATCCCCAAATCAAATGTACTCATTTACTATACCGAAGACGGAAGCAAGATAGCAGCCCGGCCCAGTGGTACAGAACCTAAGATCAAGTTTTATTTTAGCGTAAATACCGATCTGAAAAGTATCTCAGATTTTGAAAAAACGAATAAGATGCTAGAGCAAAGAATTGATGCTATCATTAGAGAAATGAAACTCAATTAAAACGGTTATCCTGTTTAAATGAATTATTTTAAAAAAATCTTTCGCTTCGCAAGGCCTTACAGCCGATATGGTTATCTGAATATTTTCTTTAATATTCTTTACGCCTTGTTTAGTGCATTGTCTTTTGTAGCATTGATACCAATGTTAGATGTACTTTTTAAAGAAAGTGAAAGGGTTTACAAAGAACCTGTTTATCAGGGAATCGGAAATCTTAGTGATTATATTAAAGAGTATTTGAATTACAGGGTTACTCAATATGCCGGTGAAGACGAAATGAAGGCGCTGGTGCTTGTGATCTCATTGGTAATTGTACTGTTTCTCCTTAAAAATCTGTTCAATTATCTCGCTATGTATTTTATTACCTTTTTGAGAAACGGGGTTTTAAAAGATATCAGAAATCAACTTTACGAAAAAGTGGTGCAATTGCCCGTCTCGTACTATACCGAGAAAAGGAAAGGAGATATCATTGCCAGGATCACCTCAGACGTATTAGAGATACAACATTCATTTCTTTCGGTGCTGGAGTTGATTGTGAGAGAACCGCTTACAATTATCTTTACCATCATTGTTATGTTCAGTATAAGCACCAAGCTTACCATTTTTGTTTTCGTGTTTATACCCATAGCCGGAATGTTAATATCACGCATTGGAAAATCGCTGAAAAAGAAATCAGATCGGGTACAAAAAGAACAAGGCGAATTTCTCTCTATTATTGAAGAGACATTAGGCGGACTTCGTGTGATCAAAGCGTTCAATGCAGAAAACAGATTTGCTACAAAGTTTCAGGAATCAACGGGACGTTTTTTTCGATTTTCAAACAAATTATTAAATCGACAGAACCTGGCCTCCCCTACCAGTGAGTTTTTAGGAATACTGGTAATTGGTACCTTATTATGGTTTGGCGGAAAAATGGTTTTAATCGAAAAGACCTTAGATGCCTCCTCATTCATTGCTTATATGGGACTGGCCTATAATATCTTAACCCCTGCCAAAGCGATTAGCAAGGCTTCTTATGGCGTTAAAAAGGGTAATGCAGCTGCAGAAAGGGTTTTACAGGTATTGGAAACCGAAAATACTATTAAGGATCCAGAGGTTCCTGTAGCCAAAGACCACTTCGAGAAAAGCATTTCTTTAAAGAATATTTCGTTTGCGTACGAAGAGGAACTCGTTTTGCGTAACTTCTCCTTAGAAATACCAAAAGGAAAAACAGTTGCATTGGTGGGACAGTCAGGAAGCGGAAAAAGTACAATCGCCAACCTACTCACGCGTTTTTATGACGTAAATTCCGGAAGTATCGAAATAGATGGAGTCGACATCCGGAAGATGCGTGTTAAAGACCTTAGAAAACTTATTGGCGTAGTGACCCAGGATTCCATACTTTTTAATGATACCGTAGCCCAAAATTTAAAATTGGGGAAACACGATGCCTCCGATGCCGAAATTCTGGAAGCTTCCAAAGTTGCCAATGCAGAAGAATTTATCAAAAACCTTCCGGCTAAATTCGACACCAATATTGGAGATTCAGGTGGAAAATTAAGCGGTGGTCAGAAACAGCGTCTTTCTATCGCAAGGGCAGTACTTAAAAATCCGCCCATCATGATTTTGGATGAAGCCACCTCTGCTTTGGATACTGAAAGCGAAAAACTGGTACAAGTAGCCCTGGAGAATATGATGAAGAACAGAACTTCGGTGGTGATCGCTCACAGGCTTTCTACCATTCAAAAAGCAGATCTGATCGTAGTAATGCATCAGGGAGAGATCGCAGAACAGGGAACTCATGATGCGCTTTTAGCTAAAAAAGGTATTTATAAAAAGCTCGTCGAAATGCAATCCTTCGAATGATGATAGTTCTCTAAAGAACTGTTCCGGTTCAAAAACCAATAATAAACTACCTCGGTGCAAGCCCGTGAGGTATTTGTTTAAAACAAACGTTTAATTTCGAAGCAAGCCTCGGGTATTAGAACCTTTGGCGGAGCCAATAAAAAAAGACACCCGGGAGGATGTCTCTGTTTAAATAAGATTGGGAAAAACGTTAAGTTCAAACGATTTAGGGCAAAAAAAGAACAACGTTTCAATTATTTTGATACTCCAAATGTAGCAGAATATTTTACATCATCGATAAAATGTAACAAAAAATCGATAAAATGCACTTTTTTTTAACATTTATAACATATTTTAAACCTTTCGATACATTTATAGTCTAAAGACAAAACAACAAGCTTGGCCTCAGAAGCAACATTAATAAAAAATCTAAAAGACCCCAATTCGCGCAACGATGCGTTTAGGACACTGATCGCTGACTATCAGGAAAAATTGTATTGGCATATTAGACGTATCGTATTAAATCATGATGATACTGACGATGTTTTGCAGAATACTTTTATTAAAGTTTTTAGAAGCATAGAAAATTTTAAAGGAGAAAGCGCCTTATACAGTTGGATGTACCGAATAGCCACTAATGAATCTATCACTTTTCTGAATCAAAAAGCTAAAAAATCAGGGATTACCAGCGAGGCTTTACAAGAACAGATGATAGGTCGACTGGTGGCAGATGTCTATTTTGATGGTGATGAAATTCAGCTTAAATTGCAAAAAGCCATAGCTAAGTTGCCTGAAAAGCAACGGTTGGTTTTTAATATGAAGTATTTTCAGGAGATGAAATATGATGAGATTTCAGCAGTACTGGAAACCTCAGTAGGTGCATTAAAAGCGTCTTATCATCACGCAGTCAAGAAAATTGAAACGGAACTTAAAGCACATTAAACCCTAAGACTATTTTGGAGTCTAACAAGTAAATGAAAAATAAGGATCTACATAAAAACAAAGGCGGTTTTAAAATTCCTGATGGGTATTTTGAGAATTTTGAATCGCGTCTATCAGAAAAACTTTCTTCTCCTATTCCGGAGAAAGACGGTTTTAAAGTTCCTGATACTTATTTTGATTCCTTAGCGGAAAATATTAATAACAAAATAGAAAATGAGCCCGTTAGAGAGGTTCCGGTACGTAGATTGTCTACAAGTAGAACCTTTAAATATATTGGTTATGCTGTAGCTGCCGGGCTTGCACTTTTACTATTTATGAATATTTTCTCCACATCAAAAAAAGAAGTCAGTTGGAACGACATTGCCAGTGCCGAGATCGAAAATTATATCGAGCAGGGCTATTTGTCTTTTAACGCTTATGAGTACGCCAATATCTTTGAAGATGTAGACCTTTCAAAAATCGAAATTGAAGAAGAAAAGATAGAAAGTGAAGAACTACTCGATTACCTTTATGAAAATGTTAGTTCTTATGACGAACTAATTTTAGAAAATTAACCCTATACCTATGAAATACATAGTAACAATAATGATCACTCTTTTTTTCGCGGTGGGCACGGCTTTCGCCCAAAGCCCCAGGCAAGAGCGTATCAAATCTTTAAAAATTGCATTTATTACCGAAAAGTTAGCCTTGACGGCAGATGAAGCCCAGAAGTTCTGGCCTATTTACAATACATACGACGATGCTACTTATCAACTTAAAAATGTAGAGCTTAAAGAAATAAAAAACGAACTGCTTGTTAAGGGGATCGAGACAATCTCAGAAAAAGAAGCCAAATCAATACTTGCCAGAATAGAGCGTATTGAATCAGATATCTATAACGAACGTAAAAAATTGGTTGACCGACTTTTGAATGTAATCTCTGCCAAGAAAATAATCCTTCTTAAAAAAGTTGAAGACGATTTCAACCGTGAACTTCTGAAACGGCTCAGGGAAAGACGGATGAACCGTCTTAAAAATCGAAATTAAAAAAAGAGGCTTTGCGCCTCTTTTTTATTTTAAACCTTTTTGAATTTCTAAAGTCTTATTGATATAACAAAACAAAACCTCAATATTATGAATACTATTAAAACCTTCTTAGTCCTGATTTTAATAATAGGAATGACATCTTGTGCTACGAGCCAGCGTACTACGATCATCTTACCAAAAAAAGGTGTTGTGGTTACCAGAGTAAATAATCCTCGGCTGGTTGTTCATCGAAATGTAAATTACTACCACTCGGCTGGAGTATGGTATACCAAAAATAGGACAGGCTATGTAGTTGTCACCCCTCCTGCGGGTATTGTCGTAAGATCTTTACCAAGAGGCTATCGTGTAAAAAAAATACGTGGAGTACGGTATTACCATTACAACGGGGTCTACTATAAAAAAACCGGAAGAAAGTACGTAGTGGTCAAAGTATAGATTTGGTTTTTAGGTTGGTTTGATTTAATTGATAAGTGGCTTCTGGCCACTTATCTCATTTAAAAACCAATTTAGACAACCGATTCTTTCCAGCTGCATATGCGGTAGAATCATTAATAAAGCGCAAGGTGTAAAATCCTTCTTTAGAAAGCTCGTTCCAATTTTCTCCATAGTCGTTGCTCACAGATATTCCTGTGAAGCCTACAGCCACAAGGGAGGCGCCCAGGCTACCAGGCACGAATTGAACACAGCTCTTATAACCGGGGTGTTTTTTATTGGCGACAAGTTCCCAGGATCTCCCGCCGTCTCTTGTGATCGCTTTATTAGCTTCATTATTTGAAGGATCGGTATAATCACCACCAATCGCGAATCCTAAATTTTCATCATAAAAATCAATAGAATATATTCCTTTGGTAGCTGCCTGCTGGGTGAAGGGCGTATTAAATACTTCCCAACTCCTTCCTTTGTCGGGTGAATAGTAAATACGGCTTTTAATACCTCCACTGGCTATCCAGGCTTTATCTCCCACGATGGCTATATTGGTATTACTAGCTGCAAACGCGGCTTCTCCCTCCGCAGAAAGCGGTAATGATTCACACTCTAATTTTTTCCATGTAAAACCTCCATCTCTTGTGATAATAACAGACATGCATCCGTCTGTAGGATCACCGATCGCAATACCCTCCTTTTCATTCCAGAACTGCATTGCATCGTAGAAAACATTTTCACCATCTTCCCTGTATACCAATTCCATTTTGCCAGCTGTTCCCGTTTTATAGAGCAAAGCCGGAGTGCCTATGCTCAACATGAAAAAATCATTATCCGTAAAGGCTACCGCTCTAAAAGCAGGTACTATGGAATCGTACAATTGCCTACTGACCTTTGTCTTACCGGTACGGGCATCATAAAGACCATAATATCCATTACTACCAGCGAAAGCCAGATTGCGATTTCCAGGAGCAATGGCACGTATACTTATTGAATCTGTTAAAAGATCAGTAATGGTAACTTGAGATAGTTTAACAGGAGAAGATTTCGGTGGTTCACAGCCGGAGAAAAACAAAATGGTGAAAACAAGTGAAAAACTAACACGAGCGAATAGGTTTTTGATAATCATCTATTTTAAAAGATCAGGTGATGGTAAGACAATAGATTAAAATATTCCTTAAAAATAAAGGCTTTCTCTTTAAAAGCCTACCTTTGCAGCCAATTATTTGATTACATGAGATTACACAGAAACCTGGTGTTCGCTGTTATTGATGGGCTTCACCTTATTTTCAATGAAAAGGAATATGCAGATAAAGTAGTTCAAAAGCTACTTAAAAGAGATAAGAGATGGGGTTCCCGGGATCGCGCTTTTATCGCAGAGACTACTTATGAGATCGTTAGATGGAAACGATTGTATGCAGAAATTGCTGAAGTAAAAGAGCCCTTTAGCAGACAAAACTTATGGCGGATATTTGCTGTCTGGGCTACCCTACGTGGGATTAAGTTGCCCGATTGGAACCAGATAGAAGAAACACCCTCTCGAAAGATAAAGGGTAGATTTGACGAATTATCCAAGATCAGAAAATTTCGCGAATCAGTACCCGATTGGATGGATGCACTTGGCGTTGAGGAACTGGGGGAAGAAAAATGGGAAAAAGAAATTAGCGCTCTTAATGAAACGGCCGACGTAATTCTAAGAGTGAATACATTAAAGACTGATAAAAAGGCTGTTCAGGAGGCTTTGCTGGAAGAGGAGATTGAAACAGAATCTATCAATGGGCAACCTGAAGCGTTAAAACTTACAGAAAGAGCGAACGTTTTTGCAACAGAGATCTTTAAGAAAGGATGGTTTGAGGTACAGGATACTTCGTCTCAAAAGGTAGCTCATTTTCTCGATGTAACTCCCGGAATGCGTGTGATAGATGCCTGTGCAGGTGCAGGTGGTAAAACACTTCATATAGCGGCACTTATGGAAAATAAAGGTGCGGTGATCGCATTAGATATTTACCAGAATAAACTTGCAGAGTTAAAGCGACGTGCAAAAAGAAACGGAGCACACAATGTTGAAACAAGACTTATCGATTCGACCAAAGTGATCAAAAAGTTGCATGGGAAAGCAGATAGGGTGTTGATTGATGCCCCTTGCAGTGGCTTAGGAGTTTTGAAACGAAATCCCGACGCGAAGTGGAAACTGGAACCCGAATTCCTTGAGAAAATAAGAGACACGCAAAAGCAACTACTGACTGATTATTCGAGAATGGTGAAACCCGGAGGAAAAATGGTGTACGCGACCTGTTCGATCTTACCCTCTGAAAATGAAAAACAGGTTAATGCATTTCTGGCTTCAGATGAAGGGTCTGAATTTTCTTTACAAAAACAACAAAATCTTTCACCATCAAAAGATGGGTTTGACGGATTCTATATGGCTTTGCTGGAAAAAAACAAGTCTTAAGATAACACAGACGGGGTCCGGTAAGAATGTTAATTAAATTGGATATCTTATCCTTTTGAGTATTCTTCTTTTTATGCGAATTGATTAAATTTGCGCTTTCAAAAGAAACCCTAACATTCCTCTATATGATTACTTTTTTCGGGAATCCAGAAACAAAGATTTACGCCGTAGAAACAAAATCTAAACTTTCGGCCATAGAAAGCGATAAGCTTTGCTGGTTGTTTGGAAATACTGGACAAATTGAGGAATCCGCTATCGCGGATTTTTTTATTGGTCCACGTGCGGCTATGGTGACACCCTGGAGCACGAATGCCGTTGAGATCACACAGAACATGGGAATAAAAGGAATCATTCGCATCGAAGAATTCATTCCTTCGAGTGAAGCGTCTGATGACTATGACCCCATGCTTTCCCAGAAGTATGATGGATTAGATCAGGATATTTTCACCATTGCTATTCAGCCAGAGGAAATAAAAGAAATAGACAATATTGCAGCCTATAACGAACAGGAAGGACTCGCGCTTAGTCCGGAAGAAATAAAATACTTAGAAGATCTTTCCTCGCGACTGGACCGAAAACTTACCGATTCTGAGGTGTTTGGATTTTCTCAGGTAAATTCAGAACATTGCAGGCATAAAATATTCAATGGCACGTTTGTGATCGATGGTGAAACTAAACCGGAATCACTTTTCAAGCTCATCAAAAAAACATCTCAAACACACCCCAACAGCATCGTCTCGGCCTACAAAGACAATGTCGCATTCATTAAGGGACCTGTCGTTACCCAGTTTGCCCCTAAAAGGCCCGATATTCCTGAATTCTATCAGCAAAAAGAATTTAAGTCGGTCATTTCGCTAAAAGCAGAAACCCATAACTTCCCGACAACAGTCGAACCCTTCAACGGTGCCGCTACCGGAAGTGGTGGTGAAATCCGAGACCGTCTTGCCGGAGGAAAAGGATCGTTACCGCTGGCAGGAACTGCGGTTTACATGACGTCATACTCCAGACTGGAAGAAGATCGCAACTGGGAACATGCCATGGAAGAAAGACCTTGGCTCTATCAGAGACCGATGGATATTCTTATAAAAGCATCCAATGGTGCCTCTGATTTTGGTAATAAATTCGGACAACCTCTTATTGCAGGCTCTGTGCTCACCTTTGAGCATCCGGAAGGAGAACGAAAATTAGGATATGACAAAGTGATCATGCTTGCGGGCGGCATAGGGTACGGTAAAGAAGAACAATCCATTAAAGATACGCCCAAAAAAGAAGATAGTATTGTGATTCTTGGCGGCGAAAATTATCGCATCGGTATGGGTGGAGCTGCCGTTTCATCAGCCGATACCGGAGCTTTTAGTACTGGGATCGAACTCAATGCTGTACAAAGATCCAACCCGGAAATGCAAAAGCGAGCGGCTAATACGATAAGAGGTATGGTAGAAAGTGATGAGAATCATATTGTTTCTATTCATGACCATGGTGCGGGAGGGCATCTGAATTGTTTATCTGAACTGGTAGAAGAAACCGGGGGTAAAATTGATCTTGACAAATTACCGGTAGGAGATCCAACGTTATCAGCACGAGAAATTATCGGTAACGAATCTCAGGAACGTATGGGGCTTATCATTTCACAAAAACACGAAAAAGAACTTCGTACCATTGCAGAAAGAGAAAGATCGCCCATGTACACCGTGGGTAAAGTAACGGGAGATCATCAATTCACCTTCGAATCGGGAACCACCGGAAAAAAACCCATGGATCTCAAACTGGAAGATATGTTTGGGAGTTCGCCTAAAACGGTATTAGAGGATAAAAAGATTAACAGAAAGTACCGAGCTGTATCTTACGACATCACAGAGTTTCAGAATTACCTGGAGAAAGTATTACAGTTAGAAGCGGTAGCCTGTAAAGATTGGCTAACGAATAAAGTTGACAGATGTGTAGGCGGAAGGGTCGCCAAACAACAGTGTACGGGACCTTTACAATTACCCCTAAATAATGTTGGGGTCATGGCATTGGATTTCAATGGCGTAGATGGGATTGCTACCTCTATTGGGCATGCTCCGGTAAGCGCTTTGATAGACCCGGAAGCAGGAAGCAGAAACAGTATTGCAGAAGCTCTCACAAACATCGTATGGGCTCCTTTGGCCGAAGGCTTAAAAAGTGTGTCTCTATCTGCAAACTGGATGTGGCCTTGCCGAAACGAAGGGGAAGATGCGCGGCTTTACGAAGCCGTTAGCGCATGTTCAGAATTTGCCATTGATCTTGGGATTAATATCCCGACGGGTAAAGATTCACTTTCTATGAAACAAAAGTACCAGGGAGAAGAAGTGATCGCTCCGGGTACTGTTATCATTTCTGCTGCGGCTCATTGTAGTGATGTCAAAAAAGTGGTAGAGCCCGTTTTCAAGAGACGTACGGCAAATATTTATTACCTCAATTTTTCTTCAGATCAATTTAAACTTGGGGGTTCTTCTTTTGCACAGATCTGTAATGCGATCGGAGATGAAACGCCTACTATTAAAGATACCGATTTCTTCAAAAGATCTTTTGAAACGATCCAGGAGCTTATAAAACTGGGGCACGTATACGCCGGACACGATGTTGCGAGCGGCGGACTCATCACTACCCTTTTAGAAATGTGCTTTGCCAAGCACCAGCTGGGTGCGGTCATCAATCTTTCAGAATTAAGTGAACCCGACACTATCAAGCTCTTGTTCAGTGAAAATTCGGGGATCGTATTTCAGGCAGATCAGGCAGTCGAGGCAATACTGGAAAAAAATGGAATTCAATTTTATAATGTAGGTTATACATTAGATGGTGATCACCTTCAACTTAAAAATCAAGAAGAAAATTATTCTTTAGCTATTGGTCACCTACGGGATATTTGGTACAAAACTTCATTCCTGCTCGATCAAAAGCAATCAGGGGTCGCAAGAGCAGAAGAACGATTTATCAATTATAAGAATCAGCCGCTCTCGTTTGAGTTTCCCGGCTTCTTCACGGGTAAAAAACCACAAGTCTCAGGTTCGCGCAAGTTCAAAGCAGCAATTATAAGAGAAAAAGGTAGCAACTCAGAAAGAGAAATGGCGAATGCCATGTATCTGGCAGGTTTTGATGTAAAAGACGTTCATATGACCGATCTGATCGCTGGCAGAGAAACGTTGGAGGATATACATTTTATAGGAGCAGTTGGAGGCTTCAGCAATAGTGATGTGCTGGGTTCTGCAAAAGGCTGGGCGGGTGCTTTTCTTTACAATGAAAAGGCCAAAAATGCGTTAAATAACTTCTTCAACAGAGAAGACACGCTTTCAGTAGGTATTTGTAATGGATGTCAGCTATTTGTAGAACTAGGTCTTATCAATCCCGATCACGAAGAAAAGCCGGTGATGTTACACAATGATTCCGGTAAATTTGAATGTGTTTTTACCTCAGTAGAAATTCAGCCGAATAATACGGTCATGTTAGGTAACATGGAAGGGGCAACCTTAGGTATATGGTCTGCTCACGGCGAAGGTAAATTTAGCTTTCCATACGATTCTTCCGCCTATAATATCGTAGCTAAATACGGGTACAAGGGATATCCGGCAAACCCTAACGGATCTGATTACAATACCGCTATGATGGCAACCGAAGACGGAAGACATTTGGTGACGATGCCGCATTTTGAACGTTCTACCTTTCCCTGGAATTGGGCCTATTATCCTGAAGACCGAAGAGGCGATGAAGTTTCACCCTGGTTACAGGCGTTTGTAAATGCCAGAGAATGGCTTGAAAAGAAAATTGCTGAATAACTGTAAGCTATTCAGCAATCGTAAATTTGTATCATTTATTTTATTGCCAATCCGGCATTTGAGCATTGGCAAATAATTCAATTCGGTTGCCTGTACCGGAAGTTGCTCTCCTGAGTATCTGTACCGGAGATATGCCGTCATTCGATGTATTTTCAAAGATGATCTGAGCATTGTTTGGTGAAAATTTCGGATTCAGATCATTCGTACCCGCAGGCTTATCCGAAGAAAGATCAGTCACAGCATCGGTTGCCAGCACATAAAGAAAAATTCTAGAATCCAACCGTCGGTAGCTATTATTTTCAAAACCGGAAACATCATAGGTATAAAGAATCTGAGAACCATCTATGGAAATATCCAGACCTCCGGTAGCTCCGTTAAGTCCGTCTAAAATAGTTTTTAAAACGTTCCCGGTCATATCTATGGTGAAAATCATTCCGTTATATCCATCGCTATTATTGCTCGACAGTGCGATAAATGAACCATCTTCACTCCAGGCACATTTCGTTATAAAACTTCCATCAGCGGTTTGATACACCAACTCAAGACCACTACCATCTTTATTGATCTTGTAAAGCTTATCAAAACTTGGATAAATAAGTTGAGCTCCATTTGCAGACCAGTCAAACTCAATTTCATTTAAATTAAATCCGGCCACAGGTACCGCTTGTGTTACCTGCTGCAAATCTTCTCCACTGAGATCTGTAGTAAAAATATGGGTTTGCCCGCCAACAGTTCTAAGAAATGCGATTCGTCCCGCCTGATTGTTCTTTTTAGGACGATAGCTATTCTGGCCTTCTTCCGTTAAACGAAATCGGGTGGTACCATCTTCGTTTGAAGATACGATCACATTATTCCCGCTAACCTGTTCTACAAAATGAAATCTGTTTTCAGGGTTAATAGTCGTAGTAAAACTCGAAACTCTACTGAGTACCGGATCATTAATACTATCGGTCACCGCGACCTGCCAGAAATATTTTGTACCGAACTTCAGATCTGAAACCTGATAAACCGTATCCGTTAACGATTCAACCTTAAGCACTTCATCATCCTGATCATTTTTAATCTCAAGGGTGAACGTCAAATCATCGGTCGCATCGGGATCTCTTGAAGACCATACAAATTGTTGGGATATGGGTACATCAACAGCCAGATCTGCGGGAGAAATAAGTACAGGAGTGCTCGGTGGCTGATTGGAAGCTGTTTCAAGTTCTAATTCAAAAATAACCGTAACTGTAGCCCCTTCATCTAAAGTAACTCCTTCAAAGTCTGTGATCCATCCATCTTTTTCAGCTCTTACAGAATAATCGCCTGTGGGAACATCCTCTAAAGTAAATTCTCCCTTATCGTTGGTAAACACCGTTTTACTATTTGGTGTAGTTGAAATTTTTACATTTTCAATAGGTTCATTATCACCGTCACTTACTACCGTTCCTGATATTTCACCCGTCACAAAGGTATCTACTTTATCTTCACTGCATCCTAGCAGTAAAGAAAAAATGAGCAGACTGAATACTATTTTTTTCATCATCAATATTGCTTTTAACTATCAGTGAATTTTAGAAGTAATAATTTAAACCCAGACCAAATCTCCAGAAAAAATCATTTCTTTTTCCGCGATCTAATCCATCTAAAGCATCATCCAGAGATATATTATGCTCTCCGTATAGTTTAATACCCACCTTGCTGGTTGCCATATATTCTAATCCGAATCCATACTGAACTTTAAAATCCACATCGTCTAAAGTAGTAGGGGAAAACAACCCTGCCCCTGCCGTTACGTATGGAGAAAACCGATCGTAGGGAAGAATGATATAAGCTGCGTCCAATCCCAATGAAAAGAAACTATTAGAAAACACGTTCTCGTTTTTTAAAGAAAATAAGCTGGTTTCCCCGGACAGATAAAAACCCTGAAGCACTTTTCTTTGGTAATTTACCGTAACTCCCGATTGTACCTGTGCATCTCCATAATCTCCATCAATGATGCTCGCTACTCCTGCTACCCCAATTGCATTATCAGCTCTTCTGTCCTGGAGAAGTCGGTTATTGAGTCCTGTTTTCTCAGAATATTCTTTTTCCAGCGTATAGTTTTTTACAGCTGCAGTTCCTTCGGCCTCATTCTCAGCCAGCCAGATCTTATCTTCTATACCTTCAATCACCAAAGATGATACTGCCTTTTCAATAGCCTCGGTAACTGCCAGCTGTACTGGTTCGTTTTGTGTAAAACCAGTCTCAGCCTCCAGCAGTCGCTTGAATTTAATATATCTGAAGACACTGGCATCGACTGCCTGTGAAAGTATCGTTTTTGAAACATATACCGTTTTGAGTACCTTACCTGTTTGTGTTGAGATGGCTCTCAGATAAACAGTAATTCTATCCTGTCTGTATTGCGTAGAAGAACCAATTCCAAAGTATCGGGCTCCTATACCTCCGGTCACCACATTAGAATCGTATGAGATCACGCCACCTTCCAACAAAACCCCTGCATATAATAAAGGTGGAAGCTGAGGTTCTTCTTTCGATTTATTGTTAGCGCTATACTGCTGGCGGGTAGTTCGAATAATTTGTCGTTCGTTCAGTAGATTCCCTACGTTCTCTCTTTCGATAGGAATAAACCAATCAGAGTCTTCAAGTGCTTTTATAAGTATAGATGTGGTGCCTTGCGTAATTGCTGTGCTCCAGCTAGTTCCGTTTTCAACAGGTTTGTATTGCCCGGTCTGATCTCTGAACTTATAAACCCCTACTACAATTTTTTCTTTAGCAGCCGGAAGCGTTTTAAGTTCTGTATTGGCAACCGTAGTCTCCCCTATTCTCGCTTTTTGAGTTGAAAAAGGCTGATTGAAGTAAGAACCACAAGAAGTAATAAGAAAAAAAACGAAAAGGCATAAAATGCCCTGGTAATTTTTGATCATCTAAGTATTTCTATTAATTGGGAATAATTACTTGCGTTTTCTCACCTGTATTTGTGTCCAGAATATCAATGGTAAGGCCTTCATTGGTAGGGAAAATTTCTAAAAAAAGACTTCCGAATGTAAATGTGCCCTCCTGCAGGCCTTCATCACCAAATTGCTCTGAAAATAAATTTCTTGATAACTGGTTGAGCAGTTGTCTGTTCAGGTTATTTGTAAATTCGTCAATTTCAGAATTGTTTTGAGCATCTGTTTCTTCGGTAAAAGTATTTTGTGCCTCTGCTGAACTCAATAACCAATTATAATTAAATGTATCTCCTCCAAAAGCAGGATTTTTGGGTTTGTAGACCATTTGCTGGGAAAAAGCTCCCAGCGTCACAAAAAATGCCAGTATAAATAATACATTGTATTTCATTGCTTCTTAATATTGGTTGATATATTCTTTCTGTTTCTTTTTCTGTTCCAGGTAATTGATCACCTTGACCACTACCGCTTTTGCCATTTGCTCTAGATACTCTTCGTTGGGTCTTGCAAAGCCTTCAAAAACGACATCTTCGTTTACCTTAACAACAATTCTGGTTCCAATACCAATGCCTAATTGTTCTTCAATAGTCACCATACTTCCGCTTTGTAAATTGCGAAGGGAATATTGGCGGTAAAACAAATCGTAAAAGTCTTTACCTACTTTAGAAATCACGTTGTCAATAACGAGTCCTTTAATCTCAATACCGTCGTCTTTAGGTACTTTCTTCTTTTCATTGTTTAAGAATACCTTTCGGTCAACGGCAATTATCCTATCCTTTTCGTAAAGTAAAAGTAATACAATTATTTTGTCTTCCTCTTCGAAAGAAACCACAATTTCCTGTAACACCTTTACCTCATTAGGATCAATAGAAAAATTTCCTTTAGTAGCCGTTCTTAAGGGTTTTTCTTTACTGTCTGTTTTACTTCGAATAATGGCTAGCTCGTACTGAAGTGACTTGAAAAGTGTCGAATCATTTTTAACCAGTGCTTGCACACCATAAACTCCATCATTATCATTTACCTTTAAAAAGGCAATAATACCTTCATTTTTGTTTTGTGCGTGCAAAGAAAGAACACAGAACATAAAAGAAAGAAGAAGTGAAATTTTCACGTCGATGGAGTAAAATTTTTAGTAACTTCTTATGATTACAGTTCGTGCTTCGCCCTGCATATTCACTCGAATACGATCTGTATATGAATTTACGCCGTACTTTTCCAGTGTAAGATTATTACCATTCTGGATAACCTCTGAAGTTACTGGTTGATCGTACCCAAAATAATAAGAGATCACTGTGTTATCATTTCCATTTTGGAGAACACGTTCATTCAGAGAGACATTATCCGTTTGAATGGTTGCCTGATTTCTATTGCCATTCTGTAAGATCGAAATTTCTATATCGGCACCAATCGTAGTAATGGAAGCATTATTAAAAGCTCCTTGTTGTAAAATATATACCTGCGAATTATTGGTCACCGGATTCAATTCTGGACCATTAATCCCTGCATCCAGATATTGTATCTGATCCAACTGTGTAATGTTCGTAAGGTCTCCTGTTTGCTGCGCAATAGTAAATTGGAAGCAGAGGAACATAACAAATATGAATGCGAACTTACGGTCCATAGATTTAAAATTATTTATGTGAATAAATACTTAACAAAAGTAGGTATTTCTATAAGGTCTTAAAAATATAGAATACCAATTAACATTTAGCCACAATTAACAGAATGGAAATACCATGCGGCACCTCCATTCTGTTGGCTATTAATCAATATATTAATTTGACTGGTTAACAGTCGCTATATTGCTTGTTCCATTTTGGGTAATAGTACTTACATGAAAAGCACCGTCTTGAAAAGTAGTAGCAGTGTTGCTAAGACCTCTCTGGCTATCCGTAGCTGAATTATTATTACCAAATTGAAGGATGTCACTTGAGTTCAATGAACCATTCTGAGTAGCACTGGAAAAGTTGAAGTCACCAAACTGATTTTGCACAGCCAGGTTCTCACCACCAAAAGTAAGATTGTTTTGTACAATGTTTGCAGTGTTACCATCTCCCAATTGAAATTGACGACCTACGTTAAGATCTTCCTCTTGTCTTATAGAAGCCGTATTCTCGTCTCCAATCTGCTCGATGATCGCGAAACCGGTTCTTGAAGTGAAGAAGAAATTACCCTGCGTAGTAGTCGCTGTATTACCGGTACCATCTTGAAACGTGAATGCTTCGTTGTCATCACCTGTTTGATCTTGGGTAGACTCGTTTTCACCTCCAAAGAAGAAAAGATTCTGCTCTACTTCAGCAACGTTATTCAAACCTGTTTGAAACTGTACTGCTTCGTTAGCAACTTCTTCCTGAGTTATGATCGCAAAGTTATTATCTCCTTCCTGAATCTGACCCGCAAATCCATCGTCAGAAGAAAAGAAAGCAGAACCTTGTTGAATGATCGCTTCGTTCTCAGAACCATCCTGAAAAGTTAAACCAGTATTCCCAGAACCTAACTGCGTTTGAGTCGCTGTGTTTCCACCTCCAAAGAAGAATAGATTTTGCTCAACAGTAGCAGAGTTTTCAACACCATCCTGTAACTGAGTAGCCGTGTTATCAAATTCTTCCTGAACGATGTTAGCTTCATTGAATAAGCCAAACTGCTCTTGAAATGCTACTCCACCTTCAGAAGCGAAAAGATCAGAACCCTGTCTGACATTTGCTTCGTTTCCAATACCATTTTGTAAAGTGATCGCATCATTCTCAACACCTGTCTGAGATTGAGTAGCTTCGTTGCCTTCTCCAAAAGTAATTAGGTTTTGCTCTACAGTAGCGATATTCCCTTCACCGTTTTGCGACTGAACAGCTGTGTTATTAAACTCTTCCTGCTCAATAGTTGCAACGTTATCGTTACCGATCTGAGATTGTTCCGCTACCGCATAGCCTGCTATAAAAAGATCAGAACCCTGTCTAACAGTCGCAGTGTTAGCGATACCGTCCTGAGCAACCGTAGATCGGTTATCGTTCCCAATTTGATCTACAGCAGCCGTATTGCTTTCTCCTGTTGTGGTTACAGCACTGTTATTCGTTTGTGCCGAAACAGCAAAAGCTGCAAATACGAAAGATGCACTTAAAATAATTTTTCTCATAATTTAATTGATTTAAATAAAAATTAAGGTTAACTAAGTTTTAACCATAGCAAATTATGAGAAGTCCAAGAAAATAAATTTGTTTGTAAACGTTGGGGCGTAATTACCCAAATATAGAGATTAATCTTACTCCCAGACAATATTCTCTCCCTTTTTTTGACACTTTTCGGTAAGAAACACCTTCTTTACGATAAAAAGCAAGGTTTTGACTTAACAAAATATTAATAAGTCAATTTAGTGGAAAAGTAAAGGGTTAAATTGTTGATCATTTTACTTTTAGCAAGCTCAGTGGTAACGTTTATTTTTTGGGCATTTAACCATATATTTAAAACTTCGCTATAATTACATTCTTTTTTTAACACTATTATTGAAAATAGCCGTTTATTTTCATAATTTGCAATTTCGTATTAATACTTATTAAAGCATGATTCAAGTCACTCGCCTTTTTGATTTTCCGTATTATCAGCTGGAACAATTTAACCTTTCTAATGCTCTGGTTACTAAAAAAGGAGAAGATTGGATAGAGACTTCCTCTGCCCAATATGTCGAGGATGGAAATAAGATAAGTAGAGGACTTCTGAAACTAGGAGTGCAGAAGAATGACAAAATAGCGGTCATCTCAGCTTCTAACCGAACGGAGTGGCACATTCTCGATGTAGGAATTCTACAGTTAGGTGCCCAAAATGTTCCCATCTATCCTACCATTTCGGAAGAAGATTATGAATATATTCTTAATCACTCAGAATCTGTTATCTGTTTTGTCTCTGATAAGGAGATCGTTGATAAACTCAATTCCATCAAAAATAATGTGCCGTCCTTAAAGCATGTATACACATTTGATGAGGTATTGGGTGAAAAAAACTGGTCTGAGGTTCTAGAACTTGGAGAAGATAAACAAAATCAGGACGAGGTAGAAGCACTTAAGAACGCAGTGCTTCCTAATGATCTAGCTACCATTATCTATACCTCGGGAACTACAGGCAGACCTAAAGGAGTAATGTTATCTCATAATAATATAGTCTCTAATGTACTTTCAAGCGCCGAAAGGGTGCCGCTGGCACCAGGCGATAAAGCATTGAGTTTTCTACCTATGTGCCACATTTTTGAACGTATGGTCGCTTACCTGTATCAATATTGCGGAATCTCAATTCATTTTGCAGAATCCATTGAAAAAATGGGAGATAATCTTAAGGAGGTTCGCCCGCAGGTAATGACGGTGGTTCCAAGGCTATTAGAGAAGGTATATGACAAAATATACGCTAAAGGAGCCGAATTAACCGGCATTAAACGAAAACTGTTCTTTTGGGCAGTAGATCTTGCGTTAAAATTCGAGCCTTATAAAAAGAATGGCGGTTGGTATGAATTTAAATTGGGTATCGCCCGAAAACTTATTTTTAGCAAGTGGCAGGATGCTCTTGGTGGCCAATTGAAAATAATGGTTTCAGGAAGTGCCGCACTGCAACCACGTTTAGGACGTGTATTTGGTGCAGCCGGAATTCCGGTTATGGAAGGTTATGGTCTTACTGAAACCTCCCCGGTGATCTCTGTAAACGACCAACGAAACGGTGGATGGAGAATAGGAACTGTCGGTAGGTTAATCCCCGAAGTGGATGTTAAAATTGCCGAAGATGGAGAAATCCTTTGTAAAGGTCCCAACGTGATGCTGGGCTACTACAAAGATCCCGAAAAAACTGCCGAAGTCATGACGGGAGATTATTTTCATACAGGAGACATAGGCGAAATAGATAATGATGGATTTTTACGAATTACCGACCGTAAAAAAGAAATGTTTAAAACATCTGGAGGTAAATACGTGGCACCACAACTTATTGAAAACGAGATGAAGCAATCTCGATTTATTGAACAGATCATGGTGATAGGAGAAGGAGAAAAAATGCCGGCAGCCTTGGTACAACCCAATTTTGATTTTGTAGAAGAATGGGCAAAAAGGCATGATATGAACCTACCTGAAAATAAAAACGAAATTATTTCCAATCCAAAACTTGTAGAACGAATTCAGGAAGAGATCGACATTTACAACCAAAAATTTGGAAAATGGGAACGCATCAAAAAATTCGAGCTAACTCCAGAGATCTGGAGCGTTGATGAAGGTCATCTCACCCCTACAATGAAACTCAAAAGGAGAGTAATCAAAGAGAAATATAAACACCTCTACGACAAAATATACGAACGTGTCTCTTGATAGGCATTAACAAAACTAATAATGACTCCTTATATAATAAGGAGTTTTTTTATGCCTTTTCTTTTCTAAACACATCTTTTTTGCGGATTTACAATTTTTTAAACAATTTACTATGCATGCATAGTAAATTTTTAATATCTTTGAACGATCATTACGTGATATGAAAGAAAAAACATTAGATTACTTTTTAAGAGCAGCCTGGCAAGCCGTCGCCCGAATGTATAATGAAGAAGCTGGTAAGTTTGATAGTACAATGGCTACAGGTTTTACCCTCATAAGCATAGATCCCGAAAAAGGAACCCCTTCGACCGCTTTAGGGCCAAAAATGGGAATGGAGGCCACAAGCCTTTCCAGAATTCTTAAAACCATGGAAGAGCGTCTGCTCATAGAGCGCAAACCCAA
The DNA here is from genome assembly GCA_046199005.1 of Flavobacteriaceae bacterium M23B6Z8. Lineage (GTDB taxonomy): Bacteria > Bacteroidota > Bacteroidia > Flavobacteriales > Flavobacteriaceae > Ascidiimonas. The sequence goes on from CP176050.1 coordinate 2,906,581, forward strand.
TCCGGAAGATGGCCGTGGCGTTTTAATTCATCTTACGGATTTTGGTCGTGAAAAAAGAGATTATTCTAAAAAAGTAGTATTACAATTCAACGACGTGATCAAAGAACATGTCTCCGAAGAAGACATCGCCGGATTCCTTAAGGTAACACAAACCATCATAGAACTCATTGCAGAAAAAAAAATATACACCAAAGAAGTCACAACTAATTAACAAGTATACCAGAATGATAAGAAGAATAAATAAAGTAGCAGTCATCGGTTCCGGAATTATGGGAAGCGGTATCGCATGTCACTTTGCCAATATTGGGGTGGAAGTATTATTACTAGATATAGTACCCCGTGAATTAAATGATGCTGAAAAAGCGAAAGGGAAAACACTGGAAGATCCGGTGGTCAGAAACCGAATGGTGAACGACAACCTGAAAGCTTCTCTCAAATCAAAACCCTCCCCCATTTATCATCAGGATTTTGCGAAGCGAATTCAAACAGGTAATCTGGAGGACGATCTTCATAAAGTAGCCGAGGTCGAATGGATTATTGAGGTAGTAGTTGAGCGTCTCGATATCAAGCAGAAAGTTTTTGAACAAATAGAAAAACATAGAAAACCTGGAACGTTAATTACCTCCAACACTTCTGGTATTCCTATCGGTTTTATGAACAAAGGCAGAAGTGAAGACTTTAGAAAGCATTTCGCTGTAACGCATTTTTTCAATCCGCCACGTTATTTGAAATTATTTGAAGTGGTTCCAGGTCCGGATTGCGATCCTGCAGTAACGGATTTCCTTATGAACTACGGGGAGCAATTTCTTGGCAAAACTTCTGTACTGGCGAAAGATACACCCGCTTTTATAGGGAACCGTATTGGTATATTCGGGATTCAAAGTCTTTTTCACATGGTAAAAGATCTTGGAATGACGGTAGAGGAAGTTGACAAACTTACGGGTCCTGTGATCGGCAGACCTAAATCGGCCACCTTTAGAACTGTAGACGTAGTAGGCTTGGATACCCTCGTACATGTGGCCAACGGTATTTATGAGAACTGTCCGGACGATGAAGCGCATGAGCTTTTCAAACTTCCCGATTTCATTAACACCATGATGGAAAACAAATGGTTAGGTAGCAAAACGGGACAAGGATTCTACAAAAAAGAAACTTCGAAAGACGGTAAGCGAAATATTCTGGCACTTGATCTGGATACTATGGAATACAGACCCAGTAAAAAAGCTTCTTTCGCTACATTAGAACTCACCAAGACCATAGATAATGTAATTGATCGTTTTCCTGTATTAGTAGGTGGAAAAGACAAAGCGGGAGAATTCTATCGTAAGAATTTCGCTGCTATGTTTGCGTATGTACAAAACAGGATTCCTGAAATTTCAGATGAACTATACCGAATTGACGATGCGATGAAAGCTGGTTTCGGCTGGGAACATGGTCCGTTTGAGATCTGGGATGCCATCGGCGTGGAAAAAGGAATCGAGTTAATGAAAGCGGAAGGACTTGAAGTAGCCGGCTGGGTAAATGAAATGGTTGTTTCCGGAAGCACTTCATTCTACACCGTTAAAGACGGAGCGACTTATTACTATGATATCACCGCTAAAAAACAAACTAAAAAACCAGGGCAAGATGCCTTTATCATCCTAGATAACATCAGAGAATCTAAAGAGGTCTGGAAAAATGCCGAAGCGATCGTACAGGATCTTGGTGATGGAATCCTCAACCTGGAGTTCCGTTCTAAAATGAATACCATTGGTGGCGGTGTACTTCAGGGGATCAATAAAGCGATCGATCTGGCCGAAAAAGAATATAAGGGACTCGTTATAGGGAACCAGGCGGCTAATTTCTCTGTCGGTGCCAATATCGGAATGATCTTTATGATGGCTGTAGAGCAGGAATATGACGAATTGAATATGGCGATCAAAATGTTTCAGGATACAATGATGCGTGTTCGCTATTCTTCCATCCCTGTGATTGTAGCTCCGCATGGAATGACCCTTGGTGGAGGTTGCGAAATGAGTATGCACGCCGACAAGGTAGTCGCTGCCGCAGAAACCTATATAGGACTGGTTGAATTTGGTGTAGGCGTGATCCCGGGAGGTGGCGGTTCTAAAGAATTCGCATTACGGGCGGCTGACATTTTCAGGAAGAACGATGTAGAGCTTAACGTATTACAGGAATACTTCCTGACCATTGGTATGGCAAAAGTATCTACTTCTGCCTATGAAGCTTTTGATTTGGGAATCCTTCAAAAAGGGAAAGACGTTATTGTCGTAAATAAAGACCGTCAGATCGCCGAGGCAAAGAAACATGCGTTGTTACTTGCAGACGCGGGATACACCAAACCTATTCAAAGGAAAGATGTAAAAGTACTCGGGAAACAGGCGTTGGGAATGTTCCTGGTAGGAACCGATTCGATGGAAGCAGGACATTATATTTCTGAGCACGATCGTAAGATCGCCAATAAGCTGGCCTATGTAATGGCCGGTGGAGACCTTTCAGAACCAAATTATGTAAGTGAGCAATACTTACTTGATCTGGAAAGAGAAGCTTTCCTATCGCTTTGTACCGAAAGGAAAACCCTGGAGCGTATTCAACACATGCTTAAAACAGGAAAACCCCTCAGAAACTAATCGTAGTTCATCTAATTTAATAAAGAAAACATGAAAACAGCATATATAGTAAAAGCATACAGAACCGCCGTTGGAAAAGCACCCAGAGGTTTGTTTCGTTTTAAAAGACCTGATGAGCTGGCAGCGGAAACCATTGAAAGTCTGCTAAAAGACATCCCGCAACTCGATAAAAAGCGCATTGACGATGTAATCGTGGGGAACGCCATGCCGGAAGCAGAACAAGGCTTGAATATGGCACGATTGATCTCGCTTATGGGATTAAAAATTGAAGACGTACCCGGAGTTACAGTGAACCGTTACTGTGCTTCCGGTTTGGAAACCATTGGGATCGCTACCGCCAAGATACAGTCAGGAATGGCAGATTGTATTATCGCAGGTGGTGCCGAAAGCATGAGTTACATCCCCATGGGAGGTTACAAACCGGTACCAGACTATTCGGTTGCCAAAGAGGGGCATGAAGACTATTACTGGGGTATGGGGCTAACAGCAGAAGCCGTTGCCAATCAATTCAAGGTTTCTCGCGAAGATCAGGATGAGTTTGCTTACAATTCCCATCAAAAAGCATTAAAAGCACTTAAGGAAGGTAAATTCAAAGATCAGATCGTTCCCATCAACATCGAAGAGACCTATGTAGATGCCAACGGAAAAAAAGCGACCCGAAACTACACAGTAGATACGGATGAAGGACCAAGAGCAGATACAAGCAAAGAAGTACTCGGTAAATTGCGTCCCGTATTTGCTGCTGGCGGAAGCGTAACAGCTGGCAATGCCTCTCAAATGAGTGATGGTGCTGCATTTGTATTAGTGATGAGTGAAGATATGGTAAAAGAACTTAATCTGGAACCCATTGCACGACTGGTAAATTATGCAGCAGCTGGCGTAGAACCGCGAATTATGGGGATCGGTCCGGTAAAAGCCATTCCAAAAGCCTTGAAACAAGCCGGAATGAAACTTAATGACATCAATCTTATAGAACTCAACGAAGCTTTTGCTTCACAATCACTAGCTGTAATAAGAGAACTAGATCTTAATCAGGAGATTGTAAACGTAAATGGTGGTGCGATAGCACTAGGGCATCCGCTGGGATGTACCGGAGCAAAACTATCGGTACAACTGTTTGACGAAATGCGTAAGCGAGGTGATAAATACGGAATGGTGACTATGTGTGTGGGAACCGGACAGGGCGCCGCAGGCATCTACGAATTTTTAAATTAGAAAGAACTAACAGATTATAAAATAAGATATGGAAACCATAGACAAAGAATTAACAAGAGGAGGCCAGTTTCTGGTAAAGGAAACCAAGGCCGAAGATGTGTTCACCCCTGAGGACTTTACCGAGGAGCAGCAAATGATGCGTGATTCGGTAAAAGAATTTGTAGACAGAGAGATCTGGCCTAAGAAAGAGGAATTTGAAAAGAAAAACTATGCGCTTACCGAAGAGATCATGCGTAAGGCAGGAGAACTGGGTCTTCTGGGTGTAGCGGTACCCGAGGAATACGACGGTCTTGGAATGGGCTTTGTGACCACCATGCTTGTTTGTGATTATATCTCTGGTGCTACCGGATCTGTAGCGACCGCTTTTGGAGCACACACAGGAATTGGAACGATGCCAATTACCTTATACGGTACCGAAGAACAAAAGAAAAAATACGTTCCTAAACTGGCTACTGGCGAATGGTTTGGCGCTTACTGCCTTACCGAACCGGGGGCAGGATCTGATGCGAACAGTGGTAAAACCAAGGCGGTTTTAAGTGATGACGGTACGCATTATCTGATTAGCGGACAAAAAATGTGGATCTCCAATGCAGGATTTGCCAACCTTTTTATTGTATTCGCACGAATTGAAGACGACAAAAATATAACCGGATTCATCGTGGAGAACGATCCGGAAAACGGTATTACGTTAGGAGAAGAAGAACACAAATTAGGAATTCACTCCTCCTCTACCCGTCAGGTATTCTTTAACGAAACCAAGGTGCCGGTAGAAAACATGCTTTCTGAAAGAGGGAACGGTTTTAAAATTGCCATGAATGCACTTAATGTGGGGCGTATCAAATTAGCTGCTGCTTGTTTAGATGCACAAAGACGTGTGATCACTGAAGCTATCAAATATGCCAACGAACGGGTACAGTTTAAAACACCTATTGCAAAATTTGGTGCGATCAAGGCGAAGCTTGCCGAAATGGCCACTTCTATGTATGTAGGCGAATCGGCTTCTTACCGCGCAGGAAAAGATATTGAAGACCGTATCGCTATTCGCGTGGCAGAAGGTAACACTCACCAGGAAGCAGAGCTCAAAGGAGTTGAGGAATACGCTATTGAATGTTCTATTTTGAAAGTAGCCGTTTCTGAAGATGCACAGGATTGTACAGATGAAGGGATCCAGATCTTTGGAGGAATGGGCTTCTCGGCAGATACACCAATGGAATCTGCATGGAGAGACGCGCGTATCTCCAGAATCTATGAAGGAACCAACGAGATCAACCGTATGCTAGCGGTAGGAATGCTCATCAAAAAAGGAATGAAAGGACATGTAGATCTTTTAGGCCCTGCTAAAGCGGTAGCCGATGAATTGATAGGAATCCCTTCTTTCGATACTCCTGATTATTCTGAATTGTTTGCTGAAGAAAAAGAACTGATCGCGAAATTGAAAAAAGCCTTCTTAATGGTAGCCGGTGCCGGTGTTCAAAAATACGGTCCGCAATTGGAAGAGCATCAGCAATTATTAATGGCAGCTGCTGATATTCTGATCGAGATCTATATGGCAGAATCAGCAATTCTAAGAACAGAAAAGAATGCTAAAAGATTTGGTGAAGAATCACAGAAGCATCAAATCGCTATGGCAAGGCTTAATTTGTTCAATGCCGTTGAAAAGATAAGCACCAAAGGGAAAGAAGCGATCGTTTCTTTTGCTGAAGGAGATGAGCAACGCATGATGCTTATGGGGCTTAAGCGATTCACTAAATACACCAATTTGCCTAATGTGGTTAAATTGAGAAATGAGATCGCAGAAAAGCTTACCGAAGAGAATCAGTATTGCTTCTAAAGTTGTGATCTAAACACGCGCACAAATAATTGTGTATATTTTATAACACATAGAAACGCCCTGAAAATTCAGGGCGTTTTTTAGTACCTTTAACAAAAATTCAATTCATGAAAAAAGTGATATTTCTTTGGTGCTTTATGTGCGGTTCGATTCTCTTGAAAGCACAAACCAATACCGAAGTATACCTCTTTGATTACACGCCGGGATTCGGACTTTCCAATCCCGAAAATATTTCGAATAATCCCGGGGTTTATGACAATCAGCCCTCATTTATAGACGATGAAACCCTGCTCTTCTCTTCTACCAGAAACGGCCAGACCGATATTCGTAAGGTCAACATTCGCACTAAAGAAGAACAGTGGCTTACGGTAACCGATGGCAGTGAGTACTCTCCGCTAAAAGTTCCCGGAAAAGAATTGGTCTCTTCCATACGCCTTGATAAAGATGGTAGGCAGCTATTGTATGTGTATGATATGGATACAGGCATCTTCAAAGCCTTAAGAGATAGCCTGAAGGTTGGCTACCATGTATGGTACAATAATCATACGGTAGTTTCTTTCGTATTAGGTGAAGAATTCTCCTTAGTAGTTTCTGATCTGGAGAAAAAAGACGATATCACCTATCAGCGAAATATTGGTAGATCATTACACAAGATACCAGGTACGAACCTCATTAGCTATGTGAGTAAAAACAATGACCCGTGGGAATTGCATTCGTTGGATCCTGAGACTGGAAAGATAGACTTTATTATCAAAATGCCTTCGGGTGCCGAGGATATGTGCTGGACTCCTTCCGGTGTGGCACTCGTTTCTAAAGGATCACAGATCTATGAATATGACCCTAAGGTAAGCAACAGCTGGAACTACGGACAGAATCTCGCAGAATTCGGCTTGCGTGGCATCAGCCGTCTGGCCGTGAATCCTTCCGGAAACAAAATAGCTGTGGTCGTTACCGAGCAGTCACCGGAAGCAGTCGTGCAATTACAACTCGACGCCTACAATAAACGAGATATCTATGCCTTTCTCGATACCTTCGACGACCGTGCAGAACTGTATGAGTTTCCTAATAAATTCATCAGTAAAGGAAAATATGCGCTGCGAAAACGATATGAAGAGTTATTCAATTCCACACCCGACCTTCATTCCAATATTAAAAACCGGATCGTTCAGGGGAACACTGTGATCGACCACGAAGAGATCACCAAAAACGGACAGATCGTCTACCTCATTGCCATTTATGAAGTAGAGAATGGTAAGATCGTAAAAGCCACCTTCAAAAGATAAAATCCACCAAAATGAAAAATATATTTTTAGTCATCACCCTTATTTTCAGTTTGAGCTTTCAGGCGCAAACCGATCCTCAGCTCTACGATATTATTGAAGCCGTCTCTGCAGATCGTATTGAAAATGACATTCGAACGCTTGCGAACTTTGGTACCCGAAATACCTTTAGCGACACCTTATCAGATACGCGCGGGATCGGCGCTGCCAGAAGATGGATCAAAAGTGAATTCGATAAGATCAGTAAAAATTGTGGCAGTTGCCTGGAGGTTTTCTATCAAAAAGACTTCGTAAAAAAAGGAGAAGGCCCGCGAATTGTGAAAGACGCTTATATCGTAAATGTGGTTGCCATTCAACGCGGCACCAAATACCCGAACCGCTTCATCATCATGAGCGGGGATATAGATAGCCGAAACTCAGATCCGTTAGATTACACCAACGATGCACCCGGAGCAAACGACAATGCTTCCGGTATGGCAGGCGCTATTGAAGCCGCCAGGGTCTTATCGAACTATAAATTTGAAAGCAGCATTATTTACGTGGGACTTTCCGGGGAAGAACAAGGTCTTTTCGGCGGTGCCGGACTGGCTAAATATGCTAAAGAAAAAGGCTGGGATATCATCGGCATCCTTAACAACGATATGATAGGTAATATAGAAGGGGTAGACGGAGTGATCGACAACCGAACCTTTCGTATTTTCTCTGAGCCTGTTCCCCCTACCGAAACCGAAAGAGAGCGAAGGCTACGCCGCTTTTACGGAGGGGAAGTTGACGGGATCTCCCGACAGTTAGCACGTTATGTACACAAAACCGTTAAAACCTATATGCCCGAAATGAACCCGATGATGATCTACCGTCTCGATCGTTTTGGCCGTGGGGGACACCACCGCCCCTTTAACGACCTTGGGTTTGCAGGGATACGTATCATGGAAGCCCATGAAAACTATAACCGACAACATCAGAACATACGGGAGGAAAATGGCATCAAATATGGCGATGTGATCGAAGGGGTGAATTTTGACTACGCAAAAAAACTCACCGCCGTGAATGCCATCAATCTGGCAAGTTTAGCATCGGCACCACCTGCACCCGAAAATGTAGAGATCGGGGGTATCGTAGAAGCTTCCACCAAATTACGCTGGAAAGAACAAGATGATGCTGATATCAAAGGCTATAAGATCTACTGGCGTTTGACCACCTCTCCTACCTGGGATAACAGCCGTTTTGTTGGCAAGGTAGATTCCGTAACGCTGGAGGGGATCGTGATCGATAATTACTATTTCGGGGTCGCTACGGTAGGGAAAGACGGTTATGAAAGTATGGTGGTTTTCCCATCGGGGGTATTTAGATAAGAAAACTTAAAAACAAAACATTTCCAAAATGAAATATACCGTCTTATTCCTTGTTTGTGTACTCCTGCTGCACATTCCGCTGGTAGCACAAGATACGTTCGCAGAAAAACTTTCGGCATCCCCAAGGCATCATGAATGGGTGACTCTTGAAGACGGCGACCGCGAACTCTATGCCTTTGTGGCGTATCCTGAGATAGCCGAGAAGGCAAAAGTAGTGATCGTCATTCACGAAAACCGCGGACTCAATAGCTGGGCACGCTTGTTTACCGATCAGTTAGCGGCAAAAGGCTTTATAGCCATCGCTCCAGATCTGCTATCGAATGTAAACGATTCTATTGCTAAAACCACTGATTTTTCAAACAGTGACGAAGCTCGGTCAGCGATCTACGGGCTGGACTCCGATCGGGTGACCGCCGATCTTAACCTCGTATTCAACTACGCCAAAACGCTTGAAGCAGCTAATGGTGAAGTATCAGTAGTAGGGTTTTGCTGGGGTGGTTCACAAAGCTTCCGGTATGCTACCAATAATAGCCAACTGGAAGAAGCCATTGTTTTTTATGGCACCGCTCCCAAAGAGAAAGAAACTCTTTTACAGATCGAGATTCCTGTTTTCGGGTTTTATGGTGGAAATGATAACCGTGTAAATGCAACCATAGAGCCTACTAAAGAAATACTGGATGCCGCAGAAAAAACTTATACTTATGAGATCTACGAAGGCGCCGGGCATGCCTTTATGCGACGTGCCGAAGAGGCGCCTGAAGGTGACCCTAACAAAATAGCATCGGATAAAGCCTGGAAAACATTGGTTTCCATCTTAAAAAAATGAACATTTATTTCCCTCAATGGCAAGGTTCCGGGGACGGAATCTCCATTAAAGAAGGTGCAGCAACGATCTTAGACTTTCTTGGTTCAACGAACTTCGTCCAGATCCCCCTTGCTGAAACCACAGAAAACAAAGACACGCAGGTAGCGCATCAAGAATCGCTGTACAAACAGCTAACCGACTTCCGCAAAACGCTTAAAAAAGAAAAACCCACTACCCTACATACAGTGGGCGGTGATTGCGGACTCGAGATTATTCCGGTATCTTATCTTAATAAAAAGCACGACGGTAACCTGGCAGTGATCTGGTTTGATGCCCATGGCGATATACATAGTGCTGATTCTTCTCCCAGCAAGCACTTTCACGGCATGCCGCTGCGAACACTGTTAGGAGAAGGGCCTGAGAATTTTAACGAGCTTTTATTCGCTACCCTCCACCCTTCTCAGATCTTTTACGTGGGCGTACGGGATCTCGAAACCGAAGAGATTGATTTTATCGAAGAGCAGGAGATCTACAGGCATCAAGAAGATACGTTTGATGCGCTGATAGCCGAAATAAAAGAACGCCAGCTCACCCGTATCTATATTCATTTTGATGTAGATGTGCTTGATCCGGAAGCCTACGGCCATGCTTTTTTCAAGGTCGCTAACGGACTCACCACGGAGGAGTGCGAAGAAGGAATTTCTAAACTCCTTACTCACTTCACTCTCGCCGGAAGCAGTCTGTTAGAATCCGTTGGTCAAAACGAAAAAGAACTCGAACCGATTAAAGGGATCATTGATTTGATCTTGCCTTAGCTGTCATATCGAATCCCTTTAGGGTGAGATATCTGCCAGATGTTAATACAATGATCAATTTGAATTACAGGTCATTCCGAATGGCAACACGCTGGAGGAATCTGCTAAATATAAATCAGTGCCACTTTCAGGCCATTACGAAGGTGTTTACAACTAAAGCAATCTGCTCAAACAGACTGCTTCGTCCCTTGCAGTGACCGTAAAAAATCGGAAAGAAGGATTGCTCTTATAAAAATTCCCCTCCTTCCGCAAGGAGGGTGTCAGTTGAGAGTTTGACAACCACCGATTTGAAAATGATGGGGTGGTTGATTCTTAAACACTCACCCCAAAAAGATATCCTACCAGTGCAGAAAGTCCCATAGCGATGGTGCCCCAGATCGTAATTCTGAGAATGGCTTTGGCAGGGCTTGAACCTCCCGTTTTTGCTGCAGTGGCCCCTAAGATCATTAAAAAAATGATGGTTGCCCCGTACAGCCAATATTCCATGAGTGTTATCGGAGCAAAGAGCACCACTAGTAATGGTAAAATACCCCCGATCAAAAAAGCAGCACCGGAAGCTAAAGCCGCTTGAATAGGCCTTGCCTGGCTTATTTCATTAATTCCCAGTTCATCTCGTATGTGTGTTCCCAAAGCATCAGCTTCTGTGAGCTCTTTTGCCACCTGTATGGCGGTTTCTTTTTTTAAACCTCTGCTCTCATAAATTTCTGCAAGTATGGCTAACTCCTCTTCCGGCATTTCTTCCAGTTCTTTTTTTTCTCTTTCAATATCGGCACGTTCCGTATCCGTTTGTGAGCTTACCGAAACATATTCGCCTGCCGCCATAGACAAGGCACCTGCTACCAGTCCGGCGACAGTAGCCAGCACTACGGGTTCCCTCGTCATACTGGCTGCAGCGATACCGATCGCAAGACTGGAAATCGAAATGATACCATCATTCGCACCCAGTACCGCAGCCCGCAACCAGTTACTTCGATGAATGTAATGAGGATCCAGATAATTATCTATGGTGAGTTTTTTCATTATACAGCCATTTTAAGAAAGATATCGTAGCAATCTCTAAGTTATGAAATTGCTGTTTTTCCCAAGATGACATTCATCAGGAATTGGTTTTTCGGATGTTTGGTACTGGCAGTAAAAGAGGTCAAACCTGCTTTCTTATGAAAGGTGAAAGTCTTAAGCTATGCCAGAGCATTAAATAAAAACATGATCCAGTCTATAAGAACTTCAAGTAAGATCGTATCTTTAATAGCAAACAACATTTACCTATGCTTACCGATATTCATCCCAGGCTCCCCATGCGTGATAAGAAAATTATGAAGTCATATTATATAAACCAATTAGGTTTTACTAACATTGGAAGCGTCGATTATTCTGATTATCTAATGGTACGTTACGACCGTATTGAAATTCATTTTTTTAGCTTTAAAGAGTTAGATCCAAAGGTAAACTATGGACAGGTATACATCAGAACCAAAGACATCGACACCTTTTACCAGTCGCTACTCGCTAAAAACGTACCCATTCACCCAAACGGTGCTTTAGAGATTAAACCCTGGGGACAAAAAGAATTTTCCATACTCGACCCCGACTATAATCTGCTGACTTTTGGGCAAGGGGTATAAAAATTAGAAAAACATAAGGAATGTAAAAAAAGGTAATAACCGGTATGGAATAAATGGATAAAATTCAGACAGAGTTGATTAAAAAAATACTATTTGGGATACTAGCTTTCTTTGTCGGTATAATTATCGGTCTTACCACCGAAAGTTTCTTTCGAGATTTAATTCAGGATATTTTTAGGGGGGCGACTTTCCATAAAATAAAGTTTATAGGTAAAAACTTCTATATATTTTCGAATAAATTCCATGTCCTAAGCTTTGGAATAGCTTTTTTAATCCTAACACTTGAAAATATACAACAAGAATTCTATCGGGCTTTAAAAAGAATCGTAGTAAGTCTATTGATTTTTAGTATAACATTGGTTGGTATTTCTGCGATGAACGCCCATCTTAAACTCATAGAATGTACTGCCTGTGAAGATGGAATACTAAAGTTACACTGGAACGCTATAAATTAAGATATTATCATTGCCATTAGCGCAACAATTTCAGTTATTCCAAACCTGTTTAGAATGATCAAAAAATAACACATAGCCGCTCGTCTATAAAAGCAACACTCAGAAGTGACTGAACTGTTGATGTAGCCTTTCATTAAATATACGTTAGGGATACGCAGATATCTTATCCTAAAGGTTCTTATGACCATGTCTTTTCGATAAGCCTACTGAAAGCGGTGAGAAGAAATCTGCCAGATGTTAATACAATAGTCAATTTCAATTACGGGTCATTCCGAACGCCGGAAGAAGCTGCTAAACATAAATCAGTGTCACTTCTAGGTTGGCGTGAAGGAGGTTGCGACAGAAGCAATCTGCTCAAACAGACTACTTCGTCCCTCACAGTGACCGTAAAAAACCAAAAAGACAGACTGCTTTTATAAAAAATTCCCCTCCTTCCGCAAGGAGGGGTGTCAGTTGAGAGTCTGGTAACTGCCGATTTGAAAATGACGGGGTGGTTGCAACTGCGACAAAGCCAAGATGAGTATCGAGAACACTTTTAATCCAAATCAGTTAAATAGAAGTCTGCCCGTTGCGTCGGTTCGAGTGACCTGCCGAGGCGGTTGTATCGAGAAGCGACAGAGTTCTGTTTTCAAAATGAGGTCTCGATACTTGTTTTCATCGCTTAGGCTCTTAAAACAAACTCGACCTGACATTAGAGTTCAGCACTGACAAAGCCGATATTAGTATCGAGAACAAGCCATAAAAAAAGTCCGACCCCAAAGCTTTTAAAACAACAAAAATGTAAGCTATACTTTACACTCTTTCTATACCAAACTATCAAAAAATAAATTTCGACGCTTAAAACGCAAATTCATTGTAAACAACCGGTTGTTTTGTTGTAATGCACCGTTAGTTTGAGGCGAAACAACCGGTACTTTGGAGTAAAAGCACCGCATGTTGACAACCGACCCTCTTAAAATCGGTTTTTCTGACTACTTTAAAAACCATTCAGACCAACACTAAAAACTATAGTTTATATAAAGTTATTTATAATTTACAACCTAGAGATAGGTTGTTTTTATTGGATCTGTTGCTTGCTGCTATTACTTCTTAAAGCCAGATCCAGATTTGGAATAAGGGTTCGATGTTTATTAAAAAAAGCTATAATTAAAGGTTAATAGTCACACACTATGAGCAAGCAGGAGGAAAGAAAACTAAGCTTATAATTGATCCAGCGGACTTTTTATACGAAATTTCGTTGTGTTGATCAGGTGAGTGTAGCGTTGTGTGGTCTTTATCGAGTTATGACCTAAAAGATCTTGAATGATTCGAATGTCGGTACCATTCTCTAATAAATGCGTTGCGAAGCTATGCCGTAACGTATGAACTGAGGCGGATTTGGAAATAGCTGCCTTTTTTAGTGCTGTTTTCAAAATATTATTAATACTTGTAGCCGAATATTGCTTACCAGACTGTCCTTCAAACAGCCAATTTTTAGGCTTATACTGCTTGTAATAGGTTCTTAACAGCTGCAATAGCCTTTTTGAAAGCATTACTTCTCGATCTTTATAGCCCTTAGCTCCCTTTATGGTAATCACCATCCTATTTGAATCTATATCGTTTATCTTCAAATACAAAGCTTCACTTATGCGTAAACCTGCACTATATATACAACTAATAATGGTTTTGTGTTTGATGTTGGTAATAGAAGTTAACATTCTGCTTACTTCCTGTTGCGATAAAATTACCGGCAGTTTAAATTCATTTCTATCCGGATATAAATAATTAATTTTCAAATCTTTGGCATAGATTTCTTTATAGAAAAGCTTAATAGCTCCTATGATTTGTTTTTGAGTAGCGAATGCAATTTTATCATTTGTTACTTTTTCATAAAGATAATGCTGCACATCTGCGCTATTTACTTCCTTTAGCGGCTTATCTAGGTTGGTAAAGAAAAGCATAAGTACTGATTTATAGGCTTTAAGCGTAGAATTCGAATATCGCTTGATTCGCAATAAGTCTATAAAGTCTTTTAGTACTATCTGAGTATAACTTTTCATAGGTTGGATATCCGTAATATTGTGCAATATATCCTGATTTGGGTGGTTATACAAACCTTTTGTTCCAATTAAGCATATTTTTTGCATATTGGGGGATATATAACCGTTAGCTGCAACCAAAAACAATGTACCTTGGATTGAAGTACATACTAAAAGATTAGAAAATTAATATGACAGAACATTTATTCTTCTACTTGGGACTTTCCCTTTTGTTAATGCACGAAATGGATGCGATACGTTGCAAAGAGTGGCGAATATTTCCAGGATTATCAATGCTTAGTGATAAAGTTGGACATATAGTTTTCCTGTTTTTACATATTCCCCTGTTTTACTTTGTATTATGGAAACTAACAAATAGTCAAGATGTAGAAGCATTTATCTACGGATTCAACATATTTATGATTGTACACTTAGGACTTCATATTCTTTTTCTAAAACAAAAGAACAATGAATTTAAAGATTGGATTTCTTGGTCTATTATTATTGGAGCAGGTATATGCGGACTAATTGACTTAATAATAATTTGACCCGAAATAATAATAAAAAAGTAAAAAAAGCAGCAGCTAACAATGGGTATAAAACATAGGGTGTACAGTGATTTCCGCAAGTTTTCGGCTCTTAGCAAGTTCAGTTTTGGGTGGACAGTTAAGTGCTTTGAACACCCTACGTTTCATACCCGAGACGTTACCAAACAGTTGAAAATCGTTAAATGAAACAACTTCTGATTTTAATATTAGCTCTTTCAATTTTATCAAGTTGCGACCGACAAAAGTCGAAAAAAACACAATCTGAATTTAAGTCAGAAATGGAATTAATAGCAGAACCGAAACCCGAACTGAAAAAATTGGACACAACCGTTGTTTATTGGCAAACTGAATTTGATACTATTCGAAAATATCAGGAAGTGCAAATCGGGAATGAAATTCACCGACTTGAATTAAAAACATACTCGTTGAATGACAGCTCAATTGTCCGAATCAACGACTTGAACAAACCAATAATTTATAAAGACATATATCACGATAAAGTAACTGAAATAACATTAAAAAAAGGTAACGATGTTATTCTTAAATCTCAAGTCAAAAAAGCGACTTTTAAAGATAGTCTTGACGGAGATTTTTTAAAATATTCAGTATTGAGAAGTGTAGAATTTGATTTTATTCGCTCAAACCGACTTTATTTTAAAGCGGACATTGACGTGCCTGATACTGATTGGGCAATTGGAGCTGATTTTGCCATTTTTTATCAAACAGAGAAAAAAGGAGAAATTGATTATTGGAATATTGAAGACATTGGATTATAAAAAAACCGTTTGGTAACAATGTATAACCGCAATTACGACTTACCGAAGGTTCGGGAGATTACCTCCGACACGGGCACAAAGTGCGAACTGGCGAAGCAATCCACTCGGAATTGCGAGCGTCTGTGTCAAACCGAAAATTAACGCATATTAACCCGTAACTGACGGTTATATGAGACCGTTGTATGCCATTACGGAAAAGCCAACCGCACATTAAGCACATTTGGTTTTTGCCACCACACAATTCAAAACTGAAAAACCAAAAGAGCTTAATCTTTCCACCGCTCCCAAGAGTTATGATTTTGATTTTCTTCTGGTCGGATACATGACTTGTTGCTCTTTGAATTGACCGATTTCTTCTCTGAGCGTTTGATTGATATTTTGGATTAAGTCATTTTGGACTTTCATAATTCTTAATAAATCATGCATTGCGTTTAGATTATCTAATTGTTTATATACAATCTCTTCTAAATCGGCTTTGGTATATCTTCTGCTCATATTGTAAGTTTTAAAAAGTATTCTTTAGACTTTCTAAACAAATCTATTTATAATCTATCGAAATTCAAAATATAACTTTAGATATTCTATATTTTTCTTTAACAGAGTTATATTTATCTCAACAAATTCGAAAGATCTATGACTTCTTTAGGACTTTATTTGACTAAAAAATCAGTGAATAGAGCAATGGTCTCCAGACGAACTGGAATCAGTCAAGCACGACTATCTCAACTGAGCTCAAACGAATCGACAAAACTCAGAGCAGATGAATTGTACCTGATTGCTTTGGCAATTGACATATCTCCAGGCGAAATGTTTGAAGAGATTTTTAAAGATTTGAAATTGGAAAACTGATCATTGCACTATGGCTCTAGAAATCAAAAAAAATAAGAACAAGATTTATGCTCCCTTAAAGGACAAAGAACTTGTTTGCACTCCTGAAGAAGAAGTAAGGCAACAGTATATTGTTCATCTAGTAAATCACTATGGTTTTCAACTTGACCAAATGGCTCAAGAAGTCAAAGTCAATAATTCAAAAAGAGGACAAGGAAAAGCACAAGCAGATATTGTTGTTTGGAAGTCAAACAAAGACAGAACAAAAGATAATAGTCCTGTTATAGTAATCGAATGTAAAGCCGAGCATATTACGATTCGAGAAGAAGATTACTATCAAGGATATAATTATGCTTCATGGGCAGGAGCAGACTTTTTCGTTACTACCAACTTGAAGGACACTAAGTTCTTTAGAGTAGTAAAGGGAAAGATGCCAAAGAGACTTGAAGAAGTCGTTGAAATACCTAATGCAGAACAACTTGATGACAAGAAAAAAATAGAAGAGCTTCTCACACAGACGAAAGCATTTACAAGAGATGAATTTAGTCGTCTGCTTTTCAAGTGTCATAACATCATTCGAAATAATGACAAGCTTTCTCCTGAAGCTGCTTTTGATGAGATTAGTAAAATCTTATTCATGAAGATTCGCTATGAAAGAGAACAAGCAAAGACTAAAGCTCTATTCTCGAGAAACGAGTTTGAAGATCTTAAAGCAGCCTATGAGAAAATCACAGGTAAAGGAGGAATCCCGTTCTACCAACACTTCTTTGAGCAAACAAAGGAGATTTTCAAGGAAGATGACCTATTTGATAAAAATGACTCCATTAAGATCAGAGAAACCAGTTTCCTTCAAATTGTAAAAGAACTTGAAAAATACAATCTATCTGACACCTCTGATGATGTAAAAGGAATCGCTTTTGAGGAATTTTTGGGCAGAACCTTTAGAGGAGAACTTGGACAATTTTTCACGCCAAGAACTATAGTTGATTACATGGTAGATGTACTAGACCCTGTTGAAGGTGAATTGATCTGTGACCCATGTTGTGGTAGTGGTGGTTTCTTGATCAAAGCATTTGAATATGTAAGAGAAAAAATTGAAACCTCAATTCAAAAAGAGAAAGAGTCAATCAAAACTCAATTCTTTGGAGATGATTTTGAAAAACTATCAGAGAAGAAACAAGAAACTATTGCCAAAAAGGTAGACGACCTCTTTACGAAACTCAATTTCGAGTTAGACATTAATAATCCTGACAGTCGTTTAAGAACCTTATCATACGATTGCATATTTGGTTCTGATGCCAACCCTCGAATGGCGAGAACGGCAAAAATGAACATGATCATGCACGGTGACGGACATGGTGGTGTTCATCATCATGATGGCTTGCTACCAGTGAATGGAATTTTTGATGGACGATTTGATGTAATCCTAACAAATCCTCCATTTGGTTCACGAGTAAACAAAACATTGAAAGTTACTCCTTCAGATATTCCTTCTGCTGATAAGGTCAAATATTATGAAAAACGATATGGTGACTATGAAAAGAAGGTGGTCAAGCAGCTTAGAGAATGGGCTGAATTCGACAATGGACATGGCAAGAGTAGAGGAAAAGCTTTACTCGACATTTTTGATGTTGGTAAATGGAGTGGATTGACAGAAGTGCTCTTTATGGAAAAGTGCCTGAACTTATTAAAGCCAGGCGGAAGAATGGGAATTGTTTTACCAGAAGGAGTTTTAAATAATAGTGCACTTCAAAAAATCAGAGAATATATTGAAGGAAAAGCAAAGCTTATCAACATTACCTCTATCCCTCAAGATGTTTTCATTGCTTCAGGAGCAACAGTTAAACCAAGCTTATTGTTTCTGAAAAAATTTACCGAGGAAGAGGAAATGGTTTATCAAAAGATAATAAAAGATGTAACCAAAGAAGTTAGAGCAAAATACAAACCGCAATTAGACAAACTCAAAAAGACTTTTGAAACAGAAGAGAAAAAACTAAAAGATCAAAAAGATACGGCAAAATTGAGAGCTCTGAAAAAGAAATTCTCTGATGACAAAAAGAATATTGAAGAAACAATTAAAGCTGAAATAAAACCGCTCATTAAGGAACGATTTGACTATCCAATTCCTGTCATTGAAGTTGAAAAAGCAGGTATATCAAGTACAGGAGCTCCTTGCGAAAATGAATTGGAAGAAGTTTCTAAGGAATTCAAAAAGTATAAAGAAGAAGCTAATCTATGGTCTAATCCTGTGAAAGGAGTTCAATATCCTATTGCTGATGATGGTAACATCTCTCGTTTACGATTATTAGATGGAAATGTAGTTGGTGAACCAGAAATATTCTACGGTAAGTATGCAGACTAACTCACAATTCCAATATATCAATGAAATAAGCTTCAAGAATATCTCAAATTGGAGTGCTGGTACTATTCTTCATAGTACCCTCATGTATAAGGAAGGAATCCCTCTTGTTCCTATTGGTGATTTGATTTCACGTAACCGAGAAAAAGAAATCATTAAAGATGACAAGTTGTACAAGCAAGTAACAATCAAACTTTATGGTAAAGGAGTTATTCAAAGAGGTAGCGAATTAGTTCTTGGCAAAAGCATTGGAACAAAAAACCAGTATCGAATTTCTGAAGGACAATTCATCATGAGTAAGATTGATGCTCGAAATGGTGCTTTTGGTATTGTTCCAAAAGAATTACAAGATGCCATTACTACTCAGGATTTTTTAAGTTATAATATCAACGACATATTGATATTACCTCAGTTTTTTATTCTTTTAACAGCAACCAAACAATTCAACGACTTGTGCCAAAAAGCAAGCTCTGGTACAACAGGAAGGCAAAGAGTAGATGAAAAAGCCTTTTTGAGTTTCGCTATTCCTGTTCCTGATAAAAAAAGTCAACAATCTATTATTGACAGCTATCATGAATCCGTTAAAAAAGCTCAATTAATTGAAAGCCAACTTGAAGAGCTGAATGACAAAAAAGAGTCTTTGCTTTTAGACAAGCTTGGACTAATTCAAGTCTCAAACACAAAAAATAGGGAAAAATTTAGGTTAGAGAACTTCTCTACCATAACAAGGTGGGATCTATGGAATGCTTCATCCGACTTTGAAACAACGAAATATCCTTTTCAAGATTTCGCCACTGCAGTTATTGGCAAACCTAAATATGGAGCAAACACAAAAACTGTTAAAAAGAAGTCGGACATAAGATATATTAGGATTACAGATATCAATGAAGATGGAAGCCTTAATGATGAAAATGTATCTGCTGAAAAAGTAGATGATAAATACCTTTTAAAAAATAACGATTTCTTGATCGCAAGATCAGGCAATACAGTTGGCAAAACCTTCCTGTATAAAAAAGAGATGGGGAAAGCTATTTATGCCGGCTATTTAGTAAAGTATCAGCTTAATCATGAGATCGTGAATCCAGACTACGTATTATTTTATACAAAGTCCCTTCCATTTAAAAAATGGATAGAATCTAATAAAAGAGTATCAGCACAGCCAAATATTAATGGGCAGGAATATCTAGCTTCTCCTATTGTTTTGCCCCCTATTAATATTCAAAATGAAATTGTTAAAGATCTTGATGTCATATACAAGCAAATAAGAAATAGTAAGATTGAAAGTAGGCAAATGCGACAAAATGCAATGCTAGAATTTGAATCCAAAATTTTCAATTGAACACATGATAAAACTTAAAACATTTGAAATAAAAAGCCCTTTCAAAAATCTTGATTCATTAATTCTTGATTTTGAAAAATGCAATGGAATCACCGTTCTGATTGGGAATAACGGAAGCGGAAAGAGTAATTTGATTGAAGCGTTGAGTAGTGTTTTCGCAGGTCTTTATGATCACTCTTTTGATCCAATATTTAGTTATGAACTTACCTATGAGAAAGATGAAGCTCCTATTACGATAAAATATGATCACTCCCGATCGAGAAGTAAATATCAATACAGTTTAAGTGACCCTGATGGCTATTTACCTACTCAGATCATAAGTGTGTATAGCGGAGAAGAATCTCGCTTATGGAATCGGTATTATTTCAAATTCTACAATGATTACATGAAAGAAGTGATTAGCTCACGTAAACCTTTCAGTGAAAATCAGAAAATGGTTTTCGTCAATAAATATTATTGGAATACAGCATTACTTACAATGCTTGTTTCAGACTTGGACGTTGAAGATATCCTTGGAGATAAGAAAATTGAACGAATTGAATTCGAGTTTAAGAGTAACAACACAGATAATATTACTACCTACAATCGCAGAAGTCCAAATGATGTCACTCGATTTGCTGCTAAGATCTTTGATGAGACTTCTGAAATACCAGGCTATACTGAACGAAGAGGTATCTCTTTAGTTGATTTCAAGACAAAAGTTCTATACACTCATACAGAATTGTTTAAACTATTATCGATAAGCCTTTTACCGAAAGAGGACAGTTGGAAACTGATCAATAAAATGGAGTTGTTTTTTGAAGATGGATTTTCAACGGAAGAATTAAGTGAAGGCGAGAAAAAACAAATCCTAATTAAATTCATTACTCAAATATTCTCAGACAATAATTCCTTGCTTTTAATGGATGAGCCTGATTCTCACATTCATATTAGTAGTAAGGAGAAAATAAAGAATCTTCTTTATGATCTTGAAGATCAAGTTCACGTCCAATCCATTTTAACAACACATTCTCCAACTCTTACGCATTGTTTTGATAACGACAATGTTTATATGCTCGTGAATCGAGAAGGAAAGGTAGTTATTGAAGATAAAACCAAACAAGAAATTGTTTACGCTCTTACGAGTGATTTTTGGAATCTTCAAGAACAGAACATTTTTAATTCTTCACAAAAACCAATTTCTCTTTTTGTAGAAGGTAAACACGATAAAATTCACATACAGAACGCTTTCAAAGTCTTAAAGGGGGAATATCCAGAATTAAGTTTTGATATATTCAATATGAATTCTGCAAATAATATTCCTCCCATGATGCTTGGGCTGAGAACAAATGAAGTGGATTATGGTAAGTTATTTATTGGAATATTTGATGATGATGATGTAGGGAGAACCGAACTAAGTAAAACGCAAGGTCAGTTTCCTGATCCAAGAAATCAAAACAAGAAAAGACATCAATTAGGTTTCTACGCTTGCAAATATCCAAAGCATTCTGACCATAGAAGTAATGCTTTCACAGTAGAAAACATGTTTGAATCGAACCATTTTGAAGAAGCATATAAAGAAGCTTCAGAACAATATCAGTTCAATGGTAAATCTCTTGACTCAATTTCAGAAGACATAAAGGACAAAGCGAAGAACATATTAGCTGAAAAAAGTAGAGATTTTGGAATAGAGGATTTCAAATATTTCAGACCACTATTTGATCTATTAAAAGCCATTAAACAAGATTTTGAGACCAATCATCAAGCTCCAGGCAATACAGCAGAAGCAACGACTGATCCAGTTCTTAGTAATGGGCAAGAGTTATATCTCTTCAATAGTGCAAGAGGACATTTTAATTCAGAGACAAATGCGTTCACATTGCTTACTGGTAGCAAAATCAATAAAAATTATACTCCGTCTACCAAAGACACATATAAGCAAACAAGAGATGTTTTAATTAATTCACTCACGCACAATGTTGATGGTGACGAAATTGAGATACTTCAGGATCATGAATTTGATTCACCAAGTGGAGCTGCCAAATTTGTAAACGGAGGAAATAGAAATGGTTGGACAAGTTGGAAAAATGCTGAAGGAGAAAGTTTAAAGCAGAAGTATGGAGATGATTGATCCAACACAAGCCATACACATTGCCAAGTCGCTTAAAGCCAACAGCACAAGCCAAAACTTGTCAAAGAGTATGTCTTTTCCAACGCTAAAAACGAAATGAATAAAATAAAAACGGCATACAACAAGGTATAAAATGCATAGCCACCCTGCGGGATGGCTACGACATCTTATACAGACCGTTGCCATTAATACGAAATGACTATAAACTATCAACTTACAAATTCGGATTTTTTAGAATATCAGCTATATACTTCTTCAAAATCTGAATTAATTAAAAAGAGACGATTTCGCTCTCGAATAATTATTCCGATAATCTACTTGATACTCGGACTATTCTTCGCAAACCATAGCGGAAAATTCGGAATCGGAATTGCATTCGTAATATTTGGAATTTTATGGTTTATATTCTATCCATTGTATTCTAAATGGAGATACAAAAATCATTTTAAAAAACACGTTGAGGAAAACTATAAAAATCGAATTAACAAACCTGTGAAAATTGACTTTGACGAAAATTCCTTGAATGCCAAAGATTTTACGTCTGAAAGTAGAATAAATGGAACTGAACTCAAGGAACTGATAGAAACTAAAGACCATTTCTTTATAAAACTAACAACTGACTTATCCCTGATTGTACCAAAACACTCAATTGAAAATCAATCGGAATTTAAAATGCGAGTGACTGAATTAGGAGCGGAATATGTTGATGAACTGAATTGGAAATGGAAATAAAAAGTACTAATGGCAACAACGCATAACCGCAATTCCAGCTTGTTTCAGTTCAAATTCTCTGTAGCCTTCCCTAAAAATAGGACAGTTTAAAATTAGAATAATTAACTTTAAATTTTAACTGTTATTATGAAAATGTAACCTTCCCTAAAAATGTAGCCTTCCCTAAAAATAGGATAGTTTAAAATTAGAATAATTAACTTTAAATTTTGACTGTCATCATGAAAAAAAGTAAGTTTACGGAGAGTCAGATTATTAAAGCCTTGAAGGAGAATGAACAAGGCAGAAGCTTTGGAGATATTTCACGTGAATTAGGTATAGACAAGAGTACCTTCTATTACTGGCGAAAGAAATATTGTAGCCTTACCCTTTTTTAGGGAAAGCTACCTATTATTTTGTTGAGTGACCTCAACAAGCAAAAATTAACTTATTCTTACGATTAAAAACAGAAATACGTATTTTTAATCTAAATACTGGGTAGTTTTGAGACAAACTGCCATTAGAATCAATAAATCAAAAGTCATGGCCAAAGTAACAGCGGAAAAAAATGAGCAGGTCGCAAAAATGAATTTCGGATCTATTTATCCCCATTACCTGAATAGAATAAAAAAACATGGTAGAACCAAAGAAGAACTCGACCAGGTTATTTTGTGGTTAACAGGGTACGATCAGGATAAACTAGAATCATTTATTGAGGGCGAAGGAACTTTCGGAGATTTTTTTGAAGGAGCCAACCTCCATGAAAATGCACATATGATCAAAGGCGTTGTATGCGGATATCGTATTGAAGAAATAGCTGAAGAATTTGCTTTGTATCGCGATTGCAGAAGAATGGAAAAGTTGATCGATGAATTGGCCAAAGGTCGTAAAATGGAGAAAATTTTGCGTGAAGAAAAGAAATAGAATATATAAATGAAAACAATATTTGATCTGATCATATCAATATTTACCACATTTTCTTACGACAATCATTTTAGAAAAATCAACCTATAAAGCTGATTATAAGTATAATGTGAAAGACCATTCTTTTGTCGCCTGCCCTTAAAACCGAATTGTTTAAAATTGTAAAAAAATGAATAGTTTTAAACGAAGATTTTAAAAAGAGTTTGATTAGAGCTGGCTGTGTAAATCATGTGAAACTGGGTTTACAAAAGTAAGGACCGTTTAATATTTCAAATAACAAATAACGAAGGCAATCAACTATCAACTACTGAGCAAAAAGATTGCAAAGGGCTTCAGATTAAAATTTTTTAGTCATGCTATTCCATCAAAAGAAAATCTTAATTCCAGAAATTCTTTACTTTTAGTACAATATGAGGTAATTTTAACCTAGCCTAATGTTAGTACAGCTATGTCAGCGAAAAAAATCGCTTCTATCATTCTAATCTGTTTTGGAATCCTAAGCTATTCTAATCGTTTTTATTCACATGAATCAGTAACTGCTCTAAACAAAATATCAATTGACAGTGACGTTTGCATAACAAGAACAAAAAATATTGACTCTAACCAAATTGTAATTTTCGGGAATATTCAAGACAAAGAGTTCGCTAAGATTGATGCCTTAAATAGCGAATTAGGGTTAGCTAATATTAGAGTTAAAAACATACATACTGATTCGATTATTAATACAATATCAAAACTTGAAGGAGATTTTGAAATTTACTTATCACCATCAACATATGAGATTCGCATTGACTTTGTAGCGTATAATTCTATTATAGTTAGAAATCTTGAAGTTACTTACGGCGATGTTTTTGAAGTAAAAGCAAACCTTGGTATTGGAAATGGTATTACAACATACGTATGGACATCAGAGGGATTAGTTAAAAGGTTAATCGATTAAGATATGTCAGAAAAAAAGAAAAGTCTTCAGAATCGAAGCCTTCAACCAGACCAGAAAACGTTATTTTAGATACGCAATCAATTAATACAAAATCAATTAGATCATTCCATTATGAAAACAAAAATAATGATTCACAAACTCTATAAATTTAAACGAAAATGGAAGGTTAAAAAAGCAAGAAGAGTGGTTGCGTTAATGAACGGTGTCATTAATTCTGATGAATTTAAACAGAAAGTTCTGGACTACGAATTCACAGATAGAAGGTACCGCCAATCTACAGATGAACCGTATCGTGAAATTCTCGATAATAAAGAAATTTTAGAAATCCTGATGAAAGGCCACGAACAGCATTCTAACGAGAGTGAAGATTATACCTGGAAATTGAGAATCAAATTAGGTCGTTTTTTACCACAGGTAGGCAGACGAGAAGGCAATTTGATCATTACTCAAAATTGGTTTTTCAGAAAAGATAATAATGAAAGTCAGGTAGCAGCACATTGGTTTCATGAATATACACATGTATTGGGCTTTCATCATGACCATGATAGAACCGAAAGAAGGGCCGATTCTGTACCCTATGGCTTAGGTACTATCGTTAAAAGCGTCCTGGAAAATTCTCATTAAGCTAAATATATATCTAGAGATATCATGGATATCAAAACAAACTGGGATAAAATCAGGAAACATTTCAACCAAAGTTTCAGATCAAACTTTTATGTTTCGGTAGCCTCTGTTGATTCAGAAAACAATCCAACAGTAACCCCTATCGGTTCGTTGTTCCTGAATGACGATCTAACCGGGTTTTATTTTGAAAAATTCCCATCAAAACTACCCGAACACGCAAGAAACAACCCTAACATCTGTTTACTGGGGGTGAATAGCGGACGGTTGTTTTGGCTGAAAGCATTATTCAAAGGAAAATTCAATGCCTTTCCTGCTATTAAACTTTATGGAGAACTCGGAGAAAAAAGAAAGGCCACTGAAAAAGAGATCAGCCGACTGAACCGTAGAATGAAAATAACTAACGGATTAAAAGGCAATACCTACCTCTGGAAAAAGATGGATTTTGTTAGAGAAGTCAAATTCACCAAAGCAGAAAAAATACATCTAGGAAAAATGACTGCATCTCTTTGAATAATCATTTGTAATGGGATAATTAATTAGGGTTTAAAAATGAAATCGGCAGCGAGTAAACTACCTGAGGGCAAGCCCATGAGGCATTTTGTTAGAACCAAACATTTAATTTCGAGGCAAGCCTCGGGGTATTAGACCCTTTGGCGGTGCCAATAAAATTTTACTTATTTCTATCCTGTTCGTATCAATCACATTGATGATTACATTCGTTGCCTTCTATTCATATAAAAAAGCATTACCGCAATGTGCAACCCAACTTCCCCAAGCGATCTGTGGAAATGAGAACATTCTCTCTGATACCGCCCAAAAAGGAAAAAGCCTTTTCCTAGCTAACTGTGCTGCTTGTCATCAGCTCCATAAGAGAATGACAGGTCCGGGTTTAAAGGGGCTGGTTCAAAATGATCGGTATCCGTCTGAAGCTTACTTTTACACTTACATTAGGAACGAACAGGAGTTAATAGAGGCAAATGATGCATACGCCATAGCAATCAATAAGGAGTATACCACTAATTACATGCATCAATTTAAACTCACAGATAAGCAAGTTGAACAATTATTGGCTTATATTTCAGAATAAGACTTTAAGATACATCCAAAAGTCACTAATGCATATAAAAAGTAATGCTAACCCAGTATATCTTTTATTAAAAACAGTATGAACACTGCGGATGTAAGAACCATAAGCAAAAAATTATGCAGAAGTTCAGGAAGAAATAGTTACCCTATTTTGATCCATTCAAATACGTTATTTTAGTATTCTTTACAGACAAGGTTTGAAACCAAAAAACAGCCTGCAAAAGAAATTTGCATTCATCGGTTTAGTACTCATCCTGCTGGTGAGCGGTGCCTCTTATTATTCGGCCTCAATGATGGGTTTTCCTGATGGACATCTTACCGAATACGAACGATTTTACAAATATACCTGCTACCCTGTCTTTCTAAGTTTGAATTTGCTGTTTGTGGGTATCTTTCTTTTCTACTTACTAAAAAATAAAAGAACACTACGGCTCTTTATTTTCTATGTATTCATCATAATGTTATGCTTTAGTGTCAATTATTACCTATCGGTGCACCTTGAAAATGGACAGGGAGGATAACTGATAAAGAAATAAGGTAAGCATTATCTTTAATGAACCCAGGAAGTAGCTGTTTTTACAAAAAACAGTATATTTAAGTAATCCTTAAAGTCAAGACAAATGAGTATACGCTTAAGCATCGGTTTATGCTGCATCTTTCTGCTTTTCTCTGGCAAAAAAAACAGCCCAATAATTACAAAAACACAACAACCTTCTCTTATCGCAAAGGGAAAATCCGATCTTTTTAAGATCGATCCCGATTACATCGACACCACCTACACCTACACAGATACAAAGGGTAGAAAACTAGTGATACAAAACAGCACTCCTAAAGGCGGACTTCCTTATTATGATGCGAACGAAAAAGAATATATCTATTTTGTGTTCTGGACACGTATTACGAATGAGTCTGATGATGCGGTGGTCATAAATATGAACTTTCCTGAAAATTCACTGAAAGTACCCACTGCTCCAGATGCCAATTTTAATCTGGTACTCCCCAAAAAGCAAAAAATGATCCCGAAATACGTTCCGTTTTTTCTTTATGGCATTGGTGATGTAAGAACCATCATGGACCACCAGTTTGGGAAACCTTCTTCTTTCAAAAAGAAAATTAAACCAAATTCTTCTGTTATGTTTTATGTAGTGGCACTCTCTGACCAACGACGAAACGGAGTGGAAAAAGCTGGATTAAATATCGATGATAAAGATTTAGTGTATACCATCAAAGGGAAACCTTTGAATTGCGGGCAACTTCGTTTTATTGATTAAGCTATCTTTTTTAAGATCCGGCTAAATTTTGTCAAATAAAGATTATATAATATATTTGAGACGTTACTTACATAATAAGTACGCTTTTTTATCCAACTAAATGAAAACATTAAAAGTAAAATATACTGGTAAACGTCTTCGCAATTATCTTATTTTCGGAATCATCTGGATGATCCTGGGAGGTGTAGCTTTGGCATATAATAATAGCAATGTTTTCTATTATGGATATCTGATTTTAGGGGTCTTATTTCTAGCTACTTACATTTTCGAAAACAAAACCCCTTATTTACACATTGCAAATGGAGTTATTTCGAAAAAAAGACTGTTTTCGCAGCGAGTAGCTCTCCAAGATATTAAAAGCATAAGAAAATCTGGTAAAAGCTATATATTAAAAACTCAATCTAAGCATTTCACTATCAATACAGCGATCATTGAAGAAAGATCTTTACAAGAACTCAAAGCTGTATTAAACAATTTGAATTTGGAGATGAAATAGATAGGTTATTCTTATCATTTTCTACAAAACCCAAATAACAGGGCAGATAAGTAGCATTGAAGATTAGCATATAACCTCATGAGATCAAATTGTTTTTATTCTCAATCAAGTCTTAACAATAGATTTAAATCTTTTTAAAGATCACCACCCGATTAAACGATCGGTGAATTACTTATTGGTATTTAACCCCAAAAAACCCATGAACCTTATATTAGCAGAAGTTTTCCTAAATACATAAACCAAAAATCATGAAAACTTTATTTACACTTATCACGTTGATACTCACTTCTGCTATCACTGCGCAAACCAGTCGCATTCAAAAACCCGAGTATGTCATCATTGCCAACGAAGAAATTATAACTAAAGAACAACTAGAAGCGTTTGGAGAACAAGGGCGGGTCAAATCGATGAGAAAAGGTGTGTCCCAAACAGAACGAGACAGACTGGTTGAAAAATTGGGAGAACGCGTAGGTGAACGAGAGTTTATTATTAAGGTGGAATTGATAGCTGAAAAAGAAATAAGAACCGTAAAGGAGAAGGTAAAAAGTGTTCAGAAGAAAGAAGCAGCAAAAAAAGATCGTTCCCACGAATTAATAAGTAATATAAATGACCTTGCACCAGATTTTACGGTAGAAATGCTAGATGGGGAAAAAGTAACGCTGTCCAACTTAAGAGGAAATGTTGTATTTATAAACTACTGGGCGACCTGGTGTGCACCCTGCCTTATGGAATTTACAGAGATCCCCGAAAAAATAGTACAGCCGTTCAAGGATAAAAAGTTAGTTTTTATACCCATCTCTATCGGAGAATCAAAAGAGAAGGTACGTGAAAAGATGCAGCTAATGAAAGCCTATGGTGTCAATTTTGAGGTCGCTATAGATCCAGAAAAAGATATATGGAATACCTATGCTACCGGAGCCATTCCTAAAAGCTTTCTTATCGACAAAAAGGGAGTAATTCGCTATATTTCAATCGGAAACTCCGAAAATAATGTAGACAAACTTGCAGCAGAAATCAAGCAACTGTTAGATGAATAACGTTTAGCTTTGGTGCTAAAGTTAATATCATATCACAAATACCGTATCGATAAATCACCGCCGGTAATTCCAGTAACACCGTTCGCTTTTTCCTTCCATTTCGCTTCTATAATTTAAATTTCCCGCTGTATTTTTCCAGTTTATTCATCTGAAGAAAAGCTGTGAGCCTCGTCATAGCAAGGAATCATCACAATACATAAATAATTACTTATTGCTTTTATAATAAATATAAATAAAAGTTTATCGGTTTTTTTAATAACCTTTGTACCATTATTTGAAGAGCACTGTGCTACAAACAGAGAAGACATATAGCAAGTCGCTCTCAGCCATAAACCAACACAATACGTTAAAAAAACGTCGTATGCAACAAAATCTCATCGCTTCCATTGCACTTCTGGCACCTTTACTTTTTGGAATCACAGCAATCGTTTCCCGATTTTATCCCGGGATTCGACCCAAACCCTTAAAAACATTAAGTAAAATAGCCACCATTACCAGTATCATAGTTGCAGCCATCTGCAGCTATTTTGTTATTCAGTACAACCTATTAGAGACTTCTTTTGTAGGCATCTACGATATAGGTTTCAGCCTACGTTTAGATTCTTTAAGTATACTAATGCTGGGCATGATCGCTCTTTTAGGCTTTATTGTGGTACGTTACAGCTTTAATTACCTCGATGGAGATAAACGTCAGGGGATCTTTTTGGGAAGGTTAGCAGCAACCATAGCATCGGTACAACTACTAGTACTTTCTGGTAATACCGGAATTCTTTTTGTATCGTGGGTGCTTACCAGCATGTCACTACACAGACTTTTGGTTTTCTACCATGACCGGCCCGGAGCCATTATCGCTGCACGTAAGAAATTTATTCTTGCAAGACTTGGGGATGCCTGCTTGCTTGGTATTGTCGTTTTATTATACCAACAATTCGGAACCGGAAATTTAGAGCTCATATTTCAGGAAATCAAAAACGGGATCGCTACTGCCGGTGAGACCACGACCATAGAAATCACAGCTTTCTTATTGGTAGCTGCCGCAGTATTGAAGTCCGCACAGTTCCCTACACATGGGTGGCTGGTAGAAGTTATGGAAACCCCTACCCCCGTTTCTGCTTTATTGCATGCCGGACTTTTGAATGCAGGACCCTTCCTGATCATTCGCATGGCCTTTGTAATGGATGCTAGTACGTATGCGCCTCTTTTTCTAATTGCTATTGGTGGAATCACTGCCATCTTTGCCTCTGTAGTGTTCTTAACACAAACTTCTATCAAAACTGCATTGGGTTATTCCAGCGTAGCACACATGGGCTTCAGTTTGTTCGTTTGTGGCCTGGGTGTTTATCCTGCAGCCATGCTACACCTCGTAGCTCACTCTTTCTATAAAGCGCATTCCTTCTTAGCTTCCGGAAGCGTCATCGACGTTATCAGAGCCTCTAAGGTCACGGCAGCAAAAAGAATAGGAAGCGCCTCCCGAATTATGGCAGGTATTCTATTAGCCATAGCGGTATATACCGTATTTGCTTTTATCTGGGGAATAGATCCGGTTCAAGAGTTTTCACTCCTGGTTATCGGGGGGATCATCGTACTAGGACTCTCAAGACTGTTCACATCGGCTATTGACTCTAACGGAAGCGTGCCCTTGTTCGCAAGGGCAACTGTAATAGCACTGGTAGTAACTACTGCCTTCTTCGTGCTGGAATGGGGTATGCACTTGATCCTTTCATCACAAATGCCGGAGCTTTCCGTACTTGATTTTGGGACGACCGTTTTAGTAAGCATCCTTTTCGTAGCTTTCACAGCCATCGTATTCCTGCAAATAATGGCACCCGCTATTAATGAGACCCCGCTTTATCGTGCGCTCGCTGTGCATTTGAGAAACGGACTCTATATGAACACCTTATTTGATCGTATGGTACGTGCCTTATATACCCATGGTGCCAAAAGCAACATTCGGGTGATAGATAGCGTAGATCATATCATACATCAGCCAGTATCAAAACCAAAAACCTATAAAAAAGAAACGGTTTAATCAACAGGTATTACCAATCACCTATAAAAAAAATAAAAAATGAGCACAATCACCGCTGCAGCTATCGAAAGGCCCTCTCTAAAGAAAGAAGTCTTGATGGAAACCATGAGAAAGGCTTGCAAGAAAATTGCACCCGTATGGCCTTTAGAGAATTTCGTTGCTGTGAATCCGTATTTGGGCTTTACCGACAAGAAATTTGATAGTGTAGCACAAGAGCTTGCGGTAGCAGGAGGCGTTCAAATGACGCTCCCCAGTTCTTTCTACATGGAAAAAATATCGAAGGGAATTATTTCTTCCGAGGATATTGCCGAAATTCTTAAAAGAAAGAATTCAGATGTTCATGTTCATGAGTTTCTTGAAAAGCTGCAAAGCAACCCACCGGAAGCAACACAGGTAGCTACCATTGCCAGCGTTGCAGACATTGCAACACAGCATACCGGAAAAGATTTTAACCGACTCATGACAAATCGGATCTCTGTTTGGGCAGCCTCTTATTTTGATAACGGCCAGGCAACTTGGACAGTTGCCGATAAGAACTCAACCCTTTTCGAAGCCTGGAAAGCAGAGGCTTCTGTAGATCGCTCTGCAGAACTGTCCGGATTAAAGAATTTTAGAAAACTAGTACAGCAATTACCAGATGATCCTATAGAAGCCACACAATACGCTCTTGAAAAGTTAGGCATTCCGCAAAAAGGGATCGCTCTGTATTTCCACCGTATACTATTACGAATGGGCGGTTGGGCTGCTTATGCTGCACGTATTGATTGGGATGCCCAATTGTACGGGGGCAAAGATGGGAAACTACTTTCCTTTCTGGCGGTACTCGCTTGCTGGGAAAGCTGTTTGCTCGAGAGCCTTAACTCGGCCGAGATCGCTCAAAAATGGGAAAATGCTCGTGAGGTATTGGCGAAAATAGAAATTCAGGATCAGTTTAACGAACAAGTATCTCAAAATCTGGTACTGCAAGAAGCTTTTGATCTGGCAGCACAACGAAATATCATTACCAAATTTCAGGAGCAGGATACTGCAATTACTTCCAGAAAAGAACGCGCCAAAGCGCAGGCTATCTTTTGTATTGACGTACGATCTGAAGTATACCGCAGAAACCTTGAAATGGTCGATAGTGAAATCGAAACCTTAGGGTTTGCCGGGTTCTTTGCCTTCCCTATCAATTACATTCCGTTAGGGCGTGAAAACGGTGAAGCACAATGTCCCGTACTACTGCCTACCGGTCCTAATATTTTAGAGACCATTACAGATGAAGAAGCTAAAAACAAGGCTGCTTCCGAAAGAATTTTACACCGGCAGGTACAGCAATTATGGAAAATTTTTAAGTCCAGTGCCGTCACCTGCTTCAGTTATGTGAGTCCGCTAGGACTATCCTATCTACCCAAGCTATTCACCGATTCGTTTGGGATCACCCGTCCCGTTCCGCATCCCGATCAGGCTGGGATGTCGAAGGAAGCCACAAGCGGTAAGACCGTTGCACTCGACTCAGGAACGCACAACCATCTTACGACAGGAATACCATTGGCGCAGCAAATAGAAATGGCTAAAAATGCCTTGAATGCTATGTCTTTAGCCGATGATTTTGCCGAATTCGTATTAATCGCCGGACACGGATCTTCCATCGTAAATAATCCACACGCTACCGGGTACGACTGTGGTGCCTGTGGTGGACGTACAGGTGAAGCCAATGCCAAAGTAGCAGCAGCGGTTTTAAACAATACTGCGGTACGTGCCGGACTCCAGAAAGAAAACATTTTTATCCCGGTAGACACCGTATTTCTGGCGTGTTTACACGACACGACCACAGATGAAATGACCATCTATAACGAAAATGACGTTCCTGAAGCACAGCAAGCCGCTTTAAAAGCGCTTAAAGAAACCCTGGCAAGAGCAGGACAGGCAACCCGAACCGAACGATCTTTGCGATTAGCATCCGATAATCAGGATGTAGATGCAGCGGTGATCGCGAGAAGCAAAGACTGGTCGCAGGTACGTCCCGAATGGGGACTGGCGGGATGCAGTGCATTTGTGGTAGCCCCCAGAGAACGTACGCAGAACATTCACTTAGAAGGAAAATCATTTCTTCACTCTTACGATTGGAAAAAAGACAAAGGTTTTGGGGTATTAGAACTGATCATGACCGCGCCAATGGTGGTCACTAGTTGGATCAACCTCCAATACTATGGCTCTACGGTAGATAATAAAAATCACGGTTCCGGAAACAAAACCCTTCACAACGTGACTGCCGGTATAGGTGTGTTAGAAGGCTATGCTGGCGACCTTAGAGTTGGCCTGCCAATACAGGCGGTGCATGACGGAGAAAATTTCCAGCACGAGCCACAACGGCTACAGGTAGTGATTGAAGCACCAATAGAAGCTATGAATAACATCCTCAAAAAACATCAAAGCGTCAAAGATCTTTGCGACAACGGCTGGATCTATTTGATGGCTTTAAATGAAGAGGGCAAGGTTTCGCACAGGTATACCGGCAATCTGGAATGGGAAAAAATTGAAAGAAAAAGAAAAGCTGCGTAATTAGTCGAACGCAACTGAAAAAAGACGAACCTTTACTGGGTTCGTCTTTTTTTTATGGAGAATATCGGTCCAGATCAACCAGCCAAAACAAATATCAAATTCCCTAGTAATCTTCCAGCCCTCTATACCCTAAATACTTATGAATGGGTATATTATAAAATCATTTAGTAATTTAGATTTGAACCAACCATAGATTCTAACCATAAAAATGATTTTTTCCAGTTTTTTGCTCAAACTAAGCATCGGGTTATTCTTAGGCTTAGCTATGTATTATGTATTTTGTCTGATCATCGTTCATCTCCGTGCCTTTCTACAGCTTGAAGTCGTTCAAAAATATATGAGCCCTGATAAAATTTATAAAGGATATCGCTCAAAATTAATCAAGGCTGTCCTAGGTTCCGGGAAGCTTCATCGATTTACCTTTCAGTATATCAATCCGTTTTCAAAGGCCACATTTCCTGGTATGAATATTCGAAAAATTGACAGATGGGTAGTATTCCTGGAAGCGCTGAACACCTATTTGATTCCCTTTTTGATCATTGGAGGTGTATATCTTTTTTTCTCCATGGAGATCAATAATTACCTGCCTATAGATCTCCCCAACACCTTTTACGCTACCTTACAGGAAACTCTTAATGATATTCAAAAGAACAAATACATTGCATTTCTACAAAAGCAAAAAATCTGGTTTAATCTGGTATTTGGATTGTTAATCATTCTCGTTCCGCTGCTTTTTGTAAGGCGCAAAAAGCTCAAACTCGCGCAAAAAGGCTTTAATCAACTATTGGTATGTCTGGCGATCCTTACCAATTTGAGTTTCTTTTCGGGAGCATTGGCGAGTGACAGTGAGAAGGTTACCGACGAACTTGAAACGGTTATCTTAGAGATCGAAGAGATACACAGCAATATCTACCGGAAAGTCTCGAATACCCTACCAAAAGAAGGGATAGATACGGTTGACAAAACACTCAATGATTACGAAGAACTGTACCGTGATCTAAAAAAAGAAAAAGAAGAAGCTCTTAAAAGCATTAAGACCACAGACCTTAAACAAGAACTTGATGATGTTCTTACCTATTTTTTAGACACCCTTCAACAGAATCAAGTGGTAATCAAACCCACCAAAGTACCATTCATTTCTAAAACCCGGTTTGATAACGAATTTAATCGCTTTTTGGAATTCGGATCTTCTAAAGCTTCCAATACTCCGGAAGATCTCAGCTATTTCTTTACGAAAGAAAAATGGACCTATAAGCGTGGTGTAGATCTTGAAAAAAAAGTAGATACCTATGTAGCCCAAATGGAGGCAAGCGCAAAATTTTCAAATTCAAAAACACAAGCGATCTTCGAAGAGGTCTATCAA
Source organism: Flavobacteriaceae bacterium M23B6Z8 (assembly GCA_046199005.1). Taxonomy (GTDB): domain Bacteria; phylum Bacteroidota; class Bacteroidia; order Flavobacteriales; family Flavobacteriaceae; genus Ascidiimonas. The sequence continues at coordinate 2,941,586 of CP176050.1, forward strand.
TTTATAGCATCCTATGGAATTAATGCATTGGCAGACATGGTACCGGAGATCAATAACCATATCTATAAAGCATTGGCAAAAGCTACTGCCAAAGCTTCCCAACAAGATGTATGGTCACAGTTTGAGAAGATATGCAAGAAGGTAAAAACGATTTCAAAGGACAAATTTACATCCATCAAAAATAATACGACTAAAATTAAAACAAAGTATCGATCCATTGTAAGATCCTATAAAGGAAAAGACCGATTACAACATGAAATAAAAGCCTTGGAAGAACGGATTAAATTAGAACTTGAAACTGAACTGATAACAGAAATACAAAGGTATGTAAATAGTATTGACATAAGAGATATTAAATTTAATTCTACGAATGAAATATCTAAATTAAATCAATTAAGAGAATTACAAATGATAAGAGGAACAGGAATTGAATACAATGTTGAGTTGAAAAATAATATTCTTTCAGAATTCAGAAGTATCATTTTTAATTCTCAAGTTTTTAAAATGAAAGGGACAAAGGGAAGACAATATTTAAATAAACTTAAGCGTATAGATGTGAATCAAGTTGTTAGATCAAGTAATCCAAGAAATATTTTCGTAAGTGCAGCAAGTAAAATGAATATCTGGTGTAGTTGTATATTTCCTTAAACTATTTACAACTATAATTATTGCAAAAATTCGATGAATCACAAAAATGGAATTAAACTAAGATCGTCACTATCTTAGCGTTCAGGTAGGGTTCGTACTTTACAAAAAATTGATAACGAGTTGAATGTATGGTTTATGAAATATAGCAAATATAGTCTTAAAAATGATCATATTCGATTTGAGCACTATCCCTTTTACTTCAGCTCGTTAAAAAAACATCCGCTCCTTACACTCGACCGAATAAAAGAAATCAATCTGAATACCGCGCCGCCTTCTATATTAATCGATCAGGGAGAAGTTATTTTTTTCAGGCATGAAAACACCGAGGCTATTAAAGCATTTGGCAAAAGAAATAAGCTTCCGGTAGCAGACCGAATTGATGTCTGGGAACTCATTTGCCAGGAATTTCTCGATACTGAGATCAATCCGGAAACGCTTAAAAGAAATGAAGAAAAGCTGATAGCACTTGGCTTCACCCGGGAAGAACTTACCAACATCAAGAAACGTATTAAATGGTCGTTCATCGGAACCTTAGAATGGAATTATCTCGGACATTGGGATCTGTTAGCGATGAAACAATACCGAAGCCTTACCTATCGGTTCATCGGACGAAAGTTCTATTGGTGGACGATGGATATCGCCAACAAGGGGTATGAAATACGTACATAAATCAATTTTTACCTTTTTGTTATGTAAAAGGCTCGGTCTGGCAACGCTGTTTCGTGCACTCATATTACAATACCACACTATATAGATCTCTCGGTAGAACGCTTCTGGATACGTTTGGGAGGGTTTAAAGGGGTAGAATTATGTTTTTTAAGGGGCAAATAGGGCCATGTAAAAAAGTTGGGGATTAATTTTGCCTTTGTCCTTTTTTGTCTCTCCAACCCTTCAATAAAACACAGGGCAGGCATTGATAAAACTAAGTAAATAAGTTTGGCTATAACGTAGTTCCTTTGATTTTTTGTGATTCCCAATAAAGCCGTTCTTTTTTAAGATTTTAAATACCGACCAATTTTCAACTACGCAGTAAAACAAAGCGGTTTGAATCGGTGGTCGGAGAAAGCTGACCGGCAGCCTTTTCTGCGATAGCGAAAACGGTCTGGCGCGCGCCGAGGAAAACTGCTGTAGGTTTCCAAAATTGTTAAGTGCTATGCGGTTAATCTAAATTTGACTTTCAACCTATCAAAAAACAAAAAAAACTTCTAAATACGATTCATCTTAATTATATTTAGAAGGTAATTTTGCTTTATTTACTCTAAATATCTATGCTCAATAAATACTTCAAAAATATATGGCTATTGGAATGGAGAGATAATATTTCTCTCTTGGAACGTTTATTGGTGATGATGCTACTTTTAAGTCCTTTTTTGATTATAATTCTTTTGTTGCTGTAAAATCAAGAGCATTATTTAAAAAGTACGAACCTGTGATTTCAAGTATTTTCGTGAAATCACAGGTTTTGTTTATTGTCATCAAAACCATCCCTAAAACCTTTTTACTATAGAGTAAAAACCAGAAGTATCGTACAATCTCCATCCCTTCAGCTTTCCAGATTAAAATAAAATGTAAATTTTAGGTGAACGATAAAAACAGGCAATTGTCCTGAAATTTCATAAATATCCATTGTTTTAGGTAAATTTAGCGTATAAATGAAATCGATGAATGATCTATGATTCGTTTGCAAACAGATACCTATATAAAATAAGTACACAACTGAATTCATAAGATTACAAAATCATCACTAAAAGATCTAAAAACGAAATTCTTAAACGCCTAGTAGCCATTATTAGAAACTAAACATGAAAAAAATAATTTTAATATTAATGATTGGGATTTTCTCATCATCAGTTTACAGTCAGACCGAGCAATTGAATGAAGAAAAATTAGATTCATTGAAAACAAGACTCGAAACGCTCTTTATGCAAGATCAACTTTTCAGAAAATTGTACCAGGATGCTGAAAAGAAGTTCGGTCGGGATTCGGATGCTATGGAATACTTTTGGAAGGTGGTAGAGGAACAAGATAACAGAATTGAATCAGAGTTTATAGAAATTATTGAAAAATACGGATGGCTCGGGATTAGTCAGGTTGGCAGGCTAGCTAATACTGCTCAGTTTAGCATCATGCAACATAGTTCTATTAAAACTAAAAAAAAGTATGCTCCGTTAATGAAAAAGTCTGTTTTAATAAAAGAGTCCCAACCGATGCACTACGCAAGATTAATAGACCGAATACTCATTAATGATGGCAAACCTCAGATTTATGGCACACAAACAACTCGGGATAAGAAGGGTAAATTAGTTTTCTTTGAAATAGAAAAACCTGAATTTGTAAATAAAAGAAGAAAAGAAATTGGTTTATCCGGCATTGAAAATTTTGCAAAAGAAAAAGGTATTGAATGGAATACAGTTCAAAAAGAAAATTAAATATTGCTAACCATACCATCAGTGATTACACATTCTCCTACCCTCTTGATAACGCTCAACAAACTTCTGAACCCCAAAGCGTCGGGACTTGCGGATTTTGAGTTTGACTTAACTCTTAAAATGAAGTACCCACAAAAGCAACTACTCATAACCCGACCGATGTAATGTATTCGAGAAAAACAATACTTATATTAATGGTAATTCTGATTTTAAGCTTATCATCTTGTAAAAAAAGAGCGGAAAGAAAACTCGAACCAGAAAAAGAGCAAACTAACTTTAAAAATGAATCGATTAAACCAATGATTGAACTGACTGAAAAAGTTGATTTATCAAAAATTCCTGATTCTTTGGAATTAATAACTGACAAAAATTTGCAAGGAGATTTTAACGGAGATAATAAAACTGACTTCACTGCTATTGTAAAAAACAAAAAGAATCAAAAAACGGGAGTTCTAATAATACACAACTCGAAGAACAAAGAAATTTACGTTTTCGGAGCTGGAAAAGAAGTTGACCAAATGACAGATTTAAACTGGATTGAAGTTTTTGAAACGCTGCCAAAAGGTGAAATTGTCTCACCGACTTTAGTTGATGAAGAAACAGGAGATATAATAGGCCAAGACGAAAGCCAGAATTTTAAACTAATTGGAAACGGAATTCGGATGAGTGTTGAAGAATCTCACGGTGGCGGAATTATATTTTGGACCGGAAAAGAATATCAATGGTACCATACAGATTAAAAAGCCAGATGCCAACAGCTTGTATAATGGATTAAAAGTACTTGCCTGCTTAAGAAAATTCCTCGCGCCAGTTCGCATCGCTCTTGTCTCAAGGATTCTCTATTCTATTTTTAATTGTTAGCTTTATTGCCAGGACACGTAACTACACGCAACCCAGAGCCTAAGTAAACCTCGAAAAAAATAAAAACTAATGAAATGTAATAAGACTCCTTTAACTTTAATGCTACTATTCGTATCTATCAACTGCCAGGCGCAAGATAGTATCCATCTGTATTTACACAAGGAAAAGAATAAGTCAGGCTTAATTGATCGCGAAGGGAATATAGTGCTGGAGCCAAAATACAGTATCATAGGAAATTTTAAAGAAGGAAAAGCTTCCGTAACCATCATAAACCGGGCAAAAAACGATTTCCATAAGATTCTAAGCACAAAATTAGGCTATATAAATGCAAAAGGAGAGGTCGTGATTCCGTTTAAGTTTCAGCATATACCAGACGAAATAAAAGATTTTTCAGAAGGCAGGGCGGTTGTAAAAATGAACAATAAGTTTGGCTACATAGATTCCGAAGGAAAAATGGTTATCCCTCCCAAATATTCAAGGGCTTATCCGTTTAACGAAGGTTTTGCTGTGGTTGAGTCTAATGGAGATTCTGGCAATAGAGCTCTTATTGATAAAAACGGGAAGGTTATTTTTTATTTTCTTGAGAAGTATCAGGAAAAAGTAGATTCTTTAGCAAAAAATGTGTTGGTAACTACCAATAAACTTTCCGACGGAAAGATATCCGTTCATCAATTTATCCAAGGTGGAAAAACCGTTTCCGCAGTTTTTGATAGTCAGGGAGAACTCCTTTTTACCAAAAGATTCCGAAGAATAAATCCCTACGTAAACGGTATCACAGAGGCTCATATAGATAGTTGTCGAACCTCAAGCGCCAACTGTTGGGTGATCATCGACGATCGAGGAGAAATATTGACGAATGAGTCGTACGCTCGATGCGTACGCATTGACAAGGATACTTTTTTCGTTCAAAATCATGATACCGGTGAGCAAAAAGTAATTACTACGAAAGGTGATATGGTTCCGCCAATAATTGAAAAGGGCATATCGGTTCTTTCAGATGATCTGGTAAATCATACTACATTGATCAGAGCGGAAAAAAACGGACGATATGGCTATATTGATCAAATGGGTAAGGTGATTTTAGATTTTCAATATAATCATGTTTCAGTCTTTTCAGAAGGATTGGCTTTTGTAAAAAAGCCAGACAGAACAGTTCTATGTGTGGATGAAAAAGGCAATCGTATATTTCAAATAGACGCCGTTTATGATGCAAATTGGGGCTCCGCGGTGCCATACGAACCTTTCCCCTCGGGAGTTTATAAAAACGGATTAGCCTCCCTAATGATTGCGGCAGACGGCTATTACAAGCTGGTTCATATCGATAAAACAGGTGAATTTTTAAAAGTAACTAAGAAGTAAACAGGCAATCATACGGTTTCTACGGAATTCAGATGGGAAAGATAAAGAAAAGCCTTAGGCAATAGTTGAAGATAACCGGATTCATTCCATACGCGCAACAGGAAAAAAGTGTTAGTAAAAATGAGTATAAACCGATACCAAAGAAAACAGTATTACCCTTGACTGTATTGTTTTCAGAAGCAGCCGATATTCAAAAGGACCTACCTATAATTAGTGATGGATTACGATCCCCTAACATCCACTTTCCCGCCTGCATCCCCTGATCAAGATTTCAAACCCCTATTCCAAGATACTTTGTAGTAGTAGCACAAACTGAAAATTCTTAGCCCCATGAGGTGTTTCCAGAACTACAGAAAGAAACAACTTAGTACACTAGTTACGGTTTTCAGTAAAAACAAATGGCCTAAAATCCTTTAGTTTGTAAGCCAGCAAATTGTAAAGCTTCCATGATCGATAAAAAAGGTATTTCATCTTTAAAACTCAGAATTACCGTTCGTTTTTGGTATGTTTAAGGTTGAAAATATAGAGAACGCTATATATTAGCAGCCGTTTACAAACGCTTATAAACGTTTAAAAACGAATATATCACTGATATTCATATTATTACATTACTATCATTAAAAGAGAAATAAATGCAATTGCGTTTATTTACTAGTTCTACACCATTTAAACAAACACCGTTACTAAATGAAAAACCTTTTACTTATTGCAATTTTTACTCTAGCGATACTCTCTTGCGGAGAAAAGAATAGTGAAAAAAGTCTTACTTTAAATAGCGTTGTAAACACAAATGAAATTGAGAATTTTATCATCACTAAAAATGATTTTGACTTCTCGATAAACGGATATCTAAGAAAAGTAGAATATTTTAACGACAAGTATTATTGTATGTTCGAGACCCAAAGAGAGAACACATCGAGCTCGTTCAAAAAAATGGTTGTTCTAAATAAAAATGGGTCGTTCATTGAGGACGTTTATCTTCCAAGCCTTATTCAGAATATGAACTATTATAATCTCGAAGTTGAAAATGATAGTTTATTTCTTCAAAGAGCCCAATTCGATGAAGAGAATTTTGTGTTAGGAAAATACGTAGCTGATTTTCAACAGACTGAAACCAGAGCTTTTAAAACGTATGAAGATGAAAACTATAATGTTTACTCTACTTGTCGTGGAGAATGGGGCGGAACAGTTTTTTTTCAAGATAAAATAACAAATGAATTATATGAAGCTTCATCTACTTGCCCGATAGTGATAAACAAAATTGGAACTGAATATTTTGTCACGAATTACTTGGGTCATATGATAGGTTTTGCAAGTGTTAACAAAATTTCAGACCCAAAAAAACTTGAAAAATCAGACTGGGATTTCAAAAGGCGTTTCGGAAGTGAAAATCAAAAAGGCCTTGAAAAAGTATTAGATACAGTAGATTTTTACGTACCTACTTCCTTTGTTGCGAATACTAAGTTAGTTCATCTATACAATGACGACAATGCCACGTACATTGGCGAAATTGAGAATGGAAAGATGAAACCTATTTATACTTTTGACTTTAAGTTTCATCCACATTTCAACCAGCAATTAGCGGATGACAAACAAGTGCTTACGTTTCGAGTTCCAAAAACGGACAAAAACGGAATTTTAGTAATAGATGATAATCGATTAACATTTAACTTTCTGAAATAAAAACGGTGTAGAACATTGTATAAAAATAATAGCGGGTTAGTCGCTTAAACGAAATGAAATTTATAAATCAAACGACAATAACAAACCGAAAAGTAAGTGCGTAAAAGTCCGCTACTATTCTTATACGTTACCGTTGGCAACAACCCAAAAGAGAATTCACTAAATTGACAAAAAGGAATAAATCACAATTTATCGGAACAAAAGGAGAATCTTTTGTTCAGCACTTAATTGATTCAAGTGAAATATGGATTTCTCGGAAAATGCCAAATGATTTTGGAATTGATTTTGAAATTGAATTTTGCGACCCTATTGCTTCAGGAGAATTCATAAAGTTACAAGTAAAATCGAGTGAGAATTTTAAATACAAATCAAATATAGTAAAAGGTAGAGTACCATATAAACTATTGAAATACGCCTATGAATGTAAACTTCCAGTTGTACTTGTCCTTGTAGACACAAAAACTATGAAGTCATATTTTTGCTGGCTTCAAGAATGGATAGAAACATATTTCCCAAATCGAGAGATATTAAATCAAAAGTTCAAATCAACTGTTATTGAAATTCCAACTAACCAAACATTACAAGAGGGATTACAAAATAGTTTGATAGAAATAGCTAAAGGAAAATCTAAAACAAGCTTTCTTTTTACATTGAGAGAAGTAATCAAAACTTCTATGCTCTTTACTGAAAGTCCTGTAACAAATACTTTGACAAAAATTTTAATAGATGTTTCACAAGAAAATAAACTTTTTACTTTAGAAACAATAATTGAAGAGATTATATCATTAGGTAATAATGCTTGGAGGAGTGATAAAGGAAATAAAGCTTCTTCAATCTTACACGGAATTATAAGAGATTTTGGACATCAAGTAAAACTTGAACACATTGACAAAATTCTTTTAAGAGGAGATGGTTTATCGCGAGTCGGAATTGGAGCATTGGGTCACTTATACAGCTCTCATTTCGAACACATTAAAAAAATGTCTTTACCTGCTCACTACAAGAAAAAAGATATATGGAGATTAGTTTACTACTGTAAATTAAGAGAAAAATATCCTGATAAATCTGATATGGGTTTTTGTGATGAATCTTTAAATACTGAAATCGATGGATATGACATTGATAAAGGTAGTTTATTTGACAAACTCATAAGCAGAGGAACTTCTGCAATATTTGACTATATGTATTCAGTAGAAAAATGAAATAACGTAAATGGCAGTTGCCAACATTGTATAAAAATAATAGCGGTCTAAGTGCTTAACCGAAGGTAAATTTATAAATTTAAAGGCAGTAACAAATAGAAAATTAAGTACATAAAAATCCGCTACTATTCTTATACAATGTTGGCAACAAGCTGAAAAAAATCACGAATGAATCAAAATCTGGAAAAAATATTTGAACTAGAATCTGCCGAAAAATATAATGAAGCATATTCTGAATATCAAAACCTGATTTCGGAAAACAACTCGGATTTTGAAACGTGGAAATATTATTTCTTCTTTTTATGGTCTATGCTTGAAGATGTGAACGGACTTTTTAAAAAAGATATTGACTTACGAACCGAATTGGAATCCGAATTAAAAATCGGACTGAAAAAATACTCGGAATTAGCTGAGTTTAATTTTATTGCTGGATATGCAATTTCAGTTTTCCCTTACGAATTTGGCGACTACGAAGAGTTGGAAATCAAAGGGAAAAAAATGCTAAAAAAGGCGTTTGAATTGGAACAATCTAATCCGATTTATAAAATGGTTTATTTGGGTTCAAAGAGTCTGAATGAGAAAGAACAGAGTTTATATAAAAACGCTTGTGCTGAATCAAAACTGATTTTAAAAACTAAACATAGCGGAAAAGGATTGTTGAACGAATATTACAACCAAGTATTTAATCGTGAATAAAAAAAGCCAGTTGCCAACAATGTATAACCGCAATTACGGCGTCCCGACGGTTCGGGAGACTACGTCCGACACGAGCACAAAGTGCGAATTGGCGAAGCAATCCACTCGGAATTGCTAAAGTCAGTGCCAAACCGAAAATTAACGCATATTAACCCGTAACTGACGGTTATACGAGACCGTCAGACTGTCTCAAAACTTAACCATAGGTTTACAGTATTATTTTTGATAACTTTTTTAATATTCCGATCTTAAAGTATGGAATATTTAAAAGGAGAATCCCGAACCCAACTTACACTTTATACTACCTGTTTGGATGATATGATAAATGAAGATAACTCGGTACGAGCTATCGATCAATTTGTAAATAGCCTTGATTTCGATACACTAGGTTTCAAAACTATCACCTGGCAAGGTAGGCCGCCATATAATCCGGCAGATCTACTTAAACTTTATATGTATGGTTATATGAACCGGATACGCTCTTCAAGGCAATTGGAACTAGAATGTTCACGTAATATTGAACTTATGTGGTTGTTAGGCAACCTAAAGCCCGATCATAATACCATTGCCAGATTTAGAAAGAATAATCCAAAAGCGATTAAGCGTGTCTTTAGAAAAACTATAGTTATTGCCAAAAACCATAAGCTAATCGGGGCTCAATTAATCGCAGGCGACTCAACCAAACTTCGTGCACAAAACAGTAAAAAGAATAATTACAATCCAAAGAAAGTAGCACGTCATTTAGAATATATTGAACAAAGACTGGAAGAGCATCAGAATGAACTTGCGCAAGCGGATGGAGATCATAAAAAGCAACTTGAACAAGTTATACAAAAACGTAAACAGCAACGTAAAAGATACCAACGTATCCAGAGTGAATTAGCTAAAAACACAACTACTGAAAACCCTCAGTTATCAACAAGTGATCCTGATAGCCGACATCAAATTATCCGGGGTACGATTACCGAGGTTTGCTATACAGCTCAAACAACGGTAGACGCTAAAAACAAACTCCTAATTGATTATAAAATCACCAACCAGAACGATAAAAAGGCGATGGGCATGATGCTAAGACGTGCAAAAACCATTCTTCAATCAAATACCTTCACTGCTTTATACGACAAAGGCTATCATACGGGTAGTGAGTTTAAAATTGCAAATGATTTAGGTATTACCACACTGGTTGCCATCCCAGCCATTGGACGTGCTAGCCAGGCACCCAACCCAAACTACAATGCAGAGCATTTTCAATTCCACCAAGAAACAGATAGTTATACCTGTCCACAGGGTCACGCATTAATCAGTAACGGTAATTGGTATAAAGCCCGTAATTACCGATTTAAGCAATACAAAACCAAAGCTTGTAGAAATTGTCCCGCACGAAGTCAATGCACAACAGCCAGGCAAAACGGAAAGATTATCCAGCGGAGTGAGTTTACAAATTATATCCAACAAAATGCAAAAACAGTAGCTAAGTACCCAGAGATCTACAAGCAAAGGCAGGCCTTGGTAGAGCATCCTTTTGGGACTATAAAACGTTCTTGGGGTTTTGACCATATTCTAACGAAAAAAGGGATCACAGCAGCATCTGCCGACTTTGGATTGATTGCTATCGCCTATAATTTCAAAAGATTACTGAATATAAAAGGGCAATCTGAAGATCTCAGAACCCTGATCAGAAGCTTAAAAACACTTCTAATGCAAGTAAAAAAAGTCAGAAAATCAATTCTGAGCTTTTTTGACCTTATATACATTCAACACCTAAAAATTAAATTTTTCTTACAATCAAAAACAGAAATACGTATTTTTAATCCAAATCGAGGGTAGTTTTGAGACAAGCTGCCGTTGGGCACAATACAAAAAAACAAATGAGAGTTTACAACTTATTTTCTAAAAGACAAAAAAAGTTAAGAGGTGAAACTTCTGATATTTTGACTTATGATAAAATACCACAAACTCTTAAAGTACAAATTGTTCATATTATACGAGATTGCATAGGTGAAGACTCAAATCCGACATATGGTTCTAGTGAAGCTACGGAGATTTATCAATCAATTTTCGATATTCTTTGTAGAGAATATGGGAGATTTAGATTAGTGGAAGATGCCTATAACGATTCTTGCCAAAGGCAAATTTTAGATTTTATTTTACAAGCAAAAAGTACTGATGAAATTTTGGATACCATAGAAGTTTCGTTTAATCATATTGAAACAAATATTTTAGGAAAAGAATATTATTACAATCAAGGTGCTTACACAAAGACTAATCCGTCAGATGCTATTTATGAATTAAATGAAAGGTTCAAAGAAAATGCTGTAGGATATCACTACACAAGTGGAGAAATTATCAGAGTTGATTCTACTTTTATTCATTCTGAAGTTGTTAAACCAACACTTTCACTTCTCAAAAACTCAAAATTTAAAGGAGCAAATGAAGAATATCTTAAAGCTCACGAACATTTTAGACACGGAAGAAATAAAGAATGCATAAATGAATGTTTAAAGTCATTTGAAAGTACTTTAAAGATAATTTGCAAGATAAAAGGTTGGGATTATAAAGAGACAGATACATCAAGAAAACTAATTCAAATTTGTTTTCAGAACCAATTGATACCAACCTTCACACAGAACCAATTTACTTCATTGCAAAATCTAGTGGAAAGCGGAATACCTACAATTAGAAATAAAGTAGGTGGTCACGGACAAGGAGAAACCCCTAAAAGCGTTGACGATACGCTTACCAGATATGCCCTGAATTTAACAGGAAGTAACATTATATTTCTAATTGAACAAAGTCGTATATGAAAAAAGTACTGTGCACAACAATGGTAGTCGTTGCACAAGCCAATAATTTGCAAAAATCTTTCTTATTTTAAGCCCTATTAAAGGTTTTTTTGAATACATTTCCCTCTAAGGGAAGCTATATTTAGCGGCTTTAAATGGAGCCAAAAAAAGTCCTGAAGCCATGATTTTATAATTTGAACAAAGTGGAGGCTTCTCGCTCCACTTTTTACTTTGTTTTGAGTGAATTTCAAATATTTTTTCAAATTATAAGCAATAGCGGATAGTTGCATGCATTTGTTAGCCTGCCTAATTCCAATGGTATTGATCTTTCTTAGTCCCATAAATTGAGTGAGTGTTCCGAAGACGGGCTCCACAGTCGCCTGCCTTTTTGCTTTCATTCTTTTACCTTTTTTTGTCTGTAAACGTTCATTATTTCGCTCGTATTCATCCCGGTAATAAGTCACGCTAAATTTCTTCTCTTTAGCCGTCTTTCCTAAACAGCTGCTGGCTAACGGACAATGACTGCATATTTTACTAGATATGCGGTATTCTTTTTTCTTTGTCCCTGTACGATAATCATTAAACACCTTTTTGAAGGGTACTTCCTTACCATTTGGGCAGATATAGTAATCCCTATCTTTTACATAAACAAAACCATCGGGTCCGCCCTTATACGTTCCGTGCGGTGGAATGTAACTGTTAATACCTTTATGCTCTAAATAGGCGTAGTTTTCTCCACTGGAGTAGCCCGTATCGGCTAGCACGTTTTCTAGCTTGAAGCCTGATCGCCATAAGCGTCTGGACAACCGATCTACGATATCAGGTAGGTCTTGATTATCTTTACCATCAGCGTGATAGGCTTTAATATCCGTAATTACATGATGTGCGGTATCTACACTAAGTTGGCTATGGTAGTTGAGTTTCCTTGCTTTTCCGGGTTTGACACTGATACGTGCGTCTGGATCGGTTGGACTGTAGTGTGTTTTGTTGGAAGTATAACGACTACCTTTATTGCCTGCCCCTGGTCGTTGATCCTGATCTTTCGCCCATTTCTGGTTTCTACTTTTTATGGCTTGCAGTTCCTTTTTACTGGCTGATACGGTTTGCTGCTTTTGATCGGCTTTGTTTTCTTGAGCTTGTCGCAGTGGTTTCTCTTTGTCTCTAGCACTGATGTGACGAAGCTTTCTCAGGTGCGCGTCCAGCTCTTCTTCCGGTACTTTCAATTCCAAAGAATCCATGCTGGCATTGGCTTTTACCGGAGCCGAATCAATCGCCTGGGTGTGACCGCTAACCATACCAGCATCTACACACAGATTAAAAACCCGAGTAAACACTTCTTCAAAAATACTTTCAGGAAACAATTGTCGGGTGCGGCTAATGGTAGAATGCCAGGGAAGCTCTTCATCAATATCATACCCCAAAAAGTATAAGATATCTAAACGTAAACAACAATGATCTATGAGCTTTCTGTCACTGGTGATGTTTTCTAAATAACCAATCAGACATAATTTGAAAAAAACAACCGGATCAATGCTCTTTTGTCCGCTGCCTCCGTAAAAACCCTTAGTAAGAGGATAGAGAAAATCAAGATCGATAGTTTCTTTCAGACGACGGTAAAAATTGTTTGGAGGGATACGCTCACTTAACTTAAAATCAGTAAACAGCTTTTCTTGGTATTTCTTTTTGCCTTGCATAACTAAAAATACGATTTTTCCTATCTTTAGACAATAGTTGTGCAACAGGCACAATGGCTATAAATAATTGCTTGTTCTCGCCTACTTCTGAATCCCGAAGCGTCGGGACTTGTGGATTTTTAGTTTAGTGTGTACTTGTCAAGTTAAGTACTAACCCACGCAACTGTTCATAATCGAGACGATACCATAAATGAGAAAACAAAATCTGACATATATAATTGGAGTTTTGATTCTACTTATGACTTTTGACTTAAAAGCTCAATCGTCTGAAATGGAAACTAACCAAAATCGAATTGACAGAGAATTTATTACAAGCACTTCACTGAGGGAAAAAATTAGTGGACAAAGCAAAACCGAAAATGAAATCAATCTGATTTTGGAAAAAGCTAACGACAACTTTTACTCTATTTACGTTTTCAATAAAACAAATGACTCCTTAAAAATTTCAAGTCAAGATGGGCATTTATTCTTAATCCAAGAAGCAAAAAACAAAAAGGGCGATTGGAAACCAATTGAATATTGGGAATATTCGTGGTGCGGAAATAGCTATCTACGCGACAAACTCGAACCAAACGGAATTTTAAAAACGGAATCCAAAGTTTATAACGGGAATTTTGAAACTCAAATAAGGTTTAAACTTTTGAATGATGATAAAGTTTATTATTCAAATCCAATGGTTGGATTCGTGAATTTATTACAGTTTGAAATTCCAAATGATATAACTGATTATCGGACTTATAAACGGATTGAAACTCGTGGAGGTTCAGAACTACTAAAAAAGTTAATATTTCTCGAGCCAAACGGAATAAGAGAATTTTTGGAAAATGAAGAAGCTTATTTAGAAAAAATGGCTGAATTAAAAAAGAAAAATAAGAACTGAAAAAAAATTGTGGTACAATACTGGTAGCCGTTGCACAAGCCAATAATTTGTAAAATCTTTCTTATTTTAAGTCCTATTAAAGGTCTTTTTGAATATATTGCCCTTCAGGGGAAGCTATATTTAGCGGTTTTAAATGGAGCCATAAAAAGCCCTGAAGCCATAATTTCATGATTTGAACAAAGTGGAGACCTTTGGCCCTGCTTTTCACCTTATTTTGAGTGAAACTTATGTCCGCAAAACCTATTATCAACAATATTCTAGAATTTATAGGCTCACACAAAAGAACCGCACAAGAACAAACGCACTGTAAAGCTTTGTAATAAATTCTTATTTTTAATCCAAATCTAAGGTAGTTTTGAGACAAACTGCCGTTAGGCGCAATTTGACCAAAAAATGAACAATCGGACCATAGAAATAACATCTCGATTTGAAAAATCTTGGAACGAAACGGAAAAGATTTTCGATATGCTGTTGGAAAATGGATTTGAGAGATTAATTCCAGTTCGTGAATTTATTACGGAATTAAAGGAAAAAGGAGAAAATCAACATTTTAGAATAGGGACTTCACTATATCGACTGATTTTTTCTCGTTCCGTAGAACACGGATTGCGTGACGATCAAAAACAATTGATTATCGACACATTGGACAAAAACGATTATGAAATAATATTCAGAGACGGATTTAAAAAATATAGAGAATACCGAATAAGTGATTTAAATGACGATAGATTAACAAAGTTGCTCGTAACATTAAAAGGAACATTAGTCGACTAAATTATGGCAACACAAATCTGTCCGCATTGTAAAACTGATAATTTCATTTGGAAAATAGACGATGATGAATCTCATCTAACTATTTGGGATTGTGGAAATTGCAATTATCGAGCTTTCGAGAATGAATCTGACGAACGGAATTGCTCAAAATGCGGAAAGAAAGCTGAATCAAAGCTAATGGATAACAAAAAAGAATATTGGTGGTGTTCGAATTGTAACACGACTGAAATAATAAAAACTGCACCTAACAAAGAACTGAGTTAAAAAACAAGCAGTTTTAAGTCAATTTAGAAACAAAGTTTTCATCATAAGGTAATCCTGATTTAGTAATAGCAAATGACTGTTTAAGGAGTTTATTTGCCACTGCTATTAACGCCACTTTTTTGGTTTTACCTTTTGCTAAAATTCGTTCATAAAGCTCTCGACAGGCCTTGTTATGTTTACAGGCAGAGAAAGCACATAAAAACATCAGATTTCGCAGTTTTCTATTCCCTATTTTACTAATCCGACTTTTACCTCTAACGCTACTTCCGGATATTCTTATGGTAGGTGTTATTCCAACATAACTGCAAAGCTGACCAGCGGAATCAAATTTTCTGAAACCATCTGTAATTACAATTAAAAACAATGCCGTTTTAGTACCTAATCCTGGTATACTTTTCAGAAGTGTTAATTGTTGTTGTTGGTCTTTTTTTACAAGTTCTAATAATCGTTCTTCCAAAAGACAAATCTCTTTATCAAAGTGTTTTAAGCTACGCTTGAGTGAATGATAAACGACTTTTGAGGGCTTGCCAAGTATTTCTTCTCCATGTAATTTATTTTTGATAACAGTGCGCTGTTTTATGTAATTATCCAATAATCTAAACAACTGTAAACATTCAGCTTGTGCATCGTTTAAGGCATTATAAAGCGGAACCTGATTAACAGTTGCATATTTGCAAATTGCCTTTGCATCACTTTTATCAGTTTTAACTTTGGATAATTGCATTTGAATAAAACGCTTTACTTGTAATGGATTTACTACTGAAACACAAAATCCAGATTTAAAAAGATATTGAGCCAATCGATAATGATAGTAACCTGTGGCTTCCATTACTATCAGATCATTAACTGTAAGTATTTTTGAAAAGGCCTTAAACCCTGAAGCATTATTTTTAAACTGATAATGCACATCCTGTTGATCGGCTACATCAAAGACATCTTTACTAATATCTACACCGTAAATTTTACTATATTTAGTCATAAGAATTAAATTAAGAAAGAACGATCTACTTCTGTTTCACCAACTTAAAATCGAGATCTAAAGTCTCACAGAACTGATCGAAATACAAGTAGAAAAGAGCGGGGATTATCAATGTTGACGGAATCGGAAGTTCCAACGGTAGCTTTAATCTTTATCCGCTCTTTTGTTCTTTCTGATTACTATTTAAATTTAATAGAATTCAAACTTAAGACGGTAGTCGTTGCACAAGCCAATAATTTGCAAAAATCTTTCTTATTTTAAGCCCTATTAAAGGTTTTTTTGAATACATTTCCCTCTAAGGGAAGCTATATTTAGCGGCTTTAAATGGAGCCAAAAAAAGTCCTGAAGCCATGATTTTATAATTTGAACAAAGTGGAGGCTTCTCGCTCCACTTTTTACTTTGTTTTGAGTGAATTTCAAATATTTTTTCAAATTATAAGCAATAGCGGATAGTTGCATGCATTTGTTAGCCTGCCTAATTCCAATGGTATTGATCTTTCTTAGTCCCATAAATTGAGTGAGTGTTCCGAAGACGGGCTCCACAGTCGCCTGCCTTTTTGCTTTCATTCTTTTACCTTTTTTTGTCTGTAAACGTTCATTATTTCGCTCGTATTCATCCCGGTAATAAGTCACGCTAAATTTCTTCTCTTTAGCCGTCTTTCCTAAACAGCTGCTGGCTAACGGACAATGACTGCATATTTTACTAGATATGCGGTATTCTTTTTTCTTTGTCCCTGTACGATAATCATTAAACACCTTTTTGAAGGGTACTTCCTTACCATTTGGGCAGATATAGTAATCCCTATCTTTTACATAAACAAAACCATCGGGTCCGCCCTTATACGTTCCGTGCGGTGGAATGTAACTGTTAATACCTTTATGCTCTAAATAGGCGTAGTTTTCTCCACTGGAGTAGCCCGTATCGGCTAGCACGTTTTCTAGCTTGAAGCCTGATCGCCATAAGCGTCTGGACAACCGATCTACGATATCAGGTAGGTCTTGATTATCTTTACCATCAGCGTGATAGGCTTTAATATCCGTAATTACATGATGTGCGGTATCTACACTAAGTTGGCTATGGTAGTTGAGTTTCCTTGCTTTTCCGGGTTTGACACTGATACGTGCGTCTGGATCGGTTGGACTGTAGTGTGTTTTGTTGGAAGTATAACGACTACCTTTATTGCCTGCCCCTGGTCGTTGATCCTGATCTTTCGCCCATTTCTGGTTTCTACTTTTTATGGCTTGCAGTTCCTTTTTACTGGCTGATACGGTTTGCTGCTTTTGATCGGCTTTGTTTTCTTGAGCTTGTCGCAGTGGTTTCTCTTTGTCTCTAGCACTGATGTGACGAAGCTTTCTCAGGTGCGCGTCCAGCTCTTCTTCCGGTACTTTCAATTCCAAAGAATCCATGCTGGCATTGGCTTTTACCGGAGCCGAATCAATCGCCTGGGTGTGACCGCTAACCATACCAGCATCTACACACAGATTAAAAACCCGAGTAAACACTTCTTCAAAAATACTTTCAGGAAACAATTGTCGGGTGCGGCTAATGGTAGAATGCCAGGGAAGCTCTTCATCAATATCATACCCCAAAAAGTATAAGATATCTAAACGTAAACAACAATGATCTATGAGCTTTCTGTCACTGGTGATGTTTTCTAAATAACCAATCAGACATAATTTGAAAAAAACAACCGGATCAATGCTCTTTTGTCCGCTGCCTCCGTAAAAACCCTTAGTAAGAGGATAGAGAAAATCAAGATCGATAGTTTCTTTCAGACGACGGTAAAAATTGTTTGGAGGGATACGCTCACTTAACTTAAAATCAGTAAACAGCTTTTCTTGGTATTTCTTTTTGCCTTGCATAACTAAAAATACGATTTTTCCTATCTTTAGACAATAGTTGTGCAACAGGCACAACGTGTAAGCGCAATAACGGCTGAATTTCCTAATCGGAAATTCAACTCGTTTTGCTAAATTAGGTGCGTCAGCGGAAAGTGCTCGCGCACTTTCCGCTGACGCTTACACAAAACCGTTACCAAACAGTTGAAAACCGAATAATGAAACAACTTCTCATATTAGTTTTAATATTTATGATTCTATCAAGTTGCGACCGAAAAAAGTCGGACAAAATTCAATCTGAACTTGAACAAAAAACCGAGTTAGAAACGGTAAAATCAAAAAAGGAAACCGATACAATTAATAATTATTGGGCTTTAATTCTCGACACAATTTCAAGCAAAAAAGAATTTAAAATTTTGGACTTAAAACACACTCTTGAAATAAAAACTTATAGTCTAAACGACAGCTCAATAGTTAGGAATTTAGCTCAAGATGGAGAACAACCATATTTAGACCATTCTCACAAAATGGTAACTGATTTTGAACTTTTGACTAACTCAACTGTTGACAAAAAGCAAATCGACAGAACTGACTTTGAAAAATCACTGATTCCTGAATTTTACGCCGAATGCAATCTTTTCTCAACCGAAATTGACAGTATTGTGGGAAACAATATTTATCTGACTTCGGACATGGCCATTCCCGATACGGACAATCAATGGAGAGTGTGGTATTCGATTAAAATAAATAACGACCGACTTGGAAAATTGGAAATTAAAGAAACTGATTATGTCGGATTATAAAAACCGTATGGTAACAATGTATAACCGCAATTACGACGTCCCGACGGTTCGGGAGACTACGTCCGACACGAGCACAAAGTGCGAACTGGCGAAGCAATCCACTTGGAATTGCTAAAGCCAGTTCTAAACAGAAAATTAACGTATATTAATCCGTAACTGACGGTAATATGAGACCGTTGGCATTAATATTGAATGAACGAAGAAATTACAGATAGAATTGAACAGTATCTAGAATTAGACACTAATTATGCCATAATAATTAATGGGGATTATGGAATTGGAAAAACTCATTACATCAAAAATGAACTATTTCCAAAAATATCAGAACTAAAAATTCCAAATTCCGAAAAAGATGAAACTTATATTCCTATTCTAATCTCTCTTTTTGGTGCTAAATCAATTGAAGACATCCAAGACCAAATATTTGTTGAGCTTTATCCAACTTTAAAAAAGCGAGGAATAAAAATAGTCGCTGGATTAGGAAATACAGTACTAAAATATTTTGGAAGCAATCTTAAAGATTTTCTCAATGATACTGGAACAACAAGCGAAAGTTTAACGGATTACAGTAAAATATTAATCTGTATAGATGATATAGACAGAAAAAGTAAAGAGTTAGATTTAAAAGAAGTTTTTGGGTTTGTAAACAACTTGGTTGAAAACCATAATGGCAAAATTATTTTAATTGCAAACGAAGATGAACTGCGAAAGGAACTAAATACTGATAAAGATAATTACTCACTATTAAGAGAAAAAGTAATTGGGATATCTGTAGATTTTAAGACTAACGTTTCATCAATTTTTGATGAAATAATCAAATCCAAGTATGAACAAAATAATAAACCTTACTTTGACTTCCTTTCAGAGCACAAAAGCACAATAATTAATCGAATTGAACAGAACAATGATAACTTAAGAAACCTATTATTTTTTCTCGAACATTTTAAAATTGTTTTTAATAAAACCAATGAATACTTATCTAGTGAAAGCAAATTCAATTCTATAAAGGAAAATGTAGTTTCGGAAATCCTAGATTTTACACTTCCTATTTCAATTGAATATAAAATGGGAAAATTGAACTCATCAACCTTTGAACAAATTCAAGATACTTACAAGGGTTCATTCTTAGATATAGATATAAACAGCTTACTCGCAGAAGAGCAAAACGAACAAGAAGATTATTCGTATACAGAGGAGTTTAATAATAAATATTTCTCAAACACCAATTATACTCGAAAAACTTATTTTGATTCAATTTTCAATTATATAACTGGGAAAGAATCATTTGATATTGGTTCATTAATTGATGAATTAAATTCTGTTTATAAATTTGAGAATAACACTATTCCTGAAAGAGAAAAAATCATTTCGAAATTAAACTATTGGCAATGTGTTGATTTAAAACATTCCGAATATCGTTCTCTAACAAATTCACTTTTAAATTATGTAGACAAAGGTGAATTTGCCTTAGACCAATATCCCACTGTTTTTCATTTTGCAACCCGTTTCAATAATATCTTGAATTATAATATAGAGAAACTTAAAAAAAGATTTAAGAGAGGAATTTCAAAAGGGAAAAATAATTACAAATACATAACCAATCTTCACTTTAGATTATCAGTCGATAGAGATAGTGAATTTTATAGTGATTTGACTGAAATTGTTAAGTATTGTCGTGATGTAAATGTGAATATAAAAAAGAATAAAATTGAAAAAGAGCTAAATGATTTGTTTGAGCTTTTTACAAAAGATATTGATGCTTTTATTGAAAAAGTAGAGGAACATAATAATGAATTTATGTTTACACCATTCTTTACCGAATTTGATTTTAATAAAACTTGGAGAAGAATAAAGCAACTGGATAACTCAAAAATAGTAAATTTTGGTTTTTATCTTGGAGGAAGATACAGAGTCCATATTTACGAAAAATTATATCCCGAAAAGGAATTTTTAATGAGTTTAAAAGAGAAATCTGAAGAACTCATTGGAAATAATAAAACCACGAAACTGAAAACTGTAGCATTGGAATTTTTAAACGAAAAAATAGATGAATGTATTAAAAATTTTCCTGTATAAAATACTAATGCCAACAATGGTAGTCGTTGCACAACCTTATAATTCGTAAAAATCTTTCTTATTTTAAGCCCTTTTAAAGTTCTTTTTGAATACATTTCCCTTAACAGGAATCCAGATTTAGTGGCTTTAAATAGAGCCAAAACTGCCCTGAAGCCATGATTTTACAATTTGTACAATGTGGAGGCTTCTCTTCCCACTTTATACTTTTTTTTGAGTGAAACTTATGTCCGCAAAACCTATTATCAACAATATTCTAGAATTTATAAGCTCAGACCATAGAACCGCAGAAGGACAAACGCACTGTAAAGCTTTGTAATAAATTCTTGTTTTTAATCCAAATCTAAGGTAGTTTTGAAACAAACTACCGTTAGCGGTAATTAAAAAAGAACAATGGACTACATCACTCTGACAATATCATTAGTGGCACTTGGAATTTCCGGTTTAACATTCTGGTTGACCCGATTCAAGAGCGGTGTAGTTAGAATGACAAGACCAACAGTTATCTTTTTTGGGCCGGACGGTGCAGGAGCGGAACACAAGAAAGTATTCATTCGGACTTTACTCTACAGCACATCTGATAAAGGAAAATATGTTCAAAATATGTTTGTCAGGTTGCAAAGAGGCGAATCAGTCCAAAACTTCAATGTTTGGGTTTATGACAACAACGGACTGGTCAGAGGAAGCGGATTATTTGTGAATAAAAGCGGTATTGCCTGCAATCATCATTTCCTCTTGCCAAAAGATGGAACAAATTATGACTTTTTCGCAGGAGATTATTTGCTTCAAGTCTATGTTGAATCCGTTGATGAGAACCCAAAAATGATCTTTGAGCGGCTATTAACATTGACAAAGAATCAAGAGGATGAAATTAAATCGAAGATGGCGGGAATTTATTTTGACTGGGCTCCTAACACGCAGAATTACTTTTCTCACATTGACTCTGGACCAAAAAAAGATGAAGAGCTGACTGATTTGATTAATAATTTAATGGACGAAAAAGAATAAAAACTACCGCCAACACAGGTAACCGTTGCAAAAGCCAATAATTTGAAAAAACAGGTATATTTAAACCGTTTTAAAGCGGTTTTATCATTTTAAAAAAGTCTGAAAACCTCAAAATTTAAGCTCATTACAAGGCCTTTAAATAAGGTAATAAAGGTACTTTTCAGCTTATAAGCGAGTGTAATGCTCATCTTTTTTCTTTATCTTGAGTGAAACTTATGTCCGCAAAACCTATTATCAACAATATTCTAAGATTAACGAACTCAGACTATAGAACCACACAAGGACAAGCGCACTGTAAAGCTTTGTAATAAATCCTTATTTTTAATCCAACTAAGGTAGTTTTGAGATAAACTGCTACAAAATACAGCTTGAAATGAGCATAGAAGAGATATATTCCTGGATCTTTTTAGCCACTGCGCTTGCATCAGAAATAAAGCCTGCAAAGAAAAGTGAAATTTCAATGGTTGCAGACGGTATCAATCACGCTGTACCAACCCATAAAGAAATGAACTCATCACTAAATTGGTTGATCGCCAAAGGACTCCTAAAAAAAATAGGAACTAAATATGACTTAACAGCTACTGGCAAGAGATTAATGGATCAAGCAACCGACAGCAAGGAGCTTTCCATATTGGCCCTTTGGAAACAAATAGAAATAGAACTAAAAAACGTTCGTTAGATTTAACTATAAAATTGTTGAAATATAAAATTATCGTGCAAAGAGATGACTATAAGCAATAGCGCTTACTCGCCTACCCTAAGCACAGACTTCTGAATCCTATAACTTAAAGACTTGCGGTTTATTTTTAGTTACTTTGTAAGCGCTGAAGCAGAGCGTCACATCTCAGAACAAACAGCTCACAAACACATCGGGTTAAAATAAATGAAGCACGCATGACTCTTTTTGAAAAATTTTTAAGTGGAGAGGGATTTGATCTGGAACAGATTCAATCTATTGATGACCCCCAGTTTGGTCGAATTGAAAAGTCTGATATGCACTCTTACAGAAGCAAGATGCGTTCTTTTTTAAATGAGTATGAGATTGTCTTCATAAATAGCATCGAAAATGAGATACGGATCATTGAGGAAATTGAAGTACTGTTCAAACAAGGCACGCAAAAAATTCTCCTGCCCGTCTGCACGGTTTTTGAAAAGAACAAACAAGGCAAAGCGATAAGATTGTATTACTCAAGCTATCCATATTCAAAGAAGCATAAGATCCGACCTCGTATTTTACCTGCTGATCACAGCTTGTTATTTCCAAAACCTGTAGAAATCTATCAAGCAGGCTTGGCTGAAGGAGATTTGAAAAAAGTATTGAATGTTTTTACTGATAACGCAACCGTAAGAGAACCAAGCGGAGGTGAATTTACATCGACTAATAAATCGGCTTTAAAAGAATTTTATTCTTTTTTATTCTCTTTTGGAGGTGGTGCCCCATTAGAGCATTGTACCGAAACCACTAGTGGTAATTCAACCGCACTGGAATATAATATCGTTAAGGTTGGAACGTATGATTTTAGTCCTCAAGCAGGAATTGCAGTTTATGACTGGTCTGGTTCTAAATTAACAGCAGCAAGAATTTACGATGACTTCGAGCCGCCAGTGAATGCAACTTAAATAGTTCATTATAAACACTATTCCAGTAATATATACTGATTCAGATAAAAACAACTCAATAGTAGCACTCTCAAACCGTATGATCTCTTGATCCATTTCAAAAACCCTAAACTCAAATTAATTGATTGAAGTTTAAGCCGTCTGTTTTTGAGGAAAGCAATCGTCTGAAAAAAATAAATTATACAATTAAACAACCCCTAACTCGTTAAATAATAGCTAACCAACACATGAAAATTATGAAGAAACTCACATTACTTATGCTTTCCCTTGTCTTTATGGGACTATTTTCCTGTAGGGATAACAAAAAAGAACAGGAACAATTAGATGCCACTTTAGATAAAATAGAAGCTGTAGAAAGCGAAGTGGATGAAACCATCGAAGCAGTAGAACAAAAAACAGAAGAAGTAGAATCGGCGCTCGAAGAACTCGATAGCCTTTAAAAATTACAAAGACATGAAAAAAAGTTTAAAAATAGCAAGTATCCTTCTGCTCTTGTTCGCCTTTACCACAACGTCAGGATTTGCGCAAGGAAACTCACAGGGAAAAGGCAAAGGAAAAGGGAAAGACAAAAAAGAAAAGGTAGAAAAGCTTGCCGAAGATACCGAAGAGGAATTTAAAGCGAAGGCCGATGAGCAGAAAGGCAAGGCTGATAAAATGAACCAAAAGAACAAGGATAAAGTCAAAGACAAAGTCAGAGATGAAAAAAACAAACTCGACAAAAGAAGAGATGAGCGAGAAAGGGATGTTGAGGATGCTCCTAACGCTTTAAAAAAAGACAAAAAAGTTAAGACCAATAAAGGCAACGCCTACGGTCGTGACAAAGGAAACCTGAGCGGAAGAGAATTTGGTCAGCGCAGGGCCTTTGAAGCCAAAAATAAAATTGAAGAGGCCGAACAAACCTTGAACGAGCGGGAACGAATGCTTCGCGAAGGAAGGGAACGCGTTCGAAAAGCTAGAGAGCGGATATCGAAAGAGCGCGAAAGTGAGAAATCTGATGAGGGGCTTATTAAGAACAAAGAAGAGAAGATCAGAAAAGCAGAAGAGAAGCTTAATGAGTTAGAAGAACTCCTCAAAAAAGGAAAAAACAAGGTGCAAGAACAATCAAAAGAGTTGGAAGAAGTTAAAGTAACAGAACAGTAATTCTCACCTATCATCATAGAGCCCTTGTAATTACAGGGGCTTTTTTTTGGCACCGCCAAAGGGTCTATACTCTCAAGGCTTGCCTTGGAATAAAACGTTTGTTTCCAAACAAATGCCTCATGGGCTTGCCCTAAGGCAGTTTACTTTCAAAAAATTTTGACCAGCAACAAATTTAGCCGACTTCACAGTTCACTTCATAAATCATATTTTTCCTAATTTTAAGCATGAAACGACCCGAACTCGATTTCCCAACTAAGGAAGCTTTTCGTGCCTGGCTGGAAGAAAATCATACCACCAGTACCGGGATCTACCTGATTCTTTACCGCCTCTCAAGTGACAATCACAATATGCGCTGGGAAGAAGCCGTACAGGAAGCTTTGTGTTTTGGGTGGATCGACTCTACCGTAAAACGTATCGACGATGAACGACGCCGTCAATTATTTACGCCGCGAAAACCAAAGAGCGTCTGGAGTAAACTCAACAAATCCTATATCAAAAACCTTATCAAGGAAAAACGTATGCATCCCAGCGGACTCGCAAAGATAGCACAGGCAAAAAAAGACGGATCATGGACGGCGCTGGACGATGTAGAAAATGGCATTATTCCGGAAGACCTGCAAAAAGCATTTGACGAAAATCCGAAAGCCTTTGAAAATTACAACGGTTTTAGCAGAGGCTACCGAAAAAGTTATCTGTATTGGCTCAATCAGGCAAAACGCGAAGCCACCCGGCAACAGCGAATCGAAAAAATTATAGAATTGTGTGCTGCGAATGTGAAATCGAGGTAATCCAGTTACATAAATCAAGCTTCTTTTAATTGAAATTTAGGTGATTCCGGCAGATATCTCCGTGCTTTTAGCAGCATCGATATGACCATATTATACCAAACGGCAAACTGTCAACCGTACAAAGTTGATACTGCCTATATCCAAAAAATCTATATTCAGAATTTAGCTATTCTTCTCAAAGAAGGCATTCTTTCTCGTAAGTGTAGTGAATAGCTTCCGTTAAGAAAAGTCGAAACCTTGGAGACTTTTTAGGAAGTTATTTACAGTTTCAAAAGTTGGCTAAACTTTTGAAAACACCTATCGAGAAAGTGTCTTTTTCTTTGTTTCGTTTCTTTTGGACAAGCAAAAGAAATGAAAGATAAATGCAAATTAATCAAATTAAAAAAAGATTGGTAAAATATCATAAAAACCTGTAGTGCAATTAAAGAATACTGAAAAAACTCTTAAAACATCAACTTCCTTAAATTCTCCATATACCCTCTACTAACTCTTACCACCTCTTTATTTTGCATCACCACGTCATAACTTTTGGCGTACTTCTGCACTTCTTCTACCTTATGCATATTGATCATCGCAGAGCGGTGTACTCGTATAAAAATGGCAGGGTCTAGTTTCTCTTCCAGCGTAGAAATGCCATAATTGCTAAGTAAGGTGTGCTCGGCTGTAATCAGTTTTGAATAATCACCATAGGCTTCGATCCGAATGATGTCCTTGGTATCTACCGACACCAGTTTTTGCGCGTGCTGCACCAGAATTCGGGTAGGATATTCCGGTTTCTCATTGATCAGGCTTTGCGTCAGCGGCAGCAAACCTTCCATGTTTTTTTCTGAGGACAGGCGTTCTACGGCTTTGGTAAAGCGTTCTAAGGTATAGGGTTTTAACAGATAGTCTACTGCATGCACCTCAAAGGCCTTGAGCGCATATTGATCGTAAGCAGTTGAGAAAATGATCTGAGGAACTTCTTCTATGTGGGTAAGTACTTCAAAACCCGTCATTCCGGGCATCTGTACGTCCAGAAAAGCAAGATCGGGTTTAAACTCATTCATAAGCTTCACGGCATCCACCCCATTATTCGCTTCGCCTACGAGTATCAGCTCCGGAAATGCATTAAGATATTCCCGTATGAGCTTTC
Organism: Flavobacteriaceae bacterium M23B6Z8; assembly: GCA_046199005.1. Taxonomy (GTDB): domain Bacteria; phylum Bacteroidota; class Bacteroidia; order Flavobacteriales; family Flavobacteriaceae; genus Ascidiimonas. The sequence goes on from CP176050.1 coordinate 2,968,241, forward strand.
TTCCTGCTTCTTCATCGTCTATGATGACTACTTTTTTCATTTAGATACTAAATTCAATTTTTAATCCTTTAGGTGTATTGTCTAATAAATGCAACTGACTCTGGTACATCTTCTCCAAACGCAATCGGGTATTGGAGAGTCCCACACCACTTTGCAAAGCTTTTTCCTTATCCCTGATGCCCACTCCGGTATCTGAAATCACAAAACGAAGCTTCCCATCCCTTTTACGGATATCAATGTTAATAGCTCCTCCTTCGATCAAGGTTGCCAGGCCATGCTTGATAGAGTTTTCGACCAGTGGTTGCAGGATCATGGGCGGTACTTTTTCATCCAATGTATCTTCTTCTGCATGAATGTGAATTGACAACCGATCTCCAAAACGTTCTTTTTCCAGATCCAGGTATTTTATCACAAAGGCAAGTTCTTCTTCCAAAGCCACCAGTTCTGTGCGGGAGGCCTGCAGCTGATACCTAAAAAGATCAGACAGTTCTGCGATGAGCTTACGGGTTTTTTCCTGTTCGGGTGGAACGCTTGCATTGATGGTATTAAAAATATTGTAAAGAAAATGCGGATTCAGTTGTGCCTTTATAGCCGATAACTCACTCTTTAATGCGGCCTGTCGCAGCTCTCCTTCGAGTCGTAACTTTCGCTGATTTTCCCGAAAGTAATTATAGGCATGAAAAATCCCAAATTGCAATACATAGAACAGCGAAGGAATATAAATGTCCCAGATTGCAAAGGCGCCCCGAAGATGTCCCCAACCTAAGGAATCACTTACAAAATAATAGGATTGTTGCCATCCGATCACAAAGAGCGGTAGGAGAATGATGTGCAGTAGTAGCCTGTTTTTAATGGACCAATGCCGAAGTTTACGAAACAGCAACCACCAGACAGGAATCGTAAGTAGTAGTTTAAGAAAATAATCCAGTCCGCCTGAATCCAAAAAACTTCCTATACTAAAAAGAGGATCATCTTCTCTTTCAAAACCCAGTCGGTTAATCCATAAGGTGACATAATAACCTAGCGCAAAAAAAAGGTAGAAACCCAGAAAAGCAAGCAACTCCCCTATACGGATACCTGTTATTTTTCTTTGTAAGAAAGTCGTCTTCATTCATAAAAGCTTTACACAAAGCTAAGAATTGTTCTTTACTCCTTTAACAGAATACAGACGAGTGGTCCTATAGCCCGACGAATGGTCTGGTTCCCATTCAGCCGTCTATAGGTCCGTTGAACGGTTTTCGCGTGTATACGATAGGTAGCTGTTTCATATTTGTGGCACAAACATGAGAAATTATGAGAACTTATTACCTTCCTTCAATCGTAAAACACACGCTGATCTTACTCTTTACCTTACTTGGCTTTTCTTTGACGGGAAATGCACAGGTTTCCGTAACAGGTAAAATTGTCGACGAGCAACAGCAACCACTGGCAGCCGTTACCATCACCGCATTCAGTCAACCCGAAAATGTTTTTGCCAAAGCAGCCATTACCGCAGAAGATGGCTCTTTTGTGGTTCGAAACCTCACTTCGGGTAAGATCATGCTGGAGATCGCCAGTCTGGGTTTTGAAACCTACCGAACCGCAGTTCTTGAGATCGGGGTTACCGATATAGATCTCGGAATCATCTCCTTACAACCCAAAGCAGAGAATCTGGAAGCAGTAACGGTAGTGGCAGAAAAACCGCTGGTGGAAGTGAAAGCAGACCGTACCGTTTTTAATGTGCAAAGCAGCATCAGTGCTTCCGGGGAATCGGGTTTTGAATTATTGCGTAAAGCACCCGGCATTATCATAGATAATAATGACAATCTTATCGTAGAGGGGAAAGCCGGTGTGCAAATTTTTATCGATGGCAGACTCTCTCCCCTCAACGGAAATGATCTGGTAAATTACCTAAAGACCATTCAGTCTTCCGACATCGAATCGGTAGAGATCATCACACAACCTTCTTCTAAATACGATGCTGCAGGGAACGCCGGGATCATTAATATCATTTTCAAAAGAGATAAAAGCCTGGGAACAAATGGTTCGGTTTCTTCAGGTTATACCATCGGAGACAAGCCACGGTATAATAACTCCATTTCTTTTAACAGTCGCAAGAAGAAAACCAACCTTTTTGGAAACTATAGTAACAGTTTTGCGAAAAGCATTGGCTTCCTCAACCTGCTTCGTACCCAAAATAACACCCAGTTCAATGCAAGATCACAAACGCTTAATGATAACAACAGTAATAACATCAGACTCGGCTATGACATCTACGCTTCCTCCAAAAGCACCTTTGGCATGATGGTTAATGGAAACTTTAATAACGCTTTTGGAAATACCGATTCGCGCACCCCCATTATTCCGCAGGGAACTAACGATCCTACTCAGGTGTTGATCGCCGAAAGTAATACCCAAAATACTTCAAGCAATCTTTTTGCCAACCTGAATTATCAATTTAAAGACACGCTTGGTCATAAAATAAATGCTGATATTGATTATGGGATCTATAACAGTGACCGATTTAATTTTCAGCCGAACAGATATTTTAACGGGGATGAAACGACCGTTTTAAGCGAATCGATCTTTACCATGATCACGCCTATTGACATTCGTATTTTTACTGCGCAGGCAGATTATGAACAAAACTTTCTAAAAGGAACGCTGGCTACAGGTTTTAAGATCACGGATATTGAGACTGAAAACCAATTTGATTTTTTTGACCGTGTAGACGGTGAAGATGTGCTGAACCTGGAACGAAGTAATACCTTTGATTATACTGAAAATGTAAGCGCTGTTTACGTGAATTATAGTCGACAGTGGGAAAAGTATAGTTTTCAGGTGGGACTGCGGATGGAACACACACGTTCTGACGGAAGATTGAAGAGCGCTACCGCCAATGACAATGATCGGGTGAAACGTACCTATACCAATTTCTTTCCGAGTGGTGGGATCACCTACAAACCTAACCGGAAGAATTCGTTTGCACTGTTGTACAGCCGAAGAATTCAGCGGCCTAACTATCAAAGTCTGAATCCGTTTGAATACCGAATAGATGAGTTATCATTCCGGCAGGGGAATCCCTTCCTGCAACCGCAGTATACTGATAATGTGAAGCTGTCACATACCTATAATTACCGATTAACCACTTCGTTAAGCTACAGCTTTATCAGTGATTTCTTTGCACAGATCACGGAAGCTGCACCCGAAAATCAGAATTTTATCATTACCCGAAATGTGGCCAATCAGAAGATCATTAACCTGAGCATCTCCTACCCTACCAAATTTACTAAATGGTGGAATGTCTATTTCAGCCTGAATGCATATCGCAGCATCTACGAAGCCACCAACGACGACTTCGTTGCACTTTCACAAAACACGCTGAGTTTTTACGGTCAAAATACATTTACCCTGCCCAAAGGCTTTAGACTGGAGGTTTCCGGTTGGTACAGTTCACCTTCGGTTTGGGGAGGTACCTATCAGACCCGAAGCCTGGGTTCTTTCAACATGGCATTGCAAAAGAAATTTCTGGACGACGATCTTACCTTGCGACTGGCTGCTAACGACCTCTTTTTTACGTCTCCCTGGCGCGGTGACACACGCTTTGGTGAACTGTTTATTCAGGGAAATGGTGGGTATGACAGTCGGCAGTTCAGTATCAACATGAGTTACAATTTCGGACGGTCTGAAATTAAAGCGGCGAGAAAGCGTAAGACCGGGATCGAGAATGAAAAGAACCGTATCGATTAGTAAACCACCTTAGGGTATTAAACCTTTCGGCGATGCCAATAAATGAAGGTGTTAACACTCTATGTGAGTTCACGAGTAAGAATAATCACCGTAATGTGTTAAATTCGCAATTCAAAATTTAGCGCAACATGACCGTCTGGATCATTTTTATTTCGGCGATTATTCTTTTTCTGATGATCGACCTGGGCGTCTTCAACAGAAACGCTCACGTAATTAGCGTGAAAGAGGCTTCCATATGGACGTCGATCTGGGTTTCGCTGGCGATCCTGTTTTCGCTAATGGTGTACCTGATATATCAAAAAGGCTGGATGCCCAACCCGGAAAACCTGAAACCTTCCGGCGCAGCTTTAAAATACATCACCGGGTACCTGGTGGAATTATCGTTGAGTGTGGATAATATTTTTGTGATCGCCGTGATCTTTTCTTCTTTTAAGATCCCGCAAAAATTTCAGCATCGGGTATTATTCTGGGGAATTCTGGGGGCGATCATTTTCAGAGCGGCCATGATCTTTTTTGGTGTGGCTTTGGTAAATAGCGTGAGCTGGATTATTTACATATTTGGGGCCTTCTTATTATTTACGGCTTTCAAGATGTTGAAATCTCAAGATGAAGGTGAATTCGATCCCAAAACTTCTTTTGTGTATCGAAATGTTCGCAAGATCTTTCCGGTAACTGCCGAGGTAAATAGTCAGGCGTTCTTTGTAAAGAAAAAATACCTCACCGCAGCTACGCCTCTATTTATTACACTCATTATCATTGAGATCACTGATATTCTTTTTGCATTGGATAGTATTCCTGCGGTGATCGGGATTACCACCGATCCGTTTTTGGTATTTAGTTCAAATATTCTGGCGATTTTAGGATTGCGATCGATGTACTTCTTCCTCGCGAATATGTTGGCTAAGTTCGAAGCTTTGAAATACAGCCTGGTAGTGATACTTTCCTTTGTTGGGATTAAGCTGCTATTAACACATCATATTAAATTCCCGGAATGGCTCTCGCTAACGGTTATTTTTGTTTCGTTAGCTGCGGGTATCGGGTATTCGTACTTAAAAAAGGATGCTCCGGAAGCAGAGGTTTAACGACTTCTAGCAAACAAACTTAGTAGTGCAGGAAAAGCAGCGCTACAGGCAAATTAAAAACTACCCATCTAAGATCACATTTCTAAGACCAATATTATAGTAGCTAACCCATATAAAAGCCCGGTAGATCGCTTCTGGTAAGGTTTGGGAAGGTTTTTAATGGTTTTTTTGAAGATTTTTAGGGTCAAGGGGGCAGATAAAAAAGTTGGGGAGTAGTTTTGCTTCTCTTCTTTTTTGCCTCTCCAACCCTTCGATTTTACTCAGGGCAGGCTTCGAAGGAAAAAAGGAGACTTTCTCGATAGGTGTTTGTAAAAGTTTCATCAACTATTACAACCGTAAACAACTTCCTAAAAAGTCTCTACCGAAGCCTCGGTACTTCGACTTTTCTTAACGGAAGTCATTCACTACACTTACGAGAAAGAAAACATCCTCCTGTCATTTCAAGTAAAAGCCCCACGCAGTGAAATACTGAGGCGTGGAATAAATTTCGAAAACTTTGAAAACAGGAGCGAAGGAACGAAGCGACGCAAAGTTTTGAAATTGGTTTTTGACTTAATGGTCAAAAAATTCATAGGCGAAGGTGTCCTTTTTTTTGTTTCGTTTATTTTGGACAAGCAAAAAAAATGAAAACAAATCATGGAATTAAACTAATTTGCTGATCTCACCTATTACTCCCCACAAAATTTACTTGACCCCCAAAACCTTTTCAAAAAACACCACCAATCCTAATCCTTATAAAACATTCAGATTATTATGAATCCTTTCTGTCAAATCATTTCTAACCCCGGCGCGTTCCGCATAGGTGCGCCATGACTTCACGATCGCATTAATATCCTCAACGATTTGCGGTCCTTTTTTAATATTGTTTTCTATGGCGATGGTCATCAGATCTTCTTTACCTATGTCAAGTCTTTTTCCATTAACACTCAGGGTTTGTTGGCTTACCCAGTGATTCGTCGGATCGAAAGAAAAACACAGATCATATGCCGGAGCGAGTCTCCAGCTCTCATCTTTTTTCAAAAGAAATGAGAAATTCTTTGTGTGATCATCATAGTTGGTTGCCAGTACATTGAATACCATTCTTCGAAACATCTGTTCGGCTTCAGGATAGGTCAATCGCAATAACCGCATGGTTTGAAACACTTGTTCGTAGCTGTATCCATACATATCATTAAAATCGTAATGTTGCAATCCGCATAGCGATTGAATATGATGTTTGATATTACCCTGTCTGTCAAAACGTTTGGTCATGAAATGCGCTCTGCCATTTTCTTCCAGTAGTTTACAGTCGCTCATTTCAATGTCGCAATCAGTCGCCATCAGGTAATAAGCGTATTCTACGCGCCCCCAGCCAGAACTCTCTCCGAACTGCGCTCCGCTTACACCATCCAGTTTAAGGAGCCAATGCTCAAAACCTCCGGGTACCTTTCCCTGTCCCGATCTTACTTCTCCGGTTTTCGGGTTATAGGCAATAATGGCTTTGGGGCGTGCACCACCAGCTGAGGTTCCGATTTTCAATATTTCCATCATTGCTTTTTCTTCATCCCGATTTAAATGGGTTAAAAAAGCTTCCCGTTCATTGAGCATTTTTTTAGCCGCTTCTACGAGGTTATCGAGGGCTAACGTAAAACTTCTTGATCCTGTATTGATCTGTGCCGGTTCAAATTCCAAAGCACCCATGCCCCTTGTACCGATAAAACATAATTTCTCTACGGGATTCATACTATTTTCTGGTCTTCCCTGTTGCGCCAACCAGGTATTTATAAGCTTATTTCCATATTTGTCGGGCAAAGCATCTGCCAATAAGCCAGGCAATCCCACAAAGGCGTCCTCAGTTTGGGTAGGAGCCTTTCGTAGCTCGGGAAAACTATAAATCCGCGCTCCCTGAGCAATAGGCATTTTAACAGGTGACAGATCCCAACCTTTTTGAATAAATGATGGTGCGTACTCGAAATAGCCCAGTTGCTGCAATTCATCCCAGCGAACTGCTCCTACCAATTCACCCCATATGAGAACTTCAGCAACGTCTACCACTCTAAATCTTCTTTATTTGTTGAATTGGAAGTTTTATTCCGCACCCGTTGTTTTTGGCGTTTTTTAAGTTTGGCATATTCCAGAGGACTGATCTCAGTCGAAAATTCAAATGATTTAAGCACATATAAACTGTCCAGAGCACGTAAGATTTGAATCAAACTCATTAGAGTTACAGATTCTCCGTTCTCAATCTGACTGATCGTCCAACGATTTAAACCTGCTATTTCTGCCAATTGCGCCTGGGTTCGATGCTGTTGTAGGCGTGTATGCTTTATGTAACTTCCTATTTGTTTTACGATAGCTACATCAGACATTTGAATCCAGTCTATGTTAGTATTTCCCATTAATAACCCTTTATTTTGTGATTAATGATAGTATTTCCCAACAAATATACAAATAAAAAATTTAAATAAATTCAATACATGATGGTAAATACTATCATTAGTATAACTAAAATAGGTTAATGCCAGTATTTACCAACGTAAAAGACTTCATGAAAATATCATTATCTGTTCTGACTCAACCTAAAATTATAAATCTCAGACATTTGTAGTATGTACCAGTCTGAATTAGTAGCTTACTCAAGAAATATAAGCTTAACAAGAAAAACTAAAACTCATGAAAAATATCAGTCACTAAGATTTTTTTTCAGTATCCTATTAAGTTCCTCTTCTTTGTGAGTACCAATCACAAATTTTTTTCCGTTTTTCAATTCAATAGCTAGTCCCTTATTACCTTTTGTATTGTAGACAGTACCATATTCACCTCCTATTCTTATACCATAACCCACAAAGTCGTACTTTACAATTCTTGCCTTTTTTATGTCTTTCCACTCCACCTTCTTTTCGACAAAGGGAAAGAATTTCATGCGAATTTCATTTTTATCAATTTCGGTTTCCAACCTCATTATCCAGAAAAATACTAAAAGTCCGAGAGCTAATATCAAGAAAATTATCAGACCATAATCAGACATCGGTCGTGTCCCGAACTGCTCTCCGAGCACAATCTGTTTGACAATTCCAAACACAGGTATGACACTAATACCAATTAAAACTAGCCACAAATACCACTGGGTAAACTTTTGTTGTTCCTTAAATTCAATTTTCATAATACCTTACAAAGATTATTTTGATATAATTTACAAAATCGCACCAAATCCTACAAGAATTGAAAACTTTTAATATTAGAATCAATAATTACCTACAAACTATTATGAGCATTAGATTATACAAATTAAAATCTCCTTTGAAAAGAAAATTTATCCATCAAAATATTGTAACCAAAATTATACTGTTAACAAGTACAGATACCACAGCCCCGCTACTGAGACTTTGATGAAGTACTTCAGTGAACTACCGCAGGGCACGCCCATGAGGCATTTGTTTGAAACCAACGTTTCATTTCGAGGCAAGTTTCGGGGTATTGGATCCTTTGACGGTGCCAATAAATAGCTATCGCTCACCATACCCGTTTACATTGACCTTATTAAACATCTTTTGAATTGCATATTCATTCTATTAACACTCTTTTAAGAAGTTCTTCACGGGTTTTGCGTAACTTTAGCTTACTTAATAACCAATTTAATTTTTCTTCGATGAAGAACTTCGTGTTCTTTTTCTTTCTTGTGCTTTTACTACCTAATAGAGAAAGCAGTTCTGAAGTTACCTTTACCTATATCGGCAATATGGGCGTGCTTATACAGCAACATGAAAAATCAATACTCATAGATGGTTTACATGAATATTACGGAGACGAATACAGCTACCCAAATGCGAACTTGCTCCAAAAAATAAATGAGCAATACCAACCACATACGCTGCTTTTTACACACTCACATGGCGATCATTTTTCTGTTGGGCAGGCAAACACCTATCTTAAAGATCACGAAAACACCCTTGTAAGTGGTCCGGCTCAGGTCACCGATATGCTCGATGTACCCAACGCCGTTAAAATCACCATAGCAACTGATAATTACCAAAAACAACGTTTTAAGCGACCCGGATTTCTCATTACCGCCTTCCGGATGGATCATGCAGGAGGCCGACATACTAAACGACAAAATATCGCTTTCATCATTAACACTGGTGACATAAAAATTCTTCATGTAGGCGATTCAAACTGGCGGGTACAAAAAGATCTCTTCGAAACCAATGCTATAAAAAAGGAAGCCATTGACGTAGCCATTCTTCCCCATTGGATGCTCGCCGATCAAACTGCGAAAGACTTCATACAAAATTACCTGCCAGACACCCAACTCATTGCAACGCATATATCGCCAAAAGTACAAGACGATCTATTGAGATCTTTGCAGGAAAAATTTCCGAAACTGATTATATTTAACCAACTTGAACAGCAAACAAAACTATCCAAACAAAAAGAATAACTTTATGAAATACTTTTACACCTTCCTTGTTTCAATTTTTACCATTGGTATCGTGGCTCAGGACTTCTCTATGGAAGCGGTTAAGGGGATGAAACCCCGCAATATAGGACCCGGAGGTATGAGCGGACGCGTCACAGCGATCGATGTGGTAACCTCAAATCCTGATGTGATGTATGTAGGGACTGCTTCCGGCGGACTCTGGAAATCGGAATCAGGAGGCATCACCTGGAAGCCGGTCTTCGATAAAGAAAACACAGCTTCTATTGGTGCCGTGGCCATTCAGCAATCCAATCCGAGCGTAATTTGGGTAGGTACCGGTGAAGGAAATCCCCGAAACAGCCTTAATGGTGGCTATGGTGTTTACAGATCGCTTGACGGAGGTAAAAACTGGGAGTTGATGGGACTTGAGAAAACAAGGCATATCCATAGAGTGATCATCGATCCTACTGATCCTAATACTGTATACGTAGGTGCCATTGGTTCTCCCTGGGGTGAGCATCCGGAGAGAGGTGTCTTCAAAACCACCGATGGAGGGATCACCTGGCGAAAAGTATTGTTTGCAAATAATCGAACGGGAGTGGCCGATTTGGTCATCGATCCGCAAAATCCCAATAAACTTATTGCAGCCCTCTGGGAACACAAGCGTGACCCTTGGTTTTTTAAATCGGGAGGAGAAGGCAGTGGTTTGTATGTTTCCCACGATAAAGGAGAGACCTGGGTAAAAAGAACAGACGAAGATGGTCTTCCCAAAGGAGAATTGGGACGTATTGGAATCGCCATTGCCGCTAACAAGCCTAATATTGTGTATGCGCTTATCGAAGCCAAGAAAAATGCACTTTATAAATCAACCGATGGTGGTTTTAAATGGAAAAAGATCAACGATAAAAATGACATAGGCAATCGCCCGTTTTACTATTCAGATATTTTTGTAGATCCTCAAAATGAAAACCGTGTCTATTCGGTATTTACCTATGTGAATGTCTCTGAAGATGGCGGAAAAAATTTCAAACAACTAATGCCTGCTTACGGAGTAGACAACGGGGTACATCCAGATCATCATGCCTGGTGGATACATCCTAATGATGGAAGTTTTATGATCGATGGAAACGACGGCGGTATGAACATTACCTACGACGGCGGAGAAAGCTGGAGGTTCATAGGCAATCTTCCGGTAGCGCAGTTTTACCATATTAGTACAGACAATGAATTTCCTTACAATGTCTACGGAGGGATGCAGGATAACGGTTCCTGGCGAGGTCCCGCTTATGTGTGGCGTGCACAGGGAATTCGAAACGATTACTGGCAGGAGATCGCATTTGGTGATGGCTTTGATGTGGTGCCCGATCTGGACGATTCAAGGTATGGCTATGCCATGAGTCAGCAAGGTTTTGTATCCCGTTATGACTGGAAAACAGGAAATAATTACATCGTACGCCCTACCCATCCGGATGCTGATGTAAAGCTCAGATTTAACTGGAATTCGGGTATCGGACAAGATCCGTTTGATAATTCGACCGTATACTTTGGAAGTCAGTTTGTGCATAAAAGCACTAATAAAGGGCTTACCTGGGAGGTTATTTCTCCTGACCTGACGACCAATGATCCTGAAAAACAAAAACAAAGCGAAAGTGGCGGACTTACCATGGATGCCACAGGAGCAGAGAATCATTGTACCATACTCGTGATAGAGCCTTCGGTACTTGAAAAAGACGTGCTTTGGATAGGCACCGATGACGGAAATATCCAGATTACCAAAGACGGCGGAAAAAGCTGGACAAACGTAGTTTCAAAGATAAAAGGCTTTCCCAAAGGAAGCTGGATCGCACAAATTAAAGCTTCCAACAAAAATAAAGGCGAAGCATTGGTGGTAGTAAACGATTACCGCCGATTCAACTATACACCTTACGTCTATCGTACCACTGATTATGGCAATCGATGGGAGCGTATTGTCGATGAAAACGATGTGAAAAGTTATGCGTTAAGTATTGTGGAAGATCCTGAAAATAAGAATTTATTGTTTTTAGGAACTGATGACGGACTTTATATCTCCCTGGACGCAGGAAATCAATGGACTAAGTGGACCGAAGGTTTCCCGACCGTATCTACCAAAGATCTGGTTATTCATCCCAGAGAACACGATTTGGTGATTGGAACTTTTGGCCGTGCTGCCTGGGTGCTCGATGATATTCGTCCGCTACGCGCAATCGCAGAAAATCGTTCGGTCTTAAACAAAGAAATTGCCTTATTTGAAACACCTACCGCCTATCAGGCTGCCTATCAACAACCCACCGGAAGTCGATTTGGTGCAGACGCTATTTTTAACGGAGAGAACCGAAAAGAGGGTGCTAAGATCACATATTACCTCAACAAAAAAGAAGCACCTGAAAAAGCCTCGAAATCCAAAGAAGACGAAGAGGAAGATGAAAATGATGAGAAGGAAGTTAAGAAAGATTCGATTTCTTTAATGATCTATGACGGAGATCGTTTGATTCGTACGCTCAAGATCAAAACCCCTAAGAAAAATGGGATGCATCACATGTATTGGGGCATGGATGAAAAGGGAGCAGATCGTCCTTCAAGAAAACTATCTAAAAATAAAAATCCGAAGGAAACGGGCGGCGTACTCGTTAAGCCCGGTACTTATAAAGTGAAAATCGAATATGGAGAAAATACCGACGAAACCACAGTAACTGTAAAATCAGACCCCAGGCTCGACAGTTCACCGGAAGCCATTGCGGCAGTTTACGAAAAGGGTAAACACCTTCAAAAATTGCAACAGACGACCGCCGATGTTGTAAAGCAGTTGGCACAAAGCAAAGAAACGGCAACTACTTTTCAGAAACGTCTCAAAGAAGAAGATAAAGAGAAATATAAAGACGCTATCAAAGCTTCAAAAGACATCACTAAAAAAATCGATAGTCTAATGGCGATTTACATTGGCAAAGAAGACAAGCGACAGGGAATTACCAGAAATCCAGAACCCAATGTAAATCAGCGAATTCAAACCGCCAATTTTTATGTAGGCAGCCGTAAAACAGGGATCACATCTACAGAAGAGCAGCTTATTAAACATGCAGAGAATAGTCTCAAAGAAGCGATTGAGCAAACCAATGCTTTTTTTGCGACCGATTGGAAAGCTTATCGGGAAAGTATGGAGAAGATAGCATTATCGCCATTTAAAGAAACAAAATCTTTTCAAATGTAAATACCCTCGTGAAAATATCAGAAAAGCGCCTGCCTTAACCATAAGAGCAGGCTTTTTTTATTCTATTTCGCGAAAATGTTTTTACCTTATTAGATATTAGCTTAAGTATTAAATACCTAAAGTATCTCATTCAAAATCATTTTTTCTCATAATTATGTAGGTAAAAGTTATCAACTATTTTATGAGGATTCCCGTAAAAAAGATATATTTGATTAATCACAAAAACATATTATTATGAAGAAAAAGATTGTTGGATTTGGAAAACTTAAACTATCCAAATCAAATGTAGCCTCCCTCAACACTACAAACAAAATTACTGGAGGAGAGACTCGTTGGCCTGATTGTAAAGCAACACAGGGTTTTACCTGCGGTGACGCATGTTGTACTTCTCGTCAACAATGGTCTTGTAGTCCAGATCCAGACCCGGATCCGTCCACTATTATTCCCCCGGCACCAGGTTTATTTTAATTGTTAAAAATCTTCTATTATCACAAAGGCTGTCTGTTTAGGCAGCCTTTTTTAATTGGCTTTTTATATAGCATTCATAAGACTTTTGATTCTTATTTTTCGCCAAAAAAATTTTGTAGATTAAGTTTAAATAACCTTACATAATGTAATCCTTTAAAACATTAGATTACAATTAATTATAACATAAAAGTTCTATATATTCTGATAAAATCAATATCTTAGACTATTAACTAAATATTTAATTTTTTATGAAAAAAAAGATGATGAGCTTTGGAAAGCTTAAGTTTTCAAAAACAAATGTGGCCACTTTTAAAACTTCTGAGAAAATTTTAGGAGGAGAAGAAGATTCTCGTTGGCCAAACTGTATGGCAACCGAAGGCAATGGCCCTACCTGCACTAACGCGTGCTGTGTTTCCCGCCGAGAACCTTCTTGTCATGATAATACAGTTAATCAACCAACTCTTACAAATTAAAATCTTTTTAAGAGAAAATACATCTGTATTAGACGAAATTATAAGCTGCCCAATGAGGCAGTTTTTTTATTAAAGAAGATTTTTGACCTCATGAAAGGATCAGAGAAAAATATTCCGTCACCAATTAGCTATCTTTGAAGTATCATCGCTCTAAGTAGTATGTATCGAAAGTTTTACAAAACCTATACGACTTAAAGAACGTATTATTGACCCGTAAAATAGATCTAGAAACCGTAAATTATGAATTCTGAAAAAGTAATCTTCCAAAATAAAGATGGACATCAGCTATCAGGAAAACTAGAGCTTCCAGTAGACCAGCATCCACATAACTTCGCCATTTTTGCACATTGCTTTACGTGCAATAAAAATCTGGGAGCCGTAAGAAACATAAGCAGAGCACTTACCAATAGCGGTTTTGGCGTACTTAGGTTCGACTTTACAGGTTTAGGCGAAAGCGAAGGTGATTTTACAGACACTAATTTTTCAGGAAACGTTGAAGATCTTGTGGCGGCTGCAGCTTACCTTGCCGAAAATCATACTGCCCCCTCTTTAATCATTGGTCATTCGCTGGGTGGTGCTGCTTCTATTTTTGCGGCTGAAGAAGTCAACAGTATTAGGGCTGTAGCTACTGTAGGCGCACCTTCCAATCCAAATCATGTGCAACATCTATTTAAAAGTAGTTTAGAAGAAATTCAAAGAGAGGGTCGTGCAGTAGTCAACTTAAGTGGTCGGGATTTCACCATAAAAAAGCAATTTGTCGATGATCTGGGCACAAAGTCTCTACCGGAAGTTGTAAAGCAAATACGTAAGCCACTACTGGTAATGCATTCTCCTCAGGATGACACCGTTGGCATTCTGAATGCAAAAGAGATCTATGATGCTGCTTTTCACCCTAAAAGTTTTGTCTCTCTCGATGGTGCCGATCATTTATTAATGAAAAAAGAAGATTCCATCTATGTAGGTGAAGTAATCGCCAGCTGGGCAAAAAGGTACGTAAAAGTTCCCGAGGAAGAAACGATACGCTCCAAACATCAAGTGGTAGCCAGCTTAGATACTGAAAACGGATTTACCACTCAAATGAAAGTAGGCGATCATTATATTACAGCCGATGAACCCGAAGATGTTGGCGGACATAATTTTGGTCCTACTCCTTACGAACTTGTATCTGCCGGTCTTGCCTCCTGTACCGCTATGACCATGAAAATGTATGCATCCTTTAAAAAATGGGATCTACAGAACATAGAAGTACATACGAGTTATAACAAAAAACACGCGTCTGATTGTGAAAACTGTGAATCTGATTCTGCCAAAATAGATACTTTTACCAAAGAGATCAAAATCACCGGTAACCTGAGCGAAGAACAACGCAAGAAACTATTGGAGATCGCTGGTAAATGTCCGGTTCATAGGACGCTGCATAACGAAATCAAAATAGAAACCAAACTTATTTCTTAGCAATGAAATTAAACAACATCGCCTTGCTTGTTGTAGATGTTCAAAAGGGTTTTCAGGAAGAAGACTACTGGGGAGAAGAACGTAACAACCCGCAAGCAGAAGAAAACATAGCCGAAATTCTAAAGCACTGGAGAAATGCAAAATTACCTGTTTTTCTGATCAAGCATGATTCAGTGAACCCCAAATCTCCTTTGGCTCCAGGAAACCCGGGAAACGCTTTGCAGAATTTGATCAACGAACGAGCCGATGAACCAATTATCTCAAAAAACGTAAACAGCGCTTTTATCGGTACGCATCTGGAAGATGAACTTACTAAAAAAAATATCAATAAGCTGGTCATCGTTGGGCTTACCACGAACCACTGCGTATCTACGACCACGCGGATGGCCGGAAATATGGGATATGACACATACCTGGTAGAAGATGCCACGGCCACCTATAACAAGAAAGGAATAGATGGCACCAATTATACCGCTCAATTAATGCATGATACTGCAATTGCGAGTCTTAAAGATGAATTTGCAACCATTCTTAACACAAAAGAATTAATTAGTTCCCTTAAAAAGTAAGTATTTGTGAATTCCTTTTCGTATATGTAACTTCGTGTGAAACCAAAAAATCATAAAAATGAAAAATCTCGCATATCTATGTTTACTTTCCTTCTTTGTTTTTACCGCTTGTAAAAATGTGGAGAAAAAAACCGAAGAAGTAGTGGAAGACGTAGAAAATAAAGTAGAAGAAGTGGAAAAAGAGGTCATGACCAAAACCGTTTCTTTCACGCTGGAATCAAAAAGTGACAGCAATGCTACCGGAGAAGTTACCTTTACCGAAGAAGACGGCGTAGTTTCTATGACTGCTGATCTTACGGGGCTCGAACCAGGTGTTCATGCCATACATATTCATGAAAAAGCAGATTGTAGTTCGCCAGATGGAAAGTCTACCGGAGGCCATTGGAACCCTACTTTTACCGAACACGGAAAATGGGGTGCAGAAGATGGCAAGTATCACAAAGGTGATATTGGTAATTTTACTGCAGATGCAGATGGAAATGGCACGATTAGTATGAGTACCGATGAGTGGTGTATTGGTTGTGAAGATGAAACCAAGAACATACTTGGTAAAGCGATCATCGTTCATGCCGGGGAAGACGATTTTACCACCCAGCCAACAGGCGCAGCTGGCGGACGCGTAAGTTGCGGAGGAATTATTGAATAACCGATATTGAATTAAAAAATAGAAAACGCATCTGTTCCCACAGATGCGTTTTTTTATATACGAGCTATCTGAGCATTATTTAGTAATATTGTGAGACCAATAACCCTTTATGCAACAAGAAACACTCATTGCAAGACTTAAGGAAAAAGATACAGATGCTTTCGAAAAACTCTATGAGATGTTTTCCGATAGCATGCTGGGGGTTATTTATACCATTATCAGAGATCAGGAAGTAGCGGAAGAGATATTGCAGGATGTTTTTGTAAAAGTATGGCATAAAGCAGCCGATTATGACGCATCTAAAGGTAGATTTTTCACCTGGCTGTTAAATATTTCGAGAAATGCGGCTATAGATTATACACGCTCCAAAAGATTTAATAAACAAAAACAAAACCTCTCATCAGATTTATTCGTAAGTATTCTTGAAGATGAGGATAATCTGGAAGGCAGAACTGATGCGATTGGCATTCGTAAATTTGTGAGTCAATTGAAACAAACGTGCATTGAGATCATAGACCTTTTATATTTTAAGGGGTTTACGCACAGTGAGGCAGCCGAAAAATTGAAAATTCCGGCAGGAACACTCAAAACGAGAAATCGCAGTTGTATTTCTAAACTAAGAGAAATTGTGTTGAACACGTAACATGGATATAAAAAAATACATAGCATCCGGCATACTGGAACTTTACGTTGCGGGAGCCCTCTCTGAAGAAGAAAACAGAGCGGTGGCCGCTGCTATTGAAGAATATCCTGAACTTAAAAAAGAGGTAGAAGAAATTGAGGCTGCTGTTATGCAACTATCGCAGGCTACGCTGCCAAAAGAACGTCAAACAACTTTTGCAGCAATTAAGGAAAATATTAAGCTACAAACGCCTACCGACATCATCAAAATGACTCCGGAAAAAAGCGTACCTCGTAAGTGGATTTCGTTCGTAGGATGGGCAGCAGCCATCGTTTTTGGTGCTGGTTTACTTTGGATGGCACAGCAGAATGCCCAGTTGGAAAAGAAGCTGGAAACCGAAATACGTTCTGCGGGTCTCCGGGAAGCAGTATTGCAAAACCAATTGAGCGAAGCGCTCGCCGATTATAAGAAGTCGAAGGATCTCCTGGCAGCTGTGACAAGCAATAAAGTAACTACCATAAAACTTGACGGGCAGTCGATTTCCCCGGAATCGTATGCCAAGGCTTACTGGAATCGTGAAGACAACAAACTATATGTTGATATTTCAGGATTGCCAGAAGCTCCTGAAGGTAAAGTTTATCAGCTCTGGTCGTTAAAATTAGAGCCGCTTACTCCCACCAGCCTGGGCACATTAGAAGAGGTTGCAAAAGTTGAAAATGACTTTTTCATTATTGATAACAATAATGCATCTGAGGCCTTTGGTATTACGCTGGAGCCTGCCGGCGGAAGCGAATCCCCTACCCTCGAGCAGTTGTATGCTCTGGGAGTTGTGAGTTCTTAGTGCCTTTCTTTTTTTGATTCCCTGTTTATCAAATCCGTTTTTACATCAAAAGCTAAAGCAGTAATCGTTTATAAATGATCCCTAATTAAAGATTGATCTGATCAAACCGAGTATATGAAGACCTTTTAAGAAACAGGAACTTCATCACTTCTCGATCCATTTTTTATAGCATTAGCATTCTCTAAAAATACTCGAAGAGACGTAAAAGAATTAGTAAAAAGGAAGCAAATGCCTTGAAGAGAAAGATTGATCCGATCAAACCGAGTACGTAGAGATCTTTTACGAAAAAGGAACTTTTTCACTTCTCGATACATTTTTATTTCATTGTCATTCTCTAAAAATACTCGAAGAGACGTAGAAGAATTAGTAAAAAGGAAGCAAATGCCTTAAAAAGAAAGTTTGATCTGATCAAACCGAATATAAAGACCTTTCATGAAACGGGAACTTCTTCATTTCTCGATACATTTTTATTTCATTATCATTCTCTAAAAATACTCGAATTGACACAAAAGAATTAGTAAAAAGGAAGCAATTGCCTTGAAGAGAAAGATTGATCTGATCAAACCGAGTACATAGAGACCTTTTAAGAAACAGGAACTTCTTCACTTCTCGATACATTTTTATTTCATTATCATTCTCTAAAAATACTCGAAGAGACGTAAAAGAATTAGTAAAAAGGAAGCAATTGCCTTGAAGAGAAAGATTGATCGGGTCAAACCGAATATATAGAGCCCTTTTATGAAACAGGAACTTCTTCACTTCTCGATACATTTTTATTTCATTATCATTCTCTAAAAATACTCGAAGAGACGTAAAAGAATTAGTAAAAAGGAAGTAATTGCCTTCAAGAGAAAGATTGATCTGATCAAACCGAATATAAAGACCTTTCATGAAACGGGAACTTCTTCATTTCTCGATACATTTTTATTTCATTATCATTCTCTAAAAATACTCGAATTGACGCAAGAGGATCGATAAAACAAAGCATTAACATAAAAGAACCCATTTACCGAAGTAAACAGGTTTTTTGCATCAAACTAAAAAACAAAACAAACTGGGATTATGCTAGCATAGCATCTGATATCGCATCAGAAGAATATTTTAAAATGTGCTCTTAAATTAAAAGGAGTACCCGGTGTAAAATGAATTTCTTCTACAGGAGTCGTTTCCTCTCTTAGTCTGGAGCGGGTAGCAAATTGAGTTTCTTTCCATTCGCTATCAAAAACATTTTCAATCACAAATCCTACTTCATAGTTTTTCCAACGGTAATTGAGATTCAGGTCGGTAATAAAATATCCGGCTGCTTGAATACTATTGTCCTCATTGGCGGGACGATCGTTCAAATATCTGCTGCGAACCCCTCCGCTAAATCCTTTGTAGTCTACCAGACTGAGTCCTCCGGTCCATGTAAAATCAGGAGCAAGTGGTATGAGATCTTCCCCTTGAGGTGCATCTATACTTCGTGCGTACGAATAGGTTGCATCGATATCAAAAAATAGATGGTCGCTAAGTTGATAACGTACGCCAAGGTCCACCCCTGCCCTTCGGGTTCTTCCGCTGGGTTCTACTATGCCGGCATCACCTACGTATACCAATTCATCCTCAAGAGCCAGATACCATAAAGCGGAATCGAATACAAGTCGGGGGGCTGCCTTCCAAAGTACGCCTACATCCGTTCCAAAGGCCTGAGGTAAGGTTTCTGAAGTATTTGACTGCGTAACTACCCTTGCGTCATTGGAATGAAATCCCCAGCCGGCTTTCACAAACCACTGCAGGCTGTTTGTCGGCGTGTAGAGTATACTCATTTTAGGACTTAGAACGGACTGCATGCTGGAATTGACCTGATATTCGGAGGTCAAAGCATCTTCGTATGAGAATCTAAAGTAGTCAAAACGTAATGCCGGAATCAAAGATACTTTTCCCAACGAATAATTTCCTTCTATAAATCCGTAGATATTTTGCTCTTTGATATCACCTAACTGAAGTTGTTCTAAGGTGATGTCTCTGTTTTGCGTTTCAGAGAGTTCATTGTCTTCTACCGCATCAAATCGAAGCCCGGTTCCTATTTTTAATTTTAAGGGACGTTCATTGATAGTAGTCTGATGGTAAAGCGTACTTCGCAATCCATAGATGGAACGATTTTCTTTTTGCCGGATCTGGTCTCCGGCTTCCGGATTGTTCAAAAAGAAAGTAAAATTAGAATACAGCTCAAAATCATACGAATTAAAAAACAGTTGGCTTTCCACAAACGTATCAGCATCTACAACTTTGGTATGTAAAAGGTTTAGGTTAAACCGTTGGGTATTTCCGCCTTCGGTAGCATCTATCGCTCCAAATCTACTTATTTTACCACTTTGTACGGCTCTTATCGGGATTTGTCCGGAAGCATCCCACTCACTCGAAAAATGAGATAAACTCACAGCGAGTTTATCTGTATCATTCAGATATCCCGAATATTTTGCAAAAAGATTGAGACGGTGAAAATTCTGCGGCGCTTCAAAAAAACCATCCGACGAAAGATACTCCATGGCTACGTAGGCATTTTGTCTGTTTTCGCCTGACAGCAATTTGAACATCCCCAGTGTTCTAAAAGTATTGAACTGTCCTGCTCCCAAAGACAAGAAGCTTTGATCAATTACATCTTTGGTCTGAAAACCTACATAACCGGCGGTTGCAAAATTTCCTTTCGCTGCCTGATAAGGGCCTTTTCCAAAATTGATATTTTCGATGGTTTCAGGGATTACAAAATGTAGGTCTGCATATCCCTGCCCGTGTGCATGAGAGACCATATTCACCGGAAGCCCATCAACTTCAATAGATAGATCGGTACCGTGATCAATATCAAAACCTCTTAGAAAGAGCTGTTCTGCCTTGCCCCCACCTGCATGCTGCCCGATAAAAAGTCCGGGAACCTTTCTTAAAATTTCCTGAGAAGACTGTACGGGTGCTGTTTTTAAGTCGATACTTCTAATGTCCTGAAGAGCATTCTCGGTTTTTCGTACCACGACTTCATTGAGCTGAAATGCTGCTTCCTCAAGAACAACAGTTAACCTCTGAGCAGATTGCAAGGTGGTTACTTTCAGAGATCTCTTTTCATAACCTAACCTTCCCAGTGTAATGGAATCTCCGGGATTGGTTTCTGAAAGATAGAAACTCCCGGTAGCATCGGTATGGGTGTGTGACCCGCTGGATACATTGTATACAAAGGCTCCTTCTACTGGAAACTGATCTTGATCGTACACTTTGCCACTAAGCGTCTGGGCAAAAGAATAGCTCCCCGCCATTAGCAGGATCATTAAATACATAAACCTTTTCATGTTGATTGTGTTTCCGGGTTACAGCGCTTCGATTTGTTTCTTAACCATTGGCCCCAGTTCAAAATAGGCTTGTTGCAGTTCTTTTTTAAGGCCGGCGAGCTGTTTTTCGTCTCCGGAAGCTTTTAAGATCTCTGCCATGTGATACAGGGCTAGCGGTTCAAACGTTTTATCCTTTACCTGCTGTTCGATAATTGCCTTTGCTTCTTCTGTTTTTCCGTGTTTAAAATAGGTCCATGCCAACAAATCATAAGCGAGTGGCGTGGGCCGATTCGCCACTTCTTTTTGTGCCAGGTACACCGCTTTTTTGGAGAGTACATCGCTTTTATCGGCCCATAATAGAATACTGTAGGCGTTGTACATATCACCATATGCTTCGTCTTTTACCATTTTCACATATGCCTCTTCGTAGTTTTCTTGTTTTTCCATATCGCCCATATAGGCGGCAATCTCAGCTTGGAGTAAATAAAGGTCTGGAGTTTGGTAGTTTTTTTGAATAGCGTTGATAATTTCCAGTGCCTTTTCCGGTTTGCGGTCATGTGAAAAAACGATCCACGCAATTTGTTTCAATGCATAAGGGTTTGAAGGATCTAAACGGAGTGTCTTTAAATAATTCTGATAGGATTTTTCGAGTTCTCCGTTGTGTCCATAGAAATCGGCTAAATTAGAATATGTCCATATTTTGAGGGCTTTACTATTTTGGTCATCCGCAAGATAGGTTGCTTTTTCCAGCGTATAGATCGCGTTCTGTAGTTCCCCTTGATGATCCTGCCATTTCGCCAAACGGATGTAATAATCAAAATCTGCATTTCTTTCGATACTCCTAAGTTTTGTATCCGCAAGGGCAAGATTCCCCAATTCCAGATGCACATCAAAAAGCATTTTATTGGTATCTCTTCGATTCTCTCCCAATTCATACGCCATGTCTAAAAGCGTTAATGCCTCTTGAAACCGATGCTGGGTACTGTAGTTGTGGGCAAGGCTTCGAAGGAAAGAAGCATTTTCGTAGCGGGTAAGGAGATTGGCCTTTAAAAGTTGTTTTTCTGCTTTTTTTAATTCCGAAATGTTTCCGGTGGCATGAAAGGCAAGCGTATGTGCCGCCGCCAACTTTACCAGCCAGGAGATTTGATTCGGGGATTTTTTCAGCTTATTGGTCCAGAAATCGATTTCTTCGGCAGCATAAAGCGCATTTTTATTTTCAGGCTGAATAAGGAATTGTTTATAGTCTTCCTCTTGAGCGATCTGGTTATTAGTATCTGTACAGGAAATCAATAACAGCATGGCCAGTATAACGGAAGCTACCGAATTCCTAATGATGATTTTCATTTTCATGATCTGATGTTTTGTTTGATGTTTTGTTGGAGCGTACTAAAAAAACCGGGGTGGGGCACTACCCCGGCATCGCTTTCCTACCAGGGTGTTGCGAGATAGGGAAAAGAGCTTAAGTAGGTTTTGTCGTTGGCATCTACATTATCAGAGGTGAGTCCGGGATTTGCTGTACCATCAGGTCCTCCAAAAATGAGTAAAAGCTCTACATCAATCACATCGTCTGACAGCGTTCTACCTGTTAATACATTGGTACCGTCGAAGAAAGTGGTCGTTCCCGAAGTCGCTACGTTCAGCACGTCGGTTGCTAAAAGTCCGGTAAAAGTCGCTGCATCCTGTCCTAAGGCATTCGTGGTGTAATTTCCATTCAATGCCAGCAATCTGGATTGAAATGCCGATTGAAATGCTGCACTCATGGCAGATGGTGTGGTCTCGTTAAAGGTATCTTTATTGTCACTGCTTACAAATACAGTATTAATGGCAGGACGCCCCATCTGATCTTCCTGTACAAAGGTTCCGGAAAAATCAGGATTTTCATTTCTCATTCCGTCGTCATCATTACTACAGCTGGCGGTTACCATCAATATTGCAATGGCTACTAGTTGAATATATTTTTCAATTGTTTTCATTTCTGTATGTTTTTTTTAATGGTTATTGTTTTCTCTTGGTTTCTACCCAGGTGTTTAGTGTTCCGTTGCCTCCCAACATATCTTTAGGTACTTCTACCACAACCGAAAGCACGTTGGTTCCTGCAAACGTGTCGGTTCCCGGATTGTTAAAACCAGGAGCATTTCCCGCAAGGATCTCATTAAAGCGCCCGAAATCAAAGAAAAACGGATCATCCCGCGGACCCGCGAAATAACTCATTCCGTTTTGGTTGGTAATCACCGCATCGGAGCCATAAGCGGTAATGTCTACTACGGCGGCAGTTTGATTAATGAGCAAGGTGCTGGAGAGTCCGGTAGAAGCTGGTTGCGCCGGACCAAAGAAGTACATCCTTCCATTTTGAGGAATTGCCTGAATTACCAGGTCTTCAATATTGTCTCCGTCATTGTCAATATTGAATTCAATTAAAACGTTTTCTTCAAACGAAGCATTTGCCGTCGCATTCGGACTCAATAAGCCCTGTACGTTGGCAACAAATACGAGATTGTTTGCATTTTCACCCTGAAAGGCGAAATAATCGGTGATATCTGATGTACCCCCTTGTACTGCCGGCGCGTCAATATGATCTGCCGCAATACCCACCAAGCCCGCAATGGCAAGAATGGCTAATCCTACTAAGATTTTTGAATTTTTCATTTGTGAACTATTTTTTGTTACACGAACACTTACGAGGTTTTGTACAGAGCGGTTTGGTTTTTTGAAGATTTTTTATCTGAAAAGACGTAATTAATTAAAAAACAAACACTTAAGGTTATCAAAAAAATCAGATCAGTAAGATTTTAAATCATTGTAAAGAGTGGATAAAGACAAAATTTTCTTTTTTCAGCTACTTTCAGGATTTTTTCAGAGATTTGTCATCCAAACTTAACTTTAAAGAATACATGTATCCAATATCGATAACCCGGTGTTTGACGATCCTTCTTGTTATCTCCGGTATTTTCTCTTACGGTCAGGAAGCGCTTTCTACTAAACTAATTCCAACAGAAGTACTTTATAAAAAGAATAAGTTCTCGAATTATATGCTTTCGCCTGATGGTAAATATTTTGTGGAAGTGATGGAAAATAATATCTCCTACGATATTATTGTAATCGACGTAGAAGGACATCGTATGTTCTCGAGAATCCCAATGGGTGACGAACCTATTTCAGGGCTTTCGTGGCTCACATCCAGAAGAATGGCGTATGAGAAAAACGGACTCATCTACGCTATTGATGCAGATGGCACCAATTCATCGGTTATAGTCGACAATGTTCCGGACAAACCTATCAAAAACGCCCGAAGTTTGCTAAGACAGTTCAAATACAACAGCTTGCTGGATATACTGCCCACCGAAGAAGATGAAATATTAGTAGAGACTTATGATTATAAAGGATATGGATCTGTATACCGGGTGAACATTTTTACAGGGGAAAAAAGAATCATTAAAGACGGTGCACGATTTAAGATCAACAAATGGCTTACCGATCACCAAGGGACTCCTAAACTAGGGCTTCGTTTTGAGGAAGAGAAAATTGTGTATTGCGGTGAAGATCCGGATACCAGAGAATGGGAACCTTTTAAGGTACATCTGAATGGTCAGCAATATCCACTTACCATCGATCCTACCGTTTACTTAGATCAAAAAATAAGCTTTGAAGGCTTTAGTCCTGAAAAAGATGTGATTTACCTGGCAACCAATGTAGATACCGATAGACGTATATTGGTTTCCTACGATCTCAAAAAAATGAGAATTCTTGAAACCCTTGCTGAAGATGTCAACTGCGACATTAGCGATCCGCTTAATTCAAAAGCGCGGTTTATCTTCAATTATGACTATACAGAGTTATTAGGTATCAATTATCATGGCATTAATCCGCAATACAAATGGTTTTCACAGGAAATGGCAGATATCAAGGCAAAAATTGATAGGTTGAATCCTGAATACATCAATGATGTTTTTGAAGTAGATAAAAACCTGCAAAACATTCTGTTGTACAACTGGAATGACGATAAACCTGGTAAAATTAGTGTTTATAATGTAAAAGACAGTGTGTTTTCTGTAATGTTAGATATCAATGCAGAACTCGAGTCTTACCGAATGTCCAAGACCAAAAATGTAATCATTAAAGCCCGTGACGATTATAAATTACAGGCCTATCTTAATCTGCCTACACAGCAAGGTGTTGGTCGGGATTCCTTGGCGCCTTTGGTGGTATTGCCTCATGGTGGACCTTGGACTCGCGATTATTGGGAGTTTGACCAATCTGCACAGTATTTTGCGAATCGGGGCTATGCAGCCTTACGGGTAAATTACCGGGGGTCTACCGGCTTTGGCAAGGAGCACGTACTCGCAGGGGTGAATAATATCGATCAGGTAATGATAGACGATCTGGCGGACAGTGTTAAACATATTATTTCTAATTATGCCGTTGACCCTAATCGCGTTTTTATTTTTGGGCATAGTTATGGAGGATACGCAGGCTATATGAGTATTATTCGGTATCCCGAACTGTACAATGCAGCAGTGGTGCTTTCTGCTCCTACAGATCTGAAGACCTGGATGAAAAATCGCAAAAAGGAAAAAGACCTTTTCGCTTATGAGTTTTGGCAAACCGCGTTGGGTTCTAAAGACCGATCTTATTATGAAAAAATATCACCGATAAACTACGTAGATCGTATCAATAATCCTCTATTAATATTCCACGGTAAATATGATGAGATCATTCCTGTAGAACAGTCAGAGCGACTGGTTGAAAAACTAAAGGAAGCAAATAAAGAAGTCAAGCTAAGTATTCTGCAGAAAGAAATGCATTCTATCTGGGACAGTAATAGCATTGGATATATTTTAGAACAGGCAAACGAGTTTTTTAAAGAACATCGTTCAAAGAAAAATATACCCTCCGTTTCGGGTGAATAGGATTTTTACATTATTCTTTTGTGAATATTTTTTTTCATCACACAAACACTGATGAACCATTGGCGGCAGCTATTCTATCCATTTTGAGACGTGTTGAGTTCAAAAAGTAAACTACCTCTTGGCAAGCCTAGGGATATTAGACCCTTTGGCGTTGCCAATAAAATTCGCAATACTAAATATCTTATTGATAAGAAAATCAACCTAAAGATATTATATATAAAACGCTGCACTCAATAGAAGAATGCAGCGTCTTGAACTTGGCTTAAGATCCCTTTATAATTTTAAAGTGATCTCCTCCTGATGATAAACAGGATGGTACAATACAAAATGTGTAACTAAAATCGGACTGTAAAGGACCAGGTATTTTTCTTTCCCGATAGAATTATTTTTTACGATTTCTTCTATGCGTTCTTTTGGAAATACATTTCTGAACTCTTCCACGCTCATCCTAGGTGTTTCCCGAAGCAATTCGAAGGAGTTTTTCTCCACGGTAGAATATATAGGTAAGCTCGTACTTACGTTCTCTAATTTTTCGGGTGCTTCCCTTCTTAGATCAGAAATTTCCTGAAAAGTATAAGGCCGATACGCTTCTGATCCATTGGCGGAAACAGCCATCATTCTAAGTTCATAACGTCCGCTTTCTTCTCCTACCGGCACTTTTCCTGACTGAAGGATCTCCAGTACCACTTTATTATCCACGACCGCTATCAATTTGTAATCCGTACCTGCCAGTTCAAAGGTAGTATTGACCGCCTGGATATCCAGTTTAACGCTGTCATAACCGGAGACAAAGGAAAACAGATAGGTAGCACTTCCTGCATATGACTGGTCGCTTTCCAGCGGAGTACTTACTTTATCATTTTTGTAAAAGTTATGGTAATAGTATTTTTTCTTAATGCCGTTGTTGGTAATCGTCTTTGAATTTCCGTTAGAGGAACTTCCGTAAGTGGGAGTTACTTCAACCGGGTTACCAGAAGTAGTTTGTATTTCAGTTGAAATTAATCGGCATTTCATGAATTGAGTAGAATTTCGATTACTACGGATCTGAAAATCATCACTTTGCGATAAGGCGGGAAAAGTCGTTTTTAATCTTAGATTCTTTTTACCAGAAACATCACCTATATCCAATGAACTGTTGGACTTAATGGAATCAATAATCATCCAGATGCTATCTTTTGGCAATCGTTCACTTTCCAGTTTTTGACGATATTCATTATTGGTAGTCTTATAAATAAAGGTTTTACCGGGAGCAAATATCTCTTGAGCCGAATAGTGTAAGGCTTTGTATTGAAAATCAATCGCCTCATCTTGCTGAGCACAAAGAGGTACCATAATTAAAAAACTAAGTAAGCCTAGCAGGTATTTTTTGATCACTGTCAGATTTGATTTATTACGATTTGGCAAAAATGAGATTCCTGAAATAAAAAAACAAGAATTCTTTCCAAAAAGATAATGTTTTGAAGATCGTAGAACCGAGCATGTTTTCTTATTACAATTTTTAAACGAAAAAAGGTTTTAGTTAGCCAATGCAAAGGCTTATGTCTAACAAATGATTTTAAAGTAGGGTATTATAATATTATAAAAATATAAAAGCCTGTTAGATTGAGTTTGGTGGATTTTGGAGGGGTTCAGAGGTTTTTTTAGATGAAGAACTCCGTCGCCTCTCGATACATTTTTATTGGATTACCATTCCACAAAATACTGTAAATGAGGTAAATGTTTAAACTAATTATACCGTCAGTTCGAGTTTGTTCATCGAGTGCTAACGAGAAGAACAAGTATCGAGAACCCTTTCTAGATGAAAAAAACGTAAGTCCCGAACGATCGGGAGAGTTTTTCCCTGTGTAACAGGAAAAGTATCGAGAACGAGCTATTAAAGCTGTTGGACCTTCATGGCTATTTTAAAAACAACAATGTAAACTATACTTTACACTCCTTAGACATCAAACTATCAAAAAATAAATTTCGAGGCTTAAAACGCAAATTCATTGTAAACAACCGGTTGTTTTGTTGTAATGCACCGGTAGTTTGAGTCGAAACAACCGGTAGTTTGATGTAAAAGCACCGTATGTTAACAACGAAAGGACCGCATCTTTACAACCGACCTCCTTAAAATGCGTTTTTCTGAGCACTTTGAAAATCATTCGAATTAGTTATAGAAATCATAATTTATATAATGTGATTTATAGTTTACAAGCTGACAACAACTTGCAATTAGTCTATCCGGTTGCCCGGCACTCCTACCTAATCCCAAAACTTAAGTATCTCTTATGAAGGATTTCCGTAAGTTTAATTTTCTTCCCTGACATTACCTTTACTTCATCGATTAAAAGTGTATTTAGTCTATCGGATTAAGAAATTCCGCTCATATTGTATAAGTTTAAAGGTGAAAATATAATCAGACGGAATATATATCCTTGATTGCTTGATTTAATGTAACAGCTGAGAATAAGAATAGATTTGGTTTTTTTATGACTCTATAAGGTTTATGGTATGAGTAAAGTAGATTTTTTGGTTTTGGAACATATCTAACCGTTGGCAACAAGTTGAATGAACGATACAATTGAATTTTTAAGAACTAATTCGTCATGGTTAAAAGATATCTCAACCATCCTTTTTACAGCATTAGGAACTCTTATTGCAATTTTAAGTTACAATAGAGCAAAATCTTCTATTTTTCAACCAAAACGTACTGAAGTTGCTAAAATCCAAACCGAGATATTAACTGACTTCCTAACATCATTTACAACCGACGGAAACTCTATTGACCGAGCGATTGATTACGTTAAAATTTATCAATATAATGTTGACATTGCGTTGAGAGATTATAATCTTGCTGACCTTGACAAAATTTCGGAAAAGTATGCGGAATATGAACAAAATATAGCTGGATGGATTCAGTTTTTAGAAAATGATATTTACAATTTCATATTAGTTGAGGGCAGCATAAAAGAATACGACCAACTAATCTTTGAACCAAATAATCGGGAACGACAAAAACACTACGAAAGAAAAGCCAATGAAGGAATTTATGACATTCACCGAATAGTATACACTAAAAAATATCAATTATTTCACAAAAAACTTCGTGACTTAAGTAACAATCCATTCCTTCCGAAAGAAATACAAGAAGTAGCAAATCAAATCGGAGATAATATGACAATTAATCTTCATCATAAATTAAGAATACTTCTGTCTAAGTTAATTGAGGAAACACATACTGCGTATAAGAATAAAGAATCCGACAATTATGAAGTTATATCGGAAACATTTAAATATCAGACTCTTTGGAGAATTTTCGAAAAAGAAAGAAATCAACACGACAAAGATTATGAATTATTAAAAAAGAAAATTAGAGAACATTTAAGAATTGATAAAGAATAAAAACCAGTTGCTAACACTGGAAGTCATCGCCCAAGCCAATAATTTGTAAAAAACAGTCAGTAAAATAATTCTAAGCAATTTTTTCCTTAGTTGTCTTGGTATCCCAAAATTCATTTTTTCTTTACTATCAAAATCAGAAATACGTATTTTTAATCCAATTCAAGGGTGGTTATGAGGTAAACTGCCGTCAAACATCAAATGAAAAAATCTGGAATTCTTATCAATGACACTTTAACCGAAATATTAACGAATTTAGCTTACAAAGAAAACTACATAACACTCAAAAAATGTCGTCCGGGTCTTTCTAATTCATATCATTCCAAATTAGATGAAGAGAAGAAAAAAGAGTTACTCTTAACTTTACTAATTTTTGGAAGACTACACGTCAGGTCGGACTCTAATAAGTTTTTGAATGAGTTAACCGATGGAAACAATATTTTTGATGCGCTTAACTTAGTTAATGAAGGTATTATCGAAATTCACCAAAACAGAGACAAAAACATTCCAATCGATATTGAAACGCAACTATTTGATTTTCAAAACAAGCGCGAACTAATTATGCTCAATATTGAAAGTAAATTCAATTTTTCGAAATCCGAACTTGCATTGCTAAATAGATGTTATGATAAATCATTGAGTTTGATGAAAACTCACATTGCCCGAGAAGAAGAACATTTCGACAAAAATTTAGGGATCAGTAGTCTTTCTGATAATATAGAAACTGATAGGTTCTGGCTTAGAAATGAAATAGGTTTAAATTTCCCTGACATGTATCCTTTATCAGAAAAAATAATATCGTCATACAACGAAATAAATTATTATCTAAATTTTTCCGAAAATAGAAGTTTACCAACTAAAACACGGTTTGATAACAAAAAAATTAGAACGCATGTTGATAATAAGAATACTTCCGATTATCACTATAGATTGTATCAAATAATATTGGAAGAGGACTGTACCTTCCCGTTGCCACAGACTTTGGACTCCACAATTAAATTAATAAGCGATAGGCGAATTATCGATTTTCGAGAAATACTAACCATTTGGATTAATAGCCTTCAGGAGGGTAATACTATCAATGAAAGAAAAGTCCGCATGGAAATCAGGAAAGCTAAAAAAGCATTGGAAAGAGTTTCTACTTTTAAAAAAGTAACTCGCATCATATCATATGTATCTTTGCCAGTTGCTGTTGCATCTGCTATAGCCGGCGTACCTGCTGGATTAATATTGGTGCCGATCGGCCCGATCCTTAATCTCAAGTCAAACATGATTGAAAAGAAAAACAAGTGGTTATTATTAGGAAAGTATTAAAAACGTTTACCAAAAATAACTGAGTTAAAAATCAGGTTTTTTAGGTTGATTAACTTTAGTAATTTTATTATGAGATAATCATAATTTAGCAATTGCAAATAAATCTTTAAGGCTCTAAACAAGTTGCTCAATCCTAAACATGCATCTAATTCAAATAAAAACAGAAAGAAAATCAATTCTTCACTACTTTTTGTTACGATCAAAAACACAAATACGTATTTTTAATCTAAATCAATGGTAGTTTTTAGACAAACTTCCATTGCCAGCAAGCTAATCCAAACAATGTCAAAAAGAATATTAAAAATCATCTCTATCATCTTAGGATTAATTTCAATTTACTGGACTATTGAATTGATTCCCGATAGAACCAATCGAAATTTGACAGCTTTAAGTGAACAATATTCTTTTCAGAGACAATTAGAAATATCAGAAAAATTTACGACTGACTTTAAATCATCCTATGAAATTAATCTTAGTCTCGAAAATCCTAGACCCTATGAGAATGTTGATTCATTAAGACAAATTGAATTTGATATTAAGATATTTAGGAATAACCAACCAATTGAGGTATTTGAAAATAATAGCTTCTTAAGCAAACGGGGGGAAGAGTATAAACTGCAAATAAAATTTGTTAATGCCAATTCTAAACCGAATATCTTGAATGTAGTAATACAAACAAATGTTCCTGGACCGACTTATGAGCTACTCATTGAAAAGGAATTTGAATGGATATTTTGGATAATAAATGCAGTAACCATGTTAATTGCATTGATTTGTGGATACTATGGATTTAGAAAAAAGCCAGCATATAACAGAGTATAACCGCACTTACTACGGATTCGACTACGGCCGAATCTGCTTGCGATTGCAAACCTCATGCTAAACCGAAAATTAACGAATATAAACACGTAACTGACGGTTAAATGAGGTTATTGTATGTAATTTCCAAAACAGATGGAGATAGGAGAAAAAATAAAAGATTACACTATACTAGATATGTAGCCTTCCCTTCTTTAGAGAAGGTTACATTTATCATTACCAATAATAAATTAGCAGTAGCAGTTTGTTGTATTTTCATATATTGCAATTTTAGTGATTCTTAAAGATAATCGACAAGATGATTTTACATGGATGCTAACCGTGGTTAAGACGAATTCGGACGTATTCGAATCCACTCGGAATCGCTAAAGCCTATGCTAAAAAAAATAACGCTTATTAACCTGTAACTAGCAGTTAACGAATCCGTTGGTAATGATATCAAAAAAACTAATGAACAGAAGAATTATATTTTTAATACTTATTTCAGTTAATACAGTTTTTGCCCAAACTAGCTCAAATTCAATTAATTCTTCTGCTATAGATTCTATTTTCCAATCATACAATAACCCTGGTGAACCTGGAATGGCAATTGGAATTGTTAAAGAAGGAGAAATTGTTTATAGAAGTTCAAGAGGAATTGCAGACCTTACCAACAACCTTCCAATAACTGATTCAACAGCATTTAATATAGCCTCTGTTTCCAAACAATTTACAGCATTTTTGGCTCTAATTGCAGAGAAAGAAGGAAAATTTAAGCTAAGTGATGACATCAGATGGTATCTACCAGAATTAAAGAATCTACCATTTAAAATCACAATCGAACAACTTGCCAATCATTCTCACGGTTTACCAAACTACTCTGATTTAATTGAAATGATAGGTTTTGGATTGTCTTCGCCAATTAGTAACAAACAAGCAGTAGAAACATTATTAAATGTTCGACAAATAAACTTTAAAGCTGGTACAAAATATCAATATGGTAATTCAGGATTTATACTTCTTGCAGAGATATTAAAACGTGTTTACGAAAAACCATTTCCAAACCTAATGGAGGAAAAGGTTTTTCAGCCTCTACAAATGAATCGTACTGCTGTAATTGATAACCCTAATACCATTGTAAATAATAAAGCTATTGCATATAAAAAGAATAGTAATTATTATATAGAACATACTAATAGACAAATGGAAAATGGCTCATCTAATATCTATACTACATTAAATGACATGTTAAAATGGGCAATAAATTTTCAAAATCCCACAGTAGGTTTTGAGAATCAAATCAGTCAATTATCCAAAGAGACAATTTCTATAACAAAAACTGGTGATTTGAATTATGGATTAGGCCTATATACTGAAACTTACAGAGGTCTAAAAATCATTTTTCATGGTGGTGGAACTGCCGGATATCGCGCATATATTTTGCACGTTCCTGAACATAATTTTTCTATCATCACATTAGGCAATCAAGAAAGTTTTGACGCTCTGCTTATAATTTACGACATATTGGAATTGTATTTTAAGGCATATTTTAAAAGACCTGCTCCAGAAAAAACACCCTACACAAAAAAAGAGTTAAAAGCATACACAGGAACCTATAGATATCAACCCGGACAGTATTGGACATTTAAAGTAGATGGTGAAAATCTTTATTTTGAAGGTGTAGAACAGCCCCTTTCTGTAGTTGGAAATAGCAAATTTAAATTCTTCTTACCATTATCGTTTATTACTTTTCATTCAAATTCTATGGAATTTAGGATAAGTGATATGAATTATTATTGCGAAAAGATTGATTTTAATCCACCCGTTTTTAGCAAAGAAGAATTGGAAGCGTATGTTGGAATCTATAAAAATAAAGAGTTCAATGTGTTTTATGAACTTTTAATGATCGAGGACAATCTTGTGGCAAAACATCTAACAAATGGTGAAATTGTTTTAAACCCGTTAACGAAAAACACCTTTTTCGCTACATATCCCTTAGGAGAGTTAAGCTTTCAGCTTAATCAAGATGGATTGGTAAATGGATTTGTTTTGTCGGGTCAAAATTTTAGTAATACAAAATTCATAAAAGTAAATTAATACTATTGCCAATAATGTATCCTATGGAAAAACCTTGGTTTAGTTTCTTATAGTTATTCTTTTTAATTAACTCATACTGAAGACTTACCCTTTTTGAAGGCTACAAGCGGATTAGAAAGCACAAATACTAATTTTATAATTGGAACCTCAATAGCCATAAGATTTGCAGAAAAACTATCAAAATGAAAAATTTTGAAAAAGTAACTATATATGATAAAAGGACTTTATGAAACTCATTTATATGTTGAGAATTTAGAAAATTCAATTGAATTTTATTCCAAAATCCTTGGACTGAAACAATGTCGTTATGGAGCGGAACGAAGAACTGCCTTTTTTTGGGTAGGAGAAGACAAACAGGCGATGCTTGGTTTATGGGAAAAACCGAAAGAAGAAATTGATTTGAGACATTTTGCGTTTGAATGTGACCCAGAATGGATCGTAAATGAATCGGTTAATTTTTTAAAATCGCATAACCTAAACTTTTGGAATTTTCTACAGGACGAAAAGGAACAGCCAATGGTCTTTTGTTGGATGCCAGCCGTTTCTATATATTTTAGTGACCCAGACGGTCATTATCTTGAATTCATAGGGTTACTCAGTGGAAAGACTAAATCTAATGAAGAAAAACGAGTTGTTACGTATGAGGAATGGCTTGAAATAAGAGATGAATAGAAACGTCAGACAACAACATAAAAACTAATTGCTAATTGAAGCCTACTTCCAAATCCCTTATTCTTCGCGGCTCTTGGATTTCAGTTTGGTGAATACCTGTAAATTAACCGCTAAAACTCCCGGCCATTTTTACATCAAACCGTTTGGGCTAAAGTTGAGAAAATGAAATATTTAAAAATAATTATAGTTCTGTTTTCATTTTATTCGTGCGATACAGAAAACAAAAACGAATTCTTTGAAATCAATCTGACTAAAAAAACAGTTGTCGGAATATCGCCTGATTCAATCCTGATGGCGAAAATGAAAGAAGAGTATGGAGAAGATGATTTTTATACTATTGCTGATGATGTGATGTGGTATCATGAACAAATGCTTGAAATGCTTGACAGCTTGAAAATTAAATATGTGCATACGGATAAACGATTCGTTAGAATTATAACTCCAAAAGACCAACTTGAAATTAATAATGACACATCACAAGTAAAGTGGAGATACATTTATTTTAACGGAAAAGAAACGCTGGAAAAAGATTTGTTCGAAATAATTGACTTGAATAAGTATTATAAGTAAACTACCTCAGGGCAAGCCCAGAGGTAGTTGCTGTAAACAAACGCTTAACTTAAAGGCAAGCCTAGGGCTATTAGACCCTTTGGCGTTACCAATAAAGACCTACGTTTAACTTCATATAAGAAAATCGAACACCAACCTGTATTTACAAAAGGATAGTCTCAAAAACACCTCCATATCCTACTCAAACAATTCATTAATAATCTGTTGACTCAATCTTGCTAAATCATCATTTCCAGCCTTTTGTGATAGTTCTTTAGAGCGTTTAGCCGCTGCAATAGCCTCTTCTTTTCTATCTAAGTCTTTCAGGATTAACGCTTCTCGATAGACCTGGAAGAATAAAGCTGCGTCACTTTGGGTTACGGTTCTAATATAGTTTAGAGCAAGTGGCAGATCTGTTTGAGTTTCATGCAAATAAAGAGCTGCCTGAAAATAGCTAAAGTCTGAAGGTCCTTTTAATACCTTATCAATGTTTGCTAAGATAGCCTGGTGTTCATTTACTTTAACTGCTACTTCTACTTTATAATTTGCCCATTGTAACACCAAATATGCATCACTTATCGTAATCGACTCAAAGTGAAGGGTAAACGTTTCTAAAGAATAGTCCAACTGCTTTATAGGAACAGTGATCTCAAGTAAGGGTTCTTTGTCTAAAAAATGAGTATAGGAGCGGTTTTCAAAGGAATAAAAATGAAAGGCCCATGAAGTATCTCGTGGAGTTGTCAATATAGCATAAGCTCCTTTAGCCAAAGTTTGACCGTTAATTTCAATATCCTTATTGAATGCTATTTTTGTAGTTGCATTTGCCCCAGTTCGCCATTTTTTGCCTAAGACTAATATCCCATTTTCTCCGAAGAGATCTCGTCCTCGTAAACTTGGTCTGGAATAAGATAAAGTTACCGTTGTCAATCCAATTTTCTGAGAAATTTCTACAGCCGGACTTAAAGCAGGTAATTCAATTTGGGCATAACTTGACAGACTGATACATAGCATCAGAAAGCTGAACATAATTTTTAACATGATTTATATTTTTAATTTTAGATACTTAATTTTCCTTCCTGAGAAATTCAGAGGGAGGACATCCCATGATTTGTTTAAAGGATTTGTTAAAGGTAGATTTTGAATGAAACCCGGCTTCCTGGGCTAAACCCAAAAGTGTTTTTTGTGCTGCGACCGGAGATTTAGCCAAGCGGATAAACTCATGAATACGATGATAATTTACATATTCAAAAAAGCTCATTCCTATTCTCTCATTAAGCAAACGAGAAAGTTCGGGAGCATTAATATTCATCAGTTCTGCCAACTCTGATTTCAACAATTTGGCATTTAAATAAGGTTTCTTCTGCTCCATAATTTCTTCTAACTCCTGTTTTAATTCATCCAAATCAGCGTTTGAAAATTGAGATTGCGCGTATTTGATCTTATTTGATAATTGATGGAATTGAAAAACGGAAGGAGTCACCATTTGATAATAAGCAACAAACAAAACAATCAGAGCAACTGTCAACCAGATAAACTCTCGCGATGCAATTTCGATTTGAGAATAATCCCCAAAACTGATAAGGTAAAGAACCAGCCAAATTGATAAACAAATCCCAATGATGACTAGAAAAGTTTTTACGAAGCTGATATTCAACACATAACTTGCTTCTGATTGCAAAGTCTTTTTTAGCTGATAGTATTTTAAGATACTTAGCGTGAAATATGTAATATTAACAGTGAGTCCGAGTCCGACTAAAATATGAACTACCCGAAATAGTTCGCCACTGTTAACCCGTTCTGTAATGACTTCCCTAGGCGGAAGGATATAGTAAAACGTAACAATAAGACTATAAACTACGCCAGGTATGTAATGAAACAGATCTGAATTTGAAAAACGTTTTTCAGAAAGTGTAGACTGAACGAACAGATAAATGGTTGGTCCAAAAAACAAAATAGAAAACTCTGATATTCCTTTTAGCTGTCTTTCCCAACCATAGGCGAAATGACCAATTTTCGTCACTAGACCTAACATTAAAAGTACCACTAAAATCAATACATAAATATTGATTTGTTGTCGTTTTTTATGGGAAACACCAAATATCACCAATAAAAAGAGACCTTGGAAAAACGCAAAATAGACGAGCTGATTTGAAATATCGATCATTAATGAGACTTTAACTATTCTAAAATAAATTCATTGACATGTTGAATGTTATCCCATTTTAATTTTATAATTTTTTCTTGAAAATCCTTGAAAACTGCTTCGTTTTTCCAAGAAGTGATCACAAAATAGTCAGGATTATATTGATACCCAAAGGGAGATTTTCCGTCCGTTAAATGAACTAGTATTTCACCTCCTGATTCTTGAACTTCTTTTATCCATTTTTTATAAAATTCACTGGATTGCTTTTCAGATTCCAACCAATAGGCAGTCGCTACTTGATACTGTTCCCGATGAATTTTAAAAGATACATTTTCTTCAACTTCAAAATAACGCAGTCCGAAATAAGACCATATGCTCCTTCTGCGTTCATGAAAATCTGGCACCTCCTCTACAATTTGAGCTAAAAAATCTTCCCTAAGTTCAATATCCCGCCATTTACCTAAAATTAAAAATTGTGGTTGCAAATTTCCTTGATTGTTACTCATAACCTTAAAACCTGGTAAAGGTTGATAAGACATTTTTTTAGCTACAGGAAAAGCAATTTGGAAGTACGATTTTAAATTTGCTTCGGTTTTTGGGTTTTGACTTAGTAATAAAATATCGAATACTTCTCCCTTTTTAAGCGTAATCGTATCAATTTTTGATTGTCCTAAAGATGAATGAATAGAACAGTTGACACATAACAGTAGTAACAAAACTTGTAGTAAACTTTTCATAATTTCTCATTTAATTATTTTACTTCGTGCATTTTATGGCTGCAAATTAATTCGGAAAACACAGAGATCGCTCTCATTTGAGAATAAATAGGTATCAATACTGTATATGGACTTCTTTTTGCCAATTTTGAAGGAGGTTCATTATAAAATTTGAGTATTACCGTTCAACAACTTTATATTAAATTAGGGAGAGGATACTAATGGTCTTAAACACCACTTCATTTAGATCTAGCCAAAGGAATTGGAACAATAGACCGAATTCAATGTATAGACCTAAACTTATCATTTTTGAAAGGAGTTCGAGGCTTCATGCAATACAATATAGTTTGTCCTCTACAATATTCTTCTTCCCGATAGCTTCTATATTCCTAATTTGAAATACATTTTAAAGTCTTCGTGAATGATCTTTGAAATTTCCTAAGTCAATAAACCAAATACATATATGGAATTCCGTAAGGTATTGGAATGATTTACGTCTATTTTTGAACTAAAGAATAGCAAGATTATTGGTTTGTTGATTGTTTATCGCTTATTACTGATTTTCATCTAAACGATTCAGAAAAACCATTGGTTTTAATTAGGTTTGAAGCTGTTCAGGAATCCTGAACGGCTCTTTTAATAGCCACTTAATTAATAATGTAGCTTTATGAAAAATCTTATCATTTTATCAATTATTATTTTATCTCTTGTCCCTCAAAACCTAAAGGCTCAGGATGAAGGAGTCGCAATTGCCGCTGTAGCGGGAGGATTACTTGCCATTGGCTCAGGGATTGCAGCAGTAGAACAAATGAAAGAACAGGCAGAATTAACTGCTACAGAGTGGTTTCTTACGAATCATCCTGAACACAATCGATTTTCTCTCAAAACTTTGGATTTTGATGGTAAAAAACTAAAAGACATGTCGGCTACATCGGTAATTACCTTTAAAATTCAGGATTTTGAAATTGTTGAAGGAGAAACTAAGCTGGGAAAGAAGTTCGTACTATTTGGCTTTACCAGTTTTGGTTGGATAAATGAATACGGAATCAATTTTGACAAAGTTCAGTGGTTTTTGATAGACAGTGATGAATGGATGAATATGATGCTTTCTTATGCCAAAGTAGCTTCTGGCGAGGAAAATGAAAATGTAATTCGAAAAGCCCTAGAAAATGGCAAAGTAGTCAACAGAGGTATTCGCACTAAGAAAGGAG
The DNA here is from genome assembly GCA_046199005.1 of Flavobacteriaceae bacterium M23B6Z8. GTDB lineage: Bacteria > Bacteroidota > Bacteroidia > Flavobacteriales > Flavobacteriaceae > Ascidiimonas. The sequence goes on from CP176050.1 coordinate 3,006,832, forward strand.
ATAACATTGATTTTTACAAAATAGAAGGAGATATGTATTTGGTAACGGATTATTCAAACGACATGAAATTTATCTATAATGAAAGATCTTTAGGGATCTATCTTAAAGAAACTATGAACTTAATACAAATTGGAAGAGGGGATTTAATTAAAATTCACGAATACTTTTTCGATAATTAATTTTATGTAATTCAAAGATAACAGTCTTAAAATATATGGTCTACTAAAATATCTTTGAAGGCTTCACTTATATATTTGACTATTTAAATAAGTTTTGAATAGCGAATAATTTATCAATACATTTGATACAAATTCGTTTCTATGAATCCCTCCGCTAATGGCTGGATCGATAAACTCAATGCACTGGTCTATCAGCAGGAACCTCTTTCTACTCTTTCAGAAGAGGATTTCTATCTGAAGTTACGTGCTTCCGGGTTTGTCTATGGTTCGAATCTACAAACTGCCATTGAGATCCCTACAGAATTAAAACTTTCGGAAGATGAGATCACCAAAGTAAATCTGTTGAGCTGTTTGCTGTTCTATTACCAGAAATACCATCCGCAGCAACCGGAAGAAGAAGCGGTAAAAGAGATCTTGAATTTTTACAAAGAACTCAAAGCGACCAAGTTTTCTTTTCTGGAAAAAATACTCATTGGGAAGGAGTGTTCTGCGCAATTAGAAAAAGTGATCGATTCGCGCATTCGGCTTAACTCGAATATCATTACGCAAAACTTTAGCAACCTGATTACCAATGCGCTGTTATTCTCAGATGTCCTGGCATTTATACATTTTATGAAGAAAAAAAAGGGTACGGAACGCTATGCGATCAAATTAGAGAATCAGATCAACAAGGTGGTGTATGAAGCGCTAAATTCTAAAGCAAGTAAATCGGAACACGACGAATTACTTATCAAATTAGTCGCTTCTTCCCTGCGCTATCACAAAGGAGACGTAGATCCTTCAGAACCTCTGGAGGATGTAGTTGAAAATTACCATACCGGCTCTGATATGGGTAATCGATATCTAATTGACCTGGCATGCCTCGTAGTTTGGGACGATGCGACCATAGATCATAGCGAAGAGAATTTTCTGGATAAACTGGGGCACGAATTGGGCATTGCCCCAAATGTGATAGCCGATTCTCTGAAGCATATTCAGCTTTTTATCGGGGAACATCGAGAAGAAATCGCTTTTTTCAATACTGCCAATCCGGTAAAAACTTTTTACGATCAGTCTTCAAAAGTGGTAAGCAAATTGATCCTTCGCAATCAAAAACGACTTTTAAAAGAATTGAATGAAAGCGGAGAGTTACTCGTTCTTCTTACCCGCTCGACCGTAAAAGACCTTACAGATGATGAGAAACAGAAAGTAAAAGCACAATTACTGGACATCTGTAAATCAATCCCATCACTGGCTATTTTTGCGCTCCCTGGTGGCGGATTGTTACTCCCGTTATTGGTAAAGTTCATACCCAAGTTACTCCCTTCTGCTTTTGACGATAATAAGCTTCCGGAGGAGTAAACTACCTCTTTACAAAATCATAATCATGCAATTTTTCAAATACAAACCTAAAGGAAGCTTCGGTACTTCGACTTTTCTTAACGGAAGTCATTTACTACACTGACAAGAAAGAAGACATCCTACTGCCAATTCAAGCAAAAACCCCACGTAGTGAATTCCTGAGGAGGGGACGAGCGGTTTAAAAACAGCCAGTGGCTGTTTGCAGCGAGCAGCCAGCATGCGCAAGGGGGACAAAAGCTTTGAGAACAGGAGCGAAGGCACGTAGCGACGCAAAGTTTTGGAATTGGTTTTTGACTTCATTGTCAAAAAACGCATAGGCGAAGGTGTCCTTTTTTTTGTTTCGTTTATTTTGGACAAGCAAAAAAAATGAAAACCAATCATAGAAGACATCTAGATTTCAAATAACAAATCTTACTCCCCCACAAAGTTTATTTGACTCCCAATCAATTCAACCTTAATAATCGGCTAAATTCCTTTCTTTTGAATTCAACTCAGCCAATCTTTAAAATCCTTTACGCGTTCACGGCTTACAATGACATCGCCTTCATCAAAGCGGTTCATTTTTATTTGCAGACGAGAATTGGTATAAGAGATCATATCTTTTATATGATTGATATTAACAATATATTTTCGGCTTACGCGAAAGAAAATATCGGGTGCTAATTCATCCTGTAAATTTTCAAGGGTGGTTTCCAATAAATAATTTCGGCCATCTAAAGTATAGGCATAGGTACCTTTATTTTCGCTGTAGAAGCATTCAATTTCATCGGTATTGATCATCTTTAAGTACTGCCCTACTTTTACCGTAAAACGCTTTTTGTATTCGCGCTCTATAGGATTTACCAGTAATTTTCTAATATCATCAAAATCTACTTTTAGTTCCTGTCTTTCGGGGATCCGCTCTTTAAATTTTCTGATCGCAACTTCCAGGTCGTCATCATCAATAGGTTTTAGCAAATAATCGATACTGTTGAGCTTAAAAGCCTGTAGCGCATATTCATCATAAGCAGTAGTAAATATAATAGCGCTTTTAATGTCCAGATGTTCAAAGATCTCAAAGGAGAGTCCGTCAGACAATTGAATATCCAAAAAAATAAGATCTGGATGCTCATTTTTCTGAAACCATTCCATAGATTCTTCTACGGAATGTAGCAAAGTTTCAACATTTACCTGATTGCTCTCCAGCATGCGCTGCAAACGTCTTGCCGATGGTTTTTCATCTTCTATAATGATGGTTCTCATTTAACAGTTTGCGTTTTAAATTGATATAGTGTTTTACTTAATACGATTGGATGGAAAGTCTGTGCTGTCTTTTTCCATAAACTCTTTGATCTTACGCTCCTCCCAGTCCTTACTAAAGAATATCGGTAGGCCAAAAACGGCCAACGCATGAAAAAACAATCCTATTCCCCAAAAGAAGGCAACTGAAAAAGTACCAAAATTCCAGAAGCTACCTCCGCTTCGTACAATGCTACTACCAATTATGATAATAAGAATGGTATTTACCAATAAGTAGCTCATTAAATGCTGATAGAAACCTTTTAATTTTTCTACCCTCTTTTTGGCTGCTTCGAGCTTGTGCTGTTTTAACTGATCTTCCATGACCTTCTATTTATCTTCTTCCATGAATTGTTTTAGCTTACGCTCTTCCCATTCTTTTGAAAAAAGCAGTTGCTGACCAAATACTCCGTATGTGTGAAAACCCAGTCCAATTCCCCAAATGATCAAAGTTGTAAAGGTGCTCCACTGCCAAAAACTTTCTTCAACATAAGTAGATCTAATGTAGGCATTTACCAATATGAAGGAATTGATTACAATAAAAATGGCAATATGCACATAATAACCTTTTATTTTTTTGACCCTTTCTCGGGCTTTTTCGTAGCTGTATTTATTTGTTTCCATGATACTAATCGTTTTTATTCCCATCTTCGTTTATTGTTGTCCTCATTCATGTATTCCTGAATTTTGCGCTCTTCCCAGTCTTTATTGAAAAAGGGATTGAATTGAAAAGCTTTGATGCCTTGAAAAATCAGTCCTATTCCCCAGCCCATAGCGGCCCATAAAAACCATGGGTAAGCCCATTGATCTATGTAGTAATTAAGTGCTGCTAACAGACTTATAAAAACTACATAAGAAAATAAACTGGTATAGAATTTTTTTACAGCCTCTACCTTTTCTTTTGCCTTTAAATATTTATCCTGTTGCTCTTGATTTTCCATTTGTGGTGTGTTGATTGGTTTTTTGTCTAGTTGTTTTTTTCCATGTATTCTTTAATCTTACGTTCTTCCCACCGTTTTCCAAGAAAGGGATTGAATCCGTATGCTTCCAAGCCGTGTGCTACCACACCAAATCCCCAACCTAGCGCAGGAAAGATCGCCCAAGGGAAGTCGGTGGTTCTGTAGTTTATGAATGCCAGAACAGGAATTACGATTAAGTAAGAAACCAAATTTCCGTAAAATGATTTGATGGCTTCTACCCTGTCACGGGCTCGTTGATATCTTTTGTCTTCTATATAATTTTGTTGTGATTGCATGACGCTTTTTTGTTTGGTTAATAATGGTATTTTTACGCTAAAGACCTGATTGTCTTTTTCTATTTCTACGCTTCTGGCAGTTAGAATGCCATAGCGTTGTTTAATGTTCATTAATCCTACCCCTGTACTTTTTCTAAGTACTTGTTTTGGTTGTAAATTATTCTCAATTACCAGATTGCCGTTTTCTTCTCTGATGGCTACTTTAAGCGGAGCAGAAGGAGTTACCACATTGTGTTTTACTGCATTCTCCAAAAGCAACTGTAATGAGAGCGGAACCACTTTAGCTTCCGGGTTACTCAATTGCTCAGGCATTTCAAATATGATACTATCTTCAAATCGCATTTTCAAGAGTCTTACATAGAGGCGGGCAAAATCAATCTCTTCCTGTACAGTTACTAATTCTTTATTTTTTTGTTCCAGTACGTATCGGTACACCTTGGAAAGCGAGGTTGTAAATTTCTGTGCCGCTTGTGGATCCTCTTCAATCAATGACGTTAATACGTTAAGGCTATTGAACAAAAAATGAGGATCTAATTGATTTTTTAGTGCATCAAATTGTGCCGATGCTGTACCCGCAATGATCTTTTGCTCTTTGATCTTCTTTTTTTGAAGCTCCCTGTAAAAATAGGCAGCATGAAAAAAGATAGTAATCACCGTGGTAATTATAAGCGCGTTGAAATAGTAAATGGCGCGCTCATTCTGTAAAAAATTTTCAATAGGTCTACTTTCAAAACCAACAAATACAATAAACCTGGTAAAGAAAATAGTGATCATGGTGAGTACCACGCTTCCCACAGCTCCAATAAGAAATCGATACCTGCCTTTTTTTGACCAATCAACTTTAAGATTCAGATAATCAAAAAAATAGCTGTTAACAATTGTAATGTTTATCGAAAAGAAAATGGTATATAAAAGATTTTTGAAAAATACATAGTCAAGTACGGTTTTCTCTCCGTTCATGTTGGAGACGATTTCGAAGAACACAGTGATCATGATTCCAATGACCGTACCGGATACTAATATTTTTAAAAGGTTTCTCATCTTTTTTAATTCTTTTCTTTTCTTCCATACGTTACTTAGCCTCGCACTCTTTTACTAATTGCTGCGCTCTTTTTTCTCCCCAGGAAGGATGGAATGGTGTTTCTGATTTAAAGGTAGCAAAAAGTTCTAAGGCTTTGGCAATATCATTGCAATAGGGAGTGGTGTCTTTACCAAAAAACCGTGCGCTACCCATATTCCATTCTGCATTCGCCAGAACCACTCTTGGATTCTCGGGAGCCAGTGCCATCGCTCTTTGATGCAATTCTGTGGTAGGGCCTGCGAGTTTCATTCCGTAGGTTTGTCCGTCATAACTAATCCATGCCGTATGAATAAGTGCCTGCAACACCAGTACTTCCGGGTTGTCTGGAGATGCTTTCATCGCCTGATCTACATATTTTTGCGCTTTTTCGAGATGTAGGGTAAGTTTTTCAAGATCTTTTGAATTAAAAGCAAACATTGTATTTACATAAGCGGTGTAATAAGAAGGGATCCAGTTGTCTTGTTCTGCGGCTGCAATGCGTTCGAAAAGCTGGGTCGCTTCAGCTGGGTTACCTTGCTGCCATAAGTCAAGGCCTTTTTTCATTCCTTTGTCATAAGGAGAATCCTGAGCAGTAATACCCATATGGGTAGTCATAAAAACGATTAGATAAAAAATTATTCGTATCATATTAATTAGAATTAAAGGTTAGCCATTGTTTTTGTTTTTTACGCCATACGATGTTTGCAACGGTCATAACGACCATTATACTCAAGAATAGCGTTAATCCTCCGGGTGCAGCAGGTACTCTCGTAAAGATTTCTGCTACGAACGCAGCGTATAGTCCCATTACTGACCAATACATAAAGCTCAAATGAAAAGCCACTGCATTCTTCCACTTAAATGCTAAGGGTATCATCCCTCCTAATAAGGTAATGGTGCTTATTACACTGAAAATATGGAAAAGACCAAATCCATTAAACAGCCGGTAGATCATAAATGAAGTGATCAACATTACTGTCATACTTATCACGTAAGTGTAGCCCCATCTCTTATGAGCTTTATCTCCTTTCTTAATAAAAAGAACTACAGTTCCCGTTACCAGAGCCATGACTGCTGCGGCTAGGTGAATTATTCCGGTAGTGCTTAAGTGAAAGTCCATTTGTCGTTGTTTTACAGGACAAATATGCAATGGCGATAACGGGATCTAAAAAGAAAACTACCGAACTGTTAATATAGAAGGATGAATTGTAAAAAAAGAAAACGATCGTAATACTAGAGAAACTGAGGAAGCAGGTTTCCTTCTTGTTTAAAGGGATGAAATCTTGAAAAAAGTTCTTCCCGGTACCAACCCAATTCACGGGTTTTCTTTACCATCTCTGAATGCTTTTGATTTTTGTATGCGTACGCCATCATAGCATCGGCTTTTTGCCAGATGGAAAAGGTTGCCTGCATAAAAATCGGCCACTCGCCTATTCCTTTTGAATAAATAAGACCTTCAAAGTCGTTCATAGATGCAGATACTGAAGGTACATATTTCCAGAACTTTGGCGCTAAGAGAGGTTTAATAGTCGCTCGGGTGATCACACATAGCGGCCTGCTACGGTCTAGTTCTATTTCTTTACGAAAAGGTTGCTTTTGCGACCATTGCCCGTGAGCGTGCGCATTGTGCATAAAGATGTGAGTATAATCGGTCGCATTTTTTATATAAGGTTGTATCGTTTCGCTCATCGAGAAAGCTGCAGCATGTTCTTCTGTGTCAAATACAGTCAACAATGCGTACACCGAAAAATCTGGTCGAATGGAAAATCCATTTTTACTACCGCTGCCCATTGGCTTCCAAAATTCAAGTCCTTGAATACTGACATTTCTTAAAGGTGGAAATCCCATACGAGTAAAGGCGCCCCATTTAGCGGAGAAGCCTTCATATTTAAAAAGAGAGATTACCGTAGTTTGCGGCATGCGATTTAATTATAAAAAAAACCCGCAATAAGCGGGTTTTCAAAATATCTTATAGTTTTATAGAGATGAAAATAATTTTTCCATTTTCTCCCTTTCTTCCTGAGCCATCGCAGGATCGATCAAAATTCGACCACTGTGCTCGTCGGTAATGATCTTTTTTCTGGAAGCAATTTCCATTTGTACTTGAGGAGGAATCGTGAAAAACGATCCACCGGAAGCGCCACGCTCTACAGGAACTACTGCCAAACCATTCTTAACATTGGTTCGGATACGAGTATACGCCTTTACCAGTCTGTCCTCGATCATTTCTTTGTATTCTTCCGATTTATTGATAAGCGCTTCTTCTTCTTTCTCAGTTTCTGCCATAATATCACTAAGCTCAGCTTTCTTATGTTTAAGGTGTGATTCACGCTCTGCAATACGCTCTTTGGTTTGTGCGATCACCTCTTTTTTCTGTTCAATCTGAACTTTGAATTCTTTGATATTTTTCTCAGCTAATTGTATTTCTAATTCCTGAAATTCAATTTCTTTACTTAAAGAGTTGAATTCACGATTGTTCCGAACATTCTTTTGTTGCTCGTTATATTTTTTGATAAGTGTTTTAGACTCTTCTATAAGATTCTTTTTCCCTGATATGTCCTGATTGAGTGTTTCTAACTCATCGTTTAATTTTTCAAGACGTGTCTTAAGTCCCTCTACCTCATCTTCAAGATCTTCTACCTCAAGGGGCAGTTCTCCACGAACATTTCTGATCTCATCAACTCTTGAATCGATGAGCTGAAGATCAAAAAGGGCTCTTAATTTTTCCTCTACGGTTGTCTCGGTTTTCTTTGCCATATGTTAAAAATACTTGATGGGATTCGTTATGCTCTCTGCTAAAATGACTGCAAAATTATGAATTTTTTCCTTAAGATGCTCAACTAAAAGGTTTTTTGTAAACTGTTCGGTTTCATAATGACCAATATCGGCGATTAAAATAGCTCCTTCCGCTTTGTAAAACTCATGATACTTAACATCTGCCGTCACAAAAACCTGCGCACCCGAATATTTTGCAGCTTCAATAGCAAAAGCACCACTGCCACCCAAAACCGCCACTTTTCGTACGTTTTTACCCGTGAAAGCAGAATGTCTGATGCAAGAGGCATTCATTTTATTTTTTAGAAGCTTGAGAAACGATTTTTCATCCATCTCATTTCCCAGTTCTCCTACCATTCCCATGCCTCTGTGCTGGTCTAAATTCTCAAGCGTGGTAATCTCATAGGCAACTTCTTCATACGGATGGTTTTTAAACAAGGCTCTTAGCACCGATTTTTCTAAATGTTTTGAAAATGTAAGGCTTAGCTGTACCTCCTTTTCATACTGAGTGACCCCTCTTTTCCCAACTACCGGATTCGAAGACGCATTACCTTTAAACGTACCGGTTCCGGCAGTATTAAAGCTACAATTCTCGTAATTGCCAATATTTCCTGCTCCCACCCGAAATAAAGCCTCCCTGAGCGCTGCTGCATTCGCTTCGGGCACATAAGTTTGTAATTTTTTGATCGTCTCTTTTTGCGGCATTAATACGCTGCGGTTGCCAAGCCCTAATATTTCACAAATTCGTGCATTTACACCGTTGAATGAATTATCTAATGCAGTATGCATTGAAAAAATAGCGACCTCATGCTTTATTGCCTTGATCACAACACGCTCCACGTAGTTTTTACCAGTAAGTTTCTTTATGCCGGAAAAAATTATAGGATGAAAGCTTACGATCATATTGCATTTCTTGGTGATCGCTTCGTCAACCACATTTTCCAACGTATCCAGTGTAACCAGTATTCCGGAAACAGATTGATTTCGATCACCTACCAACAACCCTACATTATCAAAATCTTCTGCATAGGCTAACGGACTCAATTCTTCAATAATCTCAATGACTTCCTGAACCTTCATGAAACGATATTTTTTTTCAAAGATAAAATATTATACTTTCGCTCTAATGAGTGCATTTAGAAAATTACTGTATCCTTTTTCTTTATTATACGGACTTGCAATTAGGCTAAGACACTTTCTTTACGATCACAGTATCCTGAAAACGCAATCATTCGATATTCCATTAATTTGTGTAGGTAATCTTAGCGTGGGAGGTACCGGAAAAAGTCCCATGACAGAATACTTAATTCGCCTTCTGAAATCATCTCATCATGTGGCGGTATTAAGTCGTGGATACAAACGAAAAACCATAGGATATGTCTTGGCCGATGCTACGTCAGATGCATTACAGATTGGCGATGAGCCCTACCAGTACTTTCGGAAATTCCCTGATATAACAGTGGCCGTTTGTGAAGATCGTACTACTGGAATCAAGAAATTGAAAGAAGAAAGCCCCACCACGGAACTCATTATTTTAGATGATGCTTTTCAGCATCGCAAAGTGACAGCAGGATTCTCAATTTTGTTAAGCAGTTATGGGAATCTGTTTACAGATGATCTGCTTTTACCAGCAGGTAACTTGAGAGATTTGCGAAGTCGTGTCGATGCTGCCGATGTAATTCTTGTAACAAAATGTCCGTCCACTTTATCACCCGAGAAAAAAGAACAAATTACGAAAGGAATCCATCGATATACTAAAAAACCTATTTTCTTTACCGGAATCACTTATGACAGTGAGTTGCGAAATAATAGGAAAAGGATTTCTTTAAATACCTTACAAAACACTCCGTTTACCTTGGTCACAGGCATAGCCAACCCCGATCCTCTCGTATCATTTTTAAAAAAAGAAGGTTTCAATTTTGAGCACTTGAAGTATGGTGATCACCATAATTTTAATCTGCAGGAAATCAAAATGCTAAAAAGCAGGGCACAGATAATCACCACAGAAAAAGATTTTGTACGACTGGAAAAACACCTTCCGGATAGTTTATATATATCAATTGAACCTTATTTTCTGGATGAAACCAAAAACGAATTTGACCAGATCGTATGTAACTACCTTAAAAAAGAAAAGCGTATTCAATGAATACGCTTAAACTACTAACTAACTAACTCAAATTTAACTGTAAGAACATCTTTACTTGATAATAAGTAATCAAGGTTCGTGCCAAAATTTAAGTTAGATGTCTACTTCTATATTTCTTACGATGTTATCTCCTATTTTTTCGTAGAATACTTCAGGTTTGAAAGGCTTGGTAATCAAATCGTTACAACCTGCCTCAAAGAAGTCTTCGGTACTCTCATCCAATGAGATTGCTGTCAATGCGATAATAGGTACTTTTTTATTAAATTTCCTGATTTCCTGGGTTGTTTTCAATCCTGATATCCCCGGCATGTGAATGTCCATCAAGATAGCATTGTAGATAGGTTTTTTAGCATGCTCTATGGCTTCATAACCATCGTTGGCAATATCGCAGGTCATACCTTTCTTTGCCAACATTTTCTTGGTAATTACCTGATTGATCTTATTATCTTCTACAAGTAACAGGTGAAGGTTTTCAAAGAATTGATCATCAACATCAATCTTAGTTTCCGCAGGTAATGTTTCTTCAGTAGCCGTTACTGTATCAAATGTGATGTCAAACATAAAACAACTTCCTTTGCCTATCTCACTTTCCAGTTTTATTTCGGCATTAAACAAGCTTAGAAGACTTTTTACAATGGTAAGACCTAATCCCGTTCCTCCGTATTTTCTGTTAATTTGTACAGAACCCTGAGCAAAACTTTCAAATATCGTCGCTTGCATTTCTTTGGAAATACCAATACCATTATCTTTTACCTTAAAGTGAATAGTTACATCGTCTTCATCGCTGTCAAGTAGCTCTGCGATCACTTTAATTTCTCCTTTTTGTGTAAACTTCGAGGCATTCCCTATCAAATTAATAAGGATTTGAGATAACTTAAGAGGGTCTCCCAAAAGGCCTGCGGGAATCTTTTCGTCAATCTCCAATAGAATCACGTTTTCATTCTCCTTGGCGGTTTGGTAAAGAGAATCAACAACATCTTTTAAAACCTTTCTGATATTAAGCGGAACCTTTTGTACAGATAACTTTTTCGCTTCGATCTTATTGATCTGTAAAATATCATTGATAAAATTCAAAAGATATTCCCCTGAAAATTTTAAGGATTTTAGATGTTCTTTCTGGCTTTCACTAGGGTTTTCTTCTAGCAACAAATGGGTAAGACCCGTCACCGCATATAACGGAGTACGCAACTCGTGACTTACGGTTGACAAGAATTGTGCTTTTGCCTGCATAGCTCTCTCTGCTTCTTCTTTTGCCGTTTCTAATTCAAGATTCTTTTTTAACAGCAGGTCATTCGTCTTGAATTTGATCTGATTATTCCTGTAAAGGGATATCGTTAACAATGAAATGATAATGAGTAAAGCCGAACTAAGTACAGAAGTAAGTTTGGAAGTACTTACTCGTTTTTCCTGTTCTTTCGCATCGCTACTCAACTGCTCTACCGTACGTTCCAGAAACTCTATTTCTTTTGTAGAAACGAATTCTTCTAAATTTCCCTCTTTTTCTTTACTGTCAAGCTCATTTTTAATCTGATTGTAATTTACCAGATATTCATAAGCTTCCGGAAAATTTTCTGCTTTTCCAGAGAGCCTGTTTAAAATATCATAAGCACTTAACTGTAATTTTGGAAAATCGTTACTATTAGCGCTCTGGCTTGCTCTTTTTGCGAAGACCATAGCTTCTTCCAGTTTCCCTTTTGCTTCATATATCTCACTAAGATAAAGGAGTATGCGTGTATTTGTATACTTAGGCTGCCAGCCACCTTGAACAGGCATTAACTTTTCAAAAACTGCCAAAGATTTATCAAAATCCTGCCGATGGTAATGCACTACACCTTCATAGAATGACAAAATCGCCCGCATATTGGCATTTTTAGATGTTAGTTTCGCCTGCGAAGAACGAAGTAACTGTAATGCTTCTATATATTGCTTCTCTTCTACAAGCAAAACAGACTTTAATGCGTTACTCATCGCCTGACCTTCCGGATACTCATGAAATGCGAGTCTTTGGTCGTTCACATCCAGAAAAATATCTGCCTTGTCTAGTTGTCCGAAGTCTATATGAATAAGAGCGAACAGATTGGTACAATCGATGAAAAGACTTTTTTCAGAGAGCTGTTCTGCAATCTCAAATGCCTTATCTACTGAGCCGACCGCCAATTCATAATTTGCCTTGTTCTTGTGGTAATACGCCTTTCGAAGCTGATCGTTAAAGTTATCTTTTAACGCACCTTTTCCCTGCCCAAAGGATAATCCGGCATACAGCAAAGCCATTAGAAGACAGGTTAGGTATCGATTCATAGGCGGTATTTAATCTGTAAATATAATTATTTCTTATTAATGTAATTGATTAAATCTATAATTCTACTGCTGTATCCGGTCTCATTATCATACCAGCCAATGATCTTGACCATCTTACCAATCACAGAAGTCATCAGCGAATCAAAGGTGCATGAATAGGTTGAGTTTATGATATCTACAGAAACTATCGGGTCTTCTGTGTAAGACAAAATTCCTTTTAAATACCCTTCTGAAGCATTTCGAAAAGCTTCATTAATTGCTTCAATGCTCGTTTCATTTTTCACATTAAAAGTGATATCTGTTAAAGAACCATCGGGCACAGGAACTCTGATACCACAGCCTCCAATCACTTCTTCTAACCGGGGAAATATTTTGGTTAATGCCTTTGCAGCACCAGTAGTGGTTGGTACAATCGAAAGGCTAGCAGCTCTTGCCCTACGGAGGTCCCTATGCGGTTGATCGTGTAAACTCTGATCTGTTGTGTAAGAATGAATAGTAGTGATGTACGCTTGTTCAATACCGCAAAGCTCGTCTACAATTTTGATCATAGGCGCAGCATTATTCGTAGTACAGGAAGCATTCGATATAATTTGTTCAGAACCATCTAAGGTATGCTCGTTGACACCCATTACGACCGTTTTGATGCTATCATCAATCGGAGGAACCGAAAGAATGACCTTTTTCACTCCATTTTTAAGGTGATGCGAGAGCTCTTCTGATGTTTTGAATTTTCCGGTAGCCTCTACCACAATATCTGTATTGAACAAATCCCAATTCAATGACGAAGGATGCTTTTCATTAAGCAGCGGAATCTTCATTCCGTTTACTAAAAGATCAGTATCTGAAAAAGATACTTTTGCCGGAAGCGTTCCATGAATACTATCGTATTTGAGAAGGTGACTCAGTGTTCTTGCATCTGCCAGATCGTTGATAGCTACAACCTCGATTTCCGGGTGATCTAATACTAACCTAAAGAGGGTTCTGCCAATTCGTCCGAAACCATTAATGGCTATTTTAGTTTTTCGCATTTTCAAAGGAACTTCTCCTAAAGTACCAGGAGATTAGAAAAGGTGTTTAATGTATGTGTTTATGAGCCTTGTAGGAAGATCTTACCAAAGCACCACTTTCTACATGTCTAAAACCCATTTCTAGCCCTAATTGCTCATACTTCTTGAATTGATCTGGCGTAATAAATTGTTTAACCGGAAGGTGTTTCTTTGAGGGTTGTAAATATTGACCGATGGTTACAATATCTACTTTCGCCGCTCTCAGATCTTTCATCGTTTGTATAACTTCTTCCTCAGTTTCTCCCAATCCCAGCATGATACCGGATTTGGTTCTGTTAATTCCGTTATCTTTCAAATATCTAAGTACAGCAAGGCTTCTTTCGTATTTTGCCTGAATTCTCACTTCTCTGGTAAGCCTGCGCACAGTTTCCATATTATGTGAAACCACCTCTGGAGCCACCTCAATAATTCGATCTATATTACGTTCTACACCCTGAAAATCAGGAATGAGTGTTTCAAGCGTAGTTTCAGGATTCATTCTTCGGATCGCTTTCACTGTTTCTGCCCAGATAATTGAGCCCATATCCTTTAGGTCGTCACGATCTACTGAAGTGACAACAGCATGTTTGATGTTCATGATCTTGATAGACCTGGCTACCTTTTCAGGCTCTTCCCAATCTACCGTTTCAGGCCTTCCTGTTTTTACACCACAAAAGCCACAAGAACGGGTACAAATATTACCTAAGATCATAAATGTTGCCGTACCTTCACTCCAGCACTCCCCCATATTAGGGCAGCTTCCGGACGTACAGATAGTATGAAGATTATACTTATCAACAAGCCCCCTTAATTCCGTATATTTTTTACCGGTAGGTAATTTTACACGTAACCACTTTGGTTTGCCTTTTGGCGGCGCAACGCTCTCTAAAGTATCTATACTCATGCTGCAATTTTGAAGCAAAGATACAAACTAATCTTTGAAAATATGCTTATAGGGTTGTGAGATACCAAACACTGAAACCGAGTAAAAAGAGGATTCCTAATAAACTCAAAATCCGCATGAAAATCCCAGGGCGGTGTTCTCTTGGCGTATGGCTCGATGTAATAAGAATGAAATTGGAAATTGCGTAAAATGGAGCGGTGACAAAAGATAAGATGGTGGCTATTTGTATCAATAATCCCATTTCAGATAAGAAAAAGATAAAAATCAGGCTGGTCCCTACGGCAAGAATTACTATCCATATTAGATATCCATTGAGTTTTGTTTTTCCGAAAAGCAAGCTTGAAGTATGTGCCATAGCTCTAGGAGATGCATCGAGTGTAGTAATGGTAGTACTAAACATGGTCGTAAATGCAGCGAGCGCAATCAAAAGATAAGCCCAGGTTCCCATATGGGTTGTGTACATTTTGATTAGTTGTGCTGCAAAACCAGATGCACTATTCCCAAAAGTCTCTCCGGTATTGTACATCACCAAGGCCCCTAAAGCTAAAAAACAAATACCTAAAACAATGGTTCCTATATAACCAATATTAAAATCTTTTAATGCTTCCCGTGATTTATAGGAGGTTACAGTTTTTTTCTTTTCCAGCGCCCAAAGTGAATGCCATACTGAAATATCTAATGGAGCTGGCATCCAGCCCATAAAAGCGATCAAAAATGCAATACCCGCAGTGCCCTGAGGCATTACCTGTCTTAAGGCAAAAGAAGAGGATTGATCTTTCGTCGCCAGAAATACGGCAAGAATGGTACTAATGGTAAGGGTAATAATAATGTACTTTATGAGGGTGTCCAGCAATTTGTATTTGCCCAATAACAAGATAAACAGACAAACAAAAACAATGATCACACTCCACAAAACTGTATTATCAAATACTCCGAACAATTGCGAAGCCAGACCCGCAGTGACCACGGTAACTGCTGTCTGGATGGTGAACATAGTCGCCAGCGTAAGTATGAAATAAAGAATTAAAAATCCTTTACCCAGCTTTTTGTAACCGTCTAATAAATTTTCTCCGGTTGCCAGCGCGTACCTGGGACCGTACTGAAAAAAGGGATATTTAAAGATATTTACTAAGATGAGTGCCCATAGCAACCCAAAACCAAAATCTGCTCCAGCCCGTGTGCTTTGAACTAGATGGGAAACTCCGATCGCTGCACCGGCAAATAGCAATCCCGGACCCAATTTCTTAAACCAGCTCTTCATTCTTTTTTACCTTGAATAATTTCGGCAAGTAATTTTTTGGCGCGAAGCAACTTAACCTTAATGTTATTAAGTGGTTCGTCGAGCTCTTTTGCCATCTCTTTATACGAAAGTTCCTGAAAATATCTCAGATTAATTACTTTTTGATAAGGCTCTTTGAGGCGTTTAATACACTTTAATAAATGGGCAAGATTTTGTTCCCTAATAAGTTGGTCTTCTCCACTAGGGGTTTCATCTGCTACCTTAAGTACTGCTTTATCTTCAGATTGTAATGCCTGATCTATGATGTTAGATTTTTTCTTTCGCAACAGATCAATATGAACATTTTTGGAAATCGTGATCAACCATGTTTGAAATTCATAGTTGGCATCGTATGTATGAATCTTGTCAAAAGCTTTTGAAAAAGTCTGTATGGTAATATCCTCAGCATCATTTTCACTTTGTGTTCTTTTTAACTGAAAGCCATAAACCACATTCCAGTAATGATCAAGAAGAAAACTAAATGATTTTTGATCTCCGGCTTTTGCCTTTTCGATCATCTTATTAATAAATTGGGACGTTATTTCCAATGTCTGGGTTTTGAAATGCGGTTTACTATAAAAATAGCGAATTGAATTGTAATGAGGAAGATCTCTAAAAATGGGGAAGACCACCAAACCGATGTATCACCCAACTTGCTGAATGCTTTTTTGTAAAAAATTGTTTTTAGCAGCACCAGTATGATCGCTATGGCACCTACCCATAAAGGTTTGATGAATAATATCATCAATACTATTAAGGTAATCCAAAACATAAGATTTGAAATGTAATAGAGACCCAGCAAAAATTTGTGATGAAATTTGTAATAGGACGCTGTGGAAACATGCCTTCTTTTTTGCCGGAACCAGTCTCTGAATGTTCTTTTAGGACTGGAGACCATAAAGCTTTCTGGTTGTAAACATACCGTTGCGTTTCTTTTGGTTGCAACTTGATTTACAAAAAGATCATCATCGCCGCTTAGTAACTTCATATGATTTACAAATCCTTTCACTCTAAAAAATTCACTTCTGTGATAGGCCAAATTACGACCGACACCCATATAGGGTATTCCCAAATTTGCATAAGAAATGTACTGTATCCCGGTAATTAGGGTTTCAAATCTTATTAATACATTGACCAGTGATTTTTTTACTTTTTCGTACGGGCTGTATCCAAGAACAATTGTTTTTTGATCGGTAAAGCAATGCATCATTTTTGCTATCCAGGCATTGCCGGCTGGCTTGCAATCGGCATCAGTGAAAAGCAGGTGATCATATGAGGCGGATTTAATCCCCAGTGTAAGCGCATATTTTTTATTCCCCCAGAAAGCTTCAATATTTTCTACATCTACAATTTTGACATTGCGATTAGAAGCTGCAAAACCTTCCATTACCGCTAAGGTATCGTCTGAAGAGGCATCATTTATAAGTACCAATTCAAAAGTTGGGTATTGCTGATTTAAAATAGCAGGGATATTTGCAGCTAAGTTGTGCGCCTCATTTTTGGCACAAATAATTACAGAAACCGGAGGCGTTTTATTGGCATCTTCTTTTCTTACAGGTCTTGTGTAGAAAGAAAGCTTTCTAAAAATAAAAAGAAAGTAACACAGCTGTATAACACTTACCGCAATAAAGGTGTAAAATAGAAGGTTGGCTATCACCACCCTTTCGATTAGTTATGTTGTGGATTGGGTTTGCGACAATCTTGCTCGTCCGGCATTTTGCCGCAAAAGCTGCAAGGTTCTCCGTCTTTGTTGAGAAATGGGCTTTGGCTTGCACAGGTACCCGCAAATTTACCATCTTTTTTTGCCCATATTTTTATGGCTATTCCTGCGAATGCCAAACCAAGTAATACGATACTTATCAAAAATAATTTCATCTTACCTCTAAAAATTTGTATAAAAATACAAAAACTTAGCCCTTTTTGAGCTAAGTCTTTGCTAAGATTGTATTTTTTTAGATTTTACTCGAAGGAAATATTTGCTACTGTATTTTCTACTGTTGCATGCTCATTCCCTCCTTTAGGTTCGATGGTAATATTGAAACTTTTGGCATTCTCTTTAAAAGGAACGTGCACAAATTTGTCTTTGTCCTTTTTAAGTACTCCTAGACTTACCATTTCACCATCAACATCGGCCCACATTTGATATACCTGTTCTTCGGGTAGCTCTGGCAACGACTGCACATTAATTAGCGATAGCTTTTCAACCGGATTAATGTAAGCGACCGTTTTTAACCTACGAGCTCTTTCATTCCCTTTCAACACATATTTTCGGGTTTCAGCATTGTTTAATACTAAGAACTGATTCTTAATATCATCCAGCTTCATGTTTGTAGCGACCACATCTTTTTTTAAGCTCAATATCTCAGAGCTTACCAGATTGTTCTCTTCGATCAGCATTCGGTTCTGAGACCATAATGTAATACTTACCGCTGCAAAAATGACCGCAGCTACGCTCGCAGCCATAAAATAAATGCGATACAACGATCTGCCGTTATCTTTTCTTGGCATTCCCGCAAGCATTTCTTCTTTGAAACCTTTTGGTAATTCTACCTTATAAGATCGGGCAAAATTCTCAAGATCCCCCTGAAGTAAATCGTATTGTTGTTTTACTTCGGGATACTTTTCTATGAAATGCTCTACCTGTATGGTCTCCTGGTCTGTGGTCTCACCAAAAGTATACCTTTCCAGCAAATCACTTTCAAGAAATATTTTAATATCCTGTTTCATAATTTTTATAAAAAATTAAACCTATACTACGTCAAGCATCGTAAATTTTTCGTAATTCTCTTAGTCCGATCTTCAGGCGTGACTTTACGGTTCCCAGTGGCATATCGAGTGCTTCACTGGCTTCCTGCTGTGTCATTCCCTTGAAAAACAAGGCTTCCAGAACTATTTGATACTTTTCGTCAAGAGTATTAATATGCTTTTGAACATCGATATGTTCAGGTTTAATATCATCTACTCCTACACTATATACGTTAGAAACTTCAAATTGGATTTCCTGCTCAGATTTTACACTTATACTTCGTATTTTATCGATGGCCGTATTTCGTGTTATTCTAAACAACCAGGTAAAGAGTTTCGCTTTGGACGCATCGTACTTCTCTATTTTCTTCCAGACCTTGACCAAACTCTCCTGAAGCACATCTTTCGCCAGGTCTTCATCATTAGTAACTTTGAGGGCTACGCCATATAATGTTTCACCGTAATAATCATAAAGTAAAGACATCCCTTTTTCATCCCCTTCGAGAAGAAGTTCAATTATGTGTTTTTCTAATAATTCAGCCATATAAAAAGGTTAACAAAACTTTAAGACTTATAGTTGATCCAAAGTAAAAATCCTACACGTAAATACTTTAGTTGATAATAACGTATGATATTCAAATTTATTAATTAATAAATCAAAAATGTTAAAAACCGTAAAAATTAAGCTTTATGGTTTTGATTCAGAAAGATTTATAATTAAATCTATACGTTAGTCCGTTATTTGAAAAAAGAAATCAAGATCATTGAATTGATCATAAATAATATCCGTAAAAGGATTAAAGAGTTCACTGCAAGGCAACACCTGTTGCCATCATTGCAGATGAAAAGGGAGGCTAGGTCATTGTAGCTTATGACACCTAACTAATTAAGTGTTACCGATATAGCTATAATGACTTTTGGTTAGTTAAGTTTGGGATGGAATCCTCGCTGGTGTATACATCAGCGGGGATTTCTTGTTTATGGGGTATCAAATGTGCATTTACAATAAGATCTGTTTTTTCGTCTGATGCGTTTAAAAGATCTGATATCCATTTTTCAGGTGCCAAGTAAGTTTCATAATACGAAATGGCATTTTGCTTTAAAGTAGCAATCTCCTCTTCTTTCATTGCAAGTACTTCCTGAACTTTAAGATAGAGATCAGAAAGCCCAGAATACACAATACAATTCAACTCATGTTCAAGCGGCGGATGAAAATATTCTGGATACTCAAGAATAGGAACAGTACCTACCGCCATTGCTTCCACCACATTATGGCACATTGGCATCCTTGATCCCGAGCAGGCCAGAAAAAAATCACTTTTAGCTAGAGTAGGCAACCATTGATTAAAAGGAATCTTAAGCAAAGAAGATCTTACTAATAATAGCTTGTTTTGATATATGCCCGGAGCGGTGAGCGCATTGCGGTCAATTACCTGAATTACTTCTTTTTCGGTAAATTCCTCTGTGATAAAGCGAATGGCCTCAAAGCGGTTGGTTTTATTGAACTTGTACTTTAATACGGAACGCGAATATTCTTTTTCATTGGTGTTTCCGGCAAACAAAATTTTGAACATCGATAACGAATCTCGCAACGCTGGTATTTGCCTCGAATATGCTTCTGCATACATCATGGGATGCATCAGATACGGCATTGGAAAAGCATCCGAATTTTCCGTTAAACGATCCTCATGGAAACGCAATCGTATTTTTTTCAGCGTGCTTTCATTTCCGACTACAATGGTATTTTTTTCAGCGTACAATCCCGGAGCACTTGCACCCTTTACAATTTTAAACGGAAGTTTTAAAAGTAAGGCCTTATATTTTAACAGTCTGGATAATAAGCTGTATTTATCGTTGATGTAAATCGTATAGCCAGCCAGGTGAAAACTCTTGATCAATAAATAGGTGTAACGACCGGAATCGTAATGCCAGACAGGACCTTCAAGGTTGAAATAGGCATATTTTTCGGGTAAATCTTTAGAAAGATCGATCCAGGAACTGATCATGCGCGTTTTCAACAAATTCTGGTAACGCGCATAACTTTTGAGATTTATGTAATTGAGGTAATATTTAACTATTATATCAAAATTGATCATAACACGGTATCACCGATCTTTTCTTTTAACCTTAAAACCACTCCCTTCATAAAAGAGAAGCACAAAGTTACGTGAAATTTTATCCTTTACCGAAATGATATGTAAAATACTACCTAAAATATACCATAGGCGCTCCTGGTAAAGCGGTAGTAAACTACCTCAGGGCAAGTCCATAAGGCATTTGTTTGAAACAAACGTTTAATTTCGAGGCAAGCCATGAGGTATTAGACCCTTTGACGGTGCCAATAAATCTAAAACTTAATCGATTTAATCTTTTATTCCGGGAACGTCTTCTGGTATTTCATGATTCCATTCTATTTTCTCGGCTTCCTTTTTTACAGGGTAAACCTCATTCAGATTTTCTGCATCGTATATAATACCATTCTTCACAACGTATTGAAGCGTATTGGTATTGCGAAGATCTTCTATTGGATTCTTATGTAATACGATGAGGTCTGCTAACTTACCTACTTCAATAGTACCTAAATCTTTATCTAATCCAAGTGCCTCTGCTCCCAGAATGGTTGCCATTTTCAGTGCATTTTCGTTTGACATACCGCCACTACCGTTCGCCCATAATTCCCAGTGATATCCTAACCCCTGTAATTGTCCGTGGCTTCCAATGCCTGCAATTCCGTTAGCTTTTACCAAATCGTTCATAAAAACAGCGTGTTTTGGAAAAACATGCTCTTCTTTCATAAACCAGGCTCTTCTGCGTCTTGATTTACCTGCCAGTTCATCGTAAGGTGTGAAACGGCGAAGTTTCTTATCGTGATAAGGTTGCTCTGTCGCATAAAAATACTCTTCGGCCCAAGGACCTCCATAAGACACTAGCAAGGTGGCGGTGACCGCCATCTTAGACTGCGCTACCGATTTTACAACATCCTGATAGATCGGATAAATAGGTAAAGAATGTTCATGACCCGGATAACCGTCGAGTAACTGCGTCATATTTAATTTGAAGTCCAGACCACCCTCAGTTGTAGGTTTTAGCCCTAGTTCTTTCGCAGCCATGATAATCCACTGTCTTTGCTGCCGATTCCCAACCAGATACATCTTAATACTCTTGGTATGGTAATATTCACTGTATTGCTTCAATACCTCTTTAGCATGTTCCAGGCTCTTGATCTTATACGACCAATAGCCAACTCCCGGCCCGGTACTGTAAACTCGCGGCCCGGGCATCATCCCTGCCTCTACCATATCTGCATAGGTAAGCACATCTGTTGTTCCCGTCTGAGGATCACGAGTGGTAGTCACTCCATAAGCAAGATTGGCTGCATACATCCAAACGTGGTTTTTATG
Organism: Flavobacteriaceae bacterium M23B6Z8; assembly: GCA_046199005.1. Classification (GTDB taxonomy): domain Bacteria; phylum Bacteroidota; class Bacteroidia; order Flavobacteriales; family Flavobacteriaceae; genus Ascidiimonas. Next base: position 3,028,539 of record CP176050.1, read on the forward strand.
AATACCCCAATTTGGCCACATGTGGGCATGCGTATCTACCAATCCCGGTAGGATTGTTTTACCGCTTACATCAATCACTGCAGCATTTTCAGGCACTGTAAAGCTTCCGGAAGCGCCTACACTTTTAATACGGTTGTTTTCGATAAGGATATCTGCTTTTTCGTAAACCTCATCTCCTTTCATTGTGATTACACGCGCTCCCTTGAGGAGAAGCATTCCTTTGGGGATCTGTCTTTGATAGGTGACTGTAATCTTCAATTCTTCAGGTTGAAATCTGGGTTTCTCTTCTTTTTCTTTTTTATCTGAAGGGATGCTATCTGTTACTTCTTTTTTCTTTTTTTCTTCCAAAGCGACGCTATCCTTAAATTGCTTTGCTTTCGCCAGGCTATATACAAAATGGCTCGCTCCTAAAGACCAGTGTATTTTGTCAGAATTAGCAGCCCATGCCGGAAACTCTCCTCCCAAAATGGTAAGTTGTTCAGCTGGAAATGCTGCTTTTTCAGGATCGGCTACGGATATCTCTGGTGTCTTTCCTATTTTGGGTAACACCATCGAATAGATTTCATTATTGATTTTAGCAAGCACACGTTTTCCATCCGGCGATATAAAAATTTTGGAAGGTTTTGACGCTTTGTCATTCTCCCTCCATGCTTCCTCTAATTGCGGCAAAGCAGCATGCTCGGCATCTTTATGACCCACTCCAAAAATATCTGAAGAACCGTATGTAGTGATACCGGTCACTTTTAAATGTGCTTTCTCATCGGTACCATCCCATCGAATAGAAACAAGTCCTTTTTTAGGATGGTTTAAGTAAATACGATCATTGATCTTTGTGAAATGCGGATTACTTCTTGATCTGGCCGCATCGATCTTATGGATTTTTCCACCTTCAGAACTTATCCAAGCCAGTTCTTCCCTAATGCCCGGTTTAAAAGGATCATTCGCATCCTGATAAGTTTGTGCCGATCCTTTGAGAAAAACAATTCGATCAGAATTCATAGACCATGACGGATTCGAATAGAGTCCGGCCACTTCTGTTAAGCGCTCGACTCTTTTACGCCCTTTCACATTTACTTTGTATAAATGCCCCCCGGAAGCATTCCAGGTAGAAAAGACCAAATGATTACCATCGGGAGACCAGGTTGGTTGTGCTTCGGTAAAATCATGCGCTGTAAGTCTTTCTGGAGTGCCGGATGGCAGAGACATTACATACAATCTGTTAAGCGCTGTAAATGCTAGTAGTGAACCGTCTGGTGAAGGTACTGCATCTCGAATCTGGGTTACGGTAGCTTCCGCTTCGTCACTTATGGGATATTTAAAGTCCAGCATAGGACCGAGTTCCAGTTCAACATCGGCAGTAAATGATACTTCGCGTACTTTCTTATCTACAATAGCAATTGCATGTATTTTTCCACCGTAAGAAACGATCAATTCCTTGCTATCGGGTGTAAATGCCATTGCAGGAAGCACCCCGAGAGGAGCAATTGATTCCTGGTCGTCATGCTGTACAGGATATGCAAGCCATTCTTCTTTGCCCGTCTGTAAGTTCCTTAATATAAGGCCTGTTTCTGTTTCGTAGCGGGTACCGTAAACCAACCACTTTCCGTCAGGTGAAGGCGTAGGCGTAAATGCAGAACCATAGCGCGATGTGATCGTGTTAAGTTCACCATCTTCCAGGCTATAGGTACCTATCTGATATTGCGGTAGCTGTGCATTGTAATTCCACGCATTTGTTCTTCGTGAGAAGTAGATCGTTTTACCATCGGCACTAAAAGCCGGATCGGTCATTTTTAAATTTTTAGGTTCTTTTACTAGCTGCGCCCCTTTGCCCCCACTTTTATGGATCATGTGTAATTTAATATTGCGACGCCCCTTTGCAACCACCAGGTATTCGCCATCCGGACTCCAATCTGCTGCAAAGTAATTTTGGTTATTATCTTTGGTAAGCTGCTCAGTTTCTTTATCTGCCAGCTTCAATATCCATACATTATCTGCACCACTTTTATCTGAAATAAAGACAATTTCTTCCCCTGACGGACTGAATCTAGGGTGCACGTCGTAAGCCATACCCTGAGTAATTCGTTCAGCTTTCCCTCCCGTTAAGGGCATGAGATAAAGATCTCCCATAAGATCAAAGACCAGCTGAGTACCATCGGGACTTATATCTAAAGACATCCATGTACCAGAGTCTGTAGAAAAAGAAACCTCTCTTTCCGGTTCTAAGGGCAGCTCCTTAGTTGCCTTTTTAATGGTATCATTTTTTTCTTCCTGGGAGGTTTCCTGTGCAAAAAGAGTTGAGATCGTCATACAAATGACCACGATCACGAGTGCTAACTTCTTCATAAATTATGGGTTGTCTATTTGAGTTACAAGATACTGTTTTTTTACATCTGGCAAATGCGTACACTTTGCTTTGTAAGTTACAATTACACTCATTTAAAAGCTTTTGTATATTTTAAATAAGAGGTAAACCTGCGGGTGCCTTCTTTGAAGGAGACATACTTATTGCCTGCTTTTTTTCGCATAGCCGCTATTTTGAAAACTACTCTCCACAAAAACAACAACTCGCTCCAGGCTTTGGTTATTTTGTATGAAGGATCGTAAATATGTGTAGGTTCTGCCCCTACCCCATTCACTTCCAATATTTTAAACGACCTCTCGTGTTTCAGGCTTTCTATCGATGCGGTTCGTATGTCAAACCTACCGTAATAAAAACCTTTCATTTGGTGATTGAGTTCGTCAAAAACGGTTAACAATTGTTCATCGTAAAGTTGCTGGCCATTTACAAATTTGGTTCCACGATTGTGGTTACCAATAAATTCGAGTACTAAAACCTGATCTTTTTCCAATATAGCCTCCCATTCTGCAGCAAACTTCGTTCTCAGTTTTTCTTTTTGAAGGATCGCACGCTGGTTTTGATTCACCAATTCCTGCAGCGTATGTATGCCGTCTCCTGTCACCGACAAGAATTCTTTAATTGTAATCGAAGGTATATGGCCTGTTTTGCTTCCGGGAAAACGGTAATAGAAAATACCTATCTCGAAATTATGGCTGATATATTCCTGAATGATGTGCGGTACTTTTATGTTTGAAATCAGCGATCGTAATTCTTCCTGATCGGAGACACGATGAACGTGCAAGCCACGATACCCTCTGTCAGGCTTTAAAATTAATGGAAAATCTATCTGCATCTGCTTTATTTCTGCCATCACAGCTTCAAACACTCCCGAATCTTTCACAAATAACGTTCGTGGCCGATATGCTTCCGGTACCAGTTTGAGCGTGTTGTATTTGCTGTCGCTCAAAATAAATCCTTCGTTAATCGCAGGATTGGCAGTAAGAAAGAAAAAAGGATTCCAGGCACGTAAGGACAGCCATAGATGTTGAAAACAAACAGGAATATACAGTACATACATCGGCCAATATTCCCAACTTGACCATTTGATGACTAATGGATGATTTTTAAGATTTCCCATTCTTAAAACTGGTAACTAGTCTGTATAATACAGGTTAAAGACCCACCTTTTCCAGTACCTTTCGGTCCTGGTAACGCATACTTGTATTTGTAGCATTTACCTTAATCTGAGTAATACTTACGGTCTTCACATAGACACGTTCTAATATGAAATCTTTTCTCCCAACTGCTCCATGCAGCTCCCACATATTTTCCGAAGAAATTGGATGCTTTTTGAGATATTCATCAAAAATATGCTGTTTCCTGCGTTTTTCTTCTGAACTGTACAAGGTGCTTGAAGACCACAACCAAGGCTTTTTTGAGTCCAGTTTGGAAAGCTCCTTTTGGGTACCGTCCCAAACCATTTCTAAAAGAACTGCGCCGTCTGCTAAGATAAGCGTAAAAGGCTCTATACCCTCCAATTGAATCGAAAGGGCATACTGCTCAAAAGAATCGTGCAAGAAAGCGTCCAAAACAATTTTTCCCCGGCTCTTTCTGTAAGGCGGAGTACGTTTATGATTGGTACGCGCTCCATTTAAGAGGCATGCCACTCTCTTTGTAGCTGGCTCCATCGCTATCCAGGTACCCCCTTTTTCCTGATCAATAGGTGCCTCGATAGTTACCGAGGAATCTAAAGCCAGGGATTTAGGAGCAGATGTTTTACGATTTGGATCTTCATCACGATTAGATGTAAGCACAAAACCATCACTCAAAGAAACATAACTTACTGTGCACATACCCTTTTATTTCGAATGGTAGAAGAGGCAACGCCAAAAGAATTGTCTAAAGTAACTGCTGTATCCAGAGCGTTTATGCCTATTCTTATGATTGCCATATGATGCACGGCATGTTCCAGATTGTATTGTAGCTCGCGTAACAAAGAGGTACTTATTTTTAATAATCCCATCTCATCATCTTCCTTACTGTAATCGCAGTGAAGTTCTAACGAACGGTCTGTTTTATTTACTTCTAGGAAATGCAAAATATTTTTCAAGGCTTCCAAACAAATAGTCTTGCTATTTTCAAGGGCATGATCTCGTTTTCTACCGTCGTAATTAACTACACCGCTTTGCTGGGCAAACTCAAGACATTGATAAAACTCTACAATATGCCTTACGTGCATTCCTATAGATGATTGATTGAGTATTTCAAGTTTCGATGTAAATTCCGTTTCGGTTAATTGATGAAGTAAATTTATCAATTGATTCAAATTCAAACGAGTTGCATCCAGAAGCATTGGTGAGGTTTTTCTAATTTCTGTTATTTAAAGTCGAACCCCATGACAAACCTTACATATAAAATTTGAAAAAAAGCGGCACAACTTTACCCTTTCAATATATCAAATTTATTTGTATTCCAGACGGCTGCGTGTAATCTAAATTTACAAGAGTTATTAAAAGTAAATGGTGATAAAACTACCACCGTTCTTTGGTAATAAATTCGGTTTGAACCTTAAAGATTATTCTTCCTCTGATTTTGCTTCTGTGCCAGTAGGTACCTCGTCTTGTTCCTCACTGGCTTCCAGTTCAAAATCGGTCATTCCCTTCGCTTGAAGTAAATTATACCACTGTACTACTTTTTTAATATCGCTGGCATAAACACGATCCTCATCATAATCTGGTAAAATCTCAAAAAAGTATTCTTCCAGTTTATCTTTGGAATCTTTGTGAGAAACAGATGCTTGTTTGCCGTCTTCTTTGTCTTTGATCTTTTGAAATACTTCTGCCAACGGTACCTCTTTCGTAAGCGTGTAGATAGCGATTTCAGAAAGGATACTTACGTTATGACGTAAGCCAATAGTGACCCGTTTTCCGTCCAGTAAGGATTCTGCCACAAAACCTGTTCTTGTTTGTGTTTTTAATAAGTATAGACCAGGTTTTCCTGAGATTGCCAATATTTTATCGAGAGCCATTTTTTATTTTTTAGTGCGCAAATATTTAACCTTTCAATTAATTATCAAAACTTCACCTTCCTTTTTTCATCGCAGGAAAGCGCATTCTGTAATCAACTTTAATATTCCCTTTTGAGATATTGGAAAGGCGTGATTTGATAAGTCGTTTTTTTAACGGAGAAAGCTTATCGGTAAATAAAACACCTTCAATGTGATCGTATTCATGCTGGATCACTCTTGCCGCCATCCCGGTAAAGGTTTCTTTATGCAGATCAAAGTTTTCGTCCATATACTCTAAGTGTAGTGTATCGGGTCTAAATACATCTTCTCTAACATCAGGAATACTCAAGCAACCTTCATTGAAAGCCCATTCATCTCCTGTTTCATCCACTACTTTAGCATTGATAAACACTTTTTTAAACGTTTCCAGTTCTTTTCTTTCCGCTTCACTTAAATCTTCATCATCTGCAAACGGCGTTGCATCTACAAGGAACAACCGAATAGGTAGGCCAATCTGAGGTGCTGCAAGGCCTACACCGGAAGCTGCGTACATGGTTTCGAACATATTGCTTATAAGCGTATCTAAGCCTTCATAATCCTTATCGATCTCTTCACATTTTTTTCGAAGTACTGGATCGCCATATGCTACAATCGGTAATATCATTTCTTTAATTGAGAATTAATTTTCTAATTTTTACTGGTTAAAAAACTTTGCAGGATCAAAGTGGCACTTATCTCATCTACCAATGCCTTGTCTCGGCGCTTTCCTTTCTTCACACCACCGGCGATCATGCTCTGAACTGCCATTTTTGAGGTAAACCTTTCATCTACACGTTCTACCGCAAGTTCCGGGAGTTCTTTTCGCAGTTTTTTAATGAAAGTGGCTATATATTTTTCACTCTCAGAAGGGGTATTATTCATTTGTTTAGGCTCTCCGATTAACATCAGATCTACCTTTTCCTCTGCAACATACGCTCTTAGAAACGGCAAGAGTTCTTCGGTAGTAACCGTTGTAAGACCCGAAGCGATCAATTGTAACTCATCGGTCACTGCGATCCCGGTTCTCTTTAACCCATAATCTAACGCAAGAATTCTACCCACTATAATTTTTTGCAAAAATAAGTGATAAAATGTTATAACTATAAAAAACGATGAGTTATTACGATTTATGCTTTTATATTTGCGCAAAACAACGCACATGGATTCACTTAGACCTATCATAGAAAACGCCTGGAATAACCGCGAACTTCTCAAAGAAGCGGAAACCACCAAGGCAATCCGTAAAATTATTGATCTGTTAGACGAAGGAAGCTTGCGAGTTGCAGCGCCTACTTCAGAGGGTTGGCAGGTGAATGAATGGGTAAAAAAGGCGGTGGTTCTTTATTTTCCGATCCAAAAAATGGAAACCCTGGAAGCGGGTCCGCTGGAGTTTCATGATAAGATCCCGTTAAAAAGAGATTATGCAGCGAAAGGGATTCGCGTAGTCCCGCATGCGGTTGCAAGACATGGCGCTTACATTTCCTCCGGAGTGATCATGATGCCCAGTTATGTGAACATAGGTGCCTACGTAGATGCGGGAAGTATGGTAGATACCTGGGCAACCGTAGGGAGTTGTGCTCAAATAGGAAAAAATGTACATCTCAGTGGTGGTGTAGGTATTGGTGGTGTGCTAGAGCCGTTGCAGGCTGCTCCTGTTATTATCGAAGACAATGCCTTTATAGGATCTCGTTCTATAGTGGTTGAAGGTGTTCGTGTTGAAAAAGAAGCCGTTTTAGGTGCAAATGTAGTTTTGACCGCCTCTACCAAAATAATCGATGTAACCGGAAGCAGTCCGGTAGAAATGAAAGGGGTCGTACCTTCGCGTTCGGTGGTCATTCCCGGCAGTTATACTAAAGAGTTTAAGGCAGGATCTTATCAGGTGCCCTGCGCGCTTATCATTGGAAAACGAAAAGAAAGTACCGATAAAAAGACGTCTTTAAACGATGCACTTCGGGAATATGATGTAGCTGTGTAAAACCGCTCAAAGGATTTTTAAAGTATTCTTTTGAAAATCTATATCTTTCGTTTTTAATTTGAAGTCTTGGAAACTTGCGAAAAACTTTCGGTTATCATTCCGGTATACAATGAAGAAAAGCACATTGAAGCGGTACTTGCTTCAGTGTCTTTCGCCGATGAAATTCTGATAGTCGATTCATTCAGTACCGATAAGACCCTGGAACTAGCTCAGAAGTTTCAACCTAAGATCCTTCAACGAAAGTTCGATTACCACGCTGCGCAGAAAAACTGGGTCATTCCGCAGGCATCTCATGAGTGGATCTTGCTGGTAGATGCCGACGAGCGAGTGACGCCTGCATTGAGGGATGAAATTCTCGACCATCTTAGCAAGCCCCCGGATGCTTCTGTAGCCGGCTTCTGGATCGGCAGGATCAATCACTTTATGGGAGAACGAATTCACTACAGCGGCTGGCGAAATGATAAGGTGATCCGGTTCTTCAGAAAAAGTGCCTGTCGCTATGAAGACAAGTATGTGCATGAAGAAATAAAAAGCGAGGGAAAAGTGTTGTTTTTAAAAGAAAAACTACTTCACTACACGTACAGCTCCATGGATCAATTCATGGAAAAACTTAACAGATATGCTACCTTGCAGGCAAGGGATTACGAAGCTAAAACCGGAAAACTCACTCCTTATCACTTTGTTTTAAAGCCTATTTGGGGCTTTGTAAAACACTACTTTGTGCAAAGCGGATTTAGAGACGGCGTGCCGGGTTTAGTTATTGGTTATATACAGAGCTATACAGTTTTTATGCGGTATGTAAAGTTGTGGTTATTACGGAGAGGACGGAAGTAAGGTTGCCTTTTTTTAAATCTTTTGCTTCAGGAATCACCCAACTCATCGCTACTGAATCTTTTTTTAAGGCAATATTATTATAGCTGAGGCATACTAAGTGTTGTTATATTGGTTCCTGAGGGGTTTGGGGAGGAGTATTGGTTGTTAATGGTGGTTGATTGGGTTTATTTGAGATGAAGTAACTAGAGATATTTCATCCAGAATCCACAAAAACTATTAATTTTAATAGATTTGAAAATGCCTTGTTACGTAGGCAGATAAAACATAAGCTTGTGAATTGCAAAAGCACTATAACTTTTTATAAGAGGGATCTAAGAACTAGTATCCCTTAAATCTCAATTTGGATGGTTAGAACCACTTTTTGCGAGATTAAGCAGATTTTATGTGAAGTAATATATATTTAAACGTTGTAACAACTTGAAATACAGAATAAAAATATTTGGGATTATAGTGGGGTTTATTTTAATAAGCTTTATTGTTTTTCGTTTATTTTTTATGGGATATTATTATGATTTTCTTGAGTATTGGACTTTAAGTGATAAAATAATATGGTCTTCTGATGAAAAACTTACCTGGAATGATTTCTATGAAAATGGAGATGGATTATATGCAAAAGTAGGATTGTCAGCAAGGTATAATGTTAATGATCCGATTCTTTTTCGTTCTAAAACTGTTTTTATACCTGAAGAATCATACGTTTCTGATACAACAGATATGATCAACCTCCGAATAGCCCAGGCCAAATTCGACTTGTTAGAAATTTATAGGCGAAAAATGGTTAAAGAAGTTGACAGTTTACGTAAAATCAATAATAATAATAAAAGAACCTCTTATTTTAAAAAAATGAATCAGAGATATTATGATTTGTTTAAATTAGAATGGGAAAAAGTGTTTAAGGAAGAAAGTGAAATCGAATCCCTTGAAAAATTAGAAAAGAGAATTAGAGAAGTATTGAATTAAAATTTGCTCACAACAATAGTAACCGTTGCACTAGCAAATTTTTCTTCTAAAGTTATCATTTGAAGCCCTTCATAAGGACTTTCTAATTTTGATTTATTGTTAACTGTGTTGAATTAACAGAGCACAAATAGCTTAAGTATCAGAAAATCTCGTCACATAGGCCATTGCTAAAGAGCTCACGACTGAAGCAATCTGTTGAAACAGCGCACGAATGCTCGAAAAGACTGCTTCGTTCCTCGCAGTGACGATGCTAAAAGTGATTTACAAACTACTTCTAACCATTACTCTCACAAACCTTACTCCCCCCTACTTTCTTTCTTGACAATCCCATAAGGAGTCCAGGGAGACTTACTATCTCTGGTATGCTTCCGGATGGCTTGATTTTTGGCGATAGATTCTGGGGTTTTATACCCTCTTTTATGATCTAAGTGAACACAAACCGCACTGTAGCGCAGTTGCTTCGATTTAATCCCGTAATTGAACAGCCGTTCACCCAGCTCTCGGTCCTGTCCGCCATATTGCATCCGCTCATCAAAGCCATTGACCGCTTCAATATCCTTTTTCCATCCGGAGGAATTATGGCCATTCCAGCTCGCATTTGTAGGCGTGATCGCATTTAAAAATTTTGCTTTCCAGCCGGAAGCAGTCAGTTTGTTATTCTTAAAAGAACGCTTTAATCCGTTCTCAAGCAGCCAGTCAACCTCAAAACACCTTCCGGTTTCAATATCCTCCTTCGAAATAAGTTTAGAAATATGCATGGGTAACATAAAGTAACCTCCCGAAATAAAATAGCCTGCTTCTTTCTCATCCTGATGCACCTGCAGAAAATCTGCTCTTGGAATACAATCGCCATCACTCATCACTATGTAAGGTGCTCTGCAGGCAACGATCGCTTTGTTTAAAATACGAGACTTCTGAAATCCGTCATCTTCCTGCCATACATGCACCAGGTCATAAAAAACTTCCTCTTGCATACGTTTGAGCAACGCTTTGGTATCGGGACCCGATCCGTCATCGGCAATTACTACCTCAAAATCCCTGAATTGTTGTTGGTTATAGCCCCATAAAACTTTTTCAAGCCATGCTTCTGCGTTAAAGGTGCTGATGATAACCGATATCTGAGGTGCTTTCATGTAATGGAATTTAACACAAAAATATGAATGGCAATTTACATATCTTTGCTTTTTGTAATTTTTCGGCAAACCGTCAACTAAAATAGAGGCTGATACTGTGAACAAAATCAGGAAACTCGCTTACGGGCTCATCAAAAAAATGAAATTCCTTCCTCCGGAATTTTATGTAAAGATCTATTACGAGTACTACACAGGTAAAAAACTCAATCTTGAGAATCCGAAAGAATTCAATGAAAAAATACAGTGGTTAAAAGTCTACTACAAACCGAAAATCCTTAATACGCTGGTAGATAAACATGCCGTAAAGGCCTATGTCAAAGAAAAAATAGGCGAAAAATACCTCAATGAAACCCTTGCCGTTTTCGATAAGGTTGGGGATGTGAATTTTGATGCGTTGCCAGATCAATTTGTGATCAAAGGGGTTCACGGCTGTCATTTTAATTTGATCGTGGAAGACAAGTCTAAGATGGATGTATTTAAATCCCGGTTAAAACTGTTTAAATGGATGCATAAAAATCAGTACTACCGCGGCGGACTCGAATGGGCCTATAAAGATGTAAAGCCCCGTCTTTTGGCTGAAAAATATTTGTCTGAAATGGGAAAGGGAGCAATCAGTGATTACAAATTCTATTGCTTTGACGGAGAACCTCGTTTTCTGCAGATAGACCTCGAACGAGGCAATGAAGCCAATCAGCGTTGTTTTTATGATGTTGACTGGAAAAAAACTGATTTTAATAAAGGAGCGGTGGCTACCTACGAAGGTACGCTGGAAAAACCTGAAAATTTTGAAGAGATGGTGACCGTTGCCCGGAAGCTCGCCGACAAATTCCCGTTTGTGCGTGTGGATCTTTACAACATTAACGGCCGAATCGTTTTTGGAGAAATGACCTTCTATCCAGGAGATGGGCGCATCGACTTTACCCCTGACCGATACAATAAAATCGTGGGAGACATGATCACCCTTCCCGAAATACAGGAAGGAAAAAAGATCGTTACCCGGGCTTTCTAAAAGTATATTATTAAGGGCTTGCAGCTTGTTCAACCTGAAGTTATATTGTACCTTTGCGGTCTCTTAAAAGATATTGAAAAACAGGTATGGCCGAAGGATATTATACAGAAGCACTTGATCATAAAATTTTCAATATTATCGCTGATGTTTCTGCTGAGTTAGCACTGGAAACCTATGTAATTGGCGGTTTCGTTCGCGACTACTTACTCAAAAGACCACAACCCAAAGATATTGATATTGTAGCTGTTGGCAGCGGCATTGAACTGGCGCTTGCAGTTGCTAAAAAGCTTCCGGGTACTCCCAATGTACAGGTGTTTAAAACCTATGGCACAGCCATGATCAAAACCACCGACATTGAAGTAGAGTTTGTGGGAGCCCGAAAAGAAAGTTATGACGAAAACAGCCGGAAGCCAGCGGTAGAGAACGGCACCTTGCAAGACGATCAAAACCGAAGAGATTTTACCATCAATGCGTTGGCACTATCGCTTGACAAAAATGATTTTGGCAAGTTGCTGGACCCTTTTGGAGGCTGTGAAGACCTAGAAAGGAAGATCATACGTACACCATTGGATCCTGATATTACTTTTTCAGACGATCCCTTGCGGATGATGCGGGGCATTCGCTTTGCCACCCAACTACAATTCAACATCGAAAAATCTTCTTTCAAGGCGATCAAAAGGAATAAAGACCGTATTCGAATCATCTCAAAAGAACGTATCGTAGACGAACTTCATAAGATACTTTTAAGTCCCAAACCATCGGTAGGTTTTAAGCTGCTTTATGAAACAGAACTTTTACCCATTATCCTCCCGGAACTCACTGCCTTGCAGGGCATCGAAGAAGTAGAAGGACAAAAACATAAAGACAATTTCTGGCATACACTGGAAGTTGTCGACAATATTTCAGAAAATACAGATAATCTCTGGTTGCGATGGGCAGCCTTATTGCACGATATTGGAAAAGCACCTACCAAACGCTTTAATAAAAAAGTGGGGTGGACATTTCACGGTCACGAATTTGTAGGTTCAAAAATGGTGTACAAACTATTTAAAAGACTGCGTATGCCTTTGAATGAAAAAATGAAATTCGTTCAGAAAATGGTTCTCATGAGTTCCCGGCCCATTGCGCTTTCGAACGATGCGGTCACCGATTCTGCTGTACGCCGATTGATCTTTGATGCGGGTGAAGACGTAGACGCACTTATGACCCTTTGCGAAGCAGATATTACGACTAAAAATCCGAAACGCTTCCGGCGCTATCACAATAACTTCAAACTTGTTCGGCAAAAAATGATCGAGGTGGAAGAAAGGGATCACGTTCGAAATTTTCAGCCTCCGGTAAGTGGCGAGGAGATCATGAGTACGTTTGGTATTAGTCCGTCCAGAGAAGTCGGGATCATAAAGGAAGCCATTAAAGAAGCAATTCTGGAAGGAGATATACCGAATGAATATGAAGAAGCCCGAAAGTTTATGCTCAAAAAAGGAAAAGATCTCGGACTCACGCAAGTGGTAGGGTCTTAAGGAAATAGCTATGAAAAAACTAAAAAAGAACTTTCCGAAAATTGCAAAAACTGCATTGATCCTAATTTACCTGGTCATCGTAGCCGGTGCTGTGGTACGAATGACAGGTAGCGGAATGGGATGCCCGGACTGGCCCAAATGTTTTGGCTACCTCATCCCTCCTACCGAACGCGCCCAGTTAGAATGGCAAACCCATAAGAATTATGAAAAAGGACAGGTGATCATCGTCGATGAAAGCCTTCAGGTAGCGGTAACCGATTTTACTACCGGAACCGAATACGATGAAACCAACTGGCAACCCTACACCCGGCACGACTATTCCGTTTTCAATGCATTTCATACGTGGACGGAGTTTATCAACAGGCTGATCGGAGCACTTGCCGGACTCGCTACTTTGTTGATGGCAATTGCAGCCATTGGCTATTGGAAAGAAAAGAAACAGATCACGCTTTTATCCTGGCTCGTGGTGATCGGAATGGGCTTTCAGGCGTGGCTGGGCGCAAAAGTAGTATACTCTGTGCTTCAACCTGTTAAGATCACCATACATATGGTGGTAGCACTTTTGCTGGTGGCATTGGTACTTTACATCATCAGCCTTACAAAAAAGATCACGAATGAGGTTGCTTTTAACGCTGCATTCTATAAAGGTCTTTGGATAGCCCTTTTACTTACGATGCTTCAGGTAGTGCTTGGTACCCAGGTGCGACAATTCGTAGACACCCAAATTGACTTAGTAGGAGAAGCCGCCAAAGGCTTATGGCTTCAAAATCCGGAACTCGATTTTTACATTCATCGTTCTTTTTCGATCGTGGTATTGGTCGTGAATGTTTTCTTGTTTTATCAAAATCGGAAAAAAGGGCTTGGTTTCGAAAAAATGAATTGGGTGTTGCTCTTATTGCTTGCTGAAATTGCAACCGGGATCCTGATGTATTATGTAGATTTCCCCTTCGGATCGCAGCCTTTACACCTTGTATTAGCCTCGCTGCTGTTCGGTGTACAATTTTATTTGGTACTCGAAGCTATTCAGGCGAAAAAACAGCGGGAAACTTTGTAACTTTGCAATCCAAAATTTTTAAGATGATTTATAAGATCAGAATAATTCTTGATGCGGAAGAAGATATCTTTCGGGATATTGAAATCGAAGCTGAGAATTATTTGGAAGAGTTGCACAATTCCATCACACAGGCCTTTGGTTTTGACGGAAGCGAGATGGCTTCTTTTTACCTGGCGGATGAAGAATGGGAACAAGGTGAAGAGATCTCCTTGTTCGATATGAGCGATACCGGTTCTGATATTCGCCTGATGAACGAGACGCCTATAGACGATGTGCTTAATGAAGACACACCACATTTGATCTATGTGTACGATTTTCTAAGCATGTGGACTTTCTTCGTCGAACTTGCTGAAGTAGCAGAAAAAGAAGATGGTAAATCGTATCCCAATCTTTTATTTGCTTACGGGGTGCTTCCGGATGCTCCTCCGGAGAAACAGTTTGAAGCGCTTCCGGGTGATGAAGATGAGCTTAGCGATGAAGATCTGGATATCGAAGATTACGACAATCTCGATTTCGACGAAAACTGGAATTGATTTGCTGTAAATCATCCTTCCAAACCAAATTAAATTTAACAAACCCAATAATTACAACTAATACTCCATGATAAATCTATATCCTGCTCAGATCGAAAGCCTTTCAGTACACAGAATCGGAAATAAAAGCAGAAATGAATCCGTATTCCTTTCCGCAGAATCCTATCGTTTGAACGATGAGATCGCCGCGGTACTGAAAGAATATTTTTTTAAGCCTTTTCGCGAGAAAGAAGAAAATTACTTCCGGTTTGCCAATGAAGTCGATGTAGATTTTAATCCGCTGTATTCCATTATAGCAGCCACCTTTGCAGATCCTTCCAGCTGTCATGCAAATTCAAAAAAAATAACCACGCATTTATTTGAGCAATCCAATCATCCCCATATCAAAAACGGAGAAGTGTATGTAGCTCATTTTACCGATGTGATGATCGACAATCAGAAAACCGACGCAATAGGGATCTTCAAAAGCGAGTTAAAACACGATTTTCTGCAATTCCAGGAGCAAGGAAGTAATCTTGATATTTTGATCCAGCAAGGGGTGAATATCAACAAACTGGACAAAGGTTGCCTTATTTTTAATGTGGCGAAAGAAGAAGGTTATAAGATCTTATCGGTAGACAGTAACCGCTACGACACCAAATACTGGCTCGAAAACTTTTTAGGGGTAGATGTGTTGGCCGATGAAAATTTCTTTACCAAAAAATACCTGAAGTTCTGCCAGGACTTTGCCAAAGATGTGGTGCTTCCGGCCGAAGACAAGAAAGAAGAAGTGATGTTTATGAACCGTGCGGTGAATCACTTTGCGAAAAACGATGACTTCGAAGAAACCAGTTTTTTGAACGAAGTGATGGAAAATCCGGAGTTAATTCCCGAATTCAAGCATTACAAAACTGAACGCGGACCCAAATACAGCATTGAAGATGTCTCTACCTTTCCTATTGCCAACAAAGCGGTTTCTGACGCGCGGAAGAAGATCAAAAATGTGATCAATCTCGATACCAACATTCAGATTAAGATGGATTTTATAAATCCAGAATCCGCAGAGAAATTTGTCGAAAAAGGCTGGGACGAAGAAAAGCAGATGTACTATTACCTGGTGTATTTTAATAAAGAACAGAAGTCGTAGTAAATTAAACGATGTTGATTTAAAGTCCATACGTCATCTCGAGTGAGCGCCCCGGGCGATTGTATCGAGAGTTGACGAAGCTCGCCATACAAAACAGGTCTCGATACTCCCGAAACATCGGGACCGCTTTCGCAGGGAAACACTCGACCCAACGATTAAGCTAGCTCAGATTTTTAATGTTTTCTTGAATCAAAACGTCTTTTCGACGATCTGCCCGGGCGATCGGAGAAATCTGCCTGATCTGAGCAAACTATAAAACTCCTCTCCTTTCCGAAGTGTCGGAACAAAGAGCTGCGTCCGCCTCGGGCGGAGGGCGGCACTTGCCATGTACAGCGATAGCAAACAGGCAAGTGACGGGCTGGTTGAGGCTTGTGAAAGGAGGAGAATTAGAAAAAAACAAGAATCCTTCAGCTGACTTCTACCGAATGATTTTACCGATGAATATATTAATATTGGAGGCATCTAAAGTGCTGTTAGATCAAATCTGGAGAGGTTTGGGTAGGTTTGGGGGTTGAAATTTGTCCGCTATAGGCATTACGGGGTCAAGTAAATTTTGTGGGGAGCAATAGCTGAGATAAGCATACTAATTAAATTCCATGATTTGTTTTCATTTTTTTTGCTTGTCCAAAATAAACGAAACAAAAAAAAGGACACCTTCGCCTATGAATTTTTTGACAATAAAGTCAAAAACCAATTTCAAAACTTTGCGTCGCTACGTTCCTTCGCTCCTGTTCTCAAAGCTTTTGAAATTTATTCCACGCCTCAGGATTTCACTGCGTGGGGCTTTTGCTTGGAATACTAGCAAGATGCCTCTGTTCTAGTCGGTGTATTGAATGACTTCTGTTAAAAAAAGTCGAAGTACCGAAACTTCAATAGAAACTTTTTAGGAAGTTATTTGCGTTTTCAAAAGTTAATAGAACTTTTGAAAACGCCTATCGAGAAAGTGTCCTTTTTTGCCTCTTCAGTTCAAGTGTATTTTCAGAGCCTTTACGCTCTCAATTGTAACTACGATGATAAAAACGTCATATCGAATCCCTTTAGGGTGAGATATCTGCCGAATAGGCACCTGATTGTTTCAGGCGGTACCCATACCGTTAAAAATCGAAAATATTCCACGGCATAAACTATACTTTACAAATCTGGCATAATTGGATAGGATATCATAAGATTAAACAAGCTATTTCTTCTATCAAAACCTGCAATAGGAACGAATAAAACAGTGTTTTATCTAAAAATGTAAGAATTACCGTTCATATTTATTAGGTTTAGCGAATGTAAAACTTTCTTTCTCAAAGAAGAGTACGAAACAGTTTTCTATGCAATTATCAACCGATTAATTTTTATGTACTTATGGAATCTTTTAAAGCGGACCGGAACGAAGACCCCAAATTCAAAACCTATGCTTCCATAGCGTCTTGTGATGAAAGCGTATATCAACATATTTTGCCAATATCAGCATCAAGAAAAAATGATTCCCCATGGAAACAAATGTTTCCAAAAGGATGGAATAAAAAGATCATTGATGCGCTAATTATTTCTTTGTTAGCTAAAAAAGATGCAAAATTGATCATAACAGCAGCTAAAGAACAACAGGGGTTCATTATTGGACATGCGTTTACTGATTTACTGAAGGATTTACATATCGAAGATCATGCTCGCTTTTCAAAAGTCTACTTACAGCTTTACGTCATCACTCATAAAGAAAAAAAAGGAAATGCATTCTCCGAATTACACCAGGAACTTGTAAAGCATGCAAAAGAAAAGGGATATAACACCATGATAAGCAGAACACCTGAGGTCAATCACTCAGGAATACGCGCATTGACTAAATGCGGATTTACAGACAAGCTATTGATCGATGACTCAAGTACGCCAAAAAGAGTGTATTTAGCTAAAAAAATACAGACAGACTCTTTTTAAACAACGGGCATTCCTTCCTTTAGAATGCGCTAAGCCTGACAAACGCTTTATCAAAAAACAATGATTTACGGAATCACGTAATCATATCTTACCGTATTGGTTTTAATTTGTAGTTAAGAATAAGAAAGTTTCGTTGAGTGTATTCCGTAAACGATAAAAATGGAAATTCATCTAAGTGTTTTAAGAAAGACCGTTCATTTTTAGTAGGTTTAAGGTTGATAAATATAGAAAAACAGCTTTAAGGAGCCGTGTACAAATGCTTATATCCGTTTAGAAACGAATATATTACTGATTTTCAAAATATTACAAAAAACAACTAAAGGAGAAATAAACGCAATTGCGTTTATTTATTAGTTGTGCAAAATTAGGACACAGCCAAATTCGAGAGACTTTGATAGATGACAAAATCTATTTTTGATAGTAAATCTGAAAGAACAATTTTCAAACGACTGAAAACGTTTTGGAGCAAGTATGTTGATGTCTTTCCTCAAATTCCGGTAAGAAATGTGATTGAATATCAGGAATTGAAAAAATTTGATAAAAATCCTAAAGTAACCGACTTTCTATTAAAGACTTCGTTTGACTTTGTAGTTTGTGAACTTGAAACTGGAAACCCAATTTTAGTAATAGAATTTGATGGATTAAGTGGAGGGTTTTCTCAAGACGGTAAATTCTTTATTGAGTCAGTACCAGATAATGACCAATATCGAAAATTAAAAATGGACACGAAACTTCGTGCATGTTCTGAATTTCGAATTCCAATGATTGTAATTTCATATAATGAAAGTAATCTATTATCAGAAAGTGGAGATTGGATTTCAATTCTTGATGCAATTATCGGAGATGCAATTGAAAAAAGAGCTCACGAAAAAAATTATAGCAAATACATCGAGATGCTCACAGAAGCTTATGAATTTGGAGGCCAAGAATCTGCGGAATTAGCAACTATTGAAATCGAGATGATTAATGAACGTTATAATCCTATTAAAAGAAAAATTAGAGAAATAACTAATAAATTCCCAAGATGGCCAACACAAATTGTTTTCCCGCAAGAGGAAGGAAATTGGTTAGTTGGTAAATTTAAACTTATCTCTGGTTTCAAAACAGAAGGAAAAGATTTTTATCAAAAAGTAATGATGGAAATCGAATTGAAAATTAGAAAAGTTGGAGTTTTTGAGAGTGACAATATATTTTTGTTTAATACAATAGGAGAATATTGTCTTGCAAGAAAAGTTGAGAAAGAGTTAGGTTCGGATTCAAAAAAATGGACAGAACTGAATAGAAAAACGGAATGGACAAAATAACTTTGCACAACAAAGAACTGAGTTAAAAAACAAGCGTTTTTAAGATAATTTGGAAACAAAGTTATCATTATAAGGTATTCCACTTTTTGCTATGGCGAAAGCTTGCTTTAGTAGTTTGTTTGACACTGCTATCAGCGCTAGTTTCTTACTCTTACCTTTTGCTACAATTCTATCATATAATGCCTTACATGCTTTGTTGTGTTTACATGCCGAAAAAGCACATAAAAACAATAGATTCCGAAGCTTTTTATTCCCTACTTTACTAATCCTACTTCTTCCCCGTACACTACTACCAGACTCTCTTATGGTTGGCGTAATACCTACATAACTACATAATTGTTTTGCACTCTCAAACTTTTTAAAACCATCAGTAACAACAATTAAAAACAAAGCGGTCTTTACGCCCATACCAGGAATACTCTTTAACAGAGTCAATTGCTGTTGCTGATCTTGCTTGACCAACTCCAAAAGACGGCCCTCAAGAAGTTCTATCTCTCGATTCAAATGCTTTAGGTTTCTAATTAATGAACGATATACAAACTTTGAAGGTATACCCAAAGCCTTTTCACCATGAAGCTTATTCCTTGTTGCTGTGCGTTGCTTTAAGTAATTGTCTAATAACCTAAATAACTGTAAGCATTCTGCCTGTACATCTGTAAACGCATTATACAAAGGAACCTCATTCAACTTCCCGTACTCATAAATAGCTTTGGCATCACTCTTATCGGTCTTTACCTTGGCTAACTTCATCTGAATAAATCGCTTGACTGATAATGGATTTACAACAGATACAGCAAAACCTTTTTTGTATAAGAATTGAGCTAATCGATAATGATAATATCCTGTAGCTTCCATAACTACCAAAGAATCCTTAGGCAATTGCTTTACTAACAATTTAAAACCATACTCATCATTATTAAATTGTACATGACCAGACCCTGGATTGTAAAGATCAAACACCAATTTACTAATATCAATACCATAAATTTCGTTATATTTATTCATAGAAAATACCTTTGGAAAGGACAATCTACTTACCTATCAACAACTTAAAATCGAGATTTAAACGTCTTACAGAACTGAACGATATTTAAGTAGAAAAGAGAGGGGATTATCAATGTTGTCGAAGTTCAATGCTTCACCGTGTATACTAATCTTAATCCTCTCTTTTGTTCTTTCTGTTAATAACTCTAAATTTAAGAGATTGTAAACTTAAGCCGTGTATAGCTCATTGCGGCTGAATTCCTAATCGGAATCCATTGCAATTTGCTATCTTTCGGTTACGGCGGAAAAGTCCGTTGGACATTTTCCGCAACGAGCCATACACAAACACGTTAGCACCAATTACGACCAACCAACATAATGAAAGTAATAACCATAATAGGAATTGTTTTAGTAGTGCTTTACTACATTGGAAAAAACAAACAAAAGAACCAACCAGAAAAAAAGAATCTTTCAAAGAAAAAACCTACATTTCAATCAAATTCTTCCTTTCAATCAAAATTATCGGAAATAAAATTTCCTGACAGAATAAATGCGATTGATTGGCACAATCAAAAAATCCAACAAGGATTAAGAACTGGAGATATAGAATTGGCTAATCTATCATATGCAAAATTATATGAAAGTATTAGACAGCAAAATGTAAATGACAACGGAGAATTTGATGACATTTTACAAGCTGTTGGAAAAGAATACAAAGGATTTAGAGAATACTACCAAGTCGAATATCCTGAACAATTTTTGCCACCAGAAGAACGTAAAAGGAAAAAAGAAAAAGAATTCGAAAAAATTAAAGACCTTCCTGTTTATTTAGAAACAGGTAATTACATAGAACTTCCAAAACAAATATTAAAATATGTGGACATCGTAAAACCAATCTCGGAATGGTACGAAATTGGACTTAAACCAAAAAAAGAAAAATATGGTAGATGGAAAGCCATCAAAAGAAGTGAACGTTATTTCGGATTTTATGATGCCAAACTTGACAAACCAAGTCACAAAATATCTCTAGAAACTGGAAAAAGGATTACACAAAAACCATATTTCATAAAAGCGTTAAATGAGCAAGGAATTCCTCTAACTGATTTTGTCGTTTATGGAGAAGATTTAGAGTGTTTTGTAAGAGCAGTTGACTTTTTCGATAATCAAGAATTTGAGAATGCACAAAAAGAAATTGATAAAGCATTAGAATTAAAAAGAAAAGAAGATTACGAAGAACTGAAAGTCGATATTGAAATTAAATTAAATAACGAACAAGTCGTTGATGAAGAATTTAAAAAATACGAATTTGACATCGATTCTGCGATTCATACTGGAAAATTTAATGATTGGTTAAAAGTCTTAATAAACAATCACAAATACGACAAGGTTATTCATTTTATCAACCAAGCTAACAAAACATTAGAAAAATTAATAAGCGGAGAAATCGAGCCCAAAATTTATGGCAAACAATCATCGGATTATTACCAATATAAACAAGAACAGTTTAATAGAAATCTAATTTACATATTTGACTTTAAGAGTTCCGAATTAGAGAAATCAGAAAACTCTATCAAACTACTTGAACTTTTTTTAAGTTTATATAATAAAGAAGATTTTAGACCAATAGAGAAAATTGCTGACCAATTTAGTGCGTGGAATTTAAACGAACGAGCAAATGGTCTTTACCAAGAATGCTTGAAAATGATTGGAAATGAAAACAACCCAAGAATAAAATCACGGATTGAAAAGAAAATTGAAAATAATAAATAACTGGTGCTAACAATGGTAGTCGTTGCACAAGCCAATAATTTGCAAAAATCTTTCTTATTTTAAGCCCTATTAAAGGTTTTTTTGAATACATTTCCCTCTAAGGGAAGCCATATTTAGCAGCTTTAAATGGAGCCAAAAAAAGTCCTGAAGCCATGATTTTATAATTTGAACAAAGTGGAGGTTTCTCACCCCACTTTTTACTTTGTTTTGAGTGAATTTCAAATATTTTTTCAAATTATAAGCAATAGCGGATAGTTGCATGCATTTATTTGCTTGCCTTATGCCTATGGGGTATTTGACCTGTACCTAAATTTGGGAGGAGGTCATTTTAAGGGAAAGCAACACATTCAACACCTAAAAATTAAATTTTTCTTACCATCAAAAACAGAAATACGTATTTTTAATCCAAAACCAGGATAGTTTTGAGACAAACTGCCGTTGGCCACAATTATGAAAAGACTACTACTACCATTTTTATTTATCGTATTTTCAGTAAATGCCCAGCAAAAGGAAATTGTTGATTTGAAGTGGAAAATATCTGATACGCTGACCTATAAAACCGTTATGAAAGATATAATGGTTCCACAAGAGGAAAATAAAAGTGAAAAACAAAATGACACTCTTTTTGGAGGGAAAGCAAATGATTTTTTCAAAAAAATGCAAGAACAAACTGCTAATTTAAAATACGAAACAAAACTCTATCCTGACAAGAATGGTAATATAGACATTGCGATGTTTCTCAAGACAGATAAGACAGATACAATTGAAACTCTGTTCTCTGGAATGGCAAAAATAAACGGAAACGTGGTTTTAAGAGGTAAAGTAAGTATGGAAGGAGAATTATTAAGTTTTTATTATAAGAACTCTCAAACCAATCTGATTGCAATTCTATTTGAGCTTCCAAAAGAACCAATCAAAGTTGGAGATGAATGGAGTTTAAAAGTCAATTTAATTTCAATGGATCAAAATTTCGTTGCTCACACTCTATACAGAAAAAATAAAGTTCGATTGGAAAAAATAATAGAGCAAAACGTAGACAAAATTGCAGTAATTAAGTACGATATCGAAGAATATGTTTCGGGCGATTTTGGAAATGGACTTATGACTATGTTTGCTGGAGAAAGTGATAAAGAAACCTATATGAAAATATCACACAAAGCAACCGGACTATTCTCGTTAAATAAAGGTATTTGGATTGAATATGACGGAATAATGGAAGTCGACACAAACTTATCAATGTTGGGAATGGATGGAAAGAAAAGAACAGAATTTAAACTTACACCTAAAAATTAAATTTTTCTT
The DNA here is from genome assembly GCA_046199005.1 of Flavobacteriaceae bacterium M23B6Z8. GTDB lineage: Bacteria > Bacteroidota > Bacteroidia > Flavobacteriales > Flavobacteriaceae > Ascidiimonas. Next base: position 3,051,347 of record CP176050.1, read on the forward strand.
ACCATCAAAAACAGAAATACGTATTTTTAATCCAAATCAAGGGTAGTTTTGAGACAAACTGCCGTTGTGTGTAATTATGAAAATGACATACAGAACAATAAATATCGTTCTATTCATACTTTGTTTTAATCCGGTTTTTGGACAAATAAATGTGCTTATTCCGAATAAAGGAATCGAAGGAATATCTATAGTGATTGACTCCTCAAAAATTTCAGATGTAATTGAAATTTATGGTACGGATTACAGTCTATCAGAAAAGACTTTAACTACAAAGTATCATTTTGACAAAATCGGTCTGACTTTCCAAATTGACCCTTATGATAAAAACAAAATAGTAAGGTCAATTTCAATTCAATCGCCATTTAAAGCTAAAACAGAAAACGGAATTGTACTAAATGAAAGTACAATGAAAGAAGTTTGGAATATATACAATGACAAAGGGTGTTTTACATCAAAGACTTATGCTTGGCATACTCAAAATGGAATTTCATACTACATCAAAAAAGACCCTTATGAAAAAGGATATGACGCAGAAGAGAGAATATTCAAAATAGAAATAAACAATGATGGGGATTTTGGAATTTCTTCAAAAACAAACTTCGAGTTTAACGATGAACCTGTAAAGAAAAAATTAAACAGCTTGATAGCAATTCTTAAATCAGACAATTTCAACTTTCAAAAATTGGACAGCTTTTGGAGTGCAGAAAAAATAACCGAAAAGGAACCTTATGGACTTGAAAAACAGAAAGGTTTCAATAGACAGATTGAGAACAATTTAACTCAAGAAAGCTCTGAATTATGGCTTGTAGGGAGCTCATATAATCTAAACATAATTAAATCGTCAAATAATCAATTGGTTTATTTAAAACTAACAGACAATAACAAGCAAAAAACACTATTTGAAAGAATAGAAAACTCAAACTTTGAGAAAACCGACTTTGATATTTACACATATGGAACTTTCTGTGGAATTGCAGGATCACCGCCAGACAAATGTCAACAAATGCTTAACCTAGTTAATGAAAAAGACTTTAAGGAATTAGCAAAATGGATGCAATCATTAAATCCAGAAATTGCGACCTATGGTTATATCGGACTACAATACCTATTTCAGAATGAAATTGATATTCCAGAATCTTGGTTTACTCGAATGAGTAAATTGAATAAATCTGAAGTTCAACTCAACACTTGTGAAGGCTGTATTTACGGAGTAACAGTAAAAATTAAAGACGTATTAAAAGAAGATAATTTGAAGCAAATATATAGGTCATTCAAAGCAGGTGGATGGCTAAAATAACAACACACAACATTGTCTGTAAGTAATTGCTTGTTCTCGCCTACTTCTGAATCCCGAAGCGTAGGGACTTGCGGATTTTCAGTTTGGTGTGTACTTGCAAAGTAAAGTGCTAACCCACGCGACAAACCATATACGAACCATCAGTATTATGATAGAAAAAATGAAACCAATATTAGTAATCTTCTTTTTAATCTTATGCTTTTGGTCATTGTTTACGACTTTTAAGGCTATCTATTTAATTCTAACCAAAGATTTTAAAGGTTCTAAAATAATATGGATACTCATCTCTATGATTGGAATTATAGGACCTATTTTATGGATAGTAAAAGGAAGAAAATTGATTTCTAAAAAGTCCAACAAATTTGATTGACCACTAAAAGAAATCTGAGAAAGTTTATGCAAAAGCATTCTATTCAAACACAACTGTTGCTCTAGCCTTACCCTTTACACCACCTGTTTAGAAGATATGATCCATGATGACAACTCTGTACGAGCTATCGATCCATTTGTAAACAGCCTTGATTTCGATACACTGGGTTTCCAGACCATCACCTGGCAAGGCAGACCACCATACAATCCTTCTGATCTTCTTAAACTTTACATTTATTGTTATATGAACCGGATACGCTCTTCAAGGCAATTGGAACTGGAGTGTTCACGTAACATTGAAATTATGAGGTTGTTAGGCAATATAAAGACTTCAGAACCCTGATCAGAAGCTTAAAAACACTTCTAATGCAAGTAAAAACAGCCAGATAATCTATTCTGAGCTTTTTTGGCCTAATATATATTCAACACCCAAAAATTAAATTTTTCTTATCATCAAAAACAGAAATACGTATTTTTAATCCAATTCCAGGGTAGTTTTGAGACAAACTGCCATTGTAGTGCATTTGAGAAGTGAACAGTAAACAATCGAATTTTAGTAAATTATTCCAAATGTTGAGCTTGACTAATATTCAAGCTGAACTTGTATCTGAATGTATTTCACTTAAAAATTCTGAATTATTTTTCAGCAGTTTTGATAATGACCGAAAAGTGGACAAAGAACACATCTACAATGTTTACAAAATAAGATTCGGACTCGAAGAAAATTTAAGACCTGAAAACCGTTTTGTAATTGGATATAAAGATTTACTTCCGAGATTAAAAAAGTCGGAATTGGAATTTATTAATGTTTCGTCCTTAATGACAAAAAATGGAGGTTTCACAATATTTTCAGACTACGAATATTCTGAATTTGTTGGAATCTTAAAATCAAAAAGAACTTTAGATGAAGTTAGAGTAAAGCAAAAAGGGTTTGAGCATCTTTACAAAACAACAATTTTCAAAAATGGAATAATGAAATAATAGAATGGAAATTAAATATTGCTGGAGATGTAAAATGGAAATTCCAATGTTGGACAAAAATGAGTTTGCTATAGCTTCTGAGCTATACTCTAAAGGATTTAAAGTAGCAAAATCTGATATACAAGAAAAGTTTAAAGAGTTATTGGAATACTATAATAATTTGACCGGATTTGGAGAAACTGAACCGAATGCAATTATGCACCATTCACTTGAACAAATTGGACCTGATTGTGAAAATTGCGGAAAACCATACAGAACGCCGAAAGCGAAATTATGCGCTTCGTGCGGAAATAAAAGAATAAAAGCGCAATACAACACCCTGTATAATTAATTGCTAGGTCAATGCAGACTTACGAAAATTCCACTGGAATTTTCTATCTGTGATTTATTTGCTAAATTAAGTGCTTAACGACACAATTAAACATACACAAACCGTTGGCAGTAATTTGAGAAACAAAATGCAAACATTAAGCATTAAAAGTAAGAGACTAAGAATTGGAAAACATTTCACTCTGAATTTAAAAAAGAAATGGACTTCCCTGAGTACTATGGAGAAAATATGAATGCTTGGATTGACTCTGCAGACGAACTGGTTGATTAACCAACTCTATTGGAAATTGATAACGGAAAATACTTAAAAGAAAATGCACCTGAATTATTGAACGTAATTTTAAAATGTGGAGTTTTCGTTAATTATAGAAAAATAGAAGTTGGAGAAAAACCGAAGTTGATAATTTTAAATAATAGTTAATTGAAAAAGGCTGGATACAAATATCAAATTGAGCAAGAGCTCAACAAGAACAACTGGGAAATTGCACTAATTGATGAAAGTGGAGAGTGGTGGGATGATGAGCATTGGAAAGTGCAATTCAAATTTGACCAAAATATTTTCTTTTATCTATGTTTTATAGTTGACCCTCAATTTGAGGGACAAAGAAAAAAAGGACAAGGAATTTATGAAATCAAAGCATCAACTGAATTTCCTATAAATTGGAATGATGATTCAAGCGAATTTGCTTCTATTAGTATGACAAAAAGAAAGTTTGAGTTAAAGCTAAAGGAGTTTGTTGCAGATATAGAAAAATATAAAAGAGAAAAAACTATTACCAACAAGGTGTAAAAATGCATTAAATCGCATTTTACACAAACCGTCAGACTGTCTCAAAACTTAACCATAGGTTTACAGTATTATTTTTGATAGCTTTTCTAATATTCCGATCTTAAACAATGGAATATTTAAAAGGACAATTCGCACCCTACTTACTTTTTACACCACCTGTTTAGAAGATATGATCCATAAAGATAACTCGGTAAGAGCTATCGATCAATTTGTAAACAGCAATGATTTCGACACACTGGTTTTCAAACCATCAACTGGCAAGGCAGACCACCATACAATCCTTCTGATCTTCTTAAACTTTACATTTATGACTACATGAATAAGTTACGCTCTTCACGGCAATTGGAACTGGAGTGTTCACGAAACATTGAACTGATGTGGCTGTCAGGCAACCTAAAAACCTCAAAATCCTGATCAGAAGCTTAAAAACGCTTCCAATGCAAGAAAAAAATAGCCAGAAATTAAGACTGAGCTTTTTTGGCCTAATAAACATTCAATACCTAAAAATTAAATTTTTCTTACCATCAAAAACAGAAATACGTATTTTTAATTCTAATCTAAGGCAGTTTTGAGACAAACTGCCGTTGCCCATAATTTTGGAAATCCTACAAATCAATGAAAATTAGCCGATTTATTTTTATTCTTTTCTCTTCAATAATCTTTGCGTGCGGAAATGGAAACAACGAAAGGTACATTTTCTTTTTGCACAATCGATTTTTAGAAGAACACGAACTGAACGAAGAGCATCCAGAATTTGGGCGGACTGAATACAAAGAAATAATCGCTGAATTTGAAAAAAGCGGATTTATAGTTATAAGCGAAAAACGGAACGGAAATGTAAATGCAAGAGAATACGCAATCGCAATTGCAAACCAAATAGATAGCTTAATCCAAAAAGGAATTGAGCCAAACCGAATAACGGTTGTTGGAACTTCCAAAGGCGGATATATTGCTCAATACGTTTCGACCTTGGCGGACAATCCTGAACTGAATTTCGTATTTATCGCAAGTTTTCAGAATTCAGATATTGAAAACATACCCGAAATTAATTATTGTGGAAACATTCTTACGATTTTTGAAAAGTCCGACCCTTTCGGAGTTTCGGCATTTGGGCGAAAACAAAACTCAACTTGCGAAATAGAAAACTTTAAAGAAATAGAACTAAATACTGGAATGGGACACGGATTTCTGTTTAAACCGCTAAAAGAGTGGATTGAACCGACGAAAAAATGGGCAAATGGAAATTACAGTACGGAATAAAAACTATTAAATATTTAAAAGGACAATCCCGCACCCAACTTACCCTTTACACCACCTGTTTAGAAGATATGATCCATGAAGATCACTCCGTACGAGCTATCGATCCATTGGTATACAGCCGTGATTTCAATACGCTTGGTTTTCAAACCATCACCTGGCAAGGCATACCGCCGTACAATCCTTCTGATCTTCTTAAACTTTACATTTATGGCTACATGAATAAGATACGCTCGTCAGGGCAATTAGAACTGGAGTGTTCACGTAACATTGAACTTATGTGGTTGTTAGGCAATCTAAAGACGATACCTTATCAGAAGCTTAAAAACGCTTCTAATGCAAGTAGAAACAGCCAGAAAATCAATTCTGAGCTTTTCTATCCATATATACATTCAACACCTAAAAATTAAATTTTTCTTATCATCAAAAATAGAAATACGTATTTTTAATCCAATTCTAAGGTAGTTTTGAGACAAACTGCCGTTAGCAAACATTTGAAAAAAGCTATGAGAACCGACTTAATTACAGCATTTCTAATATTAATTACATTTCAAATAAACGCTCAATCTCTAGACGAAAAAATAGAGGACTTATTGGAATTAGATGGAACTACAAGGAATATTGAAAAACTAATAGCTCAAACAATCGATTACCAAAAACAAGATAATTTTGGAATTTCAGATAATTATTGGGCGGCTTTGGAACAAAAAGTGACAGAAAAATCACTATCGGAGTTTAAAAGGTTAGTTAAACCAATATACTCTAAAAATTACACGGAATCAGAAATTGACAACCTTATAACTTTTTACAGTTCACCAACGGGAAAATTAGTTACAGAAAAACAACCGATTATAGTCGAAGAATTAAATTTACCATTAATGCAATGGTCTCAAAATTTAGGCTCTTTTGTAATTGAGGAAATTGAAAATAGAGGTAACAACGAATCAACCTCTGAAGAAAAAGAAAAATTTAAAGCCGAATTTAAAGACAAATACGGCTTACAAATACTTAATCTTACTGACCTTGCTATCGACAAAGAACATAATATCGGAGACTTATTAATCGATTTTGGAAAAACAGATGGCAAAAATGACGTAACCAAAATAATTCGAGTAAAAAATAATTCAGATAAGGAAATTGATTTTCAAGAACCAAAATTTTTAAGTAATGAAGTCATAAAATTTGATTTAGGTAACGAACCTCTAGGAGTTGGAAAAACTAGGGATTTAAAAATCACCTTAATCGCTGAATTAGCGGAAAACATAAGTTATTCAATGTCAAGTATTAATTATAATAATGGAGATAGAATCCAATTCGGAATTAAATATGATGCGCCTGCAAAGGAAATTAGTTTTGAGGTTTCTGATAAAAAAATGAAGTTTAATAAACTAAAGCAGGACTTTTCTAAACCTTACGTTTTCATCTTAAAAAATACAGGTAAAAAAAATTTTCATATTTCTGACATAGAATTAAATAAGCAAATTGCTTACTTGAACTGGAATAAAGAAACTATTAAACCAAATGAAGAAACTGAAATTAGAGTTGTTTTTTCAAAACAATTAATTGCAAAGCGGAATAATACCAAATTGAGTTTGAAATTAGAAGTCGATTTAACAAAAGGAGAAAAGCGAGGCTTTTCAAGTTTTGCTGATGAAACGATTGAATTAATAATTGAATAAAAAAAGTATGGTAACAACTGGGTATAAATAATTGGTTGTTCTCGCCTACTTCTGAATCCCGAAGCATCGGGACTTGCGGATTTTCAGTTTGGTGCGTACTTGCAGCGTTAAGAGCTAAACCAACCTATGAACGAAACAATTGAACCTGGACCATTTGAAGACAATGCGGAATTTGCAAATGTTGGATATCGGATTTTAGCATTCTTAATTGACTTCTCCATTTTCTGGCTAATTGCAATGGTATTTGGAATTTTCTTTGGCGAACCTCCCGAAGACGGAATTGGATTTCACTTTAGCGGATTGCCAGCTTTGGGAATGTTTTTTATTGCGTTTGGACTTTGGCCAATTAGCGAAGCAATATCTGGACAGACAATCGGAAAGCGGATTTTTAATATCAAAGTTGTAAACACGAATTACAAACCAATTGGAATTGGACAAGCATTCGGTCGATTTTTTCTCGGAATTGTAGACTATATGTTCTTAATCGGAATTATAATCGCACTCATAAATAAAAAGAATCAACGGATTGGTGATATGGGAGCTAATACGATAGTAGTGAATGCGAAAAAAGCCTACATATAAGACCGGTAACCGTTGTACAAGGCAATATAATTAAAAAAATCAGGTCTGGAAACCTCATAATTTAAGTTCATTACAAGCCCTTTAAATAAGTTGATAAAGATACTTTTCAGCTTATAAGTTAGTGCATTGCTATCTACCCCGCTTTTCACCTTATTTTTAGTGAATTTCAAGTACTTCTATAACCTTCCCTAAAAAATAAATTTAGTCGAAGTTCTCCTAAAAATAAATATCTTAGCTCTCTTTCAAAAAGAAATTAATAACACCCAATAAGCAACCTATTTAAAAATAGACATCTATAATGAAACACAACCTTATGAAAAAATACCTGCTTCTGGTTTTAGTAAGCATCAGCATGATCGCCAATGCGCAGAACAAAACGGAATCTGACGAGACGGATAGTCAAAAACGTATGACGGAATTCTCCAAAGCAAAACGACATAGCCTTAGTTTGGATGTACTTTCTGCACTAGTTTTTCCTGCCTTTAACCCGCGATATGAATACGTACTAAACAAATACAGCGGTGTTGGTGCCGATTTAAATATCAATTTTGATAATGAAAACGGATCAGAAATCCTGGAAAAATTTTCGTTTTCACCTTTTTATCGTCAGTACTTTTTTTCAAAAGAAGATTTTGGTGCCAAAGGCTTCTATGGTGAAGGCTTTTTAAAGTTTTACACTTATGAAAATGATTTCACTTTGTTTATTGGAGATGCTGCAAACACCACTACCGAAACCTATTTTGAGACCGCTTTTGGTATTGGTATCGGCTGGAAATGGGTAAGTGATTCCGGATTCATTATTGACATCAATGCCGGATTAGGTCGTAACCTGGGTCTTGCAGACGATCCTGACGAACGGGATTTTACCGGAAAATTTGGTGTAAATTTCGGATGGCAGTTTTAAGGCTGTTTGAAAGGTCATCAAATAATGTAAGTATATCTTAATCGAACCCCTCATTCCCTCAAAACTCTTATCTTTAAGTTTATAATTGAAGTACTAACCAATGACCACCACTCAACAACTTGCCAAACATATTAAAGACGTTCATTTTGGAGGGAACTGGACGGCTTCCAACCTTCAGGATCAATTAAAAGACGTATCGCTGGAACAAGCGATCCAGAAAGTGGATCACCTCAACTCCATTGCAGTACTCACCTTTCATATCAATTACTACGTAAAAGCGATTCTGGGCGTATTAAAAGGTGGAAAACTGGAGGCACATGACAAATACAGTTTTGATCTGCCACCCTTAAACTCAGAAACGGAATGGCAGGCAATGGTGCAAAACGTTTTAGAAGAGGGAAAGGAATTAAGTGACCTGGTTGCCAAACTTCCGAATAGTATTCTTAACGAAGATTTTACCGATCCTAAATACGGTAGCTACCACCGGAATTTTTTAGGCTTTATTGAGCATACACATTATCATTTAGGGCAAATAGCGCTTTTGAAGAAGCTAATTAATAATTGATTTTTGAAAAAGCACTAGTCATATCGATCCGCCTCGGGCGGAGAGATATCTGCCTAAATTTAGTTTCAATACTATTTCAAAATGTTTTACGATTGACTGTGTGCTTATGTTCTAGCAGATTTCTCCTTGTCGGCTTCGCCAGACTCGTCGAAATGACAGGTGCAAGTCAATTAAATACATCTTTCAAAAAACGCTAATCTTCAATTTATTTAACTTTTCCGTTTTGTGAAAGATTAAAGGGTCCAGTAAGTCTTATGGGAAGCAAGAACTTTCATTTAAAATCTTACTCCCTTCAAAATCTATTTAACCCAATCATATCGAATCCCCTTTACGGGGTGAGATATCTGCCCTATCGTAGTTCAACAGCCTAAAAAACAAATCTAAAACCCTTAAAACCTCCCTAACCCCACCAGAAGAGATCTAAGCGCAAATTACAGTGGTATAATACTAATATATTATCCTTGAAAATCTGCTGGTAGCGGTCAGATCTTGTAGAATAAGGCTTTGGTAGTTTTATGTATGATAGTGCTAACTTCTGACAGATTTCTCAGTCGCTACGCTTCTTCGAAATGACCTCAAGGTGCCAATGGCTGAAGGTTATTCTGTCATCGTGACAAACTACCCCTCCAATAACCGCTTCATACTCACATCTTCGTAATTACGCTTCACGAAATCAAGTGCCGCACGAACGATCTGCCCCATGTTCTTGGCACGTCTGAACTTCACGTCCAGCGTATACTCATAAAGATCTTTACGCAATTGAAGTATCTTTTTTCGGGAAGAAAGCTCATCTTTTGCCATGGTCTTCAAAAGCAGCTTAATTCGTTTATTAGAACTTAGCATCCGTTTTGCAATGATCGATCGTTCTTCTTTTTTATACTGTTCTATTGAGGCAATTTTAAGCCGGTTCTCCACCATTTTTACCATTTGAAAATTCTCTTTGAAAAACTGAGGCCGGTACAGCTTAAAATTTCCTTCGTAACATTGCTGATCGAAATCAATCGCACGGATCTTAAAAACTACATGGTCAAAATCATGCACCGGGATCACTACGTAATTATATGAACGCATATCGCCCAACAGCCGAATCATACAGCGTTCGTTGAATTTGACGAATTCTTTGGAGATCTGTGATTTTTGTCCATCGCTGAAGGAAGGCAGCATCTCATTGATAAAAACATCGCCAGGAATGCCTGCAATATGCTCTTCGATCAAAGTATCCTTATACACCAGATAGTTCATACGATCGGGAGATAATAAATGCTCCAGTTCGAGTCCGTAAATACGGGAAGCATCGGCCTTCTTTACATAAAAATAAGTGTAATTATCATTGAGAATGTTACGCACTTTAATGCGAAAAGGCTTCGAATTTCCGAACGTACAATAGTCTACCGCGTCAATATTTAAAAACGGAATGGTCTCTTCATTACCATCAGAATGTAAAATGGTATATACCTGTTTCAGGCTCAGATCGATCTCTTCCCGATCAAAATCCGAATAATATACCCGCACCCACAACGTATCATTATCATGTTCGTCATACACCACTACCGAACCGGCAAAACGAAGCAAGTCTTCATAAAAAACCGGGATCCTGATATTGCGATTGTACCGTTCCAGGTATTCTCGCAAATCCTTTGAAACAGGAAAAGATGTTTTTTTTTTAGACATTAATTTTTCTTCCATCACGGTCGTTCTTTGCTGCAAAAATAACGTTATTTGTAACAATTTGGAGTTCCCATCGTCAAGTAAATATAATCAATCAAAAACTCAATTTTGGAAAATATCCTTACCATCGAAAACCTCTCAAAGAAGTATGGTCATGTACAAGCCGTGAAGAATTTGTCCTTTTCCATCGAGAAAGGCAACGTCTACGGAATCCTGGGTCCAAACGGTAGCGGAAAGTCTACTACCCTGGGCATGGTCTTAAATGTAGTGAATCCCTCCGCGGGAAATTTTCACTGGTTTGACGGTGCCATATCTACGCATAATGCCTTGAAGAAAGTGGGCGCCATCATCGAACGTCCTAATTTCTACCCGTATATGACCGCTGAAAAGAACTTACGGCTGGTATGCCGCATCAAAGGAGTGCCTTTTCACAAGATCGAAGAGAAATTAGAATTGGTAGGCTTATTGGAGCGTAAGAACAGTAAGTTCCGCACGTTTTCGCTGGGGATGAAACAACGTCTTGCCATTGCATCGGCATTATTGAATGATCCTGAAATACTGATCTTAGACGAACCCACTAACGGACTCGATCCGCAAGGAATTCATCAAATAAGAGAGATCATTAAAAAGATCGCTGCTTCCGGAACCACCATTTTATTAGCGTCGCATTTACTCGACGAAGTAGAAAAAGTATGCAGCCACGTGGTGATCCTGAGAAAGGGTGAAAAATTATATTCTGGCCGCGTAGACGAAATGATCGCCAGTCATGGCTTTTTCGAGATCAAAAGCACTAACAAAGAGTTTATGATCAAACTGCTGGAAGAGCATCCTTCTATCGGCAGAATCAAAGAAGAAGGAGATCTTGTGGTGGCTTTTTTAAACACACCCATGGATGCTGAAGAGTTTAACCGGGCGATGTTTGATAAGGGCATCGTTTTATCGCATCTCGTTAAACGAAAAGAAAGCCTGGAAGAACAGTTCCTCACCCTAACCAACAACCAAAGCAACTAATCTATTTTTCATCCAATCAAAAACACAAATGATACGTTTACTTCAAATAGAATTCATCAAATTATGGAATAACAGAGCCAGTAGATTCTTAATCATCTCCTATTTTGCGCTGCTTACTTCCATAGCTCTTATCGCCGCTATTAAATTTGATATTGGCCCTATAAAATTTCACCTGGCCGAACAGGGTATATTTAATTTTCCATTCATCTGGCATTTTAATACCTATGTTGCAGCCATCTTTAAACTGTTTTTAGCGATCGTCATTGTTTCAATGATGGCGAATGAATACAGCAATAAAACCTTAAAACAGAACCTGATCGACGGCTTGAGTAAAAAAGAATTCATCGCTTCTAAATTCTTGACCGTGCTTACCTTCGCACTGGCTTCTACCCTATTTATTTTTATCATCTCATTGATATTGGGGTTAATGTATTCTGACTTTAACGAACCCTCTATTATATTTTCAGATCTGGAATACCTGTTTGCGTTCTTTCTGAAGCTTACCGGATTTTTCTCTTTCTGTCTCTTTCTAGGCATATTAGTAAAACGATCTGCTTTTGCGCTTGGCTTCCTTATCTTATGGCAGGCACTTGAAGGGATCGCGTACGGACTCATGCGCTGGCAGGCAGATACCAATCTGGCTAATAAGATCTCCGAATTCTTCCCGTTAAATGCCATGAGCAACCTTATCAAAGAACCCGGAAGCCGACTATCTGCTGTGCGTTCAGTTGCCAATCAGGTAGGTGAAGAATTTACCAAGAATTATGCAGTACAACTAGGTGATGTAGCCATCGTGTTAGTTTGGACTGCTTTTTTTATCTATATGTCGTTTCTATTATTAAAAAGACGTGATTTGTAGTATATTTAGTCCTTGCTTGGGGCAAAATGAAATTACAAAGACAGATTTTTTTATTGCTGGCGTTTCTTGCCTTTGGGACAATTTTTGCTCAAAGGGAAGCTTCCAACTGGTATTTTGGGCGCAATGCCGGACTGCGATTTAATGGCGATGGTAGTGTCGTTCCGCTACTTGACGGGCAGTTAAGCACTAACGAAGGTTGTGCTTCGATCTCCGATAAATTCGGGAACCTCTTATTCTATACCGATGGTATTACCATCTGGGATCGCACCAACGGAGTTATGACCAATGGTACAGGATTATTGGGAGATCCGTCCAGTACCCAGTCTGCTTTGATCGTGCCAAAACCCGATGATAACGACATTTATTATGTTTTTACCGTGAATGCGCTGGGTGGTGAAGTTCACGATACTACTTTGCTTGAAGGGCTCAACTACTACATTGTAGATATGAGCAGGGGTGCGAATGGTGAGGTCGTAGGCAGAGGAAACAACGGGCAACCCCTTTTAAAACCCAATTCAGAAAAAATTACGGCGGTACGTTCTGCCGATTGTAGTTCTATCTGGCTCATCAGTCAGTTCCTCGATTCATTCTATGCCTATGAGATCTCAGCTGCGGGAGTAAATACAACACCTGTAGTTTCGGTCACGCCTACACTGGTGCCATTGGGCGGTTATCGCTATAATGCCATCGGGTATATGAAGGCTTCTCCCGATGGTACTAAAATTGCCGTAGCACACAGTACCGTTTCTGATGTCACCGATAGGTCTGCTCCAGGAAAGGTAGTACTATACGATTTTGATTCGGCTACCGGGCAAGTAACCAATGAATTGGAAATTAATGTAGACAACAGGTCTCCTTATGGCATTGAATTTTCACCCAATAACGAAATCCTGTATGTGACTGCCGATTTTTACGATTCGCAGGGAACCTATGTAGATGGTAGACTTTACCAATACGATCTGCTTGCTGCCGATATAAGTGCTTCCAGATTTCAGTTAGGCGAATTTGTGAATGGTGCTTTGCAACTGGCACCCGACGGTAAAATATACGGTTCACAATTTGCAAGCGGAGCGCTGAATGTGATCAACGATCCCAATCAAAGAGGTGCCGCCTGTAATTTTGTCCCGGGACAACAAACCCTGGGCGGACGCTTTGCTTCCTTCGGACTTCCACCTTTTATACAATCGCTCTTCAATGAAGTAATTAATATTTTGGGAGATTCAGGAACCAATGGCAATACCGACCTGGAACTATGTGAAAACGAGTCGTATACCTTTACCGCTCCGGTAATTTCCGGTGCGACCTATCGCTGGACCTTTGAAGATGCAGCTAATAATGTGACGGTACTTCCGGCGGGCAGTAATTCGTTCTCAATAACCAGTGCCGGCGTTGCCGACTCCGGAATTTATAAGGTAGAGATCGACAGAAATGATGGCAGTTGTCCCGTAGAAGGTTTTGCTTTCTTAACTGTAAATCCGCTCCCATCCGTAAAAAACACCTTGCTTACCCAATGCGATCTTGATGAGGCGAATCCTTCAGATGGTATCACCACTATCAATCTGGTACAGGCCGTGGCCGAACTAACCAATAATACCACAGGAAGCGGCATCACATTTCACCGGAGTCTGGCAGATCTGCAGGGAGGCATTGCCATTTCCTCCCCTGAAAGTTATCGTAACAGTAATCCGTTTAACGAAACGATCTATGTAAAGGTAACGGGAGCTTCCGGCTGTTTTAATATTGCCGAACTTCAGGTGACTGTGCAATCCACCATTATAGGAAACACGAATACGAGGATTATTTATGGGTGCGATCTCTCTGATGAAGACCAAGTGCTCGAGAGTAGCTTTGATCTGGAATCCATCAGAAATTCTTACGCGCCACTGGAAGCTTCATTTTACAGGAATCGCAATGATGCTGCCCTTGAGATCAATGAGTTAAATGGTAATCTTATCACTTCGGATACCCAAATATTGGTCAGGTTAGAAAGCGGAAATCAATGCCAGGGAATTGAAGCTATACAGTTTCTGATAGATCCTTTACCCGAGGTGAATTATCCGGATGAAATATTTATTTGCCTGAATGAACTCCCGGGAACACTTATAGCAGAACCAGGATATGATGGATACCGATGGTACAAGGTAAATGGAAATTCTGAAGCCGAAGTATCCAACGTTCAGACCTCCAGCATCACAGAACCCGGAAGCTATCGCTTGCAGCTAACCCGTAATTATTCAGATGGTGGAACCGTTAGAAGCTGCTCCAATTCTAAGAATTTTGAAGTGATCGCTTCAAATATTGCGCAAATCAATGAGATCGTGATCCGCGATTTTTCAGATAATAACAGGATCACGGTACTGGTTTCCGGCGAGGGCAACTACGAGTATGCATTGAATGATCGCAATGGTCCTTATCAGGATTCCAATATTTTTAACAACGTAGCTCCAGGATTGGTAACTGTGTTTGTAAGAGATAAAAATAATTGCGGGATCACCGAAGAAGAAATCTTTGTGTTAGGCTATCCTAAGTTCTTCACACCCAATGGCGACGGCTTTAATGATTCCTGGCAAATTGTAGGCGCAGATCCCGATTTCTTTAGTAACTCAAAAATATATATCTTTGATAGATACGGGAAACCCCTCAAAGAATTGAGGTTAAATGATTCCGGATGGGATGGCACCTTTAATGGAACCCAATTACCCGCTGCGGATTATTGGTTTAGAGTATTTTTAAATGATGGTCGTGAATTTGTCGGCCATTTTTCACTCAAAAGGTAGCATTCCCTGTAAAAAGAGCCCCAACTCTATGATTTTCGCCCCAAAATCAGTAAAAGCAATGAAGCAGATTATAGATGAAAAAAGCAATCATTTACATTGTGGCGTTTTTCACCTTTGTTCAGGTTTGGTCTCAGGGTGAAGCAGCTTATTGGTATTTTGGAAAAAATGCAGGTATCTATTTTGATCCAATTACCAAAGACGTATCTGTCCTAACCGATGGCGCCCTCAATACCTTTGAAGGATGTTCCAGCATTTCTGATGAAAACGGGAATCTTCAGTTTTATTCAGACGGGGTTACTGTCTGGGACCGCAATCATAACATTATGCCCAATGGTACCGAACTCAAAGGAGACGAATCGAGTACGCAATCGGGACTCATCGTTCCTCATCCTACGATACCCAATATTTATTTTTTATTCACGGTTGATGAACCTCATAACGCCAATTTCTCTACCATAGATATCATTGATGTACAGGGCGACGGAGATGGTTTTAACAACGGTTTGAATTATTCGGTGGTAGATATGACACTCAACGGCGGACTAGGAGATGTAGTTCCGGGACAAAAAAACATCCCTCTTCTCACCTACGACCCTAATGATCGCCTCGAGAATGGGTATAAATGTTCAGAAAAAATCACAGCGGTTGAAGGTGCAGAAGATGATACTTTTTGGGTCATTACGCATTTTACACGTACGTTTTACGCTTTCAAAATAGATGCCAATGGCGTCAATGAAGTTCCCGTTCGAAGTTCCCTTGAACCTGAAATCCCGGTAGAAGGTTACAGACGAAATGCCCTGGGGTATCTGAAGGCTTCTCCGGATGGAACCAAGATAGCAGCTGCCTTCTTCAGCGTTTCTGAGATTCCCGGTGCTGATGCTCCGGGACTACTGACCCTTTTTGATTTCAACAATGCCAATGGAAGGGTCAACAATCCCGTTATCCTATATGAGGGCGATGCGCCTTATGGCGTGGAGTTTTCACTGGAAACGAGAAAGCTATACGCTGTAGTAGGGCGCGGTAGTGGTGGTGGTGGTAATAGTCTTTTGTTTCAGTATGACTTACGAAGAGCAGATATTCGAAATTCAAGGACGCTTATTGATGAGTCCGAAGATTACAATTACGGGGCCCTTCAACTGGGACTGGATGGTAAGATCTACCGCTCTCAAATTGATTTTTTACAAGTGGGTGCAGGAACTACCGGAAAATACTTAGGAGTTATTGAAAATCCCGAAGCCAGAGCAGCAGATGTTATTTACAATCCGCAAGCTATCTATCTCGATGTAAATAACGATGGCAGTAACGAGACGCGACTCGGCCTTCCTCCTTTTATTCAATCTTTTTTTCTTAACAAGATCGATATCATTCGAAATGGCATCAGTGATACCTTTCTGGAACTTTGTACGGGAGATTCCTATACGCTGGTAGCAGACGATATACCGGGAGCCACCTATATCTGGAGAAAAGATGAAGTGCTGCTGCCTGAAACCGGAAATACGCTCACTATTACGAACGTTACCGCAGCAGATATTGGTTTTTATACGGTAAGGGTAGAACCAAATAACGGGGATCCTGTACTTGAAGGGGTGGCAGACGTAGATGTGATCCCTTTACCAGAAGTGAGAAATGCTTCGCTCACACAATGTGATTTTGATGGAGACGGATCGACCATCTTTAATCTGGATCAGGCAATCGGGCAAATTGTGACTGATATAGATTTGGTCAATACCTTTGATTACACTTTTCACGAAAGCTTTACAGATGCTGAGAACGAATTAAACGCTGTTGACAATGAGGGCTACACCAATCTTTCGAATCCTCAAATAGTTTACGTAAGAGTTGAAGGCAAACAAACCGGATGCTTCTCGATTGCAGAGCTGGAACTAAGCACGAGTTTCACCCCTCCGGTGACCGTCACCATTGATGCTTGTTCAGATGTTGCCAATGATGGTTTTGCTTTGTTTGATTTGAATGAGGCTACTAACGCGCTTACGTTAGGACCGGGAGTAACCCTTACCTATTATCTGTCTGAAAGCGAAGCCCTAAACGAGTCTAATCCCTTGACTACAGATTTCCAGAACACGCTTCCGTTTAGCCAAACCTTATACGCAAGAGCCGAAGCAAATAATCAGTGTGCAGGTATCAATATTGTGAATTTAAGGGTGAATTCGCTTCCGGAAATCGAATTAGAACAAGACGTTTTTATCTGTGAGAATGCTACCTCTGCATATACCATATCGGCGGGTATTCCCACAGGAGATATTTCAAACTACACCTTTGAATGGCAAACTAACGAAAGACAAACAACGCCGACCATTGAAATTACCGAAGCAGGGGTCTATCGGGTGCTGGTCACTAATACCAGAGGTTGTTCTGTAGAGAGAGCTGTAACCGTAAACAGTTCAGATATCGCTATCATTTCAGACATTGAAGTGCGGGATTTCAGGCAGAACAATTCGCTCACTGTTATTGTAACCGGAGCCGGTGATTATGAATTTACACTAGACGCACTGGACGGAATTTATCAAGACAGCAATAAATTCAGTAATCTGCCTCCGGGCTTTTATACCGTATTCGTTAGAGACAAAAACGGCTGTGGTATTGTAGAACAAAATGTTTCGGTGTTCGGATACCCGAATTTCTTCACACCCAATGGCGATGGCATTAACGATACCTGGCAATTGGTAGGTGGCGATCAGCTTAGAAGTACCAATGTTCTTATCCATATTTTTGACCGTTATGGAAAACTCATCACGCAGCTCAATGCAGCCGATGAAGGTTGGGACGGTCTCTTCAATGGTCAGGAACTACCTTCCAGTGATTATTGGTTTCGTATTACTCTGGAAGATGGCAGGCAATTCAACGGTCATTTTGCATTGAAACGTTAATGTTGCAGGATGCTTAAAACTAAACTACAGAAATAGTCACTGATGACTGGACAGAAAAAATCCAACAAAATTTCGCTAAGCATTTTGCTTTTATGCCTGCTTACTGGTTTTGCTGTTAACAGTCAGGTTTGTACTTCTTTGGTTAGTCCGGCAGATGGTGCTGTAGATGTTCCGCTGGATGCTACCATCACATGGACACCTGTAGCCGGAGTCACGGGCTATATCATTTCACTTGGTACCACACCGGGAGGTTCAGACATTGTAAACAATCAGGCAGTAGGACTCTCTACTTCCTTTACCCCTCCTTTAGGATTACCTAACAATGCGACCATTTACGTAAACATTTCGCTTTTCTTTTTCAACAGCCAGAACATTCCCTGTCCGGAAGCCAGTTTTACCACAGAAAATATCACCACACCACCAGCGTGTACCACCTTAACGAGCCCGCTCAACGGAGCCATAGACGTACCTATTAATGCTAATTTAAGCTGGAATGTTTCAATAGGATCAGAAGGCTACCGAATTACAATTGGCACCTCTCCCGGCGGAAGTGAATTGGTACCCTTAACAGATCTGGGAAATGTGCTTACCTATAATCCTTTAACTGATTTTCCACCAGCTACCACCATTTATGTGACTATCATTGCCTATAATTCAAATGGAGATGCGATCAATTGCGGATTTCAATCTTTTACAACCGGATCGCTGGGGCAGGCTCCGGAGTGTACTTTTCTGATCTCACCCATTGACGGTGCTATCAATGTTGCCCTGTCTCCCGAAGTTCGATGGAATCCCGTACCGAATGCTACCGGGTACATTTTAAATATGGGAAGCACTCCTGGTGCCCGCGACATTTTAAATAATTTTGATGTAGGCAACAACACATCAACTGTCGTATTAAATTTTCTTTTCAATGTCACCATTTTTGTGACGATTACGCCCTATAATGATGCCGGACAGGCCGTGGGATGTAATGAAGAACAATTTTCAACCAGCGCTGGCTGCGGACCTTATCTGGATCCGGATACCGGACTCATTGTAGATCTCAGACCAGAGATCCTGGATCCTGATACGATTGGTATCTGTTCGGATAATCTTCCGTTTAATTACGAATCGTTGACTCCTGCAGATGGATACGTTTGGTATCAGGAAGATGCAAACGGCGATGAAGTAGAAATCGCAACTACGCGAACGGTCCCGTTAACCAGTGAAGGCAACTATCGGCTGGATGCCTACACTACCATTGATCTGGATGGCGAAGAATTTCGCTGTATCAGCACTAAAATGATTGAAGTAGTCTCTTCAGAAAGTCCCCGCATCCGAAACATAGAATTGATTCCGATAGGAAACCTTACCAGAGTACAAATAGACGTTTCCGGTGGAGGGGATTACGAATTTGCACTTAATGACCCTAACGGACCGTATCAAGATGCCAATTTCTTTGATCTGGCAGATATCAGTAGTATCACTGTATATATAAGAGATAAAAATGGTTGTGGTTTTATCTCTCAGGAATTGGTTTCGGTCTTATTTCCTAAATTCTTCACCCCTAATAATGATTCGGTAAACGATTTCTGGAACGTTCGGAAGGAAACGGTGAATGGGGTTCCGGTAACCGGACTTCAGATATTTGACAGATACGGAAAGTTTTTGGCAGGGATACGTCCACAAGAATCTGGATGGGATGGAACTTTCAACGGGCAACCCCTACCCGCTTCTGATTATTGGTACGCCGCATTTCTGCAAAATGGAGAAGTGATCAAAGGTCATTTTGCCCTGAAAAGATAAGCTCCTTTTTTTCAGTCAACTTTATAGGTATCTAAACACTTTTCTAAGGGTATGTTTGTTAGTTTTGTAACATGAAATTCAAAATAGTATCTGATTTTAAGCCAACTGGTGACCAACCGGAAGCCATCAAACAATTGGCTAACGGAATAAAAGAGTTCGAAAGATACCAAACGCTTTTAGGTGTCACCGGTTCGGGTAAAACATTTACAGTAGCAAACGTGGTAGAAGAGGTACAAAGACCCACGCTGGTACTGGCTCACAATAAAACCCTTGCAGCGCAGCTCTATTCTGAGTTTAAACAATTCTTTCCGAATAATGCGGTTGAGTATTTTGTTTCCTACTATGACTATTACCAACCTGAAGCCTATATTCCCGTAACCGGGACCTACATTGAAAAGGATCTGTCGATCAACGAAGAGATTGAAAAACTAAGACTAAGTACCACTTCTTCCTTGCTATCAGGGCGAAGAGATGTTTTGGTAGTTGCTTCTGTATCTTGTTTGTATGGTATTGGGAATCCAGTGGAATTCAAAAAGAATGTGATCACGATTGAAAGAGATCAGGTTTTATCCCGGACTCAATTCATGCACAAACTGGTACAGAGTTTATATTCAAGGACTACAGCAGACTTTCTCAACGGTAATTTCAGGGTGAAAGGAGATGTGGTGGATGTGTATCCCGGATATGCTGACGAGGCCTATCGAATTCATTTTTTCGGAGATGAAATTGAGGAGATCGAAGCCTTTAATCCTGCTACCAAAGAAGTGCTGGAACGCTATGAAAAACTAAACATTTATCCGGCGAACATATTTGTGACTTCCCCGGATATTCTGCAGGATGCTATCTGGCAGATTCAACAAGATCTGGTAAAGCAGGTGGATTATTTCAAGGAAATAGGCAAACCCCTGGAAGCCAAACGGCTGGAAGAACGTACGAATTTTGATCTTGAAATGATCAAAGAATTGGGGTACTGTTCGGGTATCGAGAATTATTCGCGCTATCTCGATGGCAGGGAGCCCGGGACAAGACCTTTCTGCCTGTTGGATTATTTCCCGGAGGACTATTTAATGATCATTGACGAAAGTCATGTGACCATCCCGCAGGTACATGCTATGTATGGTGGTGACCGAAGCCGGAAAGAAAATCTGGTGGAATACGGGTTCCGTTTACCTGCTGCTATGGATAACCGACCCCTTAAATTTGAAGAGTTCGAAGCCTTACAGCATCAGGTGATCTACGTTAGTGCTACGCCAGCAGATTACGAATTACAATTGAGCGGTGGCGTATATGTAGAACAGGTGATACGTCCCACTGGCTTATTAGATCCGATTATCGAAGTAAAACCCAGTAAAAATCAGATTGATGATCTGGTAGAAGAAATTCAGCAAAGGGTAGAAAAAGATGAGCGGGTACTGGTAACTACCCTCACCAAACGAATGGCCGAAGAACTTACCAAATACTTGAGTAGGATTGCCATAAGATGCCGGTACATTCACAGCGATGTAGATACACTGGAGCGGGTAGAGATCATGCAGGATCTTCGCAAAGGTATTTTTGATGTGCTGATCGGAGTGAATCTCTTAAGGGAAGGACTTGACTTACCGGAAGTATCTCTGGTGGCTATTTTGGATGCAGATAAAGAAGGCTTTCTTCGCAGTAACCGATCGTTAACTCAAACAGTTGGCCGTGCTGCAAGACACCTCAACGGTAAAGCGATCATGTATGCTGACAAGATCACTGAAAGTATGCAAAAAACGATCGATGAGACCAATTATAGAAGAGAAAAACAAATGCAGTGGAACAAAGACAACAATATTGTTCCAAAAGCTTTGAAAAAAGCCCTGGATTCCGCTTTTGAAAATGAGAGCAAAAGTTATATCAATCCCTACGAACGCAAGATGCCAAAAGCGGCAGAGCCTGAAGTGGACTATATGACAAAAGAACAGCTCGATAAGCTCATAAGAACAAAAAGAAAAGCCATGGAAAAAGCCGCTAAAGAATTAGATTTCATGGAAGCAGCGAAATTACGAGATGAAATTAAGGAACTTCAAGGTAAAAACTCGTAAATTTCCCTAAAGTTCCAAGTGCATGAGACGCGCCTATAAAGAAGCATATAAAAGATTTCGCCATCGACTGGAAATACCAGCAGGAAAAAAGAAAACCGAATATGCCATGGCGCGAGAATTTATCCGGTTAAAAATCGGTTTTTTTCATTTGCTAAGAGATATTCTCTTTATTTTGATCGGGATTGTTTCAGCGGGTTTTGGACTGGAAGGCTTTCTCCTGCCCAATGCATTTATTGACGGTGGTGTCACAGGAATTTCACTAATTATTGCTACAGTTTCAGGCTTTTCATTACCACTTTTGATCATACTGATCAATTTTCCTTTTATTCTTTTGGGATATCGTGTGATCAGTAAATCATTTGCACTTAAAAGCCTCTTCGCCATTATTGGCCTGGCGCTGGCAGTTGCCTTTATCGAGTATCCGGTAGTTACCACAGATCGCTTACTCGTAGCTACTTTTGGCGGTTTTTTTCTGGGAGCCGGTATCGGACTTTCCATACGGGGTGGAGGAGTTCTCGATGGCACGGAATTGCTGGCGATCTACTTAAGCCGCAGAACCGGGATCACCATCGGGGATGTTATCTTGTTATTTAATGTAATTATTTTTGCGGCAGCAGCTTATTTATTATCCATAGAAACCGCTCTCTATGCTATGCTTACCTATCTCGCCGCATCAAAGACCGTAGATTTTGTGGTGGAAGGTGTAGAAGAATATACCGGTATTACCATTATTTCTGTATACAGTGAGGAAATACGAATAATGATCACCGAAAAGATGAGGCGCGGCGTGACCATTTATGACGGAAAGCGTGGTTACGGCAAAAAGGGAGCGAACCTCAATCAAACCGATATTGTGTATACGGTAATAACCCGACTGGAAGTAGCTAAAATGCAAACAGAAGTCGATAAAATAGATCCTAATGCATTTATGATCATGAGCAGTATCAAGGATACCAAAGGCGGGATGATCAAAAAAAGACCCCATAAATAGAAAAAGGAATCTGTTTCCAGATTCCCTTTTCTCAACATTAACTAACCAAACTTAACATTATGAAATTTCTATCAACCTTTTTGGTTTAGGCAGTGCCTCTTCTTTCTTTGGCAATGTTAATGTTAGAATACCATCTTCGTAATTTGCATTAATGGCATCTTCATTAATCGTTTCCGGAAGCGTAAAAGCTCTTTTAAAAGAAGAACGGCTAAATTCTCTACGCATGTAGTTTCCTTTTTCATCTTTGTTTTCAGATGATGTCTCGATGGTGGATGAAATGGTTAAAACATTTTCATCTACTTCGATATTAATATCATCTTTCTTAAAACCAGGTACAGACAGTTCAAGATCAAAACGATCTTCAGACTCTTTGATATTCACTGCAGGAAGGTTATTACTTCTGTGCTCCAAACCTCCCATCCAATCAGGCTTTAAAAATTCATCTAACAGTGATGGAAACCAAATGTTGTTATTTTTTCTTACTAGGCTCATTTTTATGTATTTTTAAGTTTAACTTTTTGTTTTACGCTAAATAATAGGCAAAAGGTATTCCAATGCATTTTTAGTGCCATTTTGACATTTTTAACCTTATTTTTAATGACAATTTGTCTATTTTATTAGTTTTGAACCTCAAAAAGCGGTCATGAATTCATATATTCTTTTTAGATACTTACACTTTATCAGTATTTTTTTAGTGGTAGGTAGCGTTTTTGCACAACAGTTTCTGGTAAAAAAGCAGTTAACGAAGGAAGACTTACGAACCATCCTGATCACCGATGGTATTTACGGTATTGCTTCCATCTTAACGGTTAGTTTTGGAATGATCTTATGGTTTGCGGTAGGCAAGCCCGCAGCGTTTTATAGTGAAAACAATTTATTCTGGATTAAAATGATCCTTTTTATCGTAGTAGGGATCTTATCGATATATCCCACCGTATTTTATTTTAGAAGTAAAAAGAAACCTGAAGCTCTAATCACAGTACCAGCTAAACTGATCTATGTACTTCGGTTAGAGGCTGGCTTACTTTTGCTAATTCCTTTTTTTGCAGAACTTATGGCATTTGGCACCCAGCTATAAACTGGTTCTAACAAAAAACTCCCGAAAAAACTTCGGGAGTAACATTATAAACCATTCACTCAAAATTCGTTTTCCAACACTGTAAATTTCAAGTTAAAGACTCAAAATTCATCCGGCAAAATGAATTGTAACTAAGAGTCTTTTAAATAAAGACGAGCTAAAAAAGAAAATGTTACATACCTGAAATTCAAAAAGAAACCCCGGCTTTTCATAGGCCGGGGTGGTTTATTTTATGAACGTTGATTTAACGTAATACTTCTTCGACTTTATCGGCTGCTTCCTGAAATTGTACGGCAGAATGTACAGCAAGTCCGGAGTTGTCAATGAGTTCTTTAGCTATTTCTGCATTTGTACCCTGCAACCTTACAATGATGGGAACATTGATCGCATCTCCCATATTCTTGTAAGCATCAACGATTCCCTGAGCTACACGGTCACAACGAACAATCCCTCCAAAGATATTAACAAGGATCGCTTTCACATTGGGATCTTTTAAAATGATCCTGAAGGCAGCCTCTACCCTTTTTGCATCGGCTGTGCCTCCTACATCCAGAAAGTTAGCTGGCTCTCCACCGGCTTGTTTGATCAAATCCATCGTCGCCATTGCGAGTCCGGCACCATTTACCATACACCCAACATTTCCATCCAGATCTACATAATTAAGACCTACCGCATTTGCTTCTACCTCAATCGGGTTCTCTTCTCTGAGATCTCTCATCTCTGCATAATCTTTATGACGAAAAAGAGCGTTATCATCTAAAGTCACCTTCGCGTCTACCGCCATGATCTTATCATCAGATGTTTTTAGAACAGGATTGATCTCAAACAATGAAGCATCACTGGAGATATAGGCCTTATATAATGCAGAAACAAAACGCGTCATTTCTTTAAAAGCAGTTCCTGAAAGTCCCAGATTAAATGCTATTCTTCTCGCTTGAAAAGGCATCAAACCAATAGAAGGATCGATTTCTTCATTAAAGATCAAATGAGGTGTTTTTTCGGCTACTTCTTCGATATCCATTCCGCCTTCGGTAGAATACATGATCATATTGCGTCCCTTGCTTCGGTCGAGCAATACAGACATATAGAACTCCGAAGTTTCGGATGGGCCGGGATAATACACATCTTCGGCAACTAATACCTGATGCACCTTTTTACCTTCTGCAGAAGTTTGAGGCGTGACCAGATTCATTCCTATGATACTTTCTGCTATCGATTCTACTTCCTTCAGGTTTTTAGCAAGTTTTACACCGCCTCCTTTTCCGCGACCTCCTGCATGTACCTGCGCCTTGATCACGTGCCAACTGGTACCGGTTTCTTGTGTAAGCTGTTTAGCTGCATCAACCGCCTCCTGAGCATTGTGCGCTACAATACCTCTTTGGATACGCACACCAAAATTAGACAATACTTGTTTTCCCTGATATTCATGTAGATTCATAACTGAAGGTTCTATATTTAGCGTTGCAAAAATAGGAAACAAAGAATTATAAAACCAATTTAATTTCCCGGTCTTAAAGAGCCCATAAAGTGACCGGAAAACAAGAGATGAAAAAAAGGTTTTTAAGCAGAATTAACGAATCTTTTTAAAATCGAGCGGATCAAAAGTTCTGAAATGTCCATTCATTTTTATCAGCTCTTTAGTTCTGTTTACTTCCTTGACTACCGGAATAATTTGCTTTAAATGCGCGTTAACATACTTAAGACGTTCACTTTCATAAATGAGGTGTAACAATTCTAATTCCTGAACCACAGACATTCCCATTTTATGTGCCAACGTAAAACTGGTAAATTCCTCAAAGTTAATATCAGGCATCGGAACTTGCATAACCTCATACAATTCAGAAATTAATTCCAGTACCTTTTCCTTCGCTTTTAATTTACCATCGTAAATATTACTCAGGTATTTTACATCACCTCCTGCATATAGTTTCCCTTCCATAGGATTTTTAAAATCCTTCAACAGAAAAACACGTTTACCTCGACACAAAATATCGGAAGAACCATTTTCATGCTTTTTTGCAACTTCCAAAAGTTCAATTTCGGTTCCATATGTCATTTTCCCGTTAAAAAGCGTAGGTATACCAAAAGTTAATTGATTTTCCTGCACATCTTCCAACAATTGTCGGTACCGTTTCTCAAAAACATGTAAAGGCAACCGCTCGTTTGGAAATACAACGATTTGAAGAGGAAACAACGGTAATAAAGGCATAGGTCCTTTTTTTTTGTTAAAAATACAAATAATTTAAATTTGAAAGATTAATATGACAAAAACAGTTGTTATAAATATAACTTTTTGTTTTATTTTTATAAAATTCAAAAAGAATACTGTCTTGAATCGAATTATAGTTTAGTTTTGTATATCTAATAGCAAGACGATGAATAATAAAGATCTTCTTAAAATAGCCAATGAATTTGGTAGTCCGGTGTACGTATACGATACAGAAAAAATTATTTCTCAGTATAACAGGCTTACTGCAGCCTTTAAAAATGTGCCGGAATTACGTCTGAATTACGCGGTGAAGGCACTTTCTAATATCGCAGTTCTTAAACTTATGAATTCACTGAATTCTGGGCTCGACACGGTTTCTGTACAGGAAGTCAAGCTCGGTTTGATGGCCGGATTTAAACCTGAAAAAATCATCTATACCCCAAATGGTGTTTCTTTGGAAGAAATAGAAGAAGTAGCCGCTTTAGGTGTTCAGATCAATATTGATAATTTATCGATTCTTGAACAATTTGGGGCTAAACATCCTGATATTCCGGTGTGTATTCGTATCAATCCGCATGTGATGGCAGGAGGCAACTCGAATATTTCGGTAGGGCATATCGATTCTAAGTTCGGTATTAGCATTCATCAAATGCCTCATATTCTAAGAATTGTAGAGAATACAAGTATGCGTGTAAATGGCATCCATATGCATACGGGAAGCGATATTCTAGACATAGAGGTATTCTTATATGCCTCTGAGATTCTTTTTGAAGCGGCTCGCAATTTTAATGAGTTGGAGTTCATTGATTTTGGTAGCGGATTCAAAGTACCTTATAAAGAAGGTGATATTGAGACGAATATTGAAGAACTTGGAAAAAAATTAACCAAGAGATTCAATGAATTCTGCAAAGAATACGGCAGAGATCTTACACTCTCTTTTGAGCCCGGTAAGTTCCTGGTAAGTGAAGCCGGTTATTTCCTTGCATCTGTTAATGTTGTTAAACAAACAACTTCTACTGTGTTTGCAGGTATAGATTCTGGTTTTAATCACTTGATACGACCTATGCTTTATGGCTCACAACACCAAATTACTAATATTTCCAATCCTAAAGGCAGAGAACGCTTCTACTCGGTAGTAGGTTACATTTGTGAGACTGATACGTTTGCTACAAATCGCAGAATCACCGAAATCACAGAAGGAGATGTCTTAAGTTTTCGCAATGCAGGAGCTTATTGTTTTACAATGGCTAGCAACTACAACTCCCGGTACAGGCCAGCAGAAGTGCTTTGGCATGAAGGGAAAGCGCACCTTATCAGAAAGCGTGAAACCTTTGATGACCTTATCAGAAATCAGGTAGATGCTGTTAAATTTGATATAAAAGCAACCGTCTAATTATACGAAACGTGCCTTTTGGCGCGTTTTTTGTTATATTTACCTCATAAACCTATTTAATAAGCTATGAAGACAATACTGCTACGCCCGGTTTTATTGATTTGCATCTTTATGATCTCCGTTTCATTCAATCCGCCTGCGGAAAAAATTGAATGGATGACCTTTACCGAAGCGGTAGAAAAAGCTGCCTCCGATGAAAATCCAAAGAAAATTTTTATAGATGTATACACTGATTGGTGTGGGTGGTGTAAAAGAATGGATGCAGTTACCTTTAATAATCCTGAGGTCGCAGCTTACATGCAAGAGAATTTCTATATGGTAAAACTCGATGCTGAGCAACGTGAAGATATTGTATATAACAACCGTACCTTCAAATATGTAGCCAGTGGTAGAAGAGGTTATCATGAACTGGCAGCCGAATTACTTCGCAATAAAATGAGTTACCCCAGTGTCGTTTTTTTAGATGAAAACGTTAAAATCGTTACAGTGGTACCTGGATTTCGGCAGCCGAAAGAGTTTTTGAAAGTTGCCAAATATGTAGGCGACAATGTTTTCAAAGACACCAGTTGGAAAGAATACGCCAGATCTGAAAAGTAATCGCTGATTTTCTCTAACATTTCGTACCTTTAATCATCTCTATTTAATTTTAAAATTGCGGGATGAGATATTGTCTGTGGTTGCTTTTGATTTCTTTTGGCATAGCCAATGCTCAGGAATTAAGAACATACAAAGAGTTTTCAAAAGATTCTGCCCATATTGGCATCTCAAATCTCATGTACGGTCCCACAGAGATCTCGGTATATCCACACAAAGATTTTCAGGACAGCATCAAAATTTATCCTAAGTTTTTACTTCAGGCACGAGATTCTTCGTATGCCGCTTCCATCCCTATAAAACATATTCCTGATACCTCAAAAATTCAATGGAAACGTTTCTTTAATATTAAAGCAATACTTGGGGATTCAGAAAATGCCAAACACGATTCAACTTATCAATATCTGTTACCTTTCAGAAAAGGAAAATCTTATAAGGTGGTACAAGGTTTCAATGGCAAATTCACCCATAACAGTATTAAATCAAGATATGCTATTGATTTCAATTTAAAAATTGGCGATACCATTTATGCCGCAAGAGAGGGTATTATCGTTAGAGTAAGAGATCACTTTAAAGAACATGGAGGTCGCGACTTTATTGATAAGGCCAACCTCATCACTATTTTGCACCAGGACGGGACGCTTGCTGCCTATGTGCATTTAGACTATAAGGGCGTACTCGTAAAACCTGGAGATTTTGTTCAAAGAGGGCAAGCAATCGGCCTGTCGGGACTCACAGGGTTTACCCGGGGCCCACATCTTCATTTTGTCGTAAGAGAAGGAAAGGACAAATCTGTTCCTATCTTCTTTGAAGGCTACGGAAAGAAATTCTTAAAATCTGGAAAGAGATATGTTCGCAAAAAATAAGTATTTAGGTGTGCTCGCCTGTTTTTTAAGCACAATTTATGCCTGCTCAGGTGAGCAACAAGAACAAGCCCCACTTCAAATCGTTTTACAAGATGATGATCCTGCCATAACCCGTGTGACGGACAGTCTGGATGCCTTTGAAATTCAAATACTATATACACAAATAGAGAGAGATCAGAACGATCAACCTGTTTTTAAAGATTTTGAATTTCAGGTAAATGATAGCACTTATTTTTATCCGGCAAGTACGGTCAAATTTCCCATCGCAGTACTTACACTGGAAAAATTGAATCTAGACAACACTTACAAAGGAACGACAAGATTCTATGTCGAAGGAGATTCTGTTGAGACTACATTTTTTAATGAAGTAAGTAAGATCTTTGCCGTTAGCGACAATGATGCGTATAATAGGCTTTTTGAATTTTTAGGACCGGATTACATCAATCAACAATTGCATAAAAAGGGCTTGTCGCCTTTGCGAATTTCACATCGGCTTTCCACCAGCGATGCCTACAATGTGACCACTAAACCTCTTGTTCTATATGTAAATGACAGCACCGTTCGACAATCAGAAGCAACCGTTAACCAGAGTCCTTCCCGGTTGGAACTTGATGGTATTATAAAAGGAAGAGGTTATATGGAAGGTGATTCTCTTATAAACGAGCCTTTCGATTTTTCTGAAAAAAATTACCTCCCAGTTCGAACGCTTCACGATTTGATGAAGCGTGTTATTTTTCCGGAAGCCTTTAAACCAGAAGAAGTATTTTCATTGGGCGAAGAAAACCGTAAGTTTTTATTGGAAGCCATGCATACGCTTCCGGAAGCGGCTGGTTACGATCCGCAGCACTATTATGACAGCTACGGAAAATTCTTTATGTACGGAGATTCTCAAGACCCTCTTCCTTCACACATTAAAATTTACAATAAAGTAGGATATGCTTATGGCACGTTAACAGACTGTGCCTATATTGTAGACACCAAAAATGATATTGAATTTCTCCTTACCGCCACCATTCTGGTGAACAGTAATGGAGTTTTTAATGACAATAACTACGAATACGACGAAATAGGTATTCCATTTCTTGCTGCGCTAGGCCGAAAAATTTATCAGCAAGAACTTAAAAACCGCCGTTAAACAAATTACTAATCCGTTTTGACCAATTTATCTCTGATGAAATCTTTACATACCTTCTTTTACGTTCTTTTATTCTGTTCACTTTTCAGTCCTTCCAATTTAGTAGCTCAGGAAAAAGAAGATCCTGGTCTGTGGACGCCTGAAGATATTATTCACACCGATTATCTTAGAAATGCGGTTTTTTCTCCCGATGGTACTATGGTGGTATGGTCTAAGCGAAGAGCAAATAAGGAAAAGGATAAGTTTATTTCTGATCTATATCTCAGTAGATTAGATAAGCTCAAAGATGGTAAGCCACTTACCACTCAACTTACCTATGAAGATGAGAATGACTACTCGCCCGTATTCTCAAAAGACAATTCTACAATCTATTTTCTCTCTTCCCGCGAGAAAGGCAAGAAACTATGGGAACTGAGTGTTTATGGTGGAGAAGCTAAAGAAGTACATGAATTCAAAAATGGTATCTCTAACCTTCAATTTAAGGATGATAATACCCTTTTATTTGTGAGTAATGAAGGAAAAACACTTCGGGAAGAGACCCTTAAAAAAAAGAAGGATGATGTAGTCGTAGTAGAAGATTCCCTGCACTGGAAACCCAGTCGTGTATTCAGCTTTAATCTGAAAGAAAAAAACATCAAGCGTATCACTCTAAACAACAAACCACTAAGTAGCTATCGTATTTCTCATAATGGAAAATGGCTCGTGTACAGGATGCAAATGAGTAGACACTTCCCAGCAGATGCCCAACCCGATCCTTCTTATTTTTTGATGAATTTAGATACGGGAGAAACGACCAGAATTCTGAAAGAGCTGGAGTTTCCATCCTATAATTTTCAATTTGATGCGGCCGATGCTGGATTTTACTTTGTCTCTTCATTTTCTTCAGACCCGGAATGGAATGGAGCAGGAATCTCAGAACTCTACTATTTTGACCTCTCAACACAAAAAGAGACTAAGGTAAATCTCGATTGGGAGTATGGTATTGGACGTGGTTATGTAATGGCTGGAAACGATGTGATCGCTTCACTTGCTAATAAAACAAGTTTTAAAAATGCGATCTACCGACGCACCAAGGGAAACTGGGAAAGATCGTTTATCGACTTTGGTAAAGAGAATACCAATTGTACCGTAGTTGCTACAGCTCCAACAGGCAATAAAATCCTGTTCGGGTATTCTACTGCTTCAGAACTTCCCTCCTATTTTATCGCAGATCTTAAAGGGAGCAAAACAAAAGACCCCAGAGTGTTTGTTACCTTAAACGAAGGACTTTCCAAAAAACGAATAACAAGAAGCGAAGTCATCACCTGGAAAGGTTATAAAGATGAAGAAGTAACAGGTATTCTTTATTATCC
Organism: Flavobacteriaceae bacterium M23B6Z8; assembly: GCA_046199005.1. GTDB lineage: Bacteria > Bacteroidota > Bacteroidia > Flavobacteriales > Flavobacteriaceae > Ascidiimonas. The sequence continues at coordinate 3,082,776 of CP176050.1, forward strand.
TGAAAATTATGAAGCGGGCAAGAGATATCCCCTGGTACTTTCTATTCATGGAGGTCCTGCGGGAGTTGATACAGATCTATGGTCTGAACGCTGGAGCACCTATCCGAATATCCTAAGCCAAAAAGGAGCGTTTGTACTAAAGCCAAATTACCATGGCTCTGCCTATCACGGACTGGCGTTCGTTGAAAGTATCAAGAAAAACTATTACGTTCCCGAACTCGAAGATATCACCAAAGCTATTAAGATGCTCGAAGCCAAGGGAATGATCGATATGGATAAATTAGGTACCATGGGGTGGTCTAACGGTGCGATTCTCACCACAATGCTTACGGTTAAGTATCCCGATATGTTTAAAGTGGCAGCAGCCGGTGCCGGAGATGTTAACTGGACCTCTGATTTTGGTACATGCAGCTTTGGAGTGAGTTTCGATCAGAGTTATTTTGGCGGCGCTCCGTGGGATGATATGAACGGAACGTTTTACAATGAAAACTACATTATAAAATCTCCATTATTTGAACTGGATAAAGTAAAAACCCCTACCATTATCTTTCACGGTAGTGAAGATCGGGCTGTACCCCGCGATCAGGGGTGGGAATATTACAGAGCTTTACAACAGATCAATAAAGCGCCGGTTCGTTTTCTTTGGTTTCCCGGGCAGCCTCACGGACTCCAAAAAATATCGCACCAGCTGCGTAAAATGAAAGAAGAAATAGCCTGGATAGACACTTATTTATTTGAAAAAACACCGAAAGAAAATGAAGCTTTTAAAGAAGAAAGCCCTTTAGCAGCCTTACTCAAAAAGCAGAAAGCGCAACAAGTGAATGGCTTGTATGGCATATTGACCAACGATACCTTGATACCGGAAACTGTTGCAGTAGCTAAAGACTCCATTGCCATAGGAAAATTTGAGGTAACCAATGCACAGTATCAGGCATTTGATAAAGATCATGATTATTTGCAGGGTAAGGACAATCATCCTGTTGCAGTAGACTTTGACAAAGCTCAGGCTTATGTAGCATGGCTTTCCAATCTTACCGGAGAGACGTACCGATTGCCTAATTCTCAGGAAGCGAAAAAATTACAGGAGAAAGCCCTCAAAACCGGAAAAAAAGAAAACACCCTTTCCTATTGGGCAGGCTATGACATTACGCTTGATGAAATAGACATGTTCAAAGAAAAAGTGGCAGAGGTAAAAAGAAGTTTGCTTATTGAAGTAGGTACATTTGACCCTGCAACCGTGGGAGAAGCAGAGATCTTTGATCTGGGTGGAAATGTGGCAGAATATAGCGCAAATGGGGATTCTTATGGGTATAGTGCCTACGACTACGCAGATACTTCAGGTAAAGAGCCTGCTAAAAGTACAAATGTAGGATTAAGGGTCATTAAAGAATAATACAGTACTATGTAATTTTTATGAAGGAATATTTAGTACGATGTTCAAATTTACCAGAGCCGATGATTGCCTTTCATTTTTTATATCTTCCGGCAAGTAAAATTCTTATTTGATATTTATGAATAACAAGCGGGTTAAGATCAACAGCAACAAAATCCTTTCAGATAACTGGTATACGCTCCGAAAAATTGATTTTGATTATCAATTAGACGATGGTAGTTGGCAAAACCAAAAACGGGAATCCTACGATCGTGGTAATGGTGCTGCAGTGCTTCTCTACAATCCCACGACTAAGAAAGTCATTCTTACCCGACAATTCAGAATGCCAACGTATCTTAACGGCAACGCAGATGGGATGATGATCGAGGTTTGTGCCGGTTTACTCGATGAGTTAGATCCGGAAACCTGTATCATCAAAGAAATTGAAGAGGAAACCGGGTTCAGGGTGCCCGAAGTGAAAAAGGTATTCGAGGCGTATATGTCCCCCGGAGCGGTTACCGAAATTCTGTATTTTTTTGTAGCCCCCTACGATGATTCTATGAAAGTACATGAAGGAGGTGGTAATCCTGAAGAGACCGAACATATTGAAGTGCTGGAAATCAGTTTTAAAGAGGCGCTAGATTACTTAGCTCAAGGCAAAATAAAGGATGCCAAAACCATCATGTTGCTTCAGTACGCACAAATTCATCTCGCACTTTAAAGATGAAGGTAAGAAGTGATTCTGGTGTATTGGTTTGTATCGTACTGGCGCAATTCTTCTGTACCTCATTATGGTTTGCCGGAAACGCCGTTAGTAACGAACTTATTCTCCAGATTGGAGGGTCTTCAAACGCGCTTGGACATTTAACCGCTGCCGTACAATTCGGTTTTATCATCGGGACGCTTATCTATGCATTGTTGGCCATTCCTGACAGATTTTCGCCTTCAAAAGTTTTTATGTACAGTGCATTCCTGGGAGCAGCGAGTACTCTTTTATTATTGCTCCCTACGCAGCAATTTACCGGGATCTTAATTGCCCGTTTCTTTACAGGCTTCTTTCTTGCAGGTATCTATCCAGTAGGAATGAAAATTGCAGCCGATTATTTTGATACCCGACTCGGCAATGCACTCGGGTTACTGGTAGGTGCCCTTGTACTGGGAACTGCTTTTCCACATTTTATACGAGCTTTCTCCTTGGGTCTTTCCTGGAAGGTAGTCATTCTTTTTGCCGCTTCTTTATGCACCGTTGGCGGAATCACGATCGGGTTGTTCATAGCAGACGGTCCCTATCGAAAGAAAGGCACCCGACTAAAGTACAGCGGACTCAAACAGATATTTAGCAACCACTCGTTCCGGTCTTCTGCTTTTGGTTACTTTGGGCACATGTGGGAACTCTATGCATTCTGGGCATTTGTTCCTATCATGCTTCAGTTATATCATCAATTACATCCTGAAACATCATTTTCAACATCACTATGGTCATTTTTTGTGATTGGTATCGGAAGCATCAGCTGTATGATCGCAGGTAAAATTTCGATAAAACTCACTCCCAAAAAAACCGCTTTCGCTGCTTTGCTTGTCTCCGGAAGTTGTTGCCTGCTGTCTCCTTTAGCATTTTCAAGCTCTTTTGTCGTTTTTCTGGCTTTTCTGCTGGTATGGGGTGCATTTGTGATCGCAGATTCTCCTATGTTCTCAACGATGGTTGCCAAGAACGCACCTGTTGCTTATAAAGGTACAGCACTTACCTTAGTGAACTGTATAGGCTTTTCGATCACGATCGTTAGCATCGAACTGCTCGGTTACCTCAATACATTATTTCCTTCTACTCCATTCTTATTTATAATCTTGTTACCTGGTCCTATTTTTGGATTGTGGGCTTTACTGAAAAAACCAAAGCCCATTTAGACTTTGGTTTTATACCTGTACTATTTACCACCGAAATTTTACATTTTATGTATGGCGGAAAAATCACTTCTGCCCTCGCCTTTTTGCACCGCCTGCGCATAACGTTCTTTTGCCAGGTTTGCCATAAATAAAGGCTGTTGATATTCATAGGCAGTTTGCGCCGCAAGCTGCAAGTCTTTATACATTAGTTCTAATGGAAATTGAGTTTCATAGTTGCCTGTTTTCATCCCCTGTGTTTTAAAGCCTACAAAAGGAGCGATCACCGGAAGCGTGGGCAAAACATCAAAAAGAAAATGATCTTCAATTCCCATTTTCTGACCCAGATGTACAGCTTCAGAATAGATGATCATGGACGCTGCAAGCATTTTGTTGACCAGCATTTTGAAATTGCTTCCCATACCAATGGCTCCCAGATACAGAGATTTTTTTCCCATTAACAGTAAGACCGGTTCGAGTTCTTTAATCAATTTTTCATCTCCTCCGGTAAAGAAAACCAGCTGTTTATCTCTTGCCTGATTTTTGGAGCCTGCCACCGGGCCATCAATATATCGAATGTTCTTACTTTCTGCCAATGCAGCAGCCTGCTTACTAAAAGATGGATTTACAGTAGAGCTGTCTATCCAAATGGTATCTTTTTTCATATTGGAAAGGGCTCCTTTACTTCCAAAAAACACTTGTGCTACTGCTTCCGGGTTTGCCAGCATGCTTATCACCAGATCTGCATGTGCCACTGCATCTCCTAACGAAAAGGCCATAATTGCACCTTTTTTTCCTAATTCTTTTATGGGTTTTGGGGACCGATTGTATACGGTTATTTCATGATCCCCGTCGAGTAAATTAGATGCCATATGGCTTCCCATGATCCCCAATCCTATAAATGTTATTTTCATACGTACTTTTTTTTATAATTAGCTTCCGGTAAGAGACAATTTTGATCTATAGTACTACAAATTACTGATTACTTCTCGAATCACATCTGGTTCTACCCGGTTTCTGTAATCACCTCCTTCAGAGGCGGCAAATCGAACAATGCCCTCTTTATCGATCACAAAAACTGCAGGAATGGGTAGTTCTTTGGAATCATCTCCGTAAAAACTATCAAAATCGATCCCCAGTTCTTGCATTTTCGCGAGCGGAGCCGCTCCGTTTTTGAATACAGTAGTATATTTTCTTGCTACTATATTTCCTACATCACTTAACACCTCAAAGGTAAGTTCATTCTTTTCTTTCACCGATAAAGAGTTATCAGGCGTTTGTGGAGAAACCGCCAATAATTTTGCATGTTCGAGTGCAGGATCACTCATCATACTTTGATACTGCTGCAGTTGCAAATTGCAATAAGGACACCATGCGCCTCTGTAAAATACAAGTATAACAGGCGAATTTTTTAATTGGTCTTTTAAGCGAACCACCTCTCCCAGAGCATTACTTAATGAAAAATCGGGAGCTAATGCGCCTTCTTCTACCTTCAAGATGTCCTGAAAACTTTTTTGTAATTCTCCTGCATCTGTGTCAAATACCTGTAAAGCATCTGCAGGAAGCATTTCGGTAAGTTGGCTCCTCAACTGATGAAGCCCCTCTTGGTACGATGGAATTGTTTTTGAGATCATTGTAAAATCTGTTTTAAATTATTATTTCTTTGATTTTACAAAGTTGAGGCAATGCAGCTTGCTCAGAAATAAGGTAGTTTATGAAAAATAGTTAATCTGATTTAAGATTTTCTGGCCAGCTTACTTTTTAATGTACTCAGAAATTCGGGAGTCATACCTAAATAAGAGGCGAGTGCATATTGCGGTACACGTTGTACAATATGTGGATACATATTCGAGAACTCACGGTAGCGTTCTTCTGCGGTAAGACCTAAATTTGAAAGGATACGTCGCTGTGCAAAGGCAAATGATTTTTGTGCTACCACCCGAAAGAAATGTTCAAATTTAATATTGTCGGCGCATAGGTTTTCTACATCTTCATAACTTATCTGAAGTACTATGGAATCTTCTAATGCTTCTACAAACAGCGATGCCGATGATTGAGAGATATAACTATTAAAATCACTAATAAACCAGTCTTCTACAGCAAATTGGATGGTATGCTCCTGCCCTTCAGGGCTTACAAAATAAGATCGTAAAGCACCTTGAAGAATATACGTTTGATGCTGACAAACAAATCCGGGTTGCACCAGATATTGACGCTTTCTCAAACGTGTTTTTCGAACGATGGCAAGAAATTCTTCTTCATCCCGGGCATCAAGTGCCACGTAACGTTTGATATTATTCATTAAAGGTTCGTATTCTTCTAAGGGCATACTGCAAATGTCTTATCCTATTTTGAGTCCGTTCTCGACAGTTCGCTCCGGTTGAAGCAGAAAAACATCGTTTTGGTCTACAGCGCCTAATACCAGACACTGACTCATAAAGTTAGCGATTTGTTTTTCGGGAAAGTTAACGACGGCCACTACTTGTTTCCCAAGTAATTCATTGGCTTTATAAATTGAGGTGATCTGTGCCGATGAGCGAAGGATCCCGATATCGCTTCCAAAATCTACTTCTAATTTGTAAGCAGGTTTTCTCGCTTCCGGAAAATCGGATACGGAAACAATGGTTCCTACACGCATATCTACTTTCGAAAAGTCGTCCCAACTAAGTCTGTTCATTCGCAGAAATTTATCGCCGTCTCAAAGCGTTCTGAAACATTCAAGACTTCTTGAAAATATTGTCTAATACCCAGGCAGGGCCAATAAGCAAAAACTGCAGATCCTTTAGAAAAGAAGGTTTTTTGCCTTCAATTTTGTGACCGTAAAACTGACCGATCCACGCTGCTGCAAAAATAATCAACGAAACTAACCAGAGAGGTGCCACACTCGCGATCCAATAATTGACCACAATGCAAAATGCTGCAAACAGCAAAACCTTTATCGCCATCAGAACTGAAAGCCGTAAGTAAAATATAAGGAGTAATAACACTACAACTGTTGCCCAATTTTCGATTAATGGATTTTCAAAAGGTAAAATTTCCTGTAAAAAACCAGAGGGAATACTTAAAATAAGTCCGACAATCGAGAAAAATATGGCAGGAACACACACGTAATGTATGGCTTTGTTGGTCTTATTTTGATGGCTAACACCGTATTCTTCAAACCATTGATCTAATGTTTTCATAACTTTTTTTTGTGCTTTTAAGATGCACAGATGCTCAATTTACAAATTTTTTAATATTTGACGATTTCAAAATTCGTTCGATCTTTGTAGAGACCTAAAAACAAACCAATATGGCAAGAACTGAAAGCACCATGCTTCCATTAGGAACACTTGCACCGGAATTCAGCCTTCCCGATACCGTTACCGGAAAGACTGTTAATCTGCAGCAATTGAAAGGCGACAAAGGCACTGTAATCATGTTTATCTGTAACCATTGTCCGTTCGTGAAACATGTAAATAAGGAGCTTGCGCAGCTTGCAAAGGACTTTGAAAACAAGGGAATCGGTTTTATAGCGATCTCCAGTAATGATGTGGAAAACTATCCAGAAGACAGTCCGGAAAAAATGAAAATAAACGCTTTGGCTAATGACTTCACTTTCCCTTATCTCTACGATGAAACTCAGGAAACAGCCAGGGCTTATGATGCTGCCTGCACTCCTGATTTTTATGTGTTTGATAATGATCTTGCACTCGTATATAGAGGTCAGTTAGACGATTCAAGACCCGGCAATGGTGTACCGGTCACCGGAAGCGATCTGAGAAATGCAATAACGGCTGTTATCGATAATGAAGAAGTCTCTCCCCAACAAAAACCAAGTATTGGCTGTAATATTAAATGGAAAAAGTAAGTAGCATAAGTGACCACATAGGATTCAGAAAATGTGCTATCATGGATATTCCTTTGATGTCTCAGGTGGGATCAAAGGCCTACGTAGAACACTATGCGCATATCTGGCAAGACGGACCAGAATTCTATCTCAATAAAAGCTTTTCGAAAACCGTTTTTAGAAAAGAAGTGCCAAATGCTACTATCGAATACTATCTGATTTATTTTGAGGATCAACCCATAGGATTACTAAAACTCAATCTCTTTAAAGGATTGGATGGCCAGCCAAACCCAAAGATGATCGAATTAGAAAAGATTTACATCATTAAAGCCTATTCAAGCAAAAACGTAGGTTCTACCACGATCAGCTTTCTTAAACATCTTGCCACCTACAAACAAATTTCTTATATCTGGCTTAGTGTCATGACAACGAGCAAGGCAATGGATTTTTATGTGAAGCATGGCTTTGAAGCTGTTTCGTATTGGCAACTTGATTTTAAGAACCTAAAAAAAGGCTATCGGGAAATGCTTAAGATGAAACTGAACGTAGCTGAATCATAAGGTAGCCAGCGCATTTTTAATATGAGCCAAATGGTGTTCACTATGCCAGGCATACTTACCAATATTTTCTTTTAAGCTAGTTCTGGAATGATCTTCCGGATGTATGAAAGCGCGTTGTAGCTGTTCTTCACTTAAGCCTTTGATCAAATATACCAACTTGGCGTGCAGGGCATATAAATAATCAACAGAGAGTTGGATGGGCGCGTTTTGCGTATCAAACAAGGCAGCCCATGCACTTTCATCATAGGCTTTGATCAATGGAGTGTCTTCGGTAAGCGTCCATTTAAAACGCGTGTAACTATTGTGATGACTATCGGCGATGTGGTGTACGACTTCTCTTATCGTCCATCCATCGAGACGGTATTGCAATTTCAATTCTTTTTCAGACAAGCCTTTCACCAGCTCGTTAAGACGGGTAGGTAAGGTTTCCAGAGTATCTGTCCATTTGATAAGGTGAATCGTTTCAATGGTATCTGGAGATTTGAATTTACCAATTGGATATTTAAGTTTTTTTAATTCGGCAGGTTGCATACTGTAATGATTTATTATATGACTAAAGATCGTCAACTGAAGTGAAATCAAAAAATAAAATGTGTTTTTTGAAGTAATTGCTGTCCATTCGGGAGGAATATTGAAATCTAATCCTATCTTAATTTACAAATCCAGAAAGTACGAGTGATCCTCGATCACCTTAAATAATCGGAGGAGATTGATGCTTTCTCTTATTTTTTTTTGTTCTTCCAGGACTTCGATCGTAGCGGATGGTAGATTTTTGTAGAAATATTACTGTGCATAAAGGTTTACTTGTAGCCCATGAGATAAAGCCAAATTTGTACCGTCTTTTCGTGGAAGCATGGCGACTGAGAAATCTGTTAGAAATGAACCAACTATATTCAACTATTTTCTAAAAAAATTACTCAAGATCTAGCGAGGTAGATAATGCAGGCAGTTATCTCATCCCGTTTCACAGGGAATTCGATATGACGGGGTACGCATTCACGAAAAGTCTTAACTTCAGTTACCAGAGACAACACGGAACATGTAAAAAAGTTGGGGATTAATTTTGCCTCTGTCCTTTTTTGTCTCTCCAACCCTTCAATAAAACACAGGGCAGGCATTGATAAAACTAAGTAAATAAGTTTGGCTATAACGTAGTTCCTTTACTTTTTTTCATTGCCAAAAAAAGTAACAAAAAAGGCTAGGCTGATGAATAAATCTTGAGAAAATACTACGGCACCCACAACCACGGATGAAAAGAAACTCCCCGCTATCGCAGGGTCAAACAGTTTTTCATCCCTTAGCCCGCGCTGCTGCCTTGATTTTTAAAGATTTCTTCAATAGGCCGGATTTCAGTTCTATCATTACTTTGAGTATAATAATAAAAGATTCTTTAGATTTTTTCTGATTCTCAATAAAACTATTCTTTCTCAAGATTTCAAATACTGACCTATTTTTAAATTACCTGGTAAAACAAAGCGGTTTGAAGAGGTGGCTAAGGGAAGCTAGCCGGCAGCCTTTTCTGCGACAGCGAAAACAGTCTGACTCGCGCTCAAGAAAACCGCCGTAGGTTTTCAAGAAATTTAAAAGTGAGTCTTCTCCCGACGCGATTCGGGATGGTTATTTTCATCAAGGAAAAGAACTACGAAGATTAAAAAAGCTTCACATAAATTTTATTTCTGTATTGAAGAATAAAGTTTTAATCCCCACAAAATTTAATTGACCCGACAACACCTCTTACTGATATTTGAAATAACTATCACTCAAATAAAACCTTGATGCCTAAATCGATTTTGAGGCATTCTACCGACAGATCAGTACGGTCTGGTATTATACTATTACCCAGCAAACTCGTGTGTTAGCAATGAGATGTGCGATTTTCAAATGTTTGAGACTTGTCAGAAATTAGTATGTGATTATACGAATGTTTCCGGTTATTGATACACTCGAATATAATCGACTACCATAGGGCTTTGCACAAAATCCGGATCAACATTTGGTAGTATGGCTATATTAAGAATAAAATAATATTCTGCATCGTAAGGCCAGGTATCTTGATTTTTTGTAGATGGCTCATACCGAAAATGTTCTTTCCCATCCACACTAAAAACCATTTTATCTTTGGTCCAGTCTAAGGTATACAGATGAAATTCATCGGAAGCATTATTGATCTTTTGCCCTCCAACATTCTTTACCGTGTCACCGTAACTGGCTCCGTTATGCACGGCACTTGATACATAATCCTGATTTTTACCCCAGTGTTCTAGAATATCAATCTCTCCACAATAGGGCCACATCGTAGTACCATATCCTTTTTTCTCCCAATAAGCGCCGTCTTCATCAATATTCTTATTCAGCATCCATATAGCGGGCCAGGTTCCGACGCCGGTGGGCATTTTTGCGCGTATTTCTACACGACCATATTTGAAAGCGAATTTTGAATTTAATCTGGCAGAGGTGTAATTCTTTTTGTGACCCCGATACGTGTGCGCTTCTTTTTTGGCAACCAAATGCAGATACCCGTCTTCAAGGTATGAGTTGGCTTTCTTGTTGGTATAATGTTGAATGATACCACCCCACCAACTACCTTCCGGTGGGAGTTTTGTTTGATGAAACCATTTCTTCGAATCAATGGCACCGCTACCATCAAATTCGTCTGACCAAACCAGCGAGTCGAATTCGAACTTTGGCAAGCTCTCGGCAGCATAAGGCAATGCGACCCTATTGACGTGGGTTTGATTGAAATATGAAAAACCAAACAAGCCCACGCAAAGGATACTTAAAAAAACGATCTTTTTTATCATTTACGAATACAGGTTTTAATTTCGAAATTATTCTGATATCAAATAATTACTTAAAGATATAAAAAACGGAATCATCTTAGTCCTTCTGACATGTCTAAACCTTGATAGCATGAAATAGATTATCTATAGCTGGAGGTACCTTTTTATTATAAAATCTGAATTTTTAAAAATTGGTCTGTCAATATTAATATAGAACTCGCTATCATAACTATAAGGGTTGTCACCGCATTAAATCTCCACTTTAGATTGTGCTGTTTAGTGATCTTGTAGACAAAATAGAACAATATTGCGCTAACCAGAATCGATAGCGTAAAGAGACCAAGACCTAAAAACTGACTTATTCGTCCTTCGTCATTTGGATTTATAAAATTCATTAATCCGGCCAGCGCTCTCATGTATAAGGGCACAAAAAGAAACGGATAAAGGAGTCGGTTCCATCTTTTCGATAACAAGAAAAAAACCAGAATAGCTTGCAGGATGGTTATGATGGGGCCGGAAGCTGAAATATATATTTTGTGCCAGTCTGTGGGATCTTGCCCTTCCATAGGAAAAACGGCATTCATTCTCATGATGGATTCATACCCAAGAGATTCTGCTGTGATCCAATGTGTAAACTCATGTAAGACCCACGTAAAGATTACAGCAAGTACAGTTGCTAAAAGGTAGTCGATAGTAATTTTTTGATCGGTCATTTTCTAAATTCATGTTTTACCCAATCTACTTCCATCACCCATTCTCCTGTCATGGGTGCATCGGTAATTTTGGCAAAGTTTAAAATGGCAAACATTGGTTCAGGGTATTTATCTCCTTCCCCCACATTGCGGTACACTTCTTCTCCATCTAGCCTATATACAAGATCACTTTCTTCCCATTCAACAGAATATTCATGAAACTCATTTAATGCAGCCGGAAAATTTCTTCTGCTGCTTTCCCAGTCTCCTTTATCACATTCGCCCAGACTTACGATGGCACCGGTAGTAAATTCGTCTTTCATGTGATCGCCGTGATGCTCAAAGATATCAATCTCACCGGACCCGGTTAGCGGCCAGCAGATATTCTCGTCTTCTTCCTGCACCGGAGGCTCGTTGTTTCTGGCACCTAAAAGCCACCACGCCGGAAACATACTCGCTTCTCCATTGCTCGATAATTTAAGGCGAGCGGTCCATTTTCCTTTGATAAATTCTTTACGGTTTTTTGAACAAATACGCCCCGCAACATACTCGGTATCTGGATGTTTATTCCCATGCTTATCGAAGTTATCACAAGGTTGTTTTTCACCTATATTCACTACTTTTATCTTTAAAGTGCCGTTGCTGACTTCCCGCGTGCCATAATTACCATCGGGTACATAACAATGATTTTCATTATTCACCCAGATTCTTTGATCCTGCCAATTCTCGGGGTTGAAAGTCTCAAAGTCATCAAAGAAATCTACCTCCCAGATTTCGGTAGTGGTATTTTTGTCCATACTCTTTGTCTTGTCATTTTTACAACCCGAAAACCCTAACATTAAAGTTGACAACAATATTGTACATATCTGTTTCATTTTTATAGTTTTAGGTTCTATAAAGCTACGAATAAAACTGAATACAACATACTTAGTAGTTGATACTCGGTCCTTCAAAACCGCAACCCATCAAATTAGGAACCGGATCGCAGGTATCAACGATTTTTTTTTGTGTTTCCTCCGAAAATCATTTCAAAAGCATTGTAAACTGCCTGATGCAGAGCATCTCCATGCGTTTTGTCTTCCATAAACTCAAAATACAATGCTGTATTAGGACTCTTGCTGGCATTCAACTTATTAAATAGTTCTTTTGCGGTCCTTTCCATTACGTCTCCTTCTTTACCTACCGCTATGTAGATAGAACTAATAGATTCAGCCACTTTAAATTTTTGATTCAGCAACTTTTCATCATTCCACCACAAGCTTGGACTCACGATAATGTAATTGTCAAAAAGTTCTGGTTTTTTAAGTAAAATCTCAGTAGCAAGAAGTCCTCCCAGAGATTGTCCTAGGAGTGTGTTTTCGTTATGTACCCGATAGGTAGCTGCAATAAAAGGTTGTAATTCATTTTCTATAAAGTCTATGAAATTTTCAGATTTTCCAGAACTGGGAAATTCTTTTTGATCACGTTCATTCCCGGAGGGAGCTGTAAAGTCGCGTTTTCGATCTACATTACTAATTCCCACAACAATCGATTTCGGGATCATATTGATCCATGAAAAAGATCCAAATTGAACAATTCCAGCAATGTGAATAAAATCTTCTTCTTTAGAGCCGTCCAACAGATAGATAACAGGATACGTTTTTAACGAGTCTTTCGAATATCCTTGCGGTAAATAAATATTTAGTTCTCGTGTTTCCTCTAAAATAACCGATTTGATAAGAAGGGTTTTTCCTATTGAAAAGTCTTTTTCACTAATTTTCTCAGGGATTGTTTGACTTTGCAATATGCTTAGAGCGAAAAGTACCAGAAAACTCGTTGCCGCTGATTTCATCTTTTATTTTTAAAATCCTATATATCTATTTAATATACTACCTCTACCTTTAATGTGTGCGTAGTTTCATTTGAATGTCCATCTATAGCTTTGAACACTAGTTCGAACTTGCCGGTTTCATCGGGATTTAATGTGAGCATCATTGTATCCGAATCGAATTCAGTCCACTCAAGTTTTTCATCGGCACAGGTGATGGCTAGCTCCTCTTCATTGATATCTTTGAAATAGTCTTTTGGGACTTTTACCTTTGTTTGTGTACCTATCTTAAGGATTGTTTCTGGAATGGGATTAAAAACATAGGGTTTGAATACTTTCTTTGTATTCACCCAATAAATATCCGATTCTTTCATGGCTTCACCTTCAAAGGTCTTTCTGGTAAAGAACAGGAATTGATGATCTGTGGTAACAAAGGGGCGTCTTTCCCATTGCATCGTATTTATTGGAGCATCTAAGGCTTCCGGTTTTGTCCAGTTTCCTTTGATGTCTTTGTAACTGATAAAAAGATCGGGGCCGCTTTCAAAGCTGGCATAGCGGCTAAAAATAATATAGTTTCCTTCCGGCGATACAAAAATACTTTCTTCGTCTCTTTCTGTAGAAAGGGCATCTATTCGTTCGGCATCTGCATAGACACCCTCGGTAGCCTTCGAGAAATACAGATCGGCAAGGCCATTACCCTCTCTGTTTGATGAAAAATAAATGGTATTATCTAAGGTTGCACAAGCCATGGCTTCTCTTGATGAAGAGCTTAGGGGATGATTTATTTTTTCGGGACGAAGCCAGGCCTCTCCTTGCTTATGCAACTTCCAGATATCAGTGATGTAATTTGCTTCCGGGGAGCTGCTTTTTGCAAATAGCATCGTTTCCCCATCTGGGGAGAAGTATGGAAGAAAGGCACTTTCATCTTTCAAAATCTCTAAAAGCGTCGGTTTTGTCCAAGATTCATTTCCTTTTTTAGCGTAGTGTATTTTACCGCTAAAATCGTCTTTGTCCAATACTCCAAATGCCAATTCTTTCATGTCTGGAGAAAATGAAATGCCATGTTCAAATCTTTCTTTTACAGAAACCTGGTCGGGTGCAAAAACCATCGGAGTCGTATCTGGAGGCACCTGCCCTAAATAATCAGCTACTTCAACGGGTGATTTACATCCTATAAAAACCATCATAAACGCAACTACAAAACAGCTTCTTAAAAGCATACGATAAAAGTTTGGAAACAGAGACATCATACAAAAGGATAAGGCACGTTAAAAATTTGAATCCTGTTTTGAGGCTTGTTGGCATACAAAGATCTGTTTTTCCGATTGATCACCAAACACCTCTTCTTCAAAGTCTCCAAACTTATGAAGGATCTCAAAATCATTCGACTCTAAGTACGCATCCAGTTCTTTCGGGAAATACATTCTCATGTCTAAATTCTGAACAGAATGAAATGTACCATCGATAAAATAATGCCATTCGATACGATTTACCTGCGTACTATTTTCATAGTGCATACGTTCTTTTATCTCTATTTCTCTCCCATCGTTGGTGGTATACCTGGAGACTTGACGTAAGCCACGTTGACCTTCTACCATAAATTGCAAATTCGGACTAAAACAATCAAACAGAAACAAACCTCCTTCTTTCAAGTGTTTTTTGACTGCTTTTAAGGTTTTAAACAGTGCTTCATTATTGTATAGGTGATGAATGGAGTTAAAAGGAATAAAAATAAGGTCGTAGTCTTCCGGAAGCTCAAATGTGGTCATATCGCCTTCCACAAAAGTTATGTTCACCCCTTCTACAGAAGCTTTTTGTTTTGCCTGTTCCAGCATCGATACCGTGATGTCAACCCCGGTGAGGGTATGTCCTTCTTTCGCCAGCGGAATCGTAAGCCTCCCGGTGCCACAGCAAAGTTCTAATATGCGGGCATTTTTGTCTTTAGGCATCCAGCGTTTGTAAAATTCCAGATCGTTGAGGCTCGTATTCATCCCATCGTAAATGTCGGCATCGTAGACAAGCTCACCTACTTTGTACTGGTCGTTCATTCTGTTGATTTGTTTTCTTCGCTTTCGTACGTCAATTTAGTTAAAAATTCATCTAAGGCACCCAGCACTTCTTTAGGCTTTTCGATATGAATATGATGTCCGCTTTCTAAGAGCAAATATTTATTTATGTCATTTTTATACTTGGCAAAGATCTGTTTGCTCCATTTAATTTGCATCTCATTATATTTTTTTCTTTGATTATCGGCTTTTAATAAATACAGCGGTAGATCGGAAGGGGTTTTGTCTAAGGCCTCAAATTGTTCTAAAGATTCTTTTTCGGCATTCGCCTCCCACCCATAAGTTTCAATTGCTTTTGAGGTTTTATAGATAGGATGCGGTGGTTTCGGAAGGAGAAAAAACGGGATACCACTCCAGGACATACGCCGGAAAGACCAGTTCATCAATCGGTAACTCAAAGGGGACGGACCTGCTTCTGCCCTTGCCATTTCCTGATACGGATCTATGAGAAATAAGCCCATTACCAATTCGGGATACTTCTTAGCGTAATACCGAGCGATAAAACCTCCGGCAGAATGACCGACCAATACATAAGGGCCTTTTATGTTTTCCTTTTCGAGCACCTTATGGAGTTCTTCCGCAGCATTACCCACCGTCTTTGGCAAGACAGGTGCACCACTAAATCCCAGACCTGAACGATCATACCTAAAAACCCGCCCTTTTTTCTCTAATTCACTTACGATCGAAGACCAGGTATGTGTCGATTCTCCCATTCCTGCAATCAGCACAAAGGTAACGTCACCCTCACCTGTATACTCATAGTGAATCTTGGTGTCACCAATATCTGAAAATTTTCCGGTGGGTTGGTATTCTTTTCGAACCTTGGTATCGTAGTTATATTGCTTCACCGATCCGTAGATAAGCACCAGTAGCACCGCTATCATGACTATGCCAACGATCCATTTAAGTATTTTTTTGAACATGGTTTGTTTTATCAGAAGTTACTATTCAAACTAAAAGCTAGTGGATTGATATGGTTAAAGTTAACAAAAGAAATGAATATTTAAAGAGGGCATTTTACCCTATAAATATTTATATGGCTGTCTTAGATTTATATCGTGATAAATGATTCTTCCATATTTAGTTTAGTGATTTTTTATGAAAAGAATGAGGTCATTCGACTATTTACACCATTTGTAGATACTTTCTTCTTCAATCTTTTTTAAAGATGCAGAGTTAATGATAAAATAAAGCTGCTAGAATACCATCCTTGAATAAAAAGTTTTTTAAGGTAAGAAGTTTATTCGTTTAACGTAGTTCACTTTGAAAACTACTCATAACAGTTTCTAAATCATATGTTTCTGAAATTTAAGTGTTTATGTTTCAGATTGCTTTCCTTAAAACTGAATTCTGCTCATTCAAATCTATTCAAATATCAAAATCTAAAGTAATGTTCTATATAAAGTAGATACAGCTACAACCTTTATCAATCGAAGATATGTTTTTCATAGTCACGCCACCACTTTTCGATATCGACTTTTGGTTTTTTACAGATGTAAAGAGGAATTCCGTTTTCTTCACCAATAGCATATTTGTGGGTAATTATTTTTACCAATTGCACTTCTTCAAATACCTGTTCAACCGATGCTTTTTCATTACCTAGACTAATCCAAACATTTGCATTCTTGTTTCCGTAACCCCATGTCCAGAAACTTCCATGTCTGCTTATTGGGTTTGGAAGATTGTATTGCTTTCCAAGTATTTTAAGCGCACCCGCTTCTCCATAATTTTCAGCCCATAAAACACAGTTGTTTTTTTCTTCGAGGCTTAAGGATTGATATACACTATCTACCAGTTTTACTTGCTCATCCCAGCCAAACATATCTGCGTAATCTCCGGTAAGTTCTACTCTTCCATTTTTTTCTTCCAATCCTTTATACGCTATAAATTTCTCAATGTTAAGCACCGGGGTAGCTTCAGGGATCAACAAAATAGAAGGTATCATTAAAAGAACACAAATGACATAAATGAATGAAGGCTTTCGGGAAAGTAGCGCTTCTATTTTGACGGCTCCGCTTGCAAAAAGTACTGGATAGATCGCAAAAAGGTAATACGCCTTTGAACTTAATATCCATAGGGTGAAAAATATGACCAGTGCGGCAATTCCGATAGCTTTATATTTTTTAAGCGTAACATCAGTCAGAAGGGCAATGATACCGAAAATACTGATGGTCAAAGTAAAAGGGAAGTTTAACTGTTCCAGCGCAAAATCCATCGGATTTATATCATTCAACTGTTTTTGACTTAATGATTCTAAATGCATTAAAAACGGAAAATCATACTGAATTTGCCAAAGTATATTAGGTAAAAATATCAATAGAGCTATAAATCCTGAAATATATAGCCATTTATCCCTGAATAGTTTTCCTTTTTCATAAAAGAATATCCCTGCAAAGACACCAAAGGCCCAAACTAACATTGTGTATTTGTTTAGTAAGCCTAAGCCTAGCGTTATTCCTGTGAAAATCAAAAACTTTTTGTCTTGTGATTTAATAAACCTTGTCAGGAAATAAAATCCCAGCGTCCAGAAAAACTGATCAAATGCAACAGGCTGAAATAGGGTATGATTTCGAAAAAAAGGCCAGAAAGCTAATACACAAATGCCAGAAAGTAAAATACCCTTAGACTTACCTCCTAACTCCTTAGCCATTAAACAACATAAAACAAGGATTCCCACACCAGCCAGTGTTGGAAAAAGCCTCATTCCCAAGAGAGAGTAATCGAATAGTAAATAAGATATTTTTCCAATGAACGCTATAAGGGGTGGGAATTCCATAAACCCCCAATTTAGATGCTCACTAACTGATAAATGTAGTAATTCATCTCTATGGAATCCGTAATGACGATTCCCAAAACATTGAATAACAAATTTGACAATTGCTAAAAAAAGAATTATTGGTAAATATCTCATCTTGAAATTCAGCCTTCAGGCATTAACTGTCTCTTTCAAAACTAACAAAGTTTAATGAAAATCGGTGCTAATTCTATAAAAGCTTCCTTACTAGGTGTTGCCCTCTTTAAGCATCTTTTCAGATTCATTAGGTACGTTTGATACATTTTACTCTGAAAAATACACTTAATACTTTCGGAATCAAATATTTATAAAACATAAAGTGCTTTAATTTAGGTTATGGCATGCCAATACTGTACCTTACAAGATAGTGCAGTATTAACTCCGTGAGGTAAAAGAATCGCTTTGCGTCTAAATTCAGAATTATGGAAAGTAAGAAAACGATTAGAGAATGCCCTCAATGTAAAGAAGACATTAAAGCAGATGCCATTAAGTGCAAGCATTGCGGATCGGCAGTCGCCCCGGAAAGATTGCCCCACGGCGGTATTTGCACGTATTGCAAAGAAGAAATAAAAAAAGATGCCATTAAATGTAAACATTGTAAGTCAGATCTATCAGGTAATGCAGGTTGTGGTTGCAAAGGAGATACGCCAGGTAAAAAGGATACCGAAATGATAAGGACTATGCTAAGAATGGATAATTTTGGTTTTGGTCCTGATCCCAAATACAGGGCTTGTCAAAACACATGTTCGTCTGATTTTTTTGATTGTTATACGGGTGCCAGCGATCCGCTTGGCCGCGATATTTGTAAAGCTTTTTTACACCTATGTTCGTTGCGATGTCAATTTGAAGATGATTTTGGTTCCGGAAGCTTATTCGGTATCTAACTAAAGAACAGGCTGTCTCAAAACTAATTTTAGGTTCCTGCGAATGTTGCATCTGCATTTAATAAAAATGCCTATCTAAATTCGTAGTGCTCAATGGAGGTTTTGAGACGGTCTGATAGTTTGAGGCTGTAGTTACATTACGTAACTATTTGCGCGTTTCAGTGTTAGTTACACGAAAGAGATCAAATTGCAATATATGGTGTCCAGATGTTTCCAAGGACTATAGAATAATATATGTAAGAAAGCACTAAGCATAACTCTTAATAAACTATAGTTAATGGATAAAGTTTTTTGATCTCAACTAATTGTTGTGGCGTGAGTTCGTTTAAGCCCACACCATATTTGTCCCTTGCCAGTTTATCTCTTAAATTCTGTATTTCTCGATCAATGACTTCTTGCACTTCAATGTACTTCCTATACATTGCTTTTTTGTCTACTTTGATCGAAATTACTGATTTTGATTTATTCTTTTCCCCGTATGATTTAATCCGCTTTCCTAAATCCTTCACAGCTACTTTTTGATCGTTTATAAAGATTTGATTCTTATCATCGATAGTTATTCTTAAGGCGTTCGTAAGATCAACTTCTTTCTCCTTATCCCTTATTTCAGCAGGTTGATTTTCCATTAACGGACTATCCCCGATCATACTTAAGAGAACAAAAATTCTAATTTTATAAAAGTCATGTTCAAAATCCTCTTCCTTAAGCACGTTTAATACGTCATTCATAAGGCTGGAAGCTTTCAGATCTTTAGATTTTTGTGCGTTTATCATTACTCGTTCCAACCCTTTAAGCTTTGAAATGTTGTAAGATGCAGAGTCCTTATTTATAATTTCTTGGCATTTACGAACTTTCTCCTGATCGGGTTTTTCTATGTTTTGCAGTTCAGCCGCAAAGAACTTCGATGGAATTTTATTGCTCTTTTTGACATCGGCGATATTTCGCAAAGCCCTAACGTAACTCTTCCCACTACTATCTACCAGTATTTTCTCTTCAATTAAAAGATTCTCGTAATCTACAACAGCTGCTTTAAAGGCTTCTCCATTATCTTCAAAAGCCTGATACGTACAGTCCATGATCTTGGTTTCAATGCGTTCACTTTGAGAAGCACAGGAAGTGAAAAGGGAGTTTATTAAAAGAACGATTAAAGCTTTTCTTTTCATAGTAAAAATTGTAGGTATGACCCCTTTAAACATAGCTATTATAAATTGAGTATAGTCTAAATATAACAAACCTTGATGAAAACTGATCTAGAATTTATCTATAATTCATTGGTCGTTCTAGGGGATTACAGTTTTTGGTTCGCACTAAAAATTGATATTAGTTAACCATTTGTATTTTACTTCTCCTCGAATAAAAGAAATGAAAGGTACCTACAGCTTTGATCACTACTTAAGACAGATAGCTAGAACTGTTCTCAAAATTCAATTGATCCCAGGTTTTTTTATAAATCCGAAGTAGCCGCAAATTAATGCCAGCAGTAAGATCATCCCGTTTATCAACCAGAATACCCACTCATATTCACGTTCTACAAGCAATTCATAGGCCGGCCCGGGGACATTGGTTTGAATTTTAACTTTTAAGGTAACAGGTTTTGAACTCGCATTGCTAATTTTCAGGTTTAGTTCGTATTCCGCACCGCTTTTACTTGAAAAACTGTTGTTGATGAAAATCTTTATTGGTTTCCCCTCTTTAAGTACTTCAAAATCGGTTTGTAAGGAATCTTTGGTAGCGTTTTCTTCTGGATTTTCTGTGCTAAATTCTATTCCGTAGGAAGATTCAAAATCGGTGGTGAATTTCTCATTCACGATCAGTTCTTTGTCAACTGAATATTGTTTGCTGAGTGCCGTTATATGTTTAGGAGTTCTGTCCGAAATAAGTTGAATAAAGCCATACATTGCTACCAAGCCTAAGAGAACAGAAATAATTTTCAGTAATTTTTTAAACATTGTGTGTTTTAACCTTAAGCGGACAAATGCATGGGATCGTCTGCTGACTGTTGAAATTACTTATTATTTTTGATGTGGCATAGGGTTTAGTGGATCAATTTGGGTTTGCTTGTGTAAAGGCTTTATTTATGAGGAATAAATTGGAAATCCGGATAAGCTTGAGCTGTAAGCTACCCATTTTTAGCATTGCTCAATTGTCGAATTATTCAATTTGTTTTTTATTCAATATCCCGTTATATTTTTTTGAATCAGGTTTATAGGTTATCAATTCTCCATTTTTTCCATCCACAAATAATTTTCCACAATTGGTGCATTCCCACAACGTTTTAAAGACATCTTGTTTTCTTAGTTGTATACAAGCATTTTCTATATCTTCTTTTGTTTCTCCAGATTTTTCAATTGCTAAATCTATAGCATCCCAAAAGTCAAACCATTGCGTATCTGAAATTAAATATCCTTTGTTTTTGAGATAATCAGTTTGATCAACTATTATGTTTTGACAAGTGCATTTAATTTTCATAGTTGAATTGAGTTGTTTTTAAAGGTTTGTTATCAAAATCATTTTCTATTTTTTGATTCAGCGTGTTTTCCTGCAAGGAATGGCAACGGCAGTCTGTCTCAAAACTATTTATGGTTTGTTGAAAATAAGCATTTCGTTCAAAGTTCTTTTAAATTGTTTCCTTCTCTTATTTAAAATGCCAGAGATGCTATATATGCTTTACTTACTTATTTAGGTTTTCAGAATATGAAACGTTTGGATCCAGATTAAAAAATGCAAAGATTTCCTCCTTAATACTCTTATTATTAGGGTTCCTTAAGTCGGTTTCAATTTCATAAAACTCAGATTCCCAATAAGGTTGATTAGAATTTGTTTCGATACAAGCCTCCAATGTCTTTTTGTGAAAATTTAAATCCGCTCCTATTGATTCCATTCTATAGGGATTTGACTGCAAAACTTTTTCCCAACTTTTAGCATTTTCATCTGTGTTCTCAATTGCTAAATACTTGTTGTATTCCTTTATAGTAGTCTCCTTATAAATTAATCCGTATTGCAAATACACCGTATCGAAATCTCCGTAATGAATGCTTTTAGAGTAAGAAATTGGAAAATCATACTCCATTTTCTGTAAAGGTTGATTTCCTATAATTTCGAAATCCCCATAAAACAGGGCATTATCCATAATATATTGAGCTGGAATGGCTTTTTTAGTTCGAAGTTCGTCCAAATCAATTTCCTTCGTTGGACTTATGTGATGGTAAATCTTAATCACAAGGGGTTGAGTCATAAGATTCATTATCCCATAATTTTTATTTGCTTTAAATATCGGGTCCTTTCTCAAAGATCTTAAATCACAAATGAGACGTCCAAAACCGTAATTTCTTCGATCAACTTTATACGCAAAGAAATCACCTTCTTTTAGTTTTACTCTTTTTCGATCTTTAGTTGAAAATTTTGCAATCGCTTTTAAATCATCAGAATCAGAGTTTTTAATAAAATCATCAAGCCAATCTGTCAAATCTGAAAGGTCTTTAAATTCAATATTCTCAAAATGCGTTGCGTAAAATGTATTTTGGGTAGTATGATTTCCTATAACAATTCCGTTATTATCAAAATTAAAATAAGTGCCTATTGGTGTTTTTGATTCTAAGGTTGAAGATGTAAGCTTTTTTGGCTTACCCCTTGAGGTTTTTGGGAGTATCAATACCCTATCTTTAGTGTCTTCATTAAATTGTATTTCTGAATATTTTAGGTTGGTAGAAATGATTTGTTTTTTGATGGTGTTCTTATCAAAATAAAGTATTGAACTCTCTCGAGATGCATCTCCTTTTAGTATGACTTTTTCCCAATTTTCACCAACCAATTCTAAACCCAAATATCTGCGTTGTTCATTGTTTAATTCAAAAGTCATAAGTTTTCACGAATTTACATTAATGGCAATCGGTCTTAAAACTGTCTTCTGTTTTGTTTAAAAATAAGTATTTCTTTTAAAGTTCTTCTTAAAGCAAAGCCATCCTTAACTTAAGGAAGTCTGCTGCAATGGAAAATTTACAGGTCAGCAAATCGACTAGGTTTATTATAAGATAATTAGCAAGTTAAATGATGTTTAAAATAACCTTATGAGTTGATTAAAAAAATCATAATAGTAACTTTAAGGATCTAAACTAGGGTTTTTTGGTGTTTTTATTCGTTTAAGTTAAATTCCTTTATTTCAAAGTAACATTGTTCACAGACTAATTTAATTTTCGCAAATTCCATTGATTTGTCATCCCAACCGTCTGTTTTAAGCCGTTCTTTTTCGCATTCTGAACACCAGGCTTGAAAATCATCTTCTTCATCTAATTCCATTGCCGGATAGGTTTCAAAAGCTTCTTCAAATCCTGTTTTGGATTGATTATTCAAATGTTGGCAAATAAAAGCAGTTCTTAACTTTCCGTGAATTCCGCAGTCAATTAATTTACTTTCTATTTTTTCAACTTCTTCTTTTGAGATTTGCTTTGTGAGTAAAAAGTACTTTTCTAAATGGTCTGAAATAACTCGATAGGTCCCAATTCCTCCAATTATGTCGAACGCAACAGAAGTTAATTCCCAACCGGTGTATTCATTTCCCTCAAAATGGGCGTTTATCAGATTTTCATATTTCTTCCGTTCTCCGAATTTCTTAATTTTTAAGGTCTTGAATTTTCTTGGTTCAAAAGAGTGTTCATTTGCCCAGGCCCACATCCAAGTTTTAGTCTTTTGAGAAAATGTTCCAACAGGTATGTATTTGAAATAAATCTCTTTGCCGTCGGAATATAATCTTAATATTTCGCTTGATTGATTGTAGAACCAATTTGTATAATTATCAATATCAAATTCAGTTCTGAATTCATTTTGAAAATCAGTAAGTTTTTGACAAATTTTATCTACATACTTTTCATATTTCAGAGATCTAAATATCATTTTAGTTCGTTTTTACATACTAACAACATTTTTAGGTAAGGCTACAGTTATTTTCCATTCTTTTCGTTTTGTCTATTCCAATTTCTTATAGCGTTTTGAATATTTCTCTCAGTCATTTCTTCCGTTCGAATGATGGTTCTAACCCCGTAAATCATAATCATGGAAGGTTTTCCTGTTTCAACGAAATATTTTAAATCCGTACCGTTTTTCAGTTCAACTAATCCGAATGTATATGATTTATCTTTATAGCCTTTAAAATCTCCATAAAGTTTGTCTTTTGCGCCAATTAAATTGCCTTTTTTTTTAATTCCGTTTTCTTTCGTTATTAATTTTTGAGTTGTCAAAACACTGTAATTTTCGAAATCAATAACAGTTGAGCAAATAATCAGTTCATTTTGGTTCAAGTCAAGTTCAATCTCACCGTATGCGTATGGGAAGTCCGAATTTGATTCATAGAATTTTGTCAATTCGTAGTCATATGGCTTAAACGTACAACGCTTAATCGCAGTAATTGAAATATTATGTTTTAATTTATCTGTTTTACTCATTTAATTGCCGCCAACGGCAGTTTGTCTCATAACTACCCTAGATTTGGATTAAAAATACGGTTTTCCGTTTTTGATCGTAAAAAAAATAGTCTTGAATTGTTTCTTTGGCTGTTTTTACTTGTATTAGAAGCATTTTTAAGCTTCTGATGAGGGTTCTGAGGTATTAGATTGCTCTTTGAAGCATCATTTTATATAATTTAACCGCTGTATTAAAAGGTGTAAATCTTAATTATCCAACGAATTTTAGCAGAAGGTAAAACCAAAAAGGTAGCGTTAATTGCAGTGGCAAATAAACTCCTAAAAACAGTCGTTTGCTATTGCTAAATAAGGATTACCTTATGATGAAAATTATCAAAGTAAATTATCCTAAAAAAGCTTGTTTTTTAACTCAGTTCTTTTTGTAGGTAGTTATCATATTTCTAATTCTCTTTTTATGACATATAATAATTGGTCATAAGATTTCTTGAAGGATTCAGGTTCAACCTGCTCATCTGGAACAAATAAATCATCCCATTCCGATTTCCAACCTTCCAAGCCTTGTCGTTTCACTAAATTCATCTTTAATTTAGCGTCATTTCCCCATCCTGTGTAGGTTTTAAAGCAATTATGTATAAATATTTGATATTTATTGATTATGTTTTTTTTGAACAAATGCGAATAAATATGAAACTCTTTATCTAAATTTCTTTTTTTAAGTATGATTTCTGTTGGAAGTAATTCTTTCCAATTACCAAATCTGTGGTAATAGCAGTATAAATCGTTTAAGTCAGGTACCACTCTATCATAAAATTCAAGTCTTTTTTCAATGATTTTTCGTCCAGCCCATTGTTTTTTCTCTAAATCCTTACCTATTTTTGATAGCCGGTAAGCAATTATTCCACCTATTAATGGGGTAGCTATAGAAACAATAACTTTTACAACTTCTAAACTGTTCCAAATGCTTTCTGTTTCTCCTACCATCTGATTTACCATCCGTGCTCTATTTTAAATTTTTCATACTCACTACGACTTTGCATGTAGAAAAGCATAAAATCATCAATTGATATTTTTGTGTTTTTTTGCCCCATATCTTTTCTGACAAGTTTCATTAATTCGAAGTAAACTTTAAAATGATTTACTGAACCATTATTATTTTCTATTTCCAATGTCCAATCTGTAAATTTCTTAAAAATTTTGTCTGGCGCATAAATGAACATATCTTTTTTAATTGCTAAAATTCTTTTAAGCAAATCTCTTTGAGAAACCTTTTTACCTATTTTTTCTCCACCAGAAATATCAAAAAGAATATATACTAATTCAGAATACATTTGATATTTCTTATCGGAAAGTTGACTCTCAACGTTCCTAATTTTTTCTTTTTGGTACTGAACTCTCCATAATAAGAATGTACTTAATGTTCCGAGAATTAAAAGCAATACTTCTTTAATTGGAAATTCTGTCATTGTGTTTATCAGTGGTTTTATAATTATCTACAACGGCAGTTTGTCTCAAAACTACTCTTGATTTGGATTAAAAATACGTATTTCTGTTTTTGATGGTAAGAAAAATATAATGTTAGGTGCTGAATGTATATTAAGAGAACAAAGCTTTTTTTTTACTCAGTTCCTTATTATGCAAAGTTTTTAATAGAATGAATTAGTGTCTATTTTAATTATAGAGTCTCCGTTGAACGAACTTGAACGTTGTCTATCCAAACATCAAGAATTTTGATGCTATGAGGTCTTCCTACTCTATTTCTATGTGCTTTCGCACTTCTTACAGCATCAGCTCTTCTTAAATATAGACTGCTTACGAAATTATGCTGAGAACAAACGGCTTGGTAATACATCATAATTAATCGGTTTTAGGTTTAAAAAAATTGACAGGAAAGGTAGCAGATAAGCCAATAGAATTTCTTCCTACCAAACTATCATCACTATCAGAAGTATTAAAAAGATCATTAAAACTATAGAAAATTTCAATATTCAGAAACGATGATGCGTCATCCGCCTTTCTAAAAGGTAAAACAATTCCTGTCCAGAAGGAAGTAATGGGCTTCCTTTTTTTTCTTACCTGTACCGTAGGGTTTAAGTGAAGTGCAAAATTATTAGTATTAGAAATTTTGAAAAACTTATAGTAATCAAAGAATACTTTTAGTTCATTCAGATTATCTTCAAATTCACCTACAAATACACTCTGTTCAGAAAATGATTCTCGATTTGGATTGGTAGATACTTCTTCAAAATCTTTGACCTTGATATTATCAAGAGAAGTTAAATTGTTTCCTAATTTATAACTTGCTCCAGCTGACCAATATGTATCTTTATTAGAAAAACTCTCCCAATTATAATGTGAAATAGCGACATTAAATTGATGAGTCAGAGCCTCTTTTTTCTGAATTTGATTGGCAAAATCTGAAGATGAGTCGAATAATTTAAAGTCGTCATTTCTAATACCATAACCCATTGAAATCCAATATAGGCTAATTCCCTCAATCGCTTGGTTGATTACTTTCTTATTATTCTCCGTTATAGCCTTGTCATATTTTTGCTCAATTTTTTCCAGGGTTGTTTCAAAATACTCGTCATTTTCCATTTTCATTTTTTGTCTATCAAGCAAACTTTGGTCAAATTCAATCTTATTTGCTTCATATAAGAGGCTATCTCTTTTAAATTTTAGCCTTTCGGTTGGACTCGCTCTAAGCCTTGATAAAACGGCTTGAAGCGAATCTTTAATAACACTTTTTTTAATATTAGCTTTATCTATTTTAATTTTTAAATCCAATAATTCTTTTCTGTGGTTGATAGCTATTATATCTGCCCTATATGTGTCTTCAGCTTTTTGAAGTTCGTTTCTTAATTTATCGCGTTCAAATGAATTTCGCTTGATAGTGGAATTTGAAAAAGGATTAATAAGAATGTGATATGTTATTTCCCCAGAAATGTTGGTGTTCAAATCACCATTATTAAAAAAACTTGAAACACCTTCAGTTGCTCCACCAGAGGCTCCAAGCGATATTATGTTTCCATTTTTATTTAAAATACTAACTGAAATACTTAATGACTCGTCAGTTGTCTTAAGAGAGGCATAGTTGCCAACATTAGAAAAAGAGTTACCTGTAACTAGCTTTGAAAACTGCAAATTGAGAATTTGTCTAAACTCTTTACGAGTAATCGTAGAATCATTGAGTGCGAAAGCATCAATGCTGTTTTGTTTTACCTGAGCAGATATAGAGGTAATTAAAAGCAAAAAAACAATGCCTACTATTAGTTTTCTATTCATTTGGTTTAGTATTGATTATATGTATAAAATTACTGATGATAAAATAAGTTAATATAGCTAATAATGGGTATTTTTATGTTTTCAAAACCTTTGGCTAATCATAATTCCACCAAACTCATAAACAAACGCAATCACGTTTATTTATCTTTTAATTAGCGTCATGCGATTAATTGAAAATCAATTATATATTCATTTACAAAGGTTTATACCCATTTGCAAACAACTACTTTATTGGGGGTCTATTCTTATTTTCAGCTTAAACCTATAAAAAATGAATGGTTTTTCTACACCTTTAAGATGAAATGCCTTTTTAATCGTTGATGTAAAAGGTACAAGTGCTTCTTCTTCTCTCCGGCTTCAAATAAACAAACATACAAGCGTACTTCCTTACGGAAATCCGTAAACAGTAAGGAGGTGGTTTGTTTGGAATTTGGTAACCTATTTACGGCGATGGAAGTAAAAGATCACCGCAAAACGCTATAGAAAATATACGTTTTATTATAAACTATAGTTTACATTACCTTAAACAGGTTTCATACAATGTATCACGACCACGTATTTTAAAGTGAGGGTTTGACGTCTCAACAATGTAAATTATAGTCTACATAGGGTTAATAGTAAGTGCTTCCGCTGGTTTCTTTTGTGGGTGCTTTTGGAAAACATACAATGCATGTTTTTGGCTTTCGATAGATGTTAAATCTCTAATACTTGGGGGTCAGCGTGTTGATTAATGCATCAAGAACCTTTTTAGATGAAGAACTCCGTCACCTCTCGATACATTTTTAGCTCATTACCATTCCATAAAAATACTCCTTTAGACTTGTATAGTTATATTTAAAGAAAGTATAAAAGAGCAGAACTTAAGTACACTATAGGCACTCAGAAGTATAAACTTCATACTTCGATTTAGACTTAAGTTCTTTCTTTCATCAACAATCTCTAATAGAAATTCGGGATTCAAAGCCCATTATCAAGGAGTTGAGTATTGATGAAGTGCTCTTTCAATTATCTAAAAAGTAAAATTATGAAAAGTATTTCTTTAGGAATAGATGTTAGTAAAAAAACATTGGATATCTGTATTATTGATCAAGGTTCAGAATCTTATTTCAAGATTGAAAACACCGTTAAAGCTATTAAAAAGTTTATCAGAACAATCGCATCTTTAGAAGCTCGTATCTCTATTGCAATGGAGAATACCGGTCTTTATAATGCTAACTTGTATGCTGTCTTACAACAGCATTCATTTAAGGTTTATGTGATTGATTCCCGGCATATTAAACGTAGTATTGGTTTAGTTAGAGGAAAGAATGATAAGGTAGACGCTAAGCGAATTGCCAGATTCATTGAAAGAAATCACCAAGATTTTGATTGTTGGAAACCTGCAAGTCAATCCGTTCAGAACATAAAATTATTAATGAGTCAGCGAAGGCACAAGGTAAAAACCAAAAGCGCACTAAAACAACAGATCAGAGAACTCAAAACGCTAAAAGCAACTAAGACCATAACTACCTGTATACATGTTAATTTGAAAGAAATTAGACAGCTTGATAAACATATTGCGCGTTTGGAACAGTTGATCAATCTGGAAGCAGCTAGTGATCCTAATCTGAAAAAAGATATTGAACGTCTGAAAACGATTCCAGGCGTAGGGAATATTACAGCTTGGACTTTGGTTATCAAAACCGAGGGTTTCATACGATTGAAAGATCCCAGAAAACTAGCTTGTTTTGCAGGAGTGGTTCCTTTCGAACAGCAGAGTGGAACAAGTCTGAAAACTAAACCAAGAGTCTCTAAAATGGCTGATATGCAACTCAAATCAGTTTTACAAATGGCCGCTATGAGAGCTGTGCGAATGAATAACGATCTACAACACTTCTACTTGAGAAAGGTGAAAGAAGGAAAGAATAAAATGAGTGTGCTGAATGCCATAAGAAATAAATTAATCCATATAGCTATGGCTTTAATCAAAAACAAAACTTTTTATCAAAATCGTTTGGTTTTGACATAGAAATCGAGGTGACGTAAAGGCTTAAACTAATGATACCGTCAGTCCCGTCGGGGCTAGGCTGATGAAAAAATCTTGTTTCCAATGTTATCAAGTGCGAGGCAGGTAATCTAAATTTAACCTTAGAGGTAAACTTTTATTAACCAATTAATTAGATGCAAAAATGAAAAAGAAAGAAAGGTTATGGCTAACAATTCCCTAGTAGTCCCTACAAAATTTACTTGATACAAAGTTGGGGAGTAGTTTTGCCTCTGTCCTTTTTTGTCTCTCCAACCCTTCAATAAAACACAGGGCAGGCATTGATAAAACTAAGTAAATAAGTCTGGCTATATCGTAGTTCCTTTACTTTTTTTCATTGCCAAAAAAAGTAACAAAAAAGGCTAGGCTGATGAATAAATCTTGAGAAAATACTACGGCACCCACCGCCACGGATGAAAAGAAACTCCCCGCTATCGCAGGGTCAAACAGTTTTTCATCCCATACCCCGCGCTGCTGCCTTGATTTTTAAAGATTTCTTCAATAGGCCGGATTTCAGTTCTATCATTACTTTAAGTATAATAATAAAAGATTCTTTTGATTTTTTGTGATTCCCAATAAAGCCGTTCTTTTTTAAGATTTTAAATACCGACCTATTTTCAATTACGTAGTAAAACAAGGTGGTTTGAAGCGTTGGCTTGAGGAAGCTGGCCGGCAGCCTTTTCTGCGGTAGCGAAAACGGTCTGGCTCGCGCTGAGGAAAACCGCCGTAGGTTTTCAAGAAATTTAAAAGTGAGTCTTGTCCTGACGCGATTCGGGATGGTTATTTTCATCAAGGAAAATAACTACGAAGATTAAAAAGCTTCACATAAATTTTATTTCTGTATTGAAGAATAAAGTTTTAATCCCCAACTTTTTTATTTGTTCCCACTTGACCTAAAAAACAAGCAACAACAACCCTAAAACCTACCCAAACTGATCCAAATGCACGCTACTGAGAGATCGTTTATGTCTGGTGTTATACTATTGGAATTTCATAGGTGCTGTTAGATTTGAGATTTTGAAACAAGGGCGATCTAACAGTTGATTCTTTTTGCCTTGCGGCTTCTGCAAACATTCGATTGTACAGATAGCCTATTCGTATTGATTATCAGCTTCCGGGGAGTACTCATTTTATAACCGCCTGACGCGTAGTGTATAGTTTATGAAATAGAAAAATATAAACTATATACGACACTTTCGATGGCCTATTCAGCGGATGGCGATCTATTCCTATAAAACGAATTTATTCCTGCCAAATGTTCCTTCCGACTTTACGCTACTTCTTTTGAGTTCTGATGTGTTTATAGCATCCGCGCTAAGCGAAACTTACACCAAAGATTTCGCAGAATTTAGCGGAAAAACGAAAATAGTATAGTAACTTTATAGAATACTAATTATTCAAATAAATACAGAAAAATATGGCAACGTTACGATTGGGAGATAAGGCTCCTGACTTCACCGCTCAAAGCTCTGAGGGTGAGATTAATTTTTATGACTTTTTAGGGGATAGCTGGGGGATTTTATTCTCTCACCCTGCCGATTATACTCCGGTATGTACTACTGAACTGGGTACGGTAGCGAAATACCGCAAAGAATTCGACAAGCGCAATGTAAAGGTGCTGGCACTAAGTGTGGATGGGGTGGAATCGCACAAGGGATGGATCAATGATATTAATGAAACGCAGCACACGAAGGTGGACTTTCCGATTATTGCTGATGAAGACCGAAAGGTGTCTGAATTGTACGATATGATTCACCCAAACGCAGATGCGACCTTAACGGTACGCTCGGTGTATATTATTGGTCCGGATAAAACGATTAAACTGATGATCACCTATCCGGCGTCTACAGGACGTAATTTTGATGAGCTGTTGCGAGTGATCGATTCGTTACAGCTTACGGCGTATCACAAGGTAGCGACCCCGGCAAACTGGAAGCACGGAGAGGAAGTAGTGATCAGTCCCGCGATCTCCAGTGAAGATGCTAAGGGAATCTTTACGAAAGGTTTTAAGGAAGTAAAACCGTATCTGAGGTTAACACCGCAACCGAATATTGATTAAAAGTAAAAAGCCCGATGCAGTAACATCGGGCTTTTTACTTTTATTTAAACAATGTAAGTTCAATATAATTTAGTTTTAGTACTCATGCGAAAAAGATTTTAACCAATTGTAACATTGCATATAAGAGTTTTACGTTCATTTTCTTTGCTTGTTCAGGGCAGAGCGTTAAGAAAACATTCTTGAAGATGTTTTTAGCGATAGCACCAGCTGGCGCAAAGGGAAACCAAAAGAAAAGACCCTTTCTCGATAGGTGTTTTCAAAATTTTAACTAACTTTTGAAATCGCGAACCACTTCCTAATAAGTCTCTATCGAAGCCTCGGTACTTCGACTTTTCTTAACGGAAGTTGCTCACTATACTTACGAGAAAGATAGCATTCTATTAATAATCAAAATTTTAAAAAATAAAATTGAAATTTATGGTTACTACAATCTTATAGAATTTACAAACTTCTGAAACATTCTTACTTCTAAAAGGAGATCCAATATTGCGTTCAAAAGACTATTTGCTGTGTGATCAAAAGGACAGTATTTAAATAACGTAAATTCGATATATTTCCAGTTTTAGTATTAAATACCAAATACAGTCTTTAACAACTTAAAATATTGCACATAAAAGTATTATGTTCATTTTCTTTGCTTGTCCAAAGAAAACGAACCAAAAGAAAAGACCCTTTCTCGATAGGTGTTTTCAAAAGTTTAACTAACTTTTGAAATCGCGAACCACTCCCTAAAAAGTCTCCACCGAAGCCTCGGTACTTCGACTTTTCTTAACGGAAGTTGCTGGCTACACTTACGAGAAAGATAGCATTCTATAAATAAGCTAAGTTTTAAAAAATAGAATTGACATTTATAGTTACTATAATCTTATAGAATTTAAAAAGCCCGATGCAGTAACATCGGGCTTTCTATAACTTGTTGTTTATTTTATCCGGCTTTTACCAGTTGCACATCAAAGATCAAAGTGGCATTTGGTGGGATGACACCGCCGGCACCTCTCGATCCGTAAGCCAAATGTGGCGGAATTACAAAACGGGCTTTGTCACCTTCTTCCAGTAAAAGGATGCCTTCGTCCCATCCGGCGATCACCTGACCGGTGCCTACATTAAAATCAATGGGTTCGTTTCTTTTGAAAGAGGAATCAAACACCATTCCGTTGAGTAACTGTCCTTCATAGTGCACGGACACTTTTTGCCCTTTTTGGGCTTTGGCGCCACTCCCCTTTTCCAGTATTTTATAATGGAGTCCGCTATCGGTTTTTTGAAATCCGGCAACGATCGATTTTAGTTGTTCTTCGGCTCTTTTTTTCTCGGCTTCTTCTCTTTCTTTTCCGGAAGCTTTAAATTTTTCAAAATGCGCTACAGCATCCCAACCTTGGGCTTCGCTGCCCTGACGTACGATCTCTACTGCTTCGATCTTATCGCCCTGCGCGATGTTATCTACCACATCCTGACCTTCTTCCACAAATCCGAATACGGTATGTTTGTCGTTCAACCAGCTGGTTTCTACATGGGTGATGAAAAACTGACTCCCATTGGTACCGGGACCTGCATTTGCCATCGATAAGACACCAGGACCTTTGTGACGTAGTTCGGGATGAAATTCATCATCAAATTTATACCCGGGGCCTCCTGCTCCGGTTCCTTGCGGGCATCCGCCCTGGATCATAAAGTCAGCGATCACCCTGTGAAAGGTGAGTCCGTTATAAAAAGGTTCACCTTCTGATTTTACGGTGTTTTTAATCTTTCCTTCTGCTAATCCTACGAAATTACCTACGGTTCCGGGGGTTTTATCATGGGTAAGTTTTACCAGGATATCTCCTTTGCCTGTTACGAATTTCGCGTATATACCGTCTTGCATACTACTAATATTTTTAATGATCGGCAAAGATAGTAATTCTCTCTTCCAATAACGAATGCAGTTTTGCGTTATACTTTAAGACTTATGATAAATTGCTATATTTACGGTATTAAAGGCCCCGATAGTATGAACCCAAATCGAACAAATCATGGATGCTCCACACAATGAAGTTGCGCTGGTAAAACTGGCGTACACCGAACAGATCGCTAAAAACTACAATGCCACAAGCCAAAAAATAAGCTCGCTGCTGGAAGAACTGGCAAAAGAAAATCTGGAACACGAAACGATCGTTGACGATTTTCTGGATTATGCAAATAACATTCTCCCTAAACTGAATCACAAAGAACAATTGGCGATCAATGACTTTGTGCAGCGCATTGCCAAATTACGCATTACTGCTAACAAAGGCGTAAACGGTATGGTGAGTTTGCTCAATGATCAAAATGAATTGACAAAACAAAGTACCGAGCAATTCAAATCGCTGATCGAAGCATCTAAATAACACCTAGTCTTTTAGTGCTGGTTTTGGAGGATTGAATCCGTATTTATCAACCAGATACACGAGTGACGCCATGGTCGCTGCGCCTAATTCCAATTCTCTTTTATTCACATGTTCAAAGGTATCATTCGCTGCATGGTGGTGATCGAAATACCGTTGTGAATCCGGACGCAATCCGGCGAGTACGATCCCATTGTCTTTTAAAGGTCCGATATCAGCTCCGCTTCCCCCCTTCACGAAGGAATGGATCAAATAAGGTTCGAATAACGATTTCCAGCTTTCCACCTGTGCAAAATGTTCATCACTGCAATCAAAAGAAAATCCTCTGGGGGTAAATCCGCCTGCATCACTTTCCAAAGCAAACACGTGTCGTTCTCCTTTTTGTCGTGCCACTTCAGCATATTCTCGTCCACCACGTAATCCGTTTTCCTCATTCATAAATAATACTACACGAATGGTCCTTTTGGGCTTATACCCTGTCTTTTTTAGCAAACGCAGTACTTCCATACTCTGTACGCATCCGGCACCATCATCATGTGCACCGTCGCCCAGATCCCAGGAATCTAAATGCCCGCCAACGACGATCACTTCTTCCGGATGGGTTGATCCTTTGATCTCACCGATCACATTAAAAGATTCTACATCTTTGTATTGTTTGCAATATTGTTTGAAGAAAAACTGAAGATCAGGATTGAGTTTTAATACGGTACTCAGCATTTCGGCACCGTTGGTACTAATTGCTGCTGCAGGAATTCGCTGTTCGGGTCTCAAATCGCCATAGGTCATAGAACCTGTATGCGGAAAATCGTCTAAGCGCAGGTTCATCGAACGGACGATCACTCCTACTGCTCCAAACTTGGCGGCTTCCATAGCTCCCGTGTATCGCTGGTCTACGCACCCACCATATGCTTCAAAAGTACTAATGAGATCCGGTTGCATGGGCCGGTTGAAGAAAACGATTTTTCCCTTTACTTTTTCAGTACCCAGAAATGAAAGTTCGTCTATCGACTTCACCTCCACTACCGGTGCTTTTAATCCGGGACCGGGAGTATCTACAGAGCCTCCCAGGGCACAAATAGGAACATTGACGGTTTTACCGGGTTCGGTCTCGATATAGGCGTATTCGGGTGCACCCCGTACCCATTTAGGAACCATTACCGGCTGTAGCCACACCCTGTCTAGTCCAAGGCTGTCTAGTTGTTCTTTGGTGTATTTTACTGCTCTCTCAGCATTCAGGGAACCCGAAAGTCGGCCTCCGATCTGTACTGAAAGGTAGGAAAGCCAATCGTATGCTTTCCCATCGGTTAATACGGTGGAATATATATTCTTTAATTGTTGCTCATCTTTGGTCTGTGCGCTTACCGGAAGCATCACCAACAGTAAACAAAGCGTACATAAGTAAACGGGGGGAAATCTCATTAATCTTCTGCCTTTAACTGGTTCATAAAATCGTCTAACATCGCCTTCACATCATCATCAAGTTCGGGCTTTTCAATATCGCGGTAACTTGTAAGTGTATCCAACAAGGTTTGTGCCACAATTACTCTGGCGGCGGGTTTGCTGTCGGCAGGAATTACATACCAGGGTGCGTGTGGTTTTGAGGTGTTATTAATAGCCTCTTCGTAGCATTTTTGATAATGATCCCACAATTTTCGTTCTTTGAGATCACCAGGAGAGAACTTCCAGTTCTTCTCTTTGAGCTCTATTCTTCGCAGTAACCGTTGCCGTTGCTCTTCTTTGGAAAGATGCAGAAAAAATTTAAAGATAAGCGTACCGTTTTCGGCAATATGCCTTTCGAAATTATTTATTTGCTCAAATCGCTTTTCCCAGAAGGCTTCATTAATATCTTCAACAGATTCGATTCCCGGAATGTTTTCAGAAAGTATGTATTGCGGGTGTACGCGGGTAACCAGCACATTCT
Source organism: Flavobacteriaceae bacterium M23B6Z8 (assembly GCA_046199005.1). Classification (GTDB taxonomy): domain Bacteria; phylum Bacteroidota; class Bacteroidia; order Flavobacteriales; family Flavobacteriaceae; genus Ascidiimonas. Next base: position 3,118,500 of record CP176050.1, read on the forward strand.
CGTAATGCGTTCTGTTAAAAATACCGAACTTCCCTTTTGCGGGCAGTGCGATGTAATGTCGCCAAAGATAATCGTGATCCAGTTCCAACTCGGTGGGTACTTTAAAACTATGAACCACAATACCACGGCTGTTAAAATCTTTGAACACCTCTCGTATCAAACTGTCTTTACCGGCAGTATCCATACCCTGAATACAAATAAGCACGCTGTATTTGCCATGGGCATAAATTGTATCCTGAAATTTGCCGAGCTTCTCCCGGATGTTCTCCAGTTCTTTTTTGAGTTTCTTCTCAGATTTATTAAAATCCAAATAGGTTTTCCGATCACTTAATGAGATATTTTCAGTGACCTTGTAATCATCAATCTTAAAATCTTTCATAGCTTTTTTTGCTTCCTGTGTGATATAAGAACGGTTAAAGATACTAAGAATTGCAATACTGCGTTACACATAGTAAACCGTTAAAATGGAAGCCCCATTTTCTTTTTAGCGGATATTATTGTAATATTGTATAGCCCAAAATACGAACAAAACCTATATAATGCCATGAAAACTACTATTTTTCTGTGGTCATTACTCATTTGTTTTTCAGCAAATGCGTTTCAAAGTGACTGCGACAATGCCCACTCCTCTGCGAGCTATGCGATTTTTCACACCAATAAATCTTTAAAGGCAGATAACTTTGATCATCAGCGTTATTATGCTGAAAGAGCCATTGAAGCACTTGAGAAAACACAAGGTTTCGTAGAAAACTGCGGATGTGAACAAGCGAAAATTAATATTGATCTCGGACTGGAAAGTCTGAAAAAAGGTGCCGATCCTGATGATTGGGACAAAGGAAGATACTACACCAAGAAAGCATACGCAGAAGTTCAGAATTTAATCGGTGCGATAGAAGTATGTAATACTGGAAAGGTCTCTGATTCTTATACGGATACTGCTTACCTTCAGGGTACCAACAACACCGATGAAACTCTTGCCGAAGAACAAAAGATCCTCGAACAGCAGCAAAAACTGGAAGCTGAAAAAAGAAGACTGGAAGAAGAACAGAAACGTCTCGATGCCGAACTGGAAGCGCAACGCAAACTGAAAGAAAAAATGGAAATTGAGCGCCAGCGGGAAATGCAGCAACAAATTAAATTAAAAGTAAAAGCAGAGCAGGCCTTACAGAATTTTGAGAAATCGATCACCGAACTTTCCGAGATTTTGGGATGCGCTGAAGCTTATAACATTGTCTATGACAATTATTTAAGAGCCGAAAATGCACTGGAATCAGAATCTTTGACCGGTACTAGAAGGTATTACACCGAAAAAGCACAAGCTATCTCCAGAAAAGCACTGGAAGCACTGGAACGTTGCCAGCGTTCTTCAAAATAACCAACCAACTTTCTATATAGAAGCCGCTTTTATAAAGCGGCTTTTGTTTTATTTGCTGGCAAAAAGCTTTACGTCTTCTTCTGTGACTTCTTTGCCTCCCAGAATGATAAGCCGTTCCACTACATTTCGCAGTTCTCTGATGTTCCCCGTCCAGTCATATTCTTGCAACAACTTGATAGCTTCCGGAGCAAATTTCTTTTGAGCAGAGCCATTTTCACTGGCGATCTTACTCGCAAAATGGTCTACCAGTAAAGGAATATCTGCCCGTCTTTCATTTAAAGAAGGTACTTTGATCAGGATCACGGCAAGACGGTGGTAGAGATCTTCCCGGAAGCGCCCTTCTTCTATTTCTTTTTTAAGATCTTTATTCGTAGCCGCCAGTACGCGTACATCTACTTTGATATCTTTATCACTACCAACCCTTGATATTTTATTCTCCTGCAACGCACGTAATACTTTTGCCTGTGCAGACAGACTCATATCTCCTATTTCATCCAGAAAGATGGTGCCCCCATTAGACGCTTCAAACTTTCCTGCACGATCTTTATTAGCCGATGTAAATGCTCCCTTCACATGCCCAAAAAGTTCACTTTCTATTAGCTCTGAAGGGATCGCGGCACAATTTACCTCAACCATAGGCCCTTTTGAACGTTCACTTTTTTGATGAAGCCAGTGCGCGACCAGCTCCTTTCCTGTTCCGTTTGGACCGGTGATGAGCACTCTGGCATCAGTAGGAGCTACTTTTTCGATCATTTCTTTTATATGACTGATCGCGTCGCTATCTCCGATCATTTCGTAATTCTTACTTACTTTTTTTCGAAGTTCTTTATTTTCTACTACCAGCACTTTTCGGTCCAGAGCATTTCGCACAGTATTCAAGAGTCGGTTAAGGTCTGGCGGTTTCGAAATATAATCAAAGGCACCCAAGCGCATTGTGTTAACTGCCGTATCCAGATCACCATGACCCGAGATCATAATAAACGGGATCTCTGGTTTGATCTTTCGGGACGCTTCAAGTACTTCTACCCCGTCCATCTTAGGCATTTTTATATCGCACAATACCAGATCGTAATCATCTTTTTTTATTTTTTCCATACCCTCCAATCCGTCCTCGGCTTCTTCTACCTTGTATTTTTCATTTTCTTCAGATAGGATTTTAGTGAGTACTCTGCGGATGGCCGCTTCATCTTCTATGATCAATATTTTTGACATGCCTGAAATTTAAAAATTAAACTTAAAACCTCCCCGGGCGTAAAAAGTATCTCCGAGTTCAAAATTGAAGACCTCAGTACTTGCATTTTCTTCAAGTCTTAATTCATTCCGCAACAAATATCCTCCCTTTACAAAGAAATTGAGCCTTTTGCCTACGTAATAATCGTATCCAAAACCCAGTACAACAGCCGACAAATTAATCTGTTTTGCCTCTTGATCACCAATTGCTATAGGATTACTCAGGTTTGAGAAAAATCCGGCAAGGCGAACGAAGCCTTCTACGCTGTGTTTTTGATCCCCAAAATAATATTTCATTTTCGTAATGGGCACTCCTACGGTATAAGACAGGTTAGGATTAATTTCTTTATAATAAGTGATAAAGGGTAACGGGATGGGTATACCACTGGTTTGATTATAGGTGAGCCCTAAGGTAAGCCGATTCTTTTTAGGAGATTCAATGGTACGTATTAAAATGATGCTTCCATTCATCACAAAATCATCAGAACTTACCCCCGTTGCAAAATTGGAGGCTAATGATGGGGAGATCTGAGCCGTAAAACGCCAACGATCGCTCATTGGGAATGTAAAACCGAGCGTGTACTGTATGATATGAAATCGATCTAACTCTGAAGTAGAAAAACTATACGTGTCATTATATCCTATCCCCACATTCGAATAAGAGAATCCGTTAACTAAGTAATGTTCTTCTTTACCTAATGGAATAGGAAGATTCACTGCTATCTCTGAAATACCGATAAAGGGATGATTATCCGAACCAAAGAACGCAGTATACTCTACTCCACCAAGATCGTTTATCTGACTATAACACCCTAATGATGATAACATTATAAATAAAAGAATCGTTGTTTTTTTTATCATATCATCATGATTTTGGAGCAGATTTTTGCTTGGCGGAATGGGCAGTTTCATAAATGTGAACATCTCTTTGTGGAAATGGTATGGTAATGTTATTTTCTCTGAATTTCGCATCAATTCGAAAGCGTATCTCGCTTTTTATTCTAGGGTCTGAAAAACTGTCATTAATAAAAAAGCATACCCGAAAATTGAGGGAAGAATCACCAAAATCATCAAATAATACAAAGGGTTTTGGGTTTTTCAATACGCCTTTTTGCTCTTCAACACTTTGTATGAGTACTTTTTCTACCAATCGCGTATCGCTTCCATAAGCTACCCCAACTGCGATCGATTCTCTGGTGGTTCTGTGATTTTGAGTGTAGTTATAGATACTATCGGTTAGAAATTTATGATTGGGGATTACAATAATTTTGTCGTCTCTTGTAATGGCACGTGTCGTTCGCAGTTTAATATCAATCACCTTACCTACTTTTTCCTCAATTTCTATGATGTCTCCTACATGTAAGGACTGATCAAGAATGATAAGTATTCCTGAAATGATATCCTGAAATAAATATTGAAGTGCAAAACCTAAACCTACGAACAAGGCTGCGGAAGCGGTAAGTAAAACGGTAAGATCTACGCCAGACGAACTGAGCACGACAATGATTACCAGCAGATAAACAATATAATTGAAGAATTTAAAGATGCTGATGAACTTGTTTTTATCTCCAATAGGCAACTTAGACGTAATAAGTTTACGAATGATCTTAAGCGTGTAATAAGCAGCTACACAACTAAAGATTATCAATAGCACCGTACCGATGGTAATGGAAATCTCGGCGCTCTCATAAATTATATATGACAAGAAATCTTTGATCCTTTCCATGCTAATATTTTAACCATTTATAGAGTTCCTTATATGTAGGCTTTTTTCCATACATCAAGATCCCCACTCGGTAGATACGAGCCGCTAACCAGACGATAAAGATAAACGTGAGTACTAATAAAAGTAAGGAAGTAATGAATTGCCACCATGGTACTCCGTCTCCTCCTATCCCGGCAGGCAATCGCATTAACATGACAATAGGTGAAGTAAGAGGAAAAATTGAAAAGCCAACAGCAATAGGACCGTGAGGATTGTCAAAAACCGAAAAGAATCCTACATAGATGGCAAGCATCAAAGGGGTGATCACCGGAAGCATGAATTGTTGCGTATCGGTCTCATTATCTACTGCCGCCCCAATAGCAGCGTAGATAGAACTGTAGATCAAATAACCTAATATAAAATAAACAAGAAATGACAAGAGTAAGGTAATCCAAGGAATTCCCATAATTTCCTGAAGGTACAATACTAATTTATCCTGATTCTGAGGGATGTTATTTAAAGCTTCGGCACCTCCCGGTGGCATGTTTCCGCTTGCAGCCAGATCGCCGGTGTCTATACCCATGATCAACAATACTAGAAATGAGAGCAGACCTGCAGAAATGATCCAGATAATAAACTGAGTAATCCCAGCGAGCGAAGTTCCTATGATCTTTCCTAACATAAGATGAAAGGGTTTCACCGAAGATATAATCACTTCGATGATCCTGCTGGTTTTTTCTTCTATCACACTTCGCATCACAAAGGCGCCATAGATAATGATGAACATCATGATCAAATACCCAAAGGCACCGCCAATAACTGCTTTGAACTCTGTAATACCTTTAAGGTTTTCTCTTCCGCTAAAAGAAGAGGTTTTGATCTCATAACTACTGTTTAGATCTTCCAGGTCTTGAGAAGGTACTCCGTAGCTTTTTAATTTTTCTTCTTTAACCTTATACTCAATCTTATTCTCTATGTCTCCCATAATTCCCATAGAGGGTGAATTGTTAGACAGAAAAGAAATTCGTTCTGCCACATCCTGTATCACCACACCGTCGGGAATATAAAGCAGGCCATAATAATTAGCCTGAAGCACCGAATCTACAGCAGCTTCATAAGATATATTTTTCAAGGTTACATAGCTTACAGAAGCCGTAGGTTCAAAGATTCCGGACAGCATTTCACTTTCATCTAAAATCGCTATGATTTTTTTCTCATCGTTATTTACCCTTGCCAGAAATACAATAAGGGCTACCATGGCTACCAACAAAACCGGACTCAAAATGGTCATCACAATAAACGACTTATTGCGTACCTTGGCCAGGTATTCCCGTTTAATGATCAAAGGAAGTTTATTCATGATTTCCGCTGGTATGAACTGTTTCTATAAAAATATCGTTAGCCGTGGGGATCACCTCTACGAAATGTCTGATTTCTGCTTTTGCATTTAAATATGAGATCAATTCGCTGGAAGTAGTTCCATTCTGCAGTTGTATCGTGACTTTTAATTCATCTCCCAAGGTCTTAAAATTGGCAGGTGTTACCTTGAACTTATCAGAAAGCTCATTCCTTAATTTGGTTTTGTCTGCACTTTCTAAAGCAACTTCGTAGGTACTGTTTTTATAGGCTTTTTTAATATCGTTAAGTTTACCATCAAGTATCTTTTTAGATTTGTGAATAAGCGCAATATGATCACATAATTCTTCCACAGATTCCATGCGGTGTGTCGAGAAAATTACTGTGGCTCCATTATCTCTCAGATTTAGGATCTCTCTTTTAATGAGATTGGCATTTATGGGATCAAAACCACTGAATGGCTCGTCAAAAATCAAAAGCTTAGGTTCATGAAGTACTGTTACTATGAATTGTATCTTCTGGGCCATTCCTTTAGAAAGTTCCTGTATTTTTTTACCCCACCAATCGCCAATTTCCAGCCGATCAAACCAGTAGTTGAGTTTCGTTTTGGCATCAGACTTCGACATACCTTTCAACCTTGCCAGGTACATGGCCTGTTCGCCTACCTTCATGCTTTTGTACAAGCCTCGCTCTTCGGGTAAATAACCAATTTTGCTCACATCTTCTGGATGCAACCGCTTACCGTTAAGCAAGACCTCTCCCTGATCAGGGTAGGTGATTTGATTGATTATTCTTATAAAAGTGGTTTTTCCGGCCCCATTGGGCCCCAGCAATCCGAAGATACTGCCTTCGGGTATATCAATGCTTACATCATCTAGCGCCGTAAAATCTCCAAATTTTTTACATACACTTTTTGCCTCCAGCAAATTATTCATAGACAAAACTGATTAATCTTTTTAAAATTGATTCCATGACGAATGATTCATTTCAAAGATATTGATTTAAGGTGTATTCAGGTAGAAATTACCAATTATTTAGGTGCCTTAAAAAACAAAACCCACCCTTAATTTGTATCAAGGATGGGAAAAAATTGCTATGAAAAAGAAAAAATTAACACTAGACGATGCTAGCGTTAAGTCAAAGATACATTTTTTTTAGAAATCCGAAAATGAATTTAAGAAAACATATCTTTCACTTTATCAAAAAAAGATTTTTCTCCTTTTTCCGGGCTTGGGGTGAAATGATCGTCGTCGAGCATTCGTTCAAAGAATTCTTTTTGCTCTTTATTGATATGCTTTGGCGTCCAAACATTTACATGTACTAAAAGATCACCATTGCCATATCTATTGACACTTGGAAGCCCCTTGCCCCTAAGTCTTAGTATTTTTCCAGACTGAATCCCCTCTTCCAGTTTGATCCTTACTTTTCCGGTTACAGTATCTATTTCTTTTGAGGTTCCCAGCACCGCTTCTGAGATGCTTATATACAAATCGTAGTGCAGATTATCTCCTTCACGCTTTAAGGTTTCATGCTCCTGTTCTTCGATTGCCACGATCAAATCTCCGGCAATCCCATTTCCGGGGGCTTCATTTCCTTTTCCGCCCACTTTTAGCTGCATGCCATCTACCACACCAGCCGGAATCTTGATAGAAACCGTCTCATCCTGCATTTTTAATCCCTGGCTATCTGCATCCGGTGGTCTGTTATCCATGATCTGACCTGCTCCGCCACAAGCATTACAGGCTGTAGCTGTTTGCATTCTTCCCAGAATCGTATTGGTTACACGAGTAACCTGTCCTCTACCATTACAGGTAGGGCACGTTTTATAGGTAACTCCTTTGGCCTGAATTTTTCTGCGAACTTTTACTTTTTTCTCTACACCGTTAGCTATTTCATCCAAGGTAAGTTTGACCCTGATCCTAAGATTGCTTCCTTTAACTCTTCGTTGACCTCCGCCACCGCCGAAGCCTCCGAAACCGCCAAAGCTTCCGCCAAAAGCACCTCCAAAAATATCTCCAAACTGACTGAAGATATCATCCATATTCATTCCGCCGCCATTGAAGCCACCCGCACCTTCAAAAGCTGCATGGCCGTATTGATCATATCTTGCTTTCTTATCGGGATCACTCAGAACTTCATAAGCCTCAGCCGCTTTTTTGAAATTCTCTTCTGCTTCTTTGTCACCAGGATTCTTATCAGGATGAAACTCAATGGCCTTCTTTCGATATGCTTTCTTAATTTCGGCAGCCGATGCACCTTTGCTTATTCCTAATATTTCGTAATAGTCCTGTTTCATAATTGTGTTGTAAAGTTGTTAAGATATTGATTATTGGCCTACTACTACTTTCGGATAACGTATAATGCGATCACCAAGCTTGTATCCTTTTTCAATGACGTCTACTATCTTACCTTTCATATCTTCGGAAGCTGCTGGTATTTGTGTCACCGCTTCATGAATATCAGCATCAAAACTATCACCGGGTTTGGTGTCTAAATTTTCAAGACCTTTATTTTTAAGTGTTTCCTTGAGCTTGCTGCTAATAAGTTCTACTCCTTTGAATAGCTCATTATCTTCTGCCTTACCTATCTCTACCAGCGCACGATCAAAATCGTCTATTACGGGTAACAATGCCTGTACCACATCTTGATTGGCAGTCTTAAAAAGTTCAACGCGTTCTTTGGAAACGCGCTTCTTGTAGTTCTCAAACTCTGCGAACAGCCTTAAGAATTTATCCTTTTCTTTGGCTAATGCTTCTTCAATATCCTGAACTTCTGTATCTGTGCTCTTATCGGAAACCGCAGTATCGGTTTGGTTTTGATCGTTTTCTTGTAAAACCTCCTGTTCGTCGGTCGCTTTTTCTTTTTTACTCATGTTTTATTCCACTTTTAGCCATTTTAAGATGGCAAAAGTACTGCCAATTCTTGTAAAATGTCAAAATGTCACAAAAAATGATCAAAATCTATTATGATGATATATTAAAAAGGTGTCTAGGAGACAAATTCTTGTGTAGAGGGTGTACGTTCGTCTGTAACTAAGAGGTCGTTCAAAGCACCTGAAACATTGGAATGTATGAACATAAATCCTTCATTTTCAATCTTTTTAGAACTTACACGCTGACTATCAAACAGTATGTTAGCCATTTCACCCAGAATCGCTCTCAGCAGCCACTCGGGTACGTTGGGAAGAAAAAGTGGTTTTTTAAGCGCAGCAGCTACTTCTTTGGTGAGTTTCGTATTGTTTACCGGATTCGGTGCCACTCCGTTGTAAACTCCTTCCAGTTTCTCCGTAACGGCATAAAGAAATAGTTCTGCCAAATCTGTAATATGTATCCAGGACTGCCATTGTTCGCCGCTCCCTAGAGGAGCTCCCGCATAAAACTTAACAGGTTTCATTAATTGAGGTAAAGCTCCGCCATCTTTGGACAGAACCAAACCAATTCTAATCTTGGTGACCTGCATTCCTAGGTCTTTCCATTTATCAGCGGCTGCCTCCCATTCTTTAACAACTTTACATAGAAAAGAATCGTCATAAATGTTATCATCTTCTGTATAATAATGTGTTAATGAACTTGGGTATACTCCAATAGCAGAAGCAGAAACCAGCGATGAAACCTGATGTCTGGAATTGTTGCGTAGCAAATTATGTAGTGTGTTCAAAGAATCCAGACGACTATCAATAATGATCTTCTTATAAGATTCAGTCCATCTTTTAGAAATAGAAGCGCCAGCGAGATTAATCACAGTATCAACACCTTCCAGACAATTTTCGTCGATCTCACTTTTAGAGGGATCCCAAAAAAAACCATTTACCTGGTCTGATTTTTCAATTTTGTTCTTACTGGTAGTCAAATAGTTCACCTGGATATTTCTCAATCTGCACAAACGCATGATCTCACTTCCTACTAAACCGGTGGCTCCTGTGATTAAAACTTTCATCTTTCTCTTTTTCAATACGTAAAGGTACTTTTTTAGATGAGGATTCGTAACAATTTAGTAACGTTTAACAGGGATTTAACCACCTTTTAAGAGAATGAAAGATTCAATGTATTTATTTTCTTGAAGATTACTTATCTACTCTTTTTAGCGCTCTAAGCATTTCTCTTTTACCGGGAGGACCGGGAAGTTTCTCTACCTGAAACCCGGAAGCCTGCATTGCTCTTCGAACACTGCCTTTTGCAGAATAGGTCACCAGTACTCCATGAGCTTTTAATGCAGTATACATTTTTACAAAAATCGCTTCGGTCCATAGATCGGGTTGTACCCTGGGACCAAATGCGTCGAAATAAATAAGATCAAAAGCTGCGACGTCTTTAATGTCTTTAAACAGTTGCTTTCGCTTGGTCAAAGTAAAATCAGCATTGATCTCATGTTTGATTTCCCATTCGGTCTCGTGCAGCTTATTGAAAGTTTCTTTCGCTCCTGCTTGTTCTAATTGGTCTGGATAATTTAACTGATTTATCTCTGTTTTGCTTACAGGATACGCCTCTACACCTACATAAGTTACCTTTAGCTGTAATTGTTTTGCATTGAAAAGAGTGACCAGCGCATTCAGCCCCGTTCCAAAGCCTACTTCAAGAATTGAGATCTCTCGTGCTTGAAACAATTGCAGTCCGTTTTTGATAAAGACATGCAAAGCTTCATTTATAGCACCGTGTTTTGAATGATAGTGTTCATTAAGGTCTTCGATGAAAATGGTCTTAGATCCATCGCCGGTAACAATGATCTCACGTTTCAAACTACTCTTTTATTTTTACTCCTGATGCTTCAAAAGAATAGGTCTTCTTAGGTTGAGTGATCGCAGCTATTTCCTGTTCAGACTTTCCCGCATCTTTTGCGTAATGTTGCTGTTCCTCTACCGATACAACATTCACGAAAGCCTTACCATTTACGATTACTTCTTTACCCTCGATGTCTTTAGGCACAAAAAAGCCGTAATCTTTAAACTTTACCATGACTTCTTCCCCATCCATATCCAGTCTCATCCAACAACCTTTAGCTTTACAAACTGCGTTCACCTTTGCCTTTAAAGTAATTTCAAGACTATCGCCTGCCGGAAGTGCCTCATATTTTTGACTCATTTTTTGGGTAGTGGCAACGGTTTTTAACTCAAAATCAGTTCCAAAATCCTGGTAACTCTCTTTTTTTTGTTGTGCATTGCATGCCAAGAATGCAAATGAACAAACTAAACAAAAAAGCAGGCCGGCACGAAACGTTTTTCTACTTATCATTTTCATCATTTTGTATTTTCTACAAAATAAAGGTTTTTTGTCATAATATTCATTTCGTAAAGGTGTTAAAATGACTAACTTTGTACTCAAATCAGGGTTGAAACCAAAGCAAAGCGGAGGTTCACCATTCTAATTCTCCATTGCAAATATGAGTAATGTTTGCTGGACGCTTAAACAAATTATTTTATGAAAACCGATACCATCTTGAAAATAGACATACAGAAATCAGATCAATCGAAAATTGGGGATGTAGATTTCCAAAATTTGAGTTTTGGGAGCATTTTCACAGATCATATGTTTGTGTGTGATTACAAAGACGGGGCATGGCAAAATCCAAAAATAATGCCTTATCAATCTATTTCATTAGATCCTTCTGCCAGGGTTTTTCACTACGGACAAGCTGTTTTTGAAGGGATGAAAGCCTATAAGGACGATCAGGGTAAAGTTTGGTTATTTCGTCCGGATGAAAATTTTAAGAGAATTAATAATTCTTCCAGAAGACTCGCTATACCTGAATTTCCCGAAGATTATTTCTTTGAGGGACTTAAAACACTTCTTAGATTAGACGATGAATGGATCAAAAAAGGGTATGGAAATTCTCTTTATATAAGACCTTTCGTGATCGCAACGCAGCCCAGTGTACTTGCGTCTCCAGCTTCTGAATATAAATTTATTATTATTTGTTCACCAGCGCAATCGTATTACGGAGGCGAAGTTCGTGTTAAAATAGCTGAAAAATATAGCCGGGCAGCAAGCGGAGGTTTCGGATTTGCGAAAGCGGCAGGAAATTATGCCGGGCAATTCTATCCTACTGGTCTTGCTCAAAAAGAAGGTTACCAGCAGGTAATCTGGACAGATGCCAATACACATGAATACCTTGAAGAAGCAGGCACCATGAATGTTTTCTTTAGAATAGATGATAAACTGATAACGTGCCCGGTGAGCGATCGTATATTAGATGGTGTTACCCGAAAGAGCGTTATTGCAATTGCCAAAGATCACGGTATTGAAATAGAAGAAAGACCCATTAAAGTCTCGGAAATTATTCAGGCCGCAAAAGATAATCGTCTTAAAGAGATCTTTGGAAGCGGAACTGCTGCTGTTATCAATCCAATCAAAGGTTTTGGTTACAAAGAAGAAAAGTATGAATTGCCTGAACTTGAAAACTCTTATGCATCTATGTTCAAGAAAACATTAATGGATATTCAGTACAATAAAGCACCAGATAAATTTGGCTGGCGTTACGGCATAGAATGATCATAAAAACGCTGTTTGAAAAGACAGCGTTTTTTTATTGGCACCGCCAAAAGGTCTAATACCCCGAGGCTTAACTGGAAACTAAACGTTTGTTTAAAGTAAATGCTTTATGGGCTTGCCCTGAAGTAGTTACTTATCCAAAATTCGCTCAATGTCTGGTTTAAAATAATTTGGTCCTTTTAATACCTTTCCGTCCTCCCTGTAAATAGGTTTTCCATTCTCCCCTAATTTACTCATATTGCTTCGTTGAATCTCATTAAAGACCTCTTCAATCTTATGTTGCATTCCGTGCTCCAGGATGGTTCCACACAAAATATAAAGCATATCTCCCAAAGCATCAGCTACCTCAACCAAATCGTTGTTTAATGCAGCTTCCAGATATTCTTCATTTTCTTCAGCCATGAGTTCGTATCGTAGCTTAAGCTTTTTTTCATCAAGTTTGGCTTTGGGATTATGGGCTATTCCCAGTCCAAAAGCCGCGTGAAATTCTTCCACCGATTTAAGTGCGTGTTTCATTGTAATTTGACTAATTTTGCCTAAAAATAAGGATATGTTTAGTACAGGACAATATATTTTTGCAATTCTATTTATTATTGTTTTTTCTTTCTTTATTATTCTCAGCTACCGAAAAGACCGCACACTACATCAAAGATTTTACAAAAAATCCTGGCTGATTTTAATCGGTTTTATTGTATTCGTAATCGTATTGTTTCTTATAAAGTTTTTTATCAAAAATTAACCTACAAATTTTGATTTTTACTATTTATTTTGATTTTCCTACAACAAATAGGGATATTCTATACTTTTTTCATTAAAAAACCCTAAATTTGTCCTGTGGTTTTAAATATTTTGCAATGATAATTTTTTTAACAATTTTATCGGCGCTCCTTTTGATTAATATTCTACTGTTACTCTTCAGTGTAAATAAGGTGCCCGAAAAGAAAATAACTTCTCCTAAACAACATCTTTTAAAGAGTGATCGCTCTGAAGAATCAGGAAGTTATAATATTCCTAAATATCGTAGAGCCGTTTGATTCCAGAGGATTCTTAATTTACTTCTTTAACTCTTTAATGACGATGCATTTTCGCCAACTTTTCTAAAGAGACCATTATTTTTTATTCCTATTATTTGTATCTTAGTGGGAAACCAATCCAATAACTTTATGAAAGCCTTAAAGTACATACTTTTACTACTATTGATCGTTATCATTGCCGTGGCAATTTATGCAGCCATGCAACCTTCGGAATACGACGTGAATCGATCAAGAATCATTGAAGCACCGCAACAGGTTACTTATAATCATATTGCAGACTACAAAAACTGGGAAGCATGGAGTCCCTGGCTTGAAGAAGATCCCGGGATGACTTTAGAGTATCCAGAAAAAACTTCCGGAGTCGGAGGGGGCTATTCATGGACAGGAAAAGATGGTAGTGGTAAAATGGAAACGATTGAGGCAGACCCGTATTCAAGTCTCGAACAACGCATTACATTTGAAGGTTTTGACCCCTCTACCGTATACTGGGATCTGGAACCTGCAGAGAATGGAACCAAGGTTACCTGGGGTATGCGAGGAGATCAAAATTTTATGTTTAAGCTCTATACATTATTTATGGGCAATATGGATGAAATGGTCGGACCGATGTATGAAAGAGGCCTAGAAAAATTAGATAGTATTCTCGTGAAAGACATTCAAAAATACAGCATCGAAATTAATGGTGTCACCAATCACGGAGGCGGATACTACGTTTACAAAAGCACCTCAACTAAAACCAGTGAAGTTGCAGAAAGTATGGCAAATCTAATGCCTCAGGTAGGTAAGTTTGCTGCTACTAACAACATCACAGCTGCCGGACCTCCGTTTATTATATACCATAAGTGGGATGAAGAGAACAACGCGACTATCTTTTCTGCCTGCTACCCTACCACCGATCGGGTCATCACCACAGAAAACAGTGATGTACTTACCGGCGAACTGAAACCATTTAGAGCTTTAAAGACTACTCTCACAGGTAATTATTCCAATCTAAAGGAAGCATGGGAAAAAGCCATGGAATATTTGAAGAAAAACGAACTCAAAGAAGATATGGATGGTTCTTATCTGGAGGTTTATACAACCGACCCTTCCCAATACCCGAATCCATCAGATTGGGTTACAGAAATTTATATTCCACTACAAGCCGAGTAATATTGATAATAGTAAATTCATTTATAATTTAAGAAAGCTCTTTTGTAGCGCATGAAAAGCATTTTACTGGTTTTTTTAGGTGGAGGTCTCGGTTCTGCCCTTCGATTTATTATAGGTAAATGGTTGAATCCGTTTTACAAGATACCCCTGGGTACATTTACCGTAAATCTGGTAGGTTCTCTTATTATAGGAATAATTCTTGGATATGCTGCTAAAGGGGACAGCCTTTCCAGCTCTCAAAACCTTCTTTTAGCTACAGGCTTCTGTGGAGGGTTCACTACTTTTTCTGCATTTTCTTATGAAAATTCTACCTTTCTTAAGTCGGGAGATATTACAAGTTTTGCAGTGTATACATCACTTAGCATCGCAGGTGGATTAGCTGCGGTTCTTGCCGGATTATGGATTTCTAAATATTTGTAAATCAAATCGTTATAAAATTCTTTTACCGACTTTCAAAAGTTGAGGAACTAAAACGTTTTAGTTGTTTTTATACATTTTGACTTCCACTCTTTTTTGCTTTTTTTTTGTAAAAAATGAGTGTCGATGTCATAATTTTTACCCCAAATAATTATTACACCCCCATTTTTAGGGGGGCAAATTTCTCAAAAGCATAAAAATTCATTTTGCAACCTTAATTATTTTGGGGTTAACATCCTTTTAACATAGATTTAACCCATCAAATAATTTTTATTTATGAAAAAAATAGAGGCTATTATTCGAAAGTCAAAATTCGATGAAGTGAAGGATGCACTGCATCAAATTGAAGTTAACTTCTTCAGCTATTGGGACGTTACCGGAGTGGGTAACGAAAAAGAAGGCCACGTATATCGAGGCATCACCTATAGCACCACCGACATTCAAAGAAGATATTTGTCGCTGGTCGTCTCCGATAGTTTTCTTGAAAAAACGGTAGAGGCCATTCTAGGTGCTGCATATACCGGAAATGTGGGAGACGGAAAAATTTTCGTTTCTGATGTTTTAGAGACCTATAGGATCAGAACTCGTGAAAACGGACCCGATTCTCTAAAGTAAAATCCTTTCTCATCTTTTCAATTCAATAAAATATATATTATGGAAGTTTCTACACTAACGACTAATAACGTATGGATGATGATCTGTACGGCACTGGTATTCTTCATGCATATGGGCTTTTCTTTTCTAGAAATTGGCCTTACCCGACAAAAAAATACCATCAATATTCTTTTTAAAAACATTTTTATCATTTGTATTGGTCTGATACTCTATTGCCTTGTAGGCTTTAATTTAATGTATCCAGCCTCTTTTTGGAACGGCATCTTACCGGATTATTTTATCGATCTTTTCGGCTTAAGTGCCCCCGTGAAAGAAGGTGCTCTAGATTTAAGCTACAACGCCGGATATACATATTGGACTGATTTCCTATTTCAGGGAATGTTTGCCGCTACCGCTGCTACCATTGTTTCAGGAGCAGTAGCTGAGCGTATTAAAATAGGGAGTTTTATGATCTTTACCATACTTTATGTAGGGATTGTTTATCCTATAGTTGGTTCCTGGAAATGGGGAGGAGGCTTCCTGCAGGAATGGGGATTTTATGATTTTGCCGGTTCTACGCTGGTACATTCCGTAGGAGGATGGGCGGCACTAGTGGCCGTATATCTTTTAGGATCTAGAATAGGTAAATTTGATAAAGAAGGAAAACCAAAAGCGATTCCAGGTCACAATATACCCCTTGCTACCGGAGGCGTCCTTATACTTTGGTTAGGATGGTTTGGTTTTAACGGAGGTTCGGTACTTTCTGCTGATCCGGCGGCAACATCTCTTACTTTGGTCACCACTTGTTTAGCAGCCGCTGCAGGAGGTGTAGCGTCGTTTATTCTTTCTACCTTGCTCTACAAGAACCTGGATCTAACGATGTTTCTTAATGGTATTCTTGGTGGTTTAGTAGGAATCACCGCAGGAGCAGACCAAATGACCCCTACCAGTGCTATCATAATCGGGCTTATTGCAGGAGTTATTATCGTTCTCGGGGTTGCATTAATTGATCGATTGAAGCTGGATGATCCTGTAGGGGCGATCGCTGTACATCTTATCTGCGGAATTTGGGGAACCTTAGCTGTAGGTATTTTTGGAGCTATGGCAGGATTTGATCAATTTCTTACTCAATTGAAGGGAGTTCTAATCATCGGAGCGTTCTGTGTAATCACCTCATTTATCTTCATTTTAATCCTGAAGAAAACGATTGGTATTCGCGTAAGCCGTGAAGAGGAAATCGAAGGCTTAGATCTTCATGAACATGGAATGGATAGCTATCCTGATTTTAGATTGAATCAACATTAAAAAGAAAATAAAACGGAGCACTCCGCCAAGTGCTCCGTATGTAACTTTTTCAATAAGAAATTGATTGATTAAACGAAACATAACTATTGATCCTAAGATCAACTAACTATCAAACAACTTACTCTTTATATTATGAAAAGAATTACAATTACAAATATCGTAAAAAAAGTGTTTTTGCTATCACTTGTTTTATCAAGTTTTCAAACATTTGCTCAGGAAGAAGAAGAAAAATCAAAATTTACCTTTAGTGGAAGCGTGGATGGGTATTTTAGAGGGAACCTTAATGGTCTCAATAAAGTAGAAACCGACGAGGATGGGGATATCATTGCATTACCCCAGGCACCAGCTACTTCTTTTGCTAATGATCCCGGATTTGCCCTGGGTATGGTAAATCTAATTGCCGGATATGAAGGTGAAAAGGTGGGCTTCGTTGCAGACCTTGTGTTTGGACCTCGGGGTGAAGATGCCGTATTTGCTTCCTCGGCACCTAATAATATTGTAAATCAATTATATGTGTATTGGAATGTTTCAGAAAAAGTAAAACTTACTTTCGGAAATTTCAATACCTACCTTGGGTATGAAGTTATTTCACCCGCTGCGAATTTTAACTATTCTACTTCCTATATGTTCTCCTACGGACCATTTTCACATACGGGTCTGAAAGCAGATTTTACCATTTCTGATAAATGGAGTGCGATGTTGGCTATCATGAATCCTACAGATCTTACTGAATTCAACCCGTTTGCCCAATATACGCTCGGGGCTCAAATTGGATATACCGGTGATAAGGGAAGTACCTACCTCAACTTTCTTTATGGTGAACAAATTCCAGACGGCGATCCCACCTTTCAGGTAGACCTCACCACGGGAGCCGATATCACAGACACTTTTTATCTTGGTTTAAATGCAACTTACAATGATACTGACGGGCAAGGATTCTACGGAGTAGCTCTGTATCCTCAATTGAAAACCTCAGATAAATTTGCGATCGGATTAAGGGCTGAATATTTTAAGGAACTAGAAGACGGAGGACCTGTATATGGCGCAGACGTAAGTACCGTAGATGTAACCCTCACCGGAAGCTACACAGTAGGTGATCTTACTATTAAACCTGAATTGAGATTAGATAGTGTTTCTGAAGATGTTTTTCTGGATAGTGATCTTGATCCTACAGATAACCTGGCATCTTTCGTTCTTGCTGCCATCTACACTTTTTAGATTTTAGGATACATTTCAATTTTATTGTCGAAATAATCATGCAGAGTTAGTTTTTAGTGCCATAGCCAGATAAAGTTTTATTTGGCTATGGTTATTTTTTGTAAGCCTTTACTCCAGCTAGTATTTCGATCTCTAAATTGTTTTCTGAAGGAACTTTAGGGCAAGAATACTTTTTATTGTACGCACAATAGGGGTTGTAGGCCTGATTAAAGTCGATAATAATGGTATCTCCTTCAGGCACAGAAAGACTAATATATCTACCCCCTCCATACGTTTGTTTTCCATTCGTTTTATCGGTAAAAGGCAAAAACAGATAGTCTTCATATTCAGGATCAAGCTTTAATTGTTGATTTTGATAAATGTGAAGCACATAAGAATTGCCTAGAAGATTGAACTTTGCATACCCGTATTTTCTATATTCTGGTGTTCTCGAAGTTGTAGTCGGCATTAAAAAAGGTAGTGCATCTGGTGTTCTTATAAATACTGCTTCTACTCTATAATCACTGTTCGGGACAAAAAAATCGAGTCCTTGAAATCTCTTGCGTTGTTTTTCTGATAACGGCGATGTTTCCGGGTCTTTAAATTCTTCATTCATCTTTTTTTGAAAATCCAACACTTCTTTTACAAGCTCGGTAGTATCAGATACGGCTAAATAAGACACTTGGTCTTCGTCATGATATCTCTTGCGGTCTTTACAGGCTAGCAGCCCTACAATCATCAAAACAAGTACAATTCTACGCATCACTTTTATGTATTTTCATTTCAAAAGTACAACATATTCATATTTTAACTAGTTTTGTACAAGAGATCAAAATAAATGCAGAAAAACATTCAAAATAAAGTCTATACAGTTTATACCTCTTGGATGAGAGGCTGGGCTTTTTTTGATTTGTGATTACTTTATATAGAGATAACAAAATTCGATAGCAAAAAGCCCGGCGTAAATGCCGGGCTTTTTAATTTTATGATAACAAGACCATCATGAGAAAATTATACAACGGTTATATAGATTCATTTCGCGGCTTCTCACGTGAGGTTTGGATATTAGCACTAATAACACTTATTAATAGGGCGGGAACCATGGTGCTCCCGTTTCTTACTAAATATTTGAAAGAAGATATTGCTTTTAGTCTTGAGGAAGTAGGTACAATTATGATTTTTTTCGGTCTTGGTTCCCTTGCAGGTTCCTGGCTGGGAGGTAAATTAACCGATATGATAGGCTTTTATAAGGTGATGGTCTTTAGTTTACTGGTAAGCGGGTTTATGTTTCTGGGATTACAATATATTAGAACATTCTGGGGATTTTGCATCGGCATCTTCGCCATTATGACGATAGCCGATATGTTTCGACCGGCTATGTTTGTCTCTTTGAATACTTATGCCAGACCCGAAAACAGAACCAGAGCACTAACACTCATAAGACTTGCCATAAATCTGGGTTTTGGTGCAGGTCCTGCGCTTGGAGGACTTATTATTGTTACGCTTGGATATGGCGGACTGTTCTGGATAGACGGCATCACCTGTATTATAGCTATTCTGGTCTTCAGAGCACTGGTCAAAGAAAAAAAGGCCATTATTTCTCAAGAAGAAGTTGAGCTGACCTCAAAAAGTTCTGTTTTAACAGATTATCCATTTCAACTATTTCTGGTGATCAGTTTTTTAATGGGATTGGTATTCTTTCAATTCTTCACTACCATGCCTTTATATCATGCTGATGTCTACCAATTAACTGAGTTTGAAACAGGACTTTTGCTGGCCATGAACGGGTTCCTCATTTTTGCTTTGGAAATGCCACTGGTGCACCATGCGGAAAAATCTGGTTTTGACAGTATTAAGATCTATGGCGCCAGTATGATCTTGTTGGCCGCTGGTTTCTTCATACTTATTTTTGAAAATTCTATAATTTTTCTAGTCATCAGCGTGGTACTTCTAACGGTTGCCGAAATGTATGGTTTCCCGTTTGGAAACGACTTTGCCATGAAAAGAGCCAAAGCAGGAAAAGCAGGCAATTATATGGGAGCCTACACTATGGCGTTTTCAATGGCGCATATTCTAACCTCCAAGACCGGATTGTTTGTTATTGATCACTTCGGGTATGTGGCCAACTGGATTTTTATGGGAAGTCTCGCTATAATAGGTTTTCTTTTAGCTGTATATTTACGACGTATTCTTGCCAAAGAAAAACTGGCAGCTAAAATGAAAGTTCCTGCAGAATTGACAAAAACATGAGAAACATTTTTATCTTTTTAACCCTATTAATAGTTAGTTATAGTTGTAATCAAGCCACTAACAAAAACGCAACCGTTTTAAATAACGAACAGGAGGAACGGATTCTGCCGGCGCTGAAACCAGATCGCTATAACGTAGCATTTTTGATCATGGATGGCACCTATAATACTGAGTTTACGGCACCCTATGATATCTTTCAACACACACAATATCGGGAGGGAATTAAAGCAATGAATGTATTTACGGTTGCAGACACGCTTGCTCCTATCACTACTTTTGAAGGTGTTCGAATCTTACCAGACTTTGATTACACTAAAGATTCGTTGCCCTCTATTGACATTTTGGTAGTACCCAGTGCGGAGCATCATTTGGATACTGACTTGCAAAATGAAACAATGATCAATTTTGTGAAAGAGATCGGTAGCAAAGCACTTTTTGTGACTTCGCATTGCGATGGTGCTTTTGTACTGGCAAAAGCTGGTTTGTTAGATTCAGTTGCTTCCACCACATTCCCCTCAGATATTGAAACTTATAAAAAAAAATTTCCTCAGTTAGACGTGAGAGATAGTATACTCTTTGTTCACGATAAAAAGTTTATTACGTCCGCAGGGGGTGCCAAAAGTTTCGAAGCAGCACTGTATTTATGTGAATACCTCTACGGCAAAGAAATTGCGCGTTCACTCGCTAATGGGCTGGTCATCGATTGGGATCTCGACAAAGTGCCGCATACGATTGTAGCAGAAGGAAAGTAGTCAAAAAGATTAAAACTGTATCTTAGTGAGTGCAAAATCATGACTCATGAGAAATTTTAAGAAGCTAACACTTTCTTTTTTTATTTGTATATGCCTTCCCCTGTTATCATGGGCTCAATCACCCTCTCCTCATGAAGGTCCTTTTTCTCAACTTATTATTCGCGGTGCCATGTTGATCAATGGAGATGGCGCACCACCGCGAGGTCCTGTAGATGTCGTGATTGAAAAGAATGTTATAAGTGCTGTAAAGGTAGTTGGATATCCGGGTGTTTCCATAAAAAATGAGGATCGTCCTAAATTAAAGGCAGGAGGAAAAGAAATACATGCGGAAGGTATGTACCTACTTCCTGGTTTTATAGATATGCACGGACATATTGGAGGTGTTGCCCAGGGAGCCGATTGGGACTATGTTTTCAAGTTATGGATGGCTCATGGTATCACTACGGTACGAGAGCCGAGCGGAAGAGGTGTAGACTGGTCTTTAGATCTTAAAAAGCGTAGTGCTTCAAATGAGATCATAGCTCCAAGACTTTTTGTTTATACGGGTTTTGGCCAGGGAAGTTCAAATGGAATAACAACGCCCGAAATGGCAAGGGATTGGGTTCGGAAAAATGCAAAAAAAGGTGCTGATGGTATTAAGTTTTTTGGAGCCGAACCTGAGATCATGACCGCAGCACTAGATGAAAATAAAAAATTAGGGCTGCGCTCTGCCTGTCATCATGCGCAATTAAGTGTTGCCAGATGGAATGTATTAAATTCTGCCAGAGCCGGACTTACCAGTATGGAACATTGGTATGGGCTACCGGAGGCGCTCTTTGAAGACCGTACGGTTCAGAATTATCCTTTAAACTACAACTATCAGAATGAGCAGAACAGGTTTGAAGAGGCTGGAAAACTATGGCAGCAAGCTGCTGCTCCCTATTCAGACCATTGGAATGAAGTCATGAACGAATTATTGGCACTCGATTTCACTTTAGATCCTACCTTCAATATTTATGAGGCGAGCAGAGATTTGCATCGAGCGAGAAGAGCCGAATGGCATGAAAAATATACACTCCCTTCGTTATGGCGTTTTTATCAACCAAGTAAGATCTCACATGGTTCTTACTGGCACGATTGGGGCACAGAACAGGAGATTGCATGGAAAAACAACTACCGATTATGGATGACTTTCATTAATGAATATAAAAATAGAGGTGGAAGAGTTACCGCTGGTTCCGATTCAGGTTTTATCTTTCAACTCTATGGTTTTGCCTATATCCGCGAGCTGGAACTTTTAAGAGAAGCGGGGTTTCATCCTCTTGAAGTGATAAGAGCTGCCACCTTAAACGGTGCCGAAGCGTTGGGCGTAGCCGATCAATTGGGAAGCATTCAGGTAGGAAAACTTGCAGACCTTATTTTAGTTGAAGAAAATCCGCTGGCAAACTTAAAAGTTCTTTATGGTACGGGAGCTATAAGGCTTACTGAAGCGAATGAAGTAGTTCGTGTAGGTGGTGTAAAATACACCATTAAAGATGGTATTATCTATGATGCCAAAGCTCTGCTTCAGGATGTGGAAGATATGGTAACCGCTGCAAAAAAGAAAGAGGGGTTTGAGTTGCTTCAACCCGGAATTAAAGACTAAAAAAATTCGGGAATAGGGTATTGACAAGAATTTTTATATCTGTTTGAAATGACCAGTTCTGAATATAGTGTTTATTAATTCGTACTTTATCAGGCCAGATCACTTCATCATTAAAGCGTTCCGGATCTGACTGCTGAAGTAACAACCTTGTCTCGTTCCTGTATTTTAAAGAAGCAGGACCCGTCAAACCCGGTTTTACTTGGAGAATAAGGCTATCCTCACCAGAAAGTTTGTCTGCATAACCTACAATGTCTGGCCTGGGACCTACAAAACTCATATCGCCTTTAAGTATATTCCATAGTTGTGGTAATTCATTCAGTTTAGAATGATGTAACCATCTTAAAAAAACCGGAACATCGGCATTTGCGATCGGAATGGGTGTTTTACCCTTCAGGGTTCTAAATTTGTATAACAGAAAAATGTTAGCGTGCTGACCTACCCTCTCCTGTACAAAAAAAGGATTTTCTTTAAAATGAATAAAGGTGATGAGTACAATGATTAGAAATGGTACAATGAGGAGAACAATCAAAAGAATACTCAGAAAAAGATCAAAAATACGCTTTTGTGTTTGTGCCTCTACCGCATTCACGCTCGATTTCTTTTAAATACTCTTTTTATTCTTTTCAACAATGATGTATTATTGCCGTCTTCGTGATAACTATTTCCATAGGCACCACCGTATCCGTAGCCGTAGCCATAATCGTAACCGTAGCCATATTGGGATTTATGTCTGTAGTCGTTAAGTACAAAACTTAGATTGGTAACCTCTCCCCGCTTGTACTTATCATTAATATGGTTAAGCATTCCTTTCTTGGTTCTTCCCTGCCTGATGATATATATGGTAGCATCTGCATAACTCGATAGTTCAATAGCATCGGCAACTAATCCCAACGGAGGCGTATCAAAAATGATATAATCGTACTCTTTTTTCAGTTCATCAACAAACTTTTTCATCTCTTCGCTAATGATGAGTTCCGCTGGATTTGGAGGTACTGGTCCGGATGTAATAACATCCATATTTTCAAATCGTGTTTGCTGAACAATATCTTTCAGGTTTGCTCCTTCAGCCAAATAACTAACAACTCCTTTTGAGTTGTTGATTTCAAAGTCACCGTATATTTTGGGCTTACGAAGATCCAGACCTACTAATACCGTTTTTTTTCCGCTCAACGCAAACACAGAAGCGATATTGATAGAACAAAATGTTTTTCCCTCACCACTTATGGAAGAAGTGACCATAAGTATCTTACTTCCCTCCAAGGCCTTGCTCCTGTAATAATATTGCAGACTACTACGGATTGCTCTAAAGGCTTCTGAAACAGCTGACCTGGGTTGATCAAAAACCGCTAGATTTCCTTTTAGCATACTTCTTCCAACTACTCCTAAAACGGATATACTTGAGAGTTGTTCAATTTCATGTGTACTTCGAATATTTTGGTCTGCAAAAGAAATCCCCATGATCACCAGTGTTGGGATCGTTAACCCAATCAAAAGAGCGATCAGATAATTTTTGGGCGGGTTGGGAGATATTGGTGATTGCTTCAGGTTAGTTGCCGGATCAAGTACTCTAACATCAGAAACATTAGCAGCTTTCACGATGCCAGCCTCATTTCGCTTCTCCAGAAGCATGCTATAAGAAGCCTCACTTAGTTTGTAACTTCGCTCAATATTAAAAAGTTCCTGTTCTTCTGCCGGTAATTTATTGAATTCATAATTCATGCGTGCGATCTGCCTGTCAACACTTTCCATTTCGATATTGATCTTTGCTTTAGCACTTGATATACTTTGGAACAAAACACTTTTGAGAGCATCTATTTCCCTATCAATCTGCTCGTAAAACACAGGGTTTTTTACTTTCGACTGCAGATTTGATCGTTGAATAGAAAGATTAACTATCTCTGAAACACTTTTAACAAGATTCGGATCTTCTAAACCAGAAGCCGCCGGTGCAGGCAGGTCTGAGTAATCCTGGCTACTCCTTAAATAATTCTCCAGTTGATTAAGATAGGCTAGTTTTATACCTATCGCATTTTTTTGGGTATCCAATTCCGACAT
Source organism: Flavobacteriaceae bacterium M23B6Z8 (assembly GCA_046199005.1). Lineage (GTDB taxonomy): Bacteria > Bacteroidota > Bacteroidia > Flavobacteriales > Flavobacteriaceae > Ascidiimonas. The sequence continues at coordinate 3,143,031 of CP176050.1, forward strand.
TTTATCAAAGATGGAACTACCTTGCGTAGAGAGGTCAAATATTTGATTTTTCTGTCGAAAATTTTTAAGTCGGTTCTCATCTTGTTTGAGTGAATCAGATACCCCTTTAATACGTTTGTCGATAAAAGCGATTGTATTGGTCGCAAACTGATTTTTCTGATTCAACTGCTTTAAACTTAAAATGTCTACCGTGGTGTTTAAGTAGTCTGCCAGCAGATCTCTGTTTGCCCCTATCTTACTTAAGACAAGCATAGAAGCACCTTTGGTTTTTAGACTTACGCGTACATCCCGGTAATTATTGATCTCTTGATTGATGTCTGTGAATTCAATAAAATACTCAGCTCCTTTGGTCGGTGTTAGCTCTTCCCTTTTTTCGATGATAAAATCGAAAAATGCTGTTTTTACTGGTGTTCCGATCTTATACGATTGCTTAAATGTTTCTGGCACATTTATGTTTACTATGGATGGTTCTATGTAATTGATGATCCTGGCCTCGGGATTATCTAATTGATAAGAAAGTTCAAAAGACTCTTCATCTATGAATTTGACCTTAACTGGAACATTGAGCAATTGTGATCCACTTTCGTTCAACATCACCTTAAAAGGGGTATTTGTATGCACATCTTCAAGTCTGAACGGTCCTTGTACTTTGTAATGAATATACAACTGAAGTAAACGCACGACCTCTTCGTTATGTGCTCTTGACCCTAGTATTGTTCTTATGGTTTCAACCTTATCACTCGCACCTCCCCAGTTAAAGGTTAGATTGAGCGTACTGGTAAAAAATGGATTCTGTTCTTCCTTGATAGTGATAAGTGTCTCAAGTTTGTAAAGTCTTTCTGCTCTTAAATTAATGTAATATGCAATACCGAGTGCAACGGCAATACAGGCTAAAATGATATACCAGTATCTTAAAGCACGAAGTATAAATCCTTTAAAATCAAAGGAACTTTGAAGTTTTCTTATATCAAGTTCGTTTTCCAGCATAATTTAATTATAGGTTTCTGATCAACAAAACCGTACTCGTAATAATTGATACTATAGATAGCACGGTGGTGAGTGTTTGCGTACCAGTGGTACCAACACCCCATGACTTTTGTTGGAGGGGCTTTATATAAATCATATCATTAGGAAGTATGTAAAAATAAGGAGATGTCAATAAGTTTTTGTCTGTGAGGTCTACATGATGTATTCGCTTTCCTTCGGGATATTGCCTTATGATGAGTACATCTTCCCGATCACCGGTTACAAGCGCATCACCAGCATTGGCTATCGCTTCCAATACATTTACCCGTTCTTGAAAAAGCACATTGTTTCCGGGATTAGTGACTTCTCCAAGGACACTGTAATTAAGTCCTGCGAGTTTCACAGTAACAAAAACATTAGATGATTTATTCAGATAGTTTTCCAGCAAACTTTTTTCAATTTTCTGCCTTACCTCATCTGCTGTAAAACCCAAAACATTAAGTTCATTAAGAATAGGAAGCCTGATATTACCGTGAACATCTACAATATACCCTGTAAAATATAAACCTCCGTTGTTAATCACATTAGCTTGCTGATCTGATTCAGTAACATTGAACATAGAGACCAACTCTGGCTCTGATGCCTTAATGTCTATATATAAAATATCATTTACCTGTATCTTATAAGGCTTTGACATTTCCTCCAAAGAACCATCTACACGTTCTTTACCATCCTTATCCTGAAGATAGATAAGCTTTTTATTAGGAATGCACGACTGTAAGAGTAAAAGCAAGCAAAGGCTGCAAAAAAACGGTCGAAATCTCATAGTAATGGGTTTAACAGCAAATATAGTTTTTTACTTAGCAATAATAAAACGATCTCTGGCGATATCTATTGGATTTGTGTTACTTTGCAAAAAAACTAAAATTGAATTATCTGTCGGTTGAAAATATTTCAAAATCTTATGGAGAACGCGTATTGTTCTCTAATATTTCTTTCGGAATAAATAAAGATCAGAAGATCGCATTTGTTGCAAAAAATGGTACCGGAAAAACATCACTATTAAATATTATCACAGGCGCAGATCTTCCGGATAACGGTCAAGTAATTATGCGAAAGGGATTGCAGATGTCGTTTCTTCCTCAAGAACCAAATCTTGATACCACACTTACCGTTGAAGAAACCATTTTTGCCTCCGACAATAAAATCCTTAAAATTATCAAGGCTTACGAGCTAGCCTTAAAAAATCCTGATGACGCTGAGAACTACCAAAAAGCTTTTGAGCAAATGGAGATCCATCAGGCGTGGGATTTTGAAACCCAGTATAAACAGATCCTTTTTAAACTAAAGCTTCAGGATCTGGAACAAGAAGTAAGTGCACTTTCTGGAGGGCAAAAAAAGAGATTAGCTCTTGCGAGTATCTTGATCAACAAGCCGGATTTACTTATACTGGATGAACCTACGAACCATCTTGATCTTGAAATGATCGAATGGCTGGAGAGCTATTTCTCAAAGGAGAATATTACACTTTTTATGGTAACGCATGACCGGTACTTTCTCGAAAGAGTTTGCAATGAGATCATAGAACTGGATGCCGGCACCCTATACACCTACAAAGGAAATTATTCTTACTATCTCGATAAGAAGGATGCCCGAATTGAAGCGGAGAAGGCCTCGGTAGACAAAGCTAAAAATCTATATTCTAAAGAATTAGAATGGATGCGGCGACAACCAAAAGCAAGAACCACCAAATCAAAAAGCCGAATCGACGATTTTTACGAGATTAAAGAGCGAGCTCATAAAAGAAGAAAAGAGCATCAGGTACAGCTAGAAATCAACATGGAAAGACTTGGCAGTAAGATCGTCGAGTTTCATAATGTATCTAAATCATTTCCTGATAAACAGATACTAAATAAGTTCAATTATAACTTTAAAAAAGGAGAACGAGTTGGCATTATTGGCAAGAATGGCACCGGAAAAACTACTTTTTTAAATCTGCTTACGGGTGCTATTACCCCGGATACTGGTAAAATCATTATTGGAGAAACCATACGATTTGGTTATTACACCCAGAAAGGAATTCAGATTAAACCCGGGCAAAAGGTAATAGAAGTTATTAAAGAATTTGGAGAATATATTCCGCTTTCAAAAGGAAAACAAATCTCGGCATCCCAGTTGCTGGAACGATTTATGTTTGATCGAAAAAAACAATATGATTTTGTTGAAAAGCTAAGCGGTGGAGAGTTAAAAAGATTATACCTGTGTACAGTACTCATTCAGAATCCAAATTTTCTAATCCTGGATGAGCCTACGAATGATCTCGATATCATTACCTTGAACGTTTTAGAATCGTTTCTGCTGGATTTCCCGGGATGTCTGGTAGTGGTCTCACATGATCGTTATTTTATGGATAAGATTACCGATCACTTGTTCGTATTCAGGGGCAATTCCCAAATTGATGATTTTCCGGGGAACTATTCCGATTTCAGATCCTATGAGGAGCAAAAACCTTCTGAAGTTATGAGCAAGGAGACGAAAACTGAAAAACCTCGATGGAAAAAAGATCAGAACACCGGACTCTCCTTTAATGAACAGAAAGCGTACAATCGTTTGGAAAAAGAGATCAAGAAACTAGAAGAAAAGAAAAAAAATATTGAAGAATTATTTGCTTCCGGTACGCTAACGGGTGAAGAAATAGATCAAAAATCAAAAGAGCTACAGCAAACCATTGAGGCTATAGAACAAAAAACCGAGCAGTGGTTTGAACTTTCTATTAAGATGGAGGCATAATTAACAGGAACTCATTTGCAAACCATTGTTTCATATGTAAACTTCTTACTGCGTTCTGGTAATCACCATAGCGTACATTCTCCTTTTGTCTATAAATTAGTTACCCAATGTTTCTATGACAATTCCTTTTATGAGGGATACACACTGTTAAAAGCATATCGAAAAGACCTCCTTAGATCTAAAGAGGTAATTAAGATTACTGATTACGGTGCGGGTTCAAGGGTTTTTAAATCTGATGAACGTAAAATAAGTAAGTTAATTAAAACAGCAGGCATCAGTTTAAAACGTGCCTACCTGCTTCACAGACTTACCTTTTATTTGAACTGTGAAACTATTCTTGAATTAGGTACTTCGCTGGGTTTGGCATCTGTGGCCATGGCCGCGGCAAATACTAAGGCGAAAGTCACTACTGTTGAAGGGTGCGCTGAAACTGCAAGTAAAGCCGCAGAGCAAATGGAACGGTTTGGGATAACAAATTGTAAGGTCCTGAACAAAACCTTCGAAGAATTTTTTAGTACTGCAAAACTGCCTATTTACGATATGGTATATCTTGATGGGAATCACAAAAAAGAGTCTACATTAAAATACTTTGAGTCTTTGGTAGACTACGTTCACAATGATAGTATTATGATATTAGACGATATACATTGGTCTCATGAAATGGAAGAAGCCTGGAATGAGATTCGTGAACACCCTAAAGTGACTGTATCTATCGACACCTACCAATGGGGGATTCTTTTTTTTAGGAAAGAACAGGTAAAAGAACATTTCATTATACGTATATAGCGATTAGCTTTTAACGTGAAAAGCGTATTTTTGCAGTCATATTACCTTATTAAGGGTGCTTTTTTACCCGTGAGCCTTCTTTTCATTTCAAGGGAATACAATAGATAGGGCTGAAATATAAAGTTAGTATTAATAAAGGTCGTTGATGACCTGTAAAGAATTGCAATGAAAATTTATACAAAAACAGGAGATAAAGGTACTACCGCTCTTTTTGGTGGTACGAGAGTTCCAAAGCATCATATTAGGATAGACAGCTACGGAACCGTAGACGAATTGAATTCATGGATCGGGCTTATCAGAGATCAGCAAATCGATGAACGCACTCAAAGTATACTCATCGAAATACAGGATAGATTATTTACGGTTGGTGCTATTTTAGCTACCGATCCGGAAAAAGCAATTTTAAAAAGTGGTAAAGAGCGGCTTAATATTCCTAAGATAAGTGAAGAAGATATTGTACTTCTTGAAACAGAAATAGATCAGATGAACGACCACTTACCACCTATGACTCATTTTATTCTACCTGGAGGACATCAAGCCGTGTCATTCTGTCATATCACACGTTGTGTTTGCAGGCGAGCTGAGCGAATGTCTACAGAACTTCATGAAAATGAGCCTTTTGACGATAGAGTTCTTAAATATCTAAACCGCTTATCGGATTATTTTTTTGTGTTGGCACGGAAATTGTCACATGATCTGCAAGCAACAGAAATAAAATGGATTCCGAAAAAAGAATCCTAAATTTTTGTGATCAAATTAGAAAAAAACCTTTTTTTGATTCGTTTTTATCATTTTTTTCACTATTCTGTTGACGTTCTTGCAAATTGTGTTTAAATAATATATTTTTTACTTGACTTTTTCACATAAAAATTTATTTTTGCAGAAATTTAAAACCGTGTAGCACATGTATTGGACCTTAGAACTTGCATCCTATCTTAGTGATGCGCCCTGGCCTGCGACTAAAGATGAATTGATAGATTATTCTATCAGAACAGGTGCTCCGTTGGAGGTTGTAGAAAATCTCCAGTCTATGGAAGATGAAGGAGAAATATATGAATCAATTGAGGAAATATGGCCTGATTATCCTACAGAAGAAGATTATCTTTGGAATGAGGATGAATATTAACAGGCATTAACACTATTAAAAAGGAAAAGTCTCAGTCGAGGCTTTTTTTTTGCTTAATTTTGAACTTTAGAATTACATTAAAAAATTATGAGTTTATTAAATTCTGTTATCAAATTATTTGTTGGTGACAAGGCGAAGAAAGACATCAAAGAACTACAACCTTTAGTAGATAAAATAAAGTCTTTTGAAAATGTGCTTTCCGCTTTAACAAATGACGAACTGCGTGCCAAAACGAACGAATTCAAAAACAAGATAGAAGAAGCCCGTAAATCTTTTAATCAAGAGATTGAAGCATTAAAAGAAGAAGCTGCGGCCTCTGATGATATCGACCGAAAAGAAGATATCTACACCGAAATTGATGCCAAAGAGAAGGAATCTTATGAAGCAATAGAAAAGGTTTTGGAAGATTTACTCCCTGAGGCTTTTGCAGTAATGAAAGAAACCGCTAAAAGGTTTAAAGAAAATGAAACCATCATAGTTGAAGCAACAGCTTTCGACCGAGAATTAACTGGAACAAAAGATTTTGTCTCCCTTGATGGGGATAAGGCGGTTTGGAAAAATTCATGGGATGCTGCAGGAAAAGAAGTTACCTGGGATATGGTACACTACGATGTTCAGCTAATAGGTGGTATCGTGCTACATCAAGGTAAAATAGCCGAAATGATGACAGGAGAAGGTAAAACACTTGTGGCTACGCTTCCTGTGTACCTTAACGCATTGACTGGTAATGGTGTGCACTTGGTAACGGTAAACGACTATTTGGCAAAAAGAGATAGTGCCTGGATGGCGCCGCTTTTTAATTTTCATGGGTTGACCGTAGATTGTATAGACTACCACCAGCCTAACTCAGACGCGAGAAGAAAAGCCTACGAATCTGATATTACATATGGTACCAATAATGAATTTGGTTTCGATTATCTTAGAGACAACATGGCGCATTCTCCTAAAGACCTTGTTCAGCGAAAACACAATTTTGCGATCGTAGATGAGGTAGATTCTGTGCTTATTGATGATGCACGAACACCTTTAATCATTTCCGGAGCCGTGCCACAGGGAGACCGTCACGAATTTAATGAGTTAAAACCCAAGGTTGCCGATATTGTTAGCAAACAACGACAATATCTTACCGGTGTCCTTGCAGAAGCTAAAAAGCTCATTAAAGCTGGAGATACCAAAGAAGGTGGGTTGCTATTGCTCAGAGTGCATCGCGGATTGCCCAAAAACAAAGCTTTAATTAAGTTTTTAAGTGAGGAAGGCGTTAAACAGCTGCTCCAAAAAACAGAGAACTTCTATATGCAGGATAACAACCGTGAAATGCCTACGGTTGATGCTGAGTTACTTTTTGTAATTGAAGAAAAAAACAATCAGATCGAACTCACAGATAAAGGTATTGAATATCTCTCTGGTGATACCGACCCCGATTTCTTTGTAATGCCGGATGTTGGTTCTGAAATTGCGAAAATAGAAAACAAAGGGCTTCCCATTGAAGAAGAAGCCGAACTCAAAGAAAAGCTCTTTAACGAATTCAGCGTTAAGAGCGAGCGCATTCATACCCTCAACCAACTATTGAAAGCTTATACAGTCTTTGAAAAAGATGTGGAGTATGTGGTTATGGACAACAAGGTGATGATCGTTGATGAACAAACTGGCCGAATCATGGATGGCAGGCGATATTCAGATGGTCTTCACCAGGCAATTGAAGCCAAAGAGAATGTAAAAATCGAAGCTGCTACGCAAACCTTCGCAACCGTTACCCTACAAAATTACTTTAGAATGTACTCTAAGTTGGCAGGTATGACCGGTACGGCGGTCACAGAAGCTGGTGAGTTTTGGGAAATCTATAAGCTAGATGTAATTGAGATCCCCACCAACAGACCCATTGCTCGAAAAGACAAAGAAGATCTTATCTATAAAACCAAGAGAGAAAAGTACAATGCGGTAATTGAAGAAATCGATCGCCTGGTAAAACAAGGACGACCCGTATTGGTAGGTACAACTTCCGTTGAAATCTCAGAATTGCTGAGTAGAACGCTTACGATACGTAAAATCCCTCACAACGTCTTGAACGCAAAATTACATAAGAAAGAAGCAGATATCGTAGCTGAAGCAGGAAATCCGGGAGTGGTTACTATTGCAACCAACATGGCTGGTAGAGGTACAGATATTAAGCTCTCTGATGAAGTGAAGGCCGCAGGAGGTCTTGCAATCATTGGTACCGAGAGACATGATTCCAGACGTGTAGACAGGCAGCTGCGGGGTAGATCTGGCCGTCAGGGAGATCCCGGGAGTTCACAGTTTTACGTTTCTCTTGAAGATAACCTCATGCGTCTTTTTGGGTCTGACCGGGTAGCGAAAATGATGGATAGAATGGGACTGGAAGAAGGTGAAGTTATCCAGCATTCCATGATGACCAAGTCTATTGAACGTGCACAGAAAAAAGTAGAAGAAAATAACTTCGGTGTTCGTAAAAGGCTTTTGGAGTATGACGATGTAATGAATGCTCAACGAGAAGTAGTCTATAAGAGAAGAAGACACGCCTTGCAGGGAGAAAGATTAAGAGTGGATATCGCCAATATGATTTTTGATACCTGTGAATTAATCGCTGAAACCAATAAACAGGCGAATGATTTTAAAAATCTGGAATTTGAACTCATTAAATATTTTTCTATCACCTCTCCCGTCTCAGAAGAGGAATTTGGCAAAATACCAGTTACAGAACTCACTTCAAAGATCTATAAGGCTGCGTTAGAACAATACGAACTGAAAACAGAGCGCAATGCGAAATCAGCCTTTCCTGTTATCAAAAGTGTATATGAAAATCAGGGAGATCGTTTCGAACGCATAGTAGTTCCGTTCACCGATGGTACCAAGTCACTAAATATTGTCACCAACCTCAAAGAGGCATATGAGAGTAACGGAAAACAACTGGTGGCAGATTTTGAAAAAAATATTACGCTTGCGATCATTGATGAAGAATGGAAAACGCACTTGCGTAAAATGGATGAATTGAAACACTCTGTACAACTTGCAGTACATGAGCAGAAAGATCCGCTTCTAATCTATAAGTTTGAAGCCTTTGAACTCTTCAAAGCAATGATAGATAAGGTAAACAAAGAAGTAATTTCCTTTTTGTTTAAAGGAGAACTGCCTACGCAAAATGCCGATGCTATTCAAGAAGTAAAGGTAGTATCGAGACCGAAAGAAAGATTACAAACGTCTAAAGAAGAAGTTCTAAATAGTGATGAGCTTGCTGCAAGAAATCGTCAGGCTGGACAAACACAATCAAGATCGCAACAAGTTACAGAAACCATTGTAAGAGACAAACCCAAAATAGGTCGAAACGATCGGGTCACCATAAAAAATGTGATGACAGGAGAAAATAAGACCTTAAAATACAAACAGGCAGAACCCTTAATTAACAAAGGAGAATGGGTATTGGTTGAAACCTGATAAAAAAACTATTCAAATCAAAAAAGCTGTAATCGTAAGATCACAGCTTTTTTTTCTCTCATTAAACTCAAAAAAATCTAAAAAATCAATCCTAATTTAAAAAGGAGGGGTCTTGATATATATATATTGCTTTTATATACAATTCAACAGCTTTCGAAGCAGATACACTTTGCAGAGCTTCGGTAACATTTTTGTTCCCTTGAATCTCAAAAAACATTGGTGCTTTATATTTCCAGGGCAAGGAATTAAAAAGTTGCATTTTACCGTCAACTTTGGCCCATAATTCATTAAGGCCTTTATCTATGTAAACGGAGACAGTACTGGCAGACTCAAAAGAGAAACAGTAGGTTAGTAAGTGGGGGGTTAACAGATGACTAATATCGGGGTTCATAGTAGCAAGTTTATGAATCAAATATAGGTCTACACTGCAAGTTTCAGATCTGAATATCGTTCGATGGGGGATTCCTGTAGATGAATGGTAGAAACTTAACTGTTAACGGTTTATTGATTAGAGCAGCAGGAAAGAAAACTATTATATTTTAATAAAACTATAATATAAGGGAGTAAATTTTCAAGAATTGAAAATATTCCATTTTAATTTTTGTTAAAATTCAATAAAAATATATCTTTGTGTTATACCCCACTTCTTTTATTCAGATTAAATAGGATTCTGTTGCTTTTATGAAGCAAACAGAACTTTTGGCAAGTGTTTATTTAATTGATTAATAGAGCAAGGGGTAGTTTTAATAGGACTGCCTCTTTTTTTTTAATTACAACTTATTTGAGGTAAGCTCTTAGAGTATCTATTACCAAACTTCAACTTTGTTCTATAAACTCCCCAATTTCAACAATTGTAGTGGATCTGGACAGTTTTGCTTATAAAATTCCTGCTGCTCGTGATTACAGACTCCAGGATAATCCCCTTCCTTTTTCTGAATGTCTTTAATAAGTTGAAAATGAAGATGTGGTGCATAATTTACGTTTTCTTCTGGTGTACCGAGTGTTCCCAGTGTTTCGTTGCTTTTAAAGACCTTTCCTCTTTTCAAACCTTTTAGAGATGTTCTTGATAAATGTCCGTAGAGTGTATAAAAAACTTCATTGTCTATACGATGTTTCAGGATAATAGTAGGTCCGTAATCCCCTAAGTTGCTGTTATCTTTAAAGCTGTGTACAACCCCATCAATCGGTGTTATTACTTTTGTACCAGCAGCACACCAAAAATCGACACCTAAGTGAATATTTCTCGAATTTTTTGAATCTTGCTGAAATATTGGACTGCTTTTGTATAAATTTCTTTTCTCTAGGTAGCCTCCATAAGCAACCCGTGCATTTCTTACGGTAAGAAACTTGTTGATATAGGCTTCCATGGCATACGGATTTGATAAATCGATCTCTTTGAGTTCTTTATTGTCTACAGAAAGATCAATATGAGTGTATGCTAAAGGTGGAATCCTCCTATCGATCGGAGCGAAGATGGCAGGAGCGAATTTGCTTTTGAAAATTTCCATCGAGATCCGATTATCCTGAAAATGTTTTGCTATACCTGTTTTTAATCAACAGGATCTGAACGAACAGCATAACTACAAATAGTAGAATACTGTAAAATGCGACCTCTGAAATTTCAAGAGTGGGCAACGGTATGTCTACCTTGTATTTTTGGATGGTAAGCTTTTTAAAAATACGGGTCGTAAAAGAACCCTCTTCTCCCATAAAATAACCTGCACTAATGAGTAAACTACTTATGAAAAATATAATAAACCATAGCGATTTTGAGATTAATGGTTTTGAAACAGGTGCATGCACCCTTTCATTCTCTAACAAAACCATAAATCTATTTTCAAAATCTTCCGACGGACTCTGCAATCCAACTTCTTTAATAAGCTCTTTTAGCTGCTGATCTTTATGTCTATCTTTCTCGTTCATAATCGCTCGTGTTTCAAAATTGCTTCCTTTCCTTTCAGTAAATCGGCCAGTTTCACCCGGCATCGATGCAACCGCACTTTAATATTGTTCTCTTGAAGTCTCATAATTTTTGAGATCTCTTTCAAAGATAACTCTTCATAATAATACAACATAATTAAGGTTTGATCATTACTCGATAAGGTTGATAACGCGGCCTCAATAATTCGTTTTTTATCCTGCTGATCAATATCCTTAAACACCATAGCCTGATCTACACCTTCTTCATGAGTGTTATTTTCACTTTTTTGTATGAATTGGTATCTTTTATTTTCTCTTGTTTTATCAAGGCATGCATTATATGCGATTCGATACATCCATGTAGAAAACTTAGCTTCACCCTTGTATTTAGACAATGCCCGGTAGACTTTTATAAAGATCTCCTGCGTCATATCTTCTGCCTCTTCCCTATCCTTGAAAAACTTCAGCGTTATACTAAATACCATGTCCTTATACTTTCGCAAAATATACGCATAAGCATGTTTGTTACCTTTAAGGGTTTGTTCAATATAATATTGATCTGATTGGTGGGTCATTAATCATAAGACGATAAACCTGCTTTAAAGGTTACATACTTCAGAAAAATAAAAAATTATGTAACCTCTGTTTTCAATTCTCCGTCATACTGACAAACGAATTAATTATTTAATCAATTAAAAACTATTATATGGAAGGAGTTGTTGTATTTGTAAGTATGTTTCTGGTAATATTTGGAATTGCCTATTTAGCCTATTCAACCCGAAATAAAGAAAGGCTTGCGCTCATTGAAAAAGGAGCTGATGCCTCTATTTTTTTTAGTGCCAACCGGAAGCCTTTCCCGATATGGAAAATTGTGATCTTAAATCTAGCCTTACTTCTGACTGGCATAGGAATTGGTATATTTATGGCCAACATCTTGCATCACAGCTTAGGGGTGGAAGAAGAAGTTGCCTTTCCGGGAACTATATTTTTAATGGCTGGCATAGGTCTTTTTGCAGGATATCGATTGTCTAAGAACATAGAATAAAGATATAAATTAGAGCAGATCGCCTAAGGAAATATACACGAAAGTGTGGTAATTACCGCACTTTCGTGTTTTAAATCTTAACATTTTTTATACCAATTAAACGAAAGTTATTTAGTAATATGCAGACTAAGAACCTCCAAAATCTTATGAAATATGCATACACTAAAATTAAAATCTATGGCGTTGGTATCCATTTTTTTATTGATATCATGTCAAATAAACAGTAATTCAAAAGAAAAAAACTACACTCAAAATCTTTCTGAGCTTCCGCAGGACTTACAGGAATATGAAACCGCTTACTTCGCCAGTGGCTGTTTTTGGTGCGTAGAGGCCATATTTGAAAGTGTAATTGGCGTAAAAGAAGTAGTTTCCGGTTATTCCGGCGGTAAAGAAGAAAACCCGACCTATCAACAGGTGGGCAGAGGTCTTACCAATCACGCCGAAGCGGTAGAGGTCTATTACGACCCAGAAGTCGTAAGCTATGAAACACTGGTAAAGGTATTTTTCGGTTCGCACGATCCTACTACCCTCAACAGGCAAGGTCCAGACCGGGGCGCAGAATACAGATCAATTGCCTTTTATAAAAATCCGGAACAGGAGAAGATCATCAGGGCTCAGATCAAAGAACTCAACGACAAAGGTGTTTACAAGAAAAAGATAGTAACACAGGTTGTTCCTTTCGATAAATTCTGGAAAGCCGAAGAGTACCATCAGGATTATGAGAAAAAGCATCCTAATAACGCATACATAAGAAACGTTTCGATTCCCAGATTGAAACGGTTTCAAAAAAAATTTCCAGATCTGATTAAAAAAGATCACTAAAGTAAGCCCCATTTTTCGGGGCTTTTCTTTTTACTATATTTACAGTTATGAAAGCCTTCTATTTCTTTTTTCTAGCCATTTTATTGGTCTCCTGTGAAAGATCTTCAAAAAAAGACCATCAGTTAATAACGGTAAAAAAAGCAGATGAAGCACCCATTTTAGATGGTATAGCTGATGATGAATGCTGGAAAAATGCATCCTGGCTTCCACTCGATCAGAACTGGCTAGGGAATTATTATTCAAGTACCGATTTTTCGGGAAGATATAAACTTACCTGGACGAATGAAGCCTTATTTCTTTTAGTAGAAATTCAAGACGATAAATTATTCGATCAATATCAAGATCCTCTAAAATTCTGGTGGGATGATGATTGTGTAGAGGTTTTTGTCGATGAGGATAATTCAGGAGGTCCTCATCAGTTCAGTCACAACGCCTTTGCTTACCATGTAGCATTGGATGGTAATGTAGTGGACATAGCTCCTGACAAGGAAGGAAGACTTTATAACGATCATGTGATTTCTAAACGAACCACCAAAGGAGATAAAAGCGTCTGGGAACTTTCGGTACTATTATATGATGACACTTATAAAGATGATCAAGAAAACATTCCGGTTTCTTTAAAAACGGGGAAAAAATTAGGCTTTGCCCTAGCCTACTGTGACAATGATTACAGCAAAGAGCGAGAAAATTTTATAGGTTCGGTTTTTGTGCCGGGTGAAGATAAAAATCAAGGTTGGATAAATGCTGATATTTTTGGCACATTACAATTGGAAGAGTAGATCTATTCAAAAACGATCTTGCTGTAACGTGCATTGAGTACAACTGATCTGGGGGAATTCGCATTTTTGTAATAACCTTTTACGATTTGGTTTGAGTATTTGTTTTCTGTTGCTAACTTGAGATATTGAGGATAAGAGATCTTACTGTCAGATGAATTAACAGAAAGTGTAAATGCATCTTTAGGCAGGATAAAAATCGCATCTGTATTTTCTAATCCAACATCCAGGTTTGAGAACGTGTTCGCTATGGCATCGATGCTTAACTTTCCAAAAGATCCATTTATAAAACCTTCTCCTTCCAGTATGCCAATGCTCACATCTGAAGAATTGGAAGTGAGCTTCATGCTTTTCACACGATCGATAGCTACTTCCCTAATGTAATTTACTCTGAGCTCACCGTACTTCCAGTTCTCCACAGTAACAGGAGAATAAGATGCTTCAATTATGGTCTCCCTACCATCAACGATATGGGCTAGCAACCTTGTATGAGACAAGGTTGCTTTAATATTTTTAGTGTTTTCTGCAAGTTTTACTTCCCCATGACGCACATTAAGCTTTAATCGGGTACTTTTGGGCATCTTGATTTTTATGGTCTTCTTTACTTTCAGATTCTTTTCGTTGCCATCTGATGAGTAAAAGTAGAAATTAGACCGACCATTTTTTCGTGCTTCTTCCATGATCTCGACTCTGACCTTTCTGGCCTCTTCTCTGGCCTTTCTACTTTCTTCACGGGCCATTTTTCGCATTTCATCCCGCTGCTTTAGCTGCTCTTCTCTTGCTTTCCTTATCTCCTTACGCATTTCTGCGCGCTCCTGTGCCTGTTCTTCTCTAAGTCTCGTGATATCTTTTTTGAAATTTTCCATTTCTTTGGTCCATTCTTCCATTTGCTTTTTAAAGTCTTTATCAAAACTCTTGTTAAAAGCTTTTTTCCATTTTTCAAGATACTTATCTCCGTCTTTTTTGTAAGCCTCATAATCAAACGAAAACGAATTAAAACCAGAGAGTGGTAAGGGCGGCATAGGTGGCAAGGATGCGTTTTCCGGGAATTCAACCACGAAAGGGGCAATCTCAGGTATTTCTGCCAACTCCGGAATTTCGACTACGAAATTAAAGTCTTCAGAATTAATTATATTCTTTCCATTACTGACAAAGCTTATACCGTGCTTTCGATCGCAACTCACAGAAACCTCTTTACTGTTTCCGAGCGCCTTGAAGTTCCAGTCTTCAAAATATTTCTCTGCGTCTTCTTTTGATGCATCTTCGATCTCAATCAAAGCAGTTACTTCAATAACATCTTTATCCCAGGTTTCGAATTCTACATTTGTATGACTGGTGTTAATGTTTAAAACAGCATCTTTAGCTACGTTGAAAGTTTCTTTGTAAGTTTTACTTTGTTTTTGACCGTATGCAAAAAAAACAAAGCTAAGCATCATTATAAGAAACGAACTATACCTGTTTATTTTCAAATTTATCATCTTTAGTTTCTTTAAGTTCTTTTAATTTTTCTTTTAATTGTTTTAGCAATTGTAATCGAAATTGTAAGTTGTCAATAAGCGCAGTAATGGTTTGTTCATTAGGACCAATCTCATTGAGTTCTTCAGAGAGATTTTGATATTCTGCCGTAAGTTCTGCTAATTTCAACATATAGCCATCAAAAAGCTTTTTGTTTTCTTCCGTTACTTCAATTTCAGAAAGTTCTATATAGATATTAGCCACATAGTAATCTTCTACCTTTTTTAAGTCTGGAGAAATATCCCCCAAGGTAATCGTCTCGGTATCGGGTGTATTCTCTTTTGTAGTAACCATCTCAGGAGTATCTTTCAGATTACCTGAGTTCAAAGATTTCACGATAAAATAGCCCGCAGTCAGCAGTATTAAAAACCCAGCTGCAATTTTAAGATAGAAGAACGAATTGGAAACCGATTTAGGAAAATTTTCATTCAAACGTTTCTCGAACCGATCTTCATGACCCGGTCTGAGTTTTGGTCGCTGTTTTTCTTCAGAAGCTCTGAATAACTCTCTAAGATCTTGCTCCATAATGCTTTTTCTTTACTAATTCTTTCAATTGCTGCTTTCCTCTCAAAAGTTGAGTTCGCGATGTAACTTCATTAATTCCCAGTATGGTAGCAATTTCGCTATGGTCATAGCCCTCAATCAAATAGAGGGTAACCACATACCTGTACTTGTCTGGTAATTGTTCTATTGCTGCTTTTACCTCTTCGACAGTAATATCTGAAGAAACATTCCAGTCTTCGCTTTCGTTTGAAACGTGCATATAACTTTCATCTAACGACAATGTATATAACTGTTTTGCTTTCAGGAAATCTATACACTTGTTGATCACGATACGTTTCAACCAGGCACCAAAGGCTACCTCTGCCTTATACTGATGGATCCTTTGAAAAGCTTTTATAAATGCCTCCTGCATAGCATCTTCTGCGTCTTCTGCATTTTTTAGAAAACGTATCGCTACGAAATACATAGACTCACTATACCTTCGGTACAGTTGTAACTGAGCCTTTCGGTCATTTATTTTACACTTTTCAATCAGCTCTGTCTGAAGCATGCGGCTGGTTTCTGGTTGACTTACAATTGCTATTCACTCCTTAAAGACGAGCAAAAAAAAGGAGCGTTGCAATTACACTATAATTTAGTTTTTTTTTAACAAAAGAAAGTGGTTCAGCCTTCCTTATAAAAATTTTAACATCAAAAATTTTGGATCATAGACGACCGGTCATATATTTGTATCATTAAATATAACTGATGTCAAGAATTGCGCAACATAAATCAAAACTAAACTACCTTTTACAAAATGGTATACATGTGTTGTGGCAAAAAGGATATCACGGTACCAGCGTCAATGACATCGTGGGAGCCGCAGATGTACCAAAAGGATCTTTTTATTCCTACTTTGACAGTAAAGAAGATTTTGTAGTAAAAGCACTTCAATACTATCACGAACAACAGGTGGCTCCGGCATTACAAATTTTAGAAGACGCTCGTATTTCACCCTTGCAACGTATTATCAATTTCTACGAGTACCGAATTAACAATGCACAAACCTGCGCAGTCCAGGAAAGAGGCTGTATGGTGTCGAATTTAGCGACCGAAATGGCTGGTCAAAGTGAGATCATTCGAGAAACTGTGGTAGCACTGGATAATAAACTGAAGACTAAGGCCTCTGAAGTTCTCAGCAAAGCAAAAGAAAAGGGTGAAATAAAAAATAATCACGACCCCATTGAAATTATTGGTTTTGCTGAAGATGCCCTCAAAGGTGCTTTAACTTCAGCCAAAGCATCAAAAAACAATCAGCCCTTACAGACCTGCCTTAAATTTATAAAACATCTTTTGGTCGTATAATTTTTTTTGATTCATTAAAAGACGACCGGTCATATTTTTAATCATAAACACATATATAAATCATGAGTAAATTAAATAACAAAGTAGCAGTAATTACAGGAGGTAACAGTGGTATTGGACTGGCAACCGTTAAACACTTTTTAGCGGCTGGTGCAAAAGTAGTTTTTTCAGGTAGGCGCCAAGAAGCCATTGATGAAGTTTCGAAAAGTCTCAATGGAGATTTTTTAGCGGTGCTTGCAGACCAATCGATTATTTCTGATAATCAAAAACTTATAGACGCAGCCGTTGATAAATACGGAAAGATAGATATTCTATTTGCGAATGCCGGAGTAGCTTATTTTTCACCGGCACATGAAATAGATGAAGATCATTTTGACACTCAGTTCAATATTAATATTAAAGGGCCCGCATTTTTAGTAAAAGCGGCGATTCCTCATATGAAAGATGGAGGCAGTATCATTTTCAATACTTCGATCGTTCACCACAAAGGTTTTGAAGCTGCTGCAGTATACAGTGCCAGTAAGGGTGCTCTACGTGCCTATGCCAGAGTCCTTACTACAGAATTGAAAGATCGCAAGATACGAGTGAATTCGATTGCCCCCGGCCCCATAGAAACTCCTATTTATGGAAAAATGGGGATGCCCGACGAGCAAGTACAGGAAATGGGTGCTGGTTTCGCAAATTCAAATCCGTTAGGTCGTTTTGGTAGTTCTGAAGAGATTGCGGCGGGTGCTGTCTATCTTGCGTCAGAGGACGCTTCGTATGTGAATGGAATAGAACTCATCATCGACGGAGGGATGAGTCAGATCTAATTATATGAAAGAAATACCATAGTTATAGGAGCTTCCACCGGGAAGCTCTTTTTTTTTGCTGATGTTTTGTACTATCATCGTACATACTTTCTTAATTTTATTAATTTAGTATGATGATCAAACAATTTCAAATAGCCACTAATCGTATTAAACTCAAGGCTATAAACTATGGAGGCATTCTTTCTGCACTTCATGTGAAAGATTCAAGAGAGACTTTTAGAAACATCGTTATCGGTCACGAAAAGCTGGAAAACTATTATACAAATCCCTATTATCTTGGGGCTTCCGTGGGACCATTTGCCGGAAGAATCTCAGGAGGTGCTTTTCAGCTCAATGAAAAATTAGTCGAACTGGATGCAGTTAATGATGTTCACCTTCACGGTGGTCTTGAAGGTTGGAGTAAGAAGTTTTGGCTTCTGGATGAGCTCCAACAACAAAACAAAGAACCCTTTATTCGGTTTAAATTATCGGTAAAGGAAGAAGATACCCAATACCCTGGTAATATAACCGCATTAGTGACTTATCTGTTAACGCAAGACAACGATCTTATAATAAGGTATGAGGTAACCACAGATAAAGACACGATTATTAATATCACCAATCACTCGTATTTCAATCTCAGCGGAAGCGGAAATCCTATTGATAACCATTTACTCAAAATAAACGCAGATACATATCTCGAAACCGATGCTGCGCTTATTCCCACCGGAAAAATAGTTCCGGTAAAAGGAACGCATATGGATTTTACCGAATCGAAGGCCCTTGGAAATTCCAAACTCGACGATACATATATCCTTCATAAAACTGCAGAACCTCAAATAGAGATCACCGCCCCTGATACCAGGATACAAATGCAGATCAGCACTAATCAACCTGGTGTAGTTGTCTATACGCCAACAGAATTTCCAGCTATCTGCTTCGAAACACAAAACTTCCCGGATGCTCCTAACCATCAACACTTCCCCTCTTCTCTGTTAAGAGCCGGAGATCTTTATGTGAATGAAAGTCGCTTCCATTTTACTAATACTCCTTAACAAAAGATCATGAAATTTTCTCTGGGTATTTCAAAACAGCTATTTCCTATTTTACTGGTAAATTTTATAGGAATTCTTGGGTATAGTATTGTGATCCCCATTCTTATTTTTATGGTGCAGGATATGGGCGGAAACGGATTTATTTATGGATTTGTAGGAGCTACGTATCCTTTCTTTCAGTTTATTGGTGCCCCGATTTTAGGGAAATTATCAGACGCTATCGGACGTAAAAAAGTGTTAGTACTAAGCCAGGCAGGTACTTTTTTGGCCTGGTCTCTTTTTATCATTGCGCTTATCATCCCTAAGATCGTATTATGGGAAGGAAATACAGAGTTTACCGGGAATTACTTAATGACACTCCCACTGGTACTGCTCTTTCTCGCAAGAGCGTTTGATGGGTTTACCGGAGGAAATGTCTCTGTAGCAAATGCATATTTATCGGATATATCTACAGATGAAAACCGGAATTCGAACTTTGGTAAAATGGGTGCTTCTACCAGCATAGGTTTCGTAGTAGGCCCTGCGCTCGCCGGAATATTATCTTCTACTCAACTAGAATCGCTGCTACCAGTTATGCTAGCTGCATTGATCTCACTATTGGCTATTTATGTGATCTGGAAATGGCTTCCCGAAACCAATCCATGCCAGGTAGAAACGGGAAAATTAAGCTTAAGGTCTTTCAGGCGTTTTTTCCAAGTAGAACTCAAAGACTGTTTTGGAAATGAAACCACCAGACCCATCAATGCCAATTTTTCATCGGTTATTAAGATTTCAGGACTTCCGGTACTGTATGGAATTTATTTTCTTACTTTTCTCGCTTTCAGTTTGTTTTACGCTGGCTTACCACTTTATGCCTCAGGAGTGTTGCAGTGGACCCCGGGAGAATTAGGTTTTTTTCTTGCCTACTCCAGTCTTTTAATGATCGTAGTACAGGGGCCCTTATTATCTTTTCTCAACAAAAGAATCTCCGGCACGAAGCTGATTGTTATAGGTTCGGTTTTCTTGACTTTTAGCTTTTTGTTACTACCTATGGAAAAAATAGGTTGGCTTTATACCGCCAACACACTCCTTTCGATTGGTAATGGACTACTATGGCCCAGCTTTTTAGGTCTATTGTCAAAAGCAGGATCTAAAAACATGCAGGGAGCCATTCAGGGTTATGGCAACAGTATGGGAAGTGCCGCAAGTATATTTGGTCTCATTTTAGGTGGAACCCTCTTTCAACAACTGGAAGCCCGTGTATTTACAATTGCCGCTTTTATCTTTGTTTTGATCATTCTTCTGGTGTTCGCCAATCTTTACCGAAAACAAAAAGTAAAAAGCGATCTGCCTAAAGTTAGTAGTACTGTTTAAATTCTGAATTTAAAAGACCCGAAATTCAATATCTTTGTGAAACAACAACCTTAACAAATACACCTTTTTTTGAGGTAAAAAATAAGATATCATGAAAAAGCTGGGAATAATTCTGGGAATCGTGCTGGCAATCGCTTTAGCAGGCTATTTTTTTATTGGTCCGATAATGAAAAAACAAACCAAAAAGAAAAGTCCGGAAACTACTATTTATTATCAGGAAAACGGATATGATTTGTCACTGTATTACAACAGGCCTTCTATGAGAGGAAGGAAAATTTTTGGAGAATTAGTGCCCTATGGAGAAGTCTGGAGAACGGGTGCTAATGAAGCGACCGCATTCAATACATCAAAAGACCTCGAAATAGCAGGAAAATCGCTTCCGGCGGGCACTTATACTTTATGGACCATCCCGGGAAAAGAAACCTGGCAGGTAATTTTTAACAGCAAAAGTTATGACTGGGGTGTCGCACTTAAAGGCACCTCCATTAAAGCGAGCAGAGAAGCAGACTACGATGTTCTTAATATTCAGGTTCCTGTGAAGTCATTGGACAAACCGGTGGAGCAATTTACAATGGCATTTGAACCCGAAAATGGTCTAGCACTTACCCTAACCTGGGAGAACACCAAACTAGAAATCCCTATTAAATAGTCGTCTTGAAAATTCCGGAAAAAAAATCAGCATTACACGAAAAACCGGGGGTAGCTTCGCAGCCTAGTACGAATCTCGACAGTATTCACCGTATAAAGAAAAAACGTCGCAAGCAACCCACCAGCGATGAATTGGTACTCGGTATCATTCAACAGGACAAGGTTGCATTAAGTCGCGCGATCACCTTGATCGAAAGCACAAATCCAGAACATTTATCAAAAGCCTCGGAGATCATTAACAGATGTCTGGTATTCGCCAATGATGCTATACGAATTGGGATCACCGGAGTACCTGGCGTAGGTAAAAGCACCTTTATCGAAGCATTGGGAAAACATCTTACAGAACAGGGTAAAAAAGTAGCGGTGCTGGCAGTAGATCCGACGAGTGCGATATCTAAAGGGAGTATTTTAGGTGATAAAACCCGAATGGAAGCATTGGTAAAAGACGATAATGCGTTTATAAGGCCCTCACCCGCAGGTGATTCTTTGGGAGGAGTAGCAAGAAAAACCAAAGAAGCGATCGTATTGTGCGAAGCTGCAGGATATGAAATCATTTTAATTGAAACCGTAGGAGTAGGACAAAGCGAAACCGCGGTTCACAGCATGACCGATTTTTTCTTATTACTCAAACTCGCGGGTGCTGGTGATGAATTACAGGGAATTAAAAGAGGTATTATGGAAATGGCAGATGCCATCGTGATCAACAAAGCAGATGGAGATAATTTGAAACCAGCGCGACATGCAAAAGCCGCTTTTTCAAGCGCATTACATCTTTTCCCGCCAAAAGAAAACGGATGGATCCCAAAAGTAGAACTCTGCTCTTCTACTGAGAAAACAGGAATCGAAACCATTTGGAAAATGATCGAAACCTATATGACCGAAAACCGTGGGAATGGAAGTATCGAAAAGAAACGAATTGAACAAGATAAATTTTGGTTCCTGAAGACCATAGATGAACAATTAAAACTTCGGTTTTACACCAACCCTGAAGTTAAAAATGAACTTGAAAAACAGTTAAATGCCATTGAAAATAAGGATATTAATCCTTTTGAAGCCGCCTCGATCATACTTGAGCTTGCTCAATCTTAAAATAGCACTGCCTATTTGCAATAAAACAATACCTTTGCAGCATCATTTTGACATCTGATGGATTACGAGTTTACTATTATAGTTCCTGTTTATAACGAGGAAGAAAATCTACAGCGAGTAGAACAGGAATTTCTGGGCTATCTTGATATAGCCGAAAAGAAAACCCGAATTCTTTTTGTAAATGACGGATCAAAAGATAATAGTCAATCGCTTATTGAAGACATTTGTACCCGAAATGCAGCCTTTGGTTACATTTCTTTTAAAGAGAATTGTGGGCTGAGTGCCGCAATCAAGGCGGGATTTGACCATGTTGACACACCTTTGGTAGGATATATAGATTCGGATCTACAGACATCGCCAGAAGATTTTAATTTATTATTGAATCACATTGAGGATTATGAATTGGTGACTGGGGTCAGAGCCGACCGTAAAGATAAATTTGTAAAAAATCTGTCCTCAAAAATTGCAAATGGCATAAGACGCACCTTCACAAACGATGGGATGGATGATACCGGATGCCCTCTAAAAGTAATTAAAACACCCTATGCAAAACGCATACCCATGTTTAAGGGACTTCATCGATTTTTGCCAGCAATGATCCTTCTTCAAAAAGGTAGGATCTTACAAGTTCCGGTGCGTCATTTTCCCAGAATTGCAGGGCAGGCAAAATTTGGATTGTGGAACAGATTGCTGGGTCCCCTGTCCGATTGTTTCGCCTATCTATGGATGAAAAAAAAATACATTAATTACGAAATAGCTAAAAAGAAATAAATGGGAGATTGGCTCATTTATGCAATCGGATTTCTGGCACAATTACTATTTTCAGGTCGTATGTTGCTACAGTGGGTTCTTTCAGAAAAAAACAAAAAGGTACTCACCCCCAGACTGTTCTGGCAATTTAGCCTTCTCGCATCATTTTTACTATTTGTCTACGGTTGGTTACGTGACGATTTTGCCATTATGTTAGGACAAACACTTACCTATTTTATTTATATTAGAAATATTCAATTGCAGGGCGAATGGAAAAAACTACCTAAAGCCTTTCGGGTGTTCTTATGGATTTTTCCGGTGATCATTGTTATATATGGATATAACAACAATGCATACGACCTCAATGACTTCTTTAAAAACGAGGCGATTCCGTTATGGCTTATCATACTCGGGAGTGTGGCTCAGATTATTTTCACATTTCGCTTTGTATACCAGTGGCTTTATTCAGAAAAAAAGAAAACTTCATCACTCCCCAGAGGTTTTTGGCTTTTAAGCCTTGTTGGTGCCTCAATGATCCTTACCTATGCTATCATACGTAAAGATCCTGTGTTATTTGCAGGGCACGCTTTAGGGCTAATTATATATTCTAGAAACCTTTTCATATTAAAAAAACAGCAATGACGCAATGGTTTACAAATAATCCTATTAAAACCATACTTCTCGCAGGTATCTTTATTTTTTTATTACACTTACAGATACTTCCGGTCACGATCATGGAAGCTCGTAATTTTATCACTGCACGTGAAATGGTAAATGACGGTAATTGGCTTCTTACTACTATGAATGGTTTGCCCAGATATGAAAAGCCTCCGCTACCCACCTGGCTTACGGCATTATCCGGAAAATTTTTAGGGATATCTAACGTATATGCGTTGAGACTACCAACAGCGCTGATGGCTATTTTTACGGCACTTATGGTTTTTAAGTTTTCATTGAAGCTTACCCGAGATCGCCAGCAAAGTCTTATAAATGGTCTTGTGTTAATTACTTCATTTTACATTATTGCGATCACAAACGAAGCTCCCTGGGATATCTATGCTCATGGATTTATGCTTACGGCCTCTTATTTCTATTTCAGCATTTTTAAAGAACTTACGAATGTTTGGCGCAATGTATTTCTGGCGGCATTCTTTACAGGACTCTCTTTTCTAAGCAAAGGACCCGTTTCACTATATGCCTTATTCCTGCCTTTTTTACTCGCTTATGGATTTGCATACGGATACAGAGGCTTCAAGCGAAAAAGATTTCCGTTGGTGGTTTGCATACTGGTCACGATTGTAGTAAGTCTTTGGTGGTATTGGTATGTGCGAATGGCAGATCCTGATTCATTCCTAGAAATAGCACAAAAAGAAACCGGAAACTGGAGTAGCTACAATGTGCGTCCATTTTATTATTACTGGAGTTTCTTC
Organism: Flavobacteriaceae bacterium M23B6Z8; assembly: GCA_046199005.1. Taxonomy (GTDB): domain Bacteria; phylum Bacteroidota; class Bacteroidia; order Flavobacteriales; family Flavobacteriaceae; genus Ascidiimonas. The sequence goes on from CP176050.1 coordinate 3,167,191, forward strand.
ACACAAAGTGGTGTTTGGACGATCCCAGCTTTTTTTGCCTTGTTTTATCCATTAGCACGAAAAAAAGTGATTCATCCAAAAGCCTATCTTTTTTCATTCTTATGGACGATTCTTTCAGTAGTGTTACTCTCTGTAATCCCTGAAAAAAAGACACGATACCTCTCCCCTGTTTTGATTCCTATGGCAATGAATACCGGGTTCTATCTCGTATATCTCATAAGGAAGTTCAAAGAAATGACAAGCTGGAAAGAAAGAACACAAGCTTATTTTATTTTCGGCATCATCGCACTTATAGGGTTTGCCTTCCCGATCGCAGGATATTTATTTCTTGAGGAGCTTACACAAAAACCATGGCTTTGGTATTCCCTTACGTCTGCTGCCCTTGTCGTACTATCAATAGCCATGATTTACTACCTTATTAAAAAAGAGCTGTTCAAGGTATTTCTCTTAACTATAGCCTTTGTGATGAGTATCACTTCTTTTGGCTTACCTATTGCCGAATCTTTGAAAACCAATCCTGCCTATGTGAACGTGCAAGTGCTTGATGAAGAAAAACCGCCGGGATTGCCCGTTTTTTCTTTTGGTGAACTTGCACCGGAGATACTTTGGCATTACGGAAGCAAAATCGCTGATCTGGAATCTGAAACCTCTGCTGCTATGTTAGAAGAGTTGGATAATTTTGGCGTGCTGGTGAATGTAAACGAAGAAGAACGATTTAAACGTATCTTTGAATCAGAATATGATCTGGAACGAACGCAGGTATTTGATCTCAACTATGCTGCCTCACCAGATGAAAAAAAGCATAAAAAACGCCTTGTAAGTCACTATTACAGTGTAAGTAAATAAATAGAAGTATGATCAGCTCACTTAACAAAACCGAAAAGCTTGGATATTTATTTTTGATGCTAGTATTTGCAGCTTCTCTCTATTTTGGCTTTACCAACCTTAACTATTTTGACACTGGATTCTCCGTAGAAGATGGTCCGGTAGAATGGGGTACCACGGTCATGTTATTTTCTGTCAGCCTGCTGTGTATCTTCCGTTTTTTTACATCTATCCAAAAAAAACCGTTGCTCTGGCTGCTGGGAACTGCCTTGTTCGCACTCTTATTTTTCTTTGCTGCCGGTGAGGAAGTATCTTGGGGACAGCGCATTTTTGACATAGAATCAGGAGAGTTTTTTAAAGAAAATAATGCACAGGGAGAAACCAACTTACACAACCTGGTTGTTGAAGGAAAAAAAATAAACAAGATCATTTTTAGTCAGCTACTCATGCTGGTGATGGTAATATATCTTATTATTTCACCTATCATGTACCGAAAAGTAACCTGGTTTAAAAACCTTGCGAATCGTTTCGCAGTACCTATTGTTAAATGGCATCATACCATTGCTTTTGTTATAAGTACTGTACTCGTTGCATTAAATCCATCGAGCCGAAAATGGGAAGTTTATGAATTGGCTTTCGGAGTTATTTTTTTCCTCATTTTTCTTAATCCGCTGAACAAGAATATTTACCAGACTACTCCTTAGGATTCGGTTTAAGAAACTTAAGCATTGCCAGTTTCCAAAGTGACTGAAAAAGCCATCCTGAGAGCATTCCAATACTCATTCCGGTAATTACGTCTAATGGAAAATGCACACCAATATAAATTCTGCTGTAGGCGACCAATAGAGCCCATACGAGCAGTAAGGGAGTGATCCAACTGAGTTGTTTTTTGAAGAGTAAAACAAAAAATGTAGCTACAGCAAAAGAATTTGCTGCATGAGCAGAAAAATAACCATACTTGCCTCCACAATACGATTTTACCAGTCGCATCTGATCTATCAAAGTTGTATCGTGGCAGGGCCTGAACCTACCTACACCATACTTAAAAAAATTCGCCAATTGATCGGTAGCAGTAATCATTAAAGCAACGCTTACCAAAACTAAGCCTGTACGTTTCCATCCCAATTTATACACGCACAAGAGCAATAACAATATGTATAGTGGTATAGATGCCCATTTGTTAGACATGAACATCCAGAACGCATCCCAGTGTTGGTTACCAAGATTATTAAGGTATAGAAAGAGTTCTTTATCGGTTTCTATTAATCTTTCAAGCATCTCTGTGTTTTAATTTCAATGCTAACCATCCCTAAGTGTGGTCTGTTTAATTTTCATATCTTTTTACTTCCCGATCATAAAAATCTGTAGCCGCCTGTACGAGTGAAGTCATCTCTTCTTCCAGTTCTCTGGATTCAGATGTATCAATATCTTCAAGCCATTCTACTTCATCTGTGGTAAGATCAATTATAAACCTTGGAAAATCGGTATGAATTACGAAAATCGAATCTTGAAAATCGGTATTATCACCTAATAAAAATTTAGGTATTTCCATAAACTTCTCTATTAGTTCTTATTAATCGTCGGGTTAATACATTAAAACGAATATACAACAAAACAGCAGATGCCGTAAGCCCCGCCAGAAGACCGATCCATATACCAGTACTCCCATATGAAGTATAGAGACCTAAATACCATGAGATTGGAAATCCGATAACCCAGTACGCAATAAAAGTGATAAAGGTGGGTATTTTAACGTCTTGCATACCTCTTAAGGCACCGAGCACCACCACCTGAATACCATCTGATATTTGAAAAAACGCAGCTACTATCAAAAGTTGTGCGGCGATGGAAGCAGTTTCAATGGTATTGGCATAGTCTTCCATATTAGCATCATCCATATATAACCAGGGTATTTCTCTGTGAAAAATTAGAAATAAAACTGCAAAAAGCGTTTGAATAAGGATTCCCATCAAGAAAAAAGACGTTGCGATTCTTCTTAGATCTTTAAATTTTTTCAATCCTTTTTGATTACCAACTCTTATCATAGCAGCTGAGCCTAATCCCATGACGAACATAAATGTAAATGCAGATAGGTTAAGCGCAATGTTATTTGCTGCCTGTGCATTTTTACCCAACACTCCACTCAACCAGATAGCAGCTGTAAAAATAGCAACCTCAAAAAGCATTTGTAAAGCAGAGGGAAATCCGAGTGCCACAATTTTACCGAGTACTTGTCTCTTAATCGTTCTGAAATTCAGATTAGAGATGTAAGGTCGCATCGTATCTTTTCTGTAGATCAATATCCAGATTAAAAATACCATCAGAAATCTGGAAACCAGCGTACCGGTAGCCGCTCCTACTATGCCCAGGGCTGGAAACCCAAATTTTCCATAAATAAGTAGATAGTTGAGTAAGACATTTACCACGTTACCAAATACGGCCGCGTACATAGCATATTTAGTTTGCGAAAGCCCATCAGTAAATTGTTTAAAAGCCTGAAAAACAATAAGTGGAATAAGTGAGAATGCCACAAGATCCAGATAAGGTTTTGCCAGTACCACTACCTCTTCCGGTTGATCAAGAGCATACATTAATGGTTTAGCTGCCAGAATCATCAGAAACAGCACAGTTCCTAAAACCGTACAAGAAATAAGACCGTGTTTAAATGCTTGCTTGCCTTTGTCAAAATCTCCTGCACCATCTGCTTCGGCTACTAAGGGAGTGATCGCAGTTGAAAACCCTATTCCAATACTCATAGCAATAAATACAAAGCTATTTCCTAAAGATACAGCTGCCAGCTCTGCTGTTCCTAGCTGCCCCACCATTACGTTATCAAAAAACTGGACAAGCGTATGCCCTACCATTCCGGCGATCACGGGTAGAGCCAATTTTAGATTATAACGGAATTCTTTGGTGTAGTTACGTAGCGACATTTTGCCTTAAAAAGAATCCAAAGATACCATATTTTACTATGGAAACACCTGCAAAATACTAGGTTAATTTTTTTGCTTCCTCCCAGAAAACATCCATTTCTTCAAGAGACATATCTTTAAGAGCTTTGTTTTTTTCAGCCGCCCGTTTCTCTAAATGCTGAAAGCGAGTCGTAAACTTTTTATTTGTACGCTCTAATGCATTTTCGGGATCGATATTTAAGAAACGTGCATAATTGATCATACTAAATAGTACGTCTCCAAATTCTGCTTCCATTTTCTCTTTATTGCCGGTTTTTACCTCTGTTTGAAACTCTTCAAGCTCTTCCTGCAGTTTTTCAAAGACCTGCTCGGGTTCTTCCCAGTCAAATCCTACTCCGGCAACCTTATCTTGTATTCTGTTTGCTTTTACCAATGCCGGAAGACTTCTGGGCACTCCTTCCAGAACACTTTTTTTACCTTCTTTCAGTTTTAAATTTTCCCAGTTACGTTTCACTTCTTCTTCATCGGTCACCTTAACATCTCCATAGATGTGAGGATGCCGGTTTATAAGCTTATCACAAATACTATTAGCGACATCTGCCATATCAAAGTCTCTGGTTTCACTGCCTATTTTTGCATAGAAAACAATGTGCAATAATAAATCGCCAAGTTCATTCTTTATCTCTTCTAAGTCATTATCAAGAATAGCATCTCCTAATTCATAAGTTTCTTCAATGGTAAGATGCCTTAATGTCTGAAAAGTTTGTTTGCGATCCCAGGGACACTGCTCTCTTAATTCGTCCATTATCGTAAGCAATCGATCTATTGCTTTTAACTGTTCTTCTCTTGAATTCATCCGCTAATATTTGTTCAAAAATAAGCAATTAACCGCGTTCTTTAACTTGCCTTATAAATGCTAATAACTTCATACAAATAATTTTTAGGGTTAGATTTTGTTAATACTTTCAAAACACGTAAAATATTAAATTTCAGAATGTTGTATATTTAACTCACCTTTTTTTATTTTAATAATTAAAAGGATGGGAACCGGGATTCCTAAATGCTATGAAAATTTAAATGCTATGAAAAAACTACTCTTTTATGCAGGGCTGTTGTCTTGTTCACTTTTTATTTCATGTTCATCAGATGGTACAGATGACAACGAAGGAACTCAGCAAGATCCCATTGTAGCTACCACAGAGATCAAGGATGCTGCTTTTGAGCAAAGTCTGGTTGATTTGGGCTTAGACGACCAGGTAGATGGTGCGGTTCTGAGTGCCAGCATCGAAAACATAAAAGACCTTATTCTTAATAATAAAGGTATCACAGATCTTAGTGGAATAGAAGATTTTAAGAATCTGGAAAATCTTTGGGTTAACGATAATCAGCTGACTTCGCTTGACGTATCTAATAATAGTAAATTGAAGTTTGTATTTGCAGACAACAATGATCTTACTACGCTGGACGTCGCAAATCTCACCGATCTTGAAAAAGTGGGTGCTGCAAATAATCAACTTACCTCAGTAGATGTACGCAATAATTTAAATCTTCAATTATTGGTAGTGCCAGCAAATAGTATCAATGCTATTGATGTTACCAACAACGACCAGCTTTCTAATTTTTCGGTGGTAAATAACCCATTAATCTGTATCAAGGTAAGTCCTGCCAGATTGAACAACATCCCTTCTCAGTGGGAAAAAGACGAGGAAGATACCTATGCTACGAATTGCAATTAAGCAAACCGACTAGTTTTTGGTATAATTAAAACTTTTAAATCCTAGATGTTTTAGAAGTGTACCATCTGCATAGAAAATATCAACATCACATTTAATAAGGTGTTTACCGGAAGAAAGGTTTAATTCACTATACGGCATAAACACAGTCTTATCATTATAAACGGTGCTGGCATATGCTGGTTTTAAGGTTTTTTTCAACTCTATTTGTCCAGAGATGTTCTTGTAGGATGCATTACTGGTTTTAAGAAAATTCTCCCCTTTCATGAATCGTAATGTGAGATAACAGGTTTGACCATCCATATTGTAAACAAAGAACTTGTTGTGAATTCGCATTCCGTAGTCTCCGTTATCGTCATACACGTCATAGTCTATCCAGGTCTTTTCAAACTTGGCAGACACCTTAGACTTGTCTAGTGATTTGGTATTAACGTAGGTAGTTTTTGTAGTACTACTATTGCTACTACTATTACTGCTGCTGCTATCGTTGCTATTATAGTTACTCTTAGATTTCGAAGAAGATGTTACGCTTGCTGAACCCACTTTAATATTGTAAAAATTCCAGCAGTTGGTTCCATCGCAGTCTACCTCAGTTAACGAATAGATGTCATTAACACTTTTAAGTCTGTTAAAAAACAGTTTTACGTATTTTTTGGTATTTGCTTTCAGAGAGACACTCCCAAAACCTCCAGAGAGACTTCCACCCCAGCCTGTCTGGCTGATAAGTGCATACCTATTTCCTTTTTTATCGGTGAGTACAAAAGGAGAAGTTCCCGAAGGCGCATGCAGGGTTCCACTAGTGCTGGACGAGGGATAGAATTCTAACATCACTTCTGTCCAAGCTTCGGTATTTTCAATTTCAATTATTTTAATGTAATCGGAATAAGAGGTGCCCACTGTAATTTTGTTCTGAGCCGAAAGATTTAGGGAAACCAATAATATTCCACAAAAAAGGAACTTTTTCATTTTTAGCGATCTATTTAAGGTGAATTTCCAATTTATGAAAAATATTTATTTACACTTATTTAATTGGACAAAAGGTCGTTTTTTGTCTATCAACAGAAAAACAGACAGAAGCTCTGTATAGAAAGTACCTTCTCAACCGTAATTTCTGTTACGAACTTTTAATGTTTTAAATTGCGCATATGAAAGCAGTTACCATCAAACAATTAAAAACAGAATTACAGCATCGAACTGAAACAGAACTCGTTGAAATTTGCCTTACGCTTGCCAAATTCAAAAAAGAAAATAAGGAACTTCTCACCTACCTCTTATTCGAATCTGAAGATGAAACCGGCTATGTAAATACGGTAAAAGATGAGATTGATGCTCAATTTGATCTTGTAAATACGAAATCTGTTTACTACATAAAAAAAAGTGTTCGGAAAATACTTAAAATGATCAAAAAATACATTCGTTACTCTAAGAAAAAAGAAACAGAAATAGAGTTACTCATGTATTTCTGCTTAAAACTAAAGGATTTTGTTCCTTCCGTCCTTGAGAATCGTGTTCTTAGAAATATCTATGAAAGAGAATTAAACGCAATCCGGAAAAAAATAGGATTACTACACCCAGATCTTCAATATGATTACAACCGGGATTTAGAGACCTTTGATTGATCAGACACTTATTTAAAGAGATTGATCACCTTTCTGAAAACAATTAAAATTACCTTGTATGTTTTAATAGGACGCTTATGAAAATTTGGAATATACTAATACTCTTATTTATGATGAACCAATCCCTTACCGTTTTCGATTTTACAAAAGATGCTGACATAAGTAGCTGGCAGGTGGTAGACGACGTGGTGATGGGGGGAAGATCTGATGGTAATTTCTATTTAAACAGCGAAGGACATGCTATTTTTGAAGGAAATGTTTCTCTTGAGAATAATGGAGGTTTTTCCTCTGTGAGGCACCGAACAAATAAAACAATGGACGTTTCGCCTTATCAAAAGGTTGTTCTAAAATTAAAAGGAGATGGAAATCGCTATCAATTTAGGATCAAATCTCAGGCTGAAGATTATTACTCATATATTGCTTATTTCGAAACCACCGGAGATTGGCAAACGGTCGAAATTAATATGAATACAATGTATCCAACATTTCGCGGTCGTAAACTGGATATGCCAAATTATGAAGGAAAACAACTGGAAGAACTGGCGTTTCTAATAGGAAATAAGAAACCTCAAAATTTCAAATTGTTGATCGATAAGATAGTTCTAGAATAAACTAAATCTATTTATTGCGCACGTATACCAATTTAAAGCGTGTATTTCCCTGATCGCGTCTCTCGAGTTCAAATTGATTTAAAGATTTGAATAAAGGAGTAAGCTTTTCAAATCCGAAGTTTCTCGAATCAAAATTAGGTTGTTTTTTTAAGATCAGCGAGCCTACGTCTCCTAAAAAAGCCCATCCATCTTCATCTGCTGCATCATCAACAGAATTACGTAAGAGACGAATTACTTTGGGAGTGATCTTGTCATAAGTACGCTTGCTTCTTTTGCCATCAGAATCATTCTTTTCAGTATCTGATTTTAAGATTTCGAGATATATAAATTTGTCGCAGGCAACTATAAATGGATCTGGCGTTTTCTTCTCACCTATACCATATACCTGCATTCCTGCTTCTCTTAGACGAGTCGCAAGTTTTGTAAAATCACTATCGGAGGAGACCAGGCAAAAACCATCTACTTTATTAGAGTAGAGAATATCCATGGCATCAATGATCATGGCAGAGTCTGTTGCGTTTTTACCTAATGTATAACTGTATTGTTGTATAGGATTGATAGCGTTTTCCAACAAGACATTTTTCCATTTGGCTAAATGAGGTTTAGTCCAATCACCGTAGATTCTTTTAATGGTAGGGGTGCCGTATTTTGCAATTTCTTCCATCATCTCTTTTACATATCTGGAAGGAATATTGTCACCATCTATAAGAACCGCTAATTTTGTATCTTTTATCATGGGTGTTAAAGATAGAAATATTAGGGCTTATGACCTCTCAATTGTTAAAATAAATTGCGGTTTTCGGTGAAGCCCCTCTAAAACCCATATCTTCGTTTTTAAGTTTTTAACGATCGACTTTTAGTATAAAAATGGAATTAAAACGTATAAATAAATATTTAAGTGAAGTAGGCTATTGCTCTCGCAGGGCTGCCGATAAATTAATAGAAGAAGGAAGAGTCACGATAAACGGCAAGATACCAGAAAAAGGTACCAAGGTTGCACCAACCGATGAAGTACGCGTTTATGGCAAATTAGTTTCCCCTCCAACAGAGAAACCTGTCTACTTAGCTTTTAACAAACCGATAGGGATCGTGTGCACCACAGATACCAATGTTGAAAAAGATAATATTATCGATTTCATTAACTATCCCAAGCGTATTTTTCCTATTGGAAGATTAGATAAACCCAGTGAAGGTCTTATTTTTTTGACTAATGACGGCGACATCGTAAATAAAATATTAAGAGCCAGAAATAAACATGAAAAAGAATACGTAGTTACGGTAGACAAACCTATTACAAAAGAGTTCATTGAACGAATGAGTAATGGAGTTCCTATTCTGGATACGGTAACCCGAAAATGTAAGGTCACCCAGTTAGGTACTTTCAAGTTTGAGATTATCTTAACCCAGGGACTAAACAGGCAGATTCGAAGAATGTGTGAATACTTCGACTACGAAGTGCTTGCTCTTAAAAGAACCCGCATCATGAATGTTAAACTCGATATTCCTACAGGACAGTGGCGGGATTTGACAGAAAAAGAGCTTGCAGAGATCAATAAAATGGTAGCTTCATCCGCAAAAACTCATGAGTAATGTATAAAGTATCATTTTTCAAACGTTGCTGATTCATTTTATTTTTTTGATTATCAATCAATTACTTTTTATCTGAATTCGTAAATAATTTGATTAATTAGGTGTACTCCGATTTATTAACACTACCTTTGCGGCAATTATTATTTTTAATTTTATCAAATGAATAAAGGAACCGTAAAGTTTTTTAACGAAACTAAAGGATTTGGCTTCATCGCCGAAGAAGGATCAGGTAAAGAACATTTTGTACACATTTCAGGTTTAATCGATGAAATACGCGATGGAGATGAAGTAGAATTTGACTTGACAGAAGGAAAAAAAGGATTAAACGCTGTAAATGTAAAGGTTATTTAATATTTGCACTAAGACTTTTAGAGGAAGGTTTGCGCACTAGCAAACCTTTTTTTATACAATACATTTAAGTCTTATCACCTCAGTCAGTAACCATCCTTCAGCAAAAAACTCATTTTATTTGTTCAGATCTTTTTCAAGTAGCTTCTTATTGATCTGCTTGATGAGTGCAGGTCCTTCATAAATAAAGCCCGTATACAATTGCACCAAAGAGGCTCCGGCTTCCAATTTCTCCAGCGCATCTTCAACTGAATTTATTCCTCCTACACCAATAATCGGGAAAGCATGATTACTTTTCGTCGCAAGAAAACGGATAACCTCCGTACTTCTTTTTGCCAAAGGCTTACCACTCAACCCACCGGCCTCTTCGGTAAGAAATAAAGGAGATCTTAGCCCCTCTCGTGAAATGGTCGTATTAGTAGCGATTACCCCTGCAATTCCTGTTCTGTCAATAATATCAATAATATCTAATAATTGAGAATCAGATAGATCAGGAGCGATTTTAAGTAGGATGGGCTTACTTTTTGATCGCATCTCATTTTTATGCTGTAATGTATTTAACAATTTTGTCAGCGGTTTTTTATCCTGCAGATCCCTTAAATTAGGCGTGTTTGGAGAACTCACATTTACTACGAAATAGTCTACGTGATCAAACAAAGCATCAAAACAATACAGGTAATCTTCTACCGCCTTCTCATTGGGAGTTGTTTTATTTTTGCCAATATTACCACCTATGAGTACCCGATCATTACTTTTCAGTCGTTCCAGGGCGGCATCCACGCCTCCATTGTTGAAACCCATTCTGTTAATAATAGCCTGATCCTGCTTCAACCGAAAGAGTCGCTTTTTAGGATTTCCTTCCTGTGGTCGTGGAGTAACGGTGCCTATTTCGATAAAGCCAAAACCAAAGTCACCCAATTCCTTGAACAATTTTGCATCTTTGTCAAAACCAGCTGCTAATCCTACCGGATTTTTAAACCTAAGTCCAAAAACTGTTCTTTCCAGCTTAGGATCGGTCACCTCATATGATTTTTTAATTAGATATGAAATTCCGGGAATACGGAAAAGAAAACGAATTATCCCAAATGTAAAATGATGTACACTTTCCGGATCGAACTGAAAGAGTATAGGCCTGATTATGTATTTGTACATGTAAAAAAATGATGAGTTGCACAAAAGTAATTCTTAAATACGTGCTGGCAAAGAGGCTACAAATAAATTGATGGCTTGCTTATTAACAAAATAACAGCTGCTTAGAAATTAATTATTGAAGCTGTAATTAAAAGAATCTGAAAGCTCTCAATTTTATTGAATAATAGTATTTTTGAGAAAATTATAACTCTATGGATCCTCTCATCGATCGTTTTATTAGATACGTTAAAATAGACACACAATCGAATCCTGAATCAGAAACTACCCCCAGCACCAAAAAACAATGGGATCTTGCTCATAAACTGGTACTCGATCTTATGGAGATTGGTATGCAGGAGGTTACCATAGACGATCACGCTTATATTATGGCAACGCTTCCTTCAAACATAGACGAAGAAGTGCCTGTAATTGGTTTTGTATCTCATTTTGATACGACACCAGACTATAGCGGTACAGGGGTAAATCCGCAAATTGTTGAAAATTATGATGGTGGAGACATTATTCTGAACGCAAAGACCCATAAAATTCTTTCTCCGGATTATTTTGAAGATCTTTTACTATATAAAGGACAAACACTCATTACCACTGATGGTACTACCCTCTTAGGGGCCGATGATAAAGCGGGGGTCACTGAGATCATCGAAGCAATGAAGTTTCTTATTGAAAATCCTCAAATTAAACATGGTACCATACGCATTGGTTTTACTCCAGATGAAGAAATTGGAAGAGGAGCGCATAAATTTGATGTTGAGAAATTTGGAGCGGAATGGGCTTACACCGTAGATGGAAGCCAAGTTGGTGAACTTGAATATGAAAACTTCAATGCTGCCGGAATTAAAGTTGCTATCGAAGGAAAAAGTGTACATCCTGGATATGCAAAGGATAAAATGGTAAATGCAGTATTGATCGCTAACGAATTTTTAACGGTACTTCCGAAAGATGAAGTTCCTCAACGCACCGAAGGACGCGAAGGTTTTTTTCATTTTTATGATGTAAAAGCGGGTGTTGAAAAAGCAACGCTGGAGGGAATTATAAGAGATCACGATAAAGAAAAATTTGAGGCCAGAAAGGCGCTTATTTTACAGATAGCAGAAGACCTCAACACACAATATCCAGATTCAGTAAAGGTACAGATCACAGATCAATATTTTAACATGCGTGAAAAGGTAGAGCCGGTATTTCATATTGTTAACATTGCAGAAGAGGCCATGAAAGCGGTTGGTGTTGAGCCAATTATAAAACCGATAAGAGGAGGAACAGACGGTTCTCAATTATCTTATATGGGACTTCCCTGCCCCAATATTTTTGCAGGCGGACATAATTTTCACGGACCTTACGAATATGTTCCTGTAGAAAGTATGAAGAAGGCTGTGGAGGTAATCGTAAAAATATGCGAATTGACTGCTTCCGGCGATTTCTAATTAAAATTGCTATATTTGTTAAGCCCAAATCTTAACAAATGCATGAATTAGCTATTTTCCAGCTCCGGAAAAACTTAGATGTTTTCCTTAATCTTATTAAAAGTGTAAATGAAGATCAGCGTCAATGGAGATCGCCTGAACAAACTTTGACTATTCACGAAATTCTGTGTCATCTGTATGAGATGGAACTATACTATTTCAGACCTCAAACTGAGTGGATTTCACTTCATCCCAATCAAAAACTTCAAGAGATAGATACTTCGAATTGGTGCGATACAAGAAGGTATGCGACAAATGATTTTCGAGTTACCTTAAGACGGTTTGTTATTGAAAGAGAAGCATCAGTACGTTGGTTATCATCACTGGATGATACCTTCTGGGAATCTTCTTTCATAGACCATTCATCAGGTAAGGTATCGTCTAAAATGTTTTTGATGAGTTGGCTTAATAATGACTATACTGAATTTCAAAAAATTGTGAAATTAAAGTACGAGTATTTTAATGCCATCGAACAATCTCAAAACCCTCCTTTAAAATACGCCGGAAACCTTTAGTTTTTTTGTAATTTATAGCCTTCAAGAGGTTAAGACATGGCTAAAATCGCAACGGTGAATGATTTCTTTGAGAACGTAGCATTCTCTAAAGAAGAATGTGCCTTGCTTCGAATCCTGGTACTTCAGACAGAACTTATTGAAAAACTGAAATGGAATGCTCCCACCTACACCCTGAACGAAAAGAATATTGTTGGGATCGGAGCATTTAAAAGTTATGCGGGATTGTGGTTCTTTCAGGGAGCTACGCTTTCAGATCCGAATCAATTACTTCTAAATGCGCAGCAAGGAAAAACCATTGCCATGCGTCAGATGCGATTTACTGATTTATCTGAGATCAAAGAAGACATCATACTACCCTATATTCTGGAAGCTATTCAAAATCAGAAAAATGGAAATATCATAGCAGCAAGATCTAACAAGCCTTTGAAAATACCGAAAGATCTCAAACGTGTAATGAAGACCGATCAAGATCTTGAAGCTGCATTTAACCTTTTAACATCTGGCAAAAAGCGAGAGTTTATTTAATACGTAGCCACTGCAAAACGGGAAAATACGAAGGAAAGACGTATCGAAAAGATCGTCCCATTGATTAAAAGTGGTGTTGGATTATACGATAAGTACCGGTGAAAACTAGACTTTTGGTAATTTCCAACCATTGTGGTATTGTGCTTTCAATAATTTATTTGCTTTTCCACTATTGAATCTGCCTGTATCTCCGTTCCACTTAATTTTTTTTCCAGTACGGTAAGCAATATTTCCCAATTGAGAAAACACAGCGGCATCATACCCTATTTTGATGGGCGCTTTAAGCATGGAAGCATTTTTGGCTTTTATTGCTTCCAGAAAATTTTTGGTATGGTTATCCAGGCCGTTACCAATTTCTTTTTGTAAGGGTATTTTCTCCATTTTATCTTTTTCAGGAATTACTTCCCAACCATCCCTGTCCAAAACCAATGTGCCATTATTGCCGATAAAAGAAATGCCGTGATATCTCCCGTAATTACCTCCCCCGATACCCATCGCATGCTCCCATAATACAGAAAAAGCTCCAAAATCATAAATGGTCTGCAATGTATCGGGGGTTTCCTGTGCGTCGGCCGGGTAGGCAAATTTTCCGCCCATAGACATAATAGAATCAGGATGTGATACTTTCATACCGTAAAGCACGTAATCAAGTAAATGTACTCCCCAATCCGTCATAAGTCCACCAGCATAATCCCAGAACCATCTAAAGTTGAAATGAAACCGGTGTTCATTAAAAGGTCGCTCGGGTGCAGGTCCTAACCACATTTTGTAATCTACTCCAGAAGGTGGTGGTGTATTTGCGAGTACCGGGAGCGGATTCATCCAACCAATATAAGCCCAGGCTTTTACAAGTCTTATCTCGCCCAATTTACCTGTATGCACAAAGTCGATCGCATTTTGAAAGTGGGGTTGACTTCTTTGCCATTGACCAACTTGAACCATCCGATCACTCTTATTTACTTTATCGAACATCACATTCGCTTCCTGAATACTATTTGCAATCGGCTTTTCGCAATAAGCATGCTTACCTGCGTTAAGTGAATCTATCAATTGTAAACAGTGCCAGTGATCGGGAGTCCCAATAATAACCGCATCCACATCTTTGTCTTCCAGCAGTTTTCGGTAATCCTTATACCATTTGGGTTTGGCAATTGAGGCTTTAGCAAGATCTTCGGTACGTTTTGCCAAAACGGTTTCATCAATGTCGCAGAGGGCAACGATTGTTGCTTCACTATTTTTAAGCATCGAAACTAAATTAGCAAATCCCATTCCTTTGCAACCGATTAAACCAAGCTGAATACGATCGTTCGGGCTTACCCATGTTCTGTAGCTGGCAAGAAGCTCTACAGGAAACAACATGGATACACCAGTACCTAGCATGAATAGTGAACTTTTTTTAATGAAATTCCTTCGGTTGCTATACATAAGAAGATGATTTATTGAATTCTATTATGTTAATTTAGGTAAAATTGAAGAATTTCTTAGAAAACCTTAGGAATAAAAAAAGCGTCCTGGAAAGAGGACGCTTTTCTAAAACTTATTGAATGTATATTATTTTTTAGCGGGAGCATTCAATTTTGCAGACAATTCCATTGAAATTGCAGAGCGTTCGAATTTTACTTTACCTGCCATGGTCTCCAAAATACAGGTACCATCTTCTCCAAGATCAAGTACCTTAGCGTGGAGTCCGCTTTTTGTGATTACCCTATCTCCTTTTTTTAGTTCATTCGCAAATTTCTTTTCCTGTTTCTGACGTTTCATTTGTGGACGGATCATAAAAAAATAGATCACCACAAACATTAATAAAAAAGGAGCTATCGAGTTAAGTGCTTCCATTAAAATAGTTTAGTTATTTAACTTTATTGTAGTACCGGACTTGCGTTCGTAGTTTTGGGCGTCACAAAAGCTTTAATCATTAAAACTTCAGATCCTTTTTCGGTATTTGCGGTCACAGTGACTGTTTTAGATACCTGGTTCGCACCATTACCATTGAATTTTACTAGTAGTTCACCTTTTTCACCTGGAGCGATAGGTGTATCTTTAGGGTAACTAGGTACTGTACAACCACAGCTACTTCTCGCATCTGTGATAATTAAAGGACCATTACCTGTATTTGTAAATGTAAAGGTAGTTTCTACAGGGGTACCCTGATCGATTGTACCAAAATCATGTTCTGACTTGTCAAACGTCATTACCGGAACCAACTTGGCAGCTTCATCTCGTTGCGCAGCGGTTTCTACATTTTCGCTTTTGATCTTGCTTGTAGCATCCTCTTTTTTGCATGAAGTAAATGCAACTGCGGCTACCATACCAAGCATTAAAAAAGTTTTCTTCATCATTTAAATTTTATAATTGCGGTCAAAATTACTAAATATTTTATTACATCAACCCCCTACCAGATTTATTTAACGAATTCTCAGCCGTATATTCTTTAACTAGTTTATCAAGAATTCCGTTTATAAAAATGCTGCTCTTTGGTGTAGAGTATTCTTTAGCTATTTCAAGATACTCGTTCATCGTTACTTTCACAGGAATTGAAGGAAAAAATTTGAATTCGCTAATCGCCATTTTAAGTAAAATGGCATCGATTTCTGTGATTCTTTCCATATCCCAGTTGGGTGTTCTTCCCTTGATTTCTTCTAAAAGTTCTTCGTCATTCAACACCGTTTTTCTAAACAATTGGGTGGCAAATTCTTTATCGTCTTCATCCTTGAACAACCGGGGTAATAACCAGGTCGGAGAAGTATTTTCCTTAACCTTTCTAAACATTTTAAGGATCATGGTGTTAACCAGTGGTAAATCGTCCACCCAGGTCAATCTGCTATCTTCAATAAAGTCGTACAATTTATCTTCAACTGCGATAACTTCTTTAAAGGCATCGATCACAAATTCTACATCTTCTTTAAAACTGTCTTTCCCAGAGCTCATGTAATTTTGATAAAGATCACTATTTAAAAGATTGTTGAAAATGATTTTAACATAATCATCTTCCAGATCCCAATCAGTAAGTTTACGCTTCTTGACTGCTTCTTTGAGCTGCGCATTATCTTTTAAAAGAGTTAGCAACTTATTATCAATAAATTTGCGATTCGGATTTTTCTCTTCCTCGGTGGCCAGGTATTTTTTACTGGAGACTTCTAGGTAATCTGAGGCTTTAAGCTGCAGCGCCACTAAGAGGCTCATTAGCGTGAGATAAAGATTGTACATGTTCTCCATGCTGTAAGAAAGAAACTTCTCTTCCTTAGTCAAGTCTGTATTATGAGACTGCTTAAACGCATAGATAGATTGCATTACTTTTACTCTGATATGCCTTCTTGTTAACATAGGTAAGAACTTAAAGTAAACTGCCTCAGGGCAAGCCCATGAGGCATTTGTTTGAAACAAACATTTAATTTCGAGGCAAGCTTCGAGGTATTAGACCCTTTGGCGGCGCCAATAAAAGGCGAAAGATGATCTTTCGCCCCGCAAAAATAGTACTATTTTATAAATACAAACTATTTATTTCTCCAATTTTCTTGCATCAATTCTGGACTTTGCAATAGTAAGTGCTGCCTCATGCGTAGTACATCCAGCAGATGCAGCATGTGCGAATATCTCTAAGGTTGTATTGTAAATGTTTTCGGTTTTTCGAATGATCTCATCCTTACCATAACCTTCTAATTCGGCATATACATTAATAATACCGCCCGCATTGATCAAAAAGTCCGGAGCATAAACGATGCCTCTGCGTAACAATTGCATGCCGTGTTTATTTTCATCTGCCAGTTGATTATTAGCTGCACCAGCAATTACTTTCGCTTTGAGTTTTGACACACTTTCGTCGTTGATAGTAGCTCCTAATGCACAAGGCGCATACACATCTACCTCTGCGCTATACAGATCTCGACCTCTGAAGATGTTAACTCCATGTTTGGTACTTACCGCCTGAAGTCGCTCTTCATTGATATCTGTAATTAGTACTTCTGCTCCTGCTTCTACCAGATGCGAAACCAGGGTCTCACCCACATGACCAATACCTTGTACTAATACTTTTTTACCTACTAAACTCTTTGTTTTGAATTTGTATTCAACAGCTGCTTTTAACCCCATGAATACACCATAGGCTGTAATTGGAGAAGGATTCCCTGCTCCACCCAATGCTTCAGACACTCCCGTCACGTAAGGGGTAACCTGTCTAACCGTATCCATATCTGCGGTTTCCATGCCTACATCTTCTGCTGTAATGTACTTACCGCTTAGTGAATGCACATAGGAGGCAAAACTTTTCATTAACTCAGGTGTTTTTTGGGTTTTGGCATCGCCAATGATCACTGCCTTACCACCACCCAGATTGAGACCGGTAATTGCCGCTTTAAAAGTCATTCCCCTTGAAAGTCTCAAAACATCATTGAGGGCTTCCCATTCATTATTGTAAGCCCACATTCTGGTTCCGCCCAATGCTGGTCCCAACACCGTATTGTGAATACCTATTATTGCTTTTAAACCTGTATCTTTGTCGTAACAGAAAACAATCTGCTCATGATTATCAAACGAAAGTTGACCGAATACCGGATCAACTTTTTTAAGTTCTGTGGCCGAAAGGACATCTGATCTCATAGTCGTATTTAATTATAAAGGTTGTTTATGTATTTAGAATTCAATAAAATTCGATAGCAAAAATAACGAATTATTCAATTTGAGCGCTTTTTTTGCTGTCAAAATTATGAATTTGATAATTTGAAGTAAAATCCTGCAATGAAAGAACTTAAATATATCAATAAATTTTTTGCCAAATACAAGTACAAATTACTTGTTGGTATCCTCATTACTATTACTGCCCGAATTTTTTCCTTGGTAGTCCCTCCCTACGTCAAAAAATCAATTGCCACAGTAGAAAAATATATCGAGAATCCTGCCAATGTTCCACAAATTCAGGACAGGCTGACAGAATATATTCTTGTGATCATCGGTGCAGCTTTGCTATCAGGTTTTTTTACTTTTTTGATGCGGCAGACCATTATAAATGTTTCAAGATATATTGAATTCGATCTCAAAAATGAGATTTTTAAGCAATATGAACGTTTGTCACTTAATTTCTATAAACAGAATCGTACCGGTGATCTTATGAATAGAATCAGTGAAGATGTAAGCCAGGTTCGAATGTATGCCGGACCTGCGATCATGTATAGCATTCAAACCATAACGCTATTTGTATGTGTTATACCTCTTATGTTCTACTCATCACCTATGATGACTATTTACACGCTTTTACCGCTTCCAATCCTCTCTTTTCTCATTTACAAAATAAGCAGGATCATCCATAAAAGAAGTACCATCGTACAGCAGTATTTGTCTAAGCTTTCAACATTTTCTCAGGAATCTTTTTCAGGAATTTCGGTCATAAAGGCATACGGGATTGAACCAAGGATTAATGAAGAATTGGAAAACCTAGCCAATGAGGGCAAAGATAAAAGTATGGATCTGGTTAGGGTTAATGCCTGGTTTATGCCGTTAATGGCATTACTTATTGGTATAAGTACCATTTTTGTAATATGGATTGGCGGTAGACTCTATATTAAGGGAGAGATCGAGTCGATTGCTGTAATTGCCGAATTTATTATTTATGTGAATTACCTCACGTGGCCAGTTGCTACGGTAGGTTGGGTAACTTCTATCGTCAAAAGAGCAGAAGCCTCTCAAGAACGTATCAATGAATTTTTAGGGCAGACGCCACAAATTCAAAATGAAATTAAACAGCATACTCCTGTAAATGGTAGAATCGAATTCAAAAATGTTTCGTTTACCTATGAGGATACAGAGATAACTGCCTTGAGAAATCTATCATTTGTAGCTGAGCAAGGCAAAACCACAGCCATCATAGGAAGAACCGGTTCTGGTAAATCTACTATTCTTGATTTGGTAGGGAGACTTTACGATGCTACAAAGGGAACTATTTTGATCGATAATCGCCCCATAAAACAATTGAACCTCTTTGATGTTCGTAGTGCTATTGGTGCCGTACCGCAAGATGCTTTTCTATTTTCCGATACTATTGGGAACAACATACGTTTTGGTAAGGAAGATGCATCTAAGGATGAAATTATCGAGGTAGCAAAGAAAGCTGCGGTTCATGATAATATTGAAGGGTTTAGCAAAAAATACGAAACAGTTTTAGGGGAGCGGGGAATAACGCTTAGCGGAGGACAAAAACAACGTATTTCTATTGCCAGGGCACTCATCAAAGATCCTAAAATATTCCTTTTTGACGATTGTTTATCTGCAGTAGACACAGAAACAGAAGAAGAAATTCTTACCAATCTGAAAACTGCCATCAATAGCAAAACCACACTTATTGTAAGCCATAGAATATCTACTGTAAAAAATGCCGATCATATCATTGTTCTGGAAAATGGCAGTGTAGCAAAACAGGGGACTCATAATCAACTTGTAAATGAAGATGGGTACTACAAAGAACTCTATCTTAATCAGCTGTCGGAAAAAGATTTGTAAAAAATAGTTGTTTCATTAAGTTTTTTTTCACATTTTTGATTCGCAACATTATATCAACCAAAATTTTTAGAAGGATTATGAGCGATAAAGAATTATTGGAGAAAGACGAGATATTCTCTAAGGTACTTAGAGCGGGCAGAAGAACATATTTCTTTGATGTGAGATCCACCAAAGCTGGCGATTATTATCTTACTATAACAGAAAGTAAGAAGTTTACGCATGATGATGGTTCGTTTCATTATAAAAAACACAAAATCTACCTTTACAAAGAAGACTTCCATTCATTCAAGGAAATTCTTGCGGAAATGACGGATTATGTCATCGATAATAAAGGAGAAGAAGTGATTTCTGAAAGACATCAAAAAGACTATAAAAAAGAAACGTTCGAAGATGTTTCGACTTCTGAAGAGACCGATAATTTTACCGACATCAATTTCGAAGACATATAGATCATCTTTTACTTTTATCTAAAGAAACCGCTTTACTCTGAAGCGGTTTTTTTATATTTACGAATCATCCAAAGTATCTAAATACAGTGCTATGAAAAGAATCTTACTCTTACTTCTCGTGTTAATTTCTTATGTCAACAATGCCCAGGAGGCACCTTCTTTGTCTTATTATCTGCCTCAGAAAATTTCGTATGATCAAAATATTCCGACGCCAGCATCAATTATCGGACATGAGGTAGGAGAATGGCACGTTACACATGATAAGTTAGTACAGTATATGCATGAACTTGCAGATGCTTCAGATCGAATTACCCTAGAAAATCGAGGAGTTACGTTCGAAGGAAGACCTTTGTTGCTCTTGACGATCACCGCTCCTTCCAATCATAAGAATATTGACCGTATTCGGGAAGCCCATTTGAATCTCACCGAAGGGCCTGCGCAAAATACAGACACCTCCACTATGCCAGCAATTCTTTATCAGGGTTTTTCTATACATGGAAATGAACCCAGCGGATCGAATGCCAGTATGCTGGTCGCTTACTATCTGGCAGCAGCTCAGGGTCCGGAAGTAGAGAATTTATTAGAGAATGTAGTCGTTCTTTTTGACCCTTCCTACAACCCTGATGGATTGCAACGCTTTGCCTATTGGGCAAACACGAATAAAGGCAAAAACCTTAACCCGGATAGTAACGATCGGGAATATCATGAAGTATGGCCTGGAGGGAGAACCAATCACTACTGGTTCGACATGAATCGAGATTGGCTGCCGGTACAGCTTCCGGAGAGTAGAGCGCGTATTAAATCGTTTCATAAATGGTTACCTAACGTGCTTACAGATCACCACGAAATGGGCACCAATTCTACCTTCTTTTTTCAACCGGGAGAACCTATGCGGGTGCATCCGTTAACACCGCCTAAAAATCAGGAGCTTACTGCAAAAATTGCGACCTACCATGTAAAAGCATTAGACAATATTGGTTCATTATATTATTCCGGAGAGAATTTCGATGACTACTACTACGGAAAGGGATCTACGTTTCCAGATATTAATGGAGGAATTGGTATTCTTTTCGAACAAGGAAGCTCAAGAGGTCATATACAAGAAAGTGAGAATGGAATTCTTACTTTTCCATTCACTATAAGAAATCAATTTACAGCCGCTTTGTCAACATTAGAAGCCGTAAAATCGATGCGGAAAGAGCTTTTAGACTATCAACAAAGCTTTTTTACCCGTCAAAAGAAAAATACTAAAACGAATGCCTATGTATTTGGTGATGAAAAAGATGCGGCAAAAACCTATCATCTTGCGGAGATTCTCAGAAGGCATCGTATCAAGATACATCCCGTAAAAAATGATTTCAAACTTAACGGAAAAAATTATAAGAAAGGGTACAGTTACATTGTTCCCGCCAACCAGAAAAACAGTACCATCATAGAAGCTATGTTCGAAAAAAGGACCACTTTTAAAGACAGTATTTTTTATGATATTTCAGCATGGACCTTCCCGCTGGCTTTCAATCTGGATTATGCTTCGCTTACAAAATTAGATCGAGCGGCTCCACAGCCTGAAGAACCTTCACTAAAAAACGGAATGGTCACGGCAAAAAGCAACTACGCATATCTTTTTGAATGGCATGAGTATTACACTCCTAAAGCCCTTTATGCTTTACTTAAAAAAGGGATACGCGTAAAAGTAGGTCCTACACCGTTTACACTGAATTCAAAAAGTTATGATTACGGCACCATCATGATACCGGTTCAAAACCAGAAGTTGAGTCCGGATGAACTATATGCGTACCTACAGGAAATAGCTGGTGAAAATTATTTAGTTATTGATGGCGTTTCTACCGGATTTACGCCGGAAGGTATCGATCTTGGGAGTAATGATTTTGATACCGTTAAACTCCCTAAAGTCGCCTTACTCACTGGTGATGGCATTACTTCTTATGACGCAGGTGAGATCTGGCACCTTTTTGACCAGCGATATGATATTCCACTCACAAAATTAGATCTTTCCTTTTTTGCAAGAGCAGATCTTAAATCATATACGCATATTGTATTGCCAAATGCTACAAGTACTGCACTATCCGGAAGCGATAAAGAAAAACTTAAAAAATGGATCAAAAATGGCGGCTCTCTGATCGCCTTTCGAAATAGTCTTACCTGGTTAAATAATGACGATTTCTTTAATGCATCTTTCAAAAAGAACGAATTGAAGGCAAAAGATATCCGGTTCGAGCAGCGACGTGATTTTCGTGGAGCTCAGGTAACCGGAGGTGCGATCTTTGAAGCAAAATTAGATCGTTCCCACCCGATTGCTTTTGGTTACAAAAACGATAAAATCGCTCTTTTCAGAAATACCAATGTATATCTGGAACCTAATGAACAGAGCTATCTCAATCCTTTGAAACACACCGATGACCCTTTGTTAAGCGGTTATATTAGTGAAGAGAATCTGGAATTATTGAAAAACTCTGTACCTTTTCAGCATTACACACTTGGAGAAGGAAGTATAAGTGCGTTTACAGATAACACTAATTTTAGAGCGTTCTGGTATGGGACCAATAAATTACTGATGAATGCGATCTTTTTTTCAGATCTGATGTAAAACAATACGTTCTTCATACAGATTTAAGACTATTCTAAGGAGGTTCGATCTTTTACAGCTAGAAAAGGTGGCTTACTTCTTTTTTGGCATTTTGATATTCGGAAATGATATCGGTAACGATCCCTTGAACTGGTTTGATATCTTGAATAAGGCCTGAAATCTGACCAATTTCAAGCTCTCCTTCTTCGAGATCTCCTTCAAACATTCCGCGCTTGGCGCGTGCTCTGCCTAATAGCCGCTTTAATTCTTCTTTTGAAGGCGCTTTGTCATACAATGCTTCAACATCCCTATAGAATTTATTCTTTAACAATCGTACCGGTGCAAGTTCCTTTAAGGTAAGTACTGTATCTCCTTCTTTTGCCTTTACCACCTCATTTTTAAAAGCCTGGTGTGAAGAGGCTTCTTCGCTGGCAACAAACCTACTGCCTATTTGAACGGCGTCGGCTCCAAGAATCATAGCGGCAAGCATCCCTTTTCCAGTAGCAATACCTCCAGCTGCGATAAGTGGTATCTCTATTTGTTCTTTTACCATGGGAATAAGCGTAAAAGTTGTTGTTTCTTCTCTCCCATTATGTCCTCCAGCTTCAAAACCTTCTGCGACTACCGCATCCACTCCGGCATCTTGAGCTTTTAACGCAAACTTCACGCTGCTTACAACATGTACAACCGTAATGCCATGTTGTTTAAGAAAAGGGGTCCATGTTTTTGGATTACCCGCAGAGGTAAAAACTACTTTCACTCCCTCTTCGACAATAATATTCATGTGTTTTTCTATATCGGGATAGAGCATCGGTACATTTACCCCAAAAGGTTTATCCGTAGCCTTTTTACATTTCTGAATATGTTCTCTAAGCACCTCAGGATACATAGAGCCAGCGCCGAGCAATCCCAATGCCCCAGCATTGGCAGCAGCCGAAGCAAGTCTCCAGCCACTCGCCCAAATCATTCCGGCCTGAATTATAGGATATTCAATATCAAAAAGCGTGGTGATCCTGTTTCTAGACATGAAAGTTAGATTAGTTACATTGGTTTAATTCATTAAGAAATCACTCCAGACCCTATAAGTTCATCTTCCAAATACCAGGCGACAAATTGCCCTTCGGTCACGGCACTTTGGGGAACTTCAAAATCTACATAAACTCCTCCTTTTACCCCGTAAATTTTAGCTTTTTGCAAGGGCTGCCGATAACGAATTCTAGCCATCACCTCAAGAGAATCATCTGCAGCTACCGCTAGATCGGGTCGTACCCAGTGCAATTCATCCTCTTTAACAAAAAGAGTTCTCTTGTAAAGACCAGGATGGTTTTTTCCCTGACCAGTGTATATTATGTTGGATTCGACGTCTGTATCGATAACAAATAAAGGCTCTGGAGTTCCACCAACATTTAACCCTTTGCGTTGTCCCTTTGTAAAAAAATGAGCTCCCTGGTGCTTGCCTACAATTTTACCTTCCGAAGGCTTATATGACAATTTGGATGCAAAATAAGACAGTTCTTCTTTCTTATCTTTAAATGAAGGTTCAGCAGCCTGGTATAAGCTCAAATCTGCCGGCACCTCAACAATGTCGCCCTCAATGGGTTTCAATTTCTGTTGTAAAAATTCAGGTAACCGAACTTTGCCTATGAAACAAAGTCCTTGAGAATCCTTCTTATCGGCTGTGATCAGGTTCTCTCTGGCTGCAATTTCTCTTACTTCTGGCTTTTGAAGCTCACCTATAGGAAATAAGGTTCTACTGAGTTGCTCCTGAGAAAGCTGACAAAGAAAATAGGATTGATCTTTATTGGGGTCTTTACCTGCTAAAAGTCTGTAAACCGGTGCACCGTTTACCCTAATTTCATCCTTTCGGCAATAATGTCCTGTAGCCACATAATCTGCTCCCAGTTCTAAGGCAATCTTCATGAAAACATCAAATTTGATCTCACGATTACACAAAACATCGGGATTCGGGGTTCTTCCTCTTTCGTACTCCCCAAACATATAATCTACGATGCGTTCTTTGTATTGCTCGCTGAGATCTACCGTTTGAAAGGGTATCCCTAATTTTTCTGCCACTATTAGCGCATCATTACTATCCTCAAGCCAAGGGCATTCGTTCGAAATGGTCACCGAATCATCATGCCAGTTCTTCATAAACAGCCCGATCACATCATAGCCCTGCTCCTTTAATAAATAAGCAGCAACACTAGAGTCTACACCCCCTGACAAACCCACAACTACCCTTTTCATATTTTTCTTATTTCGAATGCAAATTTACAAAATTATACGTCTATGACGATGGTCGTCCAGATCCTGAATGCACTTTCAGGAATTAGCAATTAATTCGTATTCTAAAATATTGCTATTTTGTTAAGCTCTATTTTTTTGTTTATGATTCTTAAATAATCCTAAAACAGAACTGGAGAACGATTTAACGTTGAATAATCGGGGAAAAATCGTTAAATAAGTCTTAAAAATCACGAAAATAAAGAACTGAATTCTTTGCTTACAGAATCTTTAATATTTTTACATAAACTCAAAATATAACAATGATGAAAAAAATCTTTCGACTAAGTGTAGGCTTCCTTGCAGCTTTCACATTGATCACGTTCTCAAATAGTTGTAGTTCTGATGATGACGGACCTGTTACTTCTAATTTGACGATCACGCAAACGGTTGTCAATGAAACAAACTTATCTACACTTTCTCAAGCTTTAGAGCTCGCTGGTCTTAGTGCAGATCTCAACGGGACCTTATTCTTTACGCTACTTGCACCAGACGATGATGCATTTGCCCGATTCTTTAATGAAAACGGATTCACTAATGGATTAAGTGATTTTGATACACCGGATGAAGTAGAACTTCTGAGAAATATTCTTCTTTATCATGTTTCTGAGGGTAGTGTACGCGCAGAAGGCTTCCTAAATGTAGGTGCTGCTTTCTTTAATACACTATCGCTAGATTCACCGAACGGTGCGCGTTTAAGTATGTTTTTCAATACCATAGGTACTAATGACATTATACTTAACGGAGGGGAAGAAAACAATGGAGCCACGGTTACCAGAAACAACCTGGCTGCCAGTAATGGAACGATTCATATTATCGATGAAGTTATTTCATTACCCACTGTAACCAATCTTGCTGTGGCGAACATCGGTCTCACCTCTCTGGTAGAAGCATTAACAAGAGCTGATCAGCCGGACTTTGCGGGGATACTCGCTGGAACAACCGATAGCCCTTTTACAGTTTTTGCCCCCAGCAATGATGCCTTTACTACCTTGATAAATTCTAATAATGAATGGAATGGACTTGAAGACATTCCGCAGGAATTGCTCACTAGTGTACTTCAACACCATGTGATTGCAGGCAATAATATCGCATCTTCGAATATTCAGGATGGTCAGGTGTCACCAGCTACGCTTGAAGGAGATCCGCTTACATTTACGGTTTCTGGAAACACCATAACGATAGAAGACGGATCAGGAAATGGAAATATAGAGATTTTAGTAGCTAATATTCAGGCGACTAATGGGATCATTCATGTTGTTGAAAATGTACTCATCCCCAACACTGAAAACTGATAACGAACAATATACGTTTAAATGAATCCTGCTTCCGGCAGGATTTTTTTTGTAAAAAATGTAAAAATAAGGGTGTTTTTGTTAAACTTATATTAAAAAACATTAAACAAAAGCAACCCTTTTAAATTGGTGGTATCTTCATAATGAACGACAGATTTAACTTTCAATTAGTTCAATTAATGAAAAATATCCTGTCTCATAAACTTTAATTTAAATCAAACTTGTAATGAAACATTTTTTAAAAATTGCTAAAATTTTTACGATTGCGATGACATTTGTTGCCGCAGCATCTTGTAGTAATGATGATGACGGTGGTCCAAGGCCTTCATCTGAACTTAGTATAACTGAAAATGCAGTAGTGAATGGCAATCTTAATATTCTGGTAGAAGCATTGACCAGAACGAATCTTGCTGCTACTCTAGACACTGGAGGGCCATTTACTGTATTTGCTCCTAACGATCAAGCGTTCACCAATCTTTTAAATGCTTTGGGTGCCAGCAGCCTTGATGACGTATCTAATGATCAGCTTACGGACATTTTGTTGAACCATGTGATTAATGGTGAAACTACAGCTGATGATCTTCGAGGACTTGGCGCCGGATATGTAACAACGCTGTCGACCGCATCACCTGATGATAATAATCTGAGTCTGTACTTTAACACAACGAGTGGTGTTGTGCTTAATGGTGGTGCAGCTAATGGCGGTGCTACGGTCTTAAATGCAGATATAGATGCAGAAAACGGAGTTATTCATATCGTAGATGCAGTGATCACCGTTCCTAATGTTGTGAATCAAGCGATTGCGAATCCTGATTTTTCAACCTTGGTAGCAGCACTCACTCGAGCTTCTTTCGGAACTAGATATACAGATCTTTTATCTAACACGAACAGCTTACCTTTTACAGTATTTGCTCCAACTAATCAGGCATTTGCGAATTTGTTAACCTTTCTAGATGCAACTTCATTAGACGATATTGATGATGCGACACTTCAGACCGTTCTAGATTATCACGTAATTCCTGGGGATAATATCAGAGAGGCTGATCTGGTTGACGGTGCTACCGAAACCACTTTTGAAGGCAGCAGTATCGAATTTGACCTTGACGGCGGTGCCAAAATCATAGATGGTTCTGATATGGCAGCAGACATTGTCGCTACCAATGTACAAACAGAGAATGGCGTGATTCATGCGATAAACAAGGTATTATTACCAGAAAGCGTTTTTGATGCCGTAAACCCGACCATTGCTGGATTCGTAGCTATGAACGCAAACTATTCATCTTTACTCGCTGCACTGCAAAGAGCAGAATTAGCTGGCGTACTTGATGGAGACGACATTAATTATACCGTATTTGCTCCAGACAATGACGCGTTTGCAGCCTTTTTAGAAGCAAATAACTTTGCAAATCTTGAAGCAGTACCCGTACCCTTATTAACACAAGTATTATTGAATCACGTCATAGGATCAGAATTATTTGCGGGAGACCTGTCTACTTCGTACGCCAATACATTGGCCACAAATGCCGATTCTGACAATTTAAGCATCTATGTAAATACAGAAAATGGCGTAGCGCTTAACGGAGGTTCAACTAACGGCGGTGCTTCTGTAGTAGATGGAGGTGCAGATATTGACGTGAGAAATGGTGTGATTCATGCAGTCGATGCAGTAATTGGTTTACCAACAGTGGTAACATTTGCAGTAGCAGACGCAACATTCTCTTCGCTGGTTGCAGCACTTACAAGGGATGATCAACCCGATTTTGTTAGTGTACTATCTGGCGAAACTGATGCTCCTTTTACTGTATTTGCACCTACCAACACGGCATTTACAAATCTTATTAACGGGAATGCTGAATGGAATTCCCTAGCTGACGTTCCCGGAGGATTGTTAACATCCGTTTTACAACATCATGTAATCCCGAATGGAAACATACGTGCCGAAGACATTACGGATGGTCTTGTTTCACCAGCTACTTTAGAAGGCGATACCTTAGAATTTGCAGTAGATGGTACCAACGTAACCATCACTGATGGTGCTGGGAATGCAGGAATTGCTATTGAGGCAGTAAACGTACAAGCCTCAAATGGTGTAATACATGCCATTGGAGCCGTACTTATTCCAGATACAAACTAGTAAAAAAAGGAGAAAATTCTCCAAAATCTTACCATTCATAGAAAGTTCCGGCATTTGCTCGGAACTTTTTTTTGTTTCTGTGTATTCTACCTAGTTTGGCAACACCAAATTTTAACCTACTTATCATGAATAAAACAGTACTTTTCTGGGCATTCGTATGCCTTGTTTCTTTTTCAAGCTTTAATTCCTGTACACCAAGTGATGACGATTTCATCGATGTTGTGAGCGACGCTGAAGGTTCTGACCCTTCCGAAGACAATAGCGACAGTGGCAACGACAATGGTTCAGGTGACGGCTCCGGGGAAGAGTCTTCTACAGATGTTACTTTAACGGCTTATTTTAAAGCAAATGCCGAATACAGCATCCTAAGCACCGCCATAGAACAAATTGGTTTCTCTGCTGCACTGGACAATCCAAGTTCCTATACATTTTTTGCACCGGATAACGATGCTTTTAACAGGTATCTGGCACAATTAGGCGTAAACGATGTTCGAAACATCAATACTTCTGTTCTTACCCAGTTAGTACAGTATCATATGCTGAGCGGACGCAAAACTCTTGACCAAATAAACTTAGGATACACAACAACCCTCTCCAGGGAGTTTTCTTCTCAAGGCAATATACATATGTATGTGTCAAAACCCGAAAATACCCTAAGAATTAATGATCTTGCACAGGTTACCGATTCAAATATTCAGACGACAAATGGCACTATTCATAAAGTTAGTGAAGTACTGGCGTTACCCTCAATCGCCACATTCATTCTAGCGGATCCGCAATTTGATAAGCTGGTGATGGCTGCGGAGAGAGATGCCAACGATAAATTTTTCGAATTACTTTCATCACTGGATAGTGACTTTACTTTGCTAGCTGCCACTAACGAAGCTTTTGATGCGGTACTTAATGAATTAGAGTATCAAAGTATTAGTGAGGTACCGGAAGCTACGCTGGCAAATATTCTGGATAATCATATTCACATGAATAGCGTGAAAAGACAAAATAAACTCACAGATAACCTGATGATGGTAATGAAAAATAACAATAATGTGACTGTCAATAGTAACAGTAACATTCAATTTACCGATGAAAATCAACGAACGAGTACGTTACTTACCGGAAACATTCAAGCTTGGAATGGTGTTATACATTCAGTAGATAAAGTTCTACTCCCAAAATAAGATTTCATCTTCTACAAAAAAGGAAAGCTGCTTTAAAGCAGCTTTCCTTTTTTGATTAAATATACCTTTAATTTATTTACGTCCTTTTGCAGCTTTCTGCTGTTCTGCCTGTTCCATCATTTCTCTCATTTTTCGCTGAAATTTGTTCTCCTTCTTAGGCTTCTTTTTATTCTCCTGTATTTTGGCATGAA
Source organism: Flavobacteriaceae bacterium M23B6Z8 (assembly GCA_046199005.1). Classification (GTDB taxonomy): domain Bacteria; phylum Bacteroidota; class Bacteroidia; order Flavobacteriales; family Flavobacteriaceae; genus Ascidiimonas. The sequence goes on from CP176050.1 coordinate 3,197,087, forward strand.
TCTTATCTTCGTCAATAATAAATCGTTTAATTGCCAACATAATGAATATGGTGATCAGGTTAGAAACAAAATAGTACAAACTCAATCCACTCGCATAATTGTTAAAGAAAAACAACATTAATAGTGGAGAAAGATACATGATGAACTTCATGTTTGGCATTCCCGGCTGGGTTTGCATATTTTGCCCTGTGGTCATCATCATGTAAAAGAAGATCGCAATAGAAGCCAAAATCGGAAACAAACTCACGTGGTCTCCATAAAACGGAATATTAAACGGTAATTGCGCTATCACATCATAAGACGCAAGGTCTTCAGCCCATAAAAAACTTTTCTGGCGCAAGGCAAATGCCGTAGGGAAAAACATAAACAAGGCATAGAATATAGGCAACTGTAACAAGGCAGGCACACAACCACTCATAGGACTTACGCCAGCTTTCCCGTAGAGTTTCATAGTTTCCTGCTGCTTTTTCATCGCTTCATCCTTGTATTTTTCATTAATCTCGTTGATCTCAGGTCGTAAGACTTTCATCTTAGCTTGAGAAAGATAAGATTTATAAGTAACCGGCGATAACGCAAGCCTAACGATAATTGTCATGATAATAATTGCGATACCGTAGGGTAGAAATCCACTCAACCAATTGTACATCGGCGTAAACACGTGCTTATTAATCACACCAAAAATCCCCCATCCAAACGGGATAGAATCATCCAGATCAAGTCCCTCATATTTTTCAAGCACGGTAACATCTGTAGGTCCGTAATACCATTTCAGGTTGTGATTGAGTTCTCCTCCTTCGATGGCAAGTGGGATTTTAGCTGTATACTCTTTTGTAAATTTTGTGTTTATATCTTCTTCGTTATCCACAAAATCTTTAGAGACTAACGTCGCCTTTTCAAAAGGTTGATCTGCTACCAGAATCGAACTAAAAAAATGCTGACGATAGGACAGCCATTTTACATCAGATTCGGTTTCTTCATCCTCGCCTGAAGGACTGAGCTTATCTACCTTTCCATCCTCGTATTGATAGGTTAATCGGGTATATCTATTTTCGTATGTGACACTTTTTGAGTGACGTATACCCTTTAGTTTCCAGGTAACATCTGCTGGTTTAGAACTATTAAGAATATTTCCAAGACCTACAGACCTTACAGTGAAATCGACCATATAATCATTTGGCTTCAGTTCATATCTGTATTCCAGATACTTATCAGGAGCTGCTTTAAGTTTCATTGAGAGCACCTGATTTTCACCATTTTTAGTCAAAACAGGCTCAAAATAAAGATCTTGAGTATTCAGAATACGATTATCAGTAGTAGATAAATTAAGATTGAAAGAAGCATTCCCATCTTTAACAAGATATACTGGAATGGAATCATAGGTTACGAATTCCTTCATTCTGGCTTCTGTGATCTGCCCTCCTTTAGTGCTTATTTTGAAGTATACCAGATCATTTTCAAATACGATCGAGTCTGGTTTTGCCGATGGTAGTGTGGCTGAATATGCAAACGTCCCAAGGGTGCTTTTGTAATTTGCGAGCTGTGTGGAATCTGAAAGATCTAAAACCGCTTCCTGCACTTCAGGTTGCTGTTGCGCCTCAGGAGTTACTTCTTCTACCTGCTCCTGCTTTTCTTTGTCTTTCTGGATTTGCTCCGGATTGGGTTTGTTATTATAAAAATACCACATTACAATCAATCCAATCAAAATGAAACCAATTATTGAATTGATGTCTAACTTCTTTTCTTCCATTTAAATTTGCTTAAGTATAAACAACAGTCAAATACCTTTGCTGCCGTTAAAAGACTGCAAAGATATTTCCAAATATTCATTTTATGCCAAAGTGGCGTTTCTTTTTTCCTGTTTACTCGCTAAAGCAGCCTTAATAAAGGCAACGAAGAGAGGATGTGGGTTCGCCACTGTACTTTTGTACTCTGGATGATACTGCACACCTACAAACCATGGATGAGAGGAAATTTCTATGATCTCTACCAATCCGGTCTCCGGGTTTATTCCTGTAGCTATAAGTCCGGCAGCCTCCAGCCGGTCTCTATATTCATTGTTGTACTCGTATCGATGCCTATGCCGTTCGGATATTGATTTTTCTCCGTAAACTTCATGAACTATACTTCCTTGTTTCAAATCACAGTTCCATGCTCCCAACCGCATCGTACCCCCTAAATGGGTAATATTCTTCTGTTCTTCCATCAAATCTATTACGGGATCAGGAGTATCAACATTCATTTCGGTAGAGTTGGCTTCTTCCAGATTGAGCACATTTCTAGCAAATTCAATCACTGCCATTTGCATACCTAAACAAATCCCCAGAAATGGAATTTTATGTTCACGAGCGTACTGTACTGTCGTAATTTTGCCTTCAACACCTCGTTCGCCAAAGCCCGGCGCCACCAGTACACCGTCAAGATGCGCTATTTTCTTCTCAATATTTTCAGGTTCGATATATTCTGAATGAACAGTCTCAATTTCTACTTTCACTTCATTTTCGGCTCCGGCATGAATAAAGGCTTCTAAAATAGATTTATAGGAGTCCTGAAGTTCTACATACTTCCCAACGAGTCCGATCTTAACAGTGTTTTTTGGGTTTTTATGTTTTTCAAGAAATTGGTTCCATTGGGTAAGATCCGGTTGCGTATCATCTGGTAAATTCAGTTTTTTCAACACGACTGTATCGAGTCCTTCATTCAGCATCATGTTAGGTACATCATAAATAGTGGAAGCGTCAATAGATTGTATAACAGCTTCTCTTTTTACATTACAAAACAGAGCCAGTTTATGTTTAAGATCGTCAGATAATTCGTGTTCGGTCCTGCAAACCAGCACATCTGCCTGAATACCGCTTTCCATGAGCGTTTTTACAGAATGTTGCGTAGGTTTGGTTTTGAGTTCACCGGCAGCAGACAAGTATGGAATTAAGGTAAGATGCACCACTATAGCATTGTCTTCGCCTAGCTCCCATAGCAACTGTCTAACCGATTCAATGTACGGAAGTGACTCAATATCACCCACCGTACCTCCGATCTCGGTAATGATGATATCATACTCACCAGTAGTACCCAGCAACTGAATGCGTTCTTTTATTTCGTTGGTGATATGCGGAATTACCTGTACGGTCTTCCCTAAAAATTCACCCCGACGTTCTTTTTCTATAACGCTTTGATAAATGCGACCGGTGGTCACATTATTGGCCTGCGAGGTTCTTACATTTAAAAATCGCTCGTAATGCCCAAGATCCAGGTCGGTTTCGGCACCATCATCGGTCACATAACATTCTCCATGTTCATACGGATTTAGTGTTCCCGGATCGACATTAATATACGGATCCAGTTTTTGGATCGTGGTTTTATAACCTCGAGCCTGTAATAATTTTGCCAGTGATGCAGCGATGATTCCTTTACCTAAAGATGAGGTAACTCCTCCCGTAACGAAGATGTACTTGGTGCCAGCCATGAAATAAATCTTTGATGTTGTACTTACGGGGTGTAAAGGTACAAATTGCGAATGGAATACAAAGGGAAAATAAGTGAATCGTTCCGTTTTAACAAATCACGCTCAAATTTGTCGTTAAAACGGAAGTAATTCATTTAAGGGGGAAGTTTTTTCGTATGCCCTCCAACATCGATTCCAGACCGTTTATCTTGATTTCATAAGCAGCCTCCATCATTTTCCCTAATGCACCCTTGGGAAAACCTTCTTTGTGAAACCAAACAAAATATGCTTCCGGAAGATGCACCAGATATTGATCTTTATATTTACCAAAAGGCATTTTATAATGTGCTAATTTGATCAGGAATTCTTTATTTTCTGATAAATCCATAGAAAAAATTTTGCAAAAAGATTTAGATTGCTATATTTAAACACAAATCTAACAAACATCTTGCTCTATACCCATGAAAACCTTACGCTTACTTTCGTTTGTGCTATGCCTGTTACTCATTTCTTGTAACAGTGATGATAACGCCACCATAGATATTACCAATCTTAATGGTAGCTGGAATCTGCGTAGTTTTGAAAATGACCTAACTACAACAATTAATGTGCTGGGGCTTCCTGTCACCTCTGAGACCGAGGCGGTTGCAGAGGATATTCAAGTGCAGATCACTTTTTCAGAAAACCCTAATGTGGTTGTATCAGAAGGGAATTACACATTAGTAGTTACGACTACAGTGCTCACCGAAACAGACACCCAAGAATTTGCTGCGAGCGATGATGTGCTGGAAGGTACATGGACACTCAATGGAAACGAAATTACCATCACTAGCGACGATGCCGACCTTGATCCTGAATTACGTACCATTACCTACAGAATCGTTGAGCTCTCCGAAACACGAATGCAGTTGAAAGCCGATTTCAGAACTACCCAAACAGTGGAAGGAACAACCGCTAACATACGTATCCGCTCAGAAATAGTGATGACCAGATCGTAAAAAGACAAAAGACATATTTTTCTTAAGATAACACCTGTTTTTTCGTAATTAAGGCATAATTGTTGATGCGTTATTTTTCATTAGTAACCATTAATTCTTTTCTTATGAAAACAAAAAACTTCTTACACGTATTTTTTCTTTCTTTTCTTAGCTTAACCTATACCAGTTGTAGCAATGACGATTCAAATGATCCTGATTCAGGAAGCATAGTAGATATTTCCGGAAGTTGGGAATTACAAAGTTTTGTTTCTGTAACAATTACACAACAGAATGTTTCAAACCCAACACTGAGCATTACCGCAATTCGGCAATCTGCTATGCCAGATGTACAAATATTCTTTGCTACTAATCCGAATCAAGTGACTTCTTCAGGTACTATGGATATAATTGAAACGACCATTGTTTCAGGAAGTATTCAAGATGAACGAACTTCAACTCTCGAAAATATAGATGCTAGTGATCTGCTCGCAGGTGAATGGACACAAAATGAAAATCAAACATTGACTATTCAATTTCCTGAAGCTATCGATCTTTCCGATAATCCGACCTTTCAATTTCAATTCACCAGAATAACAGATAATTTACTTGAGATCGAGTCGTCTTCGAGTTTTACCACCTTATTTGAAGGAACAGACTTTAGAATTGAAACGACCTACAATTTTGTATTGGTGCGGGTATAATTCGTGGGATTAGGGTTCTTTCAACAAAAGGGCAACCTTAGCCTCCCATTGTTTTTGCATTTCAGGATTTCTGGAGTAATCTGTTTCCGAATCGTATTGTTTTTGCATTTGTTGAAGATCCTTTAGAGTAGCTTCATAAACAGTTTTGATCTCCTTGCGTACGTTATCAGTGAATTTCATTCGACTGAGAATAGTACGCATTTTTCTGGTATGCAGCTCTGTAATGTTGAAGTGTAATTGTTCGTGGCGCAGCACCTGTGCGTCTCCTAACTGTTTGTTGTACCAGGACTTCTGAGGATAGAAATAACTGTTGACCTTATAATCAACCAAAACCTCTCCTCCTTTTACAGTTGCGTTAAATTCATAAGATATCCCGGAAGCTGTTACTGCAGCCGCATCGCTATTTGCATCAGGTGCTCCTTTAAAATCCTGCCAGGAAAGCCTGTATGAATCAGACCAGAGTATTACCTCTTCCTGAGCCTGTACGCTCAGGACCGTAAGAAATAAGCAGAAAAAAACGGTACCGCTATTCATTTTCATTCATTCCAATTAAAAGTAATTTGCTTTTTAATATCGGGATGTAAGCTAAAATGCACGGGACATGTATTAGCTGCCTTTTCAAGAATGGTTCTTGTTTTATGGTTTGGCGCTATCTTAAAATCGAACACTATTTGTATTTCTGAAATTCGTCTGGGTTCTGATGCCATTACCTTAGTGACAGAAGCAACAGTATTTGTGAGATCTACCTCCATCGTATGAGCTTTAATACCCATAATGGTGAGCATACAACTCGCTAACGCCGTGGCAACAGTATCAGTGGGAGAGAAAGCTTCTCCTTTGCCATTATTATCTGTAGGGGCGTCCGTAATAATTTCATTCCCCGATTTCAAGTGAATACAGGTAGTTCGTAAATTTCCGTTATAGGTTACTTTAGAGGTCATTCAGGTGTATTTAAAGCAATGTTCTCAGGTACTCGTTTTACCTCAAGATCTTCATAATAAAGAATATATACCGAGGTATTAGCGTAGGTTCCAGACCAATTGCGTTCGTAATTGAAGCTATTTTCTATATAACTTGTCTCTCCAACACGCTGTGATACGTTATAAATATCTTTTTTATAAGCAAGTTTTAATAGAACATCCAGCATAAGATCATATCCTCTTACGGCAAACTTACTCGGTAGTGTATTATATTTTTTTCGGTACAACCTCGAAAACTTACTGCTTGAAGAAGTGCTCTCATTCACCGAAGGAAAATGAAAATTGAGATTAGAGAGGTAACTATTAGATATATTTACGTCTTCAAAAGCATTACTTGCTTTGGTGGTAAGCATTCTAATCTTAAATTCTTCTGTAAGTGCAGAGTTGAGCACAGAAGTGATATTTGCAATTAGCGAGACATCCTGGGTTTCTACCAAGATCCAATTCACTTGATTCTTGACCATTAGCGGATTGATGTCTTCAATACGAATAAACTTATCTTTATGAGGTTCGAGTGTTTTAATGTCGGGAAACCTCAGTTTAAGCCGGTCTCTTACTGCCTCATTATTTTTATCTGAAATGACGATCAAATTCACCGATTCTTTGTACTGATCGATATATTGTGTCATTTTCCGGTACATCGATTCCGAATTGGGATAACTTAAAAACACATGATTGTCAAGTTTAAAATCATCACTTCCTACCAGGGTAAACACGGGTATATTTTTTTCCTTTAATTTTTCAGCAACTACATTAAAAGTCTTCGGAAGTAACGGACCAAGAACCGCATCTGTACTATCAAATTCCTGATTGTAAAAAAGTCGTGCTACTGCCTGCTCATCTGCTTCACTATCTAAAACCCTGATGTTCGCAGAAATGCCAAGATTTTTAACCGAATCTAAAGCAAGTAAGGCACCGCTATAGAAGTCTAACGCATAATCAAGCAACTTATCCCTCTTTATTTTTTCTTTGATCATCTGGTTAGAAGCTGCCTGAAAGCTTTTTAATTTAAACGGAAGAATTAGGGTGATTTCCGGTTCGTTCTTTACATCGATACTATCTAGCAAGGAAAACTTTTCAACTAATAATCCCTCTTTTACATTAAAGTTTCCGTCAACTGCCTTTTTGATGCGTAATACCATATTTGCTTTGAGCCCGAGGGTATCGAGTCCCGGATTCAAGGCTTCCAACTCTTCCTGAGTAAGACCCAACTTCACTTTTAATCTATAAAAGCCTTCCTTTGGTTTTACAGTGTAATAATTATAAAGGCTATCATTCACTTTTGGAGGAACTATTTCTGCTTTTTTAGGAACTAATATTTCCTGACCTTCACGAAGTGTTTCACCCATCTCCGGATTAAATTTCTCTAATTCATCAATTGTGATACCGCGTTCATAAGCTATGCGCCATTTTCCTTCTTTTGGCTTCACTTTATACTTTTCAAGCCCTATGGGTATAGAATCTGGTCCTAATTCCAATACTGGAGGTTCTGGAAATTGTGGAATACGAATTTTTTCTCCTTTCTTGAGCTCTCGCCCATACAGTTCTTTGTTATATCGCTTAATATCATCTACACTTACCTCATATTTTTTAGATATTCTGTATAGATTTTCTTTGCGCCGAACCTTATGCCATATAAATTTGACTCCCTGTGTGATCTTAACCTTGGGATTACCTCCTGTGGTCACCGCTGGACTTGACTTAGTTGCGTCAGTTTCAGAATTTGGTTTCTTATCGCCAGGCTTTGTGATCTTGGGTTTCTCATCCTTCAATCGTATCACTAAAATAATATTAGGTCGCAATCCGTTTTTTACTTCCGGATTTAAACGAATGATATCTGCTTCTGAAACGTCATACTTAGCCGCGATACTTTCTAGCGTTTCGCCTTCTTTTACTGCATGTGTTTTAAATTGTTGTGCACTTGCCAAAGTTACACTGCCAAAAATGACAATAAGAAATATAAAAAGATGTTTCATTTAGTCTTATTTATTTTATTCCCACTCAATGGTGGCAGGAGGCTTCGAACTAATGTCATACACTACTCTATTAACGCCTTTTACCCTATTTATTATTTCATTTGAGGTTTTTTGCAAAAATTCATACGGTAAATGTACCCAATCTGCAGTCATCCCATCGGTGCTTTCAACCGCTCTAAGCGCCACACATTTTTCATAGGTGCGTTCGTCTCCCATCACACCTACTGAATTCACCGGAAGCAACATCGCACCTGCCTGCCATACACTATCGTACAGACCTGCTGATTTGAGTCCATCAATAAATATCGCATCAACTTCCTGAAGCATGCGCACTTTTTCGGCAGTAATATCACCTAAGATACGTATGGCAAGACCCGGACCAGGAAATGGATGTCTTCCTAACAATTCAGGATCAATGCCCATAGAAGCACCTACTCGTCTTACCTCATCTTTAAACAACATTCGCAGCGGCTCAACAACTTTAAGATTCATAAAATCAGGCAAACCACCTACATTATGATGTGATTTAATGGTAGCCGAAGGTCCGTTCACAGAAATTGATTCGATCACATCAGGATAAATGGTCCCTTGTGCCAGCCACTTTACATCTGTTAATTTATGCGCTTCATCATCAAAAACTTCAATAAACACACGTCCTATGGTTTTTCTTTTAAGTTCAGGATCGTCTATTCCTGCAAGTGCATCCAAAAAACGTGCCGAAGCATCAACCCCGATCACATTGAGCCCCATGCCTTCATACTGATGCAGAACATTCTCAAACTCATTCTTACGCAGCAATCCGTTATTGACGAATACACAATACAATTGATCACCTATTGCCTTATTAAGCAAAACCGCGGCAACCGTGCTGTCTACCCCTCCTGAAAGGCCTAAAACCACCTTCTCTCCTTTAATTTGTTCTTTGAGATTTGCGACCGTCATCTCTACAAAATTATCGGGAGTCCATGTTTGAGGGACACCCGCTATTTTCACGAGAAAATTTTCTAGGATCTTTTTTCCTTGTTTCGAATGATATACTTCAGGGTGAAATTGAATTCCGTAGGTTTCCTCTCCCTCTATTCTGTACGCAGCGTTCTCTACATCAGAAGTACTTGCCAGCCGCACACCACCATCGGGAAGCTCTTTAATCGTATCGCTATGACTCATCCACACCTGGCTTCCTACATCAATACCATCGAAAAAAGGTTCTTCTCCGGTAATCTGAGCAAGATTAGCCCTGCCATACTCACGAGTGTTTGAAGGTGCAACGAGTCCGCCATTAAAATGAGCGAGGTACTGAGCACCATAACATACACCTAATAACGGAACTTTACCACGAACATCCGAAAGGTCAGGGTGAGGCGCATCTTCTCCCCGAACTGAAAAAGGTGATCCAGATAAAATAACTGCTTTGAAAATAGTTAGGTCTGGAGGTAGATGATTATAAGGGTGTATTTCACAATAAATATTAAGCTCCCTTACTCTTCTTGCAATAAGTTGTGTGTATTGCGATCCGAAATCTAAGATTAAAACGTTGTTTTGCATGCGCAAAAATACCACTTAATGTGAAAATGGGAAGAACCACTTAAAAAAATTATAAACAGAATATGAAATGACATTTGAGTAGATCGATACTATTCTTTAAATTTAGCGTTGCAACTCTTTTTATTTCTACAGGATGAACAAATTTCTATTGCTTTTATCATTATTAGTATCTATAAACGCAAATGCACAAACTAAAAAAGAAGGGTGGACCCTTTCGAGCGGGAAAGTAGACTCGTATACCGGAATCGTAGCAGCCAATGGTCGTATCGGCATCCTACCATCAGATAAACCTTTTGAGGTATCATCAATCATTCTTAACAATGTATACGACAAAGAATCACCTTTGGGGGTGAGCAAAATTTTATTAGGAATGAATTTTGGTAATCTGGCTATCAAAATAGATGGGGAGCTCATAACAGAATCAAATGTAACTAACTGGAATCAAACGCTAAATATGAAGGAAGCCTCCTTCAAGACTACATTTGATTTTAAAAACAAAGCGGAGATCAGCTATACTATCTATGCATTGAGAAATATACAATACGCTGGTTATATCGATATTCAAGTGATTCCAAAAAAAGATATAGTGCTTGAAGTATCCGGTAAAATCATAACGCCGGAAGAATATCAACAACCGACTAGTACGTTTCGAATTTTGAAGGATCTGGAAACTACTATGCCAATTCTTCAAACAGTAGCTAAAAGTAGGCTCGGCAGGCATACGGTAGCTACTTCCGCTACATTTATCTGGCACGACATCAATTCTACAAGAGAGCACCAACGCCCTGGGCTAAAACATGAAAAAACATCTGCATATCAGCACCAGCTTTCTTTTGAAAAGTCCATTGAAAAAGGAAAACCCTATAATTTCGCCTGGACCGCAGCGCAATGTTCTACTCAAGATTTTGAAGATCCACAAACGGAATCAGAACGATTTGTAATCTTCAACCTGCTTACACCAAAAGAAGACCTTTTAAATCAACACAAGGCATTGTGGGAAGATTTATGGCAAGGTGACATTGTAATTGAGGGCGACCTGCAGTCGCAATTAGACGTACGCCTTGCACTGTACCATCTCTACGCATTTTCGCGTGGTGATTCGAATTTGAGTATCGCCCCGATGGGACTTTCTTCCCAGAATTACAACGGACATATTTTTTGGGATACGGAATTATGGATGTATCCTCCATTACTTTTGTTAAACCAGGAGATCGCAAGATCACTGGTGAATTATCGATCTGATAGAATTGAAAAAGCAAAAGAGAAAGCAATTAATTTTGGTTACAAGGGTGCTATGTTTCCGTGGGAGAGTGACGATACAGGAGAGGAAGCGACGCCTGCATGGGCGCTTACAGGCACTTTTGAGCATCATATTACAGCCGATGTTGCCATCGCTTTCTGGAATTATTACCGAGTAACCGGCGATAAGAACTGGTTGAATGAACGAGGCTATCCAATGCTTGAAGCTATCGCCGATTACTGGGTTAGCAGAGCCACTAGGAATGAAGATGGCTCTTATTCTATTAAAAATGTGGTAGGTGCTAATGAGTTTGCTCCGAATGTAGACGATAATGCTTTTACCAATGGTTCTGCGATCACCGCACTAAAATACGCAGTTCTGGCAGCTCGGGAAACGGGGAATGATCCTAAAGCTGCATGGAAAGAGGTAGCAGATCACATAGTAATACATAAATTTCCCGACGGAACTACTAAAGAACATAAAACATATACTGGAGATGTGATCAAGCAAGCCGACGTAAATTTACTTACGTATCCGCTAGATATCATAAATGACAGAGAAACTGTACTAAAGGATCTTCGATACTATGAACCAAAACTTTCTCCCGAAGGTCCCGCAATGGGGCAATCTGTTTTCGCCGTGATCTATGCGCGTTTAGGAGATGCAAAAGAAGCCTACCGTCTTTTCAAACGTTCTTACGAACCTAATAAAAGGCCTCCTTTTGGGGCACTGGCGGAAGCAGCTACCAGTAATAATCCCTATTTTGCCACAGGTGCCGGCGGAATGCTTCAGGTAGTACTTTTTGGTTTTGGCGGACTTCATATCACTGAAAATGGTATTGAGCAATTAAACCCAATATTGCCAAAAGAATGGAAATCGCTTACCTTAAAAGGCATCGGTCCGGAAAAGAAAACATACACCGTAAACAAGTAAGCTATCTCAGGCAAGCCCATGAGGCATTTGCTTGAAACAAACGTTTCATTTCGAGGCATGCCTCGCGGGTATAAGACCCTTGGGCGGTGCCAATAAAAAAATGGAGCAAAAATGCTACATTTTTTAGTTTAAATATTTTCAGCTCCTTGTGATAGGTTCTGCGTACAGATCAAAATCTGCAGCGTCGATGATCTTTACATCTGTAAAATCCCCAATTTTAACGTAGAACTTGGTTGCATCGATGAGCACTTCATTATCGACATCAGGAGAATCGTATTCGGTTCTTCCAACAAAATAGTTTCCCTCTTTACGATCGATAAGACACCTAAAGGTCTTTTCTAATTTTTCCTGGTTTAACTCCCAGGAAATCTGCGATTGTATTTCCATGATTTCGGCCGCTCGCTGCTGCTTGATCTCCTCTGGCACATTATCTTCCAATGAATAGGCATGGGTATTCTCTTCGTGACTGTAAGTAAAACAACCCAATCGCTCAAAGCGCATTTCACGAACCCATTCTCTAAGAACTTCAAAATCTTCCTGTGTTTCACCTGGATACCCAACGATCAAGGTAGTTCTTATGCCCATTTCAGGAACAGCTGCTCTGAAATCTTTTAAAAGCTTTGTAGTTTTCGCCTTTGTAGTACCTCTTCGCATTGACTTAAGAATAGGATCTGCAATATGCTGAAGCGGGATATCTATATAATTACAAATTTTAGGTTCTGATTGCATTACTTCCAATACGTCCATCGGAAAACCGGTAGGAAAGGCATAGTGTAATCTTATCCATTCAATCCCATTTACTTTCACCAGTTCCTTTAATAAATGTGCAAGCCTACGTTCCTTGTAAATATCAAGTCCGTAATAAGTAAGATCCTGAGCGATGAGAATAAGCTCCTTCACTCCTTTTGCCGCTAATTTCGACGCCTCCTCCACAAGATTTTCAATAGGGGTACTTTTGTGTTTACCTCTCATTAGAGGAATTGCACAAAATGAGCAGGGCCTATCACAACCTTCGGCAATTTTTAAGTATGCATAATTTTTAGGAGTGGTGGTAAGCCGTTCTCCTATAAGTTCATGTTTATAGTCTGCGCCCAGGGCTTTCAGTAAAACCGGAAGGTCTGAAGTACCAAAATACTGATCTACGTCAGGAATCTCTTTTTCAAGATCTGGCTTATAGCGTTCACTTAAACATCCGGTCACAAAAACCTTATCTACTTCTCCATCGTCCTTTTTTTGGACATACTCCAGAATGGTATTTACACTTTCTTCCTTTGCATTGGCAATAAAACCACAGGTATTAATCACTACAATATTGCCTTCCTCCTCATGAACTACCTCTTTTCCATTTGCCTTTAACTGCCCCATAAGTACCTCTGAATCATATACATTCTTCGAACAGCCCAGGGTAACTACGTTAATTTTATTTTTCTTGAGTGATTTTGTTCTCATTGCTTTTTCTTTTGCGCCTGCAAAAATACAACTTTTTAAACCTTTTGTATCTTTGAAAGTCCTACAAATCAAAACTTACCGATCATGTGTAAATTTTTTCATTTACTTTTTGCACTTGCCATGTTCATCATCTGCCTTTCCTGCTCCTCACAGGATGAAGATGTTGTAGACAACAATGCCCCAGCTTCTGAATTATACTTCCCGCCAATAAACACTACTGAATGGGAAACCATTTCTCTCGCCTCTTTGGGTTGGAATGAACGGGCACTACAACCACTCTACGACTTTTTGGAAGAGCGAGGTTCACAGGCATTTATCATTTTAAAGGATGGAAAAATTGCGGTGGAGGCTTATTTTAACGGAGGTAGCATTTCTCAGCGGTATCCCTGGTTTTCTGCAGGAAAAACGTTGTCTGCTTTTGCAATGGGAATTGCACAGCAGGAAGGTTTTCTGAGTTTGAATGATGCTTCAGCAGATTATCTTGGTAATGGATGGAGTAGCCTAACAGCAGAACAAGAGAAGGAAATTAAAATATGGCATCACCTTACGATGACAACGGGTGTTAATTATAATGTTGCCGATACAAATTGTACCAGCCCAGAGTGTCTTACATTCCTTAACATGCCCGGCAGTTTTTGGTTTTATCACAACGCAACGTATACACTTACGCAACAAATTATCCAGAATGCAACCGATCAGGATTTCGCTTCCTACTACAATTCGAAAATTCGAAACCCAATTGGAATGGATGGCGTCTGGATATCTTCTAATTTTAATTCAATCTACGTAAGTACGGCAAGGAGTATGGCACGTTTTGGTCTGTTGAATCTGAACAAGGGAAATTGGGACCGTATAAAGATCCTCAAAGATACTCAGTATTTTGAGGAAATGACAACTACCTCACAATCCTTAAATAAAGCATACGGCTATTTATGGTGGATTAACGGAGCAGTAGATTATCGCGTACCCGGAAGTACTTTATTATTTCAAGGAGACCTCATCCCAACAGCACCTAAAGATCTTATTGCAGGCTTGGGCGCCAACGACCAGAAACTTTATGTAGTACCCAGCCAGAAACTAGTTATTGTTCGCCTTGGGGATGATGGTGGTGAAACTTTATTGGGACCTTCCGGCTTTGACACATTGCTCTGGGAGAAGATCAATGATTTGATCAATTAAAAGTTCTCGTAGAGGTAATTCACCAGTCTTGCTTCGTAAATACGAAGCAAGACTATGATGAATGCGCCAATGATCGCAAATGCCCAGTTGTATCTTTTCTTCCAGATTATGAACCAACCTGCTATCCCCAGCAACCCTAAAAGTCCAATAATAATTACGTTTGGTAAAAACCACATTCCTGTGTAGATCCCGTAGATTTTTACAGCCATATAAAACAGACAGTAAAATGCGATGATCTTAGTTATGATAATCAGATTTCTTTGCGACATTACTATTGATAATTTTCTGGTGATTTTCGAACCTTTGTTGCCTTTTCAAATGCGTAGCCCAATTTTAATAAATGGTCTTCTGAGAATGGTTTACCAATAAAGGTAAGACTTATAGGTTCTCCAGACTCTTTATAGCCCATAGGTACCGTGAGGCAAGGATATTTCGCCACTGCAGCAAAAGCAGCATGGTAATTATTGATAGACAAAACGGCATCTAACTGATGCGTATCCATGGCAACATCAAAAAATCTTCTGGACTCTGTTTGTAATCTTTCTTTAATCTTCTCGAGATCTTCAAGACTTGTAGAGTCGGCTACGATCCCTTCAAATAACTTTTGTCCATAGGGAGCTCTAACCAAAGAATCCTTCAGATTGAAAACCACTACATCTTCTACGTCTTCTACTTTTACGTTATCTCTCGCATATGTTCTGAAATACTTAGGAAGATCGTGCTTCATGTCTATATTCAACAAGGTGAGAAAGCCTTCGAGTTGTGTCCCTTCCGGTTCAAACTCAATTATTTCTGCTCCTTCTTCCTTTAACTTTTCTACAGTCTCACTATACTGTTTATTTTCCAGAAGTGGCTTTAAAACCCCTAATTTTTTATTATATAAAGAGGATTTTTCAAGATCTGACAGGTAGTTTTTATCGATATCAACGGAAGCTGCATCATTTTCATCTTTGCCTAACATTGCATGTAATAAAATGGCATTGTCTATTACACTGCGGGTCATAGGTCCCGGAGTATCCAGGGTACTGGAAATAGGCACTATGCCAGATCTGCTAAGCAACCCGATGGTAGGCTTCAGTCCCACTACCGAGTTTTGACTTGAAGGTGACAGAATAGAACCCGCGGTTTCCGTCCCAACAGCAACTACAGCGTAGTTGGCCGCAACCGCTACACCACTTCCAGAACTGGATCCGCCGGTCTCAAATTTTTTTCTTCCGTAAGGATTCAAGGTCTGCCCGCCAATAGCACTATAACCAAGAGGACAGCCACTACAGAAATAATAGGCCCACTCACTCAAATTGACCTTACCCAGAATCAAAGCACCAGCTGCTTTTATTTTGGTAGTAATAAAAGCATCCTCAGCATAATTGTCTTTCAACACTACTGCTCCAGCTGTAGTGGGCATACCTTCGGCCCCAATATTATCCTTAAGTAATACCGGTATGCCGTACATGGAATGCCGATCTACACTAGCTTTACTGGCATCTTTTTTTCTAGCCTCAAGAATTACCTGCGGATTGAGCGTTATGATAGCATTTAAAGAAGTCGTATTATCGCTCTCATATTTACGTATTCTGTAAAGATAGAACAGGGTCAATTCTTCATAAGTTAATTCTCCGGAAGCAATCTGATCTTGTAATTCCGGAATACTTTTCTCCAGAATTTTCGATTTTAAGCCTTCGTATTTTGTGTTTCCGAAGGTAGACAGATCGGTTTCAAAAGGTTTCCAAATAGCGTTTTTATCGCTCACCTTTGAATTCAAAAGCTTGAAACGCATTCTGGTGATTTCATGTGATGCCTGCTCTTTTAGTTCTTCGGTCTCATCATACGAAGTCCAGACTACCGGCTCCTCAAGAACCTTAGGCTCTTTTTTACATGCAAGAAAAAAGATTAAAAACGGAAGGTATTTTAAATATCTCATACACTAAATAATATTATGGTTTAACAGGAACAAGCCCCAATTTACTCTCTAAAAAAATAAAGGTTTCGCACTTCACACTGTTCAGGTCTTTTGAAATGATATGAGAGCTCAAAACATGATGTCCTGCATTAGGAAAAGCCTTCTTTCGTTTTAGCGATTGAGGAGTGCCTAATTGTTCAAACATCCTAAGCATGGCTGCTACGGAGACTACTTTATCTTGTTCTTTTTCATTTTTGTAATAGTAACCCATGAATACGGGTTGCGTTACTTTTTTAAAGGTCTCCTGTACCATCGTATAATTTAACAATGCCTGTAGTTGAGGAAGCGCTTCCACACGATAGCGATTCGTCCAGAATTTTTTTCGTGTTTCACTTGCTTCAAACTCATAATAGTCGCCATTGAGCATTCTTGCCAATTGCAAACCCCAGGGACCTCCTAACAATTTAGCGGCACTAGCATATATTTCAATATTGGGGGAATATAAAATCAATGCTGCGATACAGGGATTGTACCCTGCAAGATACATAGCGATAGATGCACCCGTAGAAGTGGCTATCACAATTACCTTACTTCCCAACTTAGAAGCGACTGCAATGGCTTCCCTTGCAGAAGCCATCAGGTTTTTAGCTGTTAGATTCTGCATACTATCGCTGCCTTTTAAACCATGACAATGCAACCGAGGAAGGTATAAATTAGCTTGATATCGATGCGCGGTTTCTTCATGTAAGGGAGCGCCTTCTTCACTGCTGGCAGACCAGCCGTGCAAATAGACAAAACTATATTCTGTTTTAGAGGGTACAGGGTCTGCCCAGACAATTCTGGAAGCATTTCCCGGTTTTAGCTGATCTTTAAAGCTTTGCTCTTTCTCATTCACCATTTTTTCAAGAGAAACAAGATCATCAGTAAGTTCAGGCAGCTTTGTATCTAATGATTCAATAATGATCTCTGGTCCTGAGAAATAAAATACCGAGAGTATCAATCCAATAACTACGATTCCACCAGCAAAGTAAAGCATTCGTTTTTTCAATTTGAGAGTTTTGCACTCCACTTTTCAATATTATTTTTGTTCATCCTAACAAACTCGTCTTTACCCAAAGCCTTTGACATTTTAAGTGATATCGTTGCGGATTCTATTGCTTCTTTATATTTACCCAATTTGGCATACGTCAACGAGCGCACCCTGCTAATATAGTAACGAGGGCCTTCCAATGCTTGTGCTTTGTCCAGCCAATCCAGACATTGTGAAAGCTGTTGATCTTGCTCCAGCAAATATCTGGCGGCCTGATAGTAAGTTGTAGCAGTAGGATTTTTTTTTAGTTGCATCTGAATTTCTGCCATCATCAAATTATGCGTGTCAAGCGTTATGGGAATTCGTATGCGTAAGTCTGCCCAATCCCAATCCATAAAAAGATGATCGTGACTTATTTCATTAAAACCAATGGTAAAATTCTCTACGGAATCTGTCAATTTCTGAGGTGTTACCTTTATTCTTAATACATCTTCATTGGGATTGTAATTGTTTCTACCATCTCCCCAATGTGAAGTATTAGAATGAAAAACAACTTCCCATTCTTCTTTTTGCGGAAAAGCATACAAGGCGTAGGTACCAGCTTCCAGGTCATACCCTTGGATTTTTACGGGATGTGAAATGGTGAGTTTTGTCGATTCATTTGCTCCCACTCTCCATATTCTTCCGTAAGGAACCACGTTACCAAAGATCTTGCGATTTCGAACTGAAGGTCGCGAATAATCAATCGTAAAGGAAGTAAGACCTGCTTCCTGTGTTACAACAGACCGGGGACTCACTTTTGGATGTTTGATCTGAGCATTCGAAATTCCCGTATAAACGAAAAACAAACTTATCAGACAGACTTTCAGCTGCATTTGGGAGTTTTTTTTAAAGATAGCTAATCCCTTAAAAACAAAAAACCTCAAAAAAATTATTTTGAGGCTGATCTTGTTTCATAAAGCTGGTTTATTTAAAGAAGGAATCGACAAACTCATACTTGTTAAAGATCTGAAGATCTTCTACTCCTTCACCAACACCTATATACTTTACAGGAATTTGAAATTGATCTGATATCCCAATGACCACTCCTCCTTTAGCAGTTCCGTCCAATTTAGTCACTGCCAGTGAGGTTACTTCGGTTGCTTTGGTAAATTGTTTGGCCTGTTCAAAGGCATTTTGACCTGTAGAACCATCTAAAACCAGTAGAACCTCATGCGGCGCATCATCGACCACTTTTTGCATCACTCGTTTTACTTTTGACAGTTCGTTCATTAAATTCACTTTGTTATGTAGTCGGCCAGCCGTATCTATGATCACCACATCTGCCTCCTGTGAAACTGCAGATTTCAGCGTATCAAATGCTACGGAGGCGGGGTCACTACCCATTTGCTGACTTACAATAGGGACCTGAACACGGTCTGCCCAAACCTTTAACTGGTCTATAGCTGCTGCTCTAAATGTATCTGCTGCTCCCAACACTACTTTCTTGCCCTGCTTGCTAAATTGATTGGCAAGCTTACCAATAGTAGTTGTTTTTCCGACACCGTTTACTCCTACCACCATGATCACATAAGGTTTTTTAGAGGTATCTACCTGAAAATCGGTGGCTTCGCCGCTATTGGTCTCAGACAATAAAGCAGCGATTTCTTCTCTTAGTATTTTATTGAGCTCGTCTGTGCCTAGATATTTATCCCGGGAAACCCTGGCTTCTATACGTTCAATAATTTTGAGTGTAGTATCTACACCCACATCGCTACTTACTAAAACTTCTTCGAGGTTGTCAAGCACCTCATCATCGACTTTAGATTTTCCGGCAACGGCTTTGCTCAGTTTTGAAAAAAAACTGGTTTTGGATTTCTCCAATCCTTTATCCAGCGTTTCCTTTTTGTCTGATGAAAATATCTTTTTAAATAGACTCATTGTTAAGATTGCCTTCTGGTGAGATATTATTTTACGTATTCAAATATATAAAACAAAAAGCTACTTCCGTCGTGAAAGTAGCTTTGCTATATGATAAAGAAGGTTGATTATTTCTTACTCAACCACTCATTAACTGATTCTGGTGACATTACAGACTCAACAAAAACGTATGCTCCAGATTTTGGAGATTTTACCATTTTGATCGCTTTTGTTAATCTTTTAGAAGAAGTTTGTAATGTTGCTACTGTTTTCTTTGCCATGACACTAACTTATTTGATTTCTTTATGAACGGTCATTTTCTTCAGGATCGGATTGAACTTTTTAAGTTCTAATCTATCTGGAGTGTTCTTCTTGTTCTTTGTTGTAATGTAGCGTGAAGTACCTGGCTTACCAGACTCCTTATGCTCTGTACATTCAAGTATTACCTGAATTCTATTGCCTTTTTTTGCCATTTCTTAATCTCTTTACCTATATTACTTGATGAACCCTTTAGCTCTTGCTTCCTTGAGTACAGCAGAAATACCTTTTTTGTTGATATTCTTAATCGCCGAGGTAGAAACTTTCAGGGTAACCCAACGATCTTCTTCAGGGATATAAAAACGCTTTTTGGTCAGATTGGCATCAAATCTGCGCTTTGTCTTATTCATCGCATGCGAAACATTGTTTCCCACCATTGCTTTCTTTCCTGTAAGTTCACAAACTCTAGACATTTCGTTGATATTTTTTGTTATTTCAAAACAGGGTGCAAATTAACGAATTTTTTCACTCTCTGGCAAATAAGAATTCTCAATTTTTTAAAATTTCTTTTTGAAGCATTTCAAATGACTTATTTACAGCTTTATTTATGACTTTGCCACGATGATTTCCAAAGTTATTCCCTACAGATATAACTCCCTGAGGGCCTGCTATAGCAATATAAACCGTTCCTACATCTGCATCGGCATCACCTTTTGACGGGCCAGCATTACCTGTAGTAGCTATGGCGTAATCTGTATTCATTAATTGCCTTATGTTTGTAGCCATCGCTTCTGCAACCTCAGCACTTACTACAGAATAGGTATCGATAAGGCTGCTTGGAACTCCTAAAATGGCTGTCTTAATAGAAGTAGCATAAGCAACGATGCTTCCAGAGAAATAAGCAGATGCTCCGGGAATAGCTGTGATTCGTTCAGCAATCATCCCACCAGTGCAACTTTCGGCGGTCGCCAAGGTTTGCTTCCTTTCTTTCAACATTTTACCTATAAGTACCTCAATAACATCATCATTTTCATATCCATATATGATATCACCTATAATTGCATGCAGTTTATCTACTTCTTCTCGAATGGTATTCTCAATGAGTGATTTGTCAAAATCTTTTGCGGTGAGCCGTAATCTCACTTTCCCCAGATTGGGTAAATACGCTAGTTTTACGAAGGCAGGTAAGGCCTCTTCCCAATCTGCGATCCTCTCGGCGATAGCACTTTCTCCTAAACCATAGGTAAGTACGGTCTTATGAAGGATATATGGTCTTTTAAAATATCTTTGAATCCTGGGAATGACTTCTCCTTTCATCAATGATTTCATTTCATAAGGAACACCGGGTAAGGAAATGAACACTTTACCTTCTTCTAGTATCCACATACCCGGGGCGGTACCATATTGATTCATCAATACCTCAGCTTTAGAAGGCACCAAGGCCTGAGCTCTGTTCAGATCTGATATAGGTGTACTGATATATTTTTCAAAAAGGTACTCCACATGTTGAAGTACTTTTTTATTTTCAACCAACGTATCATCAAAAAAATCGCAGATAGTATGTTTCGTAATATCATCTTTGGTAGGTCCAAGTCCCCCGGTTATGATAACGATGTCTACTCGGTTACTTGCTTCTCCTAGTGCGGTTAAAATATGCTCTTTATCGTCTTGAACAGAAGTGATCTGGAACACAGAAACACCGATCTTATTTAGTTCTTTGGAAATATAGGCAGAATTGGTATCTACAATTTGCCCTATGAGAATCTCATCTCCTATAGTAATGATCTCTGCATACATCAGAGACCAAAATTATCTTTAAGCTGGTGTACAACCTTATTGACATTGGCTTCAACCTCGGGAAAAAGTTCGTTTATCACTTTCATGTCTTTATCGCCTTTGCCCTGTGTTTCTATTGCGAGCACTTTAACACGTGTTTCTTCCATCCCCAATAGGTCTACATTGGGTTTCATCTTATGGGCGTGTTGATAGATTCCTTCAAAATTCTCGTTTTCAACTGCTTCTTTCAGATTGCTAAGATCTTGTGGAGTTTCTTCTAGAAAAACACTTATAACAGATAGTATGAAATCTTCATCACCTCCTGAAAGTTCTGTAAGTTTATCTAAATTGTATAACATTTTATTTAATATAAAGGGAGAATAATTTTTTAGTTTCAATAAAACCTTCAAGATAATCATTAGGGCTGACTTTACCAACACCGGCAGGAGTTCCTGTGAAAATGATATCTCCGATCTTCAAAGTAAAGAAAGTAGAAACATAGGCAATGATCTCATCAATTTTCCAAAGCATCAATGCTGTGTTTCCATTCTGAACGATTTCGCCGTTTTTCTGAAGACTGAAATTAATATTTTGAAGATCACTGAAGTTGGTTTTTGGTAGCCATTTACCAATGATCGCAGAGCCGTCAAAACCTTTGGCTTTTTCCCAGGGAAGCCCCTTTTGCTTTAACTCACTTTGTAGATCTCTTGCCGTGAAGTCTATACCCAGGCCAATCTCATCATAATATTTATGAGCAAATCTTTCTGAGATATGCTTTCCCAGTTTTTTAATTTTAATAAGAACCTCCACCTCATAGTGAACATCATTAGAGAAGTCTGGTAAATAAAAATCCTGCTGCTTGGGCAAAATAGCCGAGTCTGGTTTCATAAAAATAACCGGATTCTCCGGTTTTTCGTTTTTCAATTCGTTTATATGCTCTGTGTAATTTCTACCGATGCAAATAAGTTTCATAGCATTGATTAGTATCAGTTAAGCTTATTATTGAGTTTTCGGAGTTTGATGCTGGTAAGAACTTTTTTTGTGTACAATGGAAAGTCGGCATTAAGCAACCAACCAAAATAACCTGGCTCCTGCTCCATCACTTCCTCCACTTTCTTTCCTTTATGCTTGCCAAATGAGAATACTTCTTTGCCTTCTTTATCATACACTATATATCCGGCAAAATCAACTGAATTCTTGCGTTTGGTGAACTCTGAAAGTTGTTTTATATCATTTTCCAGTTCCTGATACCTGTCTAACTGAGATTTAAGAACTTCATAGGTAGCGAGTGTATCCGCTTCGGCACTATGAGCATCTTCCAATGTTTTGTCACAGTAGAATTTGTAGGCAGCCGAAAGTGTTCTTTTCTCCATTTTATGAAAAATAGTCTGCACATCTACAGAGACTCGATTTTTCATGTCAAAATCAATATCTGCTCTTAATAACTCTTCGGCGAGCAAGGGGATATCAAATCGGTCTGAATTATACCCAGCCAGATCACTATCTTTTATCATATTGTATATCTGACGGGAGAGTTCCTTGAAGGTAGGTTCATTCGCGACTTTCTCATTGGTAATTCCATGGACTGCAATGACGTTATCCGGAATTACCATTTCTGGATTCACCAACCAGGTTTTGCTTTCTTTATTGCCGTTTGGAAATACTTTTAGAACGGATATTTCAACGATCCTGTCTTTAGCCACTTCTGTGCCGGTAGTTTCAAGATCGAAAAAACAAATAGGCCTGGTCAGTTTTAATTCCATGTCCAAATTTTTAAGGTTGTAAAGATACGCATTGCTGCTCTAATGCAATTAAGAATTTCGGGAACAAATCCCCTTAAATCTCGTTGCCGACTATAATTTTACAGAAAATCGACCGTCATTATTTTTCTGCTTTATTGGTAAAGCGTTCTTCTGCCAATCCTAACTAAAAAAATTTATTGAAAATGATGTTTATATAGAGAATTTTAACTATTTTTAATGATACCCTTTTTTATTTCCTGCTTGCTGGCCCGCCCACATATAAACATTGAACTTAACTAAATTAAATGAACGGTTGTCATGTTTTACTATATGTGTTATATCAGTACCGCTTCTTACGAATTTACAGATCATCAATTGAAAGATCTGTTACTAGAAAGCAGGCGCAATAATGAACGTAGGGGTATAACCGGTATGCTTATTCACTACGACGGAAATTTCATTCAATATATTGAAGGAAATAAATATGATGTAACCGATTTGTTTGAAAGTATTAAAAGTGATGTGAGACACCGATCTGTTTATAAGATCACCAGCGGTATTACCAGAGAACGAAAATTTAGACGATGGAGTATGGCATTTGAAAAATTAGGAATTAGGGATGCTCAAAAAATTCCAGGTTTTAAGCCATTTGACTCCGAAACATTACTTGAAGAGTTTCCCGCCAATGAAAATCATCCGGGTATTGTACTGCTTAGATCTTTCATGGGTAATACCAAGAAATATAAAAGCGTGATTTAAAATATGACTACGCTTGAACTTGGCCAAAATAATAAGCCTGTTTTTGTCAAAAAAAACAGGCTTATTGATATATAAGATTTACTTTTTTAGAGCTCTCTGTTTGTGTTCCAGGCTTCCAGATAATCTGCTATTCGTTTTACAAACATGCCTCCTAAAGCACCGTTAACCACACGATGGTCATAACTGTGCGAAAGAAACATCTTATGCCTGATACCTATAAAATCCCCTTCTGGAGTTTCTATTACTGCCGGAACTTTTCTAATGCTGCCTAATGCTAGAATTCCTACCTGAGGTTGATTTATAATAGGAGTACCGAATACGCTTCCAAAGGTACCTACATTTGTAACGGTATATGTTCCATCCTGAATTTCATCTGGCTTTAACTTATTTTGGCGAGCACGATTTGCCAGATCATTCACCGTCTTGGCTAAGCCCACCAAATTTAGCTGATCGGCATTTTTAATCACCGGCACGATCAAGTTACCATCAGGTAGTGCAGCGGCCATACCGAGATTTATATTTTTCTTTTTAATAATCCGGTCACCATCTACCGAAATATTCATCATTGGATAATCCTTTAACGCCTTTGCTACCGCTTCCATGAATATAGGGGTAAAGGTAAGCTTCTCTCCTTCTCTTTCAAGAAAAGTATTTTTTGCTTTATTTCTCCAGTTCACAATATTTGTCACATCTACTTCTACAAAACTCTGTACATGAGCAGAAGTAGAAATACTTTCGCGCATATGATGCGCTATCAATTTACCCATGCGGGTCATCTCTATCACCTCATCCTGCCCATTTACAGAAACTGGCTGCGGCTTAGATACGATTTCTTTTTGCTTAATTTCAGTTTTAACTGCATGATCTATATGCCCGGAAGTTGGAGTAGCTTCTCGGTTCTCGAGGTAAGCTAGCATATCATTTTTCGTAACTCTTCCATCTTTTCCTGTTCCCTGAATCTGCTCCAGCTCTTCCATCGAAACGCCCTCTTCTTTCGCGATATTCTTTACAAGAGGCGAATAAAAGCGATCTGAAATTTCAAAATTAAGAGGCTCGGTAATTGTTTCCTGAGCTGATGACATCATTTGAGCGGCCTCTTCTGCATGCACCTCAATGGCAGCTTCTTCTTTTACCTCTTCGGTCGGTGCATCAGTTTCTTCAATATCGCCATCAATTTTGATGACAGCCAGTACCTCACCTACCTTCACAACATCGTCAACATCAAATCGTTTTTCGACTAAAACTCCTTCAACTTCGCTTGGCACTTCAGAATCAACCTTATCTGTAGCAATTTCAAGTACTGCCTCATCCATTTCAATTGTATCACCTACTTCTTTAAGCCAGTTGGTGATGGTTGCTTCTGCAACACTCTCTCCCATTTTCGGTAATTTAAGTTCAAAATTTGCCATATCAATAATAAGAAAGTCGTTTTTTGTTATCGGATTGCGAAATTAATTAAAAAAACCTAATATTTTTAAATTATCTATAATATTTATTTGAGTGACTTTTGAAGCAGTTATGCCAGGTATTGATCACACACCAACCGATTTTCAACTACTCTTTTGCCGTTTCATGAGCTTTTTAATGAACTCTCAAAAGGTATGCGGTGCAAGATACTTCTTCCCAGCGTAACTTCATCTGCAAATTCCAATTCATCACCCACAGAAACACCTCTTGCCAGCGTTGAAGTAGTTACCTCAAGCCCTTCAAGTTGTTTGTAAATGTAGAAATTTGTCGTATCACCTTCCATAGTAGAACTCAATGCAAAGATCACTTCTTTTATATCTTTATTCTTTACTTTTTCTACCAGCGAAGCAATCGTGAGATTATGTGGTCCTACACCATCAACCGGAGATATTTTGCCTCCCAAAACATGATAATGACCCTTATAATGACCTGTACTCTCTATCGCCATTACATCTCGTATATCCTCTACCACACATACTGTTGCCGTATCTCGTTTGGGATTTGCACATATTTCACAAATGGACACATCTGAGATATTATGGCAGTTTTCGCAATATTTAATATTTTCTCTTAGCTGCGATAAAGCGAGTGCAAGTTTTGATGTTCGATCTTCAGGTTGCCTGAGCAAATGCAGCACCAGCCTTAAAGCCGTTCGCTTTCCGATACCCGGCAGTTGCGACATCTCATACACTGCATTCTCCAAAAGTTTAGAGGAAAATTCCATAAAGGCAAAATTACAACTTTTGATAACATACAAGATCATATTTTCGCAGGAGTTTGTATTTTGCACTATCAATTCTATCCTATGCAACCCGTTCATATATTATTGCTTATTGCAATTTACTTTGGCATACTCATTCTTATATCATATCTCACCGGCAAAGAAGACTCAAATGAAGCGTTTTTCAAGGCAAAAAGATCGTCTCCTTGGTATGTAGTCGCTTTTGGTATGATTGGTGCTTCTCTTAGTGGTGTTACTTTTATCTCGGTTCCTGGCTGGGTTAAAGATGCGCAGTTTAGCTATATGCAGGTTGTGTTTGGTTATCTCGCCGGATATTTCGTGATCGCGTTCGTTTTGCTTCCTATTTATTATAGCCTCAATGTAACCTCCATCTATGAATATCTCAAAAACAGGTTTGGTCATTACAGCCATAAAACAGGTGCCTTTTTCTTTTTTATCTCACGTATTATCGGCGCTTCTTTTCGATTGTATTTGGTCGCATCGGTACTGCAGTACTTTGTTTTTGCCTCCTGGAATGTCCCATTTCCGGTAACCGTTGTACTCTCTATTCTTCTTATCTGGATCTATACCTTTAAAGGTGGTATTAAAACGATTGTATGGACAGACACTTTACAAACTTTGTTTATGCTAACCGCTGTGGGCGTAACTATTTATGTAATTACGGCTAAGTTGAATCTTTCCCTGAGTGATTTCTGGAACGACCCTCAACTTCATTCTTATACCAAAACCTTTTTTACCGACGATATAAATTCAAAAAAGCATTTATTAAAGTCTTTTCTTGGGGGTATGTTTGTGACTATATGTATGACAGGTCTTGATCAGGACATGATGCAAAAAAATCTTACCTGTAAAAATCTTGGGGATTCTCAAAAAAACATGATCAGTTTCAGCATTGTGTTGGTTTTTGTGAATCTCATTTTTTTAGGGCTGGGTGCCTTGTTATTTATCTATGCGGAAACTAATGGGATCCAAATTCCGATACTGGACGGAAAACCAAAAACCGACCTGCTTTTTCCTGAAGTGGCCCTTAACCACGATCTTGGAATAGGTCTGGGTATTATCTTTATTTTGGGGCTTATTGCTGCCGCTTACAGCAGTGCAGATAGTGCACTTACCTCATTAACGACTTCTTTCTGTATCGATTTCATGAATATTGAAGGAAAACGAGAAGACAGACAGAAGACACTTCGAAAAAGGGTACACGTACTGATGAGCTTAGCTCTCATTGTCGTTATCATTCTATTTAATTACATCCTGGAGAAAAATGTTATTGATGGTCTGCTTACCGTAGCCGCATACACCTACGGGCCATTACTTGGTTTGTTTGCCTTTGGCATCTTTACCAAACACCCAATAAACGACCGCTACGTTCCTGTAATTTCCATGATCTCTGTAGTGCTAACAGCTATCATAGGTTATTTACCAAAAGAATATTTGGGGGGATATGAATTTGGCTATGAATTATTAATCGTTAACGGACTATTCACGTTTATAGGATTAATATTGATTCGTAGAAAGCATAACTAAAGTACAGGCGACTTCTACCTCTATATTATTCGCTTCTAAAAGTTGATAGAATTCAGGATTTTCCGTTCCGGGATTGAAGATCACTCTTTGCGGTTTCAATGAAATTATGTAATCATAGTACGGTTTTTGGCGAAACGGATTCATATATAGCGTAACGGTACCTACATCATCATACTTTATTAATTGGGTATCGACAAGAACATCTAAAACACTACCCTTCTGCATACCAAAAGCTACGGTTTCTTTCCCTCTGTTACGTAAACTCCTGATTGCCATATTAGAATACCTATCTGCGCGTAAAGAAGCACCCATTACAAGTGTTTTTGCCATTTGTTAATTTATGTTAAAGAATGTTAATAGTTGTAACATCACTTTTTATTCGTCGTCAAGTCTGTATCAACCTAACGCAAGTTAGGCATTCATCATCAATCAAAAAACAACCTAATCAATGAAAAAATCATTAATGCTTATTGCATGGATGTTATGCCTTGCATTACAAGCACAGACCGCACCCGTCGAACCCATAAGAATTGGTTCAGTTTTCGGAAAAGTCATCGACAAAACTTTACAGCAACCCGTAAGCTATGCTGCGGTGGTAATCAAGTCTTTAATAGACGAAAGTACCATTACGGGAAGTATCACCAAAGAAGATGGAACTTTTGAGATCGAAAAGCTTCCGGAAGGCAAGATGCGATTGGAGATTCAGTTTATAGGATATAAAACCTATGTAAAGGAAATTGAAATATCCCGAAGTAATCGCAATGTTAATCTGGGAACTATTATTATCGAAGAAGAAGTAGCCGCTCTTGAAGGCGTTGAAGTAGTTGCTGAAAGATCTACCATAGAACAAAAAATCGATCGTAAAGTAATTAACGTGGGCAAAGACCTTACGACTGCAGGTGCTACCGCAGCAGATATTATGAATAATATTCCTTCGGTAAATGTAGATCAGCAAACCGGAAACATTACACTTCGAGGTAATGCTAATGTAAGAGTTATGGTAGACGGCAAGCTTTCTAATGTACCCATAGCGCAGTTACTTCAGCAAATACCCTCTTCTTCGATCAAGAGTATTGAGCTTATTACCAACCCTTCGGCAAAATACAATCCGGAAGGTATGAGCGGTATCATCAATATAGTGCTTCATAAAAACGCCAACATTGGTTTCAATGGAAATATTAATATGGGTCTTACGCAAGGCATCGAAGCCAAATTCAATAACTCTATAGACCTTAATTATCGCAACGGTAAGTTTAATATTTATGGAAACTTTGGCACCAACATTGGTAAATATATAAATGATGGTCACATTTTCAGTGTGGCTGAAAATTCGGAGCAATTTTTCGACTTCTTCAACAACAACAAATCCTATTTGTATAAAGTTGGATTCGATTTCTATATTAACGACCACAATACATTTTCATTCTTCACAAATCAGAACATATTTGATGGTTCGGGTCGTGGTATTACTGATATTGTTTATTACAATGAAGACTTTCCGAACGAAACACAGTTTTTCAATAATATTAACGATAACCGAAGCGAACAATATAATTTCGATTACAAGCTAGCCTTTGCGAAAGAAGGACATAACATTGAACTTGAGGTAGACCACAACAGGTTTACCAGTGATGAAGATGCCAATTTCGATTTTGAAGGTGGTACCGGAATTATTCCGGATTATATGGATTTTGTGGATACCAACCGGGATCAGACCTTTATTAATCTTGATTATGTAAATCCGTTATCAGAAAAATCCAAATTGGAAGCCGGCCTGGAAGCGCGTTACTTTAATACAGATGTGGATTATGAATCTACCGGACTCACCTTTAATTCCAGTGGCGTATTGAGACCGACACCAGATACCGATTTTGAATATCAAATGGATATTTACTCTGCCTATGCGACTTTCGGACAGAACTTTGAGAAATGGTCGTATCAGGTAGGTGTTCGGTTTGAAGATGTAAATGTAAAAGCAGATACCAACACGGTTCGCGCCTTCACCGATAAATACACGCAGCTATATCCGTCGGCATTTGTTACGTATCGACCCTCGGAGAAAAATCAGTATCAACTAAGTCTGAGTCGTAGAGTAGACCGACCAGGATTGGAACAGGTTAATCCGATTCGGGAATGGGCAACTCCTTTGATATCATCTTTTGGGAATCCGCAACTCATACCGCAGTTCACGAATTCTGTGGAGGCTAATTACACACGAAGATTAGAAAAAGGTAGTGTTACCGCAGGAGTATTTTACAGAAGAATTGAAGATGAAATTAACAGGGCAGTCTATCTTGATGAGCTTGATGAAAATAAACTCATTCTTACGTTTGATAATTTTGATAACAACTCCTCGTATGGATTTGAGCTATCCAGTAATTACAAACCCGCCAAGTGGTGGAACTTTAATGCCAGTTTTGATTTTTTCTCTCAAAAACAACGCGGATTTGTAGGGACAGAACAAGTTGAGATCACGAATACAGCCTGGAACGCTCGTATGAATAATAATTTCATCGCAACCAAAAAACTCACATTCTCGGTATTTGGCTTTTATAGGGGAACCAATAAAACCTTACAGTTTGAATTGGAGCCGATGTATTTCGTGAATGTTGGAGCCCGTTACTCTTTTGCAGACCGAAAAGGTACCTTGAGTTTTAATCTGAATGATATCTTCAATACCATGCAATTTGCCTTCGACGGCCAACGCCCTTTCAGACAGATCGGTGATTTTAATTGGGAAAGCAATACGATCTATGTCGGACTGTCTTATCGCTTTGGCAGCGGAAAAAACAGAGCTTTACGAAGAAAGAACAGAGACAATAATACCAAACGTGGTAGTGGCGGCATCTTATAGCAAACAAGTACTGTCTTAGCAATTTTTATAGTTGATGGTTAGTTTTTTTAATTGCTAAGCTTTAGAAATCCGGAGAGATCATTCTCTTCGGATTTTTTTTATAGATGTATATTAAAAAAACCGTCAAAATCAAATAGTAAGTTTGACCTTGACGGTTCTTTAAAAGACAGTGCGTTTATACTACCATTTAATAATGGCACTACCCCAGGTAAAACCACTACCAAAAGCAGCGAGTACTACCGTGTCTCCATCTTTTATTTTTCCTTTTTCCCATGCTTCCGTAAGTGCAATAGGTATAGATGCTGCAGTGGTATTTCCGTAGAACATAATATTGTTATACACCTGATCGTCAGACAACTGAAATTTCTTTTGAACGAACTGAGATATTCTGAGGTTTGCCTGATGCGGAATCAACATATCTATATCTGCGGGAGTTAATCCGTTAGCCTGTAGTCCTTCCATAATAACCTCACTAAAACGCACCACCGCATTTTTAAATACGAACTGCCCATTCATGTAAGGAGTATAAGAAGTATCATCAGGATCATTTTCTTTGAGAATATCGGTAACCCAACGCTTCCCCATACCAGGAGCAATCACCGTTAATTCTTCGGCATGTTGCCCTTCAGAATGCATATGAGTAGATAAAATCCCTTTGGTATTATCGGTTTCGCGGCTTACAACAGCAGCACCGGCTCCGTCTCCGAAAATTACAGATACGCTTCGACCTCTGGTAGTCATATCTAAACCTGCAGAATGCAACTCAGATCCAATAACTAGTATATTTTTATACATGCCCGTTTTCACAAATTGATCTGCCACGGAAAGGGCATAAATAAATCCCGAACATTGATTCCTTATATCTAGGGCACCAATTGTATCAATACCCAGATCTCTTTGAACCAGAACCCCGGGACCCGGAAAATAATAATCAGGACTTAGTGTGGCAAAAACAATAAAATCGATATCATCTTTTGAAATGCCTGCTCTTTCAATAGCAATTTTTGCTGCCTTCACTCCCATGGAAGTGGTTGTATCTGTACCCGGTATTACATGCCGTCTTTCTTTAATACCAGTTCGTTCCTGGATCCACTCATCACTGGTATCCATTATTTTGGAGAGATCGTCATTGGTAACGATATTCTCTGGCACGTAGTAACCCAGTCCTGTTATTTTCGAATTGTACATTCTAATATTTGCTTATTTGAATTAATACTTTGATTAAAATTACGATTATTTTAAAAATAGCCTCGCAATTTAAGCATTATTGCAAAATGATCTATGCTAAAAGATCGCATCAGCCATAAATGATAAGCCTCTACAGGTATTGAAACATAGCCGGTTGCTACTGAGATATGTATTTTCTGAAATTATTGACCTCTACTTTTGCTTTAAGGTCGTGTAAAAGATTATAGAGTCCGAAAAACGTACGGTTTATATATAAAAAATGCTTTGAACCCCTGTTGCCGTTCATTTTTTTGATTTGATCATCCTTGGAATACCTCTGACTAAGATCGGTGATGTGATTCCAAAATTTAGGATCTCCAAAGTCGAATGTATCTGAATTGAACGGAGAAGTAAACAACCCTAACATTTCTTTGAAAAGTGCTTTGAAAAACTTTAATTCCGAAGCAGAATCTTCTTCCCGTAAAATTTCCAATTGATACATTTTCTCCATAAAAATACGGTCGTTTTCAAAATTCTCTTTTTTAGCCAATTCAAAATAAGGCACGTAAAATTCTTCTGGAATCTCTTTAATGCATCCAAAGTCGATAGCGATAAGCTCATTGTCTTCACTCACAAGAAAGTTACCCGGATGCGGATCTGCATGCACTTTACGCAAAATATGCATTTGAAACATATAAAAATCCCATAATGCCTGACCAAGTTTGTTCCCCGTTTCCTGACTAAAATTCGTCTTGGCAAATTCACTTAAATGAGTGCCATGCATCCAGTCCATCGTTATAATACGCTCACTGGACAATTCCGGATAATAATCTGGAAATTGCATATAAGGTATGACAGAACAGGCTTCAGTAATTTCCTGACTTTGGGAAATTTCAAGAATATAATTTGTTTCTTCGATTAATTTATTTTCGACCTCTTTAAAGTATTTATCAGAATCCCTTCCTTTGAGGTTGAACATTCGAATGGCGATGGGTTTTACCAACGCAAGATCACTACTAATACTTTCTGCTACGCCTGGATACTGAATTTTAACCGCCAATTCCTTCCCATTTAAAGATGCCTTATGTACTTGCCCGATACTTGCAGCATTAATAGAATCAGGAGAAAAAGTATCATAAATATCTTCGGGATACTTACCCAGATACTTCCGGAAGGTTTTCCGTACCAAAGGAGCAGACAGTGGAGGGACCGAAAATTGAGCAAGTGAAAATTTCTCTACGTATGCACTTGGCAGCAAACTCTTTTCCATACTCAACATCTGAGCAACCTTTAAAGCACTACCTTTTAAGCTTTTTAAACCATCATAAATGTCTTCTGCATTTTCTTCATTGAGCTTATCTTTACTGATTTCAGGATTGATGAGCTTTTCTCCGTAATATTTGAGATAGTTTCCACCTATTTTTACTCCCGTCTGAACAAGTTTTCCTGCTCTTTCTATCTTGCTTGTAGGTATTCTGTCTAAGGTTTTCAAAGGCGCTTATTTAGTTTTTGTTTTCTTTCCATAAGAACTTGCCAAAATCAATAATACTATCCAGTGGTGTATTATCAAAAACATCAAAAATTGTATTTACAGATTTCTCGATAGCCACATCTGTTTTTTCAAATCCTGCTGAAGTATCTTCCATCCAAAATTTCAATAGAAATAAGAACTGTAACCATGCCCCTTCTGAAAATATCTTAGGTGAACGTTGTGTTATTTTATAAGGCTTGTCTGCATTGCGATCATCAATTAATTCCGTAGCATACTCCTTAATATGACTCCGTAATCCTTTTAACTGATCAAGGTTTTTCAGCATATTCTTATGAGCACTTAGAGTGAACAAAATATAACTGCGGTTAAGTGTGAGATTCTCAAACATCGTGAAAAAGAAGGAAAGCATTTTTTCACGATTGCCATACTGCTGATAGTTTTTATCCTTTTCGATCAGATGAACGGTCTGGGTGTAAAAATGATTCCATATAGCTCTCTTTAAGGCTTCAAAAGAACCAAAAAATTGGTAAAATTGCGATTCCTCAATTTTTAGCTCTTTGCAGAACTTAAATATAGATGTTGGCTCTTTTTCATGTTCCAGCACATGTTGCATGTAATGACTCATGATTTTTGAAGCATCAACTTTAATTTCTGTCTTTTTTTTAGTAGTAGCCATACCTTGTTTTATTTCTATTCAAAAATACAAAATGTTTGATCTTTAATCGTCAAGTTTGAACAATATTTAACAGATTAAGATGTAGTGAAAATACGAAAGAAAAAGCGCATCCACGAGAATGAATGCGCTTTTTAACAACCTAACCAATAAATAAACAAACCAATTATAGGAATTTTTAATATTTTATTTCATAGCAATTGTAATCCCAATAATACAATGTAAAAGTAAATAATGTTTAACTAAAAACCAAATATGTTAAACAAAAAAATATGTTAAACTTTTGCAAATCTCTTCAAACTGCTTATATAATGACAACTTGGCAGAAAATACATCTATGGTACTTTTTTTGAAAAGCTTTGTGTTATTAATCGTTAAATCTAAAAAAACTTACATATGGCAAAGGGTAAAATTAATGTTTCGGTAGAAAACATTTTTCCACTTATCAAAAAGTTCCTCTACAGTGATCACGAAATCTTTCTACGAGAACTTATATCTAATGCAACAGACGCTACGCTCAAACTAAAACACTTAACCAATATTGGTGAGGCAAAGGTCGAGTACGGCAATCCTAAGATCGAGGTGAAACTCGACAAGGAAGGCAAAAAAATTCATGTAATTGATCAGGGGATAGGTATGACCGCCGAAGAGGTGAAGAAATACATTAATGAGGTAGCCTTTTCCGGAGCGGAGGAATTTGTTGAAAAATACAAAGACAGCGCAAAAGATGCTGGCATCATAGGGCACTTTGGTCTTGGTTTTTACTCAGCATTTATGGTAGCAGATAAAGTAGAAATAATCACCAAGAGTTATAAAGACGAACCTGCTGCACACTGGATCTGCGATGGTAGCCCTGAATTCTCAATGAAGAAAGCAGATAAAACCGAAAGAGGTAGCGAAATCATTCTGCACATCGCTGAGGATTCTACCGAGTTCTTAGAAGATAGCAAAATAAGAGAGCTGCTTACAAAATATAACAAATTCATGCCTGTTCCAATTAAGTTCGGAACCAAAGAAAAGAAAGTAAAAGTCGAAGGCAGTGAAGAAGAAGAAACGGTTACCGTAGATGATATCATTAATAATCCTGAACCTGCTTGGACCAAGCAGCCTGCAGACCTTAAAGAAGAAGACTATAAGAGTTTTTATAGAGAACTGTACCCTATGCAGTTTGAAGAACCTCTTTTCAATATCCATCTGAATGTAGATTATCCGTTTAATCTGACAGGTATTCTATATTTTCCAAAGCTTAAAAACGAATTAAACCTTCAAAAGGATCGTATTCAGCTCTATCAAAATCAAGTGTTTGTAACCGATAATGTAGAGGGTATCGTTCCTGAGTTTCTTACGATGCTTAAAGGAGTCATTGATTCTCCTGATATTCCTTTGAATGTTTCAAGATCTTATTTACAGGCCGATGGTAACGTAAAGAAAATATCAAGCTATATCACCAGAAAAGTAGGTGATAAACTAAATTCACTTTTCAAAGACAACCGTGAAGATTTTGAAAGCAAGTGGAACGATATTAAAATCGTCATCGAATATGGAATGCTTTCTGAAGATAAATTTTTTGAAAAAGCGAATAAATTTGCACTCTACCCTAACGTAGATGGAGACTTCTTTACGTTTGAAGAATTGAAAGACAAGATTAAAGATCATCAAACCGACAAAGATGAGAAACTTGTGATTCTTTATGCCAGTGATAAAGAAGCGCAGCACGCATATATCGAAGAAGCAAAAGCCAAAGGCTACGAAGTGCTGTTATTGGATTCTCCTATTGTTCCTCATTTAATCCAAAAGCTGGAAGCTGAAAACGAAAAAACTTCATTTGTACGTGTAGACAGTGATGCAATAGACAATCTGATCAAGAAAGAAGATGAGACACCTTCAAAACTTACAGATGAGGAAAAAGAAAAGCTTACCACTTTACTTGGCGAAATCATTCCTAAAGAACGTTATGCTGTTCAACTGGAAGCCAGAGATAGTGAGGCGGCTCCTTTTATTATTACCCAACCTGAGTTCATGCGGCGCATGAAAGAAATGAATGCTACCGGTGGCGGTATGTTTGGAATGGGACACATGCCAGAAATGTACAATGTAGTAGTAAACACGAATCATGAATTGGTATCTCAAATATTAAATACCAAAACCAGACCCAAGCAAGAAAGATTGGTAAATCAATCCCTCGATCTGGCCAGACTTTCGCAAGGTTTATTAAAAGGTGAGGAGCTCACCAAATTTGTGAAAAGGAGTTTCGATATGATCAAATAATTTTTCTATTCTAAAATAACAAAGCCACTTTATTTAAAAGTGGCTTTTTATTTTTAAATGATTTCCGAATTAGAAAAGTGAATTCGGCTACTTTTTTTTAACCTTACATTCTTTTTTAAATATAGTTTTTTATACGCCTCTATTCACAAATAATATTTTTTATCTTTGAGACGCTCTTGTCTAGCCACTACCCCCTACGTAACAGCTTAAAACCACCAAAAATGAAAACAAAACTCTTAGGTATTTTTATTAGTATTCTCATAATCAATGCATGTAAAGAAGAACGTCCGGAAGACGTGACAGAAGTAAAGTTGCCACCTATAGAAGATGTTTTCTTTAATTACTACCAAAGCAATCTTAGGCTCAATCCAATTCAGGCCACTTTTGCCGGTGACAATCGCTACAATGACGAGTTGCCTATTGATATTTCTCAGGAACATAAAAGAAAAGTTTGGGTATTGCATATGCGCTATCGTGATACCTTACTGATGTATGAAAATACAGATCTCAGCAAAGATCAGGAAATGAGTAAAGCCGTACTTAACTGGGAAATTGAACAAGCCATTGAAGGGCACAAATTCAATACAGAATTATTACCAGTAAATCAAATGTTCTCTATTCCGTTAGTAATAGGACAGCTGGGAAGCGGTAGCGGAGCACAGCCTTTTAAAACGAGTGAGGATTACGCAAACTGGCTTTCCAGACTTGAAAAATTTGCGGTCTGGTGTGATACAGCGGTGGTCAATATGAAAAAAGGTGTTGAAACGGGTTATGTACTCCCAAAAAGTCTTATCGAAAAAATCATTCCGCAGTTGGAAGATCTCACAAAGGGTAAGACAGAAGAAAACCTTTTCTTCACGCCTGTCACGAACATGCCGGAAGATTTGACAGAACGCGATAAAAAACAAATCATTGAAAACTATACCTCAACATTGGAACTCAAGGTAATTCCTGCAATAGAGGCTTTAAATGAATATATAAAAACGGAGTATCGTGAAGCAGGACGAACCTCTTCTGGTATCGACATGATACCGGATGGAGAGGCATACTACAATTACTTAATAAGGTATTATACAACCACCACCATGACTGCCGATCAAATTCACGAACTTGGATTAAAAGAAGTGGAAAGAATTGCAGCTGAGATGGAAAAAATCAAAGAACAGGTAGGCTTTAAAGGTAATTTGAAGCAGTTCTTTAATGAGGTTCGTTCTAAAAAAGAACTCATGCCTTTTGATGATCCGCAGGACGTAATAGATAACTTCCAGGCGATACATGAAAAAATGAAATCAAATTTGGAGAAAATGTTCGATTTAACTCCAAAAACAAAGTTCGAGGTAAGAAGAACCGAAGCTTTTCGTGAAGCTTCCGCCAGTGCAGAATATAATCCCGGCTCAATTGATGGATCTCGACCTGGAATTTTTTATGTTCCAATTCCCGATGTAAAGAATTATAATGTTTTTTCTGATGAGGACCTATTTTTACACGAGGCCATACCCGGACATCACTATCAGATCTCTTTGCAACAAGAGAATAAAAACCTGCCAGATTTTAGAAAAACACTCTGGTATAGTGCTTACGGGGAAGGCTGGGCATTGTATTCCGAATCATTGGGTAAAGCTTTAGGTCTTTATAACGATCCGTATCAATATTTTGGCATGTTAAGTGCCGAAATGCACCGTGCCATAAGGCTGGTTGTAGATACAGGATTGCACGCTAAAGGCTGGACCAGAGAACAAGCTATCCAATACTCGCTTGATAATGAAGCAGAAGGCGAAGCCAGTATCATTTCTGAAATAGAACGCTACATGGCCATTCCGGGTCAGGCACTTTCTTATAAAATTGGTCAGCTAAAGATTTTAGAATTAAGGGAAATGGCAAAAGAAAAGTTAGGTTCTAAATTTGACATCAAAACATTTCACAACAAAGTTCTCGAATCCGGATGCATCCCGCTTGAGCTTCTGGAGGCGAAGATCAATCAATGGGTAGAAGAAGCAAAACAATCAGCTTAATTCAACATGACGCAACCCTGGCACCTAATTACACTGGCCCTTATTTTCTTGGTTGCCGGAATTTTTCATTTTCTGAGGCCAAAAGCATTCATGAGAGTAATGCCTCGATATTTACCAGCACATAAGTTGCTGGTATATATAAGTGGAGGCCTGGAGATCCTCGCAGGTATCGGACTGCTGTTTGAACTTACCCAAAGGCTGGCTGCACTATTGATAATAGGAATGCTTATAGCCTTTTTGCCGGTTCATATTTATATGATCGCAAATAAAAAAGCAGGATTAAACTTGCCTCGCTGGGTCTTGTATGTTCGTCTCGTATTACAGTGGTTTCTGATCTTCTGGGCGTATCAATATTTTTAATTTTAAGTACAGATGAAGTTGTTGCCTGCCACATTACCAGATGCTGAGATAGCATACTTTGAAAACTTCTTTAATAAGGATGAATCAGATCTTTACTTGAAAAATCTTTTGAAAGATACGCCCTGGCGTGAAGATTCGATCAAGCTATTCGGAAAAACTTATCCGCAACCCAGACTCACTTGTTTGTACGCTTCAAATACACTTCCCTACTCCTATTCAAATATTACTATGCACCCTCTCCCCTTTACTGAAGATCTTCTACGCATAAAAAAAGACGTCGAACAACAATGTGAAGTAACGTTTACTACTTGCTTACTTAACCTTTATCGCAACGGAGCGGATAGCAACGGCTGGCATGCAGATAATGAGAAAGAATTGGGGAAGAATCCAACGATCGCTTCTGTAAGTTTTGGAGCATCCAGATGGTTTCATCTAAAACATCGAACCCAAAAAGAAGAACGCTACAAAATTGAATTGACACATGGCAGCCTGCTTATAATGAGTGGTGCTACACAGCATTTCTGGTTGCATCAAATCCCTAAAACTAAAAAAATAGTTTCTCCACGGATCAATCTGACCTTCCGGGTTCTAAAATGAAAACACCTTCTGTTAGTGCAGAAGGTGTTTCACATTAATTAACCAAAAACTCAAATTATGAAAAAAAACTATGAAATCTTTTATCTAAAGACCAGACATTGTAATGAATCTTTATCATTAGAAAAAAAAGTATTGTTGACAGAACTACATACAAGAACGCCGAATCCATTTCATTAACAATCATCAAGAAAACAGCAATTCCAATGAACGTGTAATGCGAAGTTTTTAAAATCGCCTTTGTTAAAAACCCAGCAAGTAAGAGTACTCCAAAAAGGATCTCAATAAATGGGATTGAGATTAATAAATATGACAACCAATCCGGTGTAAAAAATTCAATTTTATGTAGGTTTTCGATAACATATGTTTTAAAACCATCCAATGTTAAAACATTTTTTAATCCATGAATGATCAGAATCAAACTCACCAAAACTCTTACTACTAAATATCCTATTTCCTTGCTATTCATCCATTTATAATAACGGACTGCAAAGATACTATGCTTGCATAATAAATTTTGTTAAATCGAAAGCGAATTTCTTCCGTTCATCGATAATGAGAAAAAGTGTAGCATTTATCAAAAAATCAAGAAAACTTGCCTGAATGCTTATTAAATTTTCATATTATCTGTAAAAATTTGAAAAATTGATTATCAATTTATCAGTTCCTCCCTTAGAAAAGATTGCATTTAATCTATTATCTTTGTTAAAAAATTGCATGAATACCTCTAAAGAATGGACTGAAAGAGAGTTGGACCGCATCATTGAAATGGCATGGGAAGACAGAACTCCTTTCGAAGCGATTACTTTTCAGTTTGGAATTTCAGAACAGGAGACCATCGAAATCATGCGAAGGGAAATGAAACCTTCCAGTTTCAGAATGTGGAGAAAACGTGTTCAGGGACGAGCAACCAAGCATCGAAAGCTAAGAAACTCTGATATAGACCGATTTAAATGTAGCAGACAGAAAGCGGTAAGCCAAAATAAAATTTCTAAACGATAAACAAGTCGCTAAAATATCTCATTAAGGATCTTTGCAAGTCGTAAACCTCCCTTTTGAAGTTGGTCTCGAACGGTGCCAAAGTAATCATACATATATCTATAGCCCAGTTTCTCGCCCTTATTTGCAGAAGAATATACTTTCTCTGCCAAATCCTGAGATTCATAAACCCAATCCAGTAAAGTTCCTGACTGAATTTTTTTACGTTCTCTTCGCTTGATCGCAGGAAGATTGTCAGCCAACTCTTCGTAACTCATACCATATTCCTCAATCATATTGGTATCCCAAACACGATGAAGGTTACTGCCATTTCCAAACCATTGCACCTGTATGTCATTACCTCCCTTGTCTTCAGCTCTCCCCACGTGCAGCGGTTGGTGAAGATCTCCTACGAAATGCACCAGCAACTTTAAATAAAAAGACTTGTCTTCATCACTGGTGGTATCACTTTTTAGCATTAGGATACATCGTTCAATCCCAATAATAAGATCTCCATACTCACTAGGAGTAACTTCATCATATTTTTTATCAAAAGGAAAATTTACATAATGCCAGGGACTAAATGCCTTATATCGGCGATCACTTTTTATTTCATCGGCAAAAGTAGATACAAAAGCCAGGCTCTGTCCATCCAGTATCTTATTGATTTTTCTTTTTGTGCTGGCAGAGAGATATTCGGTTGCTACTTCACCCACCACACGATGACCAGTCTTTCCCCAAAATGCATTACCACTGCTTAACTGTACTGAAAAGAATAAAAGTAAAGCCCAGATTTTCATAAAAATGTTTTTTCAAAAATAAGATAACCTGATGACCTAGGAATATAAATATTAGGAAAAATTAAAAATTATTTTATATCTTTATGATATCAATTTAATATCAATTTAAACTTTTGATCATGGAAGACGAAAAAATTATCATACCCTCTAATGGCTATCTAATGCTTTTTTTATTTATCCTCCTATTTTTCGGAAGCGTAATAGGCCTCATTCTTATCAAACAGGTCTTTTTATTAGTTCTGTTAGTTTTGAGTATCATTCTATTACCAGGATTTATTTTAGTAAACCCAAATGGTTCACGAGTGTTATTATTATTTGGAAAATACATGGGGACAGTAAAGAAAAACGGACTCTATTGGGTAAATCCTTTATACGTCAAAAAAAAGATCTCCTTACGCGCCAGTAATTTTGACAGTGAGCGTTTAAAAGTAAATGACAAAATTGGGAATCCTATAATGATTAGTACCATTCTTGTTTGGAGAGTAAGAAATACGTACAAAGCGGCTTTTGAAGTAGATAATTATGAGAATTTTGTTAGAGTGCAGACAGATGCTGCGGTGCGAAAGTTAGCCAGCATGTATCCATATGATAATTTTGCCGATGAAGGACATCAGGAAGATATAACATTAAGATCTGATATGAATGAAGTGAGTGAAGCTTTAGAAAAAGAAGTCCAGGAAAGATTGGCTATGGCTGGAATTGAAGTATTGGAAGCCAGAATTGGATATCTTGCTTATGCACAGGAAATCGCAAATGCAATGCTTAAACGCCAGCAGGCTACGGCTATTGTTGCTGCAAGACATAAGATTGTAGAAGGAGCAGTGAGCATGGTAGAAATGGCTCTTGAAGAATTGAGTAAAAAAGAGATGATCACACTAGACGAAGAACGCAAAGCTGCAATGGTTAGCAATTTAATGGTTATACTATGTGGTGATAAAGATGCAAGTCCTGTGGTGAATACCGGCACCTTAAGTCACTAATTTTTAATTTAGCAAATAAAGTTCAGTCTGATGAAGGTTTTCGTAGAAATACAAAGAATGCCTAAGTGGATTTACTTCATTATGGGCCTGGGATTGGTGATGCCTGTTGCTTTGCTCTTATGGACTTTTTCTCGCTCAGCGTCAGAAGCTGAAAAAAATGAAACACTAATTGCCTTGGTAATCGTAATTTGTACAGAGGCTCTTGCTTTTTGGTTCATAAGCGCTATGAAACAGTACGTGCGCATAGATAAAGAAGGCGTACATTATAAATACCCTCCTTTTAAAACAAAAGAAGTACTTATCCCCATGAACCATATAGACAGTTATAAGATTCAGGATTATAATGTTCCTAATTACGGTTATAAAGTAGGTAAATGGAATATATTGAACCACACCCCTTCCATAACTACGATGGGGCTTGAAAAAGTAATACGCATAAACTACCATGAAGGAAAAACTATTCTAATTGGTACAAAACGTCCTGAAGAGATCATGAGAATCCTTCATAATTTTAAATCTAAAAACGATGACATATTTTAGAATGTTGATAATTTTTTTATCAGGCATTGTTTCTATGAATGCTCAAGAGTTAATCGAAGAAACAATTGAACTACAAAACGGAAAAATAGAAATACCGGGTATACTCTCCTATACCGATTCCGAAAAACCGTTACCACTTACTATTTTTATTCATGGTTCTGGAAACATTGACCGAAACGGGAACCAGGCAGGATTAAATATTGGTGCAAATTATATTAAAGTCCTTGCAGATAGTTTAAATTCTAAGGGAATAGCTTTTTTTAGATATGACAAAAGAACTGCTAATCCTGCTAATAGAAAGCTGATTGATCACACCATTTCCTACGAAGACATTGTAGAAGATGCCCGTATTGTTATGAAGCACTTTGCGGGCGATGACAGATTTAGTTCGATAACTGTTATTGGGCATAGCCAGGGTGCTTTAACCTCCTTATTGGCAATGAACGAAGCAATATCGAAGTATATTTCATTAGCAGGAGCCTCAAAAACGCTGGAAGAAACTGTCATTGCACAAATCAACCTTCAGAGTAAAGAGTTGGGTGCCATTGCAAAACAGCATTTTGAAGAGCTTCGGAAGACAGATACTATACAGGAAGTAAATTTTATGTTGCAAAGTATTTTTAATCCTGTCAATCACACTTTTGTAAAAAGTTACAATGCATATCTGCCGACCGAGGAAATTGCTAAAATTAAACTTCCTACGCTTATCATAAATGGCGCTTCTGATCTTCAGATAACTCCCGAAGATGCTAACGCATTAAAAGCATCAAATCCGAATGCAGAACTAATCATAATACCAGAGATGAATCACGTGCTAAAAACGGTTAAAGATCTTCAGGAAAATCAGGCTTCATACAGAGATGCCTCATTTCCGTTATCCTCAGAATTGGTCGCGGTGCTTACAGAATTCATTAAAAAGTAATGCTATGGCAAAAAAGAAAGCCTTTGCCCTGCGAATAAATGAAGAAATGCTCAAAGCTATAGAGAAGTGGGCAGCTGATGAGTTTCGCAGTACAAATGGCCAAATTGAATGGATGTTGATGCAGAGCCTGAAAGAAGCAAAACGTGCTCCCAAAAAACCGGAAGATAAAAAGTCTTGATCCTCATTTAATTTTTGAAGAATAGTGTATTTTTGAAAGACTAACCCTCATTCCAATGCTTAAAAGGCT
Organism: Flavobacteriaceae bacterium M23B6Z8; assembly: GCA_046199005.1. GTDB lineage: Bacteria > Bacteroidota > Bacteroidia > Flavobacteriales > Flavobacteriaceae > Ascidiimonas. The sequence continues at coordinate 3,240,496 of CP176050.1, forward strand.
GATTGTCTTCTTTTTCTTTTTCGGTTTCCTGATTACGCATGCACAAGAAGATCAAAAAGAATTCCTCGTAAAACTCACTGATGACAAAATTGAGCTGGATGGCATCTTAGAAGATTCTTTTTGGTTTACTGCCGATAGTGCACGAGATTTCTACCAATATTTCCCGACAGATTCAGTACTTGCACGTAGCCAGACTACCATTAAAATGCTCTATGATAATGTAAATTTATATGTTGGCATTACCATAGAAACCATAGGAGATGCATATGTTATCCCATCGCTTCAACGAGATTTCAGAGCTGGAGGTAACGATAATATAAGCCTCCTCTTCGATACTTTTAACGACGGCACCACTGCTTTTCTTTTGGGATTAAATCCTGCAGGTGTGCAGCGAGAGGCGTTAATCTCTGTTGGAGGATCTGATCTAAGAGGTTTCAATACCACCTGGGATGTAAAATGGAGAAGTGCAGTAAAAACCTTTAAAAATGGTTATTCCGCAGAAATGATAATTCCGCTTACTTCGTTCAAGTTCAAAGAAGGAGAAACCAAATGGCGCTTTAACAGCTATCGCTTTGATACTCAAAGCAACGAGCAAAGTACGTGGATGCGTATTCCGCAGAATCAGTTTATATTTAATCTGGCTTTCATGGGTGATATGCGCTTTGAGCAGCCACTAGGCAAATCAAGAACTCCCTTTACGCTTATCCCTTACATAAACAATTCGCTGGCTAAAGATTATGAAGAAGATGAAAGCTTGTCAAAGTTTGACTTTGGTGCAGATGCCAAAATTGCTATCGGTAATGGGATGAATATGGACGTTACTATTAATCCCGATTTTTCCAATGTTGAAGTAGATAACCTAATAACCAATCTCACCAGATTTGAAATAGGCTTACCCGAAAGGAGGCAATTTTTTATAGACAATAATGACCTGTTCGCAGATTTCGGAGATGACTCCGAAGCAAATCCGTTCTTCTCAAGAAGAATAGGAATTTCGGAAAATGCAGAAGGAGATAATATTCAGAATGGAATTATAGGCGGTGTTCGCTTAAGTGGGAAGCTTAATCGCGACTGGCGGCTTGGCTTTCTCAATATTCAAACGGAAGAAGATGTAGAAAATGAGATCCCATCAAACAATAATATGGTGCTGGCACTTCAGAAAAAAGTATTTAGCAGGTCTAATTTCGGATTCATTTTTGTAAACCGGCAAAGTTTTAAAGAATATGAGTTTCTTCCGGAAGCAGAAAGATATAATCGAGTACTTGGCTTAGATTATAATCTTGCGTCGGCAGACAATACCTGGATCGGCAAGTTTTACGTGCACAAATCGTTCACACCAAATAGCGGAAACAAAGATTTTTCTTCTGGAGCAAGGTTATTTTACAATTCAAGATTTTATCAGGCAGGTATTTCAGCGCGTTATGTAGGTGCCGATTTCAATTCTGACCTGGGCTTTATAAGACGAAAAGATGTATTTGTTTTGAATCCTGAATTCACCAAAATTTTAAGACCAACACAAGGTGCCGTCAACAATCATGAGTTCTCCTTGTCTACTACGCTACTCTGGAGACCAGATCTCAACTTCCAGAATACTGATTATACTCATGAGTTTTCGTGGGAAGCAGCGTTCAACAATCAAATTGAGATCTCTGCTGGTGTGCAGGATCAGTTTATATTTCTTGCCGAAGACTTTGATCCCACCAATACAGAGGGGGGTATACCTCTACCCTTAAATACAAGCTATAAATTCACCAGCTTTTCAGCATCTTTCAGATCAGATAGAAGAAAAGTATTTTCTTACGAACTAAGTCCTTCGGGAGGATCTTTTTTTAACGGTTCGATCTACTCAATTGCCGCAGAAGCTAGCTTAAGGCTCCAACCTATCTTTCTTACAACCTTGAGTATTAATTTTGATAGGATAGATCTCCCTGATCCTTTTCCAGATGCAAGTATTCTCATTCTCAGCCCTAGATTTGAGGTGACATTTAGTAAATCGGTATTTTGGACCACCATTTTTCAGTTTAGCAACCGAAATGAAAATCTGGGACTCAATACCAGGCTGCAATGGAGATTTGCTCCCCTATCTGATCTTTTCATCGTTTACAATGATAACTACAGAACAAACAATTTTGCCCCTAGAAATAGATCGCTAAATTTGAAACTTACCTACTGGCTCAACATATAATAAACAAATGCAATATAAAATTGTTTTTACCGATCTGGATGGCACCTTACTCTCTCGTAAGAAAGATATTTCAGATTTTACTGCAACACACCTGCGTAAACTTCAAGAGACAATCCCGGTGATCTTAGTCTCAGCGAGAATGCCCAAAGCCATGGCATATGTACAATCCCAGATTGATGGAACAGATCTTCCACTCATATGTTATAACGGTGCATTAATTATGCGGGAAAACAACATTATCTTTTCCAAAACTATTGAACCTTCCACTACCTACAATTTGTATGAGTCCTGTTTAGACCTGGAGATTAAATTAGGTTTGTATCACCTGGATGAATGGTATACAGAAACGGTCACTGAACGAATTGAAAAAGAAATATTCAATACCAAGACAAAACCTAGCTTATCTCCTTTAAATACCGTTTTGCAGAATTTTATGATGCAGCAAAAGGGGTTTCACAAAATCATGTGTATGGGAACAAAAGAAAAACTTGATTTGCTTTCGAGGATCCTTGATGATACGTTTTCAGATTCAATTCTTCAGTATCGCTCTAATGATACCATTATTGAATTAAGCCCTCAAGGCACTTCAAAGTTTAAAGCTATTGAGAATGTTCTACAAAATCTTTATCAGTTGTCATTGTCTGATTCTCTTGCCTTTGGGGATAATTTCAATGATATTGAAATGCTTCGTTGTGTAGGTCATGGAGTAGCTATGGCAAATGCCAGAGAAGAAGTCAGGCAAGTCGCAGACGCGGTCGCTGGTGATTATCAAAAAGATGGTGTCGCCAAGTATGTTAAACAAATGTTTAATTTGTAGCTGAAAAGACAAAATAGAGTTCCTTTGTAAGGTCGAAGAACTTTTAATTCAACTAAACTTTTTATGAGAAATTTATTGCTGGCGTTTTCGCTTATTTACACCATAAGTGGTTGCGCTCCTAAAATTAATGACCTGGTAAATTCTAATCCGGTAGTATCAACGATAGATCTGGTAAATATTCAAGATGATAGAGTGATGGTTGAAATCGATCCCGGAAGATTTACCGCTCAAACTGTAACATTTTATATTCCTAAAACCGTACCGGGTACTTATAGTGTAGATAATTACGGTCAATATCTGGAAGAGGTAAAAGCCTTCGATTACAATAATACCCCCCTCGAAGTCAATCAGATAGATCTTAATTCATGGCAAATCAAGAATGCAACACAATTAGATAGAATCACCTATTGGGTAAACGACACATTTGACAGTGAGAACACCAAAGAAGAACCTGTATTTTCGCCGGCAGGAGTAAATATACAGCAGGGTTCAAATTTTGTATTGAACCTGCATGCACTGGTAGGATATTTTGATAATCTCACTAATCTTAATTATGAGCTTATTGTAAGATCTCCAAAGGAATTAAACGGATACACCACGCTTACTAAAATAGAAACCCCAAAGGCACTTTTAAACGAAGATTACGACACTGATGTGTATCTGGCCAACAGGTATTTCGAAGTGACCGATAACCCCATTCTCTATGCAGTTCCTGATTCTGAAACGTTTATGGTGAGCGATATTGAAGTAACCTTAAGTGTATATTCGCCCAACAAGGTTTATTCTGCTGCAAAGTTGAAACCGCAAATGGAAAAAATGATGCGTGCTCAAAAAACCTTTTTGGGAGACATTAACAGTACCAGAAAATACAATATACTGTTATATCTGGCCTCTATGGAGAAAGAAGATGCAAGAGGTTTTGGAGCTTTGGAACATCATACTTCCACCACGGTAGTCTTGCCCGAGTCAATTCCGGAAGAGGCATTGGCCGAAGCCATGGTAGATGTGGTTTCTCATGAATTTTTTCATATTGTTGCCCCATTAAGTATTCATTCCGAAGAAATACACAACTTTAATTACAATACTCCTAAAATGTCTCAACATTTATGGATGTACGAAGGAGTCACCGAGTATTTTGCCAATTTGTTTCAGGTGAACCAGGGATTGATCACTAATAATGAATTCTACGAACGGTTGATGACTAAAATAGAAAGAGCAGACAGTTTCAATGACCAGATGTCATTTACAGAAATGAGCGAAAATATTCTCGAAGACCCGTTTAAAGAAAACTATGCGAATGTATATGAAAAGGGAGCTCTTATCGCAATGTGCCTAGATCTTATAATTAAGGAAAAAAGTGATGGAGATAAAGGGATCTTATGGCTTATGAAGCAACTTTCACAAAAATACGGTCAAAACAAACCTTTTAAGGATGATGAGATTCTAGGTCAGATTACCCAGCTTACTTACCCGGAAGTTGGCGTATTTTTCGAAGATCATGTAATAGGCTCAAAACCCATTAATTATTCGCTTTACTTTTCTAAAGTAGGCTTAATATTTGGTGAAGAGACACAGGAAACGGGTTATCTGTTTCAGGGTCAGGAACCATTTATTAATGTAAATGAGGCCACGAAAGAAATTTTTATCAGGTCTGGAATTCCTCTTAACTCCTTTTTCACCGAATTAAAACTTCAGCCAGATGATGTTATTCGAAAAATAAATGGAATGGAATACTCGCTGGACAACATAAGAGATATGGTAGGGGTATCTTTTACCTGGAAGCCCGGGGACCTCATCGAATTCGTTATTTCTAGGAATGATGAAGAAATGACCCTCAAAGGAACGGTGGTGGCGCCCGTAAGAACGGTGCAGAAATTGGTCGAATCACCGGAAGCAACCCCAGAAGAATTAGCATTAAGAGATGCGTGGTTGAAAAAATAGCGATACCAAGTGAATTTTAAAAAGGCAGCATAATGCTGCCTTTTTTTGTTTATTATTTTTTGTACTTTTCGCAAAAAACAATGCAGGACATTATTATAAGAGACGATACTATTGTATTTGGACTTCTATTTCTCTCTCTAGGACTTGTTTTCTATACTTCATCGATCAAGAAAGGATTTTGGGCAAAATTCTACAAATATGTGCCTGTTTTATTGATGTGTTATCTCATCCCCGCGATTTATGCATCTACTGGTCTGGTTTCAGACGAACTTTCAAATACCTATTACATCGCCAGTCGCTACCTGTTACCAGCTGCCATTATTTTAATGACGCTGAGCATAGATCTCAAAGCCATATTTAATCTTGGTCCGAAGGCATTGATCATGTTCTTTACAGGAACATTCGGGATTATTATTGGAGGACCCATTGCAATTCTTATCGTTTCCATTTTTTCTCCCGAAACTGTGGGTGGTAACGATTTTGATGCCGTATGGAGAGGCTTAGCGACCATCGCCGGAAGTTGGATTGGCGGAGGAGCCAATCAAGCCGCTATGTTGGAGATATTTAAGTTTAATGATGATAAGTACGGTGCCATGGTACTCGTTGATATTGTGATGGCCAATGTATGGATGGCGATCATCTTATTAGGTATCGGTAAAAACGTGAAAATTGACAACTGGTTAAAAGCAGATAGCAGTGCTATTGAGGAGCTTAAACAAAAGGTAGCTTCTTTCACCGAAAAAATAACTAGAAACCCTTCACTAACTGATATCATTATTATTTTATCTTTAGCATTCACCGGGGTAGGGCTTGCCCACTGGGGTGCCAATGGTATTTCAGAGTTCCTAAAAGCTACCTTCGAAGCAATAAACGATAAAAAAAATGCACTTTCTTCTTTTGGCTCTCAGTTTTTCTGGATGATAACCATTGCAACGATCGTGGGCATTGTGCTTTCATTCACTAAAGCACGTAACTACGAAGGTGCGGGAGCGAGTAAACTAGGCAGTCTATTTATTTACATTCTGGTAGCTACTATCGGTATGAAGATGGATTTGACTAAAGTGGTAGAAAATCCTGGTTTGCTGATCGTTGGATTCATTTGGATATCAATCCATGCCGGACTTTTAATACTGATCGCAAAACTTATAAAAGCCCCTTATTTCTTTCTTGCGGTAGGGAGTCAAGCCAACGTTGGAGGTGCAGCTTCTGCTCCAGTGGTTGCTGCTGCATTTCATCCATCGCTTGCAACGGTGGGAGTTTTACTGGCAGTCTTTGGTTATGCTGTTGGAACCTATGGTGCTCTTTTGTGTGCCTATCTTATGGAAATTGCGTCTAATGTTTAGTTTTTTAATCAGAAATAAAGATATTTGCCCTTCCAAAATTTAAAAGTGTAATGAAGCAATTAACTCTGATAACAGTACTGATCACAATTCTTTTTACCGCCTGTACGAAAGAAACCAAAAACACGATGACCGTGTCTGGAAATGTCAAAGGACTGAAAAAGGGAACGCTTTATCTTCAAAAGATCAAAGATACTGCACTTGTTGCTGTTGATTCTCTTTTGGTTGATGGCGATAGTGATTTCAGATTTACTGCAGAACTGGAAAGTCCGGAGGTCTTCTATTTGTACCTCAATAAAAAAGACGGCGATGAAATAAATGATCGCATCACATTTTTCGGAGAGCCTACTAATATTACCATTAATACCGATCTGGAATTTTTTGAAGTAGCCGCGAAGATCGAAGGTTCTGAAACTCATAAAAAACTGGAACAATATAAAAAAATGATGTCTAAGTTTAACGAGCGTAATTTAGAGCTTATTAAAAGTAATTTAGAGGCAAGAAAAGACAGAGATTCATTGAAAGCAGACTCCATCCAGAAACAAGCAGATCGAAATGTCATTAGAGGATATTTGTATACCTTAAATTTTGCTTTAACGAATAAAGACAGTTACATCGCTCCCTATATAGCGCTATCGGAAGCTTTTGATGCAAAAGTGAAGTACCTTGATACCATATACAATTCCTTGTCTCCTGAGGTGGCAGATTCAAAGTATGGGAAACAATTAGATCAATACATTAAACAGATCAAAGAACAGGAAAAGGGACCTCAATAAAAAAACCTTCGAATTCGAAGGTTTTTAGATTTATTATTAATTATTTCTTATTTATAGCTTATTCAACTTAGCTACCAAAGCCTGACTCTTTTCTTCTAATTCTTCATTTACCTGCTTCAGGTGCTTTTGACGATTTTCGACAGTCTTATCATTTACTTTAGCAATAAGTTCGTCAAAAACCGCGATCGCTTCATCAATAATAGCATTTCCCTTTTTATCATTATAATTTTGAGTCGAAATTTCCCAAACATAAACAGCATCAATTATATCTCCAAGAACGTTATTGATATCTTTTTTAAGATTTTTTATACTTGCCATACTAAATTATTTTTTACAAAAATACATTTATTAAATATACACTTGAAGTATTTCAGCATTTTTAGTTTTGAAGCTCAAATTTCGTGTTGAAGCTGCTATCAAAACTGTTTCACCTTTCTTTAGCGAAACAGAGCCATATTCATTTGTAACAGTAGTCTCACCATCTACACATAGATAAATACTAAAAGAATCTAAATGTTCCAGATCAAGCGAGAGTTCCTCATTAATTTTTAAATAATTTGTTATAAAATAATCGCAGGTAACCATTGAGTTTACTTGGTTAGTATCTTGTTTATAAGAGACTTTAAAATCATCTTTCTGGTCGTAATCAATCGCATCAAGTGCAAGTTGTGTATGCAGTTCTCTCGTTTTGCCATCTTTGTCTTTTCTATTCCAATCGTACACTCTATACGTAATGTCAGACGTCTGCTGAATTTCGGCTAATAAGACGCCCGCTCCTATAGCATGAATCTTACCGGTGTTTATAAAGAATGTATCGCCTTTACCAACTTTCTCATAGTTAAGAATTTTAGATAACTCGTTATTTTCCAGACAAGATTGGTACTGTTCTTTAGATACATCCTGATTAAATCCTACAATTAGTTTTGCATTTTTATCTGCTTGCATCACATGCCACATTTCTGTTTTTCCAAAACTGTTGTGTCGTTTACGAGCCAATTCATCATTTGGATGCAATTGAATAGACAAATCCTGCTTGGCATCAATAAACTTGATCAAGATGGGGAATTCAGTTCCATATCTTTCGTAGACATGCTTTCCGAGCAGTGTAGACTGATAGGTTTCCATTAGCTCAGTAAGCTTTATTCCTTTAAGCTTCCCGTTGGCAACCCTTGAGATAGAGCCTTCCACACCGGAAAGTTCCCAACTCTCTCCAATGGAATCTCCGGCTACTTCTTTTTTAAGAAATTCTCTTAATTTCGTTCCCCCCCATAATCTTTCTTTATACTGAGGGACAAATTTTAAAGGATACAAATTCATGTCATTAAGATTTTTTCAATGCGTTCAATGCCTTTTTCATATGAACAGCTCCATTCATATTATTGAAAATAAATATGAGTTTGCCTTGTTCATCAAAGACGTAGGTCTCGCGCCCTGGCAACAGCCCTAACAAAGCTTTGGATACGCCAAATTGCTTTCTAACCTTATTTCCAACATCTGCCAATAGTCTAAATGGCAATTTATAATTGGAGGAGAACTTTTGATGACGCTTTTCGGTATCTCCGCTAATTCCTACAACTTCGGCACCAAGTTCCTGAAACTCTTCGTAGTGGTCTCTAAAAGAACATACCTCTTTTGTGCACCCTGGAGTAAAGTCTTTCGGATAGAAAAAAATGACCAGATTTTTTTTACCTATAAAATCTTTACTAACAAAATCTTTTCCGTTCTGATCTTTCAATACAAACTCCGGCAAAATATTTCCTATTTCTAAACTCATATTATCCTCTGTAGGTTACAAAATTTCTCGGAGTTTCATACAAAACAACTTCCAATGCTAATTTTGAACTTATGTGCTTTCGTAATTTATTCCATATGACTACCGCAATATTCTCAGCTGTTGGATTTAATGAATTGAACTCAGGTACTTCGACATTTAAGTTTTTATGGTCAAAACTGTCTTCAACATGTTCTTTTATTAAGTCTTTGAGCTCCTTCATATCCATTACAAAACCAGTTTCAGGATCGATTTCACCTGTTACTCCCACAATCAATTCGTAATTGTGACCATGATAATTGGGATTACTGCATTTACCAAAGACATTTTTATTTTTTTCATCTGAATAATCGGCACGAAATAATCGATGTGCAGCGTTGAAATGTGCCTTTCGGTGTACGGTTACTTTCATTAACTTCGCAATTAAATTTATGACTTTTGAAACGATTTAAAAAAATTCTCCGCTATATAAGCTATTTTATCTTACTAATAATAACTATTCTTATAATTGGATTTTATTGGCTTTCAAAAGTATCCAGCGACCAAAAAATAAAGGATAGCTTTGAAGAGTTAGGAGTCCATACAAAGATACGTTATTTAGAATATGATTCGAAGAATGTTAGGGTTGTTTCCAGTGTTAATTTTGTCCGATCAAAACCAACATTGATTTTTATACATGGTTCAATTGGGTCTAGTCTTGATTTTAAAGATTATTGGAAAAACCCTTACCTTCAAAAACATTTCAATTTGGTAAGTTACGATCGTATTGGTTACGCCCCTGATCAAGATGGTGAAGTATTAAATTCTATCAAAAAAGAAACAGAGGTACTTCAAAAAATTGTTGATCTCTTTAAACCATCGCAGCTTATTCTTGTGGGATATTCTTATGGAGGTCCTATTGCTCTTAACTACGCATTGCAACATGAAGTAAATAAAATTGCACTTATCGCTCCTGCAATTTTTGCTGAATACGAAATGATACCTTCATTAGTAAATATTTACAAAATCGATCTTTTTAAACCCTTAATTCCCGATGTATGGAAAAGTGCTTCAAAAGAAAAGTTGAGTCATCAGGTCGAACTAAAAAAATTTGAGAATTCGTGGAAAGATTTGAAAGAAGAGCTTTTGTTAATCCACGGAGATAATGATTGGATCGTACCTTTTGAAAATAGCTCGAGATTATCAAAGCAAATACCATCTTCTAAACTTATTACACTTAGTGGGGAAGGTCATGGTTTAGTGTGGAGTAGTGCAGAGGAAATTCAAGAAGAATTACTTAAATTTCTCCAATGACGCGTAAAAACGATCGAATATTATTTTAAACCAGACTGTATAACTTTCAGGGTTTCTCTTTAGGTCTTTATCTACAGCTTCCAATGACATCCATTTCCAGGAAGCAACTTCATCTGGATTGATCTTTGGTTCATTTTGATATCTACCTACTAAAACATGATCGTATTCATGCTCGGTGAGGCCGTTATCAAAAGGGGCTTTATAAATAAAGCTCAACACCTCCTCTAACGAGGTAGTAAATCCCATTTCCTCCATCAATCTTCTCTTACCCGCATCAATATTTGATTCTCCATCCCTTTGATGGCTACAACATGTGTTGGTCCATAATCCTGGCGAATGGTATTTATGTAGAGCTCTTTGTTGAAGCATCAATTCTCCCTTACCATTTAGAATAAAAACAGAAAATGCCCGATGCAGTTCTCCCTTTTCATGTGCCTCAAGTTTAGGCATTAATCCGATCTGATGATCGTTGTGGTCTACTAAAATTACTTTTTCTTCTTGCATTGATCAAAAATAGACAATACCTACAATATCCAAAAAAAACTTTTACTAAAACATTTGATAATTGAGTGGAAATCGACCTGAGCAGAGATGAGTTTCCGGATCCGCTCCAGGATTATCCTTATGGATAACCCTGGGAGTTTCACCGTTGATTGTTGGCCCCCCAACAATTACTCTTAAACCATTTTTTGAAGAATGATAAGTTCTTCGGTTAGCAAGCGTTTGACAAAAACTGCTTACTGGTAACTAAATCTGTAAAACTAAAGTTTGACGGACTTTAATTGCTTTACAGGTCAAAAGTATTTATAATGAATGTATTTCAGGTGAAGCAAAAACACAAAAAAAGTACGGTTAAACCGTACTTTTTGAAAATCGTGAATGAATTTTCTTATATAAACCCTCTATTTCTGGCTTCCCGTAATAAAATCTCGTCATCGCCATCACCAATTCCGAAAAGTTCTTTGATCTGGTTCTTTCGTTTTTCTATAGCACTAAGAGATAATCCGACATGATCGGTTAGATTTTTTGTTTTAACACCTCGAGAAAGGTGATAGAGAATTTTCATATTTTTTTCATCAAGCGAAAAGTCATTTTTAATTCTTAGCCGCTGATGATTCTTTACTGTGCTGCTGTAATAAGGTGGATTATTTAGAACCATTTTGAATGCTAACAGTAGTTCACTGGAGGTTAGATCACTTTTAATTAGAAAACCATCTGGGTCAATATTTTTAAGAATATTATGAATTCGATGATTCTCGTTGTACATAGTTAATACGATAATTTTCGTCTTTGGCATCAACTGCCTAACTTTTAAAGCTAAATCCTCTCCAGAAGTTATTAATTCTTCACGTGAAGGCGGTAGATTGATATCAACAAATACCACATCATAAGGTCTAAACTGTGCAGCAGATTTTATTTCATCATATGCACTATCACAGTCAGATGCCGTGGTAACTTCAATATAGTATTCCAGATCGTCTGCACCCAGTAACGTATTTTTATATCCTTCTAAGATCATGGGATGGTCGTCTACCATCAAAATATTAAGTTTCTTTTCCATTATTGAGGCTTAAAATAATTATACCGAAATATTAATATTGATATTTGTCCCTCCTCCAACAGCTGAATCAAGCTGTAATTTACCTCCGATTTCCTTTACTCGCGATTTGATATTTTTAAGACCAATTCCATTCTTAATTTTATGATTATCAAAACCAACACCGTCATCAGATATATCTATTCGAAGAGACTCATTATCTTTTTTAAAAGTTAGTTTAATATTCTTTGCTTGCGCATGTTTATTTATATTTTGGAGGGCCTCTTGAATAATCCTGTAAAGATGAATCTTAACTTTATTCGATATTGCTTCCCAACTAATTTGAGAGTCACTTTGAAATTTGTACTCTAAATTACCCAATTGTGCCTGAGAAGCAATCAAGTTACTTATAACTTCTGTATATCCCAAATTTGAATCGTAAATTTCTGTGTTCAAATCATGAGATATTTGTCGTATTTCTTGTTCAATCGATTTTAACTCATCAATATATTTTGTTCTTGTCTGGATAGTTTGCTCATCATTTTTTAAATTCAGACTATCTAAGTTCAATCTCGTTCCAAATAACTTGCTAAGAACTCCGTCATGAAGCTCTTGGGAAATTCGTTTCTTCTCCTGCTGCCTTCCTTCTTCTAGTTTTCGTTGTTGGGATAACATTAAGTTATAAATCTCTTCATTCTTTTCCTGCTGTGCCTTGCTAAATTTCAGTTCTTTATTTTTCTCTTGTTGTTTTCTAATAATATATATAAATACACCGAACATTAACAATACTGCGGAAATTGCTATAAAAAGATCTTTTTGTTTAGAAATCTCTTTGTTTTTCTGTTCTATTTCATCTGTCTCGAAACGAATTCTAGCAAACTGATTTCTAATTTTACGCTCGGCGTTTTGAAGACTGTCACTTATTCTAATGTATTTCTTAGCTGCCAGAAGACCATCTTGCCCATTATCTATATCAGAAAGTAGCGAAAGTGGTGTGAGCATATCGCCATAACTTTTATTTACCTCTGCCAACTTCAGTGCCGCCGTTACATATTCCTTAGCGGTTGCAGTGTCTTTTTCTGCTAAAAAATACTCTGCTATATGAACATTATTAACAATTTTCCCAACTGTATCATCAATACTATCTCTAATTCTGAGTGGCACAAAATATTCATCTGGAAGGTTAGCTTTATCACCAGACAAAAATCGGGCATGCGCTAGATTATCCAAAAGCATAGCATGCAATTTTGGAGATTCATCTGGTAAAGATTTAAAAGTTAATGCTCTCGTATAGTATTCTATTGCTTTTGCATATTCTTCTTGATTTTCATAAACAACACCTAAATTGTTGAGGGAAGTTATTTGCGATTTGTAATCCTCCCCTGCTTTAATTGCATAGTCCAGAGACTTGCTATGGTATTCTATAGCTTTATCATATCTTTCCAACTCGTTAGAAATTATACCTAAATTATTATAGAGTGAAGACAGACTTTCATAGTCTTCTAATTCAGTGTAAATCTTCATTGCCTCAATAGAAGTCACTTCTCCCTCTATAAAGTCTTTTTCATTTTTTTGTATAATGGCCATGTTAAGTAACGAAGTAGCTAGGAGTGATTCATCATTAATTCTATACAACACCGAAACCGCTTCGTTGAAATGATAATAGGCACTGTCGTTACGGTCTGTATTCATATAATAAATCGCTAGATAATTATGCGCTTTACCTATACCAAATGAATCTTTTACCTTTTCTGAATATTCTTTTGCTCTTAATGATAAAGCCTTGTATTCATCAATATTTCCTTGGTAAAAATTAACTTTTGCCAGATTTATTAAAGATTTAATATACAAAGAATCTTCCCCGATAGACCTTGCTTTAGGCACTGCTGCTTCCGCATAATTTAATCTATCAATAGCAGATAAGGATTCATCATCTGAGAGTTGAATATATAGATTAATGCTATCTCTCTCTCTCGAAAAATTATCTCGTAGACCCGATTTTTTTGAATTACAAGAAAAAATAATGAAACATACTAAAACAAATAGAAGCCACTTCAATTTCGTAGGTTTTTTCATATAATTATACCAATTAAAAATATGAAATAAAATTCACTTTTACTGTATAAAAAAAACCCTGACATTAAAAATGTCAGGGCATAAATAAATAATATTTTATCTTACTTAGGTCCATGTGGCTTATCTCCTTGATTTCCTGTTTCAGAACCCGTTTCTATATAAACATCTTCGTCAACATTGTTTGGTTCACATGAAACAAAAACACTTGAAAAAGTAATAAATGCAGCAGCAATGTAAAGTAATTTTAAATTTTTCATCATTCTTAGTTTTAATTATAGTTATTATGTTGTTGAGTTTATTTTTTAAGACTCAAATTAACACAGCAGCAATGAAGCTTTTAGTTCTTACTTTCAAAGATACGTGTTAAAATTGATCAATTTATTGAAGAAAAACCCTTATTAAGTAAGTAGTACGGGAACAATAGTAACTAACAGGGAATTAATGGTAGTTGAACGTATTTTACTTTTTTTTAAAATTCAAGTACGTTTTTATTTTTAATTAAATTTTTCATTTTTTCTACGTTTTGCTTGTAAGTTCTGGAAAAAGGAATCATCTCATCCGACGATTTTATAGAACATTTGTATTTTCCAAAATGGATACGCGATACATAGTTTGTATTAATTATATAACTGTTATGAACTCTTACAAAGTAGTTAGGAAGAGATTCTTCAAAATATTTTAAAGTTTTAAATGCACTTACCGAATTACCATCTTTAAGAAAAAAGTCGGTACTATTGTTATCTGCTCTTAAATATTGAATATCATCAATTTCTAAAAATTTGTAATCCCCATAAGATTGCAAACACAATGTATCTTTAGCCTGGTCTCTTTTTTTAGCGTATCGCATCAACGCTTTTCTTAAATCCGACTTTTTAAATGGTTTTGTCATATAATCCAATACACCTTTTCTTATGGCTCTTATGGCATAATCTTCGGTTCTTGTAATTACTATAACATCTGGGAGTTCGTTAAGAAAGTCTCCTAATTCACTAAGTATGGTGAAATTACTTTTTGGTTGACTTTCTCCAGGTATCTCAGGATCTAAAAAAATCAATTGAGGTGTTTTATCTAAAATAAGATCTATCGCGTCTTCTTCATTATAAGCTACTCCACGACAATAAAAATCTGGAAAACCACTCAAAGCGGCGTGTAAATCATCTATCGCTTTTTTATCATGGTCAATTATAATGTAAGAATATTTCATAAGTTCCTTTAAAATTTTAGATTTCATCGGAATTTTATCTTGTAAAAGATACATCCTTATTTAGTCTATAATTTTGAACTATGAAGTTACTACTATATTCTCTAGCAGAGTTACGGTTTTACCACAAAATATTTCAGGACAACCCCCTAATAATTAACTGAATACTAAGTGTTTAACCTGAAAATTCTGAAATATTTTATGTCTAATTATTATTCAATATAGCGCTATTTCGTACAAAAAAGGCACCCTTCTTTGAGAGTGCCTTTTTTAAATATTCTTGATGTACCTGTTACCTATTGGATAATAACGAATTCGGATCTTCGATTTAACTGATGTTGATCTTCACTACAATTACTTCCGTTTGTACAATCATTAACAAGCTGCGTTTCTCCATAACCTTTACCAGTTAATCTGGAAGGATCAATACCACTTTTGATCAGATAATCGATAGTTGATTTGTTACGACGTTCTGATAATCTCATATTATAAGCGTCATTACCCCTACTATCTGTGTGTGATCGGACATCAATTTTTAGTGTCGGATACTTTTCCAAAGCAGCTAGTACTTTCTCTAACTCTACCTTTGCGTCTTTTCTAATTCTGGACTTATTTAAGTCAAAATAAATAGGTTGTAGGTCTAAAACCTTCGCTAAATCATCACCTACCCCAGCGGTAACCGTATCTTTTTCAAGTTCAAAATTAAGCAGTAGCTTATCTTTATCATAACTTGCTTCTATAAGTTTTTCCTCTGTACTATAACCTTGTTTAGACGCTCTCACGAAAAGATCTTTAGTGCAATCCAAGGTGGTTACATAATTACCGGAGGCATCTGTTAATGTAGTTTCTAATACCTCATTATCCGTATTTCTTATTTCGATTTTAGCATTTTCTAGTGGATCTTTCGTATCCTTATTAATGACCATTCCTTCGAGTGGTTTCTTACACGTAACAATTAATGGAGCTAGCTCTGTAAGAACGTAGATATCATCGCTTCCCATACCTCCTGGGCGATTTGATGCAAAATATCCGCTTTTGGTGGCATCATCTATGATGAACGTAAAATCATCTGAGGGACTATTTATAGGCTCACCAACGTTATATACATCAGTGGGCATTCCATCTTTTTTCAATCTGGAAACAAATACATCCAACCCTCCTAATCCCGGATGACCGTCCGAAGCGAAATACAAATTACCTCCTGTACTTACATAGGGAAAGGTCTCTCTACCTTCGGTATTGATTTCCGGTCCTAAATTAACAGGCTCACCGAAACTACCATCTTCTTTTATCTCTACCATGAAGATATCTGAAAGTCCCGATGTGCCGGGCATATCTGATGCAAAATAGAGTATATTCTCGTCACTATTCAGTGCAGGATGAGCTACTGAATACGCATCACTATTAAAAGGTAATTCTTCTTCTTCTTGCCATTCACCTTCTATAAGAGTTGAACGATATATTTTCAGACGATTAATCCCCTCATCATCTTTACCAAAGCCATCATCTGAGAAATTGTTTCTTGTAAAATATACAGTCGTACCGTCTTTTGTGAAAGCTGTAGTAGACTCATGATATCTGGTATTGATTCCATCTGAAAACTTTACTACGCCATCTACTATTTCTGTAGAACTCATTGGTCCACCATATAGGTCTAAAAATGGCTCTTCATTCCAAGCATGTTTATATCTTACAAATCTACCTGTATCTCTTGCGGATGAAAAAACCAAACTCCTTTCGTAAAACGAAGGAGCAAAATCAGAATAAATTGAATTAAGAGGAAACTCTTCAATTTCGTAGCGTCCAGATTGAAACTTGATAACCTCCAAATATTCTGGTTGTTCTTCAAATAATTGTGCTCTTAAATCTGAAGTTTTGGTTTCATTGAACTTCTCCATCATTTTATCTGCTTCCTCATATCTTTTTTCAGATTTTAAGGATTGAGCGTACCTAAAGTAATATTCAGGTTCTATCTCTGCATCGCCAAGAGCTATTAACTCTCCATACCAATTCGCAGCTTCAGCGTAATTCGCATTGTAATAATGAGAATTACCCAATTTTTTAAATAATTCAGGTGATTTATATCCTTTTTTAGCTACTCTCTCATAGATATCTATAGCCTTAATAAATGAATAGGTTTCATATTTCTTCTCTGCTTTATTCACCTTATTTTGTTGCGAAAACAAACTGAATTGAGAGAAGGATAATGAAAATAATAATATAAGTGTAATTTTTCTCATAGTCGACACGTTTAGAAGAATCTGGGGGAAACAATTTTTTCAAAGTTTTTAAACAACTCAAATCGAAGGAATACTTCAAAAGATCCATCGTTAAATTCTGTTCTTCCCAACTCAGTAGTTTCCCGGTCATATGCTAAACCGAGTAATAGCTGATCTGAGATTTGAAAACCAACCAGTGCACTCAACGCCGCATCCCATCGGTAAGCAGCACCTAGTGTAAATTTATTATTGATCAAGAAATTTGCAGAAACATCTACTTGCAGTGGAGCTCCTGAAACTGCTTTAGTTAATAAGGCTGGTTTAAATTTTAAATTATCATTCAGATCAAATACATATCCAGCAATCAAATAATAATTTATACGTTCGCTCGCTATGTAAGATACGTTCCTCCCTTCTGAATTAAAGGTAGGTGACTCGTCAAAATGATCTGTTTGTAAAAAATTAGGTGCAGACAGTCCCAAATAAAATTTGCTGGTATGATAATATACGCCAGCTCCTATATTAGGAGAAAATTTATTATCGATATTGTTTTCTTGTCCGAGCTCTGTAGTAAACTGGCTCAATCGGGTAAAGTCAACATTTAACAGGTGACCACCGGCCTTTAGACCGAAGGATAATTTTCCTTTTTCTGAGGTTTGAACTGTATAGGAAAAAGCCACATCAAAATATGTTTCTTCATTTACTCCCTCTCCAATCCTATCATTCACTACCGAAAACCCAAGGCCCACTTTACCTTTAGGCCCGATAGGTGAATGGATATTAAAAGTACCTGTTTCGGGAGCTCCATCGAGTCCTACCCACTGACTCCGATAAAGTCCGGCAATACTAAGCACACCTCGATTACCGGCATAGGCAGGATTAACACTTAATGTGTTATACATATATTGTGTGTATTGGGCATCTTGTTGACTCTGCATAAATTGAACAGAGAATAGCAACAAAACGATTAAAGCTACATAGTATTTTTTCATCATTTATAACTGTTTATAAAAGATGGAGGGTATTCGAGATACCCCCCGTATCTATCTGTTAATATATATATAACCTGCTTTACTCCTAGTTTCACCGTCTGCAACATAATCTATTACATAGAAATAAGTGCCCACGGGTAGTAACTCATCCTCTCGAACGGTAGATCTTCCATTTGATCTTCCATCAAAGAAATTGTTAGATGGATTATATCCTTTGGTTTCGAAAACCAATACGCCCCATCGGTTATAAATCCTTACGGTATTATCAGGGAAGTTCTGGATGTTACCAATAACAAGAACATCATTGCTTCCGTCTCCATTAGGAGTGATCAGTTGATATACTGTTAGATCACCATCGCCTGTCGGATTATTAGGATCTAAATAATCAGGTGTGCCATCTCCGTCAGTATCAAAAGCATCATCAGGATTTCCGTCACCATTAGGATCAGGGTTCTCATCAATAGTTTCAATTCCATCTCCATCATCATCCGTATCCAGATAGTCAGGAGTGCCATCGTTATCTGTGTCATCTGGGTCTCCTCCATCACCGGCAGGATCCAGTTCAAAGATGGTATCTACTCCATCACCATCGTCATCAATATCTCTGTAGTCTACATCCTCTGTGCCATCAGTATCTCTATATTCATCTCTTGGAACAGTTATCCCGTCGTTAGATACATGTCCATCTACATCGTCAAAAGCATCATCCAATCCGTCTCCATCTGAATCATCCCCTGTTAATACACTATCGGCAAAACCATCCCCATTAGCATCATTACCTTCAATAATATCATTAACACCGTCATTATCACTATCCTCGTCTACATAATCTGGCATGCCTTCTCCATCTGTATTTACGGGATCAATTCCGGTGTTTGAACCATCAGTATCGTAAGCATCGTCTAATCCGTCCCCATCTGAGTCAGTACCTAAAGGAAATATGTAACCGTTAGTGGTTTGAGCTTCTATATTATCGGGAATTCCATCATTATCACTATCGATGTCTAGGTAATCAGGAATTCCATCATTATCAAAATCACCGGTTCCTTCCAAAGCATCTACAATACCATCATTATCATCATCGATATCTAACGAATCAGGAACTCCGTCACCGTCTGTATCTAGAAGTACAACCGTTGGATCATCAGGATCTCCATCACCGTCTGGGTCAACATCAGTTGGATTATCAGGATCATCAGAATCATCGCTGACCGAACCTACAACAGAATCTGCAATTACCTGAGCTACGTTGGTAAACTGCTCATTATCTATATCAGTCTGAGTAACTTGGTATTCTGCCGTAACTACTGAGGTTTCTCCGGGTGTCAGTGTAGCAATTGGAGTTCCTCCTGTGATTGTTGCCAAAGCATCTGTTACAACAATATTTGTCAAGGTAACGTTGCCTGTATTTTGTACCGTCAACTCGTAAGTTATTACATCTCCCACTCTGCTGAATCCTGATACAGTAGCGCGTTTTAACAAAGTAATATCAGCAGTTCTATTTATGTTAGTCACTGTTGGATCATCAGGGTTACCGTCACCATCGCTGTCGTTATCTGTAGCATCATCAGGATCGTCGGAAAGACTGGTCACTGGATTGTTATTAGGATCTTCCCCGGTGACCGTAGCAGTATTGCTAAAGCTACCTGCATCAATATCAGCCTGGGTGATCGTATACGTCGCCGTGAAGGTAGTAGCATCACTTGCGCCTACTGCCAGACTCGCCAGAGGACCACCACTTACGGTTACCAATGGATCGGTGACTGTGATATTCGTCACCGTTACATTTCCGGTATTGGTCACTGTAAATACATAGCTGATCGTATCGCCAGCATCGATCCTACCATCGCCGCCATCATTTAAGGTATCTACCTTGGTGATGGTAAGCTCTGGAGATTGGGTGATCGTAGTCACTGTTGGATCATCCGGGTTGCCGTCACCATCGCTGTCGTTATCTGTAGCATCATCAGGATCGTCGGAAAGACTGGTCACTGGATTGTTATTAGGATCTTCCCCGGTGACCGTAGCAGTGTTGCTAAAGCTACCTGCATCAATATCGGCCTGGGTGATCGTATACGTCGCCGTGAAGGTAGTAGCATCACTTGCGCCTACTGCCAGACTCGCCAGAGGACCACCACTTACGGTTACCAATGGATCGGTGACTGTGATATTCGTCACCGTTACATTTCCGGTATTGGTCACTGTAAATACATAGCTGATCGTATCGCCAGCATCGATCCTACCATCGCCGCCATCATTTAAGGTATCTACCTTGGTGATGGTAAGCTCTGGAGATTGGGTGATCGTAGTCACTGTTGGATCATCCGGGTTGCCGTCACCATCGCTGTCGTTATCTGTAGCATCATCAGGATCGTCGGAAAGACTGGTCACTGGATTGTTATTAGGATCTTCCCCGGTGACCGTAGCAGTGTTGCTAAAGCTACCTGCATCAATATCGGCCTGGGTGATCGTATACGTCGCCGTGAAAGTAGTAGCATCACTTGCGCCTACTGCCAGACTCGCCAGAGGACCACCGCTTACTGTTACCAATGGATCGGTGACTGTGATATTCGTCACCGTTACGTTTCCGGTATTGGTCACTGTAAATACATAACTGATCGTATCGCCAGCATCGATCCTACCGTCGCCGCCATCATTTAAGGTATCTACCTTGGTGATGGTAAGCTCTGGAGATTGGGTGATCGTAGTCACTGTTGGATCATCCGGGTTGCCGTCACCATCGCTGTCGTTATCTGTAGCATCATCAGGATCGTCGGAAAGACTGGTCACTGGATTGTTATTAGGATCTTCCCCGGTGACCGTAGCAGTGTTGCTAAAGCTACCTGCATCAATATCGGCCTGGGTGATCGTATACGTCGCCGTGAAGGTAGTAGCATCACTTGCGCCTACTGCCAGACTCGCCAGAGGACCACCACTTACGGTTACCAATGGATCGGTGACTGTGATATTCGTCACCGTTACATTTCCGGTATTGGTCACTGTAAATACATAGCTGATCGTATCGCCAGCATCGATCCTACCATCGCCGCCATCATTTAAGGTATCTACCTTGGTGATGGTAAGCTCTGGAGATTGGGTGATCGTAGTCACTGTTGGATCATCCGGGTTGCCGTCACCATCGCTGTCGTTATCTGTAGCATCATCAGGATCGTCGGAAAGACTGGTCACTGGATTGTTATTAGGATCTTCCCCGGTGACCGTAGCAGTATTGCTAAAGCTACCTGCATCAATATCAGCCTGGGTGATCGTATACGTCGCCGTGAAGGTAGTAGCATCACTTGCGCCTACTGCCAGACTCGCCAGAGGACCACCACTTACGGTTACCAATGGATCGGTGACTGTGATATTCGTCACCGTTACATTTCCGGTATTGGTCACTGTAAATACATAGCTGATCGTATCGCCAGCATCGATCCTACCATCGCCGCCATCATTTAAGGTATCTACCTTGGTGATGGTAAGCTCTGGAGATTGGGTGATCGTAGTCACTGTTGGATCATCCGGGTTGCCGTCACCATCGCTGTCGTTATCTGTAGCATCATCAGGATCGTCGGAAAGACTGGTCACTGGATTGTTATTAGGATCTTCCCCGGTGACCGTAGCAGTGTTGCTAAAGCTACCTGCATCAATATCGGCCTGGGTGATCGTATACGTCGCCGTGAAGGTAGTAGCATCACTTGCGCCTACTGCCAGACTCGCCAGAGGACCACCACTTACGGTTACCAATGGATCGGTGACTGTGATATTCGTAACCGTTACATTTCCGGTATTGGTCACTGTAAATACATAGCTGATCGTATCGCCAGCATCGATCCTACCGTCGCCGCCATCATTTAAGGTGTCTACCTTGGTGATGGTAAGCTCTGGAGATTGAGTGATCGTAGTCACTGTTGGATCGTCCGGGTTGCCGTCACCATCGCTGTCGTTATCTGTAGCATCATCCGGATCGTCGGAAAGACTGGTCACTGGATTGTTATTAGGATCTTCCCCGGTGACCGTAGCAGTATTGCTAAAGCTACCTGCATCAATATCGGCCTGGGTGATCGTATAAATTGCAGTAAATACTCCAATACTTACAGAACCAGGTGTTAAGGAAGCCAGAGGACCACCACTTACGGTTACCAATGGATCGGTGACTGTGATATTCGTCACCGTTACGTTTCCGGTATTGGTCACTGTAAATACATAGCTGATCGTATCGCCAGCATCGATCCTACCATCGCCGCCATCATTTATGGTATCTACCTTGGTGATGGTAAGCTCTGGAACCTGAGTAATCGTAGTCACTGTTGGATCATCTGGGTTGCCGTCACCGTCGCTGTCGTTATCTGTAGCATCATCCGGATCGTCTGAAAGACTGGTCACTGGATTGTTATTAGGATCTTCCCCGGTGACCGTAGCGGTGTTGCTAAAGCTACCTGCATCAATATCAGCCTGGGTGATCGTATACGAAGCTGTAAAGGTGGTATTGTCGCTTGCTCCTACGGCCAAACTGGCCAAGGGACCTCCGGTTACTGTTACCAATGGATCAGTCACTGTAATATTAGTTAGTGGCACATTTCCAGTGTTGGTAACCGTAAATACATAATTGATCGTATCCCCTAAGTTGACTACTCCATCTCCACCATCATCTATAGTATCAACTTTTGTAATAGTTATGCCAGGATTAATATCTTCTCTCCAGTTAGGTTCTCCACCAGGAGAATCTGTATCTGGGAATGGATTTGTTGCTGTCTGACCGTTGTTTGTTGGATTTAAAACGTCATCTGGAGTGGTATTATCATAATTGTCAAAATTATCATCAAGTCCATCACCATCAGCGTCAGCTCCCGCAGGATCCGTATCAGCAACTCCATCATCATCTGTATCGTAAGCTTCTATGGTATCACTTTCGCCGTCACCGTCCGAATCAGTATCCAGGTAATCAGGCACCGTATCGCTGTTTGTCAGTGTAGCATCTGTATTCTCGGGCGTGATTGGATTTGCATCATATACATCATCTACTCCATTACCATCTGTATCATTTCCTGAGGGTGCCAAATAACCTGCTGTACTTTGCCCTTCAATATTATCAACAATACCATCATTATCTGCGTCGATATCAAGATAATCAGGATTACTATCTGAGTCTGAATTAAGCGGAGTAAAGCTAACACCATTTCCGTCTACACCCCCATCTTCTGCTGCATCAGGAATACCATTAGATCCAACTGGGCCATCTGCTCTACCGTCATTATCAGCGTCAGTAAGGCCCGCGCCACTTTCAACAATATCTAAAATTCCGTCATTATCACTATCGAGATCCAGACTATTCGCTATACCATCACCATCCGTATCAATTGCAGGGCAATCCCAGTTAAAATCAGTAAACAAAATCGTTATCTGACTATTATCGGTATTCAAGGTTAGGTTTGAATAAGTAATAGTCACGGTATCAACCGGATCTAAGAATGTGAAATTTAAATCTCCGTCATCACTTACGGGAGCCGGTGGATTCGTTGGTATGAAAGAAAGTCCGTCAAAAATCCCCGGAGCCGTATTCTGAATAGCAGAACCATTATTAAAATTCAAGGTTACTGGATTTCCATTAATAGTTGCATTTGCAGTTACTCTTTCTCTGAAAAGAGGGTAGTCTGCTTCGTCTGAACTTGCATCAATATCAACCACACTAAACGTTAAGTTTGTAACTGGCTGAGAAAACTCAAAAGTATAGGTTATCTGTTCTCCATTATCAAGTTCGTTGATTCTTCCAATTACTTGCAAACCAGCCTTCCCATTAATATCTGATGCATATCTTGCAACAAAATTGTTTGTAATACCTGCAGTAATTGCACTTGTTGCAGTAAAGGTTACTCCGTTAATGGTGGTAGATGCCGCATTGGGATTACCAGGGGTCGGGTCTGCCTGAGGATTTCCTGTCCAGGTAGCCGTATCCCAGTCCAAAGTATTTCCGGGAGAACAATTGAGTTCCTGTGCATCCGTTATTCCATCGTTATCATCATCTAAATCTGCATTATCCGGAATGCCATCACCATCGGTATCCGGTGCTACTGTAATAAAGACTGTTGCCGTAGCACACACTTGAGGTGATACGGTTGTATTACACACTTGGTAATTTACTGTTACCGTAGTTCCTTCTTCGCCAGGTGCAGGAGTATACTGTAGTTCTCCTGTTGATGAATTCAAAATAACGGTTCCTGCGGCAGTACCTGTTCCTAAATCTGTCAATGAAATTCCGCCTCCGGCTATAAAATCGTCATTAACCAAAATGTTCACGGTTCCAGATTGTCCAATACCTACTAATAAAGCATCATTTTTAGCGGTAGGAGTTAAAGGGTTTGGATCAGTAGTATCAGGATTTCCATCATTGTCATCATCATCATCGCAAGTATCTGCATTTCCGTCATTATCTGTATCCGGATTTACGGTTGTCACATCTGCGGTAGTTCCCGTGTAGCCGTCTGTTCCGGAGGTTACAACACCGTTTGCATCTACAGTGACCGGCGCACTTCCGAGAACACCATCATCATCGCCATCGGTAAATCCTGCTTCAACAGTATCAAAACAACCATCACCATCGGCATCCACTTCCAGAAAATCAGGGATCCCATCAGGAGTATCTTCTGAATCGACCGTGGTATAATTTACATTACCACTATTTTCCTGCCCAGCATTCTGCACTGCATCAGGAATACCATCAGTGCCAACAGCACCATCTACCACTCCATTTGTATGAGGCTGACCGTGACCTGCTTCGACAGCATCGTAAATACCATCATTATCACTGTCCAGGTCAAGATGGTTAGGTACGCCATCACCGTCTGTGTCATAAACATCGGGAATACCATCGTTATTACTATCTGTATAATCTGTAGTAGAGCCGTCTCCACCGTTTCCATTATCAACAGTATCAATATAGTTTGGTAGTCCATCACCATCTTCATCCCCAAAAGGATCATTTCCTCCGGCGAACTCCTCACTATCCAGAATACCATCGTTATCATCGTCTAGATCAACATCATCTGGAACACCATCTGCATCTGCGTCATTTACATCTCTATAATCAACATCTCCTCCTGAACCGAGATCACTATCGGAATCAGGCAGTGTAGAAGGATTGAGTCCGTTTTGCGCTGCACCAGCATCTGTAATTCCATCAGGATTTGTATCAAATACATCGTCTATCCCATCGAAGTCACCATCTGTACCCGATAAGATCGTTGGACCAAAAGCCTCGTCCGTATCTGTAATACCATCATTATCACTATCATTATCAAGATAATCAGGAACCGTATCAGAATTCACCAATGCACCATCTGTATTGATCACTTCAGAATTATCAAACCCATTCCCGTAGGCAGTATCAATTCCCGTGGCGGGATCAACGGTACCAGAACGCGGAATGTATCCTGTAGTTGTCTGTGCTTCAATATTATCTGGAATACCATCATTATCTGAGTCTAAATCATACTGGTTGGGGATGTTATCTCCGTCGGCATCAAATTCCGGTTGTACATTACCATCGGTATTCCCGATACCAGGATCATTATCATTATCATCAATTACAGCTGGAATGCCGTCACCATCAACATCTGCCTGTGGATCCAGACCACCATTCTCAACAGTATCTAAAATACCATCGTTATCATCGTCAAGATCAATAGCATCTTCTACACCGTCACCGTCCCAGTCTAAAGGATTAGGTTGTATTTCGCAACCAAAACCATCGTTTTGACCCGAAGGATCGGCCTCAAACACTTGTGTAAATGTGATACTTCCCGTAGTATTATTTATTGCATCTACTACGTCTACAATGCGATAGATATTTCCGTTACCGTTACTGAAAGCATAAAAATTTCCATCTCTATCCTGCCATGCAGCTCCCCAGGAGCCACCTGGAGCACCTCCGGTACTTCCGGTTATAGAAAGAGATCTCGTTTGAGACTCACCGGTATCAAAATTAATTATGATAAGGTTTGAACCGCTAACACCCAGAATGAAATTACCCACCACTGCAAAATCGTTAGGCTCAGCGCCAATTGCAGGAACTATATCTAATTCAACAACGGGTACGGTAGTCGGATAAGAAGCTATGCTGGTAACATCAAATTTTACTATTTTATCATCATTTACAAAACCAACAAATTGTTCTGCTGCAAAAGAAGTTTGATTAAAGCTCGTCGTATTTCCTGTAATGTTGATCTGTCCAACGAAATTAAATGAATTTGCAGGATCGTAAACTCGAATAGTATTACCGCCTGTTGAGGAGTATACAAAGTTTGTTACAGCGCTGTACGAAGAATTACTGGCTGAGCCATTACCAACTCCTTGCAAAGCACCTACCAGTACATATTCTGCTATAAACGGATTGTACCTAAAAACTTCCGCCTGACCATTGCCTGCGTTACCTCTAGTTTGGTATAACTGATTAATAGGTCCGCAAATGAGCCCCGAATTATTGAAATCATCTCTATAATCTACATCTCCGCCGGAAAGAAATACGTCTCCATCAATATCAGAAAAATTATCAGCTTGTGTATTATCATAGCTGCCGTT
This sequence comes from Flavobacteriaceae bacterium M23B6Z8, assembly GCA_046199005.1. GTDB lineage: Bacteria > Bacteroidota > Bacteroidia > Flavobacteriales > Flavobacteriaceae > Ascidiimonas. The sequence goes on from CP176050.1 coordinate 3,267,221, forward strand.
AGGATCTGAATAATCATCTGCTGGGTTATCGGTAGCGGCATCCAGTCCATTGGCACCTACATTATTGGTTAGAATAATACCCGCTTCTGTGGTATCGTTTGATCCATCATTATCACTGTCCAAATCCAGGAAGTCAGGATTATCAAGACCATCGGTATTTACGGGGCTAATTCCTTCACCAGAACCCGGTGAACTTTCGTAAGAGTCATCAAGTCCATTACCATCAATATCCCCAGATGGTGCCAAATAACCAGTGGTTGTTTGTGCTTCTATATTGTCTGGAATACCATCGTTATCACTATCGAGATCTAAATGGTTTGGAATTCCATCAAGGTCTTCATCAAAAACATCGGGAACATTATCGCCGTTACTATCTGTATAATCGGTAGAAGAACCATCTCCTGCTCCACCTCCGTCTGCTACATCCTGAAAGTTCGGTGTTCCGTCGCCATCTTCATCACCAAAAGGATCAAAACCAATATATTCGTCGGTATCAAGTATACCATCATTGTCGTCATCAATATCTAAATTATCTGCCAGAGCATCTCCGTCTGTGTTTGGTTCCAGTTGTGTCAAGGCACCATCACTGGTAAAGATCGCTCCTCCAGGTAATAAATCCATACCCCCGGTAGCTGCCGGCGTATCTGTAGGATTCAATGTAAAGTCGGTAGAAATAGCATCGTCCGGTAAAATTGCGTATCCGTAAAAAGGCTGCCCTGCGACAATACCAAGATCCTGAAGAGAAACATAAACTCCTCTCACCTGTTGCGTTCCCCCGTTATCGGAAGGTCTGTAATTCGTATCTCCGTTGTCGGGATCTCTTTCAAAGATCACGTAGCTTACCGGTTTAAGATTAGCACCAAATTGGCTTTGATTAATTGATACTAAAGAACCAAAACCTGTAGGGTTACCAGTTCCATCTATAGAAGTAATAGCCGCTATCTTAAAATTATCATTACCATTTCGTTCAAAAACCGCGAAACCAGAATTGGCAGGATTCGAAGATGTAAAACCAGTGGTGAAGACAAAATCAATACGCTCAATATTGCTGTAATGAATACTTCCGGCAGTGGTATTTACAAAAAACTCATCAGACCCAATATTTAAGGTTAACGAGTTAAAGGATTGTTCGACATTAGGAAGGTACTGAGGCCTGAAAGTTCGATCGTTTCCTGAGCTCGACTCCAGCTCTGCCCAAATAATTTCTTTATTGCCGGTAGCAACCGCATTATCGACTCTACGAAGGAAAACACGATCTGCCTGTGATTCGAAACTAAATACCGATGCACCAACCGTCATACTATTCGTAGTAGAGAGTACATAATCATTATCGGTAGTTGTTGAAGACGAAAAAAACAGGTTAAAGGTCGTTCCTGTAGGATAGGTAGCAACATTACCTGCACCAGCAATACTGTAATCATTAGAAGCATCGTTCACATCAACATAAGAAGCGTTGATAGACGCAACCGGTGTCCCTTGAGAATAGACATTCAATCCATAAAAGAATAAGGATAATGTAAGGAAAACAGTATTTAAATTGCGAAAAGTAGAAATTTTCATAGGCCTGAAGGTTTCTTTAATATACGTTTATGTAAGATAAATCGGATTAATCGGAATGAGGGAATTGAAGAGTTTCATCAAATAAGCATAGTTTAGCTTACACATTTAAGCATACTAAAATAGTAAGCCCTATCGCACCAATCAACGAACTTGTAAACAAAATCTTAATATTTAGATAAAGTGTGCGAAAAGATCGATGAAATGCATTGTAGACTTAGACGTTTTTCCTGCATCAAAAGTTAAACTAAAATGGTATTTTTGCGCACAATTATCAAGATTTAATGAGCTTACAAAAAGAAATCGCAAGAAGAAGAACGTTCGGAATTATTTCACACCCGGATGCCGGGAAGACAACACTAACGGAAAAACTACTTTTATTCGGAGGAGCGATCCAGGAAGCTGGTGCTGTTAAAAGCAATAAAATTAAAAAGGGAGCTACCAGTGATTTTATGGAGATCGAGAGACAAAGAGGAATTTCGGTAGCTACCTCTGTATTGGCATTCAATTATCGCAATAAGAAGATTAATATTTTAGATACCCCTGGGCATAAGGATTTTGCCGAAGATACGTTTCGAACGCTAACCGCGGTAGACAGTGTTATTGTGGTAATCGACGTAGCTAAGGGTGTGGAAGAACAAACTGAAAAATTAGTAGAGGTATGTAGAATGCGTAATATTCCGATGATCGTATTTATTAATAAGTTAGATAGGGAGGGAAAAGATGCATTTGACCTGCTTGATGAAGTAGAGCAAAAATTAGGGCTGACTGTAGCTCCTTTAAGCTTTCCCATAGGAATGGGATATGATTTTAAAGGAATTTATAATATATGGGAGAAAAACATCAATCTTTTTAGCGGGGACAGCAAAAAAAATATAGAAGAAACCATTGCATTCGACGATGTAAACGACCCTTCACTCGATTCGATTATAGGAAGTGACCAGGCGGAAGCATTGCGTGAAAATTTAGAACTCGTTTATGAGGTTTATCCTTCGTTCGACAGAGAAGCCTATCTGGAAGGAGCCTTACAGCCCGTGTTCTTTGGTTCTGCCTTAAATAATTTTGGAGTTAGGGAGTTGTTAGATTGTTTTGTGGATATTGCCCCAGAGCCAAGACCAAAGAAAGCAGAAGAACGAATAGTAGAGCCCACCGAGGATGCTTTCAGCGGTTTTGTTTTTAAAATCCATGCGAATATGGATCCTAAACATCGGGACCGTTTGGCTTTTGTCAAGATCGTTTCAGGTACTTTTGAAAGAAACAAGCCTTATTTGCACGTTAGAAACAATAAGAAACTAAAATTTTCCAGTCCAAACGCCTTTTTTGCAGAAAAAAAGGAAATTGTGGATATCTCTTACGCCGGTGACATCGTAGGACTTCACGATACGGGTAATTTTAAAATTGGGGATACTCTTACTTCGGGTGAATCCTTAAACTTTAAAGGAGTACCAAGTTTTTCTCCCGAACATTTTAGATATATTAACAATGCCGACCCGATGAAGGCAAAACAGTTGATGAAAGGGATTGATCAATTAATGGATGAAGGAGTCGCACAATTATTCACACTTGATATGAATGGCCGTAAAGTAATTGGAACTGTTGGGGCTCTGCAATACGAAGTAATTCAATATCGACTTGAACACGAATACGGTGCTAAATGTACTTATGAGAACTTTCCCGTTCACAAGGCTTGTTGGGTAGATCCTGATGATCCTAAGAATGATGAATTTTCAGAATTTAAAAGGGTAAAACAAAAATTCCTTGCAAAGGACAAACAGGGACAACTAGTTTTTTTGGCTGATTCTCATTTTTCACTAGAGATGACCAAACAAAAATATCCGTCCATAAAATTTCACTTTACTTCAGAATACAAGTAAGGAAACTTTAGTCTTTAGATGCGTCAAAAGTTTTCTTGCCAACAAGAATTTCAAAGAAAAGCTTAAAGTCTGAAATTAAGCTCCATAATGGATATTTGAACGTGGCTGGTTTATTTTTCTCAAAAAAATAATGACCTACCCATGCAAATCCGTATCCTGCAATAGGCACTAATATCCACTTCCAGCCAGCTCCGGTATAAGCAAAATAACCTATTAGCAAAAACACTAAAAAAGTACCTATAAAGTGTAAGATACGGCTTGTTCTATTTTGATGTTCTGTCAAATAGAAGCTGTAGAACTCGCTATATGTCTTTATTCTTTCTTCTGTCATACTTTTTAATTTGTTCTAAAATACAAAACACATCATACAGATACAAAAAAGCCCGGATGGTTTAACATCCGGGCTTTGCTGTGATTACGCTTCTCCAGTCGGGCCAAAATTAAGTGGCAACGGAGGCTGTTCATAATCCTTTATTTCACCATGAGCTTTCTCAAAACGCTGTACGTTATCATTTAAAGCCTTCAAAAATCGCTTGGCATGTTGAGGAGTTAGAATAATTCTACTCTTAACTTTTGCCTTGGGATTCCCCGGCATTATTTTGATAAAGTCTACTACAAACTCAGATACTGAGTGATTGATGATCGCCAAATTAGAATAAATCCCTTCGGCTGTTTTTTCATCCAATTCAATGTTGATCTGACCTTGTTGTTTCTCTTTTTCGCTCATTATTGATAGTTCACTTCTTCTTTGCCGGCCATGATCTCATCGTATTCTTCTTTTGAACCTACGATGATATTATCATATTCTCTCATACCTGTTCCAGCAGGAATCTTATGACCAACAATTACATTCTCTTTCAATCCTTCAAGGTTATCGACTTTACCGCTCACCGCCGCTTCATTAAGAACTTTAGTGGTTTCCTGGAATGATGCAGCAGAAATAAACGACTTCGTTTGCAGTGATGCTCTTGTTATACCTTGAAGTATAGGCGTAGCTGTTGCAGGAATCGCATCTCTTGAAGTGATTAAATTCTTATCTGCTCTACGCAAAATAGAATTCTCGTCTCGCAACTCACGTGGAGACACAATCTGACCTGCTTTAAAGTTTGTAGAGTCTCCAGCATCTTCTATGACTTTCATACCGAAAATTTCATCATTTTCTTTAATAAAATCATATTTATGAGCAAGTTGACCTTCAAGGAAGATGGTATCTCCCGGGTCCTGAATTTCAACCTTACGCATCATCTGCCTCACTACCACTTCAAAGTGTTTATCATTGATCTTAACTCCCTGTAGTCGATATACCTCTTGTACTTCATTTACCAGATACTGCTGTACTGCAGAAGGCCCTTTAATCTTCAGAATGTCATTCGGAGTAATAGAACCGTCAGATAAAGGCATTCCCGCTCGCACATAGTCATTTTCCTGAACAAGGATCTGATTCGAAAGTTTAACAAGATATTTTTTGATTTCACCTATTTTAGACTCTACAATGATCTCGCGGTTACCTCTTTTGATCTTTCCAAAAGAAACCACTCCATCTATTTCAGAAACTACTGCCGGGTTCGAAGGGTTACGAGCTTCAAATAACTCGGTAACTCTTGGAAGACCTCCGGTAATATCTCCTGTTTTTGCAGATTTTCTAGGTATTTTAACCAAAATCTTTCCTTCTTTTATCTTCTCATTATCATCTACCATGATGTGAGCGCCTACCGGAAGGTTATACGAACGTAAAGTTTCCCCCTTAGCATCCTTGATAAGAAGCGTAGGTATAAGCTTCTTGTTTCGGGATTCAGAAATCACTTTTTCCTGGAAACCAGTTTGTTCGTCAATTTCCACTTGATAAGTTACGCCTTGATCTATATTTTCATAGGCAATTTTACCAGAGAATTCGGAAATAATAACTCCGTTATATGGATCCCATTTACAAATTACATCTCCTTCTTTTACGGTTTGACCATTTTTAACAAAGATCTGAGATCCGTAAGGAATGTTACTTGTACTTAAAGTAATGCCAGTTTTCTCATCGATAAACTTAACTTCAGAAGTTCTGGAAATCACGATATCAACCTTTTCTCCTTCAGCATTCTCACCTTTAACTAACTTAAGATCTTCGATCTCAAGCTTACTATTGAATTTAGCTTCAAGCTTATTTTCTTCCGAAATGTTACCTGCAATACCACCTACGTGGAAGGTTCTTAATGTAAGCTGTGTACCTGGTTCCCCAATGGATTGGGCCGCTACCACACCTACTGCTTCACCTTTTTGAACCATTTTACCGGTAGAAAGATTTCTACCATAACAGCTTGCACAAATTCCCTGATCTGCTTCACATGTTAGTGGAGATCTCACTTCAACTGACTCAACAGGCGATGCGTTTATTTTCTTCACTTCAGCCTCTGTGATCTCCTGTCCTGCATAGATCAGTTGTTCTTCAGTGATAGGGTCAAAGACATCGTTAAGAGCAACACGCCCTAAAATACGTTCTCCAAGTGACTCTACAACTTCGTCATTTTTCTTAAGCGCAGATACTTCAACACCTCTAAGCGTACCACAATCTTCAATATTTATGATTACATCTTGAGAAACATCTACTAAACGACGGGTCAGATATCCTGCATCGGCCGTTTTAAGAGCGGTATCTGCCAAACCTTTACGTGCACCGTGCGTTGAGATAAAGTATTCAAGAATTGATAACCCTTCCTTAAAGTTTGATAAAATAGGATTTTCAATAATTTCACCACCTCCAGCAGTTGACTTTTTAGGTTTTGCCATCAAACCACGCATTCCGGTAAGCTGTCTGATCTGTTCTTTAGATCCCCTTGCTCCGGAGTCAAGCATCATATATACCGAATTGAATCCCTGGTTATCTTCACGAATACGTTTCATGGCCAACTCAGTTAGCCCTGCATTTGTAGAAGTCCAGATATCAATTACCTGATTATAGCGCTCATTATTAGTGATGAGCCCCATATTATAGTTCATCTTAATGGTATCTACCTGCCCGTTAGCTTCATCAATCATCTGATGCTTTTCTTGCGGGATGATAATATCGCCTAAGCTGAAAGACAATCCTCCCTGGAATGCAGATCGATAACCCATTTCTTTAATACGGTCTAAAAATTCTGCAGTAGTAGGGACATCTGTTACGCTAAGGATGTTACCAATAATATCTCTAAGCGACTTTTTAGTCAATACCTCATTTACGTACCCAGCAGCTTCCGGCACCACTTCATTAAAGAGTACACGTCCCACGGTAGTTTCAATAACCTGTGGCACTAGCTCGCCGGCTTCATTAAAGTCCATTGTACGTACTTTAATGATCGCATTGAGATCTACTCTTTTCTCATTAAAAGCAATGGTAACTTCCTCGGGTGAGTAAAAAGTAAGGCCTTCTCCTTTCACCGGTTGTTCTTCCGTAGATCTTCTGCTCTTGGTCATATAGTATAATCCAAGTACCATATCCTGAGAAGGTACGGTAATCGGCGAACCATTAGCAGGATTAAGGATATTATGAGAAGCAAGCATTAACAATTGTGCCTCCAGAATAGCTTCAGGACCTAACGGAAGATGTACTGCCATCTGGTCACCATCAAAATCTGCATTAAAAGCGGTACATACCAAAGGGTGAAGCTGTATCGCTTTACCTTCAATAAGTTTAGGCTGAAATGCCTGAATACCCAAACGGTGCAGGGTGGGAGCACGATTTAAAAGTACCGGATGTCCTTTTAAAACATTCTCAAGAATATCCCAAACTACCGGTTCTTTTTTATCTATAATTTTCTTAGCTGATTTAACTGTCTTGACAATTCCTCGCTCAATAAGTTTTCTTATCACGAAAGGTTTGTACAATTCGGCAGCCATATCTTTAGGAAGTCCGCATTCATACAATTTCAATTCAGGACCTACAACAATTACCGAACGTGCTGAATAGTCTACACGCTTACCGAGTAGGTTTTGACGGAATCTTCCTTGTTTTCCTTTAAGTGAATCTGATAAGGATTTCAATGGTCTGTTCGACTCTGTTTTTACCGCAGATGCCTTTCTTGTATTATCAAAAAGTGAATCTACAGATTCTTGAAGCATCCTTTTTTCATTTCGAAGGATTACCTCAGGAGCCTTGATCTCCATAAGTCTTTTAAGACGATTGTTACGGATGATCACTCGTCGGTACAGATCATTTAAATCTGAAGTGGCAAATCGACCACCATCCAAAGGAACCAGCGGACGTAATTCTGGTGGAATCACAGGAATTACTTTCATGATCATCCATTCCGGATTGTTCTCACGATTTTGCTGTGCTTCACGAAGCGCTTCAACTACCTGTAAACGCTTTAGTGCTTCCGTTTTACGCTGCTTACTGGTTTCATGGTTTGCTTTATGTCTAAGGTCATAAGACAATTCATCAAGATTTATTCTCGATAAAAGGTCTATCAGACACTCCGCACCCATTTTTGCAATGAATTTATTCGGATCTGAATCTTCAAGGTATTGATTTTCTGGTGGAAGTGTATCTAGAATATTAAGATATTCTTCTTCAGTAAGAAAATCAAGTTTATTTAATTCTTCTCCTTCTGCTGATTTGGCAATCCCAGCTTGTATAACCACATATCTTTCATAGTATATGATCATATCTAATTTCTTAGATGGCAAACCTAATAGATAACCAATTTTGTTTGGAAGGGATCTGAAATACCATATGTGCGCAACAGGTACAACAAGATTAATGTGTCCTACCCTGTCTCTTCGTACCTTTTTCTCAGTAACCTCTACTCCACATCTATCACATACAATACCCTTATAGCGTATTCTTTTATATTTTCCACAGGCACATTCATAATCCTTTACAGGACCAAAAATACGCTCACAAAATAAACCATCTCGTTCAGGTTTGTGAGTTCTGTAGTTAATAGTTTCCGGCTTAAGCACCTCTCCTCTCGACTCTGCGAGAATCGATTCTGGTGATGCCAAACCTATTGAGATTTTATTAAACCTCTGAACTGTATTCTTATCTTTTCCTCTTGCCATAATATAATGGTGATAATGAATTTAAGTATGTTATTGTTAAAGCGTATGTACCGCTTTTATTCTTCTAATCGTATGTCTAAACCAAGACCTTTCAATTCATGCATCAATACATTGAATGATTCAGGTAAACCTGGTTCTGGCATTGATTCGCCCTTCACTATAGACTCATAGGTCTTCGCTCTTCCAATCACGTCATCAGATTTCACGGTCAAGATCTCTCTTAGCGTACTGGATGCTCCATACGCTTCCAGAGCCCAAACCTCCATCTCACCAAAACGCTGACCACCAAACTGTGCTTTACCACCCAGAGGTTGCTGTGTAATTAATGAATAAGGACCAATAGATCTCGCGTGCATCTTATCATCGACCATGTGACCTAATTTCAGCATATAAATTACACCTACTGTTGCCGCCTGATCAAAACGTTCTCCGGTACCACCATCGTAAAGGTACGTGTGGCCAAATCGAGGAATACCAGCACTGTCTGTTAGTTCATTGATCTCATCAAGAGAAGCACCGTCAAAAATTGGTGTTGCAAACTTCTTACTAAGTTTTTGCCCTGCCCAACCTAAAACAGTTTCATATATCTGACCAATATTCATTCGCGAAGGTACCCCTAATGGATTTAGTACAATATCAACCGGCGTTCCATCTTCTAAGAATGGCATGTCTTCATCTCTTACAATACGAGCAACAATACCTTTGTTACCATGTCGTCCTGCCATTTTATCTCCTACCTTGAGTTTACGCTTTTTCGCAATGTAAACCTTGGCAAGTTTCATAATTCCGGCAGGCAGTTCATCTCCAACAGAGATCGTAAATTTATCTCTTCGCAAGGCACCCTGCAGGTCATTTAATTTGATCTTGAAATTGTGTAAAAGATCTGCAACCAGCGCATTTGTTTGTGCATCGGTGGTCCAACTACCTGAAACCAGGTGTGCAAAGTCTTCTACCGCATGAAGCATCTTAAGCGTGTACTTTTTACCTTTTGGGAGAACTTCTTCACCAAGATCATTTAGAACACCTTGAGAGGTTTTACCGTTAACCAGTGCAAAAAGCTTTTCAATAAGCACATCTTTTAGCTGCTCGAATTTAGAAGCATATTCCATTTCAAGTTTGGAAACATCTTCTTTATCTTTTGCTCTTTTGCGCTTATCTTTTATTGCTCTACTAAATAATTTCTTATCGATCACTACTCCTCTCAATGAAGGCGAAGCTTTTAATGACGCATCTTTTACATCACCTGCCTTATCTCCGAAGATCGCGCGTAGTAATTTTTCTTCCGGTGTTGGATCTGATTCTCCTTTCGGGGTTATCTTACCAATTAATATATCACCAGGCTTCACTTCTGCACCAATACGAATCATACCATGCTCATCGAGATCCTTCGTGGCCTCTTCTGAAACATTGGGAATATCGTTGGTCAATTCTTCGGCACCCAGTTTGGTATCTCTTACTTCAAGTGAATACTCATCAATATGGATAGATGTAAAGATATCTTCCCTTACTACCTTCTCAGAAATCACGATCGCATCCTCAAAGTTATAACCTTTCCAGGGCATGAATGCCACCTTAAGATTTCTACCTAGTGCAAGCTCTCCTTGTTGCGTAGCATAACCTTCGCAAAGAACCTGACCTCTTGATACTCTATCACCTTTTCGAACGATAGGTTTCAGATTTATAGAAGTTCCCTGATTCGTTTTTCTGAATTTGATCAAGTCGTAAGACTTAGAATCATCATCAAAACTAACGAGTCTATCTTCTTCTGTTCGATCATACTTGATAGTGATCTTATTAGCATCTACATATTCTACTACTCCGTCTCCTTCTGCATTTATCAATACTCTGGAATCAGAAGCTACCTGCCGTTCAAGTCCTGTACCAACGATTGGAGATTCCGGACGTAATAATGGTACCGCCTGACGCATCATATTAGAGCCCATAAGTGCACGGTTCGCATCATCATGCTCAAGGAACGGAATCAACGATGCTGAAATTGAAGCGATCTGGTTTGGAGCTACATCCGTATAATGAACCTGATTTGGATCTACGACAGGGAAGTCACCCTCCTCACGCGCAATTACCTTATCGGTGTCAATAGAACCATCCTCTTTGAGCGGAATGTTCGCTTGTGCGATCAAACGCTCTTCTTCTTCTTCAGCACTTAAATAAATAATCTCATCAAGATCTACTTTACCATCTGTAACTTTGCGGTAAGGAGTCTCAATGAATCCCATGCTATTGATCTTTGCAAACACACTTAAGGAAGATATCAAACCAATGTTTGGACCTTCCGGTGTTTCAATCGGACAAAGTCTTCCGTAGTGTGTATAGTGAACATCTCGCACCTCGAATCCAGCTCTTTCTCTTGAAAGTCCTCCAGGGCCTAAAGCAGAAAGTCTTCGTTTGTGAGTGATCTCAGCAAGCGGATTGGTTTGATCCATAAACTGAGACAACTGATTGGTTCCAAAAAACGAATTAATTACCGAAGAAAGTGTCTTTGCATTGATAAGATCAATAGGCGTAAAAACCTCATTATCTCTTACATTCATTCGCTCTCTAATAGTTCTTGCCATTCTTGCAAGACCTACCCCGAACTGGGCGGACAATTGTTCACCAACGGTACGAACCCTTCTATTCGAAAGGTGATCGATATCATCAATTTCCGCTTTAGAATTGATAAGTTCGATCAGATATTTCACAATGGTAATAATATCGTCTTTAGTAAGCACCTGCTTATCCATTTCGATATTAAGACCTAATTTTTTGTTCATTCTATATCTACCTACATCACCAAGATTGTAACGCTGATCTGAGAAAAACAATTTATCTATAATTCCTCGTGCAGTTTCTTCATCTGGCGGCTCCGCATTACGAAGTTGTCTGTAGATATGTTCTACCGCCTCTTTTTCTGAGTTGGTAGGGTCTTTTTGTAATGTATTATGAATAATGGCATAATCAGCAGACTGATTCTCTTCTTTGTGTAACAAAATCGTTTTAACGTCAGCTTCAAGAATCTCCTCAATATGATCTTTTTCAAGTAAAGTATCCCTGTCTAAAACGATCTCGTTACGTTCAATAGAAACCACTTCACCGGTATCTTCATCAACAAAATCTTCGTGCCATGTATTAAGTACACGGGCAGCGAGTTTTCTGCCTAACACTTTTTTGAGTCCGCTTTTAGAGACTTTCACCTCTTCCGCAAGGTCAAATATTTCTAAAATATCTTTATCCCTCTCAAATCCAATCGCTCTAAAAAGGGTAGTTACAGGTAACTTTTTCTTTCTATCAATATAGGCGTACATCACGCTATTGATATCGGTAGCAAATTCAATCCATGAACCTTTAAACGGTATTACTCTGGCAGAGTATAATTTGGTCCCATTAGCATGAAAAGACTGACCGAAGAAAACCCCTGGAGATCTGTGTAATTGAGAAACAACTACTCTTTCTGCACCGTTAATAACGAAGGTGCCCGAAGGAGTCATGTAAGGTATAGTGCCTAAATATACATCTTGTACGATCGTTTCGAAATCTTCGTGTTCAGGATCTGTACAATACAATTTTAATCGTGCTTTTAAGGGCACGCTATAAGTAAGTCCTCTTTCTATACATTCCTGAATAGAATATCTTGGAGGATCTACAAAGTAATCTAAAAACTCCAGTACAAACTGGTTACGAGCATCAGTGATTGGAAAGTTTTCCATGAAGGTGTTGTAGAGCCCTTCGTCACCTCTTTCCTCAGGTTTGGTTTCCAGCTGGAAAAAATCCTGGAATGATTTAATTTGAATGTCTAAGAAATCCGGATAGTTTGGAGTATTCTTAGCTGAGGCAAAATTTAATCTTTCAGTCTGATTTGTGAACATCAATGGACAAATTTTGATTAAAATAAAAAAATGAAACGTATATAACGCTTATATACGCAAAAGGGTTTAGGCCTTAAGGATACATTTCCTAAGACCTAAACCAAGTTTTTAAAGCCTGGCGAGCTTACTTAAGCTCAACCTCTGCTCCGGCTTCTTCTAGAGATTTCTTAAGACCTTCGGCCTCATCTTTAGAAACACCTTCTTTTACAGCAGTTGGTGCACCATCAACGATGTCTTTCGCTTCTTTAAGGCCTAAACCTGTAAGCTCTTTTACCAACTTAACAACTGCTAATTTAGATCCACCAGCTGCTTTTAAGATTACGTCGAACTCTGATTTTTCTTCAGCTGCTTCGCCGCCACCTGCTGCTGCACCACCTGCTACTGCTACTGCAGCTGCCGCAGGCTCGATGCCATATTCCTCTTTAAGTATATCAGCTAACTCATTAACTTCTTTTACAGTTAAGTTAACTAATTGTTCTGCGAATTCTTTTAAATCTGCCATTTTCTACCGTTTTAAAAAATTTTAATATAATTATTATTAAGTGCGTACTAATTTATTTCTCTGATAAAGTCTTAAGGATTCCTGCAATCTTACCTCCACCAGATTTAAGTGCAGATACCACATTTTTAGCAGGTGATTGTAATAAACCAATGATATCTCCAATCACTTCCTCTTTAGACTTAATATTTACCAGATTCTCTAACTGATCATCACCTAAGTAAATTGCTTCCTCTATAAAAGCACCTTTAAGTAATGGTTTATCAGATTTCTTACGAAACTCCTTGATAAGTTTTGCCGGCTTGTTTCCAGTCGGAGCAAACATTAAAGAAGTATTCCCCTTTAATACCGATGGCAATTCACCAAAATCCTTATCAGAAGCTTCCATCGCTTTAGAAAGCAATGTATTTTTAACTACAGCAAGTTTAACTTCAGCCTTAAAACAAGCTCTTCTTAAATTTGAAGTTGTCTCAGCATCCAATCCTGATATATCTGCCAAATAAATGATAGAATTATCAGCTAACTGCGCAGTTAAATCTTCTATTACCGTTGATTTTTCTTCTCTAGTCATAATTAAAAAATATTAACTACCAATTATACTGTTTTATGGTCTACGGGTATACCCGGACTCATAGTGCTAGACATACTAATACTCTTAATATAAGTACCCTTTGCCGCAGTTGGCTTTAATTTTACAATTGTCTGGATCAACTCATTCACGTTACCCGCAATCTTCTCTGCGCTGAAAGAAGCTTTACCTACGGCTGCATGAACGATACCAGTTTTGTCTACTTTGAAATCAATTTTACCTGCTTTTACCTCAGATACAGCTTTGGCAACATCCATGGTTACAGTTCCGGTTTTTGGATTTGGCATTAAGCCACGAGGACCTAAGATTCTACCCAACGGACCTAATTTACCCATAACACTAGGCATGGTAATTATTACATCCACATCTGTCCAACCATCTTTGATCTTTTGTAAGTACTCATCCAGACCCACATAATCTGCACCGGCTTCTTTCGCCTCTGCTTCTTTATCTGGAGTAACAAGTGCAAGTACTTTCACATCTTTACCAGTACCATGCGGAAGCGTTACCACTCCACGAACCATTTGATTTGCTTTACGAGGATCTACTCCTAAACGTATAGCAAGATCAACAGATGCATCAAACTTAGTTGTTGTGATCTCTTTTACTAATGAAGACGCTTCTTCAACGGAATACAATTTATTCCTGTCAATTTTAGCAAGCGCTTCTTTATGTTTTTTTGTCATTTTTGCCATTTCGAAATGCTTTAAAAATTAAAATGGTCTGTCTCCAGATACAGTTAATCCCATCGATCTTGCCGTACCAGCCACCATACTCATGGCAGATTCTACGGTAAATGCATTAAGATCCTGCATTTTGTCTTCTGCGATAGTTTTTACCTGATCCCAGGTAATACTACCTACTTTTTTACGATTGGGCTCTCCGGATCCACTTTTAATCTTTGCCGCTTCCAATAGCTGAACTGCCGCTGGCGGTGTCTTTACGATAAAATCAAAAGATTTATCTTTATACACGGTGATAACAACGGGTAAAACCTTTCCAGGCTTATCCTGAGTTCTCGCATTAAATTGCTTACAGAACTCCATGATGTTAACTCCGGCAGCACCTAAAGCGGGTCCAACCGGTGGCGACGGATTCGCAGCACCTCCCCTAACTTGTAGCTTAACTACTTTACTTACTTCTTTTGCCATTGTTTAATTTAAATTTTAAGAATGCATTCTATTTGGAAGCTGAACACACACTTAATTATGTAACAGTTCTAAACTTTTTCTACTTGCATATAGCTTAACTCCAACGGTGTCTTTCGTCCAAAAATCTTCACCATCACCTCCAGCTTACGCTTTTCTTCATTGATTTTTTCTACTGTTCCGTTAAAACCATTAAAGGGACCATCGATAACTTTAACTGTTTCCCCTAATACGTATGGTATTGCAATATTATCTGTTTTCACAGACAGCTCGTCTACCTTACCTAACATACGGTTTACTTCTGATTTTCTCAAAGGAACAGGATCTCCTCCTTTAACCTCACCAAGAAAACCAATAACGCCTGTTATCGATTTGATCACGTGAACGATTTCCCCTCCCAAATTGGCTTTCACCATCACATATCCGGGAAAATATACACGCTCTTTATTTATTTTTTTACCATTGCGAATCTGAATAACTTTTTCGGTAGGCACAAGAACTTCATCTACATAATCGGTATAACCTAATCTGGCTATCTCATTTTCAATATAAGACTTAACCTTATTTTCCTGACCGCTTACCGCTCTAACTACATACCAATTTTTCACCAATGCTTCTGCCATCGTATCAGACTCTTTGTATTATTTAACTAAATCGAAGTAAAGCCGAATCAACTTTACAAACATTGAATCTACTCCCCAGATAGCCAGGGAGAAAAGAATTGAAAAAACAGCCACTACTACCATAAGGTTTTGACCTTCTGCCCAACTTGGCCAGGTAACATTCGCCTTCAATTCTTCAAATGATTCTTTTACGTACGTAATGATTGCCATATTATTTTTCTTTGCACGGGAGGAGAGACTCGAACTCCCGACACCTGGTTTTGGAGACCAGTGCTCTACCAACTGAGCTACACCCGTATTCACTTGAAAAGGTATCTGCCAAAAAGCAGACACCTTCCAAGTAATATATTATAATGTTTTAGTCAAGAATTTCAGTTACCTGACCTGCACCTACAGTTCTACCACCTTCACGGATAGCGAAGCGAAGACCTGTACTAAGTGCAATAGGCTGAAGAAGCTCAACTGTAATGGTAAGGTTATCACCTGGCATAACCATCTCAACACCATCAGGAAGATTAATAGTTCCTGTTACGTCAGTTGTACGAACGTAAAACTGAGGACGGTAGTTATTATGGAATGGAGTGTGACGACCACCTTCTTCTTTCTTCAAGATATACACCTCTGCTTTGAATTTAGCGTGTGGTGTTACAGAACCTGGCTTACAGATAACCATACCTCTCTTGATATCTGATTTCTCAATACCTCTAAGAAGGATACCTACGTTATCACCAGCCTCACCTCTATCAAGAATTTTTCTAAACATTTCAACACCAGTAATAGTAGAAGAAAGTTTTTCAGCTCCCATACCAATGATATCAACTGCATCTCCTGTATTCGCAACACCGGTTTCGATACGACCTGTAGCAACAGTACCACGACCTGTAATCGTAAATACATCTTCTACCGGCATCAAGAAAGCTTTGTCGATATCACGTTCTGGAAGTTCAATCCAGTTATCAACTGCTTCCATTAATTCTAATACTGTGTTTACCCACTTCTCTTCTCCGTTAAGAGCACCTAGAGCAGAACCCTGAACAACAGGACCATTATCACCATCATATTCATAGAAGCTTAAAAGCTCTCTAATCTCCATTTCAACCAACTCAAGCAGCTCTTCATCATCAACCATATCTACTTTGTTCATGAAAACTACAATTCTCGGCACACCTACCTGACGGCCAAGAAGAATGTGCTCACGAGTTTGAGGCATAGGACCATCAGTCGCAGCAACCACTAAGATCGCACCATCCATCTGAGCCGCACCAGTAACCATGTTCTTTACATAATCGGCGTGACCTGGACAGTCAACGTGCGCATAGTGACGATTCGCTGTCTGATACTCTACGTGAGAAGTATTAATTGTAATACCTCTTTCTTTTTCTTCAGGAGCATTGTCAATAGAAGCAAAATCTCTAACTGCAGAAAGACCCTGGTCTGCTAAAACTTTAGTAATAGCAGCAGTTAAAGTAGTTTTACCGTGATCTACGTGTCCAATAGTACCAATATTTAAGTGGGGTTTGGAACGATCAAAAGTTTCCTTTGCCATGATTTAATAAATTTTAATCTTAGTTATATATTAGTGTTCAAATTTAAACGTAACATGAGCCAATGACGGGAATTGAACCCGTGACCTCTTCCTTACCAAGGAAACGCTCTACCCCTGAGCTACATCGGCTTTAAATGCCCAAAGAGCAAATGCAAAGCATCCTCCTCATTATTAAGGAAAAGCTTTTGAGCGGGAGACGAGGTTCGAACTCGCGACATTCAGCTTGGAAGGCTGACGCTCTACCAACTGAGCTACTCCCGCATTACAAACTCTTTTCAAGTATTACTTTGGAGAAAGACTAAAAATGGCATTAAGAACAAACACCACAGCCATTTTCTACAGAAGAAATTTTAGAGTTTAAGTGGGGAGAGCAGGATTCGAACCTGCGAAGGTAAAAACCAACAGATTTACAGTCTGTCCTCGTTGGCCGCTTGAGTATCTCCCCTAAGTCATTAATTTAAAGAACTTTACACAAACAAAAAGTGTTCATGTTTTTCACTTTTTTTGAGCCGATAGAGGGACTCGAACCCACGACCTGCTGATTACAAATCAGCTGCTCTAGCCAGCTGAGCTACATCGGCTTTTGAACATAAAAAAGTCCGCTATTTCTAACGGACTGCAAATGTATAGATTTATTTTTTTATTCAAAACATTTTTGAATAAATTTTATTCTAAATATGCGCTCTTAATTTTTCTTTTCTTTTTAAAAGCACTCTTCCTAAAGAATCAGTAGCCATATCTATTCCTTCTTCGAATGTTTTACATTGCTTTTTAACCATAAACTCATCACCGGGCACGTGCACTTTTACTTCAACAATCTTATTTGCTTTATCACTCGTTTTCTGAACTTTAAGATATACATCAGAAGAGATCACCCTGTCGTAATACATCTCTAATTTATCCATTCTTTTTTGAATGAAATTCACTAGTTTTTGATCTGCATTGAAATTTACGGATTGTGTGTTCACTTTCATGTTGATTGATTTTAGGTTAAACAATGTTTATCTGTCAAGGTCTTTTTGGTTTCGGGGATGGGCTTTTGCATGCACTTTTTTTAATTCGGCAATACTATTATGGGTATATACCTGCGTAGATGCCAGACTTGCATGACCAAGCAACTCCTTCACAGAATTTAAATCTGCACCCTTTGAAAGCATATGAGTAGCAAAGGTATGTCTTAATATATGCGGACTCGTTTTAGCCTTACTGGACGCCTTACTAAAATAATTATTTATTATTCTATACACAAGCGTTTCATATATTTTGTTTCCGGTCTTGGTTAAAAATAAGTAGTCCCCGGAAGCTTCGGTCACTACGCCTTCTCTAAACGATAAATAGTGATCCAGATCATTTATAAGCGATACCAGCAAAGGAATGATTCTCTCTTTATTTCTCTTTCCTAAAACTTTGACCACCCTCTCTGTCTTTTTTATATCAGAACATTTCAAATTAATAAGCTCGTTTCGACGCATTCCTGTAGTATATAGTAGCTCAATTAAAAAAAAGTCCCTAACACTTTCAAAATCATTTGTGTTTTTTAAATGAAGTAGTACATTTTCCATCTCCGCTACCGAAAAAGGAATTTCGGTTTTTTTCTGTGTCTTAAGGGCCTTGTGTTTCAGGAGGGGATTTGTCTCAATCACACCACATTTCAGAAGAAATTTATAATAGGCTTTAAGGGAAGCAATCTTTCTATTAATAGAGCGGTTAGAGATTTTTGCGTCAACAAGAGACACAATCCACTGTCGTATTATTGGATACGAAACCAGATCGATCGTATCTATATCCATTTCGTTTTCACAAAATTCGTGAAATTCAGTAATATCCTTCCGGTAGGCGATTACGGTGTTTTTTGAAAATTGTTTTTCAAGAGAGAGGTATTCAAGAAATTTAGAAATGCTCATAAAAAAACCGTTAGTAGCCAAAGTTAAAAAACTTTGCCTATTAACGGCTCTAAGTTCTCATCAGGTTTACTAAAACTGTTCTTTGTCTTGTATCACCTGAATGTATTGAGCTTTTTGCAGCTGTGATCTTTTCTCTACAGAAGGTTTTGTAAAATGTTGACGACTTCTGAGTTGTTTCATCGTTTTAGTTCGATCAAATTTTCTCTTATAACGCTTTAGCGCTCTATCAATATTCTCTCCTTCTTTTATCGGAATAATTAACATATCATGTCACCTCCTTTCATTTAGGCGGCAAATGTAATTATTTTTTCGTAATCAAGAAATATAATTTTTATTTAGGTGACCATACCGTATAGCTTTTTGGTGGAGCCTGAATCTTAACCCAGCGATTACCCTGAGTTACCGGTTCCCAGCCAGAGTGACCCGTAAAGTCTTTTATGCGTCTGCTCGCCCAGTTCGTTTGAATCCATCGCTCTTTCCATGAGTTGCTGTTATTAATGTAAACTACCAGTCCTGGACTTCCATTTCTTCTTGCTACATATTCATCCGTATCGGTATATAACACTGTAGTACTTCCGCCCGCCTTATTATTATGAATCCAGATAAGATTATTTAATTTGTTTTTATCTAACCATTGTTCATAATCCCTGTAGAAGATAGTTGGGTAACCTTCATGAGTCAAAATGAATGCATATGCAAGCAGCTTTCCGTTGAAAATTTCATCTGTATCGTGATTGGCGACAAACGTAACCGCTCTCATAGGATTTCGTTTAACTAGCATATCATCATTAAGACGGTTTAAATTATTCCCCTCAAAAGCATCACGCATCCTGTAATAGCAGGCAAAATCGAAAGCAGAAGCCTGAGCCTGGCCAGACCACCAGTCTAGGGTAGCTGCATTTCCATCCCAATATTCACCGACTGTGAATCCGCCTAATGCTCTTTGCCATTCTTTGACCACCCAGGGCTCGAAGCCTTTCACGTAGTCGAATCTCCATCCATCAAACCCCATGGTGTTTTTATAATATTTACCTACGGAGTTAGAACGTTTCCAAAGCCAATCCTGGACGTAGGCCTTATGATGACACATGTCTGCAAAGCCTCCAAATACCCCACTATCATTATTATGATAATCGTTCGGATGAAAATCATAGGCAGTTCTATAGAACAAACCGGAAGCAGGATTATAATCAGTATATGTATTGGAGTTGGTGAAAATATTATACTCTGAGTCACCTCCGCTATTATGATTGATCACAATATCTGCAATTACGCTTATGTTATTATTATGTGCAGTGTTGATAAGAGAAGTAAGTTCTGATTTTGAGCCAAATCTGGTTTCTGTGGAACCCTTCTGATTGAAATTTCCAAAATCGTAGTAATCGAAAGGATCGTATCCCATTGAATTAGGTCCATTTAATGCCTTATTCACCGGAGGAAGCCAAATAGCATCGATCCCAGCATTTTTCCAGGCAGGAATCTTACCTTTCACCGTATTCCACCAGGTACCACCAGAAGGAACATTCCAGTAAAAAGCCTGCATCATTACCTTAGAACCTATAGATCTGGAACTATGACCATCTTTTTTATTATTTTCAAAATCATCGTTCTGAACTTCGGTTACATTCTGTGGTTCGATCTCTGTAATTTCTTCTTTCTCACAACTGTAAAGAAACAGCCCCATACTAAAGAAAAAAGTTAAATAAAGTAATTTTTTCATGATAAATTGGTTTAAATTTCCTTCAAGTTATAGAAAATTTTATTGCATTTTTCGCTACTTTAACGTTATAGTTTACGAAAACGTTTGAATGTTAAAAATTTATTAATTATTCAAAAAAAATAGGTGTAATTTATCAATTCAATAATTACGGCAGAACCGTAATTAGAATCTTTCAAACAACTTCATGATGATCTATTAGGAAGAGATAAAAAAAATCGCCTTTCGGCGATTTCATTATTAAATTTTAATATATGTCTTATTTGAGAATATTCCTGGCGATAACCACTTTCTGAATCTCTGTCGTACCTTCACCAATCGTACACAACTTAGAATCTCTATAAAATTTCTCTACAGGAAAATCTTTCGTGTAACCATATCCTCCATGAATCTGAACCGCTTCGTTCGCAATCCTTACACAAACTTCTGAAGCAAACATTTTACACATTGCGCTCAGTTTGGTCATTTTTCTTCCGGCATTCTTTTCATAGGCTGCTTTGTGTAATAACAGCTCGGAGGCTTCGATCTCGGTAGCCATATCTGCCAATTTAAAGGAAACACCTTGAAAATGACTAATAGGTTTTCCAAACTGCACCCGTTCTTTCGAATACTTTAATGCTGCTTCGTAAGCTCCCTTGGCTATTCCAAGTGAAAGTGCACCTATTGATATTCTTCCTCCGTCTAGTATCTTCATAGATTGAATAAACCCTTCTCCAATCTCTCCAAGTCGGTTCGCATCCGGTATTCTGCAATTATCAAAAACAAGTTCTGCAGTTTCACTTGCCCTCATTCCCAGTTTATCTTCTTTTTTACCACTGCTGAAACCAGGAGTTCCTTTCTCTACTACAAAAGCAGTCATCCCGTGAGAATCTCCTTTTTCTCCTGTTCTCACTATAACGACAGCAACGTTACCACTCTTACCGTGCGTAATGAAGTTCTTAGCGCCATTGATAATCCAATCTTCTCCATCCTTTACAGCTGTGGTATTCATCCCTCCTGCGTCGGAACCTGTATTATGTTCTGTTAAACCCCAGGCACCAATCCATTCGCCAGTAGCCAGTTTAGGCAACCATTTGCTTTTCTGGTCTTCGTTCCCGAATGACAGTATATGATTTGTGCATAAGGAATTATGTGCTGCTACCGATAGTCCTATAGAAGGATCAACCTTTGATATTTCCTCGATGATGGCAATATATTCGTGATACCCTAATCCAGAACCGCCATAGGTTTCAGGCACTAAAACTCCGAGAAAACCCATTTCACCCGCTTTCTTCATGATCTCAATTGGAAATTCCTGAGACTCATCCCATTTCATTACATGCGGGCGTATGTGCGTTTCTGCAAATTCTTTAGCGGAATCCGCAATCATTTGCTGAGTTTCCGAGTAGTCAAAATTCATTTGATGCGAAACATCTATTTCCATAGAAAGCAATTTTATTTTATTGTCAAATATACTTCAATTATGTTAATTTTTTCCGCCGGGAAATCATGTATTTTTGTTAATTCTTGAATTTTGGTAATCGCCCCTACCCTTGTTCTATAAGCAATTATATCTCTTGCGAGATGTTTTGAAATATAGGGCACTTTAGACAATTCTTGAAGGGAAATCAGGTTTACGTCTTTAGGTACTACCGATGGTCTGGAAAGTACTGTAAATTTCTCAAGTACTTTTTTAGCCGCTGCAGTTTGTATGCCATAAACCTCGTAAAGCTGTGTGTCTTCCACAAAACCTCCCAGTAATTTCCTGTACTTCAGAATCCTCCCGGATAATACAGGACCTATTCCATAAACTTTAGTTAATGCTATAGAGTCTGCTTTATTAAGGTCTAATTTCTTAATTACCTTAGGATAAACAAGAGTACTTTTAGACTTTTTAGTCTCGGATCTATCAAAATGAGGAAATCTGAATCTTGCAGAGATCTCTGCCAACAGCCCATCTGATATTCCTGTAATTTTTTGAAAGTCGCCGGTCGAAGTAACATAATTTCCTGTCTTTCTAAAAGCATGCAAAGCATCTATTTCTTCTGTACTAAGTCCTAATGTATATCCGAAGTAATCACTTATATAATTCGGATTAAATTTTGATTTTGAAAAATCACTCTTCTTATATTCTTGCTCCTTGTTGATTTTTTCAGAGAATTGATGCTGATCTAACTTTGCTTCAGATGAAGTGAATTGTTTACAGGTATAAATTATACCAAGGGTAAATGCCATCAAACACAACAAATATAAAATCCCGTTTCGTTCTTTTAAGGAAAAAACCAAACGGGATTTTGCATTCATCTTCAACGGTGAATATTATTTCACTTTAGCCTCTTTTGGCTTTTTGAAAAGTTCGTTTCTTTTTAGTTTGGCCCAGTATTCTTTGAGTTCTTCTTTAACTTCTCCAGACATTAGATATAAGCCAATTATGTTTGGAAACGACATAGCTAAGATCATCATATCTGAAAAATCCAATACCGCACCCAGACTCACTGAAGCACCGATGATCACAAACAAGAGAAAAATAAATTTGTATACCAATTCTGTTTTTCTGCTCTTACCAAAAATAAATGTCCAGGCACGCATTCCATAATAAGACCATGAAATCATTGTCGAAAAAGCAAATAAGAATACAGCTCCTGCCAGTACATAGGGAAACCATGTTATCACACTACCGAAGGCATCAGAAGTAAGCTGTGCTCCGCTTAAACCTTCTACGTTGTGAAAACCGGTAAAGATTAATACCAATGCGGTAAGGGTACACACCACTACGGTATCAATAAAAGGCTCGAGTAATGCTACAAAACCTTCGGATACGGGATGTTTAGTTTTTGCGGCAGAATGTGCAATAGCGGCAGAACCCACACCTGCTTCATTAGAGAAAGCAGCCCGCTGAAAACCAACGACCAGTACTCCTATAATACCTCCTTTAAGTGCCCCCGGATCAAAAGCACCTGATATAATTTCACCAAAAGCTGCACCTACATTTTCAATATGCATTATGACAATGATCAAAGCAGACACTACATAGATAGAAGCCATTAACGGAACAATCTTTCCGGTTACGTTTGCGATACTTTTGATACCTCCGATAATAACTGCACCCACGAGGATTGCCGTTACGACTCCAAACCAAAATCCGTTCCCGGTTAAAAATCCGAACTGACCTTGCAACTGTGCAAATGATTGATTTGCCTGAAACATATTTCCGCCTCCAAAAGATGCACCTATACAAAGTACTGCAAACATATAAGCAAGCACTTTACCCAGTTTTCCTTTACCCTGGGCATCCAGACCTTTCACCAAATAGTTCATAGGCCCTCCAAAAACACGTCCGTCGGGAAGAATATCTCTATATTTTACACCTAAAGTACATTCTACAAATTTTGACGACATACCAATAAGTCCAGCAAAAATCATCCAAAAAGTCGCTCCTGCTCCACCCAGAGATACTGCTACCGCTACTCCGGCAATATTTCCTAAACCTACGGTCCCTGAAACGGCAGTGGCAAGCGCTTGAAAATGGGTTACCTGTCCTGGTGCATCCCCTTCATCATAATGACCTCTTGCTAACTGAATAGCATGTTTGAAGCCCCGTATATTGATGAATCCCATTCTCAATGTAAAAAATACCGCTCCGATGACCAACCAGATAACAATAAAAGGTACTGGTCTTGTTCGCTCATCTCCGTTTGGATGCAATAAAGCGGCACCGCTATCGTCTCGAAGTACTGGATCGTACACTCCGATAGCAGCGAAGGGATCCCAGAATAAAACACTTCCGATGCCATCTACTATGGGTTTCATTGTACCATTAAAAACTTCAGTAATTGCCTCTGTAGGTACCGTATAAGATTTGGTCACCGTAGTGCCGGAAGCATCAGTTATACTCACAGTATACGGAAGACCTTCCACCAGACCGGAAGCTTTATTTGAGGTAAGCGGTGTAGACTGATTACTCCATTTAAAAGTATAAGGCTCCACTCCTCCTTCAACATCAAGCTTTACCACACCATCATTGATTTCATTTGAAGGATTGCTGATAGTCTCCTTAACAGTTAATTCCTGTGCTGAAACACTTGTTAAAACGAATACTGAAAGAAGAGAGAAAAATGTTTTTCTCATAAAGTAGTTATTAGGTTAGTTAAGTTATTTTTTGCTCAAACAGCCGCCAATATCCTAAAAAAATGGACGTAAATCAAATTTTGGGCGTTAAATGTAGCTTTCAGGAATATTGAACATCTCATTCAATTTCTTTATTTGTTCTGGCCTTCCCAATACAACGATTTTAGAGTCAGGAATGAGTTTGGTCTCTGCCTCAGGATTTATGATGTAAGAACCCTCTGGATTGCGGTATCCAATTACCGTACAGCCTGTCTTTCTTCTTAGATCAAGATCACGAAGTGAACGGTATTGATAATCTTCAGGCAATGACTCTATAGCCACCTCTTCAAGATTAATGGTGTTCTCACCTTCAATGGAAAGTTGATCCATGAAGTCGATCAAATCTGGCATGACCACAAGAGAAGCCATATGATCTCCACCAATTTTATCGGGCATTATTGTCTTATTAGCACCTGCTAATTTAAGTTTGCGTTGTGAGGTTTCCTGAGATGCGCGACTGATGATCCCCAGTTTTTTATTGAGCTGTCTTGATGATAACACTACAAAGAGATTATCTGAATCTTTTGGTAGGGCCGTAATCAAATTACTGGCTCTTTCTATTCCCGCCTCCAATAAAATATCATCTTCATTCGCATTTCCTTCTACAAATAAAATGTCATCCATATGCTTCTCAATTACTTCTCTATCTCTTTCAATCACCACGAAAGGGCGTCTGTACGCTTTTAATTTAAGCGCTGCCTGTTTACCATTTCTTCCGAATCCGCAAATAATGATATGATTCTGAAGCTTATCAATTTTTTTCTTCATTTTTCGGACTTTAACGTTGTGTAGTGAGCTTTTGGTTAAGATATATTCTGTGATCACTGAAATTGCGTAAGCAAATATAAATACGCTAAAAATGATCAAAAATATTGTAAATAGTTTGGTTTGATCGTCTACCGGCTGAACCTCCCTGTAACCTACAGTGGTCACCGTAATTATGGTCATATACATGGCATCTATCCATGAATATCCAGCTAGAGAACGATACCCTATTACTCCAATTATGAATACAAGCACTAATAGTGTAAGCGCAGTGTAAAATTTAGATCGAAATAGTTTAAACATATTATAGGTCGAATACAGACGTTCGCTTTGTATAGACAAGGTCTTTTAGTTTAAGCCAAAACGCAAGTGTCAAATAAACTGCAAACCATGCCCCAAAGGTGGCAAACGATACATAAATAAAAAAAAGCCTTACATTCTTGGCTTTCATTCCTAGTCTTTCCGCAAGGCGTGATGATACCGCAAAACCATGCCTTTCAAAAAAGTATCGAATATTCTTGAACCATCTCATGCTACAAAAATGATGAAATTATAGGAATAAAAAAAGTCAGTTAACACACTAAAAATAGTATGTAACTGACTTTTTAAAAACTTTAAAGAATTATTAATATACAGTAGTAAGGGCAGTTTGATCTCCCGAAGTAAACGGCCTGTCTGAACCATTACTGCAAGCAAGCATCCAGGAACCATTCTCAGGACCTGCCGGCGTACCTGGAATATATACAGCTCCAACACTTCCGGCTCCCTCGTCACCTCCAGATCCACAGCTAAAGCTACGGTTGAAATAATCAGTATGGCGAAATCCGATTGCATGACCAATTTCATGAGCAATTACGGTTACTATATCTGCAGGAGGATTTCCTCTTCTGGGGTTGTAGACGGCAGAATTTAAAATAATCGGTGTTGCAGGATCTCCATTGGCATCGGGAAAACCTGCGCTTTGACCCAAAATTAATCCTCCACCAGGAACCCTTCCTAAGCGTTCTGCCAGAATATCTATATCTGCACCAGCTGTGTTTGAGCGAACGAATGTAAGATCCAATCCAAGTGCATTGTATCTAGCAAGGGCATCATCAAAAGCAGCCTGTGCTGGTGCTCTGAATTCGACATCCATGTATATACTTAAAGTCCTGGGTGCACTTACAATATTATTTGTTCTGTAGTGCTCTGTATTAACAGTATTATTATTTTCTACACTAATTCGGGGTGCCAGTGCTGCGATTTGTTCTCGTGTTAGGAAAATATCTCCTTCTACCACGTAGCCCTCTTTTCCGTTGAGTGTGCTAGCAAATAAGTTTTCTGTATGAAAACCTAAAGCCTGTAATTGTGAAGCTACTTCAGTCAGGTCTTGGGCAGAAGTTTCAACTGTTGACGAATCATTTGCGCAGGAAGCAAGTATCAACGCCGTAAGAATAGTACCGCATAGTAATGATAGGTTTCTTTTTTTTGTATTCATAATAAATTAAGATTTAGAGATTAAATAATCATTTTTGTTAAAAAGCCTGTGAATTTATTGAAAAAAACGCAGACAACTTTATTTAAACATCTTTTTTCGATAAATTGCATTCTAAAATTTAACCTACAAAGATGTATGAAAAAGATTATAGTATTTTTTGTAGTGCTTCTATCATTTTCATCGGGCATAGCCCAGGAAATCTTACCTGAAAGCATAAGACCGTTCGTCGAAGAATCTAGCGGAGAAGCAACAGAAAAGGGGTTCTACCTAATTCAATTAGACAAGCGAACCTTTTCAAATACTGCCGAAAATCCTAAAATCATCAGAAGACTTGAAAATGATTTTGTTATTGTACAATCAAGCGGAATTCAACTTAAAGAACAATATAAAAATACGAATCTCTACAGCCTGAAAGGGGAGTGGAAATATTCGAATTCTTTGACAAAACATATTACATCCAAAGAAAAAAGGATCAATTCCATCAAGATATCTCTTCAGACAACCGATACCGATTTATTCCTGAATAAGTTACCTTTTTTATTACCGGAAATTAAAATTATAGACCGCTATAAAAACAGTGTTGTTTTAGAGACTGATTACCAATCGTTATCTGTACTACATGACCTTAATAGCGTTCATTTTATAGATCTGGTACATGATCCAAAAACGGAAACTCCAGTGAATGAGAACGATTTAAGTGTAAACAGGATCAATAAGCTTCAATTTGATTACCCGGAGATTAATGGAAGCGGAATGGCCGTTTCTGTGAAAGAACTTCTATTCGATTCTACGGATATTGATTTTAGAAACCGTTACTTTTTCACCGGCATCGAGGCAGAGGAATTAGACCAACATGCCGCTGCTATGGGTACTGTAATAGGCGGTGGTGGAAATACTTCAAGTAAAGGCCGTGGGGTGGCAAATGCTGTGCAACTTACTTCTTCCAGTTTTCTAAGGTTACTGCCAGATGATGATGCCGTATTTAACACTAACAATATTAGTGTTCAGAATCATTCGTATGGCACAGTTATAGAAAATGAGTATGGTAATGAAGCGGCTGCCTATGACGATCAAATCAAATCCGTACCCACTTTACTTCATATATTTTCTTCAGGGAATAGCGGGACTGCCACACCAGAGAACGGACCCTATGCAGGAATTGAAGGATTCGCCAACCAAACAGGTAATTTTAAAATGGCCAAAAATATTATTACGGTAGGTGCTATTAATGATCTGGGTGAGATTGATGCGAGAAGTTCCAAAGGTCCTGCATTTGACGGCAGAGTGAAACCTGAATTAAGCAGTTATGCTCCTGGAGGTACCTCAGATGCTTCCGCTTTAGTTGCTGGTACAGCCATCTTATTACAACAATTTTACAGAGAAGCAAACGGGTCATTGCCAAATGCTTCTCTGATAAAGGCCTTGTTAATTGCAGGTGCTGAAGATATAGGGCCACCTGCTATCGACTATCAATCTGGTTATGGAAGCATGAATGCAATTCACAGCATCAGAATTCTCGAACAACAGCATTATTTTGAAGGAAGCATCACAGAGGATGGGAATACGAGCTTTGAAATCAATATTCCTGAAAATACAGCCCACATCAGGATTGCAGTAAGCTGGACAGACGAGGCTGCCAATCCGGGGGATGAGATAGCTCTGGTAAACGATCTGGATATAGCACTTTTAGATGCTAATATGAATTCTACGTTACCCTGGATTTTAAGCACATTTCCTCAAATTGATTCACTTACAAAAGTTGCTACACGAGGCGAAGATCATTTGAATAATACAGAATTAATCACTTTAGAAAACCCAGCTTCCGGAAGCTATACCTTACGAATTAATGGTACTACTGTTACCTCTTCTGCCCAGCCTTTCTCGGTTGCATATTTTCTGGAAGCAGCCAATGAATTTGAATGGACCTATCCCACGGCAAAAGACGGCATTGAAAACGAAGCAATCAATTTTGTGAGATGGAACCACACTTTACCGGAAAGTAGTGGTAGGCTGGAAATAAATATCAATAATTCCGGCTGGGTGTTGGTAGATGATTCTATTGACCTCGATAGTGAAGCTACTCAGGTTGATTTCACTTCGATTCAGGGAACTGTGCAGTTGAGAATGATCGCCGGAGCAAATACGTATACTTCAGATATTTTTGGAGTATCACCAGAGATTTTACCAAACGTATTGTTTAATTGTGAAGAAGAAGTCGCTTTTGGCTGGAATCAAATAGCCAATGCAAGCGGATACGAGGTACGCAACCTTGGAGATCGATATATGGAAACAATACAAACGGTCTCCGATACCCTGGTTGTACTCCCTAAAAGTTCTATTGATAACCCTTATTTCAGCATTACCCCTGTCTTTGATAATAGGCAAGGAATTCAGGGAAGAACGCTAGATTATGAGTTGCAGGGCGTCAATTGTTATTTTATAAATTTCTTTGCCTTTCTGGCGGAAGAAAATACCGTAAATGCTACGGTAAATTTAAGTACAGGTATTGGGGTGAGAACCGTCACCTTCCAAAGAACCCTTGATGAAAACACCGATGATATTAGTATACAGGAAGGACCATTTCAAGATCTGAATCTCACTATTGAAGACGCATCAGCTCAAACAGGCCTTAACCGGTATAATGCGCTGATTACGCTCGATGATGGATCTGAGATTGTCACAGACTCAGTAGAAATTTTTATACCGGATAATGAAACGCTGGTATTCTTCCCAAATCCCTATACGAATAACGACCAGCTTACCCTGATTTCAGGAGGCTCAGGAAGAGATCTGCAAATCGTTGATTTGATGGGACGAATTTTGTTTGAACAAGAAATTGATTTTATTGATGAAAGATTGAACCTGAATCTTCTTCCTGGCATATACATTGTAAGACTTGTACAGGATGGAAAAACACTTTCAGCCAAAAAACTCATAGTGAACTAAGGATTAGATTTTACCAAAAGCTGATTTCCAATAGCACAATCTAAACATTTCTTAGGTTGACAGTATACATTGTACAATTGCAAAAGTGATTGACTCTCCATAGCAGATTTACATGGAATCCCGAGTTTTCTGAATTTTTCTATAATACTATTACGCTCGGGTGCAATTGAAGAAATAAGGCTAATAATATTAGTCTGATCGTCATATCCTAATTTTTTCTCATAGCAAAACTTGAGTGGAATGATCGTATTAATGATTAGAAGATCGATGAAGTTTTTAGTAAGTCTCTTTTTATTGCTAACGGATTTCTTACCCCAGGTATAATGATTTCTCCAATACTCGCTTACCCCTACATTGAAAATCTTATAAATTTCTTCAACTGAGTTGGCCTCCATCAAGGCCATAAACAAAGCCCCGTGTTGATGGTAGAGCTGTGCTATCTGAGACAGACGTATGGTTGGGAAATTTGCGGGTCGCAATCTAAAAAACACTGGTTTAAATGGTGAAATCTGAATACTTGTAAATTTTGATTTCAAGTAACGAAAGTGTCTTTTTAACATTTCCCGATAGTATTCGCTCTCATCACCTCCTTCCAAAAGCCCAGCACAACCAAACAATAAACTTTCTAACGCTTCCACATCGTTTCTTATCTTGCGCACCACTTGAAAATCAATTGATTTTGAAATTTGATAAAAATTCTCACCGTTTGCTTTAAGTCCGAAATTCTTAAACAGCATTTTAAACAATACCATTTCCCAATCATTTTGACAATCATTAAGTTCTTTCAGTAAAAAAGTCGTTTTCTGTTCAAGTCGCTCTATGAATAACCGATCTTTCCAAAGCGCAATAAGAAATTCGTCTACAGCTTCTAATTCGTTCTCGCAAATAACAAAAGATCTTTTCTTTTGAATAAAACTGGTGTAGGCAGCGTGAAATGATATATCGGCAAAGAATTTTAGCTCAAGCGTCGGAATCGTAGTTTCATCAGTTCTAAAAATTTCAATATCATGTTCCCAGACCACGTGAAGAATTACATTGTTGTAGCGCACATCTTTCTCGTGATGATGTGTATACCAATGCGAAGATTTTAAGTGTATTTCCACATTGCCAGCCCAGAGCTGGTCACCTATCAATAATTTTGCATTGAAAAAATCTGGTCCTGCGCCATCGTTATGCTCACCAACAGAATATATTACGATATCCTCACCTGAGGATGTACACAGATTTGTAGTATCAAATTTTCTATATTTCCATAAATAGTGTAAAAAATCTTCTTTCACGAATAAAATGCCCCCTAGAGTTTAAAGTCTTAAAATCGCAGCATGCTTTCTTCGAATTGCTCTAAAGGCTATAAGTAAAAATAAAAAAATCCTTCGAAAAGAAGGATTTTTCTTATAATTATATTTATTAGATTATTCCGCAACCTCACCTTCCCATTCCATAAATCCGCCGGAAAGATTGTAAGCATTTTCAAAACCTAACTGATTCATAATCGCGCACGCCTGACCACTTCTTTTCCCGGATCGGCAATATACATAGTAGTTTTTATTCTTATCTAGTTTTTCAACTTCGTCAACAAATTCCTGACCCAGGTAAATATCAATATTTGTTGCTCCTGGAATGTGACCATCCTCGAATTCTTCAGGAGTTCTTACATCCAGTAAAAAGCTATCGCTATCTGCTTGAAACTGCTCGGCCCATTCTTCTTGTGATAAATCTGCCATATAAGTATTTAAATTAAATAGTTATTAAATTTTTTTTGCAAAATTATACCTTTATAGAACATCCGATCGCTTTTGTGGTCGCAATATCTATTTTTCTTCCGTCAAGCATAGCATCCACCGCGTCTTCCACATACTTTACCTCAACATCGTTTGCATCTTGATAATTATCGTCTATTGCACCTATGTATTTAACCAAATATCCCTTCGATGTATTTTCTAATAGAAATACATGTGGAGTTCTTGTAGCACCATATTTAGGAAAAACTTTTTGTCCTTCGTCAAATAAATAGGGAAATGTAAAACCCTTGTTGGCAGCTCTTTTTTTCATTAACTCATAACTGTCTTTAGGCTGCTTTGCCGGATTGTTCGGGTTGATTGCAATTACGGGAACTCCCAGCTTCTTGTATTTCTTATCTAATTCAATGATCCTGTCTTCGTAGGCTACTGCATACGGACAACTGTTGCAGGTAAAGATGACTAAAAAACCCTTTGCATCATTGTAATCTGAAAGAGAAACAGTTTTACCATCAATATTGGTTAATTTAAAATCTTCTGCGTAATCTCCAATTGCATAACCTTTTTCATTCGACATGGCGGCGAAAGCCGAAACTATAAGTGCAAGGGATGCTAGTAGTAATTTAATAGATACTTTCATTGCTTTTTACTTTTGATATTTAGTGTTAATTCTTCAAGCTCTTCAAAAGAGAGTGAAGATTCTACAAACTTATGATTATTATTTTTATAAATATATGTAGCCGGAATCGCTCCAGACCAGTTTTCGTCAACTTTGGGGATCCACGTATTCTGGCGAGGATCATCAAGCGCAATTACCTTTGAGGTTAAATTTCGTTCTTTTATAAAAGGAATAAGCTTGGTTTCATACATTTTAGGCATGTCTAAACTCACCAATATTACCTCTACATCTTCTACCTTATATTTCTCTTGCAATTTTTCAAAGTACGGTAATTCTTTTACACATGGTGCACACCAGGTAGCCCAGAAGTTAATCACATAAGTTTTTCCGTCATTACGCTTCAGAAAGTTTTCAAAACCTTTAAAATCATACACATCGATTTTTATAGAATCTTTTTCAATGCTAGACATGGGAATTTCAGATTCATAGGCTAATTCAGATTTTCTGAACGTTTCTTCATTCCTATCTGTTTTGCATCCAAAAAAACTTAGTATCCAAATAAATACAATAATCCTTTTCATAATCAAAAATCTATGAGTTAAAATTAGAGATATGATCTACTCATTTTGACTTTTTAACAAAAAATTATTACTCATAAAATTAGATTTATCAAAAATCTGCATACATTTGTATATACAATTGTTGTAGAAACATGAATATTGAATCTATTTTACAAACTAAAACGGTACTGCCAGAGCATCGAAGAGCTATTATTCATTTAATGTTGGTAAATAATATGATAAATGAAAAAATGGTAGAAGCTTTAAAGCCATTTGATATTTCACTACAGCAATTTAATGTGTTACGAATTCTAAGAGGTCAGAAAGGAAAACCTGCAAATCTATTTACCATTCAAGAGCGAATGATTAGTAAAATGAGTAACACTACCCGATTGGTAGATAAATTGATCTTAAAGGGTTATGTGCAAAGGTCTATTTGTCAAACCAACAGAAGAAAAGTAGAGATCAGGATAACAGCAGCGGGAATCGAATCTCTTGAGAAAATGGATATAGCGGTTGCAAACACAGAAAAAACTATCGTGAAAAACATGAGTGAAGAAGAACTCAAACAACTCAATCATTTATTAAATAAATTTGAATAACTATACATGGAATCTTACATAGAAGCACTCGAATGGCGCTATGCCACCAAGAAATTTGATTCGGACAAAAAAATAAGTACTGAAGCTTTAAACACCTTAAAAAAAGCGGTTCAATTATCAGCATCCTCTTATGGCTTACAGCCTTACGAAGTTCTCATCATCGACTCCAAAGATTTGAGAGAAAAATTACAACCCGCTGCATGGGGACAATCTCAGGTGTTTGATGCCTCTCACTTATTTATTTTTTGCAATAAAACCGCTGTAGAAGATTTATATGTTGATAATTATGTAGATCAGTTGAGTACCGAAAGAAATATTCCTTCGGAAAATCTTAAGGGATATGGAGATTTTATGAAATCTAAAATAAATGGTCTTAGCCAGGAAGAACAACAAAACTGGACAGCTCGTCAAGCTTATATAGCTTTGGGCAACTTACTTTCGGCAGCAGCACATTTAAAAATAGATGCATGCCCTATGGAAGGTTTTGAGCCTGATAAATTCAATGAAATATTAGGACTGGACAAAAAAGGACTCAACGCTGTGGTGATGGCCGCTGTAGGTTATCGTTCTGAAGAAGATGCAACCCAGCATTACAAGAAAGTACGCAAATCTGAAAATCACTTATTTACTAAACTATAAACAATTATTAAATCACTTATTAAATCGAATACAATGAAAAAAAGAGCATTAAATTTAGTAGCAGTTTTAGCCATAGTTTTAGGAACTGTAGCTTTCACAAATATCGCTGAGAAAAAAGAGGTGAAAACGGCGGAGAGCAAAGTCACCTGGAAAGGATATAAAGTGACTGGATCCCACGAAGGTGTTGTTGATCTTAAAAGTGGATATTTAACTTTTGAAGGTGACCAACTTACTGGAGGGGAGTTTGTAGTAGACATGACCTCACTAAGTTCTACAGACCTTGAAGGGGAGTACAAAGGCAAGTTGGATGGCCATTTAAAATCAGATGATTTCTTTGGTGTAAAAAATCATCCTACCTCTAAACTTGTGATCACCAATGTAAAACCAACTGGAAAAAATTCTTATGAAGTTACAGGAGATTTGACCATTAAAGAAAAGACCAACCCCATTACTTTTGACCTCTCGGTATACGGAAGCAAAGCAACCGGAGCACTAAAAATAGACAGAAGTAAGTACGACGTAAGATATGGTTCTGGAAGTTTCTTCGACAATCTTGGTGATAAAACCATTTATGATGAGTTTGACCTGGTAGTAGATCTGCAGTTCTAAGTATATAATTTAATTGGTTAAAAGGAACCTGCCGTTTCTTCGGCAGGTTTTTTATTTTTATCAATGTTTTTATTTGATATAAAAATTTTCATTTCTATATTTGGAATTCAAATGAAGAAAATAAGCTTACATATCTGGTGGTGGAACTTACGAATGATCAATCTCGTGAGGTAACATTGCTTTGAATACTATATAAAAGGCTTGTCAATCACGACAAGCCTTTTTTAATTGTAAATTTCAAGAACAACATGATCTATGAATACATCATTTAAAATTAATACTCATTTCAAAAAAATTCTGGCAGACACTATAACCCCCGTAAGTGTCTACCTAAAAATGAGAGATCGTTATCCTAACTCCCTACTGCTTGAAAGTAGTGATTACCATGCTAACGATAACAGCTTTTCATACATCTGTTGCAATCCAATAGCGAGCATAAAGGTGGCGCATGAAGAGATTACAAAGCAATTTCCGGACGGAAGCAGCGAAACCATTTCTATTACCGACAAGGCAATGGTTATCAGAGAGATCACGGCTTTTGCAAAATCATTTGATACTGCTAAGAATGATTTCAAGTTTATAAATAACGGGCTTTTTGGCTACATCGGATATGATGCAGTAAGGTACTTTGAACAGATCGATATAAAAAAGAAAAATGATCGGTTAGATATTCCTGATATTTATTATGCTGTTTATCAAAATATCATTGCTATAAATCATTTTAAAAATGAGGCTTACATTTTTGCACATTGCTTTGAAAAAGATGAAAATATCGAGGAAATTGAACAATTGCTAAGAGTTAAAAATTTTGCTTCCTACAACTTTCACCGTGAAGGCAAACCAACTTCTAATCTTAAAGACGAAGAATACAAAGACCACGTAAATCTGGCTAAAAAGCACTGTAAACGTGGAGATGTCTTTCAATTGGTATTATCCAGAAGATTTAGTCAGCATTTTAAAGGTGACGAATTTAATGTTTATCGGGCTCTTCGTTCTGTGAATCCCTCACCTTATCTATTTTATTTTGATTATGGAGACTTTAAGATCTTTGGTAGCTCACCGGAAGCACAACTCATTGTCAAAGATGGGCAGGCAGAAATTCATCCTATAGCAGGAACATTCAAACGTACCGGAAACGATCTTCAAGATGCAGAACTTGCCAAAAAATTATCCATAGATGAAAAAGAAAATGCCGAACATGTAATGTTGGTAGATCTGGCAAGAAACGACCTTAGCCGGCATGGTAATTTTGTAAAAGTAGATACCTATCGGGAAGTGCAATTTTTTTCTCATGTGATTCATTTGGTATCGAAAGTAACGGGAAAAATGCATAAAAACACAGACACTATGCAGGTGGTTGCAGACACATTCCCGGCAGGAACGCTTAGTGGCGCACCTAAACATAGAGCGATGCAGCTTATTGAACAATATGAAAAATGCAATCGGGACTTTTATGGTGGTGCCATTGGATTTATGGATTTTAATGGGAATTTTAATCATGCGATCATGATAAGAACTTTTCTGAGCAAGAATCATATGTTACATTTTCAGGCAGGTGCCGGCCTGGTGTCAGAGTCAGATCCCGAGAGTGAACTACAGGAAGTTTATAATAAGCTAGGTGCTTTAAATCATGCACTTGAAATCGCTGAAAACATCTAATAATGAAAAACATCCTAGTTATAGATAATTATGACAGCTTTACCTACAACCTGGTACATTACCTTGAAGACCTGGATTGTAAAGTTACCGTCAAGAGAAATGATCAACTTACATTAGATGAAGTAGCTTCATTTGACAAAATCGTGCTTTCTCCCGGTCCCGGGATTCCCGATGAAGCGGGTCTGTTAAAACCAATTATTGCACGGTATTCAGACAGTAAGAGTATTTTAGGGGTATGTCTGGGTCAACAGGCTATTGGCGAAGTATTCGGAGCCAAACTTATCAATCTCGAAAAAGTATATCATGGGGTCGCTACCAAAGTGAAAATTACGGTTAGTGACGAGCCAATGTTTAAGGGACTTCCCGAAGAAATTGAAGTGGGCAGATATCACTCCTGGGTAGTCGACACCAATCTCCCAGATGTATTGGAAGTCACCTCTGTAGATGAAAACGGACAAATAATGTCGCTAAGGCATAGAGCTTTTGACGTTCGGGCGGTTCAGTACCATCCGGAATCTGTACTGACACCTAATGGAAAACAAATGCTCAAAAATTGGGTAAATAGCTAGTTTAATTATGAAAGACATACTTAACAGACTTATAAATTATGAGACCATTTCTAAAGAAGAAGCCAAAAATGTTTTGGTAAACATCTCAAAAGGACTCTACAATACCAGCCAGATCGCTTCTTTTCTTACGGTTTATATGATGCGCAGCATCACTATTGAAGAGTTGGAAGGTTTTAGAGATGCATTATTAGAATTATGTGTTCCTGTAAATCTTAGTGACTACAATACCATAGATCTCTGTGGTACTGGTGGTGATGGTAAAGACACTTTTAATATTTCTACGCTCTCCTCCTTTGTTGCGGCAGGTTCAGGAATTCATGTAACCAAGCATGGAAATTACGGGGTTTCTTCGACTTGCGGATCAAGCAATGTAATGGAATATTTAGGAATTAAATTTTCAAATGACCCTGAGTTTCTGGAAAAATCATTAGAAAAAACAGGCATTTGCATTCTTCATGCACCCCTGTTTCACCCTGCGATGAAAAATGTAGCACCCATCCGTAGAGAACTGGCTGTAAAAACTTTTTTTAATATGTTAGGCCCTATGGTAAATCCTGCATTCCCCAAAAATCAAATGGTAGGCGTTTTTAACCTTGAGCTCGCCAGAATGTACGGATATCTTTATCAAAACACCGATAAAAATTTTACCGTATTACACGCGTTAGACGGATACGATGAAATTTCACTAACCGGAAACACTAAAACAATTTCAAATCAGGCCG
This sequence comes from Flavobacteriaceae bacterium M23B6Z8, assembly GCA_046199005.1. Classification (GTDB taxonomy): domain Bacteria; phylum Bacteroidota; class Bacteroidia; order Flavobacteriales; family Flavobacteriaceae; genus Ascidiimonas. Next base: position 3,304,624 of record CP176050.1, read on the forward strand.
AAGCTTTACTGAAACCAGAAGATTTTGGAGTTGAAAAAATAGCAGCCCATCAGATCGCCGGTGGCGCTACCATTGAAAGCTCCGCGGCAATTTTTATGGATGTGATCAGCGGAAAAGGTACTGAAGCACAAAATAATGTCGTAAGTGCGAACGCTGGAATAGCGATAGCAACTTTAAAAAATCTTAGCCCTAAAGAAGGATTTGAGATAGCTAAAGAAAGCCTATTGGAAGGAAAGGCACTTAGCGTATTACAACAATTACAAAAACTCAGTGCCTAAATCGAACGAATGAATATACTCGATAAAATAATTGCTGATAAACGAAATGAAGTTGCTCTCAAAAAGCAACTCATTCCTACGGCTCAACTGGAAAGATCAGTTTTGTTCGAAAGAGAAACTATTTCTCTTTCCGAGAGGCTCAAGTCCTCTGTAGTCGGTATTATCGCCGAGCATAAAAGAAGATCCCCTTCCAAAGCGGTGATCAATCAGTCCTTGAATGTTAATGATGTGGCATCCGGATATGAAAAAGCTGGAGTTTCCGGTATGTCTGTGCTTACAGATAGCAAATATTTTGGTGGCTCTTTAGATGATATTTTGCTTGCAAGAGCAGCTTCTCAATTGCCCCTGTTACGTAAAGAATTTGTGATCGATGAATATCAAATTCTGGAAGCAAAGGCCTACGGCGCAGATTTGATCCTATTGATTGCAGCAGTGTTATCTGAAAAAGAGATCAAAGAACTTGCAGGTATTGCTCAACAGTTGGGGTTGGAAGTGCTGCTGGAAGTTCATAACGAACAAGAACTTCATAAATCCCTAGTTCCTTCGGTGAACATGTTAGGAGTTAACAATCGTAATTTAAAGACTTTTGAAGTTTCCCTTGAAACGAGTAAGTTTTTATCAGATCTTATCCCAAACGATTTTGTCAAAGTTTCCGAAAGTGGCATCAGCTCAGTTTCCGCTATCAAAGAATTAAAAGAATACGGGTATCAAGGTTTTCTGATCGGCGAAAATTTTATGAAGACGAACGATCCTGGTGTTGCTGCATTGCGGTTCATAGAAGAATTTAAATCCTAAGCTTATGAAAATTAAGGTATGCGGAATGAAATATCCAGAAAACATAAGTGAGGTAGCTGCCTTACAACCAGATTATATGGGTTTTATTTTTTGGGAACCTTCCAAAAGACATGTAGCCGACAACAGTATTCAAAATATACCTACTACCATCAAGAAAACGGGAGTTTTTGTAGATGAAACCCAAAGTCACATTCTTGATAAAGTGAAAACACACGAATTAGATGCCGTACAACTTCATGGAAAACAAAGTCCGCAGTTTTGTACCGACCTTAAAAAGGCGCTTGTACAAATGAAGAACGTTCAAGTTGAAATCATTAAGGTATTCTCTATTGCAGGAAGCTTTGACTTTGACCTCTTGGAGCCCTATGAATCTTCTTGCGACTTTTACCTTTTCGATACCAAAGGAAAACTCCCTGGAGGAAATGGTTACACCTTCGATTGGTCTGTACTTGCCTCCTACCCATCCACAAAACCTTATTTTCTTAGCGGAGGTATTGATTCAGCATCAATCGATAAAATTAAGGCCTTTCTGAAGGAACCTGCCGCTAAATATTGTTATGCAGTAGATGTAAACAGTAAATTTGAAACAAAACCAGGCTTGAAGGATGTATCCCTGTTGGCTACATTCTTCAACGTGATCAAAAAACAAAAAATTGAACTATGAAAACGTACCACGTAAATGAAAAAGGATACTATGGTGAATTTGGCGGTGCATATATTCCCGAAATGCTTTATCCGAATGTAGAAGAACTAAAAAATACCTATTTAAAAATCACATCCGACCCTTCTTTTAAAGAAGAGTTCGATGCGCTTCTTAAAGACTATGTCGGCAGGCCTACCCCACTCTATTTTGCCAATCGTCTATCAGAGAAATACGCAGCTAAAATCTATTTGAAAAGAGAAGATCTTTGCCATACAGGAGCACATAAGGTAAATAATACGATAGGTCAAATACTCCTGGCTAAAAAATTAGGTAAAAATCGTATCATCGCAGAGACGGGTGCTGGGCAACATGGGGTGGCAACTGCTACAGTCTGTGCTTTGATGGGAATACAATGCGTGGTTTATATGGGTGCAATAGATATTAAAAGACAGGCCCCTAACGTAGCTCGTATGAAAATGCTGGGTGCAGAGGTAAGAGCTGCAGAGTCGGGAAGTAAAACCCTGAAAGATGCTACGAATGAAGCAATTCGGGATTGGATCAATAATCCGGTAGACACACATTACATTATTGGTTCTGTTGTAGGCCCTCATCCCTACCCTGATATGGTTGCCCGCTTTCAGTCGGTTATTTCAGAAGAGATCAAATGGCAATTAAAGGAAAAAGAAGGGAAAGAATTGCCAGATCATGTTATTGCCTGTGTGGGAGGTGGCAGCAATGCTGCTGGTACCTATTATCATTTTCTGGATATTCCGGAGGTAAATATAATAGCAGTAGAAGCCGCAGGAAAAGGTATTTATACCGGAGAAAGTGCTGCAACATCTGCATTAGGCAAAGACGGAATTATTCATGGAAGCAGAACCTTACTCATGCAAACTGACGACGGACAAATTACCGAGCCTTATTCGATCTCTGCCGGACTGGACTATCCTGGGGTGGGGCCTATGCATGCTCATTTGTTCAGATCAGGCAGAGCAGAATTTATTTCTGTTACCGATGATGAAGCAATGACAGCGGGACTGGAACTTTCACAATTAGAAGGAATTATTCCGGCCATTGAGACATCGCATGCATTTGCGGTACTAGAGCAACGAAAATTCAATCCGGAAGATATTGTGGTGATCAACCTTTCGGGAAGAGGAGATAAAGACCTCAATACTTACATTGACTATTTTAAATTATAGCTGCATGAATCGTATACAGCAAAAATTACAGGAAGACAAAAAGTTATTATCGATATACTTTACTGCGGGATTCCCATCAGTGGAAGATACCGTGCCTGTACTTAAGGAGTTGCAGAACAACGGAGCAGATATGATAGAGATAGGCTTGCCTTTTAGTGATCCTTTAGCAGATGGCCCTACCATTCAGGAAAGCTCCACCACGGCATTGAAGAACGGGATGACTACCGAGCTTTTATTCAAGCAATTAAAGGATATTCGAAATGACATTCATATCCCTTTGATACTTATGGGTTACTTTAATCCTATGATGCAATATGGGGTAGAAAAATTTTGTCAGAAATGTGAAGAAATCGGTATAGACGGACTCATTATCCCTGATTTACCCGTGGATGTCTACCACGAACAGTACAAGGATATTTTCGACAGATACGGACTCCTGAACATGTTTTTGATTACTCCCCAGACTTCTGACAAGCGCATTAAATATATCGACTCTATATCGGGAGGCTTTATTTATATGGTGAGCAGTGCCAGTGTTACGGGTGCCAAAAACACCTTCGGGGAAGAACAGGAAGCATATTTTAAACGTATTGAATCATTAAACCTGAATGCTCAGCGCATTGTTGGATTTGGAATAAGTAATAAAGAGACATTTCAACAGGCTACCCGCTATGCAAAAGGGGCAATCATAGGTTCTGCATTTATCAAAATGTTAGCAGCCGAGGGCGTAAAAGGTATTCGGGGGTTTTTAGGTAAAATTAGATAACTCATAATAGGAGTCTCCTGTGCTAATGACACCACAAGATTTCTTATTTTAGTGATTCTATTTATTAAGCTTAAGTAATTACAACTTTATCTCACTTATGAAAAAAATCTGTACTCTTTTATTGCTTTGGATAAGCACCATGCTAACCGCACAGGATTTTGATGAAAAACTTAAAATGCAGGTTCGCAAAACTGCCGAAAAAATAAAAGAGTTTGTGGCCATCCCGAATGATGCAAATGATCGTGGCGACATCATGAGAAACATCAATTGGTTAACTAAAGAATTTACCTCAAGAGGTTTTAATACTGCCGTTGTACCTACCGATGGCGAGCCTCTTTTTTTTGCTGTGAGACCCATGATAGAAGAACTTCCTACCATTTTATTTTACATGCATTTTGATGGTCAACCTGTAGACCCGTCGAAATGGGATCAAAAAAGTCCCTATGAAGTGGTCCTTAAGAAAGAAGAAAATGGCAAATGGATTGAAAAAGACTGGACAGAACTCAATGAAAATATTGATTACGAAGCACGCTTATTTGGGAGATCAGTATCTGATGATAAGGGCCCCATTGTTATGCTTTTAGCTGCTTTAGACCTCCTAAAGCAAGAAAACAAAAGTATCCCTTACAATATTAAGGTAATCCTAGACGGAGAAGAAGAAAAAGGGAGTAAGCCCTTACCTGCAGCAGTCAAAAAGAATGAAGAACTACTAGCCGCTGACTTTCTTATTATAAATGATGGCCCTGTTCATCCTTCAGAAAAAGCAACCCTTGTTTACGGATGTAGAGGAATAACCACCTTAGATATTACCACATTTGGACCAATCGCACCTCAACACAGCGGACATTATGGTAACTATGCACCCAATCCCGGATTTCAGTTAGCGCAACTTCTAGCCTCTATGAAAGATTCAGAAGGGCGTGTGCTTATCGACGGGTATTACGATGGTATCGTATTAAATGAACCTATAAAAGAAGTGCTTAAGAACGTACCGGATGACGAAAAGGCAATACAGCAAAGGCTGGCTTTTAAAACTCCGGAAAAGGTAGGAGCAAACTACCAGGAATCTCTACAGTTTCCTTCTTTGAACATTAGAGGCCTTTCTTCAGGATGGGTAGGCGACCAAGCCAGAACGATCGTACCAGACAAAGCTACCGCTGCTATAGATATACGACTGGTTCCCGAAAGCGATGGCAATCGACTTAAGTCTCTTGTAAAAGAGCATATTAAAAAACAAGGATTTTATCTTACCCAGGAAACACCTACAGCAGAAGAACGCACTAAATATGACCGAATCGTCATGGTAAAAGAAAATCCGGTAACTCCTCCTTTCAGAACAAATATGGAAAACCCTTATGCTACATGGGCAGAAAATATACTTTCTGATGTGCATAAAGAATCACCTGTGAAAATTCGAATTATGGGAGGAACCGTACCTACTGCTGCATTTATTAACACCTTAAACATTCCCGCAGTTATCATTCCAATGGTGAACCCAGATAACAATCAACACAGCCCCAATGAAAATTTAAAAATCAAACAAATTGCTTACGGAATCCACACGTTTTATGCGCTTTTGAGCACCCCACTAACGAAAATTTAAGAAGGCTTTAATACATTTTTTGGTATACGATGCTTATATTAAAAGTGAACTAAAATAAAGAAAAAATGGGAATTATTAAAGACGAAAAAAAATTTAAAAGAACAAAAGAACAATCAAACCCTACCAATCCAACAGGGAATATCAATCAAGAAACCAATAAATTTGATATAGACAAAAAAACTATCAAGAAACAACAAAACAAGGGATAAATTCATCACTTGTAATAGGAGTCAAACGCAGAAATTATGGGAAAAGGAGATAAAAAAACGAGGCGCGGTAAAATTCAGATGGGAAGTTTTGGGAAATTGAGACCCAGGCGTAAAAAATTCCGAATTAAGAGAAAACATGTAAAAAGTGCCGCGGTTAACGCAAATGGCTAAAATATTAAAATCCTGAATTATTTCTTAATTCAGGATTTTTTCATTTAGCAACTTTTACTCAATCCGATCAGGATCATTAGTATCTGTAGTGCAATCTCCGTAACCACAACAGATAGGTCCATAAGTACATCTGCTGTGAGACGTTGTCCATGCACCTCCTTTTATATTTGAAGCTACTTCGTCTAAATTTGAGACTATCTTCTTGTTAAGATTTAAACTTTTCTTTGAATTTGACTTTTTCATGATATCTAATATTTAAATTATTATTTAGCTATCCGAAAAAAGGAATAAGGGGAATTCACTATTAATAATTATCGCTACAGCTATTCGTAACGATCAGGATCTTCAGATTGTGTTGTGCAATCACCTGCACCACAACACCAATTTCCTGTACATCTGCTTACTGAGGTTGTCCAACCTCCTTTAATCTTGTGAACCACGTCATCAAGACTAGACACTACCTTTTTATTAAGGTTGAGTCCTTTACGCTCATTTGATTTTTTCATAGTAAATTATTTTTAGTTGCCTTTAAGTTAGTTTTTTTCTTACTTTCAGCCTAGAAAAAACAATTCTTTAACTAATTTTTCTTCATTTTTTATAAAACTTTGAAGCACCAAATAAACCCCTAAAAAACCTTCTAGCAATCCTGGAAAGTCATCCTGAAAAGGATCTTCATCTCTGGTCCCTACCAGAAAATTATAGCCAGTTCTTGTCTTTGTATCATCGGCTCTTTCCAAAGTATCATTGAGCCAGTACATTGCTTCTTCTTTTAATTTATTGTTTCCGGTCATTTCATAAGCATGTTTGTAAAGAAAGGCATTGCCCGCACTACCATGACAAAAACAAACATCTACAACCTGTACATCTTTTTGGTCTCTTCGACCTATCGTTTTTTCCAGAATTCTTTCATAGTAGCTTGCTTTCTGCTTATCGCTGAGCCATAAAGCGACCTGTATAAGTGTTACCAATGTTCCCAGATCGCCATAACACCAGGCAAGCCGGGTGTGCTGCTTTTTTTTATTGCCAGATTCATAATTCTCTGCATCGTACGAATAAGCAAAAAAACTGCCCGCATTGTCCACACTTTGCATATTATTTTCATAAAATGCGAATAATCCGTATATCAATTCTTTACATACTGCCTTTTCAACACCTTTATGATAGGCAAACCCAAGAAAAAAAAGGATGCCAGCATTGCCATGAGCAAAACCAAGATCGTATATGTATTTTTTCGTGTGATGCTCGTCAAACCTTTTCCATTTTATTTCTTTATTGAACCGGATTGCAGAAGTATTTAATGCTTCTATGATCTTTCTAGGTTCTTCAAACCTGTTTTTTCTGATGAGATAAACGCCCAAACCAACTACACCATGTAAAAGATCGTAATTTGATTTTGCAATTAAATTTTCAACATCCGAAGCGACCGCTTCATCAATTTCTTCAATGATAGGTACTAAATCTTCCTCCAGAACATCACACCCTTGAACCTTCTCAAAAGCAAAACCGATACCTGCTATTCCAGAAGAAAAAGGAGTGATAACAAACGAAGCTTCCTCTAATTCATCCATTATAAAATCAAAATCCTCCTGTACTTTTGATTTCAGTATTTCAATATTTTTTTTTTGAGCTATCAAAGACCTTACTAGTAGCATTCCAGGTCTCCCGGTGTAGAGCGACAATTTTTCGTGATGAAGCAACTCTTTTGTAGAACCTTCCAGAAAATCTTCAATGACCAATAACCGTGCTTCTATTTGATCTTTTAATGTAAGGGATAATTTCAATTGAATGATTTTTTAAGAAAAATGATAGAACAAGATACTATTTTTCAAGCAACATCAAGAGTAGAAATATACAGGGAACACAACTAAATCACTTAATTATTCCTTAAAAAATGGCTCATATTGCATGACTCGAAAATCAATGGCAGTAAAGCTTGGATCTTGAGATTTCAATTTTTTGTAAAGAGGAAAACTACCTACAGCCCTGTTTGCCGAACCGGAAGGTGCTGTGAGCGAAACTGTCTTGACAACCCTGTCATCAAATTCTATTTGATGAATTCTGGGCACTTCATTTGACTTAATTCTTAAAGAAATTTTCTGCTCTTTCAGTAGTTTTCTAAAGAAATACTCCGGTCCGTTTTTACTACCTCCTCCCATAAATAACAACGTCTGTACCGTATTGTATTTTCGAAGGTGGCCTATCAAATCTCTTAGCACGGGATTCACCATCCCCAAATCTGAAGCATCTATTTTTTTGCGGTGACATTGTGCGACAATATCACAAATACCTATTTTTTGACGAATCAGGAATTCTTTTCGCTGCATCACAGCTTCTTCAGAATTTTCAAACTTTAAATCTAGGTTGAAGATCCTGTCTAGAATAGACCAAAGTTGACCATCTCTGCTTCCATAACAGAAATTAACATCACCTTCCAGCAAATCTCCGGTAGTAAATCTTGGAGGGGGTAAGGTGCCTACAATAAGTTTGGTAGCATTTTCAGGTATAAAAGGGGGATATGGATGGGTATGTAGAAACACTAATGGTCTTTATAAGAATGATTAACGAATAAAAACCAGTTGTCCTTCTTTTTCTGTTTGCTCCTCGCTAAAACGGTAATCTTCATAATCAAAACCTTTTATATCCTCTATAGATGTAGCATCTTTATCCAGAATGTAACGGGTCATGAGTCCTCTCGCTTTTTTAGCATAGAAACTAATTATTTTAAGCTTGCCATTTTTAAAATCTTTAAATACTGGCGTAATCACGGGAACCTTCAATTTCTTTTCATTAATGACTCCAAAATATTCATTGCTTGCTAAATTCAAAAATAGCTCGTTATCTTCCATTTCTTCATTTAGTGCCTCTGTAATTTGGTCTCCCCAGAATTCATAGAGATTGGAATACTTTCCTATCTTAAGTTTTGTACCCATTTCTAATCGGTAGGGTTGTATAAGGTCTAAAGGCTTCAAAACTCCATATAATCCACTTAGAATTCTTAAAGAGGATTGCAATTTTTCAAGTTTGGTTTCCGGTATGGTATAAGCATCAAGACCCGCATAGACGTCCCCATTAAAAGCATAAATTGCGGGGCGCGCGTTTTGAGGGGTAAATGGAAAAGAAAAATCCTGATTTCTTTCCCAGTTTAACTGAGAAAGTTTTTCAGATATATTCATGAGGTCTCCTAATTGCGAAGGAGACTTTTTCTTCAAGGTTTGATGTAATTTTTTAGTTTCCTCAATGAACTTAGGTTCAGAAAACTTCTCTGAAGGAAGTTTTGTATCATAATCTAAGGACTTTGCAGGTGATATTACTATTTTCATTTTCTTTTTTCATTTTATGTCATAAAAATACACATCTGCTTTGAAATGAACTCGGTAAATATCTAAATCTTGCTGATAGTATTATTAGAGATATCAATAGTAGTTTTACCTACTCGCGGGTATGTTTCGCATAATCACGCCATTTAACAATGCAATTCTTCATGTCGTCTGGAAGATCTGAATCAAAGCGCATAAACTCCCCAGATACAGGGTGCTCAAAACCAAGTGTTTTTGCATGTAGTGCCTGTCGGGGAAGAATTTTGAAGCAATTATCAACAAACTGCTTGTAACGAGTAAAAGAGGTTCCTTTGAGTATCTTATCGCCCCCATATCTTTCATCATTGAATAAGGTATGCCCAAGATATTTCATGTGTACCCTGATTTGATGGGTTCTACCGGTTTCCAGAGCGCAGGATACAAGCGTAGTGTATCCCAGTCTTTCGATCACCTTATAGTGGGTAATTGCTTCTTTACCCTGGGTTTCATCTTCAAAAACTGCCATTTGCAACCTATTTTTAGGATGTCTGGCCACATTCCCTGTAATAGTACCTTCATCCTCCTTCACATTACCCCATACTAATGCTATATATTCTCTTTCAGAAGTTTTATTAAAAAATTGTCTGGCCAAATGCGACATTGCCTGTTCTGTTTTGGCAATCACAAGAAGACCACTGGTGTCCTTATCTATTCTATGTACTAATCCGGGGCGCTCATTACTATTCTTTGGAAGATTGTCAAAATGATATATCAATGCATTTATCAAAGTACCCGAATAGTTACCATGACCTGGGTGAACCACCATACCTGCTGGCTTATTCACGACCAGAAGTACATCGTCTTCGTATACTATATCTAATGGAATATTTTCAGGGGTAAGAAGGTATTCATGTGGCGGATGCGAAAACAAAACCTTAACCTCATCATTTGCTTTTACACGATAATTAGATTTAACGGGTGTGCCATTCACATAAATATTACCATTTTTAGCGGCTTGCTGGATCTTATTTCGGGTGGCGTTCTCAATAAAGTTCATTAAGAACTTATCTACTCTTAAAGGTTCTTGCCCTTCTCCTGCTTTGAAACTATAATGCTCATAAAGATCATCATTTTGTTCTTCTAAGGCATCATGCTCCGTCATTAGTAGTATCCTCTTTTAGATCATCGTCTTCACGATAGGTTTCTTTGTTGCCATTACCACATACCAATTCCACCTTCGAAGTTCTTTTTAACTGAGTACCCGGAGCAATTGTTTTACCTTTATGTTTAATGTAATAGACCATATCTTTACCTAACTCGTCTATGTAAGTCACCTCCCCTATTTCGAGACCCACAGCTTTTAGCATAGATTCTGCGTTTCTTCTTGTTACCTGAATTACTTTTGGCACTGTTACCGATCTGTATCCCGAAGGATTCATCGTAAGATAGATCTTTCGATTTTCTTTCACTTTAGTTCCTGCCGCTGGGTTCTGTTGAATAACAGAAAACCTTGGATATTTAGGATCAAAATTAGTAGAATCTGATACTTCAAATCGAAGACCATAATCCTTTAAGGTCTGATTTACTTCGGATACGGTCTGCTTAGAAAGGTCGGGTACAATTATAAAATCACCGTGATTAGTACTCATTTTTAACCATTGTAAAACAATAAACACCAATACCACGATAGCAACAACTGCAAGGCCTAATTGCTTAAGAAAAGCTTTGCTAAAAATAAACTTCACCAAACTCATAAAGTAGAATTAGATCGCAAAGATATAAAAACCCAATACTTTTTACTTTGCATCAAATAAATGATATTTTTGTTTAACGGTTATTTTACCTTTTTAATATATGAAAAAGCATATAGCTATTGCAATGGGAGGCTATTCAAGTGAATATCTTATATCCATTAAAAGTGGGGAAACAGTATATAGACATCTTGACCGCAATGAATACATTCCATATCGCATTCAAATTTTTAAAGATAGATGGATCTACCTGGATGATAAACAGAATGAACACCCGGTAGATCGCTCAGATTTTTCTATTACAATTAATGATGAAAAGGTTCGTTTTGATTGTGTTTTTAATGCCATTCATGGCAGTCCCGGAGAAGACGGACAGTTGCAAGCGTATTTAGCCCTTTTACAAATTCCGCAGACGAGCAATGACTTTTACCAGTCGGCGCTTACTTTTAATAAAAGAGATACTTTGGCTGTTCTTAAGGCGTTTGGTGTTAAATCTGCCACCTCTTATTACGTAGATCGTGGCGATAAAATAGACACAAAAGCCATTGTAAACCGGGTTGGACTCCCATGTTTTGTAAAAGCTAACAGAGCGGGCAGTAGTTTTGGAGTTGTCAAAGTGTATCATGAACAAAGTTTGCCAGAAGCTATTGAAAATGCTTTCAGGGAAGGTGATGAGATCATCATAGAATCCTTTTTAGATGGAAGAGAGGTTTCCGTTGGAGTAATTACTTACAAAGGAAAAATTAAAGTGCTTCCCGTTACAGAGATCACCACTACGAATGACTTTTTTGATTATCAGGCAAAGTATGAAGGGAAATCAGAAGAGATCACCCCTGCCCATTTACCAGACGGTTGGACCGAAAAAGTAACTGAATTAGCAAAAAAAGTATATGAATCCCTTCACTTGAAGGGATTTAGTCGTAGTGAGTATATTTTTGTAAACGGAGAGCCATATCTTTTAGAAATTAATACTGTTCCTGGTTTAACAGATGCAAGCATACTCCCTGAACAGGCAGCCGCTGCGGGTATAAGTCTTGCAGAACTGTTTGGAAATGCAATTGAAGAAGCCATCAGGCTTTCAAAAGAATTGAAAAGAAACTAATTACATAGAAATGAAAAGAGCGCTTTTTCCAGGATCATTTGATCCTTTTACCCTAGGACATTATGACATTATAAAACGAGGCGTACACCTGTTTGATGAGATCGTGGTTGCAATAGGGATCAATGCTTCAAAAAAATATATGTTTACCCTGGAAGAGCGAAAAAGTTTCATTGAAGACTCTTTTAAAGAGCATCCAAAAGTAAAAGTAGTTACCTATAAGGGGCTTACAGTCGATTTTTGTAAAGAAATCAAAGCACAATTTATCTTAAGAGGTTTAAGAAATCCAGCCGATTTTGAGTTTGAGAAAGCCATCGCTCATACTAATAGAAAACTGGCTAAAATAGAAACTGTTTTTTTATTAACTGCGGCCGAAACTTCGTATATAAGCTCTTCTATTGTAAGAGACGTTATTAGAAACGGGGGAGATTATACCAAGTTGGTTCCTCCAAGCGTAAAGGTTTCGAAGTAAGCGCAAGCTAATTTTACCGACTGTTCAAACACTGATCGATCTCTGAGTCTTTTTAAAAATTGGCAGGTTGCCAAAATCTTGTTCGGATAGATATCTTAAATTTGCCGCAGCGCGAACCATAATTTTAATTTACACAGTCTGAATAACTAAATAAGTATAACTTTGCTGATTATCAGCTGGTACCTATATTGAAAATTTTGATCTATTGCTATGTTTGATCTTAAAATTGAATACTCAAGATTTATTTTTGCGCTATTACTTTTTATAACCTCCTGTAAAAATCAGGAATTGACAAGAGAAGAGAGTTTCGTAACGCTTTTTGAAATAAGCGAAGGCAAGCAAACACCTACCTACCAAGAAGTGATTGACTTCTATATTGAATTAGCCAGAGAGTTCCCGGAAATCAACATCCAGACCATGGGCTATACAGATAGTGGTGTTCCCTTGCATATTGTCACTTATAATAAGGAAGGCAATTTTAATTTTGCAAAAATAAGAGAGCGAAATGCCATTATTCTTATAAATAACGGAATTCATCCTGGGGAAAGCGACGGAATAGATGCGACAATGATGCTTTTTCGTGATATGGCAACAGAAAAGATCAATCCACCCAAACGAACGGTACTCGTCACCATTCCTATTTATAACATTGGTGGCGCCCTGAATCGAAATTCATCAACAAGAGCCAACCAAAATGGTCCGGAAATTTACGGGTTTAGGGGGAACGCACGAAATTATGATCTAAACAGGGATTTTATCAAGAAAGACACAAAAAACAGTTTCTCTTTTGCAGAGATATTTCATTTGGTGAAACCCGACTTTTTTATTGACAATCACGTGAGTAATGGTGCTGATTATCAATATATTCTCACCCATTTATTTACGCAACATAACAAATTAGGAGGCGATGCAGGCCGGTACCTTCATGAACAATTGATGCCAGAACTGGAAGACTCACTTGCCGCAAAGAAATGGGATATTACGCCCTATGTTAATGTATTTAACCGTTCTCCCGAGACAGGTTTTTCTCAATTTATGGATTTTCCGCGTTATTCTACCGGATATGCCTCTTTGTGGAACACCTTTGGTTTAATGGTGGAAACCCACATGCTAAAACCTTACGATAAAAGAGTGAAAGGCACTTACGAACTTTTGAAGAGCGCAGTTGAGATCGTAGAGAAGAATAAGGATACACTTACTGCATTAAAACGATCTGCAACTGATGCATGGATGCAGCGGGATCATTATCCGATAAAGTGGAAAAAAGATACCACTCGACATTCAGAGGTAACGTTTAAAGGTTATGAAGTAGATACAATTATGAGTGAAGTTACCGGTTTTAACCGCTTAGTGTATGACCGAAACCAACCTTATGAAAGAACCATACGCTATGAAAACTATTATGTGGCAACAGACAGTATAGAAATACCCTATGCATATATTATTCCTAAAGGATGGTATGAAATAAAGGAAAGATTAGAAGCAAATAAAGTAGATTTCAATGAGATCGAAATGGATACGGTTATAAAGGCCGAGATCTATAAGATTGAAGATTATGATACCGCTTCACAGCCTTATGAAGGCCACTATCCTCACTATAATACGAAGGTTACAAAAGTCCTGGATAGTATTCAGTTAAATAAGGGTGACATCATAGTAGAAACTGCCCAGCCCGGCTTGAGATATTTGTTAGAAACGTTGGAGCCTGTAGCTACAGATAGTTTTTTTAACTGGAACTTTTTCGATACGGTACTACAACAAAAAGAAGGCTTCTCCCCTTACGTTTTCGAAGATGAAGCAAAACAAATTTTATTAAACGACAGAATATTGGACAGTGCTTTTCAAGAGAAGAAAAAAACAGATCTTCAGTTTGCAAACAACTGGTATGCGCAATTAGAATGGATTTTTAAAAAATCTTCTCATTATGAAAAAGCACATATGAGATATCCTATTTTTAGAATACCCAAAATACGAATCAAATCAGAAGTTAAATAAGTCGATGATATTTTGATATGAATTGGTCAGTGCCTTTTTACTATCGGTCTTATTTTTCCACACCACTTCTTCTATTCCTTCATCGAGTTGCGGAGATAATTTACCATCATAAGAAGTGCGCATCTTGTACCAATAGGTCTCTTTGAGCTTCAAAACACCGTTTCGTTTGAATAGATGATACGTTTTTTGATGCAATGACTTAATTTTAAGTTTTTTGACTCCGGTTTCTTCTTTAACCTCTCGTACAGCAGCGTCCTCAATACTTTCGCCTTTATCGAGTTTTCCTTTTGGAAGATCCCATTTTCCATTACGAAAAATAAATAATACTTCTTCCTTATCATTTACCACAAAGCCCCCGGCAGCCACCACCAGGGGAAGGCGTTGTTTCATTCGGTCGAGAAGTTTTGAAGCATCAGGATGGTAAAAATGCGCCTCTTTGATAGTTCCCTTGTTAAGTTGTTTTACAACATCTTGTATATTAACGGTATCTAAAAGGAACAAATGATGATTATCTTCCCTGCTAACTTCGTTTGTTAGAATAATGGGATGATCGTTCACAAAAACTTTATACATTTGCAGTATGGTTTTAGATAAAGATACCGCCAAAAAAACGGCAGAACTTTTGTTGCAAATTAATGCAATAAAGTTGAATACAAAAAATCCCTTTTCATGGGCTTCAGGCTGGAAATCTCCTATCTATTGTGACAATAGAATTATTCTCTCATTCCCACCTATCAGAAACTTCGTTCGGGAGAACATGGCCCGGCAGTTAGAAGAAGAATTTGGTAAGCCAGATGTAATCGCTGGTGTGGCCACGGGTGCTATCGGCATTGGTATGTTGGTAGCTGAGTATCTGGGGTTGCCTTTTATTTATGTAAGACCTGAGCCTAAAAAACATGGGAGACAAAATCAGATTGAAGGATTTCTGGAGGCAGGACAGAATGTGGTGGTGATCGAAGATCTTATTAGCACCGGAAAAAGCAGTTTGAATGCAGTTGCAGCACTTAAAGATGCCGGAGCACGAGTAAAAGGAATGATTGCCATTTTTTCTTATGCTTTTCAAATTTCCGAGGAAAGTTTTTCCAAAGAACATATCAAACTAGTCACCCTTTCAGATTACAACTTTCTTCTTGAACAGGCGGTGCAAACGAATTATGTTCAGGAAAGCGAATTAAACACTCTTAATAATTGGCGCAACAATCCAGCAGACTGGAAGCCGTAAAGCTTAAATCTCTTTAGATGAAAATAGAAAGTAAGAAAACTGAAGTGAGTAAATCTCAGGAAGAACTCTTTAATTTCTTGACAGATGTCAAGAACTTCGAGCAATTGATGCCTGAAAGTATAAGTAAATTCGAAGTTCTTGAAGAAGGTAAATTTGTTTTTGCTTTGAAAGGCATGCCAGAAATAATTTTGAAATTAAAAGAGTCTCACCCGCACTCTAAGGTAATTTTAGGAGCCGCTAGTGATAAAATTCCATTCAACCTCACGGCTGACATTGAAAAAATTGATGAAAATACTTCTCAGGCACAACTTACATTTGACGGTGAGTTTAATGCCATGATGGCAATGATGATCAAAGGTCCTATTACCAGTTTTATAGGTACACTATCGGAGAAAATGGGCAAATTATAGCGTTTAATACAAAAGTTTCACTTCTTTTATATCGAATTCTTTAATGACCTCATCTTCGAGGCGTATTTTTAGTTTCCCGCTTTTAGCAACGCCCTCGATAAAACCCATGAATTTTTCGCCCGTTGTATTTTCAAAAGTAGATGGTTTTAAATACCTGAATAAATAGGAAAGATACATTTCTTCCAGTTCATTTTTTATACTATGATCAGACCAACTATCTGCAAAATGAGTGAATTGAAATAGCAATTGATCCCTTACCTCATCTAGCTCATATTCCTTTCCACATGCAATTTTCATCGAAGTGGCTGAGGGTAATCCTGGAAAATTTACTTGATTAACATTAAGACCAATACCTATGATAGCTGCGTCCATGGAACCTTGCTTTATCAAAGTTTCAATCAAAATACCACATATCTTTTTGTTTGCTGACAAAATGTCGTTAGGCCATTTTATCTTTAAATCAGGAATCTTAAAATGTTCTAATGTCCTAACTACCGCTAAAGAAACAGCTATACTCAGTAGAAATTGCGAATCGCTTTCTACACAGGAAATCCTTTTAAACACACTGGCTACGAGGTTTTTATAGGGTTCAGATTGCCAGGAAGTACCCATTTGTCCGCGTCCTTCCATTTGCTTTTCTGCGGTAACCACAGTGTAATCGGGTAGCTCTTTTTCCTGAATTAATCGCTTTAAAAAAGCGTTGGTAGAATCAATGGCATTAAGTTTGATTATCATGTGGTTATACAATATAGATTATTATCTAATCTTATGTTAATTCTAAGGGTGTAAAAAACAAAAAAGTAATAACTTTGCGTAAAATAAAGAAATTTAATGGCAATAGGAAAAAGTAGCGCAGACCAACTCATATCACTAATTCTAAAAGGAATCGAAGAAGTTAAAGGAAAGGACATCAGTATTCTGGATTTGAGAGCTATAGAAAATACGGTTTGTGACTATTTTATAATTTGTAATGGTACTTCCAACACACAGGTCAATGCCATTGTTAATTCTATTCAAAAAACCGTAAGCAAGGAAATCAAAGACAAACCCTGGCATGTTGAAGGGGAAAGTAATGGAGAATGGGTGTTACTTGATTACGTCAATGTAGTAGTACACGTATTCCAAAAACATATTAGAGAATTTTACGATATTGAAGGACTTTGGGGTGATGCAAAAGTGACATCTATCTCAGGTAATTATTAATTTTTAGAATATTTTAATGGCAAAAGACAATAATCCAAATAAAAAATCGAGATTCAGTTCTTACTGGATTTATGCGGTAATTTTGGTGATCATCATAGGTTTTCAATTCTTCTCTGGTGGTAGTAGCTGGCAAAAGTTAACACAAACTACCCCACTTCAATTACAGGAGTTTTTGAAAAACGGTGATGTAGCAGAAATAAAGATCATCACAAATACAAGGCATGCAAAAGTATTTCTTAAAGAAGAAGCTCTTGAAAAGGAAGAACATAAAGATATTGACACCAAAACACTACTCCCTTCAAATGCGAGAGTACCTAGCTACGAGTTGGAATTTGGTGACTTACAGAACTTCGAGAACGAAATTAAAAAGACCATTGCTGAGAACAATTTAGATACTGTAATTCAATACGAACAGGAGTCTAATTATTTTGCAGAGATCATAAGCTTTATACTTCCGTTCCTTTTAATTCTAGGAATTTGGATCTTTTTAATGCGAAGAATGTCTGGCGGCGGCGGCGGCGGTGCCGGGGCGCAGATCTTCAATATTGGCAAATCAAAAGCTAAACTTTTTGATGAAAAACTAGATACCAGAGTTACTTTCAAAGATGTCGCAGGGCTCGAAGGAGCAAAAGAAGAAGTAGAAGAAATAGTAGAATTTCTTAAAAATCCTGATAAGTACACCTCACTTGGTGGTAAAATACCAAAAGGAGCATTACTGGTAGGACCTCCTGGTACAGGAAAAACACTACTGGCCAAAGCCGTTGCTGGTGAAGCAAAGGTACCATTCTTCTCCTTGTCAGGTTCCGATTTTGTAGAAATGTTTGTGGGGGTAGGAGCTTCCAGAGTGCGAGACCTTTTTAAACAAGCCAAAGACAAATCTCCAGCTATCATATTTATTGATGAGATCGATGCCATTGGTAGAGCAAGGGGTAAAAATAATTTTACCGGATCTAACGATGAGCGGGAAAACACATTGAATCAGTTGTTAACAGAAATGGATGGTTTTGGTACCAATACAAATGTAATTGTACTCGCAGCTACCAACCGTGCAGATATTCTTGATAAAGCATTGATGCGTGCTGGTAGGTTTGACCGTCAGATATATGTAGATCTTCCTGATCTTCGCGAAAGAAAAGAGATTTTTGAAGTGCATTTAAGACCTATCAAAACCTCTGAAGCACTCGATATGGACTTTCTTGCCAGACAAACTCCGGGATTCTCGGGGGCAGATATCGCAAACGTTTGTAACGAAGCAGCACTTATCGCAGCAAGAAACGGTAAAAAAGCGGTAGATCGACAGGATTTCTTAGATGCGGTTGATAGAATCGTAGGAGGTCTTGAGAAAAAGAATAAAATTATCACTCCTGGTGAGAAAAAAACAATCGCTTATCACGAAGCCGGTCATGCAACCGTAAGTTGGATGCTTGAACATGCAGCACCACTAGTTAAAGTAACGATTGTACCCCGAGGACAATCTTTGGGTGCCGCATGGTATTTACCCGAAGAAAGACTCATTGTAAGACCCGATCAAATGCTGGATGAGATGTGTGCAGCATTGGGAGGTAGAGCTGCAGAAAAAGTAATTTTTGACAAAATCTCAACGGGTGCCCTTAGTGATCTCGAAAAGGTCACCAAACAGGCCAAAGCTATGGTTACTATCTACGGCTTAAACGATAAAATAGGTAATCTTACTTATTATGACTCGAGTTCGCAGGGAGATTACGGATTTACAAAACCGTATAGTGAAGAAACAGCACTAACTATTGACAAGGAGATATCCAGAATAATAGAAGAACAATATGATCGTGCAGTCGCTCTTCTAGAAAAGAACAAAGACAAACTTACAGAGTTGGCAGAGCGATTACTTGAGAAAGAAGTAATCTTTAAAGATGATCTTGAAAAGATTTTTGGAGAAAGGCCATTTGCAAAAGAAGAGGAAGTCGTAGAGAGTGAATAATGATACTGTTAATTTTTTAACATAAATACAAAAGCTAATCAAAAATTTCGTTAGCTTAGTAAAACGTTTAATTTCTTTATACAAATTTCTACTCGTCCCAAATGTTGAACGACTTTTTTAAAAAACTGTTTGGTAACAAAAAAAACAAAGGTCCTTCTGGTAAAAATCCTATAGAAAGAAGTAAATACATGCCGGAAATAACGCTTCCGGTAGATGAAAAATTTACCATCAATTTTAAAAAAAATGGTGGTAAATTTATTTATTGTGACTCCCTTGAAGAATTAAGCGAAAGTTTTGAGAATATTCTACTTGAAAATTCCTGGAAAAAGTTAAACGTTTATTGTACAGATGAGAAACTGAGGTCCAGGTTTAAAAGTTTTAAACTTGATTATTCAAAACATCCACGAAAAGCAGCATTTTTTCTTACCGGATGCGAAAACCTAGTTGCCGATATGGGTGCTATACTCATAAGCTCTAACCAAATTGGTGAACTGAAATTGCCCGATTTTCCCGATAACTTTGTGGTTTTAGCCACCACCAGTCAGCTCATTGAGACCATAGGTGAAGGACTTCAGCGAATTAAAAATGAGAGTGGTAATAAAATCCCTACCAACATAACCACCATAAAACATTTTAACATCAAAGACGAAAAGGACTTTCTATCTTACGGAAGTAGTGCAAAAAACTTATATTTGTTGCTTCTCGAAGACCTGTAGAATGAAAGAACTCTTCAAGCGATCTATAACCGGTATCTTATACGTTTTTTTATTATTGGCAGCCGCTATGCTCAATACCGAAGCGTTTAATTTTTTGTTTCTGGTTTTCGGTTTAGTTTGTCTTTACGAGTTCAAAAAAATCATAAAACTCAGTGGCTATTACATATTTCTTGCCTTTCTAGGATTATGGTGGCTCTTTATTTACCTAATTGAAGATTTTCACCAAAAGAAATCACTGGCACTACTCCTACTCGCTGCAACCTTACTTACAAACCTGTTCTTATTAAGCGAATTATTTGGGAAGAAAGCTACTAAATATTCAAATGCCGGGAGATTTGCAATTAGTCTCTTTTACATTGGCACGGGCTGTATTTTTTTAACCATGATCCCTTATTACGAATATCACTTTGCAAAATTTCTAATTATTGGTATTTTTATATTAATATGGGTAAATGATTCCTTTGCGTTTTTAGTGGGTAAAACGCTGGGCAAAAACAAACTATTCCCATCAGTCTCTCCAAAGAAGACTATTGAAGGCTTTGCAGGAGGTCTTGTTTTCGCATTAATTGCTGCCTTTGTATTATCTAGATATCATAAAGACCTTTATATATGGCAGTGGTTCATATTAGCTGTGGTGGTGGTGCTTACAGGTACCTTAGGTGATCTTATAGAATCCAAATTCAAACGAATGGCAGGTGTCAAAGACAGTGGTGCCATACTGCCAGGACACGGAGGGCTCTTAGATCGTTTAGACAGTCTGGTATTTGCAGCTCCATTTGCCTACTTAACTTTACAAATTTTCAGTTATGTTTCATAAAGAAGGACATAAAATAATTCTATTTTCTCTGCTTGCAGCGATTGCCATATCAATCTGTGCATTCTATTTTATTGAAATTACATGGTTGCGAATGCTTATTCAAGTAGCAGCGTTGATTTTTCTCGTATTGATCTTACAATTCTTTCGAAATCCTAAAAGAAAATTATTTATTGACGATAACACCGTTGTAGCACCTGTAGACGGAAAAGTGGTGGTTATTGAAGAAGTAGAAGAAAACGAATTTTTTAAAGGTAAAAGAAGACAGGTAAGCATCTTTATGTCCCCCATAAACGTGCATGTTACCCGTTTCCCGATTGGTGGTAAAATTGTTTACAGTAAATACCATCCGGGGAAATATTTGGTAGCCTGGCACCCTAAAGCATCTGAAGAAAATGAACGCACCACCATAGTTGTTGAAAATGAAAATTTTGGTGCAGTACTGTATCGTCAAATTGCGGGAGCCATGGCAAAGCGTATTGTAAATTACGCCGTTGAAGGAGCATCTGCGTCACAGGGAGCAGATAGCGGATTCATTAAATTTGGATCTCGGGTAGATGTTTTTCTTCCGATGGATGCGGTAGTTACCGTAAAACTTAATCAGAAAGTGAAAGGCGGAATTGACGTAATTGCGAAATAATTATGGCAAAGGAGGATTCTCTGGATATCGAGTTTAAAAATGCGGTAGACAAGGTAAACGACTACCACGAACCTTTGCCTGCTGATATTCTTCTTAGACTCTATGCTTATTACAAAATAGCCAATAAAAACTTCGATAATCCTAGAAGCCGGAAGCCTTTAATCAATGCGTTTAAAACCAATGCCCTTTTTCAAGCGAAAGACGTCACAGAAGACGAAGCCAAGCAGAAGTATATTGAGTTGGTGGAGAAATATGTTAAATAGATTTGTCATAAATGATAATTTCTTCAAGAAAAATTATTACACTTTTTAATCGATAATTATTTTATCGCTTTTCTGCACTCCTTCGATTCCCCTCCTTTTCAATAAAATTGGTGTTGGATGATTCTTTAGATACCTACTTACTTGTCAAGAAAGGAGTTCCAAAAACAGAAAATTAAATAGAGCCATTTCAATTTTATACTACTAACCTTCAATGCGAAAAATATCGCTTTACGATGCTAGCTGAAACGCAGTTCACTAAGAAACTAGGTGACATATTCGTAATAAAAACTCAAAAATGAGTGCTTTAACAGGTTCAAATACTTTTTTGTAGTAATTTTATGTACTTTAAATACCTGACAAGATGATTTCTTACGTTATTATTTACCTATTGGTTTTTGGAGCACTCTGGTTTGTATACAATCTTCTGGATAAAGAATTAACGAATCGATTAAAATTGATAAAAGATAAAAATGAGGTACAGAGAGTAACAACTAAATATATCATTCGACTGATTCTTTTTCCCTTAATTCTTGTTATCGTAGCGGAGTTAGCTCATTTTATAGTCTTTAGAACTTTATATCATAACACGCTAATATCTTCGGGTATCATAATTATTTTAACATCTATTTATCTCTTTTCAAGACCATACTTCCAGAAATCTACTAGATAAAGATCTTCATTCTATTCGTTTTATCGAAAAGTATTCATCCTAATCCTCAAGTATTTAAGATTCTGATTAAAATAAAGGTATTCCGAATTCTATCGATTGGCTATTAAAAATATAGGTTAATATTTTCATAAAAATTGGATTTATCCTTTTAATAAAAACGAATAATAAATACTTTTAAAAAGTAAATTCTTTCAATTTTCTTTTATGGAGCATCCGCTTATTTTTGTAGTCGATAAATATCTTGACAAATCAGGTGTGCGGATAAACCGAAATGAAATCAAGCTTCAACTTTTAAGTCATCCTTACTTTCCAAACATACTATCCGTAAGTGATCTTTTTTATCATTTTGACTTAGAACATTTTGCTTTGAAAGTATCCAATACCGAAGATTCCCTACAACAATTACCTGAATTCTTTTTGGCTCATTTAGAGGATGGAAACGAACCAAAATTATTTCTGGTCCAACAAAAAGAATCGTATGTAAACGTATTTTGGCAATCTGGCGAAAAAAGACGTATGTCTCTAACCGAATTTCTTGAGTCCTGGACAGGGGTACTTATAGTGCTAGAAGAAACGTCAAAGCATCAACAACAAAATGATGAAGTAAATTCTTCAAACCTTAAAATATTTGGCGTTTTATTTCTAGTTACATTATTTGTTTTTTTAATTAGAAGTTTTAAAGACATTTCTTCCTTACTATTTCTTGGGTCTGTTATCACCGGATTTGTGGTAAGCTACTTCATTATACAACATGAACTTGGCAGGAGTCTTAAGACTCTTAATAAATTTTGTAAGAGTTCTGAGAAAACAAGTTGTGACGAGGTCATTAACTCAGATGGTGCATTATTGTTCGGAAGATTTAAGCTTAGTGATCTATCCATCATTTATTTTAGCACTCAACTCTTATTTATTCTTATTAGTTCTTTGGGAAGTTTAAATACGGAAGTCACTCTTTCTTACCTCTCCACTTTCTCCATTCCTCTTATAGGCTATTCCTTATATTACCAGGGTTTAGTTGTAAAAAAATGGTGTCCGCTCTGCCTGGGTTTAGTAGCTGTTCTGGTTTTTCAATTTTGTACGCTTCTATTAGCCGGATCGCTTTCATTTAACTTAATCCCTTCCGATGTTCCAGTACTGGTACTTTTTACATTGCTTTACAGTCTGGTAGCCTTTCTTTGGTTTTATTTCAGTCCGCTTCTTCACAAAGAAATTCGAGCAGACGTTATCAATATCAAGTATTTAAAATTCAAACGAGACTATACTTTTTTCAAACATGCCTTATCGCAAATGCCTACAGCTTCAAAGTACTACGGGGCTTCGGGAGAAATCGTATTCGGTAACCCGGAATCAGATCTTAAAATAATCTCAGTAACAAATCCTACTTGTCACTATTGTATAGAAGCGCATAATCATATCGAGCGAATTTTATCGAAATATGGTAAAGAAGTCTGTATCAAAATCCGGTTTAACTTGATGAACTTGAAAATGGAAAAAACCAATGCCAGAGCTTCTCATTATTTCTTGAAAGTCTATAATGCTTCCGGGGAGGCAGCCTGCAGGAAGGAGATGCATGACTTCTACAATGCGAAGGAAAAAGAATCATGGTTATATTCTAAAGAAAATCAATCAAATCCAGAGTTCATTCAAATCTTGGAAATGCATAAAGCATGGTGCAAGGAGAATAGTATCAATTTCACACCATCAATTATAATAGCTGATAAATTATATCCAAAAAAATTTTATGGTATTGAGGATCTGGAATTTTTCATTGAAGACCTTATTAAAGAGGAATACCATTTAAAAAAGACTTATGAAATTTAACAATATTTCTGCAGAAATGGACATAGTTTCGAATGTCCTTAAATGTTCGGAATGTTTTTAATTCTTAAAATAAATAGATGAAAAAAGTAAATTTAGACAGACTTATGGCGTCAAATGCCAAGGTCTTAAAACGAGACGACCTCAAGTTTATTGCGGGTGCGGGAGAGCGCTATGACGCACTTGGGGGTGGAGAACCAAATTGTGTAGGGGTGCCCTGTGTGACAACAGATGATTGTCAGGATGCATTTTGTCCAAGATGCGATAAGGATGGGACGGATGATGGACTTTGTGCCACATAATATCCTTATTCTTGGTAAGGGGATATATTTCCCCTTACCTGATTATTTTAACAATAACATCAGAATTTTAAGAAATTATGAATAAATATTTCGGATTATTGATATTCTTTATAGTATCTTCATGCTCTTCACCACTTAAGCCCAATCAATTTCAGCTTGATGTAAGTTTATCAGCTAAGAACACTGATTATATTGTACTTTCATACTTAGATCATACACTGAAAACCGTTTCAGATACAATTTATACTAAAATTAACAAAGATTTAGTATTTCAGGGGATGGTCAACGGTTTTACACATGCATGGATTGAAAGCAATCTTGTTAAGGATTCTTCTGTTGACGATCCTAACAGATTATCGATTTTTCTAGAATCGGGACTTCAAGAGATATCGCTTACAGAAAATGAATTTAAAAATGCCACTTTAAAAGGATCTAAAACACACTTAGAACATGAACATTTTATTGAAGAAAAGAAAAAAATTACCGGAGAAAGAAAAAGGTGGATTGATGAACGAAACGCCTATTTCTCTGAGTATATATCTAACCCTTCAGATTCCGTCAGTAAATTCCGAATGGATAGTATTGTTAATTTACTACGCGAAAATAGTAATGAAGTTAATACCATAAAATTAAGTTTAATCGAAAAGAATCCTGAATCTTACCTTAGTGTATACAACCTTCATAGCTTTTTGAAAGTCAATAATATAACGCACGAAAGGGCTAATAGTCTATATGAAAATCTCTCTACCTCGGTTAAAGAAAGTATTTATGGTAAATTAGTATCTCAACAACTTAAATCCACTCTTCTAGCCCAAGAAGGCAAAAGAGCTGTATCATTCAAAGGTATGACCCAGAACGGTGAAAAAATAGCCCTTGAAGATTTTGAGGGTAAATACGTTTTACTGGATTTTTGGGCTGGTTGGTGTAAACCGTGTAAAGCCTTACATCCCGAACTGAAAGAACTTTATGAGAAGTATCATTCTCAGGGATTGGAAATTATAGGAGTTTCATTTGACAAAGATCAACAAACCTGGAAAACCTCCATTGAACAAGAACAACTGGATCAGTGGCTACATCTTTATGATGGTTACAAAAATATAGGTAAGAATAATTCTATAAGTCAAAAATTTAACGTTACTCCTATTCCGGCCTATATTCTTATTGATGACCGCGGAATCATTGCGGGCCGTTATTTAGGAGCAGATAAGGAAAATAAAGATCAAACAAAAAACATAGAGGATCTGAAAGAAAAACTAGCGATGATTTTTGATGCTATGTAAAACATGATGAACCCGCGAACTGTAACTAAGTCAAACTTAAGAACTAAACTATAAATAATAAGTGCTATTCATTTTTTTCGAATAATACTTATTGCAGCCCAGCTAAACTCTCCTTAATCGTTTCGATCTTGGCCAATGCATCTGCCTCCTTTTTTCGCTCGATGGCAACTACTTTTTCTGGTGCATTATTAACAAAACGTTCGTTCGATAATTTTTTCTGTACCGATTTTAAAAATCCTTCGGTGTAAGCAAGCTCTTCTTCCAATTTGGTGATCTCCTCTGCCATATCTACCGTAGTTTCAATCGGAATAAAATATTCGTTGGATTTCACTCTAAAAGAAAGCGCTCCTGAGGGTTTTTCATCAATAGCTTCGATAGCCGACAAATTACCTAGTTTCATGATAACCGGATTGAATCTTACCGAGGTCTCCTGATGCATTAATACCTGCAAATCCAACATTTCCTTGAACGCGATTCCCTTGTCTTTTCGAATGGAACGTACATTGGAGATCACCTCAGCGGCCAGATCAAAATCCTTTAGCAAAGCAATATCTATTTCTCCAACCTTGGGCCACTCCGAAATGATCAATGCCTGCTCGGGTGTACGCTCTTTTATTAAATGCCATATTTCTTCCGTCAAAAATGGCATAAAAGGGTGCAAAACTTTCAGGTTGTCTTCAAAAAGAGAAATTACTTCACGATATGTTTTAGCATCAATAGGTTTTTGATACGGAGGTTTCACCATTTCTAACAACCAGGAACAGAAATCATCCCAGATCAATTTGTAAGTGCTCATCAACGCATTAGAAATACGATATTTAGAATATTCATCTTCAATAGTTTCTAAAGTAGCATTGAATTTAGATCTGTACCAGGCAACCGCCAACAGCGAACCTTCCGGTTGATTCACATTTTCGTCGACCTCCCATCCTTTTATGAGTCTAAAAGCATTCCATATTTTATTTGAAAAAGAAGCTCCTTGCTTACACAGATCTTCGTCAAACATCAGATCGTTTCCGGCGGGTGAACTCAACAACATCCCCACACGAACGCCGTCTGCGCCATATTTCTTTATCAAATCTAGTGGATCAGGAGAATTACCCAATTGCTTAGACATTTTACGCCGTTGTTTATCTCTAACGATCCCGGTAAGATAAACGTTGTTAAATGGTTTCTTACCTCTGTATTCATATCCGGCGATGATCATTCGGGCCACCCAGAAAAAAAGAATTTCAGGTGCAGTAACCAGATCATTGGTAGGATAGTAATAGTTGATCTCTTCATTATCCGGTTCCAGAATACCATTAAAAACACTTATTGGCCATAACCACGAAGAGAACCAGGTATCTAATGCATCCTTATCCTGCTTAAGATCACTTTCATTAAGTTGTGTGTTACCTGATTTATCTTTTGCCAGTTTCAGCGCTTCAGACGCATTTTCGGCTACTACAAAATCTTCTTTTCCTTCACCGTAGTAAAACGCAGGAATCTGATGTCCCCACCATAATTGACGCGATATATTCCAGTCACGTACATTTTCCATCCAGTGACGATAGGTATTGATGAACTTTTCAGGAACTAATTTAACATCCCCTTCAATAACTGCATCTAATGCAGGCTTGGCGAGGTATTTCATTTTAAGGAACCACTGGTCTGATAAACGAGGTTCGATCACCGCTTTGGTTCGCTCAGAAGTACCTACTTTATTGAGGTGGTTTTCCTTTTTAACCAGATAGCCTTTTTCCTTAAGTTCTTTTACAATCTCTTTGCGTACCACGAAACGGTCTTTTCCTTCATAATGAAGTCCATAAGAATTAAGCGTAGCATCCTCATTAAAAATATCAATGATCTCCAGACTGTGTTTGTCCCCTAAGGCCTTATCATTCATATCATGTGCCGGGGTCACTTTCAGACAACCGGTTCCAAACTCCATATCCACATAGGTATCCTCTATTATAGGTATGACTCGATTACAAATAGGCACAATTGCTTTTTTACCTCGCAGGTGTGTATAGCGTTCATCGTTTGGATTAATACAAATAGCGGTATCTCCCAAAATAGTTTCAGGTCGAGTGGTTGCAATGATCACTTTCTCATCACTTCCTTCAATATCATATGCAAGGTGATAAAGAGCCCCTTGCTGCTCCTCGTATACGACCTCTTCATCAGAAAGTGTTGTCTTTGCCTCAGGGTCCCAATTCACCATTCGATATCCTCTGTAAATAAGTCCCTTGTTGTATAGATCAACAAACACCTTCGTCACAGAAGCAGACATATTGTCATCTAGGGTGAACTTTGTTCGCTCCCAATCGCAGGAACATCCCAGTTTTTTTAGTTGCTCAAGAATAATCCCGCCATGCTTATGCGTCCATTCCCATGCATGCTCTAAAAATTCTTCTCTGGTAAGATCAGACTTTTCAATACCTTCTTCTTTCAGCTTTTTAACCACCTTTGCTTCTGTGGCTATAGACGCATGGTCTGTTCCCGGTACCCAACAAGCGTTAAAACCATTTAGCCTGGCTTTACGAATGAGTACGTCCTGTAATGTGTTATTCAACATATGCCCCATGTGCAATACCCCGGTAACATTTGGTGGCGGAATTACGATGGTATAGGCCTCTCTTTCATCGGGTTCTGAATGAAAATATCCATGCTTCATCCAGTAAGAATACCACTTGTTTTCTACAGATACAGCATTATATTTAGAAGGAATTTCCATGTTTGGTCTGATTTTTGACTATAAGTTTGCAAAAGTAGCCATATCCAAAATAATTTGAAAGGAATATGGTTTATTTTGAATGTTGAACAAAAATTAGTTATTTTACAATTCATTTAAAATTAAAAACCATGAAAAAATTTATTGCATTAGTAATGTTTATTGCCTTGGGTACAGCCCTGAACGCCCAGGACAAAGTTGCTAAGATTGAGTTCAAGGAAAGTACGATAGATTATGGTGAGATCGCAAGAGGAAGTGACGGTGTAAGAGTATTTGAATTTACAAATACCGGAAATGCTCCTTTGGTTATTTCTAATGTAGCATCCAGTTGCGGATGTACTATTCCTAAAAAACCGGAAGCACCCATAGAACCGGGACAAACCGGCGTTATTGAGGTAAAATACGACACAAACCGCGTAGGTCCTATTCGCAAAACAGTTACAGTAACCTCAAATGCAGACACTCCTACGGTAGCCTTAAAAATTAAAGGTAAGGTACTAGACCCTAATCAGGTAAGTAGTGTACTGATGAAGAAAAATTAAATTCAGTTTAATTAGATAGGATGCCCGGCAATTAGTCGGGCATTTTTTATAGGACTTTTTTCAGTTCAAAATAGAAAAGTAACTTCTTGCCATTACGATCTACCTGTAATTTGATATTCTTGCCGGGTTTTTCATTCAGCATTTCTATAACTTCCTGTAGCGAAAAGCGATGTGCCTGTTTGCCATTTACGCTTAAGACTACATCTCCTGTTTTTAAGCCTGCCATAGCCGCCGGGCTGTTGGGTCGTATCTCGGCAATTTCAAAAGAAGGAAAAAGGGTAAGCTTAAAGTCCTGACTTAACAATACTTGTACCGTTCCGGTAGGATCGTTGCTGTTTTTCACAACTCCGTTAATACTCGTAGAAGATCCCTGAACATATCGCATACCATTGTGCTGTAACTCAATACCACTCATATTGTATTTAAAAGGAGCTTTAAAGTTCTTGTTTTTGCGAAGTGTAAGTATACCACCCTGATAGTCCAAAATCACATGAAAACGTTTTAATATTTCCGAGCCCATGCTTCCATTTCGTTTGTTCAGGTTTTTGATGTGTTTGATAGCCACAGAATCGGGAAAAGCCACTTTAGCTTCCGGCAATCGAAACTGCCCCAACCGAAGACTTTTCACACGACTTCTTTGCCCGTATATACTTCCGCTAAGACCTCTCCCAAGAAAGTCATAAAAGCTTTTATCAGGTATCTCAACACCCGCTTCTTTATTTTCAAAGAGCCACAACGCATCGCTGCTACCCGAATCGATCAATAGATTTACTTCTTTTTCATCACCCCCGGAAATACCGACGTTTGCTTTTATATAAGGCTTGTTATTAATTAGCTCTATTGGGAAGGTTTCGCATTTTTTACATTTTTTATAGGTGTAAGTAGAACGTTCAAAGAACCTAATTTTCTTCTTTCGGTAATTTATATCTACGATAAAATCCCGTAGCATATCAAAACCAATAATTCCATGCACCGGGAAACCAAGTCTGGGTGAGAAATTGATCTCTTCATCCAAAACTACATACAGATCCTGATTGTTGCTAAAGATCTTTCCCAGCTTAAAGCGATTACCTCTGGAGTGATATGCTAATGCAGACTCTCCATCGCCAAGGCCTCTTAGGTATATCTCTTCTACATTTTTTACCTCCAACGAATCATTTTCGGTGAGATTAAACAAAATTGGTTTGTTAACGCCGGTATCCAACACGAATGAAAGTTCTACACCATTAACTTCCACCGGAACGATCATCAGGTTATTTATAAATTTAAACCTGACTGTCTCTTTCGTTTGTCCGCGAGGCATTTTGAAAGCAGACTGTGATAAGAGAAGAAAAGGAAATAATAGCAGTAACCAACGGTATTTTAAAAATGTATTCAAATAAAGGTATTTAGTTTGTTTAGGATGGTCACTTAAATATAGTGAAAGCGGCAAAGTATCTTTATACTATTTAACATTATTTAACTTGAAAGATGCCCTACTTCTTTTAACTGATTATAAAATATATTTCGCAAATTTGCAGTGCTTAAAAAAACAAGATTGTTATGCCTGTTATTTCTGTAAAAGGAGCCAATATGCCCGCTTCTCCCATTCGTAAACTAGTGCCTTATGCAGAGGCAGCGAAAAAAAAGGGAACTCACGTATACCACCTTAATATTGGTCAACCAGACATCCCAACACCTCAGGTAGCCCTGGATGCAGTTAAGAATGCTGATATTCAAATATTGGAATACAGTCGTAGCGAAGGGTCTGAGGAATACCGCAGGAAACTGGCAGCATATTATAAATCAAAAAATATAGCAGTTGAGGCAGACGATATTGTGATCACCACAGGTGGGTCAGAAGCGTTGTTATTTGCAATGGGATCTATTACAGACCCGGGCGATGAAGTGATTATCCCTGAGCCGTTCTATGCAAACTATAATGGATTTGCGACTGCTTCCGGAGTAAAAGTGGTTCCGGTCGTTGCCAAATTTGAAGACAACTTCGCACTACCACCTATTGAAGCATTTGAATCGCTTATCACACCAAGAACCAAGGCAATACTTATCTGTAACCCAGGAAATCCAACAGGATATTTGTATTCAAAGGAGGAAATAAAAAAGTTGGCAGACATTGTGAAAAAACACGATCTGTTTTTGCTGGCGGATGAAGTATACCGTGAATTTGCTTACGACGGATTAAGTCATTATTCCATATTGCAGGAAGAAGGCCTTGAAGAATATGCGATCATGATCGATTCGGTTTCCAAGCGATACAGCATGTGTGGTGCTCGTATTGGCTGTCTTGTTTCAAAAAATAAGAAAGTGGTTCAAACGGCACTTAAATTTGCACAGGCAAGACTCTCTCCCCCTACCTTTGCACAGATCGCAAGTGAAGCTGCATTAGAAACACCACAATCGTACTTTGATGATGTAATTGAAGAATATGTAGCGCGAAGAAATGCACTGGTACAGGGTCTTGAAAAAATAGAAGGTGTTAAAGTAGCAAAACCCAATGGTGCTTTCTATTGCATCGTGGAACTTCCGGTAAAAAATGCTGATCGATTTGCACAATGGTTGCTGGAAGAATTTCAATACCAGAATGAAACAGTCATGGTAGCTCCCGCCGCAGGATTTTACTCTAGTCCGGGAATGGGTGAAAATCAGGTTCGTATAGCCTATGTCCTGAAAGAAGAAAGGCTCTTAAAAGCAATAACAATTCTGGAAGAAGCACTCAAGGTTTACCGAGATTGACAAATTGAAGATACAAACCAACATATCACTTAAAGATTACAACACGTTTGGTATTGATGTAAAAGCGCATCATTTTGTATCTGTTACCACAATGGAAGAGCTCACGGAAGCCATTTTGAATCCGGATTTTGACCATAAGTTTATTCTTGGTGGAGGAAGCAACATGCTGCTCACCGAAACACTAAATGCATTAGTCATTCATTTAGAACTCAAAGGAAAGACAATTGTATTTGAAGACGAAACTCAGGTTCATATAAAAGCCTATGCCGGAGAGCAGTGGCATGAATTTGTTTTGTGGACGTTAGAACAGGATTATGGCGGACTCGAAAATCTATCGCTGATACCCGGTAATGTGGGTGCAGCTCCTATTCAAAATATCGGCGCTTACGGGGTAGAACTTAAAGATACATTTCTAAGCTGTGAGGCGATCGAAAGAGCTTCCGGAAAACGGTTTGAATTTTCTAAAAAAGATTGCAGGTTTGCGTATCGAGATTCTATCTTCAAAACCAGTCATAAAGATGCCTTTGTAATAACCTCGGTGACGTTCAAACTCAGTAAACACAAGCATCAGATCAATACTTCCTATGGAGCGATTGAAAAAGAACTAGCAGAAAGAAATATTGATACGCCTACGATTCAGGATGTATCCAACGCAGTAATTGCCATACGACAAAGCAAGCTGCCGAATCCTGCTGAAATTGGAAATAGTGGAAGCTTTTTTAAAAATCCGGTAGTGTCCAAATCTCAATTTGATGCGCTACTAAAAAACCATCCGGAAGCACCCCACTATAAAGTATCTGAGAACGAAATAAAAGTTCCTGCCGGCTGGCTTATTGAGAAATGTGGGTTTAAGGGCAAGCGATTTGGTGATGCGGGCGTTCACGATAAACAGGCATTAGTATTGGTAAATCATGGCAATGCTTCAGGAAAAGAAATTCTGGAACTTGCGAGAACAATTCAGACAACCGTGCATGATACGTTTGGAATCTCCATTGAAACCGAGGTAAATATCATCTAGCTTGCTCCCTATGTTTCGAAAAGTACTTCTCGTTCTTATTATTTTGGTGAATATAGGCTGCGATCAGGTTTCAAAAGAACTGGTACGAGACGAGGTAGCCGCTAATGCATATATTGAACTCGCTGGAAAATATCTGGTCCTTACAAATGTAGAAAATACGGGGGCTTTTCTAGGTTTTGGCAGCTCTCTAAGCCCAATTCTCAAAAACATATTGCTTTTAGGATTACCAACGATCATGTTGCTTGCACTTACCACATATATGTTCCGCTCTAAAAAAACAGACTTTCCTACCACCATCGCCTTTGGATTCATTCTGGGAGGCGGCTTTGGAAATTTGTACGATCGCTTCGTGCATGGTTCGGTTACCGATTTCGTTCATATCAACCTCGGGTTCGTAAAAACAGGGATCTTTAATATGGCAGATGTATCTGTGACCGTAGGTATTCTATTTCTGTTTTTTTACAACATAAGCACGAAGATGCCAAAATCTAACCGCTTTGATCAATAAAGTGTCGACTGGAAGGTAAAGGGCGAGTCTTATCCTATAGAGAAAACAGAATATTCAGAAAAATGATTTTTAAGCGACGATTTACTATGATTTCAAGATAAATCGGAAGCTTAAATTTAAGATTCTGGTAATGAATAATTAAATTGCTGTTTTCCAGCAAAACAATCAATCTCAGATGCAACAAAAAATAAAAGCCTCCCAAACCTATTTAAAAGGAAAGTCAGTTTTTATGGTTTCAATGCTGGTAATTACACTTACCATCTTAATCGTATATATAACCGGGGAAAATTACCATCGTACCATAACCTCTAATCTTTATCTGTCTCTTTCAATCATAGGAGGTGTCCTTTTTGTTTTTATGGCCTATGGACTTTACAAAGGAATTGGTCTAACCGATGATTTTCCAACATTCAGAACTTTCAAAAAGGAAGGCATTGCAGATAACCTTATACAATCTGTTGACGCTCCGTCTATCGATGTGGGAGAGGGACTTGGCGGACTTGTTTTATCAATTGTGTTGTGGATTGTTATGGGTGTTTTGATGGTGGTTTTAATGTTAGTATTGGAAGCATTCTTGTGGATTTCCATTTTCGCGATACTCTTCATGCTTTACTGGATATTCTTTCGTGCGCTCAAAATGGTTTTTTCCAAATCAGCTGCCACCAAGGGCAAATTGTTACTTGCTGGCATGTATTCGCTGGGATATACTGTATTATATCTGGGTTGGATATTTGGAATAGTTTACCTTACACAGGTGTTTTGATGCCAAGCTACTGCATGCATGGAAAGGGATCACTAATAGAAAAAAATTTATAATCAGACCGGCGGCAACTTAAGAATAAAATGAATGCTTAGCATATTTTTTTTACGAAATTAAAAGGTCTGTCAAGGAGTTAGTTCTTGTATTAAATTTTATGAAAAATAAGATCTTAAGCTGATTCACAAAAGGATTAATTGTTAGATCCTAAATGCCTTCTTGGATTCAAATAATTAAATAATCACCTTGCCGCCAACGCAGATTGATTTTATTTTACAAGAACTGATGATAAACGCTCCAAAAGAAATTTCTCTACACGCTCATTCTCCCAATCTTCCTCTATTTCTGGTAATTGCATTACCTCATCCATAATAGCTTTTTGGCGATCACCTATCTCAAGTGCTTCGGCATACGGTCGATGCGAAAATGTGACGCGGCTATAGAGCGGCAGCCATTTGTCCGGATGCTTTTCAGCAAACCACTTTTCAATCTTTTTACGAAGAATAAAATTCTCATCTGCCGTCTTGCTGCTCATTTCCATAAAATTTCGATAACTCAATTCGGCAATGGCATCTGCATTGGGTTTTCGCTCTTTTTGATATTCTTCGAAGATCTTCTCCCAGTCATCTTCGTATTTCTCCATGAAATTATTCAGCACTGTGATATCCTCAAAACCGGCATTCATCCCTTGCCCGTAGAAGGGTACAATGGCATGGGCAGAGTCACCTACCAAAGCCACCTTGTTCCAGTACGTCCATGGGTAACATTTCATCGTCACCAGCGCGCTGGTAGGATTATCAAAAAAGTCTCGCATTAGGTTGGGAATATCTTCCATGATCACGGGAAAATGCTTCTCAAAGAATTGCTGTACTTCTGCTTCAGTTTGTAATGATTCAAAAGAATCTTTGCCTTCAAAAGGCATAAAAAGCGTACAGGTAAAACTCCCATCCAGATTTGGAAGAGCAATCAACATAAACCGCCCGCGTGGCCAGATATGTAAAGCATTTTTATGTAATTTATGACTTCCATCTTCATTTGGTGGAATGGTGAGTTCTTTATATCCGGTATCCAGAAAATGCTGCGAATAATCAAATCGGCTTCGGCGTTGCATTTTGTGACGTACTCTTGAAAAAGCACCATCAGCACCAAAGATCATATCGTGTTGATGCGCTGTCCATTCACTGCGTTCGGTCTCACCTGTATACAATGTAGCTTCCGGTAGATTTACGTCCCAGACACGTTGTTCAAAGGCAAACTTCACCCCTTGCTGCTCCGCCAGATCGATCATTCTTTTATTAAGCAAACCTCTTGAAATTGAGTAGATCGCTTCACCTTCTTTCCCATAATGCTGAAAATACATAGGCTTGTCAAGCGTGTGAATCGCTCTTTTATCCATAGGTATAGCGATCTTTCGAATCTCATCTTCTATGCCAACGCCTTCCAACGCTTTCCATCCTCTAACAGACATGGCAAGATTAATCGATCTTCCCGAAAATTTGATTTGCCTTATATCAGGACGCCGGTCATAAATCGTAACCTCATGACCCTTTTTGGTCAGATAGATTCCGAGTAATGAACCTACCAGTCCGCTCCCTACTACGGCGATATTTTTAGGTGTTTGCATAAAAAAGTGGTGTATTTTAATCGATAACGCAAAGAAGTTTATCAAATGTAAGAAATTAGAATTACTTATGATTTCATTATTGTTTACTATTATAGTAAATTTGTTAAACAAAAAGAATTTATGACCCGTCACGTAACCGCGTACGACATTGAAAACATGTCTAAGATCTATCGGCTCAACTTTATCAATAGTTGTACCGGGTATAAATCTGCGAATCTCATTGGTACACGTTCAAGAGACGGAGTGTCGAATCTTGCGATTTTTAACAGTTTTGTACACCTGGGGAGCAATCCGCCTCTGTTAGGCTTTATTTTAAGACCGTTAACAGTTCCCCGGCACACCTATCAGAATTTTAAAGAGACCGGACATTTTACCGTGAATCATGTTACAAAAAGCATGATAGCCGACGCACATCATACCTCTGCAAGCTATGAAAACGGTATCTCAGAGTTTTCTAAAACTGCACTAACTGAAGCTTATCTGGATGATTTTCATGCTCCGTATGTCCAGGAGAGTCCCATTAAAATAGGCTGCTCGTACAAGAATGAATATCACATAGAAGAAAATGGCACTCTTCTTATCGTTGGCGCTATCGAACACATTTATTTCGATGAAAAAATGCAGGGCGAAGATGGATGGCTTCAACTCGATAAAGGAAATATTGTAGCGGTAAACGGACTGGACGGTTATGCTGAAACAAAACTTTCGGCACGTTTTCACTATGCACGACCCGATCAGGAAACAACCTCTTTTGAATGAGAGGGGTCAAAAAACAGCATTTACCAGAAAAAATCTGCGTGACATGTGGCTTGCCATTTACATGGCGCAAAAAATGGGAAAAGAATTGGGATAATATTAAATATTGTAGCGAAAAATGTCGGAAAAACAAGATAAAACAGCTTTAGTCTGGTTTCGAAATGATCTTCGAACAAAAGATCAGCAATCACTCTTAGAAGCAAGTAAAAATTTTGAAAAAGTGATCGCCCTATATGTTTTTGATGATCGGCATTATCAGCATACCCAATACGGCTTTCCTAAAACCGGAAAATACAGGGCTCGCTTTTTGATTGAAACCATTACCGAATTAAAGTCTGCACTTGAAAAACTTCATATTTCGTTATTCGTGTATCAAGGCACACCAGAAGGCATTATCCCTGATTTAGTTAACAACTATCAGGTATCTGCCATCTACTTACAAAAAGAATGGACTTCTGAAGAAGAAGAGGTTACCCAGACTCTCAAGCAAAATTTACCTGAGATTTCCTGGTATGAGACCTATGATCAATTTTTGTTTCATCCTGAGGATATTCCTTACGATTCTTTTGACAGGATTCCGGATGTGTTTACTCAATTTCGTAAAAAATGCGAAAAGTATAGCGAAGTTAAAGCGCCTTATCCCACTCCAAAAGCATTCCCGAAATCTAATCTAGTAGAAAACGATACGCAGCTGCCGGATCTTACTGAGCTAGGGCTGGAAGATTTTGAGACAGATAGCCGCACCGCATTTCCTTTTAGAGGCGGTGAGCAACAAGCCCTTCAAAGAATAGAAGAATATTTTTGGAAAACTAAAAAACTACAAGTCTATAAAAAAACCCGAAATGGATTGGTAGGTAAAGATTATAGCTCCAAACTTTCCGCATGGTTAGCCAACGGAAGTATTTCGGCAAGAACGATCTATCAAGAAGTAAAAAAATTCGAAGAGGAGATTGTTAAAAATCAAGATACCTACTGGCTTATTTTTGAATTGATCTGGCGAGACTACTTTAAATATGTTTCTTTAAAATACGGTGACCGCATCTTTTACCTGGGAGGGATCCTTAATAAAGATTACGACTGGAAAGAAAAACAAGAAAACTTTGAGAAATGGTCACACGGCAACACCGAAGAACCTTTTGTAAATGCCAATATGAAAGAATTGTTACACACCGGATGGATGAGTAACCGCGGTCGTCAGAACGTAGCAAGTTTCTGGGCAAAAGAATTAGAAGAAGACTGGCGTAAAGGTGCTGCCTGGTTCGAAAGCCTTCTGTTAGATTACGATGTGCACAGCAATTGGGGGAACTGGATGTATAATAGTGGCGTTGGTAACGATCCGCGAGATCGGAAATTCAATATCAAAAGTCAGGCAGAACGCTATGATGCCAATGGAAAATTCAGGAATTTGTGGTTACAAGACCGGTTATTTTAATTCCGTAAAAAAAACTAGAAATGAAAAAAACGTTACGACTTATTTTGGGAGATCAGCTCAATCATCATCATTCCTGGTTTGATGACACCCATGAAAATGTAGTCTACCTTATGGCCGAAATGAAACAGGAGACCGGTTACGTCAAACACCACATTCAAAAAGTGGTCGCATTTTTCAGATCGATGCGAAATTTTGCTGAGTGGCTTCGGGAGCGAGATCATCAGGTTACGTATTTTAAAATCGATGATAAAGATAATCCTCATCAACTCGATAAACTCATCCGGCAACAGGTAGAAGAAACCGGAGCTGAAGTATTTGAATATCAATTGCCAGATGAATATCGCCTTGATCAACAATTAAAAAATATTTGTGATGACCTGGAGATCGATACAAACAGTGTAGACACCGAGCATTTTTATACCAGTAGATATGAGTTAAAAGATTTTTTTGAAGGAAAGAAAAGTCTATTGATGGAGAGCTTTTACCGTATGATGCGTAAGAAGCATAATGTCATGGTAAACAATGACCAACCAGAAGGTGGAAAATGGAATTTTGACCAGAGCAATCGGAAAAAATGGAAGGGTGAACCCGAAATCCCTCATGAAAGAGGTTTTCGAAAAGATATTACCGATATCACAGAAGCACTCGAAAAAATGGAAATTGAAACCTTTGGTACAATCAATGAAACTAATTTCAATTGGCCTACAAGCAGGGAAGACTGCCTTTCTGTACTTAATTATTTTTGCAAAAATCTTTTAGTATATTTTGGAGATTTTCAGGATGCCATGCATACCGATGAGAAGTTTTTATTTCACTCGCGCCTGTCTTTTGCAATGAACAGTAAAATGCTTTCACCTAAAGAAGTCGTAGATAAGGTGGTCTCTCACTATTACGACCATAAAGATGAGATAGACATCTCTCAGGTAGAAGGATTTGTTCGTCAAATACTAGGCTGGCGTGAATATATGCGTGGTGTATACTGGAAAGAAATGCCTGATTACGCCAGTCGAAATGAACTCGATAATAAAAACCCGCTCCCCGATTTTTATTGGACAGGAAAAACCAAAATGAATTGTTTACATCACAGCATTCGTCAAAGTCTGGATGAAGCCTATGCACATCATATTCAACGTTTAATGATCACCGGTAACTTCGCATTACTAACGCAAACAGACCCTTCAGAAGTAGATGCCTGGTATCTGGGAGTGTATATTGACGCAATTGAATGGGTAGAAATAACCAATACCAGAGGCATGAGTCAATATGCAGATGGTGGTATTGTAGCGACCAAACCCTATGTCTCAAGCGGTAGTTACATCAATAAAATGAGCAATTACTGCAGTTCTTGTCATTACAATGTAAAAGATAAATTAGGTGATAAAGCCTGCCCATTCAATTCGCTGTACTGGCATTTTTTAGACGACAAAAGAAAGCAGCTGGGAGACAATGGAAGAATGGGTATGATGTACAGTTTGCTTGACAAAATGGACGGTGATAAATTGGCAAAACTCAAAGAGCGGGCAGACGATATCATTAAGAATCCAAAAAAATATTAATTTTTTTTTGTCATCGTGATCCAAACATAACAAGTCAATCGTATATATAAAGAAGACTACAAATAAATAAGTATTTTCCGCTATAATGCGTCTATATATTTTCACTTGACACCCCCTCATTCTTCGAGGGGGTTCTTCATTTTTGTAATGTTTTGAGTATCTTAGAGACTACCTCCGTATGATACACCATTTTAAAGAATTCTCGACAGACGCACTTCTCACTATTGGGAATGAAAGCTTGCTTGAACGTTTTCTCGATCCCAAACAAACGGGATTGTATATTTTTTTGTGGGCACGTAAAAACCCTATATCTATAATCGTAGACAGTGTGCCCCTTCAATTACAAAAAGATGAAATCATGTCGCTTACACCTATTCAATATCTTCAATATATAGACGGGGAAGATGTGACAGTATATCAATTTAATAGGGAATTTTACTGTATCAAAGACCACGATAAAGAAGTGAGTTGTGCCGGTTTATTATTTTACGGTGATAACGCACTTCCGGTGATGAGACTTTCCGAAAAAGAAGCACAGAGTTTCAACTTGCTACATCAGGTCTTTCTTGAAGAAATAACAACAGAAGATACGATTCAGGCTGAAATGCTTCGTATGCTTATGGCCCGTTTTATGATCAAATCCACCCGAATACTCAAACAGCAAAAAGACCATAGATCTGACAATTTGATGGATGCAAAAACAGAAATGTTACGTACCTATAATTTTCTGGTAGAAAATCATTTCAAAGAATCACATAGTGTTTCCTTTTATGCCGATAAAATGTTTAAATCTCCTAAAACCTTAGCTAATTCTTTCGCTTCAAGCGGAAAGACTCCATTGCAGATCATTCACGACCGTATCGTACTCGAAGCGAAAAGATTGCTGTATTACACAGATAAAACTGCAAAAGAAATAGCGTATGAAGTAGGTTTTGAAGATGCTTCCCATTTAAGCAGATTATTTAAAAAACAAACGGGACTTACGCCCGGAGCATTCAAAAAGCAACAACAAATGAACTAATCGGGAAAAATTGACAAGTTTTGAGGAATTATAAGAAATCTATGGAACCATATAATACCGCAACTTTGTACCATCATTAATAAACAACTGAAAAACATTTACATTATGAAAACGATCAAAAAATACCTGCCTTTAGTTTTAAGAATTGCTACTGCTATCATTCTTATTCAAACATTACGATTTAAATTTACAGCACATCCAGACAGTGTTTACATCTTTACCGAAATAGGTCTTGAACCATTTGGGAGAATTGGAATTGGCGTACTGGAGCTTATTGCTGCTATTCTTTTATTGATACCACGTACCATATGGCTTGGAGCTATTCTTACCGTCGGAATAATTGGCGGAGCGATCATGAGCCACTTAACCATTTTAGGGATCGAGGTTCGGGGAGATGGAGGCACATTATTCGGAATGGCTATTCTCACATTCACACTTGCTGCTATCATTCTATACATATACCGGGTTCAAATTCCTATTCTAGGACAACGGTTTGCAAGCGTCGTCTGATCACTACAAATTATCAAATCACTTGAAGCCTTTAGTTCGCTAAAGGCTTTTTTAATTGGCACCGTCAAAGGGTCTAATACCTCAGACTTACCTCAAAATTAAACGTTTATTTCAAGCAAATGCCTGATGAGCTTTCCATGACATAGCTTATTGACCAATATCATAAACAATTATTGCTCGCCAAGCGAGGCATATCTTGGTATTTTGAAAGCTTACCTTACAGCTGTCTAAAACATTCTCTTTATCTTTAGAAGGTAGCAACATTTTATAATCATGTGGAACTTAAAACATAAGATCGCTCTGGTAACGGGAGGAACAAAAGGCATTGGCCTTGCAATTGTAAAAGAATTTTTGGACCTGGGAGCAACCGTTATTTTCACAGCACGAAATGCAAGCGAGGTACAAGCAATCGCAAATGATCTTAAGACAAAAGGATATCCGGTTTTTGGTAGAAAAGCTGATGTGAGCAATGCTGAAGATAGAAAAATGTTGCTTGAATTTATTGGCAACCGTTTCAACAGACTAGACATTCTTATAAACAATGCAGGTATCAATATTCGCAAAGATGCAACCGCCTACACAGAAGAAGAATACCGAAAGGTTCTTGACATAAATTTGGTAGCGCCCTTCGAATTAAGTAGAGAAGCATTACCCCTTCTTAAAAATAGTAAAGCTGCTTCAATTATTAATATCGCCTCTACAGCTGCGAGTTTCGATGTACGTTCTGGCGCACCTTATGCAATGGCAAAATCAGGTTTGTTACAACAAAGCCGAAGCCTTGCCTCAGAATGGGCTTCCTTTAACATAAGAGTAAATTGTGTATCACCATGGTATACCGAAACCCCCTTAACAGCGGCAGTACTCACCCAAAAAGACCGTCTTGATCTCATTAAAAAGCGTACTCCCTTAAAGCGTATAGCACAACCTGAAGAAATATCAGGAGCCGTTGCTTTTTTGGCTATGGAGAAAGCCTCCTACATCACCGGGCAAAATCTGAATGTAGATGGAGGAATAAGTATAAGTGCTCTTTAATCACCTTTTTCCTTCTAAATAGAATTTAAAAACCACTTGGATCTCGAAGCTCTGAATGCAAATAATACCCTATGGTCAATGAGTAATTATAATAAGATAAGGGTTAACCCTTGATTTGATTACGTTAAGACAGTAATCAATTGATTGGCAGCACTTAAAATTGCATTTATCGAATTATTTTTTTGTAAGTTTTTTCTTATTTATTAAATTTTGAATTATATTTGAGACGTCGTTGTATTGTAGTAGTAAAATGATAAATAAACTCTAAATCATGAAGACCACTGGAATAAAACCTTAAAACCTTTCACCCCTATTTTGAAATGTTCCCCCCCCTTGATTCCATGATGCACTCTCATGATAAACCTTATCGCAAATTGAAGGATAAGAAATGCGCATGAATCCTTTGATATACTACCGTATGATAACGGCATTTTAAACACTAATTATTTAAAATGTTAAACTATGAAAAATTTAAAATTAAGCTTACTGACATTCAGTTTTTTATTCCTTCTATTCTCTTGCTCTGATAAATCCGAAGATCCAATCAGTATAGAGGAATCAACCAATTTTCAAACTGAGGTGCTTAATGCACCCGAAGTAGTGAATTTTGATGCTAAAGCTCACGGAGGAGAACTTGAACTTGATAAAATGACGATCGACGATATTTACGAGGGTGAGGAAGTTATTGGTAATGTAATAACGATTCCTATCGAATCGAAAACCAGTGAAATCAAAGAGCTTCTGGCCTATTACGACATCCCTTCAAAATCATTCAGCTTTCAGGTACTTGGAGTGGTTTACGCAGATTCTTTTATTAAAAGTGCCAGGTCAATGGATTATTCGATCGATACCTCAAAAAGCGAAGAGCAGCTAGCCAAAGAAGGGGTTACTTTTGATGCTGATTTCAATTATTACAATCTTGATGGAGAATTAGCTTATCAGCAAATATTCAACAATAACAAAATGACTATAAATGATACAGGGCGTTTGACAATTGAGGGACAACGTGCTTTCTGTATTTTCACGTGTATTGTTGCGAGAATGTCTACCAGAGAAAAAATCGCTTGTGGTTTTACAGTTGTAAACTGTCTATCTAAAAATTATCCAGCCTGCGTGCGCGGACTTATTAGATGTGCAGTATCAGCGGCCTTAAACCAGCCTTTCTGTGCGCAACGCTGCGGATATTAAAAGAACCGTAAAGGCAACATATCTTATATAATTTTATAAAGAGGCTTTCAAATATTGAAGGCCTCTTTTCCATTTAAAAAGATAATGCGCCCAACTTTTTGTTCTAATCTGCGGTAGAAGAATATGCATTTAAAACTTCTTTCTCATATTAATTTTATTCATAGGCTTCTTTAAAAGGATAAAGCTTGACAAATTACAAGCTTAATTACTAACTATTCGAGTTAACTGGGAAAAATTGACAATCTTTTGGGAAATCCACACCTGTTTTACCCCCTCTTTGCATAGCATCTTTGTACTATCAATTTGAAACAACAACATATTCAAATTTTAAACAAAGTAGAATCAAATAAAAATCAAAATTATGAGCACATTTAATGTACCTACCAGTAACGAAGTAAACCAAACCAATCAGGCTATTTTTGACAACCTTGAAAAGAGTATCGGATTTGTCCCTAACTTATTTGCAACCTATGCACATTCAGATACTGCCTTAAAGACATATCTTGATCTTTCAGGGGCAAAAACATCACTTTCCTCCAAAGAAAAAGAAGTTGTGAATCTTGCTGTAAGCCAAGTAAACGAATGTATCTATTGTTTGTCTGCCCATACCGCTATTGGAAAAATGAACGGCTTTAATGAAGGCCAAATAGTGGAATTCAGAGCAGGATATTCATCCTTTAATGAAAAATTGAGCGCACTTGCCGCTCTTGCAAAAAACCTTACTGAAAACAGAGGAGCCGCCGCTCCGGAAATTCTTGAAAACTTTTTCAACGCAGGCTATACCAAAGGTAACCTTGTAGATGTAATTGTTTTAGTAGGTGATAAAACTATTAGCAATTACCTGCATAAAACCACTCAGGTTCCCGTTGACTTTCCTGTTGCACAGCCTTTAGAAACTATTAACGCATAAGTATTAATTTAAAAAATTAAAAAAAAATGAAAAGTATCTTATTAGCAT
Source organism: Flavobacteriaceae bacterium M23B6Z8 (assembly GCA_046199005.1). Taxonomy (GTDB): domain Bacteria; phylum Bacteroidota; class Bacteroidia; order Flavobacteriales; family Flavobacteriaceae; genus Ascidiimonas. The sequence continues at coordinate 3,348,550 of CP176050.1, forward strand.
TCGCACTTATCCTTGTTGCATTCATGAGCAGCTTTGCACAAGAAGTTAAAACCGTTCAATTAGAACAAACAGAAGGACAGTTTACGCAACAGGAAGTTACCCTTAAAGCAGGAACGTATGTTTTTGAAGTAAGTAATAACGGAGTAGATCATAAGGTAGGTTTTGTATTGACCCCAAAGGGTAAAACCAGCCAGAAAGACCACATTAAAGAAGCTTACGTCAAAAAAACTATAGCAAACGGGGAGACCTCAAATTCCAAAGAAGTAACGCTCGAAAAAGGTGAATACGTTTACTTTTGCCCCCTAAACCCTACACCGCAATACACCTTGCGAGTGGAATAAAACCCATAGAAGTTTTATAGAAGTTGATTTAGTGTTAATTGAAAACGGTTCCCTGTTCGGGAACCGTTTTCATTGTAGGCAACCCGTAAAAGATTCAAGACCATGCGCTTCTTTTCCTGTGATTTGAACTTATTCTATAACAAAATCAGGTATAAGTACGCATAAATACCTCAGTTTTTCGTCGTAATTTTATCTTAACAATCACAGACCCTTATTCCGGAAAAACAAAGCAGAGCATTAGCGATAGTATTATCGTAATCCTCCATTTCGCTCTACGTTTCGTACAGACTAAAACGATTAAATCAGTTTTAAATTAACCCTTTAACCAATAGATTATGGAAGTTTTACATTTTCAGACATCAAACGATGTCATAGATCATCTACGAGAAAAAAAAGACGATCTACACTTTGTATCCTTGCTCAATGCCTCACTGGCAAAAGCAAATCAGACCGCCAGTAACAATCTGGACAAAGCGCTTTACAACGAATTGCAATGGCCTCTAAATCTGGCTGAATACATTACTTTTTTGCTGGAATTCTCTATGTGGACACCTCAACAGAGTGATCTACCTGCCTGGAAAAATCCTAAGACAGGAAACAGCCAGGAAGTCTATGACCGTTTATGCCATTTTTATTTTCTAATAGATCAGGAAGTAGGAGAAGATAATAGCACCATAGTTCAAAACATTCCCTGGTTTAGCATATGGCTAAGAGATTATGCAGATCTGTGGGGTAGTTTCCTGAATACCACTGAATCTTTTAGCGATGAAATTTTGGAAACTTATATTAAAAATTCGCCACAATACAGAATACAGGACTCTATGATAGATGGAAGACCTAACAACCCTAGTGGATGGCTAACCTTTAATCAGTTTTTTGCAAGAGAACTCAATCCAGGGTTACGTCCTATAGATAGTCCTACAAACAATAAAGTAGTTACTGCACCGGCAGACTGTACATTCCGGAAAAAATATTCAATTAATGCAGACTCCACTATTACAGAAATTGTTATAAAACAGACTCACAAAGTAGCTAACGTTAACGAGCTCCTGAAAGACAGCAAGTATGCAAACGATTTTGCCGGAGGACTTTTCGTTCACTATTTTCTGGGTCCGTATTCATACCACAGATTTCATACACCTGTTGCCGGAGTGATCAAGGAGTGTTATCCCGTTCAGGGATTGGTTTCACTTGATGTAAACCTTGAAAATATGCAATTTGATGCCCCCGATAATGCAGAGGACGGATATGAATTTCTACAGGCCAGAGGGATCATTACCATAGACACCACAAATTCACCCTACGGGAATATGGGCATTGTAGCAGTAATTCCAATCGGGATGTGCCAGGTATCATCGGTTAACATGATCGCACAACCCGGAAGTACGGTACCTAAGGGAGAAGAATTTGGCTATTTCCTTTTTGGAGGATCGGATATTATTCTTCTTTTTCAAGAAGGATACATTCCTGAGATCGATGAATGCACTAACTACAGACATTACGGGACCTCCATTAGTAAGTGTCCGCCTAAAGTTAATCCGTAAGCGAATCAGTCGTCAATTCAGTTATTGAAATAATGAATAGAGCGATTAGGAAACCTAACTCCTTCCTGATCGCTTTACTTTAGAGTTATTGTACTCTTTATGGTAGTCCTTTTGAAATGCTCATTACAAAAGTACTGCGACCTAAACATCTTAACCATCAAAATTAAAGATATGCAAGCCTCCGTTACGCTTAAAATTCACAATACCTCAGGTGTTAATCTCATCATTGCACTCGTTCAGGGAAGTACGGCTACCCAATCTGCCGATCAACTTGCATGGTTAAAATTTGGTACAAGCCCTTACTGGGAAATACCTATCAAGCCTACTTCAAATAATGACCTGTATCCTTATATGTTAGAAGTAAACGATCAAACTATTAGTACCGTAGTCATACCTGCCTACGTGCCAAGAGTTGGTTTTCGTTGCCTGGTTGCCGATACAACCTATAAAACCAGAGCATTACAAAAGTTAGGATCTGTAAATTACATGGCTTTTCCAGATCTGATGACCGCCGATTATTACTTTGATAAATTCGAAGCGGGACTTACCCTTGGGGTTCCGGGCATTTGGAATATTACCTCCGTAGATTTCGTAGGTATCCCAATGCAACTCACAAAAGGCACTCAGGTGGTAGGCTACAAAAATGGAGTTACAGCAAGCGGACTTCATACCTTGCTTGCCAAATTATCTGCTCCATATAAAGACGGCGGTACTATGCCACCAAATTCTACTAATAAAATCTATAGGTTTTTTGCACCTTCCCATATCAATACATCGATCACTTACCTCGACGATCAAATCAAAAACGGACTCATAGATCTTCAAAAGAACACGACTACTGTAAATTATGGTAACGATGTGTTTTCCAATTTTACGACATCAAGTAAAATGATAACGACGGGCAGTCGAGGTACTTATAGAGTAGGTAACGTAACCTGTACTTCCAAAATAAACGGACAAATCACTATTAATGACATCACAACACTAACAGCAATTGCTGGAACCATTTCTATCAAAAAGAATAGTTCACAAGTACTGCTGGGAGCGCTGCTGGCCTCCGCTATTTGTAGAGGTGTACTGGGCAATCCAAAACATTGGGGAGATATTGTTTACACCAATACACAATGTGCTACCCCATGGAATTATTACCCTAAAGGGAGTCAATACGATGAATACGCAAAGCTTGTTCATGAGTACTCTATAGATGGAAAAAACTATGGCTTTTCATATGATGATTATTTTGGTGATGAAGCAGGTTTCAATGTCGTGCCCGGTGAACAGGTTACGCTTGATATTCTTCCTATAAAAGGGAAAATGACGGCAAAACCAAATCCGAAACCACAAATTAAAACAGGTTGTATTGCCATCACGATCCCTCCGGGAACTACGGCAAACCTCGGAGAGATGTATGTAGACAATAATTTATTAGACGCTGTTACCAATAAATTATGCTTTGTAGATAACGTAGTGGTCATTAGCTTTCACAACTATCCTAAGCGTTTGAAAAATCCTGAAATTCATATTGATCTTACGCAAAAGACGGCTGCGAACGCAATTACCTATTATAACAACGGTAAAAAAAACACCAAACTATTTGTCACCGGACTTTATTACAGTACCAACGACCGACAGCTTTCTTTTGGATTATCCTCTAAATGGAACTAAAAACTAATATATCTTCTATAAAAAACACGATGAAAAAACATGTCAAATACGCAGCTCTTGTACTAGTGAGTATTCTTCTTAGTGCATGCCATGAAAAAACAGAAAATATAACCGAGGAAGTCAAAACTTCTACTCCAAAAACCATCATACTTGCTGTAGACGGCGGAGGTATTAAAGGTGTTATCCCGGCAGTATTCATTCAAGCTATCGAGCAAAACCTTCAAAAACAGAGTTATCAAGTATTTGACCTTATAGGAGGTACTTCAACAGGAGGAATTATTTCAGTAGCCCTTACGTCTCCAAATACCAATGTAAATAATGGTAAACTACCCTTTACAGGGAATGCTATTTTAGACATTTATAAGAATAACGGAAGCAAGATATTTGTAGCACAGTGCTCAAGCTTTGATTTAAAATGTAGGGCAGAGTACGCGACCTATATTGCACACGGAACTGGAAGTCACTCTCACCAGGGTATTCAGCCTTATATGCAATCACTATTGGGAGTTACTACCAAGCTAACTGATACTAAACGTTTTATTGATGGTCTAAATGGAAGAGTCAAACAAATGTTTACTACCTCATATACTGTGAATAGTAAAGGAGATGCTGTAAAGAATCCAAAACAGGGTACCGATTATGGCCCGTACTTATTTAATTGGTACGATGCACAACAATCATCTACGCATGATTATTTCGTATGGGAGGCCGGAAGAGGTACAAGTGCAGCACCCACTTATTTCCCTATCGCCCGAGCCGGAGGAAATGCCAATGGACATTCACCAGCGGCAGAACGCTGGGTAGTAGATGGTGGTATGATGTCTAACGACCCTGCTCTTTGGGGAGTTACCGAAGCTTTAAGAACTGGCATTGCAAAGAGTCTCGACGACATTATCGTAATTTCTTTAGGAACAGGCTTATATCCGGGAAGTGCTGGTGTAGGCATCCATAATAATAAAGGATTAGGGGTACCCGCTTTTGGCAATTGGGGTCCAGAGCCATGGCTTACCGCTTCTATGAAAGATCTGAAAGGGAATTCTAACAGCCGCGCCACCATGATCGAGATTATTTTAGATGCCGTACAATTAGTGACTGATGATCAATTAAATGCTATGCAAAAAGCAGGACTCACCTATTTAAGACTAGAGCCTGCCCTTACACTTTCTCAATCCCAAATGGACGATATTAGCCCTGCGAATATTGCCTCATTAGAAGCTACTGCAAAATCGTATATTCAAAGCGGTGAAGGTCAAAATATACTAAATAAGATCATTACAGTATTGAAAAACAACTAAGCCTATCTGTTAAAAAAATCCTATCTGGAAGCTTTTCCGAAAGGATTTTTTGATGCGTGCATTTCGTAAAAAATAGTATCTTTAAGATACCTCAGTATAACAAATCAAAACAATATGGATGCTGCACTACAAACCATGATTGACAACATGCCCGAAAAAACGGGAAAATCATTAGAGGAATGGAAAAAGACTCTTGAAAAAAAATCTTTTGAAAAGTATATGGAAGCGGTTAAATATCTGAAAGAAGAACATAAGGTAACGCATGGCTATGCCACTACCATTGTATCTCTTTCAAAAGATGATCAGGCTTCCACAGAAGATTTAGTAACCGAACAATATAAAGGTAAAGAAGCACTCCTACCCCTCTATGGAAACTTGCTGAAGATAGTCACAAAATTTGGAGATGACGTGGTTATTGCGCCTAAGAAAACATCGGTAAGCGTTCGTCGTAAAAGACAATTTGTACTCATTAAGCCTGCTACAAAAACCCGTATTGATCTGGGGCTTAAACTCCCCGGAAAACCAGTGTCTGGAAGATTAGAAAATTCAGGTCCGTTTGGCACCATGTGTACGCATAGAGTAAAATTAGAAAGTGCAGATGAAATAGATAAGGAATTGATAGGCTGGTTAAAGGAAGCTTATGAGATGGCTTCCTGATTAATATTTGGTTCTTGTATAAATCGTGCATCTATAATGAAAAACCCAATTACAAAGAATTCTCTGCATGCAAAGTTGATCCTACCTTTGACTACGATCGTCTTTTCTTGCTTAATTATGGGATTTGTAAGTAATTACAAGGTAACATGGGCATACGATTGGCAGGGAATAAGAGCAAACCTTAAAGACAGTGTCTTAATGGCGGCAAAACAACCTGTTTATTTTTCAAATATTGAAAAACAAGGTATCAGAAAATTAATAGAAAGGAATTTCTGGATTCAATCGTTTGCCACTAAAGAAGAACTTTTAAAACTAAAAGAGTACCCAAATGGAATGGTAAGAACACTTGCCTATGACGGGTTGTTGAAAAGAGAAGATTTTCATCAAAAAGCGGAACTGTTGAAAGAAGCCTTGAATGACACCTTATATTTTACACATACCGTAACTGGTTGCTTAGGAGAAACTATGTTAATAGGTGAATACTTAATGAACTTCCGCCTAAGAATTAACAAGAATCTACCCCCTCCTCCAAAAAATTTCTCAGCACCTCAACTACGGTTATCCAAAGCTGAAAAAGAAGAACTACAGTACCTTCTTGATCAGCGCATGCGTAAAAAAGAGTATTATATATACAAATCATACCAAATGTATGCCCCGTAAGGATTAGTTAGAATACGAAAAAAATACATGTTAATTTATCGGTTGCCAGCATTCTAATAAGTTACGTGCTTTGTAAAAACTTTTTATGATGCAATTCAATCAACTGCATAAACAGAACGAACCGCTTTTACTAGCTAATGTCTGGGACTCAGCCAGTGCAAAACTCGCAGAAAAACTAAAATTCAAGGCCATAGGAACCTCCAGTGCTGCCATAGCTGCCATTCTTGGTTTCGAAGACGGAGAAAAAATGTCTTTCACAGACTTGCTTTTCATGGTAAAACGTATCGCTTGCGCCACCAAACTCCCACTAAGTGTCGATATAGAAGCTGGTTATAGTCGAGATCCATATCAAATACTTCATCATCTTAATAAACTTCTCGAATTTGGAACTCAGGGGATAAATTTAGAAGACAGTATCGTCAACAACAAACGCTCATTGCAAAACGCCAGGGACTTTGCTCAAACCATCATGCTAATTTCAAATGCCTTAAAAAAAGAAAAAAAGGAACTTTTTATTAATATAAGAACAGATACTTTTCTACTTGATATAGATCATCCTCTAGAAGAGACTATTGAAAGAGGTAACTTATATAAAGCAGCAGGAGCGAACGGTCTTTTTGTTCCGGGAATTGGGAGCGAAGACCAAATTGCTAAACTCATTGAACAATGCTCCCTGCCCTTAAATGTAATGTGCATGCCGACACTCCCAGATTTCCAAACACTATCCGGCCTGGGTGTTAAACGAATAAGTATGGGTAACTTTATTTTTAATGAATATCAGAAACATGAGGAAGCGGTATTGAGAAATATCCTTATGCAGCGTTCTTTTAAATCTCTTTTCTAAATGCGTATTACCGATCAAAAAATAATTGTCACTTATTACAATGCACTCCTGCAGAGAGAACAAGAATTCATTGGTGTATTCTTTGCTGGGGTTAAAACAACGTTGGTATTTTGTATTGCGACATGTCGTGCCCGGAAGCCTAAGCTTGAAAATGTAGAATTTTATACCTCTTTCAAGGAAGCACTTGATAACGGTTATCGACCATGCAAGATCTGTAAGCCAACCGAAAATGCCAATGAAGCACCAGATGCCGTACTACAAGCCATTGAATTAGTTAAAGAAAATCCAAAAGAAAAACTCACCGATGCTATACTTAGAGCGCACTCAATTAGTCCTGAAACCATACGAAGATGGTTTAAAAAACACTATGGTATCACCTTTCATGCTTTTCAGCGAATGTACCGTATTAATGAAGCCTTCCAAGAACTAAAAAGTGGTAAGAATACAACTGCTACAGCCTTCGATAGTGGTTATGAATCGTTAAGCGGATTTGGATATACCTTCAAAAAAATAATAGGACAATCACCTAAGTTTAGTAAAAACAAAGAACTACTATTGATTCATCGTTTTACCACACCTTTAGGACCTATGCTTGTCTGTGCTTCAGATAACGGAATATGCCTGTTGGAATTCGTGGACAGGAAAATGCTGGAAACGGAATTCGGACAGCTTCAAAAGTTATTTAACGCGCAAATCGTAACGGGAGAAAATAAGTTTTCCCGCCAATTACAAAAAGAAATTACGGCTTATTTTAAGGGAGAACTAAAAATCTTTGAAGTGGCATTAGACCTTAGAGGTACTTCTTTTCAACTTAACGTATGGTCTCTATTGAATAAAATCCCGTTCGGAGCTACAATTTCTTATGAAGCGCAGGCAAAAAGTCTGGAGTGCCCTACGGCAGTAAGAGCTGTTGCCCTTGCAAACGGGGCCAACCGGATAGCCATTGTAATACCCTGTCATCGGGTAATTGGTAAAAACGGAAAACTTATTGGCTATGGAGGCGGAATTCAGCGTAAACGATGGTTACTTAATCATGAACGACAATTCCTTTGAAAGTATGATAACTTGAATAAAAAGTAGTTGTATACTAAGGACAATTATATGTAATAGAATTTTTTACAAAAAAAGCTTCTCTAAAGAGAAGCTTTTAATAAGTAAGTATAAGTTTTTACCGATTATTCACCTATAATACCATCTACAATACCGTAGGCTACAGATTCTTCTGCGTTCATCCAGTAATCACGATCAAAATCTTTCATCACTTTATCAAAGGGTTGTCCGCAGTTTTCTGCTAGGATCTTAGCTCCTATCTCACGGGTTTTAATGATCTCTCTAGCCTGAATCTCAATATTAGATGCCTGGCCACTCGCACCACCACTTGGTTGATGAATCATCACACGTGCATGCGGATAAATATAACGTTTTCCCTTTTCTCCTACGGACAGCAATATAGACCCCATAGAGGCAGCAAGGCCTGAACAGATGGTTGAGACCGGACTTTTGAGCGCTTTAATGGTGTCATAAATCGCAAAACCAGAAGTCACATAACCTCCCGGACTGTTAATAATGAGTTGTATTTCTTTGTTCTCCAGGGAATCCAGGTATAACAAACGGTCTATTACATGCTTCGCAGAATCATCATCCACCTGCCCCCACATGAATACTTTGCGCTGTTCAAGGATCTTTGCATCAATTGTATCTTGTATCTTACTTTTTTCAGATTTCATGTTCCTAATTAATTTCGGACTAAAATATGAAAATTAATCCTTTTACCATATCAAATAAAAAGCAAAAAACCCTTGTAAGTATTATTTTTCTGTACGGAGTGGATCCCCCGTATTTAGAATCTACCAGCCAAATACTTATTTCGTATTTTTACCGAAAATTCTTCCTGATGAAAATAATATTCTCGGTATGTATAGCAGCGCTCTTCTTTTCTTGTAAATCAGAGCCGAAAAACGAAAAGCCAGTAGTAACCGAAGAGCTTACCATTTCTGAAAAGATTGCGAAAGCTCATGGTTACGACGCCTGGAAAGAGGTTGCTCAAATAGACTTCACATTTAATGTAGACAGAGATTCTTCGCACTTTGAAAGAAGCTGGTCGTGGAAACCAGTAACGAACGAAGTGGTGATGACCACAACAACCGATACCATTTCTTATAAACGAAGTAAAATAGATAGTCTTGTTGTGAATGCCGATAAGGGTTTTATTAATGACCGATACTGGCTGCTGGCTCCTTTTAATCTGGTTTGGGATACCGGAATTAAAGAAACATATTCACAAAGTGCCCTTGGCCCAATTAGCGGAGACAGCTTGCAAAAACTTACCATTGTTTACACTAGTGACGGCGGTTATACTCCGGGAGATGCTTACGATTTTTATTTTGGGGATGATTACCGTATTAAAGAATGGGTCTTCAGAAAAAAGAATGTTCCGGAACCAAGCCTGATTACTTCTTGGGAAGACTATCAGGATTTTAGCGGACTTCATCTTGCCACTGTACACAATAAGAATGAAGGTAGCTGGAAATTGTATTTTACCAATATAAAGGTAACCGTAAAAAATTAAGCTTACTTGTCGGTTCGCACGCGAAAAGAAGCGATCAATGCAATGAGGGTAAAGCAAAGCAATGCGACAAAACTAAGCTTCAAACTGCTCAATCTCGCCAGAAAACCAAGAAAAACAGGACCCAACAAAAAGCCGATAAATCCGGAACCGGCTATAAAAGAAACTCCTTGCGAACTCTCCACGCCTTTTGTCTTACCACCCATCCTAAAAAGTTCGGGAACGATTGCAGAAAGCCCTAATCCCACCAGGCCAAATCCAAGGATGGCTAAAAAGGTGGTTTCCACAAGCACACATGCAAAACCAAGCGCGCCCAGCGCACTGCCTACGACCATGATAGATTTAGGACCAAAACGCATGCTCAAACCATCTCCGGTAAACCTTCCCAATGCCATGGTCAATGAAAAAGCTGTATAACCCAGTCCGATGTAAAGCTCCGGGGCCTGCGATACTTTTTCAAGATACAGGGCGCTCCAGTCTACAATAGCCCCTTCACTTGCCATGACAAAAAAACCGATAATACCAAATAAAAGAAGTGGTTTAAATTGTTGAAAGCTAAAGCTCATTTTTTCAACCTTATCTGCTATAATACCATAGTAATTTTTCAAGAGGAGCAAATGTAAAAAAAGGCAGATCACAACAACTACGAGCGCATGGTGCAGCGGTACCTCTACATAAGGTATAAATAACGTACCGATACCCGCACTTACCATGCCGCCCAGGCTGAAAAACCCATGATTGGCAGACATAATATGTATGGTGTCTTTCTTTTCTAATTCTGTGACCAACGTATTCATGGCGATGTCCGTAAAACCGGTAGTAACCCCTACTGCATACATCCCCAAGCACAGAATCAAATAGTTGGGTGCTAAAAAGGGTATGGTAATGCCAAGAAGCATAGAGATGCCGCCAAAAGCTGTCGCTTTGCCCACTCCGGTTTTTCTAATAATGGCAGGTGCTGTAAAAAGCATCGTGAGGGTACCCAGCGCCATAAAGAACACCGCAAAACCCAGGGCTCCTTCATCAATACCCAGCTTCTCTTTAATGGCAGGAATGTAAATAGCCCATGTGGCAAATAACACATTCATCATAAAAAATACCCACGCGGGAGCAAGATATCTTTTGTGCTTTAAAATAATTGCCAATGCATTTCCGGAAGACGTTTCATGAGCCATAAGCAACAATAAAATTTCGAAATTAACTATTTAACCTGTATAATTTATAGCAACGCCTTATTAATTCATTATTTTTATAAACGCACAGAGAACTCTTAGGTATGACCGATTACATTCATCAAAATCTTTTAAAATTTGAGCAATTTCAAAACATTCCAGACGATTCGCTTGAATGGCTCGGGTCTCATTTGAAAATAAAGGAATATGAAAAAGGGGATTTTCTTTTTGAGAAGGGAAAACCTATTGTTCATATGGAGCTTATTTTTGAAGGTGAATTTGAAGTTTATTTGGTGCAGCAAGGTTCTAAAAAAGGGGTGGGCATGTTCAGATCTCAGGATATTTCGGGAGTGCTCCCTTTTTCAAGATTACAGAATGCGCAGGGTTATGGGGTTGCCACCAAAAAATCAGTAGTCGCCAAATTTCCAAAAGAGAAGATCAGCGAAATGATCTGCGATCACTATCAGCTTACTGAAGTGCTGGTGCATACGATGAACAATCGCATTCGTAGTTTTACCCAGCAACAGGTACAAAATGAAAAGTTGATTGCGTTGGGTAAACTATCTGCAGGGCTTGCACATGAACTCAACAATCCTGCCTCGGCTATGGTTCGAAGTGCCGAAATGCTACAGGAACACCTCACCTTGCTTCCGGAAGGTTTTAAAGCCGTTATTAAAATTAAGACAGACGATGAGAGCATAGACTTTATCAATGGGCTTATGTATGAGAAGTTAAAAGAAGAATCAGCCTCGTTGTCACTTATGGAGCGTACGTCGCGTGAGGATGAGTTATTTGATTGGTTTGAAAACTGTAATCTGGGCAATCCTGATGATCTTGTAGACCTGTTGGTCGCTTATAATTTTTCGTTAGACGATCTAGAACTCATTAAAAGCAAACTTAGAGAAGAAGATTTCTATCCGGTCTTAAATTGGATCGTACAGAACATCACTACCCAGAAAACTGTCGCCGAGATACGGGAAGCTTCTCAGCGTATTGAAAACCTCATAAAATCTATCAAATCCTATTCCTACATGGATCGCAATATGGATTTTCAACCCATCAACATTCATGAAGGCATCAAGAATACGGTAACAGTGCTCAATCATAAAATAGGAAAAGTAGGGCATGAAGTGGTTTTTGATTTTGAAGAAGAACTGCCAAAAGTACAGGGGCTTCCGGGAGAATTAAATCAGGTTTGGACGAACATCATCGATAATGCGATTGATGCTTTTCCAGAAAAAAACGGCAGGCTCGAAATTAAGACCTCACATTCAGATCGATTCATTATAGTAGAATTTACAGACAATGGTCATGGCATACCCAAAGATGTGCAAAATCATATTTTTGAACCTTTTTATACTATGAAGGAAATCGGTCAGGGTACGGGGCTCGGACTTGATATGGTGCTAAAAATACTCAAACAGCATGAGGCGGATATTAAGGTAACTTCCGAGCATGGAAATACCAAATTCCGCATTTGTTTTCCCAGGAAAGAGCTACAAAAGAATCCAACAAAAGACGTTAAGAAATAAGTATATAGAATTATGAAAAAACCAATCATCTTTGTGATAGACGATGATATTCAGGTATTACGGGCAATTAACTCAGACCTTCGGTCTCGGTACCGAAGCGACTATCGGATTATGTATACCGATTCGGGAAATGAAGCACTGGAAGCTTTTAAAGATCTTAAGAATAAAGGAGAAGATGTAGCTCTTTTTTTATCAGACCAACGAATGCCTGAAATTACAGGGGTGGACCTATTGGAAAAAGCTTCAAAGATATTTCCCAGTGCTAAAAGAGCCTTGCTTACCGCTTATTCGGATACGGATGCGGCTATCAAAGCTATAAATGAGGTACAACTCGATTACTACTTGCTAAAACCATGGAACCCTCCGGAAGAAAAACTGTATCCGGTAATCGATGACCTTTTAGAAGAGTGGCTGGCTTCATTTGTACCTGAATTTAAGGGCCTGCGTATCATTGGTTATCCGTTTTCCCCAAAAACTCACGAAATTAAAGACTTTCTGGCAGGAAACCTTTTCCCTTATCAGTTTCTGAATATAGAAAGTAATGTGAACGCACAACAATTATTGGAGGAGAACGAATTGGACACTAAGGACCTTCCTGCTGTCTTTTTCGAAGATGGAAGTCATCTTCTGAATCCTGATCTTACGCAACTGGCCGAGAAGTTGGGGCTAAATGTAAAAGCACTGGAAGAATTGTACGATGTAGTGATCATTGGCGCCGGACCTGCGGGACTTGCAGCAGCGGTATATGGAGGGTCTGAAGGGCTCAAAACCTTGCTCATTGAACGCAAGGCTCCAGGTGGACAAGCGGGAACCAGTTCCCGAATTGAGAATTACCTTGGTTTCCCCAAAGGATTAAGCGGCAAAGACCTTGCAAGAAGAGCGATTACACAAGCGACGCGTTTCGGGATCGAATTCTTAACCCCTATTGCTGTTGAACAGATCGAATTAAAAGATCAGTACAAATTATTAAAACTTTCAGACGGTGATCTTATAAAAGCAAGAGCTATTGTGATCGCCTCTGGCGTAGACTATCGAAAATTAACAAACAAGGGGGTTGAAGCACTTTCGGGTGCAGGCATCTATTACGGTGCAGCTACTACAGAGGCTCATACCTGTACCGACGGCGAAGTATACGTAGTAGGCGGCGGTAATAGTGCCGGACAAGGTGCGGTTTACCTAAGTAAATTTGCCAAAAATGTATATATCGTGATCCGTCGTGAAGACCTCAGCAGTTCAATGTCTCAATACCTTATCGATCAAATTGATGCTATTGATAATATTACGCTATTGCAGGAAAGCGAAATCATAGAGGCGCTAGGTGAAGAACAGTTAGAGCAGGTAAAAATTAAGAATAATCAAAATGAAGAAGCAGTAACCAAACCAGCAACTGCCATGTTTATCTTTATAGGAGCCAAACCCTATACCGATTGGATAGGGGACCTTCTATTAAAAGATGAAAAAGGATTTTTGGTAACGGGAAAAGCAGTTAAAGAACACAAAGACGGAGCAAAAATCTGGAAGAAACAAGAAGACCCTTACCTTTTAGAAACCAGTGTGCCCGGTATTTTTGCTGCTGGAGATGTTCGCAGTGGGGCTATGAATCGTGTAGCTTCTGCGGTTGGCGAAGGCGCCATGGCAATCAGTTTTGTACACAAATACTTGGCAGACCACTAAAATGAAGCAATTTCAGTTTAAAGAAACCTATTCCAGAGATGCTTTTTTTAATATTGAATCGATAAAGCAACAGCCGGCAGACGCGTACCCTGTGCAATTCGAAGCACATGCACACGATTATTACGTGATTGTACTTTCTGAAAAAGGTACCGGAGTTCATACAATCGATTATCACGCTTACGATATCCTTCCGGGAAGCATCTTTTTTTTGAGCCCTAATCAGGTTCATCAGGTAGTGGAGGCCACTCCTACTGCAGGATATGTAATTTCTTTTAACGACGATTTTCTTATTCGCTCCAACATCAGCACTCAATTTTTCATGAACATTAATTTGTTCCGTCCGTTTGGCGAGTCCCCTCCCCTTTTACCGGATCCACCTACTTTTTCTAAACTCAAGAGCTATTGCAAAGAGTTACAGGTTTGTTTTGAAACTGATTCTGATTTTAAATACGAGGCACTAGGTGCCATCTTACGGCTGTTTTTAATACAAAGTAATGCCGTATGCGACCTCTTTCAACAACCGGTTATACAAATGGATAATGCCTTGATCACCTTGCGAAACTTTCGAACATTGGTAGAGCAGAAATTTAAACAAGAACATAAAACTACGTTCTATGCCGACAAATTGTTTATTTCCGCCAATTATCTCAACAAACTTTCCTCTTCCTATTTGCATGTAAGTGCAAAAGAATACATTATGAATCGGGTGATGCTCGAAGTTAAACGACAACTACGGCATGCTTCTAAAACCGTCAAGGAAATTGCGTTTGAGCTGGGTTTTCAGGAACCTTCTCATTTAAGTCATGCTTTCAAGAATTATACCGGACAAAGTATGAGCGATTTCAAAGCTGAGATGAAGTAAGACCATTCACTTTAAATAAGCTCATCATCTTGTTATATAGTTTCCCATATTTATATATCGTTTAAGTAAAAAAGAGAATCTTGTACTTTTGGTAATTTCTATTTTAAATTTTGGTACCACCTCCCAGACGTAGGTCAATAGCCTACGAAGAAAGTGACGGGATGCTTTACGCACTTATGCTGCTTACTCAACAGAGACAACCACCTCCCTTCTCCTTCGTCGAGGTACTCCTCCTTGCTTAGAGAAGAGCGTTTTTTGAATACACTGACCGTATTTTACCGTAAACAATTCCCCTCCTCCAAAAGAAGGAGTGGCATTTACGAAGTAGGCCAATAGCCTACGAAGAAAGTGACGGGGTGGTTTACGCCCTTATGCTGCTTACTCAACAGAGACAACCACCTCCCCTCTCCTTCGTCGAGGTACTCCTCCTTGCTTAAGGAGGAGATTTTTTTAAATACACTAACCATAGTTTACCGTAAACAATTCCACCTCCTTTTAAAGGAGGGGTGAACTCAATGTTACCTTCCAAAGTTGATAGAATGAATATGTAATGGTTGAAGATTAGGTGTATTTTATTACATTTAAATCGAATCCATAGATATGCACAACAAAAAACGACTAAAAGATTTGCGTAAATCACTAAGAACAAAAGGTACTTCTGCTGAGGCCGCACTATGGAATTCTTTAAAGAATAAACAATTAAATGGGAGAAAGTTTCGAAGACAACATAGTATTGAAAACTTTATCGTTGATTTTTATTGTCCATCGGAAAAAGTAATCATCGAATTAGATGGAGCTAATCACCTTGATTTTGCAAAACAGCAATCTGATTATGAACGTGATGAAATATTGCAGAACCTTGGTTTTAAAGTTATCAGGTTTGAAAACAAATTTATTTTTGAGGACCTCGAAATCGTACTAAATACAATTAGAGATAATTTTGATTAAATCGTAAGAATTAATTACACCTCCCCTCTCCTTCGTCGAGGTACTCCTCCTTACTGAAGGAAGAGCAATTTTTGAATACAGTGACCATAGTTTACCGCAAACAATTCCCCTCCTTTTAAAGGAGGGGTGGCACTTACGAAGTAGGTCAATAGCCTACGAAGAAAGTGACGGGGTGGTTTACGCCCTTATGCTGCTCACTCAACCGAGACAACCACCTCCCCTCTCCTTTGTCGGGGTACTCCTCCTTACTTAAGGAAGAGCATTTTTTGAATACAGTGACCATACTTTACCGCAAACGATTCTCCTACTTTTCAATACCGATTTTCGCATCAGCTGTCCGGTTTTTTGTATCGGCTTTTCCCTAGGTTCTAACGAACTTTGTACAGAACAAAAGAAAGGATAGAATCATGAAAAAAATACTTCACAAAGCAAATACAAGAGGACACGCCAATCACGGTTGGCTTAACAGTTATCATACCTTTAGTTTTGCAAATTACTACAATCCCGAGCGTATGAATTTTGGTGCACTACGGGTTTTAAACGACGATACAGTAGCTGCGGGCATGGGCTTTGGCAAACACGCCCATGACAATATGGAAATTATCTCCATCCCATTAGAGGGAGACCTGGAGCATGAAGACAGTATGGGAAATAAAAAAGTGATCAAACAAGGCGATATACAGTCTATGACGGCGGGCACGGGTATTTTTCACAGTGAGTACAACAAAAACAAAGACCGGGATGTGAAATTTTTACAGATCTGGGTGGTACCACAGGAACGAAATGTCACTCCTACCTACGATCAAATCACCTTACATAGTGATGACCTGAAAAATAAATTATTACAGATTGTTTCTCCAAATGCTGATGATAAAGGCGTGCAGATCAACCAACAGGCTTGGTTTCATTTAGGAAATCTCGAAAAAGATACGAATGCTACCTATGAGTTGAAAGGAGAAAACACCGGAGTTTATGTCTTTGTGATTGACGGTGATGTGACTTTAAACGGAGAGTCCTTAAATAAACGTGATGGTCTCGGAATATGGGAAACAAATGCACTCGATCTTTATGCGGACTCTAATGCGAAAGTTTTGCTGATGGAGATACCGATGCAATTTTAATCTATAAGCTTTTCATCATACTTACGAACCCGGACAACCTCCGGGTTTTATTTTTAAAAGTTCCCTGTACCTAAAAATTCAGGAAGCAAAAAAATTCGAGTCGGAAATACTTGATGTGTACCCTATATTTTATAAAACTTTACATCGTAAAATCTGAGATCTACCGGTATTTTGATCCCTGCAAATAGTATAATACCAGCCATTATAAATGATTAATTAGAGCTAAAATAGCAAACCTTAGGAGGTTTTGACCCGCAAAATGTGATGGGATGAGTCTTCCGAAAAAAGCTTTTTTGAAGAACTGCGGTGGCAATCAAAATTACCCAAACCACTTATACCATAATTGAAATCTCGATTCGGTTTTTTGCTTATATTAGAAAATTATCTCACCCCTAAAGGGGATTCGATATGACAAGCTCGCTCTCGGAAATTATAAATGCAAACCGTGCCCTTCCAATATTAAAATGTAAACTACAGTTCGCAAAGTTGATGTTTTAAAACAAGCGGTTTTAGCTATTCCTTTTGTCTGAAAGTAACTTAAAGGTCTTTTACTAAAAACCTATCAAACACTGCATCTCTTACAATTTTTAAAAACACATTTTGTACAGACTGTAATTCGGCTGGCGAACTAATCTCAAAAAGCTTTTGAAATTCTTCAAACACCTCTCTTACCGTTACCGGATATTCAAACAGGTCTAAGACAATGTACTGATATTCGGTAAGTGGTTTTTCATGTACAAAAGTCCTGCGTCTGATATCATACTGCGAATTCGCATAGACAATTTCAAAATGGTTAGAGGCTGGCTGCTTAAGATTTTCCAGCACATCAAAACTGTTCCTAAAGAGGTCTATTTCTTCTACTACCCATCGCCATTGGGTTTGTAATATCATTAAATGTTGGTTAAGTTTTAAGGTCGTCTGCCAAAGATCCGCTATGGCTTGCTGAAGTAATTGGTCTCGTCTTTCGACGGCTACCAAATCTTCTATGATGAACAGATCCATGTTTTTAATGGATTTTTGCAATCGGATCTTCTGGTATTCAAATCTTACGATTTCAACAAGTTGTTGCGACCCTGGAAGGTCTGATTTTTGATAGGATGATTTTACATATCGATAGAAATCTTTTAAAGGATTGGTATTTAAAAAAGCTCTTGCTTCATAAGCCTTACAGAAATCTTCCACAAGACTTAGTTGTAATTGATGCGCTATCCGAAGGGTATACACAAAAGGCAGTCGAAAGTATTTTTTTAGAATAGTTTCCAGTGATATGGTTTGATCCTGTGCTGGCTTTACTTCTTCAAAAATCCTCGAAATTACCCCCTGTTGATCAATACTCAATGCTTGTAGCAAATTGCGATCATTTGCTTTTAAAGAAACCGTTTTTTGAGCGTCAGCAGTACGAATTCTTAGAAGGAGCTCCTCAGCTTGTTCGCGGTAGATTTCAGTTTTTGTATACTTATATGCTTTTATCCGAACACAAACGACACCCAGGAGTCCGCTTGAAAAACTATAGTCTTCCATCAGCGGTAGCATAGCTGTCTTGTTGTTTACCAGGTAGTGCTCTTTTGCTAATTCGTAGTCTTGCAGTGAAGTGATATTGCCTTGATACGTTCCTCCATTATTTAGAGCCCGCCGTAGTAGTTCGTCCTCGGCAGCTAGCAATTGTGTTGCAATCCTAGTATAATAGACGTTGTTAAAGAAATGTCCTAACTTCATATAAACCAGTGCTATCCCCGAATTACCTTCCTCTAAACCACATTTGGGTAAGATGTCATCTTCTCCGGAGATATAATACAATCCTTGCTTTGATATAGGATATAACCCCGATAAGAAATAAGCAGCCAAATTTCGAACGTGCAATATCATCCATGGCTCATTCACGTAAGATATCGTATAAAGAAGTACTAGTAACCACCCCGACTTTCCCTGAGACAATGAATGATTCTTTATGCGACTAGTCAAGATCCGGTCTGCTACTTTTTGATGAATGAATCGCTTTAAATGATTCAGGTATCGTTCGTCACCACTATACTTATAGCTTTTGATCAGTATACGAGCGGTGATGAGTCGTTCTGTCATTGCGACTTCATCAGGGTCGGTAACACATATAAAATCCAGTTCTTCTTGAGTAGGAAGATTTCTTTTTTCATTTTTGTCAACCAAAAAGAGCTTCTCTAAAATTTCTGCTAATATTGTTAAACGGTTCTTTTCTTTAAAAGAAGGTAAGTCCTTATTTTGTGAGGTGGCACACATTTTTTACTATAAAATTCTCGTATTAAGATACTTAAATTTAATCTTTGCTATGGCATTACAGAGAGATCAACAGAAACGAATATAAAAATAAGCCTACGAATATTATAAGATTACTTACGAATATAAGGTTATTTTTACGGGTTTAGATTTAAAGCCTTTTATGACGTAACTTTAAAGATAATGATCTAATTAAAACTCATATATTATGAAAAAAAAGAAGTTAAATGCCGGTCTTGCACTTAATAAGAGAACGGTAAGTGAATTACACGAAAATGCACAGGAGCGCGTAAAAGGTGGACGTACTTTTTATTCCTGTGGATGTAATCAACAAACTAACTATTGGGATTGTTCGTTCCAGGTACAGTGTACCGCAAATTGCTAAGATCTTTTTCATAAAAGATCTTAAAAACCTATTTGAGGATTATCTTCAAATAGGTTTTTTACTTTAAAGCATGATATGGTTCGGGATTTTGGAAAGTTCTTTTTCGATGGTATAAAAATTCGTGGGATACTCAACTCTAAGTATGTTCTCCAGCTCAAAACAATATGCACTTAATTTCTTATAAATATCCATTACGTGCGTATATTTTTTCACACCGTATTTATTTTTAAAATCGGATAGTTGTTCATATCTGGGGCTAAACTCTGGAAAATAATAACTAATGTTTAGCCGCTTTTCTCTTGCCATACAGGAAAACAGGTATTGTTCGTATAGAATGGCAAATCGGGAACCAAAAACGTTATCATTCTCAATACTTTTCTTGTTCCTGTTGATGAAATTGAACGCTTCCGCAACGTATTCTTTAAAAAAATCCAGGTCGTTTCCACCAAAAATACCGGCATTTGCAGCATCGATTTTTTCATAAGTCTTAAAATCTTTAGTAAGTACCTCAGGAATATAATTAAAGTAGTTATGTAAATCACGCCAGGCGTCTTTGTAATGCACCTCACCAACCTCCCGGTGTTGTGCTGCTAAAGGAGCTTCTTCGATGGCATTCCCCAATTGCTCCCAGATAAAAACATCTCCGTCTGCATGCAAAAAAGGTTCTTCCTGTATACTATAGGCATATAATTTTCCAAGTGCCCAAAGCTTTTCGTGATAATCGTTTAAAACGTCTAATTCTACTCGAACGCTTGTATAAGGCAATTGCAATCTTTCAATCAACAGATGGTAACCCGCTTTATCGGTCACCAATTCAATCCCCCCATAGAGGTCTTTAAATTTTAAGCAGCTTAATGCCCAGCTGTAGTAATAGTATTTTTTGTGCAACCATCCTCCAGCACTTTTATCGGAATGATCTCTAATGGCTAAGCCTGGCTTCGACCAATAGCTGTGTACGATTTTCATGATTTACAAAATTGTAAAATTATCACTCAGAACGGCAAGAAACTTTCCTCTACGTCGCTTGGCAATAGGCAGTTCTTGCTTATTAGACAGAATTACTGTCGAATCTTCTACTTTTTTTACAAAGTTCAAATTAAGAATGATCGAGGCGTGAATTCTAAAAAAATGCGCTGTAGGAAGCTTAAGTTTTGCTAAATTTTTACTGAGCACATGATGATCACCGTTTAGAAAGTGAATTACTGAATAGCTCCCTTCTGCTTTTATGTGAGTGATTTGATGTAAACTTTTTACAACGACTCCTTTAGGAGTTTTAATGATTACTTTTTCATCCTGTAATGTCATAGATCTTAATTGTAATAAGTATTTATTCTTTCTAATGGCAATTTAGTCTATTAAAATACTAAATATCATATAATTGAAGGTTTATTATCTTACATAAATACCAGATTAATTTTATGGAAAATAAAATTGTTGCGAGAAATAATTTAGGGTCGGATACCGATCTGTGTCTCCTTATGTATCAAATAATCCCTGTCTACTACTTTAAAGTGCCCTTTATTTTGATTATTAATTAAAATATAAGTAAAGGTACACACCGATGTATGAAGATCGTGCCTTCAAAAAATTTAAATTAGTAAACTACCTCAGGGCAGGCCCAAGAGGCATTTGCTTGAAACAAACGTTTAATTTCGAGGCAAGCCTAAGGGGATTTGACCCTTTGACGTTGCCAATAAATATATTTTAGCTCAATCCTTTTTGCAGGATCTGCCCGAAGCGATACATATCTTCAAAACTGCAGTAAAAAGGAGTTGGTGCTAATCGAATTACGTTGGGTTCTCTCCAATCTGTAATTACGCCTTCATCCATTAGATAATTAAAGATTGATTTACCTTCACCGTGAAGGAATACTGAGAGTTGACAGCCTCTCTCTTGAGGGGTAATGATCTCAAAGGAAGCTTTTACTTTTTTATCAACTTCCCGAAGGATGAATTCCAGGTAAGATGTGAGCAATTTACTTTTGGCTAACAGGGCATCCATTCCAACTTCTTCAAACAATTCTAGTGAAGCCAGATAAGGTGCCACTGAAAGAATGGGTGCGTTGCTTAGCTGCCATGCTTCAGCACCATCCATAGGGTCAAATTCCGGTTCCATCAAAAAGCGGCGTTCTTTGTTATGTCCCCACCAACCTTCAAAACGAGGAATATCTTTTAAATTGTGGTATCGTTCGTGAATATACACACCGGAAGCATTCCCTGGGCCGCTGTTCATATACTTATAACTACACCAGGAAGCAAAATCTACATTCCAGTCGTGTAGTTTCAGTTCTATATTTCCAGCTGCATGTGCAAGATCCCAACCAACTTTAGCTCCGACCCTCTGCCCTGCCTCCGTAATGGTTTTCATGTCAAAGACCTGGCCGTTGTAATAATTCAATCCGCCAATTAATACCAGTGCCAGTTCATCGCCAGTTTCTTCTATTTTTTTAAGAATATCTTCGGTACGCCAAAAGTGCTCTCCTGTTCGTTTCTTAACCTCAACGATCGCCTCTTTAGGTTCCAAACCATGAAAACGAACCTGACTGGCCAGCATATACTGGTCTGATGGGAATGCTTTTTCTTCGCAGAGAATCTTGAATCTTTTAGACGTAGGTCGGTAGAAAGATACCATGAGTAAATGCAGGTTCACGGTCAAGGTATTCATCACAGTAACCTCTTTTGGCTTTGCTCCAACTACTTTAGAAAGTGGTGCCGCAAGTCGTTCATGGTAATCCCACCAGGGCTTTGCCGCTTTAAAATGACCTTCTACTGCGAGTTCTGCCCAGTCTTTCATAATCTCTTCAACGAAAGCAGCACTTCTTTTGGGTTGCAAGCCAAGTGAATTTCCGGTAAAATAAATTACGTTTTTATTGTTGACTTTAGGAAAGATAAAATCATCCCGGTATTTATGAAGTGTGTCTTTAGCATCCAGCATTCTGGCAAAGTCCAGTGAATTCTCAAATTGCATTCTTTTTCAGTTTTCTTCAAAAATACGCATTCAATTTTAAGTAATTTTGCAAAAAACATTCACTATGCACTTTTTATCAGAAGATCTTGAAAATTATGTGGCCGCCCATTCTCAGGACGAACCTGAGCTATTGAAAGAATTAGAAAGAGAAACCTACAAGAAAGTAATTCATCCCCGTATGCTCAGTGGTCATTTTCAGGGACGCGTTTTGAGTATGTTGTCTAAGATTATAGCTCCTGCAGCTATTCTGGAAATAGGTACCTATACTGGTTACTCTGCTATTTGCCTTGCTGAAGGGCTGGTAAAAGATGGAACGATCGACACAATTGATATTAACGAGGAACTTCAGGATATTCAAACTAAATTCTTTGAGGAAAGCGGATATGCAGCTAAGATCAAAGCACATGTGGGTAATGCACTCGAAATTATTCCTACTCTTAACAAGATCTTTGATCTGGTGTTTATTGATGCGGATAAAGAGAATTACAGTGCTTATTTTGACCTGATTGTCGAAAAAGTAAGACCCGGTGGAATAATTTTATCGGATAATGTATTGTGGAGCGGACAGGTGCTTGACGGAAAAAAATTCACAGATAAGAGCACACAGGCCTTGATCGCCTACAACGAGAAATTAAAAAATGATGATCGGGTAGAAACCGTTTTATTACCTATCCGTGACGGACTTACCATATCTCGGGTAAAATAGAAAAGGCCCGCTTTTGAAAAGCAGGCCTTTGCAGCATTGATTATGAACAAAATCGATGACTAATTTATTGTACTGCAGCCTCAGCATTTATATTACCCCAACCGTAGCTTCCGCTTTTGTTTGGATACAATTCTGCAGACTGTATAAGTTTATTAAGTACTTGAGACTTGCTCCAGCTAGGGTGTCTCGCCCATACTAGTGCGGCTATACCGGCAGTGGTCGCAGTAGCTACAGAAGAGCCTCCCACATAATCATCCTGACCATTGTAGTAGCTTAATACTGGTATGTGATTGTTATTAGATCTTTCCATTGCCACTGTAAAGTCTACCTTGCTACCTTTGTGGCAGGTATCGCACTCTTTGTAGCGACCTTCTTCTACTCCTGTAACGGCAACTGTTTCACTCATAGAAGCAGGGAAAATAACACCAACGAAGTTAGTGAATGATGTAGAAGTACCTGCCGCACAGAAAATAAGTTTACCTCTGTTATTGGCGTAACGAATCGCATCTTTGATACGACCTACTGAGAATACATGCCCCATAGACATAGAAATGATCTTAACATCACTTCTGTTCCCCAATGCAGTAAATGCATTGGCAACGCCTTTTTGCTCATGGTATCCATCTAAAACAACATCTTTTGCAGCTCTGTAACTTACTAGGTTTGCATTGTAAGCAACACCTACAGGACGTCCATCATTATTACGGGGAGCAGTTGCTACAGAAGCCATACTGGTTCCGTGACCACACTTGTCATTAGGTCCGTCTGTTTTAGTGCTCCAGGGCCAGAAACTGTCTACAAAAGTCCCGTACTTTTGAACGAATCTCCCAGAAGAACTACCATCGTTGAAATTACTGTTAAGTAAAGATTGGTTTGGCGAAAGACCTGTATCTACCACTCCTATGGTAACGCCGCTTCCAGTACTTCTTGACCAAGCCTGAGGAATTCTATGAATATCAAATGCCCATGGTAATTTTGCTCCCGGGGTAATGGTACGATAATCTGCACTGCTTAGTGTCTGACCGCTAAAGCTACAGCCAAAACTTGACCCTTGTGCCTGCTCCACTTTTGCATACTCATACCCTCCCGGTTCAAGATAACGAACACCAGAACTTTTACGTAATTCCTGAATGGTCTCGATCTTTTCTACCTTGATATCAATTACAGTTAGGATTTCATCGTCATAAATTAGTAAAGTTTCATCTCTGTTTGTAGAAACATCTTCTAAATTTTTTGCTACGTCAAGAAGGCTGTTTTTAATGGACTGATGACTCCCTTCGGTATCTTTTTGATAGGCCCGGTCTGAGCTTCCGTATCCTACGGTCAGGATATTGTTACCCTGCATAACTGCGCTCCACAGTAGGTGATCTGATGCATCTTTCCAGTCAAAAGAACCATTAAGACGAATTTCCTCATTGATCGTCTGATTGATTTGCTCTGGTGTAAGGGGGTCCTGTTGTAATTCTTCTTGGCTAACCTCTTGATTGATAGCCTCTTTTTCTTCATTACTACACGATGCCATGAATAACACCGAAAGTAAAGACATGTTAATAATTAGTTTTTTCATATTAGGATAAATTGGTTTATACGTGCTAAATGTAGTAAAAAACTTTCAACTACTTTAACCTCCAAACCAAAAATCGATGAAATACCAATCCGATGAAAAATCCTACAAGTGCTCCTGCAAAGATGTCGCTTGGGTAATGCACTCCAACAAAGATCCTGCTGAGTGAAAATAAAACTGGCCAGATAAAGATGAAACCAACATATTTCACCGAATTACGCAACACCAAATAAAGAAGGGTAGCAATAGCAAATGAATTAGAAGCATGGCCCGAGAAAAAACTAAAATCACGGGGAGATTGTAACACTTTGATCAAAGAAGCTAACATGGTATCATCATTATTGGGGCGTAACCGACCCACCCAGGATTTGACCATCTCGGTAAAAAAAAGTGTAAAAAATAATGTGATAAAAACAATTATGGTAATGGTGATCGCCTGTTTTTTAGTATAATTTTTGAAAACAAGCCAAAGCATGAAAAGGAATAATGGGATCCATGTATAAATCTGAGTAATCAGTATCCAGAAGGAGTCTAAAGAAGAACCACTCAGTTGATTGAGATATAAAAACAGCGACTTGTCATAATGATGCAACTGCTCTAACATTAAAGCTTGCGTTTAATAGAACCAGTGAAATCTTCTATATCGTCTTTAACCTTATTAATCTCCTCATTGATGTCTTTGGTGAGATCTGTATCTATCCCTTGCTTTTCTGCACTTTTCTGAATCTCATGCTTGATATCGTTGGTCGCATTTTTTAATTGGCGCATGCCTTTACCCAGACCACGCGCGATTTCCGGAAGCTTATCGGCTCCAAAAACCATAATGACAATAAAGAGTATAAATAATATTTCGGTACCGCTTATAAACAAAAACATATCACAAGGTAAAAGTGGTGGTACAAATATAAGGAAGTTTGGTATGCATGCATAAAAAAAGCCGACTTGCAAGTCGGCTTTTACAAAAGAAAACTACTTCTTTCCTTTTATTTTTTCTTTGAATCTGTCAAAGTCGGTTTTAGAAGTTTTCATCGGCCACGCATTATTAGAGGTATCGATATCTGCCGTCTTTTCTTCTGGATCAACGGTAACGCCGGTGAGTTTTTTATCTGAGGCGATGACTTTAGTAACCTCTTGGTCATTCATTCGCCATACCTGAGCCGGATAGGTAATCGTTTCTTTGCTTCCATCTTCATATGCATATTCTACAATAAGTGGCATGGGAAGACCTCCAGGTTTGTTAAATACTACCTCATAAAAGTATTTAGGAACTTCTATATTCTTTCTTTCTTCCGGCGTAAAATTATCCTGTACATATTCGTTAAAAGATACAGGAACCTTTAGTTGATCGTTTTTTAGCGCACTTTGGTAATCTTCGCTTCCTTCTTCGACAAAATATATGACAGGGTTCAATTCAGATTCTTTCATGCCTCTTTTTACCATCTCCTTACGCGTT
This sequence comes from Flavobacteriaceae bacterium M23B6Z8, assembly GCA_046199005.1. Classification (GTDB taxonomy): domain Bacteria; phylum Bacteroidota; class Bacteroidia; order Flavobacteriales; family Flavobacteriaceae; genus Ascidiimonas. Next base: position 3,374,756 of record CP176050.1, read on the forward strand.
GGTGCATTCGGTTCTGAAGAAACTAATAAGGTTTTCACCTGTTTCACACCTATATCTGTATAATCTGTAGAATAAAACCAACCTCGCCAAAACCAGTCAAGATCTATCGCAGAAGCGTCTTCCATTGTCCGGAAAAAATCTTCAGGTGTAGGATGCTTAAATTTCCACCGCTCTGCATAGGTTCTAAAAGCATAATCAAAAAGCTCGGGGCCCATAACGGTCTCTCTTAAAATATTAAGACCTGTTGCAGGCTTAGCGTAGGCGTTGTTACCAAATTGGTAGATATTTTCAGAATTCGACATAATAGGCGAAATCTTGCTCTGCTCTCCACTCATATAAGGAACGATCTTTTTTGCAGGACCTCTTCTCGAAGGATATTCTTTTAATTCGGGCAGGTAGGCTTTTTGAAAATCCTGTTCTGCCAGGTATTGCATGAAGGTATTGAGGCCTTCATCCATCCACGTCCACTGCCGCTCATCTGAATTCACGATCATCGGGAAGAAATTATGACCTACTTCATGAATGATCACACTTATCATCCCGAATTTAGTACGGTCTGAATAGCTTCCATCTTCGTCGGGCCTCCCGTAATTCCAGCAGATCATAGGATATTCCATCCCCTGTCTTTTAGAGTGTACTGAGATTGCTTTGTGATAAGGATAGTCAAACGTATATTTTGAATAACTTTTTAATGTACTTGCTACTGCCTTAGTAGAGTACTGCTCCCAGAGAGGATTTCCTTCTTTAGGATACATAGACACTGCCATGACATCACGACCGTTTATGTCTACTGCCATCATGTCGTAGATGAATTTTCGGGATGATGAGAAAGCAAAGTCACGTACGTTTTTAGCATGGAATATCCAGGTACTTTTTTTATTCGAAAACTCTTTTTCTTTGGCTTCAGCCTCCTCCTGGGTAACGATAAGAACGGGTTCATCATAAGACTTCTTCGCTTTTTTATAGCGTTTCATCATCTCTTTGGTAAATACCTTTTCCCGGTTTTGAAGTTCACCTGTGGCATCCAAAACATGATCTGATGGAACCGTAATGCTTACTTCATAGTCTCCAAATGGAAGTGCAAACTCTCCTCTGCCCCAAAACTGAATGTTTTGCCATCCTTCTACATCATTGTATACGCACATTCTTGGAAAAAACTGCGCAATAATATAAAGGTTGTTGCCGTCTTTGTCAAAATGCTCATAGCCACTGCGTGCTCTATCGGTTACGTGATTGTTTATTTTATACCACCATTTAATATTAAAAGAAAAATCCTCCCCCGGTGCTAAGGGCTTTGGCATCTCTACCCGCATCATGGTTTGATTAATGGTAAAAGGGAGTGGCTTTCCATCTGCATCGTTTACGTGCTCTATATTAAAACCACCATCAAAATTCTCTTTAATATAACGATCGTAGAATCGGGCATAACTCTCAGATGATCTTGCCGGCGCAGAGTTGATCAAAGGTGTTTTCGAATCTTTTTTTCTTACATTTTGATCTAATTGCACCCAAAGAAACTCTAAGGTGTCTGGTGAGTTGTTTATATAAGTAATGGTTTCATCACCATAAAGTAATTGTTTTTTATCGTCTAACTCAATCTCCATCTTATAGTTCGCCTGCTGCTGATAATAAGCGGGACCGGGAGCACCAGAGCCAGTACGAAACATATTGGGTGTGGAAAATTCCTGATATAACTGCCGAAAGCGATTGTTGTTAATATGACCGGGCTCTTTCTCTGCGCCTTCAGAGTCTTGAGCTAATAACCATCCGCCAGTCATCATAAAAAATGACAGAATACAATATTTTAATAATTTCATAGTGTAGTCGCTTGAAAATTTTGAGCGGTAAATTAGGTATTTTTAAAAACCTGCGGATAGAATTCTCAGAAGTTTAACAATCCTTTATAATTTTCTTTTACAAGTAACAGGCTTTTTATTTTTCCTGGCAATCTAAAATGTACTATATTCTGCTGTTCTTCGAACTGCTCAAACAAAATTTCGTTGATCACTTCTATACTTTCCAGGCTTTGATAGTCTATATTCTTGATTTCTATGTAGCACTTTACAATATCGGTCTCATACTCTTTTCCTAAAAACACCAGTGGTCTCTTTTTCCCGTTTACCTTCATCGCTAGCTTATCGTTAAGATAGCGCTCTAAAAACTTATCTATATCCTCAAGTTCTTTCTTAGTGGCCATTTTTGCTTTGATCCCGTAGCGTTCTTCTAATGTTCGTTCCAGGTCGTCCAGAAAAATGCGTAAAGTGATCTGAAGTGCAGCGTCATTTTCTGAATATTTGATCTCTGTGACACTCACATAGAATTTATGCACTGCTACGAAAGAAAACAGAGGCAGTAAAAAAATCAATAACAGTTTTTTTAATTTAAGCATTTTAATCATTTATTTTTGAACCAAACATATTGCTATGAGGTCATTTTTTTATGGAGCTTTTTTACTGGTTGTTCTCTTCACTATGGGATGTGAAACTACAAAAACTCTCACTGAAAAGAAACAAAAAGCATTCCAAAATACAACAACTCAAAATATCAAGGTCTATGAAGCTTCTTCAGGTTTAGGTCCATGCGAACCTAGCATCTTTATTAACCCAGTTAACACCAATAACATGGTCGCAGGTTCTGTGATCGACTTTGTGCATACTTCCTTTGATGGCGGACTCACCTGGGAAACCAACTCACTCACCTCACCTTTAGGGATTTGGGGAGACCCCTGTATTATTGCTGACGCTGAAGGTAATTTTTATTATTTACATCTATCAGATCCCGAAGGCACCAACTGGCGGAGCAACAAGATTTTAGACCGCATCGTGATTCAACGTTCTGAAGATGGAGGAAAAACATGGAGTGATGGTAACGGTATCGGGTTGAATCCACCAAAGCAGCAGGACAAGGAATGGGCAACAACGCATCCAGAAACCGGGGAGATCTATGTTACCTGGACCGAGTTTGATAAATATGGAAGTAAAAATCCCGAAGATAAAAGTCGTATTCTTTTTTCTAAATCTGCAGATAAAGGAACTTCATGGACAACCCCGATTGCGATTAATGAGTTTGATGGTAACACTCTAGACGATGACCTTACCGTAGAAGGAGCTGTTCCTGCAGTTGGTAATGATGGAAGCATTTATGTTGCCTGGTCTTACGATAATAAAATCTATTTTGATAGAAGTACCGACGGAGGAACTACCTGGCTTGATAATGATATAAAGATTACAGAACAACCGGGAGGATGGACACAGGAGATCCCCGGATTAGGACGCACCAATGGTATGCCCGTAACCTGTGTAGATAATAGTAAGAGTGACTACGCTGGAACGATTTATGTGAACTGGACTGATCAACGAAATGGAAGCACGAACACAGATGTGTTTGTTTCAAGATCTACAGATGGAGGAACCACATGGAATGAACCTGTAAGAGTCAATGACGACGCAACCGAAACGCATCAATTTCTTACCTGGATGACGGTTGATGCTGCTACAGGCTTCATTTATGTGATCTATTATGATAGAAGCGCCTATAATGATGAGCGTACTGATGTTCGTTTGGCTTTTTCTTCAGATGGGGGAAAATCTTTTAGTACCAGACGCATTTCGGAAACGCCTTTTGTCCCCAATCGCACCGTTTTCTTTGGAGACTACAATAATATTCATGCTTACAAAGGAATCGTACGACCTATATGGACCCGATTAGATGGTGATACACTAAGTGTTTGGACGGCTATTCTCGATCATAAATAACTCCTATTCATTATTCGGGTATGAAAATACCCAATGCATTATATTCATCACTTTTTTCCTGCAAATATTCAAGCATGGCGAGTAGATCTGATCGTTGTCTCACTTTTTCAAAATCAGGATCCTGAGCACAATAAATAATAAATCCTTCAATGTATTCATCAGGGATCTTGAAGGTTTCACTGTAAATTCTGCGTTCATAATTATTCATTACTACAAGATTTCTTGCAGACTGTCTTTCAAGCTTTAGCTGTTGTTTAAGGCGTTTTGTTCTTCCGCTGATGGCATTCAAAATTGGATTCAACGGAATGATTCCGCCTCCAGTTTTCGCTTCATAAATTCTGCGTTCTGTTTGAGTTCTGCTCTTCACATATTGATTTGGTAGTCCCAGACTAACGCCTGTAACAATTTTGTCCTGATCTACCTGATTGAGGTCTTTTGTAAGATCACCGGATAGATTATGCGGGCGTAAGGTTACTTCGTCTAATTCATTAACCTGATACGCTAAACGCACTTCCATGTAACCTTTTTCGTAGATTGCCGCTGTGACTACAATAGATTCACGTTGAAATTGAACGGAAGAAAAAACCAGGGTGTCATTTTTTCGGGCACGAATTGAAAATATCCCGTTTTGATCGGTAATCGTAAATCTTCCCAGTGACCTGTTTAGTACGTGAATAGAGGCCATATCGGTAGAATCTGCTATCAGTTTCCCTTGGATTATCTTACTTTCCTGACTACTTACAGAAAAAAAACTGATCAGACATGCAATGGTGATTATGAAAAAACGAATACTCAGTTTTTTGTAGAATTGGAAAACTCCCTGCTTTGATTCACAAGAAATTCAATTAACTCGAACTCATTGTCTTTTTTAAGTAAACTTGAAGCAGGCATTTTCGTATCCAGGTAATAAAGAAAGTCTTCTATTTGATTGGGAGCTATTTTAAGATCGCGCACAAAAAAGTCATCTTCATAGACCTGCCTTAGCACTTCACTCATTTTTATTTGTCGCTCTTCCGGTACGTCTTTCTCCTTATTTGATTTAAAGATCGCTTTAAAAATATTCACGAAGTTTAATCCGTTTTGCATCCCGGTAACCGATTGTGGTAAAGCCACATTTTGAACCTGCGTAGAAGCATCCTGTTCATAATCTACTTTTTTAAATTTTTCTTCCTGTAATTTTAGAAAAGCTTCTTCATCTTCGGGACTTACTGTTACTTCATCAAGTTCGGTCACTTTTTCGATAACCTCCACCACAAGTCTTCTGTTTTTCAATATTTCTGGGGTGATCACCACAGATTCTATACGGTAATTAACCGCGGAGAAAACCAATTCATCACCTTCTTTTACATAAATCTCAAATTGACCATCATTGTTAGTCACTGTTGCTTTTTCTGTCGTTATATTGATTACATTTTCATTGGGCACGCTGTTACTTCGGTACAGTACAGTACCTCTTAGCATAACGCGGTCATCATCTTGACCAACTGCTGAAAAGAAAGTAAACAATACAAGAAGTAAGCAATAGAAGTTTTTCATAGTGTGATTTTGAAAATCCAGTTAATGATTAAAGAAATGACAACTTTACCATATAAAAAAATAAGAAGCCTTTAAACTTTTGTTAAAAACCCATATTACATAAATTTACGAAAATTCTGAATTATGAAAAACATGATTCTTGCCAGCACATCAACCTTGCATGGAAGCACTTATTTAGCATATCTCAAAGAACCGCTTGAGTCGTTGTTTGAAAATTGTAATGAGGTTTTATTTATTCCTTTTGCAAGACCAGGCGGTATATCTCATGAAGAGTATACTAAAAGGGTAGCAGCCTATTTTGAAAAAATTGGAAAAAAGGTTAGAGGTATTACTCATTTAAACGAAAGCATACCCCTCCTTAAAGATGCAGAGGCCATTTTTACGGGAGGCGGGAATACGTTTCTATTGGTACATACTCTTTACAAATCGGCTGCTATGGAGTTACTGCGAAATAAAATCCTAAATGGTGTACCCTATTTGGGAACGAGTGCGGGATCTAATATCGCTGGGTTAACTATGCAAACTACCAACGACATGCCTATTATCTATCCACCTTCATTTAAAACCATGGGATTAGTTCCATTTAATATCAATGCGCATTATCTTGATCCTGATGAAAACAGTAAGCATATGGGAGAGACCAGAGAAACGAGAATTCGAGAATTTCACTATTTTAACACACAGCCGGTCGTAGGACTCCGTGAAGGAAGCTGGCTCAACGTAAATGGAAATTCAATAACATTGAAAGGCAATTTAACTGCAAGAATCTTTGAACAGCATAAGGCTGCTTATGAGGTAGCACCCGAAACAGCACTCACTATAAAATAACAAACCCCATCTGTGGAGATGAGGTTTTCGAGCGGGAGACGAGGTTCGAACTCGCGACATTCAGCTTGGAAGGCTGACGCTCTACCAACTGAGCTACTCCCGCGTTTGCGTGGCAAATATAAAAAATGTTTAAACAGTCATCAAGAAAAATCTAATCCTTTATCGCCGCTCAACCGAAGTTATCGTAATGAATTATCAGTGAAGCATATAATAAAAATTATCTTATTTTTATCAAACACTTAATTCTCAAGAGTTGGAAATCAATATTAAACATCAGAATAAAGAGACCAAAGGAATCTTTTTTATACAGGAAGGAGCTAAAATGGTCGCTGAAATGACGTATTCAAAAGCCGGAAATGATAAAATTATTATAGATCATACGCACGTCGATGAGTCTCTTACAGGAGAGGGCGTGGGTGCGAAACTTGTAAAGGCGGGTGTAGATTACGCCCGGAAAAATTCTCTGAAAATACTTCCGCTATGTCCTTTTGCAAATGCTGAATTTAAAAAACATCCGGAATATGACGACGTGAGGGCATGAATTTACAGTTACATACGCCCAGATTAACACTCAGGCCTTTTATGCTTGAAGATGGCAGAGATCTGTTTGAGATGAATTCTGATCTGGAAGTCATCAGGTATACGGGAGATTCACCATTCGTGTCACTTGACGAAGCCATCGAGCTTATAAAAAATTACGATCAGTATAAAAAATACCGAACAGGTCGGTTGGCTGTAGTTAGAAAAGAAGACAATCAGTTTCTGGGATGGTGCGGATTAAAATACCATGACGTTGAAGAAATAGTTGACATCGGATATCGCTTTTACCGAAAATTTTGGGGTTTTGGATATGCTACTGAAGCAGCGAGAGCGTCTTTAAAATACGGATTTCAAGGATTACAACTCACTACCATCTTCGCTCACGTACACGAGAAAAACCGAGCTTCCGAAAAGGTATTAGAAAAGTGTGGTCTAAGGTTTGTAAAAAACATTACCTATCATCAACAACCTGCAAAACTATTCGCCATCCATAAAAAAGATTTTAACATGCATACAAATGAGTACTATGATCAAAAAAAATAGCTCTTATCTGATCGCTTTTCTGTTTTTCATAAATTTCACTGTATATAGCCAGCAATCGTTCTCCATAGAAGAATTGATCGGTAATGGGAATCCAGAATTGTTTGGTGAAGGAAAATTGCGAAAAGAAGCTTTTGAGGCCTTTGAAAAAATGAAGGAGGCAGCAGCCAATGATGGATTTAACATTAAGATCATATCCGGATATCGAAATTTTGAGCGGCAGAAAGCTATTTTCGAGCGCAAATTCAAGCGATTTACGGGAGAAGGTATGAGTGGCATGGAAGCTATAAAGAAAATCATTGAATACTCGACCATTCCAGGAACTTCCAGACATCATTGGGGAACCGATATTGACATCATAGATGGCAATGCTACCTACTCAGGAGATGTGCTAGTACCTGAAAAATTTCATGGGGAAGGTCCTTTTTGTAAATTCCGGGAATGGCTGGAGGCAAATGCCCATACTTTCGGTTTTTATATTGTTTATACGGAAGATGTGAAACGTAAAGGCTTTAAGTACGAACCCTGGCATTACAGTTATGCTCCAATTTCTAAACCTATGCTGGAAGCATATCGGCATAAAATTGATATTGCAAAAATTCTTAAACAGCAATCTTTGCAAGGAGCTTCTTTTTTTACCGATGATTTTATCAAACAGTATTACAAAGAACAGATTTTAGACATTAACCCGAAATTAAAATAAAAAAGAATATTTAAATTTATACTGCTAACCAAAAAAAGCTTTCATTATGAGAAGAGGCAATTTCAAAATCAGAATACTAATTGGATTGGCTATTATTGCTTTTGCCTTCTTCAAGAAATGTAATAATAGTGAAGAGAATCCCTATACCGGAAGAACTCAGAATATCGACATGACCTCAGATCAGGAAATTGCCATTGGCTTGCAAAGTCTTCCGCAAATGACGGCAGAATATGGTGGACTTTATCCCGATAAAGCTAGTCAGGTTTTTGTAGATCAGGTAGGCAATAAACTGGTTGAAAATAGTGTCGCAAGAGAAACTCCGTATAGATACGAATTTCATTTATTAGCAGATCCAAATACGATAAATGCGTTCGCGTTACCGGGCGGACAGATATTCATTACTTATGCATTGTTCTCAAAATTAGAGAATGAAGATCAGCTTGCGGGCGTACTAGGGCATGAAATCGGACATGTGATCGGAAGACATTCGGCAGAACGCATTGCAGAGAGTGAATTCTGGAGAACCGTTTCTATGGGTGCATCAGTAGGTGCAGATGCCGGAAACTTGGTGGGAGGTATTGCCCAGAGTACTTTACTTAAAAACGGCAGAGGTGATGAGCTGGAAAGTGACGAACTCGGAGTACTTTTTATGATTAATGCCGGTTATGACCCAAAAGAGATGATAGGGGTAATGAAAATTCTCAAAGCAGCAGGTGGCCCTAACAGAGTACCTGAATTTCAAAGTACGCATCCAGATCCTGAAAACCGAATCGAAAAAATCAAAGAAGCGATCAAAAAATATGGCAAATAGAAAAGCTAAATGCAGTTCAAAGATAAAATACCCGGTTTGATCTAATTCTTAGGAATTAGTACTTCTATTTTTTGTTCAACTCTCAAAAGAGTTCTATTTTTACTATAAGATTACCCCGAATCTTATAGATTTCAACTTATTTCCTGCGGCTATCCGCCCCTTTTTTACGAAATTATTTCATATATCTTATTCTACTCGATTTACTTGAGCATGGTTTGCATTAGGCTTTCATGTTTAACTTAAAATATATATATATGAAAATACTTTTACTCTTTAAAGAACTTTATGTAGAAGCTTTCCGAGGAATCGGAGGAAACCCACAGGTAGCCATCCTCAAGTCGATGAGCTGGTTGTGCTTTCTTTGCATTAGCGTAGGTCTCTATGCTTTTGTATACAGAATAGCCACTGGATTTCCGTTCTAAAAAATTCTGAAAAATAAAAAGCCCGGAAATCATCCGGGCTTTTTACTTTTTAAACTTGAGCTTATTTTTTTTCTAGATGTGCTCGAATAATTTCGGCAGCATCATCAGCCCCAGATAACTCTGCATACTTTAACGCGCGATGCCCTTCAAAAGATTTCGCTTTTAAATTCGCTCCATGCTGAATGAGTGCTTTTAGAATTTCGGTTCGGTTGTATCTTGCAGCATACATGACCGGCGTCATCCCATTCGATTGCTGATTTACATTTTCGCCCATTTCGATAAATTTCTCTACGGCAGCCTTATCTCCTTTAATAATGGCCATGCAAAAATCGTTTACTACCTCGGTAAGAATGGTTTCGTTGTCAAAAGTTCCAGTTGTGATTTCAGTTCTTGCCGAAGCAAAAAGAGACGTGGTTACACAAAGAATCCCTAAGGTAACTGTTAGAATTGTTTTTTTCATGATGAATGTTTTTATTTGGTTAAAATGTAATGTTATATAAGAATAGACACCAATAGCGACAAAATGTTTCAATTAAAACAGGGAATAACATTTATTTAACGTTATTAACCTATAAATGTTAAAATTGGAACTTAAAGCTAGGAGTTAATGACCATATGTATTTCATACAGCTTCCTTTCAATGAGATCAGCTCAAAATATGCTCTTTTATTAAAATACCGTTATTTGTATCTTTGACAAAAACCACTAATGAGTAAAAAAGTAGTTCTCATGATTCTTGACGGTTGGGGTAAATCTCCAGACCCAAAAGTCTCCGCCATAGAACAGGCAAATACCCCTTTCATAGATAATTTATATAAAAAGTATCCCAATTCAGATCTCAGGACCGATGGTATGAATGTTGGCTTGCCAGAAGGCCAAATGGGAAATAGTGAAGTAGGCCACATGAATCTTGGTGCCGGAAGAATTGTTTATCAAGATCTTGCAAAAATCAACATGGCTGTTGAAAAGGGTACTTTAAAAAACGAAAAGGTACTAAAAGAAGCTTTTTCTTATGCCAAAAAGAATAAAAAGGCAGTGCATTTTATGGGACTCGTTAGTGACGGTGGTGTTCATTCTCACATTAATCATCTTAAAGGATTGCTAGACGCCGCCAACAGTCACGATCTGGAGCATGTTTTTGTACATGCTTTTACAGATGGTAGAGATGTAGACCCGAGAAGTGGTAAGGGATTTATAGAAGACCTGCAGCAACACCTATCTGATGGAAAAGCAAAATTAGCTTCCGTGATTGGCAGGTATTACGCTATGGACAGAGATAAGCGGTGGGAAAGAGTTAAATTGGCTTATGACCTCATCGTTAAAGGGAAAGGTACACCATATAAAGATGTTCTTGAAGGAATACAAGAAAGCTACGACAACGGCGATACCGATGAATTTATTAAACCGATCGTTGTTCATGATGAAAACAACCAACCTATTGCCCGACTGCAAAAAGAAGATGTTGTTATCTTCTTTAATTTTAGAACCGATAGAGGACGGCAGCTAACGCAAGTTTTGAGTCAGCAATGCATGCATGATTACGATATGCACAAACTTAAGTTATACTTTGTTACACTTACCAATTACGATGAAACTTTTAAAGGAGTTAATGTAGTTTATGACAAAGAAAACATTAAAGATACGCTTGGTGAAGTATTGGAAGCTCATGGAAAGAAACAGATAAGAATTGCAGAAACCGAAAAATATCCACACGTGACCTTCTTCTTTAATGGAGGAAGAGAAAAACCGTTTGATGGTGAAGAACGAATTCTATGCCCCTCTCCCAAAGTGGCAACTTATGATCTAAAACCTGAAATGAGTGCCTATGAAATTCGGGATAAGATCATACCCGAACTTGAAAAAGGAGAAGTAGATTTTGTATGCCTTAATTTCGCCAACCCAGATATGGTAGGGCATACCGGAAGCATGGAAGCCGCGATCAAAGCGTGTGAAGTGGTAGACGAATGCACCGAAGCTGTTGTCAATGCTGCTTCTGCAAGTGGATATACGACTCTGATCATAGCAGATCATGGCAATTGTGACACCATGAAGAATCCAGACGGAAGTCCCAATACTGCACACACTACCAACCCGGTTCCTCTAATAGTGGTGGACGAAGAAATTACCCAGGTAGCTAATGGAATTCTGGGAGACATTGCTCCCACCATATTAGCATTACTGAATATACCGCAACCTTCATCAATGACTCAAAAAACACTTCTAAAATGAAAAAAATTTCCATACTAATCCTTTCTTGCCTGATGGTCAGTTGTGCCACTTCACAAGATGCAAATCAATCGCAGAACAAAGAAAAAAACGTTAAAGATATGCCGACAATGTTGGTTGGAAAACAAGAGAGATCAGCACTTACGCAAGCACCCTTTAATAGCTGGTTTGAAAAAAATTATGACTCTTATGAAATTGACGCAGCAGCGCTAAAGACTTTGAAACCATTAATGAAAGGTGTAGAAGTTAAGATCTTTATGGGCACTTGGTGTGGCGACAGTAAACGAGAAACACCTCTTTTTTTTAAGATCATGGATGCTGCCGGGGTAAAAGAAAAACAGCTCACGCTTATTACCATGAACCGTTCTAAGAAAACGCCTGATAATTTAGAAGAAGGGCTCAATATTACCAATGTTCCCACTTTTATTTTCTATAAAGATGGTAAGGAGATCAATCGTATTGTAGAGTATCCCATAGAATCGCTCGAAAAAGATATGATCGCCATCTTAAGCGGTGAACCCTACAAACACGCTTATGCGGAATAATACTGTTTCCCTGTACTGATTGAAAATGTCGGCGTTTCCAGCCGACATTTTTGTTAAAAATTCCATAATTACACGCAAGTATGATAGTGTTACTATTATATTTGCGTGTAATTTTTTTTGATATGAAATCGTTACTTTCAAACATCTCGGTACATGTTAATGACAAGCTCTATCTGAAAGATCCTGAATCTTCTGAGCTCGGTAAGAAAATCATCGAGTATAGTATTATTCTGATCTATGAAATGGGATTCGAAAAGTTTACATTTCGAAAATTAGGAGAAAAAATTGGCTCTAATGAAAGTTCTATTTACAGATACTTTGAAAACAAACATAAATTGCTGCTCTATTTGTCTTCATGGTACTGGAGCTGGATAGAATACAAACTTGTTTTTACCACAAATAGCATTCCTGATCCTCGCGAAAAATTAAAACAAGCGCTTGTTATTATTACAGAGACCATAGAAGAAGATTCTTCTTTTTCTCACATAAATGAGGTTTATCTTAATAAAATATTGATTTCTGAACATTCAAAATCTTATTTAACCAAAGAAATTGATATCGAAAATAAAGAAGGGTACTTTGCTATATACAAAAGACTCATCTTTAGATTAACAGAAATGATAGCTGCCGTTGCTCCTGATTATGAATACCCCAAAAGTCTGATTTCGACAGTACTTGAAGGCTCCTTGTACCAAAATTTCATTAAAGATCACATGTCTTCGATTACGGACTGCAATTCAAAAACCAATACAACAGATTTTTTCACCAACCTGGTATTTTCTGCCATTAAATAAGAATTTATGATGACTTCCTGGCAACGCTTAATTGGCCTTCTCAAACTGGAAAAAGCCGACCTGATTCAGATAGTTTACTACGCTATTTTTGCGGGTTTAGTAAATTTATCGCTTCCACTGGGTATTCAGGCAATCATTAACTTGATTCAAGGTGCGCAAATAAGTACTTCATGGATTGTTCTGGTGGTTTTGGTGACACTGGGCGTCGCCTTCGTAGGTATTTTGCAGTTTATGCAAATGCGTATCATTGAAAATTTACAGCAAAAAATCTTTACCCGTTCTTCGTTTGAGTTCACTTATAGATTCCCAAAAATAAAAATGAGTGAATTACATGATTATTATCCGCCAGAACTTGCCAATCGATTTTTTGATACCCTTACGATACAGAAGAGTCTCTCTAAAATATTATTGGATTTCCCGGCAGCCACCTTGCAGATCGTTTTCGGACTCATCTTACTATCCTTATACCACCCTTTCTTTATTATATACGGATTGCTTCTTGTTTTACTAATTTATGTTGTATTTAAATATACTGCAAAGAGAGGTCTGGAAACGAGTTTGATGGAATCAAAACACAAGTATCGGGTTGCTCACTGGATACAAGAAGTAGCAAGAACGATCATAAGTTTTAAACTTTCCGGTAAAACATCTCATGCCGTAGACCGCGGAGACGAGCTAGTATCCAGCTATTTAGATTCCAGGGAAAGCCACTTTAAAATACTGATGCTTCAATTTGCGCAAATGATTGGCTTTAAAGTCCTGGTAACTGCGGGGTTGCTATTGATTGGAGGAATTCTTGTGCTTAATCAGGAAATGAATATCGGTCAATTTGTAGCTGCAGAAATTATCATCCTTTTAATCATAAGTTCGGTCGAAAAGTTGATCATGGGATTGGAGTCTTTTTACGATGTACTTACCTCGTTTGAGAAATTAGGGCAAGTGGTAGATAAAAAGTTAGAACCACAGGAAGGTACACGACCTTTTAAAGAAGATGAAGACTTTACCGTGGAGTTTGAAAATGTTAGTTATTCCTACCCCGAAGATCCTACAAAAATTCTCAAAGATGTTTCCTTGAAAATTACTCCTGGCTGTACCATCCTGATACAGGGAGCTAATGGATCGGGAAAATCAACACTTCTTAAGCTTATCGCTGGCATCATTGAGCCTACGGAAGGGAATATATATGTGAATGACCACCGGCTTTCGGGTATCAACCTCAATTATTACAGATCGCATTTGGGGCAATCATTTACCGAAGAATCTCCCTTTGAAGGAACCTTACTCAACAATATCACATTCGCCGATAAGTCAATTGAAATGGATCAGGTAATGTGGGCGATTAATATGGTCGGATTACAGGAATTTGTTAAAAAACAGCCCAAAGGCATTCACACTATGATCTATCCGGAAGGAAAAAGAATTCCTTATACCGTATCAAAAAAGATCGTTCTTGCCAGAAGCATCCTTCGAAAGCCGAGGTTACTTATACTTAAGGATCCGCTGGACCAAATGGATGAAGCAGAAGCGGAACGAATCATGAACTTTCTAACAGATCGAAGCAATCCATGGGCGTTGGTGGTTGCAAGCCAGAATACAGACTGGAAAAAACACTGTGGAAGAGTGATCAGATTAGAAGAAGGTAAAGTCATAAACTTATAAAGAAGAAGAGATGCTTAATATTTCAAATAACAAGCTGCACAAAGAAGTGGATCTTACCGTTTACGAATCCGGAAAGAAAGTATTTCATAAAAGACATTATGAGTTCTTCAATCAGTTCTTACTTATTTTTTCGATCATAGGATTGGTAGTCTTATTTCTGCCATGGACACAGAATATTTCAGGAAGAGGTTTTCTTACTACGCTGACTCCGGATCAGAGACCTCAAACTATTCAATCGCCCATTGCCGGACAGGTGGAAAAGTGGTATGTACGAGAAGGTGATTATGTTAAGAAAGGAGATACGATCATTCATATATCAGAAGTCAAGTCGGAGTATTTTGATCCACAATTGGTAGAAAGAACCGGGCAGCAATTAAAAGCAAAAGAATTATCGGTAGCTTCTTATAATGGTAAAGTAAGTGCACTCGACAACCAAATTCAGGCATTGCAGTCTGAACGAAAACTAAAGTTGGAACAAGCCAGAAACAAATTACTTCAGGCAAACTTAAAAGTACAAAGTGACAGTATTGAATTTGAAGCTGCTAAAACCAATCTGATGATCGCAGAACGGCAATTCAACCGAACCAACCAACTTCAACAGGAAGGTCTGAAAGCAGTAACAGATGTGGAAGAAAAGCGATTGAAGCTTCAGGAAACTCAGGCTAAAATAATCGCTCAAGAGAATAAATTACTGGCTTCGAAAAATGAAGTGATCAATGCCGAAGTAGAAATTAACCGTATCAATGCAGAATACGTCGATAAAATTTCGAAAGCGAGAAGCGATCAATTTACAGCTTTGTCCAATCAATATGATGCCGAAGCGCAGGTAACTAAACTACAAAACCAGTTCACCAACTATGAAATACGTAATGGGCTGTATTACATTAAAGCGCCTCAAGATGGCTACGTGAATAAAGCTATACAATCTGGAATTGGCGAAACGTTCAAAGAAGGAGCTTCTATTGTAAGCATCATGCCTACGAATTACGATATGGCGGTCGAGACCTTTGTTGACCCGATCGATTTGCCCTTGATACACAAAGGAGAAAAAGTGAGAATTCAGTTTGATGGCTGGCCTGCAATCATATTTAGTGGATGGCCTAATGTTTCTTATGGTACTTATGGAGGCGAAGTTGTCGCGATCGAAACATTCATAAGTCCAAACGGGAAATATCGTATTCTGATCGCTCCGGATGAAGAGGCGGAAGAATGGCCGGAAGCCTTGCGCGTTGGTTCGGGAGCATTTACACTTGCACTGCTGGAAGATGTGCCCATCTGGTATGAGCTTTGGCGAAGATTGAATGGGTTCCCTCCTGATTATTACAACCCTCAGGACTCAAAAACTACTGAAAAAACTGCTAAGAAATGAGAAACTTTTTAGTTTTTATTTGCTTTCTTATTGGATTTTCTGGTTTCGGTCAGTCTTTAGATAGCCTTACGGTGAACGAACTCACCCTTAATGAATTTTTAGGCTATGTGAAGTTGTATCATCCCGTAGCTCGGCAGGCGCAGCTTAAAGTGAACATGGCACAGGCCGAATTATTGAGATCCAGAGGAGCATTTGATCCTAAGATAGAAGTAGATTACGAACGCAAAGAATTTAAAGGCTCTGAATACTATGATATTCTTAATGGAAGCTTTAAAATTCCTACTTGGTTTGGTATCGAATTAAAGGCAGGGTTTGAACAGAATGAAGGAGAATTTTTGAATCCTCAGCTCTCGGTTCCTGATGACGGACTTTACAGTGCAGGAGTCACCGTCCCTTTGGGTCAGGGATTATTTATCAACGAACGCATGGCTACGCTCAGGCAAGCCAAAGTGTACCGCGATCTTTCTCAAGCAGAAAGAGACCTACAATTAAACCAGATCTTAACTGATGCTGCCCTCACCTATTTCGAATGGTTCAAATCGTTTAATGAGGTATTACTTTATCAAAGTTTTCTTGAAAATGCCCGTATTCGGTTTGAAGGGATAAAAAGACGTGCTATTGAAGGTGATGTTGCTGCGATAGATAGTCTGGAAGCCGGTATTACCGTAAACAATCGTAAATTAAGTCTGGAACAGGCAAAGGTTAAATTGATGAAGTCTGGTCTGGAACTTTCAAATTATTTGTGGTTGGAAGGAAACATTCCTTTGGAGCTTCAGCCCGACGTAATTCCTGAGCGTGGTTTATTATTTACCATTGATGAAACTTTGAAAATAAATAATGAGCTGTCGGTAGATTTTAATTTGGAAGACCATCCCAAAATAAAAGCATTAGACTATAAAATACGGGCTTTGGAAATCGACAGGAGATTTAAGGCAGATAAGTTGAAACCTATAATTGATGTAAATTATAATTTTTTAACCAGTGACGCCGGAAATTTAAACACTATAAATACCGGAGAATACAAAGGAGGAGTCTTATTTAGATTTCCGTTGTTTTTACGGAAAGAGCGCGGTGCGTTGAAGCTTGCTAAATTCAAAATACAGGATGCTCAGTTTAATTATGATCTGGAGGCCTTGCGACTTACCAATAAAATCAGTGCAGGCTATCAGAAGCTTCAATCACTGGAAGAGCAGATCATACTTATTGAACGAATCACAGAAGACTACGATACGCTATTAACCGCAGAAGAGCGAAAATTTAGTTTTGGAGAAAGTTCTGTGTTCCTGATCAATAGTCGGGAACGTAGTTTGCTTACTTCCAGGCTCAAACAAATAGAACTGTATACGAAAGTATTCAATAGTAAGGCAAGTCTTTTCCAGACGCTGGCTACCCAGCTATAATTTAACAGCATAATTATTCTTTGTATCTTTGCCGGGAATTTAACAGAAGAACTCTTTACATTTCTATGATCGTTACCAAAACACCAGAAGAAATAGCTCTAATGCGGCAAAGTGCTCTCGTTGTTTCCAAAACGTTGGGCATGTTGGCTGCAGAAGTAAAGCCTGGAGTAACTACAAAACAACTGGACAAACTAGCAGAAGCTTTTATTAGAGATCATGGGGCTGTTCCTGGTTTTTTGGGTTTGTACGGATGCCCTTCTACCCTACTTACCAGTGTTAATGAGGCAGTAGTACATGGTTTACCGACCGACACACCACTTGAAGAAGGTGATATCGTTTCCATAGATTGTGGTGCTCTCATGAATGATTTTTACGGCGACCATGCCTATACATTTGAAATTGGTGAGGTAGCTTCAGAAACCAAACAATTGTTGCAGGTAACTAAAGAATCTTTATATGTAGGCATAAAAGAGTTCAAACAGGGAAACCGGGTAGGTGATGTAGGTTTTGCTATTCAGCAATACTGTGAGCAACATGGCTATGGAGTGGTACGAGAACTTGTGGGTCATGGCCTTGGAAGAAAAATGCACGAAGATCCTGAAATGCCAAATTACGGAAAAAGAGGAAGAGGCAAAAAATTTGTAGAGGGAATGGTGGTTGCTTTAGAACCCATGATAAATATGGGAACCCATCGTGTCAAGCAATTAAAAGACGGTTGGACTATTGTTACGAAAGATGGAAAACCAAGTGCCCACTTCGAACATAACGTAGCACTTGTAAATGGTAAACCAGAGTTACTTTCTACCTTTAAATATGTTTATGATGCACTCGGCATTGAGAGTGACGAAGAAACAGAATTTCGCCAAAAAGAGCCAGCAGTATAAATAGGAAGGTGTATCGTAGATAGCGATGAAAAAAGTATTTAAATTTTTCCTTAACCTCATTCCGAGACCTTTACTTATTAGCATTAGTTATTTTATAAAGCCCGTATTTGCTTTTTTTTTAAGAGGTGAAAAATATACCGATCCTATTGATGAAAAGAGCTACAGTGCTTTTCTCCCTTATGGATATGAATACCCAAGGGATAATGTACTTGCCCCGGGAACATTGTCTTTAGAACGCCATCGACTTTTATGGTTATATCTTAAAAATGAAACTGACTTTTTCCATGAACGGAAAAAAGTATTACACTTTGCTCCGGAACAAGCTTTTTACAAGAGATTCCGGAAACTTCCCAATCTCGATTATACCACTACCGACCTAAACTCTCCTTTAGCCGATGTAAAGGCTGATATTTGCAACCTTCCATTTGAAAATAATTCGTTTGATGTGATTTTTTGCAACCATGTTCTGGAACATATTCCGAACGACAAAAAGGCTATGGAAGAATTGTTTAGGATCTTGAAACCGGGAGGATTAGGAATTTTTCAGATACCTCTTGATGCAAACCGTGCTAACACTTTTGAAGATGATAGCATCACAGACCCAAAGGAACGAGCTCGTATATTCGGTCAATACGATCATGTGCGGGTTTATGGTTTGGATTACTTTGATAAATTGAGAAGTGTCGGTTTTAAGGTAAACGAAATCAATTATACGCAAAACTTTAGCAAAGAACTTGTTGATACCTACAGGCTCGCAGAAGGAGAGATTCTACCCGTTTGTTCTAAGTAACTAGCCTTGCTTAGTCATTCACTAAGAGGGCTTTAAATCCCGGAGTTATGTATTTTTCGATTTCACCGTTTTCTCCAGAGATAAGCATATAAGTTTCTATGTCCGGAAGTGATTCTGAAAGCTTTTTAACTTTGGCCGTATCCATCACCATGAATGCCGTGGCATATGCATCTGCTTCCGTGCAATTGGGCGCTACGACAGTAACACTCAGAATGTTGCTTTTCTGAGGATATCCTGTTTTGGTATTGATAGTGTGAACATAGAGCTCACCAGAAGTTTCATCTATTCGATACTTGCGATAGTTTCCGGAGGTAGCCATTGCCATATTACTTAATTTAACTTTAGCGATGAGTGTTCTTCTTTCTTCTTCTTGCCTGGGATCATCTATGGCTACGATCCAATCCTGACCCCTGTCAGTATTTTGCCCTTTGGTAAGAATCTCGCCCCCTATTTCTATTAGGTAATTATCTATATTATTTCTGTCAAAAAATCTACCAATTTCATCAATGGTATAACCTTTTGCCAATGCATTAAAATCTATAAAAATGTTTGGATCGTCTTTTTTAACGGTACCTTTATCTGTAATTTTAAGCTTATCCATTCCCACGTATGACAAAAGACTATCTACTTTGTTTTTAGTAAGACCATCAATCTGATTACCGGGTCCGAAACCCCACGCATTTACTAAAGTACCAATAGTAGGATCAAAGTCTCCGTTGGTCTTTTCCCAAATTTCATAAGCCTTGTAAAATACATCTTTAAAGTAAGTATCAACTACCAACGTCGAATCACCATTGTTCACTCTTGAAATTAAGGATGTAGGGAGGTAAGTGGATAAAGATTCATTCATATCTACGAAGATGGTTTCAATTTCATCTCTAAGATCAATTGAATCATGAGCAACTTCGTACTTGATGCTGTAACTGGTTCCAAGTGAATATCCAGTTTGTGTTTTGATAGTGCTATCCTTAAGCAGATCGCAAGATGTAAGCAAGAATACTAGCCCTAATAAATTTACTGCGGCAAACTTCTTATATTTCAATAATCCCATTATAGTTAACAACATACTCTTTGTTTTTAAATACTGGTTTCTCGTAATCGCTGGCATTGGCAATACCAACACCTGCATAATAAGTTCGCGCTTTAAATTTCAATGCATGCTCTTTCATTATTTCCATAGAAACGAGATCCATTTTTTTCGGATCATCAGGATAGGAAACGGCCCTAACCACGATAAAATGAAGTTTTTTTTGTTTCAAACAAACAAACTGTGGATCTTTTTTAGGCTTACTATTTACGGCCAGAAATTCGAAACCCTGATCTTCAAGGTCTTTCCCGACAACGTTCATAGCAAGGTTGTGCAATTCCTGTTCGTTTAAGATCTCGTTCACTTCATTTCGTTTATGAAAAAACTCAAAAATATGCTAAAAGCCGGTTATACACCGGCTTTTTATATCAATACAAAAGTATTTTATCCTCCAAAATCGTCAAAACGTACATTCTCTGGGGGTACCCCAAAATCATCGCACATTTTTTCGACTGCTTTGTTCATTAGCGGTGGTCCGCAGAAATAAAACTCAATATCCTCAGGAGCTTCATGCGTTGAAAGATAATTATCTATTACCACCTGATGTACAAATCCTATAAAACCATCCCCTTCTCCATCAAGGCCATCCTTTACTTTCCAGTTGTCTTCTTCAAGAGGTTCGGACAGCGCTACATAAAATTTAAAATTCGGGAAGTCCTTTTCCAGATCTCTAAAATGTTTTAGGTAGAAGAGCTCTCTTTTTGATCGGCCTCCATACCAGTATGTTACTTTCCTTCCGGTTTTTAACGTTTTAAAAAGGTGGTACAGATGCGAACGCATAGGAGCCATGCCCGCTCCACCACCAACGTAAAGCATCTCTGCTTCACTATGGTTAATAAAGAACTCTCCATAAGGACCAGAGATTATTACTTTATCCCCTGGCTTTTGTGCAAAAATGTAGGAAGAAGCAACTCCCGGATTTACATCCATCCATCCGTTTTTAGATCGATCCCAAGGTGGAGTAGCTATACGCACGTTTAACATGATGTCTTTACCTTCCGCAGGATAAGAAGCCATTGAATAGGCTCGTTCAACGGTCTCTGTATTTTTCATCACTAAATCC
The DNA here is from genome assembly GCA_046199005.1 of Flavobacteriaceae bacterium M23B6Z8. Taxonomy (GTDB): domain Bacteria; phylum Bacteroidota; class Bacteroidia; order Flavobacteriales; family Flavobacteriaceae; genus Ascidiimonas. The sequence continues at coordinate 3,395,708 of CP176050.1, forward strand.
CACAACTTGAACTTGTCCCATTCCAGTTGAAACTTATCAGCTTCGTCGTGTTCTTCAGGGTGTGCGGTAATATCGATATCACTGTATTTAATCTCACACGGAGGAATCTCAATCTGGATATAGCCTCCTGCCTCATAATCCATCTCTTCCGGCAACCGTACCACAAATTCTTTGATAAAGGAAGCCACGTTCCAGTTTCTTACGACTTCTGCTTCCCACTTTTTAATACCAAAAACTTCTTCAGGCACTTCGATCACCATATCTTGTTTTACCTTTACCTGACAACCTAAACGCCAGCCTTCTGCAATCTCTTTCCGCGTAAAGTGCGGTGCTTCCGTTGGTAAAATCTCTCCTCCTCCTTCTTTCACGATGCACTTGCACTGTATGCAGGTTCCACCACCACCGCATGCCGATGGAAGGAATATTTTATTATTTCCTAGAGTAGAAAGCAGGGTGCCACCGGAGGAAACCTCCACATCATTCTCTCCATTTATGTGTAGTGTAACGGGTCCTGAGGGCACTAATTTCGCTTTGGCACCTAGCAAAACAGCTACCAGAATGAAAATAAGCACTAAAAAGACCACTAAACTCGCTAAGATTACTGAAAAATCCATAGTTCTTTTTCTAAGTTATTTTTTTATAATTTGATTCCCATAAAGCTCATGAAGCCAAACGCCATCAAGCCTGTAATAATAAACGTAATACCCAGACCTCTTAGGGGAGCAGGAACATTTGAGTAAGCAATTTTTTCACGGATAGCTGCGATTGCCAATATGGCTAAAAACCAGCCAACGCCCGAACCTAATCCATAAACAGCTGCTTCAGAAATACCACCAAAGTCTTTTTGCTGCATGAATAATGAACCTCCTAAAATAGCACAGTTAACCGCAATTAATGGTAAAAATATACCTAAGGCACCATACAATGCAGGAGCAAACTTTTCAACAATCATTTCAACCAATTGCACCATAGAAGCAATTACGGCAATAAACATAATGAAACTCAAAAAGCTTAAATCCATATCTGCGTATTCAGCACCCAGCCAACTTAGTGCACCTGGTCTTAAAAGATAGGTGTCTAACAAAAAATTTATGGGTATAGTGATTCCTAAAACGAAGATTACAGCTGCTCCTAGACCAACCGCTGTCTTGACTGTTTTTGAAACTGCCAGATAAGAACACATTCCTAAGAAATAGGCGAAGATCATGTTCTCAACGAAGATACTTTTAACAAATAAATTTACGTAATCCATATCTCTAATATTTATAGCCGGGGCTTAATTTTTTTCTATTAAACTTCTGTTTCTGGCACGTTGCGCCCAAATGAGAACACCCACAATAAGAAGTGCAGCGGGCGACAATAACATCAATCCGTTATTTTCATATCCCAATGCATACAAGCCAGTAGATTCTGCAAGTGTCACTCCTTTATGTCCTAATACCTCATAACCGAACAATTTTCCAGATCCCAGAAGTTCACGAAAGAAAGCAACAATTACTAATAAGAGACCATAACCTGCTGCATTTCCGACACCGTCAAGAAATGATTTCCAGGGTCCGTTACCCAGAGCAAAAGCCTCTAATCTACCCATCACAATACAGTTGGTGATGATCAAACCTACGAACACCGCTAATTCTTTACTAACATCATATGCAAATGCTTTAAGCACCTGATCTACTAAAATTACCAGTGCGGCTACTACCACTAATTGAACAATAATACGAATCCTGTTAGGAATCAAATTTCTCATAAGAGAAACAATCACGTTACTACAGGCCATTACTGCTATTACCGCTATTGCCATTACCACAGAGGGCTTTAATTGAACGGTGATTGCCAATGCAGAACAAATACCAAGTACCTGAACTGTAATGGGATTGTTATCGTCTAGCGGATCTGTAAGTAGTTTTCTGTTCTTCTTTGAAAAAAGCGGTTCTTTTTCTTCTGCTACAAACAGTACTACCGGTTCTTTAACTTCTTTGTTTTTATCGGCCATAACAGATTATTTATATGCTACTTGTGTTTTTTGTTTTTCTAAATATGGTAAGTAATGTTTTAAACGCTCCTTTATCATATCAGAAACACCGTCACCCGTGATCGTAGCTCCAGAAATAGCGTCTATAGCATTGTCTTCCTTATCGTTACCTCCAGAGTAGCCCTTCACTACAGACACTCCTATAAAATTACCACTGGCATCATAAATCTTTTCTTCTTCGAATCGTTTTTTAAACCATGTCTGTGTAATTTCTGCACCAAGACCCGGGGTTTCTCCCTTATGATCGAAAACCGCACCTTTAATGGTATTGATATCTTCTTTTAACGAAACATATCCCCAAATAGCATCCCATAATCCGGATCCTCTTAAAGGAACTATATAATACTTAGCACCTTCTACTTCTGCCAGATACAACGGAAAATTTTGCTCGTTGACCGGCATTTTCAGTTCTTTTTTGAGATCCACTTCAAAAGCATCTACAGATTCATCAATACTACCATCACTTTTAACTGTGATCGCTTTGGTGATGTACTTGTTATATAATTCTTCAGCACCATCCCTGTCTATTTCAACACCTATTGTACCAAGTATGTTTTGCATTTTTTCTTTACGAACATTTTCGTTCTGACGTTCTTTTAAGCCCGTAGCAGCAAACGCTAGTGCAGAAGCTACAACGATCACCATAATGGTGGCAAAAATGAATGTATAAGCATTACTATCTCTATTCATAATTAGGCAGTTTTTAATTGTTTGACGGCCAATCTTTTCTTTCTTCTCTTAACACTGGCTTCCACCACATAGTGGTCTACCGTTGGCGCAAATACATTCATAAGAAGAATTGCCAGCATTACACCTTCCGGATACGCCGGATTAAATACACGAATCAGAATACAAAATATCCCTACGAGAATACCATAAATCCATTTACCTCTGGTAGTTTGTGCAGCAGAAACCGGATCGGTCGCCATAAATACTACACCAAAGGCAAGACCTCCGACGATTAAATGTTGATACCATGGAAAACTCATTAAGGCATTCGCGCCCCAGAGGTTAAATAAAAAGCCCATCACTGCGGCTCCAATAAAACCACCCACGATTATTCTCCAACTTCCAACTCCAGTAAGTATTAAGATCGCAGCACCCACAAGAATCCATAAAGTAGAAGTTTCTGAAATAGAACCTGGAATCGCACCTGCAAACATGCTCCACATATCGAAATTAGCAGCGACTGCTGCTTCTTTGCCTTGCGCCAGATATCCCAATATAGTCTCTCCGGAAACAGCATCTACATTTGAAGCTTCGGAAACCCATACTTTATTACCAGACATGTAGGTTGGATACGCAAAGAATGCAAAGACCCTTGCAGTGAGAGCAGGATTCAAAATATTCATTCCGGTACCACCAAAGGCTTCTTTTCCGATCAACACCGCAAATGCAACCGAAACTGCTACCATCCAAAGAGGAATGTCTACGGGCATGATCATTGGTATGAGCAATCCGGTTACCAGGTAGCCTTCATTCACTTCATGACCTCTATATACTGCAAAGGCAAACTCTATGGCCAAACCTACTCCGTAAGAAACGGCGATCATAGGCAACACTTTCCATGCACCATGCAGAAATGCGTCCATAAATGTAAAATCGGCTCCTAACTGAGACAGGTATTGATATCCTGTATTGTAAATACCAAATATCAATGCAGGAATCAAAGCAATAACCACGGTAATCATGGTTCGTTTTAAATCTACCGCATCTCTAATATGCGCTCCTTTCTTAGTTGTATGATTGGGTACGTAGAGAAATGTATCCAATGCATTAACTGCGGGAGCAAATTTCTCCCACTTTTCTCCTTTGTTAAAAGGTTTTTTTAGCTGATCTATTTTCTTTCTTAAAAAACTCATAGCAATTATTTTTAACCAACTTCTTTTATCATCATATCTAAACTCTCCCGAATGATCTCCTGCGCCTCTATTTTAGAGGTATTTGTATAATCTACCAGACAAAAATCTTCAGGGGCTACTTCATAAATACCCAAATTCTCCATTTTTTCAATATTCCCTGCCAGACATTCTTTTAACAATTGCATTGGAAATATATCCATCGGAAATACTTTCTCCATTTCGCCTGTTACCACAAGGGCACGTTCTTCTCCATTAAGATTAGTATTAACCTCGTATCTTTTATTGGGGAATAACCAGGATAGTGACGTTCTTGACATACTCGGTATGTTGTTGTCCTTAAACGGTAACCATCCAAAAAGACGGTATTCTTTACCTTCCGGTATCACCGATATTAATGTTGAATAAAAACCGAGATAATTATCGGGAGATACTGCATCACCTGTAAGTACGTCACCACTTATAATTCGAATATTTTCTGGTGTTTTTACGCCTGCGTCATATACATAACCCGAAATCTGAGAACCTATAGTAGCTTTATAATACTTTGGATTCTTTACTTCAGATCCCGCTACAGCAATTATTCTGCTCGGATCAAATTTTCCTTCATTAAATAGTGCTCCGATGATCGCTACGTCTTCCGGATTTATAACCCATACGCGCTCTCCGGCACTAATGGGATCTATGTGGTGTATTTGAACTCCTACATTTCCTGCCGGATGCGGTCCGGAAACTTTATGCAACGTAACACCGTTCACGGACGTAAGAAAACTATCTTCTTTTTTTCCTACCGAAAGATGAACTTTACCTTCGGTGAGTTTTGAAATCGCATCAATTCCCGTTTGAAAATCCTTTTCTCTGCCTTGCAATACAAAAGAAATATCTGCTGCGAGAGGTGCTGAAGCATATGCAGAAATGAAGATCGCCTTCGGCTTATCTTCCGGATTGGCAATTACATCGTAAGGGCGTTGTTTGATAAAAGGCCAGCAGCCAGTGTTTAAAAGATGTGCTTTCACCTCTTCCGCATCCATTGAAGAAGGGTCTTTTTTACCAAAATCTTTGAAACCTTCTTTTCCATCAGCTTCAATAACCACTTCTAAAATTCTTCGCTTGGCACCTCTTTTTATTTCTTTTAATGTTCCACTAACAGGAGAAACAAATTTTACCGATTCACTGTATTTTGAGAAAAACAATACGTCACCAGCCTCTACAACTGCTCCTTCTTTAAGGACCATTTTTGGAGTTACCTGATGAAAATCGGTAGGTTTTATTGCAAAGAATTTTGATTTTGGCGCCTCAGAAACCGTTTTTTCCGCTACACCTTTAAGCTTTAGATTCAAGCCTCTTTTAATACGGATGTCATTGGACATGTCTATAAAATCTTTAGAATTACGTTCATTCAAAATTCGTGCAAATTTACAAATTAAAAAGGATGTTTCAGTAATAAAAAAACATAAATTTCTTTTAATCAGGACACTCTAAAATTCAGGCATGCATTTTGTTTATATTTGAAAGCTTATATTTCATAAAAATGACTAAAAAGGTTCAACTAATTACGCTGGTAGGTTTTTTAACTGGAATTCTTTTTGCTTCGTCTCAGGTGTTAGACGAGGTAAATCCTCCAGAAGAAATACGGTCTATTGTCTTTAAAAGCAAAAACGAAGGCGACCAGTTTCCCATCATTAAACTAGGTGATCAGATCACCTTAGAATTTGATGACCTTACGGCCAACGAAAATGATTATTACTACAAGATTACGCATTGCAATTATGACTGGACCCCTTCAGATCTTATGAAACAGCAATATTTAGAGGGCATAGACAATCAAAGGATTATCACTTATTTGAATTCTTACAATACGCTTCAACCCTACTCTCATTATACACTTACCCTACCAAACAGGTTTTCCAGTTTTAAAATAACAGGCAATTATCTATTATCTATCTACAACCGTTTTGATGAATTGCTGTTCTCCAGGAAATTTATCATTTACAAGGATGCTGTAAGCGTAGGTGCAGTAGTTAAAAGAGGAAGAGACCTCAGCACCATAGAAACGCAACAGCGTTTACAATTTACTATCAATAATAACGGATTCGAATTAGTGAATCCGCAGCAAGAAGTGAAGGTTGCTATTTTAAAAAATTATTACTGGCCCGGAGCTATTACCAATCTGAAGCCACAATTTTATTCTGGCAATCAACTAATTTACAAATATGATGAAGAGTCCTCTTTTAATGGCGAAAATGAATACCTGTTCTTTGACACCAAAGACATAAGGGCATCCAACAGCGGAATAAACAGAATTCAATTAAATGATCTTTACGAGCATTTCCTATTCAGAGACCGAATAAGAAGCGGACTTGATTACACATTTTACCCAGATATAAATGGAGATTTTTTCATTCAGATCCTAGATGTGGAAGATCCCGATACGGAGGCAGATTATTCAATTGTCCATTTTTCGCTGGAATATGAAGATCTGATAGGCTTAAATGAAGTTTACGTCTTTGGGAAGTATAATAATTATGATCTCAACGAAGAAAACAAATTAAAATTCAATGAGAATAACGGCTTGTTGGAAACAGAAATCCTTATGAAACAGGGGGTTTATAATTATAAGTATGTAATGAAAAATGATAAAGGTGAACTGATCACATACGCCATTTCCGGAAATCATTTTGAGACCGAAAATCAATATTTAATTATCGTTTATTACAGAAATTTTGGAGACATGTATGACAGCATCATCGGAATAGGTACGGCGAGCTCCATAAATATTTCCAACTAATATGGTATCCAATAAAAGTTTAAAAACTCCTTAAAATTGCTTTTAATTGATAACTTTTTAGTGTGATACAGGTAAAAATATGAGAACAACTCATTTATAACTCTAAGAAAATTTGTATTTTTGATTTGTATTTATTGAAATTTAAAGGGTTAGAGGCTTCATAAAACGTATAAGCTTCACGGTTTAAATCCAAAGTTTAAGGTTAATTACATGATTACGCAAGTAACTAAAGGCATTAAAATCTCAGTTGAAACTAGTTTTGAAGGTACGTTCTTCAAGAACTATAAGATGCACTTTGCTTTTGGTTATAAAATTACGATCCAGAACAATAGTAAAGATTCAGTTCAGCTCACCAGCAGGCATTGGAAGATCTTTGATTCTCTGAATGAAACGGAAGTCATCGATGGAGAAGGCGTGATTGGTAAAAAGCCTGTATTAAAACCAGGAGAATCGCATACATACAGTTCCGGATGCCTTCTTACCTCTCCTATCGGAGCGATGCGTGGTCATTATAATATGGTCAATTTCACTTCTACAAGAAGATTCAGGGTTTTTATCCCTACCTTTAAGTTATGTGCACCTTTTGCACTCAATTGATAATGATCTGTTTTTAAATTTCTTTTTCTTTCTAAAACGATTTCGTATTTAGTACCTTTGCACCAATTTTAATTTTAAACACATGCTATCATGGGAAAAGGTTTTTTTCATGTTCCAGTAGCCGTTAACGAACCCGTTAAATCGTATGCTCCCGGAACAACCGAAAGAGAAGAAGTTTTACAACAATATAAGTCGTATTTCAATAATAAAGTAGACATCCCCTTCTATATCGGCGGAGAGGAAATACGCACTGGTAATACCAAAGAAATTACGCCACCTCATGACCATCAACATGTGGTAGGTCACTATCATTTATCTGAAAAAAAACACATACAAACAGCGATTGAGAATGCACTGGAAGCAAGAAATTCCTGGGCAGCATTAACCTGGGAGCAACGAGCAGCAGTGTTCTTGCGGGCAGCAGAATTAATTGCAGGACCTTACCGGGCAAAAATAAATGCAGCTACGATGATAGGTCAATCCAAGAACATCTATCAGGCAGAAATTGATGCCGCCTGCGAACTCATAGACTTTCTGCGATTCAATGTAGAATATATGTCACGTATTTATGATGACCAACCCGAATCTTCCGAAGGTATATGGAACCGTATTGAATACAGACCATTAGAAGGTTTTGTCTACGCAATCTCTCCTTTTAATTTCACCGCCATTGCTGGAAATCTTACCGCAAGTGCCGCTATGATGGGTAATGTAGTCGTCTGGAAACCTAGCGATTATCAAATATTCTCGGCCAAGGTGATCATGGATATTTTTAAGGAAGCGGGTCTTCCCGATGGTGTTATTAATGTTGTTTATGGTGATCCTGTGATGATCACCGATACAGTATTAGACAGTCCTGACTTTGCGGGAATTCATTTTACGGGTTCTACCTATGTGTTTAAAGAGTTGTGGAAGAAAATAGGAAATAATATTCACACGTATAAAACCTACCCTAGAATTGTAGGCGAAACCGGAGGCAAAGATTTTATCATTGCGCATCCAAGCTCTAATCCTAAGCAGGTAGCTACAGCGATCACTCGTGGTGCTTTTGAATATCAAGGTCAAAAATGCAGCGCTGCTTCCAGAGTGTATTTGCCTGAATCCATAGCCGATGAAGTTCTGAATTTTGTAAAAGCAGATATAAAATCTTTCAATAAGCCCGGAAGCCCGGAAGATATGAGCAATTTTATCACGGCCGTTATTCATGAAAGATCGTTTGATAAATTAGCAAGTTATATCGATAAGGCCAAAGCGGATGTTAACGCAAGTATTTTTGCTGGAGGAAATTATGACAAGTCTAAAGGATATTTTATAGAACCCACGGTTATCGTCACTTCCGACCCTCATTATGAGACGATGAGCACCGAGCTTTTCGGCCCTGTAGTAACTGTGTATATTTACAAAGACAATGAGTGGTCTGACACGTTGAAACTGGTAGATGGCACCTCTGAATATGCCTTAACAGGTGCTGTATTTTCAAAAGACAGATATGCTGTAGAAGAGGCCACCAAAGCACTTCAAAATTGCGCCGGTAATTTTTATGTAAATGATAAACCCACAGGAGCCGTTGTTGGTCAACAACCTTTTGGTGGTGCCAGAGCTTCAGGAACAAACGACAAGGCTGGTTCTGCTCAAAATCTCTTGAGATGGGTCTCTCCAAGACTTATAAAAGAGACTTTCGTCTCTCCCGAAGATTATCGTTATCCTTTTTTAGGAAACTAAACTCAAACGAATAACATTTAATTTTAAGGCAATTCCTTGTAATTCAAGGAATTACCTTTTTTTATCAGGATAAAATAGTATCTTTCTGAAACACAATTTTTATTAACTAAAAATTATTTTCATGAAAAAGAAACAAGAAAGTTTTGACAAAATCTCAAAATTAAATTTCAAAAAAGAGAACATTGCTTCCTTGACTACCCAGAAGGAAGTAAAAGGTGGAAGTCAGGTAACTACCTGTGATGCTACTGTTGGTGGTGGTTGTACAATGACATGTGCTACGCGCTGCCCTCTTTGCCCAGGAGAGGAGAACGAAGAAGCTAATTTGAGTTCTTAAAACTGTCCTTAAGTCCGATCTATAAAAAATAGGTCGGATTTTTTCCATATGATTCTCTTTTACCTTATATATATGTTGTTTATTCACTAAATATTCAGAAGTGATGCTCTTAAATAATAGAATACAGAAATAAACTACAATAATGCATAAGATTTAGTTAGGTTTTTTTTATAAAAAATCGTAATATAGAAGTGTAATCCAAAAATATAAATTATGAAAACTAAAACACTTTCGTTAGGGAAAATTTCTAAGTTGTCCTTTAAAAAAGAGCAGATTGCAACTTTTGAAACTACAAAAAAAGTCGTTGGAGGAACCGCTAACAATCGTAGTATTGGTCCCGCTTGCACATTTGGAGGCTGCTCAAGTTGCTAGGCGATAAATGGCAACAAAAACTTTAATGATAGTCCGATTTGAATGATACAAATCGGACTATTTATTTTGTTCCCTTATATTTTACAGGTAAATACACTACTTTTTTCGTTTCGAAAAACTCGCCTGAAAAATGTTCTGAAAGTAAATATTCTTTATAATTCGTAAATACGCTAAGTTCCTCGGTTAGATCTCCACCTTTTAAATACAAAATACCATTCTTTTTATCATGCACAGATTTTTTGGCCACTTTTGAACGAACCCATTTCACGAAATCAGGCATGTTGGTGACTGCTCTACTCACGATAAAATCAAATTCTCCCTTCACTTTCTCAACTCTGGAATGCATCGCTTTTATATTCTTGAGCTCTAATGCTTCAATCACGGCATTCACTACTTTTATCTTTTTCCCAATTGCATCGACCAGCAAGAAATGAGTTTCCGGAAACATAATTGCCAAGGGTATCCCTGGAAATCCTCCTCCAGTGCCCACATCTAATATACGTGCTCCTGGTTTAAACGACTGTACTTTTGCGATCCCCAGAGAATGTAATATATGTCGCTCATAGAGGAAATCAATATCCTTTCTGGAAATCACGTTGATTTTCGTATTCCAATCTTTATAAAGTGCTGGTAATTGTTCGTATTTTTCTAATTGATCCTGAGATAACTCAGGAAAGTAATGAAGCAATTCTTGCATGTAAAAGTTAATTTATCACAAAAATAGGTCTTTTGATGCTTTATTTAATACTTAATTGGCATTACATCTGCCCTTGAAAGCCTACCTTTGATCTTTATTTATTATTAGCTATTTTAGCTTTTGAAAAAGAATTATTATTATATGTCACAAACATCAATTCGATTCTCTAGAAAAGATTCTGCTCAGTTTTTCAGAACTCTAAATCAGAGAGTTAACTCCTACTTCAAGGAAAACAACATTAAAAGAACCGGAAACTGGAAACTACACCTCAAAACGGTAGTCATGTTTTCTATTTTTCTAACGCCCTATTTTCTCATTCTTACCTTAGGTATGAATCAATGGCTTCAGCTATTGCTAACTGTAGTTATTGGTATTGGAATGGCAGGCGTCGGTATGAACGTAATGCATGATGGTAATCACGGCTCCTATTCCTCAAAAAAGTGGTTGAATAATCTCATGGGGAGCAGCATTTATATTTTAGCAGGAAATGTATACAATTGGAAGGTACAACATAATGTACTTCACCATACCTATACGAACATTCATGGTCATGATGAGGATCTTGAAAACGGCGATCTTATTCGATTTTCGCAACACGCAAAGTGGAAACGTTTCCATAGATTTCAGCATTATTATTCGATCTTACTATACGGCTTACTTACCATTAACTGGGCTATTACCAGCGATTTTAAACAAATGCATCGTTACATAAAAGCAAAATTGTCTTATGGCAAATTTCCCAGTGTCACGTTTAGGTGGAGCATGTTAATTGTCACTAAGATCATTTACACTTCTATCTGGATCATCATCCCTATGTTGGTTTTAGACATTGCGTGGTGGAAAATTCTCATCGGCTTTTTTGTGATGCATTATACGGCCGGACTCATTCTTAGTGTTGTTTTTCAATTGGCACATGTAATCAAAGAGGCGGATACCCCTTTACCGGATGAAACAGGCTCTATGAAAAACACATGGGCTATTCATCAACTATTTACTACCGTAAATTTTTCTACTAAAAATAAAGTAGTGAATTGGTTTACTGGAGGATTGAATCATCAGGTAGAACATCATATTTTTCCTAACATTAGCCATGTACATTACACTAAGATTTCAAAAATTGTAAAGGAAACTGCTAAAGAATTTAACCTCCCTTACAATGAATATAAGACAACCCGTAAAGCGATTATTTCACATTTTAGTCATTTAAAAGAGTTAGGGAAGAAACCAAGCCTTCAACTCTCTTAAATTTTATCATTTAAACCGCCAAAATGAATCAAGTATTATCGGACAGAGTTTTAAACATGTCCACTTCCGCTACGCTGGCAATGGCCGCAAAGACACGCGAGTTAAAAGCACAGGGTAAAGATGTTATTGGTCTGAGCCTAGGAGAACCCGATTTTAATATTCCTGAATTTATTAAAGAAGAAGCCATTCAGGCGATTCGTGATGATTACAGCAGTTATCCTCCGGTTGATGGTTATGCAGATCTTAAAAGTGCTATTATTGAAAAGTTCAAAAGAGATAATCATCTGGATTATAAGCCTGAACAAATTGTAGTTTCAACCGGAGCAAAGCAATCCCTTGCAAATGTCGCAATGGTATTACTAAATCCGGGAGATGAAGTTATTCTCCCTGCACCTTATTGGGTTAGTTACGCCGATATTGTAAAACTGGCAGGTGGGATCCCTGTAGAAGTTCCTACTTCTATAGATACCGACTTTAAAATGACCCCGGAGCAACTTGAAGCAGCGATCACCCCCAAAACCAAAATGCTTTGGTATAGCTCTCCTTGTAATCCTAGTGGTTCTGTATACAGCAAAGAAGAATTGGAAGGCCTTGCCGCAGTTCTTCGTAAGCATCCCGATATTTATATCGTATCAGACGAAATATACGAGCACATTAATTTCATGGGAGGCGGGCATGTAAGTATCGCGGGAATTGAAGGTATGTATGACCGTACAATCACTGTTAACGGAGTATCAAAAGCCTTTGCTATGACAGGATGGCGAATAGGATATATTGGTGCGCCAAACTGGATCGCCAGAGCCTGTAACAAAATACAGGGACAGATCACCAGTGGTGCGAATGCCATAGGACAAAGAGCAACGATTGCTGCCTTAAAAGCACCTGTTAGTAAAATTCAGTTCATGATCGATGAATTTCGTAAAAGAAGAGATATGGTTCTCGATCTGCTAAACGATATTGAAGGTTTTAAAGTGAACGTACCTGAAGGAGCCTTTTATGTCTTTCCCAATATTTCTCATTTCTTTGGCAAAACCTTAAAGGGTAAAACCATCGAGAACGCTTCGGACTTTGCATTGTATTTATTGGAAGAGGCAAATGTTGCTACTGTAACAGGAGAAGCCTTTGGAAATCCAGATTGCATTCGAATTTCTTACGCTGCATCTGAAAAGGAATTAAGGGAAGCTCTCAGAAGAATTAAAGAAGCTGTTATGTTGTAAGCTTTAAACTTACTACGTCAAGTTAAAAGCGCAACCATCTGATTGCGCTTTTTTTTATAACCTTTTTTACAGAATTCCTATTGCACAATTTAAGATTTTCTATATTCGTTATAAGAATCCCCTAGTGGACGCAAGTCCAAATTATCTTTTTATAAATTAATAGATCGGGAATATGAATTTTCATGATATCCCGAAGAACTATATGTCAGAGATTAAAACCATACCTGGAAGAGGTTTAGTAAGTTACCGATCTTTAAGCCTTAGGCTTGAGTATCTGGATCAACTAAATCTAAAAACAGATAAACTTTCTGTTTCCGGGCTTAGCCTGGACGATATTCAAAAGAATATTGAATCATATATCGGATCTGTTGAGATTCCGGTTGGTATCTTGGGGCCGCTTCTTTTTAATGAAAAAAATAAAGAAGAATTTATTTATGGTACTGCCGCTACTCTTGAGGGAGCACTTGTCATGAGCATGAATCGCGGTGCAAGGGCGATAAGTGAAAGCGGAGGTTTTAAAGGAGAAATTGCCTGGCAGCGAATGACGCGGGCTCCTATGTTTCTTTTTGAGACGAAAAAAGAAGCCATTTTATTTAGATCATTTGTAAAAGACCAATTCAAAGAAACGAAAAAGGTAGCCGAAAGCTACTCAAATCATGCCACATTACAAGACATCAAATCGATACGAAAAAAGAAAGTAGTACATCTCAGGTTTACCTATACTACCGGTGATGCATCCGGCCAAAACATGACCACTACCTGCACCTGGCACGCCATGTTGTATCTGGTAGAAGCTTTCCGAAAACAATCAGGAATAAATCCAATAGATTTTATAATTGAAGGTAATGGTTCCTCCGATAAAAAAGTATCGTTATATACCATCGCTTCCGGTCGAGGTATCCGGGTCACTGCTTACTGCGTGCTTAAAGAAGAAGTTATTGAACGTGTTTTACGCACAACCTCAGACAAACTGGTAAGATGCTTTAAAGCGTCAAGAAAACTTGCAAAAATTAACGGTATGGTTGGCTACAACATCAATGTTGCAAATGCCGTATCAAGCATATTTGCAGCTACTGGTCAGGATCTTGCCTGCATACATGAATCTTCCGTAGGGATATTAAAACTTCGAAAAGTAAAAGAAGGGCTGGAGGCACAACTTACCCTTCCTAATCTGGTAGTGGGAACTGTGGGCGGCGGTACGCATTTACCCAAACAGGCCGAGGCATTAGAACTCATGGGGTGTAAGGGTCCTGGTAAGGTAGAGCGATTTGCAAAACTTATTGCTGGGTTTGCGCTCGGCCTTGAAATATCTACAAGTGCTGCCATTGTAAGTGGAGAATTTGCAAAAGCTCATGAAAAACTAGGCCGCAACAAGCCCAAAAACTGGCTATTAAAATCGGAATTGACACCTCATTATCTCCAAAAAATTTTCAATGCTTCCGGTCTTACCCAATTTGAAACCATTGACACACGTTTGTTAGAAAATGGAATCCTTACTAATATTACCGGAAAAATAAGCAAGAAACTTATAGGGTTTGTACCGCTATTCGCAACAAGATCTCAAGATCAACGTCGGGTAAAAGTATTACTTAAATCAAAACCGACCGACGAAGAGGTAATCAAGGGTCTTCATATGATGGCTGCCTCTATTAATCCCGAACTTTCCAACCTCATCAAGAAAACAAAAGATTCACTTGAATATAAGAATTGTCACTTAAAGGAACTTGAGGTATTCACATTTCTTCATAAAAATAACTATGAACAAATCCCTGAATTTTACGGTTCTTATAAAAATAATCGGAGAGAAATCTATATGGTAGCACTCGAATTTCTCGACGATCAGAAATTAGTACTTTACAACAGCGAGAATTACCCGGAACATTGGAAACAGTCGCACATAGAAGAAGTCATAAAAGCTGCTACAGATTTTCATAGTTTGATGCACCTTCCTGAAGCGATCCATCAAATACCTTCCGTGCAAAGTTTTGATCCAGTTGGTGCTATTGAATTATACGATAAGTTGTTATCAATCTTACTAAAAGAAACTGAGGATAGCTATAAATTTGGTCAATTGGAAATGCTCTTAGACGAAATACGTCGTGACCGTTTTAACCATCAAAGTGCGTTACCGAAAACCGTTATCCATAACGATTACAATCCTCGAAACATTGCAATTAGAAATGATGGAACGGCAGTAATCTATGATTGGGAATTGGCTGTTGTAGATCATCCACATCGAGATATTGTTGAATTTTTGAGCTTTGTACTTCCCAGTGATTTTTCAAATGATCTTATGATGCATTACCTGAATTTTCATTATGAGACCCTCCCGGAAAATTGGAAAACTTCTTATTCTAGAAAAGACTGGTTTAAAGGCTACCGGGAAAACCTTGTTAACTTTATAGTAACCCGTGCCGTATTTTATGATGTTGCCAGCATTCTCATAGCATACGAATTCTCAGATCGTATATTACGCAATGCCTTTCGAATGCTTCAATTTCTGAAGGAGCATGCATAGACTTGTTTTTCATATGATGGTGCTCTTTATTCCGTTAACGGTCACCTTGATCTTACATATGTTAGTGGTAAAGCGTAATAGTTTTTCAGCCTTGACGATCCCAATTTCAAAAAATATCTTTGGGAAAAATAAAACATGGAGAGGATTTGTATTTGTTCCGCTGGTAAACGCATTTTTTTCTGCGGTATTAGCCATGCTTCTCCAACGTAACTTATTAGAGTTCGCAGTGGTTGGAAGTATACTTGGGCTCGCTTACATTCTTGCTGAACTTCCTAATTCTTATTTCAAACGGAAACTCAATATTCCTCCGGGGGGAAGACATCCGCATTTTCCACTTTTGTTTCTTTTTATTGATAAGGCAGACTCGATAACCGGAGTGTTGCTGGTATACTATCTTATAACAGATCTTAGTCTCGCCGAAACATTCGTGATCTTCTGTGTTGCAATGGTTCTTCATTTTACCGTGTCAACACTGCTATACAGGCTCAAAATAAAATCTTCTATCTGATGTACCTGATTTCTTTAGACCAGCATATTTCTGAAAATTTGGTAGGAGCCAAGGGATATCACCTAGGAATTATGAGGGCAGCGGGTTTTCCGGTACCCGAAGGTTTTGTGGTAAAGAGCAATGCGTTTGAGGATTTTCACCTTGCCGAAAAAACACCTGATCAGGGCTTCAGACAGGAACTGAAAGACCATCTTGCTAACATAAACGCAAATGCCTATATGGTGCGGAGTTCTGCCATAGGTGAAGATGGAGCTGAAACCTCTTTTGCCGGGCAGTTGGATTCTTTTATTTGCATAGCTGACGAAGAAGAAGTCATTCTTGAAAATATTATAAGGTGTTGGTCGTCTTACAACAAAGAAAACGTAGCGGTTTACGGTGCTCATAAAGGCAAGGAGCTTGCGGGAATGGCAGTGGTCGTACAAAAGCTCATAGATCCTGATTATGCAGGCGTCATATTTACCAGAAGCCATCTGAAAGAAGGAGAAATGCTGGCAGAGTATGTGGTTGGTCATGGGGAAGCCCTGGTTTCGGGGCAGGTAAATCCTGAAAGTGTGCATTATTCGATTTCAGAAAAGAATATGGATACGGAGGTGCCTTTTAATTTGCTTAAAGGGTTTGAAATAGCAAGACGTCTTGAGTTATTTTACGGGCATCCGCTAGACGTAGAATGGGCGGTAAAAGACAATGCATTTTACGTAGTACAAGCCAGACCCATTACCACAAGGGTGAAGGAGACTCCTCAATTCTGGTCTAACACCAATGTAAATGAGAACTACCCAGACCCTATTAGTCCGCTCCTATATTCTATCGCACGGGATTCTTATTATCATTACTTCAAAAATCTGTCAAAACTCTTTCAGGTGAAGGAAGAAACCATCAGATCTCTGGAAGGCGCCTACAGTAATATTATAGGTGTATGGGGATGTCATATGTATTATAACATGAGTAGCATACATGAGATCATCTCGCAATCTCCTTTTTCAGAGACCCTGATGAAATCATTTGATAATTTTGTCGGGTACACCGCAGATCAGGCACATCAACCTAAACGAGCAACCTTAAAAAATAAGATCAGATTTGTACGGGATTTTATCCGATTTAACTTTTTTCTCGAAAAAAACATAACTTATTTTGAGAAACTAGCCGACAACTACAGTACAGAAGCAAAAAATGCGGTAAGTCTTAGCGAACTAAAAAAAGCATTTCACGGTTTTATTGAGATCCGTATGCATAGTTGGTATAAGGCGTCGTTAGCAGATTTTTTTGCCATGATCTCCCATGGTGTTTTGGGAGCCTATTGTAAGCTATTTTACAAAGAAGAAGGTATTGCAGTTCACAATAAACTTATTCAGGCTATACCCGATCTAATTAGCAGTAAGCCTATTATAGATACACATCACATTAAATTAAAAATTCGGGAACATAAAGAACTCTATAAACAGTTTCAACGTTTGGACGCAAAAGATTTCTATTTGTTTCTACAAACAAACAGAGAGTATAGCCAGGTTTATCAATTAGTGGAAGACTACTTAGAGAACTGGGGATATCGATGTTCGGGCGAATTGATGCTCACGCACGATAATTATACCGAGAATCCTGCACTGTTCATTGCACTTTTGCAACAATATGACAAACTCCCGGACAAAGATCCTGAAGCACTTATTCACGAAAAGTTTAAAGAGCGGAAGGATGTTATCCGTGATTTTCGGAAGAAAATATTTTCTAAATATCACCTATTGTTTCCCATTTCCTTGTTTCATATAGGCGTGCTTAACCTATTGATCAAACTTGCTTCTAATGGTATCAGCAGCCGTGAAAGAGCGCGCTTAAAACAAGCGTTGTTGTATTTTAGATTCAAACAGGTGATTCAGAAAATAGGCAACACCTTTGTACGTCAGAAACAATTGAAGGCTCCAGACGATGTTTTATTCCTCAGGTATCAGGAAATAGCCGAAAGCTTATCAAGCTCCGAAATGCTTCCGGAAAACTTAAGTCATCGAGTTGAAGCGAGAAAGTTTGAATTTGAAACCCAAAGCAAACTTACTTATCCTGATGACTTTCAAACGTTTATGGGATCATATCCTTCTCCAGAAAATGTGATCTCCAAGCATACAAATGATTCCGGAAGTGAAGGTGATATTACTGGATTGTCTGCTTGTGGAGGGCTGGTAAAAGGAAGAGCGATGGTTTTAGAGTCTGTATTAGAAGCCGATAAGTTAAAAAAAGGTGATATTTTAGTAACACGGCAAACCGATCCGGGATGGGTGGTTGTATTTCCATTGATTAGCGGACTCATTGTAGAACGCGGCGGCATGCTCTCTCATGGGGCGATCGTGTCTCGTGAATTCGGGATACCCGCCATCGTTGGCGTGCATAAGGCTACGTCAAGATTAAAAGACGGAGATCAAATTTTGTTAAACGCTAACACCGGAAGCATTACAATTTTAGATGAAGGTACTACTGATCTATCTTAAACAGCGATTTAATCCTGCTATTTTCGCCGGACTCACCCTTCTTTTAATTTTATTTTCTATACCGCTCCCCTTTAATAACAAAAGTGTTTTGCTTTACGTATTTCCTGTTTTTGTTCTTCTGGCTATCTTAAGGCTTTACGATGATTTAATGAGTTATAAGGTAGACGCAGTTAAAGCTAACCGCATTTATGTGCATAAAGAATCACGAAATTTACTGGCGCTTATTTTGGCCGGATTCACCTTTCTTTTCCTTTTTGCATTGTTCTTCTTTCATCCCATTCTGGCGGGTACAATGGCTGTTTTTTTAATGCTTAATGATGTTTTATACCGGTTACTCTTTCGCCGTGGCCATTCTAGGTATTTTCTACCGCTTATCAAATACCCTGTTATTGCAGTGGTTTTGTATTATCTGACGACCTCCGGATTTTCATGGTTACTGGCGCTTTGCATCATGATAGCCTTATTTTTCTCTTTTATTAGTTTTGAGATCCTGGATGACGATAGCTTCCCGACTACCAACGGAATACTATCATTGTGCAGCAATATTTCGGTAGGTGCTGTTATTGTCGGATTTGGCACTTTACAAGACTGGTGGATTTCTGTATTGATTTTAATTTTAGGAAACCTTATTATTCATTACAAGCCTAAAGGTGCAGCGTACATTTTTATAGTGTTTGTATTAGCGAGCAAGTTAGTGTTAGAAGTGGTGGGGTGATTTTCACACTTAATAGAGACTTTTAGAAACTTCTTGCAATTTTATAAAATAGCAGAATAGAATATATATCCTTCCAAAGCTAAAACTTGTGGTGTAACTTGTTTTTAATCAAAGTTTTAAACACGCACAAACAGTTTTGCGCCAATTTACCACACTACCCATAATACTTTTATAGAGATATTTTCAATAATATACCCAAAGTTAAAAGCAACAAAGGTATAGTCATAAAAATCAATATGTCATAAAGTTTTTTATGTGTAACATTATTGAACTTCTTACTTAAATCTTCATATTCTTTAACCTTTCTTCTAAAATATGAGCTAAAAATAAAATACATTAATACAGCCATCCCTAATTTAAGTAGCTTTGAGTTGTAAGTATTTAATAATGAATACTGTCGTAATACTTTTGTTATATCCAATAATTCAAATATCCCGAAGAATAAAATAGAAGAAAAAATTATTCCATACAAACTCAATAAGTTCTTTGACCTTTCCAAATTCCATTCATTATCACTTCCTCTTTTTGAAAAAAAATAAACAATCCTGTAGGTGTAATAATCTACTATTTCAGTTAAATAATTCATTGTTTTAAGATTTGTTCAAAGGTTGTTGCTACCTTAATTCTACTAAGCCAATTAGCTTCAAAATCCTCTATGCCATTAAACCTTTTTATATTATCAATTATATGCGATTTTAAATCAGCTATCTGCATACTTTCCTCTGTCTTTTCAAAACGTAATTTAACCTTATAAAAATTAGGCAGAAAACTAAATGCTTTCTTCCAAGACGCAGGTAATTCCCTACCCACAACTTTGTATATTGAGCCGTTAGAATCTATATACTTATTATTTAAAAAAAACTTTGTATAAACATTCTCATTAGAAGTATATATCACTCCCTCTTCTAAGAGTATTATAGAATAATCTATGTCACTATTGTTCCATTCTTCTATGCTTATATTTAAAATTGGGTACTTCATAGATCTACTCCCTAAAATCATATACTGGTCCATAATGCTCATCTAATCTATCACCAATTCCTTTTCCAGTGAATAAGTATGTACCAAAATCAGCAACAAAATATATTCCAGACACGACAGCTCCAAAACCTGTAAAAGAAGCGCCTATCATAATGCTATTAATTACGTGAGATGGCTTAACTTGACCTGTATCTATTACGTCATATACTGTCAAAGCACCAGCAACAACTCCTAATTTATTACCTACAGCCCTAATTCCTTTAACTTTATTGACTTGGTTTAATCTTGCCTGTTTTGCAAAATTATTATTCCAATAAGACTGACCATTAGCCGTCTTACTCCATCTGGTAACTACTTTACCGTTCTTTTGAATGTTATAAAGTTCATTTGACCTCCAATATGCACCTCTGTAAACAACTGCACTTGAAGTTATACCTACTCCTATATTTGCATATTGAACAGCATCCGAAGACGGTTGTGAATACCACCGTGTTTTATAAATATTTTGCTCTATTTGATTAGCAGTATTTTGATAACTTTCTTGATTCCCTAATGTGACTGTTACTTCTGGCAAAGCGGTTGAACTACCAGGCGAAGTATTAAACGCTGTATCATCACTTGTATAGCCAACATAACCACCATCATCAGTGTAAAAACCAGAATGTCCATCATTTTGCCAAGTTGTACGACCCGAACCACTTCTGTTAAACATATCCATCAGTACATTTTCCTCTATCAATCCCGTTGGGTCACTCCAAAATACTGGATTATTATAAGCGAAACGGTATGGCGTAATTGAAGGCACTAAAGCTGCAAGTCTATCTATTCCATTAAATCTACCAATTGCAGGGTCATACTGCCTAAAGGTCATTTCCTGAACATTCAAGCTTAAAGACTCATCAAATTGCTGTCCGTTAAATGTAAATTGTTGACCAACATTTGTGGAAATAATTACATTATTATATCCTTGGTGGCGCATCCCGAAGGGATAAAAATGTGATTCCTTTATAATCTCTGAACTATCCACAGAGCCATTGCCGTCTGCATCAGAATAGGTAAGTCTAACGTTTCCTAAATGGTCTTTATATTGAAAAACGTAATTGAACGATAAGATTTCTCCTGACGTCGAAATGACAGGTTCAATGTAGCCCTCTACAGTATTAAAGAATTGCAGATTGCTATTCTCATAGATATAGTTTCCGGCATACTCTGTGCTCGTCAAAGAACTTTCTGCGGTATCGTTAACTATTTTTTTGCCCACGCGCCACCTGACTCATTCGTTTATCCTGAGCTTGTCGTAGGGCTAAAAATACCCCCTGGGCATTTTTTTAACGCTCTGCCCTCCACAGCGTCGTAAATATAAGTATTTACAAAATCACTATTTTGAAATATAAAGGAGAAGATTACGAGATATAGATTACCCCAAAAAATAAATCCGTAAATGCGCTTTCAGTATCGCTTTACTTTTTGAAAAACAGATCGTTCTTCTACCAAGCCTTTTGATATGGGTTCTTAAGGTAAGGTTCATACGTTCGATCTTGTTCGTACAGTATTTAAAAACTTTGTGAATGCTTTTCGGAACTAAACAAGGGTAAATATTAAGTTTATCGGTATAAATTTTCTTGGGTTGTAGTGATACCAATTTATCTATCAGAGATTTAATCGTTAGTTTCGTTTTAGATCCTACATAAAAGCCCATTACTTTACTGGTTTCTCTTTCAATGGCGTAGGTAATCCAGATGACATTCTTTTTGTTCCTAACAAAACTCCAAAGTTCATCGACTTCATAATTATTGCCTGTACCCTGAAATACCGGAGGTTTTATTCTTTTACTGATTTTGAGTATTCTGGAAAGAACAGTTTTAGTCGATATATTTAAAATTCTGGCAATACTGCGAATACCACAGCCTTCTTTCAGCAAGCATTTGATCAATTTATTTATATCAGATTTATATGCTAAATAGGAATATTCTAGTTGAAAAGACTTAGCACATAGCTTACATTTAAACCGTTGTTTACCATTCCGTTTTCCTTTTTTAATATAGACATTATGGCTGCAATCTTTATATCTCATGCTTGCAAAAATAAACAAGCACCATTTTACCACACTATTATATTAAGAATCTATATTTCATGCCCTCTTAGAAACTTTTAGTTTTGAAAAGCATCTATATCATAACATGAAAAGAACTTTAACTTTAGCTTAGAACGCTGAAAATCAAACATCAAGACACTTTGTTCTGCAAAAGCACCAGTTTACAACATTACCCTAATTAACTAATGCAATTATCGTCGTCCAATGATTTCATAAAATTTGTGATATTCTTTTTCTCATATGGATTCTGATGCAGTTCTGGTGTAGATAAAGCAAATATGATATCTGCAATACGCTTTGAATATGAGAGGTCGCTAAAATCAACCACATTCATAACATACTCCAATTCGTCCTTATTAATCTTTTCGTTAAGATATAGGCTAAGAAGTTTTCTTAAATGTGTCGAAGTAAACTCTATATTTAAATCTGTTTCGTAATCTTGAATAAAAATATCTGATGTTTGCCCTTGCTTTTGTTTGGTATAACTCAATACCTCTTCTTTTAATTCAGAGAAAAAAGTGTTTTCTTTTTCATCTCCATTTAAAAATTCTAATAATTCATGTATTCTCATTTCTAAATTTATTTTAGGTATAGTCCTTGTTGATTTGGTTTTAAAAACCTTCTATGCAAAAACCTACCATCTATTCTATATGTGTCCTTATACATTTTTACCAGTTTACCAGAATTGTTATATATCTTAACATACACAGCTCTTGCTTGACCTGACAAATTAGACGCTTTAACAACTTTTTCGAATCGATAAAATGATTTGCCTCCTTTCCCTCCAATTTTGGATACTAATGAGTAGCCCTTTCCTAATTTTTTAAAAACAATACCCAAAGGAAGTACTGACAATGATGCTTCTGTTACGTTTTCTCCGTTTCCTTCTGCATTAATATCTCTTAACAAAATATCCCAAAACCTACTAAGCTTACTTCCCTCGTTACCGTACAATATATACATCATATCATCGTCCTGCTTAGCAGGCATAGATTCTTGCGTATAATCATATGCATCGGAAGGAACCATATATTGTCCTTGATATAACTCATCATTAGATGGATGGTACCACGTATATTGGTCTCCTTTTTTATAATTCCTGTTAGGGTCTTCATAACCAATTATTGGAAGTCCATCTTTCTTTTTACCATTTTTTTCCCATTCATCTATATCCTGAACCCAATATACTCTAGGGTCTCCGTCGTCTCTGTGTTCCAAAACCTTTCCATTACGGTCTATAAATGTAGATGTATTATGTTGTGGCCCATCTGGGAACAGTCCTGTTGGGTCTCCATAAAGAATTGGACTATTATAGGAATAATTATAAGGAGTAATTCCAACCAGTTTTTCTGCTAGACGGTCTATACTTCTGAAAATTCCAATAGAAGGATCATAAAACCTAAAACTAGTTTCATAAAAATTTAGACCAAGGCTTTCTTCTAACTCAACATTCATAAACTTATACGGATGTTCCGTACCATTTATAACATTGTTGTACCCCCTGTGCTGCAACCCAAAGGGATAATAATTATTCTCTTCTCTGATTTCAGATTGCGCAATTAAACCATTACCATCAGCATCTTGATAGGATAATCTTACCCTCGCGCGCCACCTGGCTCGTTCACTAAAAACAGCCACTGGCTGTTTTCTTTACGCTCCGCCCTCTAAATGATCTTTATATTGAAAAACGTAATCGAACGATAAGATTTCTCCTGCCGTCGAAATGACAGGTTCAATGTAACCTTCAGCGGTATTAAAAAACTGAAGGTTACTATTTTGCTCACAACATTTCAATTATTTGGTTTGTGTTCGCGAACCTCTTAAAATCGGTTTCATAAATGTAATTGCCAGCATACAGTGTTTCAGTCAAAGAACTTTCTGCGGTGTTATTCACTATTTTTTTGCCCACGCGCCATCTGGCTCATTTGTTTACCCTGAGCCTGTCGTAGGGCTAAAAATACCCACTGGGCATTTTTTTAACGCTCCGCCCTCCACAGCGTCGTAAATATAAGTATTTGTAAAATCACTATTTTAAAATATAAAAGAGAAGATTACGAGATCTTCGCTAATATGATCTTAATGTTTATAAGCACCAGTTTGTCCCACAAACAAACAAAACCCTTATTCTACGTGCTCTTGAAAACTTTCAATTTCCGAAAGCAAATAGATTGTTCTATGATCAGAACTTTAATATCAACTTAGATCACTGATAATCAAATACCCGGACACTTTATTCTTCAAAAGCACCAGTTTACTACATTACCAATGACCTTACTTCAGGTTATTATCAAGAACTTGAACCTTATTATTAAATTGACTTACAAACACTTAACAGACTTCTAAAACCAAAGCGCCAATTTGAAACACTACCTTTAAATGCCACCGATTTCAGTAGATCAATCTTCTTTTGCTATTGTCAATGTATTATATAGCAACTGACCCTTTTGTCCATACTTATTTCCAACTTCGATCAGTCCTCTGATATTTAAGGTATCAATTAATTTTTTACTGTAAACAAATCCTCCTTTTATCATAGTGAGTGTATCAGGATTGATTACCTGTAATTTGGGATCAAAAACAATGCTATCACCTATAATCACATTAGTCTCTTCATTCTTGTTAAATGCAACTATCACTATTTCTCCTGCTACATTTGTATTGCTTCCATAAGTATTTTGATAAGACGGAATATTCCTCATAGTGATGCTATCAAAAATATATTTTTGGCTTAATTCGGATAATATTCCTTTTAAAGAGTCATTTTCTCTCCTTAAATCTTCTACTATTTTACTTTTCTCAACATTTTTGCATCCCACAATTAAAATGAATTGGAAAAATAATAGTAAATTCTTACTAGTTACAACACGCATCTTAATTTGATTTTAACATTTTTTCATTCGCTTTCTTCATATTATCTTCTTGCTTTTTTAGTGATTGTTTAGAAGCATTATTTACACTGTCAACTTTAGATTTTGGTACTGTAACCCGAACATTTGTAACACTTCCATGTGAAGTTACAGTATTAGGGTTATCCAACACCGTTTGTATTGAACCTGCTCTTCTTGTGATGAAGGTAGTGTCTTTTTCAGGCTCGTTTGAATTCTGGTCAGTCCCCGCTTGTTTAACTAAGATATCTACTGCGTCCCCTGCATTACCAACATTCTCAGCTTGTTCTACACCATCATTAAAAGAACTAGCCGCATTCCTCTTAGATTGATCTTTTGCATTAGTTTTGCCATTTCCTTTCCCAGATCTTTTCCCTTTAGCGGTGAGCAACAGAGCGTCTAAACCACTAACATTTTTCTTCACTACTACACCATCAGTTTTAGTTACTGTATCAGGATCTCCCGAAGGTTCTCCGTCATCGGTTTCAAACTCGTAGCTATCAGCACTCGATCTATCATCAGCATCACCTTCTACATCCCAAGGCTCCATCCCGAAAAATTCCCTGACTTTATTCGCTCCAGCTTTTGTCATCTCCAATCCATACAATACATCTAAACCGCCAGGAGGCCAACCTCCGGTAGGCATCATCCCATCAGGATCTATAAAATAAATTGGATTATCAAACGCATAATTAAAAGGCGAGTGTCTACGCATTTGTTCAGCCAACGGATCTAAATTCATCCACCTGCCTATAGCAGCATCGTAATTTCGAGCGGTAATATCAATCCAGTTTAATCCTAATTCTTCTTGCTCTTCTTTATTCCCAAAACCGTATTTATGATTTCGACCAACAATACTTGAATTATACCCCTTATGCTTCAACCCAAATGGATAATAGTTATTCTCTTCCCTAATTTCGGTAGAAGCATCGATAATGCCGTTATTATCGGCATCCTGATATGACAATCTTACGTTTCCTAAATGGTCACCATTTAAGCAAAAAATAAATTTTTCGGTCGCATTTTTCCTAGAGACTACCCTATATTTTTTAAAAGAACGTACTTCCTCTCATCTTCATTTCAGCCTTAAAGATAAAAATTAACAGTAGATTCCTCGCCAGCAAAGCCCAGATATTTTACCTTAAAATACCCCCTGTTCTTTGCTGGCTCCCTTTCCATCGCTCCACCAAAGCTATGTTACATAATGCGCTCTTATGGTACTCTTACAGGTAGCCATAAGCACACTATATAAAATAGCCTCTTTCCCTCCCGCTTTACAACCAAACTTACTAGCTGACTTCTACTTGATGATTTTTTTGATCAATATTCTAATATTGGAGCATATTAAAGTACTGTTAGACATGATTTGGGCATGTTTGGGGGCATTTCAGGGGTTTTTGAGGCTTGTTTTTACAAAGCTTACGGGGAAGGGTCATTTTAAAAGATAGCGGAACTCATCCGCATCCCCCAACAGCTTCCGCCATCTTTTAAAACGTTTTTTTCAAGTCGTAACGTGGTATTAATTCGGTAGGTATTTATAGATCTTTTTAAGGTTCGAGTCCAGTCGTGGGCACAAGGTTTGACCTTCGGGTTATGAGCCCGACGGTCACTGGATTGTGGTTCCAGAGGTCGATTATGATGAGTGTTTAAAAGCCTCTTTTACTGCTTTTTTAGTGTCATTTTAACACTTGGAGCGTTTTAAGAACAACCTATTGACAGTCAAAAACATAACGGAAAAACGGGTCCGTGATTCGGACTGGGGGTATGGGTAATTACTGTCTTACATACCCACTTTAAAAAAGCTAAAATATATAGATCTTCTTTCTCAGTTAAAAAACGTTTTAAAAAGGGTGGATCTGCGGCGGACGGTGCTGGTGGTGATCCGCTCTTTTTAAAATGCCAGGCTAAGCGCCTGTGGAGCGTCACGACTTCCGTGAGCCGTAAAGTAACTTTTGTAAAGGCACACGGGTTTTCAGTCCGTTGCTCCTAAATTTTGATATGATGGATAGCAGCATTTAAAAGTGTATGCTGATAAAAAAGATTGGCATAAATATACTATTTTTTGGTTCTATGTAGTGATGGCAAGCGGCTATTTTACATAATGGCGTTATAGCCCCTGACCACGGGGAAGAGCGGGTATAACTACCCGTTATGTAAAGATAGCTTGGAAGATGCGGCTGGAAAGGCGATGTACTGAGTATTACCGAAGTGGAGCAGGGCAAACATGGAGGGTTCTTGCCGTAGCAATAATCCAGGTTTGCCCTGCGAGGATCTATTCCTTTGATTACCCTCTAGGTTTTCTATGGGTATGCAGTACAGCGTGTACGTAGATCGTATCTTCTTCTAAGGTATAGTGGATGCCGTAGGGAAAACGCCTTGTAAAGACGATACGGATCTCCCGATAGCGTTCTTGAAAAAGTGACGGATTGGCTTTGATACTTTCTAATGCTTTATCGATCGTCGCTAAAAATTCTATGGACAATCCTTCTTTTTGATCTTCATACCAATCCATCGCCTGAGCCAGATCTTGCTGCGCTTCGGGCTTAATACGTAAATGGTAGTTCATTACTCTCCCAGAAGTTCTTTTTTTACTGCTTTCCAGTCTTTTCCGGCTTGTGGGTCACTTTGATGACGTGCTAACCGATCATCCAGTAGTTTTTTATCAGACTCGGAGAGCTCGTAAGCGGTTTCTTCTTCCTGGTCAAAGACTTGTTGAAGACGTGCCAAAAGGCCTTCTTTTTGGGTTTGTAAAAGCCGGTGTATGAGTTCTAATTTAGTGGCTTCTATATTCATCCTGGGTATAGTTACTTTCATCACAAAGATACTTTTTATTTTAGTACATTAGGTGGCCGCATGTGCGACCACCATTTTTATTATTCGTTTTTAAGCCACTCGGATACACCTTCGAGTTCTTCTCCGGGATAGGTCGCAAGAACGATCTTTAAAAGCCAGTACCTGCTGTTTTGTAGTTCTTTTCCTGGGCGTTGGTCTTCGAGTTGGTTTAAGTACAAAAGTCCTTCTAAAAGAGCTTGCTGCATGTAGCTGAGTTCAGCCAGATCGGCAATAGGGAGTTTGATATAGTTTTGTTGGGTCTTGGGATCGGTGTGTACACTTAGAGCGTACTTTCCGCTAAAATTTTTCATACTGTAACTGTTTAGAGAAAAAACCCGTAAGTCTTAGAGGTCTCACGCCAGTTACAGCGTTCGGAGGCTTTCACCTTACCGCCTCATAACCTACGGGCAAATTTGTAAAGATTGACGTAACTGTTAAAGAGATAAAAGTACAATGTTTTCTTATTTCTAAGGACTTCGATTGTGTATATTCATTTTGTTTTCTTTTAGCTTATCGGATGGAACTCATTTATAGCTTCGTGCAGACTTTCCAGATTGTTCTGCTTGTAACTTTCCGTTGAACTGATGTATTTATGGCCAGCGAGATACTGAACCTTTCTGATGTTAAATTGTTTCAGCCAGTTCGAGATTACCGAAGTCCGCAGATGGTTGATGTTTCCCGCCTTTTGGTTGATTGCCTTCAACCGTTTTACGATGCCCCTTTGCACAAGGTCGTTAAAGTGGTTTTGCGGTATCAATAGCTTTTCGCTGTGGACTTTGTTGTACTTCGCTATCTCTGGTCTGATTTCATTGATGTATTCCAACAAGTCCATTACTTGCCAGGGTTTGAGCTCCATTTCCCGGGCGTTGTTCCGTCGGGTACTCGGAACATAGATTTTGCCCTTGTAAAGCTCTAAATGTTCCAGCAAAAGACTTTTGAGATTGGTCGTGTTCAGTCCTTGATAAACGAGCAACCCTGTGATTACCTTGTTCCTTTTGGCACTTAGCTTTGCTTTGTAATTACTGTATTTGCTAAAGTTTTCCGTTTCAAAACTGTAATATAAGTCTTCCAGTTCGTCAGCATCCAAAAGGTTGTACATTACTCGTTTTACCGTTCCTTTTACAGACACATCTTCTATTGGGTTATCCGCTCTTTTGTTTATTTCAATGAGGTAATTCAGGTAATTGCGCAACGTTACGATGTTATTGTTTACGGTCTGTACTTTGATGTTCTTTTGCTGTAAATATTTAATGTATCTCAAACAGGCTTTATAATCGATTTCAGATGCCTTAACCCTGTATTTTTTTGACCAAGCTGTAAATTCTTCAACTCTTTTTAAGTAGTGTTCTATCGTGGTTTTACTGTAATTATTTTCTATTAAATATTGCTCGTATTTACTCATTGATTTTCTATTTATATTTTGGTATTCGTGAAGCTTCGCTTTCATCTTTATTCATCCTTTAAAATGTGCGTGTAAATCTGTGTGCTTTCTAAGGAGGCGTGTCCTAAAAATTGTTGTATATCTTCTATTTTCATTCCTGCCTTTAAAAAATGCGTTGCGATGGAGTGGCGCAACATATGTGGCGTAATATTCTTGTTTTGCAGTTCTTCGCTATTACTGGCTTTGATAATCATCTTTAAATCGTTCTCTATGGTGCAACCGCTTATTTTGGTGCTTCGTCTGCTGACAAAAACATAATCGCTTTCCGATGATTTTTTAAAGTCCAATCGTGCATCAAAAACGTAATCTTCGAGCATTCTTAAATTGTAATGATTAATTGGCACAAAACGCTCCTTGTAGTTCTTTCCCTTTCTAATAAATACACGCTGCTGATCCCAAAGAATATCGTTTAGCATTAGATGGAGTACTTCGTTTCTTCGCATGCCCAGACTATAGAGACACACCAATAAGGCTTTATGCCTTGCTCTAAAGCGTGGGAGTGCATGGCTATGATCGGTAGCCTTGAACAAGGCTTTTACTTGTTCTGTGGTACAGTGCTTGAGTTTTTCATCTTCTACCTTTTCTCTCTTGATATGCATCTTAAAAGGCTTCTTATGATGTTTGGAAAGGTAATCCTTAAACTTCTTTAAGCTACTTTGATGTGAGTTGAGATAGTTATTACTCAGTGCTCCATTTCTGGTTTTGTTAGGTCGCTCTTTTAAGTAATCGTAATAGTTTTTAAGATGTTCCTTTTGGATGTAATCGACGTGATTGATGTTATGCTGTTCCAGCCAGTAGAAGAACTCACATAGCTGGTTTGGATAGTTCTTGCACATGCTTGCGCTTTGTCCCAACACGTCCAGCCATTCCTTAAAATCTTGTAAAAGGACTTTATAACTTGGGTTTTTTAGTGATGTTTTTTTCATGGGTCGGTTGCATTTTTGGGATTGATTTGCGAGTTACGTCTAACTGATTGATTGTCATTTAGTAAACCTCGCAAAAACAAGGTTTGCGAGTTGGTTACGAGCTTGCGAGTTCCTTTGTACCCTTGATACGCTCAATACAGTTTTTTAATGCTTTGTCTATCTGCTTTTTAAGGTTGGTATATTCGCCAAGGTCAACAATTTCGTAAGCATAGCTTTTGGTTTTCGCCTTTACTCTTTGGATGTAGTTTTCCGTCAATAATTGTTTGTGATACCAACGCAATGTACTTTCCTTTATGCGTAGATTTCTTCTTATTTCGGCATTAGTAAAAGTGGTCTGGCTGTTCTTGATTAGATAGTCTTTCAGGTTCTCTAAATGGTTTCGGCAAGCGCCTGTTAACGTATCACTTTTGCGTAGTAAAACATCCATAATCAGTTCGTTCGCTTCCTGGATATCTTCGATGGTTGTCTCGATATACTCCTCGCCCGTAACTTCGTCGTACTTTTTGGGTCGTTGCCACTGACAATAAAAGGTTATCGCTTCAATAAATTGTAAATAATGGCTGTTGGTTCTTCTGGGTTTAAATACGGACTGCGGAAGCTCTAAAAATTCTGCATACGGATTGATAACCTTGATCGGCTTTAGCACTCGTTGCACGTTTTTGAGCAGTTCCCTGGCATTTATTTCGTCCTGCTCGTTTAATTTGCCTGCGGAGGCTCTCCGCTGGTACTGCATTATTTTTTTGTCCTGCTCCTCACTTTCATCGATGTATAAAAGGAAGCTACGGTTTGAGTTATCCTCGTAAATACTTTCCTGCGTGGTCGCTCCCGCAATGCAAACAGGACCTTCAACCGTTAGATGTATGGTTTTGGTCTCGCCTTTGGCGTTTTTGTGAACAACTGTTTTTGTAATACGCTTTTTACTGGCGATTTCACGAAGTGGATAAAGTACGCTCATTGCTCCATCCATGTCCTCGATGATGATGATTTTATGGCAGAGTTCTTTTTGTGCAAAGTAGTAGAGTGCATTTGCTGATAAGTTCGTTACTTCAATAACATCTTCTTCCGGCATCAATGATGCAATCGAAGATTGTAAGTGTGTTTTTCCTGCTCCAGAACTGCCCAAGCTGATGCAATGCAAAGGGTTGTTTGTTTTCCTACTTGTGAAGATTAAGTACATCGTGAGCCTGTTATTTTCTTCGCCAATAACACCACTTTGACCAATCAATTTATTTGTCTTTTTAAGTAGGTCTTTAGACTTTAAAAATTTCTCTGCTTCCTTTATTTCAGTTGCTGATAGCTCTTTATAAAATGGTTGGTTGGCAATGGTTTCTTTTTCCACTAACAAAAATCTGTAGTTCTCCAGTTCCTTTGTGAGTTCCTGTAAAGTCCTGCGTACTACACTCGTTCCAATCTCCAAGCGTTCTGCTATTTTCCTAACCAGTTTTTCTATTTGGTTGTCGTTATATAAATCGATGCTTTGCCTAACTACGTTGAACTGCTTTGGTTTTTGTATGCTTAATGTTACTCGCAGACTTTCCATTTTGTTGGTCTTTAATCCTCCTAAAATGTGGATTTCTAAATGTTTTGTGATGTACTCGTAGTTGTTTGGATTGGCTGTGTCTAGCATAATTATTATTTATATCTAAATGTATATCTAAATTTTATACAAATATATATTTAAAGATATAATTATACTAATTAAAATTTTACTTTGTTGTATAAATAAGCTTATACGATTACTTTTGATATATAATTCAGCCATATGAGTGATACAACAACTATAATAGCTAACAACGTAAAACAATTACGTGACCTTAAAGGACTTTCTCAAAAAGAGGTTTCTATGAGTGTTGGTATGCCACAAGGACAATATTCTCGTATTGAAAATGGTAAAGTGATGCCAACTATTCCAACACTTGAAAAAATTGCAGAAGTATTTGAGGTTTCTATTATAGAGTTCTTTAAAACCAATAGTGAAGAAGATACTGTAAATATGCCTTTATTAGAGAAGATAAAAATTATTGATACTCTTGAAGCTGACGAGAAAGAAGCGCTCTTAAAATTGATTGATATGGCTGTGTCAAAGAAAAAACTAAAGGATAATTTGAGCAATCTTATTGCTTCTTAAAAAGCATAAAAAACCACCTCGTTAGAAGTGGTTTTATTCATTTTTAAATTCTCTTATTTCAATCGTAATGGAATGAGTTTTTTCCAAAGAAAAAGCTATAGTCAGCTAAATATATTGTGGAAAAATCAGATTTATCATAATTATCCTTTAAGTATTCTTTCTCATCGTTATTGCTTTCCAACAATAAAAATTCAATATCATCTTCTAAAAGATTTTCAAACTCATGAGGTTTTAAAGAAGAATCAATAATACTTAATGTGTAGGAATCGTTTTTAGGGTTCCAAACAATATTGAACGAATGCTTGTGCTTATACTTTATGTAATTTTTAGTTGGCGTAAGTAAACCATAATATTTATAAGGAACGACATAAGTACCACTTGGTCTTTTTAAAATGGTTATGTGTTTATTTCCCGTATTATCATTCTCAAAGCTCCTTTGAATTAATAATGGATAACAAGCGACCAAACATATAAGTGCAATTATAAGTATTAAAATTCGTTTAAATTTCATATTCTAATTTTTAGGTCTGTTATGTGATAATGTGGCTTTTCCTCTATCATGACCAGC
Source organism: Flavobacteriaceae bacterium M23B6Z8 (assembly GCA_046199005.1). Lineage (GTDB taxonomy): Bacteria > Bacteroidota > Bacteroidia > Flavobacteriales > Flavobacteriaceae > Ascidiimonas. The sequence continues at coordinate 3,428,645 of CP176050.1, forward strand.
TTTTTGAGCAAGTGTACTTTGAGCACCTTCGGTAGTGTAGGAATCTTTAAACTCTAAAGCATTGAACATAGTTTTTGCTGCCCACCAACGAATCCTTGATTTCCCTGCAACCCAACCAGCTGCATAATTTCCACCATCTCTAGCTGAAGCATATATTGGGACTACCTTTCCATTTTCATCAATTCTAGACCCAAAATAACTTCCTCTATGATGATATTCTCTATCATCTTTATCATGTTCAGCTACCCTTTTACCATCAGAATCATAAACAACCTTTTTACCGTTTTCCCTACGTTTTAAATCTAAATCTTCATCAGTCTTTGCATTTCCCATATAATGCCATAATCCTACATCTGCACCGATAATCTCTTCATTAAGAAATTGCTCAACCTCTCTAGATGAAGTATCAATTACACCTTTCCAACCTTGCTGTGATTCATCATCCTGTTCGTCAGCATTATAAAAAGAATACATAGTTAATGATTCTCCAATACTAATACCTGTATTATGAGCGTTACCATCTTCATCATAAGCTATAATGTAAATATTCTTATCATCATCTTCTAAATCTCCGCCTACGACTTTATAAGTGCCATCTTCTTGAAGCACTACATGAGTTGACAAACCAGTTGGGTCACTAAAAAATATTGGGTTATTCATAGCGTAATTATAAGGCGTCAAACTATAATCTAATTCAGCCAATGGGTCAATATTCATCCACCTACCTAAACTAGCATCATAGTTTCTTGCATGAAAATCATGCCACCCAAGACCTAGTTCGTCCTGTTCCTCTTTACCACCAAACCCATAAGGATGGTCTGTACCATTGATAACGTTATTGTAGCCTTTATGTTTTAAGCCGAGTGGATAATAATTGTTCTCCTCAAGGATTTCAGAAGAAGCCTCGATTGTACCGTTGTTATTGAGGTCGCTGTACGATAGTCTAACGTTCCCTAAATGGTCTTTATATTGAAAAACGTAGTCGAACGATAAGATTTCTCCTGACGTCGAAATGACAGGTTCAATATAGCCCTCCACAGTATTAAAAAATTGCAGATCTCCATCTTCATAAATGTAGTTGCCTGCATACTCTGTGCTCGTCAAAGAACTTTCTGCGGTATCGTTAACTATTTTTTTAAGTTTCATACCTACAGCGTCGTAAATATACGAAATTGTTCCGTCTGCCATGATGACCTGGGTTGGTAAATTTAAATGGTTATAGCTGATACTGGTGATTCCCTTATTATCATCCTTTATCATATTTCCATTGGCATCATAAAGGTACTCCGTGGTAGTACTGGCGCCATCTTTAAATCCGTAGATGTTGTTTCCGCTATCTTGTACGCTTAACAGTTTGTTCCCGGCATCATAGCTGTAGGTAAGACCATCCATAAGATTGTAATCCCCTGGATTGCTTAGCTGTGGTTGCGCAACAACTGCACCTCGCCTGTTCAGCGTCTTTATATTCCCCATCTTATCGTAGGTGATTCCACTAACATCAAACACGCTAGTGGTGACTCCGATAGCATCGGTGATCCGGTTTAAAGCATCGTAGCTGTAATTATATTGTTTTATACTATTATCGGTATTATTGGTACGCCAACTGGTGCTGCTGATGTTTCCGTTGTACAGTGCATTACTTCCTTCATTATAATCGATTTGAAACGCAAACAGATCGCTTCCCAGGCTGTTTACGTCATTGATCTCTTTGAGCCAACCTCTAATATTGTACGTATAGTCAACCTGCTGTAGTGGGCTGGAAACGGTGTTTCCCACATTTTTGGTGACTAACTGGCCTATAGCATCGTAATTATTCTGGGACAGTACCTCTTCGACCCCGCTCCCGATCTGGTGGGTATGTCTGGTGACTCGCCCGGAATGGTCATAGGTAAACTTTTCAAGGGTAATAATGGCTGGGTTACTGCCCTTGGTATGGGTCGTAGTGGTTTGCAGTACTTTGCCTGCAAAATCATACTGGGTCTCCACCACATCTCGTGTATCGAGGTAGCTGTTGTAACTGCCGTTCCAGATCACTCTGCCTTCGGTATCATACCCCATTAGGGTAGTGATCCAATGACTTGTGCCGAGTACCCGGGTTTTGGTAGCCACCGGGAGTCCCTGTACATTACTTACCGTATTTGTGGGTAGCGTAAAGCCGGCCTTGTCGAAATGGGCATAGCTGTCGTAATAGTTGATATTGTATAGTTTTGAAATACCTATTGGTTTAGCCACATTGTCATAGTACAGGGCTTGTCCGTCAATGGTCAGAGCGGTACTTTGTCGGGTGACATATTCTACTGAAGCTCCATCTAAAACAGACTGTATGTAGGTTCGATCTCCAGAATTATTAATCTCGCCACTATATGCGACCCGACCAAAACCATCGTATTTGGTGAAAAGCCATTTATTTTGAGAAGTCAACAATGCATCTCGCGTAAGAACTGGTTGATCCAATTTGTTGTAGGTGATCTCTTCTACTCCTTTTCCCGGTATTTTCTTTTCGATCAATCGATTGCGGTGATCGTAGCGGTACTGGTAACAGAGTTCGGAAAGTTCGGTGGCTGAAACACCATTGGCAGTGTCTACTTTTGGTGGAAGTACATACGTCAAATTCCCGAAATCGTCATATACATAGTACGTATCGTGTGCTTCCACTACACCATCTACTTTAGCCCAGGTTCGTTTTAGGATCACCCGGCCTTCTTTGTCGGTAAACTCTTCGGTGCTGTGTTCTTTACCGATACCTCCATCGTGGTTTTCATCATAGACCACATTTTTCATCAGTTCACCGGCTGCATAAAATGCTTCTGCCGGAATTTGAAGGGCGGGTACAAAATCGGGTGTGAGTGAAACCTGATACTGGCGCACTTCGTTAGCGGTATTGGATGCATACGCAAATTTAATTTCATGACCGCTGCCTAATTTCCATGCTTCTCCGGGGGCGGCCTGCTTGAGGGTACGATTGATGGGAGAATCTTCCAACAGGGTCTCGCTATAAGGATTGGTATTGGCTGTAACTACGCCTACAAAGTCTTCGGGATAGGCTAGTTTGTAATAGCCTTTGATGGCATCGGGCTGGGAGTTGGTGCGGTAGCTGCCCCGGTTACCGGTTGCCCGATACGGAAGGTATTGTTTGGTTTGCCTGCCAAAGGCATCGTAGTCGCTGTAGCTAACAATGTCATTGCGGTCGGGCGATTGCTTGATCCCGATCTGCTGGGTGGGTCGGCCCAATCCGTCAAAGTATTGTATGTTTTCTATGAGATCGGCATTGTTTACCACCGTCGTACTGTTGATCTGGGTCATTGCCTTCTGCGGCAGCTGAGTGAAGATGTAATTCTGGTCGTTACTGGGAGTGACCGGTATGTAGCCATCGGCGTTGCATCCGAAACTGTCACCGGGGGTCGACGGGCAGTTGTCCTGATTGTTGCTCACATAGCCTGAGGGTTGGGTGCATTGGGTAAGGGCATTATTAGGGTCTCCAAAACCGTCGCCGTCCTGATCTTCGTACCATAGGGTATTGGGATGCACCGAGGCGCTCCCGTCATTACAATCGGTGTTGTCGCGTACATAGTTGGCAGGGGCACTGCACTGGGTAAGGGTCTGAGAAGGGTTCCCGAAGCCGTCTGCATCGCTGTCGGCATACCATAGGGTATTGGGATTAAGGCTGTTGTCTGTATCGTTACAGTCTCCGGTACTGTCTACATATCCGGTGGGTTGGGTGCATTGGGTAAGGCTTACGTTGCTATCTCCAAAGCCGTCTCCATCCTGATCGCGGTACCAGTTTTTGTTAGGGTTGATACTGGCATTGCTGTCGTTGCAGTCCTGATTGTTTTGTATGTATCCGCTGGGTTGGGTGCATTGGGTAAGGGTATTGCCGGGGTTGCCGTAGCCATCGCCATCGGCATCCCGATACCAAAGGGTCTGAGGGTTGATGCCGGCATCGGTGTCGTTGCAATCCTGATTGTTGGTGAGGTACCCCTGAGGTTGCTCGCTTTGATAAACGGAATTGCCGGGGTTGCCATAGCCATCACCATCGGCATCACGGTAGAAGGTGCTAGGGGCAATGTTGATAATCAAATCGGTACTATCGTCGTAATCATCGTCATTGAGTACATAGCCCACGGGTGGGTTGCATTGGTTAACGGAGACGTTGGGATCACCAAAGCTGTCGTCGTCACTGTCCCGGTACCAGGTGGTGACCTGACTGATGCTGGCATTGCTGTCGTTGCAATCGGTATTGTTGGCGACATAGCCACTGGGTTGGGTACATTGGCTTACGGTGACGGCATTGTTACCGAAACCATCCCCATCGGCATCGCGGTACCAGACGGTATCGGGGTTGATAGTGGCGTTGCTGTCGTTGCAATCCTGATTGCTGAGTACATACCCCGCGGGTTGGGTACAGCGGGTAATATACACGGAGGGGTTACCATACCCGTCTGCGTCAGCATCCTGATACCAGCGGGTATTGGGATTGATCGCTGCGCTGCTGTCGTTGCAATCGGTATTATCGCGAATGTAACCGGTGGGTTGGGTACACTGGATGATCGAGTTACCGGGGTCGCCAAAGGTGTCATTGTCGTTATCGCGGTACCAGCGGGTGGTGGGGTTGATGGTAGCATCGTTATCGTTACAGTCCTGATTGTTGGTGACATACCCGCTGGAGGGATAGGTGATATAGGGAGCGGTAGGACTGCCCCAGCCGTCACCATCGCCGTCGTAATAGTAGTAGGTAGTGCCGCCACCGCCACTACTGCCGCCGCCTAGCTGGGCGAAGGAAATACCGCTGGTGAATAGGGTTATATAGAGTAAAAACCGAAGTTTCATAGGTGTGTTTTTTATTGATTTCTGTAATTGTAGCTGTTTTGAGAAAGAATCCTGCCTTGGTGATCGCGTACGATCTTAAGTCGGTTCTGGGCATCGTATTCGTAGGTGGTCACGAGTCCCCGGGGATCGGTCATTTGGGTCATACCTACCAAAGGTTTGTACTGGTAGGTGGTGACCATGGCCTGCGGAAGGGTAGCTCTCAAGCCGTCTAACAAACTGATGTTGGTTTCATTAAAGTTTTTAAGCTGCGTTTCGGTATAACCCAGAGCGGTAGCGACTTCTGTAAAACTGGCATTCTTGATCTCGGCAACGGGATATTGACCGTTATAAGCCCAGATAAGGGTGATCTGAATGCCATTTGGGGTACGGTATTGTAGCAAGGTACCATCGTCATCATATTTTTCGTAAAGTATACGGGTATCTTCTGCAGTGTTCCCTTTTTGTGTTAGCACCTGACTTTCCAGAACAAGGTTTGCGGTACTGGTGGTAGTTGCAAATACTGATTTCTGTCGGTTGATCAGCGTAGCTTCCGGATTGGCGGCTGTGCCTTTAAACGATTCAGTAAGAATAGCCTGATTTACCCGGTTGGCATTTATAAGATCTGCCATAAAGGGATCAGTAAGATCTTGCGGATAATATGCACGGGAGGTCATAGTAACTCCCTGGCTGTTCACTGTTTGTGTTCTGGTCAAATTGTAATGTACTACATTATCATAGAAATAATCGGTACTTCGGTTTACCTCTGTTCCGTCTAAATACTCATAGGTAGTTGTCTTTTTGAGCTTATAGAGCTTATTGTTGTTGAGATCTTCGGTCGCCATCACTTCATAAGGATGTGTAATGGGGAAAACATTCCCTGTCCAGTATAAAATGGGTTGATCGGGATAAGCGAATACACCTCCTCTAAACTGGGTATACTCATTGACAGTTTTTCGTTGTACCTGATTATTGGCATTCATAATAGTCTCTTCTAAGACATTCCCGTTTTGATACTCGTAGGTAATGGGTGGTGCTCCTAAAATATAGACATCACCATAATTGAGATTGTACGTATTGTAATAGGTTTGAAAATCTACACAAGGATCGTCAATAGCATCTAGGCAAGCGTAATTATTACATTGGTATGAGTTGCTATTATTACTGTCTAATTGAGGGGTACACCCAATGAATCGTGTTACCCGGTCATTTGGTTTGTTGATGAATCGGGTAACAACACTTCCATTTGAATTGCCGGAAGCATCGACTTTTTTCGACATCACGCGACTGTAACCAACCATTTGTCCAGAGGCAGAAGGATTGGTGCGGATGCGGTTATCTGAATGCAGCGTAGCCCGATGATCTTGAAAATCTACGGTATTTTCAGGGGTGTATTCAAAGAAACCGTTCCCTTTGGAATGAAAAATAAGTTCATCCATCAATTTTCCGCTGGAAACCAGTTTCCCCTGCCCGTTATCTTCTTCATAGCTAAAGGTTTCTGCACTTATAAAAGTACCGTCGTAATCTTTGTTGATCAATTGTTTGATACGCAGGCCGCCTACTGTAAAATCTTCGCTTACAGGAGCGTTCACACTATTATCTTCATACCAGGTAAGCTGTGCAGATGCATTGGCAACCACTAAAAAGGGACTGTTCTGAGTCCAGTTAGCAAAATGTAATTTATAGCTGCCCGGCATAAGGAGAAGTTCTTCTTCAAGCGTAACGGTGTAGGTATTGGTATCAAACTGATTGTCGTAATAAAAGAGGTTTTGAATATCACCGGTAGTTATATTTTCTAGCCATACTGCAGGACCGGAAGGGTTTACGCCCTGGTTACATCCGGTAGTACAATTTAAGGTAGCAGCCACTCGCACGTTAAATGCCTGTCCGTTGCAAAAATTCATGTCATTTATCGTAAAACCCCCTGCGTTGGTATTGATCGTACTATTGCTCATCTGACAGGAGTTATTCCCAAAGAGAGAATATGTTGGATCGTTGGCTAGTTTCAGATATTGATAGGGGAAATTATAGGCTTCTGAAGAACTGAGACCACTGGAATTCAAAACGTTATTCGCCTGATAAGATGGATTGTAGCTAATTTGCTCCAAATTCACTGTATGACCTTCATAGTGCATCTCGGTGCTTCCGCCGGTAGGATAGGTCACTTTTTCTAACATGCCGTAGGAGGCATAGGCAGGATCGCTTTTGCGGCTTACGCCCGTCTGCTTGTAAAAGCACTCATAGTTTTGATTATTATTCCAGCTAGGTGTATGTACTTCAAAAAAACGATTCATACTGGGAATGCGATGCGGGTTGGTATCCAGTCCATTATAGAAGCCCCAAAAATCGGTGCCTTTAGTATCTTTAGGCGGAAGGCTATTGCTGTTTTTATATTGAAAGTGGTATCTCTGGTCTTGTATATGTAGGGAGTCTAATTTTAATCGCAAATACTTTTCTTTGTCTGATGTAGTCGCTTCGTCCTGATTAAAATAGCTATGAAAGAATTGTGCGGAGGTTACGATTTCATTCTGAGAGTTGCGAACAGTGATCTGTTGCAATTTCTTAGGATCGTACGCATGTGGCTGAATGGAGGGCGTCCATCCCGAGATACCGGAAAGCTGACGGAAGGCGGCTACGGAAAAGAGATCATCTCTATTGTTGGAGATCGTGAAGGTCACACTGCCAAAATCGCCGGTGATCGTACTGGTATGAAGCGTATGAAAAGCATTCATGGAGGCAGATGCAGCGTTAGGTGCTGAGATGGTATTTTCAAAATTTTGCGTTTGCCCGTTTATAGGCGTGTTGTGAATTGTAAAATTATAGCTCTCTGAAAATGATGGATAAGACAGGAAAAATCCGGATTCATAAGTGAAAAACAATTCCTGACCAAAAGGTGCCACGATCTTTGAAGGTTTCCAGGCGGAAATCATGTAGCGGGTTTGATTGGTACTCCATGGCGGAATGCCTTGCAACAGGGTTTGCTGATTAATAGTTCCCGGAGCAGCATCCCAGCTGCTATATCCTGTGGATTTTTCTTTTTCGGTAAAGTGGTAGGTAAAACCATTGGGATCAATCACCTGAAACTCTTGTGTAGAAATGGTATAGGTTATTTTAAAATTACGCTGGTCGAGTATAAGTGCAGCTAACACGTTTTCGCCAGAAGCTTTTTTTGGCAGGTAAAATTTACAAGAACCCGATGGCGTATTCACGGTGAACAGGTCGGGCTGCATATCCCTTGGTTTGTTCAGCGTCATTAAACTATCTAGATATTTTAAATGCACCGATGCAACCTTTGGCTCAAAATTATTCACCTCTTCTCTTACCAGATAGTTCTCGGTAAAGATCCAACCAACGCTTTCGGTTTCTACATCTGCATTTCGAATATCTTCAAAGTCATTTACTTCTCTTGTGATGGTAATTCCTTCGGATAAATTCCAGCCCAATCCTACCCACGAAGCGTCTTGATTTACACGAATGCCTCCAGTATTATAGGAAAGATTCACGGGTATGGTGAGACCTTCAAAGTCAATTTGATAAATAGGAACACGCACGTTTACTGTACCATTATATTTATTCACCGGAAGATTCCCAAAGGTACCTAAAGCCGCTACCTCCGGGCTTGCTGGTATCTTCTGTACCTCATACGATTTTGGACCTATGGCGTTTTGAGCTTGTTGCCCACTTACCATCATTGGTAATATTAAAAGTAGTAACACGCGGATGAATCCGGAGGTAATTATTTTGTTCATATTTATTAATGTATTATGTAATTTTTCAAACTATGTACAATCGTATTTGTCACTGCATCATTCATAAAAATACGAGGCAAGATGAATAAAATATTCATTACCCGTACTCTTACTTCTTATGGGATACTAATGTGAATTTTATACGTATTATCTTAAGTCCAGGGGGAGACAGACTTCAAAATTTATTCATAATTCTCTGTGAAAAGATACTGTAGATGAGTGGAAATTATATAAGAATTTATCAACAAATACTACAAAATTGGCTTCTTTAAATCTAAGTTTTTACATGAAATCTAACCTAATTACCTGAAAGACAAAAAGAAAAATGTTTCCTGATCATTGTTAATTATTTTCTGATGAAATCCTTCAAAGAGATTATTTTTTCTTTGGCTAGGGAAATTACGGATTGCAATTATGTTCCCGAAGGCTTTAAAGGAAAAATATCAAACAACCACTGGATATATATTTAATCTATCTCCATAAGTTGATTACATATCCCTGCAATCAATAAGCATTCAATGTAAATGAAAACTGATTACTTCTTAAATCGTATACATCAAAAATAATATCTAAAATTTTCCTTTGCAGCATCGGAATCTTTGTTGTGGCTGATACTGGTTGATAATAAAAAATTTGATTCTGATCCTTGATTTTACGGAATTGAGTAAACGTATTTAAACTCATGAACCTATTAAAATTAGATTCATTGTCGGTTTTGCTCTTGTGGAAACGCAGCAGCAGCAGCAATTCGTTTTCGTCAATAACATAGACTTTATTCCAAGTTGCCACTTCATTTCCCTTATAAATTTGAAGAAGAACCTGCCCGTCATCTCTGAAAAAATCTAATTGCAAACCTTTTTCATCAGATCTGATAAAAAATTGCAATGCAGTTGTTAGGTTCATATTTTATTTTCATCTCATACTTAAAATCACTCGAAACCGGATTTTTTATCTTCAAAATATTGTTCTTCTAATTCCTGGTAAGCGGGAGACACAAAGAATATAGAAGCTCCAGGAATATTTTTTAGCGATTTTAAATCGGTAAAGCCATTTCTAAACAGTTCTTCTGTATAGAAAAGTGCCATATCGTAATTAAGCTTTTTTGCTGCATGCCCAATAACATTAAAATAGGCTTCTTCCTGTTTTTTATCTGCAAGCGTCATAAAAATGTTCGCATAGAGCCATTTTTCACTGTCGGTTGAGTCTTTTTGCGTCATCGCGACTTCTCTTGCTGCAGTGTACAGCAATGATTTTAATCGTTTTCCCGTTCTTTTTTTGTAAAAGTCGTTACTTGTAGTGAAACTGTCTATCTGTTGTAACTGACTCTCCCACCATCCTAAATTATCAAAATTAAGAGAGTCAAGGTCATCTCGAAAATAAAGAGCATACATACTTCTAAGATCTTCTTCTTCCCAGGTAGCCGTCTTGTCTTTTTTGATACGTGCTTTATAGAGCGGATCTCGTTTGAGAAGCCTTATCTTCTTTTTTAAACTATCGGTATCCAGTTCAGGGGCATAATTCTTCCTGATTCGCGTCAAATTTTCAATAGCATTTTCTTTATCAAAGCGTGCCAGCCTATCGGCCTCCCGAAGGTCTTCCTGATATGCCGCCAGCAATTCTTCTTTTTCTAATTTATTTAGTTTGGTAAGATATCTTAATTGAATCCATTTAAAAGCTTCTTCAATATGTTTTGCTTCCGGCCAATTATGACCTCCTTTGAAAGTGGTCAATTCATTAGGAATTCTTCTGGCATCTAAATATTGTTGAGCCGATTCCATTTCGATATAATTAAAATCTTCGTTACCGACCAATCCGATAAAATAAAAATCTGGTCTTTTTGGATAATAGACCACATCAGTCGAAAAACTAGCCCCACACGCTATTACTGCTTCAATTTTTCTGGTGATCACTGCAATGGTGGTCGCCAATCGAGCTCCGCCAGAAAAGCCTGCTGTAAAGATACGAGTGGTTTGTATAGGATATGTTTTTCCGATTTCCAACGATAATTTATCGAATCTCGCCAGATTCTTTTCTAAGACATCATTTTTTATCTGGTTAGAAGCTACTACAATGAAATCATATTTCTCTGCGACATCTTTAAACAATTCTACAGCTCTCTTCCCATTACCTTCGGGATCAAAAACAAACAGCAAGGGCCATTTTTGATTCATTGTAAATTCTTGAGGTAAGTATAGTGTATACGTCGCAGTAGAGTCTGTTACCATCTCTATTTGATCTATTACGACTCCTTTTTTGAGTCGTAATTGCTGGGCATCAGTAACTGAGATCATCAAAAGAAAAGAAAGAAAGAAAAGTTTGTTCATGGTTGCCGAAGTTTTATCTAACACCTGCTCTTACAAGCATCAAAAATCCTGCCGTATTTGCATATTTTGATACAACTGTATAAAGCCTAAAGATAAAAAAACGAACGCATGTTTAACTTATGTCTTCATTAAATTTAAGACAGATTTGCTGTAGGCATTTATCTGGGATAATGAAAGATTAAATCCTCATCGAACACGATGTTTGTTTTGGATTGCCTTATAATATTTCTTCAATTCTTTTGCTACCACCGGTGTTAACAAAAACAATCCTATCATATTAGGTACCATCATCGCAAAGACCATGGCGTCTGAAAATCCGATCACGGCATCTAAACTTGCCGCTGCTCCAATGATCACGAAACCACAGAAAAGAAACTTGTACGTATATCCTAAAACTTCATTTTTTCCAAACAGATAGGTCCATGCCTGATATCCGTAGTACGACCATGATATCATAGATGAGAATGCGAAGAGTATCACGGCAATGGTCAACACATAAGGGAACCAGGAAATTGTGCTTTCCAAAGCTCCTGAGGTTAGCAAGACTCCTTGTTCGGGAGATACGGTAGCTCCAACTGTGAGCTGCCCGGTGATGATAAGTGCCAGCGCAGTCATCGTACACACCAATACGGTATCTATAAATGGTTCTAACAAAGCTACCAGTCCTTCACTTGCGGGATAACTGGTCTTTACTGCAGCATGTGCAATAGCAGCCGAACCTATACCTGCTTCGTTAGAGAAAGCTCCTCTCCTGAAACCCTGAACTAGTACACCCATGAATCCGCCGGCAATGCCTGAGGGACTAAAAGCTCCTGACCATATCTGCCCAAACGCATCGGGAATTAACCTATAATTTGTACCTACAACCACAAGAATTGCCAATATATATGTGACTACCATGGCTGGAACTATTTTATCGGTGACTTTAGCGATTTTTTTAATTCCCCCTATAATTACTATTCCTACCAAAACAGCCATGATAACGCCAAAAAGCCAACCTTTCTCATGAAAAAGACTATGTTCTCCGCCGGTTACATTCTCAAATAACTTAAATGCCTGATTCGCCTGAAACATGTTTCCTCCCCCAAATGAGCCCCCTACGCACATGATGGCAAAAAGAACAGCCAGCACTTTCCCTAAACCTGAAAGCCCCTTGTCTTTTAATCCCTTGCTTAAATAATACATGGGACCCCCAAAGACCACTCCTTTTTCATTCACTTCACGATAGGCCACACCTAAGGTGCACTCTACGAATTTAGACGCCATGCCTAACAACCCTATAATGATCATCCAGAACGTAGCGCCTGCGCCTCCTATTGATAAAGCAATGGCAACACCTCCTATATTACCTAAACCAACAGTAGCGGATAAAGCAGTGGTAAGTGCCTGAAAATGTGAGACCTCACCTTCTGATGGGTTTTTATTTTCTTCGCCTTCGTTCTCACCGTTTTCCAGATGATCATAATCGCCTTTTACGATTCGGATGGAAGTACCGAAACTCCTGAAGTTAATTCCCCTGAAATACAGCGTAAAATAGAAGGCCCCAACAAAAAGTATGACCAGCACCCATGGAACTGCTACAGAAGCAGTGATAGGTATTTCTGCATTAATCGCCGCTACAAACCAACCGGTGGCACGTTGAAACTTTTCATTGATCAACGCATCTGTACTGCCTGTTAAATAAAAGCTGTGAGCGAATCTGTAATTAGGAATTGCGAAATCTAAAAGTAAAAAGCGCATCTTTCTTGAGTTTTGATGCTGCTAATTTGAAGTAAACTTAAGGCCGGTGAAAGCGTAAACAATGGTTAAAAACAAGACCTGATATGCGTACGCATGTACTTACGCATGCTCGCTATCTGGTGAAATACTGGCATATTTACCTAAATTTTGAGCCTCTGCATATGCAATTAACTGGTCTTTGCCTCCTGCTCCTTTTATTTGCAGTAGTTTCTTGATTTGATGAATGTGTGTCTGGAATCCGTCAGGACTTATGTGCATTGCCTCGGCAATTTCAGTATACGATTTATTGCCCTTACATATCCATAAATTGGCAAGGACCTCTTGTTGTCGATCAGACAATTCTACCTGCGAATCCAGCTGCAGCTGCTGCAATGAGTCTTTGGTTTGCCTTAATTCCCGCTGAAGATTTTCAATAGTATCTAAATGACTTTCAATGGCTGTTGTGTGTCTATTGTTTTCATGGATAAGCTTCTCATTGTCTGACTTTAATTCCTCAAGCTGTGATTGATGCGCTTCTGTTTCCGATAGAAACTTCCAACTGTATAGAAGAATTGTAAATAATAAAATAAACAAAAATTTAAAAGCCAGGGCCGTTATCATCCCTACCGCTTGCCAGGTATCTGGATCCATATACTGTTCTGCCTGCTCCACAGGAAAAATACGATGTGATACGGCTGTTACTATCAATACAAACAAAGCGAAAGAAGGTAAATACATAAAACGCATTTGTCTGTTTGAAAAGGCTTTATTTAATTCCTGAAGTAAAATAAAAGCAACGATGAGTGAGATGGGAATATCGATGAGCCAGATATAGGTATTGCTTATAATACCTGAACCTCCTAATGAAGTTGTGATAAAAACGAAAGCGATAATGGCAAAGAATCCTCCAAAAATAACAAAGACTTCACGATCGCTAAATCTATTGATCATTTGGATGATCAATGTGCGCTTACCCTTATGCTCTATAGAAGGAATAGAAAGCAAAATGAATAAGGAATTAAGCAAAGAAACAAGAACACCTAGGTAGATGATCACTTTGTCATCCATTGAAAAGTTAAAGCCTGCTACCAGTATGAGATTAGCAAAAGCGCCTATACCCCATATTAATATAGCCCACCCGAACCATTTAATCCCCTTAATTGCCAACGGCGATGCATTACGTCTTTTCTCTTTAAAGTAGATACGTTGAATGACGAAGGCTGTAATTAAACAGGCAATGGCGGTGACACTGTATTCTATATTGGCAAACATAAAGCAGCCTGAATTTGTTTCAATTTTAAAGATACTTAAATTGAAGTAATTCGCAGTGGTTGCTCAAATAACTACAAATGATATAAATAAGCAGCTACATATTTCTCCTGTACTGTCCGCCTACTTCAAACAAGGCATCAGTTATTTGCCCTAACGAACAGACTTTGGTAGCCTCCATGAGTTCTTCAAAAATATTTCCATTCTGAACAGCTGCTTTTTTAATGGTTTCCAATCTTAGTTTGGCCTCTTCCCGGTTGCCTTCCTGTAAATTTTTAAGTGTCTCTATTTGATCTTCTTTCTCCTGCTCAGTAGCTCGAATTACCTCAGCAGGCAGTACAGTGGGCGAACCTTTACTGTTAAGAAAGGTGTTTACGCCAATGATCGGAAATTCACCAGTATGCTTCAATGTTTCGTAATACAGGCTTTCTTCCTGAATTTTAGATCGCTGATACATGGTTTCCATAGCTCCTAACACCCCACCACGTTCAGTAATACGGTCAAACTCTATATAGACTGCCTCTTCAACAAGATCTGTGAGCTCTTCAATTATAAAAGCTCCCTGTATAGGATTCTCGTTTTTAGCAAGACCCAATTCCCTGTTAATGATTAACTGAATAGCCATCGCACGGCGCACGCTTTCTTCTGTAGGTGTCGTTATTGCTTCATCATACGCATTGGTATGTAGCGAATTACAATTATCGTAGATAGCATATAGCGCCTGTAGGGTGGTTCTAATATCATTAAAATCTATTTCCTGTGCGTGCAGTGATCTTCCAGAAGTTTGAATATGGTATTTAAGCATTTGAGCTCTTTTGTTTGCGCCATATTTCAATCGCATTGCCTTAGACCAGATTTTACGTGCTACCCTACCTATGACAGCGTATTCCGGGTCGATTCCGTTCGAGAAGAAGAAGGAAAGATTAGGCCCGAACTCATTGATATCCATTCCGCGGCTCAGGTAATATTCAACGTAGGTAAATCCGTTTGCCAGTGTAAAAGCTAATTGACTTATGGGATTGGCCCCGGCTTCGGCAATATGATATCCGGAGATGGATACCGAATAGAAATTTCGGATTTTTTGTTGAATGAAGTATTCTTGCACATCTCCCATCAATCTTAAAGCGAACTCTGTGGAAAAAATACAGGTGTTTTGTGCCTGATCTTCTTTGAGGATATCGGCTTGAACTGTTCCTCTAACCTGTGCCAGTGTTTGTGCTTTTATTTGATAATATACTGCTTCCGGAAGCACCATATCTCCGGTGACTCCCAAAAGCATAAGACCAAGACCATCATTTCCTTCTGGTAGATCTCCATGGTAAACCGGGCGTTTAACACCTTTCTTTTTATATATATCTGTTATTTTTTTATCAACTTCAGCTTCGAGTCCGTTTTCTTTGATATAGATCTCACATTGTTGGTCTATGGCTGCATTCATAAAAAAACCTAACAGCATGGGGGCCGGTCCATTGATAGTCATACTCACAGAGGTCATTGGGTCTGCCAGATTAAAACCAGAATATAGTTTTTTCGCATCATCCAAACAGCAAACGGACACCCCGGAATTACCCACTTTTCCATAAATATCAGGACGATATCCCGGATCATTCCCGTAGAGTGTTACTGAATCAAAAGCTGTCGAAAGTCTTTTGGCAGGCATGCCCAGACTTACGTAGTGAAAGCGACGATTGGTCCTTTCCGGGCCACCTTCTCCAGCGAACATTCTGGTAGGGTCTTCTCCCTGTCTTTTAAATGGATATATACCCGCTGTATATGGAAACTCACCCGGAACATTTTCTTTGAGTATCCATTTGAGTACATCACCCCAGGCTTCAAAGCGAGGTAAAGCAACTTTCGGGATTTGAAGATGTGATAAAGACTCCGTATATGTTTCAATTTTTATTTCTTTGTCCCTTACTTTGAAGCTGTAAACGGGATCTTGATATTGCTTTACTTTGTGCTCCCAATGTTGAATGCCTTCCCAATGATGAGGATCCAGATTCATTTTTACGCGGTCGAACTCTTTTATTAAAAGTTCAGCGAATTCCTTCTTGTCATTATCTGCGTCTTCTATTTCTACCCCGTGCAGGGTGAGTGTGGGTTTTTTGCCTGTAAAGGTCTCCAGCGTTTTAAAAATTCCGAAAAGTTGCTGTGCTACTTTTCCCTGTTCTTCAGATCGTTGTGTATAACCACGATTATTTTCTGTGATCTCAGATAAATATCGGGTGCGATTAGGAGGAATGATATATTGTTTTTCCGACATTGCTTCTGTAATCTGAAAAGAACTCTCGAAGCCTGCATCGGTCTTTTCGTTGATGGTGTCTATCAATACCCTATATAACGTATTGGTTCCCGGATCATTAAATTGTGAAGCAATAGTGCCGTAAACGGGCATTTCCTCCGTATTTTTATCCCATAACTGATGGTTTCGCTGGTATTGCTTTTTTACATCGCGAATCGCATCAAGTGCGCCTCTTTTATCGAATTTGTTCAGAGCGATCACATCTGCAAAATCTAGCATATCGATTTTTTCCAATTGGGTAGCAGCACCGTATTCCGGTGTCATTACATAGAGCGAAGCATCTGAATGATCAAGTATTTCGGTATCACTTTGTCCGATTCCTGAAGTTTCTAAAATAATAAGATCAAAACCGGCAACCTTGAGAATCGAAATGGCATCGTCTACATATTTTGAAAGTGCCAGATTAGATTGTCGGGTCGCTAAAGAACGCATATACACTCTAGAATTCTTAATAGCGTTCATTCGTATTCGGTCTCCTAAAAGTGCACCACCCGTTTTTCGCTTAGAAGGATCTACAGAAACCACCGCAATGGTTTTGTCTTCAAAATCTATGAGGTATCGACGCACTAATTCGTCTACTAAACTCGATTTTCCAGCACCTCCAGTACCTGTAATTCCCAAAACAGGAATCTGAAGCTTTTTTGCTTCCTGTCTTATCTCAGAAAGTGCATCTGAATGTTTTTCCGGAAAGTTTTCCGCAGCCGATATAACACGTGCTATATCTCTGTGGTTTGATGCCTTGATACTGGTAAACTCCCCATTTACATTTTCTCCGATAGGGTAATCTGCCTTCTCTACCAAATCATTAATCATTCCCTGCAAACCCATGGCACGACCATCATCGGGGTGATAGATACGGGTTACTCCATATTCCATTAAAGCCTTGATCTCTTCCGGAAGAATGGTACCTCCGCCTCCACCAAATATTTTTATGTGTGAAGCTCCTTTTTCTTTGAGCAAATCATACATATATTTAAAATACTCATTATGTCCGCCTTGGTAAGAGGTCATGGCAATAGCATTCGCATCTTCCTGAATCGCGCAGTTAACCACTTCTTCTACACTGCGATCATGACCCAGGTGAATTACTTCAACTCCTGTAGATTGAATAATCCGTCTCATGATATTGATAGCAGCATCGTGCCCATCAAAAAGTGATGCGGCAGTGACAATTCTTACTTTATGCTGAGGCTTATAAGGCTTTATTTGTTCCATTGATAATAAAAGGCGTTATTAGAGGGTGCAATTTACGGAATTCTCAAAAAATTCAGCCTGTTGTTCAGATTTATCTAAAAATTAAAAATAGTGCTTCCATCTACTTGATTTAGGGGTAATTTTGAATATCTACCAGTCTTTTTAAACAAATTAATATGAGTAGGCTCACAATACTTATCAACTGTCCTGATAAAAAAGGAATAATTGCATCCGTTACAAATTTTATTCAACAACAATCCGGAAACATTACTTATATAGACCAACATGTCGATCGAGATGCTAACCTGTTTTTTATGCGCCTAGAATGCGATTTTGAAGCTCCAAAGTTAAATAAAGAAAATTTTGAGTTTTCATTCAAAGATACCGTAGCTGATCGATATCAAATGCAATGGCAGATCTATGACAGTCAGATTCTGCCCAAAATGGCAGTATTTGTTTCCAAATACGACCATTGTCTTTTTGATATACTTGCCAGGTACCGATCTGGAGAACTCAAAGTAGAAATCCCTTTAATCATAAGTAATCATGCTAATTTAAGAGGAATAGCCAATAATTTTAATATTCCATTTTTTCATATTGAAGTGAATAAAGCAACTAAAACCGCTGCTGAAAAAGATCAGTTGGCTTTGTTAAAGTCACATCATGTCGATTTTATTGTTCTGGCTAGGTATATGCAAATAGTTTCAAAATCACTCATTGATGTCTATACGAATCAAATCATCAATATTCATCATTCTTTTCTTCCCGCCTTTCCCGGTGCGAAACCTTACCATGCTGCATTCGAAAGGGGTGTAAAGATTATTGGAGCTACCAGCCATTACGTAACTGAGGCCTTGGATGAAGGGCCTATTATCGCACAAGATACTGTTGCCGTGAGTCACGTACACGCTGTGAAAGATTTTATTGCAAAAGGAAGGGATCTCGAAAAGATAGTACTCTCAAGAGCGATCAAACTTCACCTAGAAAGAAAAACAATGGTTTATCAAAATAAAACCATTGTTTTCACCTAAAATTAGCTAACTAAAGCTTATTCCTGATTATCTTTTAATAAACTACTTGTAAAGCTAAAATGTCATTAGCATTAAATTCACCTTGAGTGCCGCTATCGACACAAGTATTAAAAATAGAGCCTGGGTCAAATCCTGTTGGAGTACCCGGTATATATACAAAGCCAGGATTAAAAGGAGACCCGCCGGTACCACCACAGCTCTCTCGATTTCGCCAGTCTGTATGGGCCATGCCAATACAATGCCCTATTTCGTGAGTCATAAAATATTCGATGACGTTTGTTGAAAAAGCATCGGTACCCGAATAGATCTGCACCCATTTGTAAGGGTCTCCTGCCGAAGGAGTTCCTGAAGTTCCTCCTGCAGTACTAATATTTGGGTTCTTATAGACCACAATATCGCTAGTAGTGCTGGTTCCAAATGTTAATACAAATCTTAAAGTCAGATTAATTGCATTGTAATTATTGAGCGCCCAGGACAAAGCAGTTCGCATTTTAGTAGTTAAGGCAAAACTACCGCCTGTGTAACCCGTAACTGTAATTGTTCTTGGCTGACTTACCAGATTGACATACCTGTAATGTTCTGTAGTTATGCCAGCCTCAGGATCTAAACGTTCCAGTTGAGCCGGTGTCATGTGAATATCACCTGAGATGAGGTAACCAGATTCCCGGGTTCCATCCGGTCGTTCTAGATCGTAATTCTTAATTCCATTCGGATTCATGCCCAAGCTCGCTACCTTTTGTAGCGTTTCTTCAGAAATTTCTGCCGATACAGTAGTTTCCAACTCTTGACCTTTGTCACAGGAGCTTATCATTAAAAAAAGCAGTAGGAAAGCGGGGATTTGAAATTGAATTTTAATGTTTTTCATTATGTGAGATTTATGATTAACCTAATTTAAAGAAATTACTTATAATTCAGTTACAGTAAAACCTTCTAAAATATAATGTTTGAGCATAAAAAAAGAGCGCATAATGCGCTCTTTTTCAAGTGTATACTTAAGGTTAAGGGGAATGGATATTAGTATAAGAAACGTAATGCGGTTCTATCGTTACCGTTGAACTCTCCATTTGTGTTAAAGTTAAAACAAGCTAGCATGATAGAGGTAGAATCATAACCGGTAGGAGTTCCAGGAATATGGATCGCTCCTACACCACCGTCTCCTTCGTTAACGTTTTGACCACAGCTTTGACGACTGAAGTAATCTGTGTGACGCATACCAAGACAGTGTCCGATTTCATGAGTTGCAACATGCTCGTTTACATTTGCATTTGCATTGTCAAGACCACGGTAGATCTGTACCCATTTGAAAGGGTTACCGCTAGTTGGGAAACCTGCCTGTCCTCCTGCACCGGAAACGTTTGGTTGTCTGTAAACAACGATATCTGCAGCAGTACTGGTTCTAAAGCTCAAGTTAAATCTAAGCGTAAGACCCAATGCATTGTAATTATTGATTGCCCATGAAAGACCAGTTCTCATATTTGTAGTCAAAGCATTTGCTCCGCCAGTATAACCAATCACACTAAGCGTTCTTGGCTGACTTACCAGGTTTCTGGTGCGGTACTGCTCCGAAGTAATACCATCATAAATGCTCATACCATCTAATTGCTCAGCACTTATGGCGATATCACCTTCTAATAAGTAAGTAGTTTCCATGCTTCCGTCAGGACGCTCTACATTTTGAATAGTCATCCCATCAGGATTCAATGCAAGAGACTTTACTTTCTCGATTACCTCTGGCGCGATTGCCTGTGAATCGGTGATTTCTGTTGCTTCATCTTTGTTACAAGAAACAAAAACAAGTCCTAAGCCTAGGAAGGACATTACAACTTTTAAATTAAGATTTTTCATTTTTGTGAGATTTGATTTAATGTTAATAATTAGCTAAAAAATAACTAACCATTGTATACACTTTTTACATTGCTAATTGTTCATCAAACTTACAAAAAAATTAATATCACTGAATAAAAATCAACCTAACATCTATTTATTTAACAAAAATTCATCTAATTAGTGTTTTTAATAAATTAAATGTAATTCAAAAAAAATCGCTACAACTCGTTGTAACACGGGGTTTTATCGACGAAATGCATGTTAAAATTTTAACATATTACTACAAATGTTAATTTTTTTCTTACAAATTTTTTATTGAATTTGTAAGGTAAAATTATGGTAAAACCGTAAATTTCAAAAGGTTAAAAAACCTGTGCAGGTGCCTGGCAGTTTATTCAAAAAGGACGAAAGCCCTTCTTTGGAAAAATAGTATAGGTACGAATGTGTTTAAATGTGTTACTCTGCTCCCGAATATTCAAAATCTGTATTCAACTCTGCATTGGAATCTGTACCTACAAACAATCGAAATTGTCCTGATTCTGCTTCCCATTTACCTGCAGCCGTGTAGAAGCTAATTACAGAAGCATCTACCTTAAATGATACTTTTTTGGTTTCTCCTGGCTCTAAGGATACAATTTCAAAACCCTTCAATTCTCTTACGGGTCGTGTAACGCTCCCTACCAGATCTCTTAGATACCACTGCACCACTTCTCTGCCTTGAACCTCTCCAGAATTGGTTACCTCGACATTGAATGTGATTGATCCATCCGAAGAAAAACTTCTGCTATTTGCTGTAAGATTGGCATATTCAAATTTCGTATAGCTTAGGCCAAATCCAAAAGGATATAACGGAGTATTTTCAATATCTCCATAGTGCGTGTAAAAGACCATATCTCCTTTCTGTATGGGTCTACCTGTGTTTTTATGATTATAATAAACAGGGATCTGGCCAACACTTCTTGGAAAAGTCATGGGTAATTTTCCTGATGGATTATAGTCCCCAAATAGCACCTTGGCAATCGCATTACCGCTTTGTGTTCCCAGTTGCCATGCCTCCAGAATAGCGGGTATATGTTGATCGGCCCAATCAATAGTGAGTGGACGACCATTCATAAGAACCAAAACAATATTCTTATTCACTTTGTAGATCTCCTCTAACAATTCCTGTTGTACGCCTGGTAGCCCAAGGGAGGTACGGCTTCTCGCCTCTCCGCTCTGAAAGCCATCTTCACCCAGGACCATGACTACTACATCTGCGCTTTTGGCTGTTTGTATTGCCTCAGCAAAACCAGATCTATCTGTGGTATTAACTTCTGCTTCTTTTATAAAAACGGACTTTCCAACAACAACATCTGCTCCCTTGGCGTAGTTAAGATCAACCCCTTTATAAGCCTTCATCCCCTCTAATACAGAAATAGCAGTATTATCGTCTGCCGCAAGCCTCCAACTCCCAAGCGGACTTGTTTTATCTGCTGCTAGGGCGCCTATCAAGGCTATTTTTTGTCCTTTTTTGTCTAATGGCAACAGGTTGTTCTCATTTTTAAGAAGCACCATCGATTTAAGTGCCATGTCCAATACTGCTTCATGATGTTCTTTTTTCCCTAGGGTTTGCTTCTCTCTTTCTGTACTACAATACCTGTAAGGGTCGTCAAAAAGTCCCAATTCAAATTTCACCTTCAAGATTCTTCTGGCAGCATCATCGATTAAAGACTCATCAATTATTCCTTCTTTTACCAGATTTTCGAGATTTTCAAGATATAAAGCAGACTGCATATCCATATCAGAACCTGCCAACGCAGCTAATCTTGCTGCTTCTTTGCCATCTGTTACGTTGCCATGCAAGATCATTTCTTTGATGGATTCCCAATCTGAAACCACAAATCCTTCAAAGCCCCATTCACCCTTTAAGATATCTCTTTGTAAATAGGCATTACCTGTGGCCGGAATTCCGTTAAGCTCGTTAAAAGCGTTCATGAAGGTCTTAACACCAGCTTCTTTAGCGGCCTTGAACGGTGGCAAGACAATGTTGTGCAGCGTAGACGTCCCAATATCTACGGTGTTGTAATCGAGCCCGCCCTCGGCAAATCCATAAGCTGCAAAATGTTTTGCGCAGGCTGCAATCGTAAACGGATCACTAAGATCGTCTCCTTGAAAACCCTTCACCCTTGCTTCGGCAATTCTACTTCCCAGAAACGGGTCTTCACCTGCTCCTTCCATGACTCTGCCCCATCGTGGATCTCTCGAGATATCCACCATAGGAGCAAAAGTCCAGTTGATCCCAACCGCTGCAGTTTCCGCAGCAGAAACCTGTGCAGATCTTTTGATAGCTTCTAAATCCCAGCTTGCTGCCTCTGCCAATGGTATGGGACTCATTGTTTTATAGCCATGTATAGCATCAAACCCTATGATTAACGGTATACCTAACCTTGTTTCTTCAACAGCGATTTTTTGAATAGCGCGAACTTCCTTAGCCCCACGTACATTTAACATAGAACCCACCAAACCATTTCGAAGGTCTTCGTATTTTTTTTCGGCATTCCCTCCTTCGGGAGCAGGACCGGTTACATCCCAAAATCCGTTATACTGATTCATTTGACCGATTTTTTCCGAAAGGGTCATCAATTTCAAAATTGAGTCTACCCTTTTATCAACCTGATCCTTATTGCTAGAACTGGTAGGCATGGATTCCTGATTTGCTTCTTGACAAGAGCCTGCTAATGGTAAGGCAAAGAATAAAAAAATTATACATCTGGTAAAATTACGCATAGGATTTATATCTGATTTCATTTATCTTTTCGAATATCGTAAAATTTAAAACACCTTTAAAACCTGCGGTTATAAAGTTTTAATTATATCTCTAAAATATATTCCGCCAGACTCTTTTCATGAGGTAGTTCCATTTTCTTCCGAAGACGATACCGTTTTATTTCGACACTTCTGGGAGAGATATTGAGTAAGGGAGCTATTTCT
Source organism: Flavobacteriaceae bacterium M23B6Z8 (assembly GCA_046199005.1). Lineage (GTDB taxonomy): Bacteria > Bacteroidota > Bacteroidia > Flavobacteriales > Flavobacteriaceae > Ascidiimonas. Next base: position 3,451,833 of record CP176050.1, read on the forward strand.
TTTGAAGCGAGATTAAGTCTTAAATACGCACAGAGACGTAAATCATTAGGTGTCAGTGCAGGATGCTTTCTCTTGACCTTATCAAGAAAATCTTTGTCCGCATTATTAAAAGCATCCTTAAAGACATTCCAATTGTCTTCTTCATTAATATTTTGGTCGATGATACGCAATACGGACCGCACATCTACTCCATTTTCTTTGGAATTTTCAAGTGCTTTTTTAATCTGACCCAGAATTTCGTTCTTATTAATAAGATTCATTGTAGACACTGCCAGTTCCCGATTCTTATTTTCGATATCTTGCCGCAATTGATCATTACGTATTTTCACCAGCTCCTGTTCGTTTGCCAGTTTCTGCAGTTCCAGTTTTTTGCTATTTTCCCGTATCAATTCGGCTTCTTGTTTGCGATAGTAAGAGCGGTAGGTGTAATGAATGAGGAAACCTAAAAGTATAAATAAAATTGCGTATAAAACGAAGGCAGAAGTTGACAATGCCCAGGGTTTTGCAATAACAAAATTAAAAGAAGCAGCATCTGAAATACTGTTATTGCCAGACCTTGACCTAACCCTAAATGTATAATCACCCGCGGGGAGGTTCTCAAAATTCACATGATTTCCGCCCGTCCATTCACTCCAGGTCGTATGATACGGGTCTAACAAATACTGATAGTCTATTATTTGATATTTTTTGAATACCGGTGTTCCAAATTCAAAGGAAATGGAGTTATCTTTAAAAGAGAGTTCATTCTCTTTATCTAAAGATAATACAGCATGCGATCCATCTGCTTTCTTCTGCGTTACTTTATTTATAAAAATGCTATTTCGGTTGTTTTTATAGGATTCAAGATCCAGCAAAAAGTACCCGTTGGCCATACCAAATAAGTACTTTTGATCACTTAAGAGGTAAACATTCTCATACCCAGTGATTGTATTACGAATTGAAGCAGGAATAGAGATCGTATGTATTACAGGTTCCTTGCTGAGTTTACCGGAGGTAATATAAACGATCTTGTCTTTAGTAAATACCCATAATTTGTTGTCTTTGGTTACCGCTGTTTTTCCAGAAATGTAGGTGTCGTTTTCAAACACCCTGGTCATCAATGTATCCTTTATAAAACTGTCATCTCCCTCATTGTATTTTAATACTCCCTCTTTAAAAGCGTAATAAATTGCGTCGTTATATTTTAAGATACTGGCTGCCTTTCCCTTTTTGGGGGCTTCATATTTTTTCCAATTCACAACAGTTTGAAATTCTTCATCGAATTTTATCTGATAAACTCCCTTGTATTCGTGACTCATAAAAGCTTGCTGCTCATTAGCCATCTCAAAGTGTTTGGAAGAAAAATCAAAACCGTTAATCTTATTAGCGTAGACCCATTCACCGTTTGTCCTTTTCAAAATGCTAAATCCTTCATACTCTCCTTGAATCAACATATCGGGTCTCGACGGTATCTGAGTGAAATTCCAAACACCAGAAGAACTATTCAATAAGGTAGCAGTATTACCCTCTATTAGGTAGGTCCCCAGATCATGACCACAGAAAAGAACGTCATCATAACTTAACAATGACCAAACTTGTCCCGCCGTGCCTTCAATTAACCTGAAACTTTCTCTGGAATCATTAATTCTTATGAAAAGCCCCTGGTTAGTACCAATATAGAGATTACCATGATGAAAAGCGGAAGCATAAACGGTACCGAGTATCCCAGAGTCATCACTGAAAGACCTTATTGCAGCGGTAAGATTGATGCAATTGATACCGTTATCCAATCCTGCCCAAAGATTTCCTACCGCATCTTCATAAAGTGAAAGTACGGTGTTATTTGCTAGTCCTTCTGATTGCTTTATCCAGTCGGTAAGTACTCCTTGAGAACTAAGTAGTAAAATCCCTCTTGATATCGTGCCAATAGCAAATGAACCATCTTTAAGTTGCAAGCTGCTGTATGCATTTGCCTCCTCCAGAATCGTAGCTGCTTCTATTTGCCATCGCTCGATGACACCACTTTTATAAGTAAAAAAACCGTCATTTCGGGTATGGATCAAAAATCCTTCCGGCGTATTAAAAATATTGATAATTCGATTTTTGACGATTTCAGGAGCAGAAGAAATCAACTGATAATTTCCATTTTTAATTTCATACAGTAATTGATCATTCGACTGAAAGAAAACAGAATCGCCCACCTTAAAAATTTTCAAGACCCCCGATTCGGGAGTGATACTGTCTATTTTTTCGGTTGATGAATTGTACAAATAAATACGGTCTAAAGACTGGAAGAGTATCCATTTATCATAGGCGATAATACCCCAGAATTGCTCCTCATCGATTATTTGTTCTTTTATTTGATCACTCAAAGAATGGTATAACAGTCGTTTGGCATCATCAAAATACCAGTAACCAAACTCCATGTAAGCGCCTGTATAAATACGATCTCCTACTGCCCTAACCGATCTTACGATAGTTTCGTTAGGTGAAGGGTACAACCTCCATTTTTCTCCACTAAAATGTAATAAGCCTTCATTGTTGGCTGCAAAAATGTGTTTATCTGAATTCTGAGAAAGCATCCAATTCTGATTGCCACCACCATATTCATTCGGACTGTATTCAACAATAGGCGGCAAGTCCTGACCGTATGATAGGAATACCAAAAGCCAACATATAGCGCCTATAGAACGTTTCATTTAATTAGGAGAAATAAATGTAAATACCAATTACCGTAATAATTATACCTAAACCTACAGGTTTCAAAAATCTGTAAGGGGTAATTTCTACCTGTTGCGTATAAGGAAGCTCAAAGGCTTCTTTACGAGGCTTGATAGCTCCAATAATCAACATGATGATCACGTTTAGCACAAATAAAATGGCCATAACGTGAAGAAAATGCGGATAAGCAAGTGATTCAACTTCGCTCAGTCTTGTAGGATCTGTGATACCGGAATCTTTTGCTGCTGTTACTGCTTTGTCAATAAAATAAGGTTTAAGAACAAATTGACTCACCGAATACAAAACTACTCCGGAGATTATACCAACTTTAGCAGCCAGTGCAGGAACTCTTTTTGTAAGGTACCCCACCACAATAATGGTCAAGATAGGAATACTATAACAGCCATTTACTTCTTGAAGATACCCAAAAAGACCATCTGGGGCATTGGCTATAAATGGAGCGATCACCATCGAAAGGACCGCCAGAAATATTCCGAATGCCTTTCCGTATTTTACAATCGTAAGTTCTGAAGCTTCTCTATTTATATACTGTTTGTAAATATCGATACCGAATAAGGTCACTGAGCTGTTAAGCGCACTATTAAAGGAACTAAGAATAGCACCAAATAAGACCGCTGCAAAAAAGCCCACTAAAGACAACGGCAGCACGGTATTTACCAGTTTGGGATATGCCTGATCTGGAATTTCGAGATTACCACCAAAAATATGAAAAGCAATCACTCCCGGAAGCACCACGATCAGCGGTCCGAGAATTTTGATGAAAGCAGCCAACAACAACCCTTTCTGACCTTCTTTAAGATTCTTTGCAGCCAGTGCTCTTTGGATGATAGCCTGATTCGTTCCCCAATAAAATAGCTGCACCAGCATCATCCCCGTAAAAATCGTACTAAACGGCACATAACTGGTTTCCTTTCCTATAGAATCAAATTTATCAGGATTTGAGGTAACCAATGTATTCAATCCTTCAAATAAATTCCCGTCACCAATGTACATGAGTCCAAAGACAGGAATCATGATGCCCCCTATTAGTAAACCAATTGCATTTACTGTATCTGATACTGCCACCGCCTTCAATCCGCCAAAAACCGCATATATAGAACCAATAATTCCTATGCCCCATACACATAACCATATGGCGGAGGTATGTGAGATTCCAAATTCTTCAGGGATGTTAAACATCGTGACAATTGCGAGTGATCCTGAGTACAAGACGATAGGTAAAAAAACAACTACATAACCAGACAAGAAAAGCATCGATGTGATTGTTTTCGTGGTAGTATCGTACCGGTCTTTTAAAAACTGAGGAACCGTAGTGATCCCTCCTTTCAAATACCTAGGTAATAAAAAAACCGCGGTCACTACCATAGCGATCGCAGCTAAGGTTTCCCAGGCCATGACCAGAATCCCTTGCTCGTATGCCTGACCATTCAAGCCGACAATCTGTTCTGTGGAAAGATTTGTTAACAGCAGTGACCCTGCAATAACTCCTGCCGTCAAACTACGTCCACCTAAAAAGTAACCATCTGAAGAAGATTCATCTGTTTTTCGTGTTGCAAAATAGGAAATAACTGCTACGAGGAGAGTAAAACCAGCAAACGTAATAATTGCCATAAATACAAATTTGAATGCTCTAATATAATAGATTATTCAGTTGTATAGGAAAAAAAACGATAAAACCCGTCTATTGTATAGGTGATGTATAGTTCAAATTACGATATATTTTCTGCTATATCAAACGATTTCTGCACTAAGACCTGCCTGCAATAATTTACTGCAACGTGGCTTTAGATCTTCGTACGGACCTGTTTTTACGGTGCATTTTCCTTTGTAGTGAACAATGATGGAGCATTGCTCTGCTTGTTCCGGAGTATGGTCACAAGTGTTTATTAATGTCTCGATCACGTGATCGAACGTGTTGACATCATCATTGAAAAGAACTATTTCATTTTGCTTATCGATCTCCTCTAAAATGAGCAGATCTTCCAAACTTTTTTCCTGCGTACTCATCTGGGGAATTTTTTGCTAATTTACGTATTTTAAAGAAACCCAAGAATTCTTCTCCAGTTTTTCAGTCAATTTTAACGAAAGTTTCGCACAACATTCGTCGATTACCGGAATGTCTTTTTCGTAGAATCCGCTTAAAAGTAATATGCCATTATCCATAAGTGCTTCTGCATATACAGACATATCATTTAATAGAATGTTTCGATTGATATTAGCTATAATAAGATCGTATTTCCGATCTTTCAGCAGTGTTGCATCTCCTTCATAGACAGAGATACGTTTGCAATCGTTGCGTGCTGCATTTTCTATAGAATTTTGAAAGCACCAATTGTCGATATCAATGGCATCGACCGCTTCTGCGCCTTTCATTTCTGCCAGTATCGCCAAAACGCCCGTACCGCACCCCATGTCTAACACCTTTTTACCAGCTACATCTATATTTAGAAGGTGTTGTATCATCATATGAGTAGTTTCATGATGACCTGTACCAAAACTCATTTTTGGTTCAATAACAATATCAAAATCTACAGAGCTTTTGTCATGAAAAGGTGCTCTTACCATACATTGGTCGTTAACGATAATAGGATGAAAATTTTTCTCCCATTCTTCATTCCAGTTTTCCTGTTCGATCTCTTTATAAGAAAATGAGATTTCAAATGATGGATTCTTAAGAAATGATACTGCTTCCACAAGTTCCGGTTTCCAGTCTTCCTCAGGGATATAAGCCAGTAAACCATCCTCTTCGAAAAGAAAACTTTCAAAACCAACAGCTCCAAGTTCGGCAGCAAGAATATCTTCTCCCGGATCTTTTGGCGTAACCGTAAACTTATATTCAATATAATTCATCTTAATCAATTAAAGATCGTTTCATTAATAGATCTGTTTGTTTGTCATTTCCCAAGATAAATTCATGAGATCCAAATTTTTTGAAATTATACTTTTGATAAAAACGAATAGCGGCCTCATTTTTTTCCCAAACTCCCAGCCAAATAAAAGACACTTCTTGTTTTACAGCCCATTCAATGGCAAAATTCATTAGAAAATGCCCAAGACCTTTTCTCTGGTATTCTTTTAAAACGTAAATACGCTCAAGTTCTACACAGTTTTGATCTTTTAACTCATTTTGAGCATCGCCTTTATTTAACTTAAGATATCCCTGTATTCTATCTTTCAGTTTAAGAAAATAGAAGAACGACTTACTATTTCTCAACTCCTTCTCCAGCTGTTCTCTATTGAAGGCTTTGATCAAATAATTAGTAAGATCTTCACTCGTATTATCTTCTGAAAATTTCTCTGAAAAAGTTTGAATACTAAGTTGTCTCAATACCTCCAGCTCTTCTATACTAACCTTATGTAAAGCGGGTTTTGAAAGCATCTTTATATAGCAGCAACGATGGCCGCGAAGTCTTTTGCTTTTAATGATGCCCCTCCAATAAGACCTCCATCTACATCGGGCTTTGAGAATATCTCTTTTGCATTCGCCGGTTTCACACTACCGCCATAAAGTATAGACACACTAGCAGCCAGCGTCTTATCGTATTTGTCACTTAAGGTCTTACGAATAAATTGATGCATTTCCTGAGCCTGTTCAGGTGAAGCAGTTTCCCCGGTTCCTATGGCCCAAACAGGTTCGTAGGCGAGCACTATCGATTCCCAGGCAGCGGCATCCAGATGAAACAGTGCATTTTTTAGCTGGCCTTCTACAATCGAAAAATGATTGTTTTTCTTACGATCTTCTAACTCTTCGCCAAAGCAAAAAATAATACGCATATCATTATCTAAAGCTGCATTTACCTTTTTGGCTAACAATTCATCATTTTCGCCAAAGTAAGCTCTACGCTCTGAATGACCCAGAATTACGGTGCTTACTCCTATACTTTTTAACATCCCGGCGGATATTTCTCCAGTATATGCACCATTGGATGCAAAATGCATATTCTGTGCGATCACTTCTATACCTTTAAGACGACAGGTTTCATAAGCACGATACAAGTTGGTAAAAGCAGGAGCGATCATAACTTCAGCATCAGAAGAAGTAAGTGTATTTTGTAATTCGGTAATCAAAGCTTCAGTTTCACCCAGGTCATTATTCATTTTCCAGTTGCCTGCAACAATTTTATTTCTCATGATCTTATATTTCGTTAATTGTTATGTTGATTTTGTTGAGTAATAAATCTAAATAGATTATTGTGTTAATATGTTAGTTCGTCCAGGTCGTTGTAATGAAGTTTCTGGAGAATAGTCCCTTTTTTAAGACGGACCACCGCCGGATTAGATCTAACGATCGTTTTTAAGGTGGTCTGATCTGTAAAATAAAAGTCAAAATCCAACTGAAACTTTTCTTTGATCTGCGCTACCTGCGCACCCGAAGATGCAGACATTCCAATAACCAGATATCCATTTTTGGCAGCCTGATCGGCAACCTCTTTCAGTTTTGCAAATCCCTCTTCTGAAGATTTCGAGAGGTCATACGAGATCACCATTAACAATTTCCCTTCGTTCAACATCTCTTCGGCGAAGTCTTCTCCGTCTTTTTCGATGGTGAAATCATGTACCGGTGGTTCGTAACCTGCCTGAACCAGCGTGGTTTCCACCCCAATAAATTCTCCATCCACCGATGGGTAGTCGCCCGGAGTTGTAATAATCTTCTCCTCTCCGTTCACGTTAAATTTCCAGACATATTCATAAATTGGTTTTGGCGCACCTTCAGGAATGGTCATGTTCTTCATTATATTAGAACCTTCTTTATATGCTCTGAAATCAATTACAGGGAGATGATTGAGCACATGATTCGCAAACGTGATGCACGCGAGCAAGCTTAAAACGGAAGTGAAGGTGGCAAATCTTTTGGCGATTAAAGGCTTGATGTATTTTTTAAAAAAGAAAAGTATCAATATCATGAATAGCAATACGACGTCTTTACCAAACGATTCCCAGGGAGTAAGTTTAACAGCGTCGCCAAAGCAGCCGCAATCCGTTACCTTATTGTAATAAGCCGAGTAGAATGTAAGAAAAGTAAAGAATACGATCATCAACAGTAAACTCCACAGCGTAAACTTTGGTTTAAATCCTGTGAGTAACATCACGCCTAAAACAACCTCTGCAATAACTACAGCTAAGGCAATGTAGAGCGCATACGGTTCAAAAAACGGTAAATTTAAAACTGCCTGACTAAAATACTCTTCAAGTTTAAACGAAAAGCCTACAGGATCATTCAATTTCACAAAACCACTAATGATGAATAAAACACCTACAAAAATGCGCAATACCTGTACTAACCATTTCATATACTATCTCTTTTTGGAGTCGTTTATGCTGCTTCCATGAGTATTAAAGCAAATACCGCATAGTTTATCATATCCTGATAATTGGCATCTATCCCTTCACTCACAATAGTTTTGCCCTTGTTATCTTCTATCTGTTTCACACGTAACAATTTTTGCAAAATAAGGTCTGTTAAAGAACTAATACGAAGTTCCCTCCAGGCTTCTCCATAATCATGATTCTTGTTCTCCATAAGCGCCTTTGTTTCAGACACTTGCTGATCATAGGCATTCATAGCCTCTTCGAAGGAAAGATCTGGTTGTTCTGCCACACCTTTTTCCAATTGAATCAAAGCCATTAATGAATAGTTTATAATACCGATAAATTCTGAAGCCTCATCTTCATTTACCCTTCTGGTTTCGTTCTCTTGAAGACTTCTGATGCGTTGCGCTTTGATAAAAATCTGATCGGTTAATGAGGGAAGGCGAAGTATGCGCCAGGCGCATCCGTAATCTTTCATTTTATTCACAAACAAATCCCGACAAGTACTAATGACTTTGTCATATTGTTTTGACGTATTCTGCATGCTTTTGTTTGTATTTTGCGTAAATTTCGCTTAAAATTTCGAATTGGTCAAAGTTCGGACTTTAAAGTTCAATTTTTTTTCAAATACTTTATAAACCACGAATTCAGGACATGAATATTAACTGCAAGGGAAACCTTATTGACCTGACGACACCTAAAATCATGGGGATTCTTAACGTGACTCCTGATTCCTTTTACGACGGGGGACGCTATGCAAATGAAGCAAGTATTCTTAAAAGAGCTCAGCTTATGGTAAAAGAAGGGGCACACTTCATTGACATTGGCGGATACAGTTCAAGACCCGGCGCTAAAGATATCAGTACAAAAGAGGAATTAGCAAGAGTGCTTCCGGTGGTCGAGATGCTTACCGGTGAATTCCCTGAAATCCCTCTTTCCATAGATACCTTTCGCAGTGAAGTTGCCGGAAAATGTATAGAAGCGGGTGCCGCTGTGGTGAATGATATCTCAGCGGGAATGAAAGATGGGAATATGATGTCCCTAATCGGTACTGAAAACGTCCCTTACATTCTTATGCACATGCAAGGCACACCCCAGACCATGCAAAACAATCCTGGTTATAAAGATCTGCTGAAAGAGCTTTTATTTTTCTTTTCTGAGCGGATCGCAACAGCAAGGTCATTTGGTATTAATGATCTGATCATTGATCCTGGTTTTGGATTTGGGAAAACCCTTGAACACAACTATGAATTACTCTCAAAACTAGAACTTTTTCATGCTACCGAAGTTCCTGTTTTGATTGGAGTGAGCCGAAAATCAATGATTTGGAAAGCTCTGGAGGTCAAAGCCGAAGATGCATTAAACGGGACTTCGGTTTTGCATACCATCGCCTTACAAAAGGGAGCGCATATTCTTCGAGTACACGACGTTAAAGAAGCCAAAGAATGCATTACGCTTTCCCAATTATTAACAAAAGAAGCGCAATGAGAAAAGTTTACCTATACTTATTTTTATTCTGTGTGCTCATTAGCTGCCAAAAGCTTCCGGATATCCAGCTTCCTAAGGTAAGTAAGGCAGAGCTTACAAAACTTACCAACCATTCACAGGCCTATATATTTTACGATTTACAAGCGAGTGACAGCGTTTTATTGAATCGTAAAAACCTAATTTTGAATACGCATTGGGTGGTTCATGCAGACGCTCGATTGTCTTTGAAGAAACTACTTCCCAAACTCGAAATACTGCGAAAAAAAAGAGAGCGAAAATCTATTCATACCAAAGAAGAAATGAATACTTATTTTTCTGTGATGGACGAATCTAAAAAGCAATTGGGATTTATTGATTACTCATCTATAAATTATAAGTTTCCCGATACACATGCTAAATTCTATATCAAAGAATTACCCGCGGTTCATATGGATCTTTATACGTTGATCATAAATTATGATCAAGACAATAAAATCACTGTAGATGGTAATTTGATAGCGAAAGAAGAACTAAGCTCTTTCTTAAAAGAACAGATCGATTTTGCATCCGAGGGAAGAAAAACACTTTTGTATCTCAATTTTGACGAGCAGTTATCTTTTGACCAATATTTGAAGAATTATGTAATGATCTCTCAACTAGCAAATGAAAACATACGTATTGCGAAAGAACAGTTTATTTACAATTATGACAAACTACCCGATTGCAATTGCTCTTTATGAGTCAATTTTGTTATTTTTACAAAAATCCATCCGCAGTTGAAACTTTTTGACTTTTTAGATTTCAGCGTTGTCGATATCATAGATATTCTGCTGGTAGCGGTCTTACTTTATTATGTGTACCGATTGGTGCGAGGCACAGTGGCTATTAATATCTTTATTGGTATTGTGATCGTCTACCTGATCTGGAAACTTACCGAAGCATTACAAATGAAAATGGTGAGTGGCATTTTTGGTGGTTTTATGAGCGTGGGGCTTATTGCTCTAATCATCGTCTTTCAACAAGAAATACGCAAATTCCTTCTAATGGTAGGCTCTACTAATTTCACGGGAAAACGACGTTTTTTGAAGCAATTCAAGCTTTTAAAGAACGAAACCGTAAGTGTGGTAACCGATGTGGATGCGATTCTGAATGCGTGTAAAAGAATGTCTTCTTCAAAAACAGGCGCCCTCATCATCATTCAACGAAACAACAAGCTGGATTTCGTAAAAGCTACAGGTGACAAAATGAATATTGAAGTGACTCAACCCATAATTGAAAGCATTTTTTTTAAGAACAGCCCACTACATGACGGGGCGGCTATCATTGAAAATAATTTTATTACAGCGACAAGAGTGATCCTCCCTGTGAGTAATGAACGTAATATACCTTTGCGTTTTGGATTGCGACACAGAGCGGCCGTCGGAATTACAGAAAAAACGGATGCACTGGCACTCGTGGTGAGTGAAGAAACCGGCCAGGTATCTTACATTAAAAACGGCGAATTCGTTTTATTTGAAAAAATAGACGAACTGGGTATTTTGATAAAAAGTGATCTGACTTAAACTACAGAGCTATGGAATGTAGAAATTGTAATTTAATGCTGGCAGACGAGCAAAAGTTTTGCAGCGATTGTGGTGCAAAAATTATAAAGCAACGACTTACGGTAAAAAATCTCTGGGGTGAAATAAGTGAACGTTTTTTAAATTATGACAACACCATATTAAAAACCTTCACAAGCCTTTTTAAGCGACCAGCCGAAGTTATTGACGGTTTTATTTCCGGTGTTCGAAAAAAATATCTTAACCCGGTAAATTACCTGGCCTTAACAGCAACCTATAGTGGTTTGGTTTTCTATTTAATAAAGAAGTTTAGACCTAACTACTATTCAAATCTGAACTTTCAGGGACAGAACAATGAAGCTTTCGCAGAATTCATGAACAACTTCATGGACTTTCAGGGATTTGTATACTTCCTTTCGATTCCACTCATGGCTTTGGTGTCAGTGGTCGTGTTTCTCAATATTAAAAAATACAATTTTACAGAGCACACTGTGATCTACATGTATACGGGTTCTCAAACCTCTGTACTTACTTCAACATTAATTCTTATCTCACTTCCGTTTTGTGAAGTCGCCCCGCTCTGGTTAAATGCCGTTACCTATACTATAATGATCGGTTTTAATGCTTATGTCTTGATGAAACTTTTCAACCTGAGCTTAAAAGGCATACTACTGAAAACCCTTCTTTTCTTGTTTGTAGGCACTACCTTCTACATTTTGTTAGTGGTATTTTTCGGCTTATTATTAGGTCTTTATGTAATAATCACAGGAAACATACCGGAAGCCTTTGCGCCTCCTAATTTGAAGTAGTCTTAGGCGAAGAGGTCTAAAAGTATTAAGTAAGACTTTCTTCCTTTAAAAACTGCACTTCGTAAAGATTCTTGTAATAACCATTTTCCTTTTGCAACAGTTCTTCATGTGTACCCGTCTCTACAATGTGACCCGCATCCATAACGAGTATTTTGGAAGCTTTTTTAACGGTTGCAAGACGATGTGCTATTACAATAGAGGTTCTGCCTTCTGTAATTTTATCGGTAGCCTGCTGGATTAACTTTTCAGCATAGGCATCTACCGAAGATGTTGCTTCATCTAAAACGAGTACTCCCGGATTACTCACATAGGCTCGTAAAAACGATATTAATTGTCTTTGTCCGCTGGACAACATGGTGCCGCGTTCTTTTACGTTATATTGATAGCCATTAGGAAGACTCATAAAGAAATCATGTATCCCAATATTTTTAGCCGCCTGAATCACAGTTTGTTCTGTAATCTCAGGGTTGCGCAAGGTAATATTATTAAGAATCGTATCGGCGAAAAGAAAAACATCCTGCAGTACCACTCCAATATTGTTTCGCAGAGAAGAAAGCGTAAAATCCTGAATATTGTTACCATCAATGGTAATCGAACCTGAATGTATATCGTAAAAACGACTTAATAAATTAATAATGGTTGATTTGCCTGCTCCGGTAGCACCTACAATGGCGATGGTCTCTCCCTGATTAGCTTCAAATGAAATACCATGCAATACTTCTTCATCTTTAACATAACCAAAATGCACATCCTTAAAGACTATGTGCCCTTTTACATTTTCTACATCTTGCGTACCCAGGTCTTCGATCTTGCTTTCGGTATCCAAAATTTTAAAGACACGATTAGCTGCGATCATGCCCATCTGCAGCGTATTGAATTTATCTGCTATCTGTCGTAAAGGCCTGAACAGCATTTGCGACATTTGAATAAACATAATTATAGTTCCTGCTTCAAAGTCTCCTGCAGAGGCAACCCCCTGTCTTGACCCATACCATACCAGCAAACCAATGGTGACCGAAGACGCCAATTCTGCAATTGGAAAGAAAATACTATTGTAAAGTACGGTTTTGATCCAAGCCGACTTATGCTTTTCGTTAATTTCTCGAAACTTTTCATATTCTATATCTTCCCGATGAAAGATCTGAACGATCTTCATTCCGGTGATGCGTTCCTGCACAAATGAATTAAGATTCGCGACCTGAGTTCTCACCTCATTAAATGCAGCTTTCATTGCTTTTTGGAAAATCCTTGTCGCATACAGAATTATCGGTAAGACAGCAAAGACGATCAGAGATAATTTCCAATCTACATAGAGCATTACACCAGCAACTACAAACATTTTCAGCAAGTCGCTAACGATCATAAAAAATCCCTGACTAAAGATCTCGGCAATGCGTTCCATGTCACTCACCGCCCTGGTGACCAGCAGACCTACAGAAGAATCATTGAAATACTTCATCCGAAAACGGAGCATATGCTTAAACAGGTTAATGCGAACATCTCTGATTATGCTTTGCCCGAGCCAATTGGAATAATAAATAAAGCTTAACTGACTAACTACTTCCAGAAAAAGAACCAATCCCATCAGCCCTACAAAAAGTAACAAGCCTTCGTTGTCTTTATTTAGAATATAGGTATCTATCGTTTCCTTTAGTAAAATAGGACGTGCAACCGCAAATGCAGAAAGTAAGATAGCGGCTAAGGCTACTCCGTAGAACGTTAATCTGTAAGGTTGCGTATGCCTGAGTAATCTTTTAAAAAGTCTAAAGTCAAACGCATTGCCGGTTGTGTCACTCATAAGTCTTAAGATAGTAGCGATTGAGGATATGCTACGCCAGTCAAATATAAGGCATGTGCAGGAACTGAAACACCCGCCATGCTCCTATTTTTGCTTTCTATAATTTTTTTAACATCTTGTTTAGAAATTTTACCAAGGCCAACATCCAATAAAGTCCCTACAATAGCTCTTACCATATTTCGAAGAAATCTGTCTGCAGTAATCGTAAATATAAGCTGGTCTGAGTTTGAAGTCCAGACAGCTTCCTTTATTTCGCACAGATAGGTTTTAACATCTGTATTGGATTTTGAAAAGCATTGAAAATCTTTATACTCAAATAGTACGGAGGCGGCTTCATTCATAAGCTTGATATCAGTAGTTTGATGAATGTAATAGGCGAACGAATCTAGAAACGGATCTTTGCGATTGACCACCCGGTACTCATAGGTTCTGGAAATTGCATCAAACCTTGCGTGAGCATCTTCGGCCACGGCTATCACATTTCGAACAGCAATATCTGAAGGTAGTAAGGCGTTCAAACGTTTTATCAAAAAATCTGTATCCGGTATTTCTTCAAAATCAAAATGAGCATACATTTGCCGGGCATGAACACCTGCATCGGTTCTTCCTGCTCCCGTAACCGAAATACTATTACGCAAAAGAAGAGATAAGGCTTTTTCCAATGTCTCTTGAACAGACGAAGCATTAGGTTGTTTCTGCCAACCATGGTAATTCCGACCATTGTAAGCAAATTCAATAAAATATCTCACTTGATTCCATTATTTTTGTCGTGGTCGTAAAGATACGAATGCTATCATACTAAGAACAAGACAATCGCTACATATAGATAAATGACGAAGATACTGCTACTCTCAGATACGCATAGCCATATAGACACTTCCATTTTAAAGCATGCTTCCTGGGCAGATGAAGTGTGGCATGCAGGAGATATTGGTGACCTGACCGTAACAGATACGCTTAAAAAAAACACGAAGCTAAGAGCGGTTTATGGAAATATAGACAATGCAGAATGCCGACTGGAATTCCCGGAAGACCTGTTTTTTATTTGTGAAGAAGTTTCAGTGTTAATGACACATATTGGTGGTTATCCCGGTCGGTACAAACCACGTGTAAAAGCACTTTTGGAAAAACACAAACCCAAGTTATACATCTGCGGGCATTCTCATATTCTTAAAGTAATTTTCGATAAGAAACTTGATGTGCTCCACATGAATCCCGGAGCGGCTGGCAAACACGGTTTTCATCAGGTAAGAACCATGCTGCGATTCGTTATCGATAGAAAAGAAATCAAAAATCTTGAGATCATTGAGCTGGAGACGAGAAAGTAAAAACCCGGAGCTTCCTCCGGGTTTACGCACTAATAATACTAAGACATAAGGTTTATCGTAATCGATCAACAGATTTTACGAGATCTTCATCCTTTTTGATTGCTTTATTAGCAAGCACTAAAAAAACGATAGAAATAATTGGTATGAACATCCCAATACCCTTCTCAGAAACTGTATTTTCTCCGGATAGATTTAGAGATCTGTATACGAATAATCCCAGTAAAGTAAAGTTTAATATGATATTCAATCTGTTCAAAACAAATTGTAATTTTCGGTTTTTATACATAAAAATTGTAATCAACGCCAGACCTGCACTAGCAAGAAATGCCAAAGAAATAAAAATTTCATCTTTAGCAAAGATCTGTTTTCCCTCCATATCCGTCCATATCGTCAGCCAAAACGGGAGTGCTCCCATCAGCAAAACGACAAGTAACAAATAAAGACTTTGAATGCGCTGTAACATTATCAATTTTATCTGGAAGGCAAAAATAAGAGTTCTTTTTAAAAAAATTGTACTTGATTATTAAAATAAATTTGTAATATTGCGTAATCGATTCGAAACTACACCAGTAAATTACATATTTACACTCCGGTTAACTTTTCAATTACAACAAATTCGATTCACTTCATTCACGATAAAAATTTATTGATACTTCAATGTTTGACATTTCTGACCTAAAGAGCAAAAAACTGGTTGAATTACAGGGTATAGCAAAAGAGCTAACCATCCCTAAGTTCAAATCACTCAAAAAAATGGATCTGGTTTATCAGATTCTGGATGTACAGGCTGCTAACCCTAAATCAGTTTCCACGGAAACTTCCGGCGGAAAAGCAGAAGACAGAGATACTTCCCAAGAGCCCAAACAGCGCAGAACTCGTACAAGAGTAAGCAAAAAACCAGCTCGGAAAAATGAAACTGCCGGGGCACCAGAACCAACGCTTTTTGAAGAGAATACCTCCAAAAAGGAAACAGAGGAAAAAGGAGCATCGAAAAATGCTAAGATCTCAGAACACAGGGGCAAAGATTCAGGAGAACCGTCAAAAGAAAAAACGAAATCCACACCAGATAATAAAGATAAAAGTCATCAATCAAAAAGAGATCAAAAATCTAAAGATGAACATAAGAGACGTGATTCTAAAAAACCGCATCATAAACAAAACGGTTCTCATGGGAGAGAACATGTAGACCGGGATAATTTTGATAAAGAAAAGAAGAATCGCTATCGCGATCCGGATTTTGAATTTGACGGTATTGTAGAAAGTGAAGGTGTTCTTGATATTATGCAGGATGGATATGGTTTTCTAAGATCTTCTGATTATAACTACTTATCTTCACCCGATGACATCTATGTGTCTCAATCGCAAATAAGATTGTTTGGATTAAAAACAGGAGATACGGTACTGGGCAGCGTGAGACCCCCTAAAGAAGGAGAAAAGTATTTTCCCCTTATTAAGGTTAGTAAAATAAATGGTCTTGATCCTCAAGTTGTAAGAGATCGTGTGGCTTTTGAGCATCTTACACCACTTTTTCCAGATGAAAAATTTAAGCTAGCTGAAAAAAGAAGTACCATCTCTACCAGAATTATGGATTTATTTTGTCCTATTGGTAAAGGACAGAGAGGAATGATCGTTTCACAACCTAAAACAGGTAAAACGATGCTTCTCAAAGATGTGGCCAATGCGATTGCAGCAAATCATCCCGAGGTGTATCAAATTATTCTTTTAATAGATGAGCGCCCGGAAGAGGTTACAGATATGCAACGAAATGTTCGTGGAGAAGTGATCTCCTCTACGTTTGACGAACCTGCTGAGCGACATGTAAGAGTAGCAAATATCGTACTGGAGAAAGCAAAGCGCCTGGTTGAATGTGGGCACGATGTTGTTATCCTGTTAGATTCTATTACCCGTCTGGCCCGTGCATACAATACAGTACAACCTGCCAGTGGTAAAGTGTTGAGTGGAGGTGTTGATGCAAATGCACTTCATAAACCCAAACGATTTTTCGGGGCAGCCAGAAATATTGAAGGAGGCGGATCACTTACGATCATTGCTACAGCCCTTACAGAAACTGGTTCTAAAATGGACGAGGTTATATTTGAAGAGTTTAAAGGAACCGGTAATATGGAACTACAGTTAGACAGACGTATTGCCAATCGTAGAATATTCCCGGCAATCGACCTAATCTCTTCATCTACCAGACGTGACGATCTTCTACTTGATGATAACAATATTCAACGTATGTGGATTATGCGAAAATATCTGTCCGATATGAATCCGGTGGAAGCTATGGAATTCATGGAAGACCGAATTAAGAAAACAAAAGATAACGATGAGTTTCTGATGACTATGAATCAGTAATTTCATCTCTTCTTATATCAAAAATAAATCCTGCTTAGTGCAGGATTTATTTTTTGTAATGATCTAGACTTCTAAAGTACAGCCAAGTACAGCTTATTCAGTTGTAGATATCCGTTTTAATTAGTAGCTTTGGAATTGCCCCCGATACTACCTTTCTGCCTATCTGTTCAAATTTTTTAAAGTGCCAAGAATACTTCTATTCATATGTTTTTTCCTTTTCTCATCTGCTCTAATTGCACAGGAGAAAGAAGCCTCATATTGGTATTTTGGTTTTTTCTCCGGATTGCATTTTAATACTGATCCTGTTGGACTGACTAATGGTAAAATAAATGTTGAAGAAGGTACGGCCGTTGCTACAGATGAAAAAGGAAACCTCTTGTTTTATACGAATGGAGTGCGCGTATGGAGTGCAAGAAATGAACCGCACACAATTATGGCAAACGGGACTGATCTGCAAGGAGGCACCAATAGCACCCAATCTGCTTTAATAATACCCAATCCAGAAAACAAAAACCTGTTTTACATCTTTACGGTAAGCGATCTGCAACGCGTAAATAAGGTTCTTACTCTTGGTAACGGACTAAACTATTCTGTGGTAGACATGTCACTTAATGGAGGCGCTGGAGCAGTTACCCGCAAAAATGTGCATTTGGTGACCTACGATGAAACCAAAAGAGATGAGGATGATCTGAAGTGTTCCCAAAAACTCACAGCAGTAGCTCATGCAGACGACGAATCTTATTGGGTAGTCACGCATTTCCTGAATCGCTTCTTTGCGTTTCAAGTGACCAATCGAGGAGTTTCCACCAGACCCGTGGTGAGTAAAGTGGGGCCTTCTATGTATCCGGGTAATTACCTGATCAATGCAAAAGGACAATTAAAACTTTCACCGGATGGCAAATACCTTGCCATGGCCAATATGGCGAATGGTTTTGATTCTGAAGGTGAAGGAAATGGCAACCTTTATCTGTTCAATTTCAATGATGCTACCGGAGAAGTAACGAATCCCCAAAAATTATTACCCAATGATTTTGTATATCCCTACGGTGTTGCATTTTCAAACGATTCCAAGAAGTTATATGTCACAATGAGAAGCCTTCGTGACGGTACCATAGACCGAGGAAAAAGCAGTCTTTTTCAGTTTGATCTCAATTCTTCTAATATACCAACATCTGGCCATAGCCTTTATAAAAATGATAACCAGAACGCAGGTGCATTACAACTTGCGGTTGATAACAAGGTGTATGGTGCTGCCAATAATACATCGAAGTTGTTAGTCATAAACAACCCTACCGCATTGAAAGATGCTTCTAATTTTAGTACGGAGGGTGCTAATTTATTGGGAAGACCAGCTAAAAGAGGACTCCCTTCGTTTATACAATCGTACTTTCACGTAGAGATTAAAAAAGAGAATGCATGTGCTGGACGGGAGACCGAAATTTCAATTAATTACCTGCCCGAGCCTGTTACGATTGATTGGGATTTTGGTGACGGTCAGGTGCTCTTAAATTCCGCCGATAAAAATCCGCGTCACATTTATACTTCTCCCGGAGACTATCGGGTTTCTGCTATTGTCAATGACAACGGAAAGATTACTTCTTATTCTTCTGTAGTAACTATTTATGCGTTACCCGATCTTAATGCCGTAACACTTACACAGTGTGATGATGATGGTGACGGATTTAGCGAATTCAATCTCAAAGAAGCAAGTGCCCAGTTGGCGTTTGATCCTACGCTTCGATTTAGTTATCATTTAACACAGGCAGATGCAGATCTCGACATAAATCCTATTAATGGTGCGGTTGCTTTCTCTAATAGTATAGCATCCAGAGTCTATGTACGAGCCCTAAATGAGAATGGATGTTACCAAACCTCTACCATAGATCTCAATGTCGTAAATACTGCGATTCCCGCAAATTTTAATCTGGATTTTTATAGCTGCGACAGTATGGACGATGGCGATGACACAAATGGAATTACCACCTTCGACTTTAGTGATGCGACTGCACAAATACAGGCTTTATTCCCGGCAAGTCCTGGTCTTATTGTAAAGTACTATGAAAATAGAAGAGACGCACTTACGGAGCTCAACGAACTGAATCCAACGTCTTACGAGAATACATCACCCTTTAATCAGCAAATATGGGTAAGGGTAGAAACATCTACAGGCAACTCTTGTTTTGGATTAGGATCACACGTAACGCTATATGTAAACCCTACACCTCGTTTTGAAACAAATACTCCTGAAATTCTATGTGAAAATCAACCAAATTCCATAGCCCTCGAAGTACGAAATGCACAAGAGAACTATACATATACCTGGACGGACAAAGAGGGAAATATACTTCCTGAAACGGGAGCTACCCTATTTGTAAACCAACAAGGTTCATATTCGGTGACCGCTCTAAAAACAGATGGTACAGGTTGTATTAGAACCCAAAATTTTGATGTTCAAGCATCTGATATTGCCACTATAAATGATGTTGCCATTGTAGACAACTCAAGTAACAATACAATTACGGTTAGTGCCCAGGGTTCAGGTACTTATGAATATGCTTTGGACAACGGATCTTTCGTTCCTGGCAATCGTGATGACGGACATAGATTCAATGGAGTATCCCTTGGAGAACATACTATTTACATAAGAGATGCGAATGGCTGCGGAGTGGTTTCAAGAGAGGTATCCTTGATTGGTTTTCCCAGATTCTTTACTCCAAATGGTGATGCCATTAATGATACCTGGCAACTCATAGGGGTTCGTTTACAGCCGGGGTCCGAAATTCGTATTTATGATCGTTTTGGAACTTTCCTAACTGCGCTTGACCCAACAGGTCAGGGATGGGACGGTACCTTTAACGGTCAACCCCTACCCTCTTCTGATTATTGGTTCTTTGCTCGTTTAGATGATGGAAGACTTTATAAAGGGCATTTTGCATTGAAAAGGTAAACTCTACTCTTTCAAATTTTGAATTTCTTTCTTGAGTGTCTCTACCGATTGTTGAAGCTGTGATAAGATCACTTCCTGAGAAGGATTGGAATCAATATCGAAACTAATCTTACTTTTTACTTCCCATAGTTCCTGGATATCATTTACTTCTACTGTAAACGGAGGGTAAAACTCATTCAAAGAAACCAATATCAATTTTGAAGGATCTTTGAGTTTTTGCACTTTTTTTACCACCACTGTATCTTTGGTCACTACAACGGCTATGGCGCCATTACCCACTTCATCAATAGAGTTGACCGCTTTGCCCAACACCCATTCTCCCGGCAAGAGCGAAGGCAACATACTATCACCTTCCACCTCAAACCCGCGATAGGTGGCGTTGCGAAATTGTGGCAGAGGGAGATTGAAGGCTGGTAAATTCTCGAACCAATCTACATCCTGAAGATTGCTTGGGTATCCCGCAGCCGCTTTTACATTTACCATGATAAGATTTTCATCTCCTTCAGAAGTGGCACTTACTACCCTAGGAGAAACATTCTGTAAAGTCTGGATATACCGCTGATTGCTCTCTCCGTATAGCCACATCGGATTCACCTTAAATTGTTTCAGAAGCTCCATGACCACCTTTCCAGAAATTTTACTTTTTCCCCTTTCAATATCGGCAGTAGAATTTTTAATTCCCAGAACTTCCGCAAAACCTTGTTGTGTAAATCCTTTTGCTTCTCTGATCTCTTTAAATCGCTTTACTTCTATGTGCAACTTATCATCCATACGACAAATATAAGCTATTTTGGAATATTTCCAATTTTAACATTTGAAAATTTTTATTTATTAGGAATATTTCCATATTTTTGGAAAAAATAAATAATGACAAGTTTTAACAGGATACGAGAAAAACTTACCATACTTGCAGATGCTGCAAAGTACGATGTTTCATGTGCCTCAAGTGGAAGTACTCGGAAAAATTCCAAGAAGGGGTTAGGCAATGCTTCTCAAATGGGAATTTGTCATTCGTATACAGAAGATGGCCGCTGTGTTTCTTTACTAAAGTTGTTATTGACCAATCATTGCATTTTCGATTGTGCGTATTGTGTAACCCGTAAAAGCAATGATATTCAAAGAGCGGCTTTTAAAATTCAGGAGGTGGTAGATCTTACCATTAATTTCTACCGCAGAAATTACATTGAAGGCTTGTTTTTAAGCTCCGGAATTTTTAAAAGTCCGGATCACACTATGGAAAGACTTATTGCGGTAGCAAAAAAACTGAGATTAGAAGAAAATTTTAATGGCTATATTCATTTAAAATCAATTCCTGGAGCATCAGATGAGTTGATGCATGAAGCTGGATTATATGCAGATCGTCTCAGCGTGAATATTGAGATTCCAACCAAAAGTGGTCTTAAACTTTTAGCTCCTGATAAGAATCATACTGATTTCATTAATCCTATGAAAAAGGTTAAGAACGAAATCATCCGGTACCAATCAGAAAGAAAGATCTTAAAAAGCACTCCTAAATATGCACCTGCAGGTCAAAGCACCCAAATGATCGTTGGGGCGACCGGAGAGACCGATATGCAAGTAATGCTTGCCGCTGATCATTTTTATAAAAATTTCAAACTTAAACGGGTTTATTACTCGGGTTATGTTCCGATCAGTACTCAAAACAAATTATTACCGCAACTGGGTGCTCCTGTTCCCATGCTTAGAGAAAATCGTTTGTACCAAACAGATTGGTTGTTGCGATTTTACGGATTCTCAATTACGGAGATTCTCAATCCGAATCATCCAAATCTGGATACAGAAATAGATCCCAAATTAAGTTGGGCATTACGCAATTTGCATTTATTTCCTATTGATATTAATACAGCTGACAAAGAAATGATCGCCCGTATTCCGGGAATAGGAATGAATTCAGTTCACAAAATAATCCAAGCCCGGAGACATCAAAGACTTCATGTAGAACATCTTCGAAAGATTGGAATTGCCTGGAACAGAGCTCAGTATTTCCTGATCTGTCATGGTATGAATCATCTAAAAAAAGACTTAAGTGCCCTTCAAATCAAGTCATTGATCCTTAAAAATTCTGCTACGAAATACAAAGTTACTTTCAATAATCAATTATCTCTGTTTAACCAGCCTGAAACTATTTCGGCCTAAAAATTATAAAAATGAAAACAATACTAATTTATGACGGCACGTTTGATGGGTTTTTAACCGCAGTATATCAGGTATTTGAAGAAAAACTAGACTGCGTTCAGATTTTAAAACCAAAGCATTATGAACCGGATATGTTTTCGACTTCTTATGACGTGATCACCGATACAAAAAAATCAAAACGGGTATGGAAAAGTCTTATAGTTAAAGCGACCAAAAACGGAGCTCATGAATTTCATAAAACTTTTTTAAGTGAAATAAAGGGTGTGGAAGCTTTGCTACTTAGGTACATTATTTACGTTTATTCTACAGAAACATTCAGTCATAATAATTACAGTAATAACGATGTGTTACGCGTTTCACAGGTTGCGAGAATGGTGGGGAGAGAAAAGCACAGAATGGAAGCCTTTGTACGTTTTAAACTTACCAAAGATGGCATCTACTTTGCTTCGATAGAGCCAGACTTTAATGTTTTACCGTTAATTGCAAGACATTTCAAGGAAAGATACGCAGATCAACGCTGGATTATCTATGACTTCAAACGAAATTATGGTCTGTATTACGATCTTGAAACGGTAGAACGAATTACGTTTGAACAGAAGTTACATGCTGAAAAGGTTTCAAATGACGCTTCTTTATTTGACGAGGCTGAAAATGCTTATCAGGATCTTTGGCTTAACTATTTTGAAAGCACCAATATTAAGTCTCGAAAGAACATGAAACTTCACTTGAGACATATCCCAAGAAGATACTGGAAATACCTAAGTGAGAAACGCAATGGGGAAGCCTTATCTTCAAAAGGAATTAATTGATAGCACTTATAATGTCATGTTTCGTTACAATATGGTACTTATGATCTCCCATGTCAACTAAAACCGCCTGATTGTCTTTATTGATCAATCGGGATACCTTATCAATTGAGTCCGTTTTTGAAACTATTGGAAAAGGCGCTGTCATGATCTCTTTTATAGGCTTTTCTGCAATATTCTTATCGTCAAAGTACGCCCTGAACAAAGCAGTTTCATCTAAAGATCCTACAAAACCATTAGTGTCCTTCACCGGTATTTGAGATATTTTATACTTTTTAAGTCTTTCGATGGCATGAGACACTAACTCTTCCGTCATTACCGTGACCAAAGGCTTATCTAGATGATCTCTAACAAGGTCTTCTGCAGTGGTCACTTCACTTTCAAGAAAACCTCGTTCCCGCATCCAGTCATCATTAAACATTTTGCCTACATACCGGCTTCCAGAATCATGAAATAATACGACAATAACATCTTCCGGCTTAAATTTATCCTTTAGTTGCAGTACTGCTTTGATCGCAGCACCTGCAGAGTTGCCTACAAAAATACCTTCTTCTTTTGCTAGTTTCCTCGTGAACACGGCCGCATCCTTATCGGTAACCTTTGTAAATCCATCAATAATACTAAAGTCAACGTTTTTGGGTAAAATATCTTCACCAATACCTTCGGTTATATAAGGGTAGATCTCATTCTCATCAAACACTCCAGTCTCATGATATTTCTTAAACACAGAACCATAGGTGTCTACACCCCAGACTTTTACATCTGGATTCTGCTCTTTTAAATACTTGCCAACGCCTGAAATGGTTCCTCCGGTTCCCACTCCTACTATAAAATGAGTGATCTTCCCGTCGGTCTGTTTCCAGATCTCAGGACCGGTTTGTTCGTAATGTGCAACCGCATTTGAAGGATTGTCATATTGATTAACATACCAGGAGTTGGGTGTTTCTTCTGCGAGTCTTTTGGATACAGAGTAATACGATCGGGGATCTTCCGGTTCTACGTTGGTAGGACAAACAATCACTTCTGCACCTACTGCTCGCAAAATATCCATTTTTTCTTTGGATTGTTTGTCAGATATCACACAAACAAGCTTGTATCCTTTTACTATGGCTCCCAGTGCAAGACCCATTCCTGTATTCCCAGAAGTACCTTCTATGATAGTTCCACCTGGTTTTAAGCGTCCGTCCGCCTCAGCGTCCTCGATCATTTTGACCGCCATTCTATCTTTTACTGAATTTCCGGGATTGAAGGTCTCAACCTTAGCCAAAACCGTAGCTGGCACTTCCTTCGTTAGTTTATTAATTTTAACCAAAGGGGTGTTCCCGATAGTTTCTAAAATATGTTTTGCGTACTCCATTTCCGACCTTTAAGGCTGCAAAGGTAAGGCATAATTTAATCTTGGCGAACGGGAACGAGATATTTTAACGCCAGAATTGGATCGGAGAATGAGGTCTTATTCAAAGCGAATAGCCTTGACCGGAGTGATTCTCGTGATAATATAAGAGGGGATTAAAAGCATGGTTAAACACAGTATCAATGTGCCTACGTTCAGCAACAAAATATGAGTCACGTCCAGATATACGGGTGCTTTATCTACATAATAGGTAGCAGGATCCAGTTTTATAAAACCTCCATATTTTTGAGCCAAAAGAACGCCTATCCCAATAACATTCCCCCAAAACATGCCAATAATAATTAAATAGCCAGCATTGTATAGGAATATTTTACGAATACTCCAATTCACCGTTCCCAGTGCCTTCAAGATACCTACCATTTGCGTACGTTCAAGTATCAGTACTAACAAAGCAGTAATCATATTAATCCCTCCAACAAGAATCATAATGCCAATGATGATCGCAATATTAAAATCAAACAACCGAATCCATTCAAAAATATAATCGTACTTGTCTACGATAGATTTAGAATCTAATGTGGAAAGTGTTTTGCCATAGATTTGATTTCCTATCTCCCGAATTTTTGAAAAATCATCGACGAACAATTCAAAACCACCTACCTCATCTTTATCCCATTTGTTCATTCGCTGAATATGACGTATATCAACAAAAATATAAGTGGCATCAAATTCTTCAAAGTCGCTGTCATAAATACCGGTAATTTTAAACTTGCGTTGATTAGGGATCTTACCTCCATCTTCCTTTAGAAAAAAAGAGAAAAAATCATCTCCAAGTTTCAGGTTTAATCGTTTCGCTAAATAATCAGAAATCAAAACTTCTGTATTAAGATCTCCAGAGTAATCTGGCAGCCTGCCTTCCACCAAATAAGCTTCAAACAAATCCCATTTATAATCGTCTCCTACCCCCTTAGCAATGATTCCTTCAAATGTTTCTTCTGTTCTTATTATACCTCCTTTAGAAGCAACAGCCTGAATATGATTCACGCCTTCAACAAGATTAAAATCTGGATAGAACTCCTGATTTTTAGAAACAGGGTTGACAGATACTTCAGAATAATTAGAATCGAAATTATAAATCTGAATGTGCCCGTTAAAAGCAGATACCTTCTCCCGGATTTTCACCTGTAAACCAACACCGGTCGCTACCGCGATTAGCATCATGATCATACCCAATGCTATAGCAATAATCGCTATTTTAATTATTGGCCCCGAAACACTACTTTTATACTGTTTGTTGCCAATAATGCGTTTTGCTATAAAGAGTTCGAAATTCAATGACAGATACGTTTATGAAAATCAAAAATACGTTTTTTTTATGGTTATGCCTCTGCTGTATTTCTTGTTTAAAAAGCCAGCAGGTCACTCCTACATCCATCTCTAATGAGGAAGAAAAACCAGTTACCATAGACGACGTGAACACGCTAAATTATGCCAATCAAAATGTAACCGTTGGTGCAAATCGCACATCAAAGTACCTACCATTGCTCAGGAATAAAAACGTGGCACTTGTAGCCAATCAAACCTCTGTGATATATAAAACTAAAACAATCAAGAGTTCCACCTTAAGCTCATCTGAGAAACATCTTAAAGTTTATACGGAAGATTTTGTGCATCTGGTAGATTCATTGCTAAAGCTACAAATAAATCTCAAAAAAGTATTTGCTCCCGAACATGGTTTCCGAGGTACTTCAGACGCCGGGGAAACGGTGGCAGACGGTATTGACAAAAAAACCAAACTTCCTATAATTTCACTTTACGGAAAAAATAAAAAGCCATCCAGGGATCAGTTGAAAGGACTTGATGTTGTAATTTTCGATATTCAGGATGTAGGAGTTCGATTTTACACTTACATTTCTACCTTGCATTATGTAATGGAGGCTTGTGCTGAGAATAATCTCCCTCTACTCATTTTAGACAGACCAAATCCGAATGGTTTTTATATAGATGGTCCGACACTGGAGCCGGAAAACAGCAGCTTTCTCGGGATGCATCCTATACCTTTGGTTCATGGCATGACCATAGGGGAATATGCAAAAATGATCAATGGAGAAAAATGGCTTGCAAACGGAATTACCTGTGATCTTACTGTTATCACCTGTTTGGATTACGACCGTGCTCACTCCTATCACTTACCCATAAGACCCTCTCCGAACTTGCCAAATGACAAAGCGATAAACCTATATCCCAGCCTAGGTCTTTTTGAAGGTACAAATGTCAATGCCGGAAGAGGAACTGAACATCAGTTTCAACGATTTGGAGCACCCTTTCTCGATTCCTACGTCTATAAATTTTCGTATACTCCAATGTCTAATAAAGGAGCTAAAGATCCTAAACATAACGGAATACTTTGTCACGGTAAAGATCTGGCAGAAACCCCGTTTTTAAAAAATATTGAACTCCGTTGGCTTATAAACGCTTATAATAACAGTCTTGACAAAGATCTTTTCTTCAATAAGAGATCATTCACCCTGCACTCGGGAACTTCGAAGCTTCAGGAACAGATTGAAAAAGGCGTAGACGTGCAAACCATTGTAGACAGTTGGGCTTCTGGACTCGAAAGGTTTAAAGCTATCAGGGCCCGTTACCTTTTATATCAGTAAATCATTTTAGGGGGATTGCTTCCATCATTTTTTCCACAATCTGATATGCTGCTGGGCAAATTGCGGTATTGTTCAACGTAAGTTTACTTATCTGATGAAACTTTTTTCTATCGGTATGCGGGAATTCTCTACAGGCTTTGGGTCGTACATCATAGATCATACAATAATTATCCGAAGCCAAAAATGTACATGGTACCTGTTCTAATACCATATCTCCTTCTTCGTCTTCCCTCAGGTATTTTTCGATGAACACACCTGGTTTTAATTTTAAATATTTTGCGATTCTTTCTATATCGGCAGCAGTAAATAAAGGTCCCGTAGTTTTGCAACAGTTAGCACAGGAAAGACAATCTATTTCTTCAAAGGTTTCGTGGTGAAGTTCACGCATCACAGCGTCCAGTGATTTTGGTGGTTTTTTACGCAGTTTTGCAAAATATTTCTTATGTTCCTTATGCTTATCTTTGGCCAGCGAAGGTAATTTATCTAAAATCTCATCCACACTTAAAGTCTCTTGTATTACTTAAAGACAAACTTACTAATTATCAATCAATGAAAGATCTTTTAGGAAAGGCATTACTCGCTTACTATCATGACAACAGCGTTGAAAACCCGATCACCGAAACTTCTATTTCAGAAGCTGAAGAACTTCCTCTTTCGCATTTCTTCAGAGATAACAACCAAATGTCTGCTCTTGAAAAAAAAGCGCTGGAACTTGCTGTTGGTAGTATTCTGGATGTGGGTGCAGGTGCAGGTAGCCATTCCTTGTATCTTCAAGAGCAAAGAGCAATGAATGTGACATCTATAGATATTTCTGAAGGCGCTTGCGAAGTTTGCAGATTGAGAGGACTCAAAAAGGTCTATCAAAAAGATCTGTTTTCTTTTTCAGACCAAAAGTTTGATACCTTATTACTTCTCATGAATGGCACTGGAATTTGCGGAACCTATGCCAATCTTCCTTTTTTTCTAGCAAAGCTCAAAGAATTACTCAATGAAAACGGACAAGTTCTGATAGACTCATCAGATCTTATTTATATGTTTGATGAAGACGATGATGGCGGACGATGGATTCCTACCACTACTGATTATTACGGAGAGCTGACCTATCAATTATATTTTAAAGGACAAACCGAAGAGACCTTTAAATGGCTTTACCTCGATTTCAATACATTACAAATGGCTTGTTTAGCACAGGATTTAAGTTGCGAGTTGGTCTTTGAAGGTGATCACTACGATTATCTGGCCAGGATTACATTGAAAAGCAGGTGAATTATTCACAGTTCTACCTTTTTTTAACATAAAATATTCTTTATTTTGTAAGAATTTTATATCTTTACGTTGTAATCCAAAAATACTTTGATCATGAAATCAAAATTAATGAATATTAAAGGTGCTCAGCTTCTTTCAAAAGATAGTCAAAGAAGAATACTGGGCCAGAAGGGTTCTTGTTCTGGTTGGGATCTTTCAAGATGTGGTTGTTCTTGCAGCGGTGCTGTAACCGGTCCATTTTATTGCAACCAATGTATAGGATGTTTACAAGTATATACCTGTGGTGACGATATTTAAACCGATATTAAAATTTCTGCTTCAACTAAGTCTGAGCTCCTCATAAATTTCTTATTCTTATTCTCATTAAACTTCTCATGGGGCTCACTTAGTTGTTTTTATTTATACCTTCTACAAAACCAAAAAGTAAACTATCTCTAGACAAGTACTGAGGCATTTGTTTAAAACAAACGTATTATTTCGAGGTAAGCCTTTAGATATTAGAACCTTCGGTGGTGCCAACAAATACCTCTCCTGAACAACGTGGTTAATCCCACATTCCATTGAAATATGTTGAAAATATAATTTTACGGAATGTTTAGGTATTTGTGTGTTTGCAGCGACACTTTCCATCTTGGATTTTTCATCACGTATGCTACAATTTCAGGAATCATCAACTCTCTTTTACTCCATTCCGGTTGTAAATAAAGGATGCATGTGTCTGATACCCTCGCAGCTTGTTCTTCTGCAAACTTAAAATCGTGTTTATTGTAGACAATTACTTTAAGCTCGTTGGCTCTCCTGTATACCTCTTCGGTAGGCAACTTCATTTTTTTAGGCGACAGGCAAATCCAGTCCCATTCACCGGTTAGTTCGTACGCCCCCGATGTTTCTATATGAATCGTTAGCCCTTTCTCCTTAAGCCCTCTGGTGAGTGGACCCATATCCCATGTTAGTGGTTCTCCACCCGTGATCACTATTGTATCTGAAAAACCGGCAGCATTGGTAATGATTTTATCGATAGCCGTAGGTGGATGAATGGCTGCGTTCCAACTTTCCTTTACATCACACCAATGACAACCTACATCACATCCTCCGACACGAATAAAGTAAGCAGCTGTGCCTTTGTGAAAACCTTCTCCCTGAATCGTGTAGAATTCTTCCATCAACGGAAGCATTAATCCTTTATCTACCAATTCCATAACTTTTTCATCTACCATGCTGCAAAGATACTCAGATATTCTTCCTAAAAAACGAAAAGGGAAAAGCTATTTTAATCAGATAAATTAACACTTTGACGAAAAGTACTTTACATTTTTTGGAAATAAATTAAAGGAAACCCATATTTGTATAGAAAAAAGTAATAAAAATACTGTTGGCCCTCAACATTTATTACTGAAAAGTCTGGAAATTAATTTCCAGACTTTTTTCTTTTTACCGCAATACACTCAATTTCTATTAATGCATTTCGAGCCAAACCAGAGGCTGCAAAAGTGGTTCTTGCCGGTTTATTCGGAAAATAAGTTACATAGACTTCATTAAATGCGGCAAAGTCTTCAATATTTTTTAAAATGACCGTACATTTAATAACAGCATCCGTATCTAATTGGTGGTGCTTTAATACTGCTTTTATATTTTCTAAAGCCTGACGCGTTTCTTCCTGAATTCCTCCTTTTGCAAGTGCTCCTTCCTCATAATTAAAGCCTATCTGTCCTGCCAGAAATATAAAGCCATTCGCTTCTACTGCATCGCTAAATGGTGCATTTTGCTTCTGTGGAAGGTGTGAAGAATGAAAAACGGCATTTTCCTGAGCAACGATCTGAGTCACTGCAAACAAAAGCCCCACCAAAATTTTGTATCTGGATAATTTCATAAAATCTAATTTTTTCAATTGACTAAAATTAACTTATTTTTATCCAAATTTACTACCCATGAGCGCAAAAGAAGCATTTTTGAATTCAATAACAGAAGGTTACCAAACGAAAGGTGATTTTATAACACTGGGAGCTGCAATGCTCGATGGAGAAACCATTACTGATGCGCATGTAAAAATACCTCTTAAAACACTTAACAGACATGGACTTATAGCCGGGGCAACAGGTACCGGTAAAACGAAAACTCTCCAGGTAATCGCTGAGAACTTATCAGAAAAAGGGATTCCTGTATTACTTATGGATCTCAAAGGCGATCTGAGCGGTATTGCCAAACCAAGTCCTGGACATCCCAAAATTGACGAGCGACATGAAAAAATCGGCATTCCTTTCGAAGCGAAGGGTTTTCCGGTAGAAATACTCTCTTTATCCGAACAGAAAGGAGTACGGCTTCGGGCAACGGTTTCTGAGTTTGGACCGGTATTGCTTTCGCGTATTTTAGACCTCACTGAGACGCAGGAAGGTATTATGGCGGTTATTTTCAAATATTGTGACGATCATCAACTCCCGCTTTTAGACCTGAAAGACCTTAAAAAGGTATTGCAATTTGCCACTTCTGAAGGTAAAAAAGAGTTTGAAAGTGCCTACGGAAGGGTTTCAACGGCCTCTACAGGTTCTATTCTGAGAAAGATTGTGGAATTGGAACAACAGGGAGCCGATCTGTTTTTCGGAGAAAAATCATTTGATGTAGAAGACCTGGTTCGTATCGATGAAAACGGCAAAGGCTACATTAATATTATCAGACTTACTGACATACAGGACAAACCGAAACTTTTTTCGACTTTCATGCTGAGCTTGCTGGCAGAAATCTATGCTACTTTCCCCGAACAGGGTGATAAAGGACAACCCGAATTGATCTTGTTTATAGACGAAGCACATCTAATTTTTAAAGAAGCATCGAAAGCTTTACTTAATCAAATAGAAAGCATTGTAAAGCTGATACGATCTAAAGGTATCGGACTCTATTTTGTGACGCAAAATCCTACCGATGTGCCTGACGATGTATTATCTCAGTTGGGTCTTAAGGTACAACATGCACTTCGTGCGTTCACGGCAAAAGATAGAAAAGCTATCAAACTCACCGCTGAAAATTACCCGATCTCTGAATATTATAAAACGGACGAAATACTTACGTCTTTAGGTATTGGAGAAGCGCTCGTATCTGCATTGGATGAAAAAGGGAGGCCTACGCCACTTGCTGCCACCCTATTAAGAGCTCCAATGAGCCGGATGGACATACTCTCGGATGCCGAGCTTAAAGAACTTACCGATGCTTCAAGCCTAATCAAAAAATACAATGAAGTTATTGATCGGGAAAGTGCATATGAGTTATTAAATAAAAAAATAGAAAAGGCATACGAAGAAAATGCCTCTGAAGAAACTAAGACCACCCGATCTACCTCACGAAGATCTTCGTCTTCTGGTAAGATTGATTGGGTAAAACCTATACTAAAAGTGGTAACCAGCGCAACTTTTATTAGAGGCGTACTGGGAATTTTAAAAAAACGATAACAAACCAAATCTATCTATTTCTATGAACTGCAAATTTATATCAGTATTACTGATCGTTCTTTTTATTATTGGATGTGCAAAAAAGAATGATCCATTTTCCATATCAGAATCGCATATAGGAAAACTTTCCAAGGACGCTTATATTTCACAACTGGATTCAATTTTTAAAGATGATTCCCTAGTGAAAATTGAAGAAAACTCTAAATTCACTATTAGTGGAAATTCCTATTTTGAGATTTATGAAAAAGGAGGAAAAAAGCTATTGTCTATAATGCCAAGCACCATTAAAGACAGCTTACAAAACATACAGAACGTACAAGTGTATGACAACAGGTATACAACTGACAAGGGTATTTCCTTGAAAAGTAATTTTGGTGAGATAAAGGAAAAATATCAAATTAAAAACACGGTTACTACTCTAAAGAATGTGATCGTAAACCTTAAAGACTCCGATTTATACTTCACCATAGCAAGAGAGGAATTACCGGAAGACTTACGATACGGCAATCAGGATATAGACCAGATTCAAATACCAGATGAAGCTCGCATTAAGTATATGATGATCGATCTGAGTCTTCGAAATCCGTAAATACATTAGAAGATAGGCTAATGCTATCTTTATGATCTGATACATTACTATGAAAAAATATACAGTACAAAAAGACCCTTTTGTGGTGCCCACCAACGATGGAAAGTCGATCAAAGAACATTTTGGATTGGCATCTGATGGTACTAAGGACATTAGTATAGCCCATATGGTAGCTCCTCCAGGTTGGAGCGAACCTTTTCAAACCCCTGAATTTGATGAATATACACTAGTCGTACAAGGCAAAAAACAATTTATTATTGAAGGGGAAAAAATCATTCTGGGAGCCGGAGAGTCGATTAGGATAGAAAAAAATACAAGGGTGCAATATTCGAATCCATTCTCGGAGCCGTGCGAATATGTAGCTATCTGCAGACCTGCATTTTCTATAGATAAGGTAAATCGTGAAGAATTATAGAAACTAAAAAAAAGCAGCCTTATTCACTAAAAAGCAGTTTTTAAACGTTCTATACTATAATTTGATTAGTTAACCTAAATTTACCCCAAATGAAAAACTTGTTTTATATTGGTGTTTCTATAGTCACGCTTTTGATGGTTTCTGCTTGCTCAGATCTGGATGATGATGCTAATGTTCGACCTCCGGAAGTAATCACTACCGTATTAACCTCAGAAACTACTGCTATTGATGCAGATGGAAATCGCTACGAAATAGGCTTTAACCAGGCAGGACCTGAAAATCAAAATCCTTTTGTACGCAAAAAAACAGGAGCAGGCCAGATTATATGGACTAAAATTTATGAAGATTCTCCGGTAGACGGAAGGGGCGAGCTCATTCAAATTGATGAACAAGGAAATGTTTGGGTGATTTTTAGCGTTGATGGTGGAAGTAATGAAGCAGGATCAATTACGCAAAAAGAGGTAGAAGCAGGAGCTTTCAGCGGTGTTTATCAAAATAGCTATGGAAGCGGTGGCGGACCAAGAGTAGCCGTAATTACCCGTATTAATCCAGATACAGGGCTTATCGTAAAAGGAAGCTTTGTGACTGCAAGACTTAATAATGGCGACACAAATACATTCAGAGCTACCAAAACAGGATTCAACAACGGCAATTTCGCATTTGAATCTTCTACAGCAGCTTTTCCTCCGGGTATCGGTACTTCTTATGAAAAGTATCCTAATATTACAGATCAGGATCGTGTGGACGGAGCTTTCAAAGTATATTACGAGATCAATTTTGGTCTTTCTGAGATTAACAGGGCTGTTTTGCTCATAGAATAATTACATTAACCAAAACATAAGAAACTATATGTCTAAAATAAGCCCTTTTCACATCGCGATCCCTGTGCATAATTTAGATGAATGCAGAATTTTTTATCGAGAAACCTTGGGGTGCCAGGAGGGCAGAAGCAGTGATCATTGGGTAGATTTTAATCTTTTTGGGCATCAATTAGTCATTCACTACAAACCGGCAGCAGAAAAAGAAGATCTTCATCACAATGCCGTTGATGGTAAGGAGGTTCCAGTACCTCATTATGGAGTGGTACTCCCCTGGGATGAATTTCATCAGTTTGCTGATGTATTAAAAAGTAAGGGGGTTAACTTTATCATTGAGCCCTACATTCGCTTTCAAGGAAAAACAGGAGAACAGGCAACTATGTTTTTCAAAGACCCCGCAGGTAATGCGCTTGAATTTAAGGCTTTCAAAGATATCGATCAATTATTCGCCAGCTAGTCTGGAGTAAATTCTCTTTAAAACAGAAAAAGCAGGACTCAAAAATTTGAGTCCCACTTTCTTACTTAGATAACCAATTAAATCAAGTAAATGTTTCCGTGATAAGATTTGGGATTTCTTCTCTGGGGCTTGATTTCTTTAGAGCATTAAAGTCCGTCAGGAAATATATTCTCTTTTAAAATCTACAAAGTGGTTTTCAATCATTCTAACTTGGGGTCTTAATGATTTAGCTATATAATCTATTTTAAACTTTTTAGTATTTGGGTCATATTCAAAACACAATTCTCCCTCATAGTTGGTGCCCGGAAATAAAAAGGACATCAAACGTGAAAAATCAATTTTAAAATGCATAATTCTATCTAAATGATCTTCGTCAAAAGTGCTCGTTTCCATTGGTGCTTTAATCTTAAGGTCTAACATGGGGCGTCAATTTAAAATTATTATTTGTTTCCTACTACACTAATAAAACAAGTCACTTTAAAAATACCCTACCCTTAAAATTATTTTTTTTCAAAAAAAAACGAAAAAATAAATCAACTAATTGATTTTCAGTAGTTTAAATCAATAAAAAAATCCGAATATTTTTTGAATAATATTCGGATTCTTCTATATTTTAATGCTAAAATCTGTAGTTAGCGTGCAGCAGAAAGATGCCTTTCTCTGGCTAATAAGGTGTTTTTCAAAAGCATTGCTATGGTCATTGGTCCTACACCACCAGGAACGGGTGTAATATAACTCGCCTTCTTGCTTACTTTTTCAAAATCTACATCCCCCACAATTCGATATCCTCTTTCCCTTGTGTCGTCTGGCACTCTCGTGATACCCACGTCTATGATCACCGCATCATCCTTTACCATTTCTGCTTTGAGAAAATTAGGCACACCTAACGCAGAAATGATAATATCTGCCTGTGAGGTGATCTGCGTAATATTTTTGGTATGACTATGGGTAAGGGTTACTGTAGAATTCCCGGGGAACCCTTTTCGCCCCATCAAAATACTCATGGGCCTTCCAACGATATGACTGCGTCCTATCACTACGGTATGTTTTCCCTTTGTTTCTACCTCATACCGTTCTAACAATTCTAAGATACCAAATGGAGTCGCCGGAATAAAAGTACTCATGTCTAACGCCATTTTACCAAAATTCATCGGGTGAAATCCGTCTACATCCTTATCAGGGTGAATCGCCATGATCACCTTTTGAGTGTCGATCTGATCGGGTAGCGGAAGTTGAACTATAAATCCATCTATGTCACTATCTTCATTAAGCTCTTTGATCTTCTTAAGCAGTTCTAGTTCGCTGGTGGTACTGGGCATTTTGATAAGTGTAGATTCAAAACCCACCCGTTCGCATGATCGAACTTTGCTGCCTACATAGGTCAGACTCGCACCGTCATTACCCACAATTACTGCAGCCAGATGAGGAACCTTTTCCCCCCGCTCCTTCATTTTAGCAACTTCGGCCGTTATTTCATCCTTTATTTGATTAGAGACTTTTTTCCCGTCAAGAATGGTCATAGAGATATAATTTTAGTTATGTTTGCTGGTTTCATGCTGCTGCGATTCTTTCTCATCAGATTAATACCTATCTAATCGGAAGGTAGTATCCCTAAATAGTATTAGGATCGAAAACCTCATACATTTTTGACGAGGGCACTTCTGGTAAAACCTATCGCATCTTTCCCATCATCTGCATTAGCTTTTTACCTCCGCCCCCTTGCATCATTTTCATCATCTTGCTCATTTGGTCGAATTGCTTCAACAACTGATTTACCTCTTGAATAGTTCTGCCACTTCCCTTAGCGATTCGCTTTTTTCTGCTGGCATTTAACACCGAGGGAGTAGCTCTTTCATCCGGGGTCATCGAATGTATGATCGCCTCTACGTGCTTGAATGCATCATCTTCAATTTCAACACCTTTCATGGCTTTAGAAGCGCCGGGTATCATTCCAACAAGGTCCTTCATATTCCCCATTTTCTTTACCTGCTGAATCTGATTTAAGAAGTCGTCAAATCCAAATTGATTCTTAGCGATCTTCTTCTGTAACTTTCGAGCTTCTTCCTCATCAAATTGTTCCTGTGCTCTTTCTACAAGAGATACGACATCTCCCATCCCCAGAATTCGATCGGCCATTCTGGACGGATAGAACACATCTATCGCTTCCATTTTTTCACCGGTACCGATGAACTTTATGGGTTTATCAACAACGGTTTTAATAGATAATGCCGCCCCTCCTCGGGTGTCACCATCCAGTTTGGTAAGGATCACCCCGTCAAAGTTAAGAATCTCATTAAACGCCTTTGCCGTATTCACAGCGTCCTGACCTGTCATCGCATCTACGACGAACAAGGTTTCCTGAGGAGTAATCGCTTTATGAATGCTGGCGATCTCTTTCATCATGGCATCATCAACAGCCAAACGCCCTGCGGTATCAATGATCACCGCGTTAAAGCCATTCGCTTTTGCATGTGCAATCGCATTTTTTGAAATAGCTACAGGATCATTATTCTCGCGTTCAGAATAAACCTCTACGTCTATTTGATCTCCCACCACATGTAACTGGTCGATCGCTGCAGGACGGTAAACGTCGCAGGCCACCAATAAGGGATTCTTAGATTTTTTAGTTTTTAAATAATTTGCCAGTTTCCCAGAAAAGGTAGTTTTACCCGAACCTTGCAAACCAGACATTAGAATTACCGTCGGATTTCCCGAAAGATTAATGCCTGCCGCATCACCTCCCATCAATTCGGCCAGCTCATCTTTAACAAGCTTTACCATTAATTGACCGGGCTGTAAACTTGTCAATACATTTTGACCCAGTGCCTTTTCTTTCACCTTGTTGGTGAATTCTTTGGCTATTTTAAAATTCACATCGGCATCCAATAATGCTCTGCGAACTTCTTTGAGCGTCTCCGCTACGTTAATTTCAGTAATCTGTCCATGCCCTTTCAGAACATGAAGAGCTTTATCCAGCTTTTCGCTTAAATTATCAAACATAATCCTAACACATTTTTTTTGAAATACCTATGAAAAGGCAATTGCAAATTTAAAGATTTGAGATGGATTGAAGAAGTTTATTTTAAGTGTCTTACGCGTTGATAAAATTACGACCTTTTTTTCAGAATTTAAAGTAAACTACCTCATGGCAAGCCCCTGAGGCACTTGCTTGAAACAAACGTTCAATATTTAAGCAAGCCTCGGGGTACAAGACCCTTTGGCGGTGCCAACAAAAAAACCGTCTCTATGAGGAGACGGTTTGGCAGTTGTCTTTATTTTGCCCTAAAAAACACTGCAACCTAATAAAACATCATTTATATTTTTAATTATATATTCTCTAATACGAGGGTTTTGGGATTACCGCTTCCGGTACTCTCTAAAGTTATTTCTATAGCTGAAACACTCGTAACTCGCCATCTGGCATTGATATTTTCTACTGGCGAAGTATTTCCAAAATTTAGTTCTACGATCACCTGCGGATTGCTCACGTAACTGAGCCAACTTCCATTCGTATTAGCGTTGCCATCGTTTGCCTGGACTAATCCGTTATCAGCAAAAGAAAACGTATAATTATCAAAAATCGAAGTTTCGTCTGATCCGTTTACCTGATATGATTTTACACTCCAGTTTTGTGTTTTCAGTAAGGATTGTACATTCTGAAGATCGGTATTGGCTTCATTCTCATCAATCTTATTAATTGTGAGTCTTTTGTCCATACCTTTAACCAATCGTATCTCATTCTCTTCCAGTATTTCTACATCCCACGCCTGACTTAAAGACGGCCTACCCGGAAAAGTAATTCTCAATATTTCCTTATTCTCATTAGCGATCAGTTGCCACTCTCCTTCTTCTTCAACGCCATTTACTCTGAGGCTCGCAACACCTAATTCTTTAAAGTCCAATGGAATACCTATATAATCACTTTCATCCTGAGGATTAGGGGTATCCAGAACACCAATTGACCATACTTTTTCACGAATAATGTTTCCGGATGTCTGAGCACCTTCACATTCTTTTTCCAATTCAATGTAACTTCCGGTCGAAGAAAATATATATATGGTATTTTGATCTACTTTGTTCACATTCCATTGCAAAGTGAATTCAACAACATCTCCCATGTCAAGGTCTACAAAACTACCTTCTTCGGTAAAACGGGTACTCCAAGTACCATCTATTCCAATTATCTGACTCGGATTAAGAATTGTTATACTACCGTCGGTTCTGAATTCTACTGTCCAGCTTACAAAAGCCTGTGGTGTCCCATTTCGCTTGAATCGGGAAATTCTCCAGATACACTCGGTGAGCAAGGCTTCCAGTTCTCCATCTGCAAAATCATCATCATTGAAATTATTATCGTCATCCTCATCGCAATCTTCTTCAGCCCCAATTATGGCGGTCGTAAGCTGCTGATTAGAATTAACAGCGATATCTGCTCCTTCATGAGAGATTAAGGATACTGGATAATCCAGACTAATTACCTCTTCTACACTTACACCGTTCATAAAAACAAAGAGGTCACGATCGTTTCGTATTTGCACCTGGTTTGTAATCTCTGAAACCGTGTTGAAAATAAAAAAGGTAAGCGGATAAACGAAATCGATACATTCATTATCGTTATCCAAGCCTCCTTCTACACAATTATTACCCAACGTCTCCAGTTCTGCATCATTAGCGACTGTAATCACCTGATGCGCGTCATTAATAACTGTTATGGGATATGCGATTTCCAGTATGTCTTCGTCTTCTATGTCAGCATCAAAGATTCCTTCAATCACCGCCATATCATTAACGCTAAGTACCTCGACAGTCACCGAATTAGCCGTCACTGTAACCGGATATACAATAGATAGGCAACTGGCACCATCTATAATATTGTCTAAAGATCCATCTAAACGCCCCACCTGAACGATCGCCTGCGCAGTTGAGGAGCCCACTTCAATTCGTTCTCCCGGCGCACCGGGTTCCGGACTCACTACATCAACCTCATTTTGACAGGCTGTTAACATCAAAACCAATAAACTTAAAATGCTGGAAATTTGTCTCATATATGGGGCCATCATGAACCTATAATTTTTGATTCTTACCTATATAACAGTGCAATATTAAAAAACCCTACCTTGATAACTAACTTTTTTTTAAATACATTTGTTTTTTATACCCCCCACTTATGAAAGAAGGAACAGAGCATGTTTGCGCTGAACCGGTTTATCAAAAGATATTCAGGGAGCATGCTAAAAATCTTCGGAATTTTATCTACTATAAATGTGGAGATGCAGATAAGGCAGCTGACATTGTTCAGGAAGCCTTTGTAAAACTGTGGCAAAAATGTAGCACCGTTCCACCTGAAAAAGCCAAGTCTTTTCTGTTTACAGTAGCAAATAATCTCTTTTTAAATGATGTAGCCCATCAAAAGGTAGTGCTCAACTATCAGTCCGGAGACCATAAAAGTAGTACGAATGAAAATCCGGAATACTTAATGGAGTTGCAGCAATTTGACGATAAACTTCAAAAAGCCATTAATAATTTGAGTGAGGCACAGCGGGAAGCTTTTCTGATGAACCGGATAGATGGCAAAAAATATGCAGAAATTGCCGAGTTGTTAAACATCTCTGTAAAGGCTGTAGAGAAGAGAATTCATGGGGCTTTGAAATCTTTACGAGAAGATTTAATAAAAATTTAGGATTTTAAGGTAGGGTAAATTATCTTTCAACTGTTATACTAACAAAGACAGCATTATGAACAACGAGAACTACTTAGCAAAATGGCTCTCCGGCGATCTTAGCGAAACGGAGTTAAAAGCATTTCAGCAGCGACCTGAATATCAGGAATACGCGAGAATTGCAGCACATACTAAAAACTGGAAAGCCCCAGGTTACGATGTTTCAGAACAACTAGCGTTGTTACAAAAGAAAACAAATAATGCTGAACATAAAGAAGTAAAAGTGATCAAAATGAATCCTGTGAAGCAATGGCTAAGAATTGCTGCTGCAGTTGTTTTGATCTTTGGAGCCACTTATTTCATGATGCGCGACACCCAGGTGACCACAGATTTTGCCCAAACAGAAACTGTGATCTTACCGGATGAATCTGAAGTAATTATTAATGCTGGTTCTGAGATTAGTTATAACAAACTCAGCTGGAACAGTGAGCGTTCTGTATCGCTTGACGGAGAAGCCTATTTTAAAGTTGAAAAAGGGCAAACTTTTGATGTAGTGACAGATCAGGGAATCGTTTCAGTACTCGGTACACAGTTCAACGTAAAAGACCGAGACAATTTCTTTGAAGTTGTTTGTTACGAAGGATTGGTAAAAGTAACCCATGAACTTAAAGAAGTTTTACTCCAACCCGGAGAAAGCTTTAAAGTAGTTTATGGTTCTTTTGAGGAAGAGAGCAGGTTAAAAACGGCGGCTCCTTCCTGGTTACAAAAAGAAAGCACCTTTAAAAGTGTACCGCTACACATGGTATTCAATGAATTGGAAAGACAATTCAATGTGAAAATTAAGGGCATCGATGCAGATGACAAACAACTTTTCACAGGTGGTTTTAAACACGATGACCTTCAAAAGGCACTTCAAACGGTTTGCATACCACTTAACCTTTCGTTTAACCTAAATAATGATGGTACTGTAACCATTGACACCCCTTAAAACAAGGCGTCCTGGTTATTTAATTAGCATTGCTTTCTTATTGTTATCCCTGAATGCTTTCGCGCAGCAAACAGTTGACATAAAGATAAGCTTAAGGGACGCCTTTATCCAAATAGAAAATTCTTTTGATGTAAAATTTTCTTATCCGGATGCTATTGTAGAAGGAATACGTATTAAAAATGTTCCTGAATTAACTACTATTGAAGAGGCACTCAACTTCCTAAGAGCAGAAACAGACCTCAACTATACCCTGCTTGACGAGCGTTTTATTGCAGTTACCAGCACCAATGAGATCAAACGGATTTGTGGGATCCTTAAAAACATTTCAACCAACGAACTACTAGTCGGTGCCTCAATCACTATATCTGACGTTGACAAAGGAACTACTTCTGATGAAACAGGGGCTTTTTCTCTTAATGATCTGGCTTCGGATGCCATTATTAAAATTTCTTTCGTAGGTTACGAGACCGCAGAACTCACGGCTAAAGAATTAAATGCAGAAAATGGATGTTCTTCCGTATTTCTTATTCCTTATGTTCAAGAACTCGAAGAAGTAGTCGTAATGAATATTCTGGCTCGCGGAATCAGTGAACGGCTTGATGGATCGATCGAATTGGCACCAGAAGAGTTCGGGATTCTCCCAGGTCTGTCAGAACCCGATGTTTTACAAACCATTCAGGCATTACCAGGTATCG
This sequence comes from Flavobacteriaceae bacterium M23B6Z8, assembly GCA_046199005.1. GTDB lineage: Bacteria > Bacteroidota > Bacteroidia > Flavobacteriales > Flavobacteriaceae > Ascidiimonas. Next base: position 3,493,434 of record CP176050.1, read on the forward strand.
AAAGTGTAAACGAAACCATTTCAAATATAAACATTCGCGGAGGTACACATGATCAAAATCTCATCTTATGGGATGGTATTAAAATGTATCACACAGGTCACTTTTTCGGATTAATATCTGCTTTTAATCCTTACCTAACTAAAAAGGTCTCAGTAGTAAAAAATGGTACCAGTGCCTATTATAATGACGGAGTTTCCAGTTTGGTGAGTATGGAAACTAATGACCAGGTTGCCTCTGAGTTTTCCGGTGGTGCTGGTTTCAATCTGATAAGTGCTGATGCTTTTGCCAGAATTCCAATCAGTAAGAAACTATCAGCACAGGTATCTGCAAGAAGGTCGGTAACCGATTACTTTAACACCCCTACTTTTGAAAGGTTCTTCGAAAGATCTTTTCAGGATACTGAGATCAGAAATACAACAAATCCGGATGATACCGAAGCTAATCAGATCACCGGAAACGAAAATTTTTTCTTCTATGATTTTGCTGCAAAATTGTTATTTGATGCTTCCGATAAAGATCAATTTCGGTTAAGTGCGATCAACGTGAATAACAGGCTTACCTACGATGAATTTAGTAGTGAACGCAATGAAACAAGAACGAGTAGCCTTGATCAAAATAATCTGGGATTAGGTGGCAGGTGGCTGCACTACTGGAGCCCTAGATTTACTACCATTGTTTCGGGATATTTAAGCAAGTACAATATTGAAGCTATCAATAATGATGTAGATACACAGCAGCGTTTACGGCAAGAAAATCAAGTCCTGGAGACAGGAGGTAAAATTACTTCTATCACTCAGATCAAAGACAGCATTGTTTTAAAGAGCGGATATCAGTTTTATGAAGTAGGCGTAACTAATGGCGTCGAAGTAGATAATCCTGATTTTTTTTCCAACAGAAGAGGAGTATTGAGAAATCATGCGTTATTTTCTGAAGCTACCTGGCAAGGAACTAAGACGTTTTTACGTGCGGGAGTACGGGTCAATTACATACCAAAATTTACCAGATGGATCCCGGAACCCCGCATCAATTTTCGGCACGAATTCAATCAGGGCTGGTCTATCAAAGCTTTAGGAGAATTTAAAAGTCAATACGTCTCACAGGTAATTGATCTTCAGGAAGACTTCCTGGGTATTGATAAACGCCGATGGATAATCGCCAACGAAGAAGACACTCCTGTAATTACCAGCAAACAGGTTTCCGGAGGGTTTCAATATAAAAAGAAAGGCTGGTTGGTTAGTGCAGAAGCTTATTTTAAGGATGTAGACGACATTTCAAGCAGAAGCCAGGGCTTTCAGGATCAGAATCAGGGTATCAATACTACAGGTGGTTATCGGGTAAGCGGTACCGAACTCCTCATAAACAAGCGAACTAGTAAGTACAGTATCTGGTTTACTTATACCCTTGCAAAAAATGACTATACTTTTGATGATCTTAACCCTTCTACTTTTCCCAACAGTTCAGATATAAGACACTCGCTCAGTTTTGCAGGTTCTTATACCTATAAAAAATTACGTTTGTCTCTGGGGCTTAATTATCGAAGTGGTACTGCCTTCACACTTCCAGACTCAGGCGACCCTGTTAATGAAGATGTGGTACCTTTTGAAATTAATTATGCCATGCCTAACGGTGCCAATCTGGAAGATTATATACGAGGTGATGTATCTGCTATCTATGATTTTAAGCTTACTAAAAAAACCCCTGCATCTCTAGGGGTATCTGTGCTTAATATATTAAACCGAAAAAACCTGATTAATTCATATTTTAGACTTGACGAGAATAATGAATTACAACGAGTAGACAGCAGATCTCTGGGTATTACACCTAACCTTAGCTTTCGGGTAAACTTCTAGTGACTTAAAGCCTGTTTGTTACATCTGATCAGGAACGTCAATACCAAGCAAGGCAAATGCCGATTTGATTACAGCGCCTACTTTGGCCGATAACTTAACACGAAAAGCTATTTCCTCTTCTGTATCGGCCCCTAGAATTGATACATTTTGATAAAACGAATTAAACTCTTTTACAAGATCATACACGTAATTGGCAATTAAGGCGGGACTATAGCTTTCTGCTGCCTGCTGAATGATCTCAGGAAATAACTGCAACTGTTTTAATAATTCTTTCTCTTTAAGCTGCAATTGATAGGTAGGAGCTACAGGTTCGGAAAGTGATTGTGTTGCTTTTCGAACAATCGATTGTATTCTGGCGTAGGTATATTGAATAAACGGACCTGTATTTCCCTGAAAATCTACAGATTCTTCCGGATTGAACAAAATACGCTTGCGCGGATCTACTTTTAAAATGTAATATTTCAAAGCTCCGAGACCGATAGTCTTGTAAAGTTCCTTTTTTTCTTTCTCCGAAAAACCATCCAGTTTTCCTAATTCCGTTGAGATAGCTTCCGCTGTGTTCGTCATATCTTCCAAAAGATCGTCTGCATCTACGACGGTACCCTCTCGACTTTTCATTTTCCCTGAAGGAAGGTCTACCATCCCATAACTCAGATGGTGAAGCTTTTCTGCCCATTCAAATCCGAGTTTCTTAAGTATCAAAAACAATACTTTAAAATGATAATCCTGTTCATTTCCAACAGTATAAACCATTCCTCCAATATCCGGATGATCTTTTACTCGTTGAATGGCCGTTCCTATATCCTGTGTCATATACACCGCAGTACCATCTGCCCGTAACACTATTTTTTCATCCAAGCCTTCATCCGTCAGGTCTATCCAAACGCTTCCATCGTCTTTACGGTAAAATACCCCTTTCTCAAGTCCGTCTGCCACCACATCTTTCCCCAATAGATAGGTGTTACTTTCATAATAGTAAGAATCGAAATCGACGCCAATATTTCTATACGTTTGTTCAAAACCATTGTATACCCATTGGTTCATTTCTTTCCAGAGACTTACCACTTCCTCATCACCAGCTTCCCACTTTCGAAGCATTTCCTGGGCTTCCAACAGAATAGGTGCTTTTTTCTCAGCATCCTTTTCCTCCATTCCTTCTGCCACCAGGGCTGCCACCTCTGCTTTGTATTCTTTATCGAACTTTACGTAATAATCTCCAACCAGTTTATCTCCTTTAATATCTAACGACTGCGGGGTGTCGCCTTTTCCAAAGCGCTTCCATGCGAGCATAGACTTACAGATATGAATACCACGATCGTTGATGATCTGCGTTTTGTAGACTTTTTTACCGCTTGCTTTTAAGATTTCGGCAACCGAATATCCCAAAAGAATATTTCGGATATGCCCCAAATGCAATGGTTTATTAGTGTTTGGTGATGAATACTCTACCATGATCGCTTTGGCGGAAGCATCAGCATCAACCAGTCCGTATTTGGAGTTCTCTAGAATCGTATTAAAAGATTCTATATAAACAGAATTGGCAATTATAATATTCAGAAAACCTTTTACCACATTAAAACCTGAAACTTCATCCAGTTCCTTCTCAAGATATTCGCCGATCTCCTCCCCTATTTTTTGAGGATTTCCCTTCAAAAGTCGAAGCATCGGAAATACGACCACTGTAATATCACCTTCAAAATCCTTTCGAGTAGCTTGAAACTCTACACTTTCAAGTGTAACACTCCATATAGATGCCACCGCTTCCTTCACCTTTGCGTCGAGTAACTGCTGAATATTCATTATTGTAAATTTATCTTAGCTATAAAGGCTGCAAAGATAGAGATTCTCTCTAAAGTTTAGGCTTTGCTTAACGCTTAAAAAAAACCGAAAACAGTATCTTGCTTAAAAATTCATTCGAAAAAGTTCTTAGTTTCATTTAGCATCGCAAAGAAAATAGGCATGAATTTTTAGCTGTTTGAAGTTTACTAACTATAATTGATTAAAAATGCTCTTAAATATCTCTTATAACGAACCCGACGTGACTAAAAAAATAAATGCAGAAGTAGGCAAGCCTTTTACAATAAGAGAGCGTTTGCGATTCGGCGGCGTAGGTTCTCCAAAGCTTCACATTACAACCAGTAGTATTGACATTCATAATCTTTTGGTTTTAGACAATAATGCTGACACCTGCAATATTGAAATGAGACCTAAAGGGATTATTGTTAGGTTTCGCTCACTTTTGGAAACCTTTGCATTGGTAATTCCGTTTTACAAACTTTCGTTATACAAAGGAGATGCAGCAGAATATTCTATTTATCGAGATCATTATTTTGTAAAAGTTCGTGCAGACAAAAAAGTACATGCATTCATGAAGAAAGTACTCAATTATAAATCTGATACGGCTCCTACGAATGTAGAAGACCTGTAATTTTTATAACCGCTTAAATATTCACAAACTATAACTACGATTTCAAGTTTGAAGTTGTATCTTTTACTTAGTATCTTTAAACAAACGCTATGAAATGAAAATACTGCTCACGGGTGCAAATGGGTATATTGGCATGCGCCTTCTTCCCAAACTCTTAGAAGAAGGTCATGAGGTAGTCTGTGCTGTTCGTAATGAAGATCGCTTATCAGTTTCAAAAGATGTCAGAAAACAAATTGAAGTGGTGGAGGTGGATTTTCTGGACAAACCCAAATCCGGATTAATACCTTCAGACATAGACGCTGCTTATTTTCTTATTCATTCTATGACGGCTTCGACGAGTGACTTTGACGAGATGGAGGCCAAGGCTGCTAAAAATTTTAATACCTACATGAAAGACACCAAGGTAAATCAAGTGATTTACCTTAGTGGTATTGTAAATGATGAGGTGCTATCGAAGCATCTGGCTTCCAGAAAAAACGTTGAAGACATTCTTTATGAAGGAAACTACCACCTAACCGTTTTAAGAGCCGGTATCATTGTGGGTTCCGGAAGCTCTTCCTTTGAGATCATTAGGGATCTTGGAGAAAAACTGCCGGTGATGATCACGCCTAAATGGGTGTTAACCAAAACACAGCCTATCGCTATTCGCGACGTTATCGCATTTTTGACAGGTGTCTTAGGAAACGAAAAATGCTACGACGATTCATTTGATATTGGTGGTCCCGATGTTCTTACCTACAAAGAAATGTTGCAACAGTATGCAGCAGTCAGAGGCTTTAAAAACTGGATCTTTACTGTTCCGGTGATGACCCCAAAGCTATCTTCTTACTGGTTGTATTTTGTTACCTCTACCTCCTATAAACTGGCAATGAATCTAGTAGATAGTATGAAAATGGAAGTAGTGGCTAAAGACAATCGTCTGCAAGAATTACTTTCCATCAAAACGCATACTTACAAAGAGGCCATTGAAATGGCTTTTGTTAAGATAGAACAAAATATGGTGGTAAGTAGTTGGAAAGACAGTATGGTGAGTGGTCGTGTTAAAAAGGATCTTAGCAACTACATTCAGGTTCCCAAGTATGGTTGTTTGCGGGATAAACAGGCATTAAAGATCGAAGACCCCGAGGCAGTGCTTAAAAATATATGGAGCATTGGAGGCGAAAAGGGCTGGTATTATGGTAATTGGCTATGGAAAATAAGAGGCTATGTAGATAAGCTTGTAGGTGGCGTAGGGCTTCGCAGAGGCAGAACCCATCCTGATAAAATATTTACCGGAGATTCTCTTGATTTTTGGAGGGTACTTTTGGCGGATAAAAAGGAAAAAAGATTGTTGCTTTTAGCTGAAATGAGGCTTCCGGGAGAAGCCTGGCTAGAATTTGATATAGACGAACATAACGTGTTGCATCAGACAGCCACTTTTAGACCAAGAGGGCTTTGGGGACGTCTTTATTGGTATACTATGGTTCCTTTTCACTACTTTATCTTTGCTGGCATGCTGCGCAACATTGCTAAAACAGAAAAGAAGTAAAGATCGTCTCATGTTTATTTTTCATTTAGAAAAGTTGTTAATTTGTCTTCATCAAATTTAAGCATGATGAAATCCATTATACATTACGGTATTTGCTTTTCAGTTATCATTTTGATGACTGTGAGTTCTTGCAAGAAAGAATCCCAGACAAAAGAAACTACTGTGCAAGAAGATCCGATAGAAGAGTTATTCAGTTTAATGCAAGGTTCCTTTAATTCTGAAGCGCAATCTATTGCAGATTCGACCTATTTCAACATATCATTACATATGTATCCCATCTGGAAAGATAAAGGATACTGGCTATATGTAGAACAGGCTCTTAACGAAAAACAAGACCAACCTTACAGACAGCGTATTTATGAGTTAAATAAAGAAAATGATTCTGTTTTTACCAGTACTATCTATACCTTACCAAATGATTCTCTCTATGTTGGTAAATGGAAAGATCCTTCGTTCTTCGACAATTTACCGATAGACTCTATTCTTGAGCGAAAGGGTTGTGAAGTATACCTCAGACGTATTGGCGATACCATTTATACAGGTGCAACCAAACCTAAAAGTTGCGAGAGCAGTTTAAGAGGTGCGAGTTATGCTACTAGTGACGTAGCTATCTATCCTGGTAAAATCGTATCATGGGATCGTGGTTTTGATACCGAAGGAAATCAAGTTTGGGGAGCAGAAAAAGGGGGATACATTTTTTTAAAGGTTTCTGAATAATATAAGCCTACTAAAAAATGCCGGTTTCTTCCGGCATTTTTTGCTTTATAAACAGTAACAACTTTTCTTATTACATGAGTATTGACAGGTTTGTCGCTGTGTTGCTATGGGTTCTGGTGCACAGGATAAGAATCCGCTTGCCGCAAGACCTCCTTGAACAGTGAGTTCTGTCAAATTTGAAATTTTCTTTTTCGTAAGTTTTAACGCTTTCAGTTTTTGTTTTTTCATACTCTAAATTTTGGTTAATTATTACTGATTAGCAACGACGACATGTTGCCGCATTCTCTAAAGTGATTTCGCAAAGGGTGGCCGGCGTGTAGTAACAAGATCTAACATTAGAGTCTCTACCGCCACTCATTTGGTTAGTGGATAGCTTTGCAATCGTTTTTCTGGTTAATACCAATGATTTTAAATTCTTTTTTGTCTTCATATTGTAAGTATTTACGACTTTCAATATAAGTTTTATTTTATGTATAAAAAATTTTTTAACAAAAGTTCTTTTGTCTCATACGATATTAGAATTATATCCGTTATCTATTTGCCCTCAAACAAAAAGGTAACCCCAAAAAACTAAAACCATTATTAAACCTACTTATTATGATTATCTTCGGAACTCGTGGAGTTAAATCCACCATTCAATCCGGTGATTTTAATTGTCCGCAGTGCGAATCACCGAAACCCTACCGGCATCGAAAAGTCACTAAATTTTTCACCTTATATTTTATACCTATTATTCCATTGGGAAGTTTAGGAGAATATGTCGAGTGCAGAAACTGTAAAGGCACTTTTATTCCAAGAATATTAGAGCAGCATACCGAGGACAAAGAGGCTTTTATGGCAGTTTACGAACAGGCCATTAAACACTCTATGGTACTCATTATGCTGGCAGACGGCGAAGTAGATGCCAATGAAAAAGATCAGGTACTTGCGATTATAAATAAGTTTGGCCACAATGATTGGTCTATGCCACAACTGGAAGCATATATTACCGAGGTACAACAAAAAAATGAAGATGTTACCACCTATCTCAAGAAGGTGGGACCTGCACTAAATGAACACGGTAAAGAAACCATTATCAAATGCGCGCTTTCTGTGGCAGCCGCTGATGGTCATATAGACAAATCAGAGATCGCCCTTATCAACCGTATGGGCCAGGCGATGGAAATGTCCAGTAATCACCTGAAAGGAGTATTCAACGAACTTTTTGGCGACCAGAAAGGTTTTTCTAAAAACTAGAAGTTGCCACCACCATAAGGCGAAAAGCGGCATCGGCAAGGATGTCGCTTTTTTTTATAAATTATCTAACTGGTTACTGGTTTTGTCTTCACTAATGGTCCAGAAAAATCCAACGAAGAAAAAACTATCTGCAGCAGGACGTAAAGCCCGTCTGTTAAAATTACCGTTTGCATCTGCATTTTGGGCATACTGATAACCATTAATATTGCGAGTTCCCAATACATTATTCACTGAAAAGTATAGTATCTTCTGCGGACTCAATAAATAAGCCCAATTTAAACTTACATTGTGATACGCTTTGGTTCTTTCTGCTAAAAACGCATTCGTGTTGGGGTTATCATAAGGTCTACCGGAAGCAAAATTATATGCAATTCCTATTTGGCTTTTCCAATCTTCGACCCAGTATTTACCCACCACCGAAAGATTGTGTTTAGAAGTAAATGATGGTGCAGCTCTTTCCGGAAAATTTTGAAAATCCCTCTGCGTATCAAGATAAGAGTAGCTCACCCAGTAATCCATATTTTTAATGCTATTGTTATCCCGCCAAAAAAGATCTAAACCTTTTGCGTAACCATCTCCAGCATTCGAAAAGTCACTGAAAGGTGTAGGTGTCAATGTGTTGAACTTTACCAGATTTTCATAACCTTTGTAATAGGCTTCCGCTCTGAATACTCTCCCTTCTTTATTGTACTGATAATTCATAATGTAATGTGTTGCCTGTTCTGCGCTCAGGCTTCTTTCAAACTTTAATGCATCATTTTGAGGGTTTTGATAGAATTCACCGTAGGCAAGAGAGAATTGTGAATTCGCTCCTGATTTCCATGCAAAAGATAATCGGGGAGACACAGTAGTTTGTGTAAGTAATTCTGAATACTCCGCTCTAATTCCTGTTTTGAGAGCAAGCTTTTTCGAAAAATAATAATCTGTTTCCGCATAAGCACTCACAATATTATTATTAAAACCACTTGAAAAATTTCCTGACATAGCCCCTTCAAAATTTTCGGTGAAAGCAGTATTGAAATATTCGGTACCAAAATTAAGTTTGAATCTACTGCTAAAAGCTTTTTTTAAAGCAATTTTTCCATGAATGGAATGCTCCTGTTGACTTACCTCATCTTCAATGATCGTGAGATTCGTATTGCCATAAGTATAACTGGCTCCTAAGTGAATGATCCAGTCGTTTTGTAAAGCGCCTTTATAACTTCCGTTGAAATAGAGATTGTTGTTATTCAATTTGAAACGGATAAGTTCTTCAAAATTAATATCTTCCTGATCCAACTCAAGCCCTGTATGATCAAAAGCTGTATACAATTTAAGAAGTCCGTTTTCATATTTATTACGATAAACGGCCTCACCGGAAGCACTCTGAAAAGGTTTGATCCATTCATTTCTATCCGGCAAAATTTCGAGATAAGGAGCTAGATTAATGTAGGAAGTATTAACACTTAAAGAAGATCTATCCCATTTCTGAGTGTTACCCAAGGTTCCGCCAACGGTCATGATACCTATATCAGTCTTTTCCTGATCGGGTTCGTTAACAGTGTTCAGTAACAGAACGCTGGAAAGGGCCTGACCATATTCTGCAGAATATCCTCCCGTAGAAAAGGTAATGCCATCAAAAAGAAATGGTGAGTACCTACCTCTTGTAGGAACATTATTCGTGGTAGGTGTATAAGGTGTAAAAACGCGAATCCCATCGATAAAGATCTGCGTTTCTCCGGCATTTCCTCCCCGAACAAAAAGTCTACCATCCTCAGCAACCGTGCTTGTTCCCGGAAGGGTTTGGAGTGCTCCTACAAAATCCCCCAGTGCGCTTGCTGTGGTCACCACATCTAATGGTTTTAATACAGATACTTTAGAGTTATCACCGGCTTTAAAAGTTCCTGCGGTTAGGGTTACTCCACTTAATGTGTTTACTTCTTCCCTCAATCGTATTTTAAGAGCCTTCATTCGCTGTACAGATTCGGTCTTCGTAAAGGTTTCGAATGACAAGAAAGAGATCACCAGAATTTTTTCACCTTTTTCTGTAGTAGAAAATGAAAAATTACCCTTTTCGTCTGTCGAACCTCCGTCGTAGGTACCCTCAAGATATACATTGGCACCCATAATCGGGATCCCCTGTGAATCTGTAACCGTTCCTGAAACGATATTCTGAGCCGAAGATATACCAGTTATTAAAAGAAGAACAAGGGTAATTAACTGCTTCATTTTGGATTGATTTTGTTTGACACTGTAAAATTGCAGTATGGGGTGCAGTCTTCACAAAAAAAGAAACCGGGTTGTGTAAAATGGAGGATGAATTGTAATTTGGATGGAATTCCAAAGTGATCCGTTACCAGAAACCAAGTAACCAGATGTGTAACATCTCATTAATAATGAGTATCTTAGAACATCAAATTTATCCCTTATGAGTATTAGCAGAAGAAACTGGATCAAGACAGCCTCACTTACCGGAAGCCTAACGTTGTTGACAGGTGTAGGGGCAATACAAACGCTTACCGCTTCTGAACGAAAAAAATTCAATCCACGCGCCTTTGAGAATCCCATTCGTTTGAGTTCTAATGAAAATCCGTACGGGCCTTCAGCAAGGGTTCGCAAAGCGATGGTAGAAGCCTTTGATCACGGATGTCGCTATCCGTACGCTTACGCAGAAGAGCTTGCCAGAAAACTGGCCGAAAAGGAAGGAGTAGCTCCGGAGAGCATCATAATAACTGGTGGTTCTACCGAGGGTTTGAAAATCTCCGGACTCACGTTTGCAGCTGGTGGAGGAGAGATCATCGCTGCCAAACCCACTTTTTTGGCGATGATGACATATGCTGAACAATGGGGAGCTTCCGTCAACTGGGTTCCTGTGGGAGAAGATATGGGCTACGATCTTAATGCCATTGAGAAAAGAATTTCCAATAAAACAAAACTCATTTTTTTATGTAATCCTAACAACCCCACCTCTACGTTGCTTCCCGCAGACAAACTGGTAGACTTTTGTAAAACGGCCAGTGAAAAAACTATTGTATTTAGCGATGAAGCTTATTATGATTATATAACAGAGCCTGATTATCCTTCAATGGTATCTTTGGTAAAAGAAGGTAAAGATGTAATTGTTTCACGTACCTTCTCTAAAGTCTACGGACTGGCAGGATTGCGTATTGGATATCTGGTAGCCAAACCAGAGTTAGCACAAAAAATACGTAGAAATGTAGTTGCCTTTTCGAATGTACTTGCAATTGCTGCGGCTACAGAAGCACTTTCTGATAAAGAATTCTATGAATTCAGTCTTCAACAGAATAAAAAGGCAAAAAAACTCATTACCCAAACTTTAGACAGTTTAAATCTGCCATACCTTACCTCGCACACCAACTTCATATTTTTTAAAAGCGGAAGGGATATCAAAACTTTGGGAACGCAAATGTTAGCCAAGGGAGTTCGAATTGGCAGACCGTTCCCTCCTTTTGATAATTGGTGCCGAATAAGCACGGGAACACTTGAAGAGGTGTCTTCTTTTACAAAAGGTTTACGGGAGGTTTTGGGATAGCGGAAACTCTATAGCTTAATTCGCAACTTCACTAATAAATTTAACACGATACAATCGAAGCTCATCATCTTCGTAATCGCCTTCAAATTCTTCGATCGCTAGAGAAATTTTATCACTTTCAGATTCGATAAAATAATCGTGTAATTCTTCCTGCTGATCTTCATCTAAGATCTCATCTATCCAATAAGAAATATTCAATTTGGTACCGCTGTAGACAATCTGTTCCATTTCCTTGATAAGGTCGTCCATAGAAAGTCCTTTAGATGCAGCAATATCGTCTAAGGGTAGTTTTCGGTCTACGTTCTGGATCACATACAGCTTTAATGCTGAATTGGACCCTGTACTTTTCACCACCAGATCATCCGGTCTTACAATATCGTTTTCCTCAACATAATCTGCAATGAATTTGAGAAACGGTTTTCCGTATTTTTTAGCTTTTCCTTCTCCTACCCCATGTACATTAATCAATTCGTCTATGGTAACCGGATATTTAAGCGCCATGTCTTCCAATGATGGATCCTGAAATACGACAAATGGAGGAACACTGTGTTTATTAGCTTCTTTTTTTCTGAGATCCCGAAGCATTTTTAACAGCTTTTCATCGGTAGCACCACCACTGGATTTAGCCGAAGTAACGATGCTGTCGTCTTTAGATTCATCAAAAATGTGGTCTTCGGTCATCATAAACGATACCGGATTTTCTATAAAATCTTCCCCTGCTTTCGTAAGAAATAACACTCCATAAGTTTCAATTTCTTTCTTTAGCAGTTTGGCTACCAAAGCCTGACGAATAAGAGCCATCCAATGCCTGCTCTCTTTATCTTTACCAATCCCAAAGAAAGGTTTCTCATCGGTCTTATGAGAATTTATTAAAGCATTTGTTTTACCTATTAAGGTATTCACTACTTCTTTAGACTTGAACTTTTGATTGGTATCTCGCACCACCGTAAGCAGCTTCACCATATCGTCTTTTGCCTCTTTCTTTTTTTTAGGATTTCGAACATTATCGTCCATATCTGCCCCTTCACCGGTCTTGGTATCAAAGTCTTCTCCAAAATAGTGCAAAATGAATTTACGTCGGGATATAGAAGTCTCAGCGTAGGCGACGATTTCCTGTAACAATGCGTGACCTATCTCCTGTTCTGCTACCGGCTTCCCAGCCATAAATTTTTCGAGTTTTTCAACGTCTTTATACGAATAGAATGCCAGGCAGTGACCTTCTCCTCCATCACGTCCAGCACGCCCGGTTTCCTGATAATAACTTTCGATACTTTTAGGGATATCATGGTGTATAACGAATCTCACATCCGGTTTATCAATTCCCATTCCAAATGCAATGGTCGCAACCACCACGTCTACATCTTCCATCAGGAACATGTCCTGATGTTTAGAACGGGTTTTTGCATCGAGCCCTGCATGATAGGGTACTGCTGATATTCCATTTACCTGTAAGACTTGTGCGAGCTCTTCTACCCGTTTCCTGCTTAAACAATAAATGATACCCGATTTGCCTTGATTTTGTTTTACGAATCGTATGATATCTGCATCTACATTTTTTGTTTTAGGCCGTACCTCGTAATAGAGATTAGGTCTGTTAAAAGATGCTTTAAATGTATTCGCATCGGTAATACCCAGATTCTTCAAAATATCGTCCTGTACCTTAGGTGTGGCCGTAGCAGTCAGAGCGATTACAGGGATCGCGTCTCCTAATCTTTTGATGATCGATCTTAAATTTCTGTACTCTGGTCTAAAATCGTGCCCCCACTCTGATATACAATGCGCTTCATCAATGGCTACAAATGAGATTTGAACCGTCTTCAGAAAATCAACATACTCTTCTTTGGTAAGTGATTCCGGTGCAACGTAAAGTAATTTGGTGATGCCCGTAGATATATCTTCCATTACCTGCCGTACTTCTGCCTTGGTAAGAGAAGAATTCAATACGTGGGCTACGCCGTTATTAGAAGAAATACCTCGAATGGCATCTACCTGATTTTTCATCAGGGCAATTAAAGGAGATACCACGATCGCGGTACCATCTTTTATAAGTGCAGGTAGTTGATAGCAAAGTGACTTACCGCCTCCGGTGGGCATGATTACAAAAGTATTCTCATTATTAACGATACTCTTAATGACATTCTCCTGTAACCCTTTGAACTTATTGAAACCGAAATATTTTTTTAACGATGCGTGTAAGTCAAATTCCGCTATTCCCATCCTGTCGTTTTACTATTTTACATACATTTGCACTACTAAAGATAAAACATTCTTTAATTTTACAAAACAAAAAATCAAAAACTTTGACCCGTAAAAATTCCATTATTTCTGTTGCCTCAAAGGTTATAGAAACGGAAGCAAATGCTATTAAAAATCTATCTTCTTTGCTCTCTGATGAATTTGCTGAAGCAGTCGAACTCATCTATGAATCAAAAGGAAGAGTGGTCATAACTGGTATCGGAAAAAGTGCTATTATCGCCACTAAAATTGTAGCAACCATGAACTCAACGGGAACACCTGCTATTTTCATGCATGCTGCAGATGCTATTCACGGCGATTTGGGTACCATCCAATCCAGTGATATCGTAATTTGCATTTCGAAAAGCGGAAATACTCCGGAGATCAAAGTACTGGTTCCTCTTATTAAAAATGGAGGCAACAAACTCCTTGCAATCACTTCTAATAAAGAGTCGTTCTTAGGCCAGCATGCAGATTATGTTCTTAGCGCATATGTAGAAAAAGAAGCCTGCCCGAACAATCTGGCACCCACAACCAGTACAACTGCTCAACTGGTGATTGGAGATGCATTGGCAATTTGCCTTCTTGAAATGAAAGGTTTTAGCAGTAAGGACTTTGCCAGATACCATCCTGGAGGAGCATTGGGAAAAAAACTGTATTTACGGGTTTTTGATATCTCGTCTGCCAACATGAAACCTCAGGTATTGCCTGACAGCAATGTAAAACAGGTAATTGTAGAGATGTCAGAAAAGATGTTAGGGGTAGTTGCCGTAACCGAAGAAGGTAAGATCATCGGGATTATTACGGATGGTGATATTAGAAGAATGCTCAATAAATACGACGATATAAGTGTTTTGACTGCTAGAGATATCATGTCTTCTAATCCAAAACGAATTGAAGCGGATGCAATGGCGGTAGATGCATTGGATATGATGGAAGAAAATGGTATTTCACAATTGCTGGTTGAAGAAAATGGAAAATATGCAGGTGTGATCCATATACATAATCTTATTAAAGAAGGAATTATCTAATGGCAAAAAAGAATCCTGAAGAAATGTCTTTTTTAGACCATCTTGAAGATTTAAGATGGCATCTCATTAGGTCTACGATTGCAGTAGTCATCATTGGCGTGGGTGCCTTTATTGCAAAAGACTTTATTTTTAATGTGATCCTTTTCGGTCCTAAAAATCCTGACTTCGTTACATATCAGGTATTTTGTGATATCTCAAAAGCAATTGGTCTTGATGAAGCATTTTGTAGTAAAGAACTGAATTTTAGAATTCAGAGCCGTACGATGGCCGGACAATTTTCGGCCCACATATGGACTGCGATCTGGGCAGGTTTTATTGTAGCATTTCCTTATATCTTATACGAGGCATGGCGGTTTATTAGTCCGGGACTCTATGAGAACGAACGTAAAAATGCTCGTGGGTTCATAGTGATCGCTTCCCTTCTGTTCTTTACCGGAGTTTTATTCGGTTATTACCTTATTGCACCCTTATCTGTGAACTTTCTAACGAATTATCAGGTGAGCAAAGAGGTTTTCAATGATATTGACTTAAGTTCTTATATCTCCACTATTAGAGCTTCCGTTATTGCCTGCGGACTCATTTTTGAGCTTCCTATCATTATTTATTTCCTGACCAAAATAGGTTTGGTCACACCAGAATTCCTTCGAAAGTACCGTAAATTTGCATTAGTGATCGTATTGATACTATCGGCAGTGATCACTCCTCCGGATATCGCAAGCCAAATTGTAGTAGCCATCCCTATCCTGGTACTTTATGAAATAAGTATTTACATCTCCAAAGTGGTCATTAGAAATCAGGAGCGAAAAACTAAAAAACATGTCAAAAAATATAGTTGAAGAGTTTAATGAATATCGCGAGCGAATGAATTCGCGAATTCTAGAGGATAATAACAAAATCGTTAAACGCATTTTTAATCTGGATACCAATGCTTACACAGCCGGTGCATTAGATGTAAAAACCAAGGAATTACTAGGGCTGGTTGCTTCTGCTGTCTTACGTTGCGACGATTGTGTAAAATATCATCTTGAAACCTGCCATAAAGAAGGTCTTACGAGAGAAGAAGTGGTAGAAGCACTTTCTATTGCTACACTCGTTGGAGGTACAATCGTAATTCCGCATTTGAGAAGAGCTTATGAGTTTTGGGATGCGCTCGAAGAAGTATCAAATACCTAGAATGAAGTGTCAGAGACCATGTTAAAGTAACTCAAAAAGTTAAATAGTATCTCTTGCTTTTACCTATTTTAGCAACAATTTAAACAGTATATGAAGCTCAGAGCAGATAATATCATGAAATCCTATAAGGGCCGAAAAGTGGTCAAGGGTATTTCTCTGGAGGTCAATCGCGGTGAAATTGTTGGATTATTAGGACCCAATGGCGCTGGTAAAACTACTTCCTTTTATATGATCGTGGGATTGATAAAACCTAACGGAGGAAAAATATTTCTGGACGATATGGAGATCACTAAATTCCCGATGTATCGCAGAGCTCAGAATGGGATTGGTTACCTCGCTCAGGAAGCTTCCGTTTTTCGCAAACTGAGTATAGAAGATAATATTTTAAGTGTTTTACAATTAACCAAGCTTTCCAAAAAAGAGCAAAATCTTAAAATGGAAGCGCTTATTGAGGAGTTCGGACTTGGCCATATCAGAAAAAACAGAGGAGATCTACTGTCAGGAGGAGAACGCCGAAGAACAGAGATCGCCAGAGCTTTGGCTACTGATCCTAAATTTATTCTGCTTGACGAGCCTTTTGCCGGAGTTGACCCGGTTGCGGTAGAAGATATTCAACGAATCGTAGCACAATTGAAAAACAAAAATATCGGTATCCTGATTACAGACCATAACGTACAAGAGACATTGGCGATTACAGAACGTTCTTATCTGATGTTTGAAGGAAGCATTTTAAAGGCAGGAGAGCCCGAAGAGCTTGCAGCAGATGAAGTGGTTCGTAAAGTATACCTTGGTCAAAACTTTGAACTGCGAAAAAAGAAGCTAGACTTTTAACCGTATAATTTCTAAATCGAAAATTAATAGCTCGAAAACCTTGTCGGTTCACAATTTGCGGATCCATACAATTCTCACTTCATTACCAGTTGTTTAAGCTGCTCTACAGTACCGTTGTAAATATTCAAGTCTACCTTTTCACGAATACCAAGTAAGATAGCCTCTTCGGTAAATTGCCAGAAGTGCCAATCCCTATCCATAGTTTCTACGTAAAAATTATAGTTGGCGATCCAGCAGATATATTGCTCAAAATCGTTATAGAGGTAATTGTTATAAAAACTAGAACTCGTATAAATTATAGGTTTTATCCCATAATGGTTCTCCACCCTTTCCAGCCATCGTTTTAGACCTAGTTTTAAGCTATCAATACTCTGCACACGTGGTAAGGCTTCAATATCCAATACTGGAGGCAAATCTCCTTTTTCAAGGGTTACGGTATTGATAAAGTTCTCAGCTTGTCTTAGGGAATTTTCGTTGGGTCGGTAGTAATGATAAGCACCTCTTACCAAATTAGATCGCTTACTCCGCTTCCAGTTTCGATTAAATCTGCGATCTTTTACATTTCGTCCGGCAGTAGCACGTATAAAAACGAAATCCAACTGAAAACTGTCTTGCACTTTTCCCACGACTTCCCAGTCTATGTTACCCTGATACTGAGATACATCACATCCTTTTGCGTAGTTTTCATGAGAATGCAGCACATCAAAAATGCGCATTTCATGAGTTAGTGAGGGTTTATTATTGTAGTTATTGGAACGAGTTTTTGTAAGAAAATAATAGAGAGGATAACGATAATGCCAACTGGCATATAAAAGACTAACAAGTATTAGCAATAAAAAAACATATTTCAGAAAATAATTCCTTTTCGATTTTTTTCTATACTGTCGAGAAGATTTTCTCTTAGTAGATGCAGAAGTATTCTTTAGTTTGGTTTTAAGGACAGTTCTTCCCGATACTGGCATTGCTAGGACGGTATATTAAAGAATTTATTCACTGTTGCAGACAACAGGATATACAAAATTATGATTAATGGAATGGCAGCAAACTGAAGTACTATTAACAAGACAAGACTTAGTAAAAGAAAAGTATAGCGTACGGCATTATCTTTAAACGCGGTGTTCTTGAATTTTAACGCAAATAATTTGACGGGAGCGTTCATTGCGATAACGCCAAATATGATCACTACGATTAAAAACCATTCGTTCACAATAATACTATTCATAAGATCATTTTGCTGATATGCCAGGATCAAAGGCAGTGCAAGTACAAATAGGGTGAACGCAGGGGTAGGCAACCCCTTAAAAGAACTTACCTGATCTTCATCGATATTAAACTTTGCTAATCTGTATGCAGCTCCCAGAGTTACTAAAAATCCAGTATAGGGCAATAAAGAAGAGCCGGCAAAATCATATTCCAGAAAATGCCATTCCGGTGACGCAAGATGCAATAATTTAAACAGTACAATTCCCGGTACGACTCCACTCGTTACCATATCTGCCAACGAATCTAATTGTATACCTAACTCACTTTGAACTTTAAGTACGCGTGCAGCAAAACCATCAAAAAAATCAAAAAATATTCCAAGAAAAACGAACAAAGCTGCTGTCTCCAAATGGTCTTCCATAGCAAAAACAATGGCAATGCAACCGCATAGAAGATTCAAAAGTGTAAGCAAATTTGGAATAAATTTTTTCATTGGATGGTGGTTTAATTGACTTCGTAAAAATACAATTTAATTAAAAAGTCAGTCATGAAATTCGAGTTGCATAAAAAGTTAATATTTTCAAAGAGACTTTACGGGTTCACTATTAAAGCATTTAGTTTTGTATTATTGCATGCAAATAAGAAATTGAGTTAATCGAATTCATGAATAAAAATCTCATACTATCAATTATTTCAGGATTACTGCTTGCGGCTGCATGGCCTACCTATGGAGTATCTTTTCTTATTTTTATCGCCTTTGTACCATTACTCTTACTAGAAACAAGCATTCGTGCTTCTACCACAAAACGCAAAATCATAAAAGTACTAGGATATTCGTATATCACCTTTCTTTTTTGGAATGGTCTCACTACCTGGTGGCTCTGGAATTCAACTGTTTTCGGAATGTTATTCGCCGTTTTGGTAAACTCTCTTCTCATGTCGATGGTTTTTCTTAGTTATCACTTTGTAGCAACCCGACTGCCCAAAAAAATACATCTTATTTATCTCCCAGCGGTCTGGATGGCCTTCGAACAATTACACTTGGATTGGGCATTTTCATGGCCATGGCTCAATCTTGGGAATGTGTTTTCAGAATTTTATACCTGGATACAGTGGTATGAGTTCACGGGTACATTTGGAGGCACCCTTTGGGTATGGATCGTGAATATTACCTTATTTCTATGTGTTGAAACATATCGGCACAATAAAAACAGAACATTGCTGACCAGGGGTATTGTGAAAACACTTTTATGTGTTGCAGTACCCATCGTGATTTCATTGTGGATCTATCAAAAAGATGTAGTTGCTGAAAAAACGGCTCGTGTAGTAGTTTTGCAACCCAATGTAGACCCTTATACCGAAAAATATGGAAGATCAAACTATGAGTCCTTAACAGATTTGCTTTCGATTGCCGCTAAACATGAGTTAAGTAAAACGGATTTTCTTATTGCCCCCGAAACTACGCTTTCAAAATTAACCTCAGTAGACTATTTAAAGGTTACGCAAGAACGGGTAATGATCAATGCACTGATAAATCAATACCCTAATCTTAACTTTCTCACAGGGGCAGATCTTTTTAAACTTTACGAGCAAAGAGAGAAACCTTCTCCCTATGCAAATAAAACAAGCAGAGGTGATTGGGCAGAATTGTATAATGCGGCCCTATTTTTTAATAAAGAAACGGTTGAGGTACCCTATTATGTAAAGTCTAAATTAGTCGTAGGCGTCGAAACTTTTCCTTTTAAAAATACGCTGGAACCGTTGTTGGGTAATATCATGATCGACCTCGGTGGAACCGTCTCTGTACGTGCTATACAAGAAGAACGAATGGTTTTCTCGTCGGTAGACAAAAAATATAAGGTAGGACCTATTATATGCTACGAATCGGTATTCGGGGAGTTTGTGACCGAATACGTGAAGAAAGGTGCTAATTTCTTGGCAATAATCACTAACGATGGCTGGTGGAGCGATACGCAGGGGCATAAACAACATTTAAGCTATGCCAGGCTGCGAGCTATAGAAACCAGGAAAAGTATCGCCAGAAGTGCGAATACAGGAATTTCTGCGGTTGTTAATTCAAAAGGGGATATCATAAAACAACTTGGATACGAAAAAAAAGGGAGTATTGCATACGATCTTCCTGTGAATGAAACCGTTACATTCTATGTGAAATATGGCGATTATCTCGCGCGATTAGGTGTCTTACTCGCAGGTTTCATTTTACTGTTTGCTATCGCCCGAAAAAAAGGATAGATCAATCACACAGACCTTTCTGTTTCCTTCGTTTGATCAATTTGTCCAGTTTATCCAATTTGGATTGCTCAATTTTCTCCCAATCAGAGAATGCAAATTCAATGGTTGTCCATTTTTTAAGTCCGCGAAATATTGGCAGAATTAAGTCTTCAAATTCGCCAATTGCAGTAAATATTTCGGTTTGACTATATCCATTTTTATTAGTCTCCAGAATTTTAAAAGAGTATATATTGTCTTTTAATTCGAATTTAAAAAAATAACAAATAGATTCCTCTATCTAATACATCTCTGATTCTATATCGGATGCAATTAGGATTAAAGCCTCACATAATTTGCTGGTTAGGTTTTCTGGAATTTTAGATGAAGTAAATTCAAGAGTGAAATCACATGATTTAAAATAAACAGGTAACCAACCTGAAACCGGATTCCCAAGATCAAATTCTATTTTGTTCGACATTTTTAAACTGAGTAGAACCGTTTGTTATATACCTGTCTGAGAGATCAGTATGAATTTCAGTTGTGAAAAATAAATAAGACAGACGCGGTTAGCATTGGTTTTATTTATTTTCTAAAAGCAAAGTGATATGCATACAAGAATAAGCACTTTTAGTATCTTTTAAATTCCAATCTTTCTCAATATATTCTTTAATGACTCTATTCTTGAATGATTTATTGAGCGGCAGATAGTTTAATAAGATAGTGTATTTACTTTTACCTAGAACACCTTTTTTATCCAGTATTGTAAAGTTGTTATCTATTTTTTTAAGTGTTGATTTTTTAAATGGCCATTCCCAATCTTTATCGCTTTGAAAAGGTCTATAAACAGCTCTCATTATACTTATAGGAACGCTGGTTTGTAACGGATCATAAGAAATTATTTTTCCATCATGCTTCAGTTTCTCTTTTAATTTTGATATCAGAATATCAAAATCTTCAAAATGATGCAGTACTCCATAAGCATAGATTATATCAAAATCAGTTTCTTGAAAATCTGATGATAAAAAGTCAATCGCGATAGCTTTGGCATTTTCACAATTTTCTTTTTTTAATTTTTTATTTAAATCAGAAATCGCAACATCACTCAAATCAATCCCAATATATTCTTTTGAATTTTTCGCCATATATATTGAAAGAGCATTTCCTCGAAGACAACCTAAATCTAAAACCTTCTTTTCGCTTAAATCGCCTAGCCAAGTCTTATGTTGTGCATAAACCTTATTTTTTATGTCATAATGATTTCTAAAATCACTTAGCAATCCGTTCCTGATACTGGACCAAATCCTGGAGGGCAAATTTTTCTTACTTTTTTTAGTCGAGTTGTAAAAATCTTTCTGCCGTTGATTAGTTTCTAAAATCTTCTCTATTTCTTTCATTTTTTTTAATTAGCACCAACTACTTAATACACAAAACTTAACGCATTTTCTATTTCAAATATACCTTTTTAGTCAACAACTCAAAAGGACTTTTAATATTTGTTATACGTATGATTCATACAATTATAGTGGCTTCAATCCTTTTACTGGAATCGTGCTTTAGAAGTTACAGACTACAACACAAACCAACACCATTTTTATGAAGGTATATAGCAAAACAAAACAGAAGCTTGTTTTTTGTTTTCATCGCATTTATCAGAGTTTTCCACTTCTCACAAAAATTTATATCCTGCGAGCACTCATAGCCGTAATTTTCAACGAAATGAATATTGAGATCTGAAATTCTGTTTCTAATAAACGAATTCGACACTCTATCTACCTCGATAGAACAAAATAGTGCTCAATGTTTTAACAATGACCCGAACATCCAATACAAAGCTTCTATGTTTAATATAATACAAGTCATATTGCAATTTCTTTAAGCTGTCTTCTTTCGAAGCGCCATAAGCGATACATACCTGCGCCCAACCGGTAATACCAGGCTTTACAATATGCCGGGTTTCGTAAAAGGGATAGGAAGTTGAAAGTTCTGCAACAAACTCTGGGCGTTCGGGCCTAGGACCAATAAGACTCATATCGCCTTTGAGTACATTATAGAATTGCGGGATTTCATCTAAACGGGACTTACGTAGAAACTTACCGAACGGAGTAACTCTGGAATCATTTTCGGTCGCCCATCTAGCACCTTCCGTCTCCGCATCGACCACCATTGAACGGAATTTATAAATATTAAACGGCACCCCATTCCTTCCAGTACGTTGTTGTGTATAAAATAGACCTCCCTTATTACCAAAACGGTTTCCTAAAGCAATAAAAGGAATGCATAAACCACAGAAAAGGATTCCTACAATACCGGCAAAAATATCTACCAATCGGTTAAGAAAGAGGTAAAGCCTGTTATTATTTGTTCGGCTAAATGGGAAATAGCGATAGAATTCGTTCCCTACATATTGAATAGGAACTCTGTTTGTCAATTCTTCGTATACATGGGCATATTCCCTTATCGGCACCCCGTTCTCCAGCATTCCAATCAAATCCTGAAATAAGTTTTTATTAAAATCTCCTTTGCCATTTTGAGCAATAATGATCTCAGAGACCCGGTTTCTGCTTACAGTTTGCTGAAGTTCACCTTCTTCAATTTCATGGATAATGGGGAAACCTTCCGGTATCGTTGCATTTTTATTCAGATTGTAAAAACCGATAATGGTAGAGGTAGGACTGGTCTCAAGTATCACATCGTGAATGAGTTTTATCTGTGGTAAGTTTCCCACCAGTAAGTATCGCTTGTTAAAAACTGGCGATGTTATAAAAAAGATATAAGCCCAACGCCATAGCAAAATAGATGCAGTTATCGCTAACAAAAAGTAAACAATCTGTAACCTATTATCAGGTAATTCAGGAGTTAAAAATGGAGTTAATAAGTACAGTAAAGTAGTAATTGCACATACAATGAGCACATCTGGAAAAATAGTTTCAAACTTACTTGATTTTTGAAGATCATAGAGTTCAAAAATGTTCGCCATTAAAACAAAATAGATGATAAGAACAAAAATCCACTCCCAATTGTTGGCAGTAATTCTAAAGTATTCAAAATCAAAAATAGATCCTATAGTATAAAGCCCGAATAACATGCTAAGAACATCAAATATTCTCAACAGTACTTTGCGTTCTGATACCTCGAAATGAATACCTGAATTGACGGACATGCTTCAAATATAAGAGATAAAACTTTTGGTTTTTGATGTATTAGAAGGTTTTTGTATCAATTTTCTAATTGCGAAAGAAATATCTTTCTTAAAATACTTTTCAATCTCTTTTCTTACCAACGCTTCATTGAATTCCGACAAGGATTCAGCAATGTAGAATTCAAGTTGTCCTTTTTCTCTTTGAATCACCTGATAAGTAAGTTTTAATTCATGATTTACAGATAAGTTTTTGAAAATATAATAGAAATAGAGACTAGGGTAAGTATTAGACACACCATAAACATTGGCGCCAATTCTTCCGGTAACTTCCTTCAAAATAAGATGTGCTCTCCCACAGGTACACAGTTCATCCTCTGGAGCCAGTTCAATATAATCTCCCAATTTATAACGAATCACCGGGAATGACTTCATTTGCAAATTGGTTACCAGAATCTCGTTGTTCTTCTCTTCAACGATCACGCCTTCCATATTGATATGCATGTTACCTTCAGGGCATTCGAAAGCTATAATACCAGACTCCGTAGCGCCATATTCACTCACCATACGGATTCCGAATGCTGATAGTACCTCATCCTGATAATTTTCATAGATCTTTTCGGAAGTACCTTTCACCATTTTCAACTTTTCAGGTTTTGGCAACCCCCTTTCATTAATGAGCCTTGCAGACTCATAGATCATTGAAGAATACCCATGCACATAACTGGCTTTTTGAAGTTTTTTTACAAAGGCAGCGAATTCTTTTTCATCATATTTAAAGATCCTAAACCTGTTTTGAAGCCAATCTAAAAGTCCTATTTTGATTCGTTTTTGCCATGAAAAATTAAATCCCCAGAAATATCCGTTTCGTTCCCAAGGCTGGACATTATACCAGGAATATCCTCTAAAAGCAGCAGCTCTGTTGAATGAATCGGCTGACTCCTCTCTATAGAATGACAACGAATTTCCGGAAGAACCCGAGGTACTTGCCAAAAAAGTTTTTCCAAAGTTAAAATTCGTGTGAATTCGGTCATTCTCACTTAGTAATGTTTCTTTTGAGAGTACCGGAAGCTTTTTAATATCTCCCAACGTTTTCAGATCATCGGGATGAAAAGAAACCTCCAGCATTTTCTGTTTATAAAATTCAGAATTTTCATAAGCAAAAGAGACCAGTTCTTTGAGTTTCTTAAGTTGATACTCATAAAGCTCTTTCTTTTCCCATGTTTCTGAAAGAACTAAGAATTGTTTCCATTCGGCCAGCGTAGGATTGCGAAGGTTTTGACCCTTGTTATAAATCCATTTTCTCAGCATGCCTCAATAATTTTTTTCCAGTCTCCTTTAACAGCCTCCCAGTCGAAGGTTTCCACTTTAGCACGTGCATTTTTAGACAGGCGTTTGGCAAGTTTGGGTTCACTAATAAGTTTCTCCACAGCGGCTACCATAGCCTTTGTATTTTGAGGAGGTACCAACAAGGCATTCTCCTCATCAGTTAAGAGATAAGGAATACCCCCTACGTTGGTAGATACTACAGGAAGTCCCAAAGCCATAGCCTCCATAACACTCACGGGTGTGTTATCGATATTGGTTGTATTGATAAAAATATCGTACTCTTCTGCAATTTTGTGCCATGCTGGTTTGGAGAGTCTTCCTGTGAAAACAACTTTCACTTTTTGTATTTCTGCATAGGCTTTGGTCTCTGCCATGCTCCCGTCTTTTTCGGGTCCTACCATACAAAGTGCAGCTTTGTAACCTTTTTCCTGAAGCGTTTTTAGCACATCAATTGCCATCTTAGGATTGTAAATATGAGAAAAAGAACGTACCCATAATAATTTAGCTTCTACTTGCTCTCGAAAGCGATGGGTATAATTTTCTAAAGGGATACTATTAGGAATATAAACTAACTGCTCATAGCCTGCTTTTTCAAATACCGAAAATAAAAATGGCGAGGGTGCGATAAGAAAACGCGCATGCCCAAATAACTTAGCCGATAAAAACTGTGAGTTTTGAAGCCGATTTTGCAGATTACCTCCCCGTAAAATACAAACATAGGGTCGTCGAATTAAAAAACATGTGAACCCTACTGCACAAGCATAATAAAAATTTAAAGTGCTATAAGTATCGATCAAAACCAGGTCGATGCTGCTTCTGTATTTAAGACAGGAAAAAACCATATCTAAAAAACGAAGTATTTTATTTGAAAAAGAACTGGCATATTTCAAATGGTAACCTTCCTTCTCAAGCAGCCCGCCAACGATCTCAACACTGGTGGGTGTTTGGTTTTTGTTTGTTAACTTATTTCCTATATACAGGATTCTTTTCATAGCTAATAGACAATAAGGTAAGACCGTACACAAAAGCCGGGGCTGCGATACGCATGGCACTGTGATTGATCGTTAAGAACCAAAACAGAAAAAATGAAAAAACAAATACATTGCGATGATAACTCAAAAATCTGAATATAGGTGTTAAAAAAATGATCCCCAGAGCAAAAATACCAAATAGCCCATGTTCAGATAGGATGCGAGTAACTTCATTGTGAGAGGCAGATGCAACACCTTCGGCATCTAACCTAAAGTATTTGGTATTTCCTACCCCAATACCCAGGAACGGATTCTGGTAAAAAGCTTCCAGTTCGGTGGCGAGTAAATCAAAACGTCCTGAAGAGAAATCTTCCTCTTCCTGCCCTACTGAATTCTTCCCTGTATACCTGTTTTCAATAAGTCCACCCGAAACGCTAACCGTATAGGTCCATACCCCCGTAATTAAAACCAAACCCAAAAATCCAATCACAAGTACGTTTGATCGCATTTTTGTATTCGCAAAAAGAAAAAGAAAGAAGGTGAAGACAGCGATCATAGCTAATGCGGTCAGGAATCCGCCTCTTGAGAATGTGAGTAAGCCTCTATACGATATTGTTATAAATAGAAGCGCGTTTACGACCTTCCAAAACAATCCCGGTGAAAAAAGGAAAAATCGTACCGCGCAAATAAACATCCCCAATCCCAGTACAGTACTCACCTGATTGGGCCCGTAACCTCCAGACGTATATGCGTTAGACTCTGTATTAGTAATCACATCCTGAAGATCTGGTGTGTACAGAAATAGATATACAGAAATAGAGATTATAGGTAATAAAAGATACAGCAGCAATTTATTGAAAAAAGCGTAGTCTATGCGGCGATTGTAGCAGTATAAAGCCGCAAGCCCAAGACATACTGGACCTGCCAGATTAAAAGCAATCGCCTTCCGAAGTTCTATCTCGGTATTCAAATCCATCATCGTGATCAGAATACCGGGCAGTAGGAAGATGATATAAACTAAATAGATCAAACTGCTTCGCGCTATTTGTTTATAAAAGATTCCAACAATAAAAAACAAGACCACCAGATACTTACAAAACTCGTAAAGCACTAATCCCTTACTCATTCGGAATAGTACTTCTGCCCCGGTCACATAAGCTGCAAAAAACAGCACCTGATGATTTGCATCACGTTTGCGTACAATCTGCACCAGAGCAAAAACAGCGATAAGCAGGCTGATTACTGTTGACAAAAAAGGAGCAATAAAAATGGCAAACCCAAGTCCCATGTGAATTAACACAAGAAGGAACTCTTTATTATCTGCCTTAATTTCCTTTATGATCGTATTCATGTATCTAGGTTAAGATGCTTCTCAATAACTTCATTTTTTATTCTATGAACGTAATTTTTATAGGTGAATTTTTCTGCCAGGCTATAATTATCTTTTCGCATGCGATCAAGCACGGTTGCTTCAGTTTCTAATATACGCTTAAAAATAAGTTCTAAAGCTTGAACTGTATTAGGTTTTATCAGAAATCCGTTCTCACCATCTTTGATATACTGACCAATGCTTGATACGTCTGATGCAATTGGGATACATCCAAAATTCATAGCTTCTCCAATCACTTTTGGAAAACCTTCGCTTTTTGAAGGCAACACCAAAAAATCACTTTCTGCATATTTTTCAAATACTTGAGGTTGGGGCAGCAAACCTAAAAAACTTACCGGCAGCGCGTGTTCTCGCACCTGACGCTTGTATAATTCTTCCTGATTCCCCTTACCTACCAACATCACTGAGAACGCTTTTCGCCTCTCTTCGTCCAGAAGGATCAGCGCATCTATTAATTTATCAACGCCTTTTGCATCTTCCAATCTGCCAACAAAACAGATCTTAAATATTCTTTCTGTTCCCTTGCTCTTAATGATCTTTGCTCCTATTTCTCTATTCTCTTCTGATAAACACGGATTCTCAAAAGCTAGGCAATGAGAAGGCGCATCTGGCCACTTCCCGTTTATAGTGACGGGCAAGTGCTGTTTTTTGAGTAACCAGCGCTGTATGCGATACCCAAGCGGAGCAGGATCTTGTTTCCAGTTACCTGCATATTTGAACCAGCCTTTTTTATGAGAGAGATACGACAAATAAGGAATCATATAAACTCCCATTCCGGTCGGAGTCCGAAATTGAAAAACATCGGTTTTAGCCAAATACTTCCCTACTTTTTGCAACGTATCAGGCGCTTGAAAAAGTATACTTAACTTATCCATAAGCGTTTTGCCACCATAAGGTTTCAAGGCTATAAAAGTCACTCGTTCACTTGCATAAGGCAGTGCGTTACCGGGTACAGCTCCCGCTTTGAGTACCCCAATATGATAGATCTCCTCAAAAATTTCAAGCAGGTGATTCAGTTCGGTAACCGTGGTACCATGCCCTACGATCGTACCTTCAGTCGTTTTATAATGCTCTGTATGTGAGATCACTAATAATTTCAATCTACTACATATTTAAGGTATTCGTGAATAATCTTTGACCAAAGGTGTTGATCACCCCATTGCTTCGCTTCCTGTTGATAGATTTCCTTATGAGTTCGTATATTTTTTATAGCGTTCACAAAAGCTTCCGTATCCTGATAATCTATTAAATGACCTGATTTACCTTCCAATATCGCATCTTCAATACCACAACCTTTAGAGCCAATAGCCGGCACGCCGAGATAATTTGCTTCCAAAACGGCTATACCAAAACCTTCAATTGATCCGGATGCTGTTTCACTGCTCAGCATTACAAAAATCGTACTTTCTTTCAGGCATCCTTGCAAAGCGTCATCGCTTAAAATTCCGTGAAATGTAATATAATCCTCTACTCCTAGTTTTTGTGCTTCTTTGGTGAATTCTTCTTCACAACTTGGAATCCCCACCATGTGATAATGAATTTTAGGATAAGTTGCTATAAGGCCGGGCAAATGTCGAATTACATTTAGCTGTCCCTTTCTATGAGTAACATTACCTACCGTGATCAACGTAGGATTTCCTTTATAAGAGGTGGGTTTCTCGGGAGTACCTTTGAATTTTTCAGGATCAAAGCCATTAGGGATCACTTCGCATTTATCCTGATATTTTTTAAGTAGTAAGGATCTTGTGTGATTAGATACGGCAACGATCTTGTAATACGATTTTAATGCGTAATTGATGGATTTTCCTACCCATTTGTTACGTGCATTAACTTCACTACCATGAATGATAACCAACGAAGTGATCGGATAAAAAAATCGAAGGAATGCCCCTAACCAAATGGGAAACTTCCCGGAAGCGATCAACGTTTGATGGGTCTTTGCGAGTTTGAATGCTTTTTGAATTCGCGTAAAATACATTAGGAAGCGTGGTTGGGTAACCTTGACACGAATAACCTCAAAACCACAATCCTGATCAAACCTTGCTTCCTCCTCTCCGGAAGCAGATCGGACATCGACCAGCACACTCACCTTAAATCCTTGTGCGTATAGCTGTTTGGCAAGATTATAGGCATGATTCCCTATTCCCCCGGGTTGTGGCGGAAACTCAGAACTTATAAGTAGTATGTCATTTTTTACATTCAAGTTTCTAAGTTTTGAATTTTAGGACCTTCTTCCAGCTTTTTCGAAGCCAGCGACCAGGATCGTTGCGCCTGTACAAATAAAACGGGTGCGACAAAAATAGCCGATAAAAGTGCGAATGGAAACAACTTTTTATTCTTCTTAAGTCGATACGGGATCATCGACGCGGGCAGACTTCTCAATAAAGAAAGCCTAGCCTTTTTGGAACCGTAAAACATACGATAATAATAGAGTACGCTGGGTACAGGTCGAGGTGCCCACCAGTTTGTGGGTCGAAAAGCATCCCAACTACCCATCTGCCGCAATCCGCCACTGGGTACTTTAAGATGTAGTCGCTCTCCATACGGATTCGAAATATTACGAAAACCTTCTAAATAGGCTCTTAACCCGAATGCTCCATCTCCCATACGCTGTTTTTCAAACTGACGGTCAAAAAGTCCAGTCTTTTTAAAAACCGTTCTACTTAATAAAACATTACCGGTATCTAATTGATCTGAGATTCTAAAATATCCGTAATTCTCCGGCACCTTATCACCTGTCTTTGAGATTGATACGCCGGAGGAGATCTCAGCCTTAAAGAAATCGACACATTTTATATGATTTGCGATCCAATCTATGGCGACCCTGCTGTCATCGTCAAACAATAGCAACCAGTCTGCATCAGAGGCTTGAATAGCGCGGTTTCGTGCCAACCACAACGCCTTCTCTTCTTGACGAATCAATTTGATATCTAATTGAAATTCTTTGTAAAAATCTTCCTGAAAAGGAGCGGATTGGTCTACCACGATCACATCAAAATTTTGATAGTCCTGTTTTTCGAGATCTTCGAGTACGTCTTTTAAATAGGCATACCGATTCAAGGTTGGGATCACAATACTTACTTTGGGTTGCTGTTTTACCAAAGCCGACTCAAAAGTCTCCCAATCACCGTGAGGCAAAGGCGTTTTGAATAGATTTTCGACCTTCACGTGTCGCGTACTATAGAAAGCTTGTATTTCTTTTATCGGATTCTTAAAGGTGAACAAACGCAAGATCAGAATATACAGTGCCCAAACATTTTTGAAGTAAGTTCGAATAAAACGATACTCATCTTTCAAGCTGTGCTTCACATCAAAATGTAGAAAACTACTATCCCCTACAAAACCTTTTTGGAGTGCTTGCCAGGAAAGGTCTGCGGCAACCGCTTTTTCACCTTCAAAGGCGTGCTTTGTGCAAATCTCCAGCACGTGTTCAGGCAGATCTGTCGGATCTGGAAATACACTTGTACCATCTTTCCGTCGAAGATTAAAGTACCATATAGGTTTTATATATTTTAAAAAATGAAAGATCAAATTTCTTCAGTTTTTGTCGGTATCAAATGTGCCAGTCGTAATTTTTCTTCCCAAAGTTTCCGGTTGACCCGTTGTAATTGCTGAAAGCTCTCGGATGTATGTGCTTCGTGAAAATTCTTTACGAGTTGCTCCAGGTTTTTAATTTGATGCGATTCAACCCATACTACGTGCTGCTTCCAGTCAATCTCATTTGCCATCGGTAGCAGGCAATCCGTATTTATAAAGATCGGGATGCGCCCCATCGCAAGCGTTTCGTAGAATCGTACAGAAAAATTTCCGCCACCACGAACACATATTATATAATCTGAATCTACTATATTTTGATAAAACTCTTCGGTGGTTTTCTCACGTGCGGTCGCATCTGAAGCTCCTGCCCTGTATTTTTTCCGCTCTATAAAATTTGCACATAACCCTGCTGCTTTTCTCACCTGTTCCAAGACTTCGCCGCGAAGATAGGAAGAAGAAAGCAGTTGCTGTGGCTCATGAGGCACACGACCCAGATAAAAGCGAATGTTGCGCCACAACACCCTTCCAATTTCTTTAAAGGCGTTGGCAATAGAGGTATTGGTCTGACCGCAAAAGCCTACTACAGGCTTTTTCTCATAAGGTCTTAAGACGGGTGTTTCTCTTTTAAAATGTTTCCTGAGGGGGTCTGTAATAAAAACCGGTATTCCAAGGTGGGTTTCAGGCAATCGTGAACGGTACCCACTTTGTCGGTAAACAATAAGATGCTGGTAATAAGGCACTTTTACCCCGTAATCGCCAGAGGTGAACGATACTACTTTTTTATGAGCGGCTTCGGCTGCCTCTACAAATGTCTTTGCTAAGGCTACTTTATTACTGTTTACATAATAATTCCATGACATCGGCAAAATACAAAGATCTGCTGCTTCCAGATTGGAAACTAGGGTATACCTGTCTGGTGTAAAACCGTATTGCAACATACATAACTCATCGGTAAAATCTTTAGATTTACCAATATAAGGTTTCAAAACGGGAAAAAGTTCGGCACGTTTATCCGGTAGGTAATGGGATATGTCTGTATAGATCTTCACAGGCTTCTATAAAATGCTACGAATTGTTTTTGTTGTTTTTTGATCGAAAAGTCCCCCTCAATACGCTTTACAGCAAGTTTTTGTAAGTTCTCCAGTTCGCTTTCACTCATTTGCAGAACATTTTGCAGTGCATTTGCCATTTCCCAGGTGTTATGAACAGGAACGATCCTACCTGTTTTGCCATCCATCACATTTTCCGGCAAGGCTCCGCCATTAGTTACGACACATGGAATTCCCATGGCCTGTGCTTCCAAGACGGCATTGCAAAAACCTTCATTAAGACTCGGTTGTAAATACACGTTGGCATCCTTTAGAATTTGGAGTGTTTCCGCATGTGATTTTTTCCCATGGAAAATCACCACCTCTTCTACTTGCAATACATGCGCTATAAAACGAATGCGTTCTTCGGCTTCTTTTGCTCCGGCACCAATTACATGATATTCTACGGCACCCCCTTTTTCTTTGATGTGTTTAATCGCCATCAGGGCAGCATCTAAACCTTTGATCCAGTTAAAGCGGGCGATAGTCACGACTTTATGCACCGAAGAAGCAGCCTTTCGCATCGGAAGCTTGTCCAGGACAACAGCCGGGGTAATAATAGCTTTGGGTATGCTGTCTTCCAATCCCAACGTCAAGGCTTTTTCCCATAAATAGATCGATATGCTGTGTACACGATCGAGCCGCTTCCATACCAGATCATAAACATTTGAATGTTTTAATGGATATACATTGATATCAAATCCTCGAAAACTCACCGCCATTTTTGCATTGATGGCTCTGGCTACATTTTCACTTCCTACCGCCAGCGTTGCAAACCCAAAATGCACCCAGTCTGCTTTGGCTGTTAAAAGATGACTATTGACAAACAAATTCTTAAGAATAGCTTTGGCAGACCGGTTACTTTTCTTTTCCCATTGCACAAACCGTTTTACCACTACGGGATGTCCCAGCAACTTAAAAAAGGTAAACGCTACCACAACTAGTTTGCGCAGTGCATTCCCTGTAAAATCAGGCGCTTTTACCACTTTACAAAGATCAAATGAGTTGCGCTGATTACGCGTATACAAAACTACCTCGAAACCATTTTCTAGCAAGCCTTTTATTTTGCTTGTAAAAAAGGTTTCTGAGTAGGCAGGGGTATCGGCTAATACCAGGGCAATCCTCATAGCTTACGGGTATTTCGCAATATTAAGGGTTCTTATCGGGTTACACAATTTGTTCATAGAGTTTTTCGCATTTGCGTACCTCTTCTTGAAGGGTGTAGTATTGTAAAACATGCGCTCTAAGTCTTTTTCCGGTCTGGGAACGTGCTTCCGGTGTTGCTGCCATTGCTTTTTGCAAGGCTTCTGTCCAGGCGGTAACGCTTCCGGCTTTGACGAGTAACTCGGGAAAAGCGGCTAACTGATCTTTGATACCCGGTATTGCCGAGCCGAGTACATACCGCTCGCAGGCCATGGCTTCCAGCATCGCTACGGGAGAACCTTCTTTGCGACCTTCATTAAGTGTAGGCAACGCAAAAATAGCAGCCCATTGTAAATGAGCAGCTACTGCCGTTTGCTTTCCGGTGAAAATTACATGGGTTTTCAGGGCTTTTTGTGCGACCTGTTCCTGTAACTGCTGTCCGTAATCATTATCCGCATCGCCTACGATCATCAGTTTCCAATTGGGAAAAGAGGGAATCACCTGTTCAAATGCATTGATTAACACTTCGATCCCTTTTACAGGCACTAAATTCGCCACGCACATTAAAATCTGATCTTCGGGAAGGAGTTTCCATTGCTTCCGGATCTCTTCAGATCGTAAGGACGGATAAAACTCATTCACATCAACTCCTCTGGGGATCAAAATGGTTTTTTGCGAGCGAGGGAAAAACTCCTTTTTCATATCGGTATTCTGTACTGCGATCTTATGAGCTAACCATGAACGGAGTTTCCAGCCATTCGCTGATTTTCCGCCCCAATTCATATTTTTTTTAGTATAGATCCACTTAATGCCCGCCATCCTAGCTGCCAATGCTTCGGAATAATCAGGCGCATAATGAAAACTATGAATGACATCTGGTGCGATCTTTTTAAAGATCTTACTAATGCGATAACAATGCTTAAGTCCCTGGTAATAGGGTTTCATTCTGATGGTTAACCGAATGATGTGAATGGGAATCCCACTCTTCTCTACTACCTTATAGAAACTTCCCATACGATGCATACAGGCTATATGCGGTTCAAAGCGATCAGGATCTAAACCTTTGGCTACTTTGAGTAACGCCTTGCCGCTTCCTGCCGTATCAAAATTAGGAATCGTAAATAATACCTTTATTTTACCCGATTTTGCCATGCTGCAAGCGAATAAAGCGTGAATAGTAACCATTTATGATCGGCTCTGCCTTGCTGGTGGTCTGCCCAGTATTTATCAAGTACGTTTTCCTGTACACCAAAAGCTTCGAGAAAAGCAGGTGTTTTAAGCTTCTCGAATACAGGAAGCATCAGGTCTTCGCGTAACCATTGCGAAAGGGGTATCGTAAAACCGCGTTTACGCTGATCGATAGGTGCTTGAGGTATACGTTTACGCAACAGCTTTTTTAAGATCTCTTTTTTCTTTTGAGGACCGTAACTCAGCGAAGGGTGAATTTTGAGTGCTGCCTCTAGCACCGTTTTCTTTAGAAAGGGTACACGCAATTCCAGTGAATGCGCCATACTCATACGATCTGCTTTCATAAGTGTTTTTTGCATCATCCCATAAAACTCAGCTTTTCGCAAGCGGAATAGCAATTCGAGTTTACTTCCTTGATCTGCATATTGATAAGCATCGATAGGTTTTACGGCACCACCCAGTGCTGGAAATAATGCATCGTAGGCTTGCTTTGAAACCCGGGAATGTAAACCCCGGTGAGCTTCTGCAAAACGAGGAGCCGTGATACACTCGCTGATATGTTGGTTTTTAAACAACAGTTTATCTGCGGCATATGCCGGATATCGCAAAGGTTGAGGCAACCAACGCCAGGGATAATTTTTTAAAATGGAATAGAAACGTTCGTATCCAAAGAAAAGTTCATCTCCCCCATCACCAGACAGTACGACCGTACAGTGTTTTTTCGCCAAACCGGAAACCAGATAGGTGGGCAACATACTAAAATCTGCAAACGGTTCTCCCAGATGCGCAGTGCTTTTTTCAAGCAACGCAGCGGCCTGTGCCGCATCCATTTTTACCGCATGTTGTTTGCATCCCAGAAGTCTCGCATAGGTAGCAGCGTCTTCCGATTCATCATGTACTTTGCTGTCACTGCCTATGGTAAAGGTGTCGATTCCCTGATGATGCTCATGGGCATAAGAGGTGATTAAAGGCGAGTCGATTCCCCCCGACAAAAAGCTACCTACGGGTACATCGGCTACCAACTCGGCAGCGACTGCTTTAGCAAGCACTTCGTCTAAATATTCTAACGCTTCGTTTTCATCGGTAATAAGCCCTGCTTCCGGGGTATCAGGAAGCTCCCAATAGACCGTTTCTCGGTAATTCCCTTCGGCATCGAACCTTATATAAGTACCCGGAGCGACCTGCCCCGTATTCTCCAGCAATCCGTAAGGAGCAGGAATGTAATGAATGCGTACATAAGTTTGTAGCACCGCATTATCGATGCACAATTTTTTATTGCGTTGGTGGTCTGAAATCTGATCGTAACGACTGCCAAACACCAAATCTCCGCCATGAAAGCTATAAAAAAGTGGTTTGATTCCTGCGAAATCACGAATGAGGTACAATGCATTCTCGGTATGGTCGTAAAGTGCAATCGCAAACATTCCGTCGAGCATTTGCAACGTTTTATCTATACCGTACTGCTCAAAAGCATTCACGATCACCTCAGAATCCGAAGTGCCGCGAAATTTAATTCCAGCCTTTTCCAGCGCACTTCGTATGCTTAGATAGTTGTATATCTCACCATTATAAACCATGCTTAAACGGCCTCCCTGCGATCGCATGGGCTGATTCCCGGTTTCTGAAAGGTCTAAAATCGCCAGTCTGCGAAAGCCGAGGCTGCAGTTTTTTGCATTGGTCCAATACCCTTCCGCATCCGGACCCCGATTGGTATTTCGATTGTTCAAAGACTTAAAATAAGTTTCCTCTGAAAGTTTGCTTTTTGTAAAAAATTCACCGAAAATCCCACACATGATCAGACTTTGAATTTTTTGGCAAATACCGCCAGCGTTAATAACATACTTACCGGGTGCGACCAGTACACCGCGTCTTTTTCTTTGAAATTATTGAGAAAACGAAGACTTATCTCCGTTGGGATCATCTCTTTCATTTCCGTACTTAACAAATAGGATTCCAGTGTTCTAAGCTGCGCCGGAGTCGTAAATTGAAGTTCCCAGTTACGCTGTACGACGGGATCACCCAGTGCTTTTCTTAACTTCCGTTTTACGTTGCTCACGAAGCGATAAGGAAAGTTATAAGGCTCTTTATTTAAATGCGCAGTAGCAATACTAAAAGGTCTTACTGGCTGCCAGGTAATATTTGCCAGTCTGGGAGACTGTTGTTTTATATAGGCGATCTGTAACCGCCGGTTGGCCAGGTATTCTTCGGGTACGGTACAGATAAAGTTACACATACGTGCATCGTAGTAAGGCAATGAAATCGGGTGTGCCTGTTCATAAACCGACAGGTTGATGGAAGTCCATCGTGGTGCCCAGTATTTTGACTTAAAAGCGCGAATGCGCGCATTAGGATCATCGATCTGAATGGTCTCGAGCATTCCAGATACTTTGTTTTCCAGAAAATCCATGAAGCTTCCGGTACCTATTTTTTCATTCCAGATAGCTTCCGCCAGCTCGGCACCTCCTTTTTTGACGATCTTTTTTAGGAGCCATTGCACTTGTTCGTCATGACCCATATCCGGTAATCCTTCATTATCAAAAAGCACATCCCCCCAATGCCCGAGTGAAAAAAGATTGCCCATGGGCTTTAAATCCTCTATGACTGCCTGCTGACGCGGATGGGTAAAATCTGCATAACATTGATTGAGTTTTGCGAGGGTGTCTATATTTTGCCAGAGATAGCCTTGCGGGATGGTCATCGCTGTAAAAGGAAATTTACAGGCTTTTGCGACCTTTGCCGAGATCTGATGTTCGGGGTAGCCTCCTTTAAAGGAGTAACTGTAGGCGTTTACAGGTACATTTAAACGCTGCAAGGCTACCGCTTGCGTGCGGCTGTCTAATCCGCCGGAAAGTGGCAGAATCACATTTTTATCTTTGGTTTGTTCTTCTACAATACTTTCGAACAATTCGGTAAATTCTTTAAGTGCGAAGGCAAATGAAATGTTACGTGGTTTGTGATACCAGGTAAACCAGGGGTACGACTCGTGAATATACTTCTGGGGAGTGACCAGATTTTCAGAACCGGGAGGTAATACCTGCCGGTATTTGTAATAGGTGTTTGTTCCCGGAAAAAAACCAACAGCTGTAAAAAAGCAGATCGCTTCCCAATCGAGATCGGCGTCTCCTTTCTTATAGACAAATTGTTGTCTTAGGGGTATGATGTCGGTTTTAATGTTCATGTACCTTATAGTATAATGCTTCCATTTCTGCGATCATTTTCGCAGCGGTATGTTGTTCTTCTACTTTTTTTCGGGCTTTGATACGCATTTGTGCGATCACATTTTCCTGTTGTTTGGTAAAGTGAATAATGGCGGCAGCCATACCTTCGGGGTCTGCAATATCACAGAGCAATCCGGTTTCCCTGTTATCTATGAGTTCTTCCATTCCTCCACAGCGTGTACTAACAACGGGAAGCCCCAACGCCATTGCTTCAATAACTACGTTAGCGATACCCTCTTCCAGCGAAGGTAATAATAAGAGGTCTGAAGATTGCATTTGTTTGTATACTTGTGCCTGGGGAACTTTGCTAGTGAATTGTACTTCCTCTTCCAATTCTAACTCTTTTCGTAAATACAAAAGTTCTTCATTTTGATGAACTCCCAGTAGTGTGTACTGAAACGGAATATTTTGGATTTTTAATAGTTTACAGGCTAGCAAGGCATATTTATAGCCTTTCTTCCAATGATTCCTGCCTACGGATAGCAATTGAAGGCTTCCGGCGGGTTTGGTATAGGATTCTTTAAAACTGAAATTTTGAAGTTCCAGCCCGGAATACACAACAGCATCTATTTTATCCGGCGATTCCCAGATAGTGTCGCTTTTAATCGATATGGCTCTGGAGACGGAATGAAATCCGGAAAGTTTTGGAAACCATTTTTCCAGATACGAACGATTGGAAGCATCTACAAACGGACGCACATTGATATGGAAACCACGCTGACTCAAAATAACAGGATATTTTTGATGACGGAGTACTTCTTCAAAAACGGGTAGGTTTGAGACCCACTGCAAATGTATGACATCGGGTTTTTCCAGTCTTAATAATTTGTGAAGATTCTCGCGCTGCAACTGGGAACGTTTGCGTTGTAACAACAACTTCACAAACCGGAAGCATTGTGCCACATCGCCAAATCTGACGAGTGTTTTAACCGTTAATGATAGACCTGCACGCAAAAACTTAAGAAAATGTTGATTATCACCAAGGCCTGCATAGTGAACTCCGGGAATTTTTTGAGTAAGACTTTCATTAAAACCGGCTATATACACCTGATGTTTTTGCGCCAACCCTTCTGCCAACCGATTGATAAAAGCGGTGGTACGAAACGTGCCGTCAAAAATTAGTATTCGCAAGCGGCTCCTATTCATTGTTTTTTGCTTTTTGCCCGTGCCCGAGATGATAATACGCCCACTTTTGCCAGGCATAAACATGCCATACACCCCACGCCTGATGATGCGATCCGGCAAGAAAATCTCTTACAAATTTTCGGATAGCTACAGCATCAATAATTCCTTCTCCATAAATATCCGTTTTAAAAATCATTTTTTCAAGATCTGGCTTCAAATCGGAACGCAACCATTCTTCTATAGGAACACTGAAACCCTTCTTTTTTTTATAAATTAATTCTTCTGGATAAAACTTCAACATGGCTTTTTTCAGCAAACGTTTTGGCGTCGTTTTATTGATCCCAAAAGCAAAATTCATAGGATTCGAAAAATTTATGACATCCTTATCCAGAAAGGGTACGCGAACCTCAATACTATGAGCCATACTGGCAGAATCTACCTTGTGTAGTACGCGCTGCATGTGCCCATAAAATTCATTCCAGCGCAACCAGTCCTTAAGACGATATCCTTTGGTTATTTTATTTTTATATAGTTTTTTTACTTCGTTCGTAAAATCACTCTGTGGAATCCATTCATCTAACTGACGTTCGAATACGTACATTTGTTTGGATCGTACCCAATCTCCTATGGTCCTATGATATCGCGGACCTGCGGTTTGAACCCATCCTAATTTTAAAAATAAGGGATAAATTATCTTTCGTAATTGAAATGGTATCTTAAACCAATTGCGGTGAGCGAATACATCATGCATCCTTGGATATCCGTAAAAAAGTTCGTCACCGCCATCACCAGACAAAATAACCCGGGACGCCTCGGCAGCACGTGCGCACACGAGATACGTTGGAATGCTTGAATAATCGCCTAAAGGAGCAGAGTAGGCAGCAAAGTGGGTATCTATGGAAGTCTGCAAATCTTCAATGGAAGCTTTTGACACTAGTTGATGTATATCCAGGTGACGTGCATATTTAATAGCTTCTTCGCTCTCATCATACTCATGATGATCTACAGCAAATGAAAATGCATTTACTTCTGGCATCAATTTGGCAGCATGGGCTGTAACCAACGGACTATCAATACCACCACTCAGAAAGGTAGACACAGGTACATCACTAATTAATTGCCGGTTGATTACTTGGGTAAAAAGCTCATTAAATCGGTCAACCGATCTTTTCTCGCCATCGTGTAGTGCTCCTTTCTGAAAAGAAGGAGGAAACTCTAAATACTTTTTCTCGACGATTTTTCCTGTTCGGTCAATCTTGATCAATTGTCCCGGACATACCTGATAAATACGTTCAAAAATAGTATTCGGGGCAAGAACGAACCCAAAACCCATATATTCTCTCACCGTTTCTTTTCGTAGTCTAAGCGAATTAGAAAACCAGGGGTGCTTATAGACCTGATTCATCTGAGAAGCAGCGATGAGACCCTGATCACACCTTGCGAAATAAAGTGGCTTGATCCCTGCAAAGTCACGAAAGATGTAAGCCAGGTCTTTCTCTGAATCCCATACAAATACCGCAAACATCCCGTTGAGCAATTGTACCGTTTTTTCAACACCTTTCTTATCTAAAAGATGGAGCAGAACTTCGGTGTCAGAACCTGATCTTAACTGTTGTAAATCACAGGTCTCTGCCAGTTCTTTAAAATTATAGATCTCTCCATTAAATGTGACAGTATACCTGCCAGACGGGCTTTTTCCGGGTTGGTTCCCGGCCGGACTCAGATCCTGTATCGCAAGACGATTGAAACCAAGTGTAAGCCCCTGTTCCCGAAGAATAGAAGTATGATCAGGACCGCGAAGCACAGACATTTCCAGCAGGTGACTAAAAGTCTCTTTCTTGCTTTCTTTTCCGTTGTAAAATACATACTCCGCTAAAAATCCGCACATAGGTGTAAGGTTTTTTTATGCTATTTATTGGGTTACAGTTTCTGTTTGTAAAGGATTACTATTGCTAATTTCTTCTTGCACTTTATACTTCGCTCTGTTCACTATTTTTAAAGTGAGAAAAACCGATATGGAAAGCATACGTTTCGTAAATGACACCCAAGATCTTCCTCTATATTTTTCAAGGTTTTTCAGAAGACTTTCAGCCATTTTCGTTTCACGATTTTCGATCATTTTTCTTAAAGCACTCAATAACATACTTTCGATCTTATTTCTGAGAAAGAGGTTTTTAGTAAATTCAGAGTTGCTAATTACTTCGTCTATGTCTAGCAAAGATTTCACCTTTTCGATCTCTGTATATATGCTTTGTGAATTAGACAATTTGTCTTCTCCTTCTACTTCATAATACAGAAGAGGGAGCGGTACTTTGCCTACTTTGTTCGCTTTGACGGCACAGCGTACATCGAATGCATAATCTTCCCAACAATGCGTCTCAGGCCACTTAACGCCTGAAATTTTATTCCTGTTCCAGAGACAACCTGAAGTATCCCAGGGTCGTCGGTCTATGAATATCTCAGGAAGAATATTGCAAGTGTTTGATTTTACTATGTCTCGAACAGCTGTGTTTACACCTGCATGCACTCTTTGCGTAATTGCATAAGACATTACCAAATCGGGGGCTTCAATCAACCTCTTTTCTAATTTATCCAGAAAATCTGGATGCCAGTAATCGTCACAGTCTAAGAAAGCTACAAAGTCTCCGGTAGATTCTTCCAATCCTTTATTTCGGGCAGCACCGGGGCCGCTATTTTGTTGGAGGTGAACCAGCCGTACTTTAGGAAAAGCATCAAGCCCCATCGGTAAAATTTCAGACGCATCATCTACTACGATCACGGTATCGGGTTGTCTGGTTTGTTTATAAACAGACTTAAGTGCCCGAAGCAGTTTTTCAGGACGGTTGTAATATGGTATGATCACAGATATTCGTGGTTTCATAGGCTACGAGCGGGCATAATTCATCAATTTATAACCTTTTTTATAATTAGCCGCTAAAAACATGGCAATATCGAAAGCTTTCTTTTTTAAGAAGCCTTTTTCTTTATTTAATCGAACCAAAAAATCTTTGAGAAAAGGTATCTCCTTATTATTCAATCTAAGGATATAGGCATTCAAAATAATTTCATTAATAAGGTAAATTCGATCTTCAGGATCAATTTTTTCTGAAGTGTCATTAAGAACCGCCATTCTTGAAAAACACTTACTAAATGCTACTTTTAGCTGATCTTTCTTTTGTAATTCCTGTACAGATCCATCGTGGATTCTTCTTAAGGTCAACTCTTTGTTTATAAAAACCGTTTGAAGTCTACTGAATGCCAGAAGCTTCAAAAAAAAGTGGTATTCCTGTCCAGATTGAAGATGTTCGTTAAATTCTGTATCGATCACCTTATTTTTCCTGATCATCAAATCGGGAGTGAAACAAAAAAAAGTACCTCTTAAATAATTTTTAAAAGTAAAATCATTATTTTCATTATTTTGATATTTTTTGATCGCAGATGTATCACCCGAATTATGCAGATCTCTACATTTTGAGATCACACAATCGGTTGATGACTTAAAGAAACTTATTTTATTTCTTAAAAAATCTGGAAGCATCAGATCGTCACTGTCAAACCATTGTATAAATTCTCCATTACTAAGCTCGAGCCCGTAGTTACGACAGGCATTGGCACCTTTTGGCCGGTCTTCGGGGCGCAGTACCCATTGTATGCGTACATCCTTTTTAGTATAGGCTTCAAGTACTTCTGCTGTCCTGTCTGTACTATGGTCATCTACCAGAATACATTCCCAGTCGGTAAAAGTTTGTGCAAGAATCGTGTCTAAGGTTTCCGCGATTAAAGATGCACGGTTATACGTGGGAATAATAATTGATATTTTAACAGTTGGACTCAAATGGTTTTATAGAAGTTTATCAGCTTATTTACAATTACACTCTTTGAAAATCTCTCTTGGATGAGGTTTCTCGCATTGCTAGACATAGTAGAAAACTTAGTACGATTATCAATCATTTTTTGTAAGGCTAGTGCAATACTATCCACATCAGGCTTGCATAAATAACCATTAACATCTTCTTTAATGATATCCGCTATGCCTCCTACCTTGGTAGAAACTACTGGCAAGCCACAAGATAATGCTTCAAGAAGTACTGTTGGTAATGCTTCATTCACGCTAGTCAATAAAAAAGTGTCTGCTTCATCCATGCTTTTTTTAACTTCCCCTGAACTTTTTGCCCCTAAAAATGAAATGTGGTCTTGAAGTTCTAATGCGGTAGTTAGCTGAGACAGGTTTTCTTTATTTGAACCATCACCGATAATAGAATAGTGAATATTTAACTCTTTATTTTGATCAACTATTTTTCTTATTGCTTTTATGCCTAAATGTACCGCTTTATCATCTACCAATCTTGCGACACTAAGGATTCGATAGTCATTCGATGTATTTTCCACCCTGTTTACAGAGAAGAAATGGTCGTCCACTGCATTCGGTAAATCGTAAATTTTTGAGGATGGAAGACCAGAAGATTTTAAAACTTCATTATTGAACGAGGAGATAGAAAACACTCCATCAACATTTCTAAAAACTTCTTTAAATTCTTCTTTATTGCCGGCAATGAGTTGCCTGGTATCATAACCATGAAAGGTAACTACCAATTTAACAGGATACCCGAGTTCTTTAATAAAAACTGCGTTTCGGGCAAAATCGCCAAAATGCACATGAATTATTTCAATCTTGTTCCTAATCAAAAAATCAATAAAATAGAGATACTCGAGCCGTTTCGATTTCTTACCATACTTAAAATAATTTAAACTTTTTAGTAGATACTCAAAATTACGAGAACCTATATTTCGTATTAATATTTTCAAGGCTTTGAAAATACGCTTTAATCTATTCTCGGGAACTAGATCAGCGAATGTGAACGCTTTTTCTAAAAGCTCAAACTTTTCAAACCCTTCTAGTGCCTTAAGGTTCTTCTTTTTTTCACGGGTAAAAATCAATGTATCGATATTGCATTCTATAAGATTGCAAATTTGATCTCTTATAAATGTTTCTGATATTTCTGGAAAGCTTTTTAA
Organism: Flavobacteriaceae bacterium M23B6Z8; assembly: GCA_046199005.1. Lineage (GTDB taxonomy): Bacteria > Bacteroidota > Bacteroidia > Flavobacteriales > Flavobacteriaceae > Ascidiimonas. Next base: position 3,536,571 of record CP176050.1, read on the forward strand.
CCAAAAAAGAACTTTCATTTGTTTATTTTTTTTTCAAGACTACCAGCATGTTTTCGCCTTTCCAACCATTCTTTTTTGAAAATTTATAAAGCTTGAAACGACGATTAATTTTTTTTACCAAATTTAAAAGCCTAAAATAGTCTTGCGAATAATCTAATACCTCTCTTGAGGGTTTGTAAAGCTTATTAATTTTTTTTGCCCAAAGGAAATCAAAATAAGATTTATATCTTTTAGAAAGCAAATCATCTACAAATAGTTTTTCAATCTCAACTTCAAACAATTTTGCGAAATTCTCAAAGCTTTTACTGCTCCATCTCGATAAATGATGCGGAGGAAGATTTAAAGTATGATTAAAATTATTAGTCAAGATCGAATCTCTGCAAGGAACTGCAAGAATTAATCGACCACCGCTTTTTAAAACCTTAAGGCATGATTGAATAAACAAGTTTGGGTTCTCTACATGTTCAAGCACATGAAAAGAGCAGACTACATCAAATTTCTCTGTATTTTCTTTTTCAGATGCGAATTCTTCAATACTTTGTTTTTTTAGGATAATATTATCTTCTTTCGCTTTCCTTATTGCTTCATCACTATATTCCAGCCCTATGTAACTTTTGGGAGTTATTAATTTGGCGAATGAAGCATCTCCTGAACCTACTTCTAGTAAGTCACTTTCAGCCGAAATAAAAGGCTGCGCAGTGAAAAATTCAGGTCTTGCCTTCTTATAGTATGATTGGTGGTTTTCCTGAATCTGATTGTAAAAATGTGAAGAACCATTTATACCAGGTTGAAAAAAAGAAAGATCACAATTTCTACAGCTAACATAATTAATCTTCGTTAGCTCTTTAAACTCTTCACTTACGTCAATATTATTTTCTTCGAGATAGCATTTAACTATTTCGTCTTTATCAATAGATTGTTTTGTTTTAAGATTATCGCTGTTACAAAGTATACATTTCATTTCGCTCATGCTAATAATTCCATTCGGTTAATGTAAAAACAGGTCCCCATTTTTTCTGCGGAGGGCTTATTCCTATATCTTTATTCCAATGAATATAAAAACTAATTGCACCTTCCAGAATATCAAGGTCATAGGTTCCATCTCCTAAATAAAGTGACATTCTGTATTTGCCAGGGCCTAATGGTATCTTCTTTAATACTACATCTATATAACCTTTTGACTTTTGAACCTTAATCTTTTTAAGGTATTGGTGGGTGTTCGAAGCCATAATTGACATTCCCTTCTCGTCTCTAATAAGATAACCAAGCGTAATATTACTTAGTCTGGAAACATCTACGAAGACCCTAAAAGAAAGATCATTACCAAAAGTCATTTCTTGTTCAGGAGTGAGGAATTCTAATCTTTGTAATACCGGAAACAATCCTGAACTCCTCTTCAATTCCGAAAGATCGTATTCATGTGAAATCTCACTATCCATTGACAAATACCCTTCAATAACTTTGTCAATTTCATCATTCATAATTACAGTTCCTTTATCTAGTAGAATGCCTCTTTTGCACAAATTGGCAACTGCCGTCATATTATGACTCACAAACAATACAGTTCGCCCGTCTCCTCTGGAAATATCCTGCATTTTACCAATGGCTTTTTTCTGAAACTCGGCATCGCCTACCGCCAATACTTCGTCTACCACTAATATCTCAGGTTCTAAATGCGCCGCTACTGCAAAGGCAAGTCGTACTTTCATTCCGGAGGAATACCGCTTTACCGGGGTGTCAATATAGCGTTCACAGCCACTAAAACTAACGATCTCGTCTATTTTGGAATTGATCTCCGCTTTGGTCATTCCCAGAATGGCCCCGTTTAAAAACACATTTTCACGCCCCGTAAGCTCCGGGTGAAATCCCGTACCTACTTCGAGTAAAGAGGCAATACGCCCCCGGCTTTTAATGCTTCCGGTAGTAGGATTAGTAACTTTAGACAATATCTTTAACAAGGTAGATTTTCCGGCACCGTTTTTTCCGATGATCCCCAACACCTCCCCTTGTTGGACTTCAAAATTGATGTCACGCAATGCCCAGACATATTCACTGCTTCCGGATTCTTCGCGGTTATTGGCCTCGCCGATCTTTAAATAGGGATCTTCTTTGCCCCGTATCAAATGCCACCAGCGATTGACATCATGGGAAAGCGTTCCCGTACCTACGACGCCTAAACGGTATTGTTTTGAGATATTTTCAGCTTTTAAAATAATCATGGGCAGTAGCTATACGGTATCTATAAATGATTTTTCGGTTCGGTTAAAAATAAGGGTACCAAAGATCAACAAGACCACAGTTACCCCCAAGCTGTATGCCAGGGTTCCCCAAGTGAAGGTACCCGCCCCCAGAAAGCCATATTTGAAAGCCTCGAATACAGGTGTTAACGGATTCAGTTCTGCAATCCAGCGGTATTTAGGAGAGATCTCAGACAACGGATATACTACCGGGGTGGCATACATCAATAAACTTACTCCGAATTTCACCAGGAATGTAAGATCGCGGTATTTGGTAGTCATAGATGATATGATGAGGCCGGCACTCAAACCGAGACCACCCATGAGCAACACTAACAATGGGAATAACAGTAAATATGCATTTGGGTTGATCTGACTCTCTGTAAAAAACAGGAAATAGAAAAAAGTTATTAAAAACAACCCTAGCTGAATAAAGAATTTACCAAGATTGGAAACCACTACCGAGAGTGGCATTACGATTCTCGGAAAATACACTTTGCTAAAAATAGCTTCGTTCTTTTTAAAAGTATCGGCAGTGAGATTAAAGCACTCGGCAAAATAATTCCAGGCGACAATGCCGGAGAGGTAAAACAGTATCTGAGGAATACCATCGGTAGGGATATTTGCGATCTTCCCGAAAACTACCAGGAAAACGACAGTAGTCATGATAGGTTGAATAAAGAACCACAGCGGACCTAATACTGTTTGTTTGTACACTGTAACTATGTCGCGCTTTACAAACAACCACAACAGGTCTCTATATCTCCAAATTTCTTTTAGGTTGAGATCAAACAGGTTTTTGCGGGGGGTAATCTCAAACAACCAGGTATCTTTTTCTTCTTTCATCATTAGCAGTGGGCAAATGCTTGCTTTGGGGGTAAATTTAGTAATCTTTCACTTAACAAATAAACGTTTTTAAGTCTTTGACTCATTATATGCTTATTTTTCAACGTTTTGTGCTAAAAATCTTATAAGTATGTTTTTGGAAAATATTTTAAATCTCAAATCGTTTGGAATACCACGCACGGTTTTCAGGCTGGGAAAACCATTCAATGGTAAACTCCAGGCCTTGTTCCAGAGTCAAACCTGGTCGCCAGCTAGTTTTAGACTTTAGTAACGAAGCATCCCCATACAAACGGTATACCTCACTAGTCTCAGGACGTTGACGCTTAGCGTCTCCTACCAGTTTTGCCCCGGGTTGCAATTTGCTTACTAAGAGTGCTGCCAGTTTCTCGATAGAAATTTCGGTGTTGGAACAGATGTTAAAAGTTTGTCCGGCAAGACCTGGTGTCCTTGCGATGGTAAGAATGGCTTCTACGGTATCGGTCACGTATAAAAAATCACGGGTCGGATTTAGATTGCCCAGTTCTACAGTTTGCTTTCCGGCTAGTAATTGTGTAATAATCGCCGGAATCACCGCTCTTGCCGATTGCCTGGGCCCGAAAGTATTAAAAGGCCGGAATATTGTAACCGGAAGCTTAAAACTCCTGAAAAATGAGAGCGCAAGCGCATCTGCAGCTACTTTCGTTGCTGCATAGGGAGATTGTGGCTGCAGCGGATGTTGTTCGGTGATGGGTACCTCAATCGCCGTGCCATATACTTCTGAACTGGAAGCGAATAATACATGAGAAATTGCCTGATCTCTGGCAGTTTCCAAAACATTCAGCGTTCCTTTTATGTTGGTGTCTGCAAATAAGGAGGTCGCTTCATAGCTGTAGGGGATGCTTACCTGAGCCGCCAGATGAATCACCGTATCGCAGCCTTGCATCGCTTTTGAAAGCGTATGCACATCGCAGATATTCCCCATAAACACTTTTGCTTTTGAAAGAAGTGTTTCCGGCAACGTATCCAGCCAACCTCGGGTTCCGAAGGAATTATACAGGCAAAAAGCATGTACGGCAACATCTTGTTTTAAAAGTGCTTCCACCGTATGTGAACCTATAAAACCATCTGCACCGGTAACTAAGACTTTTTTCATGGATAGATTATCTGATACCTACAACGTTGAGAAGCGAAGTATGGTATTGTAATTGTGGTTTAAAAATAGGGAATTCCTGCAAATCCCTATTGCAGACTGCAAGAAGCTATTTGAGGGTGAAAAATTCTTTTCGATTCTTCAGAGCGAAAAATAGTATCGAGAAGCGACGATGTTCTTCATTCATAAAGGTCTCGATACATTTCCTGTTTACATAGGGAAACACTCTTTCGACCGTTCGAGACTGGCGGTCCTAAATCAAGCCACTACGTCTTCTCGTGTGGTCTGGAAGATGAGATTGTATCGAGAGGTGGTGCGCTTCTTAAATCAACAAGGCCATCCGTACAGATAGCCTGATTTAATTTTATTATGTCGTTTTAGCTTTATTCTCCGGCACTTAGCGAATAACTTCCGTCACCGTCAATAGCAATAAGGTTGATAGTTACCGTCCAGTTTCCCGGAACACCAGCATCTGTTACTCCGGAAAAGGAATCCGGTTCAGTAGCACCATTCAGCGTTCTGTCTAATACGACTGTTCCGTCTGCATCAGCAACTACCATTTGAAAGGTACCCGCAACAGCGCCAGTAATATCGGCATTGTAATCGGCTGTCGCCAGACTATTCGACCAGCTTATGGTTCTTGAGCCGTTTCCACCATTCCCTGTAAAATCTCCCCCAATGTCTCCGGAGGGTCCTTCATTGACCGTTATTGTTACACTTTCACCGTCATCATTGGAACACGATGTAATCGTACCGATGAACAGTAGCGTAAAAGCAAAAAATGTAGGTAATTTAAGATTTGAGATACTCATTTTATTTAATTTTAGTTCGTATTCCTATGTATAACAACTGAAAAGGCAAAAGTCCTCAAACAAAAAACGTTTTTTTAAATTTATTCATAGAGCAATATTTTTGTTGCAAAATAGAGTTTTCGCTATTTTTTAAGGTCTTGATACATTTCCTATTTGCATAGGGAAACACTCTTTCGACCGTTCGAGACCGGCGGTCCTAAATCCAGCCATTACGTCTTCTAGTGTGGTCTGGAAGATGTGATTGTATCGAGAGGTGGTGCGCTTCTTAAATCAACAAGGCCATCCGTACAGATAGCCTTGTTTAATTTTATTATGTTGGTTTAGCTTTAATCTCCAGCACTTAGCGAATAACTTCCGCCACCGTCAAAAGAAACCAGATGGAAAGAGGTTTCTGAGGTAGCTCAATATGCACTAAACAAAAGAATAGAACTTTGGGATGTGATAAAAAAGCATATTGTAAATGAACAGACAATAGCGACCCAAATTCATTGAATAGCGTAAGTAGTTCGCCACATCTTTTTCTACCTTTATCTTAATGATCAAACTGGTATGGATAAATAAGCCCCTACGTATCTACAAATTGGTTAGCAATGAGATCATAAGTTCGCATAGACAATTATACAGGGTATCGGATGTGCGTGCTTCTGTTGACTAGTATATAATATCTGATAAACTATATAATTAATGAAAAAGACCTCGCAATTATCTGTCCTCTTTTTTTTATGGTGTCTACACTTACAGATATCAGCACAAGAAGCTAATTTTTGGTCACAACCGCCGTCGTTATTTTTAACAGGATTTACAGATACCTACTACGCATATGATTTTAACCAACCGGAAGGCAGTCAACGACAGACTTTTTTATTTAATCACAATCGACATAATGAATTCAATCTTAATTTAGGTTTGATAAAACTTAGTATTGCCCACCCGAAATACCGAGCAAACTTTGCCTTACAAACGGGAACTTATGCGAACGATAACTATGCAGCAGAACCGGGGGTTCTTAAAAATATTTTTGAGGCTAACGTAGGTATTGCGCTAAATGAAAAAAGTAATCTTTGGCTGGATATGGGGGTTTTACCTTCACATATAGGGTTTGAAAGCGCGATTAGCATAGACAATATGACCTTAACCCGCTCACTGCCTGCGGAGAATTCTCCTTATTTTTTAGCGGGAGCGAAGCTTACGTTTACGCCGGATGACCGTTGGGAATTCGCGGCGCTTGTTGTAAACGGATGGCAACGTATACAGAGACTGGAAGGCAATTCGTTACCTTCATTCGGAACGCAGGTGATCTACAACTTATCAGAAAATATCAGCTTTAACTGGAGTACATTTATCGGTACCGATGATCCCGACGAAACTCGAAGAATGCGTTATTTCAGTAATTTGTATAGTCAGTTTCAAGTTTCAGAAAAATTAGGCTTAATAGCGGGCTTTGATCTGGGTTTTCAGGAAAGAACAAGGTCTGGTTCTGATACGGATGTATGGTTTAGCCCGGTAATCATTGGTCAGTATATATTAAGTAATACCTGGAAGACAGCGGTTAGACTTGAATACTATCAGGATAAAACCGGGATTATCATCCCCACTACCTCTGAAGACGGATTTAAAACAGCTGGTTTTTCATTAAATCTGGACTACGCACCCAATAAAATCATCAATTGGAGAATCGAAGGACGTTGGCTTAATAGTAGCAGCGATATTTTTATGAATGATAGTTCTAGTTTTACAAATAACAACGTTATCATTGCAACCTCTCTGGCGATCAGATTTGATACTAAATTAACGAAGTAGGATGAGTTTGTTCAACTATCTTTAGCTGATTAGTTTAATTCTCATTTAAAGGCTGATCTCCAACTTTTTTATCTGTCCCTAAAAACAATCAAAAATTTCATTTTCAAGCTCCCAGAGCTCACCGGAAGCATTCTAAGAGAGCATACATATACCCTGATATAATAATATTCATTTTTTTAAAAGCATTGGTAGAAGTCATTTTTAATAATATTATCTTATCTATTGAGACTGAAGCCATCCTGTATTAAAGCGAAATCGGGTAAATTTCCCCTTGTATAGATAGTAACTTTAAGCGATCTTGAAAAAGCATACGCAATACGGTTAATCAGTTCCCTCATACGTGCTCTTTACTAACTAAAAAAAGCAACACTATGAGAGACTATCCTTTTTTTATTGATCCCGGCTTCGTACTAGGATCTACGGTAGAAGGTAAGGTTCTGACCTTACTTAATAATGCAGCTACTATTGAAGATCTTACCAAAATCCCAGACCGATACGGCATGGGATACGCAAATGACGGAAGCGGTTACGGAATTCGGGCCGATGTGGCTCAAAATATACTCAATGCAAGGCCCCCCGGAGGTTTCACTACTTTATCTCAGATTGCATTGTACACAGGGGTACTTGTTGAAAACTCAAGATATGTTTACGTCATTCCCGGTCTGGGGCGAGATACTTTTTCAGACATTGTGATGGCCGCTATTGCCAACGCTCCCGGAACGGATCACAGAACGATTACCGGCAACTTTCGGGTTATTAATCGGAATCCTTCTGGTTTGGGTGATACGACCCTTCCTCTGCAAGGTGATTATGATGTTATTGCCTTTGGGAAGTTTCAGGGGAGCAGTAATTCTACTATTTTCCCAGTGCAAGTTGCCAGACAGGATGGTGAAGGTAATTTTACGCTGGATCACATTACCAACGATTATGAAGAGTTTGCGCTTGTGGGTGTGTTCAGAAAAGAAGAAGGCCCTATGACGCTGCTAGATCTTTTTCATCGCTCAGGGCCCATCCCTATTCAGACCTATCCTTTAAATGAGCTGATCTACCAACCTATTTTGATCAATCAGGTAGAAAGTGTATCTGCTGAAGCATTTGAAGATGCTTTGAAAACAAATGAGGGAAGCCGTACCGATGATGGGGAGATCATTGAAAAATTAAATTCAGAATTTAAAGACGGATTTATAGAAATTAAAGGTGAGGTTCGAAAAGAAAACACTTTATTATGGTTTGACAGTACCATCGAATTTACGTCAGAGCTTTTTCTTCTACCTACATTTTATACCCCTGATTGGGTACGTAATTTGGGTGCAACGGTAAAGACTACCTCTCGAATTACAGATCAAAATCATTCTAATGTCGGATTCTGGATTATCAGCGGATTGAGTTTTCTGACTCCGGGTATTGGTGGATTATTGGGTATCAGCCTAGGAATTACTTTTCTGGTGATCGACAGTAAACAAGACAATAGTGCCGAAACGAAAGCGCTGCTCGCCACTGAACTGGAAAACAGTCTGACCACCGAACTCATTAACCAATTTGCCGATGTGATACGAGATGGTGTTGAAAACGCTTCAGCTCTGGAACGTCTGGGACTGTTGTTCCTGTCTTCGTTTGAAGAAACTCCCGATGATCCATTTGAAGCGATCATCGAATTTATGATCGGGCATAAAACCATTCGGTCGGTTACTATTGATGAAGACAATCTTACGATTGACGCATGGCTAACCTTACCGTTTTTTATTGATGAATAAATAACTGATTTAAAACATTTTATAGAAAGCGTCGCCGTAATTCAGGCGTTGGAATGCGGCAACTGGTTTTTCCAAAAGAATAACGGTTCTTTGCCACCAAATTATAGAGGCCATCTCTCAGAAATAAAGGAATGAAAAGAAAAACCTTAGTCAAAGGCCAAAGTCCGTTAAAATGTTTAACGATATGGATAATAGCGGCCGAACGCTTCCGGTAGGTATTGGTTGCAGGCGAATATAGAATGATAGAATCCATATCTCCCGGGGTAATTCCCGCAGACTGCTGAATGCTTATACCGGTAGGCGACTGAAGCGAGGTGAATACAAACCGTTGCGTAAGGTCGCGATCAATCACAAAGTTGACAAATTCGTTACACAGATTACATTCACCATCAAATAATATGATCTCTTCGAAGGATTGATATACTTTAGCCATGTCTATAGTTTATAAAACGCAGGTTTTTTAGGAAAAATAATCCATTTTTTGAGATACTTTCGATACAACCAGCGATACTCATGATCATAAAAGAATACGGGATAAATGCTCAGCATCACAAAAGAAAAATTATCGATACGCATTAACATCCAGATTCCAAAATGTAATGCCAGTCCCCCAAGCAGATATACATTTCTTAATTTTTTGAACCAGATCACAAATGGAAATGTCAATTCCCAAAATAAGGTGAACCAGGTAGAAAATTTCACAAAAAAGGCGCTCTGAGTCAACCAAATATTAAGATCGGAAGCCCTGAAATCTTCAATTCGTAGCACGTAATACATCGCTTCTCCATTCTGCCAGATGGGTTGTACTATTTTTGACAAACCCGCTACAAAATAGACCAGGCAAAATTCAATAAGTATCCCTAAAGCCGCTAATACAGGGATAATTTGTAGACTCCTTGATTTAAAATTGTTATTGAGTTTGCCATTCCATAAATTGTAAGTAGCCGCCAGCAATAAAAAAGGCAACATCGTACCTACAATATTATCGGCACCATCCTGAATAAAAATAGCTCTGAGTTTTACAGTGATCAAACAAAAGAAGATCACAAGTCCTGAAAGCTTTACTTTATATCCTACCAGAAAAAAACAACTGGCCAACAAGCCTATGATTAAAAAAAGATACATGGCAGTAGGATTGTTAAAATTCACGAACAGATATTCCAGACCCAGCCCGTCAAGTATCTGAGCATAGGTAAGGATAGGTACAATTCCGTTTTTCCCTAAGAGTTCAGGAGCATAGATCAAATAGAGTAGAAAATCTTTAATAAGTATCAATGAGATTAAAACCCTTGTGATCGTAAGCCCTATGGTTCTGTTATTTCTTAAAATCATGTGACAAGTTTTAAATGGTTTTACAACACATAAGGAATTGTAGTATGTTCTGCAAAATCATAATTCTTTTTATCAGAAAAATCTTTACGGCGGTCTTCATATCTTGGAAAGATCTCTTCTATGATCTTAATCACAAACTTTACGTCTTTAATTTCTTTCACTTGAATCCCTCTGCTGTTTGCATAGAGAATACGTGCATAGTTTTTAAGCGAAATAAATCCCGGTGAAAATTCAATACATTGATCTGGGGTTGGATCTTTACATTCATCTATGTATTTGAACATACTATTTAAACACCCCGATTCAAACTTGATAAGCCGCTGTGCTACCGAAAAGTAATGCGAATCATTATATCGGTACATCGAAGAATTTACATCATACCAATCTGTGACCTCAACTTGCCCTTTACTTCCAGATAATTCAAAAAATTGAAAATAGACTCTTCTGGTCGTAGTTGGCGGATTGGAGAACATACCCCAGTTCTGTTCAAAAAAAGGGGTGGTATAGATCTTTGAAATATCGGTAACCATACTTCCCGGAAGCAGGTGTACATTAAAAAGTACTGCGATAGAAACCAATAAGAAATGTAGAATGAATATAACGACAAACAGCTTTTTCATACGTTGTATTTTGAATATACGGGGAAACCAAAAGCCGTCCGGCAAACCGGACGGCTCCGGCAATCCCCTTCATAGACGAAACTAAAACTAAAGTAACTTTTCTACCTAAGGTTTAGAAGGGAATACAATTAGCGAGCGCGTCTTACCGCTCTTAGTTACAACCAAAATAATCTCTCAGATAGCTACTGGTAATGTAATCGCAAACATTAAAACCACTAGTAGTAGTTGTTCTGCTTGTAGACGATGTTGAACTGCTCGTAGAGCTGCTTGTAGAGGTACTCGTAAAGGTAGGATTCGTTCCAGTAGTACTCCCTCCGGTAGACGAAGACGAAGTGATGGTTCCGGAAGCTGTGCCCCCATCAGAAGTAACTGAAATAGACTCCGTACCAGAGATAGACGAACTTTGTCCGTTTACACTAATAGAAGCAAAGTTACGACCATCAAAATCCATTTCCCCGTCGACGGTTGCTACCGAAAGGCTTGCCACCGTATCTGCTGTAAAAGCAGCGTTGTCAAAAGAATTGCTGGTGAGTACAAAAGCAAAAAGTGCTACTGCACAAAAACTGAAAAATACTTTTTTCATAATACTTAATTTAGGTTTAATGATTTATTAAATATTGTAAAAACGCGTGCTCCGCTCTGGCGCACTTCTAATTTTACAATATAAACCTACACAAAACCCTTATTCAGTTCTAGTAGCAAATTACCTTCAGCCTGAATGATTTGATAAGCAGTTGCTTCTGTTTGATATTAAAAGTTGAATCTAATTGAGACTTAGTAAATCCATGAGTTCCTGCTTCTTATTTCGAGCGATTGGCAGCTGTTTCCCATCTGCCATTTGAACAGTACCTCCATCTGTACGCAAAATCTTGTTGATATGTTTAAGATTGAGAAGACACGATTGATGCGACCTGAAAAACTGATAACCGGTAAGCAGTTTCTCATAATATTTTAAGTGTCTAGATACGAAACGTTCTCCTTCATTTACAAGCACAAACCGAGTATAACTTCCTTCGGCGATACAATAGAGAATATCTTCTACAAGCACAAACTCGTAACTGTCTGTAGTCGCGAGGGCTATGCGGTGCCTTGAGTTATCTTTTTGTTGGAGATTATCCATCAAGGTTTGCAATTGAAGCTGACTGTTCTTTTTTTGGTAATTAACGGAAGCACGGTGAACAGCCTCTTTCAATTGAGATATATCTACCGGTTTCAATAAATAGTCAATCGCCATAAAACGTATGGCGTCTATTGCATAATTCTCATATGCCGTTATGAAAATAATTTCAAAATGAATCCGAGGAAGCTTATTTAACAACTCAAAAATAGTTTGTGTACCGATCTTTATATCTAAAAAGACCAGCGTGGGTGCCATGTTTAGGATAAGAGATTCTGCCTCTTCCAGATTACTTGCCATACCCACCAGTTGAAGTTCGGGACAATGCTGGTCAATAAGCAACGCAAGGGTCTCCCTCCCGTTGATTTCGTCGTCTACAATTAAAGTTTTCAAAGTGTATTGTCTTAATCGATTATCTTTAGTTTAATAACAACCTGGGTACCAGAGGCAGTTCCATTCTGATCATAAAGGTCTTTAATTTTTACTTCTCCATGCGGATAACCTGCTCTTTCAAGGATCTTTAAACGTTTACTGGTATTGTTCATTGCAATCTTATTCCCTTGTTTGTGAGCTGGTTTGGATTCTCTTATTTTCATAGCCTGCTCACGACCTATACCATTGTCTTCGATGATACACAACAAGATATCAATAGATTCCTTTTTAAATGATACTTTTAGCATTCCTCCCGAACTTTGCCTGTTCGATAACCCGTGCAAAATAGCATTTTCAATATAGGGCTGTATCACCATTGAAGGAATCGTAGGGTTAGCGTCTTTAATTTGATTTTCTACTGTAAGCTCATAAGTAAACTTATCCTGAAACCGAAGCGCTTCTAATTTTAAATAAGTTGAAATAATTTCCAGTTCACTTTCAAAATCAATCGTCATATTTCCAGCATTATCCAATACCTTTCTAATAAGGTGAGCTACTCGGGTAAGGTAATTATAAGCATTGTCTTTTTCTGATTTTAAAATGTAGTTTTGAATAGCATTGAAACTATTAAATAAAAAATGTGGATTCATTTGATTGCGAAGTGCTTCCAATTTATTTTCAGCAGCTTCCTTTCGTAAATCAGATTCTTTCGTTCTCTGCTTCAGATAATAAATATATCCAAGAACTACCCCTAATACAAGCAAAAGAAGTATCCCTACTAACCATGACAGGAGCCCTTTGTATTTAGATTCTTGTAAAATACTGGTTTCTTCGAGCGAAGCTATTTTTTGTTCTTTAGCAAAAAGTTCTTCTTCTGTTTCAAACTGAATCGTTTTCTGAAGTTCTTCTTTGTTATAGACACTATCTTTAAAAGATACATGCCGCTTAAGATAGATTAGTGACTCGGCTGGTTTGTTTAATTTTTCATACAATCTGGATTTCATTAAATAGATATGAGGAATCAGATCTATATCCTGTGCTTGCATAGCATATTTCTCGGCCGCATCGAATGCCTCAGAGGCTTCGTCATACATAGATTGCTCATACATGGCTTCTCCAATATTATTATATGCAACCGAAAGCGCATCTAAAGGCACCTCCACACTATCTCTTAATTGAAACATTTTGTCTGCGTAGGCAATCACAGAATCATACTTTTTTTCGAGAAGGAATATATTGGATTCATTCCCGTAGCTATAGGCAAGCAAGCTATATTCTCCTGCGGATTTATATAATTTCTCCGCTCTTTTCAAGTAAGATCGGCCGAGGTTCAGCTGATTCTTATCAGTATACATATTGGAAAGGTTAACAAAAATACTCGCCTGATTCTTTTTATTATTAGAGAGACGTGCATATTTCAGCGCTTCGAGGTAATAATTAAGGGCAAGATCATCATCTCCTACCATACGATACACAACTCCAAGATTTGAATAGATACCACTTGCAATCCGGTAGTCCTCTTCAGATCGAATCCAGGAAAGACCCTCTTTATATGCCTCTACGGCTTCTTTAAATTTACCGGTCCCCTTTAAAAGAACTCCCCAGTTAATGCTGCCCTTTAAAAATAGCAATGTATCCTGATGCTTTTTTGCTAAACGTGTTGCTTCACGTAGATATAATTCTGCTTTTCCGATCTCGTTGTCCAGCTGCGAAGCCCTGCCAATAAACCAACATGCCTGACCAAAAACAACAGAATCCTGCGTAGTTTTACCCCATTCGAATAACTTATTTCCATAATACAGCACACTGTCTCTCTGATCGCTTTCCTGCAAATGATAATCTGCCAATTGAAACCATACTTCAGGATTACCAGTTTCAGTTTTCCTAAGTTGTTCATGAAGTCTGGAAAAAGGATCATCCTTGAAATCATTTTGGGCGTGTAAACAGGAAGACATCAATAGAAAATAAACCCAAAAAGAAAAGTATTTTCGGATCAAAAACAAGGTATGGGAGCATCCTATTTTGATAATTTACAATTTTGAATGAAATCATCTGCAATTGATATCAAAAGAATTATTCAGAGATACTCAATTTTCAGTGGGGATGTTTCACATTTTAAAAATAAGAAAAATACGATATATCAATAAACAAAGAACGCTTCACCAAAGTGAAGCGCTCTTTATATCTTTAAAACTGAAAAATTATTATCCTTGCAAAGAAACTACGTGCTTCTGTAAACTGCTCTTAAGGTTCGCAGCCTTATTGTCATGGATAATATTTCTTTTAGCCAACTTATCTATCATAGAAGCTACGGTAGGAAACATCGTAGCAGCTTCCTTCGCATCCTCGGTACCTCGTAACTTCTTAATCATATTACGGGTAGTCTTATGCTGATACTTGTTTCTAAGTCTTTTTGTTTCGCTACTGCGAATTCTTTTTAATGCCGACTTGTGATTTGCCATCTTTCTCTTCTTACTGTTTTAAAAAAGCATTTTGCTTTCTATCTTAAATCATTCTTAGTAGTCCGTAGGGGAATCGAACCCCTGTTACCAGGATGAAAACCTGGCGTCCTAACCCCTAGACGAACGGACCATTAAAAGGCTCTTAATTAATAAAAGCCTGTATTTCAGTGAACTTAGTAGTCCGTAGGGGAATCGAACCCCTGTTACCAGGATGAAAACCTGGCGTCCTAACCCCTAGACGAACGGACCATACATTTTGTCTAAATGCGGATGCAAAAATACAACTATTTTTAAAAGTTCCAAGAGCAATAAAAAATTTTTTTTCTAAAAAATCTAATACGCTTTTGCAAATAATACCCTACGTGCTGAAGGCTTCCCTGTCAAAACACAAACACCTTCCTCTGCTACCGCATCCAGTGGGATACAGCGAATAGTTGCTTTTGTAAGTTCCTTTATTTTCTGCTCGGTTTCAGGAGTACCATCCCAATGAGCTGATACAAAACCGCCTTTACTATTCAAGACTTCTTTGAAATTGTCAAAACTATCTACAGCGGTTATATGAGCATCCCGATAATCTCTTGCCTTATTAAAAATATTCTTCTGAATAGCTTCTAATAGTTTTGGCACCTTCGCCACCAACGCATCGGCTTCAACAAGTTGTTTTTCCAACGTATCTCTTCGTGCTATTTCAAAAGTACCGTTCTCCATGTCACGCTGCCCGATCGCGATTCTTAACGGCACCCCTTTGAGCTCATATTCATTAAATTTCCATCCGGGTTTGTGCGTATCCCGATTGTCATATTTTACAGAGATCCCTTTTGCCCTCAACTCTTTTATATAGGGTGCAACGTGTGCGTCAATAACTTCCAACTGTTCTTCTCCTTTATATATAGGCACAATTACTACTTGTATTGGCGCGAGGTTAGGTGGTATTACCAGCCCATTATCATCACTATGCGTCATAACAAGAGCTCCCATAAGTCTCGTAGACACTCCCCAGGAAGTAGCCCACACGAATTCCTGCCCTCCTTCTTTGGTGGCAAATTTCACGTCAAACGCTTTGGCAAAGTTCTGTCCTAAAAAGTGTGAGGTTCCTGCCTGTAATGCTTTGCCATCCTGCATAAGTGCTTCAATACAATAGGTCTCTACAGCTCCCGCAAACCGTTCACTTTCACTTTTTGTCCCTTTTATCACAGGAACACCCATAAAATTCTCAGCGAAATCTGCATACACATGCATCATTTGTTCTGCTTCGGAGATCGCCTCTTCTTTTGTACTATGTGCGGTATGACCTTCCTGCCATAAAAACTCTGCGGTTCTCAGAAACAAACGGGTTCGCATTTCCCAGCGAACTACATTGGCCCATTGGTTTATTTTTACCGGCAAATCTCGGTATGATTGAATCCATTTTCTATACGTATCCCAGATGATGGTTTCAGAAGTTGGTCTTACAATAAGCTCTTCTTCCAATTTCGCATCGGGATCTACCACGATTCCGCTGCCGTCTTCAGCATTCTTTAATCTGTAATGAGTAACAACAGCACATTCTTTCGCAAAACCGTCTACGTGAGCAGCTTCTTTGCTCAAATATGATTTAGGAATGAACAAAGGAAAATAAGCATTTTCGTGACCGGTTTCTTTAAACATGCGATCAAGCTCTGCCTGCATCTTTTCCCAGATTGCATATCCATAAGGTTTGATCACCATACAACCCCTTACAGCAGAGGTTTCAGCCAGATCGGCTTTCACGACCAATTCATTGTACCATTTTGAATAATCTTCGCTTCTTTTCGTTAATTTTTTGCTCATTACTAGCAGTTTGGCACAAATGTTGTGACTTTGTTAAATAAAAAAATAGTTCGGCAAAACTAACTATTTTTGTAATGTACAACAATAAATTTTTGCAATGATGAAAAATTCCAACACCTCCCTTCGCTTTAAAATATTATTGTTGATACCCCTAGGCGCACTTCTTTTTACAAGCTGTGGTTCGTATCAGCAATCATCTTATTATGATAATGATGGTATTTATGGCGATTCAGAACCAGTTTACCAACCACAGGAAAGAAGAGCAAGCTCTGAAAGACCTGTTGAGCAGGAAACGAATCCTGATGCAGTTGCTTACGAAGAATACTTCGGTCAAAAAGCAAAGCAGTATGAGATGCTCTTAGACAATTCTGATGCAGTATTTACCGATATAGATGGTTACACGAGCCTTACGCTTCAAGACAGTATAGATATAGCTACCGATTTTAATAGTCGTTACGAAACCGGATATCCCGGATGGGGCGATAATCCAGAAAGCACCTCTATCAATATATACTCCAATCCCGGATGGGGCTGGGGTGGCTTTGGTTGGGGAGGACTCGGATGGGGTCGCTTTGGTTGGAACAACTGGGGCTGGGGTCCTGGATGGAACAACTGGGGTTGGGGTCTTGGCTGGAATAACTGGGGCTGGGGTGGCTTTTACGATCCTTTCTGGGGTCCCGGATGGGACTGGGGAGGCTTTTATGGTCCCGGATGGGGCTGGGGATGGGGCTGGAACAACGGCTGGGCTTTCAACAACAATTGGTGGAACAACGGTTATCGCAGATCATTTGCCAGAACGAACGGGCGAAGAGGATATTATTCAAGAAATGCAGTTAGTAGTCGCACAGGAAGATCGTCGGTCACAGGAAGAAACGGTTACTACAGAACCCGTACTGGAACGTATAGAAGAGGAAACAACAGAACCGGTGTGAACAGAAGAGGATATAGCAGAGGTTATAATAACAGCTCTAATATAGGAGCCAGAGGTCGTGGAAGAACAACAGGTGCAGTTCGCTCATCAGGAAGAACGTACAGACAAAATAGTAGTGGTGGCAACCGTTCGTACCGAGGTAGTAGCCCTTCAAGAAGAAGTTCAGGATATTCCGGTTCAAGAGGTGGTTCAAGATCCAGCGGATCTGTAAGATCATCCGGAGGTGGAAGCCGAGGTGGAGGAGTAAGATCTTCTGGAGGAGGAGGAAGATCTTCTGGCGGAAGTCGAGGCGGCGGTGGAAGAGGTCGTGGAAGAGGCTAACCGCTTCTTGAATCAAGAACCTTTAGAACACTTGCTCTCATAACAACGATAGCCAACCTTGTTATCAGCAACTTTCAACTTGACGTTCAATCTTAAAAATATACCAATGAAAAAATTAGTCATCTCATTCGCAGTTATTTTAACTGCCTGGGCAGCTACTGCCCAAAATATTACTGATGTGGTACGATATGGTACCGAAGACCTTCAGGGTACGGCTCGATTTCAGGGAATGAGCGGTGCGTTCGGAGCACTTGGTGGGGACCTCTCTGCACTCAATATCAATCCCGCGGGATCTGCTGTTTTTGCCAATAGCTTTCTATCTATCTCCTGTACAAACTTTAATGTGGATAACAGTACCAGTTATTTTAATGGCGTAAGTAATACGAATATTGACAATGTAGAACTGAATCAGTTAGGTGGGGTCTTTGTTTTTAAAAGTTTAGAACAACCCCGAAGTAATGGATGGAACAAATTTGCTCTGGCTTTTAATTACGATCTGGTAAATAATTATGATGCTGAAGTTTTTGCTGCCGGAGATAGTAATCAATCTATAGATCAATACTTTCTCAATTTTGCAAATGGCATCCCTTTTGGATCTCTGCTTATTCAACCGGGAGAATTTATAGAGGATGCATATTTAAATATCGGAGCTGATCTCGGCTTTGGCGCTCAACAAGCCTTTTTGGGATATTTTGGAGGTGTCATCGACCCTCTTGATCCTGACGATGACAACAATATCGACTATATTTCAAACGGTGAATTCAATACAATTCAACAACGATTCTCACAGATCACCTCGGGCTATAACAGTAAGTTCACTGCAAATATTTCAGGACAATACGGAGAGAACTTCTATGTGGGTGCTTCTCTTAATTTCAATGATATTAATTACGAAAAAGCTACTTTTTTAGACGAAAACGGATTCAATCAGGATTCGCCGCTACAAACCATTCAGTTCGATAATCTATTGAGAACGTATGGAAATGCATTTTCTTTTAGTGTAGGCGGTATTGCAAAAGTTAATAATAATTTACGCCTGGGTGCAAGCTACCAGTCTCCTACCTGGTATCGCCTTACCGATGAGCTCTCTCAGCGAATTAGTTCTAACCTCGCAGATAGCGAAATAGATTTTATTAATTTCTCTCTGGTAAACATATTCCCTGATTACAGAATTAAGATCCCTTCAAAACTTACGGGTAGTGCTGCATTGGTTTTTGGAAAAGAAGGTCTGTTAAGCTTTGATTACGGATATCAGGATATGTCGAATGCGGAATTAAGACCTACGATCGATCCTGATTTTGCAGATGAGAATGCCCGTATCGAAAATAGACTCAAAGCAGTATCAACGTACAGGATTGGTGGTGAGTATAAAATCGAAAGATTGAGCCTGAGAGGTGGGTACCGCTTCGAAGAAAGTCCGTATGAAGACGAAACCACCATTGGAGATCTTACTGGATTCTCTGTAGGACTCGGGTATACGTTTGGAGCTACCAGGCTCGACGTTTCTTACAATCGTTCTGAAAGAGATATTAATCAACAATTATACGATACCGGTTTTACTACACCGGCAATGATCGAAAATGTAAATTCTAACGTTACAGTATCCTTGAATTTTAACCTATAGTAATTATAGCTATATGCCCAAAGCCGATTCTTTCCAGAATCGGCTTTTTTATTTAGCGTTTTAGCGTAAAATGATTGCGTACTTCTTTTTGTACTTCTGTACCGTCTTCAGTATCTACAAACACAAATCTAAACCAATAATCAGTGGAAGGCAGCGGATTTCCATTATAGGTTCCGTCCCAGCTATTTCCGGGATTTAATTGGGTAAGTAATTTACCGTATCTGTCGAAAATGAAAACAGTAGCTGCCGAAAATCTTTCCATACCCACAATCTGCCAGGTATCATTTACGCCATCGCCGTTGGGTGTAAAAAATTTGGGATAACCCGCAACCAGTACCTCTACTGTAGTGCTTCCGCAACCCAGCTTATCATTTACCGTAAGTTGATAAATACCAGGGCCTACGTTTAGAAAATCAGGACTGTCCTGAAACGGGCTGTCTTCTAATTGATATTCATAATCACTCGGACCATTAACAATGGTTCTAATGTTGTATACATCTGAAATGTCTTCGACAATGACATCGTCAATAACCGGTGGCCCTAAGAATGTGATCACCACCTCATCCCTGAAAACCTGAAAAGGAGTATCTACTACTACAGAATACGTTCCAGAAATAGAATTGTCAATGGTAAGTATTGGTCCCGTCTCCGGAAGCACTTGTGGTCCTAATCCTGTATCCAGAGACCAGACATAGCTGGTTGCTCCGAACTTAGTCGCATTGAGTTCTACGATCTCTCCCTCGCAAAGCAAGCGATCTAATCCTAAAAACTCATCAATGATAGAGCAGTCTAATCCTGAACCATCGGGGTTAGAGCTGATCAATTCTCCTGTAAATTCAATAGTAAAGCCTACAGGATCTCCTGAAAAATTTGTGTTGAAGTTATTGATGAAAATAATGTACTCCTCCCCTTCCACTACATCAAGCCACGCATCATACTCCATAGATTGATCGCCGGTTACCGGATCTATGCCTACACCCGTATATCCTGTAGCTCCCGTTTCATAATTACAACGAATAGGATTGGTTAGATCGCCGCATAAAGTATCGGGGCCATAAACGGCAAAATCCCAATCTTCATTAAGACTTAAAAATTGGATATTAAATCCTAACTGACCCGTACCTCCTGCTTTGATACGATACCATGCAGAGTTGTTCTCAATGGTAGCTACTGCCAGTCCTCCTTTAAAAAGACATCCTGAATTGAATGCTTCATTAAAATCGTCATCTCCCATACCATCAACAAATCCGGTAGTAGAGCCATTAGCTGCACAAATAGGAATCGCAGGAAGGCAATCAGGAGCTGTGATCTGGGCATATATGGGCAAAGCACCTATACCAAAAAAGAGGTAAAGACTCAAGCGTATTATAATCTTCATGTGTTGAGGGCTTAAACAATATAAATTCTTGTTAAATCGTTTTATTCGGGTTTACTTATTTCTGTTAAACGAAAAAAACTTCGTTATATTGGCTATCTTTGCAATCTTATTATTACAAGATACCGTTGGTCATGAAAATAGACAGGGCACTGGAAGAACAGTTTGAAGAATTAGGCGATAGCCATGCGGCATCTGCTTCGGAAACTCCTTTACGAAAGGATGCATTTGAATTGTCTGATGATGAAAAGATCTCCATAATACGCGAAAATGTTTTCAACATTATGCACACGCTAGGCTTAGACCTAACAGATGATAGCCTTAAGGGAACACCACAGCGGGTTGCCAAAATGTTCGTCAAAGAAGTCTTTGGAGGATTACATCCAGACAGAAAGCCCGGGGCTTCTACTTTCTCCAATAAATATAAATATGGTGAGATGCTGGTTGAGAAAAACATTACTGTTTATTCTACTTGCGAACACCATTTACTCCCTATTGTAGGGCGTGCTCATGTAGCTTATATATCTTCCGGAAACGTAGTAGGCCTGTCTAAAATGAATCGAATTGTAGATTACTACGCGAAAAGACCACAGGTGCAGGAACGAATGACCATTCAAATAGTTAAAGAACTTCAAGAGGTACTCAATACCAAAGATGTAGCCTGCGTAATCGATGCCAAACACCTATGCGTAAACTCAAGAGGTATAAGAGATATCGAAAGCAGCACAGTAACCGCAGAATTCGGAGGACGCTTCAAAGAAAAAGAAGTGAAGCGTGAATTTCTGGACTACATCAAATTGGATACTGAATTTTAAGATTTATTTTCACAGCATGCAACTTTATAAAGACCAATCACTTCAAATATACAATTCACTTACCGGAAAAAAAGAAGTATTCAAACCCATAAATGAAGGACATATAGGCATGTATGTCTGCGGACCCACGGTATATAGCAATGTTCACTTGGGTAACGTACGTACTTTTATGTCTTTTGATGTTATTTTCAGATACCTTAAATACCTTGGGTATAAGGTGCGTTACGTTCGCAATATTACCGATGCAGGACATCTGGAGAACGATGCAGATGAAGGTGAAGACAGGATCGCGAAAAAGGCGAGGCTGGAACAAATTGAACCAATGGAAGTCGTACAACGCTATACGGTAGATTTTCATCAAACCCTTAACAGATTTAATTTTTTACCACCAAGCATTGAGCCTACCGCAACAGGTCATATCATAGAACAGATCTCAATTATTGAGGAGATCATTGATAAAGGATTTGCCTATGAAGTGAATGGATCTGTATATTTTGATGTATTGGCATTTAACAAAGATCACAACTACGGTAAGCTTAGCGGTCGTAACATAGAAGACCTCATTCATAACACCAGAGAACTTGCCGGGCAATCTGAGAAGAAAAATCCGCAGGATTTTGCACTTTGGAAGAAAGCAGAACCTCAACATATCATGAGATGGCCTTCTCCATGGAGCGATGGCTTCCCGGGGTGGCACCTTGAATGTACCGCCATGAGTACCAAATATCTTGGAGAACAGTTTGATATTCACGGTGGTGGAATGGATCTTAAATTCCCACATCATGAGTGCGAGATCGCTCAGGCAGAGGCCTGCAATCAATTGTCTCCGGTAAACTACTGGATGCACGCGAATATGTTGACGCTTAACGGTAAAAAAATGGCAAAATCAACCGGTAATAATATTTTACCGAATGAGATCTTTACGGGCGAAAATGATATTTTAAGCAAGCCTTTCTCTCCCGGAGTAGCCAGGTTTTTTATCCTTCAGGCGCACTACAGAAGTATTCTTGATTTTAGTAACGATGCCTTACTCGCTTCGGAAAAAGGATTTAACCGTTTAATGGAAGCCTACGGATTATTAGATAAGTTACCTACCTCTTCAGAAGACGGATTTGATGTTAGCAAATGGCGTCAAGATTGTTTTGATGCAATGAATGATGACTTCAATACACCTATTTTAATCGCTAATTTATTCGAAGCAGTTAAAAATATTAATCAAATCAAAGATGGTAAGCAAAGCATAACTGAAGCCTCTTTGACCTTACTGAAGACTACGATGCACGACTTCATTTTTGAAGTTCTAGGCCTTACTGAGTCAAATTCAACTGCTGCGAAGGAAGACAATAAGTTGGGTGAAGTAATTGAATTACTAATCGAACTAAGAGCAAATGCCAGAAATAACAAAGATTTTGCTACTTCTGATAAAATTAGAGACGAATTAGCGGCGATGGGTATCCAACTTAAAGATGGAAAAGAAGGTACTACTTTTTCAATTTCCTGATATCAAACTAACTTAAAACTGCGTTAAGTGAAGAAAATATGGATCGCGCCTTTTATTTTTTTAGTAAAGGTATATCAATATTTGATCTCACCTTTAACGCCTGCAACCTGTAGATATAGCCCGAGTTGCTCTCACTATACCTTAGAAGCATTAAAGAAGCACGGATTACTTAAAGGAGGTAAATTGGCGATAAAACGTATTTTTAGCTGTCATCCCTGGGGCGGTAGTGGTTATGATCCTGTTCCCTGAAAACAAGTTTTAACAAAAGTATACTGTTTTAGGGCAAGCCTATGAGGAATTTGCTTGAAACAAACGTTTAATTTCGAGACAATTCTCGGGGATATTAAACCCTTTGGCGGCGCCAATAAAAAGCCTGCATTTCTAAAGGCTTATTAATAAAGATGCTTGTATTTTTTAATCCAAATCTTTAACGGTAAGCTTATCTGTATCCAACTTAAACTTTAACCAACGGGTAAGGCGTGCTTCATCTTGATCTTTTACCTTCTTGGAAATACTGTCGGACCATCTTACCAGAAAGATCGCGAGTGTATCGCTGGTTTTAAAATTTGTCTTTATAACCGATGAAAAACCAATCTCTCTTAAATTCTCATAGTTGATCTGTGCCTCCTGAGTAATTTCATTTAATGGCACCTTATTGAAAGGCAATTTACTTAAACGGGCAACTTCATCTTCCAATAAGGCAATCTTACTGGCCATGTTTACAGCCTCCTCCTTTTTTGATTCGTAAAGTTCGGTTACGTAATTGAATTTTTGTTCTGAGTCATCCTTTCCTCCCTGCACAATTCTTAAGTCGGCATTCACCAATTTAGAAAACGTATTTTTTTGTGCATTCCAGGTCTGAATCACATTTTCAGGAATCACCTCGTCTCCCATAAAGACCAATTCGATAAAATTAGTAGTGTCTTTATGGTATTCAATATCACTAAAGTCTTCCAAAAATTTACCGGTGCTTTTAAACTGGTAAGGCACTATATTTTCTTCGATAAATTGCTTTGCCTGATTTTTAAATAACGATTCCTGAAAAACATTATAAAATGTATAACCTGCAGGGATCATTACAATGACAGCTACTAATGATGCAATTCTGGCGATGAATTTTCTTCTTTTGGAATTTGCATACCGTACCATCGGAAAACGGAGTAGTTTCAGCACCAAAAAAGTAGCCAACCCTATGAAAATAGTATTGATCGTAAATAGGTATAAAGCTCCCCATGCATATTCATAATTACTAATAGCAAGTCCAAAACCAACGGTACACAACGGAGGCATAAGGGCGGTGGCAATAGCAACCCCAAAGATCACACTGGCTATCGTACCTCTCTTTGCGCGGGCAATCACAAGTGCAAGTCCACCAAAAAAGGCTATTAATACATCCCGGATGTCTGGTGCTGTTCTGGCCAGTAACTCAGAGGATTCGTCTCTTAACGGAAAAAATTTAAAGAACAGAAACGCTGTAAGTACGCTTAATACGACCATTACACCAAAATTCTTGAGGGATCGTCTTAAAGTGTCAATATCATTGATCGCTAAGGACATTCCCATTCCCAGAATAGGCCCCATTAAGGGAGATATAAGCATCGCTCCAATAACAACGGCCGTCGAGTTGGCGTTCAAACCGACCGAAGCGATAAAGATCGAACAAATAAGAATCCAGGAAGTGTGACCTTTAAAAGGAATGTCTGCAATAATGGCATCTATGGTCGCTTTTTGATCGGTATTGTAGCGAATGTCTAAGAGTTCAGATAGAAACCTTTTTAAGCTTCCCAGCAGACCACTGAAATCTTTTTTTACTTCCTCCCCACTATTTGGTTCCGGACTGGTAGGGGTAATATTGTCCTGATTAAGATTTTCTTTCATCTTTTACAAGCTTTCGCTTTTTAATTTTTGGCCGCCAAATGTAGTAAAAAAGAAATCACCCCAAATGATCACCATATGTATTTTTCACTTTTTGAAGTACCTGCTTGATATCCTGCTCCTTAGATTTTGGATATATCAACAAAACTTCCTCTTTATCTACAATGATATAATCATTGATGCCATCTATAACAACCACCTTTTTTCCTGCGGTACGTATCATGTTCCCAGATGCTTCCTGAACAATTACGCTGGCATTGACCACTGCATTATCCGAATCGTCTTTATCCAGTTTGTCGTACAACGACCCCCAGGTCCCCAGATCATTCCAATCAAATGTTGCAGGTAATACGTAGATGGATTTGGCGTGTTCTAAGATAGCATAATCAATAGATATATTCTCTGCTTTAGGATAATTTTCACTTATGAATTCAATTTCTTCAGTAGTATTAAATACTGCGAGTCCTCTTGAGAACAATTGAAATAAAGCTGGTTGATAGTTCTTAAAGGCATTTACGATGGTTTTTGCACTCCACATGAAAATGCCCGCATTCCATAAGAAATTACCGCTGTCTATGAATTTTTTTGCAACCTCATAGGAGGGCTTCTCCCTAAATTGAATTACTTGCTTAATAGCTGTTTCTGTGTTTTGATATTCTATATAGCCGTATCCCGTATTCGGAAAAGTGGGTGTGATACCTAGCGTGAGCATCACGTTTTCCTGAGTGCAGGCATCAAAACATTTCTCAATATTTTTCGAGAATGCAACTTCATCTTCTATCCAGTGATCGCTGGGAGCGACAATCATAAGTGCATCAGGATTTTCTTTTTGGATTTTCAGAGCCGCATACAGAATACAAGGCGCAGTATTGCGCATTGCCGGCTCAAGAACAATTTGTCGTTGTGTGATACCGTCTAGTTGCTCCTGGACGAGTGCTTCATATCGTTCATTAGTAAGAATGAATATATTTTCCTTGGGAATTAGCTTGTTCAATCTGGAGAATGTACGCTGCAGCAAGGTTTCTCCTGTACCCAACATATCGTGAAATTGCTTTGGAAAATCTGTAGTACTCACAGGCCAGAATCTCGATCCGATCCCACCTGCCATTAAAATAGCGTAATAGTTTTTGTTCATTCTTCTTTGTTTACTTTAGGGGAAACCTTTTAAAATTGATCTTCATGAGGTATTCCAGTTAACCATTATTCACTAAGGGGCTCAACTTCTGCATTAGGATTAAAGAGATACATCTTTTGGGTCGCGATCTCAACACATTCATATCGCTTTACTCTTTTATTTCCTTTTTGGAAAACTCTTCCGTTATACAATCTGAACAGGCTTCCTTTAGGCAATTCAAAAATAAAGCTTTTATCATTCGCAGGATCGTACTGTTTCAAAGCTAAGGATAATTTGGCATCTGTATCACTACTGGCCTTCGGATTGCGGAAATGGTTCGCCAGAAGGGGTAAAAGCTTCGGTGGAAAGATATCAGGATGAATAAACGGCAGCATTAAATGCTGAAAGGTTCTTTTCCATTCTATTCCGTGAGGTTTGATATGTCTGCCATATTTTTGGAAAGCGACCAGATGTGCAATTTCATGTACGAGTGTGATCAAAAAACGATACTTATTTAAAGAAGCATTTACCGTTATTTGATGTTTACCGTCGGGGGTTCTTCGATAATCCCCATGTCTGGTTACCCTTTCATTGACAATTTTTAGATGAACCCTGTGCATTTTTATAAGATCAAAGCTGGGTCTTACCGAACGTTCCGGAAGGTATTTTTCCAAGACATGCTCCATGCTGTAAAAATATACTTTTTAAAACGTATCACAAAAACAAATAAATTTAAAAAGACATACCTACTAACTAATAAGTAAGTACCTTTGTAATGTGAAAACTACCCGAGACCAAATTATAGACATCGCTGAAAAACTGATCCTTTCAAAAGGATACAACGGCTTCAGTTATGCAGATATCTCAAGTTTGCTGGATATTAAAAATGCTGCGGTACATTATCATTTTCCATCAAAAGCTGATCTGGGAGTGGCCGTCATCGATAAAATCAATAAGGACTTCATAAAACATATGCATACGTACCACGATAAAAGCCCCACCATCAAACTCAGAAGTTTTATTGAAGTTTATGAACTTAACAGTTCAAAAAAAATAGTTTGTTTTATGGGCGCTCTCGGGCCTTTTTCTACAACCCTACCTGTAGCAATGCAGAAGGCATTGACAGAGGCAGGAGATTATTTACTTGACTGGCTTACCCATGTTCTTAGGGAGGGATGCGAACAAAATGAATTTAGTTTTGAAGAGACTCCCGAAGCCAAAGCACAATTATTAATTTCATCATTACTTTCAGGTTTAATCCTCCAGAAAACATTAAAAAGAAATATATTTGATTCTATAAAAGATGCGGTGATCGCATCGGTTTAAACTTCGCTTATGAGCAATACTAGAGTTGTAATAACAGGAATAGGAGCCCTAACTCCACTTGGTAATACTGTTGAAGAGTTTTGGAACAACGTGGTTAACGGTAAGTCTGGAGCAGCAGGCATTACGCACTTTGACGCTTCAAAATTCAAAACTCATTTCGCCTGTGAGGTTAAAAACTTTGATCCTAAAATTTACCTAGATAGAAATGAAATAAAACGAAGTGACCTGTTTACGCAATATGCGCTATATGCTGCATCGCAGGCGATGGAGGATTCAGGATTGGAAATCGAAAAACTCTCACCTTTTGATATTGGTGTTATTTGGGGAACCGGACAGGGAGGTATGGGAACATTTGAGGAAGAAATGCTATCATTTGAAAAAGGTGATGGTACGCCACGATTTAGTCCGTTCTTTGTACCGCGACTTATTTCCAATATGGCATCGGGAATGATCTCGATGAAATTCGGACTCATGGGAATCAATTATACTGCGGTTTCTGCCTGTGCCACCTCAAATACTTCCATTATGGATGCATTCAATTATATAAAGTTAGGGAAAGCCAAAGTGATCGTTGCCGGAGGATCTGAATCTCCCATTACGATCGCGTCGATCGCAGGTTTTAATGCAATGAAGGCGATGTCTACCAGAAATGATGCTCCTGACAAAGCTTCTCGCCCCTTTGATGCAGACCGTGATGGCTTTGTAATGGGTGAAGGTGCCGGTGCATTTATATTAGAAGAATATGAACATGCAAAAAAACGGGGCGCGACTATCTATGCAGAGATCGCAGGTGCTTCAATGACCGCGGATGCGTATCATATGACCGCTACCCATCCCGAAGGACTTGGAGCTTCCAAAGCTATGGAATTAGCCCTGCAGGAAGCAGGAGTACGACCAGAGCAAGTAGATTATTTAAACACCCATGCTACCTCAACCCCGGTAGGAGACTTGAGTGAAATAAAAGCCGTTCAAAAAATATATGGTGAGCATCCCTCGAATCTTTCCATTAGTGCTACTAAATCTATGACCGGACATCTTCTGGGAGCTGCGGGAGCCATCGAAGGCATTATTGCTGTGAAAAGCATTCAGGAAAATATAATCCCTCCTACGGTCAATCTGGAAAACAAAGACCCGGAAATACCAGATACGATTCATATCGTAGCCAATGAAGCCATTGATAAGAAGGTAACTGTTGCAATGAGCAATACGTTTGGATTTGGAGGGCATAATGCCATTCTACTCTTCAAAGAAGTTTAAAAAGTAGTGTTATTTTTAGAAAGACTGGTTTTATTAATGATTTCTAAGCGCTTCTATAAGTTCACTTTTACTCATTTTAGATCTACCGTCGATGCCTATCTTTTTTGCCTGTTGATAAAGTTCTTCTTTGGTTCGGTCTTCATAGTCGCTGGCTTTACCACCTTTTTTTCCTGCATTCTTGGTATTTGCAATTCTAGCAGCTTTTTCCTTGCTATACCCCTGATCTCTTAAAGCTTCGTATTGTTCCTCATTTTTTATACTAGGTCTGTCCATACTTTTTTTTCTTAAAATAAAAATAGTATTGAAGAGCAGCTATCGTTTTCAAGTAAACTACGTTCTCATTTACAAAATTATGGAGTCGAGCTGCTTACCTGTAATAATTTACCATTATAAAATTGATGAGCATTTAGTGCAAAATCAGCAATGTACGAAGCCATTGCCTCTGCAGATACGGGCGCCTCATACCCTGGAAAAGCTTCTTCAAGCATTTCGGTCTGTACTGCACCGAGTGCCAATACATTAAACGAAGGTCCCGTCTCTTTATATTCCTCGGCCAAAAGTTCCGTAAGTGTTATCAGTGCACCTTTAGAAGAACTGTATGCAGATAATCCCGCAAATTTCATACTTCCCTGTACTCCGCCCATACTACTGATATTTACCACATGCCCATGTTTATTCATAAACGGCAGCACTGTTTTGATCACCTCTACAACACCTAAAACATTTACCTTATATATTTCACTAAATTCACTAGCGGATGTTTCCAGAAATGGCTTGTGCAATAATTTACCGGCGTTGTTGATCAATACATCTACCTTTTTCCAATCAGACTTGAGAAAATGAAGCAGTTTTTGATGACTCTCTTTTTCTGACAAATCAAATGAAAAGCAACTTATATTAGCATGTCTTAAAGAGGCTACCGGTTGATCATTACGGGAAAGTGCCAACACTTTATGCCCCTCATTTGCAAATAATTTTACCAATTCATAGCCTATTCCCCTGCTGGCCCCGGTAACAATAATATGTTTCATAAATGCGTCTGATATTTGTAGCGAACACTAATTCGACTGGATTTCCTGTGTAGGTGTATTTGCCATTTTCTGTAGAGCTGGGATAAGTTCTTTTATCAAATAGACCATATGAGAAATGTCCATTTTATCTATTTCATCATCTACGTGATGATAATAATCAAAGTTGGTAAAATCAAAAGTACAGATTGTCTGAGATGGTATTTTAAATTCCTTATAAAAAGGATAGTTATCCGATCTTTGAAACAGCATATATTCTTTGGCAGTAGGCAGATAACCTATGGTATTTTTACCTGTATATTCATTAAACTTAGCTGCCATATTAGATTTTTCATATCCTGTGATGTAGGCCAGATAGTCTTTGTCTTTTAAGGGAACTCCAATCATCTCAAAATTGATCATCGCATAGAGATTCAATTTTTGATCGCTAAGTTTCTTTGCCAGATGTTTGGACCCGAGCAAACCCATTTCTTCACCTGAAAAAAGGACAAACATCAAACTTCTTTTAGTATTTTTTATTTGCCCAAAGTGTTTTGCTAACTCAATTACTGCGGTGGTGCCGGAAGCATTATCGTTCGCACCGTTTGCAATGGCATCATTATTAATGCGTTCTGCAAAACCAATATGATCGTAATGAGCACCAATAATTATGAATTCTTTTTTGAGCACCGGATCATTCCCAGGTACCACCCCTACAATATTATAGGCAGGAGTTTTTAAATTTGAAAGGGTATCCCGATATGTTGTGAAGTAAGGAGACAACTCATAGGTCTTGAAAATATCTTCAATATAGACGGCTGCCTGTTCAATTTGATCTGAACCCGTTTTTCTCCCTTTCAAATCATCTGATGCCAAATAGCTTAGTACACTGCTTACAGATTCATAAGAACCTGCAGCTCCTGCAGCTATTACGCCATTGGTGCCTTTTGCATCTTCGAATACTCTATCTGGCCTAAGTACATCCGTGGAAGACTTACAGCTTAATATCAGGATAAAGGAAATAATGAGAAGTACTAATTTCTTCATAACTCTTGCTTAATTTATAAAGATAAAAAAAGCATCCTGAAAAATTCAATCTTAACAGGATGCTTTCAAAATTATAATAGTTTTACCCTAGGCAAGCATGGTTACCGGATTTTCAAGGTAATGTCTTAGTGTTTGAAGAAACTGAGCTCCTGTTGCACCATCAACCGTTCTGTGGTCACATGCCAGCGTTACCTTCATCGTATTACCTACCACAATCTGCCCGTCTTTAACTACTGGTTTTTGCACAATCGCGCCCACCGAAAGAATAGCAGAATTAGGCTGATTGATAATAGAGGTAAATTCTTGAATACCAAACATTCCTAAGTTAGAGACAGTAAATGTACTCCCTTCCATTTCTTGAGGGGTCAACTTTTTGTTTCTTGCCTTTCCAGCCAATTCTTTAACCTGTGCACCAATCTGAGTAAGACTCATTTGATCGGTGAATTTAAGTACCGGCACTACCAATCCTTCGTCTACTGCGACCGCCACTCCAACATGAACATGATGATTGTAGCGTGTTGAATCATTATTCCAGGTAGTATTCACCTGCGGATGCTTTTTCAAGGCCATTGCACACGCTTTTACTACAAGGTCATTAAAAGAAACCTTGGTATCCGGAAGCGAATTAATTTGTGATCTTGAAGCCATCGCATGATCCATGCTTACTTCTATAGTAAGATAGTAATGAGGAGCAGTGAATTTTGATTCTCCTAGTCTCTTCGCAATAGTTTTGCGCATTTGAGAATTCTTAACATCTTCAAAACTCTCTTCTCCTTCAGGAACAAACGGGGCAACATAACCTTCCGAAGCTGGCTTGGAAGTTTCTTTTGCCGTTTCTGCCGGAGCTGATTTTGCCGCTGGTTTGTAATTTTCTATATCTTTTTTGACGATTCTGCCATTCTCTCCGCTTCCGGAAACAGCCGCAAGGTCTATCCCTTTTTCTTCTGCCATTTTTCGGGCCAAGGGCGAAGCAAAAATCCGACCTCCATCAGAAGTTGAAGAAGATGTATTATCGGCAGTGCTCTCTTTAGAATCGGCAGTTTTGACCTCCTCTTTCTTTTCCGGCTGAGGAGTTGTCTCTTCAGAGCCCTTTCCTTCTGAAGCCGCTGCTTGAAGTGCTGCCTGAACATCGGTTCCTTCTGGTCCGATAATGGCTAAAACCGAATCAACAGGTGCCGATTCTCCTTCACCAATACCTATATGAAGTAGTTTCCCTGAATAAAACGATTCGAATTCCATGGTCGCCTTATCGGTTTCAATTTCTGCCAAAATATCTCCTTCAGATACATCGTCACCTTCTTTCTTAAGCCAGGACGCCACTGTACCTTCTTCCATGGTATCGCTCAAACGAGGCATTTTCACGATCTCTACCCCTTCCGGTAATTCTGCTGTCTTCTTTGCGCTGGAATCTGAAGCTTCCGAAGTGCTTTCCTCTTTAGCCTCATCTTTTTCAGAATTTGAATCTCCTTCTAACAATCCTGAAATATCTTCTCCTTCATCACCAATAATGGCTAGCAAGGAGTCTACCGGAGCACCATCACCTTCCTCAATCCCAATATGTAAAAGCGTACCTGAATGAAAAGATTCAAACTCCATGGTTGCTTTGTCGGTTTCAATTTCTGCGAGGATATCTCCTTCTTCGACCTTATCTCCAACACTTTTGAGCCACTTAGCAACCACCCCTTCTTCCATGGTGTCACTAAGCCTTGGCATATTAATTACTTCTGCCATTTACTTATAATTTATGAGGTAAAAATGGATAGTCTTCCTGTTCATAGACTACATCATACATAACATTCTTTTCGGGGTAAGCAGATTCTTCTGCGAACTTCTCACATTCCGAAACCCTTTCTTTCACGCGTTTATCGATCTCTTTGATCTCTTCTTCTGTTGCATATTTCTTTTCAAGAATTATATCCTTTATTTGATTTATAGGATCGATCTTTTTGTATTCTTCCACTTCATCTTTCGTTCTGTAATGTTGTGCATCAGACATAGAGTGACCTCGGTATCGATAGGTTTTTAATTCCAGAAAAGTAGGACCTCCACCGCTGCGGGCTCTTTCTACTGCTTCACTCACTGCTTCTGCAACCTTTACCGGATTCATTCCGTCAACAGGTCCACAGGGCATTTCATAACCAAGGCCTAACTTCCATATTTCCGTATGATTCGCTGTTCTGGCTACCGAAGTACCCATTGCGTATCCATTATTTTCAACCAAAAAGACAACGGGAAGCTTCCAAAGCATAGCGAGATTAAACGTTTCGTGCAAAGAACCCTGTCTTGTAGC
Source organism: Flavobacteriaceae bacterium M23B6Z8 (assembly GCA_046199005.1). GTDB lineage: Bacteria > Bacteroidota > Bacteroidia > Flavobacteriales > Flavobacteriaceae > Ascidiimonas. The sequence goes on from CP176050.1 coordinate 3,569,344, forward strand.
CCCATCACCCATATAGGTCAAGGTAACAGCGTCTCGTTTAAAGTATTTATCTGCGAATGCCAGCCCGGCACCTAGTGGAATCTGCCCTCCAACAATACCATGGCCTCCATAGAAACGATGCTCTTTCGAGAAAATATGCATCGAACCTCCAAGTCCCTGAGAAGTACCGGTACCTTTTCCATAAAGTTCTGCCATCACCCTCTTAGGGTCTACCCCCATACCAATTGGCTGTACGTGATTTCGATACGCAGTGATCATTCGGTCTTTGGTAAGATCCATTGCATGTAGCGAACCGGCAAGAATCGCCTCCTGACCATTGTATAAGTGGAGGAAACCTCTAACTTTTTGCTGGATATAAACCGCAGCAAGTTTGTCTTCAAACTTTCTCCAGAAAAGCATTTCTTCGTACCAGTTCAGGTACACCTCTTTGGTAACTTTCTTCATTTGTTATGATTAAATTATATAACCTTCAAAAAAACGAATAACAAAAGTAACATATTAAAACAAAAGAGAAAAAATGAAATGACACAATTATGAGGTATTTTAAGGAAACTTCTGCTCTACAGATTACTTTCAAACTGCCTATAGAAAAGAGCTATCAAAAGTTAAGGGTAGCAAATTTTTAACAGAACCAGACCTTATAACTTTACCTTCGGCACCCATAAAATAAATGACCATCGGTTCTTTTTGATTCAATTCATACTCTGCAAGAGATTGCCTACAGGCACCACAAGGGGGCGCTGGATTTTTCACGGTATAATTGGCAGAAGAAGCTGAAATGGCAAGTATTTTGACGGGAACGCCCGGGTAGTTTGCTCCAGCACTGTATATAGCTACGCGCTCTGCACAGAGCCCGGATGGATAACAGGCATTTTCCTGATTGTTTCCAGAAACGATCGCCCCGTTTGCCAGCAGCAGCGCTGCTCCTACCTTAAATTTAGAATACGGTGCATAGGCCATATCACGAGCTTCTATTGCCTTATCCATAAGGTTACGTTCTTCGTCTTTAAGCTCATCAAGTTGATCAAAAACTGTAAACGTAGTAGTAACATTAAGTTCTTTCATACTCAGTTCTTAGTACTGAGAATACTCCTGGCCAAAATTAAGCGTTAATGAGAATCTCAATGTATTTTCTAAAGGATTACGTACCTGAGACGTAGAGAAAAGGTAAGACACGTCTATGGTAGCAGCTTTAAACTGAAAACCTGCACCTAAGGTAAAAAACTTTCGAGCACCTTTTTCATCACTTTCATTAAAATATCCGGTTCTGAACGCAAACGAATCTAAATACGTATATTCGGCACCCAGCGCCCAGGTAATTTCTTTAAGCTCTTCTGAAAAACCATCGGGTGCATCACCGAAAGATTCAAATATTCCACTTACAAAACCGATATCTTGATACTCGTCATTATCGGCAGCATCAATAACACCATCATTATTGAAATCCTGTGGAGTTGGCACCAATAATTTGTTGAACTCTGTATTTAAAGCGAGTTTGTTAGCTTCATCAAAGATAAAATCAAAACCGGCACCAAACTTTAAATTTGTAGGTAGAAAATTTTCCTGTCCGCCTTCATCGTACTGAATCTTAGGGCCGATGTTCGATATATTAAACCCGGCTCTCCATCTACCATCAAAATTATTGTAAGGAATATCATTAGATTGATAATAACCCGCAATATCTACAGCAAAAGAGTTGGCTGCTCTTGCATTAGCATCTACTTGCTGCAATCTGAGATTAGAACGTATATACCTTCCGGCAACCGCCATTGCAAATTGATCACTTAATTTAAGGGAATAGGATCCGTCAAGAGAAAATTCATTTGGCTTAACGATCTCACCCGGGTCATTAGCTGATTGTCTTAGTTCTATTTCTCCAAGACCAAAATAACGAAGGCTCAAAGCAAAAGCACTACGTTCGTTGATTCGATTGTGAAAATTTGCTTGTAATAACGAAATATCATTTACTAACTCAGCCAAGTAAGGCGTATAACTCACCCCTACTCCATATTGATATTTCGAAAAAACATATTTAGCAGGATTCCATTGTTGCGAATAACCATCAGGCGAAGACGCAACGCCAATATCTCCCATACCCGATGCCCGCGCATCTGCTGCGATAAGAAGAAAGGGCACTCCGGTGGTGATTACTCTATCCTGTTGTTGAGCAACTAAATTACTCGTGAAAAATAGGATAAGCACGGGTAAGAATATTTTTTTCATATAAGAAATAAATTTTGACAAATACAATTTTATTAAAAATCTTACAAGTTATGAAAATTTGAAGTTTTCTTATTTCTAAACGCCCTTAAATCGATAATCTTATAAAATTTGTACGCTTTTCTTATAACTTTTAAGAATTCCGTTTTTAAGAAAAGTTTAGCAATTTATAAAAAACATTTTCAATTCCGCATTTTTTTCCAGTCAATCCTTCTAAGCACTATTTCTCGCAGAAAGCTTTTGATCTTAGATATACGACTATTCAAATAACTTAGAAATGTCTTTTTTCCAGCAACTGTGCCTTCATTTTTAGATTTGACAACACAATTAGAGCGGTTGACAACAAATAGTCTCTACAAACTGATTTATTCCCATAAATTTGTCCCTTCAGTATAATAATTGATTCTGATCTGCGTTTTATGCTTGTTATTAAGACGGTAAAACGTAATAAATTCAGAATACAGTTAAAAATTGAATATTTAATGGTAATCGTTATATTGCACCGATTTTCAGATAACTCAAATCTTATCGTATGAAACTAATTTCTATTAGAACCCTATTGCTATTTGCAATGGTCGCAGCCGGTTTTACGGGATGTAAGAAGAATTCTTCTAAGAACACATCCAGAGCTACCGGTTGGCAGATTAACTCCAAAAACGGAGGTTTCCAGTACAATTCAAACTTTAAAGATCAGGAGACCGCACCCGGCCTTGTCTTTGTAGAGGGCGGAACTTTTACTAAAGGTAGAGTACAGGATGATGTAATGCACGACTGGAACAATACACCTACACAACAGCACGTGCAATCTTTTTACATGGACGAAACCGAGGTAACGAATGTCATGTATCTCGAATACCTGGATTACCTTAAAAATGTTTATCCTCCAGACGATCCCCGATACGCAAATATTTACAATGGTGCATTGCCCGATACTCTGGTATGGAGAAATCGTTTAGGATACAATGAAGTGATGACCAACAATTACCTTAGACATCCTGCGTACGCAGAATATCCTGTAGTAGGTGTAAACTGGGTACAGGCAGTACAATTCAGCGAATGGCGTACCGATCGTGTAAATGAGGCCGTGTTGGAGAGAGAAGGCTTTATTGAGAAGGGAACTAAATATGCTGTACTAGGTGGTGAAGTTGATGGAACCTTTAGTACCAAAGCGTATCTTCAGAATCCTAGTGCTGCTTATGGAGGTCAAATAGATTCCCTGCAAGGAAAAGCAAAAAAGGATTCTACTAATGTTTATGCAAAACAAACCAGTGGTATTATACTTCCAGAATACAGACTGCCTACCGAAGCAGAATGGGAATATGCTGCCATTGCTTTAGTAGGACAAAGAGAATATAACAACTACCGTGGTAGAAAGAAATATCCATGGGCGGGTGATTATACGCGTTCTGGAAAACGAGTAACCCGCGGAGATCAATTGGCTAACTTTAAGCAAGGTAAAGGTGATTACGGTGGAATCGCCGGATGGTCTGATGATGGTGCTGATATCACCGCACAGGTCAAGTCTTATCCTCCTAACGATTTTGGGCTTTATGATATGGCCGGTAACGTCGCAGAATGGGTAGCCGATGTATATCGTCCCATCGTAGATGACGAAGCTAATGACTTTAACTATTACCGAGGAAATGTGTATACAAAAACATCTATTGGTAAAGATGGAAAAGTCGCAATTGTTTCAATAGATAGTATTGTATATGATACACTAAGTAATGGTCGTATCGTGGCAAGAGATCTTCCAGGTGATTTGGCAACTGTGCCTATCACTAAAGATGATGCTTACCTAAGACCTAACTTTTCACAGAGTGACAACAGAGGTTTTCGTGATGGAGACCTAAGCTCGACGAGATTCTACGACCGTTTCGCAGATGAACTCGAAGAAGATGGCAAGAATGTAAGTATGTACGATGCTCCTAAGCATTCAGTATCAAAAGACTCTTTAGGTAATATTATTAAGGAATACGACAGAACTGAGCGAACTACACTTATAGATGACGAAGTAAGAGTGTTTAAAGGAGGATCCTGGAGAGACAGAGCTTACTGGCTGGATCCCGCTCAAAGAAGATACTTACCTCAGTATATGGCTACCGATTATATCGGATTCAGATGTGCTATGTCTAGAGTAGGATCTAAATCAAAACAAAAGAAAAGGCCAAGAGGCTAAATAGAATTTGAATCATACGAAAAAAAGCTCCGATTAACGGAGCTTTTTTTTATTTTTAACCACATGAGAATCGAAGAACTATACGACTATTTCAGGAAGTGCAGCGGAGTGGTGACTGACTCCCGGAAAATTCAAAAAAATTGTCTTTATATTTCACTAAAAGGAGACAATTTTAATGGAAACCAATTTGCTGAAGAAGCCTTGGAAAAAGGTGCGTCTTATGCGGTTGTTGATGAGGATCGCTATAAAACTTCCGATCGGATTCTGTTAGCAGATGACGGCCTAATTGCATTGCAGGAATTAGCCAGATACCATCGGGAAAAGTTAAAAACCCCTATTATTTCGCTTACCGGTAGTAATGGTAAAACGACTACTAAAGAACTTATTAATGCCGTACTATCTAAAAAGTACAAGACAATTGCGACTTCCGGGAATCTGAACAATCATATAGGTGTTCCCCTTACGCTATTAAGGCTCCAGGAAGCAACTGAAATGGCGGTTGTAGAAATGGGCGCAAATCATCAAAAAGAAATTGCCTTTTTATGCAATATCGCATTACCTGACTACGGATTGATCACTAATTATGGAAAAGCTCATCTCGAAGGTTTTGGAGGTGTAGCTGGTGTGATAAAAGGTAAAAGTGAAATGTACATTCATTTAATGAAGCATCAAAAATTTATATTTTACCATGCAGACGACACTATACAGGTGGATAAACTAAATCGTTATTCTGAAAAGAAAAGTTTCGGTTCCTCCAAAGACGCTGATGTTCAAATTTCAATAAAAGAATCTTCCGGACATTTTTTAGCCTTGCAATCGAATAGCACTACCATTACTACACAACTCACAGGAGCATATAATCTTACGAATGCTGCCTACGCCATTTTAATTGGAAAGCATTTTGATGTTCCGGATAAAGATATTGTTGAAGCAATTGAGAACTACGTACCTGAAAATAATCGATCTCAGCTATTGCAAGCCGGAAGCAATCAACTAATTCTGGATGCATATAACGCTAATCCTAGCAGCATGAAAGCTGCTTTGGCTAATCTTGAATTCATCCAACATGATCAAAAGATGGCTATTCTTGGAGATATGTTCGAATTGGGACCAGAAGCTGAAACAGAGCATCAGGCAATCGCAGAAGTTGCTGCCAAACTTAAAAATACTGAGGTACTTCTGGTAGGAGAAAATTTTTACAAAACAAATACACCGCTTCCCAGATTTCGAACTTTTGAAGATGCTAGAGATTATTTACTAAAACAGGTCCCACAACAAAAAACAATTCTTATAAAAGGTTCAAGGGGTATGGCCTTAGAAAGACTCCTAAAAATTTTTGAATCATAGAGGTTCCATTTGAAGCTCCTTTTCACTTCCTAATTAGGGAAATCTATACAAGCAATTTCAAAAAATAACCCCCTTATAAAAGGAGGTTGTTTTTGTGGGTATTACTGGATTCGAACCGGTGACCCCTACCCTGTCAAGGTAGTGCTCTAAACCAACTGAGCTAAATACCCTTAAGCGAGGCTAAATTAATGAAAATTGATTTTTCTAACTAAAAAAAGTCCGGATAACTTAATGCCGTAGCTTTTTTTAATCACTCGCATCTTCATCAATCATTTTGCAAAAATTCCCAAAGAAGCGATTATAAATAAAATTGTAATAGAGTAGACCAGTACATTATTTTACGGATTAAGAAAACAAAGATTTTCTATCTTTATGTTTCTTTATATTAAAGAGTTTAGCTACTCAATTAATTATAACACTTCCTTGCTTTTTTAGTAATCTTTGAGACAAAATTTAAATTATATAATGAAAAAAGCCCTTAAAATATTCGTCGCCTTTGTTGGGATAATTATTATAACGATGTGGATCACAGACACCTTTTATTTATTGCGAGGCGTACGCACTGTTTACTTAAGAGGAAATACGGGTGTTACCATAGACGACTATATTGTTCAGGAAACTATAACTATTAAAGCGACTGACCCACAGCCATGGCCGTTACACGAAAAGTATAATACCATCCCTCTGTCTGAAAAGTTTAAAGCTTTTAATCAAGAGAAACAGTCACTTTCCTATCTTGTAATATTAGATGGAAAGATCTTATCGGAACATTATTTCAACGAAGGGAGTAAAGAGCATTTAACCGGCATCTGGTCTATAAGTAAGACGTATACTTCTTTATTAATCTTAAAAGCCCAGCAGGACGGTTATATAGAAAGTATTGATGATCCGGTAAATAAGTATGTTCCTGAATGGAATGTGGAACAAGAAGAACCCCTCACCCTTCGTCATCTGGCTTCGATGAATACCGGCTTGTTTTGGGATGAATGGGATATGACTCCGTTTTCACTGATCGCCAAACTAAATTTTTACGGCGATCTGGAATCTTATACGCTTAACGATCTTTATTCTGTAGGGACTCCCGGCAAAGAACAGCATTACAATTCTGGAGGCACTCAATTATTAGGTACCGTTCTCAAACGAGTTCTATATCCGAAAACGATTACTGAATATCTGGAAGAATCCTTCTGGACTCCCTTAGGATATGAACACGATGGTTTGTTTATTCTGGACAGCAGAAAATACAGAAACGAAAAAGCGTTTGGAGGATTGGTAAGTACAGCGAGGAATGTTTCACGTTTAGGTCAGCTCATTAACAATAATGGAATTTGGAATGGAAAACAAATTCTCACCGAAGAAGACATGCGATTAATTACTACTCTTCCCTATAACAATAAAACCTATAATTACGGTTTATGGACCGGAGTGTATGAAGGAAATCGCTTTTATTATCAGGCAGGCTTTCGCGGACAGTTTTGTATTTCCTTTCCCAAATACGATCTGGTCATCACCCGCCTTGGACATAAAACCACCAAGAAAAAGAATAACATCAATGAAGTTTCTCCTGATACTGAGGTTTATATTAGAGAAGCACTGAGAATCCTTCATAAAACAGGCCTGGAGTAGCCCCCATCAACAATTTAACTACAAACAATTTTTATTTAGAAAACGTAACCATACTATTGTAACCGAAACTTTATTTTGGAATTATCAGAACGAAAAAGATATTTACGTGCCATTTTTTCCTGCTGTTCTCATAGAATATTGTTTAAAATATCCAATACATATCAAATTTCGAAAACTAAACTGTAAATAGATAATACAAGATATATCTATCATTAAATTGATAAAATTTGAATCAAGACATCATTAATTCCTTTACAATCGTTTGCTTAAATTTGCAGTAAATGAAAAAGATCGAAAAAGATACCGAAGCGAAAATACTGGAAGCTGCAAAGAAGATATTTGTAACGAAAGGCTTTGCAGGTGCAAGAATGCAAGAAATTGCAGATGAAGCTAATATCAATAAAGCAATGCTTCACTATTATTTTAGGAATAAGCAATTGCTTTTTGATAAAATTCTTCAAGGTTACCTCAGTTTAATTTCTCCAAGGTTAATTGAAAGTCTCTCCGGACCCGAAGAGGTTATTAAAAAATTTGAAAAGCTTGTGGACTCTTATATAGATACCATTCTTAAAAATCCGCAAATTCCGCTTTTCATACTTCATGAAATGGCTCAGGGACATATGAACATGATAGAATATTTAAAAAATGAGATGCAGAAAAACGAAGTTTTTCCAAAATTGATCATGCAAATAATAGCTGAACAAAAGGTTGGAAAATTAAAAGACATTCCACCTCATCACATGATCTTAACCGTGATGTCACTAATTATTTTCCCTTTTATCGCCCGACCCGTGTTTCAAAAAATGCTTGATATTCCCGAACAGATGTACCTAAATATAATGCTTGAAAGAAAGCAAATAGTTAAAGATTTTATAAATAGCGCAATATCAATTTAAAAAATTTATATTTGTACTAACCAAATGGTTAAATAAAATGGTTGAAAAACTTTAGTCATTCTCTTTTTTTGATCATTAATTAACCGTTTGGTTAATTTAAATCGCTAAGATGATATCACACAAATACATAGTTGTCCTTCTTCTATTTTTTTCCGATTTGATATATAGCCAACAACCGGAATCCTCAGGAACAATAACCCTTGAGAACGCTTACACCTATGCGATAAAGAATTACCCTCTCATAAAAGACGGCCCCTTGATCGAAATGATCGAAGAGGCAAGTCTTTCGATTATTGCAAAAAATAAACTACCCCGACTTAGCCTCAATGGTGTTGGACAGATTCAAAGTGAAAACATAGAATTAAGCCTAGGAGCGAATGACCTTAATGCGCCTCTGGAAACCTTTAATACCTACCTAAGCATGGAATACGATCTTTACGATGGTGGACTTAAAAAGGCGCAGAAAGAACAGCAAAGAGCTGCCTCAAATGTAGACCGCTCCTTACTTGAAGTTCAATTAAATGCTACCAAAGAACGTGTAAACAATTTGCTATTTGGCATATTACTCTCCAGAAAACAGAAACTGATACTCGAGACCTCCATTGAGAATCTTGATGCTGATATTCAAAGTAGAAAATCTGGATATAACAATGGTACTGTCTTGCAAAGTGAAGTCTACAAACTCGAGGTTAGAAAATTAGAGCTTACTTCAGACCTTTTTTCAGCTATCGGTGACCTAAATGCCTATACAGCCATGTTATCTCAGCTTCTTGGTGTTGAGGTAAATGATGAAACTGTTTTTATTATTCCGCAATTCTCCTTTGGTGAGGATGCAATCGCTATAACCAGACCTGAATTAGAATTCTACGGCAATCGACGGACTTTATACGCCGTACAGGTGAATTCCCTAAATGCCGCTTTGCGTCCTAAAATCTCTTTTTTTGCGCAAGGCGGTGTCGGGAATCCGAACCCTCTGAATTTTTCAGATTTCTCTACCTCCCCTTACGCTCTGGGCGGGGTAAAACTCGCATGGACCTTTACAAATTTCGGGAAACGCAAAAAAGAGAAACAATTGCTTGATCTTCAAAAGGAGCAGATTTTAGTGGACGAGCGTGAATTTATTTTTAATACCCAAAATACTGCAAATGAATATAGAGCTAAAATAGATGCTATTAAAAAGCAGATCAAAAATGACAGGGAAATTTATCTATTACAACAAGAGATCCTTTCTCAATCCAGGGTTCAACTTGATAATGGAGTGATCAAGTCTAATGATTACCTGACCGAAGTAAATGCAGCCATAAATGCTGCTCAGCAACTCGAATTTAAAAAAATTCAATTACAACAATACACGATCAAATACTTAACCCTCCTGGGGCAACTTTAAATTTCATACAATGAGATCATTCATACTAATTTTAATCTTTCTCTTACTAGTTAGTTGCAACGGTGATGAAAAGTCTGATGCCTACGGAAATTTCGAGGCTACAGAGATAACAGTAAGTGCTAAGGGAAAAGGTGAACTCTTTCAGTTCGAGGTAAAGCAAGGATTAAGATTGTCAGAAAATGAAGTGGTAGGGGTTATTGACACCATAGCACTTCATCTTGACAAGTTAAGACTCAATGCCAATATAGAAGCATTAGACGATAAGTTAAAAGTAGCGGCTCCTGATATTGCGATATTAATTGAAGACAGGGCAAATCTGATACGAGAAAGAGACAGAACCTTAAGGCTATTTGAGGAAAAAGCAGCCACGCAACAACAATTAGACGACTATAACGGAAAAATAGATCTTATCAATCAGCGTATCTCTTCAACCCGAAGAAGCACCAGTATTTCGAATCGTGCTGTGCTGGCAGAAAGAAAACCACTACAGGCACAAATCGCCATAATTGATCAACAGATAAAAGATCACCTTATTAAAAGTCCAATTACAGGAACCGTGCTTACCAGATATGCAGAGTCAGGAGAATTAGTATCGCAGGGGGCTCCATTATTTTCAATAGCCAATCTGGAAACCCTTACGTTAAGAGCCTATACTTCAGCAGCTCTTCTTCAAAAAGTAAAACTCAACGATACGGTAACTGTTCTGGTAGATGATGGAAAAGAAGGTTATCAAAAACACTCTGGAAGAGTTTCCTGGATCGCAGATAAGGCAGAATTTACTCCTAAAACTATAGAGACCAAAGAAGAAAGAGTCAATCTGGTATATGCAATCGAAGTCGAAGTTGGAAACGATGGGAACCTTAAGATAGGAATGCCAGGTGAAATTATTTTTCAAAATCCCCTTTAGATGCTGGCAATTCAGGTAGAAAATATAAGTAAAAACTATGGTAAGCTTCTTGCTCTGGATCAAGTTAGTTTTTCGGTAGAATCAGGAGAATTGTTTGGTTTGATCGGACCCGATGGAGCTGGTAAATCGACGCTGTTCAGGATTCTCACTACTTTACTGATCGCCGATAAGGGTAAAGCCACTGTGACTGGTGCTGATGTAGTCAATGGTTATAGAGAAATAAGGAAAAATGTTGGTTACATGCCTGGAAAATTTTCATTATATCAGGATCTGAGCGTAGAGGAAAATTTACATTTTTTTGCTACGATATTTGGTACTACGATCGCCGATAACTACGATCTTATCAAAGATATTTATGTTCAAATAGAACCTTTTAAGAATCGGCTTGCAGGGAAACTATCCGGAGGAATGAAACAAAAACTTGCTCTGTGTTGTGCACTTATACATAAGCCTAATGTTCTTTTTCTGGATGAACCAACCACAGGAGTCGATGCAGTAAGCCGGAAGGAATTCTGGGATATGCTTCAATCACTAAAACAAAAAGATATTGCTATTCTGGTAAGTACCCCTTATATGGATGAAGCCAGTTTATGCGATCGTATCGCACTCATTCAAAAAGGTAAGATCTTAAAAGTAGATAAACCGGAACAAATGATTGAAGACTTCAGGAAACCCTTATATGCTATAAAGACAAACAACACCTATCAGGTCTTAAAACATTTAAGGAATCAGGATTTCACGGTAAGCGCATTGCCTTTTGGAGATTACATTCATCTTATTACAAAATTGGCCACAGAAACAAGGTTTATTAAAGATTCTATTGAAAGTAAAGGGTTAATGATCCATGAAGTAATTGCGATTAAAGCTACCATTGAAGATATTTTTTTAGATCTGTCTGATGAATAATGAAAGCCAACATAAACACGTAATTGAGGTCACCGAACTTACCAAAAAGTTCGGCGACTTTACCGCCGTTGATGCAATCTCTTTCACCGTGAATAAAGGGGAGATATTTGGCTTTCTGGGTGCCAATGGAGCAGGAAAAACCACTGCTATGAAAATGTTAAACGGACTCAGTAAGCCAACGTCCGGTTTTGGTACGGTAGCAGGCTTCAATATTCTTAAAGATGCTGAAAAAATAAAACGGCGTATTGGTTATATGTCACAGAAATTCAGTTTGTATGAAGACCTTACTATCAAACAGAATATAAGGTTCTATGGTGGTATTTATGGATTATCCGCCATGAAAATAAAAGAAAAAACATTGCAAATACTGGAGGATCTACATCTGCAAAAAGTAGCCGACAAACTGGTGCGAGCTTTGCCTTTAGGATGGAAACAACGTCTCGCTTTTGCTATTTCAATGGTTCATGATCCTGATATCATTTTTCTGGACGAACCTACGGGAGGTGTAGATCCTAAAGTACGCCGACAATTCTGGGAAGCTATTTACGCAGCTGCCCAAACAGGAAGCACCATGTTCGTCACCACACATTATATGGATGAAGCCGAATATTGTGACAGGGTCTCTATTATGGTAGCAGGGAAAATCGAAGCATTAGATACACCGGAAAACTTAAAAACAAAATTCAATGCCGAATCTATGGATGAGGTTTTTTTAAAATTAGCACGCAATTAATCGATCATATTATGAAAAAAATAATCTTTTTAGTATGCACCCTAATACTTACCATGAGCTTTACAAATGAAACCTATCTTAAAGATGTAGAAAACGGAGAGATCAATGTTACCGTTAACACTATAAAAAGTAAAAAGGGACAGATTGTCTTCATGTTATTCAACCAGGACAAAGGCTTCCCAAAAGAAACAGAAATGGCCTTCAAAAAAGGGATAGTTACTCAATTCAATGAGACTGCCAGCTACTCTTTTCAAAATATCCCGTACGGGAAATATGCGGTAGTTGTCTTTCATGATGAAGATTCTGATGGAGAGATCGCATCTAATTTTATAGGAATGCCAAAAGAGCCTGTCGGGGCTTCCAACCTCAACAGAATGAGTAAACCAACCTTTAAAAAGTGTGCTTTCGACCTTAATGAAGGCAAGAAGAAAATTTCCTTAAAATTTATAAACAAGTAATAAGAGATGCTGCGCGTTTTTTTAGCCTTTGTAAAAAAAGAGTTTTATCACATTCTACGTGATAAGCGCACGCTTCTTATTCTTTTTGGAATGCCTTTAGCACAGATCTTAATTTTTGGTTATGCCGTAACCAATGAATTCAAAGACGCCAGAATCGATGTTTTTGATCGTGCCAAAGACAACGCCAGCCAAGAACTGATCTATCATTTGCAAAGCTCAGGAAATTTTATTGTAAACCAATTTATTACTTCTATAGACAATATTGAAAACGGAATGAAAGCCGGTGATTCTAAGTTGGTATTGGTGATTCCGGAAGATTTTGCAAAATCCCTGAAAAAAACGCAGCCTGTTACAGTTCAATTACTGGCAGACGGCTCAGACCCAAACAACGCAACAACACTGGTACAATATGTAAACGAGATGTTGCGCACATTTCGAAATGACCAGGTCGCCAACAAAACAGATGCCTTTCAGATTCACGTTGAGACCAGAATGCTGTACAATCCTCAATTAATAAGTGCCTATAATTTTGTTCCCGGAACGATCGCACTGATCCTTTTGATAATCTGTGCCATGCTTACTTCGTTAACCATATCCAGAGAAAAAGAATTGGGCACTATGGAAATCTTACTGGTTTCCCCCTTGCCTCCGCTCATCATAATTTTAGGAAAGGTATCACCATATGCCTTGTTATCTTTTGTGAATGCGCTCATCGTTCTGCTTATAGGTTATTTCGTTTTTGATGTACCGATAAGAGGTAGTTTACTCCTGCTATTGTTCATGTGTATGCTTTATGTGATCACGGCACTTTCTTTAGGAACTTTGATCTCTACAGCTTCTAACACGCAACAAAGTGCCATGATGAAGTCACTGATGGGGCTTATGTTGCCTTCCATGATCTTGTCTGGTTTTATTTTTCCGCTTGCAAGTATGCCTACTGTACTTCAATATTTAGGTAAGATAGTTCCCGCTACCTACTTCATTGAAATTTTAAAGGGGGTGATGCTCAGAGGTGTTGGTTTACAACATATTCTTTTTGATTTTTTAATATTGATTTTGATGACAGTTGTTTTTCTTGCGCTTACGTGGAGAAATTTTAAAATTCGATTGGAATAACACTTCATAATTCTAAGAAAATGAAAATATTAAGGTATCTCATACAGAAAGAATTTATCCAGATCTTCAGGGACAAAACCTTGCTTCCTATGATGACAGTGTTGCCAATCGTTCAACTTATTCTCTTATCAAATGCTGCTTCAAATGAAGTTAAAAATGTAAGAATCGCAGTAATCGACAAAGATCAGTCAGAAATTTCAAGAACCCTCTCGGGAAAGATAAGAGCTAATGAACGTTTTACTTTAGTGGCAACCCCTTTTGATAATAGAGATGCCATGGAGTTAATGCAGGGAGATGAGGTAGATTTAATTCTGGAGATCCCAGCTAATTTTCAACGCGATTATTACAGAGGTCAATCACCGAAGCTTCAAACATTGGTGAATGCTATTAATGGGCAGCAGGCTACTGTAGGGTCTGGTTATTTGAATGCGATCATTCGGTCTCTGAACAATCATATTAGGCTTAACGAGCCACAGATCACTTCTGCCGCACGCAAACCCGGTACTATCGTCTTATCTGATAATAGTTGGTATAATCCAGAGTTAAAATACCCTCATTTCATGGCGCCAGGCATACTGGCAGAACTTACTGCTTTATTAACGATCATATTATCGGCTATGAATATTGTGAAAGAAAGAGAGATCGGAACCATCGAACAAATCAATGTAACACCAATCAAAAAATGGCAGTTTATTTTGGGTAAACTGGTTCCATTTTTATGTATCGGGCTTTTTGTCCTCACCGTAGGTTTAATTGTAAGTAAATTGGTTTTTAACATCCCCATTGAAGGTAATATTGCCTTAGTTTTTGCTTACGCATTCGTAAATATTGTCTGCGTGCTTGGTCTTGGCCTTTTGATTTCCAATTTTGCTGAAACACAGCAACAAGCCATTTTCGTAGCATTCTTCTTCATCATGATCTTCATTTTGATGTGTGGTTTATTTACTCCTATAGACAGTATGCCGCGATGGGCACAATATGCTACCATCCCTAATCCCCTTGCTCATTTTATCTCTGTAACCCGTAAAGTACTTCTTAAAGGAAGTGGATTACCTGATATTAAATGGGAATTCTTTTACACCATTATACTCGCTATTATTTTTAACTCGGCGGCCGTTTGGAGTTACAAAAAACAACAATGAAAATTCAATACAAAAAAAAGCTTTTCAATGTAGTTCTATTTGTATTGACAGGAATTCTGTCTGATCTCGCCATGGCACAATCCCTTAAAAAACCCGATAGTACCAATTATAAAAAATACATCAAGAGTCTTCCCAGTTTTACCATCTTTGGGGACAATTATTTTGTAACAGGAACTTCTTTAGAAGACGAAATATCTCCGCAAACCAGTGATGCCAAATTTCAATTAGGGTTCAGGCAGCGTTTGACCGACTTTGAACTACCCTGGGATACATTTTTATATTTTACGTATCGCCAAAAAGCTTTCTGGAATATTTATGAGGACAGCTTCCCTTTTCGCGAGATCAACTACAATCCGGCATTAGGGATTGCGAAACTTTTTGCGGATGAAAATGGAATCACAGGAGGATTGTGGTTCGCTTTTGAGCACGAATCGAACGGTAGAGATGAAGAAAATTCAAGAAGCTGGAACTATTTTTCAGTACAATATTTCAAACCGCTCAGGAACCTCTGGTTATTCAGGATGAAAACCTGGTTACCTGTCGGAAGTATGTCAGACAATCCAGATATAACTGACTATAGAGGATATTTTGAGGCAGGAGCAACCTACAAGCCGGTAAACAATCTATTCCTTGAGATTGATGTAAGACAGGCTTTTCATCGTCGATGGCGTGGTAGTCTTAAAGCGGGTATTAGCTTTAAGATTTCAAAAAAAAGCAATCAGTTTTTATACCTCCAGTATTTTGGAGGATATTCCGAAGATCTTATCAATTACAATGAACATGTAAGTCGGTTAAGAATAGGGATCGCCTTCAAAGAATTGTTCTATAATTTCAAATAAAGAGTATTTCTGTATCTTTCTTTTGAGTTCTGTGATATGGAATCGATAATTATTGAATCTTTTGCATGACTGCTATTGCAAAAAACATAAGTTCGGAAAACTTAATTTTAAATTGTCCTATCTGTCAGAAGGAGGTCAGAACTACATATTTAAACGACTGTAAATTTACAGAAAGCATTCACGCTTTGCTAAAACACCCGCTTGGGACACTACCAATAGTAATGAACTAGGAAAAACGATAACATATACTTCCTTTAATTACAGTTTATCAATAACTTAATTTTTTGATGAGTATATATCCTAATTTGAAACTTTACCTAGAGGCTCTAACAAATAATTATCGTTTCCACTTCGAAAGATTTTAAATTTTGATTCTTTGGAGTGAATTTTTATTGATCTCTCAAAATCTAAATATTCTATATTGGAGAAACCATATTTTGTTGGTTCAATAATTATTTTTTTTACGACCTCTCCTTGATAAATAAAAATATACAATACTAAACTGTCTGGAACATCATCGCAATTGCAATGCATTCCAATTATTTCATTAATTGAATCAGTATGCATAAATTCTCTAAAAATATAAAGCGTATCCCATTGAAATTCGTAAACCTTTTTCAAATCAATTATTTTTTCATCTGAATAGGAGTTAACAATTTCCTCAATTTCATAAAATAATTTTCCCGGCGATTCATAATTTTGACAAGCGGCTAATAGCCATGATGAAAGCATGATTATACTTTTTAAATCTCTAATTCTCATTATTTATAGCTTGAGGTTTCCCGTTATCATCCAATTTTCCTAATCTTTCTTCGATTGCTTGACGTGAAGGCTTCCCTATTTTTGAAGACTTACTGTGTCATTGTAGCCTTCCCTAAAAATACTAAGCTTGCATTCGTGTCAAAATTTAATCAAGTATTTTCCGATTATTATAGGTCCAAAGAAAAACAAAAGACTTATTAAAAAGTAAGCAACATACAATCTCCCTTTTCTATAATTATATTTTTCAATAATTTTTAAATACCTGTCATTTTTAAAAATTAGCAAATAATTTAATCCTAAAAACGGAACAAAAAAAAGTATGATACCAGATAGTGCACTATCCAATGTTTCACCGGGAAACAGATTAATTTCAAATGGAAGATTATAGTTAATACCAAAAGATGAAAGAATTATAGAAACTGTAAATAAATTCAACCCCTGAATTATAGAAATAGGTATAATCGTATAAACCTTCCAATTTCTTAAATGCCCATGTTTTTCCCTTTCATATTTGATTGCATCAGTCCATATTTTATAATATAATTTTAACATATATTGTTCTTTTTGATTCGATATATCGTAAACCAACCGTGCAGTGAAATACACAACTGTCACTCCTGTAATTGCCCATCTAATCGGGTTAGACGCTAAGAATACAGTTGCAGCAATACTTGCCGCACCTACTCCCGCATCAGCAATATCCCATCCATTGACATTTTCCCATCCACCAGCTTGATAATCTTTATTAATATGATTTAAACAATTTCCAAGACCATAGATGGATCCCGCTAAGCCAGCCCCTCTAACAAATTTTAAATATCTGCCTGTTGTTTTTAATATTTCTCCCGTTTTTTCTGCATTTTGTAAAAGCCCATCTTTGATAGAATTACCTACCAAAAATGCTGATGTTTTTCTATTCCAATCATTAATGTTATGAGATGAATTGGAAGAATTTATTTCCAAATCAAAAGTAAAATCAAAATTGGTTAAATTATCACCTAAGTTGCCAAAAAAGCGTTGATAAAAAATATGAGTTGCATCTTCACCATAGATTCGAAACACTTCATCGGTTCCCTCTGCACCTGATGCCATAAAATCTATCTCACCTTCTTGAAATTGAAATTATTTATTTCTTTCTATTTTCTTTTGCCGATTTTCTTGGTGATATTGTTTAGCTGCACCCCTATCTGGATTAGTAGGATTAGAAACATTTATCCACTGATTGGTGGTCAAACCATCTGCACCAATCGTTTCTCCGTTCGAAGTTTTTTCAAACAAACCCGTGGGGTCTTTAAAAACTATTGGATTATTAAATGCAAATCTAAAAGGAGTTATAGAAGGTGCAAAATCCGCTAAACGATCCATACCATTGAACCGTGCAAGAACAGCATCGTACTGTCGAAAATCCATCTCGACAAGATTCATTTTTATCCCCTCTTCATACTCTTTGTCATTATATTCAAACCTATGATCTCTAGCTGCACCCTGGTATTGATTATACCCCTTGTGTTTTAAACCAAAGGGATGATAATTATTCTCTTCTCGAATTTCCGATTGAGTAATAGACCCATTCCCATCGCTATCTTGATAGGATAATCTTTCCCACGCGCGCCACCTGGCTCGTTCACTAAAAACAGCCACTGGCTGTTTTCTTTACGCTCCGCCCTCGAAATGATCTTTATACTGAAATACATAATCGAACGATAAGATTTCTCCTGACGTCGAAATGACAGGTTCAATATAGCCTTCCGTAGTAGTAAAGAATTGCAGATTTCCATCTTCATAAATATAATTTCCAGCATACTCCGTTGAAGTTACAGAACTTTCTGCGGTGTTGTCAACTATTTTTTTGCCCACGCGCCACCTGGCTCGTTCACTAAAAATACCCACTGGGCGTTTTTTAACGCTCTGCCCTCTGCAACTTCGTAAATATAAGTATTTGTAAAATCACCATTTTTAAATATAAAGGAGAAGATTACGAGAAAATAATAGATTCTTTTTTGAATGTCGTTTCGATCAACCCCAAAAAAATTCGCAAATGTGCTTCCAGATATTGCTGATTTCTCGAAAATTAGATCGTGCTTCTACTAAGCCTTTTGATATGGGTTCTTAAGGTTAGATTCATACGTTCAATCCTGTTGGTGCAATATTGAAAGATCTTACGAATACTTTTTGGATTCTTTTTCCTTTTTTAACATAGATATTATAGCGGCAATCTTTATATCTCATATTTGCAAAAATGAACAAGCACCAGTTTACTACACGATTATGTTAAAAGCCTATATTATATGTGCTCTTAGCTACTTTTAGTTTTCAAAATTACATGTATCATCATATGTACATAACTTTAACGTTAGCTTAGATCACTGATAATCAAACACCCAGACACTTTGTTCTTCAAAAGCACCAGTTTACTACATTACCCTCCTATACTATCAAGTTGTAGCTCAGAAAGCACCAATTTGAAACATGATAGAATTGTCAACCCTTATTTCATAAGCTCTAAGGGAGTTTCATTACATCAAATGACCTTACTTAAGGTTATTATCAAGAACTTGAACCTTATTATTAAATTTACTTACAAACACTTAACAGACTTCTAAAACCAAAGCGCCAATTTGAAACACTACCTTCTTGGATCATCTTTATCTAAAGAGTAGTA
Source organism: Flavobacteriaceae bacterium M23B6Z8 (assembly GCA_046199005.1). Lineage (GTDB taxonomy): Bacteria > Bacteroidota > Bacteroidia > Flavobacteriales > Flavobacteriaceae > Ascidiimonas. The sequence goes on from CP176050.1 coordinate 3,588,524, forward strand.
ATCAGTAAGGAAAAACGATGATATATATCTTGTTTAATTTCTGTTTATCAGTAACTTAAAGTCTGTATTTTGTAAATGTCCTAATTTGAAACATTACCTAATGCAGATTTATTTAAAGACCCTAAAATGCTACAGAGATTTCAGGATATTGCCAACTTGCGTGAAAAAGATAAAGAATGTATTCTTACTACTGTTGACCATTTTATCAAAGCTTTCAAAATTAATACACTATAACAAAAAACCAACCCGAAGGGTGTTTCATTTAACTTATTTCAATCGGGTATCCTTTGACAATAACCCATTTATCCTTTTCATTTCTACTTATGAGGATTAAACCTCTTGAGTAACAAAGTTCTCCACAGATAATTTCATAACTAAAAGCAGCTTTATCCATTTCTCTATTAAAATGGACTCTCGAAAAACGAATTGCAGATGTTGCATCTTTCCCTATATTGGAATAATCTTCTGTTTTTCTAATAATAGTGTAATTACCTCTATTGCTTATACTGTTCAGATTGAATGATACATCATCATCTACAATAGTATATTGTACAGCAGGGTCATCTTCATTTATTTCCTTCAAAAGTTCTTTTTCATCCTTTGTAAGAGGAACCAACTTATCTTTTAATAAAAGTGTTCCGTATTTAAGAACTTTCTTTTTGTCTCTATATAATATGTTCATACTGTCCAAACTTATGGAGTCAGTATGTGTCCTATAATATTCTTCTATAAAATCGTCTTGATCTTGGTAAAGATGCCTGTCTTTGACTAATTCTAAAAAAATATCATTAATAGCTTCTATTTCGGCAATCTCTATGTCCTGTTGCTTCTTACAGCTAAATGATAAAATGATAAGGATAATTGAACATATAATATTTTCTTTAAACTTCATTAATTATTAAAATTTGTTACTTGTTTTTTTATTTGCGAATTTGTCCTTTTAATACCAAAAGAATTGTAGAGTTGCTTCATAACAGGCACTACCTTTGTTAAAAATAAAGAACCTTCTTGTTTTGCCTGAATATGTTGTTGAACCCCATCGTTATATGTATTTAAGTTCTTATTTATATTTGAACAATCTAATTTACAATTATCAGCAAGGTCTCCAGCTAAGCCATCCGCATGAATAATCGTTTCATGGAATATAGATAAGGTTCTACTTAGGATAAATAAAGTCTTCGCCATTGGGTTATCTGGGTCATTTTTATAAGCCTTAGCATATTCATTATTTACATTAAGAACTTTATTGACATTGACATTGATTGTTCCTTTTCCATTTCTTTCAAATTGGTAAGGGCTAGGACTTAATTTAGTTCTTGCATTAGCACCTCTATCTCCTCGTTCTTCAGAACCCTCTCCTTTTGAATAATTCTCATTTGTTGCATTAAAAGCTAAGTCAATACCTTGAGAATGGAATTCTCCATCTTCCTCAAAGGTATGGTCTCCTATGGTTTGTCCTGCTTCTGCAAACTTTGACAAAAACTCGATACCAACATCGGAGTTAGCAAATGCCAAGAATGCTTCGGCTAATTCTTGATGTACATAGTTGCCATCTTCATCTTGTTCTAAAATAGATGACACATCGATCCTAAGTCCATCAGGGTCTATAAAAAATACAGGATTATTTTCCACATAACCATAAGGGGATGTATGAATGTATACCTCTGCCAATGGGTCTGGATTCATCCATCTTCCTATACCAGCGTCATAGTTTCTAAATCCAAAATCATGCCACCCTAATCCAAGTTCTTCATTGAGTTCTTTTCCATTGTACTTGTAATTCTGTGCTGGATTAGTTGATGTTACTACATTATTGTACCCTTTGTGTTCAAGCCCAAAAGGGTAATAGTTATTCTCTTCTCGAATTTCAGATTGAGTGATCGCACCATTACCATTAGCATCTTGATAAGACAATCGTACGTTACCTAAGTGATCTTTATATTGATAGACATAGTCGAACCCACCACTACCGTCTTCTTCTACATAGCCTTCTGCTGTATTGAAAAATTGTAGGTTTCCATTTTGCTCACAGCATTTCTATTATTTGGTTTGTGTTCGCGAACCTCTTAAAATCGGTCTCATAAATATAATTGCCAGCATACTCTGTGCTCGTCAAAGAACTTTCTGCGGTGTTGTCAACTATTTTTTTGCCCACGCGCCACCTGGCTCGTTCACTAAAAACAGCGACTGGCTGTTTTCTTTACGCTCCGCCCTCCGCAGCGTCGTGAATATAAGCATTTGTAAAATCACTATTTTAAAATATAAAGGAGAAGATTACGAGATATAGATTACCCCCAAAAATAAATTCGCAAATGTGCTTCCAGATATTGCTTATTTCTCGAAAAACAGATCGTTCTTCGGCTAAGCCTTTTTATATCGGTTCTTAAGGTAAGATTCATACGTTCGATCTTGTTAGTGCAGTATCGAAAAACTATATGAATCTCTTTAGGAATTTGGTTTGGATAAATGTTCAATCTATCGGTATAAATTCGTGTTGGATTCAATAGTAATAATTTATCAAGTAGCCGTTTAATATTCTCTTTTGTACAGCCACCAACTATAAAATCGATAATTTGTTTCGTATGGCGTTCAATACCATAGATTAACCAATTTTCCTTCTTACCATTAGCTATTTTATAGACATCTCATCTATTTCATATTTGCATCCAGACTTCTTAAAAGTGGATATCGCTATTTGATTGCTCATTATTAGCATTCTTGATAAAACCGTTTTTGGTGCTATTATTAAAATTCTTGATACATCCATGACACCGCAACTATTCTTTAATAGCTTAACGATCCATTTATTCGTATCTGGTTCGTAAGCTTTATAGAGGTATTTATCCTGATAATATTTATCACAACCTCTAAATTGGTAACGCTGTTTACCATTACGTTTTCCTCGTTTATAACTTTGGGGATTACCACAATATTTACAGTTCATACAAACACATTCTTTTTAGAATGCGCCAATTTACTACACGTGTATAGAACAAACCCTTTTTAGAAGCACTTTACAGAACTTTCAATAGGTCAATGAGCCTTTTACATCATGTCAAAAAGAATACTTAACATATGTAACTTGTTTTTAATCAAAGTTTTAAACATGCAAAAACAGTTTTGCGCCAATTTACCACACTACCAAATTTGAAACACTACCGTTTATCAATAACTTAAAGCTTGTATTTTGTAAATGTCCTGATTTGAAACATTACCTAATTATGGAACTAAACTAATCTGCATCATCACAGTCTAAACCTTCTACCCATTTACCATCTTTCTTTTCTAAACTATATATCTTATAAGATTTAGCTAATTGAAAATACTCATTTGTTTTTGAAACATAATAGTCAATGTCGCAAAGCTTTTTCACGTTAGAATTGTAAATAGCAAATTCGATTATTTTTTTATAACTTATCTTTTTACGTTCTTTAACTTCCTTCCATTTAATTTTATCATTAAAAGCCAAATCTCTAACATTTATATCTTTAGCATACCTATCATTTAAGATTAAATTCAAATCAAAAATTACAGAACAAGATTTTTTAGGTGGTATTTGGATAAAACTATAGCTTAACTGACCCTTGTTTATGAGAGCATCATCTTTTAGCATTATTAAATCATTTAAGTTTGGTGTTAAATAATTTATCAATGGGATTAAGGAAAGTTTCTTTTCTTTTGATTTCTTATTTAGTCTATTTAAAATAGGGGATCTGTAATATATTTCTTCAAAATAACTTGAAAAAACATATAATGTATCTTTTGTAGGGTTATTAAATAAAAAGTATTTCTTATTCTCACCACCTTCAATATCTTCAATAGATATTGAAAAATTAGTAGATTCTTTTTTCAAATCTAATATCTTGTAACTATCTACTATCACACAATCATTTTGTGAATAAGAAAAAGTTACGACTAGATATAAAATTATACTAGTTCCGAAGTGGCGTAAAATTTGTTTTTTTGTTTTTTCCATGATTTTCATTATGATCTCTTTCTTTTATGCCAGTTCCATTTGTATCATTAAACGCTCTAACTCCAATATTCTCAAAATCAATAACATTACTTTGTTTCTTATTTGGATTTAAAACATGTCCTATGCCATGCACCGTTAACAAAGAGGGATTAGTGATATAGGCAATAGCAGATAGTCTATTTGCTGCTGAAATCGGTTTATTAGGGTTGAAATATTTAGTTGAATAGGATTTAATCGATTTTATTTTTGTATTAACAACTATATAGTTTTCAGATAATCCTGACTCTTTACCAACAATAGTGCCTTCACCACCATGATTATTAGTATCAATGGTTTCAATTAAATTACCATTTTCATCTTTTACGTCATAAGTTTCCTCAAAAATAATATTTGTTGTTGTTTCTTCATTTAGTACATCTGAAAAGCCTCCTTCAAATAACTTTTTCTGTGCTTTAGAGAAGTTTTTCTTATTTCCATTATAAACAAGATTGTTAGATTTATTAAAACTAAAATCACTTGCATTATCACCAAATAAGCTTGTTAAAACATCTCTAAATTGTTTTTGATATTCTACAGCTACATTTATGCTATCTCCTCGGATTTCTTTATAATATATTGGATTATTAGCTGTATAATGATAAGGGGTTAAATTATCATATTTATTGGCAAACCTATCAATTTTGTTAAAACGTCCAATTGCAGGATCATAATCTCTCCATTGATAAGCTATAGTGTTTTTACCTAATTCTTCTTCTAATTCTTCATCTGCAAATCCAAACTTCTTCGCAACACTATTACTGTTGGCGCTAACAACATTATTGTATCCAGAATGGGTAATGCCGAAAGGATAATAATTTTTCTCACTTATGATTTCGGTCGAAGCATCGATACTGCCATTCCCATCAGCATCCTGATATGACAATCGTATGTTCCCCAAATGGTCCTTGTATTGATAAATATAATCAAACCCACCGCTACCATTTTCTTCTACATAGCCTTCTGCTGTATTGAAAAATTGTAGATTGCCATTCTCATAGATATAGTTTCCGGCATAATCAGTGGTAGTGATCGTGGCTCCATTAGTCACCGTTTTTTTGTGTTTTATTCCGGTGGCATCATAGACATAATTGATCTTTTGAGTACTACTATTATTGAACTTGACTTCGGCAGGTAAATTCAAATGATTATAGGTGATACCATTTGCCGGGGAAGTACCAATGCCTTTATTGCGATCTTTAAGCATGTTCCCGTTAGCATCATAGGTATACTCAGTTGTCAGATTGGCGCCGTCTTTGAATCCGTAAGTGGAATTACCTGTATCCGTTACTTTGATAAGCTTATTGCCGCTGTCATATTGATAGGTCAATACGTCCATATCCCCAAAATGGGATGCATTGGCGATGTCTGGCTGGGCAGTGGTATGCCCTTTTCGATGCAGACTTTGAATGTTCCCCATCTTGTCATAGCTAATATTGGATACATCGTACTTGCCGGTATCACTGCTAACAGCCCCCGTAATTCGATTGAGGGCATCGTAGCTGTAATCATAGCTGTGCAGATTGGTATTGGCGTTAGCGGTTTTCCAACTTGTGCTACTAATGTTACCATTGTAGAGTGCATCATTGCCTTCGTTATAACTTAACTTAAAGGCAAACAAATCGGTTCCCATACTGTCTATGTCGTTGATAGCTTTCATCCAACCGCGTATATTGTAAGTAAAGTTAACGGTTTGGAGCGAATTGGTCTCATTATTCCCCACATTTTTTATGGTGAGCTGCCCTGTCTTGTCATAGCCATTTCGTGCCAGTAGTTCTTCGCTCCCACTGCCGATCTGGTGGGTTTGCTTGGTAAGTCTCCCTGCATGATCGTAGGTAAACCGTTCGGTAACCACTATAGGTGTATTACCACTTTTGGTATGACTGGTTTTTGTTTCGAGGGTTTTCCCGGCAAAATCTAATTGCATTTCGGCTGTATCGGTCGTATTCAAATAATTGTTTTTGGTAGCGGTATAGATAGCCCTGCCTTTTTGATCGTAACCGGTAATAGTAACCACCCAGCTATTGGTTTCTAATACTTTGACACGATTTACTGTGGGCATCCCTCGTGTATTGGCGATAAAGGATTGGCCGTACACACTAGAGGGTAAACTCAAACCATCGCTATGGGTATAGCTGTCATAATAATTGATCTGCAATACTTCATTATTGCTTTTGGGGATGCTGTTGTTGGTGTAATACAGGGTGGTGGACCACCAGGTCTGAGCGGTGGTTGTACGGGTCTCGTATTCGGTATAGGTACCGGTATCGGCATATCCCTGCATGGTTTGTCTGGTAACGCTCCCTGGCTGGGTATGGATGCCGCTGTAGGCGATGCGTCCCCAGGCATCGTATTTGGTAAAAAGCCATTTATTCTGTGCTCTTAGGTTGGCATCCTGAGTCATTACGGGTTGATCGAGTTTGTTGTATACAATGTATTCCCAGCCTTTACCAGGAATCTTTTTTTCAACCAGACGGTTCCTTCGATCGTATTTGTATTGGTAACAGAGTTCGGAAAGCTCTGTGGTGCTAACTCCGTTTGATGTATCTACCTTCGGCGGAATCACATAGGTGAGATTCCCAAAATCGTCATACACATAGTAGGTATCATGGGCTACTTCGGCTTCTCCCGGATCATTGGTATCACCATCCTGGTTGATATCGAAGGTTGCATAGGTTCTTTTTAGTACGACTCGACCTAGTTTGTCTTTATACTCTTCGGTGGTATGCAGTCGGGTGGTTCCACCGGGATGATTCTCATCTTTGGTGATCATTTTAAAGAGATCTCCCTCTTTATAGTATCCGGTATCCAGCGTAGTGAGCTGGGGATCTTCGGTGTTTCCTGCAATAAAGGTCACACCATACCTTCGTACGTTGTCGTTGGCAGGATCGGTCTCGTTAGCGGGATCGTGGGTGTTCGCTGCATAAACAAATTCGATTTCATTACCAGCTCCCAGTTGCCAGTCCTTGCCGGGAGCGGCTTGTTTGAGTACCCGGTTCAATGGAGAAGATTCCAGTTGTTTTTCACTATAGGGATTGGTGAAATCGGTAAACACATTGGTGAAATCATCCGGATACAGTTCTTTGTAATAGGACTTGATGAGCTGTTCCTGATCTGCGGTTCGAAAACTCCCCTTACTTCCTTCAGCGCTATAAGGGAGATATTCTTTGACGGTTCGTCCAAATTGATCATAGTAAACCGGAGAGAGTATGTCTTTTCCGTTTGGAGCAGCTTTTATAGCGAGCTGCTGCTTGGCTCTTCCTATTCCGTCGAAATAGACTACTTTTTCCAGCACATCGGCATTTTCATCAATTTGCGTGCTGCTGGTCATGGAAGACTGATAGGTGCGGGTATATACATAATTTTCGTTGGTAAGTACCGGTGCAATATAAGTATCTGCCGGGCAGCCATTAAAGGATCCTGCCACTGTTGGGCATTGGTCTGTATTATCAGCTACGTGCCCGACCGGGGCGTTGCTTTGATAAACAGGAGTCGCTCCCGGATCGCCGTAGCCATCACCATCGGTATCAGGATAGAAGTTTTGAGGGGGTATATTGGTAATGGTAGCGTCACTATCATTGAGGTCACCCAGCGGCAGAACGGTTTGGGTATATCCGGCTCCGGGGTTGCCGCAGAAGGTTTGGGCACTTATAGCAACTTGATCGTTGTCGGCGTCGCGGTACCAAGTGAGTTCTTGATTGACACTGTAATTGATCGTGGTGGTGGCACCCCAACAACCGGAGCTGTTGTTTTGTCCTCTTAGATAGGAAACCGAACCGGAGGTAAAGCTAATGCTAGGATCAGCATTTAGTGTACTGGTTCCGTTGATCTGAGATTGCCAGTACCAGGTGACGCCTGCCGGCGGATTGCCTCGTGTGAGTGTTGTACTTCCGCAATTATTGGTAACCGTGGGTGCAGCGGGAGCGGTGGGAATTGAATATACGGTATAATTAACTGTTCTGGCGCTACTCCAACAACCACCACTATTGGTTCGTGCCCGTAAATAATAAACGGTACCACTGGTTAGGGTAATGCTGCTATTGCTGTTGGCAGTACTGGTGCCGTTACTGCTGGTCTGCCAGTACCAGGTTTCTCCGGATGGCGGGGAACTTCTGGTAAGCACAGTGCTTCCACAACTCTGGGATACTGATGGAGCAGCAGGTGTTGCGGGTTGAGCGTTCACTGTATAAGAAACAGATCGGGCATTACTCCAGCATTGGGTACTGGAATTATACGCACGAATGTAGTATACAGAACCACTGGTGAGGGTAATACTGGAATTGCTGTTGGCGGTACTGGTACCATTGCTGCTGCTTTGCCAGTAATGCGCTTCATCGGGACCCAGAAAGGCAAGACCTCTGGTAAGGGTGGTACTGCCACAGTTATTGGTCACTGTGGGTACAGGTGGAATATCAGGACAGCTACCGCCACCTCCAAACTGTGCAAAGGCAAATAGTGTGCTGAGTAAGGTGAAAGTAAGTGCTACTCTTTTTTTTATGGTGGATGGCTGACAGCCTGCTATATAATTTTTAATTTTCATGTCGGGCGGGTTTTATTGGGTACAGGGTAAGGGATGTTGTAAACGAGCCAGAAAGATCTCTCCGGTCTCGGTATCGACGACTTCACATTCTACCCTGAGGTAACGTTCTTGCGGCGTTCTGCAGGTGAGGTTCTGTACCCATTGTCTTTGTCCGCTAGTAGGAGTAAAGTCTCCTCCGCGGTAGCGCCAACGGTATTTGAATTTTCCTGAACCACCGTAGGGATATGCCTTATAGGTCACTACGGTATTGTTCGTGGAGGCATCAAAGGAACGCACCAGATCGATGATGGCATTGAGTTTTTTATAAGCTTCTGGTCCGGTTTTGGACAAGCTTGCTTTACGGGGTGCAGAAGATTGCAGTCTTAGCTGCTGGCTGCTGCGATTGGCCTGGGGTTGCGACTCGCCTGTGTTGCATAGGAATACTTCTTGTTTGACACTCCCGGTTGTATTAGGGAGTATTTGGTCTACTAAATTATAGGTATAGTCTTCTACCAAATTATGGTCTTTATCCCGAATGGCAACCAATCGGTTGAAGCTGTCATATTCAAAATAGGAATGTACTCCATTGGGATTGGTGATGCTTGTAACCCCTACCAATGGATCATAGGTATAGGTAGTAATAAGAGTACTGGCAAGGGCAGCTTGACTACGAAGGTCGTTCAAAGCATTGCGCAGATTTTTTTCACTACAGGTGCCGCTTTGATTGCAGGTGCTGTTGTCTGCATCAGCCAGCGTTTGCAGGTTGGCTACGTAACTAGATACCTGACTATAAGTGGCATTCTCTATTTTGGCAATGATGTATTGGTTTTGATAGCCCCAGATATAGGCTACGGGACTGCCGTCGGGTTTGCGCGCCTGTAACAGGTTTCCATCGGTATCAAACTTTTCGTAGCGCATGCGTTCTTCAGGCGTTTCAGAGGCTTTGGCTACAGAAACTGACTTCACCATAGTTTGATTTGCGGTGCTACTACTATTATCATAATTGTATAGCCGGGTAGTGAGTTTACTGCCATTTAGATATTCTTCGGTCTTGACTACCACCCCTAAGCGGTTCTCAGTCCTGAGATTACTCATAAAAGGATCGTTATAGGTCGCAGTGCTGTATGGATAGTAGAGATTGGTGGTATAAATACGATCTGACTCGGCAATCTGCTCTTTTTCGGTAAGGTGATGGGTAGAGGCATCGTAAATATTCGACATTTCTGTGGTTACCTCAATCCCGGTGAGCAAATCGGTTTTAGTGCTTTCCCACAAAACAGATTGTAATCCGTAATGTTGAGGATGTTTGTAAGGATAGTAAAAAGACGAATGATCATTGGGATATACATCTACATTAGGTTCGAAATATTGACCTACTCTATTCTGAAAAAGGGGCATAAAACTGGCAAAAAAGGTAGGATCTTGCTGCCCTAGAAGTGTAGTGTATTGATAACTGGTTCGGGTAAGTTCTTCTCCTGAACAATCAAATGTCTTTTCGATAACTACATTACCATTCGAATGCGCATTGCTTATCCAAGGATCAAGCCCCAGAGGGATCGTTTTATAACTGCAGACTACCTCATTTCCATTCCACTCCGGATTTGAGTAATAATTTCTGCAATGGTCTTCGCGTACTTGTTGGTTGGGCGCATTGAAATAATTTCGGGAGATCCATCCCATAGGAGAATTATTTTCATCTTCAAAGATCTCACGTACGTAGCTATAACCGATGTGAGAACCCTGGGCGGCATCATTTTTTCTCAATGTAGAGTTTGAATTTAGTTTTAACTGGGAATCTGCAAAACCTCTTGGATTATAAGAATGGAAACCGTATGCATCGGAAAAGAAAATCAATTCATCCATCAACACTCCCGAACTGGCAACAGTTGGGTCTAATCCCGGATGATTGTAATCAAAACGTTTGCGCGAAATAAAGTCATTATTGTTATCCCGGGTGGTGATGGTACTTACCCGGGCTCCCCCAATTTCAAACTGTTCAGTAAAATCGGGCAGATTTTGCCCGCTGTTGGGATCTGCCATCGTCAAAAAGTAAGCAGTGGTATTTGGATCCCCGTCTGTTTCCTCTTGTACCGTGACGGCAGGAATGCCCGGATTGCCTTGTTGGAATGGAGCTGTTCGACCTGCTACCCGATAATCTCCGGGAGGTAGCACTGCACTCGCCTGGGCATAATTAGTTACGCAACATTGATCTGGTGCCTGGCCATAATTATATAAAACGTACTGAATCGTAGGATCATAAATATTTTCAACAACTCGAACAGGATGACTGGAGTAATAACTAATGTTGTTCCATCCGGTTTGGGTCTGTAAGTTTCCTTCAGCCTGAACCAGTGCACTGCTGCTTACCGAAAAACCTTGATTTTTATCAATGGGTATAGTAACTTGATTTTGATTGGGAATGTATTCATTCCCGAACAGGGTGTAAGAGGGAGTTTTGGCTCGCTTCAGGTATTCATAGCTAAAATTATATTTGGACTCATCAAGCAAACTTGTCCATTTGATTCGTCCGTTGAGGTGTGGGAACCGTTCGGTAACCACATAAGGCTGCGTGAGAGGCACTACCGCCTGATGAGCTTCATAACTGATCTCGCTATATCCTCCGGTGGGGTAATCGACTCGAGTGAGTAATCCACGTTTTCCATAATTAAAATTACTCCCTCGGTTGGCGCCCTGATATTCAAAATAAGTATGCCCTATTTCAGGACCCTGAGAAGTGTTAAAAGCTTGTGTGACAAACCTCCCAATACTGGGAATGGTTTGTGTATTTCCTGCACCATTATAATATCCCCAGAAATCGGTATCCTTGGTGTCTTTGGCAGGTAAACCATCTGGCTGCTCATAAGTGAATTTGAAATTCTTTTCGTTGATAGTTATCTGGTCGAGCTTCAAGCGTAGCCAACGCTTTTTATCGGTTGCATTTGTTTTATGGCTATTAAAATAACTGTAATTAAAGGTGGCATTAACCACGGTATTGGCCAGGTAGTCGCGTACCTGGATACTTTCCAGTTTATGACCTGTATAAGGTGAATCATTACTGTTGTTACAACTGTTGGTACCGTGACAATTAGAAACACTGCTCCAATCGGTCACCATTACAAAAGTACCGAAGGAAGCTAGCTGATTCAGGGAATATCCGGTCATCAGATCTTCCCTGCTTCCGGTATTGAACAAAACTTCCCCAAAGTCACCACTTATTCTTTGCAGATGGGCATTTTCTACGATAGTCACCGCAGAATGATAAAGCTCTGAATCTACCGCGATTCCATTTGCGGAAGGAATATAATTGACGACTTCTTCTTTTACCTGTGCATAGCCAGTATATGAAGGAAAGGTAAGATGCAGCCCTCTTTGGTAGACAAAAGTGAGTTCCTGACCCCACGGAGAGGTTATTTTATCCAGATGCCAGCTGGTCACAATACTTTCATCTGCCCTGTTAAGATCTGAAAATAAGTTGTAAAGAGATGCCGTATCTACCGAAGTAGCATTATCACCATTAGAAGGGATCGGGGTTGAAGAAAATGTGGTGCTTAAATCTTTGGTAGCAAAGTCAAATCTGAATCCCAGTTCATCAATGATCGTAAAAGAATGATTTACTAGATCATAGGTTATAATGACATTGTTGTTATTAAATACGAAGGTTTGAAGAATATTAGAGGTTCCTTTCTTTTGAAGTCTGAATTTATAGGAGGTTCCAAACAAACTTACTTCAAAAATATCGGGCTGCGTATCAAGCTGTAAACTGTTTCCATCCGAAGGCTGAAAACTAAGATGTACATCTACTATATCGTCATAATCATAATAAGGATTACCGCCGGTATCAACCTGGACACTTCTTGTGTTATAAATATAACCTATCTTTCCTCCCATGCCGTAAGGCGCATCATCATTTCTTAGATCATCTATCCCGTTTACAGATCGGCTGATGGCAAAATTCGCAGACAGGCTCCAGTTAAGTCCCGTCCACCCTGCTTCAGAAGCGACTATCACTCCTGAAGAGTTATAAGAAAGCGTGATGGGAATAGTTAACCCTTCAAAACTTATGGTATGAATAGGAATGGCAAGGTTTACTTTTCCGTTATACGGATTCACACCATAATTACCATACTCTCCCAGACTTGACACTTCAGGACTTTTTGGTATATTTTCATTAAGGTAGAAAGGATCGTAATCGTTTTGCTGGGCTTGTATATTGCTGGTCAATAAGACCAAAAGAAACACTATGAGCGTTTTTCTCATATATTTAGGTAGTTTACTTGTTACTTATTCTCGTGAATAGAGCGATTGTGGCAGTCAACCTCTTTGTAAGAAATCAAAACTTTTACGCAATTAAACAACACGAATTATCTTATTCTTTGCTTTAAAATTACGTTAGATTTTTTATATTTTTTTATTAAAAAAATGTTAATAAAAATTAATTTTAGTAAATAATTATCTGCCTAATTCATTAAAACCAAAAAACTCACAAATAACTTGTTGATTTTCATAAGTTTAATTAGATCGATAAAATTGGTAATTCTTTATCAACAGGTACAGAAGGATTCTTAAATGAGCTATATTAAAAATGACCGAGGATGCCTCGGGCAGTTGTTCCAGATCTAAAAAATGGAGCGATCGTTTATCTTAGGAAGTTCCCATCATATCCTAAATTATGTGTCTTGATTATTAAGGCCCGATTAATTTAAGGTCCGTTTTAGGCGACCATTTTAACATTACCATTGATAATCAAACTCCCATTACAAAGACCTTAGAAATTACGTTTGAACGATACACCCAATATATTTATTGGAACTAAAATTGAAAAGAAAAAATTCGTTTTTACAAAATGTTTGCAAATAGGGCCGAATGGCAAGCAAAAATCCAATGGATCTTTGATAGTGAGGAGCCAGCTGGAGTAGGGCATTAAGAGCAAAAAAGTTTATATAATGCATATTGCTTTCAAGAAGCAAACTTTCTTTTTTTATTCCCTACAACCTTTCAAAACAGTCGTTTAAATTACCGGATTGCAGATCCAGAAATCGAGACCACTTATGCAAATAGAGGGCCGAACGGCAAGCAAAGATCCAGTGAATCTTTGATAGTGAGGAGCCAGCTGGAGTAGGGCATTAAGAGCAAAAAAGTTTATATAATGCATATTGCTTTCAAGAAGCAAACTTTCTTTTTTTATTCCCTCAAGTTCTTTCGAAGTAAACTTCCAGGGCTTTCGGGAATAAAAAAATCCGTGTCTATTGACACGGATTTTCTGCTTAATGTGGGCGATACTGGATTCGAACCAGTGACCCCCTGCTTGTAAGGCAGGTGCTCTGAACCAGCTGAGCTAATCGCCCCTTATTGCTAATTGCGGATGCAAATATAGAACAGTTTTTCTTTAAGCCAAAATAAAACCTTAAAAAATCAAATTATTTCTGCTACCGTGAAAGTGCTTCCTCCTATGTAGATTAAGTCTGCCACATCGGCATCTTTTAAAGCTTGTTTATAAGCTGCTGATACCGAATTAAATATCAGCCCTTTAAGTTCAAAAACAGCTGCTTTTTCCTGCAAAATGGCTACCTCTAAACCTCGAGGTACATTTGGTTTGCAAAAATAATAGATTGCTTTTTTCGGAAATAACGGTAAAATAGTAGTTAAATCTTTATCCTTTACCACTCCGAGTACAATACGAAGCGACCGGAAAGAATAGGTATTCAATTGTTCTAATGCCAGCGCCAATCCTTCTTTATTATGTGCCACATCACAAATTACTGTAGGATTTGTTTTTAATTGCTGCCAACGTCCCTGTAAACCCGTATTTCTAACCACGTTGCCCAATCCTTCTTGTAAATTCCTTTCTTCAATATCAAATCCGCTTAAATGTGTTAAAGCTACATAGGCAGTTTGAAGGTTCTTTGACTGATAGGCTCCTTTTAAATCTGTCTGAAACGGATTTTGATCAAAATCCCTTACCAGCAGGAGATTCGCTTTTTTCTCTCTTGCTTTTTGTTCAAATACGGGAAAAGTTTCTGGATGGTACTCACCTATTACCACAGGGACACCATCTTTAATGATTCCCGCTTTTTCACCAGCAATTTTTTCTAACGTATCCCCAAGCATATCCATATGATCAAAACCGATATTAGTGATAACCGAGAGTACAGGGGTGATAATATTAGTAGAGTCTAATCTTCCTCCTAAACCAGTTTCAATCACTGCAATATCAACTTTTTGTTTGGAAAAATGATCAAACGCCATTGCTACTGTCATTTCAAAAAAAGACAATTCGTGTTCCTCTAAAAAATTTCTGTGAGTACGTATAAAGTCTTTTACGGATGCTTGCGGAATCAACTTTCCGTTAATCTTGATGCGCTCTCTGAAATCCTTTAAATGGGGTGATGTATACAATCCGGTTTTATAGCCAGCCTCCTGCAAAACGGAAGCGATCATGTGGCTCGTGGAGCCTTTACCGTTGGTTCCTGCTATGTGTATCGACTTAAAGGAGCGCTCCGGGTGACCCAAATGTGCGGAAAAAGCACGGCTGTTGTCTAGTTTTGATTTAAAAGCAGCTTTCCCTTGTCGTTGATACATGGGAAGTCTTGTGAACATCCAGGAGATCACCTCCTCATACGTGTTCAATGATTGGCTACTCACCTAACTTAAAGTTGAGCTCAATAAATCCTATTTGAGAAGCAGGAGCCTTACTATCAGACCGCCAACGAAAAGATAGTGCATTGCGTTTTGCTGCGTCTAACAAACAGGGATGATTATTCGTAGTTCCTCTTACACCTGGATTTGCCTGAATAACTCTTCCTTCTCGATTCACCTTTATTTGCACGACCACTCTTCCTGCTTCATTGCACTCCTGAGGTGTTATTGAATATGTAGGCTTGCCTCTTCCATTAAGACCATAACCTACTCCACCGCTTCCGGTTCCAGGGCCTCCATAATAACTCGTTGCATATGGATCTCCACGCGGATCTCCTTTATCTCCGGGGGTACTATCAGGACCTTCACCGCCAGACTTGGTTCCATCACTCTTCGGCCCGTTTAAAATACTGGACAGTGCATCTGTAGTAGACTTTGAAGGTTTTGGCTTTTCTACTGGCTTTTTAACCTCTTCTGCAGGCTTCGTGGTTTCTTTTGGCTTCTTTGAAGTTTCTTTCTTAGTTGGAATTACAGGAGCATCTTCGGTGTCATTGGTAAGCACCTCTTCTGTTTTTTCCTGGGGTGCTTCCGGAACTTCCTGTTTTACCTGCTCCTTTGGTTGTTCGACAGGTTTGGGTGCGGTACGCACTTTTTCCCGGGGTTGAACTTCACCACTTCCCTGATCAGTAGTACCAAAATTGATGGAAATGCCACTTTCAGGCGGCGGATCTAAATAACTAAGTCCGACATAGAACAAAAGAATAATCAATATTGTTAACAACACACTCGTAAGTGTGAAAGATTTTCTTTTATGTACGGTATCGAATAATGACATTATTTAGGCCTCACTGCCAGGATTACTTTATAGTTGTTTGCATTTGCGATATCCATAACACTTACCGCATTTTCGATGGGAACACTCTCTTCTGCTCGTAAGATGATCGTAGGTTTATCCTGTCCTTTTAATTTTCTTTTTAGTTCGATCTCTAGAAATTCAGGATTTACCTTTTCGCTATCGATATAATATTCTAAATTCTTATTAATACTTACTGCCACATTTTGCGTATTGGTCGATTTACCCTTCGCTTTTGGCAACAAAAGATCTAATGCATTTGGGGCATTTGACGTAAGCATAAAGAATACCAGCAACAGGAAAACAATGTCTGTCATCGAAGACATACTGAATTCCGGAGATACTTTATTTCTTCCTTTTACTTTCATCTTAGATAGGTTCGTTCAATAAATCTAAAAACTCAACAGCATTGGCCTCCATTTGATGTACAACCTTATCGGTCCTTACCACCAGGTGATTGTATCCAATATAGGCAATAATACCTACAATAAGCCCTGCTACCGTCGTAGTCATGGCCGTATAGATACCGGAAGCTAAAAGTCCCATTTCTGCCTGACCTCCACTACTTGCCATTTCATGAAATGCAAGTATCATACCAATCACTGTTCCTAGGAATCCGATCATGGGCGCGGCTCCGGCCACTGTGGCCAGAATACTAACGTTACGTTCTAATTTGTATACTTCAAGTGTACCCGCATTTTCAATCGCTTTGTTGATATCTTCAAGCGGTTTACCAATCCTTGAAATACCCTTTTCGGTAAGTCTGGCTACTGGAGAATCTGTTTGGGCGCAGAGAATCCGTGCCGACTCAAGCTTACCAGATGAAACGTGATCCCTTATTTGATTCATAAAGTTTTTGTCGATCTTAGAAGCTGCTTTTATAGCAAATATTCGTTCGAAATAGATGTACAAAGCAACAAACAGCAATACAAATAGTACCGCTATAATAATGATACTACCAGTACCACCATTTACAATAAGATCTGCTACGGAAAGCGTCTTTTCTTCAACTAGTGTTTCGTCCAGCACTTCTTGTGCCACTTCTTGAATTAATAGCATAGGTTAAATTAAATAGTTTTGTTAATAACGGTTGTTTGGGTATAAAATTATGCGTTTAAGATAAATTCTCTGATCAATACAAATGCACCTGCACCTGCCAGAAATCCTATTAGTGCCAGCCCTGATATTTTTTTGAGGTACCAGAAAAAGTCAATTTTTTCCATTCCCATGGCAACCACACCTGCCGCTGATCCAATGATCAACATACTACCTCCTGTTCCAGCAGAATAAGCAATAAAATGCCATAGTGGGGCATCGATGGACTGAGAGAACATTCCCATACTTGCGGCAACCAATGGCACGTTGTCGATCACAGCCGATCCTACTCCAAGAAGCATGACCACGATATCTGTATTTGGGATCGCAGCATTGAGCCCTTCGGCAAAATGAAACAGCATTCCTAAAGATTCCAAGGCTGCTACCGCCATTAAAATACCTAAGAAAAACAGAATACTTGGCAGCTCAATTTTAGAAAGAGAATGATGAACGGGGCTATGATGACTGGCTTCTTCATGCTCGTCACCTACCTTAGTCATACTAAACTTTGTACGGCTATAGAGCTCAGCAAAAGTAGCAACTACTGCGAGAGAAAGCATCATACCTACATAAGGTGGCAAATGTGTTACTGTCTTAAAAATGGGCACGAATACAATGGCTCCAAGACCCAGGTACAACATGCGCGCACCATGAGGAGATTCAGAACTTCCATTTTCTTCTATAGTACTATCGATTTTACCTTTGAAAACTTTGAGTCGGGCCGCTACTAATGTTGGCACGACCATACACAATACCGAAGGGACAAAGACATGTTCAATTAACTGAAGCGTGGTTACTTTATTCCCTATCCATAACATCGTAGTAGTTACATCACCTATAGGTGACCATGCACCCCCCGCATTAGCAGCAATAATGATCATACCCGCAAACCAAAGCCTTATTTCACGATCTCTGATTACTTTTTGAAGTATCGTAATTAAAACGATCGTAGCTGTAAGGTTATCGATAATTGCCGAAAGAATAAAGCCCAGTATACAGAAAATCCACAATAACTTCTTTTTGCTTCGGGTTCGTATGAATCCTTTTATTGTTGCAAAACCATTGAAATAATCGATAATCTCCACTATAGTCATCGCACCGAGAAGAAAAACAAGAATTTCTGCTGTTTTACCTAAATGATGCAACAAGATCTCATCAATATGTGAGGGTTCTAATTCTTTTAACTCTGCATTTACCTCGAACACAGCCATGTGATCTAACGCAATTACCGCCCATAACAAAGCCATCATCCCTAATGCAGGAATTAGTTTGTCAATTTTGAGATTGTGTTCTAAGGTAATTGCCAGATATCCAAAAATGAATATGAGAAGGATAATAGTTTCCATATATTGTTTCGGTTGATTTTTGTCTAAATTAGTTGTTTTAAAGCAATTTCAAAAGCAGTTGTACTAATTCGTGTTTTGGAAGCACTCTGCTTGAAAGAATTTAATAGCGCTTTTTTAATGATTTCTGACGTATCTGTAAAGATTGCATGATCTTCCATAGCGACTCTTCTTTCCATAAAATAAGCAAAAACTCTTGCCATACCGCAATTTGAAATAAAATCAGGGATCAGACTTACCCGTTCATCGGCAAACTCCATGATTGGTCCAAAGAATATTTCTTTATCTGCAAAAGGTACATTTGCACCGCAAGAGATCACTTCCAGTCCTGTGTTTATCATTTTTGAAATTTGATCTTGCGTAATTAGACGGGATGCAGCACAAGGTGCAAAGATCTCGGTAGGCAACGACCAAATGCGGTCATTCATCTCTTCAAAAGGTATCAGATCTGCTGCCTGAAGCGTATTCCCTTTTTTGTTGAGATAGAGCTCTTTTACTTCATCGTAGCTCAATCCTTCTTCCTTTATAATTCCGCCTCCAATATCAATGATCCCTACAATTTTGGCTCCCATCTGTGCAAGATAAAAAGCGGCTGCTGCACCTACATTACCAAACCCCTGTACTACAGCGCGTTTGTCTTTTACAGTTCCTCCGTAAATATCATAATAATGTCTTACTGCTTCTGCCACTCCATAACCGGTTATCATATCTGCTACCGTGTATTTCCGGTTTACATCAGGTGTATATTCAGCGCTTTCAATAACTTTGATAACTCCTTGCCTTAATTGGCCTATCCTATTAATCTTATCGGCTTCTGTAGGCTTAAAATGGCCATTGAAAACACCTTCCTGTGGGTGCCAGACACCACAATCTTCTGTAATGGGAATCACTTCATGTATTTCATCTACATTCAAATCTCCTCCGGTGCCATAGTAGCTTTTGAGCAGTGGTGAAACTGCTTTGTACCATCGCTCTAATACGCCTCTTTTACGGGGGTCTTTCGGATCGAAGTTAATTCCGGATTTAGCGCCGCCAATGGCTGGACCCGAAACCGTGAATTTAATTTCCATAGTTTTTGCCAACGACACCACTTCGTTCATATCGAGTCCTTTTCGCATTCGGGTTCCTCCCCCAGCTGCACCGCCTCTTAAAGAATTAATAATAGTCCAACCCTCTGCTTCTGTTTCCGGATCCTTCCAATTGAAAACTATCTCAGGATCTTTATTTTCATATATCTTAAGTAAATCTTTCATTAAAATTTCATTTTTAATGTCACAAATATAAAGATTGAAACGGGTTTTATTTTGTTTCGCAGAGGGCATTTAAAATCATAATTTGTGAATAAATCAACCTAATGCATCAGACTTGCCGACAGTACTGGGTTTGGAGTGATTTTTTAGTATTATCAGAAATAGTCGAAAACGATTGAAATTTTCGCATTTTACATTTATCTTTGGACTCATTTTTTAAAGAATATGTAATTGATTTGATATATGGATTTTAATCTTACCGAAGAACATGAAATGATTCGACAGGCAGCTCGTGATTTTGCACAAACAGAATTGTTGCCCGGAGTGATCGAAAGAGACGAGCATCAAAAATTTCCGACCGAAGAGATCAAAAAAATGGCTGAACTTGGATTTATGGGAATGATGGTTTCGCCTGAATACAACGGAAGTGGTCTGGACACTATTTCCTACGTACTTGCGATGGAAGAAATATCGAAGATCGATGCATCTGCATCTGTCATTATGAGTGTAAATAACTCATTGGTATGCTGGGGATTAGAGACTTTTGGCACTGAAGATCAAAAACAAAAATACCTGAAGCGTCTTGCTTCCGGTGAAATAATTGGTGCATTTTGCCTATCTGAACCAGAAGCAGGTAGTGATGCGACTTCACAAAAAACAACAGCGATTGACAAAGGAGATCATTACATCCTCAATGGCACTAAAAACTGGATTACTAATGGTAATTCGGCAGATGTATACCTCGTAATTGCTCAAACCGATGTAGATAAAGGACATAAAGGAATCAACGCCTTGATCGTAGAAAAAGGAATGGAAGGTTTCGAAATTGGTTTGAAGGAACAGAAACTGGGCATTCGCGGTTCAGACACCCATTCTTTGATGTTTACAGATGTTAAAGTTCCTAAAGAGAATCGTATAGGAGAAGACGGATTCGGATTCAAATTCGCCATGAAAACCCTCGCCGGAGGACGCATAGGAATCGCAGCGCAGGCATTAGGAATAGCTTCGGGTGCTTACGAACTCGCTAAAGAATATTCAAAGGTAAGAAAGGCATTTGGCACTGAGATCTGTAACCATCAGGCAATCGCTTTCAAACTTGCAGACATGCATACGCAAATAGAAGCAGCCCGCCACCTGGTACTAAAAGCAGCCTGGGATAAGGATAATGGTCACAATTATGACCTATCCGGAGCCATGGCAAAATTATACGCTTCTCAGGTAGCTATGGACACTACAGTTGAGGCAGTACAGGTACATGGTGGTAACGGATATGTTAAAGAATATCACGTAGAAAGACTTATGAGAGATGCGAAGATTACACAGATCTATGAAGGTACTTCTGAAATTCAAAAAATTGTAATTTCCAGAAGCATTCTTAGAGATTAATCTTACTATCCAGATTCATTAAAAAGGGAGGATCAGTAAGCGTCCTCCTTTTTTTTACCCCTCTAAAATAATTCCCGGGACTTCTTTTTAACCTTTAAAAATTATTCTGCCCTTTTAAAAAAGGGTCTCATTTAATAAAACACAGTCAAAATATAATTATACCCCCTGTTTTTGTTTATTCCGACTAAAAACACTTTAATATTGACTATTTATCAATATATTCCCCTTAAATTATCTTATTTGCATTTTTCTCAACGAAAAAGTATCATAGTCTAATTTCTTTTATGATTACTGATATATCCTTGATTTTTTATCACTGATATCAATATTTTTGTAGAAATATCGCAATTATGACACCAGCAAAACAAGGCTTGTATTCTCCAGAATTTGAACATGATAACTGCGGAGCAGGATTTATCTGTAATCTGAACGGTATACGAACGAATGATATTATTCATAAGGCATTGGACATTCTCGTTAGGTTGGAGCATCGCGGTGCTGTGAGTGCCGATGGTAAAACAGGCGATGGTGCTGGTATTCTTATTGAAATTCCACATGAATTTTTTAAACAATCCTGCAGTTTTAGCTTGCCAGAACAGAAAGAATATGCCGTAGGTATGGTTTTTCTTCCGAAATCAAGAAATCAGGCAGCCATCTGCATAGAAGCATTTACGATCAATATTGAAAAACAGGGGCTTTCAATCATTGGATGGAGAGATGTACCTGTAGATCACGATTGTATTGGTGAGATTGCTGCTAAAACCGAACCGGTAATCAAGCAGGTCTTTATCGGTAAAAATGATCAGGATCTGACGGATTTTGAATTTAATGCTAAACTTTTTGCTGCTCGTAAAATAACAGAACATACCATTCTCAATTCAGGACTTGCGGAAGCAGGGTATTTTTACTTTTCGAGCCTTTCGATCACAACTATTATTTATAAAGGGCTACTGATGCCACAAGACATCAGCACTTACTATAAAGACCTAACTGAAAATGCGGTAGTAACAAAACTCGCCCTCGTGCATCAACGTTTTTCTACCAATACTTTCCCTACCTGGGATCTTGCCCAACCCTTTCGCTACATGTGTCATAATGGTGAGATCAATACTTTGAAAGGAAATCTAAGCCGAATGAAAGCCAGAGAAGAGCTTTTTGAAAGTACGATTTTTGGAGAATCCATTAAAGATATACCACCAATAGTGCTGGAAGGTAAATCAGATTCTGCTTCTATGGACATGGTACTGGAACTGCTGCTACAAACCGGAAGGTCTCTACCGGAAGTAATGATGATGATGGTTCCGGAAGCATGGGAAAAACATAAATCTATGTCTGATGGCAAAAAGGCATTCTACGAATACAACGCATGCATTATGGAGCCATGGGACGGCCCCGCTTCTATTCCTTTTACCGACGGAAATTATATTGGTGCATTGCTAGACCGTAATGGATTACGACCTTCCAGATATACCGTTACTAAAAATGGCTATGTAGTGATGTCTTCTGAGACTGGAGTAATTGATATTAAACCAGAAAATGTGGCATACCACGGTAGACTAGAGCCGGGTAGAATGTTTCTGGTGGACATGAATGAAGGCAGAATCATTAAAGATGAAGAAGTAAAGCAACAAATTGTTTCAAAAAGGCCGTACCGAAAGTGGTTGAATGAAAATCTGTTGCCACTGGCAAAAGTACCCTATACTAATAACACAACACCCGTAGAACCAGAAGCCAGAATTACCCGTTTAAAAGTATTTGGGTATACCACCGAAGATATACAAACACTCATAGTACCTATGGCAACGCAAGGTAAAGAAGCGATCGGATCTATGGGAACGGATACCCCTCTCCCGGTTCTTTCAGAAAAGCCTCAATTACTTTACAATTATTTCAAACAATTATTTGCACAGGTTACCAACCCACCACTCGACGGTATACGGGAAGAGATTGTAACAGATATAAGTCTCTCTATTGGAGGAGATCGTAATATTTTTGAGATCGTACCAGAACAGTGTAAGATGCTTCGCATACAAAATCCGGTAATTTCTAATGAGGATCTTGACAAAATCAAATTTATAGCACATCCTGATTTTAAGGCAATCTCAATATCGATACTTTATGAAGCAGAAAAAGGCCTGAATGGTTTGGAACGCAAACTGGAAGAAATCATCAAAGAGATTGTGAACGAAATTGACAATGGGTGTAATATCATTATACTTTCAGATCGCAATGTAAACGAAAAAATGGCTCCTATCCCTGCGTTGCTGGCCTGTTCATATGTGCACCACACTTTAAAGAAATTAAAGAAAAGGTCTGCCATAGGGATTGTGATCGAATCTGCAGAACCCAGAGAGCCCCATCATTTTGCGATGCTGTTTGGATACGGTGCAAGTGCTATCAACCCATATCTTGTAAACGAGATCATTCAGGAACTGGTTGAGGAAAATGAGATAGATGGCCATTCTGCGGATGAAGCGATTCAGAATTTCAACAAGGCAATAGGCAAAGGGATCGTGAAGATCATGAATAAGATAGGGATCTCTACCTTACACTCTTATAGAGGAGCTCAGATATTTGAGGCACTTGGTCTCAATGAAAAATTCGTAAATACGTATTTCTGTAATACACCAACACGAATTGAAGGGATAGGATTGTATGAAGTTGAAAAAGAAATTCAAAAGCGATTCAGTAAGGCTTTTGAAACTCAGGAAGTCAACGCGAACTTAGATCTTGATATTGGAGGTGAATATCGCTGGAGACGAAATGGGGAGCGGCACATGTTTAATCCTGCGACAGTTTCTAAACTTCAGCAAGCAGTAAGACAGAACAACTTTGAAAGTTATGATGCGTATTCGAAAATGATCAATGAACAAAGCGAGCGTCTCATGACCTTAAGAGGAATGTTTGAGTTTAAAGATCTGAATCCAATTCCTTTAGAAGAAGTAGAGCCCTGGACAAATATTGTAAAACGTTTTAAGACGGGAGCAATGTCTTTTGGCTCAATTAGCAAAGAAGCACATGAAAATCTAGCCATTGCGATGAACCGAATTGGAGGAAAAAGCAACTCTGGTGAAGGTGGAGAAGATACGGCCAGATTTTACAAAGATTCAAATGGCAACTGGAGAAATAGTGCCATTAAACAGGTAGCTTCCGGAAGGTTTGGTGTTTCTATCAATTATCTTTCGAATGCCAAAGAAATTCAAATTAAGATGGCACAGGGTGCCAAACCAGGTGAAGGCGGGCAGCTTCCCGGACCTAAAGTGAATCCCGATATTGCCAGAACAAGAAATTCCACTCCTTACGTAGGACTCATATCCCCTCCTCCACATCACGATATTTATTCGATCGAAGATCTGGCACAGCTCATTTTTGATTTAAAAAATGCAAATCGGGAAGCTCGTATTAATGTTAAGCTAGTCTCAGAAGTAGGGGTCGGCACGATCGCCGCAGGGGTTGCCAAAGCAAAAGCAGATGTTGTGCTTATCTCTGGTTTTGATGGGGGAACCGGAGCTTCACCTCTTACCTCACTAAAACATGCAGGATTACCCTGGGAGTTAGGGATCGCAGAAGCGCAACAAACACTTGTTTTGAACAATCTGCGCAACAGAATTGTTGTAGAATGCGACGGACAACTTAAAACAGGAAGAGATGTCGCCATCGCCTGCCTATTAGGTGCAGAAGAATTTGGTTTCTCAACAGCTCCTCTGGTGGCCTCAGGGTGCATTATGATGCGCGCATGTCATTTAAATACTTGCCCTGTGGGTATCGCTACTCAAGACCCTGAATTGCGAAAAAACTTTAAAGGAACACCGGAACATGTGATTAACTTTATGTTTTTTATTGCTCAGGAACTTCGTAAAATTATGGCTTCACTTGGTTTTAAAACTATTGATGAAATGGTGGGACAGAGCCAAAAACTTAATATGTCTAAAGCAATCACCCATTACAAAGCGCAAGGAATAGATTTATCTAAAATACTCTATAAACCTTCGGTTCTTTCATCGGTTAAACTATACAATACCGAAAAACAAGATCACCATTTGGATGATGTTCTTGATTTTAAAATCTTGGCGCAGGCGCATCCGGCTATTTACCGTAAGGAAAAAATGAGTCTTGATTTTAAAATTTGTAATACAGACCGAACCACCGGAGCTATCATTAGCAATGAAATCTCAAAAATACACGGTGGCAAAGGACTCCCCGAAGACACGTTATCACTAAACTTTACCGGTTCTGCCGGCCAGAGCTTCGGGGCTTTTGCCACTCACGGTCTTACTATGAAAGTTCTGGGCAATACAAACGATTATTTTGGAAAAGGGCTTTCGGGAGCGAAGTTGATCATTCAGATTCCTGATGAAGCCACCTTTGAACCACACGAGAACGTAATCACCGGTAACGTAGCATTATACGGTGCAACCGCAGGAGAAGCATATATTAACGGAATCGCAGGAGAACGCTTTCTGGTACGAAATTCTGGGGCCAAGGCTGTAGTGGAAGGTATAGGAGACCATGGTTGTGAATACATGACAGGAGGAATCGCAGTGATTTTAGGAGAAATAGGTCGAAATTTTGCCGCCGGAATGAGTGGCGGTATCGCTTACATTCTAAACGAGCAAAGCGCTATCGAGAAAACGAACTTTAATCTTGAAATGGTAAACCTCGAAGAACCTCAGGAAGAAGATTTAATAGAGATCGAACAATTAATCTCATCGCATTACGCTTATACCAGCAGCCCAAAAGCAAGGTACGTACTTGACCACTGGGAAGAATTGAAATCACAATTCATTAAAGTAATGCCAGAGGAATATAAAAAGGCTTTGGCACGAATGAAAGAAGAGAAAAAAGAAGAAACCCTTAAATTATCAATGGCACAGTAGTATGGGAAAATTAAGAGGATTTTTGGAATTTGAAAGAGCACGGGAAGAAAATATTTCGGCTAAAGAACGTATTAAAAACTATAAGGAGTTTACCAAAGAACTGCCAGCAGATGAAATATCAAAACAAGGAGGGCGTTGCATGGATTGTGGTATTCCTTTTTGCCATAGCGGATGTCCTTTAGGTAACATGATACCCGATTTTAATGATGCCGTCTATAAAAATGACTGGCAAAAAGCCCTACGCATTCTGCATGCTACCAATAATTTTCCAGAATTTACCGGTCGATTATGCCCGGCACCTTGCGAATCTGCTTGCGTGCTAGGACTTATCAAATCACCAGTTTCCATCGAGTTGATTGAGAAATACATCGTAGAACGAGGTTTTATGGAAGGTTGGATCAAAGCAGAGCCTCCAGCAAAAAGAACGCAGAAAAAAGTAGCGGTTGTTGGTTCAGGACCAGCAGGTCTTGCAGCTGCCCAACAGCTTAATCGGGCGGGGCATACAGTTACAGTTTTTGAACGAGACCAAAAAATCGGCGGTCTCTTACGCTACGGTATTCCTGATTTTAAACTTGAAAAAAAGGTAATTGATCGCAGATTAGCAATTCTGGAAGAAGAAGGTATTATTTTTAAAACAGGCGTAGAAGTCGGGGTTAATTATGAAGTTGAAAAATTAAAGGCTTTTGATGCCGTGGTACTCTGTGGAGGAGCTACAAAAAGGAGAGAAATGACGATCCCCGGTTCAGACGCAAACGGAGTAGTTCAGGCGATGGATTTTCTCAAAAAAAATAATGAAGTAGTAGATGGCATTGGTAAACACACAGAAGCACTTCATGCGAGAGACAAACATATAATTGTGATAGGAGGCGGTGATACTGGTTCCGATTGTATTGGTACTTCTAACAGACACGGAGCTAAATCGGTAACTAATTTCGAGATTATGCCCATGCCGCCAGAACATCGGTCTGAAGATCATCCATGGCCTTTCTGGCCTTTTACCCTTAAAACCAGCTCTTCACATGAAGAAGGTTGCGAGAGAAACTGGAGCATCAATACAAAAGAATTTATTAAAGATAAAGAAGGACGGTTAAAAGCACTTAAGACCATTGAGGTTAAATGGGTAAGAGAAAAGGGAGAAAGACCTCGATTGATAGAGATCGAAGGCACTGAAAAAGAATGGCCTTGTGATATGGCACTACTGGCTCTTGGTTTTACAGGGCCTCAAAACACGTTGGTAGAAAAATTAGGGCTCCATACAGATCCGCGGTCTAATGTTAAAGCATCTAATTATCAGACGAACATTCCTACGGTTTTTACCGCTGGAGATATGCGCAGAGGTCAATCTTTAATTGTTTGGGCGATCTCTGAAGGAAGAGAAGCGGCTCATGAAGTAGATAAATTCCTGATGGGCAAATCTTCGCTTCCAGTAAAAGAAAAAGGCGATCTTCCTGCAGCTTAAAAAGGGATTCACTACAAAATGGAATAAATTTAAAATAGGCTACATAATTATTTTTAACCTACATTTGAAATAATTTTTAAAGCCTTATAATTTTATCCGCCTACCTACGTTTAACAATGGTATTATAAATGATATAAGAAATCACTTACTTAATTGTGATTTCCATGACTGTAATCAAACGCCATAATGAACAAAGCAATAAGTCTTTTTGTATTTCTTTTCCTTCTATTTAATCAAGTATCTTTTTCTCAGACGAAATACACTCTAAGTGGTGTGATTTCAGAAGCAATGAGTAACGAAAGTATGATAGGTGTAAATATCATTATTCCAGAACTCCGTACAGGGGTAACCACTAACGAATACGGATTCTACTCCATCACACTTCCGGCCGGTTCATACACTTTTGAGATAAGTGCTATTGGGTTTAAAACCATTGTTCAGGAAATCAACCTTGATCAGGATAAGAAAATTAACTTTAGCCTGGAAGAGGCAGTTGAAGAACTGGAAGAAGTCGTTTTAACCGAGAAGTCGGAGAAGCTGGATATTCGAAAACCCCAAATGAGTGTTAACATTTTAAGTACTTCTACCATAAAAAACATACCCGTTGTCCTGGGTGAAGCCGATGTAATTAAATCATTATTACTATTACCCGGAGTAACTAACGCAGGAGAAGGGGCTTCCGGCTTCAATGTCCGTGGAGGTGCGGTAGACCAAAATTTAATTTTACTGGACGAAGCTACCATTTTTAATTCTTCGCACTTGTTTGGTTTCTTTTCAGTGTTTAATCCGGATGCCATCAAGGATATCAAATTATTCAAGGGCGGTATTCCTGCGAGGTATGGAGGAAGAGTGTCTTCGGTACTGGAAATTTTTCAAAAAGAAGGAAACAGTAAAGAATTGAAGGTGAATGGTGGAATCGGCGCCGTTTCCAGCAGATTTTTAGCTGAAGGGCCTATCGTCAAAGATCGTGGGGCTTTCTTATTTGGAGGAAGAGCCTCGTATGCACATCTTTTTTTACCCCTTTTTGACATTGATAATAAAGCCTATTTCTACGATTTGAACACCAAATTAAATTACAGGATCAATGAAAGAAATAATATTTTCTTATCGGGATATTTTGGTCGGGATGTTTTTAGCATTAATGATGTTTTTGAGAATACCTATGGCAATGCCGTGGTGAATTTTAGATGGAATCATCTGTTTTCTGACAAACTGTTTTCAAATTTATCCCTGATCTATTCTGATTATTATTATGGACTCGAACTGGATTTTGTAGGGTTTAGATGGAATTCAGGGATTGCCAATTTCAATCTTAAATACGACTTGAAACATTATTTAAACGATAAGTTTCAGGTGAACTATGGTATAAATAACATCTACTACAGTTTTAATCCTGGTAAAATAGAACCTAACAGTAGCGAATCTGGTATTATTGAGGAGCAACTCACCAAAAAATATGCGAACGAATCTGCTGCTTATGTAGATGTTGAACATCAGGTTACCGACAAGCTTAGCGTTCAATATGGTCTGAGACTGAGTCATTTTAT
>CP176050.1:3622500-4461159 GCA_046199005.1 Flavobacteriaceae bacterium M23B6Z8
GATACTGCTAGCTATTATGTTCTTTACCTATACAGGGCTATCACCTATATCGCTCTGCTTTCCAACAGATTCTAGTTCATCACACATAACATAACGCAGTCCTACTACCCCAGCATTGCCGTAACAATACTGGTTTGGGCTATTCCGCGTTCGCTCGCCACTACTGACGGAATCACTCTTGTTTTCTTCTCCTCCGGGTACTTAGATGTTTCAGTTCTCCGGGTTCGCCCCCATTTAAATGGGTGACATGCCTTCAACATGCCGGGTTGCCCCATTCGGATATTTGCGGATCAACACTTATGTGCAGCTCCCCGCAACTTTTCGCAGCTTATCACGTCCTTCTTCGCCTCTGAGAGCCTAGGCATCCCCCATACGCCCTTACTTAGCTTATTGTACTTTTTGTCTCTTTGATTCTTACTTTATTGTATTACTTTACTGTGTCACTCCTTAATCCATGAAAAATCCCTCTAAGAAAATTTCCATCAAATTAAAAAATAACAAGCTTACGTTTTACTCGTATTTTCTTTATCTCAATATGTCAATGAACGTTGTGGCAAAACATCAACCAAACATCCGAAAATGAAACGTGATGATTAAGATGCTCTTAAGCACTATACACTTAAAAAAACATCGCCATGGTGGAGAATATCGGAGTCGAACCGATGACCTCCTGCGTGCAAGGCAGGCGCTCTAGCCAGCTGAGCTAATCCCCCATGTAATGTCAGATCGTTAACCAGTTATCTGATAACAATACCCAACGTATAACGGCTACTCAACCTCTAAAATTTCCAATTCTAATTTCCAATGAACGTAACTTCTTGATCAGCCACAAAAAAACAAGAACGCAATCACGCAAATACCCGTCTTTCCTTAAACTAACTAAAAGTAGTCTCGGGCAGACTCCCTTCCCTTCGATTACACTCAGGGTAAACTCGCTCAGGACATCCCGAAACTTCGGGACCCGTCTTTCCTCGACTAAAAGTAGTCTCGGGCAGACTCGAACTGCCGACCTCTACATTATCAGTGTAGCGCTCTAACCAGCTGAGCTACGAGACTTCATTCTTTTTTTATATTTATTGACAGCTAAAGCAAATTCATAACAAGTAAGTAGCCCATACTTATTATCTGATCGTTCTCTAGAAAGGAGGTGTTCCAGCCGCACCTTCCGGTACGGCTACCTTGTTACGACTTAGCCCCAGTTACCAGTTTTACCCTAGGCAGCTCCTTACGGTCACCGACTTCAGGTACCCCCAGCTTCCATGGCTTGACGGGCGGTGTGTACAAGGCCCGGGAACGTATTCACCGGATCATGGCTGATATCCGATTACTAGCGATTCCAGCTTCACGGAGTCGAGTTGCAGACTCCGATCCGAACTGTGACCGGCTTTATAGATTCGCGCGTGGTCGCCCACTGGCTGCTCTCTGTACCGGCCATTGTAGCACGTGTGTAGCCCAAGACGTAAGGGCCGTGATGATTTGACGTCATCCCCACCTTCCTCACGGTTTGCACCGGCAGTCTTGTTAGAGTCCCCACCTTTACATGCTGGTAACTAACAACAGGGGTTGCGCTCGTTATAGGACTTAACCTGACACCTCACGGCACGAGCTGACGACAACCATGCAGCACCTTGTAAACTGTCCGAAGAAAAAGGTATCTCTACCCCTGTCAGTCTACATTTAAGCCTTGGTAAGGTTCCTCGCGTATCATCGAATTAAACCACATGCTCCACCGCTTGTGCGGGCCCCCGTCAATTCCTTTGAGTTTCATTCTTGCGAACGTACTCCCCAGGTGGGTCACTTATCACTTTCGCTTAGCCACTCAGACCGAAGTCCAAACAGCTAGTGACCATCGTTTACGGCGTGGACTACCAGGGTATCTAATCCTGTTCGCTCCCCACGCTTTCGTCCATCAGCGTCAATATACTATTAGTAATCTGCCTTCGCAATTGGTATTCTGTGTAATATCTATGCATTTCACCGCTACACTACACATTCTAACTACTTCATAGTAATTCAAGACTAACAGTATCAATGGCAATTCTACCGTTGAGCGGCAGACTTTCACCACTGACTTATTAATCCGCCTACGGACCCTTTAAACCCAATGATTCCGGATAACGCTTGCATCCTCCGTATTACCGCGGCTGCTGGCACGGAGTTAGCCGATGCTTATTCATACAGTACCGTCATCAAAGTACACGTACTCCTTATTCTTCCTGTATAAAAGCAGTTTACAACCCATAGGGCAGTCTTCCTGCACGCGGCATGGCTGGATCAGGCTTCCGCCCATTGTCCAATATTCCTCACTGCTGCCTCCCGTAGGAGTCTGGTCCGTGTCTCAGTACCAGTGTGGGGGATCTCCCTCTCAGGACCCCTACTTATCGTTGCCTTGGTACGCCGTTACCGTACCAACTAGCTAATAAGACGCATGCTCATCTTTCACCGCCATAGCTTTAATTGAAATACCAGGCAGTATCTCAATACCATGGAGCATTAATCCAAATTTCTCTGGGCTATTCTCCTGTGAAAGGTAGATTGCATACGCGTTACGCACCCGTGCGCCGGTCTCTATGATGCAAGCACCATATACCCCTCGACTTGCATGTGTTAGGCCTGCCGCTAGCGTTCATCCTGAGCCAGGATCAAACTCTTCATCGTTTGTCTGTTATATACTATAATCAACCAAACAACAAATATTTAACCCTCACTCATTATAAATTTGCTTAAATTGTTGCAAAAGTCTACATGTAAACTAATACACATAAACCCTCGCGTGCTGTCAACAATATGTCAATGAACTTGTAAATTCTTTTTTAATCCTCGCCCTACTCCCGTAAAGCGGGTGCAAATATAAAAACATTCTTTTAACTCAACCAAATATTTTATCACTATTTTTTTGATAAAACATAAGACCTTGTAAATCCGTTTATTACACCTGAAAAATTAATGAACTTTTCGCTTCAAGCTTTTCATAACCCCGAAAGCGGTTGCAAATATACCACCATTTTTAACCTTCTTACAACTTTTTAAGACGATTTTTTTAGCCTTTTTAATACCCGTGCTGAATATCAATACGTTACATGAAAATACAACCCGAAATTAAGAAAATTGGAGCGTGAATCAGATAAAAAAGTTCCACACCAAACCAAACCTCACTATAAAATCCCGATAGGGATGATCTGGCGCCGAGTAAAAATTAGCATCCGAAAAAGGAGAATTAAAATGTTCTGCCTTTAAATAAATACGAGTTTGTTTCACCTTTGCATTAATAAAGAAATCAAATAATGGAAAAGCTCCAAACTGTTCATTACCCTGTGTATAAAACTCACCTAGCAAAGGACTATATGCATCCATATAGTATGAAGAAAAATATTTGAAAGTAATTCCAGTTTGTAAATACATTGCCTTTTTGAAAAGATGGTCTGAAAAGTATAATGTATTTCTTGTTGTCAATTCCGGAACATTAAGAATCAAACCGTCCTGATCTACATTTTGATACATGACCGTATTGGCCAAAGCAAATTTTCCCAAACGGAATTCGTTGCTAAACTTAATCTTTAAATAATTAATTGTGTTGACACTTTGAACTGGTGAAACCTGCGCATCTTCTAAGTCTGAAGAGGCAGTAAAAAACGTGTAGTTATCGAGCGCAGTGTAATTAACAGATATATCAAACCACTTAGGCAAACTTAAGCTGAATTTAAATAGCTTGGTATCTTCTTTTTTAAAAGTATCTGTATTCTGCCAATTGTAAGCTATATAATTGCTTTGATATAATAAGGTATTAAAATCGGGCATTCTATTTGTAGATTGTATCCCTGCCTCGATAAAGCCTCCGTTCTTAAAACCATATAGTGCAGATGCATTTATATTTGACCCACCAAGCTCTCCGGATACGTTTGCTGTTCCATCAAAATTGACTGAAAACCCACCAAGCTGCTTTTCCCAGGTAGCTCCTACGGCAACTTCAGTACCTTTTAGTTGATTCTCAATTACACCGTCATTCGTAAACAAGATGCTCTTGAAAAAATAATCATAATTATAAGTAATAGCCTTGAAACCCAATTTTCCGGTAATATGGTTCTGATAAGACACATCAAGCTGATTGAACATTGCTCTTAACTGAGATCGGTCTATTAAATCGGAACTTTGAAAAGCTTCTCCAAAAAAATCTCTGGCCGTATTCTGAGTATACCGGTAAAGTTTTGTTTCATAATTAAACTGATGTCCCAAACTTATACTGGAAGACTTTACAGAATCCTTTTTCTTTTTAAGGTAGTAACGCTGATCTATGAAATAACGCTTACCAACCAGGAAATTTTCAGCATCCTGAAATGCAACATCTATTCTTGATCTATCGGTAAATTCATCTTCACCAGATTCAAACTGATTCCTATTAGTGATACCGCCGTTCTCCTGATTTGCAATATCTTGCGAAACCCAGTGTCCTCTTAAAAAATATCTGTTGTTTTTAGTTCTGAAATTCGCAGTCAAACGAAAATTCCCTACGCTTGACCTGATATTTTGATATTTACCCAAAGAACGAAGCCCTTTGTTTGCAATGGAGAAATTGAATTGCTCTGAGGTATTCGCTGTAAAAAAACCATCTGCCAACTGACCCTGCTCCATTACTGTTTTAAAAAAAAGCTCGGTGACCGGAGTAGGCACATGATAATAATGAATGTCCTCCACTTGCATATAATTGTAATGCTTTGCATCTGCCCCGAGATTAGGATAGAGACTAATTCCAGTAAAATCTCTCCCCAGCTCGTTGTAAGTCTGTCCTACATTGGAAAATGGTAAAAGTTCAAAATCATCTTTACGCAAATAATTGAATTTGTATTCTTTCTGAATGGTAAGAGAAGTATCTACATAGGTTGTATCCCTGTTGTAAGCTATGATCTTATAATCCTTTATTGAGATACTGTCAAGCAAAGCATCTCTATCGGTCACAGAAAGAGATACAGGTCTTCCGGTTGGTTGAGCAACAGGCTTCTCTTCTTTCTCTTGGGCTGTACAAAAAATTGAACTCAATAAAGTTGCTAAAAGCACAATCCTATATTTCATTCCATATGATTTAAGGCAAAGGTAATTTTTTTACCCTTAAATGATACTTACAATTTGTTAAACAAAAAAACACCCATGAGTTCATGGGTGTTTATAAATTTATATGTTATACTAACTTCTAGTTTTCGAACCACATAGGATCGTCTAATGGACGCTGAGCAGGTGCATTAGGGTTAGATGCAGTTTCACTGGCAGGATAAGGATATCTTCTGATAATATCTGTTAACTGAGCGTTTGCAGGCAATTCGAAAGTCGGAGTTTTGGTTCTTTTCCATAGAGTCCATGCTTCTAAACCTCTTGTGAATAAATCAATATAGTGCTGCTCATGGATTACACGCAGTGCATCTGCAGTTGACAAACCTGAAATATCTGGTAAAGAAGCTAAATAAGCTGTCTTATCACCGCTCGAAATTGCACCAGGCTTTCCATCATAGAAATCCATAGACAACCTAACAGCATCCTGAAGATACGTATTAGCCTGAGCTAAACCACCAGGAACGATACCATTAGCAGCTGCATCAGCTAACAAGAAATGTGTCTCTGAAGCAGTCGCATATCTGTCTGGCATTTCCGGACGAATAATATTCAAACTGATAGGAGAAATTCCAGTAGGACTGAAAACCCCCTGATTTTGACCTACGTATTGTCCGTCTGCATTCAAATCGAAATACGTAGCACGACGTGGATCACCCAGATTATTCATTAGATCTACCAAAGTAGCACCAGAATACCAGAAAATATTATCACCACCTGAGAACAAATTAAGCGTATTCCAGATTGGATTCTCGTTACCAATAGCTGAAGTATAGTCTAATTTCGCCTCATCTGCATTTGTAACGATTAGTGGCTCTGAAAGTAGTGCTTGTATTTCTGACTGAACAGCAGAAGGATTTACATTACCGATCAACATTAGAGCTTTTAATTTCAACGTATTGGCAAATTTAATCCACTTTGATGCATCACCACCATATATAAGGTCTCCACCAGTAACGATACCATCCGTAGGCCCGTTGAAAAGAGCAATTGCTTCATCGCATCGAGTGATCACTCCTCTCAGCACATCTTCCTGAAGATCAAAATTCGGATTAGGGAAATCTGCTGGCTGAGTAGCCTCAGAAAAAGGTACCTGCCCGTAAAGGATGGTAAGGTTAAAGAAAGTAAATGCTTCCATTACCTTTGCCTGACCAATTACATGCAGGTTTCCTGGATTGTTTTGCTCCGTAAGTAATCTTACCTGTTGCAAGTTTCTCAATGATGTGGCATATTCGGCGAACCATACGTTATTGGTAGTATTCGCACTTATAATATATACTTCAGGGTTACGGAAAACTCCGGCAGAACCACCAGATGTCCAGTGCTGTGCCTGAATGTTTACTGAATTCAATTCTATCGTTCGCTGCTGAGACACCGCCAAAATAATTTGCGGGAAAAGCAATGCAGGATCAATATTGGTCGCTGCGAACGGGTTTGTGTTGATACCCTCAATTGACCCCTCACAACCGCTCATGAGCATTGTAAGCGAAGCCATACAAAGAACACCAAACTTTTTTATATTAAATCTTTTCATACTTTTTATTTTAGAAATTCACTTGTAAGTTAAAACCAAGACTTCTGCTAGGTGGTACACCACCACGCTCAATACCTTGCGTATTACTATTCGCTCCAAATAAACCAGATTCTGGATCTACATGAGGAACATTTGTGTTGAATAACGCTAAATTACGTCCTTGAATACCAACTCTTAACCCTTTAAAAGGAGTCTTCTCCAGTATTTTTTGTGAGAACGTATAAGATAAACTTAATTCTCTCCACTTGATGAAAGTAGCATCAAATACATTTCCTTCTATAATTGAAGCGTTAGAGAAAGCTGCCCAGTAGTTTTGAACACTACTTACAGGAGTTGTATTTGGAGTTCCATCTGCCTGAAAAGTATTAGGATCTACGAAAACTTCTCTATTATTAACTGCAGTTTCTTCAGCAAGACCTGCTCTTCTTAAAAGACCTACCGTGTTAGAGAATATCTTTCCACCTTCTCTATAGTCAAATGTAGAAGATAATGTAAACCCTTTCCAGCTAAATGCTGATGTAAGACCCATGATGAAATCTGGGTTGATACTACCTAATTTACCATCATTACCAGACTGACGAATACCATCAGAATTTACAAGAATCTGATCCTCAATATCGTTTCCATCTGCATCCTGAACTCTGGCAAATTTTCTACCAAAAAGCTCAAGATCTCCACCTTCATCAGCAACGATCTGAAGACCGTTAAATTCAGTATCAGGTAATACATATCGACCACCTGGTAAATCTCCCAGATCATCAACACGGAATATATTTCTGGTAAAGTTGTAATCTATATCCCAGGTAAAGTCACCAACTTCAAGAACTCTTGCATTCAATTCAATTTCAAAACCTTCATTACTAATCTGACCAATGTTAGTTAGTAAGGATGTATATCCACTAGTTTGTGGAGTTGGAAGGAATATAATTTGATCTTGTGTAGCATTGTTATAGTACGTAGCATCAATATTAACCTTATTCTTGAACAATCCAAGCTCAAGACCGATCTCAAAACTTTCTTGATTCTCAGGCTTTAAGTTAGGATCTGTCAAGAATCCGTTACTGTTAAAAGCTAACTGACCATTAAATGGAAAAGTACCACCAGTACCAAACTGACCAAAGTAAGCCTGATCAGGATTGAAAAGGAAGTCTAACAGGTAAGGAGCAGTATCATTACCAACATTAGCCCAGGTACCTCTTAATTTACCATAACTTAAAACATCACTATCAATTTTAAAAGCATCGGTAAAAATCCAGCTCAAAGAAACGGATGGGTAGAAGAAACTGTTATTATCTGCCGGAAGCGTAGATGACCAGTCATTACGTGCAGTAGCATTTAATATTAACCAGTTCTTATAATCAAGTGTCAAATCTCCAAAAACACCCAAAATCCTTTGTTGTCTAAAAAACTTGGTTGGAGTGTTATTAGCGGCATTACCCGGATCAAATAAGCCTGGTACGGTTAAACCGATCGCAATGTTGGTAGCATCTCTACGAACTCTCTCATTCCACTGAGCACCACCACGTACTGTTAAAGCAAAATCATCATTAAGTTGCTTATCATAAGTAGCAAGGAAATCTAAGGTAAGCTCACTTCTTTTAATAAGGTCATCAGTAAAACGACCATCTGCACGACCTACAGTATTGACTTCATTAACTAAAAGTCTTTCATCTGTAAAGGTATCATAACCTACACGTCCTAATAAACTTAATTCTTCGATTGGCAAGTATTCTAATGAAGCATTACCGAAGAAACGCTCAACCGTTACTTGAGGAGCATTCTCATTAGCTACCCAGTATGGGTTGTTCGTCTGAGGACCTACCTGAGATAGCTGATTACCTTGCTCATCTTTCCATGGACGGAACAAGCTGATGTCCGTGTTAATAGGTAAACCATTAACAATATTCGTAAGTACGTTTGGATCGTTTGCACCACCTGCAGCCGTACCTCTTGTGTTTGTTCTTACGTAATTTACAGAAAATCGTGATTTCAACTTTTCAGTTAATACTTTACCCGCATTTAGACCTAAGTTGAATCTGTTTAACGCAGAGTTTGGTAAAATACCTTCCTGCTCTGTGTATGATGAACTTAATCTATAATCATCACCAACTCCTGAAGCCCCTGAAACAGCGAAACTGGTAATTTTAGTAATACCTGTTTCATAGAAATCCTCTACTCTATTTTTAAATAATCTAAAAGGAACTGTTTCTCCTGCAACGTTTGTATACGTCTGGCCTGAAACCTCACTTAAAGAAGGTCCCCAACCTGCTGTAGTCTGATTTCCGTCTGTCTGCGTAAAATCATAAACTCCCTGATCACCACCAACAAATTGCTCCTGAAAATCAGGTAATCTTAGAGGATCATCGAAACGAATATCGGTACTAAACGAAAAATTCGCTTTTGAACCTACTTTACCTTTCTTTGTAGTAACGATAATTACCCCATTCGCAGCACGTGATCCATAAAGTGCGGCTGCTGACGCACCTTTAAGCACCGAAATACTTTCCACATCGTCAGGGTTGATATCCTGTGCTC
Organism: Flavobacteriaceae bacterium M23B6Z8; assembly: GCA_046199005.1. Lineage (GTDB taxonomy): Bacteria > Bacteroidota > Bacteroidia > Flavobacteriales > Flavobacteriaceae > Ascidiimonas. Next base: position 3,631,670 of record CP176050.1, read on the forward strand.
TGTTACCGAAGTCAAAACCACCCTGAATTCTTGAACCAGAGGCAATATTTGAATCCGAAACAGGAACACCGTCTACAACCCATAATGGCTGGTTGTTACCTCCTAAAGAGGCATTACCTCTAATAATGATCTTGGTAGAACCACCAACGTTACCTGACTGGTTCTGAATTCGAACACCACTCGCTTTACCTTGTAGTGCATTTAAAACGTTTGTTTCACGCACAACATTCAAATCTTCAGCCTTAACAGTAGAAACTGCATAACCTATAGATCTTGCAGAACGCTCAATACCAAGGGCGGTCACAACCACCTCTTCTAGTGCCTCTGCATCTTCCACCATCTGTACGTTGATGGTATTTGCTGAAGTCACAACTCGTTCTGTAGTTTTTTGTCCTAAATAGGTAAAAACTAATGTTTGACCTACACTTGCCTTAATAGCATAGTTTCCGTCAAAATCAGTCTGAGTACCTGTAGTAGTACCTTTAACCACAACGTTAACCCCGGGCAGCGGCAAACCGGATTGGTCTGTCACGTTACCGGTAACCGTTTTTTCCTGTGCAAAAGTAATTTGCACCATCAACGCTAAAAATAGCGTCAACATCCAAGTAAACTTTGATCTCATATTTAATTAATTTGATTTAGTCAGTCGCAAACTTCTTAATTATTTCTTAATAAACCAAATAAAAGATAGTAGGGGTGTGTTAAAAATCACAAACACCCTAGATTATTTGAATTTTCCTAGGCAAAACCTTATGTTTATTGTAAAGATCTATAAAAATTGTCCTTATTATTAAGATATTTTGAAGAGGAAGGCATAGAAGTCGGAACCGATGAAGCAGGGAGAGGATGCCTCGCAGGACCGGTCACTGCTGCTGCTGTGGCATTACGAAACACTTTTAATCATAACGAGCTTAATGACTCTAAGCAGCTCACGCGCGCAAAACGAGATTTTTTTAGAATTATTGTAGAGCAGGAAGCTGCTTTTTATGGAATAGCACATGTTTACCCTGAAGAAATTGATCGTATCAATATTTTAAATGCCTCAATCGAAGGAATGCATCGAGCAATACATTCTATGGACTGCAAGCCAGACTTTATTATAGTAGATGGCAATCGTTTTAAAGATTTTCAAAATACTCCTTATAAATGTATCGTAAAAGGAGATAGCAAATACATGAGTATTGCTGCCGCCTCTATCCTTGCAAAAACCTATAGAGATAACTATATGGAAAAAATACATGAAGAATATCCCATGTATAACTGGAAACAGAACAAAGGATATCCAACCGCAGAACATAGAGAAGCTATAAAAAAGTATGGCATCACAAAATATCACAGAAAAAGCTTCCGGTTACTTCCTGAACAACTAAAATTAGAATTTTGAATTCATATTTTTGCATCAAACTCTTTGCCGCATGAAAAAACTGATTTTGTTAGGACTCTTAATGCTCGTAAGCTGCAAACAAAAGGAGAACATAACATCAGGACTTACCAACTATGTTCCTAACGGCACTTTCGCTGTAATACAAATTAATGACCTGGCAGCATTCAAAAGTGATTTGAGAAACAACAACTTCATAAACCAATTTGAAAATTCTGCTGGTTATTCCAATTTTGATCAGTTTCTCTCCAGACTGGATTACATTGAGCCGAAAGATCATGCGCTTATTTGCTTTAATGAAGTAGGCAAAGATAATTTTGAGTACACTTTTATTTCAGAATACCACGAGCAACTTTTTAAAAAAGACAGTCTTCAAGATATAGTCTCGGAAAGATATAACTATGAGAATTTAGCCATCGATGAGATCTCACTTAAAGGTCAAAAGGCATTTCATACTCTTATAAATCGTGTTGCCATTATCTCTTCCTCTAAATTAGTTATCGAAAACATTATAAGACAATCTCAGTCTTCTAATTACAAAACAGATGCATCCTTGCAAAAAATAATCGACACCTCCAGCCCTGATGCTACGGCCTCTATTTTTATTAATGGCGAAAACGGTAATACTTTTGTAGACTACTTATTTCCCGAAAGTAATTTTCTAGGCAACCAGGCCTTTAAGAACTGGATAGGAATAGACGCTAAGATCGACCAGCAAAACGTATTCTTTAATGGCGTTACCATTTCAAAAGATTCAACCGGATCTGTCTTGTCTGTTTTCGAAAATTTGGGTGCAACAGAAAACAAACTTCCCGAAATAACTCCTTTGAACGCCCACGGTCTTTTATCGTTTACTTATACAGACTGGAACATTCTAAGTGATAAGTTGAAAGTTTACGCTGGTAATAAAGTGGCTTCTGCCAATGCACCCGACATTATGCCTTTTTCAGATGAAGCGGGATTCATTTATTTAAAAGAAGGAAATGTGATCGCTCTTCATTTCAACAATATTGAAGGAGTGAAAACTGAACTGGAATCTTATAGCAAATTGGCAGATACACATCGAAGTATCCCTATACAGCAGCTGGAAACATACACACTATTAATTGATAATTTAGATCCCCTAGTTTCAAACACCGCTGCTAATTTCTATACTGTTCTTGGAGATTTTGTCGTATTCGCTGAAAACCTCACTTCTTTGCATGGGATTATTGCGAACTTTCAAAATAAATCCACGCTCAAAAATACAAATGCCTACGAAACATTGATGAAGAACCTAAATGACCAGTCTTCTATCCTCGCCATTGGCATGAATCCTCAAATTGGAAATTTTCTTGAAGAGAAGGGTAATAATGTGGTGTCAAAAACACTGACCAGTGTAAAACTCGATGAGTATCCGCTTTTTGCATTTCAATTTGTCCCGGATAAAGATTTTCTTCACACGAACGGCGCTATTTCAAGAATAAGCAAAAGTAGTGTTGCAGGTACAGTTTCTCAATTATTTGCAGTTACTCTCGAGGCAGAGTTAGCGAACAAACCCCAGTTCGTCACCAATCACAGAACAGAAGAAAAAGATATTGTAATTCAGGATAAAGCAAATCATTTGTATCTTATTTCTAACGAAGGGAAGATTCGCTGGAAAAGGAAACTTGATGATCCTATAATCGGAGAAGTTTCACAGGTAGATCTTTACAAGAATGGACGGTTGCAATTAGCCTTCACTACCGAGAAAAAATTACACATAATTGACCTTAAAGGTAGAGATGTAGCTCCTTTTCCTCTGGATATAGATGCAAAGGTAACTCATCCCTTGTCGGTATTTGATTATGACAAAAATCGTAATTATCGTTTTGTAGTTTGTGCGAATAAAGAAATCTTTATGTACACTGGTAAAGGCGAAAAGGTAGACGGTTTTACATTTAAGAGAACAAAACAACCCCTTTTGAGCAGTCCTAAACACGTAAGGGTATCTGGCAAGGATTATTTAATTTTACCCCAACAAAATCGGTTGAGTATACTAGATCGAAGAGGGAAACCAAGAATAAAAGTAAATGGGGAAATTAACCTGTCGGGAAATTCGGTTTACTTATATAATGGTCTATTTACTACCACTGATTCTTCCGGAAACTTATTACAGATAGACTTCAAGGGAAATATCAACCGAATTGGACTGGGATTACAGGATAATCATAAAATAGACGCTACCGCTAAAACACTTGTTAGCCTTTCAGACAATGTACTCACCATTAAAGGAAAACCTGTAGAACTGGACTATGGTATCTATACCGCTCCAAGAATCTTTTATGTAAATAATAAAATTTATGTCTCTGTGACAGATCTTCAAACGAGCAAGGTATATCTATTTGACAGCCAAACAGAACCCATTGCTAACTTTCCAGTTTATGGCAATTCGGAAATAGATCTTACCGATCTCAAAAATAATAACAAGATAGCTGTGGTTACCGAAGGTGAAGAGAACTCAATAATTGTATATGCATTGAATTAGGCCCGTATGCGCTAATTTAGAAGAAATCTTCATTTTTGTTATAAAAAATAGCAGGCACAAGTTTTATACCGTTTTTGCTCTTACCATTTTGGCTTCAAACAAATCTTCAAAGTGATGCGTTATTTTTTTCTTTACCTGTGACATTGATAATTGATCTACCCCTAGTTCTGCATGAAGCGATGTTACCGCCTTTCCTTTAATTCCACAAGGAATAATATGATCAAAATAACCTAGATTTGTATTTACATTTAAGGCAAAACCGTGCATTGTTACCCATCTCGAAGCGCGTACGCCCATAGCACAAATTTTTCTGGCAAAAGGTGTACCAACATCTAACCAAACACCTGTTTCCCCGTCGCTTCTGGTAGCATTTAAACCATATTCTGCAAGGGTTTTGATAATTACTTCTTCCAGAAGCCTTAAGTATTTATGGATATCTGTAAAAAAATTATCGAGATCCAGAATTGGGTAACCAACAACCTGACCGGGACCATGATAGGTAATATCACCTCCTCTATTGATTTTATAAAATACAGCGTTGTGCTGCTTTAACTCATTTTCATTGAGAAGGAGGTTCGTTATATCTCCGCTTTTTCCAAGAGTGTAAACGTGTGGATGCTCAACAAAAAGAAAATGGTTCTCTGTTTCCTCTTGTTGGTTTTGTCTCCGGTTCATTATTTTTCGATCCACAATCTGTTTGAACAGCTGTTCTTGATAGTCCCAGCATTCCTTGTAATCAAACAGACCAAGGTCTTCTATCCTTACTTCTTTATTCATAAGGCAAAGATAAGATATCCTTTAAGAAGAAACGATTTTAGTTGGCAAGCTCTATTTCTAAATTCAATATCTCAGGATCTCTCATATAATCCATGAAGGGAACCTCAATTGTAACCGTTTTTCGGTCTTCACTAAATAGGGCACCTTTTTTAGATACTGATTTTACAGGTTTTGAAAAGTGGTAAACAAGCGTATAGGTGGAACTACTCAGAAACAATTCCATCTTACCAAGACTATCGACATTTTGCTGCAAAAGATCATAATCTATCACCTTATTGGTTCTGGTAAACTTATTTCCTTTTAAAGAATAGCTCATTTCTGTCGCTTCCTGATTAGAAAATGAACTCTCATTGGAATTCGGCGCGCCTCCAATACCATTATTACTAAAGGCACTTACGTTCTGGAAGGCGCTAAATGCATCTGAAAGTTCTGAAACTTTTTTGAAATCGGTGTACATATCCACTTTCATGTCACCAGCCTCTTCGTTCATTACCATGTGCAAATTGAAAGGTTCTAGTTTTTTTAATTTTTCCTGTTCTTCGATCGGAAGCTGAGCTATACTATCTTTCTTTTCTTCGAGAAGTTGCTTGAACGAAATTACCGAGTCTATTACTTTTCCAGCGGGTTCGTCTTCAGCTTTCATACCACCGCTCATTTGAAGTAGTTCTGAACCGTCAAATTTGATAGCGAGTCTTCCGCTTCCATCGTCTTCAATATTCAACTCTTCAGTGAAGTTGCATGAAGTAAATAATAATAATACAAGGGCACAAACACTAACTAATAGTTTTTTCATCTTAATTTTTATTTATTGGGGTTATTCAAAATAATAAGTGCCGCGATCACACCAGGAATCCAACCGAGAATCCATAATATAAAAACAATAAGTATAGAACCACAGCCTTTATCTAATACAGATAAAGGAGGAAAAATGATCGCCAACAGTACTCGCCAAATACTCATTCTATATTTTTTATTGAGAACGAAAGATATAAAAATATGTTTTACCGGTCGACAACCCTGTTCCTAAAAGTTGTATGATCCCTTAAAAAAAAGAAGAAAACATGGCAACCTATTTGAACGTCAAACTTCTAGAATTTATTCAATTGTATGTATCTTTGCATCTTTCTAAAATCAACGTAGTATTTAAAATAAGGCATGCAACTTTCAGAACAAGAGCTAATAAGAAGAGAGAAATTGGATAGATTAAGAGCTTTAGGCATTAATCCGTTTCCGGCAGATCTTTATCCGGTAGACCATACTTCAACTCAGGTTAAAGATAATTATGAAGAAGGCAAGAAAGTAGTAGTGGCCGGAAGACTCATGTCTTCAAGAATACAAGGAAAGGCCTCGTTTGCTGAATTACAGGATAGTGAAGGACGAATTCAGCTTTATTTTAATAGGGATGAGATCTGTACCGGAGAGGACAAATCAAAATACAATGAGGTTTTTAAAAAGCTGATCGATCTTGGAGACTTTATAGGTGTAGAAGGTACGCTCTTTACCACCCAGGTTGGCGAAAAGACGATCATGGTAAAAGATTTTCGTTTGTTGAGTAAAGCATTACGCCCCTTACCCCTGCCCAAGATAGATGCAGACGGTAAAACGCATGATGAGTTCAATGATCCTGAGTTAAGATACCGTATGCGTTATGTAGACCTGGTAGTTAATCCTCAGGTAAAAGAAGTTTTTGTGAAACGAACAAAGCTTTTTAATGCAATGCGTGAATTTTTTAATGAAAAGGGTTATTTTGAGGTGGAGACCCCTATTCTTCAATCGATCCCTGGCGGGGCAGCGGCCAGACCTTTCGTCACCCATCACAATAGCCTTGACATTCCTCTTTATATGCGAATCGCCAACGAATTATATTTAAAGCGCTTGATTGTTGGAGGTTTTGATGGAGTATATGAATTCTCGAAGAACTTCAGAAATGAAGGTATGGATCGCACCCATAATCCTGAATTCACAGCCATGGAAATCTATGTCGCCTATAAAGACTATAATTGGATGATGGAATTCACTGAAAACCTTCTTGAACACTGTGCTAAAGCGGTTAATGGAAATACAAAAACAGTTTTTGGGGAACACGAGATTGACTTTAAAGCTCCCTACCCGAGAATCACCATGACCGATGCGATTAAAAAGTTCACAGGGTTCGATATCACCGCGAAGACAGAAGATGAGATCAGAAATGCGGCATTGAAAATGGGTGTTGCTGTCGAAGATAGCATGGGTAAGGGAAAACTGATAGATGAGATCTTTGGAGAGAAATGCGAAGGCAATTTTATTCAACCTACCTTCATTACCGATTACCCGAAAGAAATGAGTCCGCTCTGCAAAGAGCATCGAGAAAATCCAGATCTCACCGAGCGTTTTGAATTGATGGTTTGCGGTAAAGAAATCGCCAATGCGTATTCAGAGCTCAATGATCCTATAGACCAGAGAGAACGTTTTGAAGCACAACTAAAACTATCTGAACGCGGTGATGATGAAGCAATGTTTATCGATAACGATTTTTTAAGAGCATTGGAATACGGTATGCCGCCTACCAGTGGCTTAGGGATAGGTATGGATCGTTTGATCATGTTCCTTACGAATAATCAATCGATTCAGGAAGTACTTTTTTTCCCGCAGATGAGACCCGAGAAAAAACAACTCAGTCTAAGTGAAAATGAAAAGCTAATTTTCGATATCCTTAAAAAAGAATCTAAAATGCTACTTTCAGATCTTAAATCCGCTTCCGGACTTAGCAATAAAGCGTGGGACAAAGGAATAAAGGGCCTTACAAAACTTAAAGCCGTAAAAGTATATAAGGAAGAAGACAAGCTCTACTGCGAAATTATTTAAGTTTACTAGGTGATGACTACGTAGAAATACCTGTTTTCAATATCGGGTATTATTACGCTTACATACAAATACCATAACAGATATATTTGAGGCTTAACCCAAAAAATATATTATATGGAACCATTTATTGGACAAATCATGATGTTTGGCGGCAACTTCGCACCAAGAGGCTGGGCCTTATGCAATGGTCAGTTGCTCCAGATAGCATCACATTCTGCATTATTCTCTATCCTCGGAACTCAGTTTGGTGGCGACGGGAGAACTACTTTTGGACTCCCCGATCTTAGAGGTAGAATGCCTGTTAGTTATGGCAACGGACCGGGACTTCAGCCCTTTCAAATGGGTCAAAAAGGAGGTGCTGAAATTCATTCTCTAACTCTGGCGGAAATGCCTTCTCATCACCATAGCAGTGTAGGGCTAACCGCTCACCTCTTAGCAAACGACGACGATGGAACTGATGCAGACCCAACAAATAATAATATTGGCGCATCAGAAAATGCTAACCTCTTTAACAGCGCAGCTAATAATATCCAAACAGGAAATGGGCCTAATGTCGCCATCTCTGGTAACACTGCGAATGCGGGAGGAAGCATTCCATTTAATATAAGAAATCCTTATCTAGCAGTAAATTTTGTTATAGCCTTACAAGGGATTTTTCCATCAAGAAATTAAACTTTTTCTTATTTTCGCTGCGGAAATATATTTCCGCAGCGTTTAAACTAACCAAAATCTTACATCGTGAGAAATTCTTTCTTAGGAATATGTATATTCTTCCTTATCTTATTTTCGCCCGTATCGAATCTGCAAGCTCAAACTAATCTGGCAGCAGGAGATATTGCCGTACTCTTAGTACAAACCAGAGGTGCAGATGACTTTGCCTTTGTGACCTTTGTAGACATTCAAGCAGGAACTGTTATTTATTTTACCGATTGTGGTGCCGATGCATCAGGGTTTAGTACTCCCTGCTCAGAAGGAGCCTTTTCATACACTGCTCCTGCTGGTGGATTAAGTGCTGGTGATATCATTCAATATACAGATAATCCGGGGCTTTTCGCAGCTTACACAGACTCCAGAATCTCAGCAACTTCTTTTTTATTATCAACTCTGGGAGACCAGATAATCGCTTTTCAGGATGCATCTAATCCTGGTGGAAGCTCTAATGCTGCTAATAATCCAAGATTTATTTTTGTCAATAATGTAGAATCGACCATATTCGCAGGAGACAAAACAGACAGTAATGAAACTGGACTACCATCAGGCTTAACCGATACTGGTGCTTCTCGAACTGCTTTAGGCTTAGGTGCCGGTCCGGGACCAGGGGATGAATTTGATATTGCTATTTATAATGGCACCTATGATTTCTCTTCAGGCGGCATTGCTGCGGCGAGATTAGCCTTTTCAGATCTAACTAATTATTACCAAACTAACTTAGAGGACGGAACATACACTACTGCTTTTAATAATATTCCAGCTTCTTTAACGCTGGCAGCTTCCTGCGCTTCAACAGATACCACCCCACCAACACCCGATGCCACGTCTCTACCGAATGTGACTGCCCAGTGCCAGGTGACATCTCTGGTAACCCCAACGGCAACGGACAATTGTGGCGGAACGGTAACAGTAACTAATAATGTAACACTGCCTATTACAACGCAGGGAACCACTATCGTTACCTGGACATTTGATGATGGTAATGGAAATACTTCGACGCAGAATCAGAATGTAATCATAGACGATACCACACCGCCAACACCCGATGTAGCATCCTTACCAAATGTTACAGCGCAATGTCAGGTGACCTCGCTTACTCCTCCTACCGCATCCGACAACTGCGGTGGAACGGTAACCGTAACCAGTAATGCAACTTTACCCATTACAACACAGGGCACTACCATAGTAACCTGGACGTACGATGATGGTAATGGAAATACTTCGACGCAGAATCAAAACATCATAGTAGATGATACGACTCCACCTATACCAGATGCAGCATCACTACCCGACGTGACTGCTGAGTGTGAGGTGACTTCTTTGACGCCTCCTACCGCTACTGATAATTGTGGTGGTAGCATCACTGTAACTAACAACGCTACCTTACCCATCACATCTACGACGGTAGTAACCTGGGCTTATGATGATGGTAATGGGAATATCGCTTTTCAGAATCAAAATGTGATCATTAACGATAATACAGCTCCGGTTCCGGATGCAGCCTCTTTACCTGATGTAACAGATCAGTGTCAGGTGGCTTCTATTACCCCGCCTACCGCTACCGATAACTGCGGTGGTACAGTAACCGTAACCAATAATGTAACCTTTCCGATCACGACGCAGGGCACTACCGTAGTTACCTGGACATTTGATGATGGTAATGGAAACACTTCGACGCAGAATCAGAATGTGATCATAGACGATACCACACCACCAACACCCGATGTAGCATCTTTACCCAATGTAACGGCACAATGCGAGGTGACCTCCCTTACACCGCCTACTGCTACCGATAACTGCGGAGGAACCGTAACTGTAACTAACAATGCAACACTGCCAATTATTACACAGGGAACTACCGTAGTTACCTGGACGTATGATGATGGTAATGGAAATACTTCGACGCAGAATCAGAATGTGATTATTGACGATACCACGCCTCCTACACCCGATGTAGCATCCTTACCAAATGTAACAGCGCAATGTCAGGTGACCTCGCTTACACCGCCCACGGCAACCGATAACTGCGGAGGAACCGTAACCGTAACCAACAATGCAACATTACCTATTACAACACAGGGCACTACCATAGTAACCTGGACGTACGATGATGGTAACGGAAATACTTCGACACAGAATCAAAACATCATAGTAGATGATACGACTCCACCTATACCAGATGCAGCATCACTACCCGACGTGACTGCTGAGTGTGAGGTGACTTCTTTGACGCCTCCTACCGCTACTGATAATTGCGGGGGAGCATTAACCGTTAGCAATAATGCAACACTACCTATTACTTCAACCACTACCGTCACATGGGCATATGACGATGGGAACGGAAATATCACCTTCCAGAATCAGAATGTGATCATTAATGATAATACAGCTCCGGTTCCGGATGCAGCCGCTTTACCTAATATAACTGCACAATGTCAGGTTGCTTCTATTACCCCGCCAACCGCAACAGATAATTGTGGAGGTACGGTAACTTTAACTAACAATGTTACCTTCCCAATTACCACTCAAGGAACCACAGTAGTCACCTGGACATTCGATGATGGTAATGGAAACACTTCTACACAGAACCAAAATGTGATTATTGATGATACCACGCCACCTGCACCCGATGTAGCATCATTACCAGATGTAACGGCACAATGCCAGGTGACCTCCCTTACACCGCCTACTGCGACCGATAACTGCGGAGGAACCGTAACTGTAACTAACAATGCAACACTCCCTATCACTACCCAGGGAACTACCGTTGTCACATGGACGTATGATGATGGAAATGGGAATACATCCGCTCAAAATCAGAATGTGATTATTGACGATACCACGCCTCCTACACCCGATGTAGCATCCTTACCAAATGTAACAGCGCAATGTCAGGTGACCTCGCTTACACCTCCTACCGCAACCGACAACTGTAGTGGAACGGTAACCGTTACCAGTAATGCAACCTTGCCGATCACCACCCAGGGCACTACCATAGTAACCTGGACATACGATGATGGTAATGGAAATACTTCGACGCAGAATCAAAACATCATTGTAGATGATACCACGTCACCAACACCGGATGCAGCTTCACTTCCCGACGTGACTGCTGAGTGTGAAGTGACTTCCTTAACACCTCCAACTGCTACTGATAATTGTGGTGGAAGTGTAACAGTTACTAACAATGTTACGCTACCTATAACAGCTCAGGGAACCACCGTGGTCACCTGGACATTTGATGATGGTAATGGAAATACTTCTGCACAAAATCAAAATGTGATCATCAACGACAATACTCCGCCGGTACCTGATATAGCTTCGTTACCGGATATCACTGATGAATGCGAAGTAACTTCATTAGACATACCAACGGCAACCGATAATTGCGGAGGAAGTGTAACTGTCACCAATAATGCAACTCTACCCATCACTACGCAAGGAACCACAGTTGTAACCTGGACGTTTAACGATGGAAACGGTAATGTGATAAGTCAGAATCAAAATGTCATCATCAATGATAGTACCGATCCTGTTGCGGTTTGTAATAATCTTGAAATAGTCCTGGATAGTACCGGTAATGCGTCTATTACCGCGGCTCAGATAGACGGCGGATCAACAGATAATTGTACAATTACATCCATCACCATAGATCGGGACACCTTTACTTGTGCAGACGTTGGAGAGAACACCGTAATTCTTACAGTAACAGACGGTAACGGCAATACTGACACCTGTGAAGCGACAGTTACCGTTACTTCTGATGGTATGGCGGTTGCCAGTAATAATGGTCCGGTTTGTGAAGGAGAATCAATAGAGTTAAGTGAAACCAGCGGCATTGCTACCGCCTGGTCCTGGACAAGTGATGGATCAGCCACATTTGATAATGCGACTAGTCAAAATCCTGTAGTAAGTAACGTGACAGATGGTGAAATCTTTACAGTTGAAATTACTTTCTCCGGTGGATGTACCGCTACTGCGACAACCACGGTGATGGTGAACAGTACGGCCGTGCCTACTGGCGATGCCGTGCAACAGATTTGTCAGGACATTAATGCTACGTTGGCAGACATTGAAGTGAATGCATCGCAGGAAATCTTTTGGTATGCAGATGCAGGCAGAAATACCTCACTCGATATTAATACCCCTCTTGTAAACGGTACTACCTATTATGCAAGTGGTTTCAATGAAGGTACCGGTTGTGAATCAATAGAAAATTTAGCTGTCACGGTAGAATTAATCAACTGTGTCGATGTAAGCACTTTTAGCAAAAGAGCCTTTTCTCCAAATGGAGATGGTGTGAATGATACCTTCACGATTACAGAATTGCGTAACAACTATCCTAATTATGCAATGGAAGTCTATAATCGTTACGGTTCTTTAGTGTACAAAGGAACTGCATCTACACCAGATTGGGACGGAACATCATCTGAAGGAACTGCACTTTCTGATGGCATACTTCCAAACGGCGTTTACTTTTTCATTATAAACTTTGGAGATGGTGAAACCAAGCCTTTTCAGGGAATTGTTTACTTAAATCGATAATCTTTAGAAACTAAATAACATGAATACTATTAATTTTTTTCAACTTAAAAATTGTGTTATCCTGTTTTTGTTTCTTTTGATCTCGAATGGAATAAACGCACAACAAGATCCACAATACACACAGTATCTTTATAACATGAGTATTGTAAACCCTGCCTTTGCGACCGATCAGCAAGGACTTCTTAATCTGGGAGTTCTGTACAGAGCACAATGGAGCGGAGTAGACGGAGCACCAAGAACTTTTAATGCTTTTGGACATGTTGCTCTCGGTAAAAATATAGAAACAGGTATCTCTATTGTAAGAGATGATATAGGCGACGGTGCAATTGTTGAAGACAATATAAATGTTGATTTTGCATATGTACTTCAACTCTCAAGAGACAGCAAATTATCACTAGGATTAAAGGCCGGGATCACCAATTTCAGAAACGATCTTAGCGGATTTGTTTTTGACGATCCTTCAGAAGATCCGGCATTTAATCAAAATATCAATGAGAGTTTCGGGAATCTGGGTGTAGGAGCTTACTATTTTAACAATCGCTTCTTTGCCGGATTTTCTGCGCTTAACCTTGTCAAAGCCAAACACCTTAACAAAAGAGACGGATTGGTAAATCGCGGAAGAGAGGAAACTCATTTTTACCTCACCAGTGGTTATACATTTGATGTAGATGGCGAAGACTTCCAGCTAAAACCTTCGGTATTACTTCGAGGAGTAGAAGGAGCTCCCCTCATCGTAGATCTCAATTTGAATGCTATTCTCTTTAATAAGTTTGAGTTGGGTGTCGGATACAGAACAAGCGAGTCCATCGTGGGTATGTTCAATCTGAAACTTACTCAACAAACACGTATTGGATATGCCTACGATTATACTTTGAACAATCTTGGAGATTTTGGATCGGGATCTCATGAGGTCTTTTTACTATTTGATTTTGATCTCTCCAAAATAAGATAAATCTATTTAAAAATTTCAAAGAGGGCTTTAGGGCCCTCTTTTGTTATTTACTACTTTTTAGGAAGTACTCTAATTTGTTGTTTTTCCCAGGAATTATAATTTGCGTTACTTTCTTTATCGTAGAATGGCCATTGACTATTTGAAATGTAATAATACCCTGCTTCCGGATCGTAAAAACCGTTGGTAGGCTCTCCTTTTAGAGGCAATGCATTATCCAGAAGTTCTACATCAAGTACCTTGTCATCTTTGTAATTCACCTGTATTAATTTCTTAGGAGTCGAATTATTTTGAATTGCGAATAAGCTTCCGGGCGCTCTAAAAGTCAATCCATCAATACCTTTTAGTAAGTACTTATCAGAATGCATCCATCTTTGTTTCAAGGACATGTCTAAGGGAAACATCAAGATCCCTTTGATATAGTCTGCAATAAATAAACTATCTCTTTGCAGATTGGTAGTTATTCCCTGTAGATTGAATGCTTCTTCTAATTCAATAACTTCAGCTATTTTAAATTTTTTGGAATCAATTTTAAAGATCTGAGGTGTTGCTGAGTTTGTAGCATACAAAAATCCGTCTTTACCGAATACCATACTACCTACGATGGCTTTTCTCGGCAGCAGCACACTATCTAAACGTTTGCCGGAATTGATTGCTAACTTATAAACGGTGGGGCTTGCTTGCGGATTTGTTTTATTTTTAAAATTCGGAAGTCTCGCAGTAGCCACCCAAACAGAATTACCATCTATTCCGGTTTCAATAGCCATAGCCGATAGTGGCAGCGTATCTAGCTCCCGTAGAATCTGCTCCTTTGCATCAAATTGAAGAACGGTACCGCTATGTACATCGGTAAAGAAAAACAAAGAATCTATTTTCACCATATCTTCCAAATGCATCGAATTTGCAAACTCTTTGAATATGCTACTTCGTATTTGCTTTTTAAGGTATTGCTCTCTGCGAAGTTCTATCTCTTTGGTAATGACTGTATCTAACCACAATCTTTTTAAGTCTTCATCTCTGGTATAGTCTAAAGAAGCATTCCACGAAATGAGTTTCTTAAGTAAACCAGTTGCTTTCTCTGTATTTCCAGTAAGTACTTCAGCAACGGCCAGATTATAAAGTAAAGTAGGTTGACTAGGATGTAGTTTTAATGCTTTTTGATTAAGTTCTTTAAAGGTTTGATAATCTTTATTTGTATAGGCCGCTACACTTTCTTTATAAAGATCATTTAAACTTTGAGCAGTAAGCATGGTTGCAAAAAACAAAGAGAGAAGTACTGCTATCTGTCGCATGGTTTTTAGTTTTTAATAACTTTCTCCAAGTTACTTCAAAACAATAAAAGCGACTCTTAATGAAAACATAAGTTTACACATTTAAATAATCCATTTTCACTCATTAAGTTTTGAAACCGAGCTACCATTAATTATTACATCCGACAAGACAGCTCTTCCATCTTTTATGAAAACCAATGCGAAAGCATTATTGGCAATAGTATCGCGTTGCGCATCACGGTATGCCTTTTCAGCCTCAACGGCTTTGGTCTCTTTCATATAAAACCGATTGAAAGGCAAATTAAAATACAGTGTTCCGTAATAAAAACTATCTACTGTTGCAGTCACATAGCTTTCGTGGTTTTCTGGCCTGTGTTGTGTGGCTTCAACTGCTTTTGCAAAACCGAGAGAATCTTCTTGTAATACTATAAATACTTCGTCATTATAATTCCAATTCGATTCTTTTACCATAATACTTTGCATTTCAAAATTTAATGTGATATACGCTCCTCTAAGTGGGTCAGAAGGATCTATTGGCTGTGTTTTGAACTTAAAGAGTTTTCCTTTAGTAATTGCGATCTCCTGATCATAAATCATTTTCAAAGGAACCGCCCACTGGGCAGCAAAAACCAAAATGAGCATTACAAAAAATACGATCTTTTTCATAGTTTATTGATTTTTGAAGATTTATCATCCAATTCAGATTGTGGCTTCCTCTTAATCATGATGTAGTTAGCTATAAAAAAACCTGCTCCGATGATCAGAAACAAGATGCCTCTTAACACAAAACTCAGATCTGTATCGAAAAATCTACAAACGATTAGTGCGCTAACCACTAACAAACCAAAATTCAGCATTCCAAGATTCATTGTTAGCGCCCCTTTTCTAATCAGAAGAATGGCAACAATTAATATGGTAATGTTTATCAAGATAGTAGCCAATAGCCCATTAAATATTCCGATAAAAAAGATAAACGTAAATAGAAAAGGTATAAGCAGAAACTTATCTGAAGTTTTGTACTTTATGATCTTTTGAATAACCAGAGCTACTAAAATCATTAACAAAACCAGCGCAAGGTAAAATTCCGGTCCGAAAATAAAATCTAAATTATTGAGATCTTTCCAAAGATCCTGGAAACTAGTAATAAGTAAAAGCGTTATCATTCCCAACATTCCAAAGACGATAAATCCATTTCGACCCGGTGACTTCTCTCTAAATTGCGGTGAAATTCCTATGAGATACATAATCCCAAATGCGAGCATATATAAAAGAAAACCCATATGGTCATTTCTATCTACAAAAGCTCCCAGTGAGATCGTAAAACAAAATGGAAGCAACCAGCTCACTATTCCGGTAAAATTACCTTCAGGTTCTCCTTTTAAAAACTTTACATAAAATGGTATTATCCAGCTAAAAAAGACCAGATAAAACCATGGAATATCAGACCTATATCCATAACCGGTCAAAAATAACCACCATGTAGAGAATATTAGGTGTAACAAGATCAGAGACTTTGACTTCAACAAATAAATCAATGGAGCACCTAGCAAAATCCAGGTAAAGAGTAAGCTGTCTAGACTTCCTGAGATGTGATAGATTTGACTTACGAGGGATATCGCAGTACCAATAGAAAAAAATAACAGTACCCCTGCTGCCTCTTTCCACGTTTCATTTTCTTTCTTCAAAGCATAAACTGCTAATCCCTGTGAAATAGCCAAAGGAATAAAGGCTAATATCGTCTTAAAAAATCTGGAAAAAGAATCCCAGTTATGTGCCAGAATAAGAATGATACCTAATCCCGTTAAAAGCGCACCGAGTACTCCGGATATCAATAACAATCTGTTGGGTCTTTCGATCTTTTTTGCTACATACCAATTCTTTATATCATCGGCTGTGCTAGACGAAATGACACCTTCAGAAACCATCTCGGCAAGATCTTTTATAATTTTCGTTTTCATTAGATGCGTATTATTAATTATATGCCTTATGGGTTTGCCTCGCAGCTTCTAAAAACCACTTTAGAAGACTGCGAGACATCCCTTGAACAACAAGTTAATCTTTCTTTTCTGAAAACAATTGAAGGTCTCGCGTATTTTTTTGTACTGCGATTGCCGAAAAAATACTCAATGTAAAAGCAATACCGTAAAATCCTTTCTCGCTCAGAGTCAGCTCCGCATTCCATAACCCTATAATAAGCAGTAATATGGAGACTATGGTAGCAAACCAGCTTAAACCGTAATACATATCCGTTACAGGCAAACCTTCTAGTTTATCTCTTACACTTTTCTGTACTGAGATCACGGCAAACAACCCGAAAAGCAGAATCGTGAAGTAATAGCCTTTTTCATTGAGTGCCATTTCAGCATTCCATAAACCTATGCAAAAGGAAGCGATCCCAGTGAGTACCGCCATCCAGGAAGCTCCAATAAACGCTGGTGTGGGCTTTCTTGCATCTATTGAATTCTTATCTTTTTCTTCTTTGGATAAATCTGAATAATCTTTGATAGCACTGTCTTTTAATTTTTGTGAAACAATAGGATTCATAATTTGTGGTTTTTAGTGATTTATAGAGCAAATATGGTTCAGAAATAAGTATAGAAAAAATTAAAAACTATATAATAATAACGATTAAAATGTACATGTTAAAATACTTATATAACTTTATTACAGTATATTAATGTATTATTAAATAACGATTTAATATGACAATTCTCAACCAGATCATACTGATGATGAGCCCAGAACAGCAACATCGTTTTCTTCATTACCAGAAACGTAAGAATCGGCGATCAGATACACATAATATTAAGTTGTTCAAATTGCTAGCTAGTCAAAACTCTGATGGAAATTTGGCGGAAAAGATATACGGAAGCAAAAAGAGTGCTGCTTTCAATATGCTTAAAAAACGATTATTTGACAGCCTTATAGATTTTATAGCAATTGAAGGATTTGAAAACGATGCCTCAACAGAAATGGAATTGCTCAAATCGCTTTTGGCATCAAGAATTTTGTTAAAACAACAACACTACAAAACCGGATTTAAACTGTTAAGAAAAACGATCAGAAAATCCAAAGAACTGGAACTTTACAGCATCACCTCGGAAGCCTATCATACATATACCGAATACCTTCACAAAGTATCTTCAAACGAGTTTGAGAGAATTATAGAAGAAGCAAAAGAAATGCTTGATATTGCTTATCAGGCCACTTCCTTGCACATCAACTTCTCGCTGGTAAGAAAATCGCTTAGTACAGTAGAAACTTCAGGTATAAAAGACTTAAGCAGTAGATTGGAGCAGGTATTCAATCAAAAGAATGCATCACACCACCTCACCTATAAATCTCTTTTCCAACTCATGGAGATCTCCAACGAATATGCATCATTACATCAAAACTTCCATACCATCTTACCATTTATGGAAAAAAACTATGCTCTTATTAAGAAAAAAGAATCGCTGGTTCACCATCATCTTTACTATCATATTCAGGTGCTTTATTTTATGGCCAATGTTTATTTTAGAAATAAACTTTTTGAAAGCTCTGAAAGTTGGCTCGGTAAAATGGAACGGCTCATGCAAGAAGAGCACGGCAAGTACCATCGTAGGTTCAATCCCAGATGCTGTTTGTTACAAAGTCTTAACAAGCACTATCAAGGTCATACAGCAGAAGCCGTTATTTTAGCGAAAAAAGGATTGAAACACGCTCGGGGGATCGATTTAAGTGAAACCTACAATTTAAGGCTAGCGTTAGGCATGTATTATTTTCATCTCAACGAACTTAAATCTGCTTTACAGATCTTCAAAGAATGGAAACACACCGATTCCTGGTATGAAAAAAAATTAGGCGTTGAATGGACCATCAAGAAGAATCTGTTTGAAATTATCTTACATACTGAAATAGAAAACAGGGAGTATGCGTTAAGCAGGGTAAAAAGTTTTAAGAGAAGATATCACTCTATTCTCAACGATTTAAATGCAGGCAATGCCTTTGTTTTTTTAAAGCTTATTGAAAGGCATATTCAGCATCCTGAAAAAACAAGAAGTACCCACTTTCAAAAATTAGTAGAGAATTCTATTGTTTGGAAGGATGCAAAGCAAGAAGATATCTTTGTCATGAGTTTTTATTCCTGGCTCAAAAGTAAAATGACCGGGAAAGGTTTATCTGAAGTACTGTCAGCACTTGTATGAAGAAAGCTCCAGAAGAGATAAACGGTATAAAACCTGATTCTTCTGAAGCTGCGGATAGGCTTGTAAAATGAAGTGATTAATAGCTCAATATGAAAATTGCCTTACCGGTTTGATTGTGGAAAGTCTATTGTTGGTATGAATCAAGGTATCCAGATAAACGAATACTTCGTCTTCTTCAGCAAGCAACCTGCTATATTTATGGAAGGCACTCATAGGCACGAATTTTACCCCTAATTGATACTGAGGAAGGTATTCGTCTGAAGGAAGTTCAATTGAATTTTCCATGAAGAAAATAACAAAACGATCCGGAACGTTCTCACTTCCATTACACAATAAATGAGCTAGCGTATGTAACTGCTCACCGTGCCAGTATATAGAAGTTTCTTTTCTGTTTATTTTATAAGTTGTTATTGTAAAAGATTTTTCAGACATCTAGTAATCGCTTTTAATAATGATTCAGTTACAAATGTAAAACGGGTGATTTAGGTTTAACAGCGGATTAAACAGGTTTATTTATGGGGGTTTTTCCTGTACATTTTAATTCACAACATATTTATAAAATTAAATATGTATATTTGTGTTTATGAACAAAGAAGCTATTCTACTTATAAATAAAGCATTGTCAAATACAACCCGCCTAGAAATACTAAGCTGGTTAAAGGATCCGGAGCGTCATTTCCCTCCGCATCAGGAATTGGGTCATTTTAGAGAGGGGGTTTGCGGCCAATTCATCAAAGATAAGTCTGGATTATCCCAACCCACGATCTCAAGCTATCTTGCCCAAATGCATCAGGCAAATCTTGTCATACCCACCCGTATAGGAAAATGGACCTATTTTAAAAGGAATGAAAAATTTATCAAGGCATATTTACAAGCATTGAAAGCCCTTTAATTTTATATGGACATATTTATAAAAAGAAATATTTAAATACTTTATGAGAATATTATTAATCGGAGCAACCGGCACCATTGGCGGACCTCTTTATAACACACTTGCAAAAAAAAATGAGATCATTCCTGCGTACAGAAATAGTGAGGCCTATGCAATAGATATTACAAATAAGGAGTCTATTGAAGACTTCTTAAAAAATCAGCAACCTTTTGATGCCATTATCAACGCTGCCGGACATGCGGTCTGGAAACCCTTTACAGAACTTAACGAGGCTGATTACTATGAAGGAATCAGAAGTAAACTCATGGGGCAGGTAAATCTGGTACATATTGCTCAAAAGTATCTGAAAGATAATGGCCGCATCATTCTTACTACTGGTATACTTGCCGAAAAGTACGAACCCAATGCGGTTTCCTTGTCTTTGGTAAATGGTGCGATTCATAGTTTCGTGATGGCCGCTGCTCATGAGTTACCAAAAAATATATTGTTACAGGTAGTCGCTCCCGGAGCGATTGAAGGAAATTTTCCTTCGGATAAAAAATTTTCAGGTTACTATCCTGTTGCTATTGAAAAAGTAATTGAAACCTACGAAAAGGCGCTAAATACTGAAACCTCCGGTAACCTATTTAAAATTTACGAATAATGGAAATCCCCATATATCAAACAGACAATTTTGCCAAAGCACTTTTTAAAGGAAATCCAGCAGCCGTTTGTGTGTTGCCTTTCTGGTTGCCTGATGCAACATTGAAAAATATTGCCCAGGAAAATAATTTGGCAGAAACAGCTTTTTTAGTCAGAAACGGAGTCGATTACGATTTGCGCTGGTTTATGCCTTACGATGAGATCGATCTTTGCGGACACGCAACGCTGGCAGCAGCCTATGTGGTCTTTAATGAACTGGATCCTCCCCTTAAAAGCATCTGTTTTCTCTCCAAAAGCGGCAGGCTTACAGCGTCTCAAAATAAAGATAAAAGCATTACTCTCGACTTTCCATCCCGTCCTCCTGAAAAAATTGATATTCCTAACGAAATTTCCGAAGGACTCAATGTCAATGTAATAGAAACCTTTGCACACAGAGATCTGATTATAAGAGTGGCATCAGAGAATGAGGTACGTAAGGCAGCTCCATCTCTAGAATCGTGGATGTCTCTCCCTTATCTCGCCTACGCCATCACTGCTCCTGGTGATAATGCTGACTTTGTTTCTCGGGTTTTTGATCCACATGGGGATATTCCAGAGGATCCTGTAACCGGATCGACACACGCCTCCCTTACACCTTATTGGGCAGACATACTAAAAAAAAATACATTTAATGCCCGGCAACTTTCCGAGAGAGGCGGAGAGATCGTTTGTCAATTAGAGGAAGATCGTGTTTTTCTTTCCGGTCATGTAGTTCCCTATCTTAAAGGAGTAATTACTCTTTAGAATCCTTTCAAAGAGATGAACACTACCAACTGTTAAACAATTTTAAGAAAATCATAACACTTGAAGCTGAAATAAGATCAGGAGACCTACGACTACCTTTTCATTAGTAACCTAACGAATATGAATTATGATTTCTCAAAATAACACTCCCATTTTAATTTATGATGGCGTTTGCAACCTATGCAATGGCGTTGTAGGTTGGGCGCTGAATGCAGCACCCGAAAATTCATTTGATTTTGTTCCTTTTCAATCTTTGAGAGGACAGAAATTATTAAAAAAACATGACTTCCCACTTGAAAGGTTAGATACACTTATTTTTATTAATGAACATCGGGTGATCACACATTCTGATGCTTTCCTGAAAATGATGCAACGCGCTCCCAGGTATAGATGGTTGGCTTACATTTTAAAACTAGTCCCCATATTTTTCAGAGATCAGGTCTATAAAACCGCTTCAAAATATAGAATCAAGTGGTTTGGCAACCGAACTCAAAGTTGTACAGTTGCCTTTTAGACTTTTCAAATTTACTCCAGTGTATTAATGCTTCTAAGAAATCTTAGAATTTTAATTTCCTTTCTTATCTGACTCCCGATTGAAAAACAGATACCCACAAGTACAAAGAGACCACTTATTTGGATATACAAATAAAATCCCGGAGATAGAGCCTGTTTAAAAATAGGCATCATGGACAGAAAACTTAAAGTATAGACTAACAAGAATATCGGTGTAAAAACGAAATGTATTTTCTTTCTCCAGGAATAAAATTTTAATTTCCGCTGATTGTGATCTGTAACATCAGTCGTAACATGAATATTCTTAAATCTTCTAAGACTTATCATTTCGAGTATTAATCGAATAAGTAATACGCCTGCCATTAATGATAAAGCTATGGCTGCTTTAGTATCTTTCCAGGCGGTAACATAGAAAAAGAAGCCTGCAATAACTACTATGGTTATGCCTAAGATTACCTGTGTCCAAAGATGCTTATGCTTCATCTCTTTGGTCATTTTCTTCGCTTTCTGCAACAGCTCGTCACTATCTTTACCAATGGTTTCTGACTGCTGTTGCCAGATATCTTGAATATTTTTAAAATCAGTCATTTTTCACGCAATTAGTTAATGTTTTTTTTATACGATGAATACGCACCCTAAGTGATGCTTCTTTGCTTCCGGTAACTTCAGAGATATCTTCGTAAGAAGTACCCTCTAAAACCAGCATGATGATCATTTTATCCAAAGGATGCAATTTTTCAATGCACCCATACAGTTGCTGTAATTGCAGTTCTTTTTGTTCATCATAGTCAGTTACCGCCTCTTCTTTGAAAGTCTCCTGTTTTTTCTCACGTTTATAGACCGCTCTTCTTTTTTCCGATAGACAAGTATTTACGGCAATGCGATAAATCCAGGTGCTCATTTTTGATTCATCCCTAAAATCTTCAAGGTGTTGCCAGGCTTTAATAAATACCTCTTGCACCATATCTTTCGCAAGCATTTCATCCCCCGCGAAATACCCCTTACACAATCGAAGAACCTTCTCATTATGAGATTTGAACAAGGCTTTAAATCTTTCTTCTTTAGTCACTATTATTGTAATTCTGAGATAACCGATGTAATAAACCAATCTGGCTGATCAAACATAATAAAATGAGCCGCGTTATCCGCATAAAGAATCTTTTTCTGATCCATTTTTTCATATTGCTTTTCATACTGTGCTATGATCATTTCTTTATTAGGAGAAGTTGCTGCCAAAATGGTGACAGGCACATTGATCTGAGCAATAGCTTCTCTTAGATCTAATTTTAAGAGATCGGTATATCCATGCACATAGGTCTTCCTGTCGGTTTTTAGTATCCACCCTTTCAATTGCCCGTGTTTTTCCTTATTCAATGACATAAAGGAAGCCATTTGGCCAGCCATCCCCGAAAAGCTTGCATCATCCATATTTAAAATATTGTTACTGTAGGGATTGTCGTAAACAATGGTTTCGGCATCAAAATTAGGCACCATTAAAGCTCCGACAGATGGCAGCGCATCTACAATAATCAGTTTTCTGAAAAGCGCTTCTTCTTCAGAAGCCATCCAAAGAGCCAGAGAACCTCCTAAGCTGTGCCCTATTACCGTTGGCTTATCTAAATTCTTCTCTTTTATGTAGTTGATCAAAGCATTCTTGATTTTAAGCAACCAGGGCAGTTCTATGGCCGGCACTTCACCAAAACCAGCTAAGGTAAATACATGGCATTCATAATTTTTAGAAAGTACGGCCACCGTATCATCCCATACAGCTGCTGTGCACGTAAAACCGGGAATCAATAAAATTGGAGCCCCTTTCCCTTGTACCGTGACTTCAAATTCTTTGTACTGAGAAAAAACAGTTTGATTGACCATTAAGAAAATTAAAGATAGAATGGAAATTACTTTTTTCATGATATTAATTTTTAAGTGATTTTCCCTTTTGATGCAGTACCATTTGATTTGTTACATAATATTTATGAAAAATAAAATCTGTGGCATCAAGATTCTCATTTATATTGAATATTTGTACTTTTAAGACTCATTCATAAATGTCTACCATGAGTTCAAAAAAATGTTACTTTTTTAGTCTTCTTTTGCTTACCGTGTTCATGAGTTGTGAGCGCGTCCCGGAAAAAACCGCCAGTACTCCCGAAGCTCCTGACCCCTTTACTCCACAGCCCTACGTTGAGCTCGCTCATCCTGAATGGAGTAAAAATGCAGTGATCTACGAAGTGAATATCAGGCAATTCACCCCAGAGGGAACTTTCAAGGCATTTGAGGCTCATTTACCACGTCTTAAAGAATTAGGTGTTGATATTTTATGGCTGATGCCTATCCATCCCATAGGTGAAAAGAACCGAAAAGGTGAAATGGGTAGTTATTACTCGGTGAAAGATTATTATGGTGTAAATCCGGAATTCGGAACACCGGAAGATTTTAAAGCGCTGGTGACTAAAATCCACGAAATGGGTATGTACGTGATTCTAGACTGGGTTGCGAATCATTCAGCCTGGGATAATCCTTTGGTAGAACAGCACCCCGAATGGTATACAAAAACTGCTTCAGGCGAATTTCAGCCTACACCCTGGTATGATTGGGATGATATTATTGATTTTGATTACGAACAACCCGGTATTCGTAAATACATGACCGAAGCTCTAAAGTACTGGGTAAAAGAAACTGATATTGATGGATATAGGTGTGATGTTGCTGGGTTTATGCCTATAGACTTTTGGGAACATGCGCGAACCGAACTTGATAGCATTAAACCTGTTTTCATGCTTGCAGAATGGGAATCAAGAGATCTTCACAGAAAAGCTTTTGATATGACTTATTCCTGGAGTTTATGGGACAAGATGCATGCAGTTGCTAAAGGTGAAAAGAATATAGCCGTTCTAATAGAATACATGGCGCATCACGTAAGTACTTTTCCCGAGAACGGGTATCGTATGACTTTCACAGACAATCATGACAAAAACTCGTGGGAAGGTAACCAGTTCAGTAATTTTGGTGATGCCCTGGAAGCTTCAATGGTACTTGCCGGAACGGTTGCAGGAATGCCCCTGGTCTACAGTGGTCAGGAAGCAGGTTTGGATCGATCGCTTGCCTTCTTTGAAAAAGATCTCATCGAATGGAAAGAACATCCCTTTTCTGATATATACAAAACCTTGTTCTCCCTAAAGAAAAAAAATGAAGCGCTGTGGAATGGAAAATATGGAGGCACTATGGTTCGTATCTATCACGACCAGCCAGAACAACTGATCTCTTTTGCCAGAGAAAAAAACGGAGACAGAGTTCTTGTTATGATCAATTATAGCAATAAACCTGTAAAAGCAGTTCTTGAATCAGAATTATATAAAGGAGCGTATACCGATGTTTTTACAAACGCTACAGTGCGCATAGACGGGAAAGATACCGTAGAACTGGCACCCTGGAGTTATCAGGTTCTCAGTACAGAATCGAAGTAAACTACCTCTGGGCAGACCCATGAGAGATTTGCTTGAAACAAACGTTTAATTTCGAGGCAAACCTCCGGGTAATAGACCCTTTGGCGGTGCCAATAAAAAAAGAGTACTGTGACGAGCAGTACTCTCTAAACTAACTACTAAAAATTTAAAACTAACAAGTCTTAGTCTCTTTGATAGTAGTAAAATTAGAAGAATCATTGCGCCCTGCATAAGGATATTTACCTTTAATAAGAGGGTATTTTTCCCTAAGAAAAATAGCTGGAAACCATTGTAAATTCTTAAAACAAAAACTGAATTTTTCTGAGGAGTCCCAGTGCTTTTGATATATGGATCTCAACCGTCTTAGGAGAAATTCCCATTAAACTTGCGATTTCCTTGTATTTCCTATCCTCAAAACGGCTTAATACAAAAGCCTGTTTACATTTAGGTGGCAGGTTGTCAATAGCTTTTCTAAGTTCGTATATTTTGGATTCCTGTTCTGAGGTATCTGATTCATAATACTCATATGTTGCTTCAGATTTGAGCGTTTCCAACAAACTCATCTGCTTTTTTTGCGCACGAAGATGAAGAAGATATTGATTATAGACACATTTATAGAGGTATTTTTCAAGGGATGTTCTAATAAATAACGCTTCGCGCTTGTTCCAAACGCTTAAGAAAACTTCTTGCACTAAATCCTCGGCAAGGTTGTTATCATTAGCTACTCTTGAAAGAAAAAAACAAAGACTTTCGTAGTATTTTTTATACAAAATTTCATAACTATAAAGGTCTCCCTTTCGGAGTCCTTCAAGTAAGGATACCTCTATTTCTTTTGCTTTTCCCATGCCCTGCCTTATAGCTAAGATAAAAAAACTAATTTAAATAGGGGTTTTTATAATATTTTGTATCCTAATAGTAAAAGGTATTCTTATGACCACCATTCTGGATATTATTCATAAGTATTTAAATAATACGGCTACCCTATCAGAGATTGAACGATTGGAAAAATGGGTACGTGATTCTCCAGAGAATGCTGCGGTTTTTAAAGACCATGTATTTCTTCACGAACGAAATCAAAACAAAAAACAGTCTTTTGATCAAAAGATCGCATTCAAAAAATTTCTTCTAGAAACCAAAAAAAGAAAATCGGCTGGGTCTAAGTATAAATACGCGGCAGCTGCCGCCTTGTTGATAGCTGCACTCTCCATTACCTTTCTTAACAAAGATAAGACAGTAGAGCCTTCACAACGTGAAATGACCGAAACCACAGCCTCAGAGGAAGCAATAATACTTACCCTGGAAGACGGTACAAAGAAAATTCTAAAAGAAAATGGATCTGAACTTATTTTAAGTGTTACAGGAGATACGTTGCAACAGCAGCAAAACAACACCTTAAAATACGTTTCAAATACTAAAAATGCTGGTAAAACGCATTATCACAAACTACAAATACCACTTGGTAAAACCTTTAAGATCAACCTTTCAGATGGCACAACTGTTTGGCTTAACGCAGGCTCCAGCTTATATTTTCCTGTGAAATTCAACAGGAACGAATTTTATCGCAAGGTAGTACTTGAAGGAGAAGCTTTTTTTGAGGTCACTAAAAATACCCAACAACCATTTATAGTAAATACTTCCGGTGTAGACGTACAGGTTCTAGGTACTAAATTTAACGTTTCTTCCTATGGGGATGATGAAAATATTAAAACCACGCTGGTTGAGGGCTCTGTTCAGATATTTGATCAAAATAATAAAGATAACAACTCGATCATTCAACCAAACGAACAATTGGTTTTTGAAAAGTCGTCCGGAGCACTCGTAACTAAAGAGGTTAATGTCGATAAATATATTGCCTGGATCCATAATCGGCTTTACTTCGAGAATGATCAGTTCTCTGAGATCGTAAAAAAAATAGAACGCAGCTACGACGTTGATATCGAGAATAATTATGAAGGTTTAAATTCTATTCGGTTTACGGGAGAATTTGACATTGAAGATGTGAACGATGTATTCGCCACATTCACCGCAAACACACCTTTCAGTTATAAAATAGAGAATAATAAAATCAGTATTAACCAAAAATAAAAAAAGAGAGGTGCGCCAACACCTCTCAAACACTTTAATGATTTAGTCATCAACTTAGTATCAACCAAAAAAGTTTTCAAAATTATGAAAAAAAGAACTTTATCCAATTCATTAAAAAATAAGGTGCTTCCTTATTTGAAAGACCACTTGAAAATGAAAGCCACATTAGTCTTCGTCTTCTTTACTATGCTGCAAATGGCCGCTAATCCCGGATTCGCTCAGGATAATATCGAACTTGACCTGAAGGATGTAACCTTAGACAAGGTCTTACGCGAAATTAAAAAGCAAACCGATTACAAGTTTTTCTTCCGTAACGACGAAGTGAATCTTAAAGAGAGAAAATCGATTAAAGCAGAAAAAGAATCCATTGAAAGTGTACTTAGTAAATTATTTAATGGCTCTGATATTCAGTATAAGATCGTTGGTAAACAGATCGTTTTGAACAGAGTGATTTCTACCTCTGCCACCTCCACAAAACAGGTTAGAGAAGTGAAAGGAGTCGTTAAAGATGCTCAAAACATGCCGCTTGCTGGTGCCAACGTTCTTGTAAAAGGCACCACCAAGGGAACTCAAACTGATTTTGATGGTAATTTTACGATCGAAATGGGTGCAGAAGAAAACACATTGATGATTTCTTTCATAGGTTTTCAACCTAAAGAAGTAGATGTAACCGGAAAAGATTATGTAGAAATTTCGTTAGCTGAAGCTGCTGCACAATTAGAATCTGTAGTCGTGGTAGGATCTCGTAACCCTGCAAGAACTGCTACTGAAACAACAGTTCCTGTAGATGTTATTGATGTAAAAGAATTAACTACGTTATCACCCCAGGTAAATTTAAACCAAATACTTAACTATGTTGCTCCTTCCTTTACTTCTAATACCCAAACCATCTCTGATGGTACAGACCATATAGATCCCGCTTCTCTTAGAGGACTAGGGCCTGATCAGGTTCTTGTACTTATCAATGGTAAAAGAAGGCATACGTCGTCTCTTGTAAATGTAAATGGTACGTTTGGACGTGGTAGTGTAGGTACCGATTTAAATGCGATTCCAGCAGCAGCGATACAACGTATTGAAGTTTTAAGAGATGGTGCAGCCGCTCAGTACGGATCTGACGCCATTGCAGGGGTAATCAACATCGTACTTAATAAAAATGTAAATGAGCTTACCTTTAATGTAACTACAGGAGCACATTTCTCTAAAAATTCAAATGAACAAACCGGAGGTGTGGATGGTGCTACAACAAACATTAGTGCAAACTACGGACTTCCTCTTGGTGACAGAGGTGGTTACATAAATTTTACGGGAGATTTTGATTATAGAGACGATTATAACCGAATGAAAGAATGGGAAGGTTCTATCTTCAATGCCTATAATGCCATTGAATTTGTGGCTTCAAACGATGGTTTTAATATTTCTGAATTATTCACAGATGTTGATGCGATCAAACAATACGGAGCTCAGGTCTCGCATTTTGATGCAGCTTTGCAAAGCGAGATCGCTAACGCAAATACCATCGCAGATTTACAGGGAATTCTTGGAGTAGACGTTACGGAAGCAGAACTAAATGCACGAGGTTTAGACAGGACAGATTTCAATATGAGAGTCGGACAGTCTGCATTGCGCGGCGGTCGCTTTTTTGCTAATTTTTCATTGCCTTTAGATGACAACGGCACCGAACTATATTCTTTTGCAGGAATTGGCAGCAGAACCGGTAACTCTGCAGGATTTTACAGGCTTCCTAATCAAAGTCGTACCTATACACCTGCATACATCAATGGATTTTTACCGGAGATCAACTCTAAGATTAAAGATCAATCCATCTCGGTAGGAATTAAAGGAAAGATCAATACCTGGAATGTCGACTTTAGTAATACCTGGGGTCGTAACTCATTTTTGTATGAGATCTCAAATACATCTAATGCATCTTTGCTGAATGCAACACCTACTCGATTCGATGCGGGTGGTTTTTCATTTACTCAAAATACTACCAACCTTGATATCAATCGGTTCTATGAAGACATCTTTGCAGGTTTAAATATCGCATTTGGAGCAGAACACCGTTTTGAACGCTATGAGATTATCGCAGGTGAAGAAGAATCGTATGCACAATATGATGCAGAAGGCAGACCAATTATTACCAGTTCGCAATCTCCCACAGTAGATTTCTTTGGAAATCCAAGACCAGGAGGTTCACAAGTGTTCCCAGGATTTAGCCCGGATAATGAAGTGTCCAGAGAACGCTCTAGTGTAGCAGGATACTTTGAAGTAGAAGCCGATTTTACAGAGAAGTTCTTAATGACGTTTGCTACCAGATTTGAAGATTATTCAGATTTTGGTTCTACTATTAATTTTAAATTATCTGGCAGATATAAGATAAGTGAGAACTTTAATCTTAGAACTGCATTAAATACAGGGTTCAGAGCACCTTCACTTCATCAATTGAATTTTAATTCTACTTCAACCATTTTTGACCAGGCAGGAAACCCTGTAGAAGTAGGTACATTTTCGAATGACAGCCGTGCAGCAGAACTTTTGGGTATACCGCAACTTACCGAAGAAACTTCGCAAAGTATTAGCCTTGGTTTCACGAGTAAGATCCCAAGTGCTAATCTGGCAATTACAGTAGATGGTTTCTTTGTTGCGATCGATGACCGTGTAGTTTATACAGGTCAGTTCAGAGGTCCGGGAACAGGTTCTGAGTTAGACAATTTGCTCGCTCAGGCAAATGCAACGGCAGCTTCGTTCTTCGCCAATGCAATCGATACCGAGACTAAAGGAGTTGATGTGGTTGTTACCCATAAAACTTTTGTAGGCGATAATGCTCAATTGAAGTCCGATTTGGCAGCGACCTTTTCTCAAACACGACAGGTAGGCGATATTAATGACTCAGAAGTACTAAGAAATGCAGGGCTCACCAGTACTTACTTCCCGGAGGATAGCAGGGTGTACCTTGAGGAATCAGTTCCAAGAACCAAAGTAAATCTTACCAATTCATTAACTACAGATAAGTTTAATATCTTTTTAAGAAATGTCTATTTTGGAGAGGTAACAGAAGCTACTCCTAACGTAGATCTGCAACAGGAATTTGGAGCTAAAATTGTAACGGATCTTTCTTTTGGTTACAAAGTTACTAATGAGTTTACCGTAACCGTGGGTGCCAATAATTTATTAGATGTGTATCCGGATCGTGCCGCTGAAACTTTTGAGAACGCTTCAGGGAACAATCGTAGTGGAGGGAGATTTGACTGGTCAAGAAGATCTCAACAATTTGGTATAGGAGGTAGATTCCTTTTTGCGAGGCTGAGCCTTAATATGAATTAAAAGGATCATAGTTTTAAAGTGACCTTATACAAGTAAATTACTTTAAGGCAAGCTCATGAGGGATTTGCTTGAAACAAACGTTTAGTTTCAAGGCATTCGTTGGGGCGTTAGACCCTTTGGCGGTGCCAACAAAAACACCTTGCAGCTGCAAGGTGTTTTTTTATGAGTTTATTTCAAGGATGTTTTATTAAGACGACTAAATCAAATAAATATCTTTTATTTAGATTGCGGAACTGCGTTTCTCTTTAAAAACGCTTGCAAATCTTGGTAAAACTCATCTTCGTTGTCACCTTCTATGTACGGAAGTGACAGAAAATTAAAATAAGGAACTCCCGCCTCAAAGCCTCTGGGTAAATACATCTCAAGATCAAAATCAAAAGATAATTCCAGCTCATCCTCAATAAATTGTACATTTTCTAATCGAAAAGGAACGGCATAAGGATCAAAATTTTCAGGTAGATAAGTTTCGATAGCAAATTCGAAATTAACCTCTTCGCCCTCTTCTATGTAATTTAAGGTATGGATGTTAAAATAGGCCTGATGAGGATTAAATCCTCTCGGTAAATATTTTTGAGGATCGAAGTCGAATTCGATCTCTTTATTTTCTTCAATGTAGACGATCTCGCTTAGTAAGACTGAATCATTAACAGGATCTGTTTCATTTTGCATAGCCGTCGCTAATGACAGGCTTGTCAAAAAAATGGTAGTAAGTAGGAACTTTTTCATTTGGTATAGTTTTTAATTTTCGTAAAACTCATTTTTGTTTCACACTGCAAATTTCTGACAGAAAAACGGATTCTATGTTACCTTTAAGAAAATTTTATGCCTCCTGAAACGCCCGTTATTATTGAGATTGAAAGCGATTTATTCAATATAAATATCATTTTTGTGCACAGCAGATAAAACTTACAAGAGACGGCTGAGAATTTAATTATCCGGAACGTGTTTTAATGCGAAAAATGCAATTCGAACTTACTATTATTTAATTGTTAATTGAATCTTATCCTATACTCTGTTAAAAGATCTTCTAAGAGATTTTAGCAATGTCTGATACTGACATTCTATTTTAAAACTGTCGGTGAGAACGATTTCGAAATTAAAAACTCCACTTTAAAAGTGGAGTTTACTAACTAACAATTAACTAAATTCAAGATCCTTAATAAATCTCTGAAAAATCTTATAGATCAGTAGCTTTTCTATAAGGATTAAATCCTTTAGGTAGATATTTTTTGGTATCAAAACCCATAGCTACATCAGCTTCTTCATCTTCAATAAATTGTATCGAGTGAATGTTGAAATAAGGCTCGTTGGGATTGAATCCTCTGGGCAAATACGCTGATACGTCGTAACCTAGATCAATAATTTCTTCTTCTTCCTCGGCAAATTTGATGCTGTGAATATCAAAATAATATCCATTTGCTTCAAAATTAGCTGGTAAATATTCTGAAGTATCAAAATCAAAGGTTACCTCAACTTCTTCTTCAACATAGTTTATAGAATGAATGTCAAAATAAGACTCGTATGGATTAAATCCTTTTGGGAGGTATAATTTTGGATCAAAACCCAGATCAACCTCTTCCTCATCTTCTAAAAACACGATACTGTTTAAATCAATTTCATTCGGATTATTAGTTTCGAAACTTACAAAATAAGTACTGGACATGTCCGATTCTAAAATATCCTCCTGCGTATTTGCCAGTATAAAAGTATTTACATCCTGATCACTGACATAAGGGTCTGCTTCTTCCTGCGGCGTGGCTGCTTCCTGACCTAGTAGCAATCCACAAATAATAAATAATTGGTTCATTGATTAAAATTTTACGATTATAATTTGATTGATACTAGTAAGACTTTTAAAAATTAAAATTGTTACGGTTTTTGTGAAATTTTTAACGAAAGCTGCTATTTTATGTGATTAATACACCTATTAATATATATACCCAAAAAAACTTATGAAATCATTAACACAACATACCTCTTAAATTGCTGTTATTTGGCGATGAATCTCAAACATTTCACAAAATGAACCAAAAAATAGTACTGAAATTCTTATCCGTTTTTCTCATTTTCGGACTCAGTCAAACAGTAGATGCGCAACGCAAAAAGAAAAAAGATCGTAAAAATAAAACTGAACAATCGGCACCTGCTTCGTCAAAAGGAAAAAAAGGAGGAATCAAACCTTACGACCAGGTAATTACCAAAAAAGCAAAAACCGATCAGGGTTTGTTCGACACTCATGCAATTGAGGACGATTATTTTTACGAAATACCCGATTCGCTTTTTGGCAGAGAAATGTTGATGGTTACCCGAATCGCCAAAACAGCTAATGGAATAGGTTTTGGGGGAGGAAAACAAAATACACAAGTATTGCGTTGGGAGAAAAAACCTCGCAAAGTTCTGCTGAGAGTGGTGTCTTATAATGTTTACGCCGCAGATTCGCTTCCGGTACACGAAGCGGTTGTTAACTCTAATTTTGAACCTGTTCTATATACTTTCCCTATCAAAGCATTTAGCAAAGATTCTACCTCTACTGTAATTCAGGTTAATGAACTTTTTGAAACCGATGTAAAAGCACTCGGTTTACCAGATTTCAGGAGGAAACAATATAAAGTAACTCGTCTTGATAGCAAACGTTCATTTATAGAACATATAAAAAGTTATCCCTTGAATATCGAAGCGAGACACGTAAAAACGTATGCCGCCGGTAATCCCCCGTCGAATGAAAGCACGGGATCAATTTCTATCGAGATAAATAACTCTATGATATTGCTTCCGGAAGTACCTATGAAACGGCGTTATTTTGACCAAAGAGTAGGCTGGTTTGCAAGGGGTCAGGTAGATTACGGTCAAGATGCACAAGAAAGTAAAACCATAAGATATTTAGATCGATGGAGACTTGAGGTAAAAGATGAAGATCTCGAAAAGTTCAAAAAAGGAGAATTAGTCGAACCCAAAAAACAAATTGTATATTACATCGATCGTGCGACTCCTGAAAAATGGAGAAAATATATCAAACAAGGTATCGAAGACTGGCAGGTAGCTTTTGAAGAAGCTGGTTTTAAAAATGCGATTATTGCGAAAGACCCGCCATCCCCTGAGGAAGATCCGGAGTGGTCCCCCGAAGACGTTCGCTACTCTGTAGTTAGATATTTAGCTTCACCCATTCCAAATGCCAATGGTCCCCACGTGAGCGATCCTCGTTCTGGTGAAATACTTGAGTCTGATATTAATTGGTATCACAATGTAATGACGTTGCTTCGGAACTGGTTCTTCGTGCAAACAGCTGCTATTAATGAAGAAGCAAGAGGCGTTGAATTTAAAGATGAGATCATGGGGCGACTCATTCGTTTTGTATCCGCACACGAAGTTGGTCATACCCTTGGCTTACCACACAATATGGGTAGTAGCGTGGCTTACCCCGTAGATTCTTTGAGATCAG
Organism: Flavobacteriaceae bacterium M23B6Z8; assembly: GCA_046199005.1. Taxonomy (GTDB): domain Bacteria; phylum Bacteroidota; class Bacteroidia; order Flavobacteriales; family Flavobacteriaceae; genus Ascidiimonas. The sequence continues at coordinate 3,665,965 of CP176050.1, forward strand.
CTTCATTCACTCAAAAATATGGAACAGCACCCTCCATAATGGATTATGCCCGATTTAACTATGTGGCACAGCCAGGTGATGAAGGTGTTGCGTTGATGCCCAATATAGGAGTGTACGATAAATATGCCATACGATGGGGATACAGACCTATTCCTGATAAAAACGCTGAAGAAGAAAAACCGGTTCTCGATAACTGGATTCTCGAACACCAAAACGATCCGATGTACCGATTTGGCCGACAGCAATTTGGTGTGATCGACCCTAGCTCTCAAACAGAAGACCTTGGAGACGATGCCATGAAAGCAAGTGCGTATGGTATTGCAAACCTGAAAAGAATAGTTCCTAATTTAATTGAATGGACTGCCGAAGATGGCAAGAACTACGACGACCTTGGTACTATGTACAGACAAGTTCTAAGCCAGTATAATCGTTACATGGGTCATGTGGCATCAAATATTGGTGGTGTGTATGAATATTACAAAACATATGATCAGGAAGGTGCGGTTTATACACATGTTGATAAGGATCACCAGAAAAATGCCATGAAGTTTCTTCAGGCGGAGTTATTCAAAACACCTGAATGGCTCTTAGATGAAAACATCTTCAATAAAATAGAACACGCCGGAAGCGTAGAACGCCTGCGAAATTTACAGGTACGCACCTTAAACAATATGCTAGATTTTGGTAGAATGGCCAGAATGATAGAAAATGAGACAATGAATGGAAGGGAGGCCTATAGTCTTATCGAAATGATGTCTGATCTGCGTCGTGGTATTTGGAGTGAACTACCAGCCGGAAGAAAAATAGATACGTATCGCAGAAATTTACAGAGAGCTTACTTAGACCGCATGCAATACCTCATGACCAAAGAACAAGGACCAATACCTGCAAGATTCAGAAGATTCATTACTCGCACAAATGTGGACGTCGCACAATCTGATATTCGCCCTGTTGTTCGCGGAGAGCTAAATAACCTGAAAAGAAGTCTGAGAAATGCAATTGGAATTACTTCAGACAGAATGAGCAGATATCATTTGCAAGATGCGCTTGAGCGTGTCAACTCGATTTTAGATCCCGATAATTAATACCAATATTACAGACTGAAAAGCGCCGTTTTGGCGCTTTTTTTGTTAATAGCATCATAAATATTGTATGCTCCGTTAAACCTTAAGTACTAGTATCGGTCTTATTAGTAAACAGTAAAAACATAGCAAAATGAAAAAACTTATCTACATGGCTGTCGCAATTCTTTTTAGTGTTACAGCAATTGCTCAACAAAGACCAGAGGAAGGTCAGAAAAAGAAAATGCAGGATTTTACCCCTGAACAAATTGCCATTATCCACACAAAAAAAATGACCCTTGCGCTCGACTTGTCCGAACAGCAACAAACAGCGCTTTTGCAATTAAACACGCAACTCGCCATTGAACGCAAACAGCATCATGAAGAAATGAAGGCCTTAAAAGCCGAAGGAAATGAACTAACTTCCCAGCAGCGTTTTGAAAAAATAAATGAACGATTAGATCGGCAGATAGAAATTCACAATCAAATGAAATCTTTATTGAACAAAGAACAATATACGCTCTGGAAAGAACATCAACTTAAGAAAGGAAAGAAAATGCGTAAACATCGCTTAACTAATAAAAGAAACGGTTAAAATACACATCATAACTAAAGTAGGGCATCCATGAATATCTAGGGATGCCCTCACATTTTAAAAAACTGGGCTTTTGGGCAGCTTGTTCGCAATTTCGGCAGCTGCATTTATTGTAGTATCCAGATCTGTATAGCTCAAGGCATCATTTAAAAACCAGCTTTCAAAAGCACTGGGTGGTAAATAAATACCTTTAGCTAACATCCCGTGAAAAAATGCTTTAAAAATTTGATTATTACCGGTAGCGGCCGTTTTGAAATCAACTACTGGCACCTCTGTAAAGTGTACCGATATCATCGAACCTACCCTATTGATTTGATAAGTCACACCGGCATCTGTTAAAACTTTTGCCAGTCCATGATGCAGATAATTCGTTTTATCATCTAAACTTTTAAACACCGAATCATCTTTATTCAAGGCAGTTAACATAGCCAAACCTGCCGCCATAGCTAGCGGGTTACCACTTAGGGTACCAGCCTGGTAAACGGGCCCCTCGGGTGCTAGAAAACTCATGATCTCATTTCTTGCAGCAAAGGCCCCAACTGGCAGCCCCCCTCCTATTACCTTACCAAACGTCACAATATCTGCTGCTACACTCATAAGTTCCTGTACACCACCTTTTGCAAGGCGAAATCCTGTCATCACCTCATCAAAAACAAGTAGTATATTTTCTTGATCACAGAGTGTCCTTAATCCCTGTAAAAATCCTTCAGCCGGAGGAATACAACCCATATTTCCTGCTACGGGTTCGATAATTATGGCACCGATTTGATCTTTATTAGCTGCCACAAGCTCTTTTACATTTTCCAGATCATTATATCTGGCAAGCAACGTATCTTTCGCAGTACCCTGAGTAACTCCCGGACTATTGGGACTCCCGAAAGTAACAGCACCACTACCTGCCTGTATCAAAAAGGAATCTGAATGACCATGGTAGCAACCTGCAAATTTGATTATTTTATCTTTGCCTGTAAATCCTCTTGCCAGGCGAATTGCACTCATGCAAGCCTCCGTACCACTATTTACAAACCGTATTTTATCGATATTAGGCACCATTTGAATTGCAAGTCTTGCAATCTCAGTCTCTATCGCGGTTGGCATCCCAAAAGAAGTTCCTTTTTCTGCTTTCTCTTTTACCGCGTCGACCACAGGAGCATAGGCATGTCCTAATATCATAGGCCCCCAAGACGCTATATAGTCGATGAGCTTATTACCATCTTCATCATACAGGTACGCGCCCTTTGCACTTTTTACAAATATCGGGTCTCCCCCTACTGCTTTGAAAGCACGAACCGGTGAATTGACACCACCGGGAATTACTTCAGATGCTTTTTTGAATAAAGCACTGCTTCGTTGATATATCATAACTATTTAGAGGATTTTATAATGAGTTCTTGTCCTACATCCAGATTTGTGCTATCTAGCCGATTCATTTTCATAAGTTCTGAAACTGTAAGACCGTATTTTCTTGAAATGGAATATAATGTATCTCCTTTGGCAACTACATAAATGCTTCCGGATGCTTTTGATGTTTTTAAAACAGTAGATTTATTAGATCTTTTATCCTGTTTGAGTACTTCCCGGTCATATTTAAATAAGTCGTATCTCTCAATTACAGATATAAGTTTTTGAGGATATTTTTTATCGGTGGCATACCCCGCTTTTCGCAAACCTTTTGCCCATGCTTTGTAATCGTCTTTTTTAAGATCGAAAAGAAAAGCATACCTACTTCTTTGTGTTAAAAACAAGGAATGATCGCTAAAAGAAAACATGGGGTGATTGTATCTTCTAAAACATTCGCCTTTTGCATCATCGTCATGGTACGCCCGATCTCCTGTCCATCCTTTATGGCATTTAATACCAAAATGATTGTTGCTCTTACGTGTTAATTCGCCTCTTCCAGAGCCACTTTCCAGAATTCCCTGTGCCAGCGTTATACTCGCAGGAATTCCGTAATCAAGCATATTCTGTTTTGCGATTTCCTTAAAAGTGTCAATATACTCTTCGGTAGAAGAAATATCAAAATAAATAAATTTCTCAGGAATTACGTTTGGCTCCCATTCTCTTGGGTTGTTCTTACGCATTTCCTCACTGCGTTCTTCCGATCTCTTGGAAGTTACCACCTGCTTTTTGGGTCCGCAAGAGATCAATACAAAAATTAAAAAAATTAAGGGGTATGTTTTTTTTATCATAAGTGAATTAAAGGTAAATTTTTCTCTTTAAGTCTTTGGTTCATGCCTTCAATACCCTGAAGGCCTCCTGTATGAATTGCCAATATACTGGTTCCTTTCTTAAAATAACCCATCTTTACCAAATCTAGTATACCATACATCATTTTTCCGGTATATACAGGATCTAATGGAATACCTGTTTTCGCATAAAACCGATTCATAAAATCTATTAAACTACCATCGATCTTTGCGTAACCTCCAAAAGTATAATCTGGAATTATACACCAATTTTCCTTTGTGGCAAATTTACAAATCTCTCTTGTTAAAAAATCCCCTTTCAATGCTGGAAAACCTAAAATTTGCATATTTTCACAGGAAGCATTAATCAGCCCTGAAATTGTACCTCCAGTGCCTACACATACTGCAACATGGGTAAAATTTCTATCTCCTGCCTGTAAAATTTCTTCGCATCCTTTCACGGCCAATGCGTTTGTACCCCCTTCGAGCAAAAGATAAAACGAGCCAAACTTATCTGCGAGATTGTCTATAAAAAACTTTTCAGATTTTTGACGGTATTCTTCTCTGCTAACGAATACAAGCTTCATCCCTTTAGATTTTGCGAAAGCAAGCGTTGGGTTAACGGAAATTTTATCTTTTAATTCTTCTCCTCTTATAATTCCTATGGTGTCAAAACCATAGCTTTCGCCTGCCTGAGCCACTGCTGCAATATGATTTGAGAAAGCACCTCCAAAACTCAAAAGAGTCGAATACTTCTTTGCAGAAGCATCCAGCAGATTGTATTTGAGTTTGCGGTATTTATTCCCAGAAATATAAGGGTGTATCTGATCTTCTCGCTTTATAAAAATTTCTACCCCGGAATTCTGCAGTTCGGGTAGCAAAACCTGCTGATTTTTTATCTCAGGTGGTTCAAAAAATCTCATGGGCGCTTCATATACTTTAGAAAACTCCAGAAATTTCGTTGCTTCAGATACAGTTCATTATGCTCATTGGTATACGCCTCTCTTTCAAAACAAATATTTCTGTAAGCTTCTTTTCGGTTTCCGTATCTCATCCATCGTATTCCGTACTCGAAGACATACCACACGTAAAAAGGTATGACTAACAACTCCAGCTGCTGGCGCAGATGAATACGCTCGTGATTCACTAATTTTTTATCTTGTTTTAATTCTTTGCTTTTAATAAAAATAAAAGGCCAAATAGTTATTCCGATAAAACGTTTAGGAAGAAATAAGCGCAAGACAAGAATCATCTTTTAGGAAGCTAGAAATTAAATTACCTTTGTAAAAATACAATTTTGTAATTGTTAAGATGAAGAAAATTATTCCTATTGAAGAAGGAGACTATTATTTGAGCCCGGAAGGGTATAAAGTTTTTACCGAACAATTTCATTTAAAACGAGGATACTGCTGTGAAAGTGGTTGCCGTCATTGTCCGTACGGATACGATAAGAAAACAAATTCATAAAAAAGAAAAGGGCTTGCTAACGGAATTATATTAACTGTATAATACATGAATTTACAGATAAACCCTAAACGTCAGCAAGCCCTAAATCAACCTATTATTAAGTGTTATTAAATATGCTCTCCTAAATGGTGGTGCTCGTCAATAAGAGGGCCTCCCTCTATGATTTGCTGAGAAGCCTCGCTAGCAAATTTTTCAAAGTTTAAATGAAACGAATGAGCCAATTGTATGGCTTTACTTATATAAGCACCCTTATCATCCCAAGTATTCATGGGGTCGAGAATGTCGGTGGGCACCCCGGGACACTCTTTTGGCATGAACAAGCCAAATATAGGGTGTTGTTGAAATTCTACATTGTCTAAATCACCTTGTAATATCGATGAGATCATGGCTCTGGTATACTTGAGTTTGATTCTCGAACCTGTACCATAAGGACCAGCACTCCATCCGGTATTGATCAGCCAAACATTTACACCGGCCTCCTTCATTTTTTTACTTAACATTTCGGCATAAACCGTGGGATGCAAAGGCATAAAAGGCTCTCCAAAACAAGCAGAGAAAGAAGGTACGGGTTCTGTAATTCCAGCCTCTGTACCAGCTACCTTGGCTGTGTATCCCGAGATAAAATGATAGGCAGCCTGGCCAGGTGTTAGTTTAGCAACCGGAGGTAGTACCCCAAAAGCATCACAGGTTAAGAAAAATATATTCTTAGGGTTTCCGGCATACGAAGGTTCCTGAATATTATCGATATGATAAATAGGATAGCTAACCCGTGTGTTCTGTGTTATTGAACTATCCTCATAGTCTACTTCATTGGTTCCTTCTTTAAAAACCACATTTTCCAATAAGGCACCTTTTTTAATAGCTCTGTAAATATCGGGTTCTTTCTCTTCGGTCAGGTCTATGACCTTAGCATAACAACCACCTTCAAAGTTAAATATAGAATTCTCAGCGGTCCACCCATGTTCGTCATCGCCAATCAATTTACGATCCGGATCAGCAGATAAGGTAGTTTTACCAGTACCTGATAACCCAAAGAAGATAGCAGTATCACCATCTTCACCTACATTAGCCGAACAATGCATTGGTAACACATTTTTCTCTACAGGTAGAATAAGATTTAAAGCGGTAAAAATCCCTTTTTTCATTTCGCCTGTATAGGCAGAGCCCCCGACCAAAGCTATTTTTTTTGTAAAGTTGAGAATTGAAAAATTTCCCTGACGAAGTCCGTAAGCTTTAGGATCTTTGGCTTCATAGCCTGGGGCACAAAGCACCAGCCATTCTTCTTCAAAATTTTCCAACTCAGAAGCTTCCGGTCTGAGGAACATATTAAATATGAATAGATTAGACCATGGATATTCGGTTACGGTGCGAACATTCATACGATATTCAGGATCAGCGCAAACATAGCCATCTCTTACATAGATCTCTTTTCCTGATAAATAATTGACCACCTCATCGTAGAGCTTATCAAAGTTTTCTGAAGAAATAGGTTTGTTTATTTTACCCCACCAAATCTTATCTTTTGTATAATCATCTTTTACCAGAAAACGATCTTGAGGAGACCTTCCGGTAAATTTACCTGTATTGATAGCCAGTGTACCATCTGACGTTTCTTTTCCAAGGTTTTTCTCTACAGTGATTTTTTGAAGCGTTTCTGAAGACAGATTCCAATGAGCGTTCACATCTTTGATACCATACTCTTCTAGCTTCATTTTCCTGGGTATTGTCGTTGTTTCCATATTGAGGTTGATTTTTGTTGAACTACATTAAGTTTTACCATACAAAACTCCGACAGGATTCGAGAAAATAAAATGATAATTGTCATAGAAGACTATTTAAATAGGCGCATGAGTTTCTTTATTAAAACAATTTTATAAAGGAAATTTCACCCGTGTATTTTACTATTTTTGTAGACAAACCTGTATACAACAAGCCAATGACATTCAAAGAACAGATCCTGAACGGAATACCGGAACATCTTCCCGAAATAGCAAAATACGATCCCGCTATAAATCATGCTCCTCGTCGAAAATCTGTTCTTTCAAAATCTGAGAAGAAATTAGCATTGAAAAATGCATTACGCTACTTTCCTGCGAAACACCATGCTGTCTTGTTAAAAGAGTTTTCTCAGGAATTAGAGACGTATGGTCGCATCTATATGTATCGTTTTAGACCAACCTATAAAATGTATGCGCGCCCTATAGATATGTATCCTGCCAAAACGAAGCAGGCGGCCGCCATTATGTTAATGATACAGAACAATTTAAATCCGGAAGTTGCACAACATCCTCATGAACTTATTACTTATGGAGGAAACGGAGCAGTATTTCAAAATTGGGCCCAATACCTCCTAACGATGCAATATTTGGCTCAAATGACCGAAGCCCAAACATTGGTCATGTATAGTGGGCATCCATTAGGGCTTTTTCCTTCACATAAAAACGCCCCAAGGGTTGTAGTCACGAATGGCATGATGATCCCAAATTATTCTAAGCCTGACGACTGGGAACGATTCAATGCACTGGGTGTCACACAATACGGGCAAATGACGGCAGGAAGTTATATGTACATAGGACCACAGGGAATTGTTCACGGAACTACGATCACGGTTTTGAATGCAGGCAGAAAGATAAGTAAGAATGAAGAAGGACTGGAGGGAAAATTATTCGTGACTTCTGGTTTGGGAGGAATGAGCGGTGCACAACCAAAAGCAGGTAATATCGCCGGATGCATTACGGTCTGCGCAGAAGTGAACGAAAAAGCAGTTGAAACCCGGCACTCTCAAGGATGGGTTGATGAAGTCATAAACGATCTGGAACTGTTGTGCCGCAGAGTCAAAGAAGCCAAAGAAAGAAAAGAAGTTGTATCGATAGCCTATCACGGTAACATCGTAGATGTCTGGGAACGATTTTACGAAGCCAATATTTTTATAGATCTGGGTTCTGACCAGACTTCCCTTCACAACCCATGGGCGGGTGGCTACTACCCTCAGGGGCTTTCTTTTGAAGATGCAAACCAGATGATGGCAGAAGAACCAGAACAATTTAAGAACCTTGTGCAAACATCCTTACGCAAACAGGCGGCTGCAATTAACAAGCATACAGAAAAAGGAACTTATTTTTTTGATTACGGAAATGCCTTTCTCCTGGAGGCCTCCAGAGCGGGTGCAGCAGTAATGGATGCGTCTGGGAATGGATTCAAATATCCTAGCTACGTGCAGGATATTATGGGACCCATGTGTTTTGATTTTGGTTTTGGCCCTTTTCGATGGGTCTGCTGCTCTGGAAAAGAAACAGATCTTGAAAAAACCGATGCGATTGCAACGCAGGTATTAGAAAAGCTTATGGCTTCTGCACCGCCAGAGATACAGTTGCAAATGGGTGATAATATAAAATGGATAAAAAGTGCCAGAGACAACAAGCTTGTGGTAGGCTCACAGGCACGCATTTTATATGCAGATGCAGAAGGTCGTATTGCGATCGCGAAAGCATTTAATGAAGAAATTGCAAAAGGCACATTAGGTCCTGTAGTGTTAGGAAGAGATCATCACGATGTAAGTGGTACAGACTCACCGTACAGAGAAACTTCTAATATTTATGATGGTTCCAGATTTACAGCAGATATGGCGATTCAAAATGTAATTGGAGATAGTTTTCGCGGAGCCACCTGGGTAAGCATTCACAATGGCGGAGGTGTAGGTTGGGGAGAAGTGATCAACGGTGGATTCGGGATGTTATTAGACGGTTCGGATGAAGCGCAAAAACGTCTTGAAAGCATGCTTTTCTGGGATGTAAATAATGGAGTGGCCAGGCGAAGTTGGGCGCGCAACAAGGAAGCTGTTTTTGCCATAAAAAGAGCCATGCAAACGCACAAAAATCTTAAAGTTACATTACCAAATGAAGTTGACGAGGCTTTGTGGTCCGATTTTGATTGATATCGGCAAAAAGCAGACAGAAAATCATCATTTGAAAATGTTTTTTTCAGTATCTTCCATGGTATGAAATTGCTAACGGGATCAAACTAAATTCTTTCCTTGCAATTTTTATTTAGCGATTCTTGTTTTTAGCATGGTTTTTGATGCATTAAAAACAATTCAAAACTTAATTAAAATATCATATTATGAAAGCAATGAGACTCATTTTACCACTCTTTTTGATGGTAGTTGCCAGTTCCTGTGTTTCGGTCAGGGTGGCTGCTGATTACGACCGTAAAGCAAATTTTAATGAATACAAAACCTTTGCGTTTTTTAAACCCGGAATCGATCAGGCTGAAATTTCCGATCTCGATAAAAAAAGAATTCTTCGAGCCATTGAAACTGAGCTGTTAGCTAAAGGATTCACTAAATCTCAAGACCCCGATTTATTAATCAGCATATTCACTAAAGAAAAAGAGCGTGTAGACGTTTATAATAACTTTGGCTGGGGAGGCTGGGGCTGGGGTCCCTGGTGGGGCTGGGGTGGTAATTTTAACACCGTTTCTACACGTACCGAAGGAGTTCTCTATATAGACCTTATAGATGCCAAAGACAAAGAATTAGTATGGCAAGGTAAAGGTACCGGTTATCTGACTGATAGAGTTAATAAAAAAGAGGAGCGAATAAATGAATTCGTTAAGCAAATATTAATGAAATATCCTCCGGAATTATTTACAGGTAATTAATTAGAAAATACAGCGATAAAAATACGTGCTTTAGTGGTTTGAAGGCACGTATTTTTATTTTTCAGTATTAAAATCCTTCCCGTCGAGGAAATCGTCTGTGAAATGGGCTCTTCTTTTTGGCTTTGAAAATTTTTCTGAATTATAGTTTTTTGATTTCCCCCTGGGAATTGAAAGACTTTTCCAGGAATCTCCTGCAAGCATCCTACCTATAAAAACAATTTGCCCCACATGATATGAATAATGCCCTAATTGTCTATTGACCGCCTCGGTTATTGTGTGACCCATATTTCGAATATAAATAATCGTATCAAAATTGGATTCGTTGATCTGCCCCAAAGCTTTGAAAAGTGTTGACCAACCCTCATTCCATTTACCTAATAATTCAGCTCTGTTTTTGATATCCGCTTCAAACTCGTCATCTCTCTTACGCCACTCCTTCTCTCCATCTGCAATCAAAAAATCAGTCCACCGAGACTGCATATTACCCCAAAGATGTTTGACAATAACCGCTATACTATTACTATGCTTATCATACTTCCAAAACAATTGCTCATCAGATAATTGCTCGAATGTTTTATCTCCTAAGCTTTTATAATAGGCTAACTGTTTTTGAACACTTTCTAGATAATCCGTACTCATAATTTTTATTTAGGTTGTACCTGATACACGGCCATTGCGCTGGCAATCTGCCTGGCTTCGGTCGTACCCGGAAACAAATGATATCTGGGCGCGACAATAGGCTGTACATTATTAATTTTTATCAATATTATAGAGGCCATAGGAAACTCGTCACCTGCAATTGGATGAAGCATCGCCTCCTTTACTTTAAAATCTCTGTGTTTTTTAGTTATGATGCTTGCCTTTCCCTTAAGTTTAAATCCTTTTTGAATGAATATATTGATGAAGCTTACACAGACTCTAGGATTTTTTCGGATGTTTTTTACACTCCCGGGAGATGCAATATTTCCAATGAGTAAGGTTTCGTCGTCTTCATACGTAAAGACTTCCTTGGGCGAAACATTTGGGATACCGTCATAATCTACAGTTGCCAGCCAGCAAAGAACACTGGCATCTATTGAACGCTTGACTTCATCTGTGATCATGAGTATGTTTTTTTAAATTCCGTATTTAGCTTTAAATTTAAGTAATAAATTGTACAATTCTTTTTTGGCAGAAATACAACAAAGCTCATGAAAATAGTGTGCAAACGTTTTCGTAACTTTACACTAGTCTACAAATTCTTTTAATTATGAATACGTCTTACGAAAGTAATCCAATATTGGATAAGCTTCCGGATCACTTAAAGCAGTTTATCAAACCTCAGGACTATGAAGAGTACTCTGCAATTGATCAGGCAGTTTGGCGCTATGTGATGCGAAAAAATGTAGATTATTTAAGTAAGGTAGCACACAAATCGTATCTGGAGGGATTAAAGAAAACCGGAATTTCTATCGATCAAATCCCTAATATGTATGGGATGAATCGTATTTTAAAAGAGATTGGATGGGCTGCTGTCGCCGTTGACGGATTTATTCCACCAGCAGCTTTTATGGAGTTTCAGGCCTATAATGTATTGGTCATTGCTTCAGACATAAGACAACTTGAACACATAGAATATACACCTGCTCCAGATATAATTCATGAAGGTGCAGGTCATGCTCCTATCATAGCGAATCCTGAGTATGCAGAATACCTAAGACGCTTCGGAGAGATCGGTTGTAAAGCAATTTCCAGTGCCAAAGATTACGCCATGTACGAAGCAATAAGGCATTTAAGTATTATTAAGGAAGCTCCCGGAACTCCGTTAGAAGAAATTGAAAAGGCAGAGAAGCATATCGAAGAACTGCAGAATGATCTTGGAGAACCCAGTGAGATGTCTTTAATACGAAACCTTCACTGGTGGACGGTAGAATACGGGCTTATTGGCACTCCGGAAAATCCCAGGATCTATGGCGCAGGCTTGTTATCTTCAATTGGTGAAAGTGCCTGGTGTATGACAGATAAGGTAAAAAAATTGCCCTATAGCATTCAGGCTACCTATCAATCTTTTGACATCACAAAACCGCAACCACAACTTTATGTTACCCCTGATTTTGCGCATTTAAGTCTGGTGCTGGAAGAATTTGCCAACAGAATGGCTGTAAGACGCGGAGGACTTGAAGGATTGCAAAAACTGATCAATTCGGAAGCGCTGGGCACTGTAGAATTCAGTACAGGCCTACAGGTATCAGGTGTTTTTACAGATGTCATCGCTCATGAAGGCAAACCTGTATATATTCAAACCACTGGAAAGACTGCTTTGTCGTATCGGGAAAAAGAATTGGTGGGCCATAGTACTTTACATCACTCAGATGGCTATGGAAGTCCGGTTGGAAAATTAAAAGGTATCAATCTGACTATAGAAGACATGAGTCCTCGTGATTTGAGAGCTTATGATATTTATGAAGGAGAGATCGTAAATCTGGAGTTTGAAGGCGGTATTACGGTTTCAGGAAAAATTATTACAGGTACTCGAAATCTACAGGGAAAAATAATCCTCATAAGTTTTAAAAATTGTACCGTGCGTCATGGTGAACGTATACTTTTTAAACCGGATTGGGGTGTATACGACATGGCAGTAGGAAAAGAAATTGTTTCTGCGTTTAGCGGACCCGCAGATCACAGCAGTTTTGATCTCATCACTCATGTTCCGGAAGAGACCACCATCAAAGTAAAAAAATCTGCAAAACGTATAGAACTTGAAGCTCTTTACCAACAGGTAAGAGATTACCGGAACGGCAAGAACAAAACTATTTCAAGACATAAGGTATTTGAACAGTTACAAGAAAATCATAGAGAAGACTGGTTACTGTCTATCGAACTTTACGAACTTGCACGCACTAACAAAGATGACGATTTTGCTGAGGAAATTGCGGCTCATTTAGAAACAGTAAAACAGTTGAGACCCGATGTAGGACATTTAATTGATGGCGGGATTGCATTAGTTGATAGTGAAGCACAGACAGCGTGATTATCCTGAAGCGTTATAAATAAAGGTGTTAAAAGCTCCAAATAGAATCATGAGGTTTTTTTTGATCGCTTCGTCACTCTATTAAAGACACCTGGAAGTCCAATAACTTCTTTTTTACGTTAAAATACAGCAAAGACATAACTATTGGATACTCATTTAAGGTCGTAAACAATACATTAAGGTTGTTCTCATCATAGGTATCTCTACTGAAATATACCCATTTTTTTGAAATGTATTTTTCGAATATTTCCTTACTGCTTTTTGAAATTATATGCTGATAGCTTTCGTGTTCTAAAAGATCATGAATTTGCTGCTTTAGTTGCTTCTCCAGGCTTTCTATTCTCCCAAAGTTTCTAACGATTTCATCAAAAGGAGTGACGGTAGCTGTGAAAGATAATGATGATGAAAGTTCGTTAAATACCTTTAATTTATCCTCCCATTCCCGGTCAAAACCAAAAAACTCATCATACAATTTTATCAACTCTTCAGATTTGCCTTTTCCTTTTGCCTTGCTGTTAAAAAATACAAATATCTTTTTATCATTTTCTCTTAGCTCATCTTCTAAACCGGCAAGACTTGCCCTGAGTTCTTTTAATAATGAAAAACTTTCCTTTCGTTTGTACTTTTTACCGTCGTAATCAAACGTTTTCACATCATAAACCCTTTCCGATATCTGTTTGATCGTTTCAATATCGGCTCGCAAAGATAGTTCGGTAAACTTAAGATCTGTCATTTCATCTGAGAACAACGCTTTCAGATCATGTACCGGAATTGTTTGTTCGATCGTTTTCCCTAGATCAAAATAAATAGGATTGCCCTGATCGTAGTACGAATTATAAATTTTAGAAAACGAATTAGCTTCGAAATCTTTGATAAAAGCCGACTCAAAGCTTTTGAAGGAAAATTTTTGGATTTCCCCTTCATAATTAACAGTTGAAAATAATAACGTTGTAAGCTGTTCGCAAAGTGCTGTTGCATTGCTGAAGATACTCATGGCCAGATGACTCCCTTCTTCCTTTTTCTCTTCGGCGACTTTCTCAAGATGTGCTATACGTTCATCAACACCTGGGTGTGAAGCCCATTGATCTTTAATTACTAACTTGGATTTATTAAATTTATTAAGTTCTTGATAAGAAATGCTTGGTAAACCATTTGATATTGGGAGTTCGCTATCCTTCGCCAGATAATCAATCACCATACGCTGCTCCGCATAAATATTCGAGCTCTGTAGATTTTCGTGTATTCGTCCTTCATAAAACCCTATGACCGAATTATAGGCATATTCTGCCATTCCCATACGAAGTAACGATTCTTTAAGCGGATGGTATCCGGTAATTTGTGCGGCAATTTCATCTGCATGAAATTCCATTTCTCTCGATAATCCCATGTAACTAAGGTTCACCACCGTGTAAAGTTTTTGAAGTATAAATTGAATTCCTCTGATAACCCCACTGGCGAGATAGGCAACAAATGAAAATATTCCGCTGGAAGCAGCAAAATTTCCCAGCAATTTTTCATAGGATTCATTGTCGTAAAGCATATTGTAAATGATCTGGTTTACATTATAAACATAGCTTCCCACAGTCATAGTTTTTTGAGAAAAATGACCAAATTCATGCGATAAGATCGCTTTTAATTCGACATCGGTAATACTGTTAACCAGGCCCATTCCTATCATTAGGTTTTTGCGAACCGGGAGAATCATGCTCCAGAAATTAGAGTCGTAAAAAACGGAAGCGTTTACCTCGGGAGAGAGATAGACCTTCTTAGGAAAATCTGTGCCCACTTTTTTTACAATTTCATCTATAAGTTCAAATAATCTGGGTTGCTCTTCCCTACGAATTTGTGTGAGCATGGAATAATCGACCTTATTGGACTTAAAAACAAATTTTACCAGAAAAAACAAGATAATAAGCCCAAAACCTATAACGCCCACACCCAAAACAAGCATAAAAAATGATGGTAATTCTACAATCATTTTGATTCCTCCATAAATACATAATGCGGTTAAACCCATAGCCAATACCAAGAGCAAAAAGTAAGCAAGAATAAATAATACGATAGAGAGAATT
This sequence comes from Flavobacteriaceae bacterium M23B6Z8, assembly GCA_046199005.1. GTDB lineage: Bacteria > Bacteroidota > Bacteroidia > Flavobacteriales > Flavobacteriaceae > Ascidiimonas. Next base: position 3,681,015 of record CP176050.1, read on the forward strand.
GCTTTTTGAGACTGGCGCCTGAAAGACGCAGATACCTGAATATGATCTTTAATCATGAACTATAAATTATATTTTACTACACCATGAAAGTGCTGAATACTATTTATCAAAAACTAAACTTACTATATTCCATTCGTTATTCAAAAAGCAAACTGTAAATACAAGAAATCTTAGATTAGTAACAGCCCTACAAGAAAAGTCATCCGTAAAACTGTTCTTCATCTACAACCAGGGTTGTAAGTTCTACAATATGACCATCAGGATCAAGAGTATACAATGAATGAAAATAATAATGATCTTTCAACTCATAAGATAATCCCAACTTGTCATATAAAGACCTGGCCCTTTGAAAATTCTCGTTAGATACATTAAAAGCAAAATGATCTATTCGAATTGCTTTTACAGGCGTACTTTCTTTGGATACAGAAGCAGGAAATAAGGCGACTCCTGATTTTCCAGACATCATGAATATTGGGTACTCTTTCCATTTTGGCATTTTATATTTTTTCAGTCCAAGCACTTTACTGTACCAGGTAGCTGACACTTCCATATCTGCCACGTAAAAAGCAACATGATCTAAAAAATTTATTTGAAAACTTGTCTCTGACATCGTATTCATCTTTATAAGTTATGGAGGTAACCTGAAGAAACGCAATATTTCTTCTAAAACCACACTCGAAATTGTAAAATCAATACATTATTTGATTTTAACATAGCCATTTTACGAAGGGCGGGTAAAAATTACCTTTTCATTTTATACACTTTTTTTTAAAATACACACCTTAAACAAAATTGCGGTTTGTTTAATAAAGATAATAGCTAGAAAATTATAAGATTTTCGATATAGTAATTGGCTTATAACAAAGCATTTATAATTTATTAATAAATTTTTCTCAGGGCAGATTGCTCGTTTACAGCATTTTCGGCATCATAATTGCCGTATAAAAATCGATCTCAGATTTGTAAGCAGCATACAAATACCCATGATCATCAGTTAGCAAACCTATGCTACCTGGGATCGGCCTTTTTAAACAATATCATTCTTAAGTTTTGGGCCGATACCATCCCCGCACGATTTTAAAGTCTGGCGGGGTTTTTTTATCTATACTGTTCCTTTGAGCTTTTATAATACTGTATGTAACACATAATCTATTGCCTTATTCACCTGGTTTTTTTGTTTAAACCACTTTGTTTATATTCGAAATATGAAAAAATATGTCCTTTATTTCTGCCTACTTTTTACTGCAATAATTTATGCACAAGAAGAACTGTTTCATGATGAAACTTTTAAAGATAAAAGCTTTTTTGAATTTACTCTTACTCTTAAAAAAGCAATTCAAGATAAGAACCCGGAAGTTTTAAAAACAATTCTTGCCGACTCTGTAGAAGACGGATTTGGAAATTGCGGATACTGTGCGAAATCAGCATTTATCAACAATCATTTTGGCCCAGATCAAAAGAATCATTGGTGGAATGTTTTGAAAAGCACCATACGATTTGGATTCGCAAGAGTAGAAAAAGAAGGAGCTACTTATTTTCAAGCTCCTGCATGGTATCAAAAGTATGATAGTGAAAAAGAGTTGGTCATTCTCGGGGAAAATGTAAATGTGCGAAAAAGAGCAAGCGTGAAGGCCGAGGTTATAGATCAACTTAGTTTTACAAAAGCAGCTTGTTTTTGCGGTATTGAATATACAACAGAAGAAACTTATGTTGCATCAGACGGATACCAGTGGGTTCAAATCACGCTGCCCGATGGAAGGAAAGGATATATCGTCACAGATTTCTCTTCTTTGGGAGATGCATATTACAAAGAACTATCCGTAGAAAAAATAGATGGCGAATGGAAAATCACCTCTTTTTTTAATCCTGCGGGTTGTTGAATATGTTTCTTAATTCAGTTTAATAAATTCATTTAAAAGCCTTTCATAGGTATTTCCTCAAGCATCTGTTCATTTTTGAGTATTTCTCCATTGTATTCCAACGTCCAGCCTAAAGAATTGGTCAGCACATAAAATTTAGACAGTTCACTAAGGAGTCGGTTTTGGGCATTCTTCTCTAAGTTAGAAGCTTTTATCTTCTTTCTGAGGGCGGCTTTTACATTTTCCTTGATGAGATTGTAATCTTCCGCAGCAAACGGGTTTAAATAATCGGCGGTAACATCATAATACTCGAATTCCGGAAAGATCTTCAATTGCGGTTTGGGTATTGAAGTGATTCGCAGCGTCTTCTGCAAACTATCTACTTCGAATTCTAAGGCATTCAGATCATACATTACCTGTACCTCTGCATTTACAACTACTAATGCTGTTTTTTCTGCAGAAATGAAGTTTCCAAAAATTTCTTTCGCATCCTTATACTTATAAACTTCGGTAAAACTTCCTTCGGTAACCAGAAGTTTATTCACATTGGCTACCTGTTCTTTGATTAGCTGCGAACTCTCAGCTAATACTCTAGACCGAGATGCATCTTTTTCACATTGCCTGAAAATCAGAAGACAAAGAAGAGTGATAATTACTCCAAACAGGATTTTGCGCATAAGGGGAGTTTTCTTTTAAATTACGAATTATTTGATCCTTCTCTCAACAAAATCTAAAATTTCATAAAAGGATATTGCTCCAGTAACTGGTCAATTCTTTTTTGCAGAGACTCTTTGAATTGTTTATGTGCTTCGCTATCAGCATCAAAGGGTCGATGAGCCAATCCTGATTGAATAGCATCTATTTCCTTCATTACAGTCTCAACCTTCGGGTCTATCCATACTTTGTTGAATTGTTCCCAGATGTAACGAACAGCAGTTTTATTAGGATGAATCATATCTTCCATATAAAAACGATAGTCTCTTAATTCGTCCATCAATAGTTCGTATGCTGGAAAGTAGTGTTTTTTCATTCTAGGGGCTACCACTTCATGTACGGCTGATATCAAATGCGCTTTACTTCGCTGATTTTCTACAAACCCGTCTTTTAAATGACGAACCGGCGAAATGGTATAAATAATACTAGCCTGTTGATTTACTAATCGGATCAGGCTTTCAACACTATCAAGAATTTCTGCGATCTCATTTACACTCAATATTTCTTTTAAAAACTCAGACTGTGGTATTTTGTGACAATTGGCTACAGGCTTGTCTGTTTCAATATGACGGTAGATCCAGGATGTACCTAGTGTAAATATGATATGAGTTGCAGATTGTATGAACGCTGCTAAACCCCTGAGCGTCGCGTTTAATTTTTGGAGCATCTCTTCCGGGTCTGCATTACTCCATTGCGAATGTATTTCGAAACAATGCCATCGCTCATTGTGAAACAAAAGGTCGTTTATCGTATAGACATCTTGATTCACTGCCCGGGTAATCAGTTTTTCAATAGCCAACGGATGAAAAATCACTCCAAAAGGATTGCTTAGGGTCTCAAACTTATAATGCCCTAACTTCTCTCCTATATGGTCTGAAAAACAAGAACCCATAAGCAATACCTTTGATGCATAGTTGAGCTTGTCGATCGCCGGATGCAAGGGTATTTGAGTTCTAAATTTCATCTATTATTTTATTAAACGACGTAGGCTTCTGCACGAGAAAGTGCCTTGGGAATACCTCCTGGGTTCTTACCTCCTGCCGTTGCGAAAAAGGGCTGACCGCCACCGCCACCATGAATAAGCGTGCCTAACTCGCGTACCACCTTTCCGGCATTATAATCTCGGGAAGCTACCAGCGATTTACTTATATAACAAGTAAGCATTACTTTTTCGCCATTGCGTGAAGCAAATAATAAAAACAGGTTATCCTGTTCATTTGCCATTTCAAAAGCTAGGTCTTTAATCGCAGATGCATCGAGATCTACCTCGGTGGCTAAAAAATTTACCCCATTTATTTCTTTAAATTGAGACATCAATGTCCCTTTAAGATTTTTTGCCTTCTCTTTCAACAAACTTTCAACCTGCCTCCTCAAACTTTCGTTTTCTTCCTGTAAATTTTGAATCGCTTTTATCGGTTCTTTCGGATTCTTGAGCAAGCTCTTAACTTCGCCAAAAGCAGTGGTTTGATCGTCAAAATATGAAATTGCGGCATCCCCTGTAATCGCTTCAATTCTTCGAATACCAGCCGCTACGGCACCTTCTGATTTTATGATAAAATGCCAGATATCCTGAGTAGTGGGTACATGAGTTCCCCCGCATAATTCTGCCGAATTACCAAAACGGATCATTCTTACCTCATCCCCATATTTCTCCCCGAACAGGGCAATCGCACCTTCTTCGATCGCTTTCTGATAAGAGATGCTTCGGTTCTCCTGTAATGCTAAACCTTCACGAATTCTGGCATTGACAAAATTTTCAACCTGACGCAGTTCTTCCGGAGATACTTTGGTAAAATGAGAAAAATCAAATCGTAAATAACCGCTGTGAACCATCGAACCTTTTTGTTCTACATGAGTCCCTAAAACACTTCGCAATGCCTGGTGCAACAAATGGGTAGCTGTATGATTGGAAGCGGTGCGCCTTCGTTGTTTCGCGTCTACCACAGCTTCGAATGTCTGTTCTACATTTCTGGGAAGGCTTTTGCTGTAATGTACAATGAGATTATTCTCTTTCTTTGTATCTACAATATAGGTAACGCCACCATCTTTGGCTTCCAGGTAACCTTTATCACCTACCTGCCCCCCACCTTCGGGATAGAAAGGCGTGGTATCAAATACCAACTGAAACATTTCTCCTTCTCTTTGGGAGGTCACTTTTCGATATTTGCAAATTTTCACCTGAGCCTTCAGGGTGTCGTAGCCTACAAAATTGTTTTCAGAAATAGGATTCAACTCTACCCAATCATCTGTTGTTACTGATGTAGCAGCTCTTGAGCGGTCTTTTTGTTTCTGCATTTCTGCTTCAAATCCCGCCTCATCCAGTTTGAGATTACGTTCACGAAGAATAAGCGCTGTCAGATCTTTTGGAAAACCGTAGGTATCATACAACTCAAAAGCTTTCTCTCCACTTACTGTATCACTATTTGTATCTGCAATAATCTTCTCAAGTAATAACAGACCCTGATCCAAAGTTTTCAAAAATGAGTTTTCCTCTTCCCTGATCACATTGGTCACCAGATTTTTTTGTGTCTTCAATTCAGGGAAAGCATCGCTCATTTGATTACTTAGTGTCTGAACCATTTTATAGATAAACGGTTCTTTCGTATTCAGGAATGTAAATCCATATCGAATTGCTCTTCTTAAAATACGCCTGATCACATAACCGGCTCCTGTATTCCCAGGCAATTGCCCATCAGCTATGGCAAAAGCTACGGCTCTTAAATGATCGGCAATCACCCGAATGGCTATGGTCGTTTTTTCATCATTTCCATATTTTATTCCCGTGATTGTCTCAATCTCCCTGATCAAAGGCGTAAAAATGTCAGTATCGTAATTGCTGGTAACTCCTTGTAATACCATGCACAACCTTTCGAAGCCCATCCCGGTATCTACATGTCGTGCGGGTAACTTTTCGAGACTTCCGTCTGCTTTACGATTATATTGCATGAAGACCAGATTCCAAATTTCTACCACCTGTGGATGATCTTTGTTCACCAGTGTCTGCCCGGGGACTTTCAAGCGCTCTTCCTTCGGGCGAATGTCTACGTGGATCTCTGAGCATGGTCCGCACGGACCCTGATCTCCCATTTCCCAGAAATTATCCTTTTTATTGCCCATGATAATTCGGTCTTCTGGAACTATTGTCTTCCAAAGATCATAGGCTTCCTTATCCATTTTGAGATCGTCTTCTTCTGCTCCCTCAAATACCGAAACATACAGACGATTTCTATCTATATCATAGACTTTTGTCAACAGCTCCCAGGCCCATTCAATCGCTTCCTTTTTAAAATAATCCCCAAAACTCCAATTACCCAACATTTCAAACATGGTATGGTGGTAGGTATCCATTCCTACATCTTCCAGGTCGTTATGTTTCCCGCTAACTCTCAGACATTTCTGAGTATCGGTCACTCTTGTGTGTTTAGGAGTCGCATTATTGAGAAAGTATTCTTTAAACTGATTCATTCCCGCATTCGTAAACATGAGGGTAGGATCGTCTTTGATCACCATGGGAGCAGATGGGACGATCTTATGTTGTTTACTTTCAAAAAATTTTAAAAAGCGTTCTCTTATTTCTTTGGATTTCATCCGAAAATGGTTTTACCTTGGGAATTAATTCAGTTTAGTTAAGGTGCGATCGAATTCCAATTAGACGATGCCACCGAGCCTTTATTTCTTAATATAATCTTAACAGATTGCCAATGTAACGTCACTTCAGAAAACAATTTCTATATTTGTTCGTTACTCAAATCATAAACCGCTTACAACCTGACTTTGGATTGCAAAAATAGAATATTTTTAAGTTATGTCTAAAGTAAAATATTATTACGATTCCGAGACGCTTTCTTACCGTAAAATTGAGCCAAAAAAGAGTCGGAAAGTAACCAATGTTGCGCTGTTTTTAACAGCATCCTTGCTATTTGCATTTCTAATCGTACTGGTAATTCTCAATACTAATTTAATTAATACGCCGAAAGAATTATCGCAGGCTCGTGAGCTTCGTTACATGGAGTTGCAATATGAGGTGCTCAACAAAAAAATGAATCAAATGGAAGCGGTCATGGCGAACTTAGAGGAGCGGGATAACAATTTATACCGACTTTACTTTGAAGCGAGTCCTATTCCTGACGAACAAAGAAAAGCAGGTTTTGGAGGAATCAACCGTTATAAAAGCCTTGACGGATATAACAATTCGGATATGGTGATCAACACCACCAAACGCCTTGAGATACTTCAAAAACAATTGGTGATACAATCAAAGTCCCTTGACGAAATTGCAAAACTAGGCGCTGAAAAAGAAAAATTTCTGGCGGCAATCCCTGCGATTCAACCCATACGAAATGAAGATCTTACCCGGATGGCTTCCGGTTACGGCTGGAGATCCGATCCTTTTACGAAAGCCCGTAAATTTCATTACGGAATGGACTTTACTGCGCCACGGGGCACCCCCGTGTATGCAAGCGGAGATGGCGTTGTGGTTCGCGCAGATAACAGTTCTGCTGGCTATGGCAAACATATTCGTGTAAAACATGGTGATTATGGTTACACCAGCCTTTACGCCCACCTTAGTGAATACAATGTAAAAAAAGGGCAAAAAGTAAAGCGGGGAGACCTGATTGGTTTTGTAGGCAGTACAGGGCGTTCTGAAGCTCCTCACCTACACTATGAGATCTTCAAAGATAATGATCGCATTAACCCTATTAATTTCTATTATGGAAGTTTAACTGCCGAAGAATTCCAGGCCATGTTACAGATAGCTACTCAGGAAAATCAATCACTGGATTAATGCATGTAGAGCTTCCGGAAAAAAGATATTATGGTATTGGCGAAGTAGCCAAAGCATTTAATGTTAATACTTCACTCATTCGTTTTTGGGAGAAGGAATTCGACATATTGAAGCCGAAGAAAAATGCGAAAGGTAATCGTAAATTCACTCCGGAAGACATCAAAAATCTTCAGCTCATCTATCATTTGGTGAAGGAGAGAGGTTTTACCCTGGAAGGCGCTAAAATTCACCTCAAAGAAGAAAAGAAAAAAACACTTTCCAATTTTGAGATAATTCGTAAATTGGAAGCTATCAAGACTACATTATTAAAGATCAAAGAACAACTATAATAACCTAAAAAAAACAATCAAATGAAAAAGTGGTTAATCGCTTTAATTGTCATCGGTGTAATCATATTTGGCGCATATCGTTGGGCGGTAGGTTTTAATAACACTGCTGTAAGACTTAATGAGGACGTTTCTGAAGCATGGGGAAATGTGCAAACCAGCTATCAACGCCGAAACGACCTTATCGGCAATCTGGTGAAGACTGTACAAGGGGCTGCCGATTTTGAACGAACTACGCTGAGAGAAGTTATCGAAGCCAGAGCTAAAGCAACAGCTACCAACATCAACCCTGAAAATATCACTGCAGAACAACTAGAGCAGTTTAATCAGGCGCAAAGCGGATTGAGCGGTGCGCTTTCACGTTTATTGGTAAGTGTAGAGAGGTATCCAGATTTAAAAGCCAATCAGAACTTTCTAAAGCTTCAGGATGAACTTACCAGTACCGAAAATACCATCCAGACAGCCAGAACCCGTTACAATGAAGCGATAAAACCGTTTAACAACCATGTTAAAACCTTCCCAAACAGCATTCTTGCCGGATGGTTTGGATTTGAAGGAAAGCCTTATTTCGATTCGGAACCGGGCGCTGAGAAACCGGTAGATGTTGATTTTAATTTTGACTAATGTCGAACTCGCACGTAGAAGACTTTTTAACAGCCGCGGAAGAACAGGAGATCGTTGAAGCGATCAGAAAAGCCGAAAGCAATACTTCGGGTGAAATCAGGGTGCATATTGAAGGTCATACGGACAAAGACCCCATGATTCATGCCCAGGAAGTTTTTCATTGGTTAAAAATGGATAATACGAAAGAAGGCAATGGTGTACTTATCTACATTGCAGTTGATGACAGAAGTTTTGTGATCTATGGTGATCACGGAATCAATAAAGTGGTACCCCCTGATTTCTGGAATCGCACTCGTGACATTATCCAAAGACACTTTAAAAATAAAAGATTTAAACAGGGTCTGGTAGAAGGAATTCTCATGGCTGGGAGTGAGCTGGAAAAGCATTTTCCGTGGCATCATGGAGATAGAAATGAGCTTTCAGATGAAATTTCAAAAAGTACTTCATGAGATCACTTAAGGTAAGGCTTATCGTTGTCACAATTTTTCTTCTCTGCGGGATATCGGTTTCTGCGCAATTTGATATACCTAAAAAGCCCGCGTTGAATGAGCAAACAAGTGTTTATGATTACGCAAATTTACTTTCTAAGATTCAAAAAGAATACCTTGAAAATAAACTCATCAAGTATTCAGACTCTACTTCAACGCAAATTGTTATTATCACTATTCGAAGCTTAAACGGAGAAAATATAGGGTTATTGGCTCCAAGATGGGGACATGCCTGGGGTATAGGGCAGGCTGATAAGGACAATGGTGTTGTTATATTACTGGCAAAAACAGAGCGTAAAATATGGATCTCTCCGGGATATGGCGTTGAAGATAGGCTTACCGCCGGAATTACCGGAGAACTTGTAAGAAATGTGATCATACCAGAATTTAAACGTGGTAATTACTATATGGGCCTCAATAAGGGGACTGATGCCATTTTTGATGTATTAACAGGCGCTTACAAAGAAACCAGAAAACCTTCGAATAACCTTAAACTGGGTCCCTGGATCATTATTTTGATCTGTTTTATCGTCATCTTTTTTATCCTTGCCAGAGGGAATAAAGGAAGAGGTGGTGGAAACCGAGGCAATCGCAGCGGTATGGACCTTACAGATATTATTATCTTAAGTAATATGGGGCGAGGCGGATTTGGAAGTGGCAGCAGCGGGGGCGGTGGCTTCGGTGGGGGCGGATTTGGTGGTGGTTTTGGCGGCGGCGGCTTTAGCGGCGGTGGAGCTGGAGGAAGCTGGTAAACAAAACCCTATTAAATTAGGTAGCTTTGTTCCATTTTGCCATTTATTTACTAAATCGATCGACTTTCTTTAAAAAAATCAGGAAATCATTTCAATATCTTTTATTAACCGCTGTAAGTCTCCCATTGAAATAGGTTTTACGATAAAATTATTCACTTGTTTATACGATTTGGCCCTATTGATATCGGATGGATCTTTAGAAGAAGATACTACATAAATAAGAATACGTTTGGGCACGTCTATTGCCAGAAATTCGTCAAGAAACTGCCATCCATCTAAAATGGGCATATTGAGATCCAGCAAAATAATATCAGGAAGGTCTTCTTGAGATTTAATTATTGCGGTAAGCGCATTGATTGCCTCATAACCATTTTTATACACCAGAAAACTATTGCAGAAATCTGCCAACTCCATCATTTTTTTTGCGCCGAATACAAAAATCGGATCATCATCAATTAAACAAGCAATATCTATTTTAGCCATTTTTTAAATATATTTTAAAGGTAGTTCCTTTGTTTACTTCGCTTTCTACTTCAATTTTACCCCCCATAGCTTCTACCTGATTTCGGGTGATAAATAAACCTATGCCTCGTGCTTCTTCATGTTGATGAAAAGTTTTGTACATACCAAATAATCGTTTCCCATGTTTTTCGAGGTCTATTCCTAAGCCGTTGTCTTTAAACTCCAACAAAATTTCTTCTCCCAGCACCGTTGCGGTTATTTTTACGAAACTATTCTTAATGTTGCGTTGATACTTAAAGCTATTCGTTAGCATGTTGAGAAAGATGCTTTCGATATACGCGTGAACTCCGGTTGCGCTTGCATTGGAAGAGACTGCGTTGACGATCGTAAAGTCTTTTTCATTCGTAATGTAAGACAGCTGATCTAACACTTTAGACAAGGTGGGCTGCAAACTTATACTGCTTAGATTTTCTTCCACGGTTGTGTTTATCTGGACGATTTCGTTAAGGTGGTTAATGGTCTGACTCAAACTGATACTTGCAGAATTAAGAAGCTTAATAATTTCCTGACGCCCTTCAGGTTTTGACTCTTCCTTATACAAATTCATCAGCATTTGAAAATTTCCTGTATGCGAACGCATATTGTGAGATACAATATGTGCAAAATTCTTCAAGCGCTCGTTTTGATCTTTGGTGACTTCCAGTAGTGAATTTACTTCCTTTTCTTTTTCTTTTACTCCAGTTATATTAGTACTTATACCCAGATAGCCCGTTAATTTGTCTTCTTCTATAATTTTGGTAATCGTAAGTAATACGGGGATTTTGGTTCCGTCTTTTCTAATGTACGTCCATTCCTGAGTATCGTATTTTTTGCTTTCTACTTGTTTCGAAAATAGATCAAACCCGGGTACTTCTTCCTCGTTTTCCTGAGCGAGTTCACTTTTTCGGGCGTTTACTTCCTGAGGGTCATGAAAAATTTCCGGGGATATTTTATGAAGCACTTCGTCTCTGGTATACCCTAAAAGTTTTTCTGCACCTGTATTGAAAAGATTGATCCTGCCTTCAAGGTCGGTTCCGATAATACTTACTTCGGTACTTGCTTCCAGTATTGACTCTAGTCTTGCCAGTGTTTTTTGCTGTGCTTTCTGAGCTTGTACCATCGGTGTAATATCCAGAATCTGGGCTACATAGTATAATGGATTCTCAAACTCGTCCCTCACTACTGAAGCCGAAAGCACAACCTGAATATGGGAGCCATTTTTATGAATGTATTTTTTTTGTAGGTGCGCAACTGCTATTGTCCCGTTTTTTAGATCGCTCATGGCCTTGTAATCATTTGTGAGATCATCCTGATGGGTAATAGAGAGAAAACTTATTTTTAGAAGTTCTTCGCGCTCGTACCCCATTAGCTCACAAAAGGTATCATTTACCTCGAGAAACATTCCGTTAAGATCTACGATGATCATTCCAGCCGCAGCATGTTCAAAGCTACTTCGAAAACGTTGTTCACTTAATTTTAACTTCACCTCTGCTTCTTTCATGGCGGTAATATCCGCACTCATCATAATAAGACCCCCTACGCTTTTGTCTTCTTCATACCATGGATGCAATTCCCAGCTCATATACTGAACTTTACCATCTTCTCTAAAAAAATGGTCTTCATCAGACCTGAGTACTACTCCCTGTAAGCATTTTTGATGATCTTCTTTCCAGCGCTGAGGTACCTCAGGAAATATTTCATAATGTGATCTTCCAATAATGCTTTCTTCTTCAATGCCATAATCTGACAACCATTTTTTAGAATGCATCAGGTAACACATTTTTTTATCAAGCATTGCTATGGCACTCGGTGCATTTTGAATAAAAAGTGCATACTGATCGATATTTCTTTTCTGTTTGGTGATCTCTAAATGTGTGCCTACCATCCATTCCGGTTTTCCCTCCGCAGTTCTGCTAATGATGGTACCGCTGTCTTTCACCCATATCCAATGCCCTTCTTTATGCTTCATACGAACATCACAAACATATTGATCTGTTTTCCCTGAAAAATAGTCTTCTAAGGCGTTTTTGGAAATTTCATGATCATCTGGATGTAAGTATTTTAACCATGTCTCAATAGATAGAGGTTCTAATTCCTCTAATTCATATCCAATAATACGTGCCCATTGCTTATTAAAAACAGTCTTACCTGTTTCAATATTCCATTCCCAGGTACCAATAACACTTTTTTCAATAAGTGAACTTATATGATTGTTTCTTTCTACAAATTCTACCGCCGAATCTTCTTTTAATGTAAAACCTGCCAACATTCTGGTCTCTTCTATTATTGGATTCCATACCTTTTTTATCACCCATTGTACAAATAGTGTATTACCATTTTTGCCCTGACAGACTATATGCTTAACTGGTAATTCGCTATTGCCTTCTACTGAAGAATCTTCAGACATTAAAGATTGTAGATTATTTGCGCGAATGATATTCTGGCAAATTGCAGACCTGTTTATTTGGTCGAAAGGATTGTACCCGATCATTTTCCAAAAACTACTGCTGCACCAGCGGTTCCAGGTATTTAAAGGATTCCAGTACCAAAGACCGTTTATTCCAAAAACTTCGTGAAATTCAAAAATGGAGTCATCTATACTTAACAGTTGGTAAAATTCCTGACGTAATTGATGACTTGCCTCAACGGGATTAACTCCGGCGTTGTGTTCGGATCTTGAAAACTTCATGTACGGTTAAGTTAGCTGAGAGGAGGGCCCTTTGGATCAAAAGTAACCAATATGAGTTGTCTTAAACTGTGGTAAAACCGTAAAAAAGGTAGTGTTTGTTAGTGAAAATGTACTAAAAAAGTATTTTATCGATTATTTTTTTCGGAAAAACACCTGAATAGGAACTCCATGAAAATCAAAATGTTCTCGGAGTTTATTCTCTACAAACCGTTTATAAGGATCTTTTACATACTGTGGTAAATTCGCAAAAAAGGCAAACTGTGGTGTAGGTGTAGGCAATTGTGTACAAAACTTTATTTTAATATACTTTCCTTTGGTAGCAGGAGGAGGTGTATTTGCTAATATGGGAAGCATAAGATCATTCAATTTGCGAGTTGGGATTTTTTTGGATCGGTTTTCAAACACGGTCACAGCGGTCTCAATAGCCTTAAAAACTCTTTGTTTGGTCAAAGCCGAAATAAAAATTATCGGAACATCGGTAAAGGGTTCAATTGCCTTTCGTATCATTTTTTCAAAATCCCGGGTCGTATTGGTTTCTTTTTCCATCAGATCCCACTTGTTGACTAAAATGACCACTCCCTTTTTATTTCTTTCTGCCAACCAGAAAATATTCAGATCCTGCCCTTCAAAACCACGAGTGGCATCTACTACCAATAAACATACGTCAGCATGCTCAATGGCCCGAACCGATCGCATTACCGAATAGAATTCGACATCCTCTTTTACTTTGGACTTTCTTCTTATACCTGCTGTATCTACCAGATTGAATTCAAATCCAAAACGATTGTATTTGGTATCGATACTATCGCGGGTAGTTCCGGCGATATCTGTAACAATGTATCTTTCTTCCCCGATAAGCGCATTTATCAAAGAAGATTTACCTGCATTGGGTCTTCCTACCACTGCGAATCGAGGTAACTCGTCTTCTTCATTTTCGGATATCTCAGGCAGTGCTTCGACCACGGCATCTAAAAGCTCGCCCGTACCGCTTCCGTTAATGCTTGATATAGTATAGTATTCACCAAGCCCCAGCGCGTAAAATTCAACTGCATCTGCGGTTCTGGTGGCATCGTCTACTTTATTTACTGCTAGAAAAACCGATTTCTCAGACTGCCGAAGTAATTTGGCAACATCTTCATCCATACCGGTAAGTCCGGTTTCTACATCTACTACAAAAATGATCGCATCAGCTTCATCTATGGCCAATTCAACCTGCCGGTCTATTTCTTTTTCAAAAACGTCGTCACTTCCCCTTACGTACCCTCCGGTGTCTATAAGTGAAAACTCTTTTCCGTTCCAATCGCTTTTACCGTAATGGCGGTCGCGGGTAACACCACTTACCGAATCGGTAATTGCCTCCCTCCGCTTTATCATTCTGTTGAAAAGCGTTGACTTACCCACATTGGGTCTTCCTACAATGGCAACGATGGCACCCATAAAATTTAATTTAATGCCGCAAAGGTACTATATTCTTACGAACAAAATAGGATTGGGAAAGGCTTCCGCTAAAAGTAATTCAAAGAATCAAAAAGGGCCGCAACTTTCTAAGAATCGGCCCTTAAATTATTTTACTTTTTTTCTACTCTTAATTAGGGTAAGTATATCCAATAACTCCTTCTAAATTATAGCCAGAAGCACCGTTTCCTAATTCATTGAAGTTCGTTGTATAAAAATGGAAGCCACCATTATTTCTAAAATACCTGTATATCGGAACTCTTCCAGAAGCGTTTGAAGAAAACACATAGCCTGCTACGCCTTCATAAGAGTAGCCACCTCCGCCATTTCCTAATTCGTTAAAATTAGAGGTATAAAAATGATTCCCGTTGTTTCTGTTAAAATAACGGTATACCGGTTTTCTGCCAGTGCCTCCATTCGGATAAATTCTACACATAATTCCTTCAGAAAAAATTCTGCTGTTACCTTCTCTCACTTCATTGTAGTTGGAAGTGTAGAAATGTCCTCCCCCAGATTTACGGTATCTTAAAAATACGTTCCCTTTGTCACGATTACGTCCGTATAAGTTAGAAAGGGCAATCTTATCTGTAAGTATAAAAGGACGGTTTACATTTAATCCCACACAAGCGAGCATCCATGAATTTGGTGTATTTCCATCTCCGGTTCCCACAACCGGATTAGCGCCAACGCCAGCATCCCCTTCGTTTACCGCTGCTCCCCCGCAACTGTAACTTCTGTTTAGATAATCCATATGTCTGAACCCGATGCAATGGCCAATTTCATGTGCGATCACTGAAACTGTGTTTCCCGGAGGATTATTAGTATTGTAAAAACCACTTCCCATTCTTACCGAACTAAAGGGATTTCCCGCTGTTGGAAAACCAGCGGCTGCATATACATTTGGATTAGAAAAATTAACCAGTGTAATACGAATATCTGCCTGAGACTGATTAGTAGTTAACTGAAACCTGATTCGTAAATTCAGTGCATTGTACCGATTGAGCGCTTGTTGTATACGGTTGTTCATCGCACTGCTGAATGCAGGGTCTCTCCATACTGTTAAGATACGAGAGGTCCCTGTATTCACCAGATTATTCGTGCTAAAATGTCTCTCGGTAGAAGGGCTCCCGGTTTGTAACATTTGATCCATTTGAGCCTCTGTTAGCATAATATCGCCCTCTACAATGTAACCGTCCTCAAACGCAAAAGTAAACTCATCTACCACAAATCCCAGTTTTTTAAGTTTTTGCTGAATATGATCCGGAATCTCTGAAACCGTTTCATAGTTTTCACTGACTGACTCTTCTTTTTGACACGAAGAAAAGAGTACCATGGATGCAATAAATATCATCCACATAAAATTTAATTTTCTCATTTAATAGATATTTGTAATTAATAAAAGGCAATAATACCTACAATAAATGAAGTATAATTACATTATTTTGTCATATTTTACCTATTTATTAACATTTTTATTTTTTTTTAAAATACTCCACAACTTACACCGCTCACCCCGGATAATGCACCTAGCTATCTCAAGCAGTCCAAATTTTGCATGATACCAGAGGGAACAACTTCTTAAGCTGCCTCCTCTACAGCCAAACTAACCCTTCGAAGGATTATTTTCTATTTTTAAAGAGTATAAGTAAGGTTCCTTATAAATAAAAGGCAATCGTTACACCTACTGCTTATCGATTGATTTTTAGAATATTTAATGCTGATAGGTGTGTTTAGAATTTGTAATAATTTTTTCTTATTTATATGAGATTTAATTAGTTATTCCTGACAACATGTTATCTCATTAAATCAAAGACAGTGCTACCTTCAAATGTCATTTCTATGACCTACATGAAATTGAGAGTGAAACACAAAATGAGATAAAATACAAGGTGAAAGACCATAGAAATACACCATTGAAACTTTAAAATCTAATCGTAGATGTTATTGAAAAAAAAGAAGTAACTTAAATGTATGAAACCTGTAACGAATGATATAGTTTTAAGACCGCGTTTTAAAATGAGAACGCACGAAAAGAAGTCAACGCTCATTAATCACTTCTCTATACCGGCATCAAAGCCTTTTCATATCAAACAATCAGGAGATCATATTTTCATAAAATTCGATCAGGATCACACTACATTTTGGTCACCTCAATTGCATTTGGAAGTAGTACAGGAATCTGATAATGAAAGTTTTATTTACGGATTATTCGGCCCCAGTCCGTCGTTATGGACATTCTTCATGTTTTTGCACTTCGGCATTGCCACGGTATTCATCATATTCGGAATTTGGGGGTACAGCAATTGGAGCTTACAGGAGCCCTATGCGCTACAAATGGCCGTATGCATTTTCATGATCATTCTATGGTTTGCCCTCTATGCATTTGGTAGAATGGGAAAATCTCAGGGAAAAGAACAAATGCATGAACTCTATAAATTCATGCAAAATGCTTTGAAAGATACAAACATGGAAACTGTATAAGCTTTATTTCTGATTGTAGCCAAATCTTCGAAGCTGATTGGTATTGCTACGCCAATCTTTATTAACTTTCACAAAAAGCTCCAGATGAATTTGCTTACCAAAGAACTTCTCTAGATCTGCCCGAGCCTGAACACCCACTCTTTTAAGTGCACTTCCCTTATGTCCTATAATAATTCCTTTTTGGCTCTCCCTTTCCACCATGATGACCGATCGTATTCTAATTATACTTTCATCTTCGATAAACTCTTCTGTGTCTACCTCTACGGCGTATGGGATCTCTTTTTTGTAGTTAAGTAGTATTTTTTCGCGGATAGCCTCATTCACAAAAAAACGTTCCGGTTTGTCTGTAATCTGATCTTTGGGATAAAAAGCAGGAGCTTCCGGAAGCAATTCAACTATTCTTCTTAATACTTGTGGAATATTGAAGTTTTCGAGCGCAGAGATGGGCCAGACTTCTGCGTTAGGCACTTTTTCTTTCCATAATTCCATCTGAGACTCTAATTCTTCTTGTGAAGACTTATCGATTTTATTCAATAATACTAAAACGGGAATCTTAGTTGTGGTGATCTTTTTAAAAAATGTTTCGTCTTTTAATGCTTTCTCCCCAATTTCTACCATGTACAGCAATACATCAGCATCCTCAAAAGCCAGCTTCACAAAATCCATCATAGCCTCTTGTAATTGATAAGCGGGTTTGATGATTCCCGGTGTATCAGACAATATGATCTGAAAATCGTCTCCGTTGATAATTCCAAGAATACGATGCCGCGTAGTTTGAGCTTTTGAGGTAATTATGGAGAGTTTTTCTCCCAAAAAAGCATTCATTAGTGTAGATTTCCCCACGTTGGGATTTCCAATAATATTTACAAAACCTGCTTTATGTGGCATACGTATCTTTCAAATTAGTTACAAAGATACTACAATGATCAGTTATCCACTTATAAAACCGAGCAAGAGGTACAATATAGTTGCCAGAATTCCTCCTATAAGAGCATAGGGAAGTTGTGTATTCACATGATCTATATGATCACTCGCAGAAGCCATCGAAGAAATAATCGAGGTGTCTGAAATGGGTGAACAGTGATCTCCAAAAACACCACCCCCCAGTGTAGCGGCAATTACCAGTGGTATGTGTGCTTGATGCACCTCGGCCATGGGTAGCGAAATTGCCATCATGATCGCAAATGTACCCCACGAGGTTCCCGTCGAAAATGCAATAAACGAACTTATTAAGAATATAATTGCCGGAAGAAATTCTGGTGATAACCAATCTTTAGACCAGTCTGCAATATACTTACCGGTGCCTAACTCGTTACAGGCATTACCAATAGCAAACGCCAGTAGCATTAGGAGTGCCAGAGGCATTAACTCACTGATCCCTTTTAAGGCAAGGTCGATCATTTCTTTAGTTCTCATAATACCTTGAGCACGGTAGAGAATCATGCTTACAAAAATAGAGGAAAGAACCGCGTACAATACAGATGAAGAACCAGAGCCCTGACCTATTGCCTGAAGCAAATGATCAAAAAACGAAGACGAAACTTTTACCGCACCCCAGCCGGTAAATGCTAAGTTAACGGGCATCATAAAAACCATTACTGCCAACGGTACGATCATATTAAAAGCCTTTGGTGTAATACCTGCTTTTGGCTCGTAAGAGGTTATTTCTTCGGAAATCATGGGTTTTGCATCGTCATTGAGTAATTTACCGGTTTCTCTGGTACGTCTTTCCGCTTTAGCCATGGGTCCTATATCTTTTTTAAAGAAAATGACTAAAAATACCAGGACAATTGCCAGCATAGGGTAAAAGTTATATGGTATAGAAGAGAGCATTAGTTCAAACGGACTGTCAAAACCCTGGGTGAGTAACAACCCCATTATAAAGGCACCCCAGGCGTTAAAAGGAATTAAAATAGAAGAGGGAGCAGAACTCGAATCGGCAATATAGGCGAGTTTCTCCCGGGGAATTTTCATCTTGTCAAATACTGGCCGATACAATGTTCCTACGGTTAATGAGCTGATACTGGTTTCTACAAACAATAAAATTCCTGTAACCATAGCCAGTAGCTGCACCAACATACGACTGTATCCGCTTTTTTTCTGCTCCAGACCATCAATTATACCTGTGAGCCAGTTGATAAAACCTTGTACACCTCCGGAATATTGAATAAAGAGTAACAATGATCCTACCAGCGCACTAAACATGATCGTTCTTGTGCTACCCGGGGATTTAAAAACATCTACCATACCCTCGATGGCAGCGAGCGTTCCTGTAAGCACATTAAAATCATTGATGATAAGCCAGGAGAACCAAATTCCAAGCAACAAGGCTATGTAAACCTGTCTGGTTCGAAGCGCGAGAATAATTGCTATTACAGGGGGTAAGACCGAAAGAAAACCATATTCCATAAGAAAGTAATTATATCCAGATCAAAGAGTTTTAAATCAATTGACAAAATAGAAAGATTATCTGAGAATTGTATGGCATTGTAATTTTAAATCAGGAAGAAAACAAGGTAGATAGAGAAAAGAAATAAATTAAAAATAAGGTTTGTCATTATCAAAAATGATTGTATATTTGCCATCCAATATCGCGGGATAGAGCAGTAGGTAGCTCGTCGGGCTCATAACCCGAAGGTCACTGGTTCGAGTCCAGTTCCCGCTACGAAGAAAGCTTCAGTTTGATCTGGAGCTTTTTCATTTTATAAGGTCACTGGTTCCCCCGAAACGTCGGGGCAGTTCCCGCTACGAAGAAAGCTTCAGTTTGATCTGGAGCTTTTTTATTTTATAAGGTCACTGGTTCCCCCGAAGCGTCGGGGCAGTTCCCTCTACGAAGAAAACCATCAGCAATCGCTGGTGGTTTTTTGTTTTCGGACAAATCAGGTTGGCCTGGGTTTGGGAGAAAAGAAAATAACCAAGACTTTCGGAGAAAAGCATGGCTTTCTTTGTAAAGCTACCCCCCTTTGGTCCAACGAGCATAGCGAGTTAATCCAGTTCCCGCTACGAAGAAAGTTTCAGTTTGATCTGGAGCTTTTTCATTTTATAAGGTCACTGGTTCCCCCGAAGCGTCGGGGCGGTTCCCGCAACAAAGAAAGCCATCAGCAAACGCTGGTGGTTTTTTGTTTTCGCACAAATCAGGCTTGCCTGGGTTTGGGAGAAAAGAAAATAACCAGGGCTTTCGGAGAAAGGCATGGCTTTCTTTGTAAAGCTACCCCCTTTGGTCCAACGAGCATCGCGAGTTAATCCAGTCCTCGCTACGAAGGAAGCCATTAGCAAACGCTGGTGGTTTTTTGTTTAATGAAAGTTTCTGTTGTGAATGAATTTGTTGTCTATATTCTTTTTTCGAAAATATATCACAAAACTTATGTAGGCTTTACTCAAAATCTGATCGCTCGTTTTCGTTCACATAATGAACTCGGTACCAAAGGGTGGACTCGAAATTACAGACCGTGGATGGTAATTCACCTGGAAGTTTACCTTTCGAAAAGCGAAGCCATCAAAAGAGAAAAATTCCTGAAATCAGGAATAGGCCGGGAATGGATTAAGAATCAAATAGACATTCCTAAAAGACCATAATCGTCGGGTTCATATCCGCCTTAGGCGGACACTGGTTCCACCTAGTTGTCGGTGCAGTGCTCGCTACAAGGAAATTTCTTTCTGAAATAAAAATCTTAACTTTAATATTGGGATTATTTTGCTTTTCCAATTATTTTCTTAGTATTAAATAAAGTTTTATATTAGCATTTTTATAATATTTTTCGTAATAAATAAAATATTAACCTTAAAAACAAATTTTTATGTTAAAAAACATTTCGAGTATTGGTACAGTTTTGAATAAAGCTGAACAAAAGAGTATTAAAGGTGGTTACAACTGCTTTACCTACGGAAATTACATTTTTGATTTCTTCGGTGAATCAGAATGGTCTGTTAATTTAGTTAATAACTCCATTTATTGTAGACCTAAAAATACTTAATCTAAAATAGTCCTACTTAAGTATCTAATTTGTGTTTCAAAAAGATTTATATAACCACCTTAAGAACCCTTTAGGGGGCATAAAAATTGTTTGGAAAATATATTTATAGATTTTAAATCCTCATACGAAAAGTTCGATTTTAGACAAGTTCGGGCTACGAAGAAAGCTTCAGTTTGATCTTGAGCTTTTTTGTTTTATAAGGTCAATGGTTTCCCATAAATTTAGGGGCAATCCCTACTTCCAGAAAAATCCAGGGTTTCAAGAGATTGAGACCCAATTTTAAAAAGCCCTTAATTCGGCTCAGATATAGCAAAAATTTAAGTCGATTAGAGATTGTAATCGGCTCAAAGTGGTATTTTATAGGCTATTCAATTTTTTTATTAAAAGTCAATTACTTTTTTAGCGTATCGTCAGCATCCTTACTAATAAAATTTACTTGGTATTTAATAGTTGTGGTTACAGAAGAATGACGATAGAGTTTTTGGATCATCCGAATTGGGATTTTATCCCTAGAAATTAAAACACACGAATCACTAAAATCGATCTTTCTTATTGAAGAAAATACGAAATCTCTTGCAAGGTCGCTTTGATTGGCATGATACACTAAAAATGAAGACTTCCCTATTTCACAGCCATTACAAAAATCCAATCGTTTCTAAATCGAAAAGAAAGACTTCGAAGCCTTAAAAGCGACATATCCTTCTTTATTTTTTATGGCGGATAATTCTTACTATTGAAATAAGTTGCTTATTTTTATAGTAAAACCATATACATATGAAAACAATAAATAATGCAGCCATTATTCTCATGTTGATCTTCTTTACTGCTTGTCAACAAAATCCAGCGGAAACACCAGAGCATAAAGCCATGGTTGAAAAACACAATGAGATGGAAGCTTCTCATGCAGAAATGTCTGCTACACATCAAACCATGACAGACGATCATCAACAGATGATGGATGCTCACAAAAATCTGGCAAACGACTCCATTCATTTGCTAACTGAAAAAAAGCACGCCGCGCTACTATCAAAACATCAAGCACTTATCGATGCGCATCAAGCTTTGATTGAAAAGCATGCCGAACTAGAAAGCAAACATGCCCTAGGAGAAATAGATCTTGAAACCATGAAAAAAGATCATGAAGCAATGGAAGCCGAGCATGAAGAAATGGAGAAAGAACACCAAAAAATACTCGAAGAACATGAACTTATCAAGAAAGAGGATGAAGCAATGATAGCAGAGGATAAGGAAAATGCAGCCGAGAACTCGTCCGATTAAAGTTTTGTAAACGAGTAAGATCTATATGCCTGCCAGGATTAGATGGCTTGCAGTATCAAATTGACTACCTTATTAATTAGAAAATTGATAATTTCTAATAGACAACATCCCCTTTGAAATCAAGGGGATGTTGCATTTTTGACTTTAGAGATTAAAAAGTATGATGTATACTAAACTGAAGTTGTCCTTTCTGCCAATTGACCGTAGTTTGTTCCATCCATCCAATTTGAAAACGCATCTTATCGGTAAGAGCATATCCTAAACCTAAATAAGTACGATTTCTATCAAAAAACTGAACACTTCGGCCCTCACCTATTTTTCGCTCTCCATTAATAAATATTTCATTATAAAATGCAAAATAGGGAGTCCCTTTAGCCAGCGTAGTTCCCTTAAAGGGGATATTCACAAAAATATTATAGCGGTAACGAGTTCTGAAATCCTGATTTTCAACCCAACGCTGTTCGTACCGGAAGCGATGCGTGAGTAAAAAGCGCTTTAAAATAGTGTTTGAAAACAACGCTTCCTGATAAATACGATTTTCTGATACCGGATTATCAATGTCTGTTCCAAATTGACCGGTAGTAATATTAGCAAATCCAAAGGTGAATTTAACGCCTGAATCCTTGGGAGCATACGTAACACCGGATCTCAGAAGTAATTGCTCCCGATCTCCCAGACCACGCCAGTCACGATATTGAAAATCTCCCTGAAATCCCCAATTAGAATCCTTGAAATTCACATTATAAAAATACATATACCAGGCACCTAGTTGATCTTCATCTGGTCCTTGAGCTTGTACAGACATACCTATTAATAAACTTAATATGAGGGTAAAGATGCTTTTTTTCATAGAGATCTCGATTTTCGTTGGCAATTTTAATTAAATGATTCCTAATTATTCCTTTTTAAAGTCAAAATGCAAAACGGCAGCAGCGTAAGCACCTCTACCGATTCAAATCTACAACTTAATAAAACTTCTAAATTTTGTACTAAATTTACTTGTTTGACACTTTTGAACTTGCACCAAAGTCTAAATATTTTATCCTAAATATTTTCAAGATTAAAAGATTTCGCGATAGGTATGGTAGGGAACAATAAAGTTAATTCGATACTTTTTCAATTTTAATACTATTTATTTCTTAAATCGGAGCAAATATAAATGTATTACTATCAAATAAACTAGTAATTAACACAATATTAATACATATACTATTAATTTTAATAGTATTACTATTTATTCTAGTTAAATAATGATTGTCAGGTGTTTATCTAAAAATGTTTACTTTTAAAATCCTTTCAACATCAATCAAATACAGTTTCTATGAAAAAGTATACTTTCATTCTGATTTTAGTATTCCTAATCAGTTCGTGTAATCAGAAAACAAACAATTCAAATACTTCACAAATTGATCAGAATCAAAGCAGTGATTCTCTTACGACTGCTCTTGAAAAAATTCAAAGCAAGAATACTATAAATGGATTTGGAGTAGCCATTGTAGATCAAAACGGAATTCTATATGAAAACGGAATTGGCTATGCAGATATTGAAAAAAACAAAGCATATACCCAACACACACTACAAAATATTGCCTCAGTGTCAAAAACACTCATCGGTGTTGCGCTAATGAAGGCGCAGGAGATGGATGCCCTTTCACTGGATGATCCGATTAACAAACATCTTCCTTTTAACGTAAATAATCCCTATTTCCCGACAGATACCATTACTATACGTCATTTGGCGACTCATACTTCATCTATTCAGGATGCTCCGGTATATAATGAACAATCATATATATTAAAAAATAAGGAAGCTACCTCAAACCCCGTTCTAAAAGACATTCACGAGACTTTCAATCCGCCAACTAATAAGGTTTCACTTCACGATTTTCTGAAACAGGTTTTTGAAAAAGAAGGTACATGGTACACGAAAGAAAGCTTTTTAGATAAGAAACCAGGTTCATTCTTTGAATATACTAATATAGGAGCTACGCTGGCAGCACTGGTACTGGAACATGCGACGGGTGAGTCTTACGACGTTTTTACAAAAAAACATATTCTCAAGCCTCTTAGCATGAACTCATCAGGTTGGTCTTATGATGACATTGCGTTGGAAATGCATTCAAAATTATATGCAAACCCCAAAACAGAACTACCTTTTTATTCACTGATAACTTATCCTGATGGAGGGTTTATAACTTCTTCTCATGATCTGGGTCTTTACCTAAGCGAATTGATTAAAGGCTATTCTGGAAAAGGCACTATTTTGACGAAAGATAGCTATCAGGAATTATTTAGAAAGCAGATGCGTCCGGATCAATTTCTCGAACGCGATTCTGAAAATCCGTATGATGACGAATACGATTTCGGCATCTTTATCGGCTTTTCGGCAAAGGGATACGTGGGTCATACCGGTGGAGACCCAGGAGTCTCTTCATTTATGTTTTTCGATACAGAAAAGAAAATAGGTCGTTTACTATTTATTAATACCAACCTTATTAACCAGGAGGCTGTTAATGATTTTTTTGCGATCTGGGACACCCTAGGAAACTATCAGGAAAAACTCACTTCTCCTTGAATCATTTCGTCTGCCTGAATCGAATAAGATGAACCTGGGTTTGATAATCCAAGCCATATCGGTTATTATTCTACCAAACCCTTAGTTGCCATTAGGAAAAAAACGAGGATACGTTTATATTCGTCCTTCCAAAAAAGCCTCGCCAGTGCAAAATATTAACTATCGTCTTAAGGTTTTCTTTAGTATACTGCTGTTACAGTTAGTGTTGGTGTCTTGTGAAAAAGAAACCAGAGAAACAGACGACTATCAGATAATAACATCTATACTAAATGCATCTTTCAGCAAAGAAACAGATCAAGAAAATCGAAAATTCTGTGAAAACTCAGATGCATCCTACGGTTCTCTACTACTGGAGCAGGAAACCACATTGAAACCTGACATTTACAGAGCTATTGAGAATCATATCAAAAATGAACAACTTACTGATTTCTCCATAACTGACTTTAAGACTTCTACATTTTGGGATATAAAAAAAATAACGGGTTATCAAAGATATCGACTAAAAGCGTTTACATCGCAATCCCTTACAGCCCCTTACATCGGTAAGTTAAAGACTTCAAACATAAGTTATAATCCAACCTTTGATAAGGCATTAGTGTATGTGGCCTTCTATTGTTCTGATGATAGTCATTGTGGCTTTAGCACTCTCTACCAACTCAAAAAGGAAGAAAAATGGATCTTTGAAAAAGAAACTATTCTTTCCGTCTTTTAAAAATCGCCTGTTTCTTAGAATTCTTATACTGAAAAGTATCACAGACAACCTAAGGATGTTGTTTCTTATTTCTTAGTAAAGGTAGCGATAGTCAATATAATCCAGGTTGAACCCAAGCTTGTTAATGTAATTTGAATATCCGTCTTCCGGAAGCTTTTCAGTGATCTCCAACATGGTCTCCCCTTTTTCGTTAAAAGACTTCAAACTATAAGTACTGTTTTCTTTAGTGAGCATCAGGTATTTCTCTCCCCTTGAATAGCTTGGGGTGACTAGAAGTGTTCCTGCTATTAAATTACCGTTTTTCATTGTTGCATGGTATTCCGGACTACCATTTTTGCGATACCTGATCACTTCCCCATCCAGTTGACCTGACTTGAGATTGTATTGATATTTTAGATGATCTCCCTGCCTATCATAAGTCTTAACAAATACAATTTCATTGTCACCAAAGGTACTTACACGAACTTCATCAATTAAAGACTCGGTGCGCTTTTTAAGTATTCCCTCTTTATAAATTTCTTTTGTTTCACCAGTATTCCTATATCCTTTTTTAGTTAATGTTCCTTCGTACGGAAGATCATTTTTATAAACGAGCTTACTTTCCGTTTTTCCATCGTTGTCAAAATAAACAGCAAGCCCTTCTCTTCTATCCTGAACATAAATCACTTCACTTCGTTTGTTTCCAGAACGATCGAAGGTGATGAATACCCCTTCCTTAAGATCATTTAGGTAATTACCTTGCTCAATAACACTACCGTTATAATCATATTTATAATAAGCGCCATTCCTTTGCCCCTCCCGAATTGTATACTTTTCACGGGATGAGTGATCGTAGACCGTACCTTCCCATGCTTTACGGTCTTTGAAGTTGACTTCTGCCAGTAATATTCCGTCCTTTGAATAAAATCTTCCTTTTTTAGCAGTATCAATATCTTCTAACAATACCCGGCTTCTTTCATTACTCAGACCTATATAATTGTATTCATACCTTTTATATCTTATTGGAATATTATTTCTAATTTCCTCTACCTCTTTAATTATATCAGAATAAGGAAAGAAAAGATAGCGCTTACCTTCTTTCGCTTTGTAATCATATTCTCCTATCACGGTTTCATTCATATCATAAAAAATACCCTTAACCTCTTTGTAATTTTTATAATCTATATCGCTTTGTTTAGTACCATTACTATAAAATGAAATTTCTTTCGTCTTGTCATATCCGTTTTTGCTATAAAAAATAACTTTCTTGAACTTTTTGTCTGTCTCCCATCTTCCATCCGTTAACAGCGTTTCTTTAGTAATTTTACCATTAACATATTCTCTGAAATCTGATATTTCATCTTTATAGTTTAGTGAATATTCCGTTCCGTTTAGAGGATCTGCATAATCCCCGGATAGGCTTAATTTTCCTAAAACACCTCCTGTTTTATCATAATACACAGCCAGGCTATCTTTTTTATTCATAAACAGTTCTCCAGTTTTATAGTAATGCTCTTCGCCTACCTTTTTACTGTCCTCATAAAAGAAGACACGACCACCATTCACTTTCATCCCTTCTTTGGGATAGCCATTATCGTAGATCAAGGTTCCTTCTTCAGATCCATCAGCGTTGTAAAAAACACTCTTTAAAGGAAGATTTTTATCGTAGGTTGTTTTTTCAACTACCACCCCATTTTCATATAGTTCTTTATATTCAAGCAATCCAATTTTATAGATCTCTTTACTCCTTAGTACTGTTTCTCCGGAGTACGTGCTATAGTAAAACCTTACTCCTTCAAATGGTTTCAGCCATTCACGATCTAACCTATACGCTAACTCTCCTATAATTTTTCCGGATGCGTCGTAATAAAACGATTTATACCCGGGTGTTTGCACAAATTTTTCGATAAGACTTCCGTCTTTACGGTAGATCGTATTTCCTATGACTTTTTTATTTTTATAATGATTGATCACCTGTACAGCCATAGGATTAAAATAGTAAAATACTTCTTCGCCCATTTCTGGAACACCTTCATTCGTATACAGTAATTCACCTATCAATTCTCCTTTTTCATTGAAGTATTTTGATGTCTTTTTTACATCGCTGATGAATATATTTTCATATCTGATGCCCTCCAGATCATCTGCATAATAAACTTCTCTGTAAAGAGAATCTCTTATTTCAATCAAGCGATTCGTCCCCTTCGAATAAACAGTGTTTTGTTCCCCCGAAACAAAGCGACCATTTTTATACAATGCCTTGAATTCCTTTCCCTGATGATAGGTAATAAAGTATCCGTCGAGCTTGTTATCTTTATAGAAAGCCTTTTGATATACGGCACCATCTTTAGTATACCAAACTACTTCTCCCTGAAAAAAATCCTTTTCTTTTTTTTGTGAATAACCCTCCATCTGCAGCTCACCTGAGCTATAAAAATCCCGTATTTTATATACATCACCTTCCTTTACAACAGGTGGTCTAAAAAATGCGGCATCTTCCTTATCTGTCTTTTTCCATTGGCTGTTAAACCAAAGCGTATCTTGCTGTTTTTGTGCTATTATTGAGACTAGTACGAAGAAAGCGATGATAAAACTACAGGACTTTTTTGTAAACATTCTGGCGCGATTTTTCTATATGTTATGCGAACTTATTAAATGAAATTCTATTTCTCGTTTATTTTTTTAAAAACTTCTAGGTCAATTTAAATCTGGATGCTTAAGCTATTTACCTAAAACCATGTTGTAAATGCGTACAAAATTACTTTGTTTAAGCAATTTCATTCATTTAAAATTTATAACTTTAAAAATGGAGCAGTAACGTGCTTCTCATTTATTAGCATATCTATGAAAACCCATTATAAAAGAAACGTTTCCATTCGAGGTTCTGAAGAATTTTCAAATATTAAAGTGGATGAACCGATTACCGATGCCGCTGGTATGCTGGGAGTGAAAGAAGCATTAAGACACAGTTTTAAAGAAATGGGTGTTGTTAGATCGATGCGGGCGCTTCTCGATATGAACCAGCAAAAAGGATTTGACTGTCCCAGTTGCGCCTGGCCAGACCCAGAAAATCCTTCTCCGGTAGCCGAATACTGTGAGAATGGAGCAAAGGCACTTGCTGATGAAGCTACGACAAAACACATTGACAGCAAGTTTTTTCAAAAACACTCTGTGGAAGCGCTGTCTCGACTTACCGATTATGAATTGAATAAGTTTGGTCGCATTACCGAACCTTTGGTATTACGTGAAAACAGTATTCATTACGAACCTATTTCATGGCAGGATGCATACGAACTGATTTCTACGGAATTAAAAACACTTTCGAGTCCAAATGAAGCGATCTTCTATACCTCCGGACGAAGCAGCAACGAAGCCGCATTTTTATATGGAATGTTTGCACGGGCTCTAGGCACCAACAATATGCCCGATTGTTCTAATATGTGCCATGAGTCAAGTGGAGTGGCACTCAGTGAAACTTTGGGAATAGGAAAAGGATCGGTTACATTAGAAGACCTTTATGAAGCAGAACTGATCATTGTTGCAGGTCAGAACCCGGGGACCAACCATCCCAGAATGTTGTCTGCCTTAGAGAAATGCAAACGAAATAATGGAAAAGTAATTAGTATAAATCCGTTGGAAGAAAGCGGATTAGTGACTTTTAAAAATCCTCAGAAGGTGAAAGGATGGGTAGGATCTGGCGAAGCGATGGCAGATCTTCATTTACAGGTGAAGATCAATCAGGATATTCCACTGGTCAAACTAATACTTAAAAAACTGATTAAGTTAGATAAAGAAAAAGGAGGCGTTTTTGATCATGATTTTATAAGCACCTACTGTGATGGATACGAAAAACTCATTGACGATATAGCTCAATATGCTGAAGATGATCTTTTAAAGAGATGCGGTATTCCGGAAGATAAGATTGATGCTGCTGTTTCTTTGATCGCTTCCCGAAAAAAAATCATAGTTTGCTGGGCGATGGGGCTCACCCAACATAAAAATGGGGTGGAGACCATCAGAGAATTTGTAAATGTTCTTTTATTGAAAGGGGCCATGGGCAAACCAAACAGTGGTACCTGCCCTGTTCGAGGTCATAGCAATGTGCAAGGTGACCGAAGTGTTGGCATTATGCACTATGTAAACAAAAAACTTAATGAGAGAATAAAGAAACATCTAGGTTTTACACCTCCAGATGAGGCGGGTGTAGATACGGTGGATGCTATGAAAGCCATGTATGAAGGTGAAGCAAAAATTTTTATGGCACTAGGCGGAAACTTTCTGATGGCGGCTTCTGATACCGAATATACAGCTAAAGGACTGCAAAACTGCAATCTTACCGTTCAAATTAGTACAAAATTGAACAGGTCACACCTCATCACTGGTAAAAAAGCACTCATACTTCCTACCTTCGGAAGGTCTGAAAAAGATATGAAAGACGGCAACGTTCGTTTCTTGACTATTGAAAATAGTATGGGACGCGTTAGACGCTCCAGAGGACTCTTACAACCGGCATCTGACAGCATCAAAAGTGAACCGGAAATTATTGCGGAGTTGGCCCATACAACTTTTGGGAAAGAGCATCCTGTAAACTGGAAGGAAATGGGTGAAGACTATGATCTCATCAGAATGAACATTGATAAAGTGGCGAAAGGCTTTAATAGAACAAGTGAACGCTCTAAGGGGAGAGGGTACTATCTTCCTAACAATGTACGAGAACTGGATTTTAGTATGCTCCCCAATGGAAAAGCTCAGATCACCATTAATAAATTGCCGGAACATCATTTACGAGAAGATGAGTTCATGCTCATGACTATCAGATCTCATGACCAGTTTAATACGACTATTTATGGTATGGACGATCGTTATAGAGGAATCTATAATGAAAGGCGGGTACTTTTCATGAATCCAAAAGACATACAAAAAAACAAATTTCGCAAGCTTGACATCGTGGATCTAAAAAGTGTATATGACGGAATTGAGCGAATTGCAAGAAATTTCAAAATTGTGCCTTACAATATTCCTGAAGGGAACTTAGCCGCATATTTCCCTGAAACAAATGTATTGGTCCCTTACAATCATTATGCAGACCGAAGTAAAACCCCTATCAGTAAATCGGTAAAGGTGTTTATTGTTAACAAGTGATAGCAAGATCTTGCATACGCTTATAGAGTATGCTGCGTACTATATTAAAAAATAGACAGTATAATTCTGATTTTTTAAATAGTGTAGTTTACCAAGGAGTAGGGAAAATTTTGAAATTGATCTGTTAAAGCAGTGTAGAACTTTTTTATTCTACATTATTTTATCTGATTGAAAAAAGAAACGCTTAGAAAACGATCTTTTTGTTTAAATGCTGGTCTTCACTACCCCTGATATTGATATTCTTTTAAGACTTCAATGGTGGTATATTTAAGGGCAACCTGTGGTATTGCTTCCAGAATAATTGGCGGAGCCACACCTTTCTTTTCAGCTTCAAGCCATCTCGATATGCAAAGACACCATTTGTCTCCTTCCTTAAGTCCCGGAAAATTCCAATGAGGTATAGGTGTAGAAAGATCATTGCCTCGTAATTTGGTAAATTCTAAAAACGAATTGGTAACAACTGCACAAATTATATGAGTGCCGGTATCATGGTCAATAGTCCTGCAATAACCATCTCTAAAATATCCGGTAGGAGGTGAAGTACAACATGCAATTAAAGGTTTACCGAGTACATTCAACATGTTGTTTGCCTTTTAAAATATTTTATGAGAATAAGGGAAGTAAGATTAAGAAACGGTTAAACTAACGGAGCTCCTTTAAGACGTTTTTCTATATGCCTTTTTTTTGCTGTGAGAAGCTTCATCACTTCCATTAGATAGGGGTCTTTACTTTCTTTATATACTTCATTGAGTTCTAAGATCAAAGCTTTTGCTTCACGTGAGGCTTCCACACGATCACTGGTGCTCATGTTTCGCATTTTTCTTGCTTCGAACTCTAATGCTCTTTCAATTAATGTCATATTAAAATTTTTATCAAAATTACGTAACCCTAATCTTTCCTCTCTAAAGATTAAACAAAAATTAACTAAATTTTACAGTAAAAAGTGATGCAGACAAAAAAAAAATTCGATATATGCACAAAAAAGTAGTATTGAGCACATTTTAGGTCAAATCAACCGCTAAAATAATCCGTTTCGTTTCATAAAATAAGTATCTTCAAAAAGTAATTAAATATACTGCTACGGAACAAACAGCATGACAACTATGAGTACATGACAAAAGTTGCTTTTATCGCCACATTATTTTCAGGTTTATCATTTCTTTTCTATGGAGTAACCTGTTTAACATCACTTCATATGAAAAATGAGTTTATCCGTTTTAAGATCCCTCAATGGAGGACCACTACCGGAATCTTACAGCTCATAGGAGCCATTGGATTACTGGTAGGATACTATACATCTTTATTACTTGCCGGCCTATCGGCAACAGGACTGTTTCTGTTGATGGTATTAGGATTTACAGTACGAATAAAAATCAAAGATACGTTTCTGGCATCGTCCCCAGCTTTCTTGTATGCTATTCTTAATCTTTACCTAAGTGTCTATTTTTTTAAAATGTGGTTGCTGGATGCTCAAACCATGAGTTGATCGTGAAAGGCGATAATCAGACACATCGAAAGAAAAAGAAACGCGGGAAATGATTTGTACAAAGGGTCTTTAATTTTGAAGTGCATTACTACAGATCCTAATAACAGAAATGCGAGACCTAAAGCACTAGGTTGCTTTAATGAAGGGTACCAGATACCAGCAATCAGCAGCAATGCTAGGGTAACTTTTAAAAAGCCCACTAAATAACACATCCAGGTAGGGAGTCCGTACTCGTGAAATTCTTCAATGATCGTTTTTGCATTTCCACCCCGCCATTTTGTGGGTTTTTTGTTCTGTACAAGCCAAACGTTAAGAATACTAACGCCTACGATAATTTGAAGAGCAATTATTAAATAGTTCATTGGAAAGTTTTTTTTAAGATAACTAAAAAGCAATGAATCACAAATCCTTACTAAGTAAAGCAACTTTAATTTTATTGATAAAACACCAGAAAAATTCGAAAGAGAACAGCGGAACATGCATTGCTAATGGTTTTATCAAAATCAGCCGTAAAACCTCTTATGCAACTAATTTGTATTTGGCGATCTTCCGGCTTAACAGTTTTTGAAAGTCTACGCTTATTGAATCTTCAAGAGTTTTATTCGTTTGAATGTTTCAAATCTAAAAGAAATAAGAAATGCTATCGGGATTTGTTTCTTTATATATCCGATGAAAATAAACTAAATATCTCTATTTTATTTTGAAGGTTTTTTCTTACATTTGAATAAAATAAATAAACCGAATATGAAAAAACTATTTAAAAAATTAAGTGTTGTATGCTCATTTCTTCTCGTGCTTAGCTGCGCAGATGATGAAGTATCTAAAGAAGCAAAAGAAATTGGGATCGACGCCCATAATGAAAAAGCGTTTTCAGGTACTTTCGATAACGGTGTAATGCCGGTATCTTATGAAGTATCAGCACCGGAAGAATTGATATTCAATGTTGGGCTTACGATAAATTCAAAGGAGCTAAAAGTTGCCATAGACTATGAGCAGGAAAATATAACTTTCCAAACCAATGGTGCAGTACTTACAAAAGAAGAAAAAGGAGCATTACTGGATACAGGAGCCTCCATAGCAGACTTTATTCTGAAAAGTGAAGAAGGAAAAATTTCTATGCTTGAATATGCACTTCTTTCCTCTATCCAATATTTGAGTAATGCTCCACAAGGATACGCACATGCCAACCGAACCGTTGAGGGACCAGGAGATACAAGTGGTATAACGAGCAGGGATGAAGGTATTACCTGTATTCGAAAAGGTACTTATGTAAATGCACAATACGACGACTCCAGAGGTTCACATTCAGATCGGGTTAAAGTAGGTAGTTCAGGATCAGGATATAAGTGCATTGGACGATGCGGAGTAGAATGTGGTCGATGGTGGATACCCAGTGCATGGACCAAGGATTGTCTTGATCATGACCAATGTAGTCTAAAGAATAATTCAACCAGCGGGCCTCTTGATCGTAACTGCGGAGATGAATACACTGAAGCAGCAGATGATTATTTGTTTGGTGTTGTAAGAGGTTGTAGTGGTTGATAATTTAAAATATGATCTATCTCGAACAAAAGATGCGTGGTTATAACCACGCATCTTTAATTTTTTCTGATGTTTCGCTCCCTAATCATCCTTTATTTAAGGAGTCAATTTGTTTCATTACCTCTTCAGCTTCAAATACTTTTTCGTCACTCAATTTACGATTGGTCGTAGACAAATTATGAGCTTCTTTCATTAACTTCTGATATTTAGCCTGTAATACTTCTTTTTCTGATTTTTTCTTAAATAATCCAAACATATCTTTTCTTTTTTAGCATTAAGGTTATTAGAAACCTTAGTTTTCAATAAAGATACAAAACCTGGCATCCGTACCTAAATACAAAGTTTTAAATCCTTCTTAAAAATGGATTTTTAAGTCCTAATGATCTCAATGCTACTTTAAAATCATCTTCCTATCCTTAAATCTCAGGCTTGTAAATATTTGGCTACTAAAAGATTAATGCTTAAATTTAAAAGTATTCAAATATTTTTACAATGAAAGCATACCATAAATTAAGTTTTTATAAACTACCTCCTTCGAACGTATTCCATATTAAAGGCGGAAATGAAACTACTGTAAACAAAGCAAAAATGGCAGATAAGGTATTCAACGCAATGAAACAATACATATCATCTTAATACTATCAATTATGAATAAAAAACTGATTCAAAAGAGCATTTCAATCAAAAAGAGTCTGCAACTAAACGGAGGCACCAAAACAAATGAGATGTACAGAGAAACGTATTTAAATCGGAGAAAAAGTGCAGATAAACTCCACAATTAGGATAACACAGCTAATTATGGCGTAAGCTACTCCTTATGAACAAATCAAAATTAACATTCTTTAAGCTTATCTCTGATAGAATAGCCTCCACTGCAGCTTTTAAGTTAACAGGGGGTGAGGAAGATACCGACCCCAGAAAAAAAGATAAGTTTCAGGTAAAAATTTAACCAGAATGAAAAACATACTATCATTCAAACATTTAAAGATCCGAAGGCATCTACTACGCAAAGTTTTTGGAGGTGCAGACACACGTAAACAGGAAGCACAAAGACATCAAATACAACAAGAGACTTAAGAAGGGGATAAGAAGAAAAAAGGCCTGAAGTATGCATGGAAATGGTACTCAGGCTTTTTATTGTTCAAGGTTTTCAACTCTTAGTTCTATCAATTGTTGATCTTCAAACACTACTGTGACTTCAATAGGATTGCAACAAACTTCACAGTCCTCCACATAAGTTTGTCTTCTTATAGAGCTGTCCATTAACATTGAAATTTCTTCCCAGCAATAGGGACACTGAAAAAAGTGTTCTTCCAAAACTAGAATCGATTTTAAAAGACTTTAGCTAAGACAAAAAATCCAAATAAAAATCCGATTGCGAACAACGCAACAATGAAAAGTAATTTCTTTACCGACGGTTTCATAGTTTCAATTTTTTAATTAGTTGTTGTTTTTTGTCATTTGTTACAGCTCATCTTAAAAATTGGTATTTAACAATTGACCGCTCACCTGCAGCAACTGGAGCTCTGATAATTTAGCCGTATACTTTGCCTGATTTCTAGATATAAGTGAATTTAAAAAATTTATCTGCGCCTGCCTGAACTCTAAGGAAGTAGCCTGTCCTAGCTTATACCGCTCTTCGGTACGATTGAAATTATCTTTATTTACCGCTACATTTTCTTCCTGTGCCCTAAATACAAACAAAGCATTCTGATACGTTTCCCATGCATTTCTGATATCTCGCTCTACCTGAAGCTCGGTCTGTGCTTCTTGCAGTTCCATATTCTCATAGGCCAGTTTCGCATTTCGTATCGTATTTACCGTACTTCCACCATCAAAAAGATTCCATGTGAGATTAATCCCACCCGTAAATCCTGTGGATGTATTTTGAATCAAAAAAGCTAACGGACTATTATTATTGCTTTCATTCCATCCGTAAGAACCGGTTAAACCAACGGTTGGCAGAAAATTACTGTATCCACTTCGTATGGCTAGCATATTGATCTCAAGATTCTTTTTCAGCTGGAGCATATTGATATTGTTTTCCTTCGCATTGTTATAGAGTTCCTGCATTTTTAAATCTGGAACAAAAGTCACCGTCGTATCTACACTAAATTCCATAGCTAATTCCCGATTCAGGATCAGGTTAAGGTCTCTTCGCGTGTTTTTTAACTCCTGATTTGAATTTAACAGGTTTATACTATCAGTATTTACATCTACCCGGGCATTCAGCAAATCCAGCCCTGTATTTTGGCCATACTCCCTAAGATATTCTGCCCTCTTTAACCTATCCTTTGAAATACTGAGTGCTTTCTGGAGATTTGTGACGTTCTCCTCTAACCTGGCAACCTCGTAATACACAGAGAATAATTGAAGAATGGTAGTTTCTATTGTTTCTCTGGTTTCCAATTCTGAAAGACCAGCTCTCTCTTTTAATGCCCTATATTCGTACATTCTACCTAATCCATCAAACAAAGTATAGTTGACATTGATAGAAGCATTGTATCTTCTGGTCTCAGCTCCATCTGCAGCTCGGGTGTTACCATCTGCCAGTGTACCCTCTGTATTCTGTCTCTCGATACTTCCTCCTGCAAGTCCGGTAACTGTGGGCAAGTATCCTGAATTAAGGATACTGGCATTGTTCGACGCAATGGTCTCGGTATTACGCGCAATTTTGATTCCTAAATTTCGCTCGAGTACTTCTTCTATTGCCACTTCGGGAGTGAGTAATTCCTGAGCGTTCACCGATACATGAGCTATAAAACCGGCAAAAACGACCAAAAATTTAATGTACTTCTGCATAAGATTCTTCTTCTTTAAGTTCTTTAATCGCTCTTTCAACTTCTTCGTTGCTAATTTCATCTCCTGTCCATAACCATTTGAAAAAGACTTTTACTCTATTACTGAATGCCAGAAAGAGCGGTAACATTAATAAGGTTAAAAAGGTTGCGAAGCCAATTCCATAGGCAATCGAAATCGCCATTGGTTTTAAAAACTGTGCCTGCCTACTCTTTTCAAAAATTAGCGGAGCTAAACCGGCAATCGTTGTGAGAGATGTGAGAAAAATAGCCCGAAATCTGGATTTGCCTGCTTCATACAGAGCTTCGTCAAACTTTAGCCCTTCTCGTAGTAACGAGTTGAATTTACCAATCAAGACCAATCCATCATTCACCATAATCCCGATAAGGGCAATAATACCTAACATCGATAGGGCATTCACCGAAAAATTATGAATCCAGTGACCCCAGGCTACAGCAGTGAGACTAAACGGAATAAGCAACAACAGGAGTAAAGGCTGACTCATACTTCTAAAGGTAAATGCAATAGTAATATAGATTAGAAGCAAAATAATAGGACCTACCCTATTAAATGAACTGGAAAGCTTTCCTGCCTCCCTATTCTGCCCTTCGTACGAAGCAGTTACTGTGGGATATCTTGATTGTATCTGCGGCATAATATCTGCGCGTATGTTATCAAGAATATCGGTTGCACTGCTGGATGGGTTTTTTAGATCTGCGGTCACTTGAATTTCTCTTTTGCCTTCGAGGTGATTAATAGCGACATCTCCCCGTTCAATAAAGTAATCGGCCACTTCACCCAACGGAATGCGTTCTCCCGTAGGCGTTACAATGCGCATATCATCTAAATCGTTTATAGAAGCCCTGTTCTCGCGATCGTAACGTACCCATACTCTTATCTCGTCTTCTCCACGTTGAAATCGCTGCGCTTGTAACCCAAAAAAACCTGCCCGTACCTGATTCATAACCGAACGCACATTAAGACCCAATAAATAAGCACTTTCTTTAAGCTGAAGTCGTATTTCTTTAATCCCTGCAGGATCATTGTCTGCCACATCTTTAAGCAACGGATTTTTCTCTAACTCGCCTTTGAGTATGTTCTTTGCTGCTTTTAGCTCTTCAATATTGTTTCCAAGTAAGGATACCGATACCGGACTTCCTCCAAAATTACCACCCGACCCAAAAATAAGACGCTCGGTTCCTATAACAGGTCCCACCATCTCTCTGAGCCGATTTGCTACCAACGATGCATTTACAGCATCGGGCCTTTCTTCTCCCGGAAGCATATTAATATTTAAGGTAGCAGTCGATGAACTATTGATGTTGCGGATCGTGTTCTCAAACATTACCTTTTTTGTTCCTCCCAGAAATTCTTCGGTAAGGTCTTCATTAAGTTCCCAGGCATGATCTTCGATCATACTTATGATAGAATCGGTAATTTTAACATTAGTCCCTCGCGGCATGGCAAGCTCCACACTAATTTGGTCACTTGCTATACTGGGGAATAAAGTTACCCCTATTATTCCACCTCCTATAGAACCTATGGTAAGAATAAAAGCAGCTACAAATATGCCAAAGACAAGCAGTTTATTCCTGATCGTAAATTTCAATAAAGGCGCATATGAATTATCACGAAGCCAAACCATGAGACGATCACCATATTCATTGATCACTCTCATTTTAGCAAAAAATTTGGCAATTCCCTTCTTAGGCTTATCTGTCTTGGGTTGCAATGCTTTGCTATGAGCAAGGTGTGCCGGCAAAATAATTAATGCTTCTACCAAAGAAACCGTAAGTGTCAGGATCACGATCACCGCTACTTCACTAAAAAATTCTCCAATACGGCTATCTAAAAACAAGAAGGTGGAGAATGCCAGCAATGTAGTGATTATAGCAGAAACGACCGGAGGTATTACCTCTAAGGTACCATCGATCGCTGCCTGAATGGGCTTTTTGCCTTTTTCGTAGTGCTGGTATATATTTTCGGCAATTACAATACCGTCATCCACCAGTATACCTATTACAATGATCATCCCGAAAAGGGATAATACGTTTATGGTTACATCAAATTGACCGGCAAAAATAAACATGCCCAAAAAGGATATTGGTAGTCCTACCGCTACCCAGAATGCCAATCGGGTATTGAGAAAAACCGATAAAAAAGCCAGTACCAGTAACATTCCGGTAATTGCATTTTTGGTAAGTAATTTAGTTCGTTGTACCAGCGTTATGGAAAGATCCCGAACCACGTCTAGTTTGACATTATTGTTCTTTTGATTAAATTCTTCAATGTATTCTTTTACTTTTTGAGCTGACGAAATAAGGTCTTCACTATTGGTACTTACTACAGTTACATTTACCGAAAGATTACGGTCGTAATAGCTGGCATTAGGCGTTTCAGAAAAGCGATCCCTGAGAATAGCAACATCTTTTAAAAAAACCGTGTTTCCAGAGAGGTCTGCTTTCACCACCAGATTCGCTAATTCATCTGCATAATAATTACGTGCATTTGCTCGTATCAGGTATTCTTCTGTAGATGTCTTGATGTTTCCACCGGTAACTAAAATATTGGCGTTGCCTACTGCCGTGGCTACTTCATTAAACGTAAGATTATAAGCTAATAATTTGTTTTCGTCTACAGCAATTTCAATTTCTTCTTCGGGATAGCCGGTGATATCGATCTGAGAAATACCATCTATTTGACGTAATTCATTTTCAATACGCTGACCGATCTGTTTCAAGGTTGCCAGACGAATATTTTCTCCACTAACTGCAAATGAAATCGTAGGACGGGTTTCTTCTCTTTTAGCAACAATTAAAGGTTCCATACCCGTTGGAAATGAAGGAACACGATCTACTGCATTTTTCACTTCGAGCAACATGAAATCGATATTTTGTCCTTTTTCGATCTCTACAGTGATCACTCCGGAGTTTTCTGAGGAACTAGAGGTGACCCTGTCGATCCCTTCCAGGCCTTTGAGATTCTCCTCGATCTTTAATACAACACCTTCTTCAATTTCCATGGGTGAAGCTCCAGGATAGGTAATCGTAATATTGATGATCTTTGACTCTACCAGCGGGAAAAATGAAGATCTTAAGGATAAAGCCCCTACGACTCCGAAGACGATAAAAGCCAGAATGAATACGTTAACGGCTACGTGGTACTTGATAAAATAACTTATGATCTTTCGCATGACCTACTCTGTTTTTTCAGGTTCATTTTCATCATAGATCTTTACAAGCATTCCGGGATAAGCTCCGGGAACAGGTCTTTTGAGTATTAAAACCCCTTCTTTTGCTCCTTTAAGAACTACCGTTTTATCTGAAAAATACACAGGCTGCACGTCCATTACATCCAGCAGGCTGTCTTTGACTATAAAAAGCTGGTTCTCTTCACTCAGCAAATTTCGGGCAACTTCAATAGCATTTTCCTCTTCTTTGGCATCAAGAGAAGCTTCCAAATACATTCCTTCTTTTAAATTTTCACCTTTTACCTCAACAAAAGCACTAACAGTTTGTGTGGATTGATCTACTTTTCCATTTACGCGGATCACTTTTCCTGTCCATTTCATTTGATTGCCCAGATCTGTCAGGGTAACTTCTTTACCTACTCTTAAAAGATTTCCAATCGATTTATTGACCGCTACCTTTATTTCATAGACCGTCGGATCAATAAATTCTCCTAGTTGCTGTCCGCTTCTCACCAAGGTTCCTTCGGTTACCAATGCTTCCGTTAGAATTCCGTCGAAAGGAGCAGTTATAGCGTATTTACCAAGTCGTTGTTCGGCATTTTTTACATTGTAGTATGCAGGAATGATCCCCCGACCGTTAATAAAATATTTTTCTTTATCTGATGTCATCTCAGGTAGTTTTGGGGTTGCTTTATTGAGATCAAAACTATTCAAATACGACTGCCACTTAGGGTAGACCTCCGGATAATCGAGACGAATATCCGGCATCGCGGCTGCAATCATATTGTACAAATTGCTCTTTTGCGATTGCACCCCTGCATAGAACTCAGAAGCATCCATACGCACCAGAGTTTGTCCTTTTCGAAAGCGTTGTCCTTCTTTAAAAGGTTTGCTGCTACCCTTGAAAACACCCTGTACTTCAGCAAAAAGCTGTATGCGATTCTTAGCCGTCAAATTTCCATTTGATTTAATAACAATAGGCACTTTGCCATTGCGAACGGTATCTACAAATACCATCTTCATCACCTTATCTATTTTAGGTTTTGGTTTGTTTTTGAAAGCTATCAAGGCTTTAGCCGCAAAAAAAGCGCCTACGATCAGAAGAATTCCAAGGAAGGCCAATATAAATTTACGCATGTGTTGGTGGTTTAGTTAGCTAGTTTTTCTAAGTTATAACGTACTCTTTTTAAAGTGTTTATAGTTTTATTCAATGCAACAGGATCAATACCCTCTTCCATTTCTTTTACCAGTTGCTGGATGATTGGCAGTGCCTTCATGAATACCTCGACCCCTTCTGGAGTAATTCGAATATTATTCACCCGTCTATCTTGCTTCGAAGGAATACGCTGCACCAGATTTTTACGTTCAACTGTGTTTATAAGACGTGTCAGTGAAGTTTTGTCACGATCAGTAATAAAAGCCAGATTTTGCTGTGGTTGTTCGCCAAATTCATCCAATTTTTTAAGCAATAACCATTGATGTGCTGTGAGGTCTATTGAAGCCAAAGCAAAACGTTGGGAAACCAAAAAAGAAAAATCTTTATTGATCTTACCCACCCAAGGGAGTAAGGTGACCTCAAAATTGAATAACATTCTGGTAAAAAGATTAAACAAAACAAAAGTACGAGAAGCATTTATTAGTTGCAGATGCAACTATCGTTAAAAATTTGCTAAAGTTTATAGTGCTTTGGGCTTAGAAAGTTATGGCTGAAGATGTATGACATCACAAACTTACTATGTCTATGTACTAACGATCACGATATTTAAGCCGGGAATAGTGACAAAAGAAGCGCGAGTTCTTCATTTTCATAAAATGTCATTGCAAATCTTGCGGCTGTATGGAGAAAGACGTCATCAGTAGATCTTCTGCTTTTGATGAAGTGCCCATGTACAATTCATATTCCATAAATTCTAATTCCCACTGTCTGGTTTCAGTATTGTACCAGGTAAGATCCTCCGCAGCAACACTAAGCGTAACTGTTTGTCTTTCTCCTGGTTCCAAATTGAGTTTATGAAAATTACGAAGCAGTTTCACCGGGCGGTCTACTTTCGAATTTTTGAATCCAATATACATCTGTATAACCTCACTTCCTGAGATGTTTCCGGTATTGGTGATGTCTATTGAAGCAGTAACTCTTCCGTTATGAGGGATTACAGATTGCGCCATCTTTAAACTGTCTTTGGTAAACGTAGTATAGCTCAAGCCAAAACCAAAGGGATAAGCTACTTTTTTCTTTTTCTTATCAAAAAGGGTATATCCATGATAATAACCGTAGGTTGTCTCCTCTGTAAAGGGTTTAAATTCAGGATAGTCGGCCTGATCAGCTGCAATACTAAACGGAAGCTTTCCACCCGGATTTGCTTTTCCATAAAGAATATTCGCCAGTGCTGTCCCGCCTTCCATTCCGGCATACCAAGAAAATAAGATAGCAGGTACCGTTTGATCCCATAAAGACAGATCGAGTCCGCCACCGCCAACGTATACTACGACCAGATTTTTATTGCTTCCGGCAAGTGAAGTGATTAATTCTTCATCACTTTCTACTAAAGAAAGATCTGCTCTGTCTCCTCCTTCGGCTGGTTTCCCCACTTGTTTTCCTGCCTTTGCAGATGCCACCATTTGATCACGATCAAAAATAATATATTCACCTTCGTCTTTATGGGTAAAGCCTACCACAACAATTACTTCGTCTGCTGACTCGGCTAAATCCCTGGCAGCTTTCAAATCGCTGCCATCATTTAAGATCACTTGATTCCCTAAAGCCTCCTGCATTTTTTTTATTCCGTTATAGGGAGTGACCACGTAAGGCGGCGTGGCGTCACTGCTCCCTTTATCTCCCGTATTCTCAAGATCTGCCAGACGACCTATCACCGCAATTTTCTTTCCTTTTCGCTCTTTAAATGGTAAAATGTCTTCATTTTTAAGCAAAACCATACCTTTCTCTGCTGCCTCCAATGCAAGATCTTTATGTGCCTGGGTTGCAATATCCTTAAACGAATAGGTTCGCTTATCTTCGGCTATTACGTATTTGAGACGTGTGCGTAGGGTTTGAAATACCAGCGTATCTATAGCAGCTTCAGTGATTTCACCCTGTTCAAGTGCTTCTTTAATAATGGATTCGTCATAGGCTTTCTGCATAGGCATCTCTACGTTTTGCCCTGCCTTAATCCCAGCTATCCCATCATATAACCCATACAGCCAATCGGTCGTTACAAAACCACTAAATCCCCATTCTTTTCGTAAGATATCGGTAAGCAAATAGGCATTACTTCCGCAAAATTCACCGTTTACGGCATTGTAGGCACTCATAATAGAGGCAGGTTTTCCTTTTTGAAGCGTTCTTTTAAAATGGGGTAAATACACTTCTCTTAGGGTTCGCTCATCTACTTTTACATTGACCACCCATCGTGAATTATCGATACTGTTAAGCGCAAAATGTTTAGGACACGCCATCACATTATGATTTTCAATAGCTCTTACAGCGGCGATTCCAAATGCTCCTAAATGCCACGGATCTTCTCCATAGGTTTCCTGAGCCCTTCCCCATCCCGGATGGCGCAAAAGATTAATGCAGGGGGTAGCTGCATAATTTGTCTTATTTGCTCGCATCTCGATCGCGATAGCATCATGTACCCTGCGCTCAAGATCTACGTCCCAACTGGCTCCTCTTGACATCGCCACCGGAAATACGGTCACTGCATTTACTTCAGGATGCATGACACGTGCACCTCTTGGACCATCAGACAACACCCATGGGGGTAATTCAAGTCTTTTATTTTCTCCGGAATAAATATGTGGAAAACGTTTATTGATCAATGCATTGATCCCAAGTTTACTCAACACCTGAAACTTTTTACCTCCATACAACTGATCAATTTTTTCTTCTAATGTCATTTTTTCAAGAAGTTCTCCGGCAAGATCATCAATCGCTTTCTCGGTGGTGTTAATGTCAAAAACGCCACTATTAGTTCTGAGTGTTTTTACTTCATAATTACTTTTCGAAATGTACAGTATTCCAAAAGCGATTAGCATTAAAATAACTAGTGCCAAAAGGACTTTAAAGATTTTACCAAAGACTTTTTTCATTGAGAGGCGATTTAGAAAATGAAGTTATTACTTTTCAAAAAAATACAAGATTTTAATGTGAATGCTTATCTAGAGGGAATATTTGAAGATAGAAAAAGAATCAAAAAACAATTTCTCATTAGAATGCGTTATCCAAGCACTCAAGAATGAAATACTTTCCAATCCGTATTGGGAGAATCATTAAAGTGGATTGTAAAAAAACCCATCCCAAAGATCGGTAATTGGATGGGTTTTTCCATTTAGAAGGCTGGTTGTATCCGGAACTTAGTCGCCGGTGATTTTATTCTGATGAGACATAGATGTTCTGGCAAGGAAGATCGCTGAAGTCTTCTAATTGAACAAAAGTGTCAGCTATATATTATAACCGCCTAGTAATCAATTAAATATAAAAATAACAAAAATTATGGATAAACACGATAGGTTTAACTAAGAATTCCCAGAGCTTTTTGTGTTTCTTGTCAAAGCATTGAATATTCTTACTCTCTTTGTCGACGCTATTACCATAAAACCGGCTAGCTTCAATATGAATCCCGTAAAAATGACATCTGGGTGCTTAATTGTCGGATGAATCCTTATAAATGGTGGTACTTTTTAGTATCTTGACTTAAGTAACAGCATATCGCGTTGTGCTTAGATCATATTTATTCCTGCCCTCCATCAGTTAAGTTGCTTAGTAAACACTAAAACTTAGATACGATGAAAAAACAAAAACTATCTCAATTAAAACTGAATAAAACTACAGTTTC
Source organism: Flavobacteriaceae bacterium M23B6Z8 (assembly GCA_046199005.1). Lineage (GTDB taxonomy): Bacteria > Bacteroidota > Bacteroidia > Flavobacteriales > Flavobacteriaceae > Ascidiimonas. The sequence goes on from CP176050.1 coordinate 3,725,199, forward strand.
TAAAATTGCTGATACCCTTAAAGGCGGAGTTGATTCCGATAGTCCTACGATGTACGCCAGCTGCGGATTTATTTGCTTACCGGTCTCTTTTGGAGGTTCCTGCGGAAGTTGCAATAGATTTTGTGATACATTTTACGATTGCTATTACGGTTAGAACCCTTTCTTATTTCTATATAAAAAACTCCGCAATTTGGTTCATTGCGGAGTTCTTATGTTGATCTGGATCAGTACTTGGATTGTCATTACCCACCACACTCATCCGTACGGCATCCTAACCAAACGGAAACATCACAGATAGTACCATTCGTAAATCCAGTAATTTGATCATCTTGATTTAAAGTACCTCCTTTTATGGTATGCCCCAGTTTGGAGATCGTTCTTTTAGATAGTGACAGATTTTTTAACTCTTTTTTCTTCATAATACTACAGTTTAATTGATTTTTTGATGTACTCCTGATCCAATCAGGGATATGCTTTTATTTATTGTATGAAATTACGGTAATTCTTTAGGAATAGAAACTATTAACGATTTCTAGTTCGTCAAATTCATGAAACAAGAAGTTTGATAAAGTGTTTTCTAGTCACAGGATAGCGGATTTTTCTTGCTATATTAAGGATTGGATCTCAAATAGACTGCAGGAGCTTATTAATCATCGGCGAAACTGTGCTGCAGCATACAGGAAGCTTATTATCAACGGATTATTTTATAGCATAAATTTCACAGGTGAGATATGGAGTTCATTTAGGCTACTCTCAATTTAATACCTAAGTATACTTTTGACTAAAATCACAGAACTGACCGCTACCGCAAATTTGTGGTGAGCAATATTATTATATCGGAGCACTTACAAACACTTGTAGATCGCTTCTGGTGAGGTTTGGGCAGGTTTTTAGTGATTTTGATACGTTTTTTACGAGCTTCATACCTGAAATCAGGCAGTTATCTCACCCATAAAGGGGATTCGATATGACGTGTAGTGTTTGGAGAATCTAAATCAAAACGTCTCGATACTCCCTAATAAGTCGGAACCGTTTACACCCAAAAATACTCAGAGTGACAATGATTTTCTAAATTGCATTTGCCGTCAGATTGAGTGATTTTTCAATTTATGGGTCTAAGAAAAATTAAGCTAGCTTGTGCTATATTTATCGAAGCAACCATCGGCATAGGGCAAGCAAATAAGTTCATGCATCTGTCTGTTATAACTTATACTTCGATAAACTCAGGACTGTCCTCAAAAAGTACCTGCTTTTAGCTCAAAAAGTTAAAAAGAGAGGCAGGAAGTCTTCATGGTCACCATTGTTGTGCTTTCGTGCGTTCATATATTTTTTAAAAAATTGCATCAATAATTTTTATCTTCAAATCTTCACTAAAATCATTTTCATTTATTATTGAGTAAATTATTTCATAAAGTAAATCCTTGTCAATTCGGTTATCGGCAATATGGACAGAAATATTTTCCATTTCGATTATGAATTTGTCGATGCAGTAGCTTAGTCCATTTATTTCTAAGAAATATGCTCCCAAGGCGATACTACTTCTTTTATTTCCATCGCTGAAAGCATGATTTTTATTTACAGAATAAACCAAATGCGTCAGTTTAATTTCAAACTCTGGATAATATAAATCATTTTGAATATGTTCAAGGACACTATCCAAAAGACCAATATCATTAACCCCATGTGAACCGCCTGATTTGTCTATAATAAAATCATGCTCCTTTATGGCATACTCTAGCGTAAAATAATTGTATGCCATTTTATCTATTCTTTAATCTCTTGAATACGTCAATATTCTTCTTCAATCGTTCTTCTAAAGCCATGCTTTTTTCTCCTAAGAACTTGTCAAATTCTTGAGCTGTCAAATGTGTTACATAGTTTTTTAACTTCTCATGCAGAGCATCTCTGAATGCCATGTCTCGACTTGCCATTAAAGTTCTGGCCTTTTCTAACAATGGCTTTAACATTGCCTGATTATTAAATTCGAATTCAGAAAATAAGCGTGTCGCTTCTGGAAGAGTAAGTTTGCGATTTATTGTTTCATATTTTCGTTGCAAGAAGTCGGCAAATCCGTTCTCGTATGCAGCAATTAAGTCAAGTACTTCTGAGTACATTGTATCTCTAGCTGAATCACTTGCCTTAAGCTTTAATATTTGTTTATATTCCTTCGCGTTTTCATGAAATATGCTCTTATATACAGCATCGGTGAATTGTGCAAATTTCCATTTGTTGTCAACTATAAAGCTGTCAAGAGCATCGGTAAATGCTTGTCTATAATTATATTCTCTTATAGCGCTAGGAAGAAATTCATCTTCTCTTTGATTTACGTATTTAGTTGCTCCTCCTATTTTTGCATTAAGAGTATCAATAACAATATCAAGAACTAGAGCTCTTAATTGTTTTGCTCTTTCACTTTCGGTAAGAAGCATTCCAATATTTAAGAAAGCTCTAAAGTCAAATATTCCTAATTTAGGAGCTTTAACTATGTCTCCGACATCAATGTCGGTAACATCATTATTATTTTCATAATACTTAGCTATAACATCTTTGAAATCTTTAAGTCTTTTACCATCAATAACTTCATAACCATTTTCGGATAGTTCATTTTTATATTGTTCTAAATATCTTTCAATAGTTCTATTATCAATCTTATAAAAGTCAGCTATTTGCTTTTTCGTGTACTTTAAGGTTGATTCAAAAGGAATCCCAGGAAAAGCAATCTCCTTTTCAATTTCTAAAAGAGCATATTTATTATTTAAAATATTTCTTCTGTGAATATCAGATTTAGTAAGATTTTTACTCATTTAGTATATTTTATAAGCATGAAGCACAACGATTACATATACCCAATATCCAAAAAATCTACTTTAAGTAAATTAAAAGTTAATATAACCAACCTAAAATGGATTTATTGGGCAATATTACGTATATCCAACCGATGTAAAGTTATATAATTAAATTAATAGATTTTAGTCAATGATGCCAGCAATTATTAGGCTTATTCGGTACCCACATAAGGGAATATTTAGATAATTTGAGGATTAGGATATTAAGTTTAAAACCTAGATGCATATTCAAATTGGTTTTCTTTTTTTGCTTGTTCCTAAAATTAGACAGTTATCTCTCCGCCCGAGGCGGATCGATAGGATGTGTTTAATTTCTGCCATGTTAACTACAAAACGTCTCGATACTTCTGAAACATCGGAATTGTTAACACCCAAAAATACTCAGCGTGACGATGGTTTTCTAAATTGCCGTTGCCGTCAGATTGAGTGATTTTTCAATCTATGAGATTGAAAAATTGTATCGAAATCAAACCTTATGTATTTTACTGATGGCTATAAGTACCAATATAATAGGACATGTTTACTCTCTGTCATGTTAACTACAGAGCGTCTCGGTACTCCCTCTATTGTGGGAACTCGATGTGACGCAGATGACTAAGAAGCAAATGCCTCCAGTTGCTCCGCTATCTTTTCCCAGTCTTTCATGAGTGTTTCCAACCGCTGCTTCTTGGCTTCGTACTTATCAAAAAAGCCTTCCTGAGCAATGACTTTATCATAATCAATCGCCATTTCTACATCGATCCCTGCAATTTCTTTTTCCAGTTGATTTATTTCAGATTCGGTTTTGCTGAGTTTGTTTTTGAGCGATTTGAGTTTCTTCTGGTCTTCATAGGTCTGCGCATTGTTCTGGGCTTTGGGTTTTGCGATTTCCTTCTCTTTGCGTTCTACTTCTCGTAAATTATCCAGTTGGCGTTGCTCCAGATAAAAATTAATATCCCCCAGGTATTCTTTGATGCGATGGTTCTTAAATTCATAAACCTTATTGGTTAGCCCCTGCAAAAAATCCCGGTCATGAGAAATCAACAATAAAGTCCCTTCAAAAGTCTTCAAGGCTTCTTTGAGTACATTCTTCGATTTGATATCCAGGTGATTCGTTGGCTCATCCATAACCAAAACGTTAAAAGGCTGTAACAGCATTTTGCAAAGGGCAAGCCGGTTGCGTTCGCCTCCAGACAATACTTTTACTTTCTTTTCTACCTCATCACCCCTGAATAAAAAAGAACCTAACATATCGCGTACCCTCGCCCGATTACCATCGGTAGCAGCATCCTCCATAGTTTGTAAAACAGTCTTTTCACCGTCCAGATATTCTGCCTGATTCTGTGCAAAGTATCCTATTTGAACATTATGCCCTAATTTTAGTTTTCCTTCATAGGGTATTTCGTTAACGATCATTTTTGCCAGGGTACTTTTCCCCTGCCCGTTCTGGCCTACAAAAGCGGTTTTGGTATTGCGTTCTATGAGAAGATCAACTTCATCCAATACCAGTTTATCGCCATAGCTTTTACTGGCAGCTTCTGCTTCTATGACCACCTTACCGGGCGTTACCGAGACCGGAAACCGTACATTCATCACACTGTTATCATCTTCATCTACCTCAATGCGATCAATGCGGTCAAGTTTTTTGATCAGAGATTGTGCCATGGAGGCCTTACTGGCTTTCGCACGGAACTTTTCAATGAGTTTTTCGGTTTGTTGAATCTGCTTTTCCTGATTTTTCTGAGCGTTCAGTTGTAATTCACGCATTTCCTTTCTCAACTCCAGGTATTGAGAATAAGGTTTATTGTAATCATATATTTTACCGAGTGAGATCTCTATAGTCCGGTTGGTCACATTATCCAGAAACATCTTATCGTGGGATACAATGACCACCACTCCGGTATAGCCACGCAGAAATTGCTCCAACCAGATGATACTTTCAATATCCAGATGGTTGGTAGGTTCATCCAATAGTAAAACATCATTTTGTTGCAACAGTAATTTTGCAAGCTCAATACGCATACGCCAACCTCCAGAGAAGGTATCGGTAATTTTACCAAAGTCTTCCCTTTGAAATCCGAGCCCCTGCAATACTTTTTCGGTATCGCCCTGGTAGTTGTATCCACCGATAATCTCATACCGGTGTGTCACCTCATTAAGATCTACCATTAATTGGTGGTATCCTTCACTTTCATAATCGGTACGTTCAGCCAATTGCTGATTGATCTTTTCTAATTGCAATTCCAGCGACTTGATCTCTGTAAATGCCTGATAGGCCTCTTCAAGTACGGTTCTGCCCTGTTCAAAGTCGATATCCTGTTTTAAAAAACCGGTTCGTACATCCTTATCAGATGCAATACTCCCCGAGTCAGGTTCCATCTCACGAGAGAGGATCTTGAGCATTGTACTCTTGCCTGCACCATTTTTTCCGACCAGACCTACACGGTCTCCGGGGTTAAGCCGAAAAGCGACTTCTTCAAAAAGATATTCTCCGCCAAAAGAAACCGACAGATTATGGATGTTTAACATGATTTATGTGACTTCGGTTACCAATCAAGGAACCTATAATTCCTATTTTTGTGTAAAATTATTGCAAATGTTAAAAAAAGGAACGAAACTCTACAGCATTTTAACAGGAACTTGTCCGAAATGCCACAGCGAAAGCATGTATGTTTCGGCGAATGCTTACAATCCTACCCAAACGTTAAAAATGAAAGAGCGCTGTTCACATTGTGGCACAAAATATAAAATCGAGCCTTCTTTTTTTTACGGCGCCATGTACGTAAGTTACGCCGTAGGTATTGCCTTCGCTGTTGCTGCATTTGTCATTAGTTATCTTTTGATAGGCACGGGCCTTAAAACGGCTTTTATTGCCATTATCGGTACTATGATCGTTTTTATGCCTGTGATCATGCGAGTATCCCGAAATATCTGGATCAATATGTTTATTAAGTACGATCCTGATGCGGGCGTTGCCTCCTCTTAATTATTTTCAGAAAAACGCATCATGTATAAGTTTCTAAGTTGTTATTTGTTTTTATGTTTGATGCTTTACGCATGTAAAGGATCGGATGGTGATTCTTTAAAAGATCCTACTTCGGAAATTAAAATTGCCGGTGCCATGAAAGACGTAATGCGCAAAGGAAAATTAGAAGGTCAGCTCTATCTGGATACTCTGAAGCATAAAGAATTCTTGCAAGGTATGGGTCCGGAAGCATTTTTAAAAGGAGAATTATTAGTGATCGACGGTCAGAGTTATGTAGGAAGGGTTTTAACCGATAGCACCATGACAATTTTACGCACTTTCAAAGTCGAAGCACCTTTTTTTGTGTATGCTTATGTTTCTGAATGGAAAAAAGAGCCCTTGCCAGTCACGGTAAAATCTTTAAAGGATCTTGAAAAATGGCTGGAACACCATAGAAGTTCATCAGCGGCACCCTTTGTTTTCAAACTCACCGGAAGCATTGCCAAGGCACAAATACATCTTCAAAATTTACCGGAAGGTACTAAGGTAAGCTCACCGAAGGAAGCACATCAAGGACAAAAAAACTATACGATTCAGGAAAAAGAAGTCGAAATTCTGGGTTTCTTTTCAAAAGAACATCAGGGCATTTTTACGCATCACGACGCTTTTACCCATTTGCATCTCATTACTAAAGACCGAACGATAATGGGACACTTAGATGCTATTGAGTTTGGAGATCAGCCGATTATGATCTACTATCCCGCAGATAAACATTGAAAACACATACTGAAAAATATTTGTTTGCTGCTTCCAAAAAGCCGTAAATTTAAGGCTCCTAACCCTTAGCAAACAAAACATTATGGAGCCTTCCAACAATCTCAATGTATTTAGAATATTATATCTGGTAAAAGGGATTTTAACCCTGCTTTTTTGCCTTTTCTTTATTGGATATGCAGCCTTCGGGCTTTTTTTCACCTCGATTCCCGAGTTTTCTGAAGGCGACAACGCACCTCCTTTTAATCCGGGTATCATTTTTCTAATTGTTGGTGGTATCGGATTTTTGATTTGTTTAGCCATGGGTATCTTACAACTAATGGCTTCGAAGTATATCAAAGAAGTACGCAAACATGATTTTGTAATGGTTGTCGCTATTTTAAGTTGCCTTACGGGTATTCTCGGGATTCTTTTGGGGGTCTTTACGATCATCGAACTTCAAAAACCGCACGTAAAAAAGCTTTTTGGAAAAGTGTAGTGAACCTGTGTTTGCTATAAATCAGTATTCAGGATTAAAATTAGGACTGCCATTAAAAAACTTAGAAAAATGAATTTCAGAACATACATGGTCACATTTATCTTTGTGTTTTTATTACAGGTGGTAACAGCTCAACAACCTACACCTGAATCTTTCAAGGAGATCACTAACATAGGCTACATAGCAGAAACCGCAGAAAAAGATAGCCTCCAGCAATTGAATCTAGTACTCCCAGATGCGCAAACGAAAGTTCCTCTGCTTATCTGGATAGGAGGGGGTGCCTGGTCTTACGGTGACCGCCATCAGGAAATGGCACTTGCCCGTAAACTCGCAGCTCACGGAATTGCGGTGGCAAGTGTGGGTCACCGAATGAGTCCGGCCACCTGGCGAGACAGTACTATGAATACTGGTGTGCAGCATCCGGAGCACATAAAAGATATTGCGGCGACCACCAGGTGGTTGTATGATCATGCGACTAATTATAACTATAGCATTGAAGCTTTTTTTATAGGCGGCTATTCTTCCGGAGCGCACCTTGCTGCCTTGTTGGATCTGGATAAGCAATATCTGCACGCTGAAGGATTACCGAAAGATCTTTTTAAAGGAATCATTCCGGTTTCCGGTACCTACGACATTGTAGACTATCACCGGGCTATGGCTAATGGTAGTCGTCCCGAACTAGCGCAATTACACGTTGAGGCTGTTTTTGGAGAAGGAGAATCAGTATTCAAAGAGGCGTCTCCGGTTCAATATCTTGAGAACTTAAAAACGCCTATCCTTTTAATCTCAGATACCAATATTTATAATTACACCCGGTTATTTGAAGATCGTATCAGGGAAACAGATTTCAGGAACATGCAATCGGTTTATGTTCATCATCTGTCCCATGGAGAACTCTGGAAGGAGATGTCTTTTGCTGATAAAAGCGTTTATCGGGAGCTCATCGTAGACTTTATTAACAAACTAAGTACATTCTCCAAAAAAGAGTAGCCCTACGAGTTATTCGACTTTTTTAATGCGCTAATAAAAAGATAATCACCCAAATCGCTTGTATACGAATTCATAACCTCCTTGATCTTATCAGTATTGATGTCTTCCTGAAGCCTTGATAATCCTTCTGCTACTTCTTTCTGATTTGCCAAAGAACTAAAAGAAGAGATTCCGTTGCGCACTTCAGGTTTTAAGTACAGAGAAGGCTGATGTTTACCGCTATATAAGAATAGATCTTTTAGTTCGTTGGTGACTTCATAGGAGGTTTTTTTAATGTCTGAAAAACCCGAATTTTCCATCGCTTTAAAAACGCTCTCCATCGAAGGCATTTGTTTGATAGAATCCTCCAACATTTTAGGAAAGTAAGCATTGAGCCAGTAAGATTTCATCTGTTCCGGACTCGCAGTGAAGATCACGATTTTACCGTCAGGCTTTAATATTCGATATAATTCAGTAAACGCCGTATTGAGCTCTACCCAATGATGAATGGTAAGACTTGCAACAATCCCACATACCGATTCCAGATCAAGGCCGGTGTTTTCTACATGTCCTTGTCGCCAATCAATTTCGGAGTTTAACTTTTGCGCCTTTCTTAACATCTCATAGGAGGGGTCAATCCCTATAAAATCAAGTCCTTTTTTATATAAAGCATTGGTATAATTACCGGTACCACAGCCAATATCAAGATATATCCCGTTTCGATGAGGTGCAATGAGGTCAAATAATCTATTTGCAATGAATACATCTGCACAACGGGTGGTATTGTATTCTTTTCCTATAATATCATATTTGGCTCTCATACGTTTTCTTTTTTGTACTATCGGTTTATAATTTGTCTTCCGATGTTTCGGTACGCTTCTTTGATCGCTTCCGGCATGTTACGCGCTCCTATAGCCGAAGGATCATCAAATCCTCCCGGCCAGAAATAGCCGATCAAGGCAATAGCTTTTGGTTCTGATCTTGCTAACTGATAATAACTAAGGGCAATTGCTTTCATTTCCTGCAATTCTATTCCGCCTAAATCCCCGTGTACCGAAGGGATGTAATGTGCATCCATCACAAAGACCAGCTTTTGATCTTCGGTAGAAAGTTTACTTTTTAATAGATTCAGTTCTGATAGATACTGTGGATCATTCCCGGGATCTTTTAAAAAATAATGATCAAAACCTACCCAATCCACCGATTCCGGAATCTGTAATCTTTCAATTGCAGGAGCCGCTTCTATGAGCATAACGGGAAGCGAAGGAAAGGTTTCTTTTAAATAATCGGATGCATTCTTTAATTCTTCGAAAGTGATCCCGTTCCAAGTAGGCTCTTCACCTAAATACAAGATCTGAATCAATGATTGATTTTCGATAAGATCGTTAACTCCTGCAAAATCGTCCCATCGCTTTTTGTAATCTTGCCTTAATCTGTAACGAAACCCTGAACCGCCGCCTCCTATTGCTGAAAACTCAAAGAAAATCTCATTTAGATGAAGGATGGCTTTCATTCCTTGTGCATTCATCATTTTAAGTCTTTCAACCAATTGGTCTTGCGGATTGATCACCAGGATATCTGCAATATTCGAAAATGCAGCAACCTCGTCTATATAGTTTGTTTTTATCACCGAATCAGACGGGTCATCCCAATAGGTATCTACTAAGGTGAAACCAAAATAAGAAAGCTCACTTTGTGCAGTATTTTGATCCATCTCTGAATTCGATCCGCATCCGATGATCAAAAAACAGAGGTGACAAAATGCAATACGCTTCATGGTAAAATCTTTTTCTCATAAGACGCTTTTTGTTCAAGCTTGGTTACAAAGTACCATGATCAGGCTAAACTGATACATGTTGATCACTCCTTATTCTCCTGATCCTGCCATTCTCGAAAAATCCGATTCACCGTATTTCTGGATATACCGAGATCTTTTGAAATATCATTCATCGTGATCTTTTTATCCTTGTTCACAAGATCAAAAACGCCTTGTTTCACCCAACTATTAATTAAATTTTCTTCGGGTGTTTTTTCAATGAAAGACCATAATTTTTTGTCGTATAATTTGCTCAACGGAGTTGAAAATCGCTTCACCCCACTAATATCCTGTTTTCCATACCCAGACACTCCCTGAGCCTCTTCAACCGCTTCAAAAAGTTTTTTTGAAGCGTTATCAATTAGATCTCTGAGATCATCTGACATTGTTTTCGGTTTGTCTTCATAGACGTCTCCGATCATTTCAAAATCTTTGAGATTTTCACTCCTTGGATTTCGCTTTTTAAGTGTCTTTTTTCTTTTGCGCTTAGGCACTTTACGTTCTTCTGGAAACGGAATGGGTTTAAATGTATTGAATGGAGAATCAAAATACAGGTTCTCTGAGATAAAATCATTGACAGAGCCTTCTTTAATCAACCGTTTATATTTAATGGAAGCCTTCAATAGAGCTTCAAAACCAATCCGAAGCATAGGAGTTCCCTTAACGACGGTCTTGGGGAAATTTTCATTTTCAAAATGTTGTGAAGCCAATATAGAAAGTGCCCGTAGGTCTGGAGCATCTTCATTATTTTTAAGAATGGTCTCCTGCATGTTTGTTGTGATGATCTTAAACAAGCGATCTTCATGGGTTTCCTTACTTTTTAAATAGGTATAAGCCGCTATAAGTCCTAACATAGGGGATCGGAACTTGCCGTAGGCGGCCATTTCAATAAGCTCTTTCCCGAGTGAGTAATTTCTGTTCTGAAGTTTATTCAGTAAAATATCTATGTATTTATAGGTCTCGTTATGCAAGTCAAAAAACCGATCTGGTGCCAGAAAGATCCGCAAAGTGCCGAATAAAGGTTTTTCATCTAATGTTAAAAAAAGCTGAGTATGCCAATTCTCGAAAATATTTACGGGTATCTGGCGGGGTTCTTTACCTTCATAGAAAAGATAATAACTCCCGGAAGAAAGCCTGCAATTAAAAGCAAGCCATCCATCATCAAAATCAGTAGCTGCACTATTCTCTTCATCTAGTACAGCAATCTGCTTTCCGTTGGTATCCGTTAATTTAAAACCATTAAAAGGTAAAAAATCTGGATCGGAACTCAATTTTTTAAAATGTTCTCTACTCGCAAATCGCAAAAAGATGAATAAAGAAGAACTTGCGGCAGCATGCTTAGAATCAGACTGATGTTTTAAGGTATCTTGCTGGCTCCATTTCACCGCATTATCTGTATAATATTCATGTGAAGATTCATAGATCTCTCCCAGTAGTACAGAAGAAAATTGTTTTGGAGGGGTGATCACACCAGGTCCTCCCCTGCTGTCGATTTGAAAAGTCTTATTTTTATCCAGCAAAAACACATGATCCTTTACCTCCCCGTTCATAACAAGCCTCAATGTATATAATCCAAAATCAAGTTCATAAAAACGGTGATGTGCGTTGCTTGTATCTAGTTCCTTTATTTCCCGGTTTTTCGAATCAAATAAGGATACTTTCACTAAGTGAAGAAAAGAATAATCAATATTTATGGTGAGCTCATACTTGGCCTGTGTTGTCGGTTGAGATTTAGAAGCTAACATGAAGATCGGTATTTAGAGATGAAACATAAATGGGTAAATTATCGTTATTAGCAGTATCTCTTAGCAAGTAAAGTTTATCGCTTAAGGTGACAGTCACATTTTTTTCATGAGAAGCGTCAAACGTATTGATCACCCCACCATTTCCTATAAATTCTATCATGCTATTGCGATAGGTATCGAAGGTGATATGGCATTTCACAGATTCTTCTTCTCTTGGACTCAGGGTAAGTACCGGGGGAGATTCTGAGGTGAATGAATGGTTGATCTCTGGCTTTTGCTTATAGCCTTCTTTCTGCGCTTCAATGGGCGTATGTAAACTAAGATAATCCCTTAATGCATCTGCCGTGATCACACCGTTTTCATCGGCAGCCGCTCCTTTTAAGGCTTCCAGCAATACTTTGGTGAAGACACCTCTCATTTCAGAATTTCCAGTCTCCGCTTCAAAAGACTGATCCTGATATTGCGTAGCATACCCTATGAAAAGCCGGGTATTGCCAGACTCCGGACTCGGTTGAAAAGGCGCAAAGGTGGGCTGGAGCGGTTTTACATTTATCTTTGTATTTCGACAACAATCTGCAAAAAGAAAGATCTCTTCAAAGTAGCCAAACTGTCTTAAAACTTCTTTATATAATTCTGAGGATAAGGCCATGTTTCTTCTTAATTCAGACCATTTAGCAAGACACAATGCTATATCTTCAATATCATCCATCGATCCCAAACCATGCCCCGCAAAATAAAAATAAAGCCTGCGTGCTTTTCCTCCTTTAGCTTTCACCTTCCCGATCATTTCTTCTATTTTAGAATCTATCTCCTCCTGTAGAGGAAGCAACGGTTCGGGAGTAGAGGTGATTTTGAAACAGTTTTCTGCAGGTAGATTTCCACCGGTCTCAGAAGTGAGCCAGGCCTCAAAATAATTGGCGTCATTAATAGCTCCCTTTAAAGGCCGTAGTCCGCTTTTTTGAGGAGGGGTATAATTGTTAATTCCTATGATTAAAGCAAAATCTTCTTTCATAAAATTCAGTTCGATCGTAAGTAGTAGGATAGGCTTTTTAAGGTAGGCAAGTCTTCGTCAAAATCTCCATGAGCCTCCGAAGTAGATCGCAACCCTTCATCTGCAGCACCTTCGGTAACCGAAAAAACAAGGCTACTCTTTGCGTTCTCATAGAGGAATTCGTGGGTCTCTCTTATCATCTCCATGTCGTGATAAGGTACTCGTGCGTCTATAAAGCGTTCCATACCCAGAATAGGAATATCGTACTTCTTTCCATTATCTTCCAGTATACCGGAAACCAGGTATAGCAACGAGTGCGTATAGAAATATGGGATCATCCGGTCGTGCGTCTCATAATGGTCTGTCATTGTATACATTCGAAAATTGTTAAATCGATTGGTATTGGTAACCATTTCTTTATGAAAAAGGTCTACCCTGCATGCAGGAGCAAGAAAAATAATCTTATCGAAGACCAGTGATGGATAATTCTCCGAGACCGTTTTTAACAGATTACAAATAGCAATGGAACCTGCGCTGTGTCCAATAAGATTTACACGAACGCCGTCATTTTCGTTTAGGTAGTTTACTAGTCTGTCTAAAAGATATCTTCCTGCATACTGACCAAGACCTGTTCTTTGCTCATTGCTTTTCCACATGTTAGCCGATTTCAATTTCATTTTATCCCATACCCATGCGCCTATATCAGCTATGTAAATTTGCCTCAGTATTTCTTCTATTATTGTAGGATAAAAGTGATGATCTCTTTTCTTAATAAATCGCTTGATCACCCGAAAAGCGATTGCTGCCAGATTTTTGATAAGCAGAGCGGTGTCTATGATTCCTCTACCAGCTATTTCTTCGGTATTCAATTCAGACTCGCTTAACAACTCTGGAATTTCTTCATCTGTTTGTACCATGATGTTAAATTCTGCTTTTAACATCTCTTCCATCATTATTTCATCTTCAGGAAGTGCTGCAAGGGCTTCTGCTCCTCTTCCTGTCTCAGTGAACTCAGCTCTGGAATAATGTTCGAAAGGAACTGGTTTTGCCAGTTCTTCTTCTACTTCCTTTTCCTCTTTCATCATTCCGAAACCCCTCCCTTCTTCCAAATCAAAGCCAAGTTTCTCTGAAACTTTCCGGATAACCATTTTAAGAATCTTTTGAAACATACGGGTGTCGGCAACTTGCTTTATATTGTCTGCAACCGTTTCTTTAAGTCCCGTTTCCCAAACAATAAAAACAGGCTCCTGAGCAGCGTCTTTTAAATAGCCATGAACCCGGGCAGCTGTCTCCCTGCCGCTTTTTTCTTTGACCAGCCCGCCATGAAAATACAGTGTAATATTCTTTGAATTATTTTGCCGAAATCTCTGGAACATGGCGTCTACATGCTCTGGTTTGGTATTAAAGTCTCCCGACGGTGTAAATGTGGCTCCAGGACCTACATTTACAATAAAGTCCGTTTCCTCCATAAATGAATAGTATTAATTGCGTTTACAAATTATTTTGGTTCATAATATTAATGAACTGGTTAATCCTCATAATGGGGGAATTGTACATGCCAGGTTTGCGTTGCCCCAGCTTTATTTGAAAGAGAATTAATGTGCTTATTAAATATAAGATATAAATTTCAACAGAGAAAAAGTAGTTGATGAAACGTTTTTATAGCCGATAAATAGCAAGAAGTTAGTAAGACAAGTACTCCAGCCTTAATTTAATTAACTTTCTGAAATTTCTTTGCGAAACGACGAATATCGATTTCAGAATGCAGTACCCGATCGAATTCAATAGATTCGAATAGTTCTTTGGCAATGAAAGGAGCTATCATGACCCCTCTAGACCCCATACCGTTTAAAAGAAATACATTTTGATGCTCCGGATGCACTCCTACCAATGGTCTTCTATCAGTAACGGTAGGACGGATACCTGCTTCCTGATGAATTACTTTATATGGGCATTTCATAAAGGTCTCTAATTTGGTTAGCAATTCTTTTCTTGCCTCTGGGGTGGTAACATTGGTTTTATCATCCCATTCGTAGGTAGCACCAATTCGATAACGGTCTTCACCTTTAGGAATGATGAAAACTGATGATTTAAGCACAAAATCCAATTGCAACTGAGGTGCTTCGATTGTAACTAACTGACCCTTTGTGCCATTAAGCGGCAGGTAATTGAAATACGGATTTGACTTCATACCAAAACCATCTGCAAATACAATGTATTTTGCTTTCAGATCACCATAGGATATCCCATTGTCTTGATGCTCCATTTGGTCTACTTCGAACGTTTGCTCCCTCAATTTACCTTGTTTCAGCAAATAACTATGGTAAGTTCGCTGGAGTAGTGCTGTATCCAACCTTCCTGTTTGCAATACCTCTCCAAAACCATAAGGAGCGTATATAGAAGCATTATGATTTTTGTGAATTTTCAGCGAGATAAATTCATCCAACCCCGGTTTATCTGCTGCTTCAAACCATTTATTTTGCTCTTCAACAGAGGTAAATCTCCTGTATACCGGAATTTTGTAATCGTAGGTCTGCTGAAACTTTCTTTCCAGTTTGCGGTAAAAAGGAATAGCAATTTCAAGCTGCTCTTTCGCCATCCATACCTTCGTGAATCTTTTGAGAATTACAGGATTGTAAAGACCGCCTGCAACCCCAGATGATTGCTGTGAATCATCATCGAAAACAATAAATGACTTATTATTTTCTTCCAGCTTATCGCAAAAAGCGATACCTGCTAATCCCAGTCCTACAACTATATAATCTACCATAATGACAAAGGTAAAACATAACGTAATTAAAAGTACCAGGACCAAACCAAAAACAAAAAACACCCGCAAAAGCGAGTGTTTTTTGATGTGTTTGTATGTTCAGAATTGGAATTGAAACCTTAGTAACTCCACATATCCTGTTCAAAGTCGCGTATGCTTTCTTTGATTTTTTGTGATTCAAGAAGTTGGAAAAGTGCATTTTCCTGAAGGTAATCGGATATTTTCCGGTCACCATATACATTATCTTCTTTATATACGACTGCATTGAAGCGTCTCGAATTCAGGAGATGATCGAATGATATTGGCCTGGCACTATTACGGCCATTAAATACTTTGGCATCGTGCAAAATAGAACGCACTCCTGGATACCATACCCAGAACAATTCGACTTTGTCAGCCGCATCCGTATCAATAAAGTTAACATCGGGCGCTACTGGAGCAATTCCTAACAAACGATATTTTAGTTCGCCTTGTCGCTTATCAAAATACCACAGTCCTTTGATGTGCCATTCTTCTATATCGGCAGCTGTAAGGTCTCTTCGGTTAATATATTCCGGAGAGATGGGTTCACCAGCATTAAACTGTTCGTAACCCAGGTCTGTAGTATCAACTTTGGTAAGTGTAGCTTCCAGATCTTCGATTTTACGTTTCTCTGTGAAGTAAGAATCGACATAAATATCCTCTAGTTTACCATTCTTGATATTTTTCATTAAAACATCATACAATGATCTTCTATTAGGACCTATATCTACTGTATCGATTGGATAATAAAATGGGAAATTTATCCTTTCATCAAGGTCAATTACCTCCCAAACTGTTTTTGACCATAAGATATCCCGGTCATCAACGTATCCATACGGAAGCGGTTCGTCGTTGTCCGCTTCAATTTGTGCGTCTGTTCGTTTACCGATCTCTTCCGGCTTTTTAGCATTCAGGAGATTTGCCTGAGCAAATCCGCTTGCTGTTACCAAAACGGCAGTCGCTGTTAATAAAATGTTTTTCCAATTCATCATAACACCAATATTAATTAGTAAGCTCAATTACTACAGGAGATACTTTCTTCAATTTGTAAGTCCTGTTGTTGGTTATATAAGCTTCAATATCAAAAATTTGTACTGCGTCTCCTCTCTTAGCTCTCTTGAGGGCACCTTTTGCTCTTGCATCAAGTTTACCACCTCTAACCTGCACGGTAGGCTGACCAGGAACTTTAAATTTGAATCCGCTGATCGCCAGATTTAAATCAAAATCAAAGTCTTCCAGTATCGCTCCAACTGTAGAGATCGAAAGGTTGTTCTTCGTCATCTTAGCACTGTTCGCTTCTCCACGAATCGTACCTGATGGTCTTGGAATATCTTTAATACGGAACTGAGAAGTAGTCTTAATTCCCTGCCCGTCTGGCAACGTACCTGTAGCAGTGATATTAACAGTTCTTCCGGTACCCGGACGCATAACATATTTGCTTCCGGACGCTCTGGATAATCCAGGAGCACTTGCGTTTACCTTGTTATCTGGAATACCAGGAATGGAGATCGTAATCGGGTTAGCAACCCCACGATATACAACATTCATTTTATCCGCAGAAATTACCGCAGCGTTTGGCTTTGTAATTACAGCAAACGTTTGATTTACCTCAACAGGAAGACGTTCACCATCCTGATCAAAGTACAGGTTACCAGTGATCTTGTGATCTCCTGCGCTACCTACATTTACGTTAAGCTTTACAGCACCACCGTCTAAAGTATAATCATTCTCGGTAAGTTTTTTTCCATCGAGATATAATTCAACTTCATTTGGTTTCGTGGTCTGATCTGTTCTACCAAGAACGATCGCTCCGTCAAATTTCTCACCTTGATAATACGCAGATTTCGGCTGCTGTAATAAGGTAGAATAGTTGGTCATCGAGATCTCACTCTTTAACTGACCTTCTAACATTCTTGACAAAGCATCTTCTTCGGTAGCTTTAATATCTGCCTGAATCTGAGTGATCTTTGTTAAAGATGCGATTAATGGGAAACCTTCGTAGTGGTAATTTAACCAATCGATCTTTTTACCATCTCTATTGGTTGCTTTTCCATTTTCGCCAGTACTAAAACGGTTTTCAACCGCCTCTTCGGTTTGTTCGAAACCTTCATCCGGTAAAGCTGAAAGAACGCCGTTACGGTACTGGTTCATTTGATCAATGAACTTCTGTCCAGCCGGAGTGTACTTATCACCCTGGAAAAACTTCTGATCAAGAAAATCAGCTTTATCCATGGTTTCGTAATCCTTCTTATCTTCAAGCTTTGCGGTCATCTCATTCTTTAAACCATCAAGATAGCTATAGTAATCAGATGAAAGTGCTTTGATTTTTTTCGCATTTTCAAACAATTCTCCAAATTTTTCTGGTTGTTCGGATGCCTTCGTTTCCAATCCGCTAAAGAAAGCCATATTGGATTCGGTGGTCTTATCATTAGAAGTCTCTAACTTCTCATTCATTAGTCCAAAGGCCGAGAGTACCTCTTTACTCATATTCAATGCCAACATGGCGATAAATACAAGATACATGAGGTTAATCATCTTCTGCCTTGGAGATAAACTATTTCCTGCCATATCTAATTAGATTAAGGTTAAGTTACTACTTTGTTCTAATTAGTTACGATTCATTGCAGAAAGCATACCACCATAAACACCGTTAAGTGAAGATAGGTTACTTGTCAATGATTCCATTTGATCTTTAAGTCTACCGGCATTGTTTGCTACCTCTTCATTGATGGTTGCCTGACGGCTTGCGCTTTCTAACTGAACCTTATAAAGGCTGTTAAGCGATTCCATTTGAGAAGCTGCTAGTGAAAGTTCTTCGCTGTACTTCTTAGTAGAACTAATAGCATCTACCGTTGGAGACATATTTTTAGCGGCTCCTTCAAAGTTGCGAATGCTCTCGCCAAGGCTACTCATTAATTCTGAATCAATTTTAGCTTCTTTAAGTAGATTATCTAACTTCTTAGATAAAATTCCTTCTGCGTCCTGTGCCTCTTTAGCGTCTTTCTTTTTAGACTGTCCTCCTGCTAATTCCGGATAAACCAAAGACCAGTCAAGATCGTCTTCTACTGGTTCAAATGCAGAGATCGCAAAAATGATTGCTTCTGTGATCAAACCTACTGCAAGAAGGAAACCACCATTAAGAGGTCCTAACTCCCAGTGAAGGATTTTAAAAAGTGCTCCTAAAATAACAATTGAAGCTCCGAGTCCGTACGCCAGGTTAAAAAGCTTTTTAGTTGATTTTGATTGTGCCATAGTAATTTTGGATTTTAGTTAAGTATATAATTTAAAAAATTGGGTTACTGGTTAGAACCGGGTGTTACATCTGTACCAAGATAATCCTGTACAGTTCTGAACCCGATATAACTTCTCGCCGAATCCTGATATTCATAGTCACGTGTACTTACCTGTAGGAAGTAGGCGACATCTTTCCAGGAACCACCTCTGATCACCTTACGACGGTTTTGATCATCGTAAGCATTAGGGTTCATTGTAGAAGCATATTCATATGAGTTGGGGTCATAGGAAGAATTTGTCCATTCAGACACATTACCTGCCATGTTATAAAGATTGTAATCGTTAGGCTCGTATGATTTAGCCTCAACGGTGTATAATGCCTGATCTGCTGCATAGTCACCACGGTTAGGCTTAAAGTTAGCCAGGAAACAACCTCTGTCACTTATTACATAAGGACCACCCCAAGGGTATGTTGCTGATTCTAGTCCGCCTCTTGCCGCATATTCCCATTCTGCTTCCGTAGGAAGTCTGAACTGGTTTACATTGTGGCGTTTTCTTGCGCGTTGATCGTCATTTTTATATTTTGTTCTCCAGGCACAAAAAGCTTTTGCCTGCTTCCAGTTAACACCAACTACCGGATAATCACTAAAGGCGTCATGCCAGAAGTAATCATTATGCATAGGCTCATTGTAAGAATATGCAAAATCTTTGATCCAAACAGTCGTATCTGGATAGATCTCAAGCTCTTCGGTTTTTACAAAGTCTTTTCTCGAACCTTTCTTTGCCCGAGCGGCTGCCTGAATATCCATCCAGGTGTATTTGAATTTTAATTTCTTTACGTCTATGGTACGTACTCCATTATACGATTCTTCGAGCGGCACATACATAGAGTCCATTACTTCCGCATAGTATTCATCTGGAAATTCAGATGTATCCCATACAAGATCAATCTCTTTGTTGAGTGCTCTACCTTCGTAGCCTGTCTCGCCCATACCCGCATAATTATCGAGCATATATTTGTCGTAAACAGAAAGATTAGCCGTGTCGGCATCTTTGAATGCGTACTCTCCGATACCATCATTACCAGGACCTTCTCCTAGCTCATCGGCCAAAATAGCCAATTTGGTACGTACTATTGAATCTTTTACCCATTCTACGAACTGCCTGTACTCACTATTTGTGATTTCAGTTTCATCCATGTAGAAAGATCGAACGGTCACCGTTTTGGTAGGTGCGTTCAAGACCTGAGCGAAGTCATCATCTGCTTTACCCATGATAAATGACCCTCCTGGGATAAGCGTCATACCATAAGGTTTTTCGGGGTACCATTTCTTCCCTTTCACACCAACAAGCTCACCTTTATCTTTCGAGCCGCAGCTAAAAAGTAATGAACTAAGGGCTACACATAGAAATAGCTTTTTCATACAAAATTAGGTTAAGTTAAATTTAAGATTCAAGGCTGTAAACCTATTTATATTTTTCCAATTACACAATAATTTGTTGTAAAACACCTTGTGAATAGTGGTTAAACGCAATTTGAACGACATTATTATTTAGATCATGGTTTTCTTATATGCTTTCCACCATCTTTCCGGAACAACCTGATTACAGGCATCCAGGTAATCCTGGTGGGTGCAAGGTAATAACGCATGTCTTTTTAATTTATTATTCAAATTAGGAATAATTGGTATTTCAATCCACCATCTTTCAGAGATATGGCTCTTGTAAAAATGAAGTTCTTCGTCGTCAACAGGCACCAAATACTTGTCGTAGTTTTTAAGGTTTGTATCGGGATAATCGTTCTTTCGGAAATTAACTCCTTCCACGAAATACCAAATCATCTGGGCCACCAATTGCGCGGTCGAGGGAGTCTCAATACCCTCGAATATTCCAAAAGCCGATACCCTGTCGCTTATGCCGGCATATCGGGTAATCGCACATATTTCGCGACTGTTAAATCCGTTAGGAGCCGTATGTTCTTTAGCATCTAATTCCTGACCCTGTAGTGACTTCATATCAAGACTAACCAAATCTGCATCTCTTAACACCGGTTCTGAAATGGTAATGTCATTGATAAGACTCCCCAGTCTGTAGGCGTCAAAGAAAAGTTTTTCCATAAGGTCGATCTCTTCTTGCGCGTTGTAATAGGTTTGATAACCCAAATTGCAAAAATTGAAAAGATTATTAGGTTTCTCGATAATGATCTTACTCATATAAGAGCTGGAAGATATCAATTCGTCTGCGCTCCCGAAATCGAATCTGGAGTCGACAGACACTATGTTGACCATTTGACTGGAAAAATCGAAACCTCTGTAAACGGCATAAGTAAGATCCTGACTGCCTCCTATAATGACCGTCACGATATCTCTGCTTTTGAGTTTGGAGACCAGCGTTTTTAGTGCAAAATAGGTATCTTCAACGGTTTCACCTTTAAGAATATTCCCGAGATCAGCTATTTTGTGATTCCAATTTCCCAAAAATAATTTGTAGAGTTCTACCCGAACAGCCGAAAGACTCAACTGACTTGAAGAATTACCAGCTCCATTTCGGTGTTCATCTACTCCTACTAAGGCAATCTTCACTTTGTCTATCTCCGGTATGCCTTCCTGCTCTGTATGAATCGCAATATTTTTTCCAATCGTCTGTAAGGGTAGTAACTGGTTATGCGCAAGTACGACACTTTCTACCGGGGAAAGAAAGTCAAAATCCATTATTTCTTATTTTTTTGACTTGGTTGTGGTTTTCTTTTTAGCAGCTTTCTTTTTAGGAGCCTTTTTTTCTAAAAGAGCTTTTGCTTCATCCAAACTCAGATTCGCTGCATCCACATCCTTTGAAAGCTCTACTTTAACTTTTCCTTGAATGATATTTGACCTTCCCCATCTCGCTTTTTCAATGCGAATGCCTTCATCGGGCCAGTTTTGAAGTACTTTTTCTTTTTCTTTTTTAATTTTGGCTTCAATCAATTCTTCGATATCAGCCTGTGAAAGATTATCAAAATCATATTTCTTGTTGACATTGATGAACATTCCATCCCATTTGATGAAAGGACCAAATCTTCCTTTTCCTTTGGTTACATCCTTATCTTTATAGACTGCAATGGGGGCATCTGCTTTTTCCTTCACCTTTATTAGTTCGATAGCGCGATCAAGCGTTATCTCCAGTACATTGTCGGTTTTTTCTAGGGAAACAAAAGACTTTCCATACCGTACATAAGGTCCATACCTTCCTACGTTGACTTCTACCGGTTGCTCCTTATATTCCCCAAGACTTCTAGGGAGTTTAAAAAGGTCTAATGCTTCTTCAAATGTAATGCTATCTAAAGACTGATCGGGCAGTAAACTGGCAAATTCAGGTTTCTCTTCATCGTCTACCGTACCAATCTGAACCATTGGTCCGAATCTTCCCAAACGAACACTTACCTGTCTGCCAGTCTTTGGGTCTGTGCCTAGAATTCGTTCTCCACTCTCCCGCTCGGCATTTTCTTCAACATCTTTTACCGTAGGATGAAAATCTTTATAAAAATCTTCCATCATTTTGGTCCAATCTTCTTCACCCGTTGCGATGTCATCAAAACTCTGTTCTACTTTCGCTGTAAAATTATAATCTAGTATGGACGAAAAATGATTTACCAGAAAATCGGTAACGATCATGCCTATGTCTGTCGGAACCAGTTTTCCTTTGTCAGAACCTACCGTTTCGGTAAGTTTAGATTCATTAATACTTCCACTTTTAAGTACCAGTTCTGCATAGGATCGCTCTTCGCCTTCTACGGTTCCTTTTTCTACATAACCTCTGTTAAGGATCGTTGAAATCGTAGGCGCATAGGTGGACGGACGTCCGATACCCAGTTCTTCCAGTTTTTTAACCAGAGAAGCTTCGGTATATCTATAAGGTGGTCTTGTGAAACGTTCGGTCGCGGTAATTGAAAGATTTTCAACTTCTTCACCTACATTTAAGGCCGGAAGCATGCCGTCTTGTTCTTCATCCTCATCATCGGTACCTTCTAAATACACTTTTAGAAATCCTTCAAATTTTAATACTTCACCGTTGGCTGTAAATCTTTCATCGTGGGTATTTGCACTTATTTTAACGTTTGTTCGTTCAAGCTGTGCATCGCTCATTTGAGAAGCTACCGTACGTTTCCAGATAAGATCGTACAATCTGGCCTGATCACGTTCTGCACTAATTGTATGGCGCGACATATCTGTAGGTCGGATGGCTTCATGCGCTTCCTGAGCTCCTTTGCTCTTACCCTTGTAATTTCTAGGCTTACTGTATTTCTCACCATAAACATTAGTGATCTCTGCCTTTGCTGCGTCAATAGCCTCGCCTGAAAGATTTACACTATCGGTTCTCATATAAGTAATAAGACCTGCCTCATATAATCTCTGTGCCACTCCCATGGTGCGGCTAACCGAAAAATACAATTTGCGGGAAGCTTCCTGTTGCAAAGTAGAGGTGGTAAAAGGTGCGGCTGGAGATTTTTTAGCAGGTTTTGTATCAAGGTTTTCAATTTTGAAAACGGCACTTTTGTTCCGCTCCAAAAATGTCTTTGCCTCTGCCAGCGTCCCGAAACTTTTAGGCAGTTTAGCCTTAAACTTTTTCCCTTCATCATTACTGAATTCTGCAACGATCTTAAACGAGGCTTCTGGCGTGAAATCCTGAATTTCTCTTTCTCTTTCAACGATCAATCTAACAGAAACCGACTGAACTCTCCCGGCAGATAAACCCGTCTTTATCTTTTTCCATAGAACGGGAGAAAGTTCATAACCTACCAAACGATCTAATACACGTCTGGCCTGTTGTGCATTCACCAGATTATAATCTATACTTCGGGGATTCTCAATAGCCTTCGTTACCGCATTTTTTGTAATTGCATTAAAAACGATTCGTCTGGTCTTAGACTTGTCAAGTTTTAATTCTTCGGCCAGATGCCACGCAATGGCTTCTCCCTCACGATCTTCATCACTCGCAAGCCAGACAATTTCTGCTTTTTTTGCAAGATCCTTTAGTTTTTTAACCACTGGTTTTTTATCTGAAGAAACAATGTATTTTGGCGAAAAGTCTTTTTCCACATCTACTCCAAGCTCCTTTGAAGGCAAGTCGGCAATATGCCCAAAACTTGACTCCACTTTAAAGTCTTTTCCAAGAAATTTTTCGATGGTTTTTGCCTTGGCAGGCGACTCAACGATAACTAAATTCTTTGCCATGCGTAATTTTTTGAGAATACAAAAGTAAGAGAATTTGCTTATTTCCAAGCTTAAGTGCTAACTTTTAGGAATAAGTTTAGAAATTATACTCAAAAATAAACTTAAAGAAATCATGATTTCTTGCAAGCGGGGTTGGTCTTGATATGTAATTGTATTCTAATTTATAGGTAGCGTGTCTTTTATGCAGGCTAACACCTCCTGTAATTCGATGCCTTCTTCTTTCAGGCTCTAGCGTAAAGGGAGCATTTTCATTTAACAGACTCCCTTCTATAATGGAATTATGAACGACATATCTATAGGATGTTCCCAGGTAAACAAAGTTTTCAGAAGCAGAATTTCCTATCATTCCAAACAAAGAAGAATTCTTTAATCTATTACGTTTTCCCAATGACAAAATTACTCCGGGTTCTGCAAAAATATCTTTAGTCCCAAAGGCCCCATCCCCTGAAAAGCTAACGAAGGCCCATGGATTTTTTCCAACGGAAATATCCCAAACATATTTAAAATGTATATTTCCCATAACCTCTGCTGGAATCTGCGCAAACCAGGTAGGATTACTTTCAATACCGGCAAATCTGTGATACCAGTTTTGTAATTCTCCGGCGAGCGAAGGTTTTCCGGTGACCCCTACTTCAAGCCCTATAGCGAACAATTGCGTTTTATTGACTTTCACAACAGTAGCTTCTGCAAACAACCATCCTGCATAGGGATGATCAAATAATAAGGTTTTTTCTTCATCTAACTCATCAGGAGTATGACCTTGCATACCCAAACCGAGATTTAATTGCAATTTTCCATCTTGGGTAGGTTTGAAGATGAAGGCATTATTTAATTGTTTTTTGTAACCAAAAAATAATCCCCAGGAGTAATAACGATCTGAACCTGTTAAAAGATCATTGTCATGACGCAAAACAACTTGCCTTTCGTAATCTATATTCTGAGATAGGACACAGCCTGTGTAAAAAAGAAATAAGAATAAGAATCCTCTCAATAGTATTTGTTTGTTAGTTCAAAGAAAAGGAAATAATACTAAGTTTTTGTGAAGAATATCTAAAAACTGACACTTTGACACTCCATTATTTTAAGTTATCTTTGCCGCTCAATTTGCAGACTGATTTTATGGAGAAAATCATAGATGAAACAAAACAGGGAGAAACACTGATCACGGAAAACAAAACTGACAGTAGCAGAAAGTTGTATATAGAAAGCTATGGCTGTCAAATGAATTTTTCCGATAGCGAAATCGTGGCCTCTATTTTAGCAAAAGAAGGTTTTAATACTACTCAGTTGCTGGAAGAAGCAGACCTTGTGCTTATCAATACCTGTTCTATTCGTGAAAAAGCAGAACTAACCGTTCGCAAACGTCTTGAAAAGTTTAATGCTGTCAAAAAGATTAATCCTGCAATGAAAGTTGGGGTTTTAGGCTGCATGGCTGAACGTTTGAAGAGCAAATTTCTGGAGGAAGAAAAAATCGTTGATATGGTTGTTGGACCCGATGCTTACAAAGACCTGCCAAATTTAGTGCAGGAAATTGATGAGGGTCGTAATGCTGTTAACGTAATTCTGTCCAAAGAAGAGACTTATGGTGATATTGCTCCGGTACGACTTAACAGTAATGGTGTAACCGCTTTTGTATCTATCACCCGTGGATGTGATAATATGTGTACGTTTTGCGTTGTCCCGTTTACACGGGGAAGAGAACGTAGTCGAGATCCAAAGTCAATTATTGAAGAGGTTAATGATCTATGGGACAGGGGGTTCAAAGAAGTGACACTCCTCGGGCAAAACGTAGACAGCTACCTTTGGTATGGAGGTGGATTGAAAAAAGATTTTGAAACTGCGTCAGCTATGCAAAAGGCAACTGCTGTGAATTTTTCAAAGTTGCTGAGTATGGTAGCAGAGGCAAAACCTAAAATGAGAATTCGTTTTTCTACTTCCAATCCGCAGGACATGACGGAAGATGTCCTTCACACCATGGCAAATTATCCAAACATCTGTAATTATATTCATTTGCCCGTGCAAAGCGGAAGCGATCGTATTCTTAAAAAAATGAATCGCCTGCATACACGAGAAGACTATTTTAATCTGATAAGAAGTATTAGAAAAATTATTCCTGATTGCGCCATATCACAGGATATGATAGCAGGTTTTCCCACAGAAACAGAACAAGATCATCAAGACACGCTCTCGCTTATGGAGTTTGTAAAGTATGACTTCGGTTTTATGTTTGCGTATTCAGAAAGACCGGGCACATTGGCAGGAAGAAAGATGGAAGATGATGTGCCACAAGAGGTCAAAAAGAGAAGGCTTTCTGAAATTATTGCACTTCAACAAAAACACTCTGCTTACAGAACTCAACAGCACCTAGGTAAAACAGAAGAGGTACTTATTGAAGGACCTTCCAAAAAATCAGATGCCCATTGGATGGGTAGAAACACGCAAAATACAGTAGTCGTATTCCCTAAAGAGCATTATAAAGTAGGTGAATTTGTAAACGTTAAGATAAACGACTGTACATCTGCTACTTTGTTGGGGGAAGCTGTAGGATATTCGACTAATAATTAAAGCTTTGATCAAGGATCATTACAGGTGATTCTAACAACGTATTATATATGGAAAATGTTCAGGCTATTAAACAACGCTTTGGCATCATTGGTAACGATGTAAAGTTAAATCGTGCCATTGAAAAAGCGATGCAGGTAGCACCCACAGATATCTCTGTGCTGGTCACAGGAGAAAGTGGTGTAGGTAAAGAAAGTATTCCAAAGATTATTCATGCCTTATCGCATCGCAAACACGGCAAATTCATTGCTGTGAACTGTGGGGCTATCCCGGAAGGAACAATTGACAGTGAACTTTTTGGGCACGAAAAAGGATCTTTTACTGGAGCTACCGCTACACGAAGTGGTTATTTTGAAGAAGCCAATGGAGGTACTATATTTCTGGATGAAGTAGGAGAATTACCATTAACTACTCAAGTTAGATTGCTGCGTGTACTTGAAAACGGAGAGTTCATAAAAGTAGGGTCATCCAAGGTTCAAAAAACAGATGTTCGTATTGTTGCAGCTACCAATGTACCGATGTTTGAAGCAATACAAAAGGAAAAATTCAGAGAAGACCTCTATTATAGACTAAGTACTGTAGAAATTAATCTTCCTCCTCTAAGAGAACGAAAAGAAGATATTCATTTATTATTTCGAAAATTTGCCTCGGATTTTGCACATAAATATAAAATGCCTACCATCAGATTGCAGGAGGATGCGCTACAAGTACTCTTAAAATATCATTGGGCAGGAAATGTAAGGCAATTACGAAATGTAGCAGAGCAAATTTCAGTACTCGAAAAAAACAGAGAGATCTCTGCATCAACGTTAGCAAGTTACTTACCCAATATGGGCAGTAATCTGCCAGCCGTGATCGCGGGCACAAAGGCAAAAAATGATTTTAGTGATGAGCGGGAGATCCTTTACAAGGTACTCTTTGATATGAAGAATGATCTCAACGATCTGAAAAAGCTCACGCTTGAATTGATGGAAAGTGGTAACAACGAAAAAGTACAACAGGAAAATCAAGGACTAATTCGCAAAATCTATGGTGACGAAGATACCGTTACCTATGAATCTGCCGATGAAGCCATGGAAGTACTTCAGATAGCTGATCATAGTGAACCCGCTCCCTCTATTACTGAGGATAAATATCATTTTGCAGAAGAGATAGAAGAAGAAGAAACACTTTCTTTGCAAGACAAAGAACTCGAATTAATCAAGAAAGCACTTGAGCGAAATAAAGGTAAACGCAAAGCTGCGGCAAATGAATTAGGTATTTCGGAAAGAACCTTGTACCGGAAAATCAAGCAATTCGATCTGTAAACGTAAAAGGTATTATCTTTAAAGTTCATCACCAACATGAGATACTTAAAAACATTAATTATAGCATTTCTGATAGGAATTATAGTAAACAGTTGTGGGTACTATAATTTTACAGGAGGAAACCCCGGAAAGGCCAAAACTTTTCAGGTAAACTACTTTCAAAATGTAGCGCCTATTATCGAACCGGGACTAGACCGGGACTTTACCCAGTTTCTTCAGAACCTCATAGTTACCCAAACCAACCTTGATTTGGTAACTGCTGATGCCGATTTGGTTTATGAAGGAGAAATAGTTGAGTACCGTATTATTCCAAATAGTGCTACTGCGAATCAAACTGCGGCGCAAAACCGTTTGACGATCGCTGTTAATGTTCGATATACGAACAATGTAGAGGAGGATAAAGATTTTGAACGCAGGTTTTCATTTTTCTTTGATTACCCTGCATCGACACCTATTGAATCAATAAAAACAGAAGCACATGAAGCTATTTTTGAACGAATAGGTCAGGATATTTTCAATGCTTCTTTGGCAGATTGGTAATGATATGATTGTTTCTGAATTTACATATTTACTTCAAAACCCAGGCCATGTAGATCCGGGGCAAACGGCTGAACTTGAAAAGGTAATAGAAGCATATCCTTTTTTTCAGGCAGCAGCTGCAATTCATCTCAAAGGATTGAAAAATCTGGAAAGCTTCAAATACAATCAGACACTTAAAAAAACAGCATCTTTAACTACAGATAGAACCATTCTCTTCGACTTTATCACGTCCAAAGAGTTTAACCAAAACAGCATCGCAGAAGCTATCACCGAACAAGCATTACACTTAAATGAAATTGAGGTAGAAGCAGAAGAGGTGAAAACCGGCGAGCGAGCAAACGTTCGGGAAGAATATTTAGGATCTAAGAGTGAGGCAGATGCCGTTCTCGATCCGGAGTTATTTGGTCCTAAAGACCCTGACCGGAATGTGAAAATCGAAATGGGGAAACCGTTGGAGTTCAGTAAAAGTGAAAAGCACTCTTTTTCTGAATGGCTAAAACTATCTTCTGCCACCCCCATTATGAGGACAGAAAAACAAGGGGATGAAAAGAAAGAGACCGCTAAGGAGAACACAGCAAAAGCGCGCAAGTTTGCTTTGATCGATAGATTTATTTCCTCCAATCCGAAAATTGTTCCCTCTAAAGATCAAACTCCGAACATCAATCTTGCCACAGAAAGTGATATCGAGGCAGAAGGCCTTATGACTGAGACACTTGCAAGAGTATATGTAGAGCAAAAAAAGTATAAAAAAGCGGTTCAGGCTTTCAAAATTTTAAGTTTGAAATATCCGGAAAAAAGTGGTTTCTTTGCAGACCAAATTAAAGCGATAAAGAGAATACAACAAAATAATTAATTGAAATGAGTGCATTTTGGATTTTTTTAATACTGATCATTGTAGTTTCTGTGCTACTTGTATTAGTAATTATGGTACAAAACCCTAAGGGGGGCGGTTTATCTTCTTCTTTTGGCGGAGGTGGAAATCAGGTTGTTGGTGGAGTAAAAAAAACAGGGGATTTTCTTGATAAAAGTACCTGGACCCTTGCTACCATTCTTATAGCTCTTATATTGCTTTCCAATACAGTGGCTAAAGACGGACGCGCAACCAGAGATTCCAAATTATTAGAGAATCAAAATACCGAAAATACTGCTCCAGCTGAAACACCCGAAACAGATACACCTGCAACGGTCAAGGATTCTACTGGAACCAACTAACGTAAGTTATAATCGAATTGAAAAATGCCAGCTTGTCATAAGCTGGCATTTTTTTATGTATACATGTCAGTTAATCCTTGTTGGCACAATTTCTGTCTATTATGCAAAGTAGTTATAAAATTAATCAAACAAAAACTTATACAAATGAGCAAAGTTAATATTAAACCATTAGCAGACCGGGTATTGGTAGAACCAGTAGCTGCAGAAACCACTACTGCTTCAGGTATTATTATTCCAGATACTGCAAAAGAGAAGCCTCAAAAAGGGGTCGTTGTGGCAGTGGGTCCTGGTACTAAAGATGAACCTGTAACCTTAAAAGTGGGAGATACGGTTTTATATGGTAAATATTCTGGCACCGAACTTAAGTTAGAAGGTGTCGATTATCTTATGATGCGTGAGAGCGATATTCTTGCAATCATTTAACTCTCTTAATTGTTAACTCCTTTTTATTAATTAAAAATCTATAAATAGTCAATTATGGCAAAAGATATAAAATTTGATATTGAAGCACGCGACGGTTTAAAGCGCGGTGTTGATGCATTAGCGAATGCAGTTAAAGTTACTCTGGGACCTAAAGGTCGAAACGTAATTATTAGTAAGTCTTTCGGAGCACCAACTGTTACTAAAGACGGTGTTTCAGTTGCAAAAGAAATTGAGCTTAAGGATGCTCTTGAAGACATGGGAGCTCAGATGGTAAAAGAGGTAGCTTCAAAAACGAATGATCTAGCTGGTGATGGTACTACTACAGCTACCGTTTTGGCTCAGGCTATCGTTAAGGAAGGACTGAAAAATGTAGCTGCAGGAGCAAATCCTATGGACCTTAAGAGAGGTATTGACAAAGCAGTAGATGCTATTGTTAAAGATCTTGAAAAGCAAACTAAATCTGTAGGTGATTCTTCAGAAAAAATTAAGCAGGTAGCTTCTATTTCTTCAAATAATGATGAGACTATTGGTGAGCTTATTGCTAAAGCTTTCGAAAAAGTTGGAAAAGAAGGTGTTATTACTGTTGAAGAAGCAAAGGGTACAGACACATACGTAGATGTTGTAGAAGGGATGCAGTTTGACAGAGGATATCTTTCTCCTTACTTTGTGACCGATTCTGAAAAAATGATCACTGATTTAGACAGTCCTTACATTTTACTATACGACAAGAAGATTTCGACTATGAAAGATCTTCTTCCAGTACTTGAACCAGTTGCACAAACTGGAAAACCCTTATTGATCATTGCAGAAGATGTTGATGGGGAAGCTTTGGCTACACTTGTAGTAAATAAGCTAAGAGGTGCTCTTAAAATTGCGGCTGTAAAAGCTCCCGGATTTGGAGATCGTAGAAAAGCAATGCTGGAAGATATTGCTATCTTAACCGGAGGTACTGTAATCGCAGAAGAAAGAGGATTCACTCTTGAAAATGCAACCATTGATATGCTGGGTACTGCCGAGAAAGTAAGTATTGACAAAGACAATACTACTGTAGTTAACGGAGCAGGTGCAGCTGATGATATTAAAGCAAGAGTTAACCAAATAAAAGCTCAGATCGAAACTACTACTTCAGATTATGATCGTGAAAAATTACAGGAGCGTCTTGCGAAACTTGCAGGAGGGGTAGCTGTACTTTACGTAGGTGCTGCATCAGAAGTAGAAATGAAAGAGAAAAAAGATCGTGTAGACGACGCGCTTCATGCAACTAGAGCTGCTGTTGAAGAAGGTATCGTTGCCGGTGGTGGTGTAGCCCTTGTTAGAGCTAAAAATGTACTGAGCAAAGTAGATACAGAAAATGCAGATGAGGCTACAGGAGTACAAATCGTAACTCGTGCAGTCGAGGCTCCTCTAAGAACTATCGTTGAGAATGCAGGAGGAGAAGGCTCCGTAGTTGTAGCGAAAGTGATGGAAGGTAAAGGCGACTTTGGGTACGATGCCAAATCGGAAGCTTACGTAGATATGCTTAAAGCAGGTATTATAGATCCTAAAAAAGTAACTCGAATCGCACTTGAAAATGCGGCTTCTGTTGCCGGAATGATTCTTACTACCGAATGTGCTTTAGTAGACATAAAAGAAGATTCTGCCGGAGCAGGCGGAGGAATGCCACCAATGGGTGGAGGCATGCCAGGTATGATGTAACATCAGATCTAGCTAATCTATCACATTAAAAAAGAGGCTGTCTTAAATGACAGCCTCTTTTTAATTTATAGACAGGATGAACTTATTTATTTAAGAGTTTCCTGTACACTCCCGCAATTTAACATTGCATCGCCGAAATAGGGATTCTCAATAGTTTTATCCTGTGACAACCACTGCCCTCCGGTATTATCAAAAGCCATCGGACAGTAAATACGATATATTTTTCCGCTTTTAATGTTACCTTCTATCATGGCTGCTACATCTTCGGTGACTCCAGGTAGTAATTGGCGTTGTGTTTCGATATCCTTTGCATCTACAATATCGTTCGCTCTCCTCAATACAGCTTCGTCTACCCCAAAGTTAGCGTAACCCATCATCAAATAGCTTGTAGCGTCTGCAACTTTATTCACATCACCATTGACCATTGCGGTCTTCATTTCAATGTAATGTTTAAAGACAACATCCAAACGGGTGTCTGTAAAACTTACATTGGCCAGGGCGTCTTTATAACTTACAACATCCGGCTTTTTATTGGGATCTTCTTTTTCAGTTTCCGGTGCTCCCGTCTCAAGAACAGGGTCTCCTGTATTTTTTGTATCCAATCCTTCTGGTACTTTATCTTGATCGTCAACTGCAACCGTATGCCCGTGTTCATCTACCATCGTAGATTTTTCTTCACTCTCAATATTATTTTCAGAGTTTTTCTTTGGCTCTTTATTACAGGAAGCTACTATCACAGCAACAGCCAATAAGAGAATATGCACTTTTTTCATATTAAAAATTCAATTAATTCAGGTTAATTTAAGGGTTTTATCTATTTCGTCTACAAATATCGAAAAGATTTAAAAATAGATTATATATATTTTCTTACTTTTTTGTTAACATTAGAATCAATAAGATCTAAATCAAATTGATTTCGAAGTTCTTATCTGATAATAAAATGCAGGTATTAATATAAAAAT
Organism: Flavobacteriaceae bacterium M23B6Z8; assembly: GCA_046199005.1. Classification (GTDB taxonomy): domain Bacteria; phylum Bacteroidota; class Bacteroidia; order Flavobacteriales; family Flavobacteriaceae; genus Ascidiimonas. Next base: position 3,757,698 of record CP176050.1, read on the forward strand.
CAATAAGGGCTGAATTAAAAAGCGACGTACATAAAAAGTCATTAAATGATGCTCTTCCAGACTGTACGCTATCAGAATAAAATAGGCGATGATAAGTACCAAAAACAAAGTAGCATAAAGAACAGCTGCTATTTTTACGAATTGAACATTTTTAAAAAGAACCCAAAGTAAGAGCAGAGATATGATCAGGTTGAGCGCATATCGAAAAAGGTGATTCAAAAAAAGCCACCATCCATCAAATTCAGGTATCGTTCCATGGTAAAGACCATGTTCGAAGTAATTTAAAAACGGATCGTAGAATAGTTTGTCTTCAAACATACGTATTGCTACTAATAAAAGTATCAGCACCGAAGACCAGGCAATTTTAGAGAATGTTTTCATTTTCTGGCGAATTTAGTAACCCATACCATCCACATAAAAAAAACCATTCCGTAAATAATAAGCGGGAAGACTATACTGTGTAAAAAACCTCTGTGGGCCGGAATTTCATAAAATCCGACTAACAAAACCACGATTCGGAATAGATTTGCCAAATAGATAACCACACTTCCTATAAGTATAAAGATCACAGTTCGTAAAAGGCTCCCTTTAAAAGCGACAATAAAAGACAGAAACAAAATTATAACGCTTAAAGAATTGCAGCCTTCTACAATCAATCCCATTTGGGTATCTCGTACTAAAAATCTAATAAAAGACTCCCCTTCTACTAATCGCAATGAACTTTCATAATTGATCATCTCCATAAGATACTCGCTTTGGGAAGCAACCATCTGAGTCATCGTATCCGGTTTAGCATCATACCTACTTAGATAGTACGAATAAAGTAAGCTAAGCAGCATATAAACGACAAAAAACCGCAGCACGAATGCAATTGCAGGTCGGTATTTTTTGAAGATCTCCAGCAAAAGGAAGCATTAGTTTATTAGAACAAAAATATGCAAATATGTTTCTGTGCTGCATTGATTTTTTAAATACTTTTGAAAACTTAAATTCGCTATCATGAGCTTTGAAACACTTAGAGAAGAAGTAGACAGCATCATTTTGCAGGAAAACTTATCTGCAGACATGAAATTATCTCAGATATGTGAAGCCCTGCAAACAAAAGTTCCTTATTACGACTGGGTAGGTTTCTACTTTAAGAACAGAGACAAAAATGAACTTAAATTGAGAAGTTATGCAGGCGAACCCACAGACCATGAGATCATTCCTTTTGGTAAGGGTATTTGCGGACAGGTAGCAGTATCTAATGAAAACTTTGTGGTTCCAGACGTCAAAGCCCAGGATAACTATATCGCCTGTAGTATTTTTGTAAAAGCAGAGATCGTGATCCCTTTATTTGTGAATGGTGAAAATATCGGTCAGATAGACATCGATTCTCATACCGCAGATCCTTTCTCGGAAGCAGATGAAGCATTTCTGGAATACGTAAATAAACAAGTGGCGACCATTCTGTGATTTTTTAGATTTTTGTTGAATCTTTTAAGCCCATTTTAAGGTAAAAAAATTTACTTTTGCACTCAATCGCAACAACGTAATAATGAATACTTTAAAAACTGCTAAATCTGCACTTATCTCGGTATTTAGCAAAGAGGGGCTTCAACCTATTGTAGAAAAACTAGATGAACTAGGAGTTGTCATTTATTCAACCGGAGGAACCGAAAAATATATCCGGGACCTTGGAATAGATGTAGTACCCGTTGAAAATATCACCAGCTATCCATCTATACTGGGCGGTAGGGTTAAAACGCTGCATCCAAAAGTTTTTGGAGGAATTCTCAACAGACAAGATCATGAAGGTGATGTTGCGGAACTCGAGGAATATGATATCCCACAGATCGACATCGTGATCGTAGATTTATATCCTTTTGAAAAAACCGTTGCTGGTAATGCTTCTGAGCAAGAAATCATTGAAAAAATAGATATTGGAGGAATTTCTTTGATACGAGCCGCAGCAAAAAACTTTAAAGACGTTATTTGTGTATCGTCTATGGACGATTATGCTGAGTTCCTTGAACTTATTTCTACCTCAGAGGGAAGAACCAGTATTACAGACCGAAAGAAATTTGCTGCCAAAGCATTCAATATATCATCCCATTACGATACTGCGATCTTCAATTATTTTAATGAAGAAGAAACCGTTTATAAAGCAAGTATATTAAATGGAAAAGAATTACGGTACGGAGAGAATCCGCATCAGAAAGGCTTCTTTTTTGGAGATTTTGACGAGATGTTTGATAAGCTTCATGGAAAAGAGCTTTCCTATAACAATCTCTTAGATGTAGATGCGGCGGTTAATCTTATGGCAGAATTTTTAGGGGATGCACCAACGTTCGCTATCCTGAAGCATAATAATGCCTGTGGTATTGCCACGAGGCCTACAGTAAGTGAAGCCTATGTGGCTGCATTAGCGGGAGATCCTGTATCTGCTTTTGGTGGAATACTTATCAGCAACACTTCTATTGATAAACAAACCGCTGAAGCTATAAATTCTCTCTTCTGTGAAGTGGTAATAGCTCCTTCATTTGATACGGAAGCCTTAGAAATACTCAAGTCAAAAAAGAACCGTATTCTGCTGGTGCAAAAGCAAACTGAACTACCAAAAACCATTGTACGCACCTGCCTTAATGGAGTATTGCTTCAGGATAAGGATCTTAAAACAGATTCAACAGCAGAATTGACCTATAAAACCAATACGAAACCGAGCGATAAAGAGCTTGAAGACCTGATTTTCGCATCAAAGATCTGTAAAAACACCAAGTCTAATACGATCGTACTTGCTAAGAACAAACAACTCTTAGCCAGCGGTACGGGTCAGACCAGTCGTGTAGATGCCTTGAGGCAGGCTATTGAGAAAGCAAAAAGTTTTGAATTTGACCTTAACGGAAGTGTTATGGCCAGTGATGCTTTCTTCCCTTTTCCTGATTGTGTGGAAATTGCAGATCATGCCGGAGTTACTGCCGTCATTCAACCCGGGGGGTCTATTAAAGATCAGTTAAGTATTGATTACTGTAACGAAAATAATATGGCGATGGTATTCACAGGCACACGTCATTTTAAGCATTAAATTTATTACATTTGAAGCAATGCCCCGGCAACCATTGAATAAACTCTAAAAAAGGAAACACAAGTATGGGATTTTTTGATTTCTTAACCGAGGAAATCGCTATAGACCTCGGAACCGCAAACACACTTATTATACATAATGACAAGGTCGTTGTAGACAGCCCTTCTATTGTAGCAAGAGATCGTATAAGTGGTAAAATCATTGCGGTAGGGAAAGAAGCCAACATGATGCAGGGAAAGACCCATGAGAATATCAAAACCATTCGTCCCCTAAAAGATGGTGTAATTGCAGATTTCGATGCATCGGAAAAAATGATCAATATGTTCATTAAAAATATTCCGGCATTGAAGAAACGACTTTTCACACCTTCGTTAAAAATGGTGATCTGTATTCCTTCTGGTATTACCGAAGTTGAGATGCGTGCGGTTAAAGAATCGGCAGAGCGTGTAAATGGCAAAGAAGTCTATCTTATTCATGAACCCATGGCTGCTGCTATAGGTATTGGGCTTGACATTATGCAACCCAAAGGAAATATGATTGTTGATATTGGAGGAGGTACAACTGAGATCGCTGTCATCGCACTGGGCGGAATTGTCTGTGATAAATCGGTTAAAATTGCAGGCGATGTGTTTACAAACGATATTATCTATTACATGCGTACACAACATAATCTTTATGTGGGAGAGACGACTGCAGAAAATATAAAGATACAAATTGGTGCTGCTACCGAAGATCTTGAAACACCTCCGGAAGAAATGAGTGTTCAGGGGCGTGATCTACTTACTGGTAAGCCTAAACAGGTACAAATCACCTGGAGAGAAATTGCCAAGGCACTTGACAAGTCTATTTTACGAGTTGAAGATGCTGTGATGGAAACCTTATCCCAGACACCTCCGGAGCTTGCAGCAGACATTTACAATACCGGTATTTATCTTGCTGGAGGCGGCTCTATGTTGCGTGGTCTGGATAAACGTCTTTCACAAAAAACAGATCTTCCTGTTTTCATCGCAGAAGACCCGTTGAGAGCAGTAGTTAGGGGTACAGGTATTGCCCTGAAGAATATCGATCGGTATAAAAGTATTCTTATCCGATAGGAAAAGATAAGGCCTCATGCAGAATATAATCGCTTTCTTTCTGAGATACAGGATTTTTTTCCTGTTTACTCTGCTGTTCGGTATTGGTCTGATATTAACCATTCAATCGCATACCTATCACAGGAGTAAATTTATTAATTCTGCCAATTGGCTCACAGGTGGCATCTATTCATCTGTTAATAATGTGTCTTCCTATTTTGGCCTGAAAGACCAGAATCAGCAGCTTCTGGAAGAGAATAAACGCTTGCGTGACTTACTGTTTAATCAACCGGAAGCTATTGATTCCCTTCAAAGAGATTCAACCAGAAAATATACACTGACTACCGCCAGTATTATCAAAAATAGCTTTAAAAGAACTAATAACTACCTTACTTTAGATAAAGGCACTGCTCAGGGAGTTGAAAATGATATGGGAGTGATCTCCTCTAAAGGAGTGATTGGTATTATCGATAATACTTCGGCTAATTACAGCGTAGTTCAATCTGTTTTGAACTCACTCTCGGAAATTAATGCAAGCCTCAAAACAGCACCTTTCTTTGGCACCTTGAAGTGGGACGAAAAGGATTATCGCTTTGTGCAGCTTACAGATATTCCAAAGAATGCACCTATAAAAAAAGGAGACACCATTGTAACCGGAGGGATGTCAACGATCTTTCCCAAAGATATTCTCATCGGGACCATAGAAGATTTTACGCTTACCAACACCAACAATTATTACGACATTACGGTAAGACTCTTCAATGATATGGCCAATATTGAACACGTCTATATCATTAAAAATCAGGACAAGCAAGAGATCATTCAACTAGAAAATACTGCGACAGATGAACAATGAGGTCCTAGTTAATGCATTTAGATTTGTGGTATTGGTACTTTTACAAGTACTTATCTTCAATCATATTCACTTTTTGGGCTTTATAAGTCCATTTGTCTATGTCCTATTTATCATTCTTTATCCGGTTCGTAAAGACAAACAGGGAGTCTTTTTATTAACTGCGTTTTTTTTAGGACTTACCATTGATATCTTTAGTGACAGTGGTGGCGTTAATGCTGCTGCATCAGTTTTTATTGCCTACTTAAGACCTGTAGTTTTGAAGTTCGCTTTTGGCAATGTATATGAGTTTCAAAATTTGAAAATCAGTCAAACCGCTTTAGGGCAACGACTTGTTTATATAAGCATCCTTATTTTAACACATCATTTACTATTGTTCTCTCTTGAGATTTTTAGCTTTGCAGATATACTTTCTATACTTAAAAAAACGTTATTAGCTGGGGTGTTCACCATATTTTTAAGCTTTCTGGCGATCCCATTATTTAGAAGAAAGAAAACATGAGAAGGTTATTACTGTCATCAATCGTCGTAATTATTGCGCTAACCTATATTGGCAGGCTTTCCTATTTGCAAATTATAAATCCGCCTACTGGAAATATACTGGATGACACAGCGATCAAAGCGTTTTATGATTATCCCGAAAGGGGTCATATCTACGATCGTAACGGAATTTTAATGGTGGCCAATCAACCTGCGTATGATGTGATGGTGATCCCGCGGGAAGTGAAAGAGCTAGATACACTTGAATTTTGCAATCTACTGAATATTACTAAAGAGCAGTTTGAGAAACAATATTATAAGGCTAAAAGGTATTCCCCAAGATTGCCTTCCGTTTTTGTCCCGCAGTTATCCAAAGAAGAGTACGCTTCGCTACAGGAAAAAATGCGTCGTTATAAGGGATTTTACATTCAGAAAAGATCTTTGCGTAATTACCTTACCAAAAACGCCGGTAATGTGCTTGGTTATATTAGTGAAGTAAATGAAAGAGACCTCAGAAACAATCCGTATTATACACAAGGAGAGATCATAGGTCGGCAGGGAGTAGAAAAAGAATACGAAGATCTTTTGCGTGGAAGAAAAGGAGTAAAATATATTCAGAAAGATCGTTTTAACCGTAATCTGGGACCCTATAAAAATGGAGCCTACGATACCCTTCCAGAACCCGGAAAAGAAATTAGCCTGACCATAGATAGTAAATTACAGGCTTACGGTGAGTTGTTAATGCAAAATAAACGTGGTGGTATTGTTGCGCTCGATCCAAAGTCTGGAGAAATACTTACTTTAATATCGGCGCCTACCTACGATCCTTCACTGCTTGTAGGCAGAAAACGTTCCAGAAATTACACGGAGCTTTACTATGACTCTATCGCAAAACCTCTCTATGACCGAGGTCTTCTTGCCATGTATCCTCCCGGATCACCTTTTAAAGCAATTAATGCACTCATAGGTTTACAAGAAGGCGTGATTACGACGGAAACAGCCTTTACTTGCTATCACGGCTATCGATACGGGCGGAGTGCCTTTATGGGTTGTCACTGCCCCAGCGGATCGGTAAACAAACTAAACCGAGGAATTTATAATTCTTGTAACGCTTATTTTGCAAATACCTACCGAAGAATTATTGAAAAATACCCTGATGCTGCCACTGGTATGACAACGTGGGAAAAACATGTTCGAAGTTTCGGGCTTGGCGATTATCTGGGTTACGATCTGCCTATCGGGAAGTCTGGCAAAGTACCAAGTACAGACTATTACAATCGTGTGTACGGTGAAAAAAGATGGTTTGCCACGAATACGTTGTCGAATGCCATAGGGCAGGGAGAAATATTAACCACTCCCATTCAACTGGCGAATATCACTGCTGCTATTGCAAACAGAGGTTATTATTACACGCCACATATTCTTAAGGAGATTGAAGGAAAACCAATTACCCACGAGAAATATACCACCCCTAGAAGGACTACCATTGATCCGGAGCATTTTGAGCCAGTAATTCAGGGTATGTATGATGTATACAATTATGGAACAGCGAGGTGGTTAAAGGTTAAAGACATAAATATTGCAGGTAAAACAGGAACGGCAGAGAATTATACCCGGATAGACGGTAAAAGAGTACAACTTACAGACCATTCTATTTTTGTCGCTTTTGCTCCCATTGAAGACCCACAGATAGCGATCGCTGTTTTCGTTGAAAATGGTTATTGGGGTTCACGGTATGCAGGACCTATCGCCTCTTTGATGATCGAGAAATACATCAAAGGAGAGATCAGTCGTACCGATCTGGAAACAAAAATGCTTAAAATGAGCCTGGAAGAAGAGTATGCTAAACCGCTCAGCGGAGAACCCTTTGAAATTAATGAATAATAAGCTGCTCCAGAAAACAGATTGGTTTACCATATTAATCTATGCTATACTTGTAGTAGCGGGCTGGCTAAATATTTATTCAGCAACGTTTACGGAAGAAGGTGCTTCTCTTTTAGATATGTCACAGTCTTATGGAAAACAGCTTTTTTTTATCGGAGCTTCTTTAGTAGCCATTTTAACCATAATGGCGATCGATGCGAAATTCTATGAGCGTTTCTCCAGTATCATTTATCTAGTTTCACTTGTCTCACTTCTTGGCTTATTTCTATTTGGTAAGAATATAAACGGAGCAACTTCCTGGTATTCTTTTGGAGCAATTACCCTTCAACCTTCAGAATTTGCCAAAGCCGCTACTGCTTTGGCGTTAGCCAAACACCTTAGCGATATTCAAACGAATATTGCTGTCTTAAAAGATCAGTTACAGGCTTTTTTAATCATTGCCCTCCCAGCGCTACTGATCATTCCTCAACCTGACCCGGGTAGCGCTATGGTATACGCTGCTTTTTTCTTTGTGCTTTACAGAGAAGGACTTGCTCCCATATACTTATTTATAGGTCTAGGAGCTGCAGCTCTCTTTGTAGCTACTTTAATAGTTGGCACCGCATGGGTTGCAGTTGCAGCTTTTTTAGCGATCATCATCACCTTTGCGATTCAAAAACGAAAAAGCAAGCGTACATCTGTACTGCCTTTTATCCTAACTTTACTTGGGTGTATTGTGTTTTCCTTTTCGGTTCGATTTATTTACGATAATGTATTTGAACAACGACATAGAGATCGTTTTAGCCTGTGGTTACGTTTGGAAAAAGATCCTGAAAAGTTGGAGGAAATCAAGAAGACTATTGGTTATAATACGAACCAGTCTGAAGAAGCTATTGGTTCTGGTGGATTTTTTGGTAAAGGTTTTTTAGAGGGTACCCGCACCAAGGGAGACTTTGTCCCCGAACAACATACAGACTATATCTTCAGCACCGTAGGAGAAGAATGGGGATTTCTTGGTAGTGCAGTGGTGGTTATTCTATTTACCCTTTTACTGCTGAGACTCATTTTCTTAGCCGAACGACAAAAATCGCAATTTAGCCGTATATATGGGTATAGCGTAGCATCTATACTGTTTTTTCATTTCGCAATTAATGTAGGAATGGTCATAGGGCTTCTTCCTACGGTGGGGATACCACTTCCTTTTTTCAGCTACGGCGGTTCCGGCTTATTAGGTTTTACTATTCTTCTGTTTATCTTTTTAAAACTTGACGCCAACAGAATTAACGAATGGCTATAATTTTGTAAGTTTTTTTGTATATTTATGCGACTAATTCTTACAAATATGAATTCGATTAAAATTTTCAAAAAACTAAGCAGATCACAACAACGTGCAATTAGGGGAGGTAATTTCATAACCCAACGGCAATGTATTAGCTATTGTCGGGGTGAATGGGAAAATTTTTTATGTTACCTACCTGAAGATTCTCCGTGTGCAGGGTGGTATGCGCCTTAGTATTTATTCATCACCAATCCCAGGCTTTTAAGTCAACGGATGCCTCTTCCTTGAATTCCTGATCATCTGGCAAATTAGGAAAGAAATCTATATTGGTGAGCATTTCAATCTTATCGACAGTTACCACAAAGCTTTTTAATTCTTTGCTGCTTTCATTATGTGGCAGAAGGAACGCGAGTAATTTGAATTTACCTGCCCGGTTGTCGAGCAGGATTTTATAGAAATATTCAGGCACAGTCACATTTTCATCGCCTATGCTAGGCGTGCGATTGTTGAGAATGCCTCCGGTTACCACAAATACGCCATCATACTTTCGTGCCCAGTATCGGGTTTTCTGCTCTAGTCTATTCCAAATACCACTATTGAACGCATGTTCCATGGGGCTAATGTTACTTGTAAGGAAGGTCTCGTTATATGCCTCAATTGAAAATCGCCGATCCCCTGCGGGACATAAATGTCCCCGGTCGTATCCTGAATTTTTATAATTTCTCCAATCAGCCGAGCCAGTTCCAACTTTGGGATCTTTATAAAAATAAGGCCGTTCCCGATCGGCATCAGATAAATGTTCTTTCTTTAATTCGTAGGCAACCCATTCTGCCTGCTCATGCATTTCGTTATAGGATAAAGAGTAATAGTCGTGGTGGATTACCTGATTGGTGGTAGAAGTTGGCAAGTAATAATCGTTGGTCGTGACTTCACCTTTCTGATCCTTTAGTACCGGAGGAGTGCGATAATGATCATAAAGATAAAATGCAACGATCACCAGACCCATTAATATGGGGTAAATATATTGTTGTTTTAATCTCATAGAACACTACTGCGGTAATTACCGATCCAATATCACGAAAATAAAGAAAACTACTTAAAAATAACTTTAACTAAAAAAACCTGAACGAATGTTCAGGTTTTTGAAAGTTACATCTTTAGCATTTTATCCTTTGATACCTGCTACTTTTCCTTTTTTAATATTACTTAATTTAAGATCAAGCAAAACATTTACTGCCTCTTCTACATACACATCCTTAGCAAGATTTTTATGCCATCGCATTCGCTTGTCTTTTAATACTGTATCTTTTTTAAACAACTTCTGCTCATAAAGTGGAGACTCGAAAGTAAGATTGGTTTTATAATCGGTAATTGCCTTGAAATACTTGGCTTTTTCTTCATTTTGCGCAATCTGCTTTTTATATTCGGCTAGATTCAATGGATATTCAAATTTATCCTGTTGTTGTTTTACCCATTGTGCGTTCTCATCTATCAATTTTAACAGCGGATTCGAAGTCATTCTTTCTTTACTTCGCTCTACAGTCGTTTCATAATCAATATATTCATTCCATGGCTCGTACTCGGCTGCTTCAATTTTATCCCATGGTAGCGGATTGTCCTGATCTTTTTCTCCTATTTCGATGTAGCTATATTTATCCGGAACCACTACATCGCTCTTAACACCTTCTAATTGGGTAGATCCACCATTGATCCTGTAAAACTTCTGCGTGGTAAGCTTGAGTGAACCTACATCTCCAAATTCATTGTTTCTTTTTAGGAATTGATTAAGATCGATCACATTTTGAACCGTACCCTTTCCGTACGTTTGTTTGCTTCCTAAAACAATCGCTCTCTTGTAATCCTGCATAGCAGCAGCTAAAATTTCTGATGCAGAAGCAGATAACTCATTTACGAGTATGACCAGGGGACCGTCCCATTGAATGCGTTCGTCGCGGTCACTCAGCACTTCTTTACCGGGACCTGTAGTCTTTACCTGCACCACCGGACCTTCTTTAATAAATAATCCGGCCATATCAACTACTGTTTTCAACGATCCTCCACCATTATCACGAAGATCAAGAATAAGACCTTCCATACCTTCTTTCTTCAATCTTTCGATCTCTTTTGCTACATCTGATGCTGCATTACGTTCTTTATAATTGTCAAAATCAATGTAAAATTTAGGCAAATTGATAATACCAAAGGTGCGATCGTTCTTTTTAACCAAAGAAGATTTCGCGTAAGACTCCTCTAATTCAACGATATCTCTTGTAATAGAAACGATCTCTATGGTACCATCTACACGCTTCAGAGTAAGTCTCACTTCTGTTCCCTTGGGGCCTTTAATAAGCTTAACAGCATCATCCAGACGCATTCCTACGATACTTACCGGTTCTTCGTCTCCCTGAGCTACCTTTAAAATTTCATCACCTACTTCTACCTGCTGACCTCTCCATGCCGGACCTCCTGAGATCACATCGGTAACCCTAATATTGTCGTTTCGCTTCTGGAGTCTTGCACCAATACCTTCAAATTTACCAGAGATATTAATATCAAAACGCTCTTTATCTTCAGGTGCTAAATAAAATGTATGTGGATCAAATTCCTCCACGACACTATTGATATACTGACTAAACCAATCTTTTCGCTCCAGATCCTTGGTAAGATTGAAAAATTCGTCGAATGTTTTTAATGTAGATGTCCTCGCTTCCGCTTCCAATTCATCCATAGACTTCATGGTATATGAAGGATCTTCTTCTTTCTTCTGCTCTTCTTCTTCTATTCTAGAAAGCAGTCCTGAAATAGTGGAGAATTTTACTTGCTTTCTCCATCTGTCCTTAAGTTCTTTTTTAGAATCTGCATAAGGAAGATCATCGTAATTCGTATTAATGGTTTCATCCTTATCAAAATCCAGCGATTTTTCCAATACCTTTCTATAGATCTCGGTACTTTCTTCCATTCGCTTCATCAAACGATTGTAAGTCAAATTAAAAAAAGTAATATCAAGTTCTTTAAGCTGGTCGTCTATTTTGTATTTATAAGATTCGAATTCTTCAATATCTGACGCCAGAAAAAATCTCTTGAGAGGATCAAGCGCATCTATATAGTCATGAAATACATTCTCTGAAAAATTATCGTCTACATCTCTTGGATCGAAGTGTCCTTTTTCGAGTACATAGGTGATCAACTCTATAAGAACTTTATCTTTATCTGAACTTTCAAATGTTTTGTTAGTGAAACTACAGGAGGCAACAGAAATAATAAATGCTCCCATTAAGAATAACAAATTCCTTTTCATAATATCCTATTTTAATCTTCTAATTTACTGAAAAAACCATGCCAGCTTATCACAATGTTACTAATTTTTTGTTAAACATACTATATTGTCCTTATAACGCTTCAATTCCCTATTTTTGCATCTTAAAATTGAGAAAAACTTATGAATGCAAAGCCTTTAATATTAGTGACCAATGATGACGGAATCACTGCTCCCGGTCTAAGAGCTTTGATCAGCGTTATGAATGAGATAGGCGATGTGATCGTTGTTGCTCCAGACAGTCCGCAATCTGCCATGGGACATGCGATTACGATCAACTCGACACTCTATTGCAGTCCGATCTCTATTGATGATGAAGAGGAGCAATTAGAATATACCTGTAGCGGTACAGCTGCCGATTGTGTGAAACTTGCCGTAAACGAAATTCTCAATCGCAAACCGGATATCTGTATTAGCGGTATTAATCACGGTTCTAATTCTTCGATTAACGTAATTTACTCCGGAACTATGAGTGCGGCGGTTGAAGCAGGTATTGAAGGTATTCCGGCAATAGGTTTTTCACTCTGTGATTATTCCTGGGAAGCCGATTTTCAGGCTGCCAAAGAATATGCAAAATCGATTACCCTTCACGCATTGCAAAACGGAATGCCAAAAGGAGTGGTACTCAATGTGAACATCCCTAAGGCTAAAAAACAAGATATTAAAGGTATTAGAGTTTGCCGACAGGCAAAAGCGCACTGGGTGGAAGAATTCGACAAACGAACCAATCCGCAAGGTAGGGATTATTACTGGCTTACCGGAAGTTTTGTAAATGAAGATAAAGGCGAAGATACTGATGAGTGGGCACTAGCTAATAATTATGTTTCGGTAGTTCCTGTTCAATTCGACCTTACGGCGCATCATGCTATTCAAGACATTAACTCCTGGAATCTAAATGATTAAAAAGGAAATATTCATAGGCTTTTTGGTGGGTATTATTTCAAATGCTATTGGTGTGCTTATAGCGCTTGCAGTGCTGGCCTCTTACTCTAAGCTCAGCATTAAAACTACTTACGAACTGGCCTATTCGCAAGGGAACCTGGGAAGTATTATAGCGTTGGGCGGTGCTCTTAACCTTTTGTCATTCTTTCTGTTTTTAAGACTAAAAAGAGATTACCGGGCAAGAGGTGTTCTTATGGCAACCGTATTAGGAGCAGTGCTTATCCTAATATATAAAATCTTGTAATTATGAAATATTACATTATTGCAGGTGAAGCTTCCGGAGACCTACATGGTTCGAACTTAATGAAACAATTGCTTATCCATGACAAAGATGCAGAGATTCGTTTTTGGGGCGGCGATTTAATGCAAAGTGTAGGTGGTACCCTCATAAAACATTTTAAGGATCTAGCTTTTATGGGATTCCTCGAAGTGGTCATGAATCTCGGCACTATTTTAAAGAACATTTCCTTTTGTAAAAAAGACATTCTTAGTTTTTCTCCAGATGCTATTATTTTTATTGATTATCCCGGTTTCAATTTGAGAATCGCCCGTTGGGCCAAACAACAAAAAATACCCACGCATTATTATATTTCCCCTCAAATCTGGGCATGGAAAGAAAATCGCATCAGAGCTATTAAAAGAGATATTGATGAAATGTATGTCATTCTTCCTTTTGAAAAGCAATTCTACGAGGAAAAACACGCTTTTCCAGTTCATTTCGTCGGACATCCTCTTATTGATGCGATTGCAGGAAGAAAGACGATACCACATTCTGAATTCTGTAGAGAACATGGATTAAACGCTGATAAAAAAATAATCGCTTTACTTCCCGGAAGCAGGAAACAGGAGATTCGCAAAATGTTGAATGTGATGTTATCTATCGCTCCAGATTTTCAAGAATATCAGTTTGTGATTGCAGGAGCGCCTAGTCTCGATCATGAATTTTACAAACCGTTCATTTCCAATCATAACGTACATTTTGTAGCCAATAAAACATATGATTTGCTGAGTGTTGCACATGCTGCTATGGTAACCAGTGGTACAGCGACATTGGAGACTGCTTTGTTTAAAGTTCCCGAAGTGGTTTGTTATAAAGGTAATTGGGTTTCTTATCAGATCGCTAAGCGAATCATCTCTCTGGATTACATTTCTTTGGTGAACCTTATCATGGATGCTCCTGTCGTGAAAGAACTCATACAAGGTGAGTTAACTACCAAACGATTGAAAAAAGAATTGCTTTTACTGCTGGATACCTCGCATCGAAATCATTTAATGGCTCAGTATGACCAATTGGAAGAAAAACTCGGTGGTGGCGGAGCCAGTGAAAAAACGGCAAAACTGATCGTTCATCAAGTAAAAAAATAGTTCTGCTTTTCAAGATTTGTAGTATTTTGCGGTAAATCTTATCGCTAATGAGACAAATAGTGCCCCTTCTTATTTTTCTTGCCGCAGTCTTTGGATGTAAATCCTCTAAAAAAACTGCAAATCCAAAACCCATATCAGTAATAGTAGCAGCTGCAGAAGAAACAGCTGAAACCAATGAGGAAATACCTGAAGAAATACCAGAAACAGAAAATGAACTTGCGGTAAATATAATTAGTACTGCACTCTCCTACCATGGTACTCGATATAAATACGGCGGTACCACCAAGAAAGGAATGGATTGCTCCGGACTCATCTTTATTTCGTTCAAAGAACATGATATACCTTTAGAACGCACCTCGTCGATGATGGCTTCACAGGGAATAGAGATAAAACTCAATGAGGTTAAAAAAGGAGATTTACTATTTTTTACTACCGGTAAAAATAAAAGAAGAATCAATCATGTCGGACTGGTGGTTGATGTTGAAAAAGACGATATAAGGTTCATACATTCTACTACCTCTAGAGGTGTTCTGGTTTCATCAATTAAAGAAGGCTACTGGAATTATGCCTTCAGAGAAGCACGCAGAATATTATAAAATTATAAGAAATTTCAGTAGTTTTAAATATGAAATTACTGAATTATAAACTTTCCTATTTAGTTTCTGCCTTTATACTGGGGATTTTTGCGGGTTTCTATGCTTCTATACCCCTGAAGATGATTTACACAATTTTTATTTTCGGTATCGGCATGTTGATTTGGTTAAAAATCAGAGCGGATAGAAGATTCCTCCAGAAACCGGGCTTTACTTTACTAGCTTATCTGATCTTCTTTGTTCTTGGTACTACCACAATGACAGTTCAATACGATCGCAATTATGAAAGTCACTATACAAATCAAATAAAGGAAGATCATACACACCTTGTTTTTCTTCGTATTACAGAAACTCTGAAGTCCTCTAAAAAGTTTGATCGATACCTGGGAGAACTCATTCAGTTGGACTCAGTACCGGCTTCAGGAAAAGTGCTTTTGAATCTCCAAAAAGATTCTACTCAAAAACTTCATGTAGATGGTATTTATGTACTAAAGGATCGACTTCAGGAATTAAGAAAACCTCTTAATCCGGGACAATTTGATTACGCCTCCTACATGGCTAAAAAAGAAATTTACCATCAAATATACACCTCTAGCTATTCGGTCATATTGGTTTCAAAATCAAATTCCTTACTGGGAATGGCACATCGGATACAACAAAAACTGGTTGAAAAATTAGCGATACAGAACTTTGGTAATCAAGAACTGGCAATCATGACCGCATTACTTTTAGGAGATCGCGCTCATATTTCAGCTGAAACATACGCTGATTTCTCATCTGCAGGAGTCATTCATATTTTGGCTATTTCAGGACTTCATATTGGCATCTTACTCATGATCTTGAATTTTTTATTGCGACCATTACATCGTTTTAAAAATGGCCGCATGTATAAATCTGTATTGATCATTTTATTATTATGGATTTTTGCACTTTTAACAGGGCTTTCTCCTTCCGTGGTAAGGTCGGTGACCATGTTTTCATTATTTGCATATGCACTTAACCGCAAAAAAATTACAAGCACCTACAATGTTTTATTTGCAAGCATGTTCTTTTTACTACTCTTCAACCCATTACTTATCTTTGACGTCGGTTTTCAGCTTAGTTACGCTGCAGTTTTTGCGATTCTCTGGATACAACCTCTTCTTTATGCCAAATGGCAACCGCAATACAAACTTATTCGATACTTATGGTCACTTTTTACAGTTACCATTGCTGCACAATTGGGACTGTTACCCTTAAGCTTTTTTTATTTTCATCAATTTCCGGGATTATTTTTTATCTCTAACTTATTTATTATTCCCTTTCTTGGTTTCCTGTTATGTGCTGGCATTGTCGTGCTGATACTTTCGGTTTTTAATTCACTCCCTGATCTTTTTGCTGAGTTCTACAATAATCTTTTATGGTTGCTTCATACATTTGTTTCCTGGGTTGCGCAACAGGAGAGTTTTATTTTTAAACATATATTTTTCGACACGAAGATGCTAATTGCTTCTTACTTACTGCTATTTGCTTTCTTACTTCTCATTTCCAAACGCTCCAAAAAAAGAGTATTTATTTTAAGTACTTCCAGTGTTTGCCTATTATGCCTGATTTCGTGGAATAGCTATTATCAGCATAAAACAGACGCTCTCATTATTTTTAATCAGTACCGTGAAACGATCATCGCTCATCACCAAGGAGACACTTTAAGGATGTATAAGAACACTCAAGAAGCTTCTACCGAATCGTTTCTTTTAAAAAGTTACCGCAATAAGTATCCTTATCAAATGCTGGTACATAATCAAATTCCTAAAAAGATCGATCACAAAAATCAACAGATTATTATTCTGGATACGCTACGCAAAAACATTCCATCTAATAGTATTATTTTACTCCGGAACTCTCCTAAAATCAATCTACAAAGGCTTATACAGGAAAGTCGGCCCAAAGTAATCATCGCAGATGGCAGCAACTATCCTAGTTTCAAAAAAAGATGGAAACATACGTGTACGAAAGAAAAACTCCCTTTTCATGATACTTATGAAAAGGGAGCTTATATGTTAATTCGTTAATTTCAAATTAATGAATGCCGTGCATCCATTTTCTAAGTAAGGGTACAACTAAAAGTAAAAGAATCGCCGCTGCCATAACTACCCCGACACCCCAAATGAGATAGGTGTCAGAGTATACCTCAAGTGTGACCGACGACGGGGTATTTTCATCTATCGCCTCAGATGTGGTTAGTTTACCTATGAATCCTGCAATTTTATTACCTAATGAAATTGATAGGAACCATGCTCCCATAACGAATCCTACAATTTTCGTAGGAGATAATTTTGTAACCATTGAAAGTCCTACGGGTGACAAGGATAGCTCTCCGGTCGTATGAAGCAAATACATGACTGCAAGAAAAACAATTGAAATTAGACCTTCCTGATCCGCGAAAAATCGAGCTGCTAATACAATTACTCCAAAACCTAAAGCCAACTGGCTAAGCCCCAACACAAATTTCATCGGAGTACTAGGTTCTTTACCAGCCTTTCTAAGTTTGATCCAAATATAAGAAAATAATGGAGCCAATAACATAATAAATAAAGGATTCAAACTTTGAAAGATAGATGCAGGTATTTCGGTATCTCCTATCCAACGATCTACATTTTTATCTGCGAACAATGTTAATGATCCACCTGCCTGCTCAAAAAGTGCCCAAAATATTGCATGGAAGAAAAACAGCACTACCACTACCTGTAATCTTTGACCGTCTACTTTTTCCTTAACGGTAGAAGCATAATAAAGAAGGTATCCAATTATTAAAATAGAAATAATCAATAATAAGGTTGACATGAGTTCATCCAGATCTAAAATAGAGGCGCAAATCGGTATTGCAATTAAGGAAATTATAATTATTGGAATATCAGGTTTGGCACCGAAAATTTTTAATTTTCCTTCCATAACTTCTTCGGGGGGAAGCCCCTTATCACCAAACCCTCTGGAAAAAAGCCAAAATGTGATCAGACCCAGTACCATTCCGATTCCTGCAATACCGAATCCATAATGCCAATTGATCTGTTGCCCAATATACCCACAGGTTAGAGTGGCGAGAAAAGAACCGATATTTACACCCATGTAAAAAATGGAAAATGCACCATCTTTACGAGGATCGTCCATCTCATAAAAGGTTCCTAAAAATGAGCTGATATTTGGCTTAAAGAAAGCATTTCCTACGATAATCATGGCCAAGGCAGTAAAGAAAAAGGGTAAGTTTCCTTCAAGCCCCTTAATTCCTTGCAAGGCTAATGTAAAGTGCCCGAGAGCCATTAATATTCCGCCCCATACAATGGTTTTTCGAAAGCCCAAGAAGCGATCTGCAACAAGCCCTCCCAATACCGGAAAAAGATACACCATAGCCGTGTATGAACCGTAAATACCGTAGGCCTTTGTTTCAGCGATGTTTTGTGCAAGATCAATAAACATCACTTTAGTCATGTACAGTACGAGTAGTGCACGCATACCGTAATAGGAAAAGCGCTCCCACATCTCAGCAAAGAATAAAACAAAAAGAGCTTTTGGGTGTGTTTTTTTATTTGTGTAAATGATAAAAGGAACCCAGAGTAGAACAAATATCCACCCAACGATCATTAACCATAAAGTAATATCCATAATTTTTCTTTATCGAAATTTAATTATCTGCAAGTTCAAAACCTTCTGTTTCTTCATCTGAAGTATCTTTACGAAGGTCTTCGGCTTTATGTGTTAGCCTTTTTAAAGGTTTTAAGAGTAATATTACGAGTAAGCCAAAAATGACGCAGAAAATGGTAATACCGGCAAAAATATTCAGTTCTCCTGTGTTAGTTGCAGACTCCCCTATAATTCCTGCTACTTTATTTCCAAGTCCGGTAGCAGCAAAATAAACCCCCATCATCAATGCCCCATATCTTACAGGAGCTAATTTTGTTATAAAGGAAAGAGCCACGGGAGAAGCACATAATTCGCCTATAGTGTGAAATAAGTAAGCTAAAGCTAACCAATACATTGCGGACTTTCCTAAAGCCTCATATTGCATAGAAGCAAATACCATAAAAACAAAACCCAGTCCCATAATAATTACGCCGTTTGCCATCTTAAACAAAGAAGAAGCTTCACGACCTCTATACTTCCACCACATCCAAAAATTCGCTACTGGAACAGCAAAAACAATAATATAAAAGGGATTGAAAAATTGAAATACAGCAGCTGGAATTTGATAGCCGAATAATACCCTGTCTGTTCGGTTATCAGCGTACAGGTTCATGAGACCACCAGCCTGTTCGAAGGCTCCCCAAAATACTATTACAATTATAAACGAAAGCAATAAAACAATAAATCGATCCCGTTCTACCTTTGATTCTAAATCGTGGTAAATGGTAATCATAAATCCAACCACAATGGATAGAAACAGAAAAAAAACACCGTAGGCCCAATCTTTCATTATAGTCCAGTATATAGAAAATAAGGCTAAAACACCTGTAACCAAAGCCGGTACTCTAGTGGTGATCAAATTTTTAAATAAGGTAGAGATGGTTACATCTTCTGAATTTTCATCTTTTGATTGGGTTGGTTTGTTACCCACATGTTTTAAATACTTTTGACCACTCATATAAACTACCTGCCCTAATACCATCCCAACGGCTGCAAGACCAAATCCGGCATGCCAGCCATACAAATCGGCAACGACAGCAACAACTAAACTTGCAAGCGCCGCCCCTACATTAATACCAATATAAAAAATGGAGAAACCTTTATCCCTTCTTTCATCTCCTTGGGCATAGAGTCCTCCTACAAGAGTAGATATGTTTGGTTTAAGCATACCAACACCGGAAACAATAAGACCCAATCCGCTATAGAATGCCCACATTTCTTCTATAGATAAGATACCGTGCCCCATTACCAACAAAACACCTCCGACCATTACGGCTCTTTTCTGACCAATAATTTTATCGGCAATAATCCCACCGGGAATAGAGGCTACGTAAACTAACATCGTATACCAACCATATAAGGCTAACGCTTCGGTATCCAGCCAACCTAATCCAGGATTTTCAGATCGAGTTTCCGCTGTAAGATACAGCACAAGTATTCCTCTCATTCCATAATAAGAGAAACGTTCCCACATTTCCGTTAAAAAAAGAATATAGAGTCCTACTGGATGTCCAAGAAATTCCTTTTGATGAGCAGACTTGATTGCTTTTGACATTATATAATTATTAAGTTAGGTTATTAAAGGTTGCTTTTAATAAAATTGGTCATTTTTGTGTATAACTGAAGTCTTGTTTTACCACCATATATTCCATGGTTCTTATCCGGATAGATCGCCCAGTCAAATTGTTTATTTGCCTGCACCAAAGCTTCTACCATTCTCATGGTATTCTGTACATGCACATTATCGTCTCCGGAGCCATGTACCAGGAGAAAAGCACCCTGCAATTTCTCTACATGGTTGATAGGAGAGTTTTCATCATATCCGGAAGCATTCTCCTGCGGCGTTCTCATATAACGCTCTGTGTAAATCGTATCATAAAAACGCCAGCTGGTTACTGGTGCAACTGCAATTGCCATTTTAAAAATATCATTCCCTTTTAGCAAACAATTAGAAGACATAAAACCTCCGTAACTCCATCCCCAGATTCCGATTCTATTTTCATCTATATAAGACTTTTTTGCCAGCTCTCTTGCAGCCGCAATCTGGTCTTCTACCTCATATTTACCTAATTCCTTGTAGGTAACTTTTTTGAAGTCTGCACCTTTAAACCCGGTTCCTCTAGGATCTATACAAACTACCATGTACCCCTGTTGTGCCAGCATTTGATACCAATAATCATTAATGCCCGCCCAACGGTTCGCCACCTGTTGAGAACCCGGACCACTATACTGATACATAAACAGCGGGTATTTCTTCTCAGGATCAAAATCTTTCGGCTTGATCGTCCACATATTAAGTTCGTTCCCATTGATGGCAATAGTAGAGAACTCTTTGGGCGATAACTCATAAGGTTTTAGCTTTTCTAAAAGAGCATTATTATTGACGATCTCTTTTAATTCCTTCCCGTCTTTCGAGCGGTGTAGCGTGTAGCGATACGGAGTGGAAACACTGGAATAGGTATTGATAAAGTAGGTATAATCTTCGCTAAAAACCGCTGAATTCGTTCCGATTTTTGGGGTGAGTAGCTTTTTACCTTTCCCATTGATCCCTATAGAATATACAGCTCGGTTAATTGAGCCTTGTTCGGTAGATTGATAATAAACACGTGCTGTTTTAGGACTAAATCCATAAAAATCGGTGACTTCCCAATCCCCCTTTGTGATCTGACGTATCAATTCTCCTTTCTTATCATAAAGGTAAATATGATTAAATCCATCTTTTTCACTCGTCCATAAAAAGCTATTGTCATTTAGAAAAGTAAGATTGTCAGTTACATCAATATAGGCATCGTCCGTTTCTTTATAGAGTTCAGTTACCGTGTTCTTTTTAGCGTCAAACAGCATCAATTTTAATTCGTTCTGATTACGATTGAGAACCTGAGCACTCAACTGATCTGGTTTGTTTGTCCATTTGATGCGAGGAATATAGTAGGCTTCTTGTAAATCTACCTTCGTGGTCTTCGAAAATGCTAAATCATACACATGCAGGGATACCAGTGAGTTTGCTTCACCCGCTTTTGGATATTTGAATACATGCTGTGTTTGGTACAAGCCAGAACCATACACATCCATAGAGAATTCAGGAACATTAGTTTCATCAAATCGAATAAACGCCAAATGCGTTCCCGAACTGTTCCATTCAAATGCCCTTACGAAGCTGAATTCTTCTTCATAAACCCAATCTGTAACTCCGTTGATAATTTGATTTACCTGCCCGTCAAAGGTAACCTGAGCAGTCTTTCCTGTTATCAGGTCTTTTAAATAAATATTATTCTTGAAGACGTAGGCAACTTTTGATGCATCCGGAGAAAATAAAGGTTCCTGAATTTTATCTTCAGAAACCAATTGTACTTCCTTGCTATTTGTATCGTAAACATAATATTTTCCTAATCTTGAACGACGATATACCGGAGTTACATCTGTAGCTAATAGTATCTTTGATTCGTCTTCACTAAATGTATAGGATGTAAAGGACGCTACTTCGGCCAAATTATCAGACGATACGATGGTAGCCACTTTTTCTAACGTTTCATAGTCATATTTGTCTACACTAGAAACGCCTGCTTCCGAATTAAGTACGGCATATTGTTTTCCATTCTTAAGTGAATTTAAAACATCCATCCCTTCGGTACGAAAAGCACCGCTCCATATTTCCTCTAAATTTAATTGTTGATCTTGAGCCTGAAGAACTGTACAAAGCCCTACAAAAAGAAAGGTAACTGCTAAGAGTTTTCTCATTCAAATTAGGAATTGATTAATAAACCGTCAAGTTTACTAATAATTTCACAAAAAAGTAAACTTTTTTCGTTAAACATAAGCGTATAGATCCTTACGCTTTAACAAAAATAGTGCCTGAAACTTTCAAGACTGCATATTTGTTATCTTTGCAACGCTTAAAAAATAGCTATATAAATGAATAAAGTTGTCGAAGGGTTTTCTAAGCTTTCCAAAGAACAAAAGATCGAATGGTTAACTGCCAACTATTTTCCTAATAATCCGGAAGCTGAAAATATCATAAAACAATACTGGAATTCTGATGAAAAATTACAGAAGCTTCATGACGAATTCATTGAAAATACGATTACCAATTACTATCTGCCACTGGGGATAGCGCCCAACTTTCTTATCAACGATAACATCTATGTAATACCCATGGCTATCGAAGAGAGTTCTGTGATCGCAGCTGCGAGTAAAGCAGCGAAGTTTTGGAAATCAAGAGGAGGCTTTAAGGCGAATGTAGTTTCTACTGAAAAAATTGGACAGGTTCATTTCATGTTTGATGGTACTTCAGCTGAATTACGTTCTTTCTTTAATCAAATAAAGCCCACCTTACTGAATTCGGTTAAAGACATCACTAAAAATATGGAGAGACGGGGTGGCGGACTTACAGAAATCCTGTTACAAGATAAAACGACATCGCTTGAAAATTACTTTCAGCTGCATTGTACCTTTGAAACGCTGGATGCTATGGGCGCCAATTTTATCAATTCCTGCCTGGAAACTTTGGCTAAGACTCTTGTAAAGCAGGCTCAGGCTCATTCTTTGTTCCTTGAAAAGCAAAGAAACCTGGAGGTGGTTATGAGCATTCTCTCGAATTACGTGCCCAATTGCCTGGTTAGAGCTGAAGTTAGTTGTCCTGTGGAAGAGCTCAATGAAGATGCCAATATTACTCCCGAAGATTTTGCCAAAAAATTTGTTCAGGCGATCGCCATCGCCAAGGCGGAACCCTTTAGAGCCGTTACGCATAATAAAGGTATTATGAATGGAATTGATGCCGTTGTACTTGCCACAGGAAACGATTTTAGAGCGATCGAAGCCTGTATTCATGCATACGCAGGTAGAAACGGAAGCTATTCCAGTCTTACAGATGCTGTGATAGAAAACGGGATCTTTACCTTTTCAATTGAAGTACCCATGGCGGTTGGTACGGTTGGCGGACTCACAAAATTGCATCCGCTGGTCAAACTATCACTTGAAATGCTTCACAACCCTTCGGCAGAAGAACTTATGCAGATCATAGCGGTTGCAGGACTTGCTCAAAATTTTGGCGCCATTCGCTCTTTGATCACTACAGGAATTCAGAAAGGACATATGAAAATGCATTTATTGAACATCCTGAATCAACTTGGTGCTACGGAAGACGAAAAGACGTATTTCACCAATTATTTCAAAGATAAAACAGTAACGCATAATGAAGTTGTAACCGAATTTAATCGGATACGCACAAATGCCTGATGACTACTTCTTTCTACAGCCACGGAAAACTACTGATCACCGGAGAATATGCGGTTCTGGACGGTGCCCTGTGCCTTGCATTGCCTACTAAAAAAGGACAATCGCTAGAGGTGGAAGATCATAGTGATGGAGATACACTTATTTGGACAAGTCTTGATCATGAGGGATCTGTCTGGTTTGAGACGAAAATTGTTGTTGATGTGGCTTCTGCCAAGTTTTCAATCAGGACACCTGCTACAAAGCTACCAGAGACCACTCTAAAAAACGAAGAAACTCTTTTATCCATTCTGAGGGCTGCGGTAGAACTTAACCCTGCTTTTCTTCAAGAACTTAAAGGAAAAAAGGTGGTTACAAAACTGGAGTTTCCTGAAAACTGGGGACTCGGATCCTCTTCCACTTTTATAAATAATGTAGCACAATGGGCTCAGGTAGATGCATTTCAATTGTTGTGGCAAGGATTTTCAGGAAGCGGCTATGACATTGCATGTGCGCAAAATGATTCCCCCATTTTGTATTCGGTAAAAGACCTTAAACCTAAAATAATACCTATTACCTTCCATCCTCCATTTAAAACACAACTGTATTTTGTGCACTTGAATCAGAAACAAAACAGCCGGGAAGGTATTTCACACTATAGATCTCGTGCATTTGACAGATCTAAATTAGTTGCTAAGGTTAGTAAGCTTACACAATCCATTCAAGTAGCGAGGAATCTTTCTGAGTTCGAAAAAATATTAAATGAACATGAGGAGACGCTTGGTGAGGCCCTTGGCCAGCTACCTGTAAAAAAACGTCTGTTTAAAGATTATTCTGGGGCAGTTAAAAGTCTTGGAGCCTGGGGAGGCGATTTCGTTCTAGTGACGGGGGATCAAGACTCCAAAACTTATTTTGAGAATAAGGGATTCAAGACAATCATTGATTTTGACACTATGATTCTTTAACTCCACAAGCCCGCTACCTATAAAAGTAAGGCAGTAAACTACCTCGGGGCAAGCCCATGATGCATTTGTCTGAAACAAAACTTTAATTTCGAGGCAAACCCCGGGGTATTAGTCCCTTTGGAGGTGCCAATAAAAAACTCCTCTTTGCCAAGAGGAGTTTTTTATACTTTGTAATTCCTTTACTTTGGAAATCTAATAGAAATCTGAACGGTTATCTTCGATTTCTGCAGCTTCCTTTAAAGCAGTAAATACCTTAGAGTTTACACTATTTCTATAGGCTGTTTTCAACGTATTTGCATAAGTGCCATAGTTATCTAATTCGATGGAATTATCTTTTTTGGTCACCTGTATCATGAATACCCCGTTTTCTCCTTCTATAAGTCCGGAAGTAGCTCCTTCTTTAAGACCAAAAGCAGTTCCCACTACTTTAGGCTCTCTTCCTGCTCCGGCAATCGTAGGCGACTTCATTGTTAAAGTAGAAGCAGCATTTACCTGTGTGTTGTTAGCACTTGCAAATGCGTCTAAAGAGTTTACATTCGCATTTTTCTCTTTGATCATAGCAGCCTTTTTCTGCTTTCTTAAAATAGGCAATACTCTTGCTGAAGCTTCCTCAGGAGTTAATAATCCTTTTTCTGTCTTTTTCGTCACCTGTGCAATTACGTATCCATTCGGGATATTAAAACGCTTTACACTACCCACTTCGGTTTCTTTTTCAAAAGCCCACTTTACAATGGCTCTTTGATTTCCGATACCCGGAAGATTTTCGTCTAATACCTTCACTTTATTCACCGGTCTCACCACATATTCATTTTCTTTGGCCGTCTCTTGAAAATCTTTTCCGGCTACTGCAATTTCAAACTTGGTCGCATTGGTGAAAAGCTCATTGGTGGTTTTCTCAGAAGGCTCTAACTTTTGAACAATTGTTGCAATAAACACCTGGTCTTCCTTATCATCTACTTTGATCACATGAAAACCAAAATCGGTTTCAACCAATCCTATAGAACCTACCTCATTACCAAAAATAAAATTGTTAAAGGGGGGTACCGCAGCCCCATCTTCTAGATAGCCAAGGTCTCCACCCTGAGGAGCCGAAGGCCCATCAGAATTATCTCTTGCCAGCGCAGTAAAAGAATCAGGGTCTGCTGTTGCTTCCGCCAGTAATTCTTCAGCTTTAGCTTTGGCTTCTTCTTTTGTTCGGGTGATTTGTGGATTAGCCCGTGTAGCTCCTTCGTAAGCAATCAGGATATGGCTTGCCTTCACACTACCATTTGATTTTTTAGCTACCATTCTTGAAATTTTGTATGCATCACCATCCTTATAAGGACCGTATACTTCACCGATATCCAGATTGAATAGACTATCTGCAAATAAAACAGGTAGTCCTTTCTTTGAAACATAACTGGAATCATAACGTACATCAGAATACCGATTTACAAAGGTTTCTAGATTAGTAGTAGATTTGAACCCTGCTACGGTATCTCCTTCTTCGATAGTATCTTCAAGTAAGGCCGTAATGGTTGATTTCACCGCGTCTTCATCTTCAGTTGAGGGCTTTTCTTCAAACAACACGTAGTTGATATTTCTAGAAGCTTCTTCCTCAAATTCAGATTTATGATTTTCAATATAAGTTTTGATCTCTTTTTTGCTTACAGTAACCGTGCTGTCAGGAATGGTAGCATAAGGTACCTGTACGTACTTAATATCTACCTTATCATTTTCCATTTTGTAGGTTTCTTTACCTTCACCAAAGGTAGCGCCCACTCCAGCTCTGATCATGTTGAAATACATCTGCTGCTGTGCAAGTTGTATTAAACGTTGTTCCTGCACCTGCCACTGCGCAAAACTTGCTGGGTCACTCGCTTTAAGATCTGCAAGAAACTCTATGAACTTACCTTCATCAAATAGACCGGCCTCATTTTGAAACTGAGGATTGGAAGCAAATTGAGGATTTGACTTCACTACATTAATGATCTGGTCTTTTTCAATATTCAGTCCTAACTCTTCAAATTGCTCATCGTATAAAGCCTTTTGAAGTTTTTGATTCCAAACCTGATTGACAACCTGAGTATTTGAAACGTTCGGACCGTATTGACGGCTCAACTGGTCTACATCTGCTCTAAATTCGTCAATTTTTATATCGGTACCATTTACTTCCCCAACGATCTCTTTAGAAGATCCAAACCCCTGACTTCTGAAGAGGTCTGATATTACAAATGCAAACAACGCTAAACCAATCACCAAAATAAGGATCAATGAACGCTGTCTGATTTTCTCAAGAATTGCCATCTGTCATTAATTTTTATAAAATTCAGTTGGCGAAAATACCACTTTTTTAGAATAATAAAAACCTGTTGGTGTAATAATTACGGGATTTTTTAATCTTCTTCACGCACTTCCAAATGAAGCAAATCAATTTTAGTATTACTCACTTCGAGAATAGTAAATCGGTAGTTTTCAATGTCGATCACTTCTCCTTTTTCTGGAATTTCTCCCAGCTTGCTTACTATGAGTCCACCCAATGTTTCATAGTTTTCACTTTCAGGAAGTTCTATCTTGTATTCTTCATTTATATAATCAACTTCAAGGCGTGCAGAAAAGCGATATTCGGTTTCATTAATTTGCACTTCTTCAAGTTCTACGGTATCGTGCTCATCTTCGATTTCGCCAAACAGTTCTTCTACGATGTCTTCAACGGTCATGATCCCAGATGTTCCCCCGTACTCATCAAGAACCACGGCAATACTTTTTCTTTTTTTTATGAGTGCATTCAATACATCATTGATAAGCATAGTTTCGGGAACGAACTCAACAGGCAATAAGATACTCTTGATGGTTTTGGGCTTCTTAAACAATTCGAAAGAATGAATATATCCTATAATGTCATCTATAGTATCTTTGTAAACTAAAATTTTAGAATACCCCGTTTCTGTAAATAACTTTGCAAGGCTCTTAGGAGTTTCATGAATCTCTACGGCTGTTATTTCGGTTCTGGGAATCATTACTTCCCTTGCCTTTACTTCAGAGAATTCAAGTGCATTTTGAAATATCTGAATTTCTGAATCCACATCTTCGTCGTCAGGCACAGATTCCATTTGTTCAGAAATATAATCTCCAAGTTCTACCTTACTAAAGGCCAACTGTACGTTATCTCCTTTCGTCTTAAAAAAGACTTTGAGAATCAGGTCTGAGATCCAGATAATAAAATCAGATATCAATGAGAACAGTACGTAGAAAATATACGCAGGAATCGCAAAAATTTTCAAAAAGGTGTTGGCATAGATCTGAAAGAAGACTTTTGGCAAAAATTCTGCCGTAAGAAGAATTAGCAGTGTTGAAATAGCTGTCTGACCTGCGATAATACCAAAAGGTTTTTGGCTTAGGTTTATGTAATCAGGATAGAGCCATTTTACGATCGCATCTCCCATATAAAGACCGTATACGACCAGTGCTATATTATTACCCACCAACATGGTAGCGATAAACTTAGAAGGCTTTTGGGTGAGACGGGTGAGTACTTTAGCAAGCAGATTACCTTGTTTTTTCTCTATTTCAATGTGAATTTTGTTAGAAGACACATAGGCAATTTCCATTCCCGAAAAGAATGCTGAAAGCAATAAGCTTAGCACTATTATAAGAATGGAGAAATCCATTTATTCCTGATTTTTTCGCTGTTGAAACTTTTTTCTGTAATGCCTTCTAAAGAAAAACATAAATATGGAAACCACGGCAAAAACAACAAAAATATAGGCCCTGCTTCGATTGATTTCCCAGTTGGTTATCACTTCGTAGATAGAGATCACAGCGATCACCAAATACACAATTTCAAATATTTTAAAAAACCTCATATAACCGATTATTTATCTTCTATAGCTATTACTCCAAATGTCTTATGGGCGTTTGCAAGACTAAAGTCTTTATTAAAGTCAATACCTTCACCATTCATAATATTCCCTTCTTCCGGATTGGTAAAAACAAACTTTTGCTCTGTGAATATCCATTCATTCTTTTGATCCCAATAGATCTGCGGAGCTTCCAGTCGTTTTCCATCGTGAGTTTCCAACACTACATTGCCTTGTAAATCTATTAAATTTGTCTGAGAATAAATAATGCCATAGTCTGCAGTAATAGTACTCTTATTGTCTTCCGTATCAAAAAAATCTACCTGAATGCCTTTTGGAAATTCCTGGTAGGGAAATGGCTGATTGGAAAAGTTTTTATTCATGTCACTGGTAAGTGTTGCCTTGACTCTTCCTGAATCTGTATAGATCAGAAAAAAATTCTCTGCAACACCCTCAGGGAACTTTTCAGTAACACTGAGCTTTCGCACTTCGTCTATATTACTACTGCACGAAAAAAACATTGTCACAGTAAATACTGTGACAATGTTCAAAAGAATATTTTTAAAGAGACGTTTCACTATAGTGAAGGCACTTTTACACTACCTCCTACCCAACAACTGAAAGTGATGGTCTTTCCTGCCATACCAGCAGTAAAGATATCTTGTTTGCTGGGAGCTCTCTGATCGTAGCTGCTTGCTGCACGGTTTGCGCTTCCTGCAACAGAAGAGTCAACTCTTCCTGCCTTTCTTGCCATTTCTGCAGCTTTCCAATAAATAGCTCTTTTCTCGAAAGTAGTAGAGCCACATTCGTTGGCACTATCTGCATAAAGGTTAGCGATCAATAAATAGGCAGCACCCATTGAAGGTTGGTAATTCAAGGCCTTTTGAGCATAGTTTCTTGCACTGCTCTTTTGACCTCTCTTTTTAAACTTCGTAGCGATCTTGTATAAGATCTTCGCCTTTTTATAAGTATCAGACTGCAGTTCTACTGCTTCGTTGTAATATTTGATAGCTTCTGTATTATTACCTGCTTTGTCGTTAAGCAAACCGAGATAGTATGCAGATTCTGCTGAAGGATCCAGTGCATGTAGAGCCTCTACCATTTTCACGAACATCGGGTCATCTGTACAGTCTTTGCTATCCATTCTTCCGGCAGCTCTCTTCAACCATACTGCATCTGTTTTCTTGTTCTCAAAATTTTTCTGATACAATGGGATCAACTTATCACAGTCTGCAAGGTTACCTAGCTTAGCATCAATACTTCCTCCAATCTTTTCGTAAGACTCGGCATTGATTCTCGCATTCTTTAATTTTTTCTTTTCCTTCGAAGTAAGCGTTCCTGCTTCTTCCTTCTCTAAATACGAGTCGATTACCTTTGCAAGTGCCGCTTTTTCTTCGTCTATTTTTTCAGTAACATTATCGTAGGTATCAAATACTTCCTGAAGGTCTTTTTTACCTGCATTGTGTAAATCTACTAATACAGAGAAGTACAAATAAAGTGCTTTCGGATTGCTAAAGTTAGCACGGTCTTTTTTGTAAGCTTCGTCTAACATATTGAACAACTCTTCGTCTGTACCAATTTTTTCATCATACATTAGAATAGCTTTGTCTGCGGCTACTCCTGCTAACGAAAATTTCTTTGGAAAGTACTTGTTGCTGTCATCATACATACTGGAAAGCATGTCGATATAGGTACTCTTATCTGTTCCTTCAGATTTTTCAATTTTGTCTTTTAGGATACGCTCACCGTACACATATATTGCGAGGTGGAGCTCGGGACAATTCTCCCTTACCATCTTCCATGGCTCATAAGCCGCATCATAGTTCTTTACTTTTGAATGCTCTGAAAAGATGGAGAGATTCGTCATACATTCAGGATTCTGAGCCTGCCCCATGACGGTACCTGCTGCAGCTATTAATCCGAATAAAAACATAATACTCTTCTTTTTCATCTCTTTAAAATTTATGTTGTTATTGATATTTATTTTTTTGAAACCATTTATCCACTAAAGATAAGCTCAAATTTACGTTAAAATAATTTTCTTCAATTCTCTGTGCCGAAGTTGTTCCTCTTCGTCCAACTTCAAAGCCCAAATTAATTTTAGAAAGGCCGACCGGTAATCCTAGACCAAAAGACATGCCAAAGTCGTTAACAGGCAGATTATTTATCCGGATCCCTGTTTGTTCATATCGTAACCCAGCTCTGTATACTACTCTTTTCCAATAACTTGAAAAAGAATTGTATTGGGGGATATAAAATCCACCAGCAGAGAATCTGGTCGCATCTTCGTAGGCTACATTTGTAATACTTAAGAACGGATTATCAAAGTTACTTGTTTTTTTTAATTCATACTCTGCTCCTAAAAACCATTTTTTATCTTCTCCGATCCCCAAACCAAAGGTGGTGGTCGCCGGAAGCGTTAAATCGGTCTTTCTCAAATTAATGGCTTCTAGGTCAATATCAATGGTTTCTGTCGGTACTTCTACCCCTCTTATGAGGGTTATGGTCGAAAACTGTCTTTCATTTTCAGAAGATAGATCAGCTTCCGGCGAAAATAAAACTGACGCTCGCGTAGTGAGCTTTTTACCAAGCTTTCCTTTGTAGTTAAGTGCAAGATTAAAATCTAGTCCTCTTAAAGTAGACCTATTTGTTTCACGGGTTCCTAATTGTACCTCGTCGGTAAATCGTGCTGCCCTGTTCTCAATCTTACCAAAATCGTAATTAACAGTACCTCCGAAACTAAAGTTTTTAGTGATGTTATATCCTGCCGAGAGGAATACCCTATTCACTCCTCCTTCTCCTGAAAAGCGATCTAAAACAGCAGGTTCCCGACTTTCATCAAGTGAAGATAATTGATATCCGACTGAGGTGAAAGGAACGATCCCGAAACCAACACCCATTCGCTTACCTACAGGGAAACCCAGAGCGAGGTAATCAAACGAATAAATTTCAGCATCTTCTTGAGTATCATCTGTCTTAAGGCCCAGAGAGGTATATGAAGCACCTACTGTATAGGTAGTTAACTTTAACGACCCAAAATTAGCAGGATTTCGGAGGCTTATTGCGGTACTATCCGGAAAAACACTTATCCCTCCCATCATTTGGTTTTCCATGACGCCTCTAAAGCGTAATTCTCCAATTCCAAAAAAAGAGTAAGGAGAAGCTGATCCCTCCTGTGCATTTGCCTGCGCGCATAATATCAGCATGAAACCAACAAAAATCTTTCTTATCATTCGTGTTTATTGTATTCTAAAATATGGTTAAGCCCCCGTATTAAAAATTTTGGATTGGCAAATATGGTATTTTTTAATGTTTTAGACAAAATTTGCATATCACCTCCTGTTAAAATAACTGTTAAATGTTCAAATAGAGACTTATAATGACTTATTGCCCCTTCAATTTCATGAATCATCCCGAAGTAAACTCCAGACAGAATGGCATTTTCGGTACTATCACCGATAATATTTTCAGGGATTTGATCTTTGTCTATAAGCGGAAGTTTTGCAGTATTACGATTAAGAGAGGTATACCTCATTTGCAAACCCGGTGCAATGGCACCACCCATATACTTGCCCTTACTGTTTATAAAATCGAAGGTTATACAAGTACCAGCATCTATAATTAGCGTATCGTGCCCGGGATATTCCTTGTAAGCAGCAGCAGCCAGAGCAATTCTGTCTACTCCGAGTGTTTCAGGTGTGCTGTACTCATTGGCGAACGGAACCGGAGTAGCCGCCGTCAAATCTATAAGCGTAGAAAATTGATAGGATTCTAATATTTGTTGAATGGTTTTATCGGTAACGGAAGAAACAATAGCGTGCGAGCAAGGATAGTGTTCCAGTACATCTTTAATGGTTTCAGCAGACTCAGAAGATTTAAAAGCAGTCTCAAAAATCAACTTGTTTTTATTAAAAACCGCAATTTTTGTCTGGGTATTCCCAACGTCTATAATAAGATTCATAGTTGCTTTAAAAATTGTAAATTTACAAAACCGTTTTTTTGTAAATTTCTTTTGGTAATAATAAATTACCATTTATATTTGCACCCGCTATCAAAGCAACTGGTACCTTAGCTCAGTTGGTAGAGCAACGGACTGAAAATCCGTGTGTCCCTGGTTCGATTCCTGGAGGTACCACTTAAAGCACAAAACCTGAAACTAAAGTTTCAGGTTTTTTTATGCGTCGTTTCTAGCAAAAACGCGTTTTTATGAGAAGAGACGCATAAAAAAGGAAACTGCGGCGCAGTTAGGTTTGTATTTTCAGGTGTGGGATCAAAGGAACTTTGCACCTGCGTGCAAAGAATCCTGGAGAATCCATTCGTTATAAACTATTTTATCAAGCACAATTCAATGAACTTTCAATGACCTATCTCTATTTCATTTACAGTCCTTCTAAAAATAAAATATATGTTGGAGTAACTGACGATCCTAAAGAAAGACTTCAAAAACATAATGACCATTCCTATCAGGGAGCATATACCAAAATAGCCAACGACTGGGAATTTGTTTTTCATAAAGAATATCAAAACAGGCAAAACGCCTTATTTCTGGAACAATTTATTAAGAAAATGAAAAGTAGAAAGTTTATCGAAAAAATTATGGATAATCCAGATATTCTTGAAGACATTCTAAAGAAGCAAAAGTAGTGTCCCTGGTTCCCCCGAAGCATCGGGGCTGGAGGTACCACTTAAAGCACAAAACCTGAAACTAAAGTTTCAGGTTTTTTTATGCGTCGTTTCTAGCAAAAACGCGTTTTTATGAGAAGAGACGCATAAAAAAGGAAACTGCGGCGCAGTTAGGTTTGTATTTTCAGGTGTGGGATCAAAGGAACTTTACACCCGCGTGCAAAGAATCCTAGAGAATACATTCGTTATAAACTATTTTATCAAGCACGATCACATAAATTATTGGGGTAAACGAATATTTTAAAAAGGCAAAAAGACAAAGCCCCTATTTAGAATAGAGGCTTCGTATTAATTATAGCATTATTTCCTAAAATTCTTTCTTATCTATTTTTTAATAAACCTTCTGGTAATTACTGTCTCACCGGAAGTAATTCTTATAAAATAGGTTCCGGCATTGAGATTTGAAACGTCAATACTACGAACATCAGTACTTTGTATTTCTTTTACCAGCATACCGAGCATTGAGAATACCTTAATATTATTTATTTGACGATCGAGTACCTTAATATTAAGAATACCTTCTGCCGGATTAGGATATACTTTGAACAGCTCATTATCTTCTTCCGCCAGTGGTTGGGTTCTTAAAGCTACAGACTTCGTATCGTCTACGCAGAAATTAGTAGCTTCCGAGGCTCCAAAACTACCACCGGACACAATCGTGCCTTCTGAGCTTTGAAGTGTATAGGACCCATTTCCATACTGGCAACAAATACCATCTCCAAAACTATCTGTAATGGTAAATACATAATCACCCGAACTCAACCCAGTGATGTTTTCTACAACCGTTGAACCATCGGGATTGGCAGCTGAATAATTTGCGCTGGCTATCGTAGTTCCCCCAGTGGTTTGTAAGGTCCATCCTGTTTCTTCAGGATAATCATCCAAAGTGATCGTCAAAGTAAGGTCTGCTGCTGCACAATTATTGGTAGATCCTCCATCTGTGGTAAGCGCAATATCATCAATGGCTACGTCTGCCTGCCAGGTACCACCCGTAATTCTATTAAATCTAAGTTGAACTCCACCACCCACATAAGCAGCTAAATTTATGGATACATTGTTCCATTGATCACCTTTATTTCCGGATTCAGACCAGAGTGACGTCCAACTAGACCCGTTGTCATTACTTGCCTCTAAACTAATGGTTCCTGAATTAGATGATCCAAACATGTGATAGGTAAATGTAAATGTTGCCTGTGAAGCACTTGCCAGATCAAAGCAGGGTGAATTCAATATCGCTTGTTTATTTGGATAGCCGGTTCCATTTCCGGAAGCTTCTACGAATAAATACCAAGTTCCGTCTGCTGCATTCGAAGGACCTGTATTGTTAGATGGTGTTCCACTAGAATCTCGTGTCCAGTTTAGATCGTCACCGATTGCCTGTGTCCAGCTACCCAGTGAACTTTCAAAACTTTCTGAATAGGGAAAGGAAGCTATTCCTCCTGTACAACCTGATCCTCCAACTCCATTAGTAGTGACACTCGCCGTATTACTGGCTATCGATTGATTTCCAGCTGCATCATTGGCGACTACAGTGAAATTATAGGTAGTTGCAGGTGTTAAACCCGTTACTGCAAAGGTAGTATTGGTAGTGTTTCCTACAACTGAGCCATTTTGAAGAATCTCATAATCCGCTACACCTACGTTATCTGTAGATGCATCCCAGCTCAAACTGGTAGTTGTAGACGTGGTGTTTGAAGCTGTAAGGTTAGCAGGTGCGCTGGGTGCCTGAGTATCTGCACCTCCGGAGGTTGTTATGGAAATGTCATCGATGGCGATATCTGCCTGCCAGGTGCCTCCTGTAACTCTGTTAAACCGAAATTGAATCCCATCACCTACATATGGCGCTAGATTTATGTCGACCGTATTCCATTGATTACCTTGATTTCCGGTCTGGCTCCAGAGGGTAATCCAGGAAATTCCATTATCTATGCTGGCTTCTAATGCTATACTTCCCATATCGGCTGCTCCAAACATATGATACTGAAAGGTAATATTTGCCTGAGTGGCACTACTTAGATTGAAACAAGGAGAATTTAAAATTGCCTGTTTGCTGGGAAAACCCGTTCCATTACCGGATGCCTCTACAAATAAGTACCAGGTTCCTGAAGCACCGCCGGAAGGACCAGTGTTGCTGGAAGGGGTTCCATTAGAATCGCGGGTCCAGTCCAGATCATCATTCGTATCCTGTGTCCAACTGCCTAGCGAAGTCTCAAAACTTTCGTTATACGGAAAAACCTCAATGCCACCGCTACACGCAGTAACATCAGGAGTAGTAATACTTATGGTGTTGCTTTGTCCTGATTGATTCCCTGCAGCATCTTTAGCAATCACATAAAAAGAATAATTTGTATTAGGTGAAAGACCGGTTACTGAAAAGGTTGTAGCCGAAGAAGTAGTCGAATAGACTCCGTTCTGGTATATATCGTACCCGATCACTCCTATATTATCTGTTGAAGCATCCCAGGAAAGATCGGTTCCTGTGGCTGTTGTGTTTGAAGCAACTAAATTTTGAGGTATGGAAGGTGCGTCAAAATCAGGTACTGGTGTTCCTATTTGAAATGCTGCTACATGACTTTTTCGAACGGTAGATGCGCTTCCCTGCATATATTCGCCTATATGCCAAAATGTAAGATCATCAAGAGGATCTATAGTGAGCTGGGCATAATCCCCGTATCGACCGTCAGGTCTGTTGGTTTGTGCATCCCCATTAACAATGGTTTGTTCTGCTATGGTCATGGTTCCTAAAGGATCTGAAGCCAATCTTCCCGTGTATCTTAATGACGTGAATACAGAACTGCTCACAATGGTATAACCAAGACCGATATTTCCTTGAGCATCCATCCCTATACTTCCACAAAAAGTGCTGTAATTGGGTTGTGCATAAGTCCCTTCCTGATAAATGGTCCATGGCTGATTGTCCCCCGTCTGTCTAAGCTCATACCATCGAATTCCTGCTCGTGTATCATTTCCGCTTACGTCTACGGCAAAATTCATCACCGCTGCATTGTAAGAGGGAAATCGACGATAATTCGTCATGTACATCATTGTTGCCTGTATTGCATCAATATTAGGTCCGCTTCCAGGCTCGTCCAGGTTATTAAAGGACCCCCCATTAAATACAGCGTCAAAAGCTGCGGTATTAATTTGTTGCGGTGCCGAGATAAATGAACTCGAAGGACTACCCCAGTTAACGGTTATATTCCATATTTTTAAATGATCCTGAGATATGCCATTCCAACTATCGTCTTGCATATATACAATAGGATGTGGAACACCGACCGGAGGAAGTGAAGGCCCCGTTGCATTAAAACCTCCCGGACTGTAAAAACCATTATTGGAGGCTCCTGGCAAAGGAAATCCAACAAGTTGTGCATTCGGGTTCCCTACCAACATCTGATCACGCTCTACAGCAAAGACTACTTCACTTGTTGTAATGGAGCCTTGATCCTTGTTTGCTGTGATATAATATCCATCTCCCCAAATAGACAGTTTCTCATAATCTGGAAAAGAACCTGTATTAAAACGATAGGTAAACCAACCATCATTCACAGGATCCGGACCCTGACATACAGCAATTAAAAATCCGTTGGGCGTGTTACTAAACTGCATTATGATAAAACGATCTGCATATCGATCGTAAA
Organism: Flavobacteriaceae bacterium M23B6Z8; assembly: GCA_046199005.1. Classification (GTDB taxonomy): domain Bacteria; phylum Bacteroidota; class Bacteroidia; order Flavobacteriales; family Flavobacteriaceae; genus Ascidiimonas. The sequence goes on from CP176050.1 coordinate 3,794,522, forward strand.
CCACAATGGGGTCTCCTAGGGTCTCACCGGGAAACAAAGTACCCAAAGAAGCTTCAGGAAGCAGTACATTACCTGCCCTGTCTAATATCCCGAAACCAGAATTAAAGGCATATACATAATGATTAGGGCCAATAGCTCCGGTAGGATCATTAAGTACCGTACCCTGATGAGCTCCGAAAGAAGTAATAGGCGCTCTACCTCTTGCAGTAATAGAATTTGCTTGTTTGTCAATTAAGGGGTCAGACCCTTTTGGTAATCCTTTTCCGGGAACAAATGTATTAGATCCTCGTCTTTTGGGTGGTGCAACATGTTCCATGCCCTTTGCAGCGATAATATTGTCCATTCGAGATAACGCTGGAATTTCTCTCATGTAAGCTGCTTTCCCATAAGAGGTTGCCCTCATTGTTCCGTTTTGAGCGACCAGGGTGCCGACACAAAATAGCAACAATATTAGTGTAATTATTCTTTTCATTTTGTTAGAAATAACTTGTTAATAATTGGTTAATTATATTAAAAATAGTAAAAAATTAGAGCCTTGGAAACTATTATTCAAGAATCAAATAAAAAGCATCTATTTTATGGTTTAACCATACTTTTACTCCTTGTTTACAGTAAAAAAATTTTCAATATATGGTTGATTTTCAGTATTAAACAACTTATGAGGCTTTCGTCTGAAAGACTTAAAAATGTTGGCGTTGTCATACAAAAGTCACGAGAATTAAGTCTTTCATTTTGTGTTTTGTCAATCTCGATATAATTATTTAAGAACCAATTGTTTATATCCATCATCTAGTAAGACATCCATACTCAGACTGGTATTATAACTTAACACAGCAACCACAAATTAGCTTAGTTACTTCTAGTAGGCAAGAACATCCCAAAGAAGCTCATATTCTCTTAGATATTTCTTAGCAACCATTCTGACTATTCTCTGGTTTGAATGAAAAGTATGGGGAAATCTCCCCTTTCAAAATGCGGATATACCTCCTTGAATTGAAAACTATCTCTAGGTAGTTTTATCTCTCATTTAATCACACATCTAATGCAATTAAAAAATATTCCCTTCCTGAAAAAAGATCCGACAGACATTCTAATTACATTAAACACCATGGCAGCCTCACTGATCGTAGGAGAGTTGTTTTTCAAATTTGGCAGCTTTACCCTCGAATGTCTTAGCTTTTTAGCGACCTGGCTCGTGATTCATAATCTGGTGAATTACTTTATTAAAGGAAATTCACCATCTTAATGAGTTACATTTTCATCAAACATATAAAGTGTATCTCCACTAATGATACATTAGGAGATGATCATATCAAATTAAAGATCATCCCAGACCTCGGAAGTGAACAAACACTTGAGAATGAAAATATTGGAGAAGGCGATACATGGACTATTGACAGCGCGATCTTCTTTCTGGAAACGATTAAATTCCAATTGACAGAAATTGACACCTTTTCTTCCGATGATGAGTTAGGCTCTCATACTTTAAGAGGTAATTTTAGTATGCAAAACGGAACCATTCTTTTTAATCAAGAGGATGCACATTATGAGCTTATCTTTAATTTAAGTGTTCGCATATCACCGGAGGCAGAAGAGCGAAGTCCCGCCAATATCAATAAGATAAGTCTAAGAAAGTTTTTCAGCCAAATGGGACAAGGTGCAATCCTCAATAATTCTTATGAAACCTATATAAAAAAACCACGTCTTCGAATGCTGAGCAATGAAGTAATTAGTGTTCGCGATCAACTGAAATTGCATGCAAGACAAGACGGTGATAAAAGCAATACCAACTCAATTAAAAAATGGGTTTCCTCACACTGTAACTTCAGGGATAATAATACCATTAATAATGATAATCCTGAGGGAAGGTGGAGTCCAGATACCTTCACCACCGGAAGAAACTGGACACCCGTCACAAATGAGAAAAGCTATATGCTTGCAGGCTTTCAAGATTATAGCAGGGTCACACACACCGATAATCCTACTTCACACGAAACGAGAGATTGGACGTTTGACATATTTCCTGATCCTACTTTTATGTACCTATTAGGTGATAATTATAAAAGAAAAAGTAATGGAGAAAGAGCGATACCCCTTATTCACAATGAATGGGAAAGTGGTTCGTTTCCTCTGGAGTGGCGGCCATTTTGGGGAGAATACGTATCTATTTGGGGCAGATTGATTTGGGATGTAGGCCATTCGCCCGTGTCTACAGAAATACATCCAGCTCATACCATCATAAAAGAGAAAACCACTGCAGCAGGCATTGGAACGCAAAATAAGATCATTGCTGTAAATCAGGCCACTATTGGAATGGGGCTGAGTGGAGGATTTCCCGGTAATGTAGGGGATCGATGGGAAAAAGAATTTAGAGAAATACCAGAAGGTGTCTGGGGCGACACGAAAGATTGCTGGGCTACCAACCTTAAAAAGCATCCGGTAAAATTTAAATTTTTCCCGCCAACCGAAAGAAAGAATGCAACTGATAAGCTTAAATATCGTATCCGCTATTGCAAACATATAGTGGTTGAAAACGGAGATGCCCTGGATGATTTTTTAGAATTGACACAGAATGACGATCCCTCTAAAGGAGGTGAAGACAGAGGTTTCAGAAAATGGAATAACACACCCGGTTTTTCGAAAACGAACACCCCTGAACCGTTAAAACCTAAGTTCAAACAAATAAACGGTATTGATGGAAAACCAGCTTATTATGAAGTTTCAATAGACCTCTCGAACATGAATGACATTCCGGTTGGGTACTATGCAATTATAGAATGCGGGTGGGATTCGTCGTCAGATCGGGAAATTAAAAAATATGAACTTACATTTAAAAGTATCAAGGCAATTAAAACCGACTTCTGGACCAACGAATGGCATTTGTATTATGGTGTTAATGGCTCCTGGAATGCATGGTGGTCTGGTGATGATGTAGATCAAGGAGATATACACGCTTCCAATAAAAAAATAACCTTTTATACTCTTGACAACCTCCCTATAGCTATTCGTGATACAGGTGTTAAATGGAATGGATCTGATTTCAACAACGAAAAACTGGATGCCATAAATTTACTTCTGGAAGGTCCCGATCATCTGGCAGATTTAAGAACAAAGGCGACTAATAGTAGAAGAATTCAAATCGTAAAAGATCAATCCAACATGATTGAATTCAAATTGAAAAGTAAGGAAAAGGTAAAAGATGAAGAAGATGCGGAGTTATTACATGAATGGACTTTAAAACTTGAATTGAAATGAGTAATGAATATGCTACACTCCATGATAATGTAAAAAGCGCGATACTCAACAAACGTTTTGATCTTTCCTTGAACCAGAAGCAAATTGAGTATCCAGCACCAGTCAGCGTTATTCTTCCGGCATTGTTGTCAATCTCCGGAGGAATAGGAGAAGTCTTGAATTATACACAACAAGATAAATATGGCCTAGAAAAAATGAGGTTAGCATTTAAAAGCACCCGCTTTTATGTAGCCCGTGAGCTAGTTACTAAAAATCCGGAAGCTAAAAAGTATGCTTTGAATCACCCTTTTATCAAAGCAAAAATCCATCAGGGTCCTTTCGAAAAAATGAAATACATAGAAAAGACAGTAACGGCTATGGCGCTCTTGTTAACAGACATTAATACTTTATTATATACAAAAAAGAAAGGATGGCTGGACTGGGACGACGGCTCCTGTCAGGCAATGATTAGCGTTATATACGGATGGAGACCTCTGTTACCCATTAAAGTAAAGCTTACACAAAAAAAAGAAGAGGTTTTTTTTCTTGCAAGAAGGTATATGTATAACCTTCTTACGCAATATCCAGACAATTACCTAGTAAGATTCGTATGGGAAAGATATCAACTTGCCTGGTATTATAAAAACAGCCAACAAATTCAAACAGCGGAAGAATTCTTCAGGGAACTTGCTGAAGAAAAAGGCGCCAATGAAAAAGTAAAAACGAAGAATCTCCTGGGAAATTCGTCGTGTATCGATCTTTCACTCAGATATAAGAAACCTCAAATACTAAGGAGATCATTAGAAGAAATCGCATCCCAAGTACCGGCACAACTCTTTAAAACATCTCCTACGATCCTCTTGACGAATATTCAGTTAAACTTACTGGAAGGAAATTTGGTAACCGCCAAAAAACTTACTGATAAATTGTATAAGAATGACCATACTTTCTTTAAAAGAGAGTCTGCTTTGCTATACGACCAAATGGGACAAAAGACAAAATCAAAAAACATCTTAAAAAAACTAAAAACCGAATAAAATGGCATCAGATATACGATTAGATAACAATACTGTAGAAGTATCCGGTAAAAAAGTATTCTTTAAAAAAACTGTTGATAGTAATACTTCCATAGAAATACATGCAGGATATGGAAATATTTATTTAGGAGGAAACGGTGAAGATGGTGATTTAATCGTAAGGGATAAGGAGGGCAATGACACGGTTCATATTGATGGTGATGTGGCTAATATCACCTTAGGAGGTCATGGGCATGATGGTGATGTACTGGTAAGAAATAGAGAGGGAAAAGATACAATTCATCTGGATGGAGAAGTAGGAAATATTAAATTGGGAGGAAATGGTCACGATGGTGATCTGTTGATAAGAGATAAAAAGGGAAAAAATACGATACACTTAGATGGAGATGCGGGGAATATTACACTAGGTGGAAATGATCATGACGGAGATGTGGTTATCAGAGACAAAAATGGAAAAAACACAATTCATCTAGACGGAGACATAGGTAATATAACTTTGGGCGGAAATGGCCATGATGGTGATCTGTTGATTCATAATAAAAATGGAAAAAACACAATTCATCTGGATGGAGATGTTGGAAATATTACGTTAGGTGGTAATGATCAGGATGGCGATATACTTCTCCTGAATAAACAAGGTAAAACAACGGTTCATCTAGATGCAGATGCCGGAAGAGCATCACTGGGCGGAGACAATCAGCGGGGTGAACTCCTTCTCAAAAATTCTCAGGGAAACGTGGGTGTTAGATTAGACGGGCAAAATGCTTCTCTGAGATTAGGGAACGATGGCAATGATGGTGCAATCACAATAACTAATAAGAATAATGAATCTACCTTTTCAGTAGACGGGGAGCTGGCGGCCATGAATCTTGGGGGTAATGGCAAAGTGGGTCGGTTTAGAATTCTTGATCAACAAGGTATTGAAGCGCTTAAATTTGATGCAGCTTCAGCTTTCCTGAAAGTAGGGACAACTTTGTCTGTGGGAATGCATAATAATGGAGGCATCTGCAATCTAATGAATGCCGCTGGTAAAGTAGCTATTAGGGCAAATGGCGGTAATGCTTCTTTAACTGTAGGTAGTTCATTTGAAAACGGACAATTTGCGGTAATGAATACTTCTTCTGATAAGGTTATATTCGTTCAAGGTGATACAAAAGAAGTAATCATCGATGGAACTTTCCTTATTAAGGATGGAAATAATACAGTCAATTTATTATCAGAGATCGAAACTTTGAAGCAGGAGATCAGCAATTTAAAGGCCTTGATAAATACCCCATAAATCTGGTAATGAATAACCGAACAACCTGATTTTTAGTTAATGCTGATAATACTCATTTATTAAAACAGTATTTTAGGGCTTGAAATCTTAGTGTATGAAATCAGTTTCTATAGTCGCCCTATTGTTGATCTCCATTTTAACGCCGGATGAAATAAATGCTCAGCAACATAAAAAACCTCTTAAAATAGGCATTGCCGGACTCACACATACGCATGTACATTGGCTTCTTGGTAGAGAAGATCTGGGAGATATTGAAATTGTTGGTATTGCTGAAGCCAATCGGGAGCTCGCACAAAGATATGCTGAGCAACACGGATACAGTATGGATATTGTATTTGATTCGTTGGAAGAAATGATCGCTAAGACCCAACCGGAAGCAGTCACGGCATTCGGATCTATTTTTGACCATCTTGCTATTGTGGAAACCTGTGCACCCAAAGGTATTCACGTGATGGTAGAGAAACCTCTCGCAGTTAGTTTAGCACATGCAAAAAAGATGAAAGGGCTTGCCGAAAAACACGATATAGTATTGCTTACCAACTACGAAACTACCTGGTATCCTACTAACCACAAAGCCGCCGAAATGATTGCCAAAGATGAAATTGGAAACCTACGAAAGATCGTCGTGCATGATGGTCACAAAGGACCAAAAGAAATAGGCGTCAATCAGGAATTTCTAGATTGGCTAACTGATCCTGTTCTAAACGGTGGTGGTGCAATTACCGATTTCGGATGCTACGGAGCGAATCTCATAACCTGGCTAAAAAAAGGGGAAAAGCCGGAAGCTGTTTTTGCACTTACACAAACTCTAAAACCCGATGTATATCCTTATGTAGATGATGAAGCTACGATTATCCTGGAATACAAAAATATGCAAGGCATTATTCAAGCTTCCTGGAACTGGCCCATCTCCCGTAAAGATATGGAGATCTATGGCGAACATGGCACCGTCTTTTGTGACAATAGAAATAAGCTCAGATTTCAAAAAGATGAAGAAAGTGAAGAGATTGCAGAACATCTAGACGAAAGGCCATATCCTTACAACGATCCTTTTGCCTTATTTGCCGCAGTGATTCAAAAAAAACATCAGCTCCCACCCTTCGCCCTGTCTTCTTTAGAGAATAATATGATAGTAATGGAGATTCTGGAAGCTGCAAAGGAAAGTGCTAAAACCGGAAAAAAAATGAAGCTGCAAAAAGAATAACCTTTCGATGAAACTGTTTCATTCCTGAAAATTTCAAATCCGGTTTCCAGATAATTTCTTAGCCAACTCTTCTAAAGAAACACCTTTAGTTTCGGGCATCATAAAATGTACGAATACCAATTGCAGTACCATCATAAAAGCAAAAAAGGCAAATACCATCCCTGCTCCTACCGAATTTATCGCCCATGGAACTAATGCCGGGATGATCGCTGCCAGTACCCAATGAGTAGAACATCCAAAAGCCTGCCCGGAAGCACGAATATGATTAGGAAATATTTCTGAAATAAAAACCCAAATCACAGCACCCTGCCCCACTGCGTGAGCGGCTATAAAAAGAAATAGAAAAATGGGTACCGCCATGCCTTGCCAACCTAGTAAAAATGCCATTGAAACCAGTGATAGCGAAACAATATATCCTACAGAACCTATATACATTAACTGCTTTCTACCTAGGCGATCAATTAAAAAAACACCCAAAAGCGTAAATACAAAATTGGTGAATCCAATGCCAATACTACTCAAAAGCGCAGTGTTTTCTTCCAATCCGGCTTTTGCAAAAATGCGGGGTGCGTAATATAAAAAAGCGTTGATCCCCGAAAACTGGTTGAAAAAAGCAATTAGAAAAGCAAGAATTAATGGAAAACGATACTTTTTCATAAAAATGTTTTCCTGCGTTTCGTGTTTTCCAAATGCATTCTCCAGATCGCTTATTTGCTTATCAACATCTTGTGTAGCGTCAATGAGCCCTAAAACTTTTTTGGCTTCCTCTTTTCTACCTTTTGCCAATAGCCATCTGGGACTCTCAGGAACAAAAAGAACAAATACACAATAGATCAATGCGGGAATAGCTTCTATTCCAATCATCCATCTCCAGGCATTTTCTCCTATACCATTTAGTAAGTAATTTGACAAAAAGGCGATCAGAATTCCAAATACGATATTGAATTGGTAAAGGGAAACGAGCGCACCTCTGTGTTTACTCGGGGCGATTTCAGAAACATATGCCGGTGCCGCAATGGTAGAAGCGCCAACGCCCAATCCACCCAAAAAGCGAAAAAATGCAAAGATCCATGGTCCGTTCACCAACGAAGATCCTATTGCCGAAACTAAGTAGAGAACACCAATAAAGATGAGTGTTTTTTTTCTTCCCAACTGATTGGTGGGAAAACCTCCAAACATGGCACCTATAACGGTTCCCCATAAGGCCGATGAAATAACGACCAGACCATGAAAACGATCTGAAGAAGACCAGAGAAGTTGTAACTTCTGTTCCGCTCCAGATATTACAACAGTGTCAAAGCCAAATAGAAAACCCGCAAGTGCGGCTGTTATAGACCAACCTATTATTTTATTCATCCCATATAGAGTTTATCGAATTATTGCTAAAGTCAGTCAAAATAAGATCTTTCCCTTCTTCCTTATTCTCGATCTGTAATTTGGTAAAAAATGATTTTGGGAATACTTGCTGCGTCATCACATATTGACCTTTATTGATAAAAACTTCAATAGAAGACCAATCCATCACCATTCTGAATTCAATGACTTCATTAGGTAGTTTATTAATTGGCATTTTATGAACCTTAGCACCAAAGCTTTCTTCAAAATCAGTAATCCCTGATCGGGTTCTATCCAGTTTAAATTCATTTTTAAAACCATCTAAGGACAAGGTAAGAATATCTCCGTTTTCATTTGAGAATGTGAATTCAAAATTTCGATTTTTTGTTTTGAAAACAATTTCCGACTGACTAAAATTTGAAGATTGAAAAAGTAGCTTTTTAGCCGTTTTTATCTTACTGGAAGTACCCTTCTCTATAATCTTCTCAAAGGCTTGTAAAGGATAATTAGACAGAAAATATGAATCGTCTATTTTTGATAGTGACAGTTCACGCGGCAGGGTCATAGCACTTCTCCAAACCTCTGTCGGTGTATTTCGTGCATAATTCCAGTTGCTCATCCAACTTATAAAAATACGTTTCTCATCGGGGGTATTATTATAGGTAACCCCTGCATAATTGTCGGTACCATAATCCAGCCATTTCGATGTTTTTTGATCTGAAACAAAACGTTCTCCGTCAAAAGATCCGATAAAATACTGGGTTCCTGAACCTCCGTTGGGTGCCCCTGGATTAATACTCACAATAAGCACCCACTTTTCTTCATCCGTACCATTTACTTTTAGCGGAAACAGATCCGGACATTCCCAGACACCTCCATGGGCTCCCTGATTTTTACCAAATTCACTCAGATATTGCCATTTTTTTAAATCAACCGAACTGTAAATTCTCGCATGATCTTTTGCTACCAGAATCAATATCCACTTTTGAGAGGCTTCATGCCAAAACACTTTAGGGTCTCTAAAATCTTTAATACCAGTATCATTAGGTATTACCGGATTGTTGCTGTACTTTTTCCAGGTTTCCCCGTTGTCAAGACTATAAGCTATACCCTGCGTCTGAAAATCCAACGCCCCAGATTTCTCACCCTTCATGTTATGGTAAGTGAAAATGGCTACCAATGGAGGATTGGCTGCTGTGCCAAAACCACTACTATTGTTTTTATCGACCACTGCGCTACCCGAGAAAATGAGTCCGTTTTCATCTGGATATAACGCAATGGGTTTATGCTGCCAGGTAATCATATCTTTACTCAACGCATGACCCCAGTGCATCGGCCCCCAGACAATGTCGTCTGGATAATATTGATAAAACAAATGGTAAATACCCTTGTGATACACCAAACCATTAGGATCATTCATCCATTTTTCCGGCGGTGAAAAATGAAATTGCGGACGGTAGTTTTCCTTATAATCCGCCAGCTTCATCTTAACCTCTTTTCTGGTTTCAGATGGCTCTTCTAATGATTTTTTACAGGCAGCATTACACAAAATAATGCTAATTACAGCCAAAATTTTTAGTTCTAATTTCATTTAGATTCAAAAAAACTTAGTATTGAGAATACGATATAATTTATTGAAAATCAAAAGCCAAAATGCCTTAATTTAGATCTTCGTCAAATTCTTAATCGTGGTTAAGTTATGAAAATTGAACGAAGTTGAATAAAAAATGCTTTACAGCCGTAATCTTTGATCATTCATAACGTCTAAACTGGAAGGCTAATAAAGTCAATCAAGATAATTATCTTTAGCATCTTAAAAAAAGACCCATGCAGAAAACATACTATGATCCCGCAGACCTTAAAAAATTTGGAAATATTACCGAATGGAGCGAGGAGCTTGGAAACAAGTTTTTCGATTATTACGGCAAAGTATTTGAGGAGGGAGCCCTATCCGCTCGCGAAAAATCGTTAATCGCACTTGCTGTATCCCATGTAGTGCAATGCCCTTATTGCATTGATGCATATACAAAAGATGGTTTGCAAAGAGGTATTGAAAAAGAAGAGATGATGGAGGCCGTTCATGTAGGTGCAGCTATCAAAAGCGGTGCTGCATTAGTACATGGGGTACAAATGATGAATAAATACGATAAATTGAGCATGTAAGCTCTTCGCTCAACTGACGAAAAAGAAAAGAAAAATCTATAATGGCTCAAAAATCATTACTTGCAAGAAATAATGAACTTGCCAATACAGAAAAGCAATTAGAATATCTGTCTAATGGCATTTTTGCTTCCGGTGGACTCCCGACTTTCAAAGAAAAAATTGCCGAGACAGGTAATTTCCCTCTAAGACCACAAAAACTGGAGATTTTACAAATTAATGTCGGCTATATGTGCAATCAGGTATGTGCGCACTGCCATGTTGATGCAGGACCCGATCGAAAGGAGATCATGACCCGGGAAACTATGGAACAATGCCTCGAAGTGATTCGAAATACAGGTGCTCATACGCTCGATCTTACGGGAGGAGCACCAGAAATGAATCCTGATTTTAGATGGTTTGTTGAAGAAGCCAGCAAAGCCGGAATCAAAGATTTTATCGTAAGATCAAATCTGACTATCATTGTAGCCAACAAAAAATACCACGATCTACCTGAGTTCTTCAAGAAACATCGGGTACACGTTGTTTCTTCTCTGCCATTTTATAAAAGAGATAAAACAGACAAGCAGCGTGGTAATGGTGTTTTTGATGCTTCTATCAAAGCATTGCAAATGCTAAATGCCGTAGGGTATGGTATTGAAGGGTCTGGGTTGAAGCTTGACCTGGTATACAATCCTGCCGGTGCTTTTTTACCTTCTGATCAGGAAGCGATGGAAAAAGACTTTAAAAAGGCTCTGAAAGAAGATTTCAATATCGATTTCAATCAGTTATTTGCAATAACCAATCTGCCTATAAGTCGTTTTCTGGAGTATCTGATTGCATCAGAAAACTACGAGGATTATATGTATGCTCTTGTGGAAGCATTTAACCCTGCAGCAGTAAAAAGTGTGATGTGTACCAATACCATATCTGTAAGCTGGGATGGATGGCTGTACGATTGTGACTTTAATCAGATGCTTGATCTTAAGGTCGCATCTAAAGTAAAGCATATTTCAGCCTATAATGAAGATGTACTACAAAACCGAAATATAATTATATCCCAACACTGTTATGGATGCACCGCTGGTGCTGGTAGTAGCTGCCAGGGTACCGTTACTTAATTTATGCGAAAAAGGGTTCTCATATGTCTTTTTGTAAGTAGTTTACTTGCTGTCAATCTGATAAGCGGTCAGCAATCATTGGCTTATGTATTAAATTCATTTAACAATGCGGAAGTCCCTTATATAAGTGTAGATAGTCTTGCGCAAAATAAAAAGGCTTTCTATTTGTTAGATGCGCGAGAACAAGTTGAATATAATGTGAGTCATCTCAAAGAAGCCGTGCACGTTGGCTATGATAACTTTGAGGTGAAAACGGTCTCAGAAATGATTCCTGATAAAGAAAGCCCAATAGTCGTTTATTGCTCAATTGGGGTTCGCAGTCATAAAATAGCTCAAAAAATTAAAAAAATGGGGTATACGCAGGTGTTCAATTTGTACGGAGGTATTTTTGAATGGAAAAATCAGGGTCAGCCAGTAGTTGATAATACTGGGATTGACACCGAAAAAGTACATGCCTATTCCAAAATCTGGGGTATTTATCTAAAGAAAGGAGAAAAAGTATATGACTAAGAACGCGCTGTTGATATTTACTCGCAACCCTGAACTTGGAAAAGTAAAAACAAGATTAGCAAAAACTGTTGGTGATCAGACAGCATTGGATATCTATAATTTTCTGTTGAAGCGAACTGTTGAAATCACCCGTTCCATTGAGGTGGCAAAATTTGTGTACTATTCAGAAGATATCTTCAAGGACGATCTCTGGAATACGAAGTACTACCATAAAGAATTGCAGAAAGGCGAACACCTGGGAGTACGAATGAGAAATGCTTTTGAGAAAGCATTTGTTCTAGGGCATGATAAAGTGGTCATTATTGGAAGCGATATGTACGATATGACAGAAGCGAATATTCAAGAAGCTTTTCAGCAACTTGAAAATAATGACGTTGTCATCGGACCAGCAGAAGACGGTGGCTATTATTTGTTAGGACTTAAAAAGCTTATCCCGGAAATTTTTGAAAATAAAGACTGGGGTACCTCAACGGTACTAAAAGAAACATTAGAACAATTAAAAACATATAAAGTACACAAGCTGGAAGAATTGAATGACGTAGATGTGTTTGAAGATATTGAAAAGCATCCGGCGTTTACATCATTTTTGAAACTTATAAATTAATGACAAAGAAAGAATTACAGGAAACAACCAATTATTTAAAAGAAAAAGGATTTGACAACCCAGAGATAGGCATCGTTTTAGGTACCGGATTGGGACAGTTGGTAGATGAGATCGAAAATTCGTTGATCGCTCATTATAACCATATTCCCTTTTTTCCGCTGGCAACTGTAGAATTCCATACAGGAAAATTGATCTATGGAACGATCGAAGGGAAGAAGGTAATTGTGATGCAGGGCCGATTTCATTTGTACGAAGGGTACGATTTTATTGATATCACTTATCCTATTCGAATCATGCACGAACTTGGTATTTCTAAGCTCTTGATCTCGAATGCTGCAGGAGCGATCAATCTCAACTATTCAAAAGGAGATCTTATGCTGATTGAAGATCATATAAATCTTCAGGGAGGCTCTCCGCTCGCGTTCAAAGAAGTTTCAGCTTTTGGAGAACGTTTTGTAGACATGAGCGAGCCTTACGACCCTTCTATGCGCAAAGCACTTATTGAAATAGCCGCCAGAGAAAATATCACCTTACAAAAAGGGGTTTATGCTTCAGTGGTAGGACCTCAACTTGAGACCAAAGCAGAATACAGATTTCTTAAAATAATAGGAGCCGATGCCGTTGGGATGAGTACAGTTCCCGAAGTGATCGTGGCGAACCATTTGCAGTTACCTTGTGTAGCCGTATCTGTACTGACCGATGAATGTGATCCAGACAACTTGCAGCCTGTAAATGTGCAGGAGATTATAGAAGTTGCCGGAAAAGCAGAGCCTAAAATGATTCGTCTTTTTAAAGAACTTATTAAAACCATTTAACCATGTCTTACCTAGAAACCACTAAAGATGTTTACAGAGAAGCAGCCCTTACTCCAGATGTGGGGCTTTGTTGCACCACAAATCCTATATGGGAACTGCCGGGATTAAGTATTCCTAAAATCATGCAGGAGATGAATTATGGATGTGGCAGCACCGTTCACGCCAGAGATCTGGTACGCAGTCCTAAAATTTTATATGTAGGCGTAGGCGGTGGAATGGAGCTTCTACAGTTTGCCTATTTTTCTCGTCAGAAAGGAGGCGTTATTGGAATAGATGTGGTAGATGAGATGTTAACAGCTTCCAGAGAAAATTTTAAAATAGCCGAAGCAGAAAACGACTGGTTTTCTTCAGAGTTTGTTGAGTTGCTTAAAGGAGATGCCTTAAACCTTCCGGTGGCTTCAAATAGCATTGATGTGGCTGCACAGAATTGCCTTTTCAATATTTTTAAAATGGAAGAATTGAAAAAGGCGATCTCAGAAATGTACCGAGTGCTGAAACCGCATGGAAGACTTGTGATGAGCGACCCCACTTGCGAACAGCCTATGAATGAAACGCTACGCAATGACGAGCGCCTGAGAGCATTGTGCCTTAGCGGAAGCCTCCCGATCGCCGAGTATGTAAAAATGCTTACCGATGCTGGCTTTGGCACCATAGAGATCAGAGCAAGAAAGCCGTATCGAATTTTGGATCCGGTGAACTATCCAACCGAAGAACTCATCTATATAGAATCTATCGAAGTAGCTGCAATAAAAGATCCTATGCCCGAAGACGGACCTTGTATATTTACTGGCAAGGCTGCTATTTATTATGGTAAGGAAGATTTTTTTGATGATAAGAAAGGACACGTACTCCTTAAAAATCAGCCTCTTGCCGTCTGTGATAAAACAGCGGCAGCTCTAAAAGGTTTAGGCAGAAATGATATTTTTATTTCGGAGTCTACCTTTCATTATGATGGAGGTGGTTGTTGCTAATCCAATGGATTGGGTAAGGTTTTGAATAAAATATTGACTGAAACAGGAGTCTGTCAAAATAAACTGAGCGTGAGCATACAGATTTGTTTTGTCAAAGAAATAGGTGCTTGATTCAGTATACGAAATATTCAATTCAGGTACGCTTAAAATCGTTTTATGAAAAGTAGTTCCATTCAGTTGCTCGTGTTTTTTATTGGATTTGCATGCCTCACCGGATGCAATTCAACCAAAAGAGCCGTGCAAACTTCTACGGAAGAAAAAGTAATTCAGACTTCAAATAAAGATCCTCTCACAAAAGAAAAACCCATTATCAAAATAGACTCGGTAGTTGTAGAAGAAACTGCATTACCTGTGCCGGTTTCAGAAACTAAAGGTGTAAAAAAGGAAGCAGATACGTTAGAAGTGAATCTTCATAGCACATGGAACTCTTTGCTTCAAAAAAATGTCTCGGAGGATGGCTTTGTGAATTACCAAGGCTTTAAAAAAGACCGAAAACCGTTCAACGAATATCTCCAACTACTTGAAGACAATGTGCCAGACAGTAGTACATCACGAGAAGAAAAACTAGCCTATTGGATTAATGCTTATAATGCATTTACGGTGAAACTTATTTTAGATAATTATCCTGTGAATAGCATAAAGGATATCAAAAACCCCTGGGATATTCGTTTTTTTAAATTGGGGAATAAATGGTACAATCTAAACGAAATTGAGCATCAAATCCTACGGAAAATGAATGAACCCAGAATTCATTTTGCGATCGTTTGTGCCTCTGTCTCCTGCCCTAAGTTACAGAATGAAGCTTTTATTGCTGAAGATCTGGAGATTCAACTAAATGATGCTACTCGTACATTTTTAAATGATCCCACTAAAAATAAGATCGATGGTCAAAAAGCAGTACTTTCCCTTATTTTCAGATGGTTCTCAAAGGATTTTAAAAAACAGGGCAGTATCATAGATTTTATCGAACCCTATGTTGAAACACCTGTAAACGATCAGACAAAAATTTCTTATCTAAAATACGATTGGGGATTAAACGGAGCGTAACAATTCTTGAAAATTAGTATCATCATACCCGTATTAAATGAGGCCGATAACTTATCGAAGCTTATACCCCATTTACATGAAAACAGTCTTTCTAAAAACATCGAAGAGATTATTGTTTCTGATGGCGGCAGTGTCGACAACTCAAAAGAAGTAATTAAGAAAGAACAAAATGTCCGATTTATTATAGGGCCTAAAGGAAGGGCTCTCCAGATGAACAAGGGCGCTCGGCTGGCTAAGGGAGATATTTTGTACTTTCTTCACGCAGATTCATTTCCTCCGGCTCAATTTGACAAAAAAATACTTCAAGCAGTAAGTAAGAAGCAGGAAGCAGGTTGCTTCCGGTTAAAGTTTGATGACAAACATCTTTTGTTACGTGTTTCTCAATGGTTTACCCGTTGGAATTTTTCTATTTGCAGGGGTGGCGATCAGTCCTTATTTATAACCAAATCACTTTTTGAAGAAATGGGAGGTTTTAATGAAGATTACACGATTTATGAGGATAATGAATTTACCAATAGGCTGTATAAGAAAAGTTCTTTTATCGTACTACCTGAATATGTGCTTACTTCTGCACGTAAGTATCGAAATATAGGTGTCTTCAAGTTACAGTATCATTTCGCAGTAATTCATTTAAAGAAAATTTTTGGAGCATCTCCAGAAACACTTTATTCATATTACAGAAAACATATTCGCTAAAAGTATTGACCGATTCCGAAAACAATTCCCTGATTGGCATTTTTACTAATTCCGTAACCGTAGTCTATTCTAAAAACAGCGTTATAAATGCCTTTGTGCATAAAACGCAACCCAACACCCGGGTAGATCCTATAATTATCAGGATCAGTAAAATCGCTGAAATCGCCGCCCGGATTACGCCACGTACCAATATCAGTGAATACATTGCCCTGAAGCACAAACCAGGATTTATCGATAAGCGTATATCGGTATTCCGTATTTAACACGAGGCTTGCTGTTCCCCTATCGATAATAAAACCTACCCCTCTTATATTAACATTATTATCTACTGAAAAAGGAGCGAAAGGTGTTTCTTCGTTCGATGAAATTCCAAAACGCAATCTGTTTGCCCAATTACCTCTTTCACCTATTCTTTTGAAATAAAAAAAATCATTCCAAAAAATAAAAAAATCGTCCTGAAAGTTATTTTTGGTTACTACGTACTGCGTGTATAAATTGGTTTTTATGCCTTCAATATATTGGTAGTTATACCTTAGCCTGTCAAAAGTATACACAGATTTAAACAATAATTTATTTAAATCAAGACTTTGTGGTATCTCTGATGCTTCGAGTCCGCTCAAAAAATCATACTCTTCTTCAAAAACATTGAATCCAAACTCAAGTCGGTTATTTTCATCTATTTCTAAAAGAGCCAAAATTTCAAAAGAGGTATTGCTATATTTATAATTGGCCGTTCCCTCCGAAAAAAAAACCGGTTCTTCACTCGTCCAGTTTTGATGATTTACTGCGATACCCCAATTACGCCCAAGCAAATAAGGAGCTCTGAAGTTTACACCATAGGCACTAAAACCATTATATTGGTAAAAACCTCCAACCGTCATCCCCTTGCCCAAAAAATTAAAATCATACACGCCCGCCCTAAAAGAAAAAATATCATTGCGAGACCAGATATTTACTTCAGGTATCACGGTAAAACTCTCCTCGATATGATAGGTAACGTTTACGCCCCCATCTTCTCTGTCTGTAACTTCGAATTGTGCATTCGCAATTCCTGGCAGCCGTTTAAGTTTGCGAATGTCATTGATTAAAATTGCAGAGTCCAATGGTACTCCGCCGGCTCCTTTGACGATATTTTTTAAAAATTTTGGGTCATTTTTCTTAACACCTTCGATATCAAAAATTTTAATCTTTTGAGATTGAGCTATAAGATTGCACAAACTCAACAGAAAGAAAATCCCGGAAAGCTGTTTTTTCATTCGTAGGCACTTTTGTAGAAATCTGAAATGAGGGATTCAGCTGGTTTGTTTTGTGGTGTAAATTGATTGTCTTCCAATCCACCAGCTTGTTTATGGTTATCAAACCACTTCCAAAGAAAGCCCCCCACAAACCAGGGTTCGTGCCAAAATTCATCATACAGGGCTTTGAGCGCATTTTGTTGCGCCTTCATGTTCTTATTTGCCTTGTGATTGAAATTCCAGGGTTCTTTGGCTGTATAGTCGACGCTACGATAACCATATTCTGTAAACATTATGGGTTTTTCATGTGTTTTGTGTACCTTGAAAATACTTTTTTTATGCTTTTCCCAACCCGATCTCAATTCTTCGATCGAAGGTGTTTTTGCATCACTTAAAGGAAAATAGGCATCGATACCTATATAATCTAATTGACTCCAAAAAGGAACTTTTGAAAAAGAATCCCAGTTTTCGGCATATGTTAACTTACCGGAATATACTTCTCGGATCTGCCGAATTAATTTGGTCCAGTATTCGGGTCGATTCTCTATAAATCGATATAATTCTGTCCCGATACAGAGTACCTCCGCGTTCATGCGCTCAGCCATTCTCGCATAGGTTAATAAGAATTCTGCATAAGATTTTTCAAAAGCAACCCAATCCTGCTCATTCATCATTTTGATTGTGCCTGTAAACGCTCCCTTGTTGACCCATATCTGGGGTTTTATCATAACCTTTAAGCCTTTCTCATGAAGATAACTTGTAGTTACTTCGGCACCTTCCTGTCGTTCTCCCCACCATTGCCAGTCTGTATCATAAATAATCTGGGGAGTACTAACAGATTTCATAAAACCAAAAGGCATTACGGCAGCCCAGTTCGCATTGGCATCTTTTAGGGATTTAATATCGTCAAGACTTATCTCATTTCTCGAGGCAACATAACTCAAACCGTTGACCTTGGTATTTTGGGTACAGGAAAGCTGTACAAAAAACAAGGACAATAGAACAAAAAAGTATTTTAATTTGTACATACAGACGTTTAATTTACGCCCTAAGATACTAGTAAACCTACAAAATTACTCTTACGCCTATGTTAAAAGTTTGACCCAACCCATTACTAGTACCCCTTACAAAATTGGTATATAAGGCTTCTACATTCACTTCTTTCGTAAGTTGATATTTCATGCCTCCTCCAACAGCCGTAAAATCCTGCTCAAAATTATTCCCGAGATCAAATCGTTGAAAATGTTGTGCAAGTGCTAATACAGTAAATTTATCGGAAGGAAAATAACTTAAGAAAACTCCCGGAAATAAAACCAAACTATTATTTGCAAAGCTGCCGTCGGTATTTACAAATCCATCGTCAGACGTATTCTCATCTCCAAAATTAAATTCGGTAGTTAGCTCTGTAAACAGTTGAAACTTATCGCCGGGAAAAGTATAATCGTAAAAAAATCGATTCTGCCATACAAATCCGTTCTGTTCCAGAAAAACGCCATTTTCTATTTCTTTGTCAATTAGAGGTATGAAGAGCGAACTCTGAATCGAAAAATTACTCAGTTTTCTAAAAGGCGCAATTTTTATGGATGGTGCTATTGCCGTAATGCCTGAACGTGCAGATGTACTTTCTCCATCAAAACTAAAAACATCTAAAGCATCTCTCCCACCAACCACGTTCGATCTGAAACGAATGATGCCTCCAATATTTATTCTTCGGTTCTCAGATACGCCCGTAAAAACTTCCAAAGTAGATGTAAAAAAGGTTTCACGTGGCAGATTTTTTATCACCTCACCATTTTCATCGGCTATTTTGGTCTGAGTATACAGGTTGTTAAACCATTTAATATCCCACTGATTTTTATATAATAATTTAGAAGGCGTAAATGCTATTATATTAGATTGTTGAACTTCATTTTCGGTTGCCTCCTGCGCAATTGCTACATGAACAGTTAAGAGCAGAAGTGAGACTATTATTGAAAATTTATTAATCATCTTTTTTAAGAATAAGAGTTAGTTATTGTTTGTTGAGTTTCCAGTTATATGGGTAATGCGTAATTTTTAAGTCTGAGTTTATGGTATCTTTTCTAAACCGATTGACGAATCTTAAAACTTCTTTATCTGTTTTACCAAAATCTTCCCGATACCATTTAAAAATTTCAGAAAGTGACACTTTTTTAGATGTCACTTTAATAAATTCAGGATTGTTAAGTGCCTTTGTGGTTTGACTAGTTAGCAAAGACTCTAAATTGTCTGGTGTGTATGCTTTATTAATTATGGGAGGGCAACCTTCAGCACCACACACCAATACGAAATGAATACGGGCATCATTAAAATTTGCCCGTAACATCTCATTTTCAATAGAATTAAGAGTGATGTTCTTACCCGAAAGAGTATAAGTGTTCTTATCGAAAAATCCCTTTACATCTAATGGTGAACGCAATGGGTAATTATCAATCACACCCTTAATAACAGCTAAATTGTATGCATTGATCCAGAAAGCCCTGTATGCAGCAGCTTCCGATTTAGAGATTTTAATAGCAGCAGCGATGCCTAACAATTCATTTAATGCTTCCGGTGCCTTGTGAATGGCAGCATATGCCACTTCCCCGTCCTTAACATGCTGTTGAAAAAAAGCATGTGCTTTTTCAAAAAAGTCCTTTTCAGATTGACTAAATGTACTCAAAGAGCAAAAGAACAGGGTGGATATAAATATTATTTTTTTCATTGTAGTTTGGTTTTATGTTTGGGAAGATCAGTCTTGGATTAGAAAATTTACTTACAGGCAATTTGGCGACTATAACAAAATTTTAAGAGTTTTCAACATTGGTTGAGTAAAGAATAAAAAACGTTCGGAACTGATCAGATTCCTTACAATGTGAACGCTATTTAAAGTCGTTCTAAATTTGAAATATGGAATAAGTTCTTAACTTTAGAAACGACATAGCAATAAACAACCGCCTTTATATGGAACACATCGTTATTATTGGTAACGGAATTTCAGGAGTGACACTTGCCAGACATATCCGGAAATTATCTGATAAAAAAATCACCTTAATATCAAATGAAACTCCCTACTTCTTCTCCCGAACTGCATTAATGTATGTGTACATGGGACACATGAAGTTTGAGCACACACAACCTTACGAAAATAATTTTTGGGACAAAAATCGTATCGATCTCAGACAAGGCTATGTAACTCATGTTTCTGCAGACAACAAGGTTATCAAATTCGAAGACAGCACAGAACTGCCTTATGATAAACTCATCATAGCTACGGGTTCAAAACCTAATAAATTTGGATGGCCCGGTCAGGATTTAGAAGGCGTCATGGGGATGTATCATAGACAGGATCTTGAGAACCTGGAAAAGCACACCCCCGATTGTAAGAGAGCGGTGATCGTAGGCGGTGGGTTGATAGGGATAGAACTTGCTGAAATGCTTAGATCCCGAAATATTGAAGTAACATTTTTAGTCAGAGAATCAAGTTTCTGGAATGGAGTACTACCTTCAGGAGAATCTGAAATGATCAATCGCCACATTAAAGAACATCATA
Organism: Flavobacteriaceae bacterium M23B6Z8; assembly: GCA_046199005.1. GTDB lineage: Bacteria > Bacteroidota > Bacteroidia > Flavobacteriales > Flavobacteriaceae > Ascidiimonas. The sequence continues at coordinate 3,815,299 of CP176050.1, forward strand.
TTGATCTAAGACTGTCGACCAATCTTGTAGAAATCCTGGCTGATGAGAACGGAAAAGTAAGAGCAGTTACCACGGATAAAGGCGATACGATAGAATGCCAGGTCGTAGGATTAACCGCCGGAGTTGCTCCTAATATCGATTTTTTAAAAGACTCTTCTATCGAGATCAATAGAGGTGTTTTGGTGAATCGGTATCTTGAAACAAATGTACCCGATGTATATGCTATTGGAGATTGCGCAGAACAAAGAGAGGCCATCGGCTTAAGAAGACCGGTAGAGGCCGTATGGTATACCGGAAGAATGATGGGAGAGGCGCTGGCCCAAACTATCTGTAGCAACAGAACAGCATACAATCCAGGGCATTGGTTTAACTCTGCCAAGTTCCTTGACATAGAATATCAAACCTATGGTTGGGTTTTTTCAAAACCTAAAGAATACGAAAAACAGTTTTACTGGGAACATCAGAATGGAAAAAAATGCATACGAATTTCTTTTCACAAAGATTCTGGGCTGTTTTTAGGGATTAATACTTTTGGTATACGAATGCGACATGAGGTTTTCGACAGATGGCTTACCGATAAGCGTAACGTAGACTATGTTGTAGCCCATTTAAAAGAGGCCAATTTTGATCCGGAATTTTATGAGCATCATGAAAGTGAAATTAAAAAAGCTTACGCTGCTCATAAACAAGAAAACACCATCCTTAACTAACCATTACTTATTTTATTTCTCATGAATACGAATACAGAAAGCTTATCTATAGCCGATCCGAATCCAACTAAAATGGATGCAATACAGAAAATTGCGCTAGCGGCAGGAATTATAGGACTCCTTATTATGGGGTTGGCATTATTCAATATCAATTTCCCGAATAAAACGCTTTGGTTAGGAATTTCTCTCTTACTGATTATCGTAGGAACCGTTCTTTATGCCAATCGATTGTACCTTTCACAACCGGAAGGTATTAAAAATAATGGCGTCTGGTTTAAATCAATATCCAGTGCGGGCTTCTGGGGATGGATCGTAGGTATTCTGCTAACCGCATTCTACGTGCTGCTTTATTGGTTTCCTGAATACCTGGGACTTAATAATGATGGACCAAATACGGGAATTGTAAGCTTCTTCGATCCCTTGAGCTATCTGCTTAATGGTCATGCAGCAAGCCAGTGGTTTGTTTATGGAACTCTTTATACCGTTGCTATACTTGCCCTGGGTTATAAATTTATTTTGAAATACAGGCACAACCGATATCAGATATTTAGAACCTCATCGGTGATGTTTTTTCAATTAGGGTTTGCTTTTCTTATTCCCGAGATCCTTGAAAAATTAAATCCTGATAAGCCATATTTTGGAAAAGATCTTAAAAATATGTGGCCGTTAGACTATGATTTTTTCTTCGACTGGCATTTGAAAAATCTTTTTAATGGAGGTAATCTGGGAATGTTCATGCTTATTTTTGGTATCGCTCTTATTTTTATAATTTCTCCTATCCTGACTTATTTTTACGGGAAAAGATGGTACTGTTCCTGGGTATGTGGTTGTGGCGGACTTGCAGAAACGGCTGGAGATCCTTTTCGCCACTTATCAAGCAAAAAAATGAGTGCCTGGAAATTCGAACGCTGGTCTATTCACCTGGTGCTGGTTTTCGCCTTCGTAATGACGGTAGCAGTAATTTATTCTTTTCTGGGTAGCAAATCTGGTGCTGCATTAAGTATAATTTCTCAAGCTCAATTCATTTGGGGAACCGTTATTTTCCTTTCAGCCCTAATTCTGTCTATATATATCTTTAAAAGGAAAGCAATGGACAATGATGCGCTTTTTACCATGGGTGCTATTGGCGCAGTAATTATAGGCGCAATTCTTATCAACTATTTTTCAGATGATAAAAACATTCTTTTTGTAAGTAGTTATAAGCTAAGAGAATGGTATGGCTTTGGAATTGGAGCTGCTTTTTCGGGTGTTATTGGTGTTGGATTCTATCCTTTGTTGGGAAGTAGGGTTTGGTGCCGTTTTGGATGCCCTATGGCTGCTATATTAGGCTTACAACAACGATTGTTCTCAAAATTCAGAATTACAACCAACGGAGGTCAATGCATTTCATGCGGAAATTGTTCAACCTACTGTGAAATGGGTATCGATGTAAGAGCCTATGCCCAAAAAGGAGAAAATATTGTAAGGTCTTCCTGCGTAGGGTGCGGTATCTGCTCTGCTGTATGCCCCAGAGGCGTATTGAAACTTGAAAATGGCGCACGAGACAATCGTATCAACGCAAATGAAATACTTTTAGGAAACGATGTGGACCTGATGGACCTTGTTAATAAAAAATAAAATCTGTTAGGTTAGGTACGTAAAGACGTCTTATATGTTATATCCTCAATGATTTGAAGTTATGACAACAAAATATATCGCATCCTTACTTCTCCTAAGTTTATTGTTTACAGGGTCTGTTTCAAAAAAATATAGAACCTCATACCATCATAATGGCAAAATAAGTGCAGAAGGATGGTGGCAAAATAAACAAAAAGAAGGCTACTGGAAGTATTATTTTGAAAATGGCGCACTCAAACAGGAAGGGCATTACCACAAACATCAAAAAGAAAAATATTGGTACTTTTATACCCCTACCGGTGAAATAAAGAGTGAAGGGCATTACCAAAACGGGCTCGAACAAGGCTGGTGGGTTTTTTATGAGAACGGAAGGGTAAAAGTGAAATATCAATTTAAAAATGGAGAAATTCACGGCTATGCCCTCGTATACAAGAAAGGTAAACTTCAAAAAGCTGAAAAATACGATCGGGGTGTTAAAGTTAATGAATGGACCGATTACCTCAGCTTTAAGAGAGAAAACAGACTATCAGACCTTAAATGACAAAAATTAAAGTCGTTATCCCTGCCTACAACGAAGCAGATTCCATAGCATTGGTACTAAATGAAATTCCTTCGATTGTAAACGAAATTATTGTAGTAAACAACAACTCTACAGATCAAACTGCCCTTGTAGCTCAGGAAAATGGAGCTACCGTATTGACCGAAAAAAACAGAGGCTATGGCTATGCCTGCTTAAAAGGGTTAGAATACATCGCCCACCAGAATGAAAAACCTGATATTGTGGTATTTTTAGACGGCGATTATTCTGATTATCCGGAAGAACTCACCAAAATAGTTGGGCCTATTATTCATGAAGATGTGGATCTTGTGATTGGTGCACGTGTGAAAAATTTACGCGAAAAACACTCTATGACACCCCAGCAGGTATTCGGAAACTGGCTGGCAACCAGTCTAATGAAAATTTTTTTTAAGGCAAAATTTACAGATTTGGGTCCGTTTAGAGCCATTAAATACGATACGCTCTTATCCCTTGAAATGGCTGATAAAACCTATGGTTGGACGGTAGAAATGCAGCTCAAAATTTTACGTAAAAAACTAACTTATACAGAGATACCGGTTCGATACAAAAAAAGAATTGGGGTCTCAAAAGTTTCAGGAACCATAAAAGGTACTATCTTTGCAGCCATAAAAATACTTGGTTGGATTTTTAAATACAGTATCAAGAAATGAACCTGCTTATATCTTACATCATTATCGCCATCTACAGTACGGCCCTAGTACTTATATTTTTTTATAGTTTGGCGCAACTAAATTTGCTCATCAATTATCTCAGTCATAAGAAGAAAAACGATGAAGCACCTAAATTTAATTTATTAGATCCAAAAGAAGTACCTTATGTGACTATTCAACTTCCTATTTATAACGAGGAATATGTAGTAGAAAGACTTCTTGAAAATATTGCCAAATTAGAGTATCCTTCAAACCGCCTGGAAATTCAGGTATTGGACGACTCTACAGACGACTCAGTAAGAGATACTGCAGCGCAAATAGAAGCGCTTCGCAAAACCGGACTGGATATCCAGCATATTAGAAGAGAGAATCGCGTAGGCTTTAAAGCAGGGGCGTTAAAAGACGGTCTGGTAAATGCTAAAGGAGAATACATTGCGATTTTTGACGCTGACTTTCTTCCGGATCCAGACTGGTTAAAGAAAACAGTGATCTACTTCAAAGATCCCGAAATTGGTGTAGTTCAAACAAGATGGGGACATTTAAATCGTGATTACTCACTTCTCACCAAAATACAAGCCTTTGCCTTAGATGCGCATTTTACACTGGAACAAGTGGGAAGAAGTGCAAAAGGGCACTTCATAAACTTCAACGGTACTGCCGGAATCTGGAGAAAAGAATGTATTATCGATGCAGGTAACTGGGAAGGAGATACACTTACAGAAGATTTAGATCTTAGCTATAGAGCACAGCTTAAAAATTGGAAGTTCAAATATTTAGAAGATGTAGAAACCCCAGCAGAATTACCGGTGGTAATAAGTGCTGCGCGCTCACAGCAATTTCGATGGAACAAGGGTGGAGCAGAGAATTTCAGAAAAATGGTCTGGAAAGTGATAACTTCAAAAAATATTTCTTTCAAAACTCGTTTACACGGAGTATTACACCTCTTAAACAGTACCATGTTCCTATGCGTTTTAACGGTAGCTTTACTTAGTATTCCAATGCTTTATATCAAAAACACATACGGACATTTAGCATGGTTTTTTGACGTTACCAGTTTCTTCATAGTAAGTACTATCATTCTTTTTGTTTGTTATTGGTTTACCTTTAAGAATATTCAGGGAGGTGGTTTTGACAAATTTATAGACTACATACGCATGTTTTTTACCTTTTTCTCAGTGGCGATGGGCTTCTCGTTACATAATTCTGTAGCTGTACTGGAAGGTCATATGGGTAAGCGAAGCGAATTTGTAAGAACCCCTAAATTCAATATTAAAAATCTTACTGATTCTTGGAAAGGAAATAAATATATACGAAAGAATCTCTCTGCCAACACACTTTTAGAAGCCGTATTGATGCTGTATTTTCTCTTTGGAATGTACAGTGCAGTTCCTTTAAATGATTTTGGATTGTTTCCTTTTCATTTCATGCTTTTCTTAGGTTTTGGATTTGTATTCTTTAAATCGCTAACTTCTAAAGCTTGATCTTAACTTTCTGGAAATACCATAAATTTTCTCTATTTATGGCGTTAACCAGTATTGCATTGTACGCATCTTTTGCTTACGATCTTGAAAGAACAGATTTTATTAAACTTATAACGCTCTACGGGGCGTTGTTTTATTTGTTCTATACACTGGTAAAAGTGGAGAAACTGAAACCCGCTTTCTTAACAGGACTTGCGATTATATTCAGAATGGTATTTCTTTTTGCCATCCCCAATCTGTCACAGGATTTTTATCGTTTTATCTGGGATGGAAGAATGCTACTGGAGGGTTGGAATCCATATTTATATCTTCCGGGCGTCTTGATGGATGGAGGTATCGCCCCTATTGCTCAGGCGGCAGAACTTTATGAAGGTATGGGCGAACTGAGTGCAGGACACTACACCAACTATCCACCAATTAATCAACTGTGTTTCTTTCTGGCCGCATTAGTTTCGGGCAAATCCATCCTGGGATCAGTAATCGTCATGAGATTGATCATTATATTATCTGATATTGGAATCATAATCATAGGGGGCAAATTGCTGGAAAAACTGAAGTTGCCTAGCTATTATATCTATATATATGCACTTAATCCCTTTATTATAATCGAGCTAACCGGAAACCTTCACTTCGAAAGTGTAATGCTTTTCTTTTTGGTGCTAAGTCTCTATCTGGTTTATACAGATAAATGGAAATTAGGTGCTATAGCAATGGCTGCTGCGATTTCAGTGAAATTACTTCCACTATTAACACTCCCTTTACTAATTCAAAAATTAAAACTCAGAAAGGCAGTTTTGTTCTATTTGATCACCCTAATCATGACTACTCTGTTTTTTCTTCCCTTCTTTTCGATAAAATTTCTGGAAGCATATGCTGATACCCTAAGTTTATGGTTTATTAATTTCGAGTTTAACGGAAGTATTTATAACCTTATAAAAGCCATCGGATACCACATAAAAGGATATAATATCATTCAGACCGTTGGCAAGATCATGCCTGTACTGGTAGTACTGGTGATACTGATTATTAGTTTCATCAAAAGAAACAAAAATCTTCCTGAATTGGCTTCGGGAATGCTGCTTGCCCTATCGTTTTATTTCTTTACCGCTTCGGTTGTACACCCATGGTATCTTTCATCTCTCCTCCTACTTTGTATCTTCACTAATTACAGATACCCGGTGGTGTGGTCTTTATTTATCATATTGAGTTATTATACCTATTCCCAGTCCAATTTTAAAGAAAGTTATCTAATGCTCGCCCTTCAGTATATCCCGGTTTATATATATTTCTTTTATGAGATATTCAATACAAAGAAGCGCAAGTTCTTAACTTTATAACACCCTACTACAGAGAAGGGTGTAAACCCTCTTTATTCACAAAATCATCCAGACACCCCCTAAAAAAATAATTTTTTTGAATGGTTTAATCGGATAAATTGTATATTTACCATTGTAATTATGGAACAAGATCACAAAATAGCAAACATTTTATTCGGGGAACTTACTGTTCCTTCGTTTGTTGTTCCCTTTTTCCGCCGCCGCCCCTAGGGTGTGCTTTCAATTTTTTGAACTTAGGTGAGTCCGGTTCAGTTCTCCAGAATAATTTAGTCATATTATTTTTTAAATCATCACTCCTATGTTAGTAATAGTTGCTGACAGTTCGCATATAAAATATGCTCACATTATTTGTGAGACCATCGAAGAATCCGCTAAAAATCGGGGTACCGGAATAGCGAAAAGAACACCAGAATATATCATTACCAAAATTGAGAACGGCAATGCTGTAATCGCAATTGATGGCGATAAATTCGCGGGTTTCTGCTACATTGAAGCCTGGAGTCATGGGAAATTTGTAGCAAATTCCGGGCTCATCGTGCATCCCGATTATAGAGGGCAGGGACTCGCCAAAAAAATAAAGAAAAAGATCTTCGAACATTCCCTGAAAAAATATCCGGAGGCAAAAGTCTTTGGAATTACTACCGGGCTGGCCGTCATGAAAATTAATTACGAATTAGGATACGAACCGGTGACCTTCTCAGAGCTAACAGACGATCCTTCATTCTGGAATGGTTGCGCGACCTGTAAGAATTTTGATATCCTAACGCGTACCGAAAAAAAAATGTGCTTGTGTACTGGGATGCTCTACGATCCTAAAAAAAAGAAGGCTACTACGAAATATGAAAATGATAAGGCCGTATTAAAACGATTAAAAAGTATTAAACAAGCGCTCTTTCTTAAGAAAGAAGACAAAAAGAAATAGTTATGCAAAAATTAGTTCTTGCTTATAGTGGAGGTTTGGACACCTCTTATTGTGTAAAATATCTTACTCAACAAGGGTATGAAGTGCATGCAGCAAGTGTGAACACAGGTGGCTTTAATTCGAAAGAAGTTGAAAAACTACATGAAAAAGCCATAAAACTGGGAGCCGCTTCCTATAAAAACATCGATGCAGTTGAAGCGTTCTATGATAAGGTGGTACGCTACCTCATCTACGGGAATGTTCTTAAAAACAACACCTACCCTCTTTCTGTAAGTGCAGAGAGAATTGTACAGGCCATTGAAATTGTAAAATATGCAGTCGAAATAGGAGCAAACACCATTGCACATGGAAGTACAGGTGCCGGAAATGATCAGGTGCGATTTGACATGATCTTTCAAACCATTGCGCCTCACATCGAAATAATAACTCCTATACGGGATCAACAGTTATCAAGAGAGCACGAAATTGAATTCCTGAAAGCAAATGGAATTGAAATGAACTGGGAGAAAGCAAAGTACTCGATCAATCAGGGTTTATGGGGAACCAGTGTGGGAGGTGCAGAAACACTCACTTCACATCAAGGACTTCCTGAAGAGGCCTACCCGAGTCAGCTTCTCACAGAAAAGCCTAAAAAAGTAAAGCTGAGCTTTCAAAAAGGAGAGCTAACCGCTATTAACGACGAGCAGGGTAAACCTTCTGCTAATATCAATAAGCTAAATGAAATTGCCGCTGCATATGCTATCGGAAGAGATATTCATACAGGTGACACCATTATTGGAATTAAAGGAAGAGTAGGTTTTGAAGCGGCAGCACCTCTTCTCATAATCAAAGCTCACCATGCGCTCGAAAAACATGTACTTACCAAATGGCAGCTGCACCATAAAGAGCAACTGGGAAATTGGTACGGGATGCTGCTGCATGAAGGGCAGTATTTGGATGAAGTAATGCGCAATATTGAAGTCTTTTTAACTGATACTCAAAAGAAGGTGACTGGAGATGTCTTCGTGACACTCTATCCTTACAGATTCGTTATCGAAGGAATACATTCTCCTCACGATCTGATGAACGCTTCTTTTGGAAGTTATGGAGAAATGAATAAAGCCTGGACGGCCGATGATGCTAAAGGGTTTATCAAAATTCTTTCCAATCAAAATAAAATATACAATCACGTAAATAAAATTACTCATGATTAAGGCAGGAATAGTTGGAGGTACGGGGTATACAGCCGGAGAACTTATAAGGATTCTTTTAAATCACAGTGAAGTTCACATAGACTTTGTTTTCAGTACAAGCAAGGCAGGTGCTCCTGTTCATGACGTGCACAGCGATCTTTTGGGCTCCACAAAGCTGAATTTTACAGATACGCCTTCCCGCGACATAGATGTATTATTTCTCTGTTTAGGCCATGGCAATTCCAGGAAATTTCTTGAAAATCATCAATTTCCTGAGGTTACCAAAATAATTGATCTAAGTAATGATTTCAGGTTAGAAGCTAGCAGGAATTTCCTTCACAGAAACTACATTTATGGACTTCCGGAACTCCAGAAAGAAAAGATAGCTAAGGCGAGCAGTATTGCAAATCCGGGGTGCTTTGCGACCGCCATACAGTTAGGCTTGTTGCCTCTTGCAGCAGCTGAGAAATTAACCAACCCAATTCATATTAATGCCGTAACCGGAAGCACGGGTGCAGGAGCAAGCATGAGCAGTACAACACATTTTAGCTGGAGAAACGACAATGTGTCCTGGTATAAGCCTTTTACCCATCAGCATCTGGATGAAATCAAGCAAAGCTTAATACTTCTGCAAAAAAAAGAAACCAGTCTTCATTTTCTTCCGGTACGGGGCAACTTTACCAGAGGAATTTTTTCAACGGCCTATACTGAATTTGAAGGAACATTAGAAGACGCACAGGAGCTTTACAGATCATTTTATAAAAATGCTCCATTCACACATGTATCTGAACAACCTATAAGCTTAAAACAAGTAGTAAATACCAATCATTGTCATATTCATTTGCATAAACATGAGAATTTATTGCTTGTTACCAGTGCAATAGATAATTTATTAAAAGGAGCATCCGGTCAGGCCGTTCAAAATATGAATTTACTCTTTGGTTTAAAGGAAACTGAAGGTTTACAACTAAAAGGAAGTCAGTTTTAAAAAATAACACATGAAAATAGCAATAATCGGAGCAGGAAATCTGGGGTTGGCAATCGCCAAGGGACTTGTATTTAACAATGCCATCACCACCCTGTATCTTACAAGGCGAAATACTCAAGCTATATCAGATTGGGAAAAATATAACGGTGTGCGTGTTACCTCAGACAACCGCGTAGCCGTGCAAAACTCAGATATTCTGATCTTTGGTGTGCAACCCCGTCATTTTGATCAAATACTCAACGATGTAAAAGACCTGCTCACCGAAAAACATGTGGTGATCTCAACTATTACGGGGTATCCACTCTCAAGAATTGAATCTATTATTGGTAAAGATCAATATATCATAAGAAGTATGCCTAACACGGCGATTGCTGTAGGAAAATCCATGACCTGCATTTGCAGCAATGAGATGGGTAAAAAAAGAACAGATATTGCTAAAGCGATTTTTAACCGATTAGGTGCATCAATGGAAATTCCCGAAGAACAGATGCGGGCAGCTACTGTGATCTGTGCCAGTGGTATCGCCTTCTGGATGCGACTGGTCAGGGCAACTACTCAGGCAGCAATCCAACTAGGATTTGATGCCGAAGAGGCACATACCCTAGCTATTAATACTTGCCTGGGAGCTTCGAGCCTTTTGGTGGAATCCGGGCGGCATCCTGAAGAAGAAATTGATCGGGTAACTACTCCCGGCGGTTGCACAATTGAAGGTCTAAATGAAATGGAACATCAGGGATTGAGTTCTTCCCTTATTAAAGGTATTGTAGCGTCTTATGATAAAATAAGCCAAATTGCAAAAAGCTAATGATGAAATTATTTGATGTATATCCGCTTTACGACATTACCCCTGTAAAAGCAGAGGGAATGTATGTATATGATGAAAACGGGCAGCAATACCTCGATCTTTACGGTGGCCATGCTGTGATATCTATCGGTCATTCGCATCCTGTATATGTAAAAAATGTAAGCGATCAACTCAAGAATCTCGGATTCTACAGTAATGCAATTAAAAACCCTTTACAAAATGAGCTGGCAGAACGACTGGGAAAACTATCAGGCTGTAAGGATTATCAGCTTTTTCTTTGTAATTCGGGAGCCGAAGCTAATGAAAATGCCTTAAAGCTGGCTTCATTTATCACAAACAGGTCGAGCGTAGTGGCTTTTAAAAATGCATTTCATGGTCGCACCTCCGCAGCGGTAGCTTCTACCGATAATCCAGCGATCAATGCGCCTTTAAATAAACAACAAAAGGTTACATTTCTTCCTTTAGGTGATATAAATCTTCTAGAAGAAGCCTTGAAAGCAGAAGATGTATGTGCAGTCATTATCGAATACATACAAGGCGTCGGAGGACTCGATGAAGCGACAAAAGATTTTTATGAAGAGATGAATTGTCTCTGTAAAAAGTATGGTACACTGTTGATTGCAGACGAAGTTCAGGCCGGATTTGGCAGAACCGGAAACTTTTTTGCATTTCAGGAATATACCGTCTTTCCTGATATTATTTCCGTTGCAAAAGGAATGGGAAATGGCTTTCCCGTAGGCGGCATTTTAATTCATGAGGCGATTAAACCCTCCTATGGGTTGTTAGGGACCACTTTTGGTGGTAACCATTTGGCATGTGCAGCATCATTGGCCGTATTGGAAATTCTGGAGAAGGAGAATCTAATGGAAAATGCACTTAAAATGGAATCTTATTTTAGGGCAAAAGCAGCTGAAATTCCATCGGTTAAAAAAATAAAAGGAAGAGGTTTAATGTTAGGGTTAGAGTTTGATTTTGAAGTAGCAACACTCCGAAAAAACCTCATTCATAAACATCATATTTTTACGGGCAGTGCAAAGAACAAATACGTCTTAAGAATTCTACCTCCCTTGTGCATCAATACGCAACATATAGACGCTTTTTTTGAAGCACTAAAAGCTGAAATACTATGAAAAACTACCTTGATATAAACGCTATTGATGATCTTGATAAGTGGTTGGAAGAAATACAAATCTTAAAACAAAATCCTTATAAATATCGTCTACCTAAAAAACCAAGAACCCTAGGAATGCTATTTTTCAATCCTAGTCTGAGAACCCGCATGAGTACGCAAAAGGCTGCAAAAATGTTGGGTATGGACGTTCTTTCCATGAATGTTTCCGGCGAGACATGGGCTCTTGAGTTTGAAGATGGAAGTGTCATGGATGGTACCACTGCCGAGCATGTGAAGGAAGCTGCAGGAGTACTGTCTCAGTACTGCGATGTAATTGCCATACGCGCATTCGCAGGGCTTAAACATAAAGCAGAAGATGAAGCTGAGAAAGTCCTTAAAAGTTTTGAGAAATACGCCTCCGTACCCATTATCAACATGGAGAGCGCAACTGCACATCCGCTACAGGCATTAGCTGATGCCATCACTATCAAAGAACATCAAAAAACAAACAAGCCAAAAGTAGTGCTCACCTGGGCTCCACATCCTAAGGCACTGCCGCATGCCGTAGCTAATTCTTTTGTTCGAATGATGCAACAAATGAAGGTTGATCTTACCATAACCCATCCGGAAGGATATGAGCTTGACCCTAACATCACTGGCAACACTACTATCGAATACAATCAGGAAAAAGCATTTAGGGAAGCCGATTTTATCTATGCGAAAAACTGGAGCTCTTATAGTGATTATGGTAAAGTACTTCATCAGGATACTTCCTGGATGGTCACTAAAGCTAAAATGGAATACACAAATAATGCTAAATTTATGCATTGTCTTCCGGTAAGGCGAAACATGGTGGTTGCAGATGAGGTTTTAGATAGCGAGGCTTCGCTTGTTTTACAGCAAGCAAACAATAGAACATATGCGGCAATGATGGTTTTAAAAAACATAATTAAAGATGATTAACAAGATCCTCAAAGTGGTCAAGATAGGAGGAAATGTTATTTCAGATAATGAAAAACTGGATACTTTTTTATCTGATTTCGCTGCAATCGAAGAACCTAAAATATTAGTACATGGCGGCGGAAAAATTGCCACAGAATTGGCTGCCAAATTAGGTGTTAAAGCTAAAATGATAGACGGAAGGCGCATTACAGACGCACAAAATCTGGATATCATTACGATGGTTTATGGGGGACTCGTAAACAAAAACATTGTTGCCAGGCTACAAAATAGTAATTGCAATGCATTAGGGCTTTCAGGAGCAGACGCTAATATTGTAAAGGCTCATAAAAGGATAGTTAGTCATATCGATTACGGATTCGCAGGAGATATAGATGAAGTGGATCACTACATACTGGAGACCTTTCTCAACTCAGGTATTACCCTTGTGATTTGCCCTATAACTCATGACAAAAAGGGACAATTGTTAAATACGAATGCCGATACCATGGCTTCGGAAATAGCCATTGCGCTCAGCAAGACGTTTGAAACCCATCTGTATTACTGTTTTGAAAAAAAAGGTGTACTCAGGAATGTTCAGGAAGAAAATTCGGTTATTGAATATATTGACAAAGAAATATACCGGCAATTACGAAATGAAGGTATTGTTGCAGATGGCATGCTCCCAAAACTCGAGAACTGTTTTCACGCATTAGAAAATAATGTAGAAAAAGTATTTTTAGGAGATGAAAAAATGATCATTCAGAATAATCCCTTTGCTACGCAGGTAAGTCTATAGATATGAATCAAAAAATAGTAACAAGCCATGCCATTAAGCTTTTACAACAACTTATTGGCACTCCTTCCTTTTCTTCCGAAGAAGATCGAACAGCGGTTTTAATTGAAAAATGGTTTCAGCATTACGAGATTCCTTTTAAAAGATCGGGTCATAATATTTATGCTTTTAATAAAGCGTATGACAGTAGCAAACCTACCTTATTGCTGAATTCTCATCATGACACAGTAAAGCCTAATCAAGCGTATACAAGAGATCCTTTTAAAGCTTCGATTGAAGATGGCAAGCTGTACGGTTTGGGGAGTAATGATGCAGGCGGCTGCCTGGTGTCTCTTCTTGCACTATTCACCTATTATTACCAAAAAGAAAACCTTACCTATAATTTAGTGATGGTTGCCTCTGCGGAAGAAGAAAGCTCAGGGCCAAATGGTCTCAACAGCGTATTACCACTCCTACCAAAAATAGATGTGGCCATTGTAGGAGAACCTACTTTGATGAATCTGGCAATCGCCGAAAAAGGGTTGGTTGTCTTTGATGCTGTGGTAAAAGGCACCCCGGGACATGCTGCGCACCCTAATAATAACAACAGCATCTACAATACGATAGATGTACTACGATGGTTTAAGGAGTATTCTTTTGAAAAAAGCTCATCTGTACTGGGTGAAGTGAAGATGACGGTAACTCAAATCAATGCCGGATCTCAACACAATGTAGTTCCGGCAGAAACACATCTGGTGATCGATGTGAGGGTAAACGATTGTTATTCCAATGCTGAGATTGCTGAAATATTAAAAAAAGAAGCTCCTTGCGATAAGATCACTGCAAGATCATTACGATTAAATTCTTCTTCTATTCCAGAGACACATCCACTCGTTGTATCGGGTAAAAAACTAGGCAGATCTACCTACGGATCCCCTACTCTTTCAGATCAGGCGGCACTTAGCTGTCCATCGTTAAAACTGGGTCCTGGCGATTCAACCCGCTCACATTCAGCAGACGAATTTATTTATGTGAAAGAAATTGAAGAAGGGATAGATATTTATATTAAGCTGTTAGAGAGTGTTTTATGATTTTGAAACAACGAAGAAAATTTAAAAAGTTAGCATTATGAAACTTTGGGATAAAGGAATACCAACCGATGAAAAAGTAGATCAATTTACCGTAGGGAACGATCGGGAGTTAGATCTTATTTTGGCTAAGTATGATGTGAAAGCATCTATGGCTCATGCTAAGATGCTGGCTAAAACAGGATTGATCTCAGAGAAAGAAGGCATAGATCTTGTAAAAGAGCTTCGGCAAATAGAAGAGACTATTAAAGAAGGAGAGTTTACCATTGAAAAAGATTTTGAAGATATGCACTCCAAAATTGAATACTTGCTTATTCGAAAGCTGGGTGCCACCGGAAAAAAAATCCATACCGCCCGCTCCAGAAATGACCAAGTGCTGGTAGCCATGCATCTCTATCTAAAAGATGAATTGAATGAAATTAAAAAGCTCGTAAAAACACTTTTTGATCTGTTGTTAAGGCTAGCAGAAAAGCATAAAGAAGTCTTATTACCAGGTTATACCCATTTGCAGATTGCCATGCCTTCTTCATTCGGATTATGGTTTTCGGCGTATGCAGAAAGTCTTATAGATGATGTTTTTATGCTCAATGCAGCGTTTAAAATTGCCGATCAGAATCCATTAGGCAGCGCTGCTGGTTATGGTAGTTCTTTTCCTATTGACAGGGAATTCACCACTAAAGAGATGAACTTTGCAACGATGAAATACAATGTAGTGGCGGCGCAGATGAGTCGGGGGAAAGTCGAAAAAATAACTGGATATGCAATGAGTAGCATCGCTGCAACCTTGTCAAAACTTGCAATGGATATTTGCGTGTATATGAGTCAGAATTTTGATTTCATATCTTTTCCGGATGAATTAACGACCGGCTCAAGCATTATGCCTCATAAGAAGAATCCGGATGTATTTGAATTGATCAGAGCCAAATGCAATAAGCTTCAGGCAGTTCCTGTTCAGTTGATCACTATCACTACTAACCTGCCCAGCGGATACCATCGCGATCTGCAATTGGCAAAGGAAATCATAGTACCTTCCATTCAGGAACTAAAAGCCTGTTTGGAGATGGCCGCGTTCAGTTTGAAAGAAATTAAGGTTAACACGGCTATTCTTGAAGACTCAAAATATGATTATTTATTCAGTGTAGATACCCTCAACGATCTAGTTTTACAGGGAATGCCCTTTCGGGAAGCCTACAAAAAAATGGGAGCTGAAATTGCTGATGGCAGCTTTACTCCTAAAAGAAACATCAAACACACGCACACAGGCAGTCTTGGCAATTTAGCGTTAGATGCTATTAAGGACAAAATGGAGAAGGCATTGGATTAAAAACTATTAGTTTTATCTTAGATCATACCTAGATTGATCACCTCTTGTTTGCTTAATTTTCGCCAGTTGCCACGTGGCAGATCTTTTTTGGTGAGCCCTGCATACACTACACGATCTAATCGAACTACCTCGTATCCGAGCTTTTCAAGCACTGCACGCACCAAACCACTGTAACCGCCTTGAAGGCTGATCCCTATTTCTTTTCTAGGTGCTCCGTCTATATAACTAATATCTTCTATAGCTACCGGATTTTCCTCTACAACCACACCGTCTAACGCCTTTTTCATGTCTTCATTACTGAAGTTTTTATTGAGTTCTGCATGAAATATCATTCGCACTTTCTTTGCAGGATTAGTAAGTTTGCTACTTAACTCGGCGTCATTTGTGAAGAGTATTAAGCCTGTAGAGGCTCTTTCCAGTCTATCTACGGGAGCTATCTTTACTTCGGTTGCATTTGCAATGAGATCGCCAACAGTTCGGCTTCCTTTTTCATTTTTCATCGCTGTAAAGAAACCTTTAGGCTTATTGAGTAGAATATATTCTTTTCTATCAGGATTGATCAAACGACCGTCAAAACGTACCTTGTCGGTACGTTTCACTTTGTAACCTAATTCATTGATTACCTTTCCGTTTACGGTTACATTTCCCGAAGCAATATAAATATCTGCTTCTCTTCGCGAGCAGATTCCCGAGTTAGAAATATATTTATTAAGTCTTATTTCATCAGTATTTTTTGCTTTAGGAGCGCCTATCGTCTTTTTAGCAAAGGGAGCATTACCCCTGGCATAACTGGTTTTTCTTCCTTTTCCTCCCTGTCTCCCAGACGGTTTTTTACCTCCTGATCTGTCTGTCCTGCTCATAACAAATATTTTGTGCAAAGATATACTATCTTACTACAATTCACCTTGTAGCAAGGGTGTCTTTATTCATTTTCAAAAGAGATAACCGATTGTCGCTCACGATTCACCGTAAGCCGGGTCACATCGGGTCTTGAATAATGGCCACAAGCATCAAAATTTTGTCTTTCTTCGTACACTTTAGTAAAATCTAAAGTTTTTAGAATAACTCCCTCTCTGTTAATTACCGGTGCTACGATCCACTCACCATCGGGGCCTGCTATGCACGAACCACCATTAGCTAAGATCTCAGGAGCTTTTTTTTGTATTTTTTCTAAATGAGGAGTAGCTTCCGGAAAGTCGGTAATACGCATAATACTGGAAACAGAAATTACATAGCTTCTGGATTCCCGTGCGATAAACCTGGTGATATCCTTCGTATTAAAATCACTTCCTGGCCAGACAGCGATATGCAGATTTTCACCTTGTCCATAGAGTGCGGTTCTTGCCAATGGCATCCAGTTTTCCCAACAATTAAGACCTCCTACAGTAAATTTCTTTAACTGATGGACTTTTAAACCATTCCCATCACCCGGTGCCCAGGTAAGACGTTCTTCATAAGTAGGTTGTAGCTTACGATGAACTGATTGAATTTTGCCTTCTTGATCTATGTAAACCAAAGAGCAATACAAACTGTGTCCGCCACGATTTTGAGCTCTTTCAATGAGTCCCAAATAGACCGCAGTTTTTAGCTGAGCTGCTAAAGTACAGATCTCATCTAAATCTCCCTGTTCTATGACAATGGCATTTCTGGAGTAGTGGGCATGCAATTCTTTCTGCACTTTGTCATTAAATCTGGCACCATCGGTCAGGGATATCCAAAAAGGATAACCGGGAAGTACGGCCTCTCCGAAAACAACTAGCTCAGCATGGTTATGCGCCGCTTCGGAAATTGCATCTTTTATTTTTAGAAGAGTTTCCTTTTTTTGTAACCAAACAGGGGCTATTTGTGCCATTCCTACGGTAAGAGAGTTTGCCATACTATAAAATTCGGTTAAGTACCAGTTCTACATCAATTAGGAGGATGCTGAAAACACCTGATACAATAATTATTTTAAGAATGTTATGAAGAATAACATAGTGTAAACGTCGTTGAGAACTAACTAACAATATTAAAAAAATCCCAAGTAAGATCCCTGAAGCATAAAAATAATAGTTCATATATCCAATTTCGAAAAAGCGGATCAATAAATAAGTTGGAATAAATGTGAGCAACACCAAAGCAATGATTAAAACCTTTGAAATGCGCTCACCGTAAATTACAGGAATTGTCTGATACCCATGCACTAGATCTCCCTTTAAATTTTCAAGATCTTTAATGAGCTCTCGAGTAGAAATTAATAAGAATAAGAATGTTGCATGTACAAAAATTACGGTTTCGAAATTCTTATAATATATGAATACGGCAAAGAAGGGAGCGATTGCCAGTAATGCCGATGTTAAATTACCCAAAAAGGGTAATTTCTTAAGTTTATGAGAATATAGCCAGATGCCAAAGATATAAACTGAAAAAAATAATACTGCTCTAAACGACACGTAACTAGCAAATATTACGGAGAGAAAGTTAAGTACAAAATAACCGGATAGCTTTGTGTTTTGACTCACCAACCGATCTAACATGGTTTTCCTGGGTCGATTGATCAAATCTTTTTCGGCATCGTAAAAACTATTGATAATGTAACCGGAAGCTATGGCAAGCGCAGATGCTGCTACGATAGCAAAAAGATCCAGATCAAAAATGACCTGATTTACAGGCAGATCTGGTGACAAAATATAAATAGAAGCCAGGTATTGTGCGATGGCGATTACGAGTACATTGTAACCTCGGATCACCGAGAAAAGACTCAGAAATTTTAAAACCGTAAGTCTGTTTCTGCGGCTAAGCATCAGATGCTTTTAGAAATTATAAACTACCTCAAGTTTGTGGTCTTTAAGTGCCTCTCTTGCTTTGTCAATATCCTGAGTAAATCCTAATATGTAGCCTCCGCCTCCGGAGCCACATAATTTTAAGTAGTAATCATTAGTATTAATTCCCTTTTCCCATAATTTATGGAATTGATCGGGAATCATTGGCTTAAAATTATCGAAAACTACGTTAGAGAGTTTTTTGAGATTTCCAAACAGACTTTTGAAATCTCCGGTAAGAAAATCGTCTACACAGGCATCTGTGTGTTTAACAAATTGATCTTTTATCATCTTCCGGAAGCCTTCTTGTTTCATGTTTTCCATGAAAATCTGAACCATCGGTGCTGTTTCACCGGTAGTACCGCTATCTAGAAGAAAAACCGCTCCTTTGCCCTCATTGTTTTGGGAAGGGATTCCTGTTGGCTCAATATTATTTTTGGAATTAATAAGAATAGGAATGCTCAAATAGCTGTTTAAAGGATCTAATCCTGAAGAAGTACCGTGAAAAAAAGATTCCATGGCACCAAAAATAGATTTTAATTTTAAGAGTTTATCACGAGTTAAATTTTCAAGAACCGTAATTTTATCATAAGCATACTTGTCATAAATAGCAGCAACCAAAGCCCCGCTACTTCCTACTCCATAACCCTGCGGAATACTGCTATCAAAATACATACCCGCTTCAATATCCTTTCTAAGCGCATCGAAATCAAAAGAAACCAAAGATGGATCCTCAGATTCCAGTTGTTGCAGATAGTCGGCAAATTTTGACAAACTTTTGTTAGACTTCACAGCCGCTTCGCTTTCTACATCATCTAGCTTCAAAGCACCATTATAAAAATTATAAGGGATCGATAAACCTTTAGAATCTTTAATAATACCGTACTCTCCAAAGAGCAGTATTTTAGAATAAAACAAGGGTCCTTTCATAAATTTGGGCGTTTCAGTGTAAACTTTCAGACAATAGGCCTTAGGGTGATTACACTAAAAACAATTAAATATACATAATTATTGCTCCAGATGCAATCTTATTCTTCATTCAATAAAGTCGCACCCTTACCAACACGATCACAAATATAGTGTCCGTTTTGACAATACGCAACTAACTCATTCTTAATAAACTCGTAAATTTTAACATACTCAGTTTCCGGATAGAGCACATGTACATTAGCTCCCGCATCCAGGGTAAAGCACACCGGCAGTCCTGTTCTTTCGCGAAAAGCCCATATTTTCTCAATTATTTTCATGGTTTCCGGCTTCATCAAGATAAAATACGGCATGCTGGTCATCATCATTGCATGAAGGCTTAATGCCTCGCTTTCTACCAGAGCTATGAAAGCCTTAAGATCTCCTGATTTTAATATCGGATTGATTTTCATTAGGTTATCGTTTGCCTGATGAAATCTTGACGCTGCGTAAGGATGGTCATGCATAAGGTTATGCCCTACGGTACTACTCACCTTTTTCTCTCCTTTGTCTACCAAAAGGATGGTATCATGATAATTTTCAAAAACCGGATGTACCTCAAAAGGATATTTGCTGGCAAAATCATCGGAAGAATCCGGAAGCATTTTATGTCTACCCCATGTTACCAAACCGCCTTCAATACTTCGGCTTGCACTGCCAGATCCTAAACGAGCCAGAAATGATGCTTTTTGTTTAAAAAAAGTATCCGTCATTTCTGGAAACATTTTTCTTTCTATGCTCATCAGGCAAAGAGCCAGTGCGCTCATACCACTGGCGGAAGACGCAATTCCACTGCTATGCGGAAACGAATTGGAGGTTTCGATAGAAAATTGAAAATCATTGACGAAGGGCACGTATGACTCAACTCGCTCTAAAAACTTATGAATCTTAGGTTTAAAATCTTCTCTGGGCTTGCCTTCAAACAGTAGTGTAAAGTCAAACTTATTTTTACGATCTTCTCTTGAAGTATACGAAAGCTTGGTTGTAGTTGCGCAGGCATCCAACGTAAAACTTATAGAAGGGTTTGCCGGAATCTGAACAGGTTTCTTCCCCCAATATTTAACTAATGCAATATTACTTGGAGATTTCCAGGTAACACTACCCTTAATTTTCGAATCAAACGTATAAGACGCAGGCGTAAAGTTCATGATAGCTGCTTGAAAAACTTTTGGCAAATATACAAGATTATATACGCTGTTTCTGTAACAACATTACATTCTTTTAGACTTATATTTAAAATCTATTTTATGGCTTCCAAACCCACAGTTACAGAGATTATAAAAATATTTTCTTTACCTGTTTTGTTAATGCTCGTCATGCTTTTTTTGAGCAAAACACCACAACTGGAAACATCAAAAAATCTTGGTTATGCGATCATTGCAGATATGGTTCTAACCATCCCTCTTCTCTATTTTTTATTGATTCGAAAACGCAACATATCAAATCTTACCGTACTCACATTTTCAGTACTTGGATTATTTCTTGCTGGATGGATGCTGCCAAAGGATTTTCAAGCCTTGATAGGTCAATTGAAATCGATATTTATTCCGGTTATCGAACTGTTTATAATTTCATCTGTATTGTACAAAATCTATAAATTCAAAAGATCGGTCAAGGAAGAAACTTCAGTTGTTCCCGATGCACTGCAATTGCTTAGAAAAAATATAAATGCTTCTTTTTCAAATAAGTTTATGGCGGGGGCACTTGTCACTGAACTAAGTGTTTTATACTACGGTTTTCTTAGCTGGAAAAAAATTGCCGTACAGCCTGGAGTTTATACAAATTATAAAGAAAGCGGAGCGATTGCGATCTACGGTGCTCTTATCTTGGTGATCATTGCAGAAACCATTGGCTTTCATTTTTTACTAAACCAATGGAGCTCTGTAGTGGCATGGATCTTTACAGGCTCCAGTATTTATCTATTATTACAATTGTTTGCACATTGCAAAGCCTTGTTGCAAAGACCCATATCTCTGGAAAAAGGCTTTTTGATCGTTCGATATGGAATTTTCATGGATGCAAAGATCCCATTAGCTTCGATTGAAAGTATAGAAAAAACCACTGCTGACTTCGTAAAGGAAAAGGGAATTGAAAAAGTAGCTTTATTAGGAGATGCCGAATCTCATAATATATTGCTTATTTTGAAAAATGAGGAAACCTTGACAAAAGCATACGGCACTAGGAAATTGTTTAAAAAGTTATATTTTTACGTTGATGAGCCTGATCATCTTATAGGAACGATCAACGAAAGATGTCTAAAAAAATTACGCGAATAGCAATTTCTGTAGCAGTTTGCCTGCTTATTGGATTCTTATCGAGTTTTGCTACGCAAAGTTCTGTGAGTGACTGGTATGTGACGTTGAACAAGCCTTCTTTTAATCCTCCTAATTGGTTATTTGCTCCTGTGTGGACAGTTCTTTATATCATGATGGGAGTAGCCGCGGGGATTGTATGGATTCGTGGATTTTATCATATCTGGGTAAAAACAGCACTCTATCATTTCGGATTTCAGCTCTTGTTTAATGGTCTTTGGAGTATTGTATTCTTTGGATTTAAACAGCCTTTTTGGGCTTTAATAGTTATTCTGGCGCTCCTAGTGCTCATCGTTCTCACTATAAAATGGTTTAAGGTAGTTAGCAAGACTGCTGCCTATCTCATGATCCCTTATTTACTTTGGGTTTGCTTTGCTACGTTGCTTAATTTTAAGATTTGGCAACTTAATTAAGAGAGCATTAAGGTTTAAGTATCTGACATTGCAATGGATTTTGCAGCAATAAAAGCACCTGTCCAGGCATTTTGAAAATTGAATCCGCCGGTCACCGCATCTACATTAATGACCTCACCCGCAAAATAAAGCTTTAAGTGCTTTTTACTCTCGAAGGTTCGAAAATCTATTTCATTTAAGGATACACCACCTGCTGTAACGAACTCTTCTTTGAAAGTGCTTTTACCCTGAATGTGAAAAATACTTCGCGTAAGTACTTCGGCAAGGCGTTTATGATCATCATTTGACAGATCTGCCCATTTTTTTCCGGTATCGAGATTACAAAAATCTAAAAACGAAAGCCACAATCTTTTTGGAAGCTCGAAAACCTTGCTGTTGCCAACAGCTTTTTTACTCATTCCTTTCCGGGATTCCTGTAATTTGAATAAACAAGTTTCAAAAGACAACTCAGGCAGCCAGTTTACTTCAATTCTAAATTGATAATTACAATTGGCCAATTCCCTTGCTCCCCAGGCAGATAATTTAAGTATTGCAGGGCCACTCATCCCCCAGTGCGTTATCAACAGTGGGCCTTCCGCTATAAAATGCTGCTTAGATTTTGCACTTTTCTTTGTAGAAGATACGATTCTTATAGATGCATGGGAGCTAACGCCTTCCAATCCTTTAATGCGTTCATCCTTACAATTGAAGGTGAACAGAGAGGGAACTGGAGGTACAATTGTATGCCCTAATTGTTGTAACAAATTCCAGATTTTTGGATTGCTTCCGGTGCACACTACCAATTTATCGCAGCGTAAAATGCTAATAGCACTTTCGATCTTCCA
Source organism: Flavobacteriaceae bacterium M23B6Z8 (assembly GCA_046199005.1). Lineage (GTDB taxonomy): Bacteria > Bacteroidota > Bacteroidia > Flavobacteriales > Flavobacteriaceae > Ascidiimonas. The sequence continues at coordinate 3,838,114 of CP176050.1, forward strand.
GCATCCTTCTTCTTTTTTGAAATCCTTTACCGAAAATCCAGTGTATATTTTTATCCCCAGCTTATCAGCTTCTTTTGTGAAGCAATCAACGATAGTCTGTGAAGAATCGGTTACCGGAAACATTCGGCCGTCTTCTTCTATTTTTAACGCTACACCTCTTTTTTCAAAAAAATCGATTGTATCGCCTGTGCAAAAAGTATGAAACGGACCTCTTAGTTCTTTTTCACCCCGAGGATAATTTTTGATAAGTTCATTAGGTACAAACTCTGCATGCGTCACATTACAGCGACCACCACCAGAAATCCGTACCTTGGTCAATACTTCCTTTCCTCGCTCCAGAATTACAATTCGGTAATCAGGTCTTTCATTGGCTAGATTGATCGCAGTAAAGAAGCCTGCTGCTCCTCCACCTATAATCACTACATCAAAATCGATGGTTTTGTTCATTACCTAGCATTGTAATTTTCATACCAATCTTCGAGTTCCTTAAGTTTAGCAAGCTTGGTATCTTCTTCTAATAAAGAATATAGAAAAGAATTCTTGGCAAGCATCACTAATTCCTGTTCTGTAAGATGTAATGCGTTTTGAACTGCTTTATAATTTTCATTCAAGTAGCCGCCAAAATACGCCGGGTCATCAGAATTGATCGTAACCGGAATTTGTGCTTCCATTAAATTTCTCAACGGATGGTTTTTCATTTCATCTACTACTTTTAGAGCAGTGTTGGAAAGTGGGCATACGGTAAGTGCAATTTTCTCGTTTGCCAACCTTTTGACCAGTTCCTTGTCGTGAAGACAATTATTTCCATGATCGATACGCTTGATCTTCAAAATATCAAGAGCTTCCCAAATGTAGCTTGCAGGCCCCTCTTCTCCTGCATGTGCCAGCGAGATAAAACCTTCCTTTCTGGAAGCTTCAAAAACTTTCTCGAATTTAGAGGGGGGATTTCCTTTTTCAGATGAATCCAGACCTACCGCTTTAATCAAAGATTTATAGGGTAAAGATTCTTTCAGGGTGGCAAATGCTTCCTCCTCACTTAAGTGCCTCAGATAGCTCATGATAAGCTCGGTACTAATATCCCATTTCTCCCCTGCTTCTTCCCTAGCCCTTTGAATACCATTAATTACCGTTTCAAAGGCGACCCCTCTTTGTGTATGTGTCTGAGGATCAAACATGATCTCAGCATGAGTGATGCGCTCTTCTTTACATTTTTGAAGGTAGGCATAGGTAAGTTCATAAAAGTCTTGCTCTTTGAGCAGTACTCCGGCACCTGCATAATAAATATCCAAAAAGTCTTGAAGACAGGTGAATTTATAAGCTTCTCTGACTTCCTGAATAGTTTGGTACGGAATGGCAATCTGGTTTCTGGTAGCTATACGGAACATTAACTCCGGTTCAAAACTCCCTTCAATATGAAGATGCAATTCTGCCTTTGGCATTGCATCTATGAATGCGTTGTAATTCATGGTTGCTCTCTCTTTTATTGGCACCGCCAAAAGGTCTAATACCCTGAGGTAGTTTACTTAGTTGCTCGATCTGGGAAATTGGTGAAAACACCGTCTACGCCTAGCGATCTAAGCCTTGATATTTCTTCTTCTTCATTTACTGTCCACGTATATACTTTAAAGCCTTTCTCATGTATTTTGAGAAGGTTTTGACTGGATATGTTTTTGAAATAAGGGTTGATAGCTACAGCATTCAATTCTTCTGCCACAGGAATCGCGTCTAACGGATCTTCTTCCGTTAATACAGCGATCGCAATCTGGTTATCTAAAGACCGGTACTTTCGCAATTCTTCCCATTTGAAACTGGAAATGATAAAGTCTTCCTTTTTCCAACCCTTTTTGTCTATATAATAATCAATAATGTGATATACCTTCTCTGCGGTTTCACTTCCTTTTAATTCTATGTTAAGTTTGCACTTGGCATCGATACGTTTTAGTACGTCCTGCAATAACGGAATGCGATGTCCTCCTTCTAATGTCAAATTAGCTATTTCTACGAAGTTCATTTCTTCAATAGCACCTGTGCCGTTGGTTAATCTATCTACTTCATCATCGTGAAACACCACGATCTCTCCGCTCTTTATTTTGAACACATCGATTTCGATAGCATCAACATCTAGCTCTAATGCTTTTTCTACAGATGCAAGGGTGTTTTCAGTTTCATAACCCATTGCGCCGCGGTGACCTATTATAATCATCTCTTGTTTGGTTTTAGTGCAGGCTAGTGAACAAGCCACTAAAAGTGCAATACCTGCAAATACTAAAGAATATTTCATGGTTCTTGTTTCTGCATCCTTTTGGAAGTCAAAAATACAATTCCCTGAATAAAAGTCAGAAAGTTTTGGGATAAGTTCATACAATCCGAGATATTGACATACCTGCCTGATTCTTAAAAATTTTTCTAACTTAGAGTTACTAACCAACAAATACATCTTAAAATGTTTACAAAAGCTAATTTAATAGCCACATTTGCGGCTTTTATCGTTCTAGTTTATAAAAAATTCTCTTAGAAATTTTCGAGATGTGAAAAGGCTTTCTTTGTTTTAAAGAAAGCCTTTTTTTTCATATGTGTATCTTCCTATTTCAATTCTAAAATAAAAGACTCCAGCGGTTTGATATCTATTCGAGCTACTCCTTTTCCTTCAGTTAGTTCTAAACTAGTCTCATACGTATTGTAAAGTTGATCTTTTAAAGTATACGTACCATCTTTGAGCTCCCATTTCTTAATGAGACTTTCAGGAAGCTGTAATTCAAAACCAAAAGTATCTGTCGGATGGAAATTTGAAATAATCACCAACTTCTGATTTTCAGAAGATCTCGTGAAAGAATACACATGGTGATTGTACCATTCTGTATGTTCTCTGTTGTAGGAATGAATTTCTTCAAAATCGCCCATCAGTGCTTCACTCTCTATGGTAAAATTCAATAAGCGCTTGTAAAAATCGCGAAGGCTTTTTTCCTCTTCAGAGAGTTGACCACCGTCAAACTTCTTCTGATTTACCCAGCGCTGCAAATGGGGAACTCCCACATAATCAAAAATAGAGGTTCGGGTAGGGGCTCCAAAGCCAGCGTTCTCAGCACCGGGCTCTCCCACTTCTTGTCCAAAATAGATCATGGTTGGTGAAGTACTTATGGTCGCCGAAACCACCATTGCTGGTTTTGCCTTCTCAGCATCTCCGGCAAAATCTGGGCTGGCAATGCGCTGTTCATCATGATTTTCAAGAAAATGTAACATGTGGTGTTCGATATCTGCCAACCCGTGTTGGATTCCCGAAATATAATCTGTCATCCCTTTTCCCTGCATGATGTGCTTGATCGTATCGTATAATTCTACTTTGTCGTAGAGATAATCCATCTTTCCATAGTGGATGTAATCACGGTAAAGGGAAGGATTGTAAACCTCTGCTAATAAAAAGGCGTCAGGGTTTTTCATTTTAATAGAAGAATTCATATAGCTCCAGAATTCTACAGGTACCATTTCGGCCATATCAAACCGGAAACCATCCACACCCATACTCGTCCAATACAAAGCAATATCCCTGAATTTCTTCCACGAATCAGGAACATCTTTATCTTTCCAGAATTCATAATGAGCTTTGAAATCTTTCATGTTAAAATCTTCCGGTAACGAATCAAATTGTTTAACTCCCTCGGGAGTAACTCCATAGTTAATTTTGACCGTTTCGTACCAATCATTCATGTCGGGCTGGGAGGCTCTTGATCCGTTCCCGGTCCATTTAGAAGGAACTTCACTGAACTTTCCATCGGCCAAAGCATTCGACTCTCCTCCTAAAGGTTTATATCCGTTTCTCCATTCAGGTACTTTAAATGATTCATCAGGATTGTAATAAAAATTATTATCCCGGGCATATACGACACTAGTATCATCATTAGCTCCAAAATCACTTACGCCTTGCGGATTCGTTTTTCCTTCATAATTACGCGCCACATGATTAGGTACAATGTCTATGATCACTTTTAAACCTGCTTTATGGGAACGTTCTATAAGCGCTTTGAACTCTTCCAGTCGGTTCTCTGGATTGTCTGCCAGATCGGGATTTACATTGTAATAATCTTTCACTGCGTAGGGTGATCCTGCCCTGCCTTTTACGACATCGGGATCGTCATTGGAGATTCCGATCGCAGTATAATCGTTGATCACTGCATGGTGAGGCACACCGGTATACCAAATATGTGTAACCCCCAGCTCTTTGATCTCTTGTAATGCTTTATCTGTAAAATCACTAAACTTTCCAACGCCGTTCTCCTCTATTGTACCCCAGGGTTTATTCGTCGTATTAGTATTTCCAAAAAGGCGTGTAAAAACCTGATAGACAACTTCTTTTTTGTTTTTTACTATGGTTTGGGTGTCAGTCATAGGTGTAATTTCTTTCGATTTTTTATCATCGTTGCAGCTAAAAAGTACAACAGCTATAAAAAGAATTCTTACTAGTGATGTTTTCATGGATTAATTGGTTATTATGCTATAGTCATCCGGAAGGGTCTGATAGGTTTTACCTTTAAATTCGAAATCAAAAGTCTCATCAGAGGTATTAAATATCACCACTACCTCCGCGTTGAAATATTTTCTTTTCAATATTAAAATATTCTCGGCTGCGCTTAAAACCTCCGTAGTCCCATAGAGCAATGCCATATTGTTTCGTCTCATTTTAACGAGTACAGAGACATTGGTTCGCAAAGCCGCTTCTTTTGCTGCCAGATCTTCAAATTTCATCATTCGTCTGTTATCCGGATCATTACCTCCTGGTGAGCCAAATTCATCACCGTAGTAGATGCAGGGAACCCCAGGAATGGTTAAATTAAAAGCATGCAGCATTTCAAGTTTTTTATAGGCAGTTGAATCGGATATTATGATATCTCGCGTCCATCCTGCAACCTTTGCGTCTTCTTCAAATTTCACATCACCGGAAGCGTAACTTATAAAACGGGCTCTATCTTGATTTCCTGTAATATTCCCCATAAGATGATTGGATCCGTAATACGCGATTCCCTGATTCAATGCATTAGCCAGCGGCCTAAAACTGCTGTCATCTTTAGCAAATGCATTTACTGAAGCATCATATAAATTAAAATCGAATTGAGCATCTAACATTCCTGTATTTATATAGCTTCGAATGAGTTCATAACCTCCGTAGGTCTCTCCAATCTGGTATACCGGACGATCTACCCGACTCCGTACTTTTTTAGTAAGTTTTCTCCAGAAAACCTCTGGAATATGTTTAGTAGCATCATGTCTGAAACCGTCTAATTCGTAACTGGTGACCCAAAACGCTGCGGAATCTGTCATTTTTTCATATACTTCGGGCTTTTCAAGATCCAGTGTAGGAAGAAAGGTGTCAAACCAGGTTGTAAGCCTGTGGTCATCCCATCGTTCAGTATTAAGGGTGCCGTCTGGCAGATATAAGGAGGTAGCCCAATCTGGATGCTCTTTATATAAGGGATGTTCTTCGTGTACATGATTCGCTACATAGTCAAGAATTACATTCATTTCTTTTTCATGCGCCTTATCGATAAGTTCTTTGAGAACTGCCTCATTACCAAAACGATCATCAATTTTAGTATTACTTATGGGCCAGTAACCATGATATCCTGAAAATCTGGTATAGGGTTCCTTCCATAATCCATAAGCACCTTCCGGATTCTGAGTGATCGGAGATAACCAAATCGTATTTATTCCCAAATTATCGAAATATCCATCTTCAATTTTAGCAATTACCCCTTGCAGATCACCGCCAAAATAATTAGCGATCGGTAAAATAGAATCACTGTCTACCTTTCTGGTATTGGTAGGATCTCCATCGACAAAACGATCAACCATAAGAAAATACATGACCTGCGTATGAAAATCGGTTCTCGTTAACAATGCAGGATCTTCAATTATCTTACCATTCTGTAATGGGATTAAAAGATCATTGGCTCTTCCTGGTTTCCCGTAGGCATATACTTTTACATGTGATCTTCCAGACCTACCGGTTTCTGGTAAGCTTATGGTAATCAGAGAATCTGATTTTTGTATAAATTGATCTTCAATTAGCTGATTATCGAGATAGACAAAGATCTTCTCAAGAGGTTTGTCATTGACTATGGTAAACGACTCTTGCTTGTTCTCTTGGGTTGTAATCATAGGAGCAGCCTCTTCACTGCCAATGTATAAAACGGAATTCTGACCTCCCATACCATTACTGAGTAGCTCTGGATTGTCAGGATCATTGGTTTCTTTCCCATCAATTACAAAAAGATACGGATGCGTCCCTGGCGTCAGATTCACTTCATATTCCCAAACACCTTCGTTAAAAGTCATGACAGATCGCTCAGGAGTCCATCCGTTGAACTGACTCTTGATCATAACCGATTGATGAGAATGTGTCGGATCTTTCAGCAAAAAACGCACCTTTTCAGCATTACTTTTAAAAACAGGAATATCATTGGGAATGCCTTTGGTCCACACTCGCAGATTGCTTATCCAACCCATCTGATCGGTAGGAAATAATTTGATACTTTTTTTATCTGATGAGATCTTTAATTCGTAATCTTTATTTTCAGATACGGAATCTACGATAAACGCATCGATAAAGTAATCGTCCAGAATTACTTTACCTCCGTCTACAGGTAAATAAACAGGTGTGGCAATTCCTGAAATTAATGATGATGGTTTCTCTTTCACTTCTTCTTTTTCACATGATTGAAAAAGTACCATAGCTGCGATAAAGAGACCTGTTTTTATTAAATTTTTCATGACTAATTTATTTCTAAAATTAAAGCAGTCTTTCCTTCGATTTCCAGTGTTTTGTTAAGCTCTGTAGTTTTACCAGTGAAGATATCTTTTCCGGAAGCATTCGATGGCAGACGTTCTGCAAACCTTTTCAATGAAACAACTTGTTTTTCCGAATTGTTATTGGTAATTACCATTACCGTATCTTCATCATTGTATCTGAAATAGACATATACATTATTCTCAGGAGCGAAATGCATCGTTTTGCCAAAATGAATCACCTCAGCAGATTTTCTCCAGTTAAAGAGTTTGGAAGTGAAATCAAAATAGGCGTTCTGTTCAGCGGTTCTTCCTGCATTGGTAAATGCATCGTTTTTATCACCGTCCCACCCGCCAGGAAAATCTCTTCGAATGTCGCCATCCCCTTTTTGTTTATCACCTTTCATCCCAATTTCGCTACCGTAATAAATCTGCGGGATACCTCGTACGGTGGCTATTAATGTCATGACCAGTTTATAGTCTTTTAGATCCTGATAATGCTGATTGATACGTTGGGTATCATGATTTTCTGCAAAGACCAGAATGTTGTTGATATCTGGATAGAGAAAATCATTCACAAAATTATCATAGATGCGAACCATACCCTTATTCCACTCTTGTTTATTTTCTTTAAATGCTTCCTGAACAGCATCATGAAGGGTAAAATCCATTACCGATGGCAAGTAGGTGTTATAACTTTGTATTGCAGCAATCGGGCTGTCTTTCTGCCAGTAAGCTATCTGAGCCTGATCGTGCAACCATACCTCGCCTACAATAGTAAAATGAGGATATTCATCGGTGATGGCTTTCGTCCATTTAGCAATTCCTTCCTTGTCATTATAGGAATACGTATCTACCCTAAAACCATCCAAATCTGCAAATTCTATCCACCAAACAGCATTTTGAATAAGGTAGTTTAACACCAGTGGATTACTTTGATTAAGGTCTGGCATGGTACTTACAAACCAACCATTCATACATTGCTGGAAATCTTCAACAGAAGCATTCGGATCGAATTGAGCGGTCATACGATGGTTGGTATTATCATACCCCGGAAACTGATGAATCCAATTGTAAGTTGGGAGATCCTGAATCATCCAGTGCTGAGAGCCCCAGTGATTCGTAACATAATCCATAATGAGTTTCATATCTCTTTGATGCATTTCATCGGCGAGACGTTTATAATCTTCATTGGTTCCATACCTGGGATCTATTCGGTATACATCTGATTGTGCGTAGGTATGATAAGAATAGGTTGGGTCGTCATCTTCCAGAAGAGGTGTGCTCCAGATAGCAGTTGCGCCCAGGCTTTTGATATAATCCAGATGACCAATGATTCCTTCGATGTCTCCGCCATGTCGTCCTCCGTCAATCGATCGGTTTACTTTTTCAGTCACCGATGATTCCGAATCGTTTTCAGTATTTCCGTTCGCAAAACGATCCGGCATAAGAAGGTAAATCAAATCTGACGAATCAAAACCCTTTCGCAATGCAGCACCTTTTTTACGCTCCTTAAATTCATAAGGTTTAGAGAAAACCGTTTTATTCCCCTTTTTGAAGGCAATATCTATCTTTCCCGGTTTTATCTGGCGGGTGTCTACAGTAAGAAACAAATAATTGGGATTTTCTGTACGCAACACCTTATTTACTGTTGCTCCGGTCACTTCGGGATCATAGGTCGCAATATCCTGACCGTAAAACATGATCTGTAATTCCTGAGCGTTCATTCCGCTCCACCAATTGGGTGGTTCTACTCTTTCTATTTGAGCTGTAGCTAAAAATGAGATCGACAGTAGCGTAATTGTAATAAATGTTTTCATAACCAAAAAGTATCTTGTAAAAAATAACTGCCGGAAAATCACCGGCAGCTATTAGAATTATTTCGTGGCTATCTCTTCTGGTATTAAGGTAACTATTTTACCATCTACGAGAATATCCAGCATGTCTCCTTTTTCAAGCGTGAAGGCCGCGCTTTTCTTAGAAACATTTATTTTAATGATATGGTTTCTAAAATTTACCTTAAATGAATATCCATTCCATTCTGCTGGAATACGTGTTTCGAAAGAGAGCATCCCATCTTTTACCTTCATTCCTCCAAAGCCTTCTACAATACTCATCCAGGTTCCTGCCATGGAGGTAATATGGAGACCTTCATGTACTTCTTTATTATAGTCATCCAGATCAAGACGGGAAGTTCTTAAATAAAACTCGTAAGCCTGATCCATTTGATCTAGAGAAGCTGCCAGGATACTGTGTACACAAGGGGATAGTGATGATTCATGAACCGTAAAAGGTTCATAAAAATCAAAGTGTCTTTTAAGTTCTTCTTTGGAGAAATGCTCTTCAAAGAAGTAGAATCCCTGAAGGGTATCTGCCTGCTTTATATAAGGCGAGCGCAAGATACGATCCCAGGACCATTTTTGATTGATAGGTCGGTTCTCTTTCGAAAGATCCTTCACAGTGATCAATTCTTTATCCAGAAAACCATCTTGCTGTAAGAACACCTGATACTCTTCAGAATATGGAAAATACATTTCATTTGCTACTGCCAGCCATTTGTCTATTTCAGCTTCCGAGAGTTTGGTCTTATGCATTACCCGGGTGTAGTCTGAACTATAAGATTCTTTTACTTTCTCAATTTGTGCAGCTGTATACTCAATACACCATTTGGCGATATAATTTGTGTACCAATTGTTATTTACATTGTTTTCATACTCGTTGGGACCTGTAACCCCCAGGATCACGTACTTATTTTTATGTTTTGAAAAGCTAGCGCGTTGGTGCCAGAATCTTGCGATCGCTATAAGCACTTCCAGTCCCATTTCAGGAACATAACTATAATCGTCTGTATATCTAACATAGTTATAGATTGCATAGGCGATTGCTCCGTTTCGATGGATTTCTTCAAAGGTGATCTCCCATTCGTTATGACATTCTTCACCATTCATGGTAACCATAGGATACAGAGCTGCTCCATTAGAAAAACCTAGTTTTTCGGCATTTTCTATAGCTTTTTGAAGGTGATTGTATCTGTATTTTAAAAGGCTTCGGGCAACTTTATCATCTTTGGTCGCCATATAAAAAGGTATACAATAAGCCTCGGTGTCCCAATAGGTACTTCCACCATATTTTTCGCCGGTAAATCCTTTGGGGCCAATGTTTAAGCGTGCATCTTTACCCAGATAGGTCTGATTCAACTGAAATATGTTGAATCGGATACCCTGTTGTGCCTTTGTATCTCCCTCGATCGTAATGTCTGCCATATCCCAAATTTTAGCCCAGGCTTCTTTTTGTTCCTCCAGCAGTCCTTCAAATCCCATATTACAAGCTTGCTGTAATACCGATTTTGCAGCTGTAATAAGATTATCTTTGTTATGATTAAGAGATGTTACATAGCCCCCTAATTTTGTGATAACAAACGTTTTTCCTCTGGAAATTTCTCTGCTATATTTAAATGCGACAAACTCATCTTTAACCGTTGAAACTTTTTCAGGTTCAGCAGATTTTCCATCTACCTCAAAAGATAGCTGCATAAAGGTGCATGCATAAAAGTGTGTTTTTAAGGTTCTTGCGACCACAAAACCTTGTTTTTCATTTTCTTCAACCTGAATTGGCTCCCAAAATTTTTCTTCCCAATTGGTGTCTTCATTTTCAATTCCAGCATCTACGTAAGGTTCATAGCTAATTACAGCATCACTGTTTAAAGGAGTTACACTATATTGAATAGCACCTACCTCATCCAGTTCCAGGCTTAAAAAACGTAAGGCATTTACAGCAATTTCAATACCGTTGGGAAGGGTAGCCTCAAAAGAACGCTTATACCAGCCCTCTTTCATGTTAAGTTCTCTGCGATAATTACCCACTTTCTTGCACGAAGCAAGATCTAGTGGTTCTTCGTTAACAAAAACGTTTATTCCTATCCAATTCGGTGCATTCAGCACTTTGGCAAAGTATTCTGGATATCCATTTTTCCACCAGCCTACTTTGGTCTTATCGGGATAGTAAACACCGGCAATATAACTACCCTGAAACGTATTTCCCGAATAGTGTTCTTCGAAATTCGCTCTTTGACCCATTGCGCCGTTTCCTATACTAAAAAGACTCTCAGAAGCACAAACTCTTTCCGGTTCAAAGCCTTCTTCTATTATTGACCAGGGATCGGGTATAATATAATCTTGATTCATGGTATTAAGTAGTTATAAGTTTTTCTATGAAATCTAATTTGATCTCTGTGAAATTATTGAAAACCTCATCAGCCTCCGAAAGCACTTCTGGCTGCCCTAAACCAATTGAAGTCATTCCTGCAATATTTGCAGCTTTAATACCTGCCTGAGAGTCTTCAAAAACCACACATTCTGAAGGAGAGACATTTAAATTGCTCGCAGCAATAAGAAATACCTCAGGATCTGGTTTGGCTTTCGAAACACTATTTCCATCTACGATTGTATCAAATAATTCCAGTAATCCCACTTTACTTAGAATGCGAGGTGCGTTTTTGCTGGCAGATCCCAGGGCGATGGGATATCCTTTTGCTTTTAGCTCAAGAATAAATTCATGTACTCCCGGTAAAATATCCTTTTCGGTCATTTGGTCCACAAAAGAGAGATAGTCTTCATTCTTCTCAGACGTAAGTCTGTCAAATTTCTCTTGCTCAATCGTTGCATCTGCCCAATCAAGTATTTTTTGAAGTGAATCAATACGGCTCACTCCTTTAAGTTTTTCGTTTAATTCTTCGGTAAGTTCGAAACCCAGCTCGGCAGCTGTCTTTTTCCATGCCAGAAAATGAAAGTGTGCTGTATCTACTATAACTCCGTCTAGATCGAAGATAAATCCTTTTTTACTCATTTATTTTTACTTATGAATTATTAATTTTTATAGTTGCCTTATCATCAACTTTTAGTGATAGCAACCCTGCCAAGATCATAGAAACTCCGCCTATGGCTAACGCATATATTGGCTGATTATTAAAAAATGAAGATACTAAAAAGCCCAGAATAGAGGCGGCTACCAATTGAGGAATCACTATAAAAAAATTAAAAACTCCCATATAGTATCCCATCTTTGTAGATGGTAGTGCTCCAGATAACATTGCGTAGGGTACAGACAAAATACTGGCCCATGCAATACCAACACCAATCATAGGCAACCATTCCAGATTTAAAGTGGTAGGAGTAGTAATAAACATGATTGAGATTAAGCCCAGACCACCAGCCGATAGCGCCAGAAAATGAGTGAATTTCCGGCTTGTTTTCTTTGCAAGTAACGGAAGCAAGAAAGCCACCATCGCTGCAATTATATTGTAATTTGCAAACATTTCTCCCACCTGATTAGCTCCTATGTTATAAGCTTCAGAGGTAGTATCTGTAGTTCCATAGATATGCTCGGTGACGGCTCCTGTGGTGTATATCCACATTGAAAAAAGTGCGAACCATGAAAAAAACTGCACCCAGGCCAGTTGTTTCATTACCTTAGGCATAAACTGAAAATCGTTTACAATGGTAATAAATCCCATTTTGTAATTTCCCATCTTTTGGAAGACACCAGAAAGTATAAGCGCAACACCACCTAAGCCAATGAGACCTCCGGAGAGTACATAAAGATCTTTTTTGAGCTCAAAATGATATATGGCGATGCTAAAAATTAGCCCTATCAACAGCGTGAGAATTCCTCTCTGAAGATGTTTGGTTCCATTTCTGGTATACCATTCCGGCTTTTTTTCTTCTTTCGTAAAACTTTCTTCCTCTTGCTCCATGAGTCTCATTTCTTCCGGAGAGTATTCTTTTGACGTAAAAACCGTCCATAAAACTGTAATCAAAAACGCCGCACCTCCAATATAAAATGAATATTTTACTGTATCAGGAATGATTCCTTCGGGTGCTATATTGCTAACCCCAAAACGAGCAAAAATACTTGGGAGTTTTGAGGCTACATACGCACCGATCCCAATAAAGAAACTCTGCATGGCAAACCCTAAGGTTCGTTGATCGTCAGACAGATTATCTCCTACAAAAGCTCTAAAAGGTTCCATGGATACATTTATGGAAGCATCCATAATCCAAAGCATACCTGCTGCAAACCATAGCATTGGTGAATTAGGCATCACGAAGAGTGCTGCAGATGCCAGTAGTGCCCCTACGAGAAAATAGGGTCTTCTTCTTCCCAGTTTGGTCCAGGTTCTGTCGCTAAAATACCCTATAATGGGTTGTACGATTAATCCGGTAAGAGGGGCTGCCACCCATAGAATAGGAATATCATCAATACTTGCTCCTAGAGTTTGAAAAATACGACTTACGTTTGCGTTTTGCAATGCAAAGCCCATCTGGATTCCTAGAAAACCAAAACTCATGTTCCAGATTTCCCAGAAACTTAATTTACGCTTTTTCATTATCGTAATGCTTACATTAATATACGATAAGCGCTATATCACTTATCAAAACCTTTATGTTGAGAAGTAAAAAATATCAGTTTTGACGCGTTAAATATACTATTATTTTTTTTAAGCCTTTGATAAAACCTTTTTTGTAGAATTTCTTTCCAGCAAGGAGGTTTTGATCACTTCGGTTCTAAAATACTCTTCTTCTTCAGTTTCTTCCAGTTTTTCTATGAGCATTCTTGCTGCGGTTTCTCCCATTTCCACTCCATGCTGTACCACCGTAGTAAGGCTAGGGATCGCATATTTAGAAAGGATACCATCAGTAAAACCTATAAAAGAAACATCATCAGGAATCTTTAGTCCATTTCGGTAAGCCTCTTTCATGCCAGTAACTGCAAATAATTCATTTACAGCAAAAATGGCGTCAAAATGTTGATCCTTAAAGAATTTATTGATAAGCCGATCGCAATTGTCGATATCTTCAATTTTCAGAACGAGGTTTTCGTCAAACGGCAAACCAGCATCTTCCAATGCATTTTTATAACCTAGAGTTCTTAACTTTCCCACGCTTACATAGTCTACCGTAGTAAACAAGGCTATACGCTTGCATCCAGTACTAATTAAATGATTTACAGCTTTATAGGCACCCTCAGCATCATCAATAACCACTTTATCGCAGTAGATTTCATCTGCCACCCTATCAAACATCACTAACGGCATGCCTTGATTAACCACCTCTCTTAAGTGATGAAAGTCTTTATTTTTCTGGGTTTCTTTAGAAAGAGACATGATAAAGCCGTCTATGCTTCCATTAGCCAACATTTCCATATTGATCACTTCCCTATCAAAAGATTCATTAGACAGACATACAATTACATTATAACCAAGGTTATTTGCGACACGTTCTATGCCTGTAACCACCATCGTGAAAAAATGATGAACGATCTCGGGAATAATTACACCAATATTTTTAGTCTTCTTATTCTTTAAGCTTACCGCAATATTGTTGGGTTTGTAATTATATAGTTTAGCAAAAGCTTTGATTTTCTGGCGTGTATCCTGACTTATCTCTTTACTATCTCTTAGTGCTTTTGAAACCGTGGAAACAGAAACATCCAGTTCTCTTGCAATTTGTTTAAGAGTTATCTTTTTTTTCATAGCTTTTATCAAGTTCTCAAAGAAAGGGTTTTTAAAATGTAAAATTGAAAAAATGCCCTTTCTTTAATTATCATATTATTTTTTTTTCACTTTTTTTTAACACGAAAACGTTTTCATTGGTCACGAAAACGTTTTCATTGCCAACTCGACAATTTCAACACCTTTTCTTTACCCTTATTTTACATATTTTTAACACGAGAAGTGAAATTATATCAATAAATAAACTAAACAAATTTAACGTATTGTATGGGAACATTACAAAAGTACATCCTATTTTTACTGTTTTTTATTCCTTTAGGAATGATGGCACAGACAGTTACGGGTGTAATTACTGAAACGGGAACCGGAGAACCTCTACCCGGTGTCAATGTCGTAGTGAAGGGGACCTCCGTGGGAACGACTTCCGATTTTGATGGAAATTATACCATTCAGGCCAATATTGGAGACGTTTTGGTCTTTTCTTATATTGGTTTTGAAACTAAAGAAGTTAGTGTAAATTCAAATACACTTAACGTATCGATGTCTGAAGACACCGAGTTGCTGGATGAAGTCGTAGTAATTGGTTATGGTACTACTACGGTTAAAGATGCAACGGGTTCTGTCGAGGCAGTTACCGAGAAGGAATTCAACCAGGGACCTATCGTTTCTGCAGAAAACCTGATTCAGGGTAAAGTAGCCGGTGTTACGATTTCTACCAGTGGTGGATCTCCCGGATCTACATCTACAGTAAGAATTCGTGGATTATCATCTATCTCGGGAAATACAGATCCGCTCTACGTTATCGACGGAGTGATCTTATCTAAAACAGGATTAGCAGGTGATAGAAACCCGCTTAACCTTATCAATCCAAATGATATTGAATCCATCTCCGTACTTAAGGATGCTTCTGCGACTGCAATATATGGTTCCAGAGGTTCTGCCGGGGTGATCATTATTCAAACAAAAAAAGGGAAAGCAGGAGGATTTAAATTTAATTACAATCATTCTACCTTTCTAAGTGAAGTACCTGATCAAATTGATGCATTATCAGCAGATCAATTCAGAGAAGTCATTCGTACACAAACCGACAGAGAAGATCTTTTAGGAGAGGAAAACACGAATTGGCAAGATGAGATTTTCAGAACTGCCGTAGGTACCAATCACAATTTAAGTACTTCTGGTCTGATCGCTGGAGCACCTTTCAGAGCATCAATTGGTTATTCTGATCTTGAAGGTATTATCATCACAGATAATTTAAAACGTACAAATGCTTCTTTGGGATATTCTCCTAAATTTCTAGATGATCATTTAAGTGTTGATTTAAATGCTAAAGGAAGTTATATTGAAAGCAGGTCTGCAGATGCCGGCCAGATAGGAGCTGCTGTTAGTATGGACCCAACCAAACCTGTAAGGTCAAACGATCCTGTTTTTGATAGGTGGGGTGGTTACTATTTCTGGCTTAATAACGCTCAGGACGCCTGGTTGCCAAACGTAACACAAAACCCGGTTGCAGCCCTTGAATTAAAAGATAACTCTTCTATTGTACGACGGTTTATAGGTAACGCACAACTGGATTATAAATTTCATTTTCTACCAGAATTGAGAGCCAACTTAAATGTAGCACTTGACTATGCCGAAGGAGATCGAACTGAAGTCACTTCAGACCAGTTTAGCAGTCTAAACCAGCCTGGCTTTTTCCAGGAGAATGAAATAAAGCAGAACAGACAGTTAGATTTCTATTTGCAGTACACCAAAGAATACGAAACCGGATTCTTGCGGAAATTCGATATTCAAGGTGCTTATTCTTATCAAAATTTCAAAAACTTATTTAATAGCCGTGAACTTAACAATAATTCAGGCAATGTAGAAGAAAAACCTTTCTTTAGCAATACTGAAAATATTCAGTCTTTCTTTGGTCGTGCGAATGTGAACCTTTTGGATAAATATCTGTTTACCTTCACTTTCCGACGTGATGGTTCTTCCAGATGGACAGAAGAAAACAGATGGGGTAATTTTCCATCAGCAGCTTTTGCCTGGCAGATGAAAGAAGAAAGCTTTTTTAAGAACTTTAAAGACCTGTCACAACTTAAACTTCGATTGAGTTATGGTGTTACCGGTAATCAGGATCTTGGCGTAAACGCTATTTATCCGTCCATACCGGTTTATGCAACCTCAGATAACGAAGCAAGATATGTTTTTGCAGACGGTACTTTCTTTATTATAAGACCTAATGCTTTTAACCCCGCTTTGAAATGGGAAGAGACAACTTCGATTAATGCAGGTCTTGATTTTGGTTTCTTTAATAACCGAATTTCTGGTAGTGTAGATATTTACCAACGAGAAATTAAAGACTTACTCAACAGAACGGCATTCCCTGCAGGAACCAACACCATTAATATATTTGATGCGAACGTGGGTGACATGGAAACAAAAGGTGTAGAGGTAAGTTTAAATGCCATTGTAGTAGATACAGAAGACTTTGGCTTTGACTTCAATTTCAACTACTTCTATCAGGACATCGAAATGACGAAACTGGTAGCTTCTGAAGATCCTAATTTTGTAGATAATGCCGGTAGAGGAAATATTGGTGTAATAGGTGTAGACTCTCAGGTATTAAAGGTTGGAGAAACTCCCTTTAGTTATTTTGTCTACAAGCAAGTATATGATACGAACGGGAAGCCCATTCAAGGTGCTTTTGTCGATCTTAATGGTGACAATAGAATAACTGAAGCCGACAGGTATGTGGCAGAATCTCCTTTTGCAGATGTGCTACTTGCATTCAACCCAAACCTTCGTTATAAGAAATTTGATCTTAGAATGAACTGGAGAGCAAGTATAGGCAATCATGCATTTAATGCGATAGATTCCAGACTTGGACATTTACAAGCCTTCGAAGGAGTTAACGGAGCTATCCAAAACGGGGTTGAAAACTACCTAACTACCGGATTTACAAATCAATCCGATGAAAGTTTTTTGTCTGATTATTATGTTCAAGACGCATCTTTTATTAAATTAGATAACATAACTTTAGGGTATACTATTAATGATACCTTTTTTAATAAAGACACAACAATTCGCTTATACGGATCGCTTCAAAACGTACTTATAATTTCAGATTATGACGGTTTGGATCCTGAAGTAGGTGTAGATAATAATTTTTATCCAAGACCACGAACACTGGTATTAGGTTTAGATGTTCAATTTTAAAACATAAGCAATGAAAAGGATTTTTAGTTTAATTTGTTTGATGATACTCATGACAGGAGTTTCCTCTTGTCTAAATGAGTTAGATCAGTCGCCCGATGATAGTCGAAATACACGGGATGCTGCCTTTGCAGAAGATGCTTTCGGCACCTATCAGGGATTGATCGCAAAGATCTACGCTTCCCTCATTCTTACCGGGCAGGAAGGACCTGCAGGTCAGGGTGATATCGTAGCTAATGATGAAGGATTTACATCTTACATCAGGCAGTACTGGCAAGTACAGGAATTATCGACCGATGAAGCTATCAATGCCTGGGGAGATCCCGGTGTTGATGATATCAATTTTAATAGTTGGGGAGCGGGTAACAGTGTGGTATTTTATATGTACTACCGAATTTATTTCACGGTTAGTTTGACCAATGAGTTCATTCGTGAATCTACCGATGAAAAACTCGCAAGCCGTAACTTAAGCGATACCGAAAGAGCCGAGGTAATTCGTTACCGTGATGAAGCTCGTTTCTTAAGAGCACTGGCTTACTATCATGCTGTTGATCTTTTTGGGAACGTTGGATTTGTAGATGATAACAGTCCGGTTGGTTTTCATCTTCCCCCTCGAATTGAAAGAGCAGATCTGTTCAATTATGTTGAAAGTGAATTGTTAGAGCTGGAAGGTTCAATGAGAGCACCAAAAAGTGTGTACGGTAGAGCCGACCAAGGAGCAGCTTGGATGTTACTGGCGAAGTTATATCTGAATGCAGAAGTATATACAGGACAAAACAGATATACCGACTGTCTCACCTATGTAAACAAAGTAATTAATGAAGGTGGTTATTCGCTGGCATCAGATTACAGCAATCTTTTTAAAGCTGATAATAATACCTTGAATGAGATTATTTTCCCCATTGTATCAGATCCTCTTACCTCACAATCATTTGGTGGAACTACCTATCTTGTTAATGCACAAATAGGCGGTACCATGACCAATAGTGATTTTGGAGTACCCGGAGGCGGATGGGGTGGAAATCGCTCTACATTAGCTTTGTACAATACCTTCGACGATCCATCCGGTGAAACAGATTCGCGTGCAATGTTCTGGACAGATGGTCAGACGCTGGAGATATCGAATCCAAGACAATTTACGCAAGGAGTCGGAATCACTAAATGGAAGAATATTACGTCGGGAGGAGAAAGCAGTTCAAATGAGGGAGGAACCTTCGTAGATACAGACTTCCCTATGTTTCGGTTAGGCGATGCTTACCTGATGTATGCAGAAGCAGTATTAAGAGGAGGTAATGGTGGAGACCTTGGTCAGGCCGCTACTTTTATAAACATGCTGCGCACCCGTGCTTATGGAGATGCATCCGGAAATATTTCTCAAGGTGATATCAACGAAGATTTTATTATTGATGAGCGGGCAAGAGAATTGTACTGGGAAGCACACAGAAGACAAGATCTTATTCGTTTCAATCGTTATTCCGGGAATGCGTACAGCTGGCCATATAAAGCCGGTACAAGAAATGGAGCAGCATTTGACGAAAACTTCGAATTGTTCCCATTACCACCAGAAGAGCTTGCAGCCAATCCCAATCTTAAACAAAACACAGGATACTAATCAAAACATTTTTTTTTCTAAACTATATAACAATGAAAAAATTAACCATTATACTTTTAGCATTCATCGCAATTGGAGCATTTAATGCCTGCTCTGATGATGACGCGCTCGATTTTGTAGCACAACCCGATCCGGAAGGAATTCAATTTATTAATTCAATTTCTTCACAGTATATCATTACTCAGGCAACCGCAGCGAATCTTGCGGAAAGATTTGTGTGGAATCCTTTAAATTTGGATGCCCCCACCAATATCACCTATGCATTGCAAGGGTCAATTACCGCAGACTTTGCAGAAATTACAGAATTTGGTACTACCCAGACGACAGAGATTGGGATTACTATAGGCCAGTTGCTCACTTTAGCGGAAGTTGCAGGTCTTGATGATGATCCTAAAACGGTTGATCCTGTAACCGAAGGGCCTAACAATGCCGGAACTCTTTATTTCAGAATCAGAGGATATGCAGGTACAGGTGAAGCCAATGCTGTTGAACAATTTTCGGAAGTACTTGCGCTTAATGTAATTCTTCCTGAGCAAATGGAAGAAGAAGAGCC
Organism: Flavobacteriaceae bacterium M23B6Z8; assembly: GCA_046199005.1. GTDB lineage: Bacteria > Bacteroidota > Bacteroidia > Flavobacteriales > Flavobacteriaceae > Ascidiimonas. The sequence goes on from CP176050.1 coordinate 3,857,770, forward strand.
TATGCCAGCAATGCTTGCGGTACCCGGAGATCACCAGGGATGGAACCCGAGTCCGGAGGCAGTTGCTTACGTTCCTTTCCTTGCGGCGTCTACTCCTGAAGGGACAGATTTCGAAGGATTTGTTGAATTAAATAACGAATTTAAATTTGTAGGACCAGATGATTCAGGAGTGTTTCAATGGGGTAATATTGACTGGGGAGATGCTTCCGGTGAAAACGGAAGTTATACTCAGGTACTCACTGCCGATGGAGAAGGCAACTGCGGTACTGCTAATGCAGAAGGCCCTGGATATTACTGGGTAAAAGCAGATACTGAGGCCCTTACCTATTCACTTACCTTAACCAATTGGGGAGTGATCGGAAATGCAACCCCAACTGGTTGGGATTCTGACACCGACATGGTATATGATAGTTCTACAAGAACCTGGTCTATTACCCTTGACCTGGTTGCACAGCAAGCACCTGATAACGGATTAAAATTCCGTGCTAATGATGCCTGGGATATAAATCTTGGCGATAATGATGCAGACAGTTCGCTAGAATTAAATGGCACGAATATATCGGTTCCTGAAGACGGTAACTATACGATAGTTCTAGACCTAAGTAATCCTAGAGCATATACATATTCGCTTACAAAAAATTAACCCAACCTAACAAAAAAAGGCTGTCGAGATGACGGCCTTTTTTTGCTAAAAAATCAAGTTATGCGAAATTTTTTACTTTTCTTTCTATTTGCCTGTTCAATGGGTTTTGCTCAGGTACAGAATGTTACATTTACCATAGACCCCCCTACATTTAACGAAGATGAGGAGATCACCATCACCGTTTCAAATGTAGACCCAACGCTTTGGAACGCGGGTCAACCAGACAATATCTATTTATGGGCATGGTATTTTGACAGCAATGGTGATTTTGGCGATAATTCTCCAACAAATGGAGAATGGACCAACTCTGATGATGTTCAGCAACTTACTAATAATGGGGATGGAACTTATAGCTATACCCTTACACCTACCACCTTTTACGGGGCTACTGGTATGTCAAGACTTGGTATGCTTGTAAAGGCGAAGAACGGTGATGGCGATAAAAAATCTCAGGATTTTCTGGTCGATGTGGGTCGTTTTCAAGCCAACCTTACAAGTCCTTCCTCTTCTCCACTGGTTATCGCTTCCGGAGAAACTTTCAATGTTGCGGCTACTGCTTCTGAAGCATCAGATTTTGTTCTCAGAGGAAATGGCGTGCAGGTAAATGCTACCTCCACTCCAGCCACAAATTACAGTTTTGATTATTCGGTAACCGAAAATACTTCATTTGAATTGGATGTCACCAATAATGGTGAAACGATTACACTTACTTTTGAAGTAACCGTAATCCCTACGGTTGTTGAAGAAGCACTTCCTGCAGGACTTCTGGACGGATTAAATCCTAGTACCACTGCAGATGATACGGCTACTTTTGTTTTATATGCGCCGGGCAAGGAGTTTGTATATCTTATCGGAGATTTTAACAACTGGGAAACAAACAGTGCTTATCTTATGAAAAAGGATCCTGCAACCGACCGTTTCTGGTTGGAAGTTTCAGGATTTACACCCAGATTCAATCACACTTACCAATACCTCGTAGACGGGACACTTAATGTTGCAGATCCTTACTCCACTCTTATACTTGATGAGTTTAATGATCAATTCATCAACAGTACCACCTATCCTGACCTACCTGCTTATCCGGAAGGAAAAACAGACGGTGCGGTTACACTCATGCGTCTGGGAGATGATCCATACAACTGGCAGGTAACAGATTTCACTGCACCTGATAGAGAAGATCTGGTTGTCTACGAATTACTCATAAGAGATTTTGACGAATTACACAGCTTCGATGCTGTAAAAGCAAGACTAGATTACCTCGAAACGCTTGGGATCAATGCTATTGAATTTATGCCATTAAATGAGTTCGATGGGAATGAAAGCTGGGGTTACAACCCATCTTTTCACATGGCACTTGATAAATATTACGGTACCAAAGACGCCTTTAAATCTCTTGTGGATGAATGCCACAGACGCGGAATTGCTGTGTTTGTAGACGTTGTTTACAACCATGCGTCTGGTCAGCATCCCTATTTCAGAATGTGGAATACCTCTAACGGTGGGTTTGAAGGACAGGCATCAGCCGAGAATCCATTTTTTAACCCTACCGCAACGCATTCCTACAGTGTTTTCAACGATTTTGATCATTCTTCTGAGGCAACAAGAGACTACGTTGAGCGAACTGCAAAGTATTGGATAAATGAATACAAGGTAGATGGTTTCCGATGGGACCTCACTAAAGGATTTACCCAAAACTGCACGGGTTCCGATCAGGAAACCTGCACCAATAGCTACAATGCAGACCGTGTAGAAGTGCTAAAATTATATGCTGATTATCAGTGGGAAGTGGATCCCGATTTTTATATCATTTTTGAACATTTAGGATTTGGCGGATCTGCTCAGGAAGAAGATGAATGGGTATCCTATAGGCTAGACGAAGGAAAAGGAATCATGTTTTGGAATAAACTAACGCCTCCCTACAACGAAGCCACCATGGGATATCATGAAAATGGTAAATCAAACTTTTCGGCAGTATCCTACAAAGTAAAAGGATGGACTACCCCCGCCAATGTATCTTATATGGAGAGTCATGATGAGGAAAGATTGATGTTTAAGAATCTTGAGTTTGGCAATCAGGACGGAAGCTATTCTGTGAAGGATCTGGCTACTGCATTGTCAAGAATTGAAACTGCCGGCGCTTTCTTCTTTACAGTGCCCGGACCTAAAATGATCTGGCAGTTTGGAGAATTAGGCTATGAAGTATCGATTGACTTTAATGGGCGTACCGGTAATAAACCTATACGATGGGAATACTTTGATGAACCCGATAGAAAAGCAATTTACGATACATGGGCAGACCTTATTAATTTAAAACTTAATGAGCCCATATTTCAAACTGAAGACTTTACCCTGGATCTGGGTAACTCAAACGGACTTAAAAAAATACATCTGGCTCTGGAAACCGCCGCTGATGATGAAATTAAATATGTAACGATCATTGGTAATTTTGGGGTAATTCCTCAAAATATCAATCCTGAATTTCAGGAAACGGGTGTTTGGTATGAGTTTTTGAATGATAATCTAAAACTTATTGTTACCGATGCGAATGAAACAATTCGACTGCTTCCGGGAGAATTCAGAATTTTTGGAAATAATCCTACGGCTTTATTCCCTAATAACAATCCGCCAGATCAGGATAACGATGGTGTCCTGGATGCAAATGACGTTTGTCCTGATACTCCTTTTGGAACCACTGTAGGGGTAGATGGCTGCGAAGTTTTTACGCTACCTAGCAACAATTTTGCCGTAAAATCAGAATCTGAAACCTGTAGAAACAGTAATAACGGAAGTATTGAGATCACTGCTCAGCAAAACCTTAATTACACTGCCACACTAAATAGTGCCTCTACTAATGAATCTGTAAATTTTACCGAAAATGCTGTCTTCTCAGATTTGCAAGCCGGAGATTATGCGGTATGCATTACAGTAGAGGGTCAAGACGATTATGAAATTTGTTTTGATCTTACAATTACTGAACCTGAAGATCTTTCTGTTTTTTCCAGAGTAAACAGTGAAGCTAAAAATGTTACGTTAACGCTTGAAGGGAGTGATGTGTACTACATAGAGCTAAACGATGAGGTTTATGAGACTACACAAAGTGAAATCACTTTAAATCTTTCGGCCGAAATAAATCGTCTTAAAGTAAAAACTGCGAAGGATTGCCAAGGCATTTATGAAGAAACCATTCGTTTGAGCAATCAGATACTGCTACATCCTAATCCTTCACAAGGAGGGATGGTCACTCTTGACTTGGGTATCACCGATACAAAGCCTGCTACGATTCGTATCTTCAATATCTCCGGACAGGAAGTCATGAGACTTTTTAGATCATTGGAGAACGGACGAATGCTATTCAATACGGATCCGTTACCAGCGGGAGTGTATTTAATTAAAGTTGATGCCAATAACAGCTCTGCCAACCTTAAATTTATCAAGCAATGAGAAATACACTAAAATATATCGTTTTTGGAGTATCGTTTTTAGCCATTATTTCATGTGGGGGCGGAGGTGATGATCCTGCACCGGAAGAACCAGTTGTTCCGCCAACAAAGGCCACTCTTATATTTCCGGAAAACAATACTGAATGTAATGAAGGAACGATAATTTCAGATACCGAAAGTAGTGTCACCTTTAGATGGAATCCTTCCGAAAATACAGATGCTTACACAGTAACTATCAGAAACTTACTTGAAGGAACGACGCAAAGCGTAAACGCCTCAACCAATCAGCAGGCGATCACTATAAAAAGAGCAACTCCTTATTCGTGGTCGGTAACCTCCCGAAGTAATGAAACGAATGAAACCGCAGTGAGCGATGTCTGGAAATTCTACAACGCCGGTGCCTCGATTCAAAATTACGCACCGTTTCCAGCCGAGCTAGTAAGCCCTAAAATGGGTGCTTCGGTAGATGCAGGTGATGTATTACTGTCATGGACGGGAGAAGACATAGATAATGATATCGTAAATTACGATGTATATTTGGATACCAGCAATCCGCCACAAAATAAGATCTTTACAGAAAGTACAGCTTCTTCGGTGATTGCTAACACAAATGGTAATACTGTTTATTATTGGTATATCGTATCTAGAGATTCTGAAAACAACACATCCACTTCAGAAATATTTGAATTTAGAACCAACTAAACTTTAGATTATTTTCAGATTTAGTGAAAACCCGCAGATTAATCTGCGGGTTTTGTTTTTTTGAACGAAAATTATAGATTTGCGTGTAAGTCTATGGATGTAAAGGTGTAAAAATCTCATTCAAACGCTTGAAATATGGGAAATCCTTAATTTTTTTGAATAAATTTTGCTATATTGATTTTTAATAAAAGTTATTAACACTAAATCGTTTTCGTAATTGTTTTACATAGGCGTAGTGTTAAATTAACAAAATATTTACCTAGTTTTAATTTTTAAACATTAGTTCGACTAACTATTTAACTTTAAATTTTCACTGTATGAAGGACAACTTACTCAAAAGTTTGGTCATTTTAGGCGCATTTTTGTGTTTTGGAATGACTCAAGCACAAACTGTTAGCGGAACAGTATCCGACGCTAACGGGCCGCTTCCGGGCGCCAGTATTTTGGTAAAGGGAACAACCAATGGAACACAATCAGATTTCGACGGTAACTATACGCTAAACAATGTAGACAGCAATGCTGTTCTTGTGTTTAGTTATGTTGGTTTTGCCACGCAGGAAATTGCGGTTAATGGAAGATCTACTATTAATGTTACCCTTCAGGAAGATGCTCAGGCATTAGATGAAATCGTGGTTATTGGTTACGGTACGCAACAAATACGAGATGCAACTGGTGCTGTAGCTGTTGTAACCTCAAAAGATTTTAATCAGGGGGTTATTGCCTCTCCTGAACAATTGATTCAGGGTAAAACAGCGGGTGTACAAATCACACAAAGTAGTGGTGAACCTGGAGCAGGTATTAACGTTCGTATACGGGGTACCAGTTCTATTCGCTCCAACAACAATCCATTATTCGTTGTTGATGGGGTGCCACTTGCCGGTGATGATACATCAGGAGCAGGTGCAAACGTAGGTTTTGGTACTGGAACTGCTAAAAACCCTTTGAACTTCCTTAACCCTAGTGATATTGAAAGCATCAGTATACTGAAAGATGCATCTGCAACCGCAATTTACGGTTCTCGAGGTGCGAACGGTGTAGTGATTATTACTACTAAAGGTGGTAAAGGAACTGGTGGACGTTTTGAATTTGATTCATCCATAAGTTTTTCTCAACCTGCTGAAGAATACAATTTATTAGGAAGAGAGCAATTTCTCGATGCTGTAGAGCAATTTGGAGGAAGTCGTACCGATCAAGATTTTGGAGCGGACACAGACTGGCAAAGCGTTGTAACTAGACATGCAGTTTCTCAAAATCAGAATTTATCCTACTCTCATGGATATGAAAGCGGTTCAATTAGAGCAACTTTTGGTTATGGCAAGCAATTTGGTGTTGTAGAAAACTCTTCTTTAGAAAGAATCACAGGTAGAATCAATGCTGTTCAAAGATTTCTTGATGATAAATTGAAATTAAATTTACAGGCAACAATCTCGCGTGTAAATGATGAATCACCTGCCTTGAGTGGTAGTGCAGGATTTAGAGGTGACCTTTTAGGTGCTGCTTATTCTGCAAACCCAACATGGCCAAATGATCCTACCTTCGACACGGGTGGTCAATTGAATCCACGTGTACTTACAGATTACGTGCAAAGTTTATCTTTCACAGATAGAATATTGGCTAATTTCTCGGGTGAATATCAGTTCACTTCTGAACTTACCGGTAAAATTAGTGTAGGTTACGACAGATCTAAATCTACTCGAGAGTCTGCAGCCAGTGCGCTTGCCAGAAACTTGGATAGAGCGGTATTTGGAAACGGTCGTGCTGCTATTAATGATATTAATGTAGAGAACAGGCTTTTACAAGCAACGCTTACGTATAACAAAGAGTTTGAAAACTCTAAGTTAGAAGCATTGGTTGGTTATGAATATCAGGATTTCCAAAGATACGGACGTAATGTAGAAGGTTTCGGATTTGGAACTACCGACCTTAATCAAATGTCTACAGACTTAGCTCGTTCAGCGGAGATCGTAGAAAAAGCGATTGACGGAAGATATCAGCAGTATGGTTATGACAGCAGATCTTCAGAAGCATTTGTGAACCGTTTGTTTCCCGAAGTAATTACTGATAGAGTTGCTTTTGGTTCTGGAACCAATGTGAGATCTTTATTTGGTGACACTTTCGATTTTACAGATGAATTACAGTCTTTCTTTACGAGAATTAATTATACAATTGCAGACAAATATATTTTCACCGCTACAGTAAGAGCCGATGGTTCTTCAAGATTTGGTGAAGACAATCAATACGGTATCTTCCCTTCCGGTGCATTTGCCTGGAAAATGGATGAAGAAGATTTCATAGGAGATGCATTCTCAACATTGAAACTTCGCCTAGGATTTGGTATCACTGGTAGTCAGGACGGACTAGGATATGGTAACTTTGTAAGAAGAGAGCGATATGCAGGTCCTAACATTCAGGATAATGGTAATATTGATCCTCCAGGAACTACTGCTGTTGCCTTTGCTAATCCTGATCTTAAGTGGGAAGAAACAATTCAGTACAACTTAGGTTTTGATTTCGGTTTCATGAACGATCGTTTAAACGGTAGCTTAGACATTTACCGTAAAGAAACAACAGACTTTCTTTTGAGTGTTCAAGCTGCGCAGCCATCTCCACAGCCGTTTTTCTTTCAAAACTTAGATGCTACTGTTCTTAACCAGGGTATTGAATTTGCTTTAAATTACGATGTTGTTCAGTCTGAAGATCTTAACTGGAATGTTGGATTCAACATCGCTTATAACGAGAATGAAATTCAAGATTTCGACGGTCTTATTCCTGCAGGTACCATTCGTGGTCAGGGTCTTTCAAGAGCATTTGCTCAAATATTGGCCGGAGGACAACCGCTATTTTCTTTCTTCTTAAGAGAGTTTGAAGGTTTCGATCAGAATGGACAACCAATTGGTGACGTTCAGGGATTTGTAGACAAGAGTGCTTTACCTGATATTAACACAGGTCTTTCTACTTCATTAAGCTACAAAAACTGGGATTTTTCAGCGTTCTTCGCTGGACAGTTCGGTCACTACATTTATAACAATACCAGAAACGCATTCTTTACAGCTGGTGCTATTAACAATGCACGTAACGTAACTCCTGATGTACTTACAAGTGGTGAGTCTGGAACGGCTGAAGCTGCGGTTTCTACTCGTTTCCTTGAATCAGGTGACTTTATACGTCTACAGAATGCAACTCTTGGATATACAGTACCGTTGAGTGGTGAAGGTACTTTTAAAACACTAAGACTCTTTGTAAACGGTCAAAACCTTTTTGTAATAACAGATTACAGTGGTCTTGATCCTGAAGTAAGTGTTCAGCCAGGAGGAGGCGATCTGTTAAATGGTCTTCCAACAACCGGTATCGACTACACGTCGTTCCCAAGACCAAGAACAATAACTATAGGATTGAATGCTACCTTTTAATTAAAAAAATAATACTATGAATAGAACATTTTTAAACAAATTTGGCCTTCTGACAATCTTGTCAGCCCTATTCATGTTCTCTTGTACAGATCTGGAGATCGATGAATCGGATTCTGTCTTTACCGGTGGTGGAGATGGATTTAATGGGGTCACAAACGCGGAAGCGGCACTAACCCAGTTGTATAATGACGTTTACGGTCAATTGGGAAATCAGGAAAATGAATTTGCCCTGATGGAAGTTTCTACAGATGAACTCTTAGTTCCTACTCGAGGGACAGACTGGGGTGATAACGGGATATGGAGAACTCTTCATGCACACACATGGACTCCTGCCCATGATTATATTTTAAATACATGGAATAACCAAAACCAGAATGTATTTAGAGCATCTGAGATCATTGATCCAAGGAGTAACCCTACTGCACAGCAAGAGGCAGAAGCTAGATTTTTGAGAGCATTTTCGATGTTTTATGTGATGGACCTCTTTGGTCAGGTACCTTTTAGAGAAGTTGATGAAGGTCCGGAAATTGACCCAAGAGTTTTAACCAGAACAGAAGCATATGACTTCATTCTTAACGATCTGAACACTGCACTACCTAATCTTCCAGGAAGAGGACCAAGTGCAGAAACTAACTTGGCTTCTCAGGCTACAGCGAATTTCCTTTTAGCTAAATTGTACCTGAATGCTCACATCTACAAAGGAACAGGTTCTCCTGCTCCCGAAGATATGAATGCAGTTATCAGTGCAGTCGATGCTATTGAAGACGATGGTTACGCTTTATCCGATGGTTATTTTGAGATTTTCGAAAACGGAGTGGACACTGAGACTATCTGGTGGTTAAGAACATCTGTAGGTAACAGAATCTGGAACGGTATGCATTACAATATAATCGCTCCTGACAACACAGGTGGTGGATGGAATGGTTTTACCACCTTAGCTGAATTCTACGATCTTTTTGAAGGAGATCCTACCGATAATACAGTTGGATCGGGTCAAGAAGAAAGAAGAGGTTTTGTGCCAGATGCTTCCAATGCAGACGCATCAAACTTGGGTATTGGATATGGTTTCTTACTAGGACAACAGTATGATGTTAACGGTAATCCATTATCAGATCGTGTGGGTAATCCTTTATCATTTACTAAAGAGCTTCCAGGACTTATCGGTAACACTGAGGTAACCGGGATACGTGTTATCAAGTATCACCCGGTGAATGGATCTTTCACAGATCATGAGATCATCTTCAGATATGCAGATGCACTTCTTATGAAAGCGGAAGCACAATTCAATTTAGGATCTGGTGATCCACTAGCTTTAGTGAATCAGTTAAGAGGTATTCGTGATGCAGATCCACTAGGAAGCTTAACAGCTCAGGACATTCTTGATGAAAGAGGTAGAGAGCTTTACATAGAAACCTGGAGAAGAAATGATTTAATTCGTTTCGGACAGTTCACCAAAGATTGGGATTTCAAAGATCCTTCGGCGGTAGGAGATGTAAACAAAAATTTATATCCGATACCTTCGAATGCACTTTTATCCAATCCTAACCTGACTCAGAATCCTGGTTACTAAGAGATAAGAGACAATAACTTTTATAAAAAGCCTTCCTGTTGCAGGAAGGCTTTTTTTCTTCAAAATCCTGTCTCGTCCTGAAATAGCGTTACACTAAAATTCAAGTGTAATGAAAAGTAATTATGTAAAGCGTACCCAAAAGGACTATCCTATGTCATTTAAGCTGCGTGTAGTTCAAGAGATTGAAACAGGAGAACTCACTCGTTCTCAAGCGTTATCGAAGTATGGTATTCAAGCAAGATCTACTCTTGGCACATGGTTAAGAAAATATGGTAACTTTGATTGGGAGAACCAAAGTTATAAGCCAATGCCCAAAAGTCCTCAACAGCGTATCATTGAACTAGAAGAAAAGATTAAGCTTTTAGAGAAACAAAAAGCCAGAGCAGAGTACCTGGCGGAGCGTGCCGATAAGAAAGCTATCTTGTTCGATATGATGATCGATCTAGCAGAAAAGGAATTTAATATTCCGATCAGAAAAAACTCCAAACCCAAGTAATCGATATGTTTAGAGTACCGTATCAAGAAAGTATCTCATCTACCTGTGAGTTGCTTGGGATTAGTAGGCAGGTATATTACAGAGCAATTGCTTCAAGAGCAAAACGACAAACTGTGGCAAAGCAGGTCATAGACTTAGTTCACTCAATCCGTATAGAACAGCCACGTATTGGAACAAGAAAGCTGTATCATATACTGAAAAAGCCTTTACAAGAGCTAGGTGTTGGAAGGGATCGGTTGTTTGCTATTCTAAAAGCAAATCATATGCTTATCAAACCCAAGAGGAGTTATCATATCACCACCAACTCCCATCATCGTTTTAGAAAGCACAACAATTTGATAGAAAACCTATCAATCAACAGACCTGAACAGGTCTGGGTGGCCGATATAACTTATATAGGCAACAGGCAAAATCCGATGTATCTCTCATTAGTTACAGATGCTTATTCTAAAAAAATCATGGGATATTATGTCTCTAATACCCTAGAGACCAATAGCTCAATTAAAGCATTGAAATTAGCCATAAAGAATAGATACTATCCAATTCAACAACTCATACATCATTCTGACCGTGGGTTACAATACTGTAGTGATCATTACCAAAGAACACTACATAAACATAACATGGAGTGTAGCATGACACAAAAGTATGATCCGTACCAAAATGCCATAGCCGAAAGGATCAATGGTATCTTAAAACAAGAATTCTTAATCCAAAACAGTCAGGCCAATCTAAAAATAATGAGAAAAATAGTTAAACAAAGTATTCATATTTACAATACCAAAAGACCTCATTTATCATGTAGTATGTTAACACCAGAGCGAATGCACAATCAAAATAAGATCAAAATCAAATCCTATAGAACAAAAAACACTGAAGAGTTGCAACTCTTCAGTGTTTAAGTGTATTTTTAACTAATCTAAAAACTGTAACGGTTTTTTAGGACTAGTCATCCGATTAAAATGCATCAATCGTAACAAACCAGTTTACCCGTACATAGAGGCTTAACGATCAAGCACGATACACCTTCGGTATATTAATTGCTTTAGAATCTTCTCGACCTTATCTTTAAGCTCCTTATCTTCCAGTTCTGTGGTTACTTCAAACATAGCGTAAAAAGACGCCAATACTTCGCCTGTATCCGAAGTCTCCTCAAATAACCTCATAATAATATATTGAAACTCTGTTAAGGGAAATTCAAAAATGTTCGAATCGGTTACCGCGTCATAGGTACCGCATCTTTCAAACCCAAAATAAAACTCAGATGCCTCTTCAGCTATTACTTCTTCTAATACAAATTCTCTAAACTCTGACTCTCTTACAATCCACTCCCAGTAAGACTCATATACTTCCATATAGGGATTTACCATAAACCGCAGTTTAGTAATAGCTTCGAAATTTAAATTTAAAATCCTATCTCTTTCAACATTCCAGGCAATCTCCTGATCAAAAATTAATTTTAAATCTGATTCTCTATCCTTAATTCTCAGCTTTTCTTGTTCTATACTATAAATCTCCTCAAGCATTCTACACTGTTGATCTGAAAGTACCTTTCTCAAACTATTTCTATTCGCTTTCAAATCGAGCCATTTTTCCAATTTTTTGGTGTCATTGAAAGAAAATCCTGTGACACCCTCGAAACTATCATCAAGAGCGAATTTCAAAAATTCGGTAGTTCTTCTGAAATGCTGAAACTTATTTCTGCGGACGCTTGATTCCGGAGCTTCCTTCGAGATTAGATTATTTATATGTTCAAACATATCTGGATATTCCTGTACCAAATGATGCTCAAGATTTCTGCAACACTCCCAAAAGAATTTAGCATTCCCTATGAAATGAACATATTTTTTAGATGTATACATATTGTAGAAATCGCTAATATCAATAGCTTCCGCCTCCTCATCATTGTAATAATAAGAAACCGGTATATTTTCACTTCGTGCCAAGGCACTAAATAAGTATTGCTCGTAAATAATGGCATGAGAAGAGCCCGCTACAGAAGTCCCAAATCTATCTAGGTTATCATTTATAAAGTTAAAAGCCTTCTCTACGTAGTTTTTTATAAAAGATAAATTGTTTCCTCCAAAGATACCCGCATTAATAGCCTTGATCCTGCCATGAATTCTCTGATCTTCTAGTAGTACCTCCGGAATTGAACATTTTTTTTGAAGCATATCTACGAAACCTACCTGGTATTGGCCAATATCATACTCCAGGTGCTGCCCCACCAAACCTGCATTTACTAGTCGGTCTGGAAACCTATCTCCTATGAATACATCATTATCGATATGAATAAAGGGCTTTTCCTGAATCTTATATGCATGAAGCTTACCTACTGCCCAAAACCGCTTGTCGTAAGTATTATATATATCCAGCTCTTCTTTAACAGAAGTATAAGGCAACTTTAGCTTGTTGATAAGAAGATCTACACCAGACTTATCGGTAACCAACATTATATCTCCATGAGATTTTCTGGCTTGAAGACAACTAAAAGCCCAACTCATATACATGAATTTTTTACTTCGCCAACCTCCAAAAACTTTTTCTTCTGAATCATCTTTTGATTCTCTGGTGGGTTTTGACCAGTAGCTATGTACAATTTTCATGAAGTCGGTTTTACAGTAGAAATACCTCTTAAAAATACATAATTCTTACATTTAAATTAGGATTTAACAGTTCTATAACGTCAATTTCATCAATTAAGATTTAACTTACTACTTCTATAATTAAAGTGTTATGAAGAACAATCATAAATCTGCTGAGACAGAAGAGATTCTTTGGTGTCCATACGATTTATTCTGTCAGTGAAGCTGTATATATGAACTTATAATTTATTTAAAATAATATTTACTAACGAGTACATTTAATTTTTAATTCACATAAATCAAAGAGTATTATGAAAAAAAAATCAAACCTTCAATTGAAATTGAACAAAAGAAAAGTTAGCGAATTATCTGTCAAGGAACAGGTCAAAATTCAAGGTGGATATAATACAGATGCAGGAAATACCTGCTGGAATTATACTTGTAATAGTTTTTATTGTACCATGAATTTGTTCGGGAACAGGTGCTAGTATTCTAAACTTAATAATATGACTCCATAAGGAGTCTAGTTTCTATACTTAGAGTAAAAATTATGAAAAAAAAATCAAATCTTCAGTTAAAATTAAACAAAAGAAAAGTTAGTGAATTATCTGCTAACGAACAGGCCAAAATTCAAGGTGGTTACTACAATGGTTCTTATTTATGCACCCAAGTAGGTAACACTTGCTGGAATTTTACTTGTAACAGCTTTTATTGTTCAATAACCGGTTGTTAGTAACCATTTTAAATTAGAAATAAAGCGGCTCTACTTGAGCCGCTTTTTAGATTATAAAAGATGTGCTAAGCGTCAAAATCAACATTAATCTGCTTTCAGAATAAACCCTTTGTTGTGAACATTTTCAATACTAATACTAGGGTCTTTAGATAAATATTTTCTAAGATGCGAAATGAAAACATTTAAACTTTTACGATTGAAGTAATCATTTTCCCCCCATATTTCAGTGAGGATTTCTTTATGCGAGCATACATTATTTTTATGAATGATCAAATATCTAAGTAGTTCGTTCTCGCGATTGGTCAATTGACGTTTCTCATTCTTATACAGTAACTCCAGATTCTGATAATTCAACGTATACTCCCCTATACCATAGAAACTATGGTGAATTTTTTTATCATCCGTTTCCACCAATCTGGATAGTAGTGTTCTTATTCGTACAACCAACTCTTCCTCGTCTATTGGCTTTTTTAAATAATCTACCGCTCCCAATGAAAAGCCTTTTAAAACATCTACTTTCATAGCACGTGCAGTTAAAAATATAAAAGGCAGTTCTGGATGACTTTTATTGAGTTCTCCCGCCAATTCAAATCCATCCATATCAGGCATCATTACATCTAAAACTGCTAAATGAAAACTTCGCTTTTCAACCTGTTGTAATGCTTCCTTTCCTGTTTTCGCCCAACTAACATCCAACTCTTTCATTCCCAAATATTCGGTCAATACGTACCCCAAAGCAGGATCATCTTCTACCAGCAATATGTTGTATTTCTCCATTTACTTTAAAAGTTTTAATTCTACAGTAATTTTTGTTCCCACATCTTTTTCACTTTCAATATGAATAAAACCATGATGGCCTCTTACTACTCGCTTCACATAACTTAACCCCAATCCATACCCTTTAACATCATGTTTATCACCATTAGAGATCCTATAGTATTTCTTAAATATGAGATCAAGATGTTTCTTTTCGATACCTATTCCGTGGTCTTCAATTACTATAAACAATTTATCATCCTTGCGAAATGCTTTTAAATTAATACGTGCCTTTTTTTTAGAGTACTTTTTTGAATTGTCTAGTAAATTGGTGATCGCATTAGATAAATGAAATGCATCACCTTTAAGCATGTAATTGTTACCCTCTATTTGATATTCAAAATCAACCTCTTCGATGACTGTTAATAACTTGAAACTTTCGCAAACTTGCTTCAGAACCTCTGCAAAATCAAAAGTATTCAATGTAAACACCTTACCTTTTCGTTCTAAATTAGAAAGTTCCAACACCTTATCAGTGTGGTTTTTTAACTTATCTGTCTGTTCCTGAATAATAGAAAGTATTGGTTTTTTATTCTCACTCACTTCTTCTTCCAGAATTTTGGCAGCTACACCAATTGCAAATACGGGTGTTTTCAATTCGTGAGTAAGATTATTAATGAATTCATTCGTGGTCGTAATTACGCTACGTTGCCAGTAAAAAGATCGCAATACCCAAATTACGACTGCAACAATAGCAAGCATAAATAGAAGTCCGGGAATTGTTAATCCATTTAACTGAAAGAGAAAGTACTTATTTAGATTTTCGAAATTCAATTCTAAAATAGTTCTCTTTCCTAGTTTTTTAGGTAGATAGCCTGAAAGTTCCAGTGGATATTTTATAATTTCTGCATCCGCCTCAAAACTTGCTTTTTCAGAACGTAAAAAAATTATTGAGTCTTTTGTATACAGTTTGAATGTAAAGCCAGCATTAATGCCTTGTTGTGTAAGCTTTTCTGCGATAAAATCTTCCAAAAAATACCGGGATGCATCTTGTAGGCTATCAATGCCCAGATTAAAATAAGACGAATCCCGACTTATTGCTTTTTCCAATAATACTGTTAATTGATTTTTATCCTCAAGCCCCTCCTTAATAAAGCCTCCTGCATTCCCTACTTTTTGACTAAACTGAACCTTTGCTAAGTTAAGCCCTATTCGCAAATACTGATACTGGATGACAGCAAGCCCGATTACAGAGACCAAAAACACACCAATATAAAGCTTTCTTTTATTCATCATCTTCCAAAAATAAACTCAAAATAATAAGTACGTTTTGTAATTTAGTTTTCTATTAATCTTATTAACTTTTCATTAATCTTTTTACCTTCCCATTACACTTAATATAAAGGGTTAAAGCTTATTTTCGTTGGAGTAAATTAGTGAAATTATAATTTAAATAGTATTCAGCAGAAACTTAAGTCGAAATTAATTGCAAAATGTACGTCCAATACATTTTGCAATTTTTGTTTATTATGTACAGTATTACAGAAAATATAAATAGTTCTTCAGCGAAATTGGCTACTGCTTTTCTATGTTGTCTATTATTTTTGACCAGTTGCGAAAAAAAAGATCGCCTCTTTGTGCTTAATGATGCAACAGGAATTCAGTTTGCTAATACTTTAACTGATACTCCTGAATTACATATACTTTCATACTTATATTTTTACAACGGTGCCGGTGTGGCTGTAGCCGATTTTAATAATGATGGGTTAGAAGATATCTATTTCACTTCTAATCAGGAAAATGATGCACTCTATCTCAATATGGGAAATCTCAAATTTGAAGAGATCACTTCTACATCTGGCATTTCGAATAAAGATGGATGGACAACCGGTGTAACTCACGTAGATATCAACAGCGACGGATTGCTGGATATATACATTTGTAAAGTTTCAAATTATAAACACCTGCGAGGTCACAACCTTCTTTATGTGAATCAGGGAATGAATGAAAAAGGGATTCCTTTATTTAAAGAAGAGGCTGCGAAATACGGACTAGATTTTTCCGGTTTTTCGACACAGGCCGCTTTTTTTGATTACGACTTAGATGGTGATCTCGATATGTACTTGCTCAATCATTCTGTACATCCTAACCGAACCTACGGAAAAGGTGTTAAACGAAAAGAAATTGACTGGCGTTCTGGTGATAAACTCTTAAAAAATGAACAGGGCTCTTATGAAGATGTCTCTGAAGAAGCTGGAATTTTTCAAGGAGAAATAGGTTACGGCCTTGGTTTAAGTGTAGGTGATCTTAACAATGATGGCTTCCCCGATATCTACGTTGGAAATGATTTTTTTGAAAATGATTATGTCTATATAAATAATCAGGATGGTACTTTTCGGGAACTTATTTCTTCTAATGCCACTGCCTTAGGTCATACCACTCATTATTCAATGGGAAATCTGATTACCGATGTAAATAATGATGGCCTGCAGGATATCATTTCGCTCGATATGCTTCCGGAAGATCTTAAAACCTATAAAACCTCGGGTCTTGAGTATCCTTTTCAAACCTATAGCAATTACTTAAAAAACGGATATGCACCTCAATACATGCAAAATACGCTTCACATCAATCTAGGCAACGAAAATTTTGCAGAGACAGCATTCGCAAGCGGGATTGCCGCTACCGAATGGTCGTGGAGTCCGGTTTCAGGTGACTTTGATAATGACGGATGGAAAGATCTGTACATTTCAAATGGTATAAAAGGAGCTAGTAACGATATGGATTATGTAAATTTCATTGCAAATGAAAATATCCAGAAACGTATCGAGAAAGGGCTTACTGCAGAAGACATGACCATGATCAATGAACTTCCTGAAAAAAGATCTTCGAATTACTTATTTAAAAACCTACAGGATGGTACTTTTGAAAACGTTACAGAAGTGTGGTTTGAAAAAAAACCTTCTTTTAGCAATGGAAGTATCACGGCAGATTTGGATAATGATGGCGACCTAGATATGATAGTCAGCAATGTAAACGAAGCTGCTTTTATTCTTGAAAACACGTCAATTAAAAAGGATGCATCGAATAATTATCTAAAGGTTGCGCTTAAGGGAAACTCTAAAAATCCTTTTGGAATAGGAGCTAAAGTGAATGTATTTGTAGATGGCATCAATCAATATCAAGAAAATTATGCTACTAAAGGATACCTTTCTGCGGGACCAATGATGCTTCATTTCGGTATCGGAAATAATACAAAAGTAGACTCCATTACGGTCGTCTGGCCAGATCGAACCAAGGAAACCATCCTTCAGGTACAAGCGAATCAAACACTGGTGTTACATCATAAAAACAGTAAACAGGTTATTACTGCGCACCAACCGGAAGCAAATCTGGGTTACCTCCTCAACGCAAAAGACTCTCTACAGTTTGATCATCATGAATATGCGACGCTTGAGTTTAATCGTGATCCATTAATACCTTTTGCGTATACCAATCAGGGACCTGACATTGCGGTAGCCGATATTAATAAGGACGGTAGAGATGATCTCTTTATCTGTGGCGGTAAAAAACAAGCTTCTTCCCTTTTTATACAGACCCAAGAAGGCAAATTCAATGCCATACAGGAAAATGTATTTATTCCAGATGCCATTAGCGAAGACACAGGAGCAGTGTTTTTTGATGCAGACAATGACAGCGATCTTGATTTAATCGTAGTTAGTGGAGGAAATGAGTTTAAATCGGGCAATGCACTGCGTCCACGCCTATACCGCAACGTAAATGGTGAATTCTACAAAGACAGTATTCAATTTGAAGGCTATTTTATGAATGCTTCAGGGGTTACGGCACCTGATCTTGATAATGATGGTCTTCTTGATGTTTGCATAAGTGTGAATCAGTTACCCACACAATACGGAAAAACACCTAAACAATATTTTTTCCGGAACAAAGGGAATGGAGAGTTTGAAGAAATTGTAAACCGGTCCTCTCTTTCAGAAACAATCGGCAACGTTCAGGATGTAAGCTGGGCAGATCTGAATACAGATAACATACCGGATGCTATTCTTGCTGGTCACTGGATGCCTTTATCGATCTTAGTAAGCAAAAACGGAACATTTGAACTTCTAGAAAATACAGGGCTGTCAGAAACTCACGGCTGGTGGAACGTGGTAAAGACTGCCGATTTTGATCTTGACGGAGATCAGGACATTATCGCAGGAAACTGGGGACTTAATACCAGACTCACGGCCACACCGGAAGCTCCCATTAAGCTCTATAGAAATGATTTTGACGGCAATGGCAATATAGAACCTATTCTCACCTATCATTATAAAGGCGAAGAGACCATTTTTGCCACAAAAGATGAATTAGTGAAGCAGCTTCCACCATTGAATAAAAAGTTTCTTTCCTACAATAGTTTTGCAGAGGCTTCTCTAACCGACTTCTTCTCTCAGGAAAAAATAACTAAAGCCTACAAAAAGGAAGTAAAAGAACTGGCTTCCTGTTATTTTGAAAATTTAGGGAACGGAACTTTTAAAAAACATCTGTTACCTTTGCAGGCGCAATTATCCAGCGTTCACGACATACTGATTTATGATTTTAACAAAGATGGTTATCCAGATGCCTTTCTGGGCGGAAATGAATATGAAGTTAGTACACAGCTTAGCAGACTTGATGCTTCTCATGGTCAACTATTATTAAATGACACCAAGGGTGGATTCAAAGCAGTACCGCCCGCTGGTTTTCAACTGTCAGGTCCGGTAAGAAGCCTTAAAGTGATCAATATTAACAACAAGCCCTGTATCATTGCAGGAATTAACAATGGAAAACCTGTAATACTGGAAATACAAAAATGAGCAAACACATGTTATACAAATCGATACAGAAACTTGCGGTCTTAGTAAGCCTTTGTTCTGTGTGCGTATCCTGTAATTCGGAGAAAAAGACCAAAGAAAAGAATGTAGATACCACACCTGAAAAACTTTTTTCCCTGCTTCCGAGCGATCAAACAGGTATAGATTTCCAAAATGATATCGCTAATAGTAAGGATTTTAATATTTTCAAATATAGAAACTTTTATAACGGAGGTGGTGTTGCAATAGGAGATATAAATAATGACGGATTGGCCGATTTATACCTTACCGCCAATATGGGTGACAACAAGCTCTACCTTAACAAAGGAAATTTCTCATTTGAAGATATTACCGATAAGGCAGGTGTTGCAGGAAATAAACCCTGGTCAACAGGGGTGACTATGGTAGATATTAATCAGGACGGACTTCTGGATATTTACGTTTGTAATGCTGGAAACATGGAGGGTGACAACCATAACAATCAATTATTTGTTAATCAGGGAGACCTCACCTTTGTGGAAAAAGCAACGGAATACAACCTTGCAGAAAGCGGATTTACCACACACGCCAGCTTTTTTGACTATGATAAAGACGGAGATCTCGATGTCTACATTCTCAATAATAGCAACATTCCTGTAAGTAGCCTTGGCTATGCAGAACAACGCGAAGTGCGCGCACAAGACTGGGAAAATGTACCAGAGATATTCAGGGGTGTTGGAGATATGCTATTGAGAAATGATAACGGAAAATTTGTGGACGTTAGCGAAGAAGCAGGAATCTATGGAAGTCTTATTGGTTTTGGTCTGGGTGTAATGATCACTGATTTTAATAATGACCTATACCCCGATATTTATGTTTCGAATGATTTTTATGAGCGCGACTATCTCTACCTGAATAATCAGGATGGAACATTTACCGAAGACATCAAAAACTGGACATCACATCTCTGCCTTTCTGCCATGGGAGTTGATGTGGCTGATATTAACAATGACGGACTCAATGATATTTTTATCACAGACATGCTTCCGGAAGGTGATGAACGTGTTAAGTCTGTCATGGAATTTGAAGGATACGACGTCTTTAAATTAAAACAAAGCAAAGACTTTTATCAGCAGTACATTCAGAATACGCTTCAACTGAATAATGGAAATAATTCATTTTCAGAAATTGCACATTTTAGTGGTGTGTCTAAAACTGATTGGAGTTGGGCAGGTCTCATTTTTGATATGGATAATGATGGCTTTAAGGATATTTATGTCACCAATGGCGTCAATCACGATCTCACCGATATTGATTTTGTAAACTTTTTCGCAGATGAGATCATTCAGAAAATGGCCCTTACCGGAAAGAAAGAAGCTATTGATAGTATTATCGCCAAAATGCCACGAGTTCCTATTCCTAATTATGCATTCAAAAATAATCAGGATCTCACTTTTGATAATGCCACTGAAAGATGGGGGCTTGCCACACCAGGAATGTCTAATGGCGTAGCTTACGGAGATCTTGATAACGATGGAGATCTGGATGTGATCGTCAACAATGTGAACATGCCCGCCTTTGTGTATCGAAACAATACCGATAAACAAACGAAAAACAATTATATAAAACTAAAGTTTGAAGGAAAGGCGCCTAACCGTTTTGCCGTTGGCAGTAAAGTACAATTGTATTTCGATGATCAAAAGGTTTTTCAGGAACTCGTTCCCTCAAGAGGATTTCAATCATCTATGGAGTTTGGAATGACCATAGGATTAGGTGAGACAAACCAGATCGATTCACTGCGCGTGATTTGGCCAGATGATCGGACGCAAGTATTTACATCTCTTGACGCAAATCAGGAATTGATCTTGAAGCAGACGGAAGCCGTTGCGTTTTATAAAGTTCCGAAAAAGATAAAACAACCAACACTTCTTGAAGAAGTAAATAATAACACACTCACAGCACATAAAGAAAACACCTATATAGATTTTAACTATGAAGGCTTGATCTACAAAATGTTATCACAAGAAGGACCTACCATTTCTATCGGCGATGTGAACAAAGATGGTAACGAAGATATCTTTATTGGAGGTGCTAATAAACAGCCAGCAGTTTTATACTTAAATGAGGGAAATGGAAAAGTAACTGCATCCAGCCAAGCTGCTTTTGTAAGGGATGCTGACTTTGAAGACACGGCATCTTCGTTTTTTGATGCAGATAATGACGGTGATTTGGATTTGATGGTTGGCAATGGAGGCAACCAGGCTGGAGAAGATAAAAAATACCGGGTTCGCTTGTATTTAAACGATGGTAGAGGCAATTTCACACCTTCAGATCAAAACCTGCCTTCAGCATTCAAAAATATCGCTGTAATTGCACCTCACGATTTCAATAATGATGGAGACATCGATGTTTTTGTAGGTTCTAGAAGCGTAGTAGGCACGTACGGAGTAAATCCGAATCATTTATTTTTGGAAAATAATGGAGACGGTACGTTTACCAACGCTACCGATCGCTACGCATACGACTTGAAAGATGCAGGTATGATCACCGATGCGATCTGGATAGATGTAGACGGCGATCAGAAAAAAGATCTGGTTACTGTATCAGAATGGGGCAATCCAAACATTTATAAAAATTCCGGTAGACGTCTTGCTAAACTCACTACGTCTTTAGACAGCCTGTCTGGTTGGTGGAATACCATTACAGCAGCAGATCTGGATAAAGACGGAGACAATGATTTTGTGCTGGGGAATCAGGGAAGTAACCTTCCCTACAAAACAAATTATGAGCATCCGGCAAAAATGTGGATCAACGATTTCGATAACAACGGAACCATCGAACAGATAATTACCCGCTACAGAGAGGGTGGGGACTATCCTATTCACATGAAAAAAGAACTCACAGGGCAATTGGTTTCTTTAAAGAAAGAAAATTTAAAGGCATCCGATTACGCTGCAAGAACAGTAGCAGAACTCTTTCCAAAAGAAGTTATTGAAAATTCAATTGTAAAAACGGCCAGAATATCAGAAAGTATTATCGCTATTAACGAAGGTGGAGGTAAATTCACCATCAAAAAATTACCTGCACGAACACAGCTTTCCTGCGTTTGCGGTATCGCATGTACCGATGTAAACAACGATGGGAACTTAGATATAGTTATGGGTGGAAATAATTTTGAATTTAAACCTCAGTTCTCACGTCTGGATGCGAATTACGGTAGTGTACTTTTGGGAGATGGAAAAATGGGCTTTGAGTGGCAGGATTATGACAAGAGTGGGTTCTTTATTCGGGAGGAAATCAAGCACCTAAAGACTTTTAAAGACAAAAATGGCAAACAATATCTTATTGCAGCGATCAACAATGATAAACCAAAGATTTTTAAGCTTCATGAAGAATAAGATAGGTTTCATTCTGGGAATAGTACTCTTTTTTGCGTGTAGCAAAAATGAAGGAGAACTTTTTGTAAATCCGGATCCTGAAGAAACAGGAATCGATTTCGTGAATACGATCACCGAAACCGACGACCTTAATATTCTGGACTACCTCTACTTTTATAATGGTGGGGGGGTTGCTGTGGGGGATATTAATGGAGATAGCCTTCCGGATATCTTTTTCTCAGGCAATCAAGTTAAAAACAGGCTCTACCTTAATAAAGG
Source organism: Flavobacteriaceae bacterium M23B6Z8 (assembly GCA_046199005.1). GTDB lineage: Bacteria > Bacteroidota > Bacteroidia > Flavobacteriales > Flavobacteriaceae > Ascidiimonas. Next base: position 3,880,593 of record CP176050.1, read on the forward strand.
AGCACTTATTTTTGAAGACATCACAGAAAAAGCTGGGGTGGCGGGTAACAGCACCTGGAATACAGGAGCCGTCATGGGAGATGTGAATGGTGACGGACTTTTAGATATTTATGTTTGCGCCGTTGTAGGGATTAACGGATTTAATGGTTTTAATGAACTGTATATTAATAACGGAGACAACACCTTTACAGAAAGTGCTGCTAAATTCGGGCTTGATTTTGACTCTTACAGTTCTTCTGTTGCTTTTTTAGACTATGATAAAGATGGTGACCTTGACATCTACTTACTTAACCATGCCGTTCACACCCAGGAATCTTTTGGTAAATCAAGTCTGAGAAATAAGCGTATTTATGAAACAGGAGATAAACTACTTCGAAATGACGGGGAAAAATTTACCGATGTAAGCGAAGAAGCAGGTATTTATGGTGGTGTGAATGGTTACGGACTTGGCATTTCTATTGCCGATTTCAATCAGGATGGGTGGCCGGATATCTATGTTGGTAACGATTTTCATGAAGATGATTATTACTACGTCAATAATGGTGATGGCACGTTTACCGAAAGTGTGAAGGATGCTTTTGGCCATATAAGTCGCTTCTCGATGGGAAGCGATGTGGCAGACATAAACGCCGATGGTTGGCCTGATCTGATCTCTCTTGATATGCTTCCGGAAGATGAACTTGTATTGAAATCTTCTGAGGGAGATGATAATCCTCAAGTCCATAAACTTCGAACACAAAATTATGGTTACCACTATCAGTATACGAGAAATATGCTTCAGCTCAACAGAAATGGCAATCATTTTCAGGAAACGGCTTTGATGAGTGGAATAGCGGCGACCGATTGGAGCTGGAGTGCTCTTTTTGGGGATTACAATCAGGACGGTCAACAGGATCTATTTGTATCTAACGGAATCCCCAAACGTCCTAATAATTTAGACTATATCAAATTTGTTTCCAGCCAGCAAATCCAAAAAAAAATAAGCAACACAAAATTAATAGATCAAAAAGCGTTGGAGCTCATGCCCTCGGGAGCTGTTCACAACTACATTTTTGAAGGAAAAAAAGGCATCAGATTTGAAGATCGCTCTCGGCAATGGATTTCAAACGATACACTAATCTCAGGAGCAAGCGCCTATGCCGATCTTGACAATGATGGTGATTTAGACCTCATCACGAATAACATCAATCAGCCTGCCACACTTTATATCAATAAAACAGATCAAAAAAATAATTACCTGAAAATTAGCTTTGCCTGTAAAAATCCAAATGCATTCGGTGTTGGCACTAAAGTCTTTTCATGGCATGAGGGAAATTTACAATATAAAGAACTGTATCCTGTAAGGGGATTTCAGGCGTCTTCAGAACCTATTGTTCACTTTGGATATGGTAATTCGAATAAGATTGACTCCCTGAAAGTGATCTGGCCAGATAATAGTTATCAGGTTTTAAAAGAAATTAATGTGAATCAGCATATTAGAATTAAGCCTGAAAATACAAAGCAATTTGATTACAAGTCTCTAAGGCCTAAAAAGGCATCACTATTCACAAAAATGAATGATAGTCTGGGAATTGATTTCGTGCATGCCGAAGATAATTATCTCGATTTCAACAGGCAAAAACTCATTCCTTATCAGATCTCAGATCGCGGTCCTGCAGTCGCTGTAGGCGATCTTACGAATGATGGCAAAGAAGATATTTTCTTCGGAGGCTCTAAATACAAAGCTTCTGTTCTACTTGTTCAGACCGATTCCGGTTTTGTTAGAAAACGTTATCCTGATATTGTGAATGATTCACTTATTGAAGAAACCGCCGCTGCTATTGCAGACTTAAATAATGATGGAAAAAATGACCTTTTCATAGGTTCTGGAGGCGCAGATTTTTATGCAAAAATGAAGCCTCTGCTCGATAGTTATTACATTCAAAGTGATACAGCATTTGTAAAACACACGCTACCCGAGTACTTCGAAAATGCATCAGTCATAAGGGCTCACGACTATGACAATGACGGTGACATTGATCTTTTTGTAGGTAATCGGGCTGTTTCCAATGATTTTGGAAATACACCCACCTCCTATTTGCTTGAAAATGTTAAGGGTCAATTGACACCTGTTCAAAACAAAGAACTTCAAAATATTGGTATGGTTACCGATGCGATTTGGGATGATTTTTCTGGAGACGGCATCAAAGATCTCATTATTGTGGGGGAATGGATGCAGCCAGAGTTTTTCTGGAATAATAATGGTAAGCTTCAGAAAACCTTTATGGGCATCGATAACCTGAATGGTTTATGGCAAGCGATTATTCCCTATGACGTAGACGGAGATGGTGATATAGACTATGTACTCGGAAACTGGGGAACTAATACCAAATTCAATGCTTCCGAAGAACATCCCATGCAAATGTACTATGGAGATTTTGATGATAATGATAAAACAGAAACGCTGATCTCAACGTACAAAAACGGAGACTACTATCCGCTGGCAGGGCTTGATGAATTATCAGAACAGATGAGCAGCCTTATGCGTAAAAAATTTAATTCCTATAAGGATTTTGCTGGAAAAAGCACTTATGAGGTTTTTGACAAGAACATTTTAAAGAAAGGGAGGATACTGGAAGTTCATAATCTTAAAAGTGGTTATTTAGAAAGTAACAATGCTAAATTCCAATTTATTCCTTTCCCTGATGAACTTCAAGTGGCACCTATAAATGCTTATGTGCGTTTTGACTTCGATGGTGATGGAAAAGAGGAACTGCTGGCCGGTGGCAACTATTTTGGAGTAAAGCCGTTTCACGGACGCTTGGATGCATTTCCAGGAGCCCTTATAAAGGATAAAGAAAATATCATTTCAGGCGATTTACTTGGTTTAGATTTTATGAGCAAGGCAATCAGAAACTTACAACTTATTCATATAAATAAACATCCGTACTTGCTGGTCACTGTTAACAACGGGGCCGCGCAAGTTTATAAATTAAATAAACACAAAATTGATTAACAGATTGACAATGAAGAAGATAATTAAATCAGGATTTTACAGCGTTGCGATTTTACTATTATTCGCATCCTGTACTAAAAAAGAACCCATTGAAGTCACTGCTCAGGATTTTCATAATGCAATAGATAAAGTGACCGACATTATGGTTCATGATATTTTCTCCCCTCCGGTAGCGAGTCGTATTTATGTCTATCCCAATATCGCAGCCTATGAGATCATGGCAGCCGAAAGCGATGAATACCAATCACTTGCAGGACAGTTATCCGGATTAGAATCTGTAACAAATGCAGACACAACTCAGGTGAATTTCAGGCTCGCAGCTCTTATTGCTCATATGGATGTAAGCAAAAGTCTTATTTTCTCCGAAGAAAAGATGAAAAGCTATGCGGATAGTCTTTATGCAATATGGCAAAAACAAAATTTGAAAGAGTTTGAAGCCTCCAAAGCATATGGTCTCAAAGTAGCCGCAGCTATCAAAGAATGGTACAATAAGGATAACTACAAACAAACCCGAACTATGCCTAAATTCACAGTAGATACCGACGAACCTTCCCGATGGCAGCCTACTCCACCAGCTTATATGGATGGCATTGAACCTCACTGGAATAAAATCAGAACTTTGGTCATTGATGCTCCCGATCAATTTAAACCTGTCCCTCCGCCACCTTTCTCGATGGAACCGTCCAGCGATTTTTATAAAGAGTTGAAAGAAGTATACGATATCAGCCAACAAATTACTGCCAAAGGAGATGATTCAGAAGAAGTCGCCATTGCTAAATTCTGGGACTGTAATCCTTATGTTTCGGTAACGCGAGGGCATCTTATGTTTGCCACCAAGAAAATTACACCCGGAGCACACTGGATAGGTATTTGTAAGATCGCATGTAAAAAAACAGATGCAGACGTGGACAAAACTATTTTTGCATACACCAAAACCTCTATTGCCATCGCAGATGCCTTTATAAGTTGCTGGGATGAGAAATACAGAAGTAATCTTATAAGACCCGAAACATTAATTAATGAACACATAGACGAAGAGTGGAAACCTATTTTACAAACGCCTCCTTTCCCCGAATATACCAGCGGACATTCTGTAGTTTCAGGGGCCGCTTCGGAAGCACTTACGCAGATTTTTGGAGAAAACTTCTCTTTTGATGATAATACCGAAGAGCGTTATGGCCTGGGTATACGTTCGTTTGATTCTTTTAGGCAAGCCGCAGACGAAGCAGCCATAAGCAGAATGTATGGTGGAATACATTATCGGGCAGCGGTAGAAGTAGGGGTCAAACAAGGACGGGATCTGGGTAACTTTATCAATAACAAACTAACTATGAAAAACAACCAAAAACTGGCTTCAAACAATTAATTCTATGAAAAAAATTGCTTTTTTTATTTTGGGCATTGCCGTACTGGCAACAATATGGTATTTATTCATCAAAAGTTATGACTACAGAGTATCCTTCGAGATGAAAACATCGCCCGGCTCAGTCCACGAGGAAATACTAGATTTTGCCTTGCTCAACATTAATCTCAGCAATAAACGTTCGGTCGCTTTTGAAACCGTGTCTCAGGAACTTGTACTAAATGATTCTATTATCAATTTAGATTGGAAAATAGAGCCCATAAATGATTCTGTCTCGAAAGTTATCGTAGATCTTACAGATGAAAAACACTCATTAGCAAACCGCCTTTCTGTACCTTTTTCTAAAAGCCCTATTGAAAAGATCGCAAGACGCATTCTCATTCCTTTTAAATATGCTTTTGACCAGAAACTTACAGGCTTCCGGGTCGAGATCGTAGGGGAAGAAAGCTCAGAAGAGGTTTTTTGTGCCTGTATTCCTCTTCAGAGTACTCAGAAGGCAAAAGCATATACTATGATGTCTAACAATTTTGTGGTCGACAATTTCTTAAATGAAAACGGCATGAAAATAACAGGATATCCTTTTCTTAAAATCAATAAGTGGCTGGTGGACAGAAAAGGGATTGAATTTGATTTTTGCTTTCCAACCCAAAAGAAAGACTCCTTACCGGAAAGTCCTTTGGTTACTTTTAAGACCATTCCTGCTCAAAAATCAATTAAAGCAGTATATTATGGTAATTATAAATCTTCAGATAAAGCGTGGTACGCACTTTACGATCACGCTAGAAGAAATAACTTAGACATAAAATTACAGCCCAGAGAAGTGTTTTTAAACAACCCTAACTCTGGGGGAGATGATAAAAAATGGAGGGCAGAAGTGTTTATGCCTTTAGAAAATTAAGAGATGAAGAAATCAGCTTTTGTGTTATTCTTGTTACTATCCAGTTGTTACAATTACGGCCAGTTAGAATATGTAACTGAGCTTCCTAAAGCTCTGAAAGAAAATTCCGGACTTGAGATCCTTCCGCAAAGCGACCTCTTTTGGTTTATTGCAGACGGAGGAAACAAAGACCACCTATACGGCATTGATTTAAAAGGAGATATAATAAAAGATATCAATATCAAAGGAGCAAAAAACCAGGATTGGGAAGATCTCGCAGCCGATGAAGCAGGAAACATTTTTATTGGTGATTTTGGAAATAATAACAATGAGCGTGAAGATCTTGTTATCTATCGGATTCCGAATCCTGTCGGACTAAAAAAAGAAGACCTTGATGCTGAGGAGATCAACTTTTGGTATCCGGAGCAAAAAGAATTTCCGCCTGACGATGAGGATTTTGTATATGATGCGGAGGCTTTCTTCTTCTTCGATGGGCATCTCTATATTTTTACAAAAAATCGCACCTATCCTTTTGATGGAAGAACACTGCTTTACAAAGTACCTGCAATAAAAGGAGAACATAAGGCAATATTGCTTGGAGAGACGGTGCTATGCAAAGAAATTGAGAGTTGCATGGTTACTGCCGCCGATATTTCACCCGATAGAACAAAAGTTGTACTCTTATCTCACGATCGTATCTGGCTTCTTCAAAACTTTAAAGAAGATGATTTTTTTGGCGGCCAGGTAAAAGAGATTCCGTTAGGGCACTATTCTCAAAAAGAATCTATAAGCTTTAAAACCAACGAATTGGTCTACATCTCTGACGAAAAAACAGGACCAACAGGCAAAAACCTGTATTCTTTTGATATTAGCAAATTCTAAAAATCAAGACCGAACCCAAGAGTAAATCGCAAGCCATCATCGGAGGAGAACAGCGCAAAATCACCATTGATCACATTTGATGAACTTATGATCACGCCTCCACCAAATGATTGTTGCCAGGCACTGTTAGGATCGTTATCTGCCCATACCCTTCCATAATCATAACCACCATATAGCGTAAATTGAAGCGGCAGGACAGCTGTCTTGAACTTATCAAATCGATATCTTAGATCTCCGTTGAATACCAAACTGCTATTTCCAGCAAATCGCTCATTTCTAAAGCCTCTTAAGCCTGTATTTCCACCCAATGCAGCTGCCTGATAAAACTCAAAATCGTCACCAAAGTTTATTTGCGTACTTGCCGATGTTTTAAGCACCACTTTTTTATCTTCGGTTATTCGATTATAAAAACTAATACCCGACCTCAAAAAGGTAAATCCACGATCAGTTTCCTCCAGATTCATGGTATAACCTGTTCGCAGATCGAATCTTAACCCTCTACTGGGGTTTATTTTTATATCATAACTTTCAAATGTATATCCCAGTTCGGCAGTACCAAAGAACTTACGGTCAAAAAAACCATCAATGCCCGAAAATGCATTGATAAATCTGCCAGGAGTATTGTCGATCTCTATTCCCTGAACCCTAAAAGTCCCACTGAAATCACTCCCGTAATTAGACCTTCTTATGAATCCAAAATACCCCATCCATTCGCTTAGTTTTACCCGGTTAAAATCAAATTCCAGATCGTCATCGAAGTTCGGAGTGTCACTACCAAAACCAAAAAAGTTACGAGCAAAGTTCGCACTGGTAAACTTAGCTCCGAAGGTCAGGTTTACGGCACTAAAAATATTGGCAGATTCTCCATCGTATAAAAATTCAAATCCGCTTGTGGCAAAGTAATAATTGAGTGCAAAAGAGTGTTTGTTTGAAAAAGGGTTACGTTCAAAACCATACTTGGTAGCTGTATAACGCATTCCGATCTTAATACCATCATCGGGATTGAAACCCAAGCCCGGTAAAATCGTAGATGCTTTATACTTATCCTTTTTGTAATCAAAAATATTTACCCCATAAAGATCTGTAAAATGAAAATCGGCGCCTCCTTTCTCTTCTACGGTATTCTTTTTTGTTTTATGATCATACACATGAATTTTTCGGCCGCTTTTTATTTTGTAGACATCATTATTCTGACCTCCAATTAATCTTACAAGAATAGGGTCTTCTGCCTTTCCGGTCACTTCAAAAACATCGTCATCATCAAGACCATAGATCCATATTTCACCAGATTCTTTCTTATCGAAAGTCTTGTCTACCATCAAATCTGCTTTCTCACCCCCTTTTATACGATACATACGAACCCGTGTAAGTCCTTTGCCAACACGTTCTACCAAAATATAATCATCTTTATCCGTACCAGTAAGTACAGAAAGCTCATGTAACACCTTGTAATATCTTTTAGCAATATCTTCAAGGTTACCACGTCTTGCCTTAAGTTTCGCAATAATGTCACGCATAGTTTCATCCTTTACTTCTTCGGGCATTTCGGCAAAGGCGTTTTCGATCACTTCATCGGTTAATTGATCCTGAATATACTTTGCTTCTGCAATCCAATCTTCCTTTCCTGTGTTTTCCAGCAAGGTTCTATCAAGCGGAAGCGGTTCAAAGTTGAACCACTCTAATTTTTCAAGATTATCATCATATACTTGTATCAAATTTGCGGAAGACATAAAACTTCGTATGGTATTGAGAAAAAATCCGTCAAATTTTGAGAATACCTGATCACGGTCTCGGGGTATCGGTCTGAAAATACGATTTCCTTCTTTGTCTTCAAATTCAGACCATCGCCATTGGTCAGAATGACGGTCCCAATCTCCCAAAAGCATATCAAACAGACGTGCTCTTATATAAGATCTTTCGTCTAGCTGGTACTTCTCGTCTTCCCTTAGTTTTTTATAGAGATCCTCCATGCTTTCTATATCTTTCGGAGCTCCAAAACTTTCCAGGTTTTCAAATTCTTCCATGGGGCGCTCCTCGATCATATAGAGTTCATCTCCGTACTCATTATTATAAACGCCGAGTGCTTCTTGTTTGGGTACGTAAAATAATTGAGGATTCGTGTGATATACGCCAATAGCATCTGCCATATCAGGGATAACGAATGGCGCATAGGGATGCGAAGCCGTGTAAAAATCAAGCAGAAGATCTTCTGGAAGTGTATTGTCAAAATCGTTTTCACTTGCTACTCCTAGCCCTTTAGATTGCAAAAACTGTAATGCGCTCTTCTTTAACGCGCGCATATTGAATTCTCTTCCATCTTTATCGACCAAGCGAAGACTTTTGGTTTGGTTACCCCCACCTTTTCGCATCGGTGTAAGACCACCATAAAGTGTATCTAAAACAGCTACCCTTGCAGTTACCTCTCTACCGTATAACTCACGATAATGTTCTCCCCAAAAATTGCTGAAAGACTTGCTTTTTTCAGTACGTTCTTTCTCATAGATCGAGGCTTTTACTGTTTGAGGGAAACTTTGTTGAAGGTTCTCCGGGATTTTCGTTTCTGGTGCCGGATGTACTTCTGTTTCAAAAAGCAATCTATTAGCCCCCTCTGAATCTGATGCATAGTAACGAACCCATGAAGAACCATCTTCAAATACATCTAATACCGCAAATCCTTGTCCGCCATAAGTGAAAAGTGCATCTCCGGTAAGTTTGGTAGCTGAATTTTTAGACCCTGAACCAGATACTATCTGTGGCGTGTCTCCTTGCTTGTTGTATTGAAGCGAGTGCTCATGTCCGGAGGTAAAGATAATACGATCGGAGTCTAACGCAAGGGTCAGTAAGTTCTTTGCCAGCTCGTTATAGCGTTCATTAATTCTATCCTGAATCGATACCCCACCAGACTTTCGAATATGTGTTATAATGGTCGCCAAACCTGGTAGTGGTATTTTACTCTGAAATGGAAAAATATGCTTTTCAAAAGCAAAAGCGCCACCATGCGGTCCATGTGTCATTAAAGGATGGTGTAAAGCAAAAACGATGGTTTTGTTCTGGCTTTTCTTGATCAATCCTTTAATTTCCTCAAATAATTTCTTTCTTGATTTAATTTCTGGGCAATTATCATTGATCCCCGGGTGATCATTCCAATTTTCAAGATACCACTGTGAATCGAGTATAATAAGTTTTATATTGTCACTAATGTCGATGTCGGTAAGACCACAGCCTTTTTCAGGCAATAAAATATCCTTTTTGTCCAGTTTTTCTTCTAAATAATCGCCCTGACGCTTCAGGCTTTTTAATCCGTCATCGTACCAATCATGATTTCCCGGTATGAAAATAACTTCGCCTTTGTAATTTTTCAAGGTTGCGACTTGTGCATCCAGCTTATGTGCTGCGAGAGCTCTGTCATCTGATTTTTTTGAAGGCATTCCCGCCGGATAAATATTATCTCCTAGAAAAATGGCAGTGCTTTCTGAAGAAGCCGTATCTAAAACTTTCTTGAAGCCCAGAAGCGCTGGTGTTGACGCTCCTTCTTCTGCACCACCTGCATCTCCCACCAGATAGAAAGTTTTTTCGATTTTTTTATGATTAGGATAAGTCCCGGAAGGACGTTCATTCTCATATTGAGGCTGATACGTAGCACACGAACCTATCAAGAAAATCAATACAAAGTAAATAATGTAATTTTTATACATACTGGAAATCTAATGAATTTTAAATTTTTGTACTTTGCGTAGACTTAAAAATGCATGTATGTCTGAAATCGTTAAGAAAACCGAAGATTTTGTAACTGATTTGCTCACGCATAAATTAAGTGACGACTATTTGTATCATAATGTCCGTCACACCGAACGGGTTGTTAAAAATACTAAAGAAATACTTAAAAATAGTGATCTTGGAGAGGACGAGGCAGAAATTATATTGATTGCATCCTGGTTTCACGATACTGGCTTTACAGAACAGTTTGAAAATCACGAAGAAATTGGATGTAGAATAGCTGAAGACTTTCTCAGAAAAGAAGGATATGCAGATGAAAAGATAGCACAGGTAAAAAAATGCATCAGGGCTACCAAAATGAATTACGTACCTCAGGATTTGATGGAAGAGGTAATAAGGGATGCAGACAGTTCGCATTTTGCAAAAGAGAGCTATCCGGAGACAGCAGAAGTGCTTCGGGAAGAACTAAGATTGCTTGGTGTGAAAAATTACTCCATTCAAGAATGGCGTGATGAAAATATTAAAATGTACACCACCGGTCATCAGTTTTATACCGATTATGCAAAGAAGAACTGGCAAAAAGACAAGGACAAAAACCTTAAAAAGCTCATTAAAGCCAAGAAAAAGTTTAAGCGAGTTGAGAAAAAAGAATCTATAAAAGCTTCACTTAAAAGTAGTAGTCCCGAAAGAGGAATTCAAACTCTTTACAGGGTAACCCTTCGCAATCACTTAAAATTGAGTGATATTGCAGATACCAAAGCAAATATTTTGTTGTCGGTAAATGCAATCATCATTTCGCTTGCATTATCTAATTTGATCCCTAAATTAGACAACCCCTCAAATACCTACTTACTGGTACCTACAGCTATATTTATATTATTTAGTGTGGCTAGTATGGTACTTTCTGTTTTGGCTACTCGACCTAACGTCACCCGAGGAGAATTCACCAAAGAAGACGTTGAAAAAAAGAATGTGAATCTTCTGTTTTTTGGGAATTTCCATAAAATGGAGCTTAAAGATTTTGAGTGGGCGATCAGCGAAGTCATTCAAGATAAAGACTACCTTTATAATTCACTTACTAAAGATCTTTATTTTCTGGGGAAAGTATTGGATAGAAAATACAGAATCCTTAGACTAACGTATACGATCTTCATGATCGGGATTATTGTTTCGGTGATTGCTTTTGGAGTAGCTTATAAATTATATGGCACTGGAAGAATTGCGGAAGCTCTTGCAAGCTAGAAAATCGTCATTTACCCTTTTATCACTTCTAGAAGATCTTTGTAGGTGTAATATTTAGGTTCGTCTTCACCTTTACGGGTATACAAGACTTTCACAAGCATCACTTTAAGACCACTAACTCCTTGTAAGGGTTCTACCTCATGAATTTCGGTATCTTTACTCACGATATTTTGAGCATGTAGAAGTTCTACGTATCTCAAGTACTCTTTCTCATGCTTTTTAGAGGAGTATACTATGGCGATCATTCCTTCTTTGGTAATTCGCTCTGTACTGCTTGCTATGAATGCTTTGTCAATGCGCTTTTTAACTACTTCATACCGGGCATTGTAGGTTCCGTCTACATCAAACTGACGCTCGTCCATTCTAAATCGTACACTTAAGGTGTCACTGTGCACAAAAATCATGGAAGCTACGCCTAGTTTGACTGGCAGTTCGGGTTGCATGTTGTAAAAGACATTCTCCATTTCGCACATAGTTTTCAATTGCCATAATCGTAGATTTTGCAGATAGATGTTACTGTATTTTTTATGCTGAGAAATGGAGGCACCAATATACATGTTGTGCTCAATACCATCTGTCTTATACCGTTCAAAATAATGAGGGAACATCGCCTGTGCTTCTTTCTGCTTTTCGTCGATCACCCGTGCCAGCTTTTTGTTTATAATATTTACCGTGTCATCATAATCTTTACGATATTTATACACTGCTTTATCATTATTCAGATGACCATAATAACTTGATACGAGTTCTTCAAGTTCTTTGCTCTGAGATGCAAGATGATCAAGTACCGGATGAATCTCTTCTACAAGAAAGTCAATTATTTTTTGTTCACTGCTCGTCTCAATAGACTCTCGTAAGTCGGTGAGGTAATTTTTAATCCGGAAATTAATCTCATCATAAATAGGGAGCGATTCCTGCTTGCCGGCCATTACAAAAATATCGCTCACCAGATTCAGTTGGATAAGAAGGTCTTTTTGAATGGATTCATTTCTTGCTATGGACGAATTTCGAATGTCTATCTGACCGTATAGCGGAAATACATCTTTAAAAACAACCTCATTGAAAACAGGTTGTTCCCCTCTTTGTTGTGCTCTTAAAAACTTGCGAGCCTCATTCTCAAATTTCCAATAAACACTCTCATGAATTGATGTACATTCGTGTTGAATAATAGCATCTATTTGATTCATTTCTTCTGCAATCGAACTAATTATTGAAGTAACCAAATAAGGCATTACATCTTCTAATTTATTCGCATTTACACTGTGCAGTTCAAAAGGTTTCGTAGACACGAGTTCCAATACACCCAGAAGTTTATCTTCGTTGAGAATAGGAGCCAGGATCGCGCTATTAAAACCTTGCTCATACAAGTTCTTATAGGGAGGGGACGCATTTGAAAGTTTATAGTATTTTTCAACATCTGCGACCGAAAAATAGGTTTTTTTATCAAACAGCGTTTTGAAAGAAGATGAACACAAGGCATCCTTACAGGCGATCTCATCTTCTTCATTTAAGAGAAAGCTGCTGATGTCTTTTTTAGGTGCATGTTCAAACTTATGAGAAAACTCATCATAAGCTGCAAATCCAACTTTAATGTTTTTGCTGTTGTAAATGGACTGAAAGATCTTTTCGAATGATTCTGAAAAATCTTTATCATCTGTATTTAAGGCCAGTAGATTTGATTTTAGTTCTGATATCGAATTATCAACCGTCACATCGAACATATTCGAGATAACAAAACCCCGACAAATCCAGCTTTCAGGTGGAAACTTTTCTTTCCATAGATCAAGATTATCAAAACTATCCATCAGTAGCTTGATATCTTCATCCGTAATATCTACTGCTTTCTCGGTAGGAATGATCTCGGTATAGTCTGCGTTGTACATTATTCTATAGTGCCGCATGAGACCTTTCGCATCGGGAATATCAAAGAAAAGTGGTCTTTTGAAATCCATATCTACCCCATAATGAAATTTCAGGATGACACTACATGCCAGAATATATAAGTGACTTTCAGGCATATTCCTTATTTTCAACTCAAAATCAGCTCCTGCATCCTGTATAATCTTTTCAAAACGTTTGGATGTACTAAAAAAAAGATTTTCAAATGGTATGGTCGCTGCCTTTATCTCATTTTGAGTTAGCACATCAGAGAATGCGTCTTGCAAGATGGTATCGATTTCCTTTTTGTAGGTATCAAGTAGTGTATCATCATCAAACCCGTCAGCAAGCTCAGGAACTTTCGCAGCTACAGCAAGAATATGTTGTGCTTTTTGTGCTAAACAGTCATTTTCACTGTCTTTCTGTTTTTCATAAACATCCAGAAGCTTCTTAAAACTTATCTTTATTTGTAATGGTGAATCCTTCATTTATCAAGCCTTCCTTAATAACAAATATACAAAACGTAAGCAGGAAGAACTGTTAAGTTTTTCTTACTTCATCCAAATCCTTCTTATTTAGTCGAAGAAACCAGAGTTTTATTACTCATATATTTTATCGATATTTATTAAAAAAATATGTCTTCCAGACGCTTGTTGTCAAATGCTTTTAAGAAAGCAAAAAGAGTTCCTTTTTCCGATGCATCACGACTCATCCTGTTTAGTGACTGTCATCGGGGAGATAACAGTTTTGCAGACGATTTTGCTAACAATCGAAATATCTATTTTCATGCGCTCAAGTATTATTTTGATGAAGGCTTTAGTTATTTTGAGTTAGGAGACGGCGACGAATTATGGGAAAATCATTCCTTTGAGGCAATTCTTAAAGCTCATAAAAATGTTTTTATGATCATGAAGCAATTTTATGATGATGGACGGTTGCATCTTATTTATGGTAACCACGATATGGTTTATAAAAATCGGAATTATGTCGCAAAAAATCTGTTCTCCTATTTTGATCCTAAAACGGGTAAAGACGAGCCTCTTTTTACAGGCATAGATGTGCATGAATCTATTGTACTGGAACATGAAAATACCGGACAACAACTTTTCCTTATTCACGGTCATCAGGCAGATTGGTGGAATTATACGTTCTGGAGATGGGGAAGATTTCTGGTACGTGTTCTATGGAAACCGCTTCAGGTAGTGGGTATTGCAGACCCCACGAGTCCTGCTAAAAATCATAAAGAATTAATTAAAGTAGAACGTAGAATCAAAAGGTGGATCTATGAAAATGAGAATCAATTAACCATTACGGGTCATACACACCGACCTCGTTTTCCAGAGCCGGGGGATCTTGCCTTCTTTAATGATGGCAGCTGCGTTCATCCGAGATCTATAACAGGAATAGAGATTGAAAAAGGTGCAATTTCACTTATAAAATGGAATATAGACACTACCGATAATGGTTTTTTGCAAATCGTAAGAACTGTACTGGAAGGGCCAGTACCTTTAAGCGAATACATCACAGAATAATCTGAAAATTTCTATGACTCAGGGGCAATTTCAATAGCCAAACCATCAAGGTCATCAGTTATAGGAATCTGACAACCTAAACGACTATTGGGCTTCACATAAAAAGCCTCCGCCAGCATCGCTTCTTCCTCATCACCCATCGCCGGTAATTCTTTGTCTTCCGATAAAATATAACACTGGCAGGAAGCACACATTGCCATGCCCCCACATGTACCCTCTACCGGAAGTTCGTAGGCCTTGCAAAGTTCCATAAGGTTCATCGCCATATCTGTGGGTGCTTCCACCTCATGTATAGCACCCTCGCGATCTGTAATGCTAATCTTAATATCAGACATACTCATTATTTGCAGTTAAAAATAATAAAAAAAAGCATCGTAAAACAAAATAATCTACCAAATAAGTAGATTATTTTGTTTTTTTAGAATTTATGTAGATTAATCTATAGATTTAATCACTGCTTTTTCTGCCTCTTTTCGGGAACCGTCAAAACCATTAATTCCGCTGACAGTCGTATATTTCATAACATATTTCTTGTCGGGGAATATTCGCTGATAGGCACTT
The DNA here is from genome assembly GCA_046199005.1 of Flavobacteriaceae bacterium M23B6Z8. Taxonomy (GTDB): domain Bacteria; phylum Bacteroidota; class Bacteroidia; order Flavobacteriales; family Flavobacteriaceae; genus Ascidiimonas. The sequence goes on from CP176050.1 coordinate 3,895,640, forward strand.
TGACACATGAGGGTAGCCTCATGAAAACCGCATAAAATAAGTTTTAATTTTCCCGGATATGTATTTACATCACCAATCGCATAAATACCCGGAATATTTGTCTGGTAATCAAGGGCGTTATTCACTTTGATGGCATTCTTCTCTATCTCAAGCCCCCAGTTGGCAATTGGCCCCAATTTAGGCGACAATCCGAAGAGTGGAATAAATTCATCTGTCTCTACGTTTCGCTGGACGCCTTCTTTTTCGATAGTTAGCGACTCCAATCTATTTTCTCCATGCAAGGCAGTTATCTCAGCAGGCGTAATCAACTCTATTTTGCCCGACTTTTTTAATTCACGCACCTTTTCTACGGAATCCAGAGCACCTCTAAACTCATTTCTACGATGTACGAGCGTTACTTTAGACGCAAGATCGGCCAAAAATATACTCCAATCCAACGCTGAATCTCCACCACCTGCTATGACTACTCTCTTGTTGCGATAAACCTCAGGATCTTTGATCATGTAAGAGACACCTTTATCCTCGTAATTGTTCAAATTATCTAAAAGTGGCTTTCTTGGTTCAAAACTACCAAGCCCTCCTGCAATTGCAACTACCGGAGCCTTGTGTTGCGTTCCTTTATTTGTTGTTACAATAAAAGATCCATCTTCCAGTTTCTCAATAGATTCTGCTCTCTCCCCTAACGTAAAGCCGGGTGAGAATGGTTTGATCTGCTCCATTAAGTTATCTACCAATTGCCCCGCCATTACTTCGGGAAACCCAGGAATATCATAAATAGGCTTTTTAGGATAGATCTCGGCACATTGTCCGCCGGGTTGGGGAAGTGCATCTATTAAGTGGCATTTTAACTTTAATAAACCAGCTTCAAAAACAGCAAAGAGACCGGTAGGACCAGCCCCTATGATTAAAATATCTGTTGTAATCATTTCTCCTTAATCTACATTAACCACCTGTTCAATCTGCGGAACATACTTTTTGATAGTCATTTCCACTCCACTTTTAAGTGTCATTTGGTTTACCGAACATCCAACACACGCGCCTTCCAGCCTCACTTTCACAAGTTTATCTTCATCTATGGAAACCAAAGAAATATTTCCTCCATCGCTCTCCAGAAACGGTCGTATCTCGGCCAATGCCTTTTCAACATTCATTCTTACTTCCTCTGATGTCATATTTACTTCTTTTTGACCGCGGCACATCCAGCCATGGTCGTTATTTTAATAGCCTCCGTTGGAGGCAGACTTTTGTTTCTATATACTACCTGCTCTACCGTATTTCTGGTAAGTTCTTCAAATGCGGTTTCCAGCGGGGTCGCTGTCTGCATAGCCGCCGGTCTACCGGAATCTCCTGCCTCACGAATGCTTTGCACCAGTGGGATCTGACCTAAAAGCGGAACTTTTAAATCCTCAGAGAGGTTTTTGGCTCCTTCTTTTCCGAAAATATAATACTTGTGATCCGGAAGCTCCGCAGGTGTAAAATAGGCCATGTTCTCTACAATACCTAATACCGGCACATTGATATTTTCCTGTTGAAACATAGCTACACCTTTTCGGGCGTCTGCCAATGCTACATGCTGTGGGGTGCTTACTACAACTGCTCCTGTAATAGGCAATGACTGCATAATACTCAAATGAATATCTCCGGTACCGGGTGGCAGGTCAAGTAATAAAAAATCAAGCTCTCCCCAGGCTGCTTCAAATATCATTTGATTTAGTGCTTTAGCTGCCATGGGACCTCTCCAAATCACCGCCTGATTGGGTTGCGTAAAAAATCCAATAGATAAGATCTGCACTCCGTAACTTTCAATTGGCTTCATTTTCGATTTACCGTCAATGTTTACTGCCAACGGTTTTTCTCCTTCCACATCAAACATGATAGGTGCTGAAGGACCATAAATGTCTGCATCCAGCAATCCTACACTAAAACCCATTTTTGAAAGCGTGACCGCCAGATTCGCTGTGATCGTAGATTTACCAACACCTCCTTTTCCGGAAGCTACTGCTATGATATTTTTGATCCCCGGAATTGACTTCCCCTTTATTACAGGTTTGTCAGGAGCTTCTACCTTAATATTTACCTTGATCTTTGCTTTTTCATAAACTTTTTGGTGAATCACTTTTAAGATCTCGACTTCTGTCTTTTTTCGTGCCTGTAAACTAGGGTTGGAAATTGTGATATCTACCACTACCTCATCCCCAAATGTCATTACATTAGTTACAGCACCACTCTCTACCATATTTTTACCTTCGCCCGGAACAGTAATTGTTTCAAGTGCACTCAGTATTTGTTTGCGGTCTAATTTCATATCTCTTCTTCTTAGGCAATTACTTAAAATGATTCTAAATTGCAAAGATAATGCTTCGGTTGGATATCTTGATACCTACAGATGGAATAAACTTATTCGAACATAGACGCTGCTTATTAAAATTGACTTCCGTCGCTCACAGTTCAGACGAAGGATCCCAGAAATAGTTCTCGAAATTGACAATTTGATTATTAACCACTTCAATCCCTTCGCTTTCTAAGAGTTGCTGCATTAAATTTGTACCTTGAAAATGATGTTTTCCGGTCAACACTCCTACTCGATTGACCACTCTGTGCGCTGGAACATCTTCTTTCAACCCGGATGCATTCATGGCCCAACCAACCATACGGGCACTTCGGGCAGTACCCAGGTATGTTGCTATGGCCCCATAGGAGGTGACTCTTCCGTATGGAATATTTCTAGCTACTTCATATACCCGTTCGAAGAAGTTTTCGTTATCAGGATTCATTGGCATATACAATTCTTATAAAAGTGATCACTACTAACACAAGCATCAAAACACTTAGAATATAATCGGAATATTTAGAAAATCGACTCCTTTTTGATTCCATTTTATTAAAATAGATCACATACATATATAACATAGAGAAAGTTCCCATTCCGGCAGCTAAGATGAATACAAAGATATCTGTAAATTCAAATTTAATCCATCCAGATACATTCCATGCCGCATTCAAACCGGAATAGTACGGAATGGTAAGCATATTCAAGGACGCAAGTAACATTCCTTTAAAAAAACTGTTTTTCTTACTCACCGAAACCACTTTAATGGTCTTTTTCTTGTTTTTACGGGCTAACAGGAAAAAATAAATAGCAAAAAAAGCAAAAACTACCAATGCTATTTTTAAAAGTATGTCGATCACAAAAGGGTTGTTGTACAAATATCTTGAAATAAGTGTCCCAATATATGCCTGTACGATAGTGACGAGCGCTACCCCAGCAGAAAAAAGTAATCCGTAAAGCTTTCCTTTTTGCACGCTTATTTTGGCTGCATTTAAATTGAGTAAGCCCGGTGGTACTGCTGCCATAAATGCTGCAGAGAACGTAGCAAAAAAGAGAATAATAAGGTGAACCATTATTGAATTTTAAACCTTAAATAAGTGATGGGTTTTCCTTGTGCAAGGTATTGCTTTTCATAGAAAGTTTGTATTTCGGTCACTTCTTCCGGACTTCCGTGATTTTTGTAGACGTCATGATTTGCATAAAGAACTTCATGCCCCAAACCATGAAGCAAGCCCAGCGTATACCCGTGCATAAACTCACTGTCGGTTTTTAAATGTACCAAACCATCCGGTTTTAAGATTTGCCGATATTTGGCTAAAAAAGATGTGTTTGTCATTCGATGCTTGGTACGCTTGTATTTTATTTGAGGATCAGGAAAAGTAATCCAGATTTCGCTTACCTCATGTGCAGCAAATGCCAGATCTATCAATTCAATCTGTGTGCGCAAAAAAGCAACATTAGGAATATCTTCTTCGATAGCGGTCTTCGCTCCTCTCCAAAAACGGGCTCCTTTTATGTCAATGCCAATGAAATTCTTATCGGGATATCTCTTTGCTAAATTAACGGCGTACTCTCCCTTGCCACAACCCAGCTCTAATACAATAGCATTTGAATTCTTAAAAAATGAGGCCCATTTTCCCTTCTTTTCAAAATTTCCGGAAACCAACTCTTCTCTGGTTGGTTGTATGACATTGCTGAAGCTTTCATTTTCCTTAAAACGTTTAAGCTTGTTTTTGCTGCCCACTAAACAATTATTTAAAATTTTAGCAAAATTAATGAAATCTTTATCACCTGAAAATCTGATTATCTTTGTTGATAACGATGAGAAAAAGAATACTGGTTGCTCCTCTAAATTGGGGGCTTGGACATGCTGCACGTTGTATTCCAATAATTAAGGAACTACAACAGGCGGGTTTTATTCCCATTTTAGGTTCTGACGGTGATTCTCTTCTACTTTTACAAAAAGAATTTCCCAATCTGGAATCGATCGAGCTACCCTCCTATCAAATTTCGTATCCAAAAAAAGGAAACCATTTTAGATTTAAAATGTTATGGGATACTCCGAAACTGGTAAATGCCATTAAAAACGAGAAAAAAGCGATCAAGCGTATTGTAGATACGCAACAGGTAGACGGTATTATTTCTGATAATCGTTTGGGAGTACATCACAAAAAGATCCCTTCGGTCTTTGTTACACATCAACTAAACGTGCTTAGTGGTAACACAACCTGGTTGAGCTCAAAAATACATCGATCTTTCATCAAAAAATATAACGAATGCTGGGTGCCGGATGTAGCCAGAAAACCTAATCTAAGTGGTCGTCTGGGTCATTTAAAAAACAGTAAGCTTCCGGTGAAATACATAGGCCCTTTGAGTAGATTAGAAAAGAAAATGCTTCCGGAAGCATATGAACTCATGGTGATCTTATCGGGTCCTGAACCACAGCGAACATTACTGGAAGTAAAGCTGCTGGAAGAGCTTCAAAAATTTCATGGGAAAGTGCTGTTCGTTAAAGGAAAGTTAGAGCAACAACAGCAAATCGAGGAACGTAGAAATCTCCGCATTTATAATTTCATGGATTCAAAAGATCTCGAGAAAGCTCTTAACGAAAGTAAGATCGTACTGGCACGTTCGGGTTATACGACCATTATGGATCTTACAAAACTGGAAAAGAAAGCCTTCTTTATTCCTACGCCAGGTCAATATGAGCAAGAATATTTGGCAAGAAGATTAAAAATTAAAGGCATTGTGCCCAGCTGTCCGCAGCATAAATTCAAATTGTCGAAATTAGAGATAGTTAAATTATACAAAGGACTTTCTAGTATCCCGACTAAAAACAATTTAAAAGATTTATTTGGCCTTTTCGAGGGTAAATGAAAACTCAGATCCGATACCAAAAACACTTTCCACATAGATCTTCTCGTTATGAGCTTCTATGATGTGCTTTACAATGGACAACCCCAGTCCTGAACCTCCTTCTTTACGACTTCCGCTTTTATCAACTCTGTAGAATCTTTCAAAAAGACGAGGTATATGCGCTTTTTCGATCCCTTCTCCATTATCGGTAACTCTTACTATGACTTTATTCTTTATAAGGTTTTCAATACTCACCTCGGTAGTACCATCCTGTTTGCCGTACTTAATAGAGTTAACGATGAGATTGGTAAGCACTTGCTGTATACGTTCTTTGTCTGCATGAACCATAATAGGTTTTTCATACGTCATATCGAATGTAAGCGTGATCTTCTTCTTAGCTGCCTTCATCTCCAGAAGATCAAAAACATTACGTATTAAATCAACAATATCGAAATCCTGATAATCCAAATGAAGATCACCTACCTCGAGTTTTGTGATCATATCAAGATCTTTTACAATATAAATGAGTCGTTCTACACCTTTCGCGGCCCGTTGTAAATATTTCTTTCGTATTTGCTTATCTTCCATAGCGCCGTCCAACAGCGTAAGCAAATAACCCTGTACAGTAAATAAAGGTGTTTTTAGTTCATGAGAAACATTACCCATAAACTCTTTTCGATAGGCTTCCCGAACTTTTAAGGTTTCTATCTCTAGCTTTTTATCTTTTGCAAACTTTTCTATTTCTCTGGTGAGCGTAGCCATATCGGTCGTAATTGGCTGATTTTGAAAAGTAGTTGATTCTAAAAGCGATACATCATCATAAATTCGTTTGACTCTTTTGTAGATAAAACGCTCTACTCTGTACTGTAGTAAAAAAAAAGCCAGTATAAATACCAGGCAGGCAAAGAACGGTAATACTATATATGCAGGATAGGCATTGGTTAGTAACATTCCACCGGCGACACAAGTGGCAATTAACGTTACAAAAAATGAAGAGCGTAGGGCAAATTTATATGATTTTTTAAGTCTTCTGGCCATTTAAAGCACAAACTTATAACCTACTCCCTTAACGGTTTTAAAATGATCATCACCTATTTTTTCTCTTAGCTTTCTTATGTGAACATCAATGGTTCTGCCTCCAACAATTACTTCATTACCCCAAACTTTATCGAGTATTTCTTCACGTTTAAAAACCTTTCCTGGTCTGGAAGCCAGGAGTGAAAGTAATTCAAATTCTTTTCGTGGCAGGATGATCTCTTTACCGCGTTGTACGATCTTATATTCATCGCGGTTAATTACGATATCACCTACATTATTGATATTCGCCTGATAGTTATCGCCTTCCTTAAGTCTTCTAAGCAGAGCTTTCACCTTGCTAACCAATACTTTTGGCTTGATAGGCTTTGTAATATAATCATCTGCTCCGGCATCGAATCCAGCTACCTGTGAATAATCTTCGCCCCTGGCGGTAAGAAACGTTATGATGGTATTTTCAAGCTCAGGGATTTTTCTGATCTGCTCGCAAGCTTCAATCCCGTCCATTTCGGGCATCATTACATCCAGGATAATCAATTGAGGTAGCTCTTTCTTCGCTTTTGAAACACCTTCCAATCCGTTTTTGGCAGTACTTACTTGATATCCCTCATTGGTAAGGTTATAACCTACAATTTCCAAAATATCAGGTTCATCATCTACCAGAAGTATCTTAATATCTTTTTTTTTCATTGAAATATATAGTTGTGTTTCCCCTCAAAAGTAAAGATAAAATTAAAAAACAAAACCACTTAACATTCATTTAATATGGTAACACAAAGGTAACTTTTAGCTTACAGAGGTTTAATGGGCAAGTAACTTGAGTTTTACAAAGTGGGTCTTTATTTGCACAGAGAATTGATAAAGACAAAGATGAAACATACTTTAGTACTGCTGGTATTTTTAATTTCTACAGTAATCATAGCCCAAGAAAAGGGGTCTATTGTAGGTAAAATAACAGATAAAGAATTAAATAATGATCCGCTGCCGTTTGCAAATGTTTTAATAAAAGGCACCACTACAGGAACAACCACAGATTTTGACGGCTTGTTTCGGTTTGAAGATTTGGATCCCGGAGCCTATACATTATCTATAAGTTTTGTAGGGTATCAAACTATTGAAGTAAATAATGTAGTAGTAGAAGCAGGTAAAGTAACGGAAATTGAAGCTGGATTGAGTCAGGATGCACAAGCTCTTGAAGAAGTAGTGGTAACAACAACCGTTAAAAGAGAATCGCAGATCGCACTATTACTTGAACAGAAAAACGTAGCCACTATCCAAACTAAAATAGGAGCTACACAATTATCTGAATTAGCGATCAGTGATGTGCAATCAGGTTTGGCGAAAGCTAGTGGAGTAGCTACTCAGGGAAGTCGACTATATGTAAGAGGTCTGGGAGATCGTTATAATAACGCATATTTGAATGGTTTACCACTTCCTTCACTTGATCCTAGAAAAAAATTAATAGACCTCACCATTTTCCCGACGAACATTGTGGAGAATTTGGGAGTTTTTAAAGCATACTCCTCTCTTTTATACGGAGACTTTGCGGGTGCCAGTGTTGATATAAATACCAAAGACAATCCCGGCGAGGGTTTTCTTGAGATAGGTTTGAGCGTTGGCGGTAACTCGAATGCGCTGTTCAGCGATTTTTTTCTGTTGGATGGTGGAGAATATGATTATTTTGGGATTAATGACGGTACTCGAAGAATTCCATCTATAGTGCGGGCTTTTCAACAGACGCCTAATATTTCTTATGATAGCCGACTTGTTCCTATTTACCAATTTGAAACCAATCTGAACCCTGAAGAAAGATATAGCAATCTGCCCAACGGAAGCTTGTCGATCGCCGGAGGAAAACGCTTCACTTTCGCTAATGAAGATCGTCTGGATGTTCTATTCAGTGCTAGTTTTAGTTCAGGACGTACAGCGGTTGAGAATGGTTTTGAAACTGCATTAAATTCTCAGGGAGGTATACTTTTATCTGCTTTTTCAGCCGGATTTGAGAGATGGGCATACACCACCAATTCTACACTTCTTGGAACGCTTACCTATAGGTTCAATGAAAATCACAAAATCCAAACAACCACTTTGTTAATCAATGATACCGAAGACGAGTTAAGAGAGTTTGTGGGCCCTTCCGGAGAAAATGATGAATTGAATAGTTTGATTCGACGTGGTACTTTTCGTCAAAATGCATTGATTACCCAACAAATAAAAGGAGAACATAAATTTAATGACGGGGTTTATGTATTTAATTGGTCTGGTGCTTATAATTACTCGCTCAATTCTGTGCCGGACAGAAGACAGGTTTTCTTTTCTGAACTAGAAGACGGAAGAACCGTTTTTGGCAATCGAAGAAATACTTTTGATGGCAATACCCAACGTTTCTGGCAGGAACTTAGTGAAAATGATCTTTCAGGTTCCGTAAGCCTCGATATTAATTTCAATAAAGATGAAGATGGTCGCTTTAAAAATCGGGTGACTTTTGGAATGAACAATCGTGATAAGAGAAGAGACTTTGAAGCTTTTCAATTGAATTACTTCTTTGATGATCTTGCTAATGTAGACGTTGATTTCAATAATCCCGATGAATTTCTGAATGCTGAAAATTTTGAAAATGAGGTATATCATGTAGAAGAGTTTCAACGACCACAAAACATTTATAAAGCAGATCTAAGCAATAACGCCGGATTCGTAGACCTTCAGTTAGCACTTTCAGATAAATTAACCCTTTCAACAGGTCTACGATTGGAAGATTATACTCAGAATATTTTTTATAGAAATGAAGGTGACATAAGCCTTGAGTTTTTCAATGAACGAATTCAGGAAACCTTTTTTCTTCCAAGTGTATCTTTCAAATATGCAGCAAGCGAAACTACCAACTGGAGGCTGGCAGCTAGTAAAACAGTGACGCTTCCCAAATTTACAGAAACCGCTCCTTTTTTAGATGAAGATATTTTTGAAACGACTTTAGGTAATCCCATCGTTGTAAATTCTGATAACTACAATTTCGATCTTAAATACGAAATTTTTCCGGAAGCAGGTGAACTAATTTCATTTACTGCCTTTGGAAAATATATTGAAAATCCTATTGAAAAAGTACGATTAGCATCGGCGAGTAATTTAAATACGTTCGTAAATACAGATGAAGCGTATATTGCTGGTATAGAGTTTGAATATCGACAAAATCTGAGCAAGGTATTAGGTGAAGCATGGAATAATTTTACCTTTGGTTTTAATGGTACTGCGATGTACACCGAGGTAAATATAGACGACCAGATAACTACTTTTAACGGTTCGAATATTGCTCCTACTAATACATCAAGACAATTACAAGGAGCTTCTCCTTATATCATTAATACAGACCTTACCTACAAGACAGAAAAAGGAAATCATAAAATTTCGTCCACCTTAGATTTTAGCATTTTTGGAGACCGAATCTACAGTGCAGGAGGTAATGGTGTTGGAGATATTTTCGAAAAAGGTTTCGGTACTTTAAACTTCAACTTTAGCGATGCTATTGGTGAACACTGGGTAGTAAGTATCAAAGGAAAAAATCTATTGAACCCTACAATCGAAAGATATCAGGATCAGGAAGACCAAGGACGTGAATATACTGTTTTTAGGCAAAAATTAGGCGTAGACTTTAGTCTGGGCCTTACCTACAAATTTTAAAATTGATCAACTAAAACAAATTGAAAATAATACTCAAACTTAATAAAATGATGAAAAATCAAATTTCTTATCTGGTTCTATTAATAGTTTTCGCAGCATCACTGTTTTCATCTTGCTATCGCGATGATGATAGCAATATTGAGATTACCATAATCGATGGTGGTGGTTCGTCCGAAAATGAGATTATTTCCGGCGATATAAATGCAGATCTTACGTTAGATAGCAATGTAATATACGAATTAGAAGGAGGCGTTTTTGTGAATGATGGTGTTACACTTACGATTCCTGCAGGAACCCGAATTGAAGCTGGTAGTACCAACGGAGTATTTGCCTTTCTTGCTGTAAGACAGGGGGGAAAGATTGATGCGCAGGGCACTGCCAATGAACCTATCGTTTTTACCTCTAACAAAAGCACGCCTAACCCAGGGGATTGGGGCGGACTTGTACTGGCTGGTAGAGCTCCTATTAACCGTGCTGGAACTGCAGGTGGTACCGCTACAGCTGAAATTGCAAATCTTACGTATGGAGGAGATGATCCGACAGATAACTCAGGAATTTTGAGATATGTTCGATTGGAATATACGGGAGGGCGTATCAACGAAAGTTCAGAATATAATGGTCTGTCCCTTTACGGAGTTGGAAATGGAACTACTTTAGAGTTCATCCAGACATATCAAGGTAATGACGACGGTTTTGAATTCTTTGGAGGAACTGTTAATCTGAAATATGCAGTATCAACAAGTGCGCAAGATGATTCTTTTGACTGGACCGACGGATGGGTTGGAAACGGCCAGTTCTGGATTGTACAGCAAGGTACCATTGAAGGCGATAAAGGTATTGAGGCTGACAACCTTGATGGAACGAACGATGCCGTTCCTTTCTCAAACCCTACCATCTCGAACATTACACTTATTGGAGCAAATGATGGAGACGGAGAAAACAAAGGCATTGAGTTTAGAGCTGGTACTAAAGTGAAGGCTTACAACATGATCATACAGGGATTCTCTGACAAAGGTATTGAAGTTGATGATGATCAAACTCTTATCAACCTCAACAACGGTGAAGTAGAAGTATTTAATTCTATCATTAACAACGCTAACTCTTTCGATCTTGATCATGGTGGTTCTGCAACTGTTGATTTAAATGATTTTGCTACTTTCTCAAACTTTACATTGGATGGTTCGGGAGACCCTTTTAACACCGCGGGAACCGGAATTCCTTCAGAATTAGAAATAGAAGGATTTAGAGGTACTTATCAGTATACCGCAGCAACCGATGGAGTAGATAATTTTGATCCAGCAACCTTGGGCGCATTCTTTACCTCTGCTCCTTATGCCGGTGCACTTTCCTCAACTGATACCTGGACAAATGGCTGGGTAAGACTATAAAAGTAATTTGACATTTTGCTTATATAATTCTTAAAAAACATCCTGCAAAATTGCAGGATGTTTTGGTTTTCAAGTAGTTCACAACAAAAAAGACTGGTTTCACAAAAAAATAGAAGGTTTAGGTAACGATGCGTTTTTAAAATTATTATATTTGTTTGTAACTTAACTTATTGTTTGTACCATGAATAAAAATTCTTTGCTCACTTTTATTGCCCTAACAGTGATGCATCTGTCCGTTGGACAGCCGGAATTTCATGGGGATACCCAACTATCATCAGGCCCCGATGAAATTGAAATGACCTACTACGCTGATCCCCCATCAGCAAGCGACCAGAATGGTGAAATCGAAGGTTTTAAATTATTTCCTAATCCGGTAACAAATGGTTATGTAACCATTTCTACTAAGAGGAATCTAAGCAAAACCATTTCGATCTTTGACGTTCTCGGAAAAGAAGTTCTAAACACGGTAATTGCCGGAAATTCTTTAGATGTAACCCGCCTAACCGCAGGAGTATATTTAATGAAAGTATCAGAAGATGGTGCCTCAAGTACCCGAAAGCTAGTTATCCGATAATTACAAAACAATACTTTAAACCAGAAAGCTTCCTGACCGGAAGCTTTTTTTATTAGCACCGCCAAAGGGTCTAATACCTCAAGGCTTGCCTCGAAATTAAACGTTTGTCTCAAGCAAATACCTCATGGGCTTCCCTTGAAGTAGTTTACTTTGGTTATTTTTGTTCATCATTATATAACATGAACAACTCTTCCTTTTTTGATATTACGTCAGACTCCGATTTTGAAAGAAGGGCTATGCAGACCTTTTACCATCAATACGAACATAATAATGTCTATCAAACCTTCTGTAACTACTTAAAAAAAACTCCAGATCAAGTAAAATCTGTAGAAGATATTCCCTTTTTACCCATTCAATTCTTCAAAACTCATCAAGTAATTACAGGAACGAATCCAGTAAGTAAGATTTTCACAAGCAGTGGTACCACCGGTAGTGTTAACAGCAAACATTATGTTACCGATCTTGCGATCTACGAAAACAGTTATCGAAAAGCATTTCAGCATTTTTATGGGCCAATCGAAGATTATGTGATCCTTGCCTTACTCCCGTCATATATGGAAAGAAAAGGATCGTCTCTTATCTATATGGTGGCTGATCTCATTGACCGCTCTAACAAACCGGAAAGTGGATTTTACCTTAACGATCTTGAAAAGCTGACAAACCAACTCCGAAAGCTGGAGGCTTCCGGTAAAAAGACTTTATTGATCGGAGTTACATTTGCATTGCTGGAACTTGCCGAAAAACATCCACAGCAATTAAAAAATACGCTCATTATGGAAACCGGCGGAATGAAAGGTCGTCGCAGAGAAATGATTCGTGAAGAAGTTCATTCCATTTTAAGAAATAGCTTTCACCTTTCTGAAATCCATTCTGAATACGGAATGACCGAACTGCTCTCTCAGGCTTATTCTTCTGGCGGAGGAATTTTTCATTGTCCGCCCTGGATGCGCATCACCACCAGAGACCCGGAAGATGCCCTATCAAAACAGCCATCAGGAAAAACTGGTGGGATAAATATTATAGATCTTGCAAATGTAAACTCCTGTTCTTTCATAGCTACCCAAGATCTTGGCAAACAATATTCGGACGGAAGTGTCGAAATTTTAGGCCGTTTCGATCATTCTGATATAAGAGGATGTAATCTTATGGCTTTATAAATCAATACGTTACACTTGATTAAGTAATTTTTAACATCATTCATACTGTCATTGATGAAAGTTTAAGATGGGTATGCCGACTATTACTTCAAACGAATCAACGATGAGATCAATAGTAGTATTCTTTGTCGCTTTTCTTTTTACAATATCAGGTGTGATAGCGCAAAAAGAATACAATACAAAAAAAGGTGTAGCAATTAATGGTTATGATGTAGTAAGTTATTTTGATGGGAATGCGAAGAAAGGGGTAGATACATTTGCAGCAGACTATGAAGGAACCACCTTTCTTTTCTCATCAAAGGAAAATCTGAATAAGTTTCGTTCAAATCCTCAAAATTTCGTACCCCAATATGGCGGTTATTGCGCTTATGCAGTAGCTGTTAAGGGTAAAAAAGTTTCTGTGAACCCGGAGACCTACGAGGTGAAAGACGGCAAGTTATTTCTCTTCTACAATCGTGGAAATACAAATACATTGGAGCTCTGGAACAATGAGAATCCGGAAGATCTTAAAAAGCAAGCTGATGCCAATTGGCAAAAGATCGGCAAAAAGTAACCCTAATATTTTTTCATAAGTTAATTTTAGGTTTAATTGGTTGGAAAGGGAAGTTGGCAGCAGCTTCCCTTTTTTATTGGCACCGCCAAAGGGTCTAATACCCCGAGGCTTGCCTCGAATTAAATGTTCATTTCAAACAAATATCTTATTGGCTTGCCCTGAGGTAATTTACCTATATGCTTATCTTTGAAAGATGAAAAAAATCCTGCTTCTAATTCTTTTTACCAATATTTTACCTGTGAAGGCAGAATATAATGGGCATTATATTTCTTTTGATATAATTACAGAAAAAGACGAACCCATAAAGGGGCACGTTTATCTTACAGATCTTTCCTATCAGGTAACCTCCGGAAGCTATCAGCAATACCTGGAAGATCATTTTGATATTTTACTTCAAAATCACTTTTCAGATGGGTTTGGTGATCATGCCTATTTCGAAGAATTGGTCAGATATGATTACATCAATTCAAATCAAGAAGATTCTTATGCCTATTTACTGTTGGTAAAGCAACAGATTCCGATAAATGAGATTACCGCAGTTAGAATTACACAAATGATTTCCTTTACTTATCTGGTTACCATTAGCAGTAAGCACGAGGTAAATGATACAAAATGGATGAATCAAAAAGCTGTGGAAACTTTTCAGCTTAATGGAAATCTCTGTGAGTGGTACATCAATTTGCATGAAAATTCTGTTGAACTAAAGGAAATTTTACTAGATATCAGAGCATTAGAAAATAAGATCGATAGTAATATAAGTCTCCATAAACAGGAACAAGAATATTCAGATGGCTACCATTATGAGGAAGCTCAGAAAAAGATCGATTCGCTTTATGAACAAAAAGACAAACTATTCCCTTCTATTTTGGAGCAATTAAATGAAACAAAAACGGTGGTTGTGCAATTTTGTTCGTGTTGACGCAAAAAACTTAAAGAATATTATAATATTAGTCAACAGATAAAACGAAGTAATTCTTCTTGCCTCTTTGTAATAGGACATATTTATTGTTGATTAGGTCTTCAGTAGTTATTACCTTATCGGCTACTACTTTTTCTTTATTTACCGAAATCGAATTTTCTTTGAGCGCTCTTCTTGCTTCACCGTTACTCTTTAAAAAGCCGGATATTTCAGCGAGTGCTGCCACAATATCGAGTCCGTCATCCACAAGTGTTCTGGAAACTGATGCCTGCGGCACTCCTTCAAAAACATCCAAAAAAGTAGCTTCATCCAGCTTTCGTAGTGCTTCAGAAGTTGCTTTACCAAATAAAATTTCAGAAGCTTGTACGGCACTTTCAAGATCTTCAGAAGAGTGTACCATTACTGTAATCTCTTCGGCAAGTTTTTTCTGCAAGTTTCTCAAATGAGGTGCCTGCTGATGTTCAGCTACCAAGGCGTCAATCTCTCCCTTTTCCAGAAGCGTAAATATTTTGATGTACTTTTCAGCATCAGTATCAGAAGTATTCATCCAATACTGGTAAAATTTATAAGGAGAAGTACGCTTTGGATCCAACCAAATATTTCCACTTTCTGTTTTTCCAAATTTAGTCCCGTCTGCTTTTGTAATTAACGGACAGGTCATCGCATAGGCTTTCCCTCCTCCTATTCTACGAATCAACTCGGTACCTGTAGTAATATTTCCCCACTGGTCACTGCCGCCCATTTGTAAGGTGCAGTCATGCTCCCTGTACAGATGAAGAAAATCATATCCCTGAACCAATTGATATGTAAACTCGGTAAAAGACATGCCCTCTGCAGATTCAGAAGAAAGGCGTTTTTTTACAGAATCTTTTGCCATCATATAGTTTACTGTGATATGCTTACCCACATCACGAATAAACGATAAAAATGAGAACTCTTTCATCCAGTCATAATTATTCACCATAACTGCCGCATTCTCGCTACTTTTATCAAAATCAAGAAATTTACTAAGTTGATTCTTAATCGACTCCTGATTGTGACGCAAGGTTTCTTCATCCAGTAAGTTGCGTTCATTTGATTTACCCGAAGGATCACCTATCATCCCTGTAGCACCACCTACCAAAGAGAAAGGTTTATGACCACAAAGCTGAAAATGCTTTAACATCATTACGCCTACCAAATGCCCTATATGCAACGAATCAGCAGTAGGATCAATACCTACATAGGCTGTCCTCATAGCTTCCATTAAGTGTTCTTCTGTACCCGGCATTACGTCGTGTATCATACCTCTCCAGGTAAGTTCTTCTACAAAATTCTTACGCATTTTGGTGTAGCTTTTAATAAATGACGGACAAAGATAGTTGTAATCTCATAAAGACAAAAACGGAAACCAACAGCCGTTAAACTTTTATTCAATATTTTATGACAACAACTGGCGAAGTAGTAAATTCGTATTATGATTTTAGTCACCGGAGGTACAGGACTCGTTGGCAGTCATCTTCTCTATAAACTTATCGCTTCCGGCGAAAAAGTAAGAGCTATTCGTCGTAAATCCAGCGATCTTAGTAAAGTCAAACAGGTATTTGGGTTTTTCACAAAAGACATAACTCCTTTGTTTGACAAGATTGAATGGGTGGAAGCAGACATCACAAACATTCCGCAATTGGAAACCGCTTTTCAAGGAATAAAAGAAGTCTATCATGCTGCTGCTCTTATTTCCTTCAATGGACGCGACAGGAATGCGATGCGCAAAGTAAATATTGAAGGAACGGCAAACATCGTAAATCTCTGCGTGATACATAAGGTTCAAAAGCTTTGTTTTGTAAGTTCGATCGCAACGCTGGGAGCTCCTCAAGAAAACGGACTCATCACAGAAGAATCTTATTGGAATCCGGAAACAGATAACAACGATTATGCCATTTCAAAGTACGGTGCCGAAATGGAGGTATGGCGAGGTACACGGGAAGGCGTGCCCGCCGTAATTGTTAATCCCGGTGTTATTTTGGGAGCCGGATTTCCTGATCAGGGAAGTGGGAAACTTTTCCAAATGGCCAAAAAAGGGTTGTCTTTTTATACCGAAGGGAAAACTGGATTTGTAGATGTAGAAGACGTGGTTACCGTTATGAAACAACTTATGGATTCTGAAATTCAAAATGAATTGTATATTCTGATCGCAGAAAATGTAGCATTCAAAGAAATTGTTACCGAATTAAGCATCGCAATGGATCAGAACCCTCCTCGCAAAAAAGCCGGTAAATATCTTCTGGGATTCGTATGGAGATTAGACCTGATAGCAAATGTTTTATTTGGAAAAGAGCCCGCTATCACAAGAGCCTCCGCGAAGGCAGCTATCGAGAGATCTTCGTATGACAACAGTAAGATTAAAAACGCGCTTTCTTATGAGTTTACTCCTTTAACAAAAACAATAGAAAACGTAATTAGGCGATTTAATTATTAGTGTCGATAAATTCGCGCAACTTTCGCTCTCGCTCCAGACTATCTATTCGTTGTCTTTCTGATGAGTCTATAGAATCGTTCTGCTGTATTTTTTTTCGTCTTTCTATAATGGAATCTTTGCCTGCTTTAAGCCTCTTCTCAATCTCTTCATACATTGCAAGGTATTCTTCCGGGTCTGAAGAATAATAAATGGTACTGTTCGCTACCTGAGTACTATCTACCCCGTACTGCTCATAGATAAAACCTTCGATCGTAAGTCTTTCATAATCTACCTGACCTACATTAACCCCTTTCGATGCGTACATGATGGAGATATCATACAGTATTTCGACCATTTTCTCTTTTGGGATCAGGTTATCCGGTTTTTCAATAAGCTCTTTTTTACAAGCAAACACCAGCAAAAAAATCGAAAAAATAAATAGTGACTTTCTCATGACCGATCAAATTCGAGGCGCATGGCATGTTTTTCATTCGACAACTTTCCATGTTGATACGCCAGGTGCCCATTTAAAAATGTATGTGTGATGCTTGAATTGAAGGTGGTTCCTTCAAAAGGAGACCATCCACACTTATATAAAACAGATTCAGGGGTGACTAGCTGAGGTTCATTAGTATTTACCAGAACCAAATCTGCGAAATACCCCTCTCTTATATAGCCTCTCTTTTTAATATTAAAAAGTATTGCCGGATTATGACAGGCTTTTTCTACCAACTTAGTTATTGAGATTTTACCTTGCAAGGATGCTTCCAGTAGTGCCGGAAGTGCATGTTGCACCAAAGGTCCGCCAGAAGGGGCACTGGTATAAGGATTCATCTTTTCTTCAAGTGTATGCGGCGCATGATCTGTAGCCAACACGTCGATGCGGTCATCATTGAGCGCTTGCCACAGTTGCTCCCGATCTTTGGTGGTTTTGACCGCAGGATTCCATTTAATAAGCGTTCCTTTATTTTGATAATCTTCATCGCTGAACCATAAGTGATGAACACAAACTTCTGCGGTGATTTTTTTACTCGCTAGGGGAATATCATTACGAAATAATGCCGTTTCCTTACCTGTAGAAACATGGAATACGTGTAATCTGGCACCTGTTTTCTTAGCAAGCGCTACAGCTTTACTTGAAGACAGGTAGCATGCTTCCTCACTTCTTATAACCGGATGAAGTGCTATAGGGATATCCTCTCCATACTGCGCTTTATACTTTTCAAGATTTGCTCTAATCGTACCTTCATCTTCGCAATGGGCAGAAATCACCATTTCGGTGTTTTTAAAAATCTTTTCGAGTACTTCTTCGTCGTCTACCAGCATATTTCCCGTAGAAGAACCTAAAAATAATTTAATTCCAGGGCAGGCATTCTTGTCCAATCTCTTAAGCTCTTCCAGGTTATCATTAGTACCTCCAAACAGAAAAGCGTAATTGGCAAAAGAAGTTTTTGCAGCGATCTCGTATTTTTCTTCCAGTTTAGCAATGGTTGTCGTTTGCGGATTGGTATTCGGTTGTTCCATAAACGTGGTAATACCACCTGCGAGTGCAGCCCTGCTTTCAGAAGCAATCGTAGCTTTATGTGTAAGACCCGGCTCTCTAAAATGCACCTGATCATCAATTAATCCGGGAAGTAAATAAGTACCTCTCGCATCAATTATCTCATCGGTTTCAGCAGAGGAAATAGAAGAAGCAATTCTTTTAATGTAAGCGCCTTCAATAAGCACATCGCCTTCTATTACCTCACCTTCATTGACAATTTTTGCATTTACAACTAATTTTCTATCCATGGCTAGAAGTTCTTTTTATCAAAAATACTCTTGAATTTCATGCTTATCACTCCAAAAATAGCTTCAGAAATAATAGAACCACTCATTTTAGAAGTACCCCTTACTCGATCTTTGAAAATGATAGGCACTTCCTTTATTTTGAACTTTTTCAGGTGAGCGCGAAATTTCATTTCTATCTGAAAAGCATATCCTATGAACTGAATATTATCCAGATTAATTGCTTCAATTACGGCTCTGCGGTAGCAAATAAATCCTGCGGTAGGATCGTGTATACGCATTCCGGTAATAATCTTTACATAGAATGAAGCACCGTAAGATAGTAAAATACGATCAAGCCCCCAGTTTACTACATTGACCCCTTTTACATAACGTGAACCTATAGCTACATCATTTCCGTCTTCAGCGCAGGCTGCATACAATCGGGGAAGATCTTTTGGGTCATGAGAAAAATCAGCATCCATTTCAAAAATAAATTCGTATGCCCGCTGAAGCGACCACTTAAACCCGTGAATATATGCAGTTCCGAGTCCGTTTTTTCCTTCTCTTCTTTCTAAAAACAAACGATTCCCAAACTCACTCTGTAGTTCGGTGACGCGGTCTGCAGTACCATCTGGTGAATTATCATCTACGATTAATACATGAAATACCTTGTCTAATGAAAACACGGCTCTAATGATCGCCTCTACGTTTTCAATTTCGTTATAGGTAGGTATAATAACAAGGCTGTCTGACCGCATTGAACTATAATTGGAAAGGCAAAAATAATATATTCCTTAACTTTTAAAACCATTCTAAAGTGTTTATGAATAATTTAACCTGTTAGAGGACCTGTTTTTTAATTATTTTTGCGCAAATGCAATCTCTAAATGAAGGAATCTAAAGGGAATTCGAACCGTATATTTTATACTTCTTTAGTAGCCATTACCCTTATTAATCTTTTTCAGGCAGGATCTTCTGAACTTATTCTTGATGAAGCCTATTATTGGTATTTTTCTCAGGAACTGGCATTCGGTTATTTTGACCATCCTCCTATGGTCGCTTTCTTGGTCTCGCTTGGGAATCTGCTTTTTTCGGGGGAACTGGGGGTTCGATTTTTTGCACCACTTCTTTTCTCAGGAAGCATCTGGTTACTCTGGAAAACCATAGACGACCCTAGAAAATATAAATACTATCATGTTTTTCTACTTTTTGTATTGTCTGTTGCACTTTTCAATGTGTATGGCTTCTTTATGGTTCCAGATACGCCTATGATTTTTTTTGCCGCTTTATTCTGGTATGCTTATAAAAAGTTTATTGCCGACGAAAGTCTACTGTCTGTTTTACTGTTAGCCATAAGTATGGCAGCAATGATGTACAGTAAGTATATGGCAATCTTACTAATTGGTTTTGTCTTACTCTCCAATTTTAAATTGTTGTGGAATAAACGTTTTCTTGCAGCTGCGATATTATCTTTAATTCTTTACTTTCCTCATCTGTATTGGTTGTATGAAAATGATTTTGTTTCATTAAAATATCATTTGGTAGGGAGGGCAGACAGCAAATACAGGTTGGCATTTACTTTAGAATATATCGCTGGCTTTATTCTTATAGCCGGAATTACTTTTCCACTTATTTTTAAAGCTCTTGTTAAGTACCACTATAGCAATCTTTTTGATCGCGCCATGCTAACAAATATGGTTGGCATTTTCGTGTTTTTTTTAATCTCATCTTTCAACCGAAGAACTCAGGCGCAATGGCCGGTTTTGGTCTTACTGCCTTTCATGATTATTACTTTTACTTATGCACTCGAATATGTAAGGTTTAGAAAATGGTTGTTAATTCTCAGCAGTTTTTCGCTTGTTTTCATGTTATTTCTCCGTGTTGCTATTTCAAATGAATCACTTTCTCCTATAACTTATGAAACGCATGGCAACAAAAAATGGGTAGGTGAATTAAACGAGTTAGCCGGGTCGCTTCCGGTAGTCTTCCGAAACTCGTATACTGAGGCGAGCATGTATATGTTCTATTCAAAAGAAAAAGCATTTTCTTTAAACGGATATCCTTTTAGACCCAATCAGTTTGACCTTCGAAACGAAGAAGATACATACCGGCATAAAAAAGTCGTTTATGTATCTACTCGAAAAGATGCCGATTCTGTCTTTGGTTATGCACGCCCCTATAGAGAACGAATTTGGAGAGGAGTTATTTATGACGATTTTGTTTCCTGGAGAAAATTAAAATTATCGCTACCAGAAGATGAAAAACTCACCGATAAGGATTCTATTGGTTTTCGTATTTTTAATCCCTATCAAGAAACCGTTCCGATGAAAGACCTTTACTTTTATGGCCTCTCACTTAGTGAAAAGAAAGGACGCATGGACACTTTGCCTGTTTTTCTGCCGGATGAAGTTAAGCAAACTTTTATTTTACCTGGTGACTCTCTGGATTTAAAAGCTTATTTAGGACATAAAGAAAAACTCTCGAAAGCTTCATTCTTTCGCATCTGTATTTCTGAAAGAAATTTGCTTCCTTTTGGTTTTCAGGGAAATATAGTTCCAATACATTAGAAATTTGGAAGCAACGCTACGAAATATTGACTACCATACAACGGAAACACTACTGCTTACTTCTTGTTTTCTTCTTATTACGATTGCAAAGATCACGCACGAAACACGATTTGCAAGTTTTGCCGCCCTTTTATTTTCCGATAAGTATTTAAAAATATATGGGAAGGACAAACAGTTAAATTTAAGTTGGTTTACTATTCTGTTGTTCCTGTGCCAGGTAATTATTTTTGGACTTCTGATAAAAGTTGCCTCCAACACTTTGGGAAATAAGCTAGAAACACATGTAACTGTTGTAATCCTATTACTTTCCCTTTTCGTACTGTTCAAATTTTATCTGGAAAAATTCCTTGCAGAAATATTGGAATTGGAAAAATTTTCTGAACATTTTAATTTTCACAAAGTAAGTTACCGAAATTATATCGCGATCGTTCTTTTGCCTTTTGTTGCCATGATGATCTATAGTCCTTTTGAGAAAAAACCCATTATTTATATTACGTTAGGTCTTTTTTTAGTATTGAATGTTATCGCGTATATAATTACCTTGAGAAATCATCAAAAGTTAATACTTCCACGTCTGTTTTATTTTATTTTGTATCTTTGCGCACTTGAAATTGCACCCTATTTACTTATTTATAAGTGGGTTTACTAATAACGAAGGACTAAAGAGAAGGTTTATATGAAAGTGAAGACAATTTTGGTTTCTCAACCAGAGCCTAAAGTAGAAAATTCACCTTACATCCGGCTTATTGAAAAGCAAAAAGTAAAGATTGATTTCAGGCCCTTTATTCACGTTGAAGGCGTTGACGCCCGTGAAGTAAGACAACAAAAAATAGACCTTTCAAAGTTTACGGCTATTATTCTTACGAGTCGCAACTCCATAGATCATTTTTTCAGAATTGCCGATGAAATGCGTTTTAAGGTTCCAGACTCCATGAAATATTTTTGCCAGTCTGAAGCGGTAGCATATTATTTGCAAAAATATGTTGTTTACCGAAAGCGTAAAATTTACGTAGGTAAAATGTCTTTCAAAGAGCTTGCTCCACTGATCAAAAAGTATAAAGACGAGAAATTTTTATTACCTTCTTCAGACGTTTTAAAACCAGAAGTTCCTACAATTCTAGACGATTTAAATGTATCCTGGAACAGAGGCATCTTGTATCGTACAGTGATTAGTGACCTTTCCGATCTTAGAAATGTTTATTACGATATACTGGTATTCTTTAGCCCTTCCGGTATTGAATCGCTTTTTAAGAATTTTCCAGATTTCCAACAAAACGATACACGTATTGCCGTTTTCGGCAATAGTACAGTACGTGCTGCGAACGATGCAGGGCTTCGTATAGATATTGAGGCGCCCACTCCGGAGACTCCTTCAATGACCATGGCCTTGGAAAAATATATAGCCGAAGTGAATAAAAAATAACATATCTCATATAAAAATGCCTGCATTGTTGCAGGCATTTTTAGTATATTCCTTTTCTATATTTAAACCAGTGGTCCTCCTGCCAGAATCTCCTCACTGGCATAGGTCTCAAACTTTTTAAAATTCTCCTTGAAGGCATCCGCAAGTTCCTGCGCTTTTTTATAATATCCTTCATCATTATTCCAAGTTTTACGGGGACTTAATACCTCTGTGGGAACACCAGGGCATGTTCTGGGCTGTGCTACTCCAAAAACCGAATGAATATGGTATTTCTCGTATGTCACTTCTCCTAACTGTCCTTTCATTGCCGCAGCGATCATTGCTCGTGTATAGGCTAATTTCATTCTTTTGCCCACACCATAAGGGCCTCCCGTCCAACCTGTGTTAACCAACCAGACATTTACACCGGCCTCTTGCATCTTTCTGCTAAGCATCTCTGCATAATAGGTAGGATGTAAGGGCATAAAAGGAGCACCAAAACAAGCTGAGAAATTAGGAACGGGTTCATCAATTCCTGCTTCGGTACCTGCAACTTTTGCCGTGTACCCGGAAATGAAATGGTAGGCCGCCTGCCCAGGAGTAAGTTTTGAAATTGGAGGTAATACCCCAAAAGCGTCCGCAGTTAAAAAGAATATGTTTTTAGGATTTTTTCCTATACTAGGTTCCTGAATATTATCGATATGATAAATGGGATAACTTACGCGGGTATTTTGTGTAATAGATGTATTACTGAAATCTACTACCCCGTCGGCATCCAGAATTACATTCTCCAAAATTGCTCCCCGTTTGATCGCCCCATATATTTCAGGTTCACTTTCCTGTGAGAGGTTGATCACTTTTGCATAACAGCCTCCCTCAAAATTGAAAACCGTATTTTCTGCTGTCCACCCGTGTTCATCATCTCCGATAAGTCTTCGGTCAGGATCTGCTGAAAGAGTTGTTTTGCCGGTTCCTGAAAGACCAAAAAAGATAGCCGTATCTCCATCTTCACCTACGTTGGCACTGCAATGCATTGGAAGCGTATTTTTATATACAGGAAGCAAAAAGTTCAATGCAGAAAAAATACCTTTTTTAATTTCACCTGTATAACCTGTGCCGCCCACCAGCGCTATTTTTCTGGTGAAGTTAAGAATTGCAAAATTGTGCTGCCGTGTACCATCTTCTTCCGGGTTTGCCATAAAACCAGGCGCATTCACCACCGTCCATTCTGCTTCAAAATCCTCCAGTTCCTCCTGTTCGGGGCTCAAAAACATATTGTACACGAACAGATTGCTCCAGGGATATTCGTTAATCACCCTTATATTGGTCCGATAGTTCTCATCGGCGCATGCATAACAGTCTCTTACATATAATTCTTTACCAGACAGATACTGGGTAACTTTTTCATAGAGTTTATCAAAATCATCAGGATCAAAAGGTATGTTCACCGGACCCCACCAAACCTTTTCTTTGGTAATTTCATCCTTTACTATAAACCGATCCTTCGGTGATCTCCCGGTAAACTCCCCCGTATTAACTGCCAATGCTCCAGATGAAGCCTCCACACCCATACCGTGGGAAATACTTATTTCATGAAGTTTATCGGCCGATAACTGGTAGCGTACATGCGCATTTCTAATTCCGTAATCCTCTAACGAAATCGTTTTCGTAAACAGGGCATTTTTTTCCATTTTTTAATGGTTTGTAAAGTTAGTTTTGCGCGGTAAAAGTACAAAATATTAGATACTCCAACGTTTTCGCTAACGATTTATTCGCGCTTTTTAACGATTAACTTATAGAACATAAGTATCCAGCTAATAATCAATAAGCTACCTCCTATGGGAGTGATAAATCCAATTACTTTGAAGTCGAATGAGGTAAGCGCATTGGTCGCAAGCAAATAAATAGATCCTGAGAAGAGAAAGATTCCACTGATCAACAAAGCCCTTAAAATTTTTAATGTTTTATTAGAATAAACCTCTGATATTCCCAGAAATAAAAGCAGTAAAGCATGATACATCTGGTATTTTACAGCAGTTTCAAAAGTAGCTATAGCATCAGTATCCAGCACTCGTTCAAGCGCGTGTGCGCCAAACGCGCCAAACACTACGGATAGCATCCCGAATAGTGTACCAAAAATTAAAAATGTTTTTTTCATAACTTAATCAGCAATATTTCTTATAAATATAACAATTCGCTACTTTCGTATTTTGAATTAAAGAATGCAAAGTTACTGAAGAATATAAGCATGCGAAATATTTTAATCATAGGAGGCGGAAAGTCAACCTCATATCTTATTCAATACCTGTTAGACAAGAGCATTAGTGAGAACCTTTTCATTACTATTGGAGATATTTATCCTCAAAATGCAGAAGAATTACTGCAAAATCACTCAAACGCTAAAGCAGTACAACTAGATATATTTAATGATACGCAACGACAATCTGCCATCAAAAATGCCGACATCATTATTTCTATGCTACCCGCTTCTTTGCATATGGAGGTCGCTAAAGACTGCCTGCACTATAAAAAAAATATGGTTACCGCTTCTTACGTAAGCCAGGAGATGAAATTACTGGATAAAGAGGTTACTGAAAACGGTTTGCTTTTTATGAATGAGATAGGTGTAGATCCTGGCATCGATCATATGAGTGCTATGGAAGTTATTGACCGCATTCGAGATGAAGGAGGTAAAATGTTATTGTTTGAATCTTTTACCGGTGGTCTGGTAGCACCTGAAAGCGACACCAATTTATGGAATTACAAGTTCACCTGGAATCCAAGAAACGTGGTATTGGCAGGCCAGGGAGGAGCCGCAAAATTTATTCAGGAAGGGACCTATAAGTACATTCCATATCACAAGCTTTTCAGGCGAACTGAGTTTCTGGATATTGCCGGTTTTGGGAAATTTGAAGCCTATGCAAATCGTGATTCACTCAAGTACAGAGAAGCTTATGGCCTCTCGGATGCGTTGACTTTATACAGAGGCACCATGCGCCGGGTAGGCTATTCAAAAGCGTGGAATATGTTCGTTCAATTAGGACTAACTGATGATAGCTATGAACTTGAAGGCTCTGAAAATATGTCATACAGAGATTTCATCAATTCATTTTTGCCGTATTCGCCAACAGATTCGGTAGAGCTCAAACTAAGGCATTATTTGAAAATTGATCAAGACGATATAATGTGGGAAAAACTGGTTGACCTTGATCTTTTTAATCCAGACAAAAAAGTAGGCCTTAAAAATGCCACTCCTGCTAAAATGTTACAGAAGATCCTGGAAGAACATTGGACGTTACAGGATGACGATAAAGATATGATCGTAATGTATCACAAATTCGGATTCGAATTGAACGGAAAGAAAAGACAGATCGATGCAAGCATGGTATCTTTAGGAAAAGACCGAACCTATACTGCTATGGCAAAAACGGTAGGTTTACCAGTCGCCATAGCCGCTTTACAGATCTTGAACGGTAAAATTAAAATGACGGGGGTCAGGATTCCTATTTCAAGAGAAATCTATCAGCCTATTCTAAAAGAACTCAAAGCCAACAATATTGTATTTGTCGAACGGGAAGTACCTTACCTGGGTTACAACCCCGACAATGTTGCTGGATAGGCTTTCATACCGAAGCCTTTTTAGTATATTTACTTTCTGACTGAAAGTAAATTATGAAAATCGCTAATGAAATTGTTGAAATCGACGGGATAGACAAAGAGATTCTCCGTTTTCTCATGGAGGATGCCCGAAAACCTATACTAGAGATTGCCCGTAAGATCGGAATCTCAGGTGCGGCAATACATCAACGCCTACGAAAGCTGGAAACAGCTAATCTTATTGCGGCTTCCAAACTTATAATTAATCCAAAGGTCTTGGGATATTCTACCATGGCATTCATAGGTATTTATTTGGACAAGGCCATGCGCAATCCGGAAGCAGTAAACCAGTTGAAAAGCATCCCGGAAGTTCTTGAATGCCATTATACAACCGGAAACTGGAGCATTCTCATTAAAATTCTTTGCAAAGACAATGAGCATTTAATGAATCTGCTTAATCATAAAATTCAGACGATCGAAGGAGTTTCCCGTACAGAGACCTTTATTTCACTGAACCAACAAATAGACCGTCAAATTTCCCTATAAAAAAACCCTGCAGAACTAACTTGCAGGGTTTTGTATACTAATTTTACTTTTTAATCACGGCTTCCCAATACTCTTAGTGCAAAATACAGCAATGTAGCAAGTGAACCCAGTGCAGCTACAACATAGGTTCTGGCTGCCCATTTCAAAGAGTCTTCTGCCCCTGCATATTCCTGCTGACTTACCATGTTTTTAGCTTTTAACCAGGCAAGTGCTCTGTTACTCGCATCATACTCAACTGGTAGTGTTATAAAGCTAAAGAGCGTACCGAAACCAAATAAAACAACACCAGCAAGTGCAATTCCGTATCCAAAACTGGAACTTACTCCCAGAATAAAACCTCCGAATATAAGCCAGGTAGATAAACCAGAAGCCACATTTACTACAGGAACGAGTTTTGATCGCATCTGCAACCATTCGTATCCTTTGGCGTGTTGAACCGCATGGCCACATTCGTGAGCTGCAACCGCTGCAGCGGCAGCATTGCGCTGGGAATAAACCCCTTCACTCAGGTTCACCGTTTTATTCGCAGGATTGTAATGATCGGTTAGCATTCCTGGAGTTGAAATTACTTTGACATCGTATATACCATTATCTGCTAACATTTTCTCAGCAATCTCTGCACCACTCATGCCGTTGCGTAATTGCAACTTTGAGTACTTTTTGAATTTACTTTTAAGTCGTTGGCTTACCAACATACTAAGGAGCATAAAACCCCCAATAATCACCCAATACATTGGACTTATACCGTACATAATCTAAATTTTTATATAAAATTACAATATTAAAAGCAAAAACCCCGCCAATTTTAGCGAGGTTTTAACGGTATGATTTTTTGTCAGTATTGTCACCTTGAACTATCCACATTATTTCGTAATAAATAGAATGCAGCTATATTCTTATAAATATGAAAGAATATTATTTTTATTCCATATCGTTTTTACTAAATTGGCTTCTAACCAATAAATATGATAATGAAACGATTAATTTTATTACTTCTCTGTATTGTATTTGTTTCTTGTTCGAAAGACAATGTCAATACCCTACAAGATGATGTGTCTCAGGTTTTAAACCTTACCGGGATTCGCAAAAACAAGCTTTTTCTATGCTTAGCCCAGCACAAAAACGCTCGATCTGGCATGATAAGTTTAATTTGATTCTTGAAGAGTCTACATTATACGGACGTAAAGTGACCTTAAACAATCAACAATTAGATTTAATAGAATCGTAAAGAATATACTCTCTGAAGATTTTTTCGCCTTTGAAAGTCTGGCAAGTAAAGAAATATAAGAAAATCATATAAGGCCATGGATTAAAAAGGCTAAAAAATCATTCACTCGGGAAGAATTTATAGAAATATTTACTTCTATCTCTTATAAATCCATGGTGCAATCAAGAGAGGTAGAGCTTGACCTGGATGGAAATCCTGCCTCCAACAAATGTAAATGTAGTCAGAAAGAAGATTATTGTTGGTTTAGCGATTGCGAAAGTTCCGATTGCGAATCAACATACACAGGCTGCGGTATTGCATGGGGTTCTCCATGCGATGGTCGTTGCAATTAAACATCTTAAAAATGCAAATAAATTATAATAGTAACTTTCTCCTCTTAGCTACAGGAACACTTCTATTCTTTTTTTGTTTTTTCTCAGGTGCTGTCAATTGGGTTTTCCAATTCTTATTAGTATGCCTACTTTATTTCATAGTAGGCTTGCTACTAGCTAATCGACTCAAAATTAACAGGTCAAGAACATGGCTTTATGTCATTGCAATATTACCTTTTATTCTTATCTATGGTTTTTTATCAATGAAAAATATCTTTGAAAAGGGGTTTTTTGCAACTATGCCCATCTGGTTAGGTGCTATTTTATACGCGATTTTTGGTTACTTTATTTATCGAAAAGGAGTTCCTTATAAAGGTATGATCGTTATTGGAGTTTTAATAACATTTATCAATTTTCTATTTATTCAAAATTGGTTTGCGTTCGCTTTTGAAGAAGACTTTAAAGTTCAACAATTCCCAGAACTGGCACTTTTGAAATCCGATAAAAGTCCTTACAACCTTGAAAAAGATAAAGTCCTAATTCTTGATCTTTGGTCTACTTCCTGTGGTAGTTGCATTGAGAAATTTCCCGATTATGAGAAACTAAATAAAAAATATGCAAATAATAAAGATGTCAAATTTTATACACTCAATCTTCCTATCCCAAGAGATTCTGTGTTAACGGCATCTGAAATTGTTGCAAAATATGAGTTTGAGACCTTATTTGCAGCTGATAAATCTGCATGGAAGGCATTTGGGATCAGTACGGTTCCTCAGTACGTAATAGTGAATAAAGACTCTGAAATCGTATATAGAGGAAGGCTACATGATAAATGGTATCATTTTTACAACAATATCGATCATTTAATTGCCAAACATCTTGAATAAATTTTTAGTTACGTGTAGTTGCTTTATTGTGTTGTTCGTATCCTGTAAAAAACAAGAAACAATCAGTCAGAAGGAACCTATTATTATAGTAAAAAATGATTCACTTATTCTTCAAAATTTGCACGTGGGAGATACGGTCTCTTTTGATATACAGCTAGAAAACAAAGGAACAGAAGCCTACCATATTCAAAATATATTGGGAAGTTGCGGCTGTCTTAATTTTGATTATAGTATTGCTAGAGATATACCCCCCGGGATTCAGTTCAAAATTCCTGTGGATTTTGTCGCCAAAAAAACCGGTTCGTTCGAAAATACCATTACTATAAAAGGAAATAAAAAACCTTCATTTACCGTATTTCATTTTATCTCCAATGTTTTAGACTAAATAGGACATACACTTGACTTAATTAAAACTCACATCCCAATTAAACGAATCTTCAATTTCTTTGTATACGATCTCACCTCTTATGATGTTGAGTCCCTTATGCAAAACAGGGTCTTTCTGGCAGGCTGCTTTCCATCCGAGATCTGCCAGCTTTAAAACGTAGGGCAACGTGACATTGGTCAATGCTATGGTAGACGTATAGGGCACCGCTCCCGGCATGTTGGCCACACAATAATGTACTACATCATCTATGATAAAAGTAGGATCTTCATGAGTAGTCGCTTTGGTAGTTTCCATGCAACCACCTTGATCCACAGCCACATCCACTAACACAGTTCCGGGCCGCATGTCTTTCAACATGTCTCTGGTAATCAATTTTGGCGCCTTACCACCGGTTACTAATACCCCACCTACGATCAGGTCGTGATTTTTAATATGCTTTCGAATATTATATTCATTCGAAAATTCTGTGACTACATGACTTGGCATAATATCATTTACATAGCGTAGTCTTTTCATGTTAATATCTAAGATGGTCACATGTGCTCCAAGTCCTGCTGCCATTTTCGCTGCCTGTATCCCTACCGTACCTGCACCGAGTATAAGCACTTTTCCCGGGGCTACTCCGGGGACTCCACCAAGCAGTACTCCTCTTCCTTTAATAGGCTTTTCTAAGTATTTTGCTCCTTGTTGAATGGCCATTCGGCCAGCAACCTCAGACATAGGTGTTAGCAGTGGCAAACTACCATCTGATTCCTGTACAGTTTCATAGGCTATGCATATCGATTTACTTCTGATCATAGCATCGGTAAGTGTTTTGCTTGATGCAAAGTGAAAATAAGTAAATACAACTTGTCCTTCCCTGATCAGTGCGTATTCCTTTTTAACGGGTTCCTTGACCTTAACAATCATTTCTGCTTTGGCATAAACATCTTCGAGGCTGTATGCGATCTCGGCGCCAGTTTTTATGTATTCAGCATCTGAAAAACCACTTCCTTCACCAGCTCCCTGCTGAATAAGTACTCTGTGTTTTCTTTTCACCAGTTCGAAAGCACCGGCAGGAGTCAAACCCACTCTGCTCTCATTGTTTTTGATTTCTTTTGGAACACCTATAATCATACGTTTAATTTTTTATGATGGAAATTTCATTTTTATAATTCAATTAAACAAACAAAATCGATAAAAATAGGGGGTTAAACGTCAAAAAGATCAAAAAATTGAAATATATTATAATATTTATAGGGGGTAAATACAAAATAAATTGATTTTAATATCAATTGATCCTTTTTTTGAGGGGTCTAAAGAAAATAAGGATAATCATATTAATTACAAAAGATAGATTGGATTTAGTATTCTTTATGTAAATTCAAAACCTCAATTCATTAGTATGTTTTTGAACACCATTGTTATTCCTGCAAAGAAAGTTATTTGTATGTCGTCAAAAACAAGTCTTATGACGAATAAGGCGAGAAAGCTCTGGAGTACTTTTATGCCTCGAAAAAATGAAATTGAAAATCCCTTAAATTCTTCCTTTTTGTCAATTCAGGTATATCCAGAAGGATTTGATATAACTGATTTTACGCCTGAAACCGAATTTACGACAAGAGCAGGTATTGAAATTAAAAAGGTTTCAGCTATCCCCGAAGGAATGGAACTATTCATTATTCCGGAAGGCACCTATGCTGTTTTCGAACATAGAGGTAGTACCAAAGAATTTCATAAAACCGCTTCGTTTATATTCGAAGAATGGCTCCCTGCTTCCGATTATGATCTGGACGATCGACCGCATTTTGAATTGCTGGATGATCGATATTTGGGACCTGACCATTCAGATTCTATAGAAGATATATACATCCCTATCATCGATAAAAAATAATGGATAAATTGGCTTTCTCTGATTTTTTAATTTTACCGAAACTATTGCTCAATTGATAAAAGCCCTTATAAATCTATGAAAAGACGAAAATTTGTTAAAGGAATGACAGCACTTGCTGCCCTAGGATCAATCACAGGGCTTTATGCTTGGCAAATTGAACCTTTCTGGCTCGAATTCGTTCATCAAAAGATGCCCATTAAAAATCTACCGAAATCTCTGGAAGGGAAAATAGTGATGCAAATAAGCGATATTCATGTGGGCAACCGTTTTGACTGGAATTACCTTATTGATTCTTTTAAAAAGGCTCAACACATAAAACCAGATTACGTAGTGTACACAGGCGATTTTGTACACTATGAAGACGCATCACAATTTAAGGATCTTAAAACAGTAATGCAGCACGTTGTTACGGGAAGTAGGGGAACTTATGGAGTTTTGGGAAATCATGATTACGGTCATGACTGGGCACAACCAGAGGTAGCAGATACCATTAGCGAAATTCTGGAGGAAAAAGGAATTCGAATTTTACGAAATGAAGGAATTGAAAAAGACGGACTTCAGATATTAGGAGTTGATGACTACTGGGGTACCAATTTTAAACCCGATGCGCTGTTTGAAAAGAATACAACCAGAAAGCCGACTATTACACTCTGTCACAATCCTGATGTTTGTGACTTGGATATCTGGAATGGTTATGACAGTTGGATTTTAAGCGGACATACCCATGGCGGACAAGTAAAACCGCCCTTTCTGCCCTCTCCTATGCTTCCGGTAAAAAACAAGCGGTACTCTTCCGGAAAAATTCCGCTGGAAGATGGTCGTACCTTATATATTAATCGTGCATTAGGTTGCCTATGGCAGGTGCGATTCAACATGCGACCGGAGATCACGGTTTTTCACCTGCAACAAGCTACTTAGGTTTTTTCAAAAAAACCCGCGATGAATGCGGGTTTTTATGATTTACACCATCTATTTTATTTTTTTGCATAACTCTCACTTGCGGCATACTCGTTGAGTGTATGTGGTGCACAAGATTTAAATCCGTAAGTCGAATCTGGAGCAAGCATCTGCCAGTATACGGTATCGTTATTGGTAAGAATAAAATCCTGAAAGCTCTGCCCCACTTGTCCTGTTTTTCCGGCAAATCCTTTTTGAGGTTTACCGTTGATCGAATAGAACCAAAAAGCATTATCTGCTTTTGGATTTTTAGAAAGATCATAACAGCCATTACTCAAATCGGCCCTTATGGACCTTGATTGAATCTTGATCTCAGAAACATAGGGTTTGCCGTTCATGATCACTGTATTATAACTAATATCATTAGGAAAAGCTTGTGATGCTCCTAAAAGCAAACGTTGAACTGAGGTTGGATTCGAATCGTTAAAAACAATATTGAAAAAGAAGCTGTTGAAATAGGGTCCGCCGAGACGATCTACATCACTGTTTGATTTACAGGTAAAATCGGTAGTCGAATTTGCAGCCAGATTAGGGTAATTAATTACCAATCCGTAACGCTGATCTACGGCCGCGGCTTCATGACCATTACTCTTAACGTCAGACATCATTTTAGTTCCTGTGTTATGCAGTACGTTTTGAAGCAATCTTAAAGATCTACGATAGGAAGACAGAGTGCGCTCCATAGAAAATCCATTAATTGAGTGATGCGATAAATTGGAAACGGTTCGTCTTAAAACTGCCCGCTCTGCCTTTGTAAGACCATATTTATTTTCGGCGTGCGTTATCGGATCTACAATAAATCGTTTTAACGCTTCGTCGTCATGCATAAGAACACTGATGTAGTGTAGTAAATTTGAACTTGAATTATTCATATTAAAAGGTTTAAAGTTAACGAAGTTGGTATCGGGAGTATCTGTTTAACTTTCAACCCTTATAAAGTCAACACGAAGATAGGTAGCTCAGGAATAGAACGTATGCGTAAAAACACCTGTTTTTCATCATACGGTTTCTTCTTCTTTATTTCTTTAAAGACCTATAATATTTTATTTCTTTAATATTCCATATTTCTTCGATACCGCACATTTGTGATTTTGTTTAGACTTTTTAACTAAAGTTTAAACAAAAAAAATAGTGTACTTAATAGCTTCGCCCTACATTTACAATCAACGAAAAAACACTATGAAAAAATGAAAACTAGAAAATTATTTGCCGGATTTGCATTATTGAGCTTAATGGTAACAGCTTCATTCGCAAACACCGGAAATGAAAATCCAACAAAAGAAAACGAAAAAGAAATCATTACAACAGATCCCACGATAGTAGGAGTTGCAGCGGGTAATGAAAATTTTAGCACGCTGGTAGCAGCCGTAAAAGCTGCAGATCTTGTAGAGACATTGAACAGTGAAGGACCATTTACAGTATTTGCTCCGCTAAACGATGCATTTGCTAAATTACCTGAAGGAACCGTAGAGGGTCTGTTAAAGCCTGAAGCTAAGGGAACATTGACCGCTGTATTAACTTATCATGTAGTATCCGGAAAAGTAATGGCGAAAGATGTATTGAAAGCTATCAAAGACAACGGAGGAAAATTTGAAATTAAAACCGTACAAGGTGGAACATTGACAGCTTCTGTAAAAGATGGAAACGTAATCTTAACAGACGCTAACGGTAATACCTCAACAATTGTAAAAACAGATGTAGCTGCGTCCAATGGAGTAATTCATGCCATTGATACCGTAGTAATGCCTAAATAATCATACTTGAGATTTGATTGGAAAGGTGGGAAATTAAATTTCCTGCCTTTTTTTATTCATCGAGAACATATACTAACCTCAAAACTACCTTCAACCCGATTACTATCAGTATCCGAGCTTCTTATTTTTCCTGATACGATAAAGTCATTTACCTCAGTAATTTCTACCAGAGCATCTACCTCTGTAATAGGTTCTTCTTCAAATTTATTAAAAACTACAAGTACATTCCTGTGAACACCTACCCTATTGGGTACTGCAATCGATACAGATAAAGACGAGTTCTGAACCTCGGTTTCGCAATCAAGAACTTCAGAAGCTAGCATCAATTCAATGTATTCATCTCCAAAAACCGTCGCTCGACCCCCTGAGATCGCAAAATTTTCTCCAAAAACAATTCCGGAAAGTGGTTCTTCAGAAAGCGTATTAAAAACTCCATCATCTGAACAGGAAACCATGATGGTTAAGAAACAGCTTAAGAATACTGTGATTTTTTTCATTTGCTTGCAGCCATTGGTGACTACAAACATAGAAAATAGTTCAGATCCTTGATTATTTATCCGACGATATTCACAATTCTTCCGTGAACTACGATTACTTTCTTAGGAGTTCTGCCATCTAACTGTATCTGCGTACGGGCATCGGCAAGCACGGCTTCTTCCACCGCTTTACTATCGAGGTCTAATGACAGCTCTATTTTGAAACGCATTTTACCATTAAAAGAAACCGGATATTCTTTTGTACTTTCTTTAAGATACTTTTCATCAAACTTAGGATAAGGTGCAAACGAAATACTTTCTTTGTTGCCTAATTTACGCCATAATTCTTCTGCAATATGGGGTGCATACGGCGAGATTACGATGGCCAAAGGCTCCAGGATGGCTCGATGATTGCATTTCTGCGCGGTCAATTCGTTTACGGCGATCATAAATGAACTTACCGAGGTGTTGAACGAAAAGGCTTCTATATCCTCCACCGCTTTTTTGATGGTCTTGTGCAATGTTTTTAAAGAATCTTTTGAAGGTGCATCATCTGATACATAAAAGCTTCCGTCTTCACCAGAATGGTATAATTTCCATAATTTTTTAAGGAATCCAAATACCCCCGTGATCCCCGCAGTATTCCAGGGTTTTGCCTGTTCTAACGGCCCCAGGAACATCTCGTACAGGCGTAAGGTGTCTGCTCCGTAATCATTGCAGATATCATCGGGGTTGACCACGTTGAATTTGGATTTGGACATTTTCTCTACCTCTCTGCCTACAATATATTTTCCATCCTCTAAGATAAATTCAGCATCGGCATACTCAGGACGCCATTTTTTGAAGGCTTCGATATCAAGTTCATCTGATGAATCGATTAGATTGACATCTACATGAATTTTTTCAACCGATGTGAAGTCTTCAACATGTCCTGGATTGCTCATGAATTCGCTTAATACATTATCAATATTATCATTCTCCATATTTTCTGGAGAATGCGTTTTCTGCGCAAATATTTTATTACCGTCTTCTACTATATATCCTTTGGAAACTAAAATATAGTTACCATCTTCCTTCCTTATTCTGTATACATAAGCACTCGTTCCCAAGATCATTCCCTGATTGATCAATTTTTTGGCGTATTCAGCTTTTGGCACATACCCCCGATCAAACAGGAATTTCTGCCAGAAACGGCTGTACAGCAAATGTCCGGTAGCATGTTCGCTTCCGCCTATGTATAAATCAACATCTTTCCAGTAGTTCAATGCCTGTTTTGAAGCGAATTCATCTTCATTAAAAGGATCCATGTACCGATTAAAATACCAGCTACTTCCTGCCCAACCCGGCATGGTATTTAATTCTAGCGGATACACGCCTTTTTTTTCATCTACCAAATCATTATTCACTACTTCATTTTTATTCGTATCCCAGGCCCAAACAGTTGCATTTCCCAAAGGAGGTTCACCGGTTTCTGTCGGGAGGTATTTTTCTACTTCAGGCAAACGAATAGGCAGGTGTTCTTTTTCAATCATTTTTGGGAGTCCGTTCACGTAATACACTGGAAAGGGTTCTCCCCAATATCGCTGACGACTAAATACCGCATCACGTAAACGGTAGTTGATACGACCTTCACCTTGCCCAATTTCTTCCAGTTTTTCAATGGCTTTGGCAACCGCTTCTTCATACGCAAGTCCATTAAGGAAATCGGAGTTGCCAATAATCGTATTTTCTTTGTCTGAAAAAGCTTCCTCAGAGATATCGGCATCCTTAAAAATATTCTTTATCGGCGGCATTCCTTCCTGTCCGGCAAAATGATTCGTAAAATCATAATCTCGCTGGTCTCCACAGGGTACGGCCATAACCGCTCCTGTACCGTAGCTGGCAAGTACGTAATCCCCGATCCATACAGGCACTTTGTCTCCTGTAAACGGATGAATGGCATGTGCTCCGGTGAAAACTCCTGAGATGGTTTTCACATCTGCCATACGCTCACGCTCACTGCGTCTCGCCGTAGCCTCTACATAAGCTTCTACCGCTTCCTTATGTGCCGCTGTTGTTATTTTTTTTACCAACTCGTGTTCTGGAGCAAGGGTCATGAAAGTAACACCAAAAATAGTATCAGGTCGGGTGGTAAATACTTCTATTTGGTCTTCAAAACCATCTAATTTGAATCGTACCGAAGCACCTTGAGAACGTCCGATCCAATTTCTCTGACTCTCCTTAAGGGGTTCTGGCCAATCTATGGTTTCAAGGCCATTCAACAATCGTTCGGCATACGCAGAGATACGCATGCTCCATTGTGTCATTTTCTTGCGGATCACCGGATGTCCTCCACGTTCTGAAACTCCATTTACAATCTCATCATTAGCTAAGACCGTCCCTAGAGCGGGGCACCAGTTTACTTCGGTCTCTGCAAGGTAGGTAAGTCTGTATTTTAAGAGGATTCGTTCCTTTTCATCTGCTGAAAATGCATTCCATTCCGATGCTGAAAATATCTTTATATCATCATCACAAACCGCTTTTACATCACTATTCCCGTCTTTTTCAAAAATTGCGACCAGCGTACTTATAGGCGCGGCCTTATTAATGACCTTATCATACCAGGAATCAAACAATTCTGTGAAGATCCACTGTGTCCACTTATAATATTTAGGATCAGAGGTACGCACCTCACGGCTCCAGTCAAAAGAAAAACCTATTTTATCTAATTGCTCACGATATCTTTTGATATTCGTTTCAGTAGTTATAGCTGGGTGCTGCCCCGTTTGAATGGCATATTGTTCAGCCGGAAGCCCGAAAGAGTCGTATCCTTGGGGGTGCAATACATTGAACCCACAGTGTCTTTTGTAACGTGCATAAATATCGCTGGCGATATATCCTAGCGGATGCCCTACGTGCAAACCTGCTCCGGATGGATACGGAAACATATCGAGCACATAATATTTGGGTTTTACCGAATTATTTTCAGCTTTAAAAACCCGATTTTCTGCCCAGTATTTTTGCCATTTGGCCTCAATTTCATTGAAATTATATTTCATGATCACTGCTTACTTTACACTCCGGAAAATTGTCTGCCGGCCTAATTATATTTGTAAGCGGCAAAAATAGTGTTATTGTCTGAAATGAACATGGAGAATACAGAAGAAATCAATGATCAATACCTGAGATCACTCTCTTAGTTTTACCCTTCTCAAGACATAAGGGAGAAGCCCAAAAGAATCCTGAATCATATTTATAAACCTCTGGCTTTTCTCTCCATGGGTTGCAAACAGTGATAAATAAATGAATTTACCGGTGTTTGTAGTCCGTATTTTTGTGATTCTTTTACGACATAACCGTTAAAATCATCTAATTCTGAAGGTTTTCCTTCCATCAGGTCCCGCTGCATGGAAGCCGTGGTATCTGCCGCCTGTTTGTCGATCGCTGCGAATGTTTTTTCAAGGTCTTTTTCATGTAAGGCCACTCCTTTTGCATTTGCCAAGGCAATAATCTCACTTGCAGTTTGTTCCATAAGCGTGCGTATCTGCTTATCTGATCTATTGATCCCTATTTCCATGCGGGTAAGTGCGCCTATACCACTTATGGTGCAGATAAACAGAAATTTACGCCATCTTTCCAGGTGAATATCCTCTGGTATTTCATTGTCAAAATCTGCCTTATCAAACAAGGCTTTGATCTCTTTTGTTCTTTGCGATTTGCTATTGTCTAATTCCCCGAACAATACCTGTGGATGAAATGCTTTATGCCGAATGACTCCCGGAGATTCAATATAACTAATTATCCTGCACAAACCGGCTAATACATTTTTCTCCGGAAGCGCTCTTAGCAGCTTTTCGGTAGTATTCACGCCATTTTGCAAAGGCAGGATCATAGTTTCTTTATTTATATGTTTCCTAAGCTTACTGGCAATTTCAGACACCTGCCATGTCTTGGTCGCTAAAATAATAAGATCGGGGTCAGGTACATTGGCAATATCCCAGGTAATAGCGGTAGGTGTCGCTTTAAAATCTCCATAAATGCTTTTAACCACCAATCCGTTTTCTTTGATCGCTTCAAGGTGCGCTCTTCTTGCAATAAATGTGGTATCAAGTCCTGCTTTTGCAAGTTTTCCACCAAAATATCCTCCTACACCTCCTATACCGTACACAACAATTTTCATAAGCTTGAGTTATTGTTTGTAAGTAAATTTACTTTAGTATTTTTACACAAACAATTTGTTGGGCATTTTATGAGCAAATCTTTTGAAAGGTATCAAAAAAGAAAACTGATTTCCTCTTATTTTTCGGTTACGTTAAGTATTGCGCTGGTACTGTTTTTATTGGGCATGTTAGCCGTTCTTGTATTAAACACCAAGAAGCTGGCAGACCATTTTAAAGAGCAGATCGCCATTACCATTTTTATTAAAGACAGTGCAAAAGAAGTAGAGATCAATCAGCTATTAAAAAGTCTTACGATGGCAGAATACACGAAATCTGCCGAATTTATTTCAAAAGAAGCCGCTGCGGAGACACATAGTGAAACGATTGGAGAAAACTTTATGGATTATCTAGGTTACAATCCATTGCAAAATTCTATTGATATTCATTTGAAAGCCTCGTATATTATTCCCGCTCAAATAGAAGAGATCGCTGCTGAAATCACCACCCGTGATTACGTGGCCGAAGTATCTTATGATAAGCCTCTGGTCTCTTTACTCACAGAAAACGTAAAAAGGGTAAGTTTATGGATACTCATAGCTAGTGGAGTATTCACATTTATAGCCGTGTTACTCATAAACAGTTCTATCAGGCTCTCTATCTACTCAAAGCGTTTTATTATTAAAACCATGCAAATGGTAGGTGCTACAAAAAGTTTTATTCGCAAACCCTTTATTCTTAAAAGCGTTCAATTAGGTATGCTTGGTGCGATTCTCGCTCTTGGAGCAATGGCATTGGTTCTCTATTATTTTGACAAACGTTTTAGTGACCTAAATCTTTTACAGGATCCTATTTTACTGGTGTTTGTCTTTACCGGTATTTTTATTTTGGGTATTGTAATTACCTGGATCAGTACCTTTTTTGCAACGCAGCGTTTCTTAAATTTGCGCACAGACGATTTATACTATTAACGAATTTGTACTTAGACCCGAAATAAATGGCAACAAAGAAAAAAGCATCTAAGAATACTGAAAAAGGGCAAAAAAAACCGGTTCAGGTACCAAAAGAGTTCATCTTTAAAAGAAAGAATTACCTTTTTATGTTTATCGGGATCGCTTTCATTGCATTGGGCTTTTTATTGATGACTGGCGGCGGTCATGAAAACCCTAATGTATTTAATCCGGAGATCTTTAGTTTTAGAAGAATCAGACTGGCACCAACGTTGGTTCTCATTGGTTTTGGAATAGAGATTTATGCGATATTGCTCAATCCTGATAAAAAGAAAGACGCATAAGCGTAACTCTCTACCTTTTACTTACTATGGATATAATTGATGCGATTTTACTGGGAATAATTCAGGGACTTACTGAGTTTTTACCGGTTTCTTCCAGCGGACATCTCGAATTGGGAAAGGCAATCTTGGGCGAAAATGCCGTACCCAAAGAAAGTTTGCTTTTTACCGTTATCCTTCATTTCGCCACCGCATTAAGCACATTGGTTATTTTTAGAAAAGAAGTCTTTGAAATTTTCAGAGGGCTACTGCAGTTCTCCTGGAATGAAGAATCTCAATTTTCGGTAAAAATTATTATTTCTATGCTTCCGGCGGCTTTTGTAGGCGTTTTTTTTGAGAAAGAACTCGAAAGTATGTTCGGTGAAAACATACAATTAGTTGGGGTCATGTTATTGATCACCGCATTATTACTGTTTTTAGCTGATCGGGCAAAAGATACATCGAAAGATGTCACCTATAGTAACTCATTTATCATAGGCTTGTCTCAGGCAATTGCAATTTTACCGGGTATATCTCGCAGTGGTGCTACTATATCTACTTCGGTCTTGCTCGGTATCGATAAAACAAAGGCAGCTCGCTTCTCATTTCTCATGGTGGTTCCTCTTATTTTTGGAAGTATTGCGAAGACATTACTAGCTGGCGAGCTATCCTTTAAGAGTGCCGAAATCACCCCAATTGCTTTGGGTTTTGTAGCGGCATTTGTTTCAGGTTTGGTGGCCTGTACCTGGATGATTCAACTCGTAAAGAAAAGCAAACTAAGCTGGTTTGCTGTTTATTGTTTGATCGTAGGTATCTTAGCCATTTTATTTCAATATTTACAAAATCAATAGTCATCCGGTTTACTGAAGAGCATATCAAAGAAGGACAGGTACTCTTACTTGACAAACCACTGGAATGGTCTTCTTTTCAGGTGGTCAATAAGGTGCGTTGGGTATTGAGGAAAAAGTTTCACCTTAAAAAACTTAAAGTGGGTCATGCAGGTACGTTAGATCCGCTGGCGACTGGATTACTCATCATCTGTACCGGAAAATTCACCAAACGCATTTCAGACTTACAGGGTCTGGTGAAAGAATATACAGGAACCATTACTCTTGGTTCTACCACTCCCAGCTACGATCTGGAAACCGAAGCGGATGCCTATTTTCCAACAGACCATATTACCTCGGAAGCAATTGAAGCAACTGCGAAATCATTTACAGGTATCATTAAACAAGTGCCTCCTGTTTTTTCCGCGTTAAAAAAAGACGGCAAACGGCTTTACCAATATGCACGGGAAGGACAAGAAGTAAAAATTAATGCACGTGAGGTTACCATTGAGGAATTTGAAATAACACGTATTTCACTTCCCGAAATTGAATTTAGGGTAGTATGTAGTAAAGGCACCTATATTAGAAGTCTCGCACACGATTTCGGGAAAAAATTAGATTCGGGAGCACATCTTTCTTCTCTAAGACGAACTAAAATAGGTAGTTACAACGTTATAGATGCAATAACGCCAGAAACGTTGGAAAATCAACTTTTGAGCTAAAACAAAAATATTTACTATATTTAGAGGTTTTTTACGCCCTAAAAGTTACTAGAAAATGAATCTTAACAATCGTCAATTATCATTCATAATTACGTTTTTTATTATGTGCCTCATCGCACTTACGCTCTTTAATATCTCGTTGAGTGGTATTCAAGAGCCGGAGTATTTGTTTGAATTAGCCATGGATGAAGAACTGCTACTAGAAGAAATTCCTCAAGAAGAACAGCAGCCTATGGACGAGATCGCGAAAACGCATATGGCTTACAATCAGGATGCTAAAAGTCGTTTTGATGATGAAGTAGAAGAGTTTAAAACATTAGAAGAACTCATAGAAGAAGCCAAAAATACAGATTCTGAAGATACCGAAGATACTGATGAAGAATCGAACGAGAGTTCTGAAGAAACTCAGAACGATTCTGAGAACGAACTGCTTACTTCTGCTGATGGGCGCGGTAGTGTTTCGGCAAAATCTGAAATTAAAAAACGTACGCTGGACTCCAAAGGTGATAATACCACTGAAGAAGTAAAGAGATCAAATGTCGCCAGGAGAAATACCACTATAAGTTACTCATTAAAAGACCGGATGCATACAAAACTGCCCAATCCAATCTATACGTGTGAACAAAATGGTAAGATTGTGATTAACATCAAAGTAGACCGCTATGGCAATGTCCTGGAAGCGACCCATAATAAATCCAGTTCAAATTCTTCGAATGGATGTCTAGTTGATAATGCTATTGCATATGCCATGAGATCTAAGTTTGAAAAAGGTGAACGGGATAATCAACTGGGAACCATTACTTACTCATTCCAAAATCACTAATTCAGCCAGATCGGAAGCTGTATTTTGACCCTTATCCTTATTGTACCAAAGTTGTAACTCTTGCTTGAATTCTGGAGTTAATGCTCCGTGTTTATTCTTGTATGCTGCTACGGCTGCTGATGCAATACTGGGTCTTGGCCCCCAGGTATTTATAACATCACCAGAAGCGTCGTCTATGACCAATAGTTTCGGGATCGACTTACTTCCATTTGTAAGGTGCTGTTTCATGAGTTCGTCATTATCATCCCGCAGCACCACTTTAAAATCGATTTTATCGCTAAGCGCTGCTAATTTCTGCATGATCGGCATTGTGTGGGCTGCATCTCCGCACCAACTTTCTGTAAGTACCAACCAGGTAACATTTATTGCCTGTCGTTTCGCCTTTTCAATAATCTCTGGTGCCAGCACCACGGTCTTATCCAATCTTTTCATACG
Source organism: Flavobacteriaceae bacterium M23B6Z8 (assembly GCA_046199005.1). Classification (GTDB taxonomy): domain Bacteria; phylum Bacteroidota; class Bacteroidia; order Flavobacteriales; family Flavobacteriaceae; genus Ascidiimonas. The sequence continues at coordinate 3,938,532 of CP176050.1, forward strand.
ACGATCATTAAGCATTGTATAATTACTTAGCGCTTGGCTTTGCGTTGCTCCTGTAGAAGTACCCTCAGCAACGTGCTCGGATACCAAAGCTTTGTATGATTCATAAGACTGAGCTTTTTGTAAAGCTTCTTCGAGTGCTGTATTCATTAGTATTTTCATATTTTTTTCAAAAATAAGTCTAATTAAGTACCACCTTGAAGGGAAGTTGTATTTTAGTAGTAGTTTTTAAAAAAACTTACAATCGAAGATTTTTATTAATTATTCTTCTATGGGAAAACAACGATGCGGATGGTGTGTAGGTGATCCTTTATACGAGGCTTATCACGATCAGGAATGGGGAGTGCCTGTCTATGACGATGATACTCTTTTTGAATTTCTGACTTTAGAAACTTTTCAAGCTGGACTTAGCTGGATTACTGTATTGCGCAAACGGGAAAACTTCAGAGATGCTTTTGACAATTTTGATTATAAAATAATCGCAGGATATGGTGATGATAAGTACGAAATGCTACTCCGGAATTCTGGTATAATCAGAAATAAATTAAAGATCAAAGCCACGATCTCTAATGCGCAGGCATTCATGAATGTTCAGGAAGAATTTGGAAGTTTTAGCAAATACATCTGGGGCTTCACCAATGGAAAACCCGTTCAAAATAATTTTGAAAATTACAAAGATGCTCCGGCTAATACACCATTGTCTGATCGAATAAGTAAGGATTTAAAGAAAAGAGGGTTTAAATTCGTGGGAACTACTGTTATTTATGCGCATATGCAGGCCACAGGAATGGTTAACGACCATGAAGTCTCTTGTTTTAGGTATCAAGAAGTAAAAAATATGTCATGAAATACTGTTTTATCTTTATTTGCTGTTTTATTTCGCTGCAAGTTGTTGCACAAAAAAAATATGAGAAAGAGTCGCGTATCTCGAAAGAGGACTTTCCTGAGAATGCATTGAAACTTCTTCATGGCTATACGGAAACCGCGAAACGACTACGGTTTTATCGCGAAACTGATAGTACTAAAACTAGTTTTGAGGCAAAATTTAAAATCCAAAACAAAAAATACAGCATTGAATTTGATGCTGATGGTATACTGGAGGATATAGAAATAGAGATCGCATTTAGAAAGCTTCCGGAAGCAATCAAACAAAATATCAGTCAGTACCTGGAACATCATTCTAAAAAATACTCGATTAAAAAAGTACAAAAACAGTATTACCTTCCTGGAGATGTAAGTGCTAAAAATACCATGGTAGCTGCATTTAAAGATCTGGATATCAATTTCATCAGGTATGAACTTGTCGTCTGGAGATCGTCTGATGAAGAAAGCGGTATGGTAGAATTTACATTTAATCATCTTGGAGAATACCTTCTTGAAAGACCTTTTTCACAAGCATCTTATGATCATATCTTGTATTAGAAAAATCTTATTTTATTGTATTTTCCTTTCCCTTCCGGGCATGTTAAGTGCACAATCTGATCTTATCGGTTACTGGGAACCTGAGATCTCATTCAACTATGATGTTACGCCCAATTACCGGCATAATTTCGGAATTCGAAAACGTAGTTTTATCTATACGGATGAGGAGACAGAATTACGATTGCGACAGATCGATATCTCTCATTTCTCAAATTGGAAGATCAATGCCAATGAGAGTCTCGGGGGCGGTATACTTTACAGGTTCAGAGACAATTTTGAAGGAGGCTCTAATGAACTTAGACTTACACAACAATACAATTATGCCATAAAACCATCTTCGGTGCGATTTGGACATAGAGTTCGAGTCGAACAACGAATTACTACCAGGGTTACTTTACATAGGTTCCGGTATCGGTTTGCGATTGATTTTCCTTTAAACGGAGAAAAAACAGATGTTGGAGAAGCCTATATAGCGATTTCAACGGAAGCATTGCTAAGTATCGCCAAGCAGGCGGTGCCTGAGTACGACCATCGAATTACTTTGCAAATTGGCTGGCTTTTATCTACAAAACTGCGCTTGCAATCTGGAATTGAATACCGTTCTGAGAATTTTACGAACGATACGGAGCCCATATTTTTTATCTTGAATTCACTTGTTTTTTCCTTTTAAAATCTTCAGAAACTCGTGTCTTGGAATTTCTTCGGCTCCAAGGCTTTCAAGGTGTTCGGTATATACCTGGCAATCGATCAGTTCACAATCTTTTTGAGCCAGATCCTGTACCAATGAAATAAAGGCTACTTTTGAAGCATTACTTACTTTACTAAACATGCTTTCGCCGCAGAATACGTGTCCCAGATCTACCCCGTAAAGACCTCCCACCAAAACATCTTCTTGCCATACCTCAACAGATCTTGCCAATCCCATTTCATGGAGTGCTATATACCCATCAATCATTCCCGAAGTGATCCATGTACCTGCCTGACCGGGTCTTTTTACCTCGGCACAATTTTGTATCACTTCTGAAAAACTTTTGTTGTAGGTTACAGTAAATGCTCTCTTATTTAAAATCTTTCGCATGCTTGAAGATACTTTGAGTTTTTCCGGAAACAGAACCATTCGTGGATCCGGACTCCACCATATTAAGATATCTTCTTCCTCGAACCAGGGGAAAATACCATTTTGGTAAGCCAGTTTCAATCTTTCAGGGGAAAGATCACCGCCAACAGCTACGATTCCCTCGGGGGAAGCACTTTGCGCAGGAGGAAATTCCAGTTTGTCGGTAAGATAAAACATATGTTATTCTTAAATTAATGGCAATCAATTAAGTATTCTCTAAAAAAGTAACCTTTTCCTTTGTTTTTCTAATTATTTTATTCAAATTTGTTAGTGTCTTTGTATTTCAATTTATTTTCATCATTGCTTTTTGAGTTTATACAAAGACAAACCTAAAACCACAACATTAAGTCCCGATATAGCCTATCGGGGCTTTTTTTTAAAATAACAACAATCCGGTAATATACACAAACATTCCTACTATCATAATCAGCAAAGTGTAAGGTAGTATTTCTTTGGCTTTTAATTTTGTAATTCCCAGTAGCGGCAACGCCCAGAAAGGTTGTAGCATATTGGTTACCTGGTCTCCATAAGCCAGCGCCATTACAGCTTTCGGTAGGGGTACTCCCAATTTCATTGCCGATTCTATAACAATTGGTCCCTGCACGGCCCATTGCCCTCCGCCACTTGGTACAAATATGTTTACTAATCCAGCGCTGAAAAATGTGAAAATGGGCAAGGTGACTTCATTGCTAACTGAAACAAAAAAAGAAGATAATTCGCCCACCATTCCACTTCCACTCATGATTCCCATAATACCAAAGTATAAAGGAAATTGAATGAGAATTCCCGAAGCCCCTTTGATCGCTTCTTCAAGAGCATGTAAAAACCGAGTAAAATTTCCATGCAGTACAATAGCCATGCCAAGCATAAAGATATTCAAGAAATTAGGTGTGATGATAAGATCGCTTAACATACCCCTATATTGAAAAAAAGACGCCAGTAACAATAAAATACCAAAAGAAACAGCCAGCAAACCAGACCTGTCTAATCTATCGGACCCTGAAACCTTATCCTCTTTTCTAAAAATCGATCGATACTTTTCCAGATGAATAGCTGTAGGCTTTACTGTACTATTAATACGATACAAAACAAAAGGAACGCAAAAAAGCAATACCCCAAAAATGAGCAGGTTTGATAAACTAAAAATGGTCTCTCCCGTACCGATGTACTCTGGAAGCGAACTGCTAAATTCGGGACTTATTAATTGCTGCATTAACTGAGTAAGGTGACCGCTTTCTGCAACTTTTAAAGGTGCCGAGCCGCTAATACCTCCATGCCAGACCATCAATCCCACATATCCGGAAGCACCCACCAACGGATAATTGATCTCAATATTATTTTCTTTTGCATACTCTCCTACCTTCCTTGCCATGATGGCTCCGAAAATCAGCCCTAATCCCCAATTGAAAAAAGAGACTAACATCGTAGAAATACTAACTAGGATCACCGCATTTCCTCCGTTTTTAACAAAACCTACCAATCGGTCAATAAGCCTGCTCATAGGTTTGCTCAATACCAAAATATGACCTAGTACCAGAATAAGCATCATCTGATAGGCAAACACCAATAAGGCTGAATTCCAGATCCCAGATTCCCAGTATTTGAGAATACTTACCAAATGATTCTCATCATTTCTTGCATCGGTAAATAAAAAAGCTATTACGATGGTAAGAAGGGTGAGCAATACAGCGATCGTAAAAGGAGAAGGAAGGTATTTCCTGAAAAGTGTTTCAATAGATCGGGTGATATTCATCTGGTATTTAATTTAGGGAACAAAAAAGCTTGCTGATAGGAGTCAAACCCGTCACAGCAAGCTATAAAGTCGGTATTGATTTCTGCTAGAACGGTAAATCGTCGTAATCTTCTTCTTTAAAATCGGTCGCTGGCTCAAAAGCATCTGCCGGCGGAACTTCTGCGCCACCCGGAGCTGCTTCCTGAAGGTTTTCTATTCTCCAACCTTGAATAGAGTTAAAATACTTGGTTTCACCCTGAGGGTTCACCCATTCTCTTCCGCGAAGGTTTATACTCACTTTTACATTTTGGCCTACCTGAAAATTGTTGAGTAAGTCACATTTATCTTGCACAAACTCGATCATGATATGTTGTGGATACTGCTCTTCTGTAGTAACGACCATTTCTCTTTTTCTAAAACCGTTGTTTCCATAGGTTTTAGTCTCATCAATAAGTTTAATTTTTCCCTGTACTTCCATTGTTAAAATAATTGTTTTGCCAAAAGCACTTTCCAGGCAGAAAGCACTTCATTTCTATTTATTAATTCTTTTGCCCATACATGAATCTTATTTTCATCTCCCGAACTCAAAACAGTTCTGGTTTCTAAAGATCCTGCTACAAATTCTTCTACTTCCTTTTCAGAAGGAACTTTTTCTACGTTTCCTAACATTCCCAGATCGTTTCCGGTAAGTACGTTGCTTAACCGAATTTTTTCCGGCAAAGCATCCACCCCTACACCTAAGGTTGACAATGGTTTAGGAACCTCAAACATTCCTTCATTAGACCTACCATACCAACTTCCGCCCATTCTGCTTACCAGATCAATTTTAAATTGATCTATGCCTCCCTCAGCGTCAAGTACCTTTTCATCGATATGCATCTTTAGAATTTCACAAAGAATAAGGTTACCGGCACCTCCTTCATTTCCCAGTTCTATAATCTCGCGAACTTTACATTCAAACTGCACTGGAGATTCTGCAACTCGAAAGGGTTTCACGATATCTGATGCCAGCATCGTGAGTCCTGCTTTTTCAAATTCGTTGACTCCTTCAGGATATTCGGTACTTGATAAAGACATTTGCTGCACGATGGCATAATTTACCACATTGATCACAACTTCTTTTGTCCTCTTTGCATTTTCGTAGGTGTGTTTCGTGGTATTGTTGCGTACCCTTCTGTTTGGTGAAAAGATCATCACAGGAGGATTAGAGCTAAATACATTGAAAAAGCTGTATGGTGACAAGTTGGGATTCCCATCGGGATCAATAGTGCTTGCAAACGCGATAGGTCTGGGAGCCACCGCTCCCAGCAAATATTGATGCAGTTTAGCCGTAGGGATCTCTTTAGGTTCTATGGAAAGCATGGAACGAATTTGTTTATCGCAAAAATAGTCAAACTCACAGAGGTGTAAAAATCATTTAAAGGTCTGAACAATAATTTTAAAGCTTTTACCTTATATTTAGATCGATAAGTTTTTAGCATTTATGACTTTTAACAATCAAAACGGAATTATCCGTGGTATTCTCATCTTATCATCTTTTTTGATCGTATCGCTGATCTTGTGGAATACGTATTCTTTTTTTCAGAAATTTAAAGAGGAAGAACGTACAAAAATGCAGGTTTGGGCTTCTGCCCAGAAGGCTCTGGTAACCGCGCCCAGAGATGCTGATATTGAGTTAGAGCGCACCATCCTGGCTTCTAATAATTCCAACCCAATGATCCTTATAAATATCGAAGGACTCACATTTACCAGTAATTTTGAGGATGGGAAAATTGCAGATTCCCTTTTTATTAAGAAAAAAATTGCTCAGTTTTCTTATGAAAACAAACCTATTGAAATTACACATGAAGGCAATAAGCTGGCTACCTTGTATTATGGGAATTCTGAGGTATTAAATAAGCTTAAATACTATCCGCTAGCGTTATTGCTTATCATTATACTATTTGGAGCGGTCGTCTACTTCTTTTATCGCACTTCTAAAGCTTCAGAACAAAACAAGCTATGGGCAGGTATGGCAAAGGAAACCGCTCACCAGATCGGTACGCCCCTGTCTTCTTTATTGGGGTGGGCAGAGATCCTTAAAACAGAAAATATTGATCAGTCCATTACCCAGGAAATAGAAAAAGATATTTCCCGATTACAAATTATAACAGAACGATTTTCGAAAATCGGCTCAAAGACTACCCTAGAAAAATTAGATGTCGTAAACCAAACCAGGGATGCTTATACGTATATAAGAGACAGGAGTTCTAAATTGATCGAATTTGATTTTGAAGCTCCGGATGAACCGGTGTTTGTAAAAATGAATTCACAACTGTTTAGTTGGACGATTGAAAATTTGGTAGTGAACGCCATTGATGCCATGAAGGGAAAAGGATCACTTAAAGTACACGTAATACATAAATATCCTTTCGTACACATACGAATCTCAGATACGGGCAAAGGGATCTCGAAAGCCAACTTTCAGAAGATCTTTCAACCTGGTTTTACTACCAAAAAAAGAGGCTGGGGTCTGGGATTATCTTTGGTTCGAAGAATTATTGAAGATTATCATAGCGGCAAGGTCAAGGTACATTCGTCTGTGATCAATAAGGGAACTGTAATGCAAATCACGCTTAAAACGATTGATTAACGCCCTAAATTGATAAGTATGGCCACTGCAAAAGAAAAAAATGTATTAATAAAGGAGGCGAAACTCACAAATAACTGTCCCGAATGTTTTTCGAATGAAGATATGACACTTTATTTTCATCAACGTATTAAAAGCAATCGGTTTTACCGGAAAATTACGAACGAAGTTACCAAGACTATTGTTTGTAAAAAATGTAAGTCTACCATTTATCCGGTGAACTGGACGGATGATATTGAACGGGTTTTTGATTATTTCGATAAGATCGTAAAACCCAAAAAGGCGTCTTTAAAATTCACTTCAGCATTTTACATTCTTATGCTGTTGTCTATTATTTTGGTCGCTTCATTGATTACGATAGTTTGGTATAAAGGTCTTATTTGACTGCCTGACTCACTTTTTTAGCTAGCGAAGCAAATTCTTCCGGACTCATTTTTACCTTGTGCTGAAATGTCATTTCCCGCATATCGTTTAACGGAATAAGATGAACGTGCGTATGCGGCACTTCAATTCCTATCACAGCTACAGCCACTCGCATACAAGGTACTACTTCTTCTAGTGCCATAGCGACTTTCTTAGAAAATCGCATCAACCCGGTATAGGTTTCATCATCTAAATCCCAAATTTTATCTACTTCTTTTTTAGGAATACAAAGCGTATGTCCTCTGGCATTAGGGTTTATATCCAGAAAGGCAAAAAAATGCTCGTCTTCTGCAATTTTGTAGCAAGGAATTTCTCCTTGAATAATTTTGGTGAAAATAGATGCCATTCTAATGTGTATTAAGCGTTAGTGTACTTCGTAAAAATAAAAAATCCTTCCCTGAAAAACAGGAAAGGAAACACTCTTTTTCTAATAAAAGCCTAAGAACGGGTGATCTCCAGAATTTCAAATTTGAGTGTCCCGTTGGGTACATTAATTTCTGCTACATCTCCTACAGATTTTCCAAGTAATCCTTTCCCTATAGGCGAGTTTACCGATATTTTCCCAGACTTAAGGTCGGCTTCACTTTCTGCTACCAAAGTATATTTCATTTCCATGCCGTTACCCTGATTCTTAATTTTCACGGTAGATAACACCAAGACCTTCGAGGTATCTAACTGAGATTCGTCGATCAATCTTGCATTGGCAAGTGTTTCTTCCATTTTAGAGATTTTCATCTCTAACAAACCCTGTGCTTCTTTTGCAGCATCATATTCTGCATTTTCAGAAAGGTCTCCTTTATCTCTTGCCTCGGCAATTGCCTGAGAAGCTTTAGGCCTCTCTACATTTTTTAATTGATCGAGTTCGTTACGTAATTTTTTTAAACCCTCTGCTGTGTAATAAGATACGTTGCTCATAACTTCATCGTTTATAAATAGAAAAATCCCCTCGTAAGAGAAGATTTCTGTCAAATATACAAAATTTTATTCAAGTTCGTTTTTATTGTACATTGCATCTAAATTGAAAATAATGAGAAAATTTTTGTTGGTTTTGGGTATTTTAGCGCTCTTATCTTGCGATAATGGCGGCTCGGGAGATCGTAATCCGTTTTTAAGAGAAGCGTCTTTTACATTTGAAATTAATCTTAACTTACCACTTTACAGTGGGCTTACCACCATTGGAAATGCCGTATATATTAACAATCCTAATGTAGGTACAAGAGGTATTTTTGTGATCAATGCCGGCGCAGGCATTGGAAACAATGGTTATCTTGCCTGGGAGGCCAGTTGTCCTAATCATAATCCTAACAGTTGTTCTACGATGACTCTTAAAGGAGGGACTAACTGTATTTGCGCTTGTGAAGAATATGAATATACACTTTTCACCGGTCAATTACTAAGTGACCCTATTGGCGAAGGCCGCGTTTATGGCTTACTCAATTACCAAACCAGAGTTAACGGAAATATCATTACTGTGTTTAATTAAAAAACCTGCTCTTCGTGAAGAGCAGGTTTACTATATCATAACTGCATTACTAAAATTTGATGGTAGCTCCTGCCAGAAAATTAATTCCTGCTTGCGGATAGTAGCCAGCACCCTCTACAGTAGTTATTGTTCCAGGATTACTGAAATCGTCATCGAATGTGAAAAAATATCCGTTGGAAACAAATTGCTCATCAAATATGTTATTCACCAGTAAACTAAAGATTACCGACTTGAAAAAACTATTTGCTTTCCATTCGTAGCTCACATTAAAATCATTTACAAAGTAACTATCCAGTTTAGAGCTTTCAGCATCGATATTGCCCATGTATTGTTCGCCTATATATTTGGACAAAAATGAAAGCTGCAAACGATCAAGTGGTTCATACGTAAGCTGGTTTCCGGCTATCACATTGGGTGAAAAAGAAATGTTGGTATCTCCCAGATTCTGAAGTACCCCGTCTCGCTGAAAAAAGAAATCCTTGTTCTTATTCGTACTTAACGCAATGTTTGGCCTTACTGCCAGCTTTTCAGAAATTTTGATTGCTGCATCTATCTCCAGTCCCAGACGATAACTATCCCCTACATTTGCTCTTAGAGGAAAGCCTGAGTTGTCTATACCTCCGGTAAGTACTAATTGATCTTTGTATCGCATGTAATACACATTGGTATTTACCTTGATATTGGGAGAAAGGTAGCGCCATCCTAATTCAAAATCATTCAGTTGTTCTGGTTTTGGGTTGCCGTTTTCATAATCGGACCGGTTAGGTTCACGATTTGCTCTTGCATACGAAAAATAGAGGTTATTCTTTTCGTTTAAGGTATAGGTAATTCCCGCCTTCGGGTTAAAGAAACTAAAATTATCATCCACAAGAAAAGGATCTCCACCAAGAAGTTCACCATCGGCTTCGTAGGTAACTAATCTTAATTGCATATCGCCAAATAAGGAGATTTTTTCATTTAATTGATAATTGATCTTTCCGTAGACATTAAAATCGGTTTTGTATGCTACACTTTCATACAATCGATCAAAAGGTTCTGAATCTCCAGCGTACCTTGCCCAGATGAGCTCTCCAAAATGGTCTCCGATATAACGGTTCCAGGCACCTCCCAGAATCAGATCGATTTTCTCTTTTTTATAATTTGCCGAGAAAGTGGTTCCATAAAAATCATTGTCAAGCCATCGTCTGCGAACATTATCTGTAGCCGTAATGGCCTCTCCATTTACGGTAACCGGATCTAATCCAAGAAAATCGAGATCTGCATCAGGACCAAATGCTATATTACGCGTAAACCATTCATCAATATACTCTTCAAAAAAGCCTCTTCCATAGGTATAATGCAGTGCAAGGTTGGTGCTCCATTCATCACTCCATTTTTCGTTCCATAACAACTGGGCATGATCCTGTTTGTAGTTATCTACCTGATCTTCGTAGAAACCTATCGGATTTCCATTTTCATCAAACTGTTGTCCTGCCGGATTGAAGGTTCTGTTCGTACGTAAGGTTTCAGCATCTACTCCAAACCAGGACTGATACGTGATTTCTTGTCCGCCAAAAACCAACGCCTTGATCAATGTATTGTCATCAGTATAAGATCCTTGTAAAAAATACGATCTCAGATCAGAAGAAGCACGGTCAATATATCCGTCAGATTTAATAATCGATAAACGACCTGCCAGCTCAAAATGATCATTCATTTTACCGGTACTGAACTTAAGCGTATGTTTACGGCTGTTAAAACTCCCAAAAGAATTTGAGATCTCGCCAGAAGCATTGTCATCTGTAGCATCTGTCAACAAATTCAAACTGGCACCAAAAGCTCCTGCCCCGTTTGTAGAGGTACCCACCCCTCTCTGCAATTGTAAATTCTCTACAGAGGAAGCAAAGTCAGGAAGATTTACCCAAAAAGTTCCCTGAGATTCAGCATCGTTATAAGGAATTCCGTTGATAGTAATATTAACTCTCGTAGCATCACTACCACGCACCCGGATACCTGTATAGCCAATTCCGGCTCCTGCATCACTCGTCGTTACGACAGAGGGCAGAAAGTTCACTAAAAAAGGAATGTCCTGACCCAAATTTCTGGGAGCAAATTCTTCCTTATCTAAGTTGGAAAATGTTACTGGTGACTGCGCATTGGCTCGTACTGCTGATACCAGTACCTCATCTAATAAAACATCTTTCTCCCCTAGTTGAATATCCAAACGTGTGTCTTTGGTCATATTCACTTTCTTTATGAGCGGCTTTGGTGAAAGAAAGCTAAAGACTATGCGATGTTCTCCTTCTGGAAGGTATAGTTCATAGTAACCTTCAAAATCGGTTTGGGTTCCGTTGGTAGTCCCTTCCTGGAGTACATTTACACCCGGCATAGGCGTGCCGTATGTGTCTTTAAATACTCCGTACAGCTTGTATTGCTGCGCTTCTAATGCCTGAAAGGCAAGTAAAATTGTTAAATAAATGAATAAACGCTTCATTCGTAAAATAGTTTACGAATAAAAGGGGTGATTATTCTTTGTTAGTAATTGATTTTTTTTTGATTAAAACGTCGGCCATTGCATTTTAATCGTATTTATAATAACGCTCCGATTGTGTTCGTCTTAAGCCGAACTTCGGGCCCTTCCCTTGGCAGCATTACCTGCCCAGGTTCTTTGGGTATGATCTCAGCTTTCACCTGCTTACAGGTTTCAGCACCCCTTTGAGACGGAGCAAAATTACAAATACAGATTCATTTCATGTATAGTTTTTAAAAAAATTTAAATGGAGATACAGCGCGATGAACAATGCAAAGAAAAAAATAACTCTTAAAGTGTTTTTTAGCTATCTGGCTTTATTACTACTTGTGGTGATTGTTGGCTGGGTTGTTTACGGTGAGATCAATTCCTTCACACGTGCACAAACAGATGATACCAGAGAAAAAGACAAGATACTTCGCATAGGCAAATTACTTACATTGATGTATGAAAGTGAGAGTTTTGCACGGGTAGCTATCCAATCTACCGATCCTGTGCCCTATGCCAATTATTTGAAAAAAAATGATTCTATCTCTCAAGAGATAAACAAGATAAAAGATCTGGTTGAAAACCCGTCGCAACAGATGTTGCTAGACAGTGTACAACATCTGTTAAATCAAAAAATAAAGAACATATCAGATCTTCGGGAAATACGAATTAATGATAACTCGCAGGAATCTATCAAAAATGCGATAAAGAGGCTTTCAAATATGGAAGCGACTCTGGGAAGGCTCACCATGAATGATTTTATCGAGAATCCTTCTACTCTAAATGACAAGAACAGGAGAGCACTCGAAGAAACTATTACCATTCTCAACAGCTACATCCCAAGAGATTCGACAAATACCGTAGATCAAAAAACACTTGATTCTATCGTAACTGCCTCCAGAACTATTCTTCAAAAAATTGAAGAAGATGCGTCCAGACAGCGTTTTGCACTTCGGGTAAAAGAGCGACAGCTTTTAAAGAACGATCTTATTACAACACAGCAATTGCGCACTATCCTGGCCACTATTGAGACGGAATTTTTTAACAACTCTACACTTAAAAATGCGCAACGAAAAGCTGTGCTCAAGAGAAGTATTTATATCGTGACTATTGCTGCGATTATTGGATTACTGCTAGTCGTTCTATTTTCTCTGGTGATCCTTAGCGACTTCTGGAAAAATCAACGCTATCGGGAACAGATTGAAAAAGCCAATATTTACACGCAATCTTTATTGAAAAGCAGAGAACAACTCATATCAATGGTAAGCCACGATTTAAGATCTCCATTGGGGACGATAGTAGGCTACACAGAGTTGATGAAAAACATACCTCAGAATTCAAAAGGTTCGTATTATATAGATCGCATAAAAAATGCAGCTTCTTATGTCACCAGACTTGTAGATGACCTTTTGGATTATAACAAGCTGGAAGCAGGGAAAATTAATATTGAGAACATACCTTTTGATCTCGAAAAACTTATTCGGGAAACCGCAGAAAACATAAGATCAAATTATCCAGAGAAAGCCATTGATTTGATTATTTCTATAGACTCAACGATTCCAAAACTATTAAAAGGCGATCCTTTTCGAATACGACAGATCGTATCAAATCTAATTGGCAACGCTTTCAAATTTACTGCCGAAGGTGCGGTAACTATTCGAGTAAAATTTAAAAAAAACAGTGTAGACGAAAACTTTATCCATCTACTGGTGAAAGATACGGGCATAGGAATCCCCGAAGAAAACCAGCCGTTTATTTTTGAAGAGTTTACACAGGCAGACACTTCAATAGAGAAGAAATATGGTGGTTTTGGATTGGGACTCACGATTTCCAAAAAACTGGCAGCTCTTTTAAACGGCCATCTTTCGTTGGAAAGTAAGGTGGGAGAAGGGAGCACGTTTTCCTTCATTTTTCCTGTGAATCTATGTGATTCGGCAAAGAAACCAGAGATCACTCAAGAAAATGAATTGAAAAAAGAACTTGGAGCTATCGTTATCGATGACGACGAGACATTACTCGCACTTACGACTGAAATACTGGAGCAGAACGGTATGAAGGTTCACGCGTTCACGAGCGGTAAAGATGCACTTGAGCAATTAAAATACATTTCCTATGATTTTATCATTACCGATATTCAGCTCCCGTTAATGAATGGTTTTTATTTTGCTGAAAAATTGCAATCAGACAACTCCTTAAATTATCAAAAACAACCAATCATTGCGGTAAGCGGAAGAAAGAATTTAAAGAAAAAGGACTACCGGGAAGCTGGTTTTGCAGGCTTTCTTGTCAAACCATTTTTCCCAGAGGATCTGCTAAATGAAATTGAGAATTTAGTGCAAAATGATGTGCGCTTGCAAAAGGAAAACAAGAATACCGAAGAATTTTATGAAACAGCGGCATTTAATCTCAACCCTATCGCAGCATTTCTTAACAATGATAGTAAAGCGCTGGAAGAAGTTTTAGAAATGTTTATCGAGAACACCCATAAAAATCTGGCACAAATTGATCAACTGGTGGTAGCAAAAGATCTCGAAGGACTTTCACAGATAAGCCATAAAATGCTAACGATGTTCCGACAGATTGAAGCTAAAAGAGTATTGCCACATTTGGAATATTTTGAATTTCTTAATTCATTCGACAGAAAACAGGTAGCCTATCATCATGAACAACTCAAAAAAACAACTAACACCCTGTTCGAAGAATTAAAATCAACAGAGACATTTTAAGCATCAATTTTATACTCCTTTATTTTATTGTAAAGTGTTTTGCGGGTAATTTTAAGGAGTTTAGCAGCCTGAGACTTGTTGTTATTGGTCTCTGCAAGGGCATTGATAATAAGAAGGCGCTCATTTTCTTTCTTGGAGAACGTTCTCACCTCCGTGGACAACTCATCAGTATTATTAGAAATGATCTCCGGAGGCAAGACCTCTTTTTCAATTATACTGGAAGCCGTAAGCAAAGCAGATCGTTTGATCACATTCGACAGTTCTCTTAAATTTCCCGGCCATGCATACTCCTGAAACAACAAGATCACCTCATCAGAAAACCCCAATACATTTTTACCGAGTTGTTGGTTGGCTTCTGCCAGAAAATAATCTGCAAAAATCATGAGATCTTCCTTTCGCTCGTACAAACGCGGTACTTTAATGGAAAACTCATTAAGCCTATGATAAAGGTCTTCTCTAAAGCTTCCGTTTCGTACTGCTTTTAGTAGATCTTCATTAGTAGCCGTTATTAAACGAATATCTACTTCAATTTCTTTGTTACTCCCAATAGGTTTTATCTTTCTTTCCTGAAGTGCTCTTAACAATTGAATCTGATTTTCATAAGACAGATTACCTACCTCATCTAAAAATATCGTCCCGTGATTTGCAGCTTCAAAATGACCTTTTTTATCATTAACCGCTCCTGTGAAAGAACCTTTAATATGACCGAAAAACTCGCTCGCTGCTATCTCTTTCGGAATAGCGCCACAATCTACCGCTACAAAAGGATGGTTTTTTCTTCCACTGTTTTCATGTATGGTTCGTGCAACCACTTCTTTTCCTGTCCCGCTTTCTCCGGTAATAAGAACCGACATGTTGGTAGGCGCCACTAATTTTATGTATTCATAAAGCTTGTTAGAAGCACTACTAACTCCCTGGATGGCGGTACTGTATGTTTTTATTTGATCTGTACCAATTTTTGCTTTGGATGGTCGAGAAATTTGATCTTGTTTCTTAACAGGCTCTTTATGAAGCGCATTTTTAATCACCAGTAACACCTCATCCTGATTAAATGGTTTTGAAATATAATCAAAAGCACCTTTTTTCATGGCTCGTACTGCCATGGCTACCTCTGCGTAGCTTGTCATTAAAATAACCGGAAGATTATTATCGATGTCTTTTATTCTGGATAACAATTTTATCCCGTCATCATCAGGGAGTCTTACATCACTGAAGACAAGATCGTATGATTCTTTTGAAAGTTTTTTGAGTCCTTCTGCTGCGGTGTGTACAGTCTGTACCGAGAAGTCATTTCTTATCAGAAAACGTTCCAGCATTGCCGAAAAAGTTACATCATCTTCAATTAACAGTATTTTGGGCATTTGCTATCTCCATTTACACAAAAATAATAAGTAATTAACGGTAGTTGATTAAAAATTGTATAAAAAAAGCTGTCTAAAATGATTTAGACAGCTTCTTCCTCAATTTAACTTAAAGCGCTTACTTATTATACCCTTATTCCAAATTGGTTTAAATATAATAAGACACTTTTTCTACCTAAAACTAACTCTAACTTATATTCGTTAATGCCATTAACAAAAGCATTACTGATTTTTCCTTTCGGGTATTTGATTTTTAGAATGTGTTTAATCGCTGCCGGAATACTATTTATTTTAGTAGGATAAAAATCTTCTTTGAAAACATCTTCTACAATGCCGTCATGAAACACGACGGGCGTCTTTGCGAAAGAAGTAAAGCTATCTGCTAGCACACTAGAAATTATATTGGCATCTTTCATTGTTAATCATTTTTAATAGATAATATAGAAATAGTCATGCCGTAAGTTGAAATTAAAACATGACAAGTTTAAAACTATGAAAATCAGTATTTTAAAAAATAAAAATCATCTTTAGCTTCTAAAAAAGGTAACATTGTTGTGTAAAAAATTCATGGAATCGTATAATTAATACCCGTTTCAGGAACTTTTATTTACCTTACTTTAAGAAATAAAAAAGTCACCCGAAGGTGACTTTCAATTCGTTACGATTCGAGCAATTGTTATTACTCCTTAATCCATTCACCGGCTTCGGTAGCATACAAGGTAGTAGCTTCTTCACCCATGGTTACTTCTAACTTGTATTTCTTCTCTTCATTTACGTATGCTTTCACGATCTCAGCTCCTTCAAAATCTGTTGCAAAAGCATCCTTAATTGCTTGAGGTAATTCTTCCAAAGCTATTTCTACGTATTCCTCATTGATTATCTGCATGCATACAACATCGCCAGAAGTAGTATTAGAAGTTGCAAAGACAGAAAGGCTTCCAAAAGCTAGTACTGCTGCTAAAATTAATTTTTTCATGATAATTGCTTTTTAAATTTAATTATTTATCTATTTGCAATTACTTATGAAATAACTATTCCTAAAATCTGAAAATATGCATCATATTTTCTAATCAACTGATATTCTGATTTTTACGTTTATTTGTTCTTTAAATATGAGTACATGAAGATGACCAATGTGTATAATTAAGAAACAACTTGTGTAAGAGCTGAGTAATTATTTATACTATTGGCTGATGCGCTTCTTTAAGAAGATCAATTACGGTTTTTACAGGATTAAAGGTGTCTAGCGGAACTTCCATAAAAATGGTATTCCAGCCAGCCATTGCACCATTCCATAAGCCTGGTAATTCCAATCCTTTTAGTGCTCTTCCGTGAAACGTTTTAGAGGTAATAAAACCTTGAGTCGTATCGACAAACTCTAAAAGATCATATTTCTCACCTTTATAATTTCTTAATCCGCAAACAAGGTCTACCGGATTAAAATGTGTGGCTGTTTGAAGAAGCTGATATTGCTTCTCATTTTCTTTATCTATTTGTGCAGACTCTACGATCTGTAAGCTTACTTCGCCATATTTATTTTTAACCCAAAAAGGTCCACCTCCCGGATCTCCGACATTTTTTACCATTCCACATACGCGAATCGGTCTGTCAAGTGCTTGTTTTAAGAAAGCAATTTTATCTTTAGCTGATTTTTGTAAAAAATCTTTCGGAAGTACGACGTTCAGTTCTTTTTCCAGAAATTCAGAAACAATAGGTATTTCATTCGGAACAAAATTACCCGAATCTAATTTTTTTGAAAAATTGAAGGCTTTTTGCTGCACTTCCAACAATTTACCAGCTAACATTTTCTTGTAGGTGGCGATATCATCTCTTAAATGGCTTACAACAACATTGTCGATATTTTTAATGAAAACAATGTCGGCATCCTGATCGTTTAAATTTTCAATCAGCGCTCCATGGCCAGAGGGCCTGAAAACCAAATCTCCATCATCTGTTCTAAAAAGCTCGTTATCCGGAGTTACTGCAATGGTATCTGTACTACCTTTCTGGAACGAAAAAGAGATCTCAAAAGTGATATGGGTTTCTTCCTCTATAGCACTGAGAACTTCTTTTAATTTCTCATTGAATTTACTCTGGTGCGTTTCAGATATGGTAAAATGTAATCGGGCTTTACCATTGGAAGCGCTGTAAAGCACTGCTTCGTACAGATGTTCTTCAAATGCACTGGCGGTATGGTCTTTATATGCGTGAAAAGGTAATAATCCTTTGGGGTAGTCCCCATAATTTAAGCCCTCTTCAAGAAGCATTTTTTTAACAAAGTAATGTAGTTTTGCGGCATCACTTAAATTCGAAAGTTCTATTTCATCTTTAACCAATTCATTCATTACTTCTTCATAAAAGGGAAATTTAGTCAGGTTTTCGAAGAATTTAATAAGCGAGTGTGCATTGTACTTGTCGCAGTAAGACTTCAAAGTTTCTTTATCAGGATCAACATTTTCAATAAATGCAAATAAAAGTTTAAACATCCTTGATGCTGCGCCTGAAGCCGGTACAAATTGCAACAGACTCAAATGATCTCGGTAGGACTCAAACAGATTAATAAGATAGGTTTCGTTTTCCCTGATAGCCTGTACTATTCCATTTCCTACTGTCGCAGAATCGACTAGTTCTACAAACGGAATTCCATCTTTGAAAACTTGTAATTGCTTTTTTATTTGAGTTTCAGCTATATTTTTAAGTTCTAAAACTGACAGATCTTTTGCTGTAAGCATTCTTATTGCTTTAGTAATTTATCTATTGACGCGACGGCTGTTTTAAATCGTTCATCCCGATCTCCCTTTATAAGTATATAAGGTCTTTGATATTTATCTAAGGCCGATTTAAAGAAAATGAACATTTCCTTACGTTTATCGGGCTTGTCTCTCAAATCATCTTTCTCCCAGGGAATATCAATATTCGTTAGCAAATAAAGGTTATATTTATTTTCCAGTGCATATTTTTCGAGTAAGGGGTCGCAACTCCCGACATAATACGCCTCTGAATAAACTTTGGTCTCCAGCAGGTCGGTGTCACAAATAAGAATCTCAGAAACTTTACGGGTCAACTCATTTTCCATCTTAATTTGACCTTCTGCAATGGGAATAAGATCATGTGGCTCACAGATTTTTTGTTCTCTGTCCCATTTCTGTTGCAGATAATCTCTGGCATATTCGGGTACCCATAACGTATTGTAATGCGCTGCTAATTGTCTTGAAAGCGTAGTTTTCCCCGTAGATTCAGGGCCATACAAAACTACTTTAATGATATTGCTGGGTTGTTGTTTAAGTGTTTCTTCCATTCCAGATAACCTTGAATTGCGAGAATCGTAAAAATCAGATATTGCAAAGATAGCATTCCCAAACCTCTATATGCATAAAGAGGCACGGTTATCAAATCGGCAATGATCCACAGCGTCCAATTCTCCAATTTTTTGGTAGCCATATACAACATAGCTGTAAAAAACAAACCAGAAGTGAATATGTCTATGTAATTTTCTGTTTTAATTTCTGTACCAAAATATTTATATACAGCATAGGTTACTATCATCGTAGCAAGGCAAAGTAAAACCCCTATAAGCTTCTCGCGATCATTTGTACGGGAGATCTCAACGACTTTTTGACCTTCCTTTCTTCTTGCCCAGTTATACCAGCCATAAATACTCATGATAGAATAATAGAAATTCATTGCCATATCTCCAAAATAAGCAGCCTTGTAAAGTAAATATACCGTGATTACAGTGGCTACCAGACCCGTTGGGTATACCAGGATATTTTCTTTCTTAGCGTAGTAAACACTTGCAATTCCAAATACAAAAGCAATTGCTTCAAGAAGTATGAAGATGGTAGGCGTCTCTTGATACGATCTTATGAAAAAATCAATAATTTCGTTCATAGCTACTTCGGTCTGTCTTTACTATTTTAAGATATAGCAATACATTTTCACTATGCTCAAAAGCCGTTTTTATCTCGCCGGTAAGGTATTTCATAAGCTCATCATAGTCACCGTAAATCTGGGTACTCAGCGGATTTTCAATTACTTTAAAGCCTGATTTTCGCAGTTCTTTAATGAAGTTGATAATTGGAGTTTCAAAATCGTCCTGAAGCGGACTTAGTGTAAGTTCCACCGAAATTTTCATGATGTTATTAAATGATTTAAAGCTTTAAAAAAAGTAGGGTCTTTCTCGAATGCTGTACCTATGACCAGCATATCGGCACCCGAAGTATAGGCATCATGCATTTGTTGAACCGTTTTAATACCTCCACCCACTATAAGAGGTATCGAGATACTGTCTCTTACACTTTTAATGACCTCTTTACTTACCGGATAGCTGGCACCGCTACCTGCCTCTAGGTACATTAGCTTGTTCCCCAATAACTCTCCAGCTAGCGCTGTATCTGCTATGAGTGAATGATGCTGCATTGAAATAGGTTGTGTTCTGCTTTTTCTTTGTACAGCAGTTTCATTTCCTCCATCTACTAAAATATACCCTGTAGAAACAGTTTCCATAGGATTTTTTCGAAGTATTGCTGCAGATCGTACCTGTTTCTCAATTAAGTATTCAGGGTTGCGCCCAGACAATAAAATTAGAAAAAGAAGTGCATCTGCTTCCGGAGTAATTTGTTGTTCATCACCCGGAAAAATAAGTATAGGGAGCGAAGTGAAGGGTCTTATAAGTTTTACCAGAGAATGTGTTGCTCCCTCGCGTACTTCACTTCCTCCTACAAAAATATGAGTTGCGGGTGATTGATTGATAAGATTAATAATCTTTTCGGTGTCGTGCGCCGGAAAATCTTCAGGATCAATAAGTACCGCCATCAAGGGTTCTTTGCGCTCCTTCGCATTAAGCAATTGCGCATAAATAGGATGCATTGAATTTTTAAGAATACTCATAGGTATGGCTAAGGTATTACTTTTATAGCATATGCACACATAAAACCGTCTACTGCGAAATAATGCGCCTTATATTTTGCAATTGCCCCCTTATAATAGACCCAGGCAGTTGCTTTATCTCCATAAGGATCAAACGGAATTACTTTAATATGATCTTTGAAACTTACTCCTTTGGTCGCAAAGGCTTTGTATAAACTCTCTTTAATACACCAAACAATACTTAATGTTATTGTAGTATTATTCTGGTTAATATATTCATATTCATAACTGGAAAATTTATGTCCTATGCGCTGTATTTTATCTCTAACCAACTCAATATCGATTCCTATTTCATCAGATTCACTTACGATAATGGCCGAAAAAATAAAAGAATGCGTGATCGATATGTGCTTTCCGTCCTTGAGATGTGGCTTCCCGTTTTCATCATAAAAAAGATCCGAAGGCTCGTAACCTGCTGTTTTTAAGAGTTGCCGCACACTTAAAAAACCTTTCTGATGAATCTCAGATCGCATGTCTGCAATGCGTTCTTCACAGTTTTGGGTAATTTTTATGTTCTTGCGAAGTTCATCAAGGGATTCCTTTATATGCCAAAGATAAACCGTAGTCTTGTCGTTTACTTTAATAGTTTTATAAAGTGGCATTGGTTTTTAAAGTTATTGCTTACCTTTGTAGGAATTAATTTGCTATATTAAAGATTAACAAATATAAAAATATGAATACAAAAACAGTTCCTTACGTAGCTTATAAAGTTAAAGATATTTCCCTCGCAGAATTTGGGCGGAAAGAAATAGAATTAGCGGAAGCCGAAATGCCAGGTTTGATGTCGTTGAGAGAGGAGTACAAAAATGAACAACCTTTAAAAGGTGCGCGTATTGCCGGATGCCTTCACATGACCATACAAACGGCTGTGTTGATTGAAACTTTAGTAGCACTAGGTGCAGAAGTAACCTGGAGTTCGTGTAATATATTTTCAACTCAGGATCATGCAGCTGCTGCAATCGCTGCGGCAGGTATTCCTGTCTATGCCTGGAAAGGTATGAACGAAGAAGAATTTGACTGGTGCATCGAGCAAACACTTTTCTTTGGTGAAGATCGCAAACCTCTTAATATGATTCTTGACGATGGAGGAGACCTTACTAATATGGTGCTTGATCGTTATCCTGAATTAGCAGCTGGTATTAAAGGGCTTTCTGAGGAAACTACAACAGGTGTCCACAGATTGTACGAAAGAGTGAAGAAAGGTACACTACCTATGCCGGCCATTAACGTAAATGATTCGGTTACTAAATCTAAGTTTGATAATAAATATGGATGTCGCGAAAGTGCAGTAGATGCAATTCGAAGAGCAACCGATACCATGTTGGCGGGAAAACGTGTTGTAGTTTGTGGCTATGGAGATGTAGGTAAAGGTACCGCGGCTTCTTTTAGAGGTGCAGGTTCTATTGTAACGATCACAGAAATAGATCCTATTTGTGCTTTACAGGCAGCCATGGATGGTTTTGAAGTAAAAAAACTCGATAACGTTGTTGGAAATGCAGATGTGGTTATTACTACAACTGGTAATAAAGATATCGTTACAGGACAACACTTCAAAAAGATGAAAGATAAAACCATCGTTTGTAATATTGGTCATTTTGATAATGAGATCGATGTAGCATGGTTAAAAGAAAACTTTGGAAGTACACATGTGAATATTAAGCCTCAGGTAGATAAATTTACTGTTGATGGTAATGATATTATTCTTCTTGCAGAAGGACGCCTTGTAAACCTTGGTTGTGCTACTGGTCACCCAAGTTTTGTGATGAGTAATTCATTTACAAATCAGACACTTGCGCAGATCGAACTTTGGAAGAACAGTGATAAATATGAAAATGATGTTTACATGCTCCCAAAACACCTTGATGAAAAAGTTGCTAAATTGCATCTTGCACGTATTGGTGTAGAATTGGAAGAGCTAAGTGAAGAACAAGCAGATTATATTGGTGTAAAAGTAGAAGGTCCTTACAAACCTGAATACTACAGATACTAAAATAACACTGTAATTAAAAATTAAAACCTTGTCTTTAAGACAAGGTTTTTTTGTTTGCGGATAATTGTCCAGATTAGATTTCTGAAAATTTGATTTTTTAATTTGTACCTTCCGGTGATCTAATGTCTTATTAACTGCATAACAAAAGATGAATACGGCTGCATTTCATTCATTCTTTTTCGTAATTATAAGTTACCTGTCTATAAGTATTGCTCCTCTGCAGCAAACTGTTGAAAAAACTTTTCATGAATATAATTTTGATCAATTAGAAGCGCAATTTAATCAGTTGCGATACCAACAACCGGAAAAAGCCCGAAAAGTCGCTCAGGTACTTCTTGAAAAAGCTGTTCAGGAAAACAACCCTAATAAAATCGCGATTGCACACCAACATCTTGCCTATTCTGAATTATATCTTGAAAACAAAGAAAATGCATTATTTCATGCCAATAAGTCTTTACTGAAAGCCTTAGCTGCGAATCGCTATGAAACTTACGCCAACTCACTTAATCTTTTCGGAAATATTTACTTTAATTCAGGGGAATATACAGAGGCGGTTACGTACTACCTTAAGGTAGACTCTATTGCAGATGTTCTCAATGATGTTAACCTGAAAATCAAAAGTTATCACAATATTGGTCTTGTAAAAATAGAAACGTCTGACTTTGAAAATGCTATTTCTCTTTTTGAAAAAAAGCTGGATGCTATTGAAAACCTATCTCGCAGTCAGGAAAAAGATGCTCTAAAGCTCAATACGTATATCGCTTTGAGTGTAGTTTACCTCCGCTACGATCCTTCCAAAGTTTCTAAATATGTTACACCGCTAAAAGAACTTAGCGTTCTTTTAAATGATGACGATGGATTAAGTTATTATTACATTGTGGAAGCCATCTCGTTTTATCAGGATCAAAGTTACCCGGAAGCCTTGAAATCTCTCAAAATCGCAGAAGCTCTGGTGGAAAAATTAGGTACAAGATCTAAAATGTTTACGATTCTTACCTATCGTGGTAATTGTTTTTTTGAAATGGGACAAATTGAAAAAGCCATTAAAACGTATGAACAAATAAACGATTTGCGAAGCTCCGTCACCTTTAACAATTTGGATATGCAATTGGTATATTCCAGGCTTGCCAAGAGTTATGAGAAACTGGGTAAGGGAGATGAGGCACTCTTCAATTACAAAAAAGCACTCAGATTTGCCGAGGAAAATGAAGCCATCAAAACCACTATCAACAACGAACAATTGGCACAATACAATGTTTCTAAATTGATGGATAAAATTAACGAACTCTCAGTCTCCGGTGATGAAAAAAGTTTCCGTATTAAAATGCTTATTGCCGTTATTATATTTTTATTACTGCTCTTGGGTGCTGCTACCTGGTTATTCAAAAATAAACAACGCAAAAATATTGAGATGTTTCATTCTGTAGTCAATGAAATAGAAAAGCCCTTACCCACAACGAAAGATGATAGTTCAGAAAGCAATCAGGTGAGACAGGTGCCAGAAAATATTGTCAAAGAAATTATGAAGGGGCTCAAGACTTTTGAGGCCGAGCATTTATTTCTAAATCCAGACAGTACGCTGGCATCTACAGCTCAATATTTAGGCACAAATACCTCATATCTGTCAAAAGTGATCAATACCCAAAAAAGACAGTCTTTCAAATCCTATATCAAAAGCCTGCGCATCAATCACGGACTCAAAAAACTTAAGAATGAACCGATCTTTAGATCTTATACTATCAAAGCAATAGCGCTGGAACTGGGATTCAAGAGTGAGGATGCTTTTTCCAAATCTTTCAAACAACAAACCGGTTTATACCCTTCGTTCTTTATCAAAACGTTGAATAAACAATCTGAAAATGACGGAAATTCAATATAATTTACCCCTCGTTTATAAACTACGGCTGGTATTAACTACAAACCATCTACGTATCGATTAACTTGCTTAAAATCCAAAAATAAGTCAATATGAAATCAAAGATCTTTAGCAAACTAAAACTCCGCAAACTAAGAATAGCACAACTTTCTGAGATAAACGGTGGTGCTGCCCCAGACCAGGAAGATACGCATACGGGGGTTACCACCACAATTCCGACCAGAACGCAGCCTAGCCGTACACTAAGTGATTAACTATTTGATACTATTATCGGTTTAGGCGTTTATAAACCAAGGGAAACATTAATTGTAGGTTCTTACTCAAACTTCTAATTTTCAAAAGTCAAAAATTAAAACTTTAATCATGAAAAAAAAGGAAGTAAGTCTAAAATTGAACAAACACAAAATTGCAAATTTAAAAGCAACTGAGATTAGCGGTGGCCTAAGCGGTCGTTTCTGTATATCAGACACATACTGCCCTACCGAGATCGGTCATGGTTGTAATACCTGGGAAAACGATTGTCCTTCCGATTGGTGTTAGTTCTCAATAATTTTTAATCCTATAGATGGGTAGTAAGTCAAATGCTGCCCATTTTTAGATCTATACAAATCTGATTAAATATCAAGCCATTTTTTGAATGAAGTGGCACGCTCCCTGGAAACAATAACCTGATCTTCGGTCTTCTGTGAGAGTTTAAGAAGTAATCTGCTATTAAAATAACTATGTATTTCGCTTACGGCTTCTACCGAAACAATATATTGCCTGTTAATTCTAAAAAATTGTACAGGATCTAAAATCTCTTCTAACTGATCCAGTGAATATTCAATAGGATACTGTTGACCCTTGCTGGTATTCAAATAAATTAATCCCTTTTCTGATTTGAAGAATGTGATATCTTTAACATTAAATGTGTTGTATTGATTCCCGATTTTAACCATAAAACGGTGTTTGTAGACCTTTCCAAACATACTTACGATCTTCTCATACTGGTCCATTCGCTTTTCACCTGAAGAAACCTGATGCAGTTTTCTGAATTTAGATAAAGCTTTTTCCAAATCTCCCTTATCTATAGGTTTCAATAAGTAGTCCAATCCGTTATATTTGAATCCTCTAATCGCGTATTCGTTGTAAGCAGTTGTAAAAACTATAGGAGGGTGTTCTTCTATTTTATCCAAAATATCAAAACCGTATCCGTCGTTCAGTTGTATGTCTAAAAAAATAAGGTCGGGCATCTCGTTTTCTTCAAACCAGTGAGATGCATGTTCCACCGAAGAAAGGCTTCCGGCAATCTCAATTTCGGGAGCTAATTCTGCAATTAAGTTTCCCAGCCTTCTGGCGGCTATCGATTCATCTTCAACTATTAAAGCTCTCATGCACTAAATTCCTTGGTCATCTCAAAAAATAGCGGTGTTTTTTTGTCCGTTTTCAATAGTGGTAACTTCACTTCAAAAACACCGTTTTGAGCATTGATTTCTATTTTTCTATCTGTGAAAAGCGTATATCTTTTTATAATATTTGCAAGGCCCATCTTTGTAGTTGGCTCTTTAAGATCTCTCTTGTTAAGGGAATTTTTAACTACGAGGCTTTTGGTAGTATCTGTAGTTATTTCAATAAGCATAGGTTTCTCTTTTGAAAAATAATTATGCTTCAATGCATTCTCAACCAACATTTGTAGAGATAATGTGGGTATCTCATAACTTTTAACATCAATATCGATACTATTGATAATTTTCAAAGCGTCTTTATGCCTTATATCCATCATAAAAACAAAGGCATCCAGAAACTGTAATTCGGCTTCAAGACTAACCATATTTTGTTCTCTGTTATCTAAAATATATCGGTAACATTTCGCTAGACGCGCTACAAAATCAGATGCCAGATCTCTGTCTTCATACATTAATGAGGTTAAAGTATTTAAGCTATTAAATAGAAAATGAGGACTAATCTGATCTTTTAACAACTCATATCTGGAAACGGCTATTTCCTTCTCAAGATCATGTATTTTGACTGCCATTTCATTTCTTGCCTTATTGGAATGGTAATAGATATTAAAAACAGAAAAGGCAAAACCAATAAGTGTTGCTCTCAACACATCTCCTCGCCACTGTACGGCTTTGTTAGCTACTTCTATGTTGCAGATATCATCAAATTCATAAATACCTAAGTAATATACAATTCCGAAAATCGGGATCGTAATCAACATCGTATATCCCAAAATTTTAACACCTTCATAAAATGCAAAACCAGACCATTGTTGTCTTTTCTGATACTTCGAAATGAGCCAATCATTGACTTCCCATGTGATCATGAAAAACGTAAATGCAGTAATAAAATAAAATAGGTTTGTATTATTCCAAAATGGTTCCTCTTTTGGATCCATGGTAAGCTTTATGAAAAAATAGATCACACAGGTAATGGCAAACCTGAATGCAATTTTCGTGATTATTTTTTTTCCCTTCATGAACTTAAAACCTAAATGTACCTATAAATATAAGCATCTCCTCTAAGAAGATTGGTGTGAAATGCTCCAACCGTCTGATTTTCTATTAAACTGGCATATAAGTGGTATGAACCGTTCTTATCTTGGATTTCGCAGAGATACACAATTCAACAGATTTGTAAACAATTCAACGTCTCTTTCTACAACAGAACCTGTTGCTTGTTTGAATAAAAGTTGATACGCTTCAACTTTACCAAAAATATCAATCATGAAAAATATAAGTTTTCTTCTTATGCTACTAATAGGCATGAGTTTACAAGGACAAACCGGAACCATTAGTGGTACTATTCTGGACCAACAATCTGAATTGCCTTTATCTGGAGCGACAGTAGAGTTAATCAACAGCGAAAACCCTACCGGTACGGTCGCAGACCTCGATGGTTATTTTCGTCTAACCAACGTTCCTTTAGGGAGGCAGTCTATACGGGTAAGCTATATAGGTTTTGAACCTGCTATAATTCCTAACCTTTCTGTTACAGCTGGTAAAGAAGTGATCATTGCTGTTAAGCTGAGGGAATCTTTTAATCAGCTGGATGAAGTTATTATCACCGCCAGCAGTGATAAAACGAATGCTATAAACGAAATGTCAAGCGTTTCTGCACGACAATTTGGATTGGAAGAAGTAACCCGATTTGCGGGTGGACGAAGTGATGTAGGAAGGCTTGCTGCCAACTTTGCAGGAGTCTCGGCTCCAGACGATAGCAGGAATGATATTGTTGTACGTGGCAACTCTCCGGTAGGACTGTTATGGAGATTGGAAGGAATTCCAATTCCTAATCCCAATCATTTTTCGACCATTGGCACTACAGGAGGTCCCGTATCGGCACTAAATCCCAATTTACTCAAGAGTTCAGATTTTATAACCTCGGCTTTTCCTTCCGAGTATGGAAATGCTATCGGAGGTGTTTTCGATCTTGGTTTTAGAAAAGGTAATATAGAAGACTATGAATATAATGCCCAGGTGGGTATTTTCACCGGACTTGAAGCAATGGCCGAGGGACCTCTGGGAAATAAAAGAGGTTCGTTCCTGATATCAGGAAGATATTCTTTGGTAGGGCTTTTGGGGGTAGGTGCCGGAGGAACCGCAGCCACTCCAAATTACAGTGATCTCTCGTTTAATTTTAATTTTGGAACTGGTAAATGGGGACAACTATCCGTATTTGGTATCTTAGGGAATTCTGATATCGAGTTTCTGGGTGATAACATCGATGAAGACGACCTGTTTGCCGCTGAAGACGAAGACACCTTTGTAGATTCTAATTTTGGTGTGGTCGGACTGAAGCATCAGATAAAGATCGGAGAAAGTTCGTTTCTGCGAACAATTCTGGCAGGATCTACCTCAGGAAACGATTTCAGAGCAGATAGGTATATTGAAAAGGATACCCCTCAAGAAAGAGTTATTCTCTTTACGGAAGCTAATAATACTGAAAATCGTTTGAGCTTTTCAACACTCTTCAATAGTAAACTCAGTAATAAGGTTACTTTGAGAACGGGAATACTATATGAGAGTTTTCAAGTGGAAGCATTGCTAAGAGATAGAGAAGAACAACCGGATACAGATGGAGATGGAGACCCCGATCTATTTACATTTCGAAATACCGATGAGAACTTATCTATCATACAACCTTTTATTCAGGGGCAATTCAGACTTACCGAAAAACTGACTCTAAATACTGGTATTCACACGCAATATAGCACCTTAAACGAACAATTCGTAGTGGAACCCAGATTAGGAGCGAACTATCGTATTAATCCTAAACAGACCATAAGTATTGGATACGGTTTACACCATCAACCTGTGCCCTTGCCTCTGCTTTTTTTAAACGAAAATGTGAATGGCGAGTTGGTGCAGACCAATAGAGATCTTGATTTCGTACGCAGTGCACATTATGTGTTGGGTTATGATATAAATATTACCAAAAACTGGCGCGGAAAGGTAGAAATCTATTATCAGGATATCAGTGATGCGGCTGTAGAAGCTGTTCCTTCCAGTTATTCTTCATTAACAGAAGGTGCAGATTTTGAATTTGAAAACAACAGAGTATCTTTGGTAAATGAAGGTACTGGCTTTAATCAAGGGATTGAACTTACGCTGGAAAGGTTTTTTAATGATGGGTTTTACGGTCTCCTGACCACCACCTTCTATGAAAGTAAATACGAAGGCAGCGATGGGGTAGAAAGAAATACACCTTTCAACAACGGCTACGTCATAAATTTGCTTGCCGGAAGAGAATTTTCAATTGGAAAAACCAAAAAGAATATTTTGTTCTTTGACACCAAATTAACCGCAGCTGGTGGCAGGTATGTTACTCCAATTGATCTTGAGGCTTCCCGTGATGCCGGTTTTGAAGTTTTAAGAGAGGAGCTGGCCTTTAGTGAACAAAATGATGACTATTTTAGATGGGATGTAAAATTTGGTATTAAACTCAATAGTAAAAAGAAAAAAAGATCACATCAGTTTTATGTGGATCTTCAAAATGTGCTCAATCGTGAAAACATCTTTGTTCGCAGATATAATAGGTTAACAAATAATATAGATAGGGTAGACCAAATAGGGTTTTTTCCTGATTTTGGTTACCGTTTTCAATTTTAATCACCAATGAAAATTTTCAAAATAGTTACACGTATATTGCTAGCAGGATTAATTCTGGGTATTATTTATATTTCAGTCTCGTACCATATGCCAGGAGATTTAAAAGCCGATAGCTTTATGGAAGCAGAAATGAAACATCTGGAAGAACTGAGATTCAATGAAAAGAACATAGAAGAAGATGTCTCATCGGCACCGGTCGCATGGCATCTTGATCATATATTGCTTACCATTAACGGTATTTACAAAACTTTAAAAGAATCTGATACCACTAACTATCATTCCAGTTTAAATATTCCTCGGGTTGTTATGTTTTCATTGAATTTCATTCCCAGAGGAAGGGCGAAATCACCGGAAAGAGTTCGCCCGAAAGACGATGTAGATTTGATTACTATTGAAAAACATCTCGAAGAAGCACTTCAAAATCTCAATCGTTTTGACTCACTTCCAGAGAATGCTAACTTTATTCACCCCTACATTGGTCAACTTAACCGGGAGGGTGCAAAACGATTTTTAAAGATTCATACAAGGCATCATTTAAAAATTTGTGATGACATCATACTTTCTAAAAAAGAATAGGCGGGAATTTTACCTGTAACAAAAAAACCATCTGTAAAAATACAGATGGTTTTTAACTTGTATGTCTGTCTCGTCCTGAAATAGCGTTACACTAAAATTCAAGTGTAATGAAAAGTAATTATGTAAAGCGTACCCAAAAGGACTATCCTATGTCATTTAAGCTGCGTGTAGTTCAAGAGATTGAAACAGGAGAACTCACTCGTTCTCAAGCGTTATCGAAGTATGGTATTCAAGCAAGATCTACTCTTGGCACATGGTTAAGAAAATATGGTAACTTTGATTGGGAGAACCAAAGTTATAAGCCAATGCCCAAAAGTCCTCAACAGCGTATCATTGAACTAGAAGAAAAGATTAAGCTTTTAGAGAAACAAAAAGCCAGAGCAGAGTACCTGGCGGAGCGTGCCGATAAGAAAGCTATCTTGTTCGATATGATGATCGATCTAGCAGAAAAGGAATTTAATATTCCGATCAGAAAAAACTCCAAACCCAAGTAATCGATATGTTTAGAGTACCGTATCAAGAAAGTATCTCATCTACCTGTGAGTTGCTTGGGATTAGTAGGCAGGTATATTACAGAGCAATTGCTTCAAGAGCAAAACGACAAACTGTGGCAAAGCAGGTCATAGACTTAGTTCACTCAATCCGTATAGAACAGCCACGTATTGGAACAAGAAAGCTGTATCATATACTGAAAAAGCCTTTACAAGAGCTAGGTGTTGGAAGGGATCGGTTGTTTGCTATTCTAAAAGCAAATCATATGCTTATCAAACCCAAGAGGAGTTATCATATCACCACCAACTCCCATCATCGTTTTAGAAAGCACAACAATTTGATAGAAAACCTATCAATCAACAGACCTGAACAGGTCTGGGTGGCCGATATAACTTATATAGGCAACAGGCAAAATCCGATGTATCTCTCATTAGTTACAGATGCTTATTCTAAAAAAATCATGGGATATTATGTCTCTAATACCCTAGAGACCAATAGCTCAATTAAAGCATTGAAATTAGCCATAAAGAATAGATACTATCCAATTCAACAACTCATACATCATTCTGACCGTGGGTTACAATACTGTAGTGATCATTACCAAAGAACACTACATAAACATAACATGGAGTGTAGCATGACACAAAAGTATGATCCGTACCAAAATGCCATAGCCGAAAGGATCAATGGTATCTTAAAACAAGAATTCTTAATCCAAAACAGTCAGGCCAATCTAAAAATAATGAGAAAAATAGTTAAACAAAGTATTCATATTTACAATACCAAAAGACCTCATTTATCATGTAGTATGTTAACACCAGAGCGAATGCACAATCAAAATAAGATCAAAATCAAATCCTATAGAACAAAAAACACTGAAGAGTTGCAACTCTTCAGTGTTTAAGTGTATTTTTAACTAATCTAAAAACTGTAACGGTTTTTTAGGACTAGTCAGTCTTAAATCTATGCCTCGAAAGGTTCTATAGAAACATAAGACTTATTGTTCTTTTTCTTCTCAAATTTTACGATACCGTCAACCTGAGCATGAAGCGTATGATCTTTACCCATATAAACATTCTCACCTGGATTGTGAGCGGTACCACGTTGTCTTACGATGATATTTCCAGCAATAGCAGCCTGACCACCAAAAATCTTAACACCTAAGCGTTTCGATTCTGATTCTCTACCGTTTTTGGAACTACCAACACCTTTTTTGTGTGCCATTTTTATATTATTTTACGAACTTAAAGTTCGGGTTAAACATTTTTATTTAGCAATGCCCCCTTTAAGGTCATCTTGCAACTTGGCAAGCTCATCCCATTTCCCATCTGCTGCCAACTGCGCTTGCTGCGGCCATGTATCAGGAACTTTTGAAGCATATCGAGGTCCAGCCTCTTCTAAAATACTCTTCAACTTTTCAATGGAAGCTCCTGCGAGGTCAGCAAAAGAAACGATTCCTGCATTGTTGAAAATTTCAGCAATTTTTGGACCAATTCCTTCAATCTTTTTAAGATCATCTCCTGCCGCTTTTTTCGTTGCAGGTTTCTTAGCTGCCTTTTTCTGAGCGCTTACTTTTTCAGGCTTTAAAGGCGGAACCGCTTTCTCCTCTTTTTTAGGAGCTGCTTTTTTGGTTGCCTTTTTAGCTCCTGAGGCTATGATGTTTTCAATAGTGATTTGACTAAAAGACTGGCGGTGACCATTTTTCACCTTATAACCTTTACGTCTTTTTTTCTTAAAAACAATAACCTTGTCACCTTTAAGGTGCTTTAAGACTTTAGCTTCCACAGAAGCACCGTCTATAGCTGGGGCGCCGATGGTTACGCTACCGTTGTCGTCTAACAAAAGAACATTGTCAAATGTGACCTTGCTTCCTTCATCTTCAGCCAAACGGTGTACGAAAACCTTCTGGTCTTTTTGCACTTTGAATTGCTGCCCTGCTATCTCTACAATTGCATACATAGCTTACAAATTAATCATTTAGTTTCTAAACCTTTCTTGAAAAGGCGGGTGCAAATATAGTGCTATTTGCTTAAAATACAAACGATTTATATTTCAAAAAACTTGAAATTCTGAAAGAACATTTTAAGAGGTAAATCCTAGTTATATTCTTCTGCTACTTAGAGACTTCTGTTTCTGCTATTTGTTTTTTCGTAGTATTCCAGCTGGGTTTAAATTTTTGCATAAAAGCCAATGTAAGTACAAGAGCCGAAGCTAAACCTTCAATAGTAAGTACAAAAATCAAAATTCCAGGACCTTGATTGTAATCTTTCATCCAGGTATCCATAATCCTCACAGGAAATTCAGGATCCAGGTGAAACATATATACTGCCATGAACAAAACAAAGATCAATGTCGCCAAAAATCCTGTATACATACCCGTTCTAAAACCGTTGTAATACGTGAATTTTTCTCCGTCAAGAACCTTCTTTAGTTTGATAGCAGCATAAATGCCATAGGCCATGATCGCTCCATTAAGCAATCGCAACCAAGGATTCTCGTGAAGATTAAATAACTTTACAAATAAAAAATAGAATATCAAAGTTATAGCTAAAATCACTCCATAGCGTATATGTATTTTTTTTGTCATCATCATGTTGCGTAAATTTTAGTTAGTTTAGAATGCATTAAAAAGATAGCAAAAAAAACTTCCTCAATACTTAATAAACCGTTAATTTTTTTTGTTAAGAACCCTAATCAATCCCGAAATACGTACTTTTGAAAGCTATTTTTTTATGAATTTGTAACAAAATCTTTCATAAAGAAACTAATCTATCATATTTATCATTAATACTAATTTTAAACACTGCAATGAAAAAACATTTTGTAATTCTTACCGCACTCCTATGGGCGGTAACTTTTGTTAATGCCCAGCAGGTCGACTTTGAAGAATATGACCTTGATAATGGGTTGCATGTAATACTACATCAAGACAAGACCGCTCCTATAGTAGTAACCTCTATTTCTTATCATGTGGGAGCTAAAGACGAAAATCCGGAAAGAACCGGTTTCGCCCATTTTTTTGAGCATCTATTGTTCGAAGGAACAAAAAATATCAAGCGAGGAGAATGGGATAAGATCGTAAAGTCTAATGGCGGAAAGAATAATGCTACCACCAACGATGATCGCACCTATTATTACGAAGTTTTTCCTTCAAACTCACTTGCTACAGGTCTTTGGCTGGAATCAGAAAGACTACTTCACCCTGAAATTACACAGGTAGGTGTAGATACACAAAACGAAGTTGTAAAAGAAGAAAAAAGACTTCGTATCGATAACAGACCGTATGGCAGAATTTTTGAGGAACTTAAAAAAGGAATATTCAAAAAGCATCCGTATCGATGGAGTCCTATTGGATCTATGGAGCATTTAGACGCTGCTACGCTTGAGGAGTTTCTTGCTTTCAACAAAAAATTCTACATCCCTAACAACGCCGTTTTGGTAGTAGCAGGAGATTTTGAGAAGAAAGAAGCAAAAAAGCTAATTGAAGATTACTTTGGTCCCATACCAAGAGGTGAAGAAATTGTTCGGAATTTTCCTAAAGAAGACCCGATTACAGAAGAATTTACGGTCAAGGCTTACGATCCTAACATTCAAATTCCAGCGATCATAGTTGCCTATAGAACTCCTTCTTTTAAAGACAGAGATGCAAGAGTCTTAGATATGATCTCTTCTTATTTAAGTGGAGGAAACAGTTCTAAACTCTACAAGAAATTAGTAGATAAAGAAAAGAAAGCACTTGCTGTGCAAGCATTCAATTTTAGCGAAGAAGATTACGGTCTTTCTGCTATCTTTTCAATTCCTTTGGGTGAAACTACCCTAGACCAATTGGTCGCAGGCATCGATGAGGAGATTGAAAAACTTCAAAACGAACTTATCTCCGAAAAAGATTTCGAAAAACTTCAGAATCAGTTTGAAAATCAGTTCGTGAATGCAAATTCAAGCCTAGAAGGTATTGCGGGCTCTCTCGCCAACTATTATTTATTATATGGTGACACTGACTTAATTAACAGTGAAATTGACATATACAGGTCGGTAACAAGAGAAGAGATCAAAGAAGTAGCTAATAAATACTTGAAGAAAAATCAAAGAATGCTCTTGGAGTATTTACCTAAAGAACAAGAAAATCAGTAAAAGAAGATGAAAAGAATTATAGTTACCTTACTATTTTTATGTGCCTGCACCTTGCATGCGCAAATAGACAGATCTAAACAACCACAGGCAGGACCGGCACCAAAGATCAAGCTTGGCAATCCTCAAACATTCGAATTACCCAATGGTTTGAAGGTTCTATTGGTTGAAAATCACAAGTTACCACGTGTATCTTATACATTAACAATCGATAATCCGCCCTACGCAGAAGGGGACAAAGCTGGTGTAGCCACTTTGTTGGGTAGTGTTCTTGGAAAAGGTTCTGTAAATATTCCTAAAGACGATTTTGAAGAGGAAGTCGATTATATGGGCGCCTTTATGACTTTCAATCCTTCAGGTGGTTTTGCAAGAGGACTTTCAAAATATTCCGGAAGAATTCTGGAATTAATGGCAGATGCAGCTATTAATCCGAATTTCACCGAAGAGGAGTTTCAGAAGGAAAAAGATAAATTGCTTGAAAGTCTGAAGTCAAATGAAAAAAGTGTTACCGCAGCGGCGAGAAGAGTGGAAGCTGCACTCGCATACGGAAAAGATCATCCTTACGGAGAATTTTCTACTCGTGAAACTGTTGAAAATGTAAAGTTTGAAGACGTCAAAAATTATTACCGCAATTTCTTTGTTCCCAAAAACGCATACCTGGTTGTGGTTGGTGATATTGACTATAAAGATCTTAAAAATAAGGTTACAGAATATTTTAGTGGATGGAAAGCAGCCAGCCCTCTTAAGATCTCATATTCTAAGCCTGCATCTGTACAGTATACACAGATCAATTTTGTAGACATGCCAAATGCAGTTCAATCTGAAATAACGGTTCAAAACGTAGTAGATCTGCAAAAGACAGACGAGGATTATTTTCCGGCATTAATTGCAAACAATATTTTAGGAGGTGGTTCTAAAGGCATGTTGTTTTCTAACTTACGAGAGGACAAAGGATACACTTACGGTGCCTACTCAAGATTAGACGCCGATAAATATGCTTCACGATTTAGAGCGTTCGCCAGTGTTAGAAATGAAGTGACAGACAGTGCAATCGTTGCATTTCTGGAAGAGATCAATACGATCAGGGATAAAAAGGTTTCTACTCAGGATCTTGTGCTCGCGAAAGCCGATTACACTGGTAATTTCATCATGGCTTTAGAAAAGCCAGAAACGATTGCCAGATATGCGTTAGCAATTGAAACAGATGATCTGCCGGAAGATTTTTACACCACTTATCTTCAAAAGATAAATGCTGTTACTGTAGAACAAGTTCAGGAAGCAGCTCAAAAATATTTTAAAGCAAACAATGCTAGAATTGTCGTGACTGGAAAAGGAAGTGACGTGATTGAAAAACTTGAAAATTTCAACTACAATGGTAAAAAAGTTCCGATTTCTTATTTCGATAAATATGCGAAAGCTACTGATAAACCAGATTACAGTGCAGGTATTCCAGAAGGGACTACCGCTGCTTCGGTACTTCAAAAATATGTTGACGCTATTGGTGGTACCGATAAATTGAAAGGAGTGAATTCTGTTCTTATAAATGCAGAAGGTTCTATGCAGGGGATGACTCTGAATCTCGAAATGAAAACCACTAGCGAAAATCAATTTGCTATGGACATGAAGATGAATGGAGGCTCTATGATGAAGCAAGTATTTGATGGTGAGAGCGGATTTGTCATGGCTCAAGGGCAAAAAAGAGAATTACCTGAGGCGCAAATCGCAGCCTTGAAAGCTGAGTCAGTTCCGTTTCCTGAATTGCTCTACCTTACTAGTGACAACATTAAGTTAGAAGGTATCGAAGATGTAGAAGGCGCCAAAGCTTATGCAGTAAAGGTATCAGACAATAAGGTAAATTATTATGATGTAGAGTCTGGATTAAAGATAAAATCGGTAACAACGGTAGAAGCGCAAGGACAAACTACGAAACAAGCCTTGGGTCTTACTAATTACCAGGAAGTCTCAGGAATTCTATTTCCTTTTACGTTAAGCCAGTCTTTTGGACCGCAAAGTATTAATTTTGAAGTGAAAGAACTCAAAGTTAATGAAGGTGTTTCCGCAGACGACTTTAAATAGTCTTTAACAAAATATAATCAGAAAAGCACCCTTTTTAAGGGTGTTTTTTTATGAGTTTTTGTTAGCGAGATACACGCCAGTTAAAATTACAGCACCACCGGCCAGTTGTAAGAGACTTAATGATTCCCCATCTAACAATCCCCAGAAAATAGCCATGATTGGCATTGTATAGGTCACAGAGGCTGCAAACACCGGATTGGAAATACTTATTAATTTGTTGAATAATACTTTAGCAATTGCCGTACCTAATAAAGATAGAAGAACAACATATAGAAGCGACTCTTGCATTTCAGTAGACGCGGCAATTACTTCAAAAAACCCAGTTGCATATAAAATGATCAGCGCTGGGATAAGTATGATTACAAAATTGCCGGTAGCTATACTTAACGGACTCAGGTGCTGTAAAAACTTTTTAAGCATGTTGATGTTGAGTGCATAACATAAAGAAGATGCCAGCACTAGCAAGCTATACCAGTAATTCTGGTCTGGATTAAAAGTAGCCCCTTTCAGAATAAGGATCATAGTCCCTGCAAGACCTATTAAAATTCCTAACCATTGCTTTCTGGAACTCATGACTCCGAACAAGATCGTACCGGTAATAATAGTGTTCAAAGGTGTTAGAGAATTTAAGATGGCCGCCACAGCACTATCTATTTCTGTCTGAGCGAAAGCGAAAAAGAAAGGCGGAAAGAAAGAACCTGCAAGTGCAGTGAGGGTAATCCATTTCCAATCTGGTTTTTTGATCTCCCTAATTCTTCTAAAGCCAACAGCAAAAAGAAAAATAGCGGTAAAAACAATCCTCAGAGCACCCATTTGAAAAGGAGAAAGCCCCACGAGTGCTTTTTTTATCAGGATGAAAGAACTTCCCCAAATAATAGAAAGCGCTAACAGATACAGCCATTTATTACCTTGATTATTCATTCTACAGTTCTGATTAGCAAATGTCACCTATTTAAGAGACATCCTCGGCAATCCGATAAATGTTTTTTACTATCTGAGTATAGAAAATTGCAATTTAATGTTATGGGTCATTCGGTCAAAACGTGATAGTGAAGTATCTTTATATGCGTTAAATTAATTTGAAATGAAGAAAGTCTTTAGTATTATCGTTCTGGTTACGATCGTTTCTTTTTCGTGCAAAACAGAGAAAGATACCAGGTATCAACCTACACAGATGGAAAGGGTTATGGCAATTCATGACGAAGTAATGCCTAAAATGGGAACTATCGGCAAACTTGTAGCAGAATTGAAACCCAAAGTCGACACGACCACGACAGGATTGGCATATAAGCAAGCAATGATAGATCTGCAGGATGCACATACATCTATGATGGATTGGATGAAAGGTTTCGGAGATCGCTTTGATCATGAAGAGATTTTAAAAGGTAAACCGCTGAATACCCAAAAACAGCAATGGTTAGATGAAGAAGAAGTTAAGGTAAAAGAGATGAAAGAAAAGGTAAATTCAAGTATATCAAAAGCTCAGAAATTACTCGAAAAGAAAAACTAAAAACACAGATGGTTTTGATTACTAATTAGTTAACTTAAAAAAAGTGTCTTTTTGTAGGTTTTTTCCTCATTTATTTCTATCTTTATATAATACCTGAGTATATATTGTTGGCTCTACCTTATAAAATCAGAACTTATAATG
Organism: Flavobacteriaceae bacterium M23B6Z8; assembly: GCA_046199005.1. Classification (GTDB taxonomy): domain Bacteria; phylum Bacteroidota; class Bacteroidia; order Flavobacteriales; family Flavobacteriaceae; genus Ascidiimonas. Next base: position 3,976,730 of record CP176050.1, read on the forward strand.
ATGAAATGGGGAAATATATTACCGCTGGCGGTACTTGCTATAGCTACTTCACTTATATCTTTTAATAAGTTAAACAAGGTAGATCAGAAAGACAATTTAGAGCAGCATGAGTTATTTCATGAACTTACGAATGCAATTTATCACTTAGATACCGATAAATTGATTCTGGTAAAAAAGACCAAAAATAATCTCAGCATCAATTTTCATGATGGTAAGATGTTTGCTTACGCACCCTCAAAAAATACAAAAATATACGACCGGGGAACCGGAACAGATTTCACTAAAAAAATTTTAGAAGGACTGGATGCGGGCTTAACATTGATTTTATACCTAGATAGAGAAACGGGAAAATTGATCGCGTATAAGGTATAATGCGACTTCCTTTACGCCTATATCTATCTTGTTTGAAGCTAAAGTCTTTTAACTATTGATGCAAACATCTATGCTACAAAGCTGAAGACATCGAGTTACGGAAGGCCATTTACAATCAATAATGATACATTCGAACAAATATTTATAAGAATATTATTATTATATTTATAATACTTTTCCTTTAAATTAAGGCGTATTATAAGTATCTTTAAAACGTGAATAAATTAGAAACCAAATAAATTAAACATGAAAAAAATCACTTTAAACCTCATCAATGAAGCCCTTACCAGAGACGAAATGAGAGCTCTTGTAGGTGGCGGAAGCGGAATCGGCTCCTGGTGTGGAGACAACTATCGATGCAATCCGGGGCTTACCTGCATTTATACGCAGAATCAATATACCGGAATATGGGATCATAGATGCCTATAAACAAATTCGAAGTAAACATTTAAAAGCTTTTTAACCAGCCTTTACCGGAAATTTGCTGATTTAAGAATGAATCCAATGTATTTGGGGTAGCTCTTTATTTATGAAAATTATACAAAGCTTTTGGGGAGGGCAAAATAAGAGTGTTACAAACAATCAGGGTTGGATAGATGCCAGGTATAATTGGCTAAGTTGGATTCTAAGTGCCAACCAGCTGATAAAACATCACGAACAGGTAGAATTATATACAGATACGTTTGGTTATGAAATATTGATTACCAAACTACAACTGCCTTATAGCAAGGTTCATGTGGTTCTTGATGAATTAGATCGTTACCCCTCAGATTTATGGGCACTCTCAAAAATAAAAACATATTCACTGCAGGAGGAGCCTTTCCTACATGTAGATGGAGATGTTTTTGTATGGCAGTCACTAGGTAAGCTGTTTTCTGCATCTAATCTTTGCGCCCAAAATCTTGAGCTGGCAACGTCTTACTACCACCAAATGTGGCAAGGGATAAAGCCTTCGTTGAAGTATATTTCTTCCTATCTTAAAGATTTTACCCATACCGTCCCTCAATATGCATGCAATATGGGAATTATTGGGGGGACTAATATTGATTTTTTTAAAGAGTTTTGTAAAGAAAGTTTTGAATTTGTAGATAAGAATCTGATCGAAAATAGTATTCCTGAGAGCCTTAACTTCAATATTTTTTTTGAGCAGGTTTTGTTCTACAATATGCTTGAAAAAAAGAAATTATCCATTGATTATTTGATACCTGAGCTATCTAAAGATAATGAGTATATTGGCTTTGGAGACTTTGCTTCGGTACCGCATCTTAAACAATATCTTCATTTATTAGGATTCTATAAACGTAACAAACACGTTTGCCAACAGTTAGAAAACTATGTGATACGCTATTATCCTGAATCATACGCAAGAATGATTCATCTCTTTCAAGAAAAGGTGTTCCCTGATGACCTAAAAGATTTCACTGCACAAAAAATAGAAGACTCCTTACAAAGATTTAGAGCGATTTTAAAAAATGCGGATAAAGAATTTGCGAACTATTCTCTTCTTGACCGAAACCTCTATGCGGTAGATATTGTAAGGTATTTTGACAAAATGATCTCTGAGAATAGCGATTTTAAGATTGTTTTTCTCAAAAAACATCTTAAAGAAATTTGTGAATCTGAAAACAAAAAAACGATTGTTATCAAAGAAATTCTAGATGGCGAGAACGAATACGAAAAAGATGAGATTGACGAAATTATTTTTCATCTGATAGACAAGCCTATAGGTTTTAAAAGTCTTTTACAAAAAATGCAGGAACTCGTAGATGCTGCTGATCCTGATGAGGCAAAAACCAAAATGTCTTACCTTTTAACGAATAGAATTCGAAATTATCTGATCCTAAAAATCGTAACTATCTTTTAATGATATGGTTGAAATGAACTTTTGAAACTTAAAAGTTAAAGCTTTAGGGTTTCCACCTCATTGATTCCATAAGTGCTCGAATATCTTTTTGCACATAGGCTACGGCAGGCAAAATAGAATCATAATTTGGTTTGGCATAAAAATACAAAGCACCCGTAAGAAAGTGATTTGTACTGTCTGTTACGTAAAACTGCGATTGAGAAGCAGCGTTGCCGCCAACTTCGTAAAGCATTCCGTAAACTCTATCCTTATCATTTACAAAAGGCTGTTCGACAATATCATCTGCCTTGATGACATGCTCATAAGTGAGTTTCTGCGCATCTATTAAAAGGCTGTCTATATTATTATTCACTTTTCTGTACGTAAGATGTAACGTAGCCTTCATAAAAGGATACTCGATCTGTAACTGACAATTCTCTGTACCTCTTAAAGTGGCTTTTTCATTTTTCTCGAAGCCGAAAGGGCAATCGATATCCAGATTTATATACCTTGCTTCCGGATAATTTAACCGCAACATCGCATTGGGTTTGGGTACGGGTTGCTCACAAGAAACTACACTCATGAGCATACAAAATAAAAAAATGATATATAGGTGATAACTTCTCATTTGGGTAAAGTTACTTTAATTTGTTTTATACGTTTCTTATCTAAAACCTCTACCTTAAAAATATACTCATTAAACGGTATTTTAGTTCCTGGTTTAGGAAAGTTTCCGGCGATCTCAAGCAAAAAACCTGCGATAGTTTCAGACTCTCCTTTTCGCTCTTCAAACTGAGATTCATCCTCCAGCCTTATCACTCTATAAAAATCTCTTAAAGAAGTCTTTCCTTCAAAAACATAATTGAAATCGTCTAGTTTGGAGTAGATCAAACCTTCATCATCAAACTCATCACTTATATCGCCAACAATCTCCTCGATAATATCTTCAAGGGTAACAAGCCCTGAGGTACCGCCATATTCGTCAACTACGATGGCTAGGTGACTTTTCATTTCTTGGAATTCCTTTAGTAAATCGTCCAGCTTTTTATTTTCAGGCACAAAATACGGAGGTCGAATTAATTTAGACCAGTTAAAATTCTGCCTGTCTAAATAAGGTAGCAAGTCTTTTACATATAACACCCCGGTCACTTGATCCATATTCTCTTTAAAAACAGGTATGCGCGAATATCCATTCTTGATAATTTCAGGAAGCATTTCGTTAAATTTCACTTCTTCATTGAGTGCAAAAATGTCGATTCTTGGTCGCATTACCTGCCGGGTATCTGTATTACCAAACGAAACAATCCCCTGAAGTATCTTTTTCTCCTCACGCGTTGTGTCTTCTGCTGAAGTAAGTTCAAGTGCCTGAGAAAGCTGATCTACAGATATATTAGATTTTTTTCTGCCGAGCTTTTCCTGAAGAAAAATGGTGACAGCTCGCATAGGCAAACTCAACGGACTAAATAACTTGTCAAGTACCAGCAAAGGGATGGCCATAAAATGAGCAAACTTTATATTGTTACGACTTGCATATACCTTGGGAAGAATCTCTCCAAAGAGCAAAATAAAAAAGGTGATCACCCCCACTTCAAGGAAAAAACGAAGGTCTATTGTATCAAAGACTTTATAAGAAAGTCCTCCGAATATTTGATCACTGAAAGAAGCAAAAAGAAGTACAATACCAATATTTATAAAATTATTTGCTACCAGGATAGTTGCTAGCAACTTTTTGGGTCTGTCTAATAGTTTTAAGATGGCGTCATTTTTAGATTTGGAGTAACCGTTGTCATCATTAATATCTGAAGGTATGAGAGAAAAAAGTGCAACCTCGGCTCCTGAAATCAGTGCAGAACAAATCAATAAAATGAGAAGGCAAACTACTTTTAAGTATAATGCCGTATCAAATGCTATTAAAAAAAATAATATTAAACTGGAAGGGTCAGGATCCAAAGATTTAAGTAATTGGTTATACTTTAATTAAAAAGGAAGGTCATCATCTTCTTCCGGTGCTATATTAGAAGCCGCCGGTGCTGTTTCTGTGGTGTTTTTCGTCTGATTATGAGCAACTGCAGGGTTTCCTTGATTTTGATTTTCGCCTTTTGTTGTCAAAAATGTAAAGTCTGTAACCTGAATTTCGGTGCTATAACGCGTATTGCCATCTTCTCCTTGCCATTGCCGTGTTTTAAGTCTTCCTTCCACGTAAATACGGTCTCCTTTACTAAGGTATTTTTCGCAAATCTCAGCTGCTTTATTTCTAACAACAATATTGTGCCACTCAGTGTTAGTTACCCGCTCGCCGGTTTGTTTATTAACATAACTCTCATTAGTTGCCAACGGAAAACGACCAATAGAGTTGCCACCTTCAAAATAATGCATTTTAACATCATCGCCCAAATGCCCAATCAGCATCACCTTATTTAACGTACCACTCATGATTTGATTATATTGAGGTTTCTATCAAATGTACTAAAATTTGCACACTTCTAAAAACGATATTCTTCTACAAAATTAGCAATAAGAACGGGAACAGCATAGTCTTTTAAGCGTTCTAATGCAATACCTTCATTTAATGATTCCTGCAACTTCACAATCCAGAAGCGAGTATAAATATGTTGATGAGAAAGCTTATGCACTTTTGACGTTTTGTTATAAAGTTCAAGTTCAAAATTTTTTCCTTTCGTGACCTCCTGAAGTATTTGATGTTCACGAATTTGAACCTTATCAATTTCCTGATCAGATTCGATCAACGGAAACTCAAAAAGATGCTGCCAGATATCTTTTTTTAGCCGTTGCTGCAAAAGTGCAGTATCGCCATCATGCACAAGCAGGTAATTAAAGAATCGTTTTTTCACTTTGTTTTTCTTTAGCTTAACCGGAAGCTCCTTTACCTTTCCGGAAGCTAAAGCCACACAGTCAACAGCAAGCGGACAATTGGAGCAATCGGGACTCTGGGGCTTGCACTGATTAGCACCAAACTCCATGATCGCTTGGTTATAAGTGCCGGGGTCTTTTGTACCCATGTGAACCGTTGCTATCTCTTTAAAGTATTTTACGCCTTCTGTTGAATTGATGGGAAGGTCTATGCCAAAATAGCGAGCCAATACTCTGTATACATTTCCATCTACTACAGGAGTAGCTTCATTAAAGCATATAGATGCTATTGCACTTGCGGTGTAGTCACCTACTCCTTTTAATTTTACCAGTTCTTTATAGCTATCAGGGAAAATGCCGTTGAACTGATTTGCAATGTGCTTTGCCGTATAATGTAAATTACGTGCCCTTGAGTAATACCCAAGTCCCTGCCACATCTTCAATACCTCATCTTCGGGAGCTTTCGCCAAATCAAAAACGGTAGGAAATCGCTCAGTGAATTTTAGATAGTAAGGCAACCCTTGTGCGACTCTTGTCTGTTGCAACATAATTTCGGAAAGCCAAATAAAATAAGGGTTTTTGGTCTTACGCCAGGGCAATTCTCGTTTGTGAATAGCATACCAGGACAGTATTACCTCGCTGAAAATCATATTTGTAAGTAAATTTCAAAAGTAATTGTTTAGTTGGTTAAATTTTAATTATTTAGGATATAAATTTTGGACAATAAATTTATATATTTGCAACCCCTTAAAAGATAACATAATATAACAAACTAAAAGAAAAAATGACGAAAGCAGATATCGTAGCTAAAATTTCCGAGAAACTAGGTATGGAAAAAGGAGATGTACAGGCAACTGTAGAATCTTTTATGGATGAAGTGAAAAACTCTTTAGAAAGCGGAGATAACGTTTACTTGCGAGGTTTTGGCAGTTTCATTATTAAAACCCGCGCAGAAAAAACAGGTCGTAATATATCTAAAAATACAACCATCAAAATACCTGCACACAATATTCCAGCGTTTAAGCCGGCAAAAGTTTTTGTTGAAGGCGTAAAGAGCAGCGTTGAGGTAAAATAATTAATTAATATAAAGAGTTTAATATGCCAAGTGGTAAAAAAAGAAAAAGACATAAGGTGGCTACGCATAAGCGTAAGAAAAGACGTAGAGCTAACCGCCATAAGAAAAAGTAGTTAGATTAACTACTTTTTCTATTTACAAAATCGTTCATTGAAATAGAAATCTCTTTCTAAATGAGATTTCGCCGGGTATAAAAACCTGTGAAAAATAATTGTTTAATCCATCTCTACCATTACAAAATGGTATTGATACAAATTTGATTCAGAGTGAATAAAGAACTGATTGTACGATCTGGTTCCTCTGACGTCGATTTTGCCTTACTGAAGGATGGAAAACTAATCGAATTACATAAAGAACAGGATGATAATGATTTCTCTGTTGGCGATATTATGCTGGCTAAGATCAGAAAACCGGTTCCGGGCTTAAATGCTGCATTTGTAAATGTGGGTTATGAAAAAGATGCATTTTTGCATTATCATGACCTCGGACCCAAGCTTCCTACTTTATTGAAATTCGTAAAACGTGTAAGCACAGGTAAATTAAAAGATTATTCTTTAAAAAACTTCCCATTTGAAGAAGATATAGACAAGGATGGTGTAATTACCAACGCACTCAAATCCAATCAGTCTATATTAGTACAAATCGTAAAAGAACCCATTTCGACCAAAGGTCCCAGAATAAGTTCAGAGCTATCCATAGCAGGACGTTATCTGGTCTTGGTTCCTTTTTCCGATCGAATCTCAGTTTCTCAGAAAATTGAGTCTAAAGAAGAAAAAGACCGTTTGAAAAGACTTGTAAAAAGCATCAGACCTAAAGGATTTGGAGTTATCGTACGAACCGTAGCAGAAGGTAAAAAAGTCGCAGAGCTAGACAAAGATTTAGAAAACTTGATTAGCCGCTGGACAGCAATGTGTAAAAAAATCCACAAAGCAGCGTATCCGTCAAAAGTAATGAGCGAACTCAACCGAGCCGCTTCTATCCTGAGAGATGTCTTTAATGATTCCTTCACCGGAATTCATGTAGATGATGAGACACTTTATTACCAAATTAAAGATTATGTGCAGGAAATTGCACCACAAAAAGAATCTATCGTGAAACAATACTCATCATCAGTACCAATTTTTGAGAAATTTGGTATTGAAAGACAAATCAAAACATCCTTCGGGAAAACGGTAAGCATGAGCAAGGGAGCTTATTTAATAATAGAGCATACTGAAGCACTTCATGTAATAGACGTAAACAGTGGTAACCGTTCCAATAAAGCAAAAACGCAAGAAGGAACCGCGCTGGAAGTAAATCTTATCGCAGCCTCTGAAATTGCAAGACAGCTTAGATTAAGAGATATGGGTGGAATTATAGTTATTGATTTCATCGATATGAATACCAGCGAGAACCGAAGAAAACTTTACGATCATCTAAGAGCAGAGATGAAAGAGGACAGAGCAAAACACAAAATTTTGCCTCCTAGTAAGTTCGGTCTAATACAAATAACTAGACAACGGGTAAGGCCAGAAAGAAATATCAAAACACGCGAGGAAGATCCTAGCGCCGCTCGAGAAGGAGAAATTGATGCTCCTATCTTGATAATTGATAAGATAACAGCCGATCTCGAAAAAATTTTAAAAGACAATAAGGTATCCAATAAAGGTATTGTACTCAATGCCCACCCTTTTGTCGCAGCATACCTAACCAAAGGATTTCCATCCATCCGTTCTAAGTGGTTCTTAGAACATAAAAAATGGGTAAAAATATTACCAAGAGATGCTTACACGTACCTTGAATACCACTTTAAAGATAAAAGTGGTACCCGAATAAACTAAAAAAAGGCGTTCGTTAATACGAGCGCCTTTTTTATTTTTGCTTAGTGAAGAATTCAATTACCTATACGGTTGAAGAAGCTACGGCCAGAATGGAAGCCTACTGCGCCTATCAGGATCGATGCCACCTGGAAGTATCAAACCTACTTAAAGAAATGAAAATGATCCCTTTGGCACAGGAGCTTATCATAAATCATCTAATCCAACACAATTTTCTTAATGAAGAAAGATTTGCACGAAGCTATGCAAGAGGTAAGTTCCGAATTAAAAAATGGGGCAAAAGACGCATCGTGAACGAACTTAAAAGACGTAAAATATCCAGGTTTAATATCTCTGCAGCATTGTCTGAAATTGATGCAGAAGACTACGAAGCTACATTTGAAGACCTAAGCACCAAAAAATGGAACCAGCTCAAAGAGACAAACATTTTTAAAAAAAAGAAGAAGTTAGCAGATTATTTACTGTACAGAGGCTGGGAATCGGAGATGATCTATGATAAATTGAATGAACTTACATCTTAATGCCTAGCTCTTTGTGAGTTCGAACGATAGCCTGCTCGTTCTTGTATTCTATCCATTGCTGTCCTTTCCACTTACGCATTAAATTATCGTAATTACGCATAATAAATATATTGTAAGCCGCTTTGGCGAGATTGGAAGGTTTTTTAGGAAAAGAACGTAAACTCATAGAGAAACCTGGGGTTACATATTTCATATAATGCCAGTAACCTTCTGGCATATAAAGGGTTTCTCCATGCTCAAGATTCGCGATATATCCATTTGCATCCTTCAATGCAGGCCACTTGTCATAATCAGGATCATCAAAATCTATATCTTCACGGGAGATCAAAGAATGGGGTACTTTGTACAAGTACTTTGACTGCGAAGGGTCTAGAATGATGCATTGTTTCTTACCGTGAAAATGAAAATGAAGAATATTCGAATAATCAATATCGAAATGCATAAAGACCTTACTCCCTTCGCCACCAAAAAAAAGCATTGGCAATTGTTTCACCAATCGAATCCCTACATCCGGCCAGTTGAAGTCATTCCGTAAAGAAGGGACTTCCTGCATGAGGTTATAAAGAAAAATACGGTATTGAGTAGGTTCTTGCTTGAGCAGTTCAATGTATTCGCTCATTTTCATTTTTGCGTGTGGTTCATTAAAACCATCCTTATAATCGACTGGCCTGTCATCGTAGAGTGGCACTATCTTATCACCCGCAATCTTAGAAATGTAATCAAGATTCCATTTATCTCTGGCATCCCAGTCTGCAGTCAATTGTTCTATAACCACAGGCTTCTGAGGTTTTACGAAACGCTCCCGAAATTCATTTCTAGATATATTTTTTACTCTTGGTACTTCTTTCAAATTCATAGACAAAGAGACCTTTTAAACGTCTAAAGTTAAAAAAAGGTTTTGAAATTTGAGTTTTACTCGATGTTTCTAAAATAATACTTACTCCGAAGCTTTTAAAACCTTCGCTTTTTGTTTTGCCTCCTCATTTCGGTCAATTACATGACCCGGGCGTGACCATTTAGGCTTTTCACCAAGAGGTTGAAGGGCTGAGTCTACTGCTTCCACGGTTTCCGGTTGTGCTTTTTTAACAAAAGGTTTCTGCGGGTTCAATCCGAGCATTTCGAACATCTTCATATCTTCATTAACATCAGGGTTTGGAGTGGTAAGTAACTTATCTCCGGCAAATATTGAATTTGCTCCGGCAAAGAAACACATGGCCTGACCTTCACGGCTCATTTCTGTTCTTCCTGCTGAAAGGCGTACCTGTGTTTTTGGCATTACAATTCGGGTAGTGGCTACCATACGGATCATTTCCCAGATCTCAACAGGTTTTTCATTTTCCATGGGAGTTCCCTCTACAGCGACCAAAGCATTAATGGGTACAGATTCCGGCTGCGGATCTAGCGTAGACAAGGCTACCAGCATCCCCGCACGATCTTCTTTTTCTTCACCCATCCCGATAATTCCACCACTGCAAACCGTTACATTGGTTTTTCTAACGTTATTAATAGTATCTAAGCGATCTTCATAGCCTCGGGTAGAAATTACTTCTTTATAATATTCTTCTGAAGTATCCAGGTTGTGATTATAGGCGTATAAACCAGCTTCGGCAAGTCGCTGAGCCTGATTCTCGGTAATCATACCTAAAGTACAACATACCTCCATTTCCAGTTTATTAATAGTGCGAACCATTTCTAGCACCTGATCGAATTCCTCCCCATCTTTCACATTACGCCAGGCAGCACCCATACAAACTCTTGAAGAACCGGAAGCCTTTGCTCTCAACGCTTGTGCTTTCACTTGCTGAACAGACATTAAATCGTTGCCTTCAATATCGGTATGGTATCTGGCTGCCTGCGGACAATAGCCACAGTCTTCAGGACAACCTCCCGTTTTTATACTCAATAAAGTAGAAACCTGAACCGTATTAGGATCGTGATACTTCCTATGAACCGTTGCTGCTTCATAGAGCAATTCCATCATCGGTTTATTGTATATTTCCAGAATTTCTTCTTTGCTCCAGTTGTGTCTTATTTCACTCATTGCCTGCTTTATTGATCATTCAAAAATAGGAAAAGCATTTTGGTTCGCCTTACGAACCTTATAAAAAAATTCCGCTTTAACAGCGGAATTCAGTTATTTACCTGATTCTGAATCAGCTTCCGGTTGGTCTCCGGCATCTGTTTCACCTTCAGGGGTAATATCTTTACCTTTTAAATATTCTGGTAAATTCATTCCTGCCATATTAAACATTTCCTGTAGCGGTGGTACTGATTTATACAATCCGGAAACAAAATTGGCAGTAGAAGTTTTTCCATCTTTGCCTTCTCCTCCATCCCACACGGTTACCTTGTCTATTTTGATATTCTGAATGGCTTCTGCCTGCGTTTTTACCAGTTCAGGCAATTTATCTGCAATTAGCAAAAGTACCGCGTCTTTTGAATTGTTGCCTGCTGCTTTCACGATTTGATCAAGACCTTGAGCCTGCTTGGTAAGAACTTCGTAAAGACCTTGCGCTTCTGCCTGCGCTTTGAACAAGATTGCATCAGCTTCTCCTTTTGCTTTTCTACGGATGCGTTCTGCTTCTGCTTCCGCATCAATCTCTACTTTACGCTTGTCAATTTCAGCAGGAACTACAATATCTGCTACCTGAGAAGCTCGTACACGCTCTGCTCTTACTTTCTCAGCTTCCTGCTCTGCAGCGTACGCCTCTTCTAACGCTTTTGCCGCTTGTACTTTTTCTGAAGCGATCGCTGTACGTTCTGCTTCCGCTTCACGCTGTCTCCTCAAAGAATTCGAATTGGCTTCATCAATCTTAGCAATATTTTCTCCCTGAACAGCCTGTGCTTCTGCAGCAGCTACTTTAGTCCGTTGATCCTGAACCGCATTTGCTTCACCGATAGAACCATCTCTGTTCTTCTCGGCAACCGATTTTCTTGCCTCATTAATCGCATGTGCAGCAGCCTCTTTACCTAAAGCCTCGATATAACCAGATTCATCATGAATGTCTGTGATATTCACATTGATAAGTTTAAGACCTACTTTTTTCAATTCAGTCTCTACACTATGAGATATATTATTTAAGAACTTATCCCTGTCTGAATTGATTTCTTCAATATCCATAGATGCTACTACCAGACGTAACTGACCAAAAATGATTTCTTTGGCTAGATCCTGTACCTCCGGAAGACCTAGACCTAAGAGCCGCTCTGCAGCATTTTGCATCACCCCCGGCTCCGTTGAAATACCAATAGTAAAACGAGATGGTACGTTCACACGTATGTTTTGTTTACTCAAGGCATTTTGAAGGTTGACTTCAATTGATATTGGTGTTAAATCTAAATACTCATAATCCTGAAAAACAGGGAGAATGAATGCAGCTCCACCATGAATACATTTGGCAGATTGGCCTCCGCCAACCTTTCCGTACACTACCAGAATACGATCTGAAGGACAGCGTTTGTAACGTCTTAATAAGATTACCGTAAAAATAAATACGAATAAAATGGCAAAAATGATGGCTAACGAGGAGCCATAAGCACTCGCCTGAAAAAAGAAAAGTTTGAGCATATTTAGTTGTTATTTATGGGTTCGACAATTAGAATTCCGTTATCGGTTACATCTTTTACTTTGATCACCGAACCGGAGATTAGATCATTACTAGAATCGGTAAGCGCTTCCAGTTCTCTAAGTGATCCCTGGATTCGTACATGTGCCTTTCCAATTTTGGACCTATCCGCACCAATAGTAAGGTATACTTCTCCCACCGCATTGATAGCGTTTTTGTAATCAAGTGTACCACTGGCAGTAAGTTTACTCATATAATAGAACATGGTGGCCATTAATGCCATCATGATGAGTCCGCAAACTACTGAAATTACAACAGTGATCGGCTTGGAAAATCCAGCATCAATACACGCAATCCCGCTCCATCCAAAAATGGTGAAAAAACCAATAAGATTTTTAACAGTGATAAATTGAAAACCAATACCACTGTCACCTTCAATTTCAGCATCGACGTCTCCGCTATCACTAACATCACCCCCTCCAAAAAATGTGAGGACCATCATGAGAACAAAAACCGCAGAACCCGCAATTGCAATTGTCCAGTAAATTTTTTCAAAAATATCCAAACCAGAAAACCAGGCATCCATATACAAGAAATTAAGTTAGAAATATAATGACTTTAAACGTAGCAGACAATAAAATAATTAGCTACGACTCAATAAACTACCTCGGGGCAAGCCCGGGGTTATTAAACCTTTGGCGATGCCAATAAAACGCTTACTGCATTACCGCCAAAACCAACGGCATTAACGAGTACTTTATTAATTCTATTTGGAAGAAATTCATAGTTCAAATAAGGTACCTCTATGAATTGTTGTTGTTGCAACATGACAATGGCCATCTCAATACTCAGGATTCCGGAAGCCCCAAAGGTGTGACCAATCTTCCACTTATTAGTAGTCAAAGCGGGCATTTTGTTACAAAATACTTTCTTAATTGCATTAAATTCGGAACGGTCACCCTTAATAGTGCCGGGGGCATGCATAATTACCACATCTATTTCCTCCGGTTTCAATGTTCCCATAGCCATCTTCATAGACTTTTGAAAACAAACGGCATTTGTTGAAATAGAAATATTATGTTTTAGGAGTTCTGTTGCATAGCCAATCCCTTCTACCAGTGCTAAAGCATTATGCTTTATACCACTTTCGATGCAAGCCATACCAGCTCCCTCACCCAAAACCATCGTGTTTGATCGCTTTTCAAGATCTAAAGCACGGCAGGGAAAATCTGTGGTTTCATTCGCATAGATCTTTAGCGCCTGCATTTGCGCTATAGTGAAATCGGTCAAAGCTGCCTCACTGCCTCCTACCAAAAATTTATCTTTAATGCCAGACTGAAGCCAAACCACACCATTCAACAACGCATGAAGAGCGGTAGAACAGGTGATCGAGTGTGAGATTTCAGGACCATCGGTTTGAAGGTCATGTGCCACCCAGGAAGAAATATTCCCCATAGTGGTGGTAGGAGAACTGAGAGTTCCTACCCGACCGGTATTTAAAAATTCTTTATGATAGCTTTCAAACAGAGAAGTAGCTCCTCTGGAAGAACCCACGTTAATTCCAAAATGATCTTCTGATTGCCAACCCGCATCCCTGATGGCTTTCCTTGCGGCTAAAATTGCATAAAGTACACTTCTGTCAAGGTTTTTGTAACGCGCATCTGATTGCTGTAGCATCGACACCTCTTTATCCGCCTCTACAGATAACGGACATACCAGAAAACCGGAAGCATTCTCTTTTATTAGGTGTGTCTTATTATAATAATGCTTAGCTATTAAATCTTTCTCAAACCCAAGGGGAGAGAGTGAGCGAAGAGCAGTTATGGATACAGGATTGCTTAACAAAAATTGAACCTCTTTTAGTAAGCGCAAATCTAGGGTATTGCTTCCGGACTGTCAACAATTATTTCAGGTTGTATATAAGAAAAAATAAAGGGTGTCATGCTTTCGTCAAAAAATCTGGCGACTAACTACTTATAACCTTCTAACGACTTCTGGTATAAGATTTTTAGAACAAAAGCTGGGTCACCCCCCACGAATTCTCAGATCTATGTATAAATATGTTGTTTAGCCAGTACCGTATTCATTTCTACCTGAAACAAAGCCCCCGCCAAAAGTTCTGAAATAAGATGAAGTTCATGATAACTAAGTGCAAAACTCAACTCAGACACCGGCGTTTCCAAAAGTATAACTCTACAGTCTTTATTCGCTTTACAAGCTGAACAAAGTGTGCATGTTTCTATAGTTTTGTTGATTTGAGCTTTTAGCTGTAAAAGCTGGGGGTGTTTAAGTAACAAGCCCGTATCACGAAACACCAGTTGAACCTGATTGGTATTCACCGTATCCTTATTTTTCCAGTGAAAGGCCATTCCAAAATCATTATGAAATAAAAGCTGGATATCGTTCATAAAATGAATATTAAAAGGTTATATTACTTGCTGAGAATAAAGTCATCTATGGTGCGGTCTATATCTGATTTGCTATTCGAAAAGTTCTCATCGAACAAATAAGAGAAAAGAGGCTTCCCAGAGACTTTGGCATGAAGTACTAAATCTTTTTGCTGTGCAAATACGCGATCCCATTTCTGGCGCACGAGCTTCCAGGTATCTGCGTTCGCCGTCCACCAATTTTGTGCTGCTTGGCAACGTGCATCGGGTACTTTTACATAGTTATTAAGTCCTTTTTCTTCGGCAAGCACAATATCTTTTTCGTTATCTTTTCTGATGATCTTGAGATTGTCCTGATCGTGAATCCAACCGGTCTCGGTAATGATATGTTCATTATTGCGCACCGTTACATTATAGTCATCACGCTTGGTATATTCTCTACGAGGCAAGGGAGCATCTGTTCGGTTTTCCCAGCTGCTAACACCATCTACATGCACCCAGGTAGCAGAGCCTTCGTAACGGGGGCTATCATCTACCTGATATACTTTTTGTGACCACTGCCCTGCTACTTCCTCGGCTGGTAACTTTTTAAATTTCCAGGTGTTGTCTTTATAAAACTGATAGAAGTCTGTATTCTCGTACAACCAATCCTGTCGCCAATGCTTGATAACGGTGGGTTTTGCAGGATTACCTACAATTAAGAGATGCTGTAAAACAATTTTATCATCCTTGTCTTCTACAAGTTGCACCCATTCGAGGCCTTTGTCATGTTTAATTTTTGAAGGAATATAGGTTGAATCTTCCGCATAGTTAAAGGTCTCGGCAAAATTGAATGCTACTTCATAGCAACCACACATACTTTTGATCGCCGCCTGATCTTTTTCCTTTTTTGATTGCGCCATCAAGCTTAACGATCCTATAAAAAATATCAGAATTCCTAATGTCTTTGTTTTCATAACATCACATTTAAAAAATTTAAAAAATTACTATTCTTATTTAGATTGAATTAAAATAACATATATATTTGCACAAATATAAAATAGAATGAGTCTAAATAAAAATAATTTTAAGTATTATTTTTTGTTTTTTTTCTCCCATTTCGCACTTGGTCAAGAAGCTCAGGATTCTATATTAAGACAAGATTTGGATGAAGTTATAGTGTCTGCCACGCGAACGGTAAGACAATTATCTTCGCTACCGCTTCCTGCACAAATTCTGTCTAAAGAAGAGCTTAAGGCTACTAATAACCTTAGGTTGGCAGATATTCTGAATGAACAAACAGGTTTGATTACTGTTCCTGATTTTGGAGGCGGAGAGGGATTGCAAATGCAGGGTTTAGATTCTCAATATACCTTAATACTTATAGATGGCGTACCGCTGATAGGTCGTTCTGCCGGCACGCTTGACCTCAACAGAATAAGTCTAGGAAACATTAAGCAAATAGAAGTTGTAAAAGGCGCTTCTTCAAGTTTGTATGGGAGTGAAGCTCTGGGCGGTGTCGTAAATATTATTACAGAAACCCCTAAAGAATCTCTTAACGGAAATGTAAACTATCGCGCTAGCTCTTTCAACACAAATGATATAGGTCTTACCCTAAATCACAAAGAAAACGCTCTTGGGATCAATCTTTTTTTTAATCGTTTCAGCAGTGATGGTTATGACCTGAATCGCGAAGATGAGGTGAACACCGTAGACCCCTTTGTGAATTATACCTCAACTCTTAAAATTAGTTATGAATTTTCTGCCAGCACTAAAATAACTGCCTCAGCTCGTTACTTTGATCAGGAACAAGAACTGACTTTGTCGGAAGACATAAACGGAGAAAGCGAGATTAACGAATGGAATACGCATCTCTTGTTGGATCATGCATTTTCAGATAAATGGAAAGGAGATTTAGAGCTGTACGGTACTGGTTATAGAGCTAACGAATTCACCGATGAACTGGGTGGAGAGCGTCTTGACGATCGGTTTTTTAATCAATTGCTCTTAAGGCCTGAGTACCGAATGAGCTATCAACCTTCATCAGGTACCGAGGTGATCGCAGGAATTGGCATCACCCATGAGACTTTAGACAGAACAGATTTTTCTGAAATGCCCGTTTTTAATGCGCCCTATGTTTATGCACAACTGGATCACAGGTTTCTTACCAAATTCAATTTAATTGTAGGCGCCCGATTTGACAGTCATAATGAATACAATTCCCAATTTAGTCCGAAAGCAGCGTTGAGATATCGTTTAAATGATAAGATCGCCTTAAAAGGTTCTGTGGGTTACGGTTTTAAAGCTCCTGATTTCAGACAATTATATTTTGATTTCACCAACACTACCGTAGGGTACACCGTCTTGGGTAATGAAGCAGCACTTACGGCATTGGATCGATTGGAAACCCAGGGGCAAATTGCTAATCTATTGGTTCCATTAACTATTTTTGACGATGAATTATCGCCCGAAAACTCCGTAAGTCTGAATCTTGGGGCAGATTATAAAATAGCCGATAATCTCTCCTTAAATCTAAATCTCTTCCGAAATAATATTAATGATCTAATTGATACCCGGATCATTGCAAATAAAAACAACGGACAAAACATTTTTAGTTACTTCAATATCAATGAGGTATATACGCAAGGATTAGAATTTGACCTGACTTGGAGACCTCTTCGAAATCTTAAAATACAAGGAGGATATCAGCTCTTATACGCAAAAGACAAAGAAGCAGAACGTGCCTTTGAGAATGGAGAAGTATTTGCCAGACTAAATCCTGCTTCTCCTTCTTTTCAATTGACCTCCAGCGACTACTTTGGGCTCTTCAACAGATCAAGACATATAGCCAATGTAAAAGCCTTTTACACTATTCCAGACTGGAATGCAGATCTGAATATCAGAACTATTTACAGAAGTAAATTTGGGCTTTTCGATACCAATGGAAACGGGTATCTGGACAATTTTGATGACTTTGTCGACGGCTATGCTATAGTGGATGTCGCATTCAACAAAACGATATTAAAAAATTACAAGATTGGTCTGGGAATGGATAATGTTCTAGGCTTTACAGACCCTCAGAACATAAGTAACATTCCCGGAAGAATTGTCTATGGAAAACTAAACATTAACTTTTAATCTATCTCAAATGAAAATTTTTAAAACTTTATTATTAGCAGGACTTACAGCAATAATCACAGGAGCCTGTAGCAGTGATGATGAAGGTCCGCGTCTCGAAGCGGTAGAATCACAGCAAATCTCCAATTTGCATGCTCCACAGCAAGGTGGACAGGGTGAACCTATATCTGGAGCATTTACCAAATTTGATTTTTCCACAGGTCAAATTACTACCAGTGAAACCGAATGGGATATTGCGTTCAGAGGCACAACGATTATTGTAAATGGCGGAACTTCCTTGGGTACGACAGACGAACCGGATCGAAACGGAAATGCCGCCGCGTACATTGCCAGCGGAACATTTGCTTCTGTCACTGAGGTGGATGATGCTTTATTCAAACAAGACAGCGGTACTGGATATGCGATCCCTTCCGGTAGTGGTAATGGTTGGTATCTTTACAATCCGCAGGCATTTCTAATTACGCCCATCGCTGGTAAAATTCTTGTTTTTAGAACCCGTGATAACCGATTTGCCAAAGTAGAGATCCTCAGTTACTACGAAAATGCACCTGAAAATCCAGATGTTATGGTAGATGAAGGAAGGTACTACACGTTTAATTATGTTTACCAACCAAATGCTGGTATCAATACATTCTAAATAATGATGAAAACAGTTTCTATTTTATTCATTCTTATGCGTCTTTTTTTGGGCGGTATGATGGTATACGGCGGAATACAGAAATTTCAAAAGCCCATTCCTTCTCCTGTGGAGGTAGTAGAAAAAGCACAGAAATTTACAGGTGCGGAAGACAAAAGTACCTTGCAAAAGGTATTGTATATAAATGGTGCTAAACAAACAGGTTATTTTTGGCAAGTGCTGGGAATATGTGAACTACTCTTTGGCTTACTACTTCTTTTACAGGGTACAGGTTTTCTTGGTGCCTTGTTTCTTTTACCCATTACGCTACATATCTTTCTATTTCATATTTTTCTGGAAGCAGACGAATTGGGTGAACTTTTTCAAACCGGAGCACTGTTTGCCATAAATATCTTACTGGTACTTAAAGAACGTAATAAGTGGAAGCATTTGCTTTGGATAAAACCCCTTCCGAAATAATCACACTGAATCTAAAGCTAGAGAGATTCATCTATCTATCATTAAGTGATACTATTTAGTTGGATAATAACAGTGCAAGATAGAGATTAATTCTTCTTTTCCTTCTAAAATACCGTGGACCTGCTCAAGCGCCTCTTTTGAAAATATTTCGAATAAGGGTTGGGGCAGGTTTCCTATTTCAAAAAAAGCACCTTTAATAAGCTTGTCCCATTTATGGTGATATTTTAATAGATCATCGGGATAAACTGTTTTTCTTTTGGTCCCTTCATCTGCTGCTCTAAAAGGCTTTGCAATATTCAGGTAACCATAATCATCTGTAAGCTCTTCACCAACTTCAATATCACGAATCGCAATTTCAAAATCGTAAGGTGTCGTTAAACAATTGCTTTTAAAACTATGATTCACAAACTTTGCATGATCCCAGCAAAGAATATAATTCCCCTCATGATTTCTAAATGTGTAATAGTCTAATGTTTTCTGATAAATTGGACTCATCTCATCCAATTTAGATGGTGTGATTACGATATCAAGCTCGTCTTGTACCCAAGTAATGGTTCCTTTGGGGATTCGTTCTTTAGCAACAACGCCGTAACCTATTTCGTCCGAAATAAATTGCAACACCGTAGAAGGATGTATCATTCAAATACTTAAATAAGATATTTAAAATTACACTATTTTTTGAAGCGCAAGAGAAATCGTATCGTAAATTTTGTGCAATTGTTTTTTTGTGATAATATAAGGCGGAAGTATATAAATTGTATTTCCCAGCGGTCTTAAGAACACGCCCTCATCCATGAAAAATTGAAACAATCTATCTCGCAGACTCCCATAGCGTTCCATTTTCACATTAAGATCGAGCGCGTAAATGATGCCACAATTACGCGTAGAGGCTACTTTAGGATGTTTGGAAATCTCTTTATCAAATTCAAGATGCGCCCCTTGAATCATTTTTCGTTGCTTTTGAATATTATCAGAATTCAACAGTTCTATAGCAGCTATTGCGGCAGAACAGGCTAACGGATTCGCAGTATAGGTATGTCCGTGAAAAAAACCTTTTGCGATTTCATTACTATAAAAGGCGTCATAGATTTGCTGCGTGCAACTGGTGGCCGCCATGGGCACTACTCCCGCTGTTAACGCTTTTGAAAGACATATAATATCTGGTTTATTTAAAAGTTGATCGGAAGCAAAATTGGTTCCTGTTTTACCAAAACCAGTCATCACCTCGTCGGCTATAGTCACTACCTCATTTGCTTTGCTGATTCGTAATAATTCGCAAAGACCTTTGGCATCGTACATTTTCATAGCAGCAGCTCCTTGTACCAAAGGCTCATAAACAAAGGCGGCTACCTGTTCTTTTTCAACGATCTCCCGAAAGGCTTTCAATACCTTTATATTATTTTTGCCATCAGGAACCGGAATTCTCTTTACCGATATGAAAAATTCTTCAAACGGGCCGTTGTAAACCGATATTCCTGAGACAGACATCGCCCCAAAAGTATCGCCGTGAAAACCTTCTTCAAAAGCTATGATGGTGTTGCGTTTTCTTCCGTTATTGAAATGATATTGTAAAGCCATTTTAATTCCGATCTCGGTAGCGGTTGAGCCATTATCGGAAAAAAAGATCTTTTGTTGATTGGAAGGAAGAATTTGGAGCATTGCTTCCGCTAAGCTCACCGCCGGTTCGTGGGTAAAACCACTAAAAACTACCTGGTCAAGCGTCCGCATTTGCGCCTCAACTTTATCCATTATATAATCATTACAATGGCCATACATACTCGTGTACCACGAAGCAATACCGTCTATCCACTCCTTTCCATTCTCACCATAAATAATCGCTCCCTTGGCACGAACAACGGGTATAGCTGTAGGATGCAACTTATGTTGGGTTAACGGATGCCATATATGTTTTTGATCTCTCTCTTGTAAGTTCATCAAACGTTTACTGATTAGATTTCCTGTAGTTTTTCCCGTAAGCGATCTGCATATTCTGCAACCACATTTTTATCAAAATAGGGTTCGTCTTCAATTCGGCCAAGAACTTGCACTCCACTCATCTTTTGAATAATACGCTCCGTTTCTCTATTCTCATTTCCGCTATAGATCAAATAAGGTGAATATCCTTGTCCTTTTAGACTTTCCAGCGTCAAGAGGGTATGATTGATGCTCCCGAGGTAATGCCTTGATACTACTATAATTTTATAGGAGCTTTTGATCAGATCAAGAATCGTTTTGGTATCGTTTAGAGGTACAAGCAAACCTCCGGCACCTTCGATCACCAGACTGTTCTTCGTCTCTGGTTCTTTTATCTCGTCTACTTTAATGCTTATCCCGTCAAGTACAGCAGCGGCATGCGGACTCATAGGATGTGAAAGAGCATAGCTGTTTTTATGAATTTTAGTGACTGTATTTGTTATAAGGCGTTCCACTTTATGGGTATCTGAGTTTTCAAGATCCCCTGCTTGCACAGGTTTCCAGTAATCTGCCTTCAACGCTTCCGTAATAATTGCAGCGACTACCGTTTTCCCTACGTCTGTAGATATTCCTGTAACAAAAATTGTCTTTTTAGTCATTTCTAAAGGTTATTATTTACAAAAGTAGCCAACAAGGCTAATACCTCGGAGATTTCGTTTTCCGAATTGTAACTGTGAAGGCAAAAACGAAGCCTTTCTTTTCCTTTGGGCACGGTAGGAGCTAATATGGGTTTTACCTGATAACCGTGAACTGTTAGTTCATTTGCGATGTGCTTTACCGTCTCAACTCCCGGAATCAATGCACAGTGAATTGCTGAATCACTATTGATAAATAAAGAAGCTAAATTATTTTTTTTAACCATCTTCTTAAAAAATGCTATGCGATCTCGAAGCTTCTCGTGATGTATATTTTGAAGCTGTAACAATTCGTAAGCCGCAACAATTCCGGCTACAGAATGAGGAGGAAGGCCTGTAGTGTAGATAAGACTCCTTGCAAAGTTAACAAGGTATTGCTTAAGATCTTCACTCCCAAGAACAGCAGCACCGTGACCGCCCATTGCCTTTCCAAATGTTACGATCGAAGCGAACACTTTATCCTGAATTTCCCTTTCCAAAACCAAGCCCCTGCCCTCAGCACCCATGACACCAAGAGCGTGTGCTTCATCTACAATAAGCAAGCAATTATACTTTTCACAGCACGCTGTTAGCGGTATAAGATGCGGACTATCGCCGTCCATCGAAAATATAGATTCGGTCACTACATAAATAATTGCATTTTCTGAGGTTACCTTTTGTATTTTATTCTCAAGATCACCCAGATCGTTGTGTCCGAATTTCCAGCTTCGTGCATGACTCATTTGAATTCCATCACGAATGGATGCATGAATGTATTCATCGTAAAGTATCATATCATCCTTTTGAGGTACACTGGAAAAAAAACCAATATTTGCATCATACCCTGAATTGAAGATCAATGCACTCTCCATTTGATGAAATTCTGAAATTAATGATTCTGCGATCCAGTACAAAGAATGATCTCCTGTGAGCAAGCGGGAACCTGTAGCCCCGTTTTTAGAAGCATAACGGGATAACAAAGCAGCACTTTTTACTTTCAAGTCTTCTAAAGCTGAAAACCCGAGGTAATCATTTGATGAAAAATCGACTCCGCTTATGGATCGGGGAAGCTTGCGCAAGCTATTTTGCTGCTTGCGCATTTCGATCTTTTTATATAATTTCTGCGGAAGCGATTTCATAGGCAACAAAAATAACGATTGTACACCTAATTCATCACTCATCTCAATGAAATAACAACGAAGATAACTCTCAAAAAAGAAGTCTTTTACCTTTTAGGTCTTTTCACCTATCTTAGTTTCAAATTCTACTCTTTATGAAAAAGATTTTATGCTGTCTGGCTTTCTTTGCTATACAACTGAATAGTGCTCAAAAAGAAAGTGTCTATTCTATATCATTTGAAAATGCTGTTCATCATGAAGCGAAGATCGAAATGGCGTTCTTTGATCTTGAACAGGACACCATCACTTTACGAATGAGCAGAACTTCACCAGGCAGGTACGCATTGCATGAATTTGCTAAAAATGTGTATGACCTTAAAGTAGTTGACGGTAAAGGAAATTCTTTGAAAGTTAGAAAACCCGATCCTTACCATTGGGAGATCACAGGGCATGACGGAAGCCTACAGGTTTCTTATAAATTATATGCAAATCATGCAGATGGCACCTATTCACAAATTGATGAAACTCATGCACATTTGAATATGCCGGCAACCTTTATGTACGTTCCATCCTTACACAAAAGACCTATTCGGATTCAATTTAAGACTAGAGAAGATTTAAATTGGAAGGTAGCCACACAGTTAAAACCAGAGAAAGATGATTTTTATTTTGCTCCGGATCTGGATTATTTTATGGACAGCCCCACAGAGATCAGTGATTTCGAACAAAGATCTTTCGTTGAAACCTCGAACGGGAAAGAATATACGATTCATCTGGTGCTACACCATTCTGGTACGACGGAAGAATTTGATACCTATTTCGACATGGTTAAAGCAATTGTAGCACAGGAAAAAGCTGTTTTTGGAGCACTTCCGGACTTTGACTATGGTAATTATTATTTTCTTGGCTGCTATTTACCACATGTAGACGGGGACGGGATGGAACATCGAAACTCTACAATCCTCACCAGCACACTTCCTTTAGGTGAAGGTGGGATGGAACAGAATATCGGAACTGTTTCACACGAATTCTTTCACGCGTGGAATGTAGAACGCATACGACCTGCATCTCTACAGCCTTTTGACTATGAAGCCGCAAACATGAGTGGAGCCCTTTGGTTTGCGGAAGGCTTCACGAGCTATTATACAGGTCTCATTTTATGCAGGGCGGGAATTATTTCACCGGAAGCTTACATCGAAGGCTTGTCTCGTACCTTCAAGTATGTATGGAATTCACCCGGAAGAGCATTTTTCAATCCCGTAGAAATGAGCTATCAGGCACCGTTTGTAGATGCAGCTACCTCGGTAGACGATGTGAACAGAGAAAATACATTTATTTCGTACTATTCTTACGGAAGCATGCTAGGACTTGCACTGGATCTCTCCTTACGACAAATGGATAAAAAGCTTCATTTGGATGATTACATGAAACTGGTCTGGAATAAATACGGCAAAAATGAGATTCCCTTTACCCTAAAAGACCTCCAAAGTGCATTAAATCAGTACGCCGGAAGCGAATTCGGTGATCACTTTTTCAACAATTATATTTACAAGAGCGAGATGCCAGATTATGAAAAATTATTTAAGGAGGTAGGTGTATTGGTAACACAGGAAACAGAAAAGGCTTTTTCAGGATTAACGGTGGAAGAACTTTCCGGTAGGTTGGTAATCTCAGAAAATACGCAAATCAACTCTCCCGCGTACAAGGCAAATTTGGAGAAAGGAGATCTAATTTTGAAGATCAATAGTACCGAGGTTTTTACGATTGA
Source organism: Flavobacteriaceae bacterium M23B6Z8 (assembly GCA_046199005.1). Taxonomy (GTDB): domain Bacteria; phylum Bacteroidota; class Bacteroidia; order Flavobacteriales; family Flavobacteriaceae; genus Ascidiimonas. Next base: position 4,000,869 of record CP176050.1, read on the forward strand.
TGAATTAGATGAATCACTACGTATGCATCAACCAAAAGATACAATTTCTATTGATTTTAGTCGATTTGGAAAAGACAGGAATACTACCTTGATTCTTGAGTCAGACCCATCTTACAAAATATACTTTCAGGAGGTCACCGGAAAACCGTTGTCAGAAGAGGTAAAAAGTAATCGCGATTCATGGCTGAAACCTAGATGATTCGTTAGAATAAGGTCAATTAAGAATTGGAAAAAAAGACGTAATCTAATCTATAGAAACCCAACGGTAGTCGTTAGGTATGGTGGCGTCCAGAAGGTCAATATCAAGTTTCCTCGCCTTTTTTTTGCGGTTACAAATGCAGTTTCTATATCGTTTAACCTGTATACCTTAATTCTTTTGTTTGAATTATACCAAACCAGAACATCAATAGATTTTTTCCCATCAGCCAAGGGTTGTTTAAAAACGGACACATAGTCAAACTGATCTATTTTGTTCCATTTACCTAACTTAAGAAAACCCAGAACAAATTCTATTTTATACCGATTTCCTTGCTTATCAAAATGTAATACTCGGTTCATTGAAAATCCAATACCTGTAAAAAAAGTACCTATTATTGGTCTGAAAGTCTTAATATGATTGTTTAATCGATTGCCCTGCATTCCCGACTCGAAGCCGGTAAAGAAAAAGTAACATAGTACGATCGTAAGGGTAAAGAACAGTGCAGCAATTAATAGCTGCCATAAAGGTCTTTTACTTTTACACACCAAATTTTGCGAATTTTCCATGGTTATAAAACTAAAAAAAGCACTGGAAAATACCAGTGCTTTTAGCAATTTTTCAAATCGTAAGAGCTTAATCTGCCAATACGATTATTTTGTTATCTTTCATTTCAATAGTTCCGCTGTTAATGGCTAATAATGTAAGGTTATTATCTACCTTTTGAAACTTTGCAGCAACGTCTTTAGCCAGCTTAATATCACCATAGATCTTTACATTTCCAGGCCCTAAAAGAGAAACGATAGGTGCGTGATCTTTGAGCATCTGGAATTCTCCATTAATACCTGGCACTGCTACCGATTGAACTTCGCCACTATAAAGAGTTGCTTCTGGTGTAACTATTTCTAATTGCATAATTTATGAGTTTCCTAAAGAGTATTAAGCTTCCGCTAACATTTTCTCACCTGCTTCGATCGCATCTTCGATAGTTCCTTTAAGGTTGAAGGCTGCTTCCGGAAGATGATCTAACTCTCCATCCATGATCATATTAAAGCCTTTAATAGTGTCTTTAATATCTACTAATACACCGGGGATTCCTGTAAACTGTTCTGCTACGTGAAAAGGCTGCGATAAGAAACGCTGAACCCTTCTTGCGCGACTTACAGCCAGCTTATCTTCTTCAGAAAGTTCTTCCATACCCAGAATTGCAATAATATCCTGAAGCTCTTTATAACGTTGTAATAACTCTTTTACTCTTTGAGCACAGTCATAATGTTCGTTACCAAGAATATCTGCTGATAAAATTCTGGAAGTTGAATCTAATGGATCTACCGCCGGATAAATACCAAGTTCTGCAATTTTACGAGAAAGTACGGTAGTTGCATCCAGGTGGGCAAACGTAGTCGCCGGTGCCGGGTCAGTCAAGTCATCTGCAGGTACATAAACCGCCTGTACAGAAGTAATAGATCCTTTTTTGGTTGAGGTAATTCTTTCCTGCATCGCACCCATCTCTGTCGCTAGAGTTGGTTGATAACCTACCGCCGATGGCATACGACCCAAAAGCGCTGATACCTCAGAACCTGCTTGCGTAAAACGGAAGATGTTATCTACGAAGAAAAGTACATCTTTTCCTTGACCATCTCCTGCTCCATCACGAAAATATTCTGCGATCGTCAATCCTGACAACGCCACCCTTGCACGTGCTCCTGGAGGTTCGTTCATCTGACCGAATACAAACGTCGCTTTAGAATCTTTCATAGCTTTCTTATCTACCTTCGAAAGATCCCATCCGCCTTCTTCCATCGAGTGCATGAAATCTTCTCCATATTTGATAATGCCAGATTCAAGCATCTCTCGAAGAAGGTCATTTCCTTCACGAGTACGCTCTCCTACTCCTGCAAACACAGATAAACCACCGTGTCCTTTTGCAATGTTGTTAATTAATTCCTGGATCAATACGGTTTTACCAACACCTGCACCACCGAACAGACCAATTTTACCACCTTTTGCATAAGGTTCGATAAGGTCAATTACTTTGATCCCGGTAAATAATACTTCGGTAGAAGTTGAAAGGTCTTCAAATTTAGGAGCTTCCCTGTGAATTGGCAGTCCGTTGTCTCCCGACTTAGGAAGGTCACCAAGACCGTCAATAGCATCACCGATCACGTTAAAAAGTCTTCCATATACATCTTCTCCTATTGGCATTTGAATTGGATTACCTGTAGAAAGTACCTCTGTACCTCTACTCAATCCATCAGTAGAATCCATCGAAATGGTTCTTACTGTATCTTCTCCAATGTGCGACTGTACCTCTAAAATTAATTTAGAGCCATCTGCTTTCGCTATTTCAAGAGAATCATAAATTCTTGGAAGATCTTCGCTGGAAGCAAATGCAACATCTACAACCGGACCTATAATTTGAGCAACTTTACCTGTAACTTTTGACATTACTTAAGTATTTAATTTTTAGCTTAATGAACGCTTTAATTAGGAATTGTATAGAGTGCTCTATACGCTTCGTTTTAGCGGTGCAAAGATATGTTTTTATCTTTAATTTTAAAGTTCTTTTTTCTTTTTTTTACTCAATAAAAGAGACCTCCTTAAGCCTATGCTTAAAGAGGTCTTTCATTATATTGTTTTAGGTATTATCTACTGTAACGTAGCCGGATAAACCGTGTTATAATCTGCTGCTTTCACCATAGGTAGATTAGATCCGTAGGTAGCATTAATTGCTGCCATAAATCGATTTGCCAGAAGCGCATATCCTCTTGCTGTTGGGTGTACCCCATCTAAAGAGAAAGCATTTCCAAATACCAGGTCGCCATTTAAATTAAATTCATCAAAGGTAACCCCGGTTGTGCCCACTTCTTTCAATAGCGCATTGGCATCAACAAATGCTAAACCAGCAGCATCTGCCTGATTTTTAATAATCACATTGTACGCATCCACAGCGGCGGTAACAGCAGCCTGTTCTGAAGGAAGCAATACGCTTTCGTCCTGTAATGGATATGTTACTCCTATAGTATTAAAAGGTGCTGGTATGCCAGGTTGAGTACCCCCAATACTTGAAGAAGTTGGCAATGTAATAAGATCGGTATCCTTTGCATGTCGTGCGCGTCCGTAAAGCGCTCCCATCAATTGTGCCTGTTCTGCCGGCACTCCGTTCTGTTGTAATGCACCACTGATCTGCTGACCAAAATCTGTAAGGTTTTCGTCAACGATCAAAAGCGGATTAGGCTCTGAAGAGCTCAAAAGCATCAAACGGTCTCCCTGACCTAATTGTGTTAATATAGCCATTACAGGGCCTATTAATTGTGCATTTAATTGACCGGCAGTTGCCTGATCTAACGGTACAGGATTAAAAGGTACTGTGGTAAAATAAGGTATCGTACTTACATCAGGCACATTCGCTACAACACCTCCTGCACCGTTGGCGGTTAGTGCTGCAATGTAACCTGCATAAATTTGACCAAATGCTCCCGGATCGGTAATATCATTCGCTCCATACCCAGCTACATTTGGATCTCCTGTTCTGTCAACACCAGCTCCACCCGCGGTAGCATAACCCAATACATCGTTATTCCCTGTCCACAAGGAAAAGAAAGAAGGATTTTGTGCTAATGCATCACCAAGAATCGTGGCATTTGGCGCCGAGGCAAACCGAACAAAATAAGGATTTGCTCGTTGAGCCTGTACTTCTGCAATATTCCCATATCCTGCAAAACCTAAATGATAGCTTTTAGATCCAGGAACTCCCATGTTATTGAAAGGACCGGCTAAAATATTGGTAATGTCCGTAGTTGGATTTCCCGGAAGCCTTGCAGGTCCGGCACCATTAAAGAAAAGTCTGTTCTCCAATATTTGATTACCACCAATAAGTACACCTCCTATGTTATCAGACATCAATGGCTGGGTAAAGGTACCTCCACCTGCCAGTGCAAATCGTGAAGCGATAATACTTGGCATTGAATTTTGCTGTCCGGCGATAAAAAGTGCTCCGTCTGTGTACCCTGCGGTAAGCGAATTACCTATGGAAACGTAATTAGAAAAATCGGCAGTTCCTGATGTAATGGGCTCCTCCATAATAATGTCTCCACCATCATCATCTGATTCACAGGCTATCAAACCAAAGAAGGCAAGAAATAACCAGATATAATTTTTATTCATCATATACTATTTAATATTTTATCTTAAAATCTTAATTTAATTATTGATGGTAAGCGATATATAATACATCGAACCAATGTTACCAGTACCAAACGCTGTAAAATACTCTTCTCCGGTAAGGTTAGTAGCACCTGCCTTGATTACTGACTTCAGGCTGGGAATGCTATAATTGATCTGTGCGTCCAATACCGAGAAAGAAGGAACATCTCCGTCTGCAAAAGTCGCTTGCCAGAAGTAACTGTCGCTCCAACGGTAACTTACTTTGAAACCAAAATTTTCAAATAAAGAAGTATTTCCAAGACTCGCTTTTACTCTGTGTTTTGGAGTGTTAAAACTTGTTCTGAAATCAGGCGCAGAAGCCTGATCAAAATCCTGCTCAGCAAATGTATAGTTAGCTTCCAGATCAAAATTTTCAAAGATCTTTGTGCTTACTCCTATCGTTGCTCCGTAAGACTTCACGTCTGCATCGGAGTTAGTATAAGTCTGATAAGCTCTGAAATCTCCCTGGCTTAATGCTAATAGAGACAAGCTATTATCACCAACCGTTCCGTATAAAGGAACTAATACAGTTTCATTGGCTATAAAGTTATCATAGATATTATAATAAGTGCTAAAATCGATAATCACCTTATTAAACTGACCTCTATATCCGATTTCGAATGATTGCACCTCTTCAGGCTGCACCAAACCTACATCAGAAGCTTCGGGTGCACCACGATTTACAGAATTTAAACTAAAAGAATTCTCATAGGCCGCACGACCCAAAATCGTAGCAGTAGGGCTTCCGCCGTTCGCAGTGGTGTTGTTTACTGGGAAGGTTCTTACATCACGATCTAAGTTTTCTTCCGCTGAACCCACTAAAATAGCACGTCCGGCATCTAAACCTATAAATAGATCTTGTGTGGTCGGATTTCTAAAACCTGTTTGGTAAGAAGCACGAATATTGTGATTCTTCTTCTCACCAGCAGTATATCCTAAAGATACTCTTGGCGAAAAGTTGCCATCGAATAACTCAGACTTATCATAACGGATAGAACCTGTAAATTTCAATCTGTCTTCTAAAAACTTCTTCTGGATCTGCGTGTAAGCACCAATTTCAGAATACGTAATTGGTCCGTCACCATCGGTAAAGATCGTACCAAATGAATTTAATGTATATTCTCTGAAAGATCCACCTACTTGAATATCAGCAAAGTTTTCAGTAAGGTGACTAAAGTTATAATTTACATCTACATGCCTAAGCTGCGAACCATCTTTGAACTGCGATCCCGAAGTCAAATCAGGATCTGAGGTTACCTCGTTAAATGCTTGTTGAAACTCAGGAGTTCCTGGTTCAAATCTACCTGTCTCGGCCGTTTGTCTTGCGATCGCGTGCGCCTGCTCAGGGGAAGCCCCTCCTAAAGTCGCCTGAATAAATCCGCCAGCATATTCTCCAAACCAGGTATTATCTGGCTTCCATCTTCTGTTAATATTAATTCCGGTAAAACGCATATCATACGAATCTCCTGCGTCTTCATCCGTGATATATCCTCTTACAAAAAAATTATCATTTCTGAATTCAAGTTTGTGTTGCTGTAAAAAGAAATTATTGATCTGATATCGGTTAGCTCCCTGATAAATCGTAGAACCTCTACCAATTTTACCTACATACATGATCTCAAAGTCATCCGCAAACGGACGGTAATGCAAAGCAAAATCTGCTTTTATACTTTCTGCGTTGTAATTGGTTAAATCTGTTTCTGCATATCCTGTACGACTCACGTCTTCATCCGGAAGTAAATTAGAAGAACCAGCGGGAATCAAGCCTAATTGCTCTAAGGATTGACCTACTGCGCGGATATTGGTACTTACCTCATCCCCATAAATATTAAGTCCGTCATAATTAGGGTCAGCTCTGGTTGCTCCAGAGTTTAAGACATCAACTTCACTTACAGCCCACCAATCTGTACCTCGTAAATAAGAGAAATTAGCTTTAGCAGCGAACTTCTCAGAGAATTTATGGGCAAATCGAACTCCCAAATCCCAGTATTCATTATCACCGGCAGCTTCCTGAGATGTAAGCCCAGTTTTAACATAAGCACTCACGCCTTGAAAATCGAACGGACTCTTACTTCTCATGAAAAGAATACCGTTAAATGCATTCGCACCATATAAGGCAGAAGATGCTCCCGGAAGTAGCTCCACACTATTGACGTCTAGTTCTGTCATTCCTAATAAGTTACCCAGAACGAAATTCAACGCTGGAGCAGAATTATCCATTCCGTCAACTAGTTGAACAAACCTCGTATTCGCAAAGGTTGCAAAACCACGAGTGTTAATAGATTTGAATGTTAAACTGTTGGTATTGATATCTACCCCCTTCAAGTTTTCTAGGCCATCGTAAAAATCTACCGAAGAAGTGCTTTTAATATCCTTGAGACCAAAACGCTCTACAGTTACAGGCGATTCAAAAATTCTTTCCGGAGTTCTGGAAGCAGATACAACGATCTCATCGAGTTGTGTCGATTCCTCATTAAGAGTGACTGTAATGTTTTGGTTATTACTGGTAATATCTACCGTAGAAGAAGTATAACCCAAACTGGAAATAGTTAATTTGAAAGGAGGTACTTCTGAAGTACTTAACGAAAATAAACCATCGAAATCTGTAACAGCCCCTACTGCTTTCCCGGTAATCACCACATTGGCACCTGGAATAGGTTGCCCATTTTCATCCAATACCTTACCGGTTATGGTTGTCTGCGCAAAGGAGAAAGAACCCAAGAGCAAGACAAAAGCAAATAATATTGTTCTCATCATTTTGTTTGATTAGTAATTTGACGGGACAATATACAGAATTTTACGAATCGTATAACAGGAATATCGAAAAAATATGAAATTGCTAATTATTCGACAGTAACTGATTTTGCTAGGTTTCTGGGCTGATCGACATTACATCCTCTCATCACTGCAATATGATAAGACATTAATTGTAAGGGAATTGTCGTTAATAGTGGTGTTAAAGATTCTAACGTCTCCGGCACCTCGATCACATAATCTGCGATACCTTTAATAGTTACATCACCCTCCGTAACGACAGCAATAATTTTACCTTTTCTGGATTTGATCTCCTGAATATTGCTCACCACCTTATCATAATGTCCTTTTTTGGTAGCAATTACCACTACAGGCATTTGTTCGTCAATAAGAGCGATAGGACCATGCTTCATTTCTGCCGCAGGATATCCTTCTGCGTGAATATAAGAGATCTCCTTTAATTTAAGTGCACCTTCTAAAGCCACCGGAAAATTATATCCTCTTCCTAAATACAGGAAATTAGGCACGTCTTGAAATACAGAAGATATGTATTTAATTTCATCGTCAAGCTTAAGTGCTTTTTCAATTTTTGAAGGTATGGCTTCCAATCCTGAAAGGTAATTATGAATTTCAGATTTGGAAAGTGTTCCTTTTGCCTGAGCCAGCCGCAAAGCAATTAGCACCAGCACTGTGATCTGTGTTGTAAACGCCTTAGTGGAAGCCACCCCAATTTCTGGTCCGGCATGGGTGTATGCGCCTGAGTGTGTTTCTCGTGCGATAGAAGAACCTACTACATTACAAACCCCAAAAACAAAGGCTCCTTTCTCTTTGGCCAGCTTTATGGCTGCCAGCGTATCAGCCGTTTCACCGGACTGCGAAATTGCTATAAGCACATCGCCTTCACCGATCACTGGATTGCGATAACGAAACTCTGAAGCATACTCTACTTCAACAGGAACTCTTGCCAGGTCTTCAAAAATATATTCTGCTACCAATCCGGCATGCCAGGATGTTCCGCAGGCAGCAATGATAATTCTCTTGGCGTTCAGGAATTTCTCCATGTGATCTTCCATTCCGGCCATTTTAATAATCCCTTCATTGGCTTTGAATCGGCCACGGTAAGTATCACGAATGGCATTGGGCTGTTCAAAGATCTCTTTCAACATAAAGTGATCAAAACCGCCCTTTTCTATTTGCTCAAGATTCAATTGTAATTCCTGTATGTAAGGATCAACCAGAGAATCATCTTTTATCTTACGTATCTTCACCTTTCTACCCCGACGAATAATCGCCATTTCTTCGTCTTCAAGGTAGATCGCATTGTTGGTATACTCAATAAAAGGAGAGGCATCAGAAGCAATAAAGAACTCATCTTCTCCCACGCCAATAGCTAACGGGCTTCCCAATCTCGCAACAACGATTTCATCTGGTTTCGATTTGTCAAAAACCGCTATAGCATATGCACCAACCACTTGATTCAAAGCAATTTGAACTGCCTTACCGAGTTTTACCTCTTCATTTTTCTTTACATCCTCAATAAGATTGACCAATACTTCGGTATCGGTATCTGAGGTGAATGAGTAACCTCTTTTAGTTAACTCTGTTCGTAAAGACTCATAATTTTCAATAATACCATTGTGAATAATTACCAGATTCCCTGAATTCGAGAAATGCGGATGAGAATTAATATCGTTGGGAACACCGTGCGTTGCCCATCGGGTGTGACCGATGCCAAGACTTCCGGTCAGAGGCATTGTTTTCTCAGCGAGATCGATCAGGTCCTGAACTTTTCCTTTTGTCTTTGATAGCTGAATGGCATTATTTTCATAAAGTGCGATCCCGGCACTATCATAGCCTCGGTATTCTAGTCTTTGAAGTCCTTTCACAATCAAAGGATATGCATCTCTATGGCCAATATAACCTACAATTCCACACATATTCTGGTTGGTTTAGTTGAGTCTTGGTTTGATCTTCTATTTTTCTATTTCTGTATAGAAAATCTCTAATCGTAATTTTTTGTCTTCATCTTCAGGATCTGTTACTGCACTCCCAAAAAGAACAGTTGCCTGTGGATTGATAACCGCCGATTGTGGTATCATCAATTCTTCATCAGGATTCACTTTTGCATTCAACAGTGTACCTACATTAATATTAGAGGTTACTGAGAGCCCTAGTTTTACATTTGTAGAATCTTTCCGTATAACATTATTGATATGCTCTGTAAGCCTTATTTTATACCTAAAGCCTTCGCCATCATCATTTCTTTCTAAAATTCCACCATATGTGGTTCTGGAACGCACCGGATTCTGATCTTGTGTTAAATCAAACTGATAATCCAATAACGCAGTATTATCCTCCAAATTATATAGATAAATACGAAAAGGCTCTCGTATTCCTTCGGCTGCATCCAACGTTTCTCTGTCTACATAGAAAGTAAGATTGGCCTCATTGATCAACCAATCATTTTGTCGTACCTGCTCCAGAACATCTGTACCTTCTTCATCGAACAATCTGATCTCTGAAATATTACCAGCCCCTCCACGTAAATAAATACGGGATGCTTCGGTAGTTTCATCTACTGTAAAGGGATCATTTTCAAAAATATTCACACGGTTTCCAGTAAGAGTTAGTGAAAATGTCCTTTCTTCTACCTCGATCTCATCATCGGTAGTTTCCGGGGTTCCTTTGGTGTTTACACGATCATACTCATACTCAATATCGACTGTCGCCGATGCCAGATCAAACAATACAAGTAGATCTTCATTGGTAATCGACTCTATACTAACAACAATTCCACGTAAAAACTCCCGAAAGTTTACATTATTATCTAACAAAACAGATCCTTCAAGATCTATTACATTTTCTTGGAAGAATTGTGGATTCAGTTCCACTTGTATACGCGGACTTAAACGTGCTTCTACCAGAATTGATTCGTCTACATCTTCAGTATCAGGATCATCTTCATCAAAAATTAATATTTCCTGATCGTTTAACTGATAGGTGTCGTTATACAAATTTGTTCCTAAAAATCCAGCGAATTGCATATTGCTAAAATATTCCTGCGGATTTTCAAAATTACTGGAAGGATCTAAATCGCGAAGGTAAAATGTTAGCTCATCTACTTTTAGATTGAACATGGTCTCACGGTCGCCGTAAATAGAATCAATCTCGAACCTTCTAGGGAAAATATCTCTCGGGGTGTCTTCATCTTCCAGGTCATTGATCCCGTCACCGTCGGTATCCGGATTCAAAGGGTCAGTTCCATTTCTATTTTCTGCACGGTCGGAAACTCCATCACCATCAGAATCACTTTCAGGATCTTCGGGATCTATATCAAAACGATCGATGAGGCCATCCCCGTCACTGTCGTTCAATGCACTGTTTTCTGTAAAGAATGGAATGTTAAGAGTTACTCTTGTCACTCGTTCGTTTTCATCGATCGTAAGGGGGTCTGAATCTGCTGCGTTCTCATCTTCCTGATCTTGCCGAATGTTTCCAAACAAAGGATTTTGAGTAGAAAGTGACAATTGCGAAACAATGGTTGCATTAGAATTTCCGTAGATTGAGTTTGAAATTCTACCTAATTGATATACCGGAAGCCCATCGGTTCTGGAAGCCGTCACTTCTCTATTATAGGCATATACATCAAAAACAGCCTTCTCGGTTTCGAAATTTCCTCCTCCAATGATGTTTGTTCCGATCTCATTAAAATCATCATCACAGGATATTACTATTCCCATCATCATTAACACAGGCAAAAACCTGTGTACTCTTTTGCCAATTATCTTCATAAAAAATACTGTGATTTAAACTAAAACTTTACTATCATAGAATTGAGTATACGCATCTTCAAACTCATAAATAGAAATATAAGGTAAGACCGGCTTATCCAAACCGGCAATATGATCTCCAAGTTCCTGAGGTATTTCTTCAGCCGCTAATACAACAGCATCAGAATTATTGACCGCCACCTTTAAGAGACTTGTGTAATCTGGAGTCTCCAGTACTTTAATATCTTCAGCATCGATACCATCAAATTGCACCTTATTCATCATTTCTTTATCTAAAGTACCCTCAAAATCCTTGCCATAAACAGAGGTAACTATTTTACTCTCTGCAAAAAGGGGCTCGTCTTTATAATATTTTTTGAGATATAGTGGCACTAAAGCAGCCATCCAACCGTGTACATGAATGATATCGGGAGACCAATTTAACTTTTTCACTGTTTCAACGACTCCTTTCGCAAAGAAGATCGCACGTTCGTCGTTATCTGGAAACAGGTTCCCATCCTCATCAGAAAATGTAGCTTTTCTTTTGAAATACTCTTCGTTATCAATAAAGTAAACCTGAATTCTTTCTTTTGGAATCGAAGCCACTTTAATAATGAGCGGCATATCCATATCATTAACAACTAAATTCATTCCGGACAGGCGTATTACCTCGTGCAACTGATGTCTTCGTTCATTTATATTTCCAAACCGAGGCATGAAAATTCGTATTTGTCCACCCCTATCATTCACCATTCTGGGACTTTCGTATGCCATTAAGGAAACCTCATTTTCGGGTAAATATGGCACCATTTCTGATGCTACAAATAATACCTTCTTATCCGTCATATAATTCAGTTTGTATTGTTTATTCTTAAGCTTAAAGCATGCAAAATTACAAAAATAATGCCTAATTACTTTAAATTATCTAAGTTTGCACGCTGTTAATTTTTCGTGAATGAAAATTTTTCATCAAAAACAGAGACTTCAGGAAGTCCTTAAAACATACAAGTCACAACAACTTTCGGTGGGATTGGTGCCGACTATGGGTGCCTTACATGAAGGACATGAATTGCTTGTAAAAACTTCCCTTGCTCAGAACGATATTACGGTGGTAAGCATTTTTGTAAACCCCACGCAGTTTGATAATCAGGACGACCTGCAAAAATATCCCCGAACGCTCGATCAAGATGTTAAAAGATTAGAGGCGCTGGATAAGAATATCCTGATATACGCGCCGGAGGTACAGGACATTTATCATGACCAAGTAGTCTCTGCATCCTTTGATTTTGACGGACTCGAAAATGAGATGGAAGGCAAGCATCGCGCAGGTCATTTTGACGGCGTGGGAACCATCGTGAAACAACTTTTTGAAATTGTGGAACCAAACCATGCCTATTTTGGAGAGAAGGATTACCAGCAGCTACAGATCATAAAAAAAATGGTCTTCAAGCTTAGAATGCCGGTAACCATTGTTGCCTGTCCTATTTTAAGAGAGGAAAACGGTCTCGCAATGAGTTCCCGCAATGAGAGGTTGTCCAAGGCGCTTCGAGAAAAAGCTTCCCTGATCTACCGTAGCTTGATCAAAGCAAAAGAACTTTTTACGGATCACTCGATTCAGGAAATAGAAGCACAAATCGAAAGCCAGTTTAAAACCACCGAAGACTTCACGTTGGAGTACGTAGAAATAAGCGATGCCGAAACATTACAGCCTTCAAAAAACAAGCTGGAAGGGAGAAAATATCGGATTTTCATTGCGGTTTACGCAGGAAATATACGACTGATAGATAATTTAGCTCTAAATTAATTAACTTTGCGCCATGCAAATAGAAGTTGTAAAATCTAAGATTCACAGAGTTACCGTTACCGGTGCAGATCTGAATTACATAGGCAGCATTACCATTGATGAAGCATTAATGGAAGCAGCCAATATTATTGAAGGAGAAAAGGTTCAAATCGTTAACATTAATAATGGGGAACGACTGGAAACCTATGCGATTAAAGGGAATAAAAACAGTGGTGAAATAACACTCAACGGTCCGGCAGCGCGAAAAGTACAGCGCGGCGATGTAGTGATCATCATATCTTATGGTATTATGGATTTTGAAGCTGCTAAAGGATTCAAACCTACGTTGGTATTTCCGAACGAAAAGGATAATTCGTTAACCTGATATTGAAAAAAAAACTAGGTAAACTTGCCAAAATCGTACTCCCACTTTCACTGGGAGTTTTTTTAATTTGGTACTCCTATACAAATACGTCTCCAGAAGATCGGCAACAGATCTATTCATCTATCAAAAATGCTGATTATTTCTGGGTTTTTTTGTCGTTGGTTCTGGGGCTTTTGAGTCACCTTTCAAGAGCATATAGATGGCATTTTTTGTTGAAACCAATGGGCTACGAACCGCGGTTTCTTAACAGCCTCATGGCTGTTTCTATAGCCTACTTTGCAAATTTGGGCATCCCCCGTTCTGGAGAGATCTTGCGGGCAACCACCTTAACCACTTATGAAAGTATTCCTTTTCAAAAAGCTTTTGGGACTATTGTAGCCGAACGTATTGTTGACCTTCTCATGCTTTTGCTTATTATTTTTATAGCCCTTCTTCTACAAACTGAAACCATCATTAATTTTTTCGTGGAAAGGGGTTTTGATTTTACATTTCTGCTTTTACTGGCTGGTGCCGGGCTCCTGGGTTTATTTGTATTCTTCAGATATATAAGAGTTTCAGAAAATAAATTTGCTGTTAAGCTCAAAGAATTTATCAACGGTCTTTTTGAAGGAGCACTTAGTATTTTCAAAATGAAGAGGAAAGGTCCGTTCATTTTTCATACCTTATTTATCTGGACGATGTATCTTTTGATGTTCTGGGTAATTAAGTATAGTGTTGAAGGAACCGAATCACTCTCTCTTGATGGGATCATGACCGCATTTATTGCAGGTACCTTCGCCATATCGGCCACCAATGGCGGGATTGGTGTTTATCCTATTGCCGTGAGTAAAATTCTGGTACTCTATGGTATCACTGCTACTGCCGGAGATGCGTTTGGCTGGATTATGTGGTCTGCACAAACGTTATTGGTCGTTATTATTGGTATTTTATCCTTCCTTTTGTTGCCCATTTACAATACTAAAAAATAATTTTATATCTTTGGTTTAACCCAAATTCTAAAAACCAATGAAATCCTACTTTTCAATGGCACTATTTTTGTGCTTTTTTATCTCGTTTTCACAGATAAAAACAGAAACCTTCGAATCTTTCAAACTCAACGAAAGAAGACCCATTAAGATTTATGTACCCGAAAATTATTCTGAAGAGAAAAGCTATCCTCTTCTAGTAGTTATGGATGCAGAATATCTGTTTGACCTCACCGTCTCCAACGTTAAATTTTACAGTTACTGGCAGGAAATGCCGGAAGCTATTGTTGTAGGGATCGATCAGAATTACAACAACATGCGGTACGAAGATGCCGATTTTAGCGATCAGGACGGCTTACCCCGTGAAAAAGGAAATGAATTCTTTGAATTTATTGGCAACGAACTTGTTCCGTATATTCAAACTAAGTATACGATTGCCAACTTTAAAGGCATCGTAGGTCATTCTATCACTGCTAATTTTAGCAACTATTATCTTTTTAAAGACAATCCGCTGTTTGATGCGTATATCGTACTAAGCCCTTCTCTGGCACCTATGATGGAAAACCGGGTAGCAGAGCGACTGGCTGTTTTTGAAGACAAAAAATTCTATTACCTGGCCACTTCCGAGAGAGACGAAAAAGAATACCAAGGGCGTATTGCAGATATGAATAAAGCGATCACCGCGATCGACAATGAAAGCCTGCATTATTACTTTGATAATTTTAAAGAAGCCAGCCATCATTCGATCGCTTCTTATGCCATTCCTAAAGCATTAGACCAGATCTTTAATGTATACAAGCCGATTTCAAGAGAAGAATACAAAACCAAAATGCTTGCATTAGAAACTCCCGTTTTCGATTACCTCACCGAGAAATATGAGACCATCGAAAATTTATTCGGCTTCAAGAAGCAGGTGAGTCTTAACGACATTATGGCTACTTATGCGGCTATCCAGAAGAAAGAAGACCTTCCTTCACTGGAAAACTTAGCGAAATTATCTAAAAAAGAATACCCCGATACGATGCTGGGCTTCTTTTTTGAAGCAGAGTATCACGAACAAATGGGAGAGCCTAAAAAAGCACTTCGTACGTATGAGAAAGCTTTTGGAATGCCCGAAATTGATTTTCTTACCAAAGATATGATGCTGGATCGCATTGATTCTTTAAAGGCCGACTTTGGCTGGTAAGTAACACTTAAAAGTAAGCTACCTCAGGACAAGCCCATGAGGCATTTACTTGAAACAAACGTTTAATTTAGAGGCAAGCCTAGGGATATTAGACCCATTGGCAATGCCAATAAAGCAGATTCATCTGCGGGAACTTTTGAAATTGTTAAAGGCATCCTGTATCTTTAGCGCATCAGAAAACCCTAGATGAATCTGTTTTTTTATGGCTAAGACCAAAACCACCTTCTTTTGTCAGAACTGCGGAGCCCAATATGCCAAATGGCAAGGGCAGTGTACTACTTGTAAAGAATGGAATACGATTGCAGAAGAAGTAATTCAAAAAGAAGAAAAAACTTCCTGGAAGCCTGCTGAAGGCCAGAAAAAAAGAGTTTCAAAACCATTACGCGTTAAAGACATAGACACCTCGGTAGAGGCGCGCATGAATACGAAAGATACCGAACTCAATCGTGTTTTAGGAGGAGGGATTGTGCCCGGATCGTTGGTCTTACTGGGAGGTGAACCCGGTATTGGAAAAAGTACATTACTGCTTCAGATCTCTCTTAAATTACCTTATAAAACACTCTATGTTTCAGGTGAGGAAAGTCAGAAACAAATAAAAATGCGTGCAGAACGTATTGATCCGGACAGTGAACAGTGTTATATCCTCACAGAGACTAAAACGCAAAATATCTTCCGGCAAATTCAAGAGCTGGAGCCAGATATCGTGATCATCGATTCTATTCAGACGCTGCATACAGATTATATTGAATCATCTCCCGGAAGCATTTCGCAAATACGGGAATGTACTGCAGAACTCATCAAATTTGCTAAAGAAAGTGCTACCCCTGTCATCCTAATAGGGCATATTACTAAAGACGGGACGATAGCAGGGCCTAAGATCCTTGAACATATGGTAGATACGGTACTTCAATTTGAGGGCGATCGCAATCATGTGTATCGCATCTTACGCGCGCTTAAAAACCGATTCGGTTCTACTGCAGAACTTGGTATCTATGAAATGCTGGGTAGCGGTTTGCGCGAAGTAACCAATCCGTCGGAAATACTCATCTCCAAAAAAGACGAAGACCTGAGTGGTACTGCTATCGCAGCTACACTCGAAGGGATGCGCCCCTTGATGATCGAGGTACAGGCGCTGGTAAGCTCTGCTGTTTATGGTACCCCGCAACGAAGTACCACGGGCTTTAATGCCAAACGCTTGAATATGCTGCTGGCAGTACTAGAAAAAAGGGCAGGATTTAAGCTGGGTGCTAAAGATGTATTTCTGAATGTTACCGGAGGCATTAGCGTAGACGACACCGCGATCGATCTTGCGGTGGTTGCAGCCATACTTTCCAGCAACGAAGACATTCCGGTAGAAAAAAACATCTGTTTTGCTGCTGAAATCGGACTCGCGGGAGAAGTACGCCCCGTAAATAGGATCGACCAACGTATTTTGGAAGCAGAAAAACTCGGTTTTGATGCTATTTTTGTCTCCAGGCATAATAAGATATCCCTAAAAAATCCAGGGATCGAAGTGAAACTCGCAGGTCGTATTGAAGATGTGGTCTCTGAATTATTCGGATAGTAATGAAAAATTATGTAATCATTTTTTTGATAGGATATTTATTGATGAGTAGCGAAGTGACGGCTCAAAAAACGAAAAAAGTATATCTGGATACAGATGATACAGAGCTCTCCCGACGCGATTATAAAAAGAAATACAAAAAAGCGGGATATCAGGTTTTAGACCTGAAAATCACAGATACTGATTCACTGGAAGTGCGAAAACTGTTCTGGCGGGAACATCAAGGCGCACTTAACGCAATAGCATTAGATCAGTTAAAGCAATACTTGAGACAACTCTCTGGTAAAGAACTTCCGGAAGCAAACTATATCGCTATAAATTATTATCCCGGGCCTGATAAATGTAACAAGGGCGGTTACAATGAATATGAATTAGAAATGATGGAAAGCTATGAACTGGCATTAGAAACCATTGGGAATGCTTCGCAATATTATATCCACAATAAGGAAACTATGGCACCCACAGGAACCAAAAAAGATCAAAGCCTGGCAGACCAGACCAATTTATTTAAAAACGTATTCTTTCCTCATCATTTTCCCTGTAAAAGTTTTGTGGTGATACATCCTGATGGTCGATATGTCAAATACTACGGGGAGCATTCACTGCAGGCGGTAGTGGATGTACTTCAAGCAGACTGGGATCAGGATTTCTTTTGGGAGTAAACTACCCCAGTGTAAGCTCTTCAGGCATTTGCTTGAAACCAAGGTTTAGTTTTGAGGCAAGCCTCAGGGAATTAGACCCTTTGGAGGCACTAATAAAATCAAGTTACTTAATAGGCATATAGCCTTTCGCAGAAAATAATCGATTCGTAAAGTATAATCTACGTCGGTTATATAAGCCAGATGAATCGTCTGCGTCTGACAAAAGCGCTTTTCCTCTGGAAGCACTTATTTACTCTTTACTGTTACTCTAATAGGTTCAAATGTGGTTATCGATGACAATGAGATAAACAAGTATCGAACTTTTTTAAAAACAAACGTACTGAAACGGCGATATAAATAGTTTACAAAAATGAGTTTAGTCGATATACACCCCTGTTATTTCATAATTAAGTATCTTTCCACTTGAAAATCAAGACTCTCTTTAGCGAAACAATATGAAACATCTTTTGTATTTTTTCTTGCTCTTTACCTCATTCCTTACAGCACAAATCAATGAAAGTGATACTCTAAAATTTAAAGCGCGACTGGCGCTTACAGGCTTCTGGCAGGGTGGTAATGTAGAAACCCTCATCTTTCGTGCAAAAGGAGATCTCAGCGTCAAACCCTGGAAAAAATGGGTATTCAAAACCCAAAACTCATTTGTATATCAGGAATTCGGACGTGAAAAGGCGGATAATGATATTCTAAGTCTGAATTTTTTGTATTTCAATCCCGAAAAACGCTTTTATCCGCTTGCTTTGGGTTTTGTAAGTACGAACTTTCGTAGACGTATTGATGTGCGTACGCTGATGGGGGCTGGATTTACCTATCAGTTACTCAAACATGAAAACCACTGGTTAAAGTTTTCCTTGACCAGTGAATACGAGCAAACCCGCTTTGTAGAAACCAATTTTAACCGGGATTTTTATGACGGAGATGAATCCATCAAAACCTTTCGCGCCACGATCTGGATGAATGGCAAATACTATCTGTTTAAAAAGAAACTGGTACTTACGCATGAAAGCTACTACCAACCCAGTCTGGAGCGAGGTGACAATTACCGCTGGCAGGCCGATCTAGGGCTGGAACTCCCGGTATGGAAATTTTTAAATTTTAAGGTGAACTACCTGCATACGTTTGAAAGTATAGTGATTGAAGGTCAAAAACAGGAAGATCGCTTTTTAACGTTTGGGTTTACCTTGAAGAATTATGGGAAGGATTAACTTTCTAAAATCGTGTATGGATTAATTCACTTTTAAAAAAGCGATTTCTTCATCCAGAACCTCACTTTTTGTATGCACCACCATACGATTGCCGTCCGTTTCAATTATTTTGACAAAAATTTTTGATCCAATTATAGATTCAACATCTTGCTCAGAATTAAGAACAGCTGTGTACGTAAGCACGTATTCACAAGCGGACTTCCACTCAATAGTACTTCTGATTTCTAAACCCGTTTTAAGATTTGTCTCTGTTTGTTGTGAAGCTGTTCGAATAATGCGATAGGGAATCGCTTTATCTTCATAACGAAACTCACCTGTTTTAAAATCGGCACATTTCTGCGCCGTACTACTACAACTGAGTAGAATTATTGATAGAAATAGGTAAGCAAAATTTTTCATGTGATGGTTAAAAAATTAAACTTTGATTTAATTCTTTTCCAAAAAGAACTTGTTTCAAGGTAAAGTTTATTTATTGATTCAGCTATTTTTTCTACCTGCTTAGTTTCGTGATTCCATAAATAAAGTTCATCAGTTAAATTCCCATCTCCCTTATGAGTTAATATTAATTTATTACCAAAACCATCTGCACCAATTGCAATGCCATATTCAGGAAAACCATCCCATTCACGAACATTTTTGGTTTCAAGTCCGATATGATTACAAGTCCTGCTGATTCTTTTTCGGTCTGTTTTATCAAAAAAAGGATAAAGTTCAAATTCAAAATTTGGCATAAATAATTCTCCACCATTTGCTTTGCTCATTCGGCTTTTAAATTCTGAAGGGAATTTTACGTCAAGTTCCAATTCTGTTTCTTTAATATATTCTTGATCAACTGGAAACGGCATTTTCTTTTTTTATTCGGTTACAACTCCAATAAATATTAAATACTCAACTTCTGTATTATAGATTTCATATAATTCATCCTCTGTAAGATCAACTTTTTCCTCAACAAGCGCATATTTTACCATTTTATTTATATCCAATTCAATATTCTGTCCAAATTTGCTTGCTGAATTCGGTTTATTAGAAATAAGTTGAATTTTATCCATATAATTCATCTCAGCCATCAGAGCCTCTCGAATTAAGTTTAAATACGATTTTTTCTTATTCAACTTTAATCCAATAAAACAAGTCGCCTCGTCCAAGTCATAGATCTCTTTGCCAGCATTATTTTCATTTACAGTACAGATCGGTTCGTTTTTACGACCGAAAAATAAAAGCAAGATTAAGATAAATAGTTTCTTCATGTTCTATAGGTTGGATAATGAACGACGATGATCTTGCCTGACCGTCATCAATTGTATAATAAATAATTTTACTGTTATTTTCACATCAGAATTAAGTAAAAAGAACTATACTTTTATTTTAATCTAAAAATACAGATACTTTTCTCATTTCGAGAACAAAGCAAAAGAATTGCTACAACTATTTTTTACAGAAAACCGTAATAATTATTAGTAAATAATAACTGATTTCTAGTTATACTCTCAAACCAGCATCCCTCTATCTTAAAGGATTTCTCCTTACCATAAAAGGGCAAGCGCTATGAACTTCCAATGGGCATCAAGCTCCGTTTAAAAAGATTTCTCCTCGCAGCTAGTGCTTCTCGTCAAAATGACACTTTATGAATCAAGGAGCCATCTATTTGGCAAATGTAGAATTCAACCAGGCGTCAACCATGATTTTTTTATCTGTTTCGTTGTTGTAATTGATATTTACCGAAAAATCATAGCCATTAACGAGTCGGTTGTGTATGCGTTGCTTTAAAATAACCTCTCCTTTGGGACTCCTGATCGTGAATTCATAAGACCGAAAATCGAGTCCGTCTACGTTTACCGTGATGGTAGGGGTAGAATCGGCATCGATTCCCTGCTGTAAATACGCCTCGTATATCAACTCCTTCATCAATTTGTTATTCTCCTCCCACTGCCCCTCATATTCTTCTTCAAAGGGTTCGGAGGTGGATTGAAAAAGGTTAAACCGGTTTTTCTGAAAGCCGATAAGGTTTTTAAATTCCCCGGTATCTGTATCAACAACCCCTTCTCCCAGCACGCCCTCCATCATTTCGACGCCTTTTTTATCAAAGATTTCCTGTCGTTCTCTGGAAATCACTTTCCAACCTTCTGGAATAGTAATCTGCCAACCAATCTCTTTGCTGGTATAGATATTATCTGCAACAGTCCCTTCATCAATTTGTTTGTTAGGATCTTTTTGACCACAGGACAGGATCATGGTTACCATACCAAAGAACAGAATTACCGACAGCTTTTTCATAAGCGTTTAGAGATTACATTTGAATGCTGTAAATAAAAGAAATTTTACTGTTTATTTTAATTGTTTTTTTACCCAAAAACACCCTTCAAACCCTCCCAAAACCTCCCAAATGCACTCTGACCATTGCAAATACCTGTATAATACTATAATAGCACTTGCAAAAAACATCGTTTAGAAGTCAGATCTGCGATTCTTTTTGACTGAAAAACACAACATCTGCTTATTTGTATGGTATATCTGTATCCATATTTTTATATTTAAGGCATCAAACCATTTTCTCAATATGAAGTTCTTGCTGTCTGCTTGCGTTTTACAGATGCTGTTTTTTGGCTATAACCCGGCACAAGAAGAAGCCGCACCAGTTGAAAAAGCCAAATTCTACCTGCAAAAGCTTCAGGAGGCGTATAATAACGGGCACTACGAAAAACATAAGGCCTATAGCGATTCGCTTTACGATTTTTCAAAAGCGAATGCACTTACTTCTTATGAGATTTTGGGCATGGTAAACCAGGCAGTATACTACAACAACGCCGGGGAGCCTAACGAGTCGATTGCCTTATACAGAAAAGCGCTGGAGCGTTGCGATAGTATTCCCGAAGATTATAGAAGTAAGATTATTATCCTGGTAAATCTAGCCAATGTCTATACCCGGGTAGAAGCCAGTGAAAAAGCGATCGACACCTTTAAAGAGGTGATCGCGCTCCTGGACCAATATGAAGATAACGAACGTATCCGGGCGGCAGCCCTGATGGGACTGGCAAACAATTTTGAAGCAAACAATAATTCAGAGCAGGCCTTTAGGTATTTTTCGCAGGCAAGAGACCTTGCAAAAAAAACAGATGACGAAACCGTGCTGGTTTTAGCTATCAGCGGTATTAGCGAATACTATTACCAACAGGGTGATTACGTACAGGCAATTCGGGAAGGCAAAGAAGCACTTTCAGTTCCGGCTGCTTTAAAGCCCACCAAACACCGGGCCTGGTTACTACTTAGGCTGGGTATTTCGGAAGTGAAAATGCAACATCTGGATACAGCGCTCGTATACCTTGAAGAAGCTGCTTTCCTGGGGCAATCTAAAGGACTTAAAGAAGTTGAAATGCATGCTAACAAACACCTGTTCGAGGTAGACAGTATTAAAGGCAACATACAACGTGCGCAAACCTACAAGGAACAATACCTACTCCTTAAAAACGAATTTTTGAACAGTCAGAAATCAGCCATACAGTTAGACCTTGAAGAAGACCTTTCTGATAAAAATGAGATCATTGAGTCTAAAGAAACCGTGATCTCTAATTTGTTAAAGAACAAAAAAGTGCTACTACTTAGCAGCACCTTATTTGCGATCTTGCTCGCCCTGGTCTCATTTGCTTTTATTCAACACAATCAACGCTCCAGGAAAAAACGGTTACAGTTACAGGCTAAATTTCAGGATTTGCAAAAACAGTTGGTGACAACGACTAACGGACCTGAAAATGAACCGGAGCAGGAAAACAGAACTTCAAATTATCGAAATTCTTCCCTTACCAAAGAAGACCTTCATGCCTACAAAAAACAACTACTGGATTTCATGGTGGAAACAAAGCCTTATCTGAATAGTGAATTATCGCAAAAAGATCTGGCAGCACAATTGAATATCAGCAGTCATTATTTGTCTGAAATTCTCAATAATGGCTTCGATCAAAACTTCTATACGTTTATTAATTCGTATCGGGTGATGGAAGCGCAACGTCTGATGAAAGCCGACCCAAAACAAAATTCTAAAATTCTGGCCATAGCCTTCGATTCCGGATTTAAAAGCAAAACATCTTTTAATCGTGCCTTTAAGCAATACATGGGTATGACCCCTTCAGAATACCGTCAGCAATTGCATTCAACTACCTGATATTTGGCAAAAAATTAACAAAAAAGGGTTCCACTCGTTCGGTTGGTACTTTTAAGGCAATTAATCGTAGTAACCTTGCGTTACAACATGCAAACCCAAACTAAATAACCTACATGAAAAGAGTATTTTTCACCATAATCTTTGTTTTTACGCTGTTGTATGCCCGGGCAGCAACCCTGTATGTAGATCAATCTGCAGCCCCCGGAGGGGATGGTTCGAGTTGGATAAATGCCTTTCAAACTATTGAAAGTGCGGTTGCAGTAGCAGTCGCAGGTGATGTTATTTTAATAGCCGAAGGAATTTACCAACCAACTAGTGAAATTGATATCACGGTAAGCCTAACAATTAGAGGTGGATATCCCTCTGGTGGTGGAGCGCGGGATATTGCCGCTAATGCCACCCAGGTACAGGGTGATTTTGATCCGGGTAATCTGCTGCTCAGAGTATTTGATATTTCAACAGGGGCTCCCACAACTATAGAAGGCATTCGAGTCTTTAGAGCCAGGTATGGTATAGACACACGTTCTAACCTCATTCTTAATAATGTTCAACTCGAAAAATTCAGCAGCTTTGGTGTTCGTCTTTCTGGAACCACCATCGCATCCTGTTCGATAAACAACTGTAATTTTTCTAATTTTTCGGGTACGGCAGTAACCAATAATGCGATTGTTACTAATTTGAGTATTTCAAATACCATTTTTCAACAGTCTGGTGGACGGGCGATTTCAGTGGATGATGAAGTTACGAGTTTCAATTTTAGCAATATCATTATTCGTAATTTTAACACAGACAACAGAATTCTGTATTTTACTGACAACACCGGAAGTATTACCGGTCTTAAAGCGTATAACAATACGCTTACCAGTTCAGGATCTATTATCCTTCAAAACAATGCCAACGTAAGCATAAGTGATGCTGAATTTCTCAATAATGTGGGTGCCAATGGTGCTACCTGTATTCAAACTTCCGACGGTTCTTTAACCATTAACAATAGTACCTTTACGAATAATACGGCCATCGGGTCAGGACCCAAATCGGTGTTTAATATCTGGGATACGGTTTTTACGGTTACGAACTCCTATTTTGGTAACAACTTTGCGCAGGGTACCTTTTCAGGCCTGGCAGAGATTAGGGCAGATGACACCGATGCACTGGCTACTTTTGACAATTGTACCTTTTTTCAAAACAGTATTCTTGGCTCAAGTCAGCAGGGCATTATTGATGGCTCCTATGACACTAATTTATTGATTAATAATTGCGTTTTTGATGCCAATTCGAGTCCGGGACAGTTTGTCTTGGACTGCTTTACGCCAAGTGGCGTAACGGTTACGAATACGGTCTTTAAGAATCATTCGGTCGGACCGGGAACTTTGAGTATTGATTATGTGGAGAGAGGTACCGGGGGTGGTATACGGGTTGAAGGAAATACCTTTATCAATAACAATAATACTTCTGTAGACCTGGGAAGGATGACCGATTTTACCATGCGGGACAATCGATTTTATGGTAATGTTCTCGTAGACATCAGCCGCACCGGACCGGGTGTAATTACCAATGAATACTACGAGGGAAATAGCAATGGCTCCCGTTTTATGACTTTGGGAGATACTGAGATCGACCTCAGGAATTCCATCATGATCTCTACCGCTGCCAACACAGACCACCGCCTCATAAATTCCGGCGGGAATACAGCTCTTGATATTATAAACTGTACATTCACTGCACGTGATTTCGCAAATACCAACGTAAGTGTTGGCTTTAATGCCGATCTTGCTTCAAGACTACGAAACTCTATTATCTGGTCTGGAAGCAACTTATCTCAAGACGGATTTCACGGAAATATTTCAAATCTGGCCGTACGCTATTCATTGGTAAAAGGTCAAAATCCGGCAGGGGCAGGTAATTTAAACGGAAATCAGGTAGGCAATGCTCCTGTATTTGTCAATCCGCAAAGTGGTGATTTCAGAGAACAACGTTGCTCACCTACTGTCAATGCAGGAAATAATGCTTTTACTGGTCTTACTCTTGACCTCAACGGGGAACCGCGTGTCGTGCAAACTACGATTAATATGGGTGCCTATGAATTTCAAGGAAATAGAAATGCTTCCTGTACAAGCCCTGCCCTTCCGCCCTGCACAGCGTTGACCAATCCTGTAAGCGGACAAAATAATGTAGCTGCAAACACAAATATAACATGGGGTACTGCCGCCCGGGCAGATGGTTACCGAATTAGTTTAGGTACCTCCCCGGGAGGGACTGAGCTCATAGACAATTTTACTGTTCTGGGCAGCAACTCCTATGATCCTCCTTTTGATCTACCCGAGGGACAAACCATTTACGTCACCATAATTCCCTTTAATGAAACGGGAACTGCTGCGGGATGTGGTGAAGAAAGTTTTACGATCGCTGCACCTGCTACAGGTTCAAATCCTCCAGCATGCGGCACCCTTTCTGCCCCGGTGAACGGAGCGACAGGAGTGGCTGTTACTACCGATATTAGCTGGAATGCGGTACCCGGAGCCGATGGTTATCTGATAAGCGTAGGGACCAGTTCAGGCGGAACTGATATCAGGGATTCATTTGATGGTGGAAACACCACTATATATGACCTGCCTGCTGATCTACCCGACAATAGGCAAATTTTTGTAACCATCATCCCCTACAATTCAGTGGGGAACGCGAACTCCTGTGCCGAAGCCTCCTTTACCACGGGAGTATCAGGAACAGCACCCAATTGTACCTCGCTAACAACACCTACCAATGGCGCGACCAATGTAGCGATTACTACCGATCTTTCCTGGACGGCGGTTGCCAATGCAGACGGATATTTTTTAACCGTGGGAACCACCTCAGGCGGAAACGACATTTTGAATGCATTTGACGCAGGCAACGTGACTACCTACAATTTACCCACCGACCTACCGGAAAATCAGCAGATCTTTGTCACCATCGTACCGTATAACAGCACTGGAAACGCTTCCGGATGCACAGAAGAAAGTTTTACGACAGAAATCGTCATCTCCGACAGACCCTTTATTACCACCTGGGAAACTACTACTGCTAATGAAACCATCACCATCCCAACCAGACCCTTTTTCGGCACCTATGATTATACTGTAGATTGGGGAGACGGATCTGTTGACACCAATGTAACCGGAGATATTACGCATACCTATGTTTCTCCTGGAATACAGACCGTTAGAATTACAGGTGTTTTCCCGCAAATACATTTTAATGGCACGGCAGTAGACCGCGATAAAATCCTTACCATTGAACAATGGGGAGATATTGAATGGAGGGCACTTACACAAGCTTTTAAAGGTTGTAGTAGATTAACGATTACCAATCCTTCCATAGACGTACCCGATCTCTCTCGTGTAACCAATATGTCTGAAGTATTCGCAGATGCGACAGCTTTCAATGGCGATATCACGCAATGGGATGTAAGTACCATCACCAATATGGCACTGGCATTTCAAAGAGCGAGTAGTTTTAACCGAGATATCGGGAATTGGGATGTGAGCAATGTTGTTTCTATGAACAGGCTGTTTGAAAGTGCTACTGTATTCAATCAAAATATTGGAAACTGGGATACAGGCAATGTAACTAGTATGGCGGTGATGTTTGTGGGTACGAACGACTTTAATCAGGATATTGGCAACTGGAATGTAAGCCAGGTGACCGATATGAACACCATGTTTGGCTTTGCTACCAGTTTTAATCAGGATATCGGCAGATGGAATACTGCCAACGTAACCAATATGAACCAGATGTTTTTGGGTGCTTCTGCTTTTAATCAGGATATAAGCGGTTGGGACGTTTCTCAGGTAACAGCAATGATTGTTATGTTCTCCGGTGCATCCAGCTTTAATCAAAATATCGGAGGCTGGAATGTGAGCAATGTGACCAATATGAACCAGATGTTTCGCAATGCTGTGGCCTTTGATCAGGATCTCTCTAACTGGAATATGAGAAATGTGACTGATGCCAACCAGATGTTTGCCGGCGTAACCCTTTCTGTTCCTAACTACGAGGCACTTCTCATTGGGTGGAACAGGCAAAATCTTCAGAGAGATGTACGCTTTAGTGGCGGAAATAGCACCTATTGCTCCCAGGAAGCTGAAGATGCCCGTGCCAATATGACTTCGTCTGCTGGTTGGAATTGGATGATTACCGATGGGGGTCGTGGTGGTAGCAGCCTGTCTTTTGATCCGGTAGCCGATGTGACCTCAGTTAACAGTTATGTCTTACCTGCTATAACAGGAACCAATCTTACTGGAAATGAACGTTATTATACGGCACCTGATGGAGGAGGTACTGCCTATGCGGCGGGAGATGAGATCTTTTTCGCTGATTTTGCGACGTATCCTGTTCGCTTGTATCTCTATGATACATCGGTGTGTAATAGTGCCGAAGAAAGCTTTCTGCTTACCATTACAGCTACTTCCCTACCTGCCTGTACTTCATTGGTTCTGCCTGCGGATGGTGCTACAAACGTACCGATCTCGACCGATCTTTCATGGACGGCAACCTCTGACACAAATGGTTACTTAATAACGGTGGGAACCTCGTCAGGAGGAAATGATATTCTGGATGCTTTTGACGTTGGGAATGTAACAATTTACGACCTGCCTACTGACCTGCCAGCAAATCAGCAAATATTTGTGACCATTATTCCATATAATACAACTGGCAATGCCTCTGGATGTAGCGAAGAAAGTTTTACCACCGAAACGGTAGCTACCGTACCAAATTGTACTTCGTTGGCCAGTCCTACGAATGCCGCGACCAATGTCGCTATCGCAACCGACCTGTCCTGGACGGCGGTTACCAATGCCGACGGTTACCGAATTACCGTGGGTACTACCTCCGGAGCAGGCGACATCTTAAACGCGGTAGATGTGGGCAACGTGACTACCTATGATTTACCAACGGATTTACCCGATAATCAGCAGATCTTTGTAACCATCGTACCGTATAACAGCACTGGAAACGCTTCCGGATGCAGCGAAGAAAGTTTTACCACCGAAACGGTAGCTACCGTACCAAATTGTACTTCGCTGGCCAGTCCTGCGAATGGCGCGACCAATGTCGCTATCGCAACCGACCTGTCCTGGACTGACGTAGCAGAGGCAGATGGATATTTCCTAACTGTTGGAACAGCTTCCGGGGCTGGCAATATTCTCAACGCCTTTGATGTTGGAAATGTAACGACCTACGATTTACCTGCCAACCTACCGGAAGATCAGCAGATCTTTGTGACCATCATTCCTTATAATACAACGGGTACTGCTTCCGGATGCAACGAAGAAAGTTTTACAACAGAAATACTCATTTCTTCTGACGTGCCTTCCTGTACCCGTATGACGTTCCCAGTACCTGGTTTCACTGATGTGGATGTGAATACTGAAATAAGTTGGGAAGCCGTAGCTGAAGCAGAAGGATATGTATTGAGCATCGGCACCACTGATGGCGGTACAGATTTAGTAGACAATCTCGATGTAGGATTGACAACCTCTTATCAGCCCATATCGGAACTCCCGTATGACACTGAAATATTTGTGACTATCATTCCTTATAACACTAACGGTGATGCGAGCGGTTGTACTTCGCAATCGTTTACCACTATGATGGAGCCCGTTAATGAAGTAGAAACACTATATGGTTTTTCACCGGATGGTGATGGAATTAATGAATATTGGGTAATTGGCGGAATCGAAACTGTTCCTGATAATACGGTATCCATTTACAATCGCTGGGGGGATTTGGTCTTTCAGGTGAATGGATACGACAATAGAAACAGGGTTTTCCGCGGTATTGCTAATAAAAAAACCGGCATGGGAGCCGATGTACTCCCATCGGGAACCTACTTTTTTAATATTCAGGCAAACGGAACTCAAAATCTTAAAAAACTACAGGGATTTGTAGTCATAAAGCGATAAAAACATGAATAATTGTCCCAAAAAAATCGCTTTTATAGCGAGTATATTAATCTTGATAGTAATTCCTATACAGATAGAAGCGCAGCAAACGCCAGGTTTTGCAGAGTATAATTACAATCCGTATCTCATTAACGGTGCCTTTGCTGGTCTTGCTGGCACTACCGAAATGTCGTTGACCAATTCAGGTTTTTTTAATTCGCTGGAGGGAAGCCCGGAGACTTTTGGACTGACTATACACACCGATTTAAATCGGGGTAAAGTAGGCCTGGGTGCTGGCTTTATCAGAGATCAACTAGGCGTAACAACTTCAACCCGTGGATTTGCTACCTACGCTTACCGCATCTTCTTCGATACAAAAAGGGATCGCCCTTACTGGCAGATCTATACTCCTAATGCGCTCTCTTTTTCAATATCGGCAGGGTTGCAGCAATACGAAGAAAATTTGTTGTCTTTGGGGATTATGAACGATCCGAATTTTGCTCAGAACATCAACGCTACCATCCCCACGCTGGGAGTGGGTGTCTTATTAAACCTGGCACAATTTTACGTGGGCTTTTCATCTCCTAATATTTTTGGAGACAGCCTTGCCAACGACGATGCACTGGATTTGTCTGCAGTATATCATGGTTATCTGGGTTATCACTTTTTCTCAGACAGATTTGAAGAATTTATGATCAAGCCCAATGCCCTTATTAAATATGAAAACGGAGCGCCGCTGCAGGTAGACCTCAACGTTTCAATGAATTTTAAAAAGCGTTTTGAGGTAGGAGCAGGCTACCGAACGAATAGTTCTATCAATCTGCTTGCCGGTATCTATGTCCTAGAAAATCTAAGAGCGATCTATCAATATAACATCGCTTCGGCTGATACCCCTTTTGGAAATACGCATGGTATTGTAATTAGCTACCGGTTTGGTAAAGGTTTTTACGAAAACTAATCTTTAAAGAAGTTTTAACCAGACACCTCAAACGGTCCTGACAAGAACCACTTACAACATAGCAACACTGATTCCATACCCGCTTAAGAAGCACATCTTTATGGGTAAATTAATCAGGTTGTTTTAAAATCTTAGTAAAAGGGAACAATGTATAGATAATGATTAACAGCGTTAGCTAAGTGTATCTGCATTGGGATGTTCCTCTTCCCAGATACCATTTACTATATTTATATTACTGCTAAATACCATTTTCAACATATAAAATACCGGTATTCCCATTAATAGTGTACACAACGTAGGTATAATATAATCGTAGATAAAGTTTGAGATCTTAAGGGTTTCTGCAATGGAGATAGTGATCAAAATAAAACATCCTGCACCTAAAGCCAAGCTTACGTAGCGCAACATTCGTGTGGCTTGCCGATAGTAATATCTGGCATTTCTTTTATTGATACGAACAGGATAGTTAAACAGCCAGGGGTATTGGTTCAGTTTATAGATTCCCATAACGATCAAACCAAATATCACAGGAATTATCCATAGATCCTCTCTGGGAGACAGTCCATTCGCATCTTTTCCAAACCAATTTACCTGCAAATGTATCTGTTCTGGGAGCCGCTCATAATACAGGGCAATAAATACGATAGACCCTACGATCAATAGAAAGGAAACGATCTCCAGTATCTTTTCACGGGTATTCTTCGCTATTTTTATCCGAATTAAATTCATCTTATTGCACTTTACCAGTCAGGGGGCAGCATAAGGGAGCATAGCGAAATGGGACCTTAAATATAAGAAAAATCTTTATTCCGACCATACGTTAGTCGAGATGAACTGAGGATAGCATTCAAAAAATACACTCGTAAAAAACGTGTTTGATTATTTTTTTACTTCAATTACAGGCTGGTGAGTCACTTTAAAATTGCAGGAGTTGGCAATGAAACACATGGCATTTGCTTCTTTATGTAATTCAGTTGCCTTTGTGATCATGTCTGCATCCTTTACTATAACGTGGGGATGT
The DNA here is from genome assembly GCA_046199005.1 of Flavobacteriaceae bacterium M23B6Z8. GTDB lineage: Bacteria > Bacteroidota > Bacteroidia > Flavobacteriales > Flavobacteriaceae > Ascidiimonas. Next base: position 4,031,598 of record CP176050.1, read on the forward strand.
AAAGTAACCGCAGTAAAACGTCCGCTTCCGGTTTCGTTTTCTTCCATTACACCGGTAGCCGCATCACTATATTGAGTAACGATGACCTTATGAGCCGAGCATAAATGTAAATACCACAACATATGACAGCTGGTCAGAGAAGAAAGAAAAAGTTCTTCCGGATTGTATCGGGTGGGATCTCCTCGAAAAGTAGGATCGGAAGATCCCTGAATAGGATGTTCCTTACCATTTGCAGTAATCACGTGATTTCTTGAATAAGATTGATAACTCTTGGTTCCATCCCCCTCATTACCTATCCATTCAATCGATGCCTGATACTCATGTTTTTTCATATCGTCTTTTTAGAAACCTTGAAAGGAATTTCGCAATTAATACTTATAATTCCTTAAAACATTTTTTAAATACCTTAAGCAAAATATGAATTGAATGCATGCAAACTTCGTTTACGCTTAGCGACTTTCTTTTATCGGAATTAATAAGCCTTTGCAAAAATCAGTTTTGTTTAGTTGTTTCCTTTTTTGAATCTATTAATTTAATCAGGTTGTCCAACGAGGTTTTGATGGACTCAGACTTGGACTTTTTCTTTAATAAATCTGCTTTTCTTCTCATATCTGAATAGTCTGCATCAGGATACAGCTCAACCAATGCTGTGAAGTGTTTATCAATGCCCTCAGCTAATTTCTCTTTACCCTTATCGGAAAAGGAGGCTTCTTCATTTACCTTATCCAGATAAATTAAGAAATTACTTATAAGAGTTTGAATATTTGAACGTATTCTTCTTTGTGGTCTTGATGAGTCAGGGTCATCAGCATTTTCCTTGATGTGATCGTTACCAAGTTTAAAATATTTGAGCTGAAGTGCTATGCCAAAATGCCAAACCATAACATTTTCAATGTCGTTAATATATTTGTCTCTCCTGTCTTTTGCATTATAAATATCTGCCATCCCTTTCCATGCTTTGAAGAACTTTTCAGCTTGATCGTTTCGATAATCAAGCCCTAACTCTTCGTCTGCAAGAACTACATTAAAGTTTTGTTGGTCGGTAAGCTTTTCTACAATTATTCTTGTTTCAGGATCATTAAAGGAAGGAAGCGCTTCATCGGCTTCATAACCATAATTTAATTCGAGAACTACTTTTTCATAATCGTCTGTATCCCAGTATCTTTTATCTATTGGAAATTCATGTTTTTGAGTTTCACAATTGGCAAAAAATAAACACAGTAAAATAAGCGGTAACACTTTTGATCTAATCATTAAATTCTATTTTTGGTTTTTTGTAAGCAGCTAACAAATTTAGTAAACTATCTATTTCTTTCTCATATCGTTTTTGTTCGCCCAAAACATAACTATGAAATGTATTATAATCATATTCTTTTTGAAACGTTCGTTCTTCTCTTCTGGCCTTTCTTATGATTTCTTTAATTTTATTTTTATCGAACCTTTTTAGCTTTGCGATTTTCTCTTTCGCTTTTCGTGTAAAGAGTTCGGTAATTTTTATATGATATTTTTCATGTTTCAATAATTCCTCACTAGTAGAATTTTTATTGTAAACGAATGACCTTGAAGGATAAAATAAGGATTCGACTGTTACCGACTCAGAGCCAAAATCACTCTCAATAGAAGTTACGACATAAGCAAATCTTTCATTTCCGTACAATGACTTTCTAAAAAACTCCAGCCCTCTAAAGTTCTCGAAAGTGATTTCTTCGTATTTATCGAAAGTCAAAGGCTTTTCATAATCAAGGTAATTGGTATGGATAAGCAATGTAAAACCAGCAAGAAGCGGAATTAAAATAGCAACACTATATTTTAGAAACTTTAAAAACTTCTGCCAAGGAACCTTATTCCCTTTTTTTCTCTCTCTGATAACAATAACCAACTGATAAAAAACAGGTGAAAAATAAAGTAACAGTACTAAAATTGCGATTATATTTTCACTCATCAATACGATTAGGAATTCAAATTTTAATGTTTTACGATTCCATTACTATTAAGGCGCCGGATTGGGAATATCATTATGCACCGTATTGATCTCCTCCAGAATCGCATCGCTTAATCGCACCTCTATACTGCCTATATTTTCTTTAAGCTGCTCCATGGTGGTGGCACCGATAATGTTGCTGGTGACAAACGGACGGTCATTGACAAAAGCCAGTGCCATTTGTGCCAGGGAGAGTCCGTGTTTTTGAGCGATCTTCTGATAGCGTTTGGTTGCTTCCATACTGTTATCGCCCATATATCTTGAAAAATTCGGAAATAGTGTGACCCTTGCATTCTTAGGTTTCTTACCGCCCAGATATTTTCCGGAGAGCACACCAAAAGCCAATGGGGAATATGGCAATAGCCCAATCCCTTCCCGAATCGCGATTTCGGCAGTTCCGGTTTCGAAAAGTCGGTTAAGCAAGGAATACGGATTCTGAATGGTGACCATTCTGGGCAAGTTGTTGTACTTGCTTTCCTCTAAAAACCGCATGGCTCCCCAGGGTACTTCATTAGACAAACCTATCTGACGAATTTTTCCAGCTTTTATAAGCTCTTCCAACGATCTTAAGACCTCGCCTATATTATCTTCCCACTGTTCATCGGAGTCGTGTTCATATCCACGTTGACCAAAAAAATTGGTATTTCTTTCCGGCCAGTGCAATTGGTAAAGGTCTATATAATCAGTCTGTAATCTTTGAAGGCTTTTATGTACCGCATCCTGCAATTCGGCCCTCTTAAATCCTCCGGCACGAATATGTTTGGTAAAATCTGCCGGTCCAGCGATCTTGGTCGCCAGCACCACTTTATCCCTGTTGCCGGTTTTTTTAAACCAGGTTCCTATAATTGTCTCAGTAGAGCCCTGGGTTTCCTTTTTGGCAGGAACAGAATACAATTCGGCCGTATCAAAAAAATTGACCCCCTGATCGAGTGCATAGCTCATTTGTTCGTGTCCTTCGGCTTCGGTGTTCTGTTCACCCCAGGTCATAGTTCCAAGGCAGATTTTGCTGACCTTAATGTCAGTATGCGGAATGGTGGTATATCTCATAGCAGTTTTCATTCTTTTTTAAAGCCATTCAGTAGAATGGTAAAATTAATTTATTTTAAACGTAGTTCTGCTAACTATTAAAACAATTGCAAAAGTCTGATCGATCACTTTCTACTCCAAAATTATAACTAAAATTTATTTTAATCTGGAAGTATAAATTGAGTTCCGATTCATCCTTTTCCGTAGTATAACAAGGTTTTCCGTTAAAAATTTTCGAAACCATGGAGAAAATTTAGGAAAATCTTGTGGTTTTGTCCATTTTCTGGACAAAAATACCTTGGAAAAGTGTCTTTTCTTTTGGTTCGTTTTCTTTGGACAAGCAAAGAAAATGAACATAAACATTCATTTTAAGTTATCCAGAAAGTATTGGTTTTATCCTAGAAAACACTCAAACTGAAGTAATTCTAAGAATATTCATATATCATTTAAAAGCTTCGTTACTTCATCCAGTTTTGGTGTTAGTATAATTTCAATACGCCGATTTTTGGAACGGCCTTCAGGGGTACTATTAGATGCTATGGGAGCGTATTCGCTTCTTCCGGCAGCAGTGAGGTTTTTAGGATCGATATTTCTGTTTTCCCTCAAGATCTGTACGATCGCCGTTGCGCGTTTTGTAGACAGATCCCAATTATCGTTTACCGGCCCTGTACCTCCGTAAGGAACATTATCGGTATGACCCTCGATCAGCACTGCAATCTCAGGATTGTCAGCCAATACTTTTCCCAGTTCTACCACAGCACGGCGACCTTCACTGCCTACCGCCCAACTTCCAGACTGAAACAGTAGTTTGTTTTCCAGCGAAACATACACTTTTCCGTCCCTTTGCTCCACTGTAAGTCCTTTCCCTTCAAAATCTAATAAGGCTCTTGAAATTGCATCCTTTAAAGATTTCATGGCGGCATCTTTGGAAGCAATGAGGCTTTCGAGTTCATTTACCCTGGCAGATCGTTCATCTAATTGTTTCTTTAAGGTTGCAAGGCGTTTATTTTCTGCTGCCAACGCTTTTTCTTTAGTTTCTAATTCGGCGAGTAATGCACGATTGGCTTTTAAGTTTTCCTGCAAAGCAGTACTGCTGTTTTTTTCCAGTGCATCATAAGAAGATTTAAGATTGTCGTAATTTGATCTCAATGCCGAATACTCCTGTTTTAGTTGTTGCTGAGTAGCAAGCGTTTCATCATACTGCTTTTGCAAGGCATCCAAATCGTTTTGCAAGCGGTTGCGCAAGGCTTCTAATTGCTGATTTTCTTCTGCTAGCTGATTGCGCTCCTCCTTGAGGTCTTCATATTTTCCTTCAAGGTCCTTATAAACTTTAGCGGATACGCAAGAGCTCAGGCATCCTGCGATCATAATTCCTGTAATGAGTCTTTGTAACATTTTTTAATTTGTATTAAGTTCAACTAAAATAGGGCAGTGGTCACTGTGTTTGGCTTCTGGCAAAATGACTGCTCGCTCCAACTGATTTTCCAGCGGCTCAGCGACCATATTATAATCAATACGCCAGCCTTTATTATTGTTACGGGCATTGGCGCGGTAGCTCCACCACGAATAGTGATGCGGTTCTTTGTTAAAATGACGGAAACTGTCTATGAATCCGCTATTGATAAAATTATCGATCCACTCCCGCTCTACCGGAAGGAATCCGGAAACCTTCGCATTTCTTACCGGATCGTGAATATCGATCGCCTGGTGACAGATATTATAATCACCACAGATCACCAGATTGGGTTTGTCTTGTTTGAGGTCGTTTACATACTCCTGAAAATCTGCCATATATTTGAGTTTGTGCTCCAGCCGATCCATATTGGTACCGGAAGGTAAGTAAAGGCTCATCACTGAGATCCCATTGAAATCCGCTCGCAAATTACGACCTTCGTGATCCATATAATCGATACCGGTACCGTACACTACCTCATCTGGTTCGTTTTTAGCGAGAATGGCCACCCCGCTGTAACCTTTTTTCTGAGCACTAAACCAGTAATTGTATTGGTAACCTGCTTCCTCAAAAATACTGAGGTCTAACTGCTCTTTCATCGCTTTGATCTCTTGTAGGCAGATCACATCGGGTGCTGCCGACTGAAGCCATTCGATAAAGCCTTTATTTACCGCTGCCCGAATGCCGTTTACATTGTATGAGATGATTTTCATGTAAGTCTTGTAGTGTTTCTGCGAAGTTAAGAAATATGGAAATGCTAACAAGGGCTGTTTAGCGAAGGCTTTTTTGGGGAGGTATTATAGTATTGTAGCGGGGTAAAGTGTTGGTAGCGGGATTTTGGAGGGGCTTGGGAGTGTTTTGGGTTCAATTAAATTTTGTAGGGATTAAAACTTTATTCTTAAATGCATAAATAAAATTTATATTAGACTTTTTTAATCTTCGTCGTTCTTTTCCTTGATGAAAATAACCATCCCGAATAACTCGGGACAAGACTTACTTTTAAATTCCTTGAAAACCTACAGCGCTTTTCCCCCGCGCGAGCCAGACCGTTTTCGCTACCGCAGAAAACTCTTTGGCCAGCTTCCTTCAGCCAACGCTTCAAACCACCTTGTTTTACTACGTAATTGAAAATAGGTCGGTTAACCGTGTAAATTAAACTTCAAGGATTGATTCAAAAGTAAGTCTTAATATCTAAAATCCTTCTGTCCAAGTCTGTGTTAATTCTCGTTAGAAAAAAACTGTAAAGATTAATAGTAATATTTGTATAACTTTACGTTGGATGGATATACTTAATATTATTCAATATATCTCAGTTTGGATGGTTATACCAACCTTTTTTGGATATAAAGCAGGTTTTTTGCGTAATGGGGTATATACAGTAGTTACCAGCAATTAAATGAAAGAGATCAACGAAGATACTGAACTGAAATTCTATGAAGTCTTGAAGCACAAAATAAGTATTCAGGAATTTGAGCAGTGGGTATATGAAACTAAAGAGCTTGAATCAGAATTACCTGAAGACACATACACAGATCTAATATCTTTGAATTACAAAGACAAGTATGCACACAATGAATTGGAAAAAATAATCGAACCGTTGATTGATAACGGTAAATTTGAGATTAAACGGATTTCAAAACACTTAGAATCAATAATTGACAGGGATGAAAAATGTGCTGAGTCAATTGAAATGACTTATGATTTGTATTGTTCAGGCTATGCTTTTCTGAGAAGACTTGGATTAACCTATGGACTTTTAATTTCTTGTCCGCCTGTCGGAAATTATCAAAAATCGTGGAACGAGATTACCAAAGCAGAACAACACGATTTATTAGATAAACTATTTCCTGAAATTATTATTGATGCTAAAAATGCTTTGGAATGGATTAATAAGGGAAAAATAATTATCAAGGACACTGTTAATGAACTTGGTGATTATGAATATGATGACTTGAGGGATCAAGAAGAAATAAACCAAGGCGAAATTGAAGTGGTTGATTTGGATAAAAAAGAAAAGAAGAAGGGATAGAAATTTTGGAAATAGAAAAAGCTGGTAACACTATATATAGCAAATATGGCGTTTGGTGATTTACGAAAGTTCTGTGGTTATCTGAAACACCGCCAAACTGTTGATTTGGCTTTCACAATGGATAAATTAAAAACAAAATAAACAATTTGGCTCGGAGCAGTTCAACAGTTTAGTGCTTTCTACTCCCCTACTTGCCGTATACTAATCGTTAGCTACAATGCCGAAACAATCTTCATAGATGATATTATTATTTCTGTTTTTAACCTTAATTATAGTTCTGATTTATCCTGTTTTGGCGTGGAAAATGTTCAAAGCACTTAAGTCAAAAAACAAACCGAAATTCTATCGACTTTCAGTAATACTCTTAATTCTGATTTTTATACCAGGTTTTTATTTTAAACTATTACCGGGCTCAAATTTATTTTGGAACCTAATAGAACAAGCTGATGAAAGAAATTACAACATAGAACTGACTGGATTTGAATTTAATGATGGCGACTTGATTTACAAATACGAAACAGAAAGAGATTTTAATGGAGATGGATATTCAATTTGGATTTACAAAATTGACGACAAAACTGCTGAATATTTTAAAAATCCAAAAGAAGAATTCTTTACCAAACATCCACGAACCGAATTAAGGAATCATTGGGAACCTGAATTTTGGAAAAAAACACCATTTGACAAGCAGGAGAAAAAGTTTTTGGATTTTGCTCACAGCACTCTTGACGAATTGGAATTTGAATTAGAGGATTTACTCTATGAAAAAGGAAATTACTATGCGTATGAGTATTATGTGCACAGATATGGAGTTGGGAATATTGACTTTTACATTCTTTGTCCGAACAGAAAATTAATAGTAAAAATAAACCATAACACGTAAAAAGCACAGTAGCTAACAACGGTCACCGTTGCACAAGATAATAATTTGTTATTTTATAAGGAGGGTAAGTATTCATACCAAACAATTCAGTTTTAAGCATACTTACAAATGTTCGACTATCAGAGCTGTTTCACAAGTTTCTTTATTGCCGGGATTTAAAGAAGAAGTAACTTAGCAAATAGACATAATGGATATGCTTCTAACTATTCCAAACCAAATTCTTTCTATTTCAGGTAAGGTTTTTGGTGGCAATTAGAACATTACATGTATATCCACCAGCAATTAGGAACAAAAATTATTGGAAGCATTAAATTCCATAAAAACAGCTTAATTTTGAAACATGAAATCTGATATCATAAAATCACTAGCGAATAATTTTGAAGACCATTCACAAACGACCGAAAACGGAATTGAGTTTTGGTTTGCCCGAGACATCCAGCATTTATTGGGGTATTCTGAATGGCGTAATTTCCAAAAAGTAATTGTAAAAGCCAGGATTTCTTGTGAAGCCACTGATAATAGAGTATCAGACCATTTTGTTGACGTCAACAAAATGGTCAAACTTGGTTCAGGAAGTGAGAGAGAGATTGAAGATATTATGTTGACAAGATACGCTTGTTATCTAATTGCTCAAAATGGAGACCCAAGAAAGGAGCCTATAGCATTTGCACAAAATTATTTTGCAGTACAAACAAGAAAATTTGAAGTAATTGAGCAGCGGATAAAAGATTGGGAGAGACTTCAGGCAAGACAAAAATTGACTTTATCAGAAAAGGAGCTTTCAGAATTGATTTATGAAAAAACCGGAAATGATAGAAATTTCGGACTAATAAGAAGTAAAGGCGACCAGGCACTTTTTGGGAAATCTACCCAGCAAATGAAAAATTTACTGAAAGTACCAAAAGGTAGAGCCCTGGCTGACTTCTTACCAACGATTACAATAAAAGCAAAAGACTTTGCCACAGAAATAACTGTCTTTAATACTAAGGAAAAAGGCTTAACGACTGAAAGACAAATTTCGGATGAACACATAACCAATAATAGAGGTGTTAGAGATATTTTGTTAAAAAGAGGTATCAAACCGGAAGAACTACCCGCCGAAGAAGACATTAAAAAATTGGAAAGACGTGTTACCTCTGAACCAAAAAAACTTGGAAAAAATCCAGACAAATTGAAATAAAAACACAAAAACATTATCCCCTTTAAATACCCCCCTAAAAAACCTAAATTGCCCTACCAACCGTTTTCTTTATGAAGATCGTATTTGTTGTAAATAATAAAAATAACCGAATTGCAAAGGTGCTTTCGGGGATTGTAGATTATTGTCGGCAATGGTCTTTAGGTAGTGCGGAATTTATTTATACGGAGCGAAAATTACATGCGGTTGAACTGGCTACTCAAGCCGCACAAAACGGTTGTGACTTTATCGTTGCGGTGGGTGGTGATGGTACGCTGCATGAGGTAGTAAATGGGGTTTTACAAAGCAAAATTTCTAAAGGAAAGTATCCGGTAATCGGACTTTTACCACTGGGGTCGGCTAATGATTTTGCACGAACTGCTAATATTTCCAGTGCTGTTGAAGAACTTTTAGAGCTGATTAAGAATAACTCTGTTCAGGAAATAGATCTGGGGAAAATCCATATGCAACAAAGTAACGAATACCGCTATTTTATCAATATCGCGGGTATCGGCCTGGGGCCGGAAGTGGTACAAAGCCTCGAAAGATCCTCCGGAGTATTAGGTCCAAAACTCAGCTATTTTAAACATATCATTCAGGGCTTTCTTAGCTATCGTAAAAAAGACGTAAAGGTGATCGGAAATACATGGGAGTGGAACGGTAAATTACTTCAAATGGCAGTGGCTAACGGACGCTATTACGGGCACGCGATCTGCACGGCACCAGACGCCAGCCTTACTGACGGACAATTTCAAGTGGTTGTCTTCGGAGATTTGAGTGTTTGGGATTATTTAAAAAATCTGGGGATACTGAAAAAAGGAATCCTCATAAAACACAAAGAAGTACATTATTTTGAGTCGGATGTCGTGCATATTAAAAGCAATCAACCCTGCGGTATTGAAGCGGATGGGGAATACCTGGGTCTTGCTCCTGTAACTATTGCCATAATACCCAAAGCCATCCGGTTTTTAATGCCTGTGGATAAAAGTTAAAGTAGTAAACTACCTCAGGGCTAGTCCATGAGGCATTTGTTTGAAACAAACGTTTAATTTGGAGGCAAGCCTCGGGGTATTAAACACTTTGGCGGTGCCAATAAATCTTTCTCTCTTATGGTATTCCGTAAGGTTTTACAGTTTATCGTTTGGTTCTTTGCACAGAACTAAAGAATAAATTACGCAGTCACCACATGTTACAAATCAATAATAGCGTAATCTCTTTCAATTTTTTATAAAATAACTTACTTTTAACCTTTCCTGAGAGGAAATATAAAGTAATGCTACAGAATCCTATTATAAACATACGAATTAAACTGGCACTGCTCTGGACGACGATGATGGCCTTATATATTTATGCCGATTTCTTCAATCTAATGACTCCCAATACGCTCGAAGAAATGATGACACAGGAAACACCCGACGGGCCCATCACTCCTATGATTCTCGTAATATATGCAGTACTTCTGATCATCCCTGCACTGCTCATTCCGGCATCTGTTTTCCTAAAACCCATATGGAGTAAATGGCTCAATATTATTTTCGCGGTCATCTATGGACTGTTAGCCGTTTTTATTGTGATTACTGAGATAAGTAATGTATGGCGGGCTTTTTTTGTGGTTTACCAGGCGGTGGAAATCGCATTGTTTGCTTTTATCATCTACCTTGCATGGAATTGGCCAAAAAAAGAACCGCTAGCCGGCAATACTTAATTTATATTTATACAAAAGGGAAACCCGGTATAACTTCTTATTTTTGATACTCAAAATAAGATAATCAATTCGTAATTACCTCTCATGCCAGAAATAATCGATTTAAGTCAGGATATTTACGAAGGCATGCCTGTTTTTAAAGACCTTCCTCAGGTAAAGATGCGAATCCATAATTCACATGAAGAATGGGAAGGTATGATAAACCCTGTTAAACGTACACCTGCTGTACACAAATTAGAATTGGGAGAACATACTGGCACTCATGTAGATGCCCTAAACCACATGGCAAAACAATATGAGGGGCAGTCAATTGATACCATGCCGCTTTCTATGTTTTATACGGAGGGATTTTGTCTGGATTTTTCTCATAAAGGCCTGAACGATTTAATCACCGCTGCCGAAATAATCCATGCTTGTAAAAAAGAAGGGTTTGAAGTTCAACAGAATGACACCGTACTGCTTTATACAGATCACTACCGGAAGCATTTTAATTCGGCAGACTGGGGAAATGGTCCTGGCATCTCAGAGGATGCAGCTCATTGGTTCGGTACTCAAAAGGTCGCAGCATTTGGAGTGGAAACTATGTCACCCGGGGTTCGAAAAGTGTCTAACAAAGAAGTGCACCATATTTGCGGTGCCTACGGTTATGCTCACTACGAGAACCTGATCAATCTTCATTTATTAATAGGCAGGGGACGCTTCCGGTTTATTGGCTTTCCTTTAAAGATAAAAGGAGGGACAGGTTCTCCGGTGCGAGCTGTTGCCATTTTTGAAGATTAAGCATTTCTATTGCTGTTTAAATTCTCCGTTTGAACATTTCTAATTAAAATTCAACCTGTATGATCCCAAAAGTGGCTTACACGTTCTATGCAGTTTATCGAATTTTTCTTATGATAACTTGCATAATACATTCGTCTAAAAATCAGTAAGTAAACCTTTATAACCATCAGAAATTCTTACATTTAGAATCCCTCTTAAGCCTGGACCTATAGCCAGTCTTACTTATGAAAATGAATTTTATAGCAAAAATTTGTGGTTGCTATATCGCTTCTTATTTGCTTTATCATATAATGTTGATAAACTATCGGTATTATGTGAGCGATTTATTTTCTGTATTGAGAACAGACCAGTTTATCATGATCATCTGTCTCACTACCATTTTTTACTGTTATGCTATTTTTCAACTGATAAGAGTTCTTGACATACGTTTCATGCTCAATAGATTCAGTAACGGGATTAGCCGTATTGTTGGTGTCTCTACCGTTTGCCTATATACAATTCATGCCATTTCTAATTATGATAAGATACTCCCTTTTAATACGACATCTGCAAAACTATTTGCAATGGTCTGCTGCATGGTTTTTATAGAAAAGCACTGGTGGAGAAAATGATTTAAATTTCAAGGGTCCTGTCAAAATAGCTATACTTAAAATAGCTTAGCTTTGAATAAAGATCTAAGAGATCACCAGATTCCGGGGTGGTAATAAATACCTTTAATGAGCATCCTAATAGTATCAAAGCAAATTATACCTCTCCGGAAGTCGATGAATTTAAAAATCTTATGTATTTTTTAGCTTTAAATCATTACAATTAATTGGGCCCTATAGTTCTACAAGGGTATTGACTAATGTATTTAAAAAATATAATCAACACTTTGTTCTATGAAAATTGCTGTTTTTAGCACGAAACCTTATGATAAGGAATACTTTGAGAAATACGACGATCATAATCATGAATTTACGTATTTCGAAACTGCACTAACTAACGAAACGGCTAATTTAAGCTCAGGTTTTGAAGGAGTGTGTGTATTTGTAAATGATAAACTTGGCAGCGGCGTTATAAATACCCTTGCAAAAAATAATGTCAAGCTTATAGCTTTAAGATGTGCCGGCTATAACAACGTTGATCTTGAGCAGGCACAAAAACATGAAATTAAGGTCGTAAGAGTACCTGCATATTCACCGGAAGCGGTAGCTGAGCATACGCTTGCGCTTATTTTAACGCTCAACAGAAAAACACACAAAGCCTACAATCGGGTGCGTGAGGGAAATTTTTCTTTAACCAATCTCATAGGATTCAATCTTTGTGGAAAAACGGTGGGGGTGATTGGAACCGGACAGATTGGTGCTGCCTTTAGCCGCATTATGAAAGCCTTTGGCTGTAAAGTGATGGCATTTGACATTTCGGAGTCTGAAGAATTAATCGAATTAGGGGTTTCTTACCAACCTTTAGAAGAAATTTTTAGCAAAGCTGATATTCTATCTCTTCATTGTCCGTTAAATCCAAAGACAAGACATCTTATAAATAAAGAAGCCCTATCAAAGATGAAAAATGGAGTGATGATCATCAACACAAGTAGGGGTGCTCTGATTAATACAGCCGATGCTATTGAGGGACTTACAAATAAAAAAATTGGATACCTTGGCATTGATGTTTACGAGCAAGAAGAAAATCTCTTTTTTAAGGACTTATCAGAAAGTATTATTCAGGATGATTATATTTTGAAATTAAACAGTTTTCCAAATGTACTTATCACTTCACATCAGGCGTATTTTACTAAAGAAGCCATGAACGAAATTACACTTACTACCATAGATAATATTACGGCGTTTGAAGAAGGAAAAGAATTGAATAATGAAATCACCAAATAAGTTACTGTAACAAAGAGTCGGCTGCAACATCTTTATAATTAAATTCTACTCTTTTAAGATGAATTATAACTGCTTAGTAACTACCCTTTTGTTATGTATTTTCTATAGTGTAAACATCCACTCGCAGGTAACCACGCATTAAAATCAGATCATTGAGTTTTCGGAAGAAATGGAAGAACTAAAAGCCTATTTTCAGATTCCTGGCTTGGCCATACGCATTCAAAAGAGCGATACTGTTATTTATGAGGATTTTAAAGGATATGCCGATGTAGAAAATCAAGTAAAATTGAGTAGTGATGTTCTCTTCCCGGTTGCTTCTCTTACCAAAGTGTTTTCTGCAGTATTGGTCATGCAATTAATGGAGGAAGGAAAAATATCTTTAGAAGACCCGATTCATAAATATATTCCTGATTCGCCGCTGCCGGAGGGAGTTTTACTAAAACATATTCTCTCCCACACTTCCCAGGGCCCTATCGGAAAAAACTTTTACTACAGTTCAAGATTCGGTATTTTAAGTCAGTTAATTGAAAACGTAACGAACAAATCCTTTGCCGCGGTAATGGATCGCCGTATTCTTCAATCACTTAAGCTCGAGCACACTTTTTTACTCCGAGATTCTTTTCAGCTTAAGCAACTTGATGTAAACATAGCTAAGCCGTATCTTTTTGAAGGTAGCCTGCAGAAAGGTTTTATTGATTATGGGTATTCGGCCGCAGCAGGATTAGTATCTAATCTGGAAGACCTCGCCAAATTTAATACTGCAATTGACCAGAATATACTTATTTCCGAAGCATCTAAAGCCACTATGCTTTCCCCTTTTAAAGAAGGAATTCCTTATGGCTACGGTATTTTCAGTCAGCAATTTTTAAACGAAAAACTGGTCTGGGCCTACGGCCAGTACGATTGTTATTCTAGTTTACTTTTAAAGGTTCCTTCAAAAGATCTTACCTTCTTCTTACTAGCAAATAACAATCTACTCGGTGATCCTGCACGGCTAATTTATGGTGATCTCGAGAACTCTTTATTTGCGCTGAGCTTTTTAAAGCATTTTGTTTTGCCGAAGGCGCTAAGTGAAACCGAAACGAAAGATCTAGAAATTGTCCAACAGCTTGCCAAGGCACTGGCGTCTTCTTATATGGCAAGAGCCGATGTGAAAAACTGGAATGAAAGTATACACTCTTTAGAAACTTTATTTACCAAGCATCCTGATTATCACAAATATGCAGATCTGTCGCTTTTGCATACCCTCATTTTTTTAAAAGACGTTGCCTTTTATAGAGAACTGGGACCTTTTCAAAAATTTGATCATCTTATTGAAGAAATAGGACAAATGCTTCTCCAAAGGGATACGCACAATCCTTATTTAAACGCTTACATGGGAAATTACTATGACCGAAACGATCAACCTGAGAAAGCACGGGTTTACTTTAAGAAACTAGTGAATACCCGTAACTTTTCTAAAAACTGGTATACTAATGAGGCAAAACAATGGTTACGTACGTATCAATAATCACTTTATTATATGTATAAAAATATACTTCTTTTTTGCAGTGTTTTTTTTAGCGTTTGTTTCAGTTATGGTCAAACAGAAAATGATTCTGGAAAAACTGAAATTCTCTTACTCGGTACGCTTCATTTTAAACAATTTCATAACAAAGACTCAGAAAACACGAATTTTGAAGGAAAGAAACGCCAGGAAGAGTTTGAAGAAGTAGTCACCTATCTTAACAAATTTAACCCGGATGCAGTCTTTATAGAACGTGAACCGTCTGTTCAGTCAAAAATCGACAGTCTTTATCAGATTGAAAACCTGACAGATCTGAAGGATGCCCAAAGTGAAGTCTACCAAATTGGTTTCCGTTTGGCTAAAAAAAATAACCTTGAAAAAGTGTTTGGAGTAGATCATTATGAAAGCATCTCTCAAAACCTTTTTAATGAGGGAGAAAATCTCGGTATTTTCAAAGACTCTTTAAAAGCATTTCAACATAAAGGAAGAACGATCACCCAGAATTTTCTGAAGGGATCATCAACGATCAGGGAATTTCTATTTGAACTTAATCGTCAAGAAAATATAGAAATGTCACACCGATTATTTTTTAACACCCCTGCTTATGTGACTGAAGGAAGCTTTCAAAACGAAGAGCGGTTTTCAAACGTCGACAATCGTTTTATAGGAGCTGAATATATTTCACTTTTTTACAACAGAAATCTGAAGATCTACACCAATATCATTAACCTTGCAGATGCTTTACAGGCAAAACGAATTGTTTTGATCATAGGACAGGTGCATGTAGGTGTTTTGCAGGAACTTTTACGTCAAAATCCCCGGTTTATGGTAGTGAATACCAACGATTTTCTAGCTACCCAACCAACTTCTGAGTAACCTTTACCAAAAAAATAGAATTCATTTAAATTACAACTTGTTTGCCTTCAATTTTGTTCTGATGTAATTAAAACTATCTTCCACATTCTGGAACAGATCTTCTTCTGGTACCAAATCCGGAATGATATCAACTGCTTTTAACATGTCACAGGGTTGCTCCTGAAGTCCTACAAGTATAACTTCTATGTTTTGTTGTTCCAGGTCCAGGATAATATCTTCGAGTGCGTACAGTCCTGATTGATCAATATAAGGTACCCGGTCCATTCTAAAAATTACTGCTTTCACGCCCTCAGTATGCGATTTCACCTGATCTTTAAAGTAGGAAGTAAAACCAAAGAATAAAGGTCCGTATAAATGTTTAATAACTACTTTATCTTTATATTCCTTGTAGAATTCCAATTCGTCCTGCCAGGGTTTAGAACCGTCAATATCGGCTAATGCCCCTACTTCCAATCCTTTTTCACTTAAGTCTCCCGATTTTTTCATGAATAGCAAACACGCTAAAGCAACCCCTACACCGACCGCCATGATCAAGCTCCCGAAAGTGGTTATTAATAGTACAATAATTAAAACTACGGCATCTGCTCTCGGTACTTTAAGTAAATGTTTTAATCCTTTGAAATCTACTATTTTAAATCCGATAGGGATCAGTAATCCGGCAAGTACACAAAGTGGAATATGTGAAGCAAGTGAGCCCAAACCTAGTAATACCGCTAATAAAAATATCCCATGCAAAGCACCGGATAGTCGAGTTCTTCCACCAGCATTGATGTTAACAACGGTACCTTTCGTTGCTCCCGCACCTGGAATTCCTCCAATGATCGCTGCAAGCATATTGCCGATTCCCTGTCCAATAAGTTCCCGATTACTATTGTGTTTTGTTTTGGTCATATTATCCGCAATTACAGAAGTAAGTAACGAATCAATACTTCCTAAAACCGCCAGTACTACACCATACTCAAGGATAAGACTATAAGCTCCGGCATCAACGGTAGTAAAACTTCCAATCTTTAAGGATGGTAATCCAGAAGGAATATCCCCTATGACCGGCACATTCATTTTGGCATAAAAAGCGATCAGAGAAGCAGTAATTAAGGCAACAAGCGCACTGGGGATCGCTTTCGTAATTTTAGGAAATAAAAAATAAACTATAATTGTTATTGCTCCCAACAGTAATGCCTGCGCATTAAAGTCAGTTAGCAAAGATCCTATATTTTGAAAAACCGCTACAGTAGACTTAGAAGCATCTAATCCAGCAAAGGGAAAAATTTGCAGTATTACAATAATCAGACCCACCCCACTCATAAAACCAGAGACTACCGGATAGGGAAAATACTTTACATAACCTGCGATATTTAAGAAACCAAAAATTACCTGAAACAACCCGCCAGCCAAAAAGGTAAGCAAAATTATGCCCATAGCACTATCAAGGCTGCCAGTAATCTCAATGGCCGCTGCTACCAGAGCAGCAGAAACCACCGTCATGGGGCCCGTAGGACCACTCGCCTGTGTAGACGTACCTCCAAATAAAGCAGCAAAAATACCTATCGCGATGGCACCATACAATCCAGCGGTGGCACCCATTCCAGATTGTACACCAAAAGCTAATGCTAATGGTAGCGCAACTACGCCGGCCACCAGACCGCCCATGACATCTCCTTTTAAGTATTTAAAATCGTAAAACTTTCCCATCTTATTTTATTGATCTAACTGTTTATGAACTCCATAAAAATATTACTTTTTCTACGGGTTTGAGTCCTTTATGCATAAATTTTGAATTCAATCTGTTCTAAACATTGTAATTTGATAACTAATCAAAGTAAATTACCTCAGGGCAAACCCATGAGGCAGTTGTTTTGAAACAAACGTTTTATTTCGAGGCAAGCCTCAGGGTATTAGACCCTTTGGCAGAGCCACTAAAGATGGATCGGGCAACCCAATGTCTCAATGCTAAGATCTTTCCATTTAATTACGGTTTTACCACTATAAAATGTAGGAATAATAGTGTAATTTTAAAAGAATACAAAAATCATATTGTTATGAAAAAATCAGGGATCAAAAGTTTAAAACTTCATAAAACAGCTATTTCCAGTCTTACCGGAAATGACATTAAAGGCGGATTCATTAGTAATTGCATAATTTCTCTGCGAATAGAGGAATGCATTGAAACTGGGCCTAATTCCTGCAATTGTTTTCCCTCTATAACCCTTTAAAAGAAAAGTCCATCTCATGAGATGGACCTTATATTACATTTTTTTAAGCCAATGGCGCATATCTGTTTCCTTATGAATCAACTCGCGTAAGGCATCGATAGCTACTCTTTGCTGCTCCATGGAGTCTCTGTGTCTTATAGTGACAGTTTGGTCTTCGAGGGTCTGATGATCTACCGTGATACAGTACGGAGTTCCGGCAGCATCTTGTCTGCGATAGCGTCTACCCACCGCATCTTTTTCATCGTATTGTACTTTGAAATCCCATTTAAGGTCTTCTATTATTTGCTTCGCTATTTCCGGAAGCCCATCTCTTTTTATCAAGGGCAATACGGCTGCCTTGGTAGGCGCTAGTACTGCGGGTATTTTGAGTACTGTTCTTTCAGAACCATCTTCCAGCGTTTCATCGGTCAATGCATTTGAAAAAACAGCTAAAAACATCCGATCTAGACCTATGGAGGTCTCTAATACATAGGGCGTATAGTTCTCATTGACTTCGTGGTCAAAATATTGTAATTTCTTACCGGAATATTCCTCATGCCGCTTCAAGTCAAAATCGGTTCTTGAATGAATCCCTTCCAGTTCTTTAAATCCGAATGGAAAACGAAATTCTATATCGCTTGCGGCATCTGCATAGTGGGCCAGCTTTTCATGATCATGAAATCGGTAATTATCCTTGCCTATTCCCAAAGACAAATGCCATTTCAAGCGCTGCTCTTTCCAATAGTCGTACCATTCCATCTGAGTGCCAGGTTTGATGAAGAATTGCATCTCCATTTGTTCAAACTCACGCATTCTAAAAATAAATTGTCTGGCAACGATCTCGTTTCTAAATGCTTTTCCGGTTTGTGCGATCCCAAATGGAATTTTCATCCGGCCTGTTTTCTGAACATTTAGAAAGTTAACGAAAATACCCTGTGCCGTTTCCGGTCTCAAATAAAGATCCATAGCACTATCAGCAGATGCTCCTAGTTTGGTACCGAACATGAGGTTGAATTGCTTCACATCGGTCCAGTTTCGGCTACCGGTTTCAGGATCTGCTATCTCCAGTTCTTCAATAAGAGCCTTTACATCTGCAAGGTCTTCCTTTTCTAAAGACTGCCCTAATCGCTTTAAGATCGTATCGATTTTCTCAACATATCCTACTACACGGGGATTTGTTGACATGAACTGTTCTTTGTCAAAACTATCGCCAAAACGTTTTGCGGCCTTTGTTACCTCTTTCTCAATCTTAGCTTCAATTTTAGCGGTATAATCTTCTACTAAAACATCGGCACGGTATCTTTTTTTAGAATCCTTATTGTCAATAAGTGGGTCATTAAAAGCGTCTACATGCCCGGAAGCTTTCCAGGTAGTGGGGTGCATAAAAATAGCCGCATCGATACCAACAATGTTATCATGCATTTGCACCATTGCTTTCCACCAGTATTCTCTTATATTTTTCTTTAATTCTGCACCATTCTGGCCATAGTCGTAAACTGCGCTAAGACCATCATAGATTTCACTGGACTGGAAAATATATCCATACTCCTTTGCGTGAGATATAACTTTCTTGAAATGTTCGTCTTGTTTTGCCATGGCGCAAAAATATGCTTTTTGCCCGAACTGTCTGACTATTTTAATTCAAAAGTAGTTTGTGCCAGCAATTTTTCTTCGTAGAAAATATTTACCTTGTACCAGCCTGTATTTGTTTTGCCTTCTTTGGCTATTACAAAGTCGCAAATATCTATAGGGTCATCACCGACATCTAAGGTTAGCATCTTGCTATAGCTAAGTACCTCTTCGTTAAATCGAACCATTTTTCTTTCTCCCAATACATTATTTTTGGGGTCGATGATTTGTAAATAGATATCTTGTTGAATGCCTTGGAGTAGTTTGTTAGGAAGAACTGTGAAACATACTCTTAACCTATCTGCTTTATTGGCTCTATTAGTTTCGACCATTCTTCCGTTTGAACGGAATTTAAAAGCATTGCCTCTAAGTTTATAAATGGTAACGATAGACCCAGAAGATATTTTGTCTGCAAGTTCGGTATTCACACTCAACAGCGAATCCCGGTCACTGCTTAAAACCGAATTGGTATCCTTTAAAGATTCACTATACGTACTTAGCTCTCTGATGCGTAATTTGCTACTATCTATCTCCAGTTCAAGAAGTCTGTTTTGATAGGAAATAGAATCGATCATTTCCCGATAACGCTTGTTCTCTTTTCGAATGATCGCTAATTCACTGTGGTAATGTTGTAACACCTTATAATCTACTTCCATCAAATCGATCGAATCAAGCAGTACAGCAATTCGCCTCCGGTTGTTTTTAATCTCATCAACTACAATACCTTTCGTTTCAGAGAGTTCATCAAAGCTTTCCTGCATCTGCCGAAGATCGTTAATGATCATTTGTTTCTCGTCTTCAAGGAATGAAGCTTTCTTACCACTTTCGCGATAGTTAAGGTAGGTTACAAAAATTAGCGTACCAATTGCAACAAATAATACTATCAGGATTATTTTTTGAGCCTGCTCTTTGCTGTTACGCATCTTTTTTTAATTAGCTTTGAAAAACACTTGGTTTGAATATGAAATTCAAGGTTGTAAATATACTAAATGATATTGAAAATCTATTTTTTCCGGAAGCTTGTTTAGCGTGCATGCATACATTGGTGACTAACGAAAAAGTCGTTTGCACGAGCTGTAGGCACGAATTGCCTTTCACCAATTATCATCGTTATAAAGATAACCCAGTCGAAAAAATGCTCTATGGACGTGTAAAGCTTGAAAATGCTACGGCCTTACTGAGTTATCGTGAAGCGGGACCCGTAAGAAATCTTATTCACCACCTAAAATATAAAGGACAGGAAGAAGTTGGATGGTTTCTTGGAAATTTGTTGGGAGCCGACTTAAAAGAACATTTAGCATATCAAGATGTAGCTATTGTAATACCGGTGCCACTGCATCGAAAGCGATTGCAGGAAAGAGGGTATAATCAGGTGGCTCTGTTTGGCAGGGAGATCGCCAGGGCTCTTGGTGCTACTTACAACGATCAATTTCTCAAACGCAATCTCTATTCAAGCACTCAAACATTCAAAACCAGATTGATGCGCTGGCAACAGGATCAAAGTATTTTTGCCGTGGAGCATGAATCAATACTTCAAAACAAACACATTTTATTGGTAGACGATGTGATTACCACTGGAGCTACGCTTGAAGCCTGCTATAACGTGCTTAAAGACATTACCGGCATAAAAATAAGTATCGCCACGATGGCAATTACAGAGTAATTTTACGTTTCCATAAAATAGTCGTTATTTTGTCTAAATGGATGCATCTACATGAAAAGAATAGTCAACGCATTAATTAGTTTGATCCTTTTGATCATGCTACTCAATTGCGCTCGAAGAGGTACTCCTTCCGGAGGGCCTAAAGATATCACACCTCCCGTATTGCTTAAGGCATCACCTGAACTTAACAGCACGAATTTTGATGGAAAAAAGATCCGCCTGACATTTGATGAGTACGTGAAACTTAAAGAACTTCAGAAACAACTCATTATCTCTCCTCCTTCAGCCTTATTACCGGAAATTAAACCACAGGGAAGTGCTTCTAAAACCATAGAGATCATTATTAAAGATACCTTGCGCCCTAATACCACCTATGTGTATAATTTTGGCCAAAGCATTGTAGACAACAATGAAGAAAATCCTTATCCGTTTTTCAAGTATGTATTCTCTACAGGTGACGAAATTGACTCTCTTACACTATCCGGCCGAATTACCGATGCACTAAAAAAAGAACCTGAGCAGTTTGTCTCAGTGATGTTGTACGAAATAGACTCTGCATTTACCGATAGCATTGTTTATAAAAAGCCGCCAAATTATTTGACAAATACGCTGGATAGCACTACCACTTTTGAAATTACCAACTTAAGAGAAGGTAAGTATATGCTTATCGCTTTAAAGGATGTAAGCAGTAATAATGTATTCGATCAACGAACCGATAAAATTGGTTTTGTTAAAGAAGTAATTACAATCCCTACCGATTCGTCTTATACGGTAACCCTTTTCAAAGAAATCCCTGATTTTAGAGCTTCCAAGCCTAAACTTGCTTCTAAAAACCGAATTATATTTGGTTACGAAGGGATCGCAGACTCGATGCAAATCGAGATGCTTTCAAATACTCCTGAAGATTTTCGGTCTCTTGTATTGAAAGAACCAGAAAAAGATACACTCAATTTTTGGTTTACTCCGTTTGAAGCGGATTCTTTGAATTTTCTGGTAACCAACGAGAGCGTCGTAGACACCTTTACAGTTAAAATCAAAGACCTTTATCGCGATTCTTTACAAATAAACCCAGTGAACCGCCAATTACAGTTTGACCGTCCTTACGAGATCACTTCTAATATCCCCATTTCGAAGTCAGACAAGGATAAAATAAGTCTGATTGACGGAGATTCTACAGTGGTAGATTTCACGACTGAACTAGACCAGCTTGAAAACAGATTAAAACTATTCTGGAATGTAGCACCCAACAAACGTTATTTGCTCACATTGTATCCGGAAGCAATCACTGATTTTTACGGAAATCCCAATGATACATTAAATTATTCGCTTGCTTCCAAAAGCTATGCAGAATTAGGGAATATAAGTCTGCAGCTTCGAAATGTAAAAAGCTATCCGTTAATCGTTCAAATAACCGATGATAAGGGAACTGTAATTGCTGAGCGCTATGTAAAAGAGCCTAAAGAGAGTTATGATTTTCGCAATTTGAACCCCGGAGAATATTATCTGAGGGTTATTTTCGACGAAAATGAAAACGGGATTTATGATACCGGTAATTATTTGCTTCAAAGACAACCAGAGCGAATTGTTTATTATCCGGAAGCGATAGAGTTAAGAGAAAACTGGGAATTGAAACAGGAGTTTATTTTAGAATAAATTCATCACGATCATCTAAAAACTTCAATTTATTTCGGTACTGATGAATATGTGATTTAGAGAGTGTAATGGTTTCTATCGTAGGTGTTTCCAGAAAAAGTTTTCGATCACCGAGCACATCATAGACAGCTGAATGACCCACGTATGTATGTCCGTTGTTATCTTCACCGATCCGATTTACACCTACACAATAAGCCATATTTTCAATTGCTCTTGCCTTCAATAAGGCATCCCAGGCATTTACTCTGGGTTCGGGCCAATTCGCTACGTATAACAACAGGTCATAATCATCGGTGTTTCTAGACCAGACAGGAAAACGAAGGTCATAACAGATCAACGGACGTATTTTCCAACCCTTATATAGGATGGTTTTAAGATTAGTTCCTGCTGCATACACCTTGTGTTCACCAGCTAAAGTGAACGTATGTTTCTTATCGTAATATTCCAGTGTGCCTTCAGGAAAAACAAATATTAACCGATTGAAGTAATTTCCATCTTCCTTAATTACAATGCTTCCGGTGATCGCTGTGTTTTTGAGAGCCGCCATTCTGTGCATCCATTGCACCGTTTTACCATCCATCGTTTCAGATACCTGTTCGGGTTCCATGGTAAAACCGCTCGTAAACATCTCTGGTAAAATAATAAGATCTGTTTCTTCTTGTATGTTTTCGATTTTTTCTGAAAATGCTTCCAGATTGGCGGCTCGTTCGTGCCAGTACAAATTTGACTGGATTAAAGATATAGTGAGTTCCTGTGAAGACATACTTCTCCTTATTCGTTTTCCAACAATTCCACAATTTCAGAGAGCCCCTGCATTTTGGCATGCATAAGTGCTGTATTTCCATTAGCATCTGTAATGTGCTTATCAGCTCCGTGTTCAAGGAGTATTTTTATAAGCTCTCTTTGTGCAAAAGTAACTGCGAAAATGAGTGCGGTAGCGCCATTAAAGTTTTGTTCATTCAAATTAGATCCCTTTGCAATAAGCTTTCTGGCCATCTCCTCATAACCTTTAAAGCAAACTCCCATTAAAGCTGTATTACCAGACGCATCTTTTTCGTTGACCGGAGCCCCGTGTTCAAGAAGGACATCAACAACTTCAAGATGGTTATAGTAAGCAGCAAGAATAAGAGGTGTAGAGCCACGGGCGTCTTTTATTCCTTCAATTTCTTCATGTTGTTTTAAAAATGCTTTTAAGGCAGCAACATTACCTTCACGTACAGCTGTGAAAAGATTTTCCATAAGAGTCTTTTAAATAATTCTGTTAAGTGCTCTTTTATTACTCCCGAAAGTACTAATAATTCTTATTTGTGCCTAGTTTAATTTTCTTGAGAACCAAATTATCTTAAACTAAAAAAGCATATGATTTCTCATATGCTTTATCGAAATTGAATTAGATTTTTTAATTATTTCTGAGCACCGCCACAAATAACATAATCTTCACCGGCTACAAAAGAATTGCAACCAAAGGTAATCAATGAGGTTGTAGTAAAACCACCTTTTACAATAGCTGCTGATTGCTCGTTTAACTCAGCAACCGCGGTTTTCTTTAGTTGTAATCTTTTAATTGACTTAGTTTTCATAATTTTATTTTTGAATTAATGATCAAAGATAATCAGAAAAGGTGACAACCAATTCCTCCTAAATGTCGTGGCACCGAATTACAGGATACTTCGGTTGCTCCACCCTTTATGATTTGAACCTTGCTTTCATTGAGCTTCAATATTGATTTTTTTACCAATTGAAGTTTCTTCATTTTTTTTTGTTTCATAAATAAAAGTTTTAAAGATTGTACGCTAAATACATATTAATGAAAATCACAAATGCGGAAAGTAATAAAGTAGATTTGAGTTGATAAACCTTACTCCGACTTTAATCTAAGATTTAATTTTACAAACCGATTTTATTAAGGACGGTTTGAGAATAAACAAATCATAGAAACTTTGCTTTTCAAGACTTCATACTTTAGCTGTACATCAAAAGTTTAACGTAATTACTTACTAAAAATAGCTATTTATGAAGAAATTTTGTAGTGTTTTAGCTTATTTAACATTTATCGTATTCCAGGTGTAAAATCTTCTGGAGCATTCTGAGGGCGATTCATGGTACCATTTGCACCTGTATCATTATAAAGATCCCATTCTTCAAAACTGTAGACACTGCTTCCATTAACGACAAACGGTTTTCTGTATGCCCGCCCGTCTTCAAATTCATGATTGGTGCCTGAACCGTCTTCTCCGATAACCCCAAACATATCTATAATTTCATTCTTACTATTCAGTAAAGCCAGGTTATCATCTCCATTCGAATCTGCTGCTCCATTTGGCGAGGCACTAAAATCAGGAGCAAAACCATATACTTCTTCAAAAATAGCTGCATGCGGCGCTATAAGAAAGGTAGTTCCCGCTTTTATTCTGTACCCTGAAAGATCGATTTGGGAACTTATCGTAGTGTTATCATTTGTATATCTTACCAATTTCCAACCTTCTAATAAAACATCGATGGTACCCGCATTGAATAATTCTATAAAACGGGCATCTGCATTATTATCAGGGTCGGCTATCTCAGAGATAAATACCTCCTGTGATTCATTAACATAGCAAAGCTGCAATGGCTGCGTTGTTTCAAAATCTGTTACGGCTCTTATACGTAATCTAGGTGTATCACTATTACTTACTATTCCAGTGATATTTCCTCTTGCTTCAGGGAATGGTAGATTATAAAAAGAGGCTGTGGTCTTTGTTTCTAATAGAATATTTTCATCACAATTGGTAATAACTGTTTGCTCTGTAAATGCCCCTGGTAATGTGCTTATCTGCATCTCTTCTAAGGTAATCAACCTACTTTCATAATCAGGATTATTGGTGTCTGCAAGGGATATCACAATAGGTGATGGTATCGTGCCCTGAACTTCATTTAAAACATGAGTCCGTTCGATATTATCAATAATAAGACGCCCGTTCTCTTTTCTTAATATAGAATTCCATAATGCTAGTTCCACCTCTTCATAAAGAGGAATTTGGTGCGCCAAAGGAAACAAGATAGTAATTCCCGCACCCTCATCTTGCAAAACCAATTCGTTAGTTTCAAAATTCCCATGAGCTGTAGAGGAAATTACGGTTCCCTTAATTTTAACATTATCAGTGATACGGATTGTTGTACTTTCAAATAATGTTCTTATCGAGTTTATGGAGACAAGACCAGCGCTCTGAAAGAGGTCGCATCGATCTGCTGTCAAACCAGCCAGATCATTCTCATCACGAATTCTCAATGCATAATATCCATCATGTATATTCAGAATCCCATTTATAGTTCCTTGTGTTGTAGGAGTTTCTAGATCTCCAAAACTAGCGGTTTTTAGGGTGCTAAGTTTTACTAAGTTTCCGGCACAATCATTTAATGGTAAAATGGTATGCTGATTATTTTTTACTAAAGAGCCTGACGGATACGTAAATTGCAGTGATGTAAGAGACACTAGCTTACCGACATCATCGTGGCTAATGTCAGCAATATCTATAGATAAAGGATCTATTGGTTCTTTTGATTCTAAAAGATAGAAATGTCTATAGAAATGAGCTTCCGGAATACTCTGAAGATTAGCATTCTCAAGCATCCCTATTTGTAGTTCGTCTCCTTCAGTATATACTACAAGACCTCTGCAATCAATGATTAACCTTCGATCTTTTTCAAATCCTTTTTCAAAAAGCTTTGTTGCATTTAAATTTACCTTGATAGCACCCGTCTCATCCTGAACGTACAATTCCTTGCTAAAATTACCAGTGTCATCAGTAGCCGTAATTGAGACTTCAATCACCAGTTCTTCATTGATAACAGTAGGTTCGTCAGTGCGTTTTTCCTTTAGTTGTTTGATAGTTGCGTTCGCGAGAGGTGGTTCACACGAAAACGTACTTCCATCACATCTGAATTCTGTCATCTGGAGATCAGTGGTATCTCTAATAGTCAAATAATACTTTCCGGAATCAAAACCTAAAACTCCAGTCAAAACTCCTTTTCCAGTTGGCATCTTTTCGGCTTGAAAATCAGAAAAACCACTATTCATTAAGTCTATTCTATTCCCGGAACAGTCTTCAAAAGTTCGCTTAGAACTTTTACCATCTTCGGCAAAATCTTTACATATATCTTTAGGTGCTATCTGAACATCTTCAAAAGAAACCAGTGTATTGATCAAATTTTGATCTATTTGATCGATGTTTAATGCTGTAGGGACCATAGCTACAGCTGGATCACAGCTTGCGATAATATGTTTCCCAACAAGATTTGAAGGTAACCTGCCTATGGAAAGCGTTCCTCCTGCATTCGTAAATAAACCGCCTAACTTATAGGTTTCTTTGCTTTTACCCAGATAGAGTCCGTTTAATTGAATGTAAATTTTTGATCCGATCTGATATTGTAAATGGTAATCTCTCAAATCAACATCTATTTGAAAGCCTTCTGTAGGATTTAATACTTTATCTTGAAAATGCAAAGTGCCAAAAAAGTTACCAGTTTTATCTGAGGAAGTGACATAACCTTCGATAATAAGATCTTCCTGTATTCTAATTATTTCTCGCTGATATAAACGTTTTATTTGATCGTAAGTAGCATTTGACTCTAAATTCACTTCGCCACATAGCTTCGGTGAATCAAAATCATCATTTTTGACACATCCTGTAAAGACAAGTAGTAGACATAAAAACGGATAAACTTTATACAGATAAGCTAAATTTTTCATTTAAAAATTGACTGCGAGATTAAGAAAAAAAGTCCTTCCAAAGCCATACCAGTGCTTGGGCCCAAACGAAGGATTACCCCTGGAAATATCTTGTTTCTGCCTTCCAAAATTTCCGTTGCGACTTTGTTCAAATCCGCCGGTTCTGAAGGTAAGATCAAATAGATTGTTGACACTCACAAAGGCACTTATGTATGTGTTTTTCACTAACCAGGATTTCCCGCCTACGAGATTCAGTAAGTAAATAGCCTCCAATTGTTCTTGTTTCAACAGTTTTGAGACCGCTTCATTAGTAGCTTCCGGAAAAGGCGCATTTGTTTCCGGATCTATAAGAAAACTGCTGGTTCTTTTAATCTTGGATATATCAGTAAAGCTTCTGTCTAGATAATTTGCTGTAATTCCCATCCACCAATATTTTGGACTTCTATATTCCAGACCAATCGCAAGGGCAGTTTGAGGGCCGTTGGCTAACTTATAATTACGAATACGTGCTGTACCTAAATCCAGCTTTCCCTGAGTACTGATTACATCTTCTCCGGAGGTGTCAAAATTAATCGTAAGATTTGCATTATTGCTATAGGTTTGATCTCCGATACCAACAGCCGCCGTTAACTTAACGTCGGATGATACCTGATACTCCATACCTATTTCTACTCCCTTATAGCGATGACCAGCCCCTGTGGTGACCTCCTGAACAAAGTCGTTACCCACGCCAGATTCTACATAGAAAAAATTAATATCCGTTATATTTTGGATATCGGTGTAATAAGAGGTAATCCTTCCTTTGATATCTTTCCAACGCATAAAATAATTAAATTCCAGCGCATGCAACTGTTCTGTTTGAATGTCCGGTACTATCTCGTTATTTTCACGTGGATTGATAAATACATTTTGAAGGTTCGGAGCACGCTGCTGGTAGCTTGCATTTACTGAAAATATGTGTCTTTCATTCCATCGATACGTTGCCCCACCTTTTAGTCCAAAACCTGAAAACGCGGCAGTCTCACTTTTTCCCAAAGAATTCTCGGGAAATCTTTCATTTAAAAAGAGTCCTTCACGATCATATGCTGCTGATTCCCAACTCCCCGATACGAAAGCATCATACTTGTTTGAAGTGAATTGCAGTTGGGTAAACGCATTTAAAACGGCTGCCTGAATTTCATAATTATAAGCAAAAATAGCTCCCTCTTTTTTGATCAAATCACCCTTCATGTCATTCTGTGTATCCGTAAATGTGTCGATATCTTCGTGAAAAGAAGCACCCAAAAGATCATTTATCCTGGCATAATTGGTAGTGACCAACTTGCGGTAAGTTAAGCCAGCATCTAGTTTGAACTGATTATTTAAATGACAGTTGGCAAGAGCGTTGAAGCTTAACTGACGATCATCTGTACGATCTTGTTGCACAAGGTAAGCCGTACCTCCTTCCAACGAATTTGCTTGATTGGCTAAATAAAGAGAGGTCCAGTTTATCTGTGGATCTTCAATGAGTGCTTCTCGAGCTAAGTTGGCATTTTCAAAATTTGGGGTTCTTTGGTTGATATAGTAACTGGGAAGGTATCGGTAGTATACAGGATCTGGGTTAGGGGCGCCGAAGTAACTTACTCTGTTTCTGCCGAATTGTCCAAACTGATAAGCAAATCCAAGATTTACTTTGAGTTTTTGCTTGTCTAGATAATAATTCAGCATTGCGATAGGCTCTCGGATAATTCTACTTCTTGCATTTCTTATTTTATCATTCTGAATTCCCCAATTTGAATTGTATTTTCTACCTAGAATATTAAATACTTCGCGGGTCACAGGCGCAGATTGTCCCCTTCGGTTTGAAGATAAAATACCTGTGAATACGACAGCACTTTGCCTTGTTATCTTATATTCAAATGCCAGAAAAGCTGCATAGCTATCATATAGAGTACCATCTATATACCCCTCTTTAGCCCATCTTCTTGAAGCAGATGTGCTATAAGAAAATCCTTTAGGTGAAGCTCCTGAGCTGTAGGTAGCCATTACCCGACCGGTATAAGTTCTGTTCGAGAAAGAAGAAGATACTCTGAAACCAGGTCTAAATGATGACGGTCTCATATTAATATTAGTAAATCCTAAAACACCTCCAAACCCCATGGCAGAAGCAGAAAGACCTAAAGTATAGTCTTGATTACGGGTTACGTCATTTAGTCCACCCCAATTATTCCACTGCGCACGACCGTTAAATACTTTATTCATTTCTATGCCATTTATGGCTACTTTTCCTTCTTTCCAATCGTAACCTCTGAGCCTGAAGAAAGCCTGACTGAAATCGAAAGCTGCACGGGTAAGAAATATGTCTCTGTTGGCCTGTAGTAATGCATAATTCCCGTCTGATCCTCCCTCTTCAAGCAAATCGTCTGAGGTGAGATTGATTATCTGATTGGTCTGCTGAAGCAAGAGGTCATTTTGTAGGTAAATGATCCCCAGATCCAGAGTCCTACCTGGAATTTTTATTATTGATAGTGTCTTTAATTGATACGAAGGATGGGCTAAGGTAAGCAGGTAATCTCCGGAAGGAATCTCATTCAGAATAAATTCGCCTTTGTCATCAGATATCGATTCTATAAAAAGCCCTTCTACAGATATTACTGCATCCATAATTGGTAATTGATTCTGAGCATCTAAAATTTTCCCTTTAATCCCAGAATTCGATTGGGCAGATGATACCTGTAAAACAAAAAAGCAACTAAATAAAATGTAGTATTTATCTTTCAATTTTGATTTTTAAAGGCACAAATCTAAAAATATTCTGTTAATATTGTATTAAAATTGTACGAAAAAACTTATTAAATGCAATTACGTGTTTTTCTTCTCTTCCTTATCACAGGCATTCAGCTATCTCAGCCACAGTCAAGTTCATTTGCGATTCGAACGGTCGCCTTTTACAATGTTGAGAACCTATTCGATACCATTAATGATCCTTTGACTTATGATGATTCAAGAACTCCTGAAGGAAAAGACAACTGGAATGGAAAACGGTACACTCTTAAAATTGATCATCTGGCTAAAGTAATATCACAGATAGGCAGTGATAAAACTTCGCACCCCCCTGATATTCTCGGTATTGCAGAAATTGAAAATATGCATGTTCTCAAAGATCTGGTCTCCCATAAATTGTTAGCGCCCTATGCTTATCATATAGTTCATAAAGACTCTCCTGATCGCAGGGGAATTGATGTTGCATTTCTTTTCAAGAGCGATGTTTTTATTCCTATTGATTTTAAAAACTACCGGTTGTTGCTTAAAGACGAATACGCGAACACGGTTTACACGAGAGACCAACTGTTGATTTCGGGTTTGCTGGATGGTGAGCAATTCTATTTTATAGTAAATCATTGGCCTTCACGGCGAGGTGGGGAACATGAAAGTCGCTACAAACGCATAAAAGCGGCATCACTTAATAAACGAATTATTGATTCGATACAGAGAATAGACCCGCTTGCAAGAATTATTAGCATGGGAGACTTTAACGACGATCCTACAGACCCAAGTTTCAAACGAATTTTGAAAACTAAAACCGAAAATGAAGCGGATGGGGCCTACGCACTGATCAACCCTATGGAGTCATTATTCCAGAAAGGCATGGGATCTCTTGCATACGGTGATTCCTGGAATCTGTTCGATCAATTCTATTTCACGTCTTCTTTACTTAAAGAAAATACAATAGAATCTTACTACCATTGGAAAACACAAATCTTTAATCCTCCTTTTTTGACCTTAAGTGAAGGGAAGTACAAAGGATATCCATTTCGAACGTATGCAGGAGGCACGTATACCGGAGGCTACAGCGATCATTTTCCGGTTTACTTATATCTGATCAAACCTATTAAAAATAACTAGCCTAAACCTATCATTTTTACTCTTTTTTATAGATGATATTAGAAAGCGTCATGTTATTAAAACCTCAAAAAAGAAGAAAACCAACCGTGAATGATACGTTTTTAAATGGTATTTATGCACCTATTATTTACTAATTTTTAGAAAATAACTGGAAAGAAGTTTTTTGTCTTTTTTTTTGATCGTTTTGCCGTAAAAGTGCCTAAAATGCAGTTTTCCGTAGCTATTTTTCCATCATGATCGGTTATATTTGATATAGGAAACCTCTTAGAATGCAGCCCCCTGATCATTCTATAAATTTATTAACTATAAT
Organism: Flavobacteriaceae bacterium M23B6Z8; assembly: GCA_046199005.1. Taxonomy (GTDB): domain Bacteria; phylum Bacteroidota; class Bacteroidia; order Flavobacteriales; family Flavobacteriaceae; genus Ascidiimonas. Next base: position 4,062,926 of record CP176050.1, read on the forward strand.
ATACCAAGATGAAAAATTTTTTAAAAATCTCTTTTTCTCTGACAATCCTACTTGTTGCCTTAACTTTTACTGGATGCAATAGTGATTCTTCTGAGATTCCGCAAACCTCTTCCGAAGAAGTATCCAACCAGATTGAAAAACAGATACAGCAAGCTATAGCAAAACTTAATAGGGACAATGCATTAAGCTTTCAAATAGAAAATGAATCTTTAACCACTGAGTTTGGAGATGGATTTATCTGGGGATGGGTATATTATAGAGAACCCGGGGATGAAGATTGTCGCGGAAGTGGATATTCTTTTGTCAAATGTGTTAAGAATGCAATTGATTCCGGTTTAACATTAATGGTATATCAGGATGCTCAAACGGGCGATTACGTAGCTACTGAAATGTAACAGAATTAAAAATCGAATAGTAAAAAGGCATCCGGATGGATGCCTTTTTAATTCTATTAATTTCTATTGGTTTAAGAAAACCAAAGATTATAAGGAATTCTACTTAAAATCAATATTAAACCGATTAAATAGAAAAGTGCTATTTTTCCAAATTTACCCTTATCAGTCGTTTGTTTTTTGTGTTTAGACCAACCAATGGTAATCAAAGCTATAGCAATTATATTTGTAGTAGGATGCTCTACCAGCAATAATCTTGCATCGGCATTTTTCATGATCCCTCCCATGCCTAATTCACTCCATAGTGCAAAACGTGAAGAAACGAAATAAAGCACAATCCCTATGAGTAGTTGGATATGTGAAAAAATGAGTCCAAATAAACTAATTCTGAGATCTTTGTTTCCGAAATTACGATTGCTGCTATATCCAATAAGGGCATTAATTCCCGCCAGTACCAAAACTAATAAAGCGAGGTAAGCCCAGTAAGAGTGAAGTATTCTAATTGTTTCGTACATAAATATTAAGGTTAATTAGTTGTAACAAAAATACACATTCGCCATAAAAAAACCCTGCTTTTCAGCAGGGTTTCTATTCTTTAAAGTTCTTTTACATTAGTTGAAAATGTATCTAAGACCAATTTGCATTTGCCATCTTGAACTTGCGATACCTTGATCATCTAATTCTACAAATCCATCTTCAAATCTTCTAGGATCAAAAGAGAAGGTAGGATCTGGACCAGCAGATCTTGTTTCGATAAGTGCAACTTCTCCACCTGGAACAAACTTACGCTTACCCCAATCTTTATTCAAGAAATTGGTGAAGTTAAAGATATCTGCGGTAAGTTGGAAAGTATGTCTTTTGTTACCCATATTGAAGCTGAAATCCTGAGCAAATCGTAAATCTACGATGTGACTCCATGGTCCCTGTACTCCGTTACGCTCTGCATACTTACCTCTTCTTTCACTTAGGTAATCATCACCTTCAATGAAATCATTAAGTGCCTGCCACTGTTGGTCAGCAGTAAATACTACATTACCGTCTTCAACGATATCAACTAACGTGATCTCGCTTTGATCTTTTGGGATGTAGATTAAAGCATTATCTCGTGAATCATCACCTAGTAAATCTCTTCCTTCTCTGTAGATGAAAGAATACGGTCCGTTTTGAGAACCTTCATAGAATAAACCGATGGTTGTTTTCAAATTATCATTCCATTGGTATTCGTAAGAGATATTAGATGTAATTCTGTGCCCTTGAGCAAAATCAGAACGTGTAACAGGAAGATTTGAGTTCTTACCATTGACCGTTTGCTGATTTCTCCATTGTGAGCTATTCTGAGAAGAAGTACCATCAAAGATAGATCTTGCATCTCCGTAAGAATAAGAAATTGCTCCCTGGAAACCATTTTCAATTGGCTTTCTTAAGGTGAAAGCTGCGTTCCAAGATTCTCCTCCACTTGTATTAGAACCAAGTATAATTCTTTGATATGTTCTGTCTAGTCTGTTTCTGCTATAGAAAGGACGGTTATCTGCACCGTTTAAGTTACCAACGGGTCCTCCTATGTTTAGATTTTCGTAGTAAACATCAGAAATATTATCATTCCATACGAAATCTGCACTAGCAATCAAGCCCCAGAATGGAAGTTTTTGATCTACTGCTAAATTCACTCTGAATCGCTGTGGTAATTTGAAATCAGGTACAAATAAGTTTACGTCTCCACCTAATGCTCCTGAACCTGGAGCTGGATCTACTGGTTGATCGTTTACATCAGGATTGAAGAATACAGTACCTCCAAAAGCTCCTTCTGTTGTAAATCCACCAGTAACTCCATTATTATTGTAAGTGGCACCAGGCCATACTAACGGAATTCTTGAAGTGAAGATACCAAAGCCACCTCGTATTTGTGTACTTCTGTCTCCATTCACATCCCAGTTAAATCCAACGCGTGGAGAAATGTGAACGATTGAGTTGATCCCTCTACCCACACGTGCTCCCTGAAGATCTTTACCAGCTGCTTCTAAAATATCAACCGTTCTTGTATTAAAGTCTTCATTCTCTGTACCATTTTCAAAGTAAGGTACATCAAAACGTACACCAGCCGTTACTTTTAAACGATCGCTAAACTGCACCTCATCCTGCACATATAAACCTAATTGGAATACATCAAATTCTGCAGCACCTGCTGATTCATCACCTACAGCATTTCCTCCAACTAAAGAATAAGCTTTCTCATAATCGCTGGCAGCAAGACCATTAGTGAATTGTTCTATGGTATCAAAAATGTAGAATCCGAAGTTACTCGCAAAGAAAAGGTTTTTAACACTCGACCATTCGTTGTGCGTACCTAACGTGATCGTATGTGCCCCTTTATAGATCTCAAAGTTATTAGTGAATGTTACTACGTCTGTATTAAGTAAGTTAGCCGTTGAAAAACGCTCTGCACCAAATTGAATACCTTGACCAGAGAAAGGATTGTTCCCATCGGCAATAACTACTGAAGGAAAAGGATCTCCATCAGGATCTCTGTCATCTCTTACACTTGTAAAACCAACGATCATACTATTCGCTACATTATTACCCTGATAGTTCCATTCTAAAGATCCCGAGTGCGTAGTACTTAGAAACTTCTCTGAACCATTGCTAAAACCAATTCGCGTAGAATTCGAGTTTCTCGCTTCTAAGTTATCAGCTTTTACATATCGATATGAAGCAATCAACTTGTTATTTTCGTTAATGTTATAATCAAGTTTTGCAGTTATCTTATCACTTACCAAAGTTTGACCGGCGTCAAAAACACCTACATTGTAACCATAGGTAGTAGAGATGAAATCTCTTAATGCGTTTACTTCAGCTAAACTAGAATTTCCTCTGTACCTCGCATCAAAATCGTAAGGCTGAGGAGTATCTCTGTCTTCTCTCTCATAGTTCAAGAAAAAGAATAATTTATCTTTCACAATTGGTCCCCCAACTCTGAAACCATAAGTAGATGCGCTAAATTCTGGAAGACTCTCACGATCTCCACTCGCTAAGGAAGGAGGAGTTTTACCTGCAAGGCTTTCATTTCTAAGGAATCCGTAAACAGATCCTTCCCACTCATTAGTACCAGAACGCGTAATTGCGTTGATCGCACCACCAGTAAATCCACCGATCTTAACATCAAAAGGTGCTAATTGTACCTGAAATGATTCGATTGCATCTACAGAAAACGGACTTACCCCTGTTTGTCCACCGTTGGTTCCTGATCCTGCCAAACCAAATACATCATTGTTTACAGCACCATCAATGTAGATCGCATTGTATCGGTTATTTTGACCTGCTAACGAAATACTAAAACCGTCGTTTCCTTCTGTAATTTGTGCCTGAGGAGTAATTCTAACGAAATCCGCGATAGAACGTGAAGCCTGAGGTAATGTTTGAATATCTCTTTGACTAACATTTGTTTCAGCACCTGTTTTGTTGGCGTTGAAAACTCCTGTACTTTGCCCTGTAACTACGATTTCGTCTAAAGCAGTTGCAGATTCAGATAGTTTTGTACTAATTCTGGATCCTTGCCCTAATTGAAGAAATTCATTTTCTCTAACGAATTCTGTAAATCCGATATAGCTAATGGTAATTCTATAAGGACCACCAACACGCATGTTAGAAATTCTGTAGAAACCATCAAAATCTGTTACCGCTCCGTAAGTAGTACCTGATGGAAGGTGAACAGCTACTACATTTGCTCCCGGAAGTGGCTCACCTGCCTCATCGGTAACTTTACCGCCTAGAGAAGATGTTGTAACCCCCTGTGAAAACGCCGCAGTCGCTACAAGCGCAACTACAACCGTTAAAAACCAATTGTAAATTGTTTTCATTTGTTAATTAAATTTGTTTTGTGGTGCAAAATTGAGACTATTTGCATGATTGAATATTAAGCTAATGTTAAATGTTTTAACACTTAAAACAAAAATAACTGTAAAATCTACTCGATTGTTTTACAGTTATTTAACTTATAATGTGAGTTATCAACAATTAACGATACTCTTCTTTGAAGTATCTTAAAAGATTTAACGTTGATTTGTCGTGATCTGCAATTTTTTCTCCCTGAATGTCTTTTAAAATGGCGGTTGCCAGCTGTTTCCCCAACTCCACACCCCACTGGTCGTAGCTATAAATATTCCATATAGTTCCCTCAACAAAAATCTTATGCTCATACATCGCTATGAGCGACCCAAGACTTTCCGGTGTCAATTTGCGAATGAGTAGGGTATTAGTAGGCCTATTACCCTCAAACAGTTTGAAAGGCAATAATTTATCTATGTCTTCGTTAGACATATCTTTTTCCTGCAATTCTTTTCGCACCTGAGCCTCATCTTTACCGAATGATAAGGCTTCGGTCTGTGCAAAAAAATTCGCCATTAACTTTTGATGGTGTTCTTTATCATCATATAAAGGACTAACATAACCAATAAAATCTGCCGGGATCAATTTTGTTCCCTGATGTATTAATTGAAAAAAGGCATGTTGTGAATTGGTACCGGGTTCTCCCCATATAATATTACCTGTTTGATAATTAACTCTATTACCGTTTCGGTCTACTGATTTGCCATTGCTTTCCATTATACCCTGCTGCAAATAAGCAGAAAGCCGATGTAGGTATTGTGTATAAGGAATGATCGCATGACTTTCAGCATCATAAAAATTATTATACCAAACACTTAACAAAGCTAATACTACGGGAATGTTCTCTTTTGGTGCAGAAGTTTTGAAATGAATATCCATTTCGTGAGCACCTTTTAAAAGTTTGTCGAAATTGTTAAAGCCAATACTGAGACTTATTGTGAGCCCTACTGCGCTCCACAATGAAAAACGACCTCCTACCCAATCCCACATAGGGAATACATTTTCATCTGCAATTCCGAATTCTTCGATCTTCTCCAAATTTGTAGAAACTGCTACGAAATGGCTTGCAATATCTTTTTGTGATGCGTGCTTTAGAAACCACTTCTTGGCCGTAGTTGCGTTACTCAGTGTTTCCTGAGTTGTGAATGTTTTAGATACGATTACAAATAGGGTAGTCTCCGGATTTAATACTTTTAAAGTTTCGTTTACATGATCTCCGTCTACATTACTTATAAAGTGAATGTTGAGATGATTTTTGTAAAATTGAAGCGCCTCTGTAACCATTGCCGGGCCGAGGTCTGAACCACCAATACCAATATTTACAACGTCTGTAAATGCTTTGCCTGTAAATCCTTTTTTTTCACCAGATACAATAGAATCTGTAAAACTTTTGATATGCTCTTTTACCTGAAAGACCTCCGGAACAACATTTTTCCCATCTACAAGTACCTGATCACCAGTATTTGCGCGAAGTGCTGTATGAAGTACCGCCCTGTTTTCGGTTTGATTAATGGCATCTCCCTCAAAATACTTTTTAATAGCATCAGACAAACCAACTTCTTCTGCTAAAGCATGAAGTAATTTTATGGTTTCATCGGTAATTCTGTTTTTGGAGTAGTCCAGGTAGAAACCTTTCCATTTAATAGCAAACCTATCAGCGCGTGCTGGATCATCTTTAAAAAGATCTTTAATGTGTTGCCCTTTAACTTCTGTAAAATGAGCATCGAGTTTACTCCAGGCTTTGGTACTGGTAGGGTCTATATTCTTAAGCGGCATATTTCTAATTTAGGTCGGTTATAAACTCTTCCTGAGCTTCGTATAGGGGTATGCAATCAAGTTGTTCAATTTTTGGTGCGATGAATTTCAGATATTCTTCTTTCAATTCGGGTTTGATAGGTTCTGCGGCCGGGAGATCCTGTTTGTAAGGATCAACCTGTTTACCGTTTTTCCAGAAACGATAGCAAACATGAGGTCCGGTTGCCAGGCCTGTGCTACCTACATAACCAATCACATCTCCCTGTTTTACGAATTGGCCCACACGAACTGCTCTTTTAGTCATGTGAAGATATTGTGTTTCGTAAGTACTGTTATGTCTTATTTTTACATAATTACCATTACCTCCGGTATAACCCGATTTGGTAACATATCCATTGGCTGTAGCCATAATGGGTGTTCCTCTGGGCGCAGCATAGTCTGTACCTTTATGGGCTTTCCAGCGTTTTTGAACAGGATGAAAGCGGCGGGGAGAGAATCGAGAAGAAATTCTGCTGAATTTTAGAGGTGCCTTCAGGAAGGCTCTTCGCAGTGTGTTTGCTTCATCGTCGTAGTAATCAACTGTGCCTTTAATGCTATCAGTCTCATACAGGAAAGCATAAAAAGGCTTTCCGTTATGCTCAAAATAGGCAGCTTCAATTCTTTCTGCACCTGCATAAATGCTATCTTCGATGTAGCGTTCTTTATAAATGACCTTAAATTTATCGCCCTTTTGCAACTTGAAAAAATCTACAGTCCATGCATAGATACTGGAAAGATCGTTAATTACATTGTAATCTATACCTTGTTCGAGTATGGCTTCAGATAATGTACTTGTAATGGTGCCGGATGCTTCTCTTTCTACGTAAGTAACCGGTTTCTTATGCGTATATGCCTGAATTATTGAATCCCGAAAGTCTACAATTGTGTAGTTTACATTATCATGTTTGTAGATAAATACCTGAGCTTTTGCCGTTGTATCTTTTGTTTTCAGTAGCGTGTAGGTCTTTCCTGCTCTTATTTTACGAACGTCAAATGTGTCTTTAACCCGGTCTGTAATCTCTGCTATTTTGGGATAGTCTATATGATGTCCTAACAAGATCTCGCCAAAACTATCACCGGATTTAACGGTATCTTGCTGCACGTAATAGTCATTAAGCTTAAAACCAAATTCAACAGGCTCCTCTAATTCAATCTCCGGTTCTACAATCACCACTTTTTCTGGTTCTTTTTCGTTTTTACAGCTAATAATTATGAGAATCATAGCCAAAAACAAAATCGCTTTTTTCATAAATTAATCTACTTTTTCCGGGTTAAACATATGGCTAACCCATTGCTTACCCCAATTCATTTTCTCTTCTCGCGACCAAATTTCAGGAAAAAAGATGATTTTCTGAAAACTTGGAGGTAAATATTCTTTCCAATTGGTACCTCCGGTTGCGTCTATTGCCGATTTTTCCTTTCTTAAATATCGATACGCAGAACCCATATGCATTAAAGGCCAGTTCACGTTTGCATTTACATCGAGTTTCTTTAATGCCTCGATGAGATCTTCAGATTTCTTTTCGGCATCCGGAAGCTGTAAAAATCGATGATAAATGGTCGAATTTTTAACTGCTTTCGTGATCCTAATGAAACGCGGAGTGTATCTATATTCAAATTGCTTTAATGTCAACGTTTTTTCTCCTGTTTTGGTATCGGTCGCACCTTTTTTCCAATAGATATTTTCGTAGAGTTCTTCTTGGCTGCTTTTAGAACTAAATTGTTTTCTCACGGTATGATGTACTAAATTTTCCATCGGAGTTGCATAAAACTCAATCATTCGGTATTGAGCCGACTGAAACCCGCTTGCTGGAAGTAACGACATTCGATATTGTAGAAATTGCTCTCGCTCCATACCGTTGATCATGATCTCAAAGGAAGATATCAATGCCTTGAAGTAATTATTGATGCGATTTATTCGTGAAGTGAAAAATCCGGCATCCTGCAATTTATCATCAATGATCTGCTTCTGTTCATGAATGATGAGCTTAAAATACAGTTCTGTAATTTGATGATACATTATGAAGATCTCTTCATCTGGAAAATAGGTACGGGGTATCTGCAGGCTTAGTAATGTATCGAGGTGAATATAATCCCAGTACGTTAGATAACGTTCGTATAATAAACCGTCAAGATAAGAGCCGAGGTCCTGACCTGAATTTTTGTATTTTGCTTCGAGTTTTGCAATCTTATCAGCCAGCTTCGGGTCTAAATTGGCCATTACATTTCTATTTTAAACTGATGTTTGAGTCCTTTAAATGCATCAAGGTCTGCTTTTAGAGAACCAACCGCAAGATCTGCCTTGATACGAATAGGTATTTTATTATCATCTTCTGAGACCCACAAAGTTAAACTTTCTTTTTCTTTGAAGACTCTTCCAGATTGAACATACGGCCGAAATTTAACACATTTCACTTTACCAAACTTGGTACGAACGACTTCTCTACCTATATACTTTAGCCTAAATACAAAAGCTTCTTCATCATCATACAGCATATTTAAGCTAATCGATTTTCCCATTTCAAGATCGTTCACTTCATAATGATTTCTAAGATAATAGAAAGCAGATAGCAGGTCTTGAACATCTTCCGGGGTTGATAAAACTGTTTTTCTATTCTTCTTTTTATCCAGTACGATCGCCTTGTTGGCTAAATGATCAAAATTTATTTCGAGGTTTTTGGTATATCCCCCTTCATCTATTTGTCTTATAAATCGATAGGGCTTCCCTTCTTCTTTATCAAAATAGCTTTCGTAATTATCATCTACCTTAAAGAAAAGTCTTGCCAGACCCGTAGTTCTACCTTTGCCTATAACATGAAACATTTCCTTACCGTTTAGGTAGTCATTCTTAAGGTGCAGCGTGGCGTAACTCGCATTAAAGATACCGTAGTGAATTCTAAATTTAAACCATTCTCCTGCTTTGAAAGCAGAATCAATACCCGGATCTGCAGTTTTGAAACTACAGAGAAAGAAGATAAGAAATATGGTAAATACTTTTTTCATCTTGCTTATAATGTCTGTAAAAATACTAAAATCCATAACATTATCGATTTTAATGTTATGTTAAACAATTTCCGTTCCAAAAGTATTAGAAACAAAAAAAGCCCGGCTTAGAACCGGGCTTTTTTTAACCAACCAAAACTTTAAATTATGAAAACTTTACTAAAGTCGGCAAAAGGAACCACCCTTTTGCGGGTGCAAAAATAATCATGAATAAAAGATTAAAAATGCTTTTAAGAGACTTTAACAATGAAATCGTAAACTCTTAAAGTTTTGATCTTAAAATATGTAATATTGTTAAAAATTTCATTCAATTACAGCGTTCCTCTCATTTGTTGTTCTCTTTCTATCGCTTCAAACAGCGCTTTAAAGTTACCTTTACCAAAAGATTGAGCACCTTTTCGCTGAATAATTTCAAAAAACATGGTTGGCCTGTCCAAGACTGGTTTTGTGAAGATCTGCAATAAGTAACCTTCGTCGTCGCGATCTATCAAAATTCCCAATTCTTTTAAAGGCTGTAAGTTTTCGTCTATCTCACCTACTCTGTCCAAAACTGTATCGTAGTAAGATTCCGGAACGTATAAAAATTCAACTCCGCGATCCTTTAAGGCGGTTACCGTTTCAATTATATTATCGGTGGCCAGTGCGATGTGCTGAACTCCCGCGCCGTTGTAAAACTGGATGTATTCTTCTATCTGAGACTTCTTTCTTCCTTCTGCAGGCTCGTTTATAGGAAATTTTATTCTGCCGTTTCCGTTGCTCATTACCTTACTCATCAAAGCAGTATATTCAGTTGAAATATCCTTATCATCAAAAGATACCAGCTGCGCAAAACCCATGACCTTAGCATAAAACTCACACCATTTGTTCATCTCATTCCAGCCAACATTTCCAACCATATGATCTACAAATTTTAATCCTACAGATGCTGGTTTGTAGGACGGATTCCATTCTTTGTAACATGGCATAAAAACTCCTTTATAATTCTTACGTTCTACAAAAATATGGATAGTCTCTCCATATGTATGGATGCCGGAAAGAATCACTTCACCATGCTCATCTTCCAGTTTCTTCGGCACTAAATAGCTTTTAGCGCCTCGCTTAACTGTTTCTTGATAACTCTTAGAAGCATCATCTACCCATAGAGCCACAAATTTAACCCCGTCACCATGTGCATCAATATGACTGTTAATGTCACCCCCGGATTGTAAAGGAGAGGTAAGCACAAGTGTTATCTTATCTTGTCTAAGTACGTAAGACACCCTGTCTTTGATGCCTGTCTCAAGCCCAGCATAAGCGACTGGCTGAAAACCCCAGGCTGCCTGATAATAGTGTGCTGCCTGCTTTGCATTGCCTACATATAATTCAACATAGTCTGTTCCTAACAATGGAAGAAAATCTTCTGCTTCCGGAACAATTTTTTTCAATTCTAAAGATGTATCCTGATTTTTCATGTCTTTTCAATTTTGATGTTCATTTTTTGATTATTCTTCCAACCACGATCTGTAATAATCTTCATCTGCAATTTTTAATGCCTCTCTGGTTACTTTTAATGGTTTAAAGGTGTCTACCATCACCGCAAGTTCATCGGTCTTAACTTTACCAATACTTCGCTCTACAGCTCCCGGATGCGGACCATGGGGAATTCCTGCCGGATGAAGTGAAATGTGCCCTGCAGCTATATCATTTCTGCTCATAAAGTCTCCATCTACATAATACAATACTTCATCACTATCAATGTTGCTATGGTTGTAGGGAGCAGGAATGCTATCAGGATGGTAATCATATAACCTGGGAACAAAACTGCAAACTACAAAAGCATCGGTTTCGAAAGTTTGATGTACTGGCGGCGGTTGATGAATTCGACCCGTGATCGGTTCAAAATCATGAATTGAAAAAGCATACGGAAAATTGTAGCCATCATACCCTATGACATCAAAAGGATGTGTAGCATAGATCATTTCGAAAATTTCATCCTGCTTTTTGATCTTCATGAGGAAATCTCCTTTCTCATTATGTGTTTCTAATTCATAAGGCTTCCTGATGTCGCGTTCACAGAACGGAGAATGCTCCAGTAATTGGCCGAACCAATTTCTATACCTTTTAGGAGTATAAACAGGTCTTCTTGACTCTACTATAAATAGACGATTCTCTTCAGAATCGAAATCAATTTTATAAATAACCCCTCTTGGTACCAACAGATAATCACCATACTTAAAATCTATGTTCCCCAAATGGGTACGTAATTTACCTGACCCTTTATGGATGAAAATTAGCTCATCTGCATCTGCATTCTTATAAAAGTAGTCTTTTAAAGAATGTTTGGGTGCCGCCAATATAATGGTGCAGTCTGAATTTGTCAAAACTGCTTTTCTGCTCTCCAAATAATCGTCTTCGGGCTTAACCTTGAAACCGTGAAATCTATACGATTTAATGTGATTTTCCAGCGCTATTTCTGGTGTGACTTTATAACTCTTCACGATCTCTTTCACTTGAGTAGGGCGGTGTTCGTGGTAACTGTTAGAGTACATCCCATCAAACCCAATCGTACCAAAAAGTTGCTCATAATATAAGCTGCCATCTGGTTTTCTGAAAATGGTATGCCGCTTAGGCGGAATTTTACCTAATTTATGATAGAAAGGCATTGATAATATATTTTTATTAAACTTAACTGTCTATTTCAACGGAAATTTGCATCTGAAAAAAATGCAGGTGCTTACCTCTCATTCAGGGTTTCGCTTGATGAGATAGTGCAAATGTTCTAATAATGAAGTCCAAAATAGCATCATCTTTACAAATATCGTAAATATTTGCGTCTTTTATGCAAGATCTCTAAAACCAGAATCCAAGATTAAAAAACCACCTTGCCTTATTTTCAGGAGACCATGTATATTTTATTTCTACAGGACCCAGCAAAGTTTCAAGTCCGTAACCTACCGCATATCCTGAAAAGTCAGGAGTCGTAAACCATTCTCCTGTTTCAAAAATATCATCTGCGGCATTTGAATAATTAGCTGCAAAAGTCAGGTGATTTTTATTGAAGAATTCATAATCAAGACTAAACAATGCCTTGACATAACTATCCCCACCAAAACTTATAAAATCGTACCCGTAAAACGGAATGAAATTATTGATTAAGTTATTTCCATAACCTCCCAGAAAAAAATCGAGTGAATTGTAATCTGTATTTCCCAGAGTAAATCCGCCTTCGGTAACAAAATTGAAAGCAACTTTATTAATTACTGGAGTTGCAAATCCGAATCTTGCCTTTCCTATAGAGTATTGATCAAAAGAATTCACATAATCGGTTGAGTATAGATATAGGTGAAAATCTCCGTCAAAAAACACTCCTCTTTTCGGAAAATATCTATTATCATACGTATCGAGCTTCAGAAAACCAAAAGTACTGTAGATGTGACTGTTCTCGAAAATTATATTCTCAGAATTCTCTCGGATTGTTTCTGATTCATAACGTAAGTATTTATGTTCCAGGCCAACACCAAAAGCAAATTCTTCACGAACCAAGGTTTGCAGGTAAATTTGGTTTGTAAAATCTTTTACCTCTACTTCCAGGCGATCTACCTCAATATTCTCTATGCCAGTTTCTTGTTGCAGAAGTGCAAAAGATACATCTTTGCTAAAACCGTTGTATCTTGATTTCATCCCGAAGCTCCAGTAGAAACCTTTGTCAAGATAGTATTCAAAATTATACCTGATGTTATCGCCTAAAATCACGTCCAGAGAAGCCACATCATCATCAAAAAGAAGTTGTTTCTGTGTAATATTTACTAAGGCAGCACTCTTATAAAGATCGTCATAATGTACTCCCATTCTTAGGAAGGTTTGTGTTTCTTTTTCTTTAATTTTAACTATCAGTTCTTTTCCTTCTCCGTTAGGTTGTAATTGATAACGAATAGCGGAGAAGTTATTGGTGGCAGATAGATTATTTATACCCTGATTGAATTTTTCATAACTCGTTTTTTCGTCCAGTTTTAGACGAAGTTTTCCTTTTAGATAGGCTCTTGTATACCTGTTATTACCGGTAAAAGTTACTTTATTGATCAGTAGGCTATCTTCATGAATCTTCACGACTTCTTCCCGCGTGTTCTTCTTAGACTGTTTTGCCGCTAGGAGCCTGAGCTCATTCATTTTTTTCTTCCCGGCTAATTCACCACTTTCGATAATCCTGGCTCCTTCTTCAAATGAGATCACCGTGAAAGGTTCAATATCCGGTTTAATATAAATATCGGTTTCCCTCGCTTTGATCTTCATATCATTTACAGTACGATAATTGTTGATCTGAAAAAGAATATCAGTAGCCGAGGTAAGTCGTTTTCTATCTGAAAGAGCATCTTGTACGTCACTTCCTATGATTACATCTGCACCCATTTTCTTTACCTGAAAAATAGGATAGTTATTCACAATACCGCCATCGAGTAAAAGCTTGCCGTCTATTTCAACCGGTTCAAAAAGCGAAGGAAATGCTCCACTGGCACTAATTGCTTCAGGGAGATATCCTTTATCTAATACGACCACTTCTCCAGTCTCTATGTTGGTAGCGATACAGAAAAAAGGAATGGGAAGTTCCTTAAAATCTTTAATATCTGCGACATGTTGCATTAGCTTAGCAAGGAGATTATATACGTTTTGCCCCCTGGAAATTGCTGATGGAAATTTTACTCTGAAATTATCAAACGGAAGTGTCAAAGCATACCTTTCCTGATCTTCTTTTTCATAAAGCGTTTTAGCACCTCTAGGAATTTCATCCTGAATAAGTTTATTAAAATCAGTGCTTCTAAAGATAGAATCCAATTCCTTCGCTGAATACCCCGATGCATATAAGGCTCCAATAATCGCCCCCATACTGGTACCTCCTATATAATCTATGCGCACTCCTGCATCTTCGATAGCTTTAAGAACTCCTATATGAGCAAAGCCTTTAGCACCTCCACCACTAAGCACCAACCCTACCTTTACATCTTGCGGCAGCTCCGAATCCTGGGAAAAACCCTTTATGGACAGGCTTAGAAATATGAATATGATTACAATTTTTTTCAACTCTGTTTTCGATTAGTGCAAACTCTTATATACTTTCGCTCCCTTTGATCTTCCTATAGCTTTTACAAGCATTTCAAGAGAAGCCTCCTTTACCCTTTTTACTGATTTAAATTTCTTAAGCAATTCTTCTGCTGTTTTTTCGCCTATCCCTTCTATGGACTCTAATTCTGAATTTATCGCTGCTTTACTTCTTTTATTTCGATGAAAGGTTATCCCAAATCTATGCGCTTCATTTCGCAATTGCTGAATTATTTTAAGACTTTCTGATTTTTTATCCAAATATAAAGGAATCGGGTCATCTGGATAATAAATCTCCTCAAGTCTTTTAGCAATGCCAATGATGGCTATTTTCCCTCGTAAATCCAATAGTTCTAAACTTTTAAGTGCCGAAGACAATTGCCCTTTCCCTCCGTCTATTACAATTAATTGTGGTAAGGCTGCATCTTCTTCCAATAGACGCCGATACCGTCTGAAAACTACTTCTTCCATAGATGCAAAATCGTCTGGCCCTTCTACCGTCTTAATATTATAATGTCTATAGTCTTTTTTACTAGGTTTCCCATTTTTAAAGACCACACAGGCTGCTACCGGATTAGATCCTTGAATATTGGAGTTGTCAAAACATTCAATATGTCGAGGTTCTTCTGACAACCTCAGATCTTTCTTCATCTGAACCATCAAACGGTTCGTATGCCTATCCGGATCTACAATTCGAACCTGCTTAAATCGTTCTTGCCGATAGAATTTCGCATTTCTTTCTGAGAGTTCAACAATTCTTTTCTTATCACCAAGCTTAGGGACAGTCACTTTTACATCTTCGGCGGCCTCTACCTTAAACGGAACATAAATCTCTTTAGATTGTGAATGAAATCGCTGTCTGAGTTCTGTTATCGCTAACTCTAATAATTCACGATCGGTCTCATCCAGTTTCTTTTTTAATTCGATGGTGTGAGATCTTACAATAGAACCGTATGAAAGCTGAAGAAAATTAACGTACCCATAGCTCTCATCAGAAATGATGGTAAATACATCTACATTGTTTATCTTTGGATTTACTACAGTGGATTTTGCCTGATAGTTTTCAAGGATCTCTATCTTTTCTTTCATTCGCTGCGCCTCTTCAAATTGCATATCTTTTGCAAGTTCTTTCATCTGCGTCCTGAACCGGGTAAGCGAATTTTTAAAATTCCCTTTAATAATGTCCCGAATATGGCTTATCTGATCTTCATAAGAATCATAGGTCTGAAGTCCCTCACAAGGCCCTTTACAATTTCCCAAGTGGTATTCCAGGCAGATCTTGTACTTACCATTTTTTATTTTTTCTTCAGATAAGTCGTAATTACAGGTACGCAGTGAATAAAGTCCTTTTATAAGATCTAATAGTGTGCGTACTGTTTTCATGCTGGTATAGGGACCGTAGTACTCCGAACCATCCTTTATAAGTTTTCTGGTGGGAAATATGCGGGGAAAACGTTCATTTTTAATGCATATCCACGGATATGATTTATCATCTTTTAATAAGACATTATATCTGGGTTTGTACTTCTTTATGAGATTGTTTTCTAGTAATAAAGCATCTGTCTCTGAAGGAACTACGATATGATTGATTCGGGCTATCTTTTTAACCAAAACCCGCGTCTTACCACTGTCGTGATTTTTCTGAAAATAAGAGGAGACTCTTTTCTTTAAATTTTTTGCCTTTCCTACATAAAGAATGTGATCTTCTTTATCATAAAATTGATATACTCCAGGACTCTCGGGAAGGGTTTGTAATTTAAGTGTTATAGAAATATCAGGCATTCTAATTATAAATTCTAAGTAAAGATAAAAATGATACGCTTTGAAATTTAATATTTAACAAATTAAAGCATGTACGCTAATGGTTTTTTAAAAAACTTAATTGGTTAAATTTACCTACCCTTCATTTTTGCTGCCTAAATAAATCAGTTATAAGCTTATAGCCTGGAAAAAATCTGCATCTTATCCTGCCATGCTCTTAAACATTTGTTAATCCAAAGTGCATTTCATCGAAATTTTGAGCTTTTTATCGAACTAATGAAAAATCATTTTTATATTAGTCAAATCAAAATCAGAGATATGGAAATGTATATCATCGCTTTAGTGGGTTATTTAGTTTTGTTCGTGATTTCAACGCTAGCTTCCCGCAATTTTAATGAAAAGACTACAGCGCCAATTTCTGGTCAAAACACGTCTATAGATTCTAATTTAGTTAAAGAAACGGTTATTGTTAATCCTGAGATCGTAGGTGCTAAATAAATTAAGCAAAACCCAACTTAGACAAAAATATAAGGTTTTACGATCCGCTCTCACCGAAGCCGACATTTCTTCTGCTAGCATTAAAATCTCCAATCTTTCTCTTACCCTTCCCATCTGGGATTTTACCTATTATCATATTTTTTTACCTATTGAAAAAAACAATGAAATAGATACTACCTATCTCATTAGTATTCTGCAAGGTAAAGACAAAGAAGTAGTAGTGCCCAAAAGTAATTTTGCCAACAATAGTCTTATGAGTATTCTTATGACTGATAATACTCGTTTTGAAATTTCAGATTACGGCATTCCAGAACCAGTAAATGGTATTCCCTTACCGACGGAGAACTTGCAGGTTGTTTTTGTACCCTTACTTGCCTTTGACAAAAATGGAAATCGAGTAGGTTATGGAAAAGGATTTTATGACAGATTCCTAAGCGAATGTGAAGAAGGTATCGTAAAAATAGGGCTTTCATTTTTTAATCCTGAAGAGGAGATTGCCGAGGTTTCCAGTTTCGATATTTCGCTTGACTATTGCATCACTCCTGATAAAATTTATGATTTCACCAAAATTTAGTCACTTTTTAGGCAAAAATTACGGATTGACCATAATAAAAAGACGGTAATCTTCTATTCTTATTATAAGACTCGCAACATCTTAATATCTTTTCGCATATTTTTCTATCTTAGTCTATAATTCAAACACAGTAACCTATTAAATCGTGGTGTCCCAAGTTATTAGTTTACAGCGACTGTCCGAATCGTTGAGTTTATACTTCTGGATTCAGGATCAAAATGACGGTTCCGAATCCTGGTCACCCGATATATTCAAGATAATAGGTTATGGCACTTCTTTTCCGCATTATACACTAGAAGAATTTGTTTACAGCTTTGTTCATGAAAGTGATCAAAAAAAAATGCTTTCTGCCATTTCCTGTTACCTTAAGGACGGAAACGATTTTGAATTTGAATTCCGGCTTCGGAAACACAATTATGAATACCACTGGTTGCTTTGCAAATCTCCTGGTGAAATTCAGGAGCATATGTTTCCTAATACCCGTTTTGTTTGGTTCAGAGATATTAATGAAAAAAAGAAGTACCAAATACGGTACGAAGAAAACAAATTCTTCTATCAGGAAAGTGCAGAAATGACTGGAACCGGAGGGTGGTTTGTAGATTTTGTTCACAAAAAAACCTATTGGGATAATGGAGCTAGAAGAATTCTGGAAAATTCAAAGGAATTTATGCCTTCGATTAAACTAGGACTCTCTTATTTTACAGATGGCCATCGCTTTAATGTTATGCGTAGATTCATTTCTTGCATGCACGGACAGCCCTTTAAGATAGAGGTACGTATGAAAACTACCTATGACAGAGAATTTTGGGCCATCCTTATAGGTAAACCTATCTATAATGAACACCAAAAACTAGTAGGTCTTAGAGGCGTTATTCAAGATATTGATGAAGTGAAAATCAAAGAGTTGAACATAAGGAAATCTATGGATATTATTGCTTCTCAAAATGCACGCCTTTATAATTTCGCACATATTGTTTCACATAATCTTCGATCTCATTCAAGCAATCTGGAATTGGTGACCGAGCTAATTGACGATGCTACAAGTCCTCAAGAAAAAGACGAATTATTTGATACAGTGAAGCAAATATCGATAAGTCTTAACACTACCATCGAACACCTTAATGAAGTAGCTGCTATTCACACCCAAATCAATAAAAAGCCGCAACCTGTAGATCTCGGGAAAGCTCTGCGAACGGTCACAGCATCGATCAATCAAATTATTCATCACGAAAAAGCCACCATTGAAAGTGATTTTAGCTCATTTAACGTCATTAAATATATTCCTGCTTACATAGAAAGTATTTTGTTAAATCTGATTACAAATTCAATAAAATACAGGCATCCTGACCGGGATCCACACATAAAGATCAAAACCTTTAAGAAGAATGATGTATATGGCATGACTTTATGTGATAATGGTCTGGGAATTGATCTAGACACTTATGGCAAGAATATTTTTGGAATGTACAAAACGTTCCACCAAAAAAGCGATTCTGTTGGGATAGGTCTTTTTATTACTAAAAATCAAATTGAGTCTCTTAACGGACAGATTCAGGTGAGTAGTGAAGTAAATAAAGGCACTTGCTTTGAAATTCTATTTAATAGCAGCTCATCATGATAAGTGATCAGGAATATATAGACCTTGCATGTATCATAGACGACGATAAGATCTACATCAATCTTATTCGTAAAGTTATTGAGTCCAGAAATTTAAGCAAAGACTTACTGATTTTTAATAATGGTCAGGAAGCACTGGAATATTTCAAAGAAGCTTTTAGTTCTTCTGATCCAGAAAAAATACCCAATATCATCTTTTTAGATATCAATATGCCCGTTATGGACGGATGGCAATTCCTGGAGCATTTTGTACAGATAGGAGGGTCTTTAAAAAAAGAAGTAACGCTCTATATTGTGAGTTCTTCGATAAACCCTAAAGACATTGAAAAAGCCAATAAACTTGAATCCATCTCCGGTTATATCATAAAACCTGTAAAACCAAAAGACCTGGAAGTCTTATTCAGAAAGGTCCCCCAATAATTAATCTTCTTTTCTGGGAAATGCTCTTTTGTTGAAAACAAGTAAAATACCTACCCCGGTACTAATAGCAGTATCGGCAATATTAAAAACTGGCTCAAAGAATCTAAAAGTCTGACCTCCAACTACAGGCATCCAATCTGGCCATGTCGTATCAATCATCGGGAAATATAACATATCTACAACTTTGCCATGAAATAGGGTTCCGTATGTTTTTTCGGCAAAGAGGGTTGCTACTTCATTATAAGAGCTTTCACTGAAGATAACACCATAGAAAACAGAATCAATAATATTTCCCAAAGCACCAGCAAAAATTAAGGAAATCGATACAACCAATATCCCTGGACTATGTTTTTTAATAGATGTATATAACCAATACCCTATACCGCCAATGGCAAATAGTCTAAAAATGGTAAGAATTAGTTTTCCAGACCGATCTGAAATCGGTAAAATATCACTAAGCCTTGTTCCCCATGCAGCTCCTTCATTCTCAATTAAAAGAAGTTTGAACCATCCGGTCACGTCGATCATTCCCGTACTTCCGTATACAAAATTCGTTTTTATATAGATTTTAACGATTTGATCTATTATCAAAACCAAAAAGATAATAAGAGAGGCTTTTTTTAAAGACATATATAATTTTCTTGTATTCGCGTTTCTACGGAAAGCGATGCCAAAAATAAGAATATTATCTTATTCAAAAGGATAAATATCCCGTTCTGAAAGCTTTTGGTTGCTTCCAAAACATAAACACCCTATGAAAGGGTGTTTTTGCGAATAAGGTACTAGTGCTATTGCATATTTTTAGCCTCAATGCTCAGGGTTGCATGAGGTACCAATTTTAATCTCTCTTTATTGATAAGTTTGCCGGTTACGCGACAAATTCCATAAGTCTTATTCTCAATTCTCGCCAGGGCATTCTTTAAATCCCGGATAAATTTTTCCTGTCTGATGGCCAGAGCCGTATTTGCTTCTTTACTCATAGTTAAAGATCCTTCTTCAAAAGCTTTAAAGGTGGGAGAGGTATCATCTGTACCATTGTTACCATCATTCATATATGCGCTTTTTAAAAGCTCAAGATCTTGCTTTGCTTTATCGATTTTAGCTTCAATTAAAACCCTAAACTCTTCCAGGTCTTTATCGGAGTACCTTACTTTCATGTCTGAACTCATAATCTTAGTGTTTTTGAATAAACAATTTGGTATTTACATCATCAAACGTCACTTCCTGACCATTAGTTATGTGATCTTCCAAGACGAGCTCTGAAGTTAATGTTTCTGTCTTAATATACGCTAAGTTATTTTTAACCGCGCTATCTATTAACCCATCTTTTTGGAGCTTCACATCTATTTTATCTGTTACTTGAAAACCTGAATCTTTACGAAGATTCTGGATTCGATTTACCAACTCTCGGGCAATCCCTTCTTCTTTCAAATCTTCGGTTATCGTAACATCTAATGCTACAGTTAGAGAGCCTGAATTAGCTACTAACCATCCTTCAATATCTTGTGATGAAATCTCGACTTCATCTAATTCTAAAATAATATTTTTTCCGTTAATATTAAGGGGTATATTCCCTGTTTGTTCAATTAAATTTATATCCTTTGCTTCTAATTGCTGTATTTCCTTAGAAATCAGCCCCATATCTTTCCCATATTTTGGTCCTAGAACCTTAAAATTTGGTTTGATCTTCTTAACGAGTATTCCGGAAGCATCATCCAGCAACTCAATTTCTTTAACATTAACTTCTGCCTTAATCAGATCTGAGACTGCCAGAATCTCTGTACGCTCACCTTCATTTAGTACAGGAATCATAATACGCTTTAGCGGCTGTCTCACTCTAATCATTTCTTTACGTCTAAGTGATAATACTAAAGAACATATACTCTGCGCTTTCTGCATTTTATGCTCTAATTCTTTATCGATGAACGCTTCTTTATGTTCAGGAAATTTTGCGAGATGAACACTTTCAAAGTTTTCCTTTTTTGTTACCTGAATCAGGTCTCTATAAAGCCTGTCCATATAGAAAGGAGCAATAGGTGCTCCCAGCTTTGCGATCGTACTAAGACAGGTATATAACGTTTGATAAGCAGAAATCTTATCTTTCTGTGATTCTGAATCAACCTTGTCACTTATATTAACTGGCTTCCAGAACCTTCTCCTACTTAACCGCACGAACCAGTTACTTAAGTTTTCCTGTACGAATTCAGAGATTGCCCGGGTAGCTCTTGTTGGTTCGTAATCTAGAAAAGAAGCGTCTACATTCTTTACCAGTGTATTCAACTCAGAGAGAATCCATCTATCAATTTCAGGTCTTTCCTTTAAAGGTATATCCTCTTCCGAATAATCAAATCCATCAATATTTGCATAAAGACTAAAGAACGAATAGGTATTATACAACGTTCCAAAGAACTTTCTTCTAACTTCTGCTATACCTTCTTCATTAAATTTAAGATTGTCCCACGGATTGGCATTACTTATCATATACCAACGAGTGGCATCCGGTCCATATTTGGTTAGTATATCGAACGGGTCTAATGCGTTTCCAAGGCGCTTCGACATTTTTTGTCCGTTTTTATCCAAAACCAAACCATTAGAAACTACATTTTTGTAGGCGACAGAGTCGAAAACCATGGTTCCTATGGCGTGTAATGTGTAGAACCACCCTCGGGTCTGATCTACTCCTTCTGCAATATAATCTGCCGGAAATGCCTCTTTACCATCAATTTTTTCCTTATTCTCAAAAGGATAATGCCATTGTGCATAAGGCATAGAGCCAGAATCAAACCAAACATCAATCAAATCTGATTCTCTTCTCATTGGTTTCCCATCTTTAGAAACCAACACTATTTTATCTACGATGTTTTTATGCAAATCGATTTTATCGTAGTTTTCTTCACTCATATCACCTACGACGAAATCGGAAAAAATATCTTCTTCCATAAAGCCTGCGTCTACGGCACGCTTCATTTCTTGTTTTAATTCTTTAACAGACCCGATGATAATTTCTTCTGCACCGTCTTCTGTCCTCCAGATGGGCAGCGGAATACCCCAAAATCGAGATCTCGAAAGATTCCAGTCGTTTGCATTCGCAAGCCAATTTCCAAACCTTCCTTCTCCTGTTGCTTTTGGTTTCCAGTTTATGGTTTCGTTCAATTCAAACATCCGCTCTTTCACAGCCGTAGCTTTGATGAACCATGAATCTAGCGGATAGTATAAAATAGGTTTGTCTGTTCTCCAGCAATTCGGGTAGCTGTGAACATATTTTTCTACTTTGAAAGCTTTGTTCTCTTCCTTTAATTTTATTGCAATTTCCACATCTACAGAACGTTCCGGAGTCTTTGTTTCTGTATAATACTCATTTTTGACATATTTACCTCCTAATTCTCCTAGTTCCGGTCTAAATCT
The DNA here is from genome assembly GCA_046199005.1 of Flavobacteriaceae bacterium M23B6Z8. GTDB lineage: Bacteria > Bacteroidota > Bacteroidia > Flavobacteriales > Flavobacteriaceae > Ascidiimonas. The sequence goes on from CP176050.1 coordinate 4,085,345, forward strand.
GCCTTGTAAATCTACTAAAGGAACGGGATTGTCATTTTCATCTAAAATAAGCATCGGAGGCACTTCGGGAACTGCTTCTTTAGCTACTTTAGCATCATCTGCACCAAAAGTTGGTGCGGTATGAACAATACCAGTACCATCTTCTGTAGTCACAAAATCGCCCCCAATAACTCTAAAAGCATTCTCGGGATTCTGATAAGGCAACGTATAATTCATTAATTGCTCATACCTGATCCCGATAAGATCTTTTCCTTTTATGTCTTTTACTCTTAGATAAGGTATTTTTTTGTCACCTGGTTTAAACGCATTGAGATCTTCTTCATTTTCAACTTCAATGAATTTTCCTGTAAACTGTTTATTAATAAGTGTTTTCGCCACTATAAGAGCAGAAGGCTCAAAAGTGTATTGATTGTACGATTTAACTAGCGTATAATCTATCTTAGGTCCAACAGTTAATGCTGTATTTGATGGCAGGGTCCAGGGAGTGGTCGTCCATGCCAGCAAATAAATATCATCGTAATTCTTAAGTGCTTCAGGTAATGTTTCGGGCAATGTTTTAAACTGTGCCGTAACCGTAGTATCTGTCACATCCTGATAGGTTCCTGGTTGATTTAACTCATGCGAACTTAAACCGGTTCCTGCCTTAGGAGAATAGGGTTGTATGGTATAGCCCTTGTATAACAGGTCTTTATCATAGATCTGTTTTAACAACCACCAAACCGTCTCCATATATTTGGGTTTGTAGGTAATATAAGGATCTTCCATGTCTACCCAATACCCGATCTTACGCGTCATATCGTTCCAGATATCTGTATAGCGCATTACTGCGGTTTTACATGCCTGGTTGTATTCTTCGATAGATATCTTTTTACCAATATCTTCTTTGGTGATTCCTAATTCTTTCTCTACACCCAATTCTATAGGAAGCCCATGTGTATCCCACCCGGCTTTTCTTTTTACCTGAAAACCTTTTTGAGTTTTATAGCGGCAGAAAATATCTTTAATGGCTCGTGCCATTACATGATGTATTCCCGGAAGCCCGTTTGCAGAAGGTGGACCTTCAAAAAAAACAAAAGGCTTACTTCCTTCTCTGCTTTCAACACTTTTTTCAAAAATATGATGTGCTTCCCAGTAGTTGAGAATTTCTTCTGCAACTTTAGGCAAATCCAGCTCTGAATATTCTGCAAACTTCATCGTACGCTTATTAGGACGCTAATTTAAGGATGCAAAAGTACTAAATTCCAGTGAATTGATTTAAGGAATGTATTCAAAATTCTGTGCTGAAAACTAAAACGTATTTGCCTAACTTACATCAAAATAGATACCGGGCTCCCATAATTAAGTTGCGCCCTGGCGCTACAATTCCCGAAGAGTACGTACGGTATCTTTGGTCTGTGATATTCTCTAAAGCAAGATTAGCTTCAATATGCTTTGAGATTTTGTATTGAGATCTAAAATTAAGTGTATACCACGATGGCGCATAAGGATTACCATTATCGTCTATCGCATATATAAAGGGTTTATTTTGCTCTGATGGTGCAAGATCCTCAAAATCAATACCCCGGTTGTAATTGGCAAAGATGTCAAATTTGAGTGTATTGTTTTTCCAGATTAAATGCAGATCTGTAAAAAGAGGAGGTGCATGACGTAAGGGAGCCGTGTCTCCATTGTCTAAATCTTCTTCTCCATTGGTGATTGTAAGGTTAGAACTGAAAGAGAGCCTTTCCGTTATGAATGCATCGAGTGCGAACTCAAATCCGTAGGCTTTCGCTTTAGCTGCATTTTGAACTGCCTGTACATTACTAGGTTCTCCCTGAAAGTCGATTACCGTTTCTCCATTAAGTTGAAAATCTCTTCGTACCAGAGCATCATCCAGAAATGTAAAAAAGGTAGAAAAACTTAGCGATACTTTGTCATTTATATTTTTCCGGATACCGAATTCGGCATTATATGCGTATTCCGGTTCAAGATCTGGATTAGGTACCACCACAGAACCCGGTTCGGAATCAAAGATTTTACCAATGTCATCAATGTTAGGTGCTCTGAAAGCAGTAGTTCCGTTCAGGGTAATTTGCCAACTTTCCGTTGGCAGCCAACTTAATCCTAAGCTTCCGGTTACTGCACCAGAACTAAGACTTGTATTTCTGAATGGAAAATCAAAAAACCGATTATCGAAATTCGCATCAAGAAGAATATGATTGTATCTTAATCCTGCTAAAAACGAAATCTTCGTATCTGGTTTGTACTCCATGTTAATATATGAAGCAATAGACTGCCAGGTGGAACCGTCGGGGTATCTTGAAGGCGCATCATTCTTTTCATTTGTATCAATATTAATGGTACGCCCTTCAGAATCCACTGCATTAAATATATATTCCATACCATAAAAGAAGCTAAATTTTTCATTTAACTTCTTTTCCATATCAAGATTGAATGAGTACGCATCCACTTTCTCTTCTGTAGTATTTTTTAGAGAAGATTGAAAATCACGATTGTTTCGACTTTCTTCAAAATGCTGATAGGCAGCTGTAGCTCTCAATCTGTCATACCATTTTCCGTTGCCTTTTTTATTGACCTGAAAATTAGCCATTAACCAGCGTTGAGGGCCATAAAACCATTCTGCAGATCTAGGTAAGCCATCTCGTGTGCGTAATAAGCGGTCATATCTTGCATAATCTGAAGTGGTCGAGTAATAGAATCCCAAATCATACTTCCAAGTATCGTTAGGTTCAAAAACCGCCTTCTGCATGAAGTTTAGTTGACTGTATCCAGTAGGATCCTGAATTTTAGGATTTTCATTTAACACAATCACATCCTCACCGTTCACCCTTCTCACAAAACTATTTCTCAAATATTCGTCGGGTCCATGACTACCCATTCTCAGATCCTCAAAATCTGAAAAACTAATACTGCTAAGCAAACCCCATTTTTTACCGGAATATCTGAGATCGGCATGGATGGTTTTTTCATTATTGGCTGATGAATATCTGGTAGCAGCAGAACCTCTCCATTCGGTAGTTTCATGCAATGCTACCGAGGGTGTTTTTGTATAGAAATTCATAACCCCTCCTACCGCATCACTCCCATAAATAACAGAACCGGCACCAAAAATAACTTCGGTACGATCTATTACGAAAGGGTCAATTGAAATCACATTCTGAAGGTTACCACCTCTAAAAATAGCCGTATTCATGCGTACACCATCCACAGTAAGGAGCAACCTATTGGTAGAAAAACCTCGTATCATCGGACTTCCGCCACCCAACTGACTTTTTTGTACAAATACCTGGCCGCTATTTTGCAAGAAGTCAGCAGCTGTTTGCGGGTTTGCAAAAGTGACACTTTCTGATCTTATGGTTGAAATTTTTTGGGGGATATCTCTTTTTTGTTGTTGCCATTTTGAAATGGAAACGACAATTTCGTCTAATTCTTCAGATTTAGAAGAAAGGTAAATAATGTTTCTCTGTTCCGCTATTTTTTTCATGACCCGTTCAATTGCATAACCATACAGCCTGAAAAAAATACGTTCGTTGTCGTTAAAAATAGAAATATCTACAGTTCCATCGATACCCGAGACAAGTGTCTTCGTTTTTATCTCATTATAAACTGCTACATTAGGGAGAGGTTCAGAGGTTTCTCTATCTAGTATTTTTATGGTTTGCCCATACCCTGAACCTGAAAATAATACTATTAATAATAGTATGCTCCTTTTCATTGCTTCAATTAAAAACTTCATTTAACACGACTATCGATTTAGGCTTTTTAAAGCCCTGCAAATGTAATTCAAAATAGGTGATCAAAATTTTAAGCAAGTCTGCTCTTCCTGTTCTTGTCAATTTGATCAATGGAATATCATCAAAAATTATTCCTAAAAACGATTTAAACGCAACTAAATTTTCATCTGAGATCACTGTAGAGGTAGGAATGTTGGTGAAAGCGCCTTGTTCGAGATCAAAAAACGGTAGATCCTGATAGGTATCATCTGGATAAAAACCAAGATATCTGGTAAGCATAATAAGAAAGGCTATGTGAAAATTGGAAACTTCATCATGCAGATCTAACCACTGTAAAGCTGCTTCTACGAAGTGAAACATCATTTTGGTATCTTCCTCTTCGTAGATAGAGACTGATAGAACTTCGGCGAGGAAGAATGCCATGGCATTTTTTCGGATGTCGGTGTGAAGGCTTTGGTAAGGATAACTTATTTTGGCTTCCCTGATGGTTTCAAGGGTACCTTTATCTTTATGGTTCGCTACTATTTCAAGTTGTGTTAAAGGCTGAAAATAAGCTGCTTTTAATTTACCTTTTCTTGAATTACGTACCCCTTTCAGTAAGTACGAACGCATTCCTGCCGATGCGGTAAGGCATTTCACGATCAAGCTGGAGTCACCGTATTTAAGCGCAGAAATAACGATCGCCCTCGTAGCTACTATCATTTTAAATACCTGAATTTTTTAAATATTAAATCAAAGGTACGGCAATCCTCAATTTTATATAAACAAAAACCTCCCAATTTCAGGGAGGCTTCTATTAACACTTATTCAAAAATAATTATACAACACCTTGTGCCAACATTGCATCGGCTACTTTTACAAAACCAGCAATATTTGCGCCTTTCACGTAATTAACAAACCCATTTTCTTCTCCGTACTGCAGACAAGATTTATGAATATTGTTCATGATCTCTTTAAGTTTTTCATCTACCTGCTCACGAGTCCAGCTGTAACGCAGTGAATTCTGAGCCATTTCCAATCCTGAAACCGCCACGCCACCGGCATTAGAAGCTTTGCCAGGAGCAAATAATATCTTAGCCTTGTGAAATGCCTCAACAGCTTCCGGCGTACAGGGCATGTTAGCACCTTCACTTACACAAATACAACCATTATCTAAAAGAACCTTCGCATCATCACCATCTAACTCATTCTGCGTGGCACATGGCAGCGCTATATCGCAAGATACTTCCCAGGGAGCTTTTCCTTCTACATATTTGGCTTCCGGGTATTTCTCAATGAACTCAGAAATTCTTCCTCTTTTTTCATTTTTAATGTACATGATATGAGCAAGCTTTTCTTCGTTGATTCCGCTTTCATCATAGATATATCCTCCTGAATCAGACATGGCTAATACCTTACCATCGAGGTGTAAGGTTTTTTCAGCTGCATATTGCGCTACATTTCCTGAACCTGAAATAACCACTTTTTTACCTTTAAAGCTATCATTTTTAACAGAAAGCATGTTTTCGGCAAAGTAGACCGTTCCATAACCAGTGGCTTCCGGACGTATTAAAGATCCTCCCCAAGAAATTCCTTTTCCTGTTAGTACCCCTGTAAATTCATTTCGAAGTCTTTTATATTGCCCGAACATATAGCCAATCTCCCTGCTTCCTACTCCGATATCCCCTGCTGGAATATCTGTGTTAGGACCAATATGCCTGAATAATTCAGACATAAAACTTTGACAAAAGCGCATCACCTCATCGTCTGATTTTCCTTTAGGATCAAAATCAGATCCTCCTTTGCCTCCACCCATCGGAAGCGTAGTAAGACTGTTCTTGAATACCTGTTCGAAAGCAAGAAATTTCAGGATGCTCAAATTTACCGATGGATGAAATCGCAATCCTCCTTTATAAGGGCCTATCGCAGAATTCATTTCTATACGAAAACCTCTGTTTACCCGAATTTCTCCTTCATCATCTACCCAAGGCACTCTAAACATAAGAACCCTTTCCGGTTCTACCATTCGAAGTAAAATATTGTTTCCATGGTAAATATCGTTTTCTACGATATAAGGAATCACGGTTTCCGCGACCTCTCTCACCGCCTGAAGAAATTCTGGCTCGTGTTGATTTCTGGACATTACCAATTCCAAAAATCCGTTTATTTTTTCTTCCATATCAGGATTTAAACTAGTGAAATTGCATTATTTTTAAAATATTTGGACAAATATACGTTTTATGCAAAAACAAGTGTTCAATTTTTACAAATTCATAATTAATTTTTTATACCAAAATACTGCTCTTATTCGTTCTATTTATAACAATATAAGAAGATACCCTCTTTGAGAGCGATTATTTTTTTGCTTGTTTAAGTTTTTGCATATATTTGCTTATGCGGTGTAGCCCCAATAAATGACCTATGTCACTGAAACGAACAATATTTATCTTTACTTTTCTTTTGATTGCCTCTACGGGCAAAGCTCAACTTTTCTCAAATGAGATTGGTGCTTTTGCAGGACCTGTAGCACTCTACGGAGACTACGGAGAACGCAATGACAGCGGTACGAATTTGGGAAATATAGGTTTTGGGATCGGGTTGCTTCATTATATGAATTTCTCTACTTCCGGTGGTTATAGTGGTGTTAATATCCCTTTTTTTCAGGATCATTTTAAAGTAAGAAACGAACTCCTATACACAAAGGTTAATATGCAACACTACGGGGAATATGTCTCCGATAGCAGAACTTCACTTACTGCTACGCAGCTAAGAGGGATGCGTGGGGAAACCAGCATATTTAGTATTGGAACAAACCTTGAGTATCATATTTTAAGTATAAGAGCGTTTGAAAGTGGAGGTCCTAAATTTGCTCCTAGTGTAGGTTTGGGATTCAACTATAGTTTTTACAATCCTACCGCATTTTCAACTTTAGGTGTTTTAGGGGATCCCGATATTACTCCCGTAAAGTATCAAGATGCCTTTACGAACGAATCCGGTTCTACTTTTGCATTAATAGGAACTGCAGGTACCCGTTATAAACTTTCTAATTCTGAAGATCTTTCTCTGAATTTAAGATGGCAGTTTTTCTTTTCTAATTGGGTGGACGGACTAAACCCGGATGAAAATTTATATCCTGAGAACAAAGCTAATGACTGGATGTTCTCTATAAACCTTGCTTACATTTTTTACTTCGAGTAAACTACCTCAGCGCAAGCCTATGGGGCATTTGGTTGAAAAAAACGTTTAATTTTGAGGCAAGCCTCGGGACATTAGACGTTTTGGCGGCACCAATAAAAAATCCGCCTTATTTCTAAAGCGGATTTCTTAAAGTTGTTTATTTGATTTTTCTTTTAGCCTATGGCCTTTTCCAGATCTTTGATCAGGTCATCTACATCTTCTATTCCAACACTTAAGCGAATTAACGAATCTACCACACCAGATTTTTCGCGCTCTTCTTTCGGGATACTTGCATGAGTCATACTCGCCGGATGACCAGCTAGTGACTCTACTCCTCCCAAAGATTCTGCCAACGTAAATACTTTAAGATTTTCTACGATCTTAATAGCATCTTCATAACTACTACCCTTGGGAATAAACGAGATCATACCACCGAAATCCTTCATCTGCTTTTTAGCTACTACATGATTAGGATGATCTTCAAAGCCTGGCCAATACACTTTTTCTATTTTAGGATTTGCTGCCAGAAATTCTGCAATCGCTCTTCCGTTCTCACAATGACGTTGCATTCTAATGTGTAATGTTTTTATTCCGCGTAACGCTAGAAAGCTATCCATTGGACCTGGAACTGCACCGCTAGCATTTTGAATAAAATACAATTTATCTGCCAGCTCTTTATCTTTTACGACAATGGCACCCATCACCAAATCACTATGGCCTCCTAAATATTTGGTAACAGAATGCATCACAATATCTGCTCCCAAATCTAATGGCTGCTGCAAATATGGGGTTGCAAACGTATTATCTACCGCGAATAACAAATTGTGTTTCTTGGCGACTTTGCTTATTTCCAGGATATCAATTACGTTCATCATGGGGTTTGTAGGAGTCTCTGCCCAGATCAGACGCGTATGATCATTGATATAATCTTCAATATGACCGGCATTTTCCATCCCTATAAAATGAAACTTAATCCCAAAGCCTTCAAAGATCTTTGTGAATAATCTGTAAGAGCCTCCATAGAGATCATTTGCTGAGATCACTTCATCTCCCGGTTTTAACAATTTAATAATGGCGTCTATTGCTGCCAGTCCACTTGCAAAAGCAAGCCCATAATTTCCGTTTTCTATACTTGCAAGACTGTTTTCCAAAGCCTTCCGTGTTGGATTATGTGTTCTGGAGTACTCGAAGCCTTTATGACCTCCCGGTGTGGTTTGTGCATATGTAGAGGTCTGATAAATTGGTGGCATTACCGCTCCATATGCTTTATCATGTTCTTGACCTCCATGAATGGTTTTTGTATTAAATTTCATTCGCTGTTTTTGTTTTAAAAAGCTTCTTTAGTATATTAAATATTGAGCTTTTTATTGATTCATAATTTTTACAAATGTATTGTTTCCTTTTGGGGATTCCAATGAAGCTATTACCTTTATAGTTAAGGTAAAATCAATTCAATGAAAAAAGTATACGCTTGCCTTTATTTGGTACTGATTCTTAGTTGTGCTTCTGAAGAAAAACTTACATTCTATTCCTCTGAAATTACTAACGAAAATTGCAAAGCATGTGCTTCGGTCTCTATAAACGTGCCTAAGGCAACTCCTGAAACCATGGTGAGTCAAAGAATTAATGGAGCGGTGGAAGGATTAATAATAGATCTTTTAAGTTTTTCAGAAAATGAGAATCTCGAAAATCTCGATGCAGCCATTCTTAGTTTTGAAAGCGCTTATGAAGAGATAGAGGCTCAATTCAACGAATCTCCCGAATGGGAGTTTTCTGCAGAGGGAGAAATTACTTATCAAACTTCTGACCTGATATGTATTGAAATTTCAGCTTATATTTTTACTGGTGGTGCTCATGGTTATAATTCTAGCAACTTTCTTTTATTTGATCCCGAAACAGGAAATATGTTGGGCATTGAAGATGTTTTTAAAGATGTCAAAGCCTTTAAAGAAGTTGCAGAGCAAAAATTTAGAAGGCAGGAGGGTATACCCGCCCCTCAATCTATCAATAGTACTGGTTTTATGTTTGAACAAGACACTTTTGAGCTACCTGAAAATATAGGTTTTCAAGAAGACCAGCTTGTACTTATTTACAATCAATACGAAGTAGCATCCTATGCCAACGGACAGATTATCGTTGAAATCCCCATAAAAGAAATTCGTAGTATGATCAAGATTTTATAGCCTTCTTTAGTTTTTGAATCCGATCCATATGCAACTTATCATGGAAATTATTGAAAAGCAACGCATCTTTTACATTATGAAGCTCTGTTCCCGCAAGTGTTTTATAGACTCTGAACGATTTAAAAACATCGTTTTCTAAATCTGTTTTTGTCTGTTCTATGGTTCTGAAAAGCAAGAGCTTAATCTCTTCTACATCAGCACTATTTATGTTTCGCTCCGGAGAACTCCCCCGGCCATATTTCTTTATAAAATCTTTACTTACCAACAAAGGAAGTCCCGAGAGACCATAAACTAATTGCTGTTGAACACTCACTACATGGCCTATCTGCCATATAATATTGTTGTTATATCCTGATGGAATTTCGAACAAAAAAGATAGTGATAACTCATCTAAGCAGGATGCAAAATAATTTCGGTTTTCTAAAGACGTCTTAATTATTGCACTTAGTTGGTCCATCACTTTTTTGATAAAAATACGATTTTCTTCAAATTACGTTAGGAAATATCTATTCTTACCGATTCTCAACAACACTTTGATTTTTTATTCTCAATTTTGTGCTATACAGAACCTATCATTCCATGAAAAAAGTTTATTATCTCTCTACATGCGACACTTGCAAAAGAATTTTAAACGAGTTAGACCTTCCTTCAGGTTTTTTGCTGCAGGACATAAAAACCGATCCATTAAAAGAGGCTGATTTAGAAGATCTATTTCAACTTTCGGGGAGTTATGAAGTGCTCTTCAGTAAAAGAGCAAGACTATACAAGGAAAGAGACCTAAAAAGTCAAAATTTAACCGAAAATGATATCAAAAAGCTACTACTGGAGCATTATACTTTTCTCAAAAGACCTGTCATTATATATGACGATCAGCTTTTTATTGGAAACAGCAAAAAAACAGTTAGCGAAGCATTGAAAGCTATTCATGGATAAAAGAACACTTGCCATTCTGGCGGCCTTCGGAGCAAGTACTATTTATGCCTTAAATCACGTAATCGCTAAAGACGTGATGCCTCTCTATATAAAGCCTTACGGGTTTATTTTCCTTAGAGTTTCTGGTGCCGCAGTCTTATTTCTCCTGATAAGTTCTTGGGGGCCCAAAGAACGTATTGCTAAAGCAGATTGGTTAAGGTTAGTAGCTTGCGCCCTGTTTGGTATGGTCATCAACATGTTGATGTTCTTCAAAGGTTTAAGTCTTTCTACTCCTATTAATAGTGCCGTTATTATAACCATTTCACCTATCCTACTACTCATTCTTTCTGCTATATGGATCAAGGAAAGGGTGACATGGCTCAAAATCATCGGGGTTTTCATCGGTCTTGCAGGTGCACTTACACTTGTTCTTTTTGGGGCAGAAATCAGGCAAGATGCTCCAAACATTCCTTTGGGCAATACACTTTTTATAATCAATGCAACCTCTTATAGTATTTATTTGATCATCGTAAGGCCCTTAACAAAAAAGTACCATACACTTACCCTTATGAAATGGCTGTTCTTAATTGCAGTTGTTATAAACTTTCCTATCACCATTAGTGAATTTAATGAAGTAGAGTGGCGAACGCTTCCTTTTGAAGCTGTATGGAAAATGGTCTTTGTAGTCGTAGGAACTACTTTTCTCACGTACCTATTAAACCTATATGCCCTTAAAGAACTTCCGGCTACTACCATAGGTGCTTTCATTTATCTGCAGCCTCTTCTTACCATTGTATTTGCAGCTATACTGGGAGCAGATTCTTTGAATACAGTAAAGATTATAGCAGCATCTCTGGTCTTTGCTGGTGTTTATATGGTTACCAAAAAAGCTAAGACCTGATCTCGGAATCCTGAAGATCTACTGGTGATTTTTGATATCGGCGTGTGTCTTGTTTGGTAAGTATTTTAAAATCGGAGGGTTTATCTACCTCATCAAAATAACCTGAAAGATCCTGAGGTAAAGGAATAAGTTTGCGGCTTTTGAGATCTATCCATGCACCCATAATTTCGCAATGTGCAAAATTACGCCCTTTATGATCATAGAAATTGTGTCTAAACTCAAAGAACATCCCGTCTTCACTCAAGCCTGTTAGCTCTAGGGATACATTCACCGGTTTTCCTGAAAAAACCTCTCTGAAATAATAGATATGCTCGTAAAATACGACAGGTCCGATATTGTATTTGCCTAACATGGTGTGGTCAAATCCACAATCCATCAAAAAAGACATACGTGTATGTGCTGCAAAACTGATGTAAGACGCATTTGCCAGGTGCCTATTCGCGTCTAAGTCATTCCACCGAATCTCAAATTCTTTTAGGTACATGAATGGTTTTCGTACAAAAATACGGAAGACTTATTATGCATGCATAATTTTTCTGAAATTTCTTAATCCGAACTAGTTTGTTCTGCCTTTAAGCCTCTTCTCTACTTTTCGTTTTTTCTCTGTTAGCCTTTTCATCAGATCCATTAAGGAGGCATCTCTTGTTTTCTTATAAATTTCATTCAGATCTAATATAAACTGCCTCAATTTTCTAGCTGCAATAATACGATCGTCGGTTGTCCTAAAACGAAGCTTTTGCTGTTCGTAAGCTTGAGCTTCTAATATGAGTTCTGTATTCATCTTCAACTTATTTAGATTCCTTAAAAATAATATTCAGCGCTTACATCTTCAAGCAAGTTAAAGTTAAATCCGGGTTAAAATTTAGCAAAAAGTGTATCTTTAATTCATGCAATCAAGCCGTTCTGTAAGATCATACGCTAATTTATCTGAGCTATACAATGGTGAAAGTGTGGGGCCGTCATTTGATCAGAATAGTGACTTTACCATACATAAGCTTGAAGAAGTACATCTAGAACCCATAGTCTCACCAACTTTTAGAGCTAATTATTATTCGTTCGTGCTTATGGATGAAGGAGAAAGCAGCTATAGTATAGATGGAACCACATTCCCTGTAAAACCGAAAACACTCTATTTTACAAATCCCGGTCATTTAAAGTCTTTCAATATTAAAAAGGTGAAAGGTTATATCATCACTACTTCTGAAGCATATTTAAAAAAATACATTCATAAAGACATCTTTAGCGAGTTTTCATTTTTACTTACCGAAATGGTACCTCCCTGCTATCTCGATGCGCCGAAATTTAACGATCTTCTCTCACTGGCCAAACAAATCGAAACAACCCGGTTAGAAGAATCCATTTTAAAAGAAAAAGTGTCCAGCTCTTTTTTTCTTGTTCTTTTATTAAAAATCAAAGAGCATTTATTAGCCGACACTCATTTTAATCAAGCACATAACCGAAATTCCCAGATCGTAAAAACATTCAAAAAAGATCTTGAAAAATTTTTTCGGGAAATGCATAAGCATGCTAATCAATCACTCCCTCAGGTTCAGGATTTCGCTACACTCCAACAATTACATCCCACTTATTTCAGTACCGTGATTAAAACAAAAACGGGAAAATCTGCATTGCAGTGGATTCAGAAAAAACTACAGATTGAGGCTGAGGCTTTACTCCTAAACTCTAAAACAAGCATCAAGGAAATTGCTTATTCTTTAGGTTTCAAAGAGCCTTCTCATTTTACAAAATTCTTTAAATCAAAAACGGGAAAATCTCCTGGAACCTTTCGCAAACAGGGCCTAAAAGAAATGTCGGGTAAATGACGGGTATATGTTTTTGCAAGGGTCTAAGATCGTGGTTACTATTGTACCATCAACAATAAAAAAAGTATTATGAAACAACCAGAGCTCGGTCTTAAAATATCCGAAATAAGAAAACAAAAAGGTCTCACACAAGAAGAGCTAGTAGAAAAGTGTAATATCAATGTACGAACCATTCAACGCATTGAAGCCGGAGAGGTAATGCCAAGAAGCTATACCATCAAGACCATATTAAACGCCCTCGAGGTAGATTACGACCAAATGGCTTCTATGACGAACCTTGAATCTAATATGCGTAATCTAATGATGTTAGATCTTAAAAATGACGACTCCGTTCAATCGCTAATTAAGAACCTGAACATCGCCTGGATCTTTGGTATTGTATATTTTATTTTTAGTTTCCTCGAATATATTGCAGATTATTACCGCTTTTTTGAAGATGAATATATTTTTGGGTCTTCTACTTATACCATCATTAAGATCGTAAGTACCGCCTTGTATGCTTTATTTATAAGAGGTTATATCGCTACTGGTACTATTTTTAAAAATCACTTACTTCGTACTACTGCATTTATGATGTTATTTGCCTATGTACTTTCTACAATCTATGACCTCTCGTCCCTTTATTTTATACAAGATAATCTGGAGATAAGTATGACAATGAAATCGTTTTGTTTTGGAACCATTGGAATACTTTTAGGTGTGGGCATCCTTAAACTGCGAAAGCAATTAGGTATTATAGCTACAATTACAGGAGTGCTCGAACTCCTTACGGGTATATTTTCCGTGACTATTATTTTATCATTTATCGGACTCTTTTTCCTGAATGCTGCTCAGATTTCAGGGATCGTCATGCTTTATATGGTAGCCGATCTCATCAAGAAAAAGAAGGCTAAACTGGAAGCCTAATGTCATTAACGGACTGAATATTGAATATATACCATTCTTCCTTATTAATATACCTTTATCGGCCTTAGTATTTACTGCAATTTTGTCCTGTAATCATTTTAAAATCAAATAATAATGAAAAATTTATCAGGAAAAATAGCAGTAATTACAGGAAGTAGCAGAGGTCTTGGAAGAGAGATGGCCATTCGTCTTGCAGAAAATGGAGCAGATATTATCTTAACCTATCATTCCAATAAAACGGAAGCAGAAAACGTTAAGAGGCAAATTGAAGCAATCGGTCAGAAAGCAATCGCTTTTCAGTTAGACACTGGTATTATTAAAGAGTTTGATCTGTTTTTTGATCGAATTCAAAAAGCACTACAAAATGAATGGAACCGAACGCAGTTTGATATTCTGGTGAACAATGCCGGAATCATTCCACAAGCTCCTATTGCCAGTATGGATGAAGAAGCTTTCGACAGGGTAACTAATATACAATATAAGGGTGTGTTCTTTCTTACTCAAAAAGCATTGCCCATGTTGGCCGATGGAGGTAGAATAATTAACATATCAACAGGCTTAGCAAGGTTTAGCCTTCCCGGTCACGCGGCTTATGCTGCGGCAAAAGGTGCTATTGAAGTATTTACCAGGTACTTGGCCAAAGAACTGGGTGATCGTAAAATTACAGCAAACGTAGTAGCTCCGGGGGCAATTAATACCGACGTCAACAGAGAAACTTTTGAAACTAATGAACAAGTTGCCGGATTCATTCGTTCTGTAACTGCGTTGGGAAGAATTGGAGAATCTGAAGATATCGGAGGGGTTATTTCCTTTCTTGCCTCAGATGATGCCCGCTGGATAAACGGTCAACGCTTAGAAGTAAGCGGAGGGATGTTCTTATAAAAAGTAGAAAAGTTTCCGGAATATTCTCTCATTTATTCCGGAATCTCTTATTTTTAGCTATTAATTATTTCCTATGAAATTATTTGCAGTTTATCTGGGTGGCAGAGCCTTAAAAAGCAATATTGAACTACATGATGTTGTATTCGCTACCGGCTCAAAAATTGAAAATACTTATCATCAACTGCTATCAAAATGGTTTGGTTTACCTAACAAACTCCACATTGACTCTTATATGCATTTAGATGTCGTAGACGGTTATAAAGTGACGCTTCGCGACAAACCTTCTCCGAATTCTAAAAAACTATTCTTCATCAATCTAGGGGCTTATCTCCCCGGTGAATTTACAGAACATCATGCCATCACTTTTTTAGTAGATGACAAAGCACTTCAAGTAAAAGACCGCGCCAAAAAAGAGCTTTTAAAGGGGTACGACCAGGTACATAAGGATGACCTTTATGATGTAGACGATTGTATCACCATCGAAAAGGTAAATCAATTATACATTCACTTAGAGCCTACTCAAGAGAAAAAAGAACTTGTTCCAGTAAACGGCTACCATGTGATTCCGCGGGATATCGTAAAAGATTTCATAGATCGGTTGCCTTAAAATTCATTTTGAAAACGACATAACTATCCCTATTTTTAAGCCTTAAACCAAGATAGTATATATGTACATCAAGAGAAATATTGGCTGGGGGCTTATCTGGAAATTTGCATGGCCTCGATTGCTGTTTTTCGTTTTCTATGCGTTTGCAATTTTCAGCTTATACCACTTTCTTGATTTACATTTTATCGATTTACCCTGGGAACCTCTGGGCGTCATCGGAATTGCTGTTTCTTTTTATCTCGGTTTTAAGAATAGTCAGAGTTATGACCGTTTTTGGGAAGGCAGGAAAATTTGGGGCAGTATCGTAAATTATAGTCGTACTTGGGCTATGCAAGTCATTGCTTTCATTCAAACAGAAGATAAAGAGGCAGATCATAAAATTCATACAGAGCTTGTGCATCGACAAATAGCCTGGATCAATGCGCTAAGAGTACAATTGAGACAACCGAAATCCTGGGCTATTAAAGAAACCAATTCGGTTGAGAAAATGTATGACAAGCATGCAGAAAGGAACATAAGCTGTAATGAAGCTTATAATTATGTAAGCATGAGAGAGTTTAGCGATCTGAAAACAAGGGTAAATCCAGCTACACATCTGGTTAAAAATCAAGGAATGGCCCTTACCAAATTACGAAATGCGCATATAATTGATGGCTTTCAAGAAGATCAGTTACAAAGCTGTCTTGAGCAATTCTATAATTTTCAGGGTATGTGTGAACGAATTAAAAACACTCCATTCCCAAGGCAATATGGCTACTTCGCAAAAATTTTTACTTGGATTTTTGTGCTGCTTTTACCATTTGGCCTGCTGGATGTATTCGAACAGCATCTCTCTGACTACGTCTCTGATGGAATGGAATGGTTGATCTTTCTTCAAATACCTTTCTCTGTGTTGATCTCCTGGATATTTACTACGATGGATTCTATTGGCGATAACAGTGAAGATCCGTTTGAGGGACGTGCGAACGATGTTCCTATGACAGCACTTTGCAGAACGATTGAAATCGATCTGAGAGATATGCTAAATGAGGCTGACTTACCGGAAGGTATCAAACCCAAAGACAATATTTTATACTAATGCCAATCATCACTTCTTCATACAATCCTCCTCATTTATTTAAAAACGGACATTTTGCTACCATCTATGCAGGACTGGTCAGACGCGTTAACGGTCTTATGCCTAAAAGAGAACGAATTGCCCTTCCGGATGGTGATTTTATGGATGTAGATTGGTGTTATGCGAACTCAAAGACCCATAAGCTTGTCATCGTGCTGCACGGTCTGGAAGGAAATTCAGAAAGACCCTATGTGCAAGGAACAGCAAGAGAATTTAATCAGATAGGATACGATGCTGTTGTTATCAATTTTAGAAGCTGTAGCGGAGAACCTAATTTGCTTTTCAGATCCTATCATTCAGGAGCTTCCGAAGATCTGGAGGCTTTAGTAGATCATATCCTTCGCAATCATTCTTACAGCACTATCGTCATCAAAGGTTTTAGTCTTGGTGGCAACGTGACTTTAAAATATTTGGGAGAACGCGATCATCTGCCAGAAGAAATAAAGGCAGGGATTGCAGTTTCTGTACCATGCTATCTCTACGGGTCTATGATCCAACTTCATACATCCAAAAATATGTTATATGCAAGGCGGTTCAAAAAACATCTTTTAGAAAAACTTAGATGGAAACAAAAGCATTTTCCAGAAAAAGTAACTGAGGCTGACATTCAAAGAATCAAAACCCTCAAAGATTTTGACGACTTCTATACGTCTAAAGCACACGGTTTTGAAGATGCACTGGATTACTATAAAAAAAGCAGTTCGCTACAATTTTTACATAACATTAAAATACCTGTTTATATTCTAAATGCTCAAAATGACACGTTCTTATCAAAAGAATGTTTTCCGATAGTGGAAGCAGAAAAGAATGCAAACATTCATTTGGAGATCCCAAAATACGGTGGCCATGTTGGTTTCTATGACAAGAATAATATTTACTACAATGAAAAACGTGCAGTAGAATTTATAAAATCATTGTCAATATAATAATCGATTTAGTATCTTTAAACTATATAAAATCAACCTTAGATGAAAAAATTAACTGTACTTACCTTTCTGGTACTAGCATTTGTATTTGCTGGCTGTGGTGATAAAAAAGAAGAGAAAAAGGGATTTGAATATAATCGAACAAAAGAAGAAACCACTACCAAAAAAGAGAAAGAGGAAGTTCCGGTTGATCTTTCGAACAAAGGTATTGGGCCTATCAAAGAGCTTACGTTTGATAAAGATATAGACCAGGAGATGGCTGCAACAGGCGAAGCTTTATTCAAGCAAAAATGTACACAGTGCCACCTGATCAATCAACGATTAATAGGACCTTCCATGACAGGTGTTTATAAAAGAAGAAGTCCGGAGTGGGTGATGAATATGATGCTTAACCCAGATGAAATGCTAAAAAAAGATCCTATTGCAAAAGCATTACTTAAAGAGTATAATAATGCTATCATGTTAAATCAAAATCTTACGGAAGAAGAAGCGCGATCACTTGCTGAATACTTAAGAACGTTATAAAAAATTATCTGCTTTTTTGTAGGCGTCGATCACTGCCTGTTCTCCTTTTTCCTCAGGCATTGAGTTTCCATGTTCCATTCCAAGGATACCCTGATAGCCTTTGGCATGAATAAACTTAAAAATATTCTTATAGTTTATTTCACCTGTACCGGGTTCATTCCTTCCCGGATTATCTCCTATTTGAAAATACGCGATCTCATCCCAACAGGTTTCTATATTAGGAAGTAGATTACCTTCCTGAATTTGTTGATGATAAATATCAAAAAGGATCTTGCAAGACGGAGAGTTAACTGCTTTACATATTTCATATGCCTGAGCACTCTTCGTTAGAAACAAACCTGGGTGGTTATAAAAATTTAAAGGCTCAAGTACCATTACCAGTTTATGCGGTTCAAGGATACCAGCAGCTTGCTTCAAACTTTCTATCACATTGGCTGTTTGATATCCCATTTCTTTACGCATATCTAAATGCCCGGGAACCACGGTGATCCATTTTGCACGAACTCGTTTAGCTACCTCTACGGCATCTTGAATGTCCTTTAAAAACTCTGCTCTCATGGCTTCGTTACCACCTGCGAGATTGGGTTGATTCCAATATATTTTATGACCTACAAAAACACCCATTTCTAAGCCGAGTTCCTCCATTAGCTTCCCAATCGCCTTTTGAGTTTCCGGTGAGCGATTCTTCATTTCATTATCTTCAAAAGCAGTAAATCCTTCATCGGCGATAAACTTTAATTGATCTAAAATATCAGCACCTGCGTGTGCTTTGAACATTCCGTCATGGGGTGCATATTTTAAATTAAAACGGTGTTTTGCCATAGTGTCTGAACTAGACGAAAAAGCCTTTGAGGGCATGAGACCTAAGGCCGCAGAACCTAATAATGAATTTGTAATGAAGTTTCTTCGCTTCAAAATACGTTATGATAATGACCAGGCTTTACCTCCGGTAGCTTCCTGAAGATCTACACAACCTTTCTGTTCGCCGGGAATGGGTTTATAAACTAATACTTCCTCACCTATCCTTTCGTTTTCCTGGAAACCCCATATAGACAATCCTCTTATGGTAGAAAGAAAATTATAGATTAGGTCGTCTTCCTCCAGCGGTCTAATATCAAAAGATACAGGAGCTTCGTCTTCCACAGTATGCAAGCCTATTTTGATCCCTAATTCTCTTTCCTGCTTCTTATCGATTTTAAGATACTTATCTAATAATGAAGTAAGCGCTTCAGGAGCGACTTCAGTAAGTTCTTCCTGCTCAGTATTTGTACGCAGCCTTTTCATGAAGGCATTCTTACTATCATTAAAAACTTTTAGTGTTTTATCCCGAAATACCTCGTGTACAAACGCATCGATAAATTGAGGAACGTCTAATTCAGTGGCTCCTGGAGTATCAGTCTTCGGAATAATTATGTCAGTAAGGGCGTAAATAACATTTCCTTCTTCTTGCGTAAAGTTGATGGGGATCCAGTTTGGTTCTTTCTTACAACTCTGCAAAATACTTAACAATGTAGGTGTTGCCACTACATACCCCATTGATAATCCTAATCTTTTTAAGGCGTCTCTTCTTTCCATGGCAAAGGTTTTAAATATTCATCTTTTTCAATTCTCCAACTGCATGGTTTGCAGCTCTGGCTGTCAATGCCATATAGGTAAGTGAAGGATTCTGGCATGCCGCAGAAGTCATGGCGGCACCATCAGTCACGTATACATTGGGAACATCGTGTATCTGATTATTACCATTAAGAACCGATGTCTTTTTATCCCTACCCATTCTTGCGGTACCCATTTCATGAATTCCAAGTCCGGGAGCACCTATATCGTCCCATGGTTCAATTTCTTTAAATCCTGCTTTATCCAGCATATCCATTGCCTGAGCGATCATATCTTTTCGCATATTTAGCTCATTTTCTTTAAACTCTGCATCAAAGGTAACCGTGGGTAGCCCCCATTGATCCAGTTTATCGTAATTGAGGTACATTTTATTCTCGTGATACGGCAATGTTTCTCCAAAGCCCATTAAACCTGCCTGCCATCCGCCAGGTTTCATAATAGCTTCCTTAAGTTCTTTTCCATAGCTTAACTCTCGTATACTTTCGCTCCAATCCTGGCGACTTGCGCCACCTTGATAACCATAGCCTCTCAAAAAGTCTTTTGCATCGGTGTCTCCACCAAGGTTTCTGAATCTGGGAATGTAAATTCCATTAGGCCTCCTTCCGGTATAGTATTTGTCTTCAAAACCATCGAACTTACCGAACGCGCCAGCTTTAAAGTGATGATCCATTAAATTATGACCCAGTTCTCCGGAATCATTTCCTAAACCATCAGGAAAACGATCTGATTTAGATTGTAGAAGAATTGAGGTTGAACCAATCGCAGAGGCACAAACAAAAATAACTTTTGCTTTAAACTCCATGACCTCTTTACTTTCGGCATCAACTATACGAACTCCGGTTGCTTTTTTAGCATCTTTATCATATATGATCTCATGAACGATCGAAAAAGGTCTTAAGGTCATATTTCCAGTTGCCTCCGCAGCCGGCAATGTAGAAGAATTACTGCTAAAATATGCTCCAAAAGGGCAACCTCGCATGCAGCGATTGCGATACTGACAACTAGATCTGCCTAATCCTGGCTTGGTTCCCTCAGTAATATGAGCGGTTCTTCCTATAGTAAGTAAACGATCGTTAAAATTTTTTGCAATCGAGTTTTTAAGGTGATCTTCAACACAATTCAGTTCCATCGGCTTTAGAAATTGTCCATCAGGTAACTGTGGAAGTCCCAAATTTTCACCGCTAACTCCTATATAATTCTCAACGTAATCATACCAGGGTTTTAAGTCTTTATACCTGATAGGCCAATCTACTGCAATTCCCTCTTTTGCATTCGCTTCAAAGTCTACATCTCCAATACGATAACTTTGTCTTCCCCACATTAACGATCTCCCTCCCACATGATAGCCTCGCATCCAGTCAAAACGCTTAACTTCGTTATAAGGATGTTCAAGATCATTGACAAAAAAATGTCTGTGCGCTTCATCTGTGGTGTAACCCGTGCGGTTTTGCTTCAATTGTTTGGCAAGTTCCTCTTTAGGAAGTTCTCCTTTATATTTAAAATCCCATGGATCAAGATGAGCAGTCGTGTAGTCTTCTACATGTTTCACCATGCGTCCGCGTTCAAGCACCAGTGTTTTCAAGCCTTTTTCGCAAAGTTCCTTGGCAGCCCAGCCACCGCTGATGCCAGTACCTATAACGATAGCATCAAATTCCTCAGGGGGTTTGTTGTAATATAGCATTCGAGAATTATTGGAATTAAGTTATGTTCTTTCAAATATAGAAATTAATTTTTTATAAATTTAGGGCTTACTATTTAAGAATATCGGCGTCAAAATTGACAAAATCTAAAAGATACGCAAGAAACCAACCTTTAAACCTATAAATATGCATCGAAGAAATTTTATACGGAATACAGCGCAAGCATCATTTGCATTGTCAATTTTAGGGCTGGCCTCCTGTAAAAATGGAAAATCAAGTGAGCAATCAGAAAATACCGGAGAAACAGAATCTGCGGAGCATATTCCGTTTTTTAAACTTTCGCTCGCGCAATGGTCTATTCATAAAATGATCCTTGAAGAAGGCTTAGATCCTTATAAATTCGCTGCAAAAGCAAAAGGTTGGGGGTTTGAAGGCCTGGAATACGTAAGTCACCTGTACAGCAAAGAATTAGAGAAAAATACGAATAGCGCAATGGCTATGGAAAATCTCGTCAAAGAGTTGAAAAAACGAAGTAATGATCACGGTTTGGAAAACTTGATCATTATGGTAGATGGCGAAGGTGATTTTGGTTTTCCTGAAGAAGCCGATCGTGCAAAAGCAGTCGAAAATCACCATAAATGGGTAGATGCTGCTGCGGCGCTTGGATGCCATTCTATACGTGTAAACCTGTTTGGTTCTAACAACCCTGAAATTTGGAAATCAGCCTCTGTAGATGCTCTCAATAGACTTTGCGAATACAGTGCAAAATCCAATGTTAATATTCTCGTAGAAAATCATGGATGGTTATCTTCAAATGCGAAATTACTGGCAGAAGTAATGGAAGCAGTAAATAAACCTAATTGCGGTACACTTCCTGATTTTGGAAATTTCTGTGTAGAAAGGGAAGGTGGAGAACGCTGGGGTGCCCCTTGCGTTAAAGAATATGATAAATACCAAGGCGTAAAGGAACTCATGCCTTACGCAAAAGCGGTAAGTGCCAAATCATATGATTTTGACGAAAGTGGAATCGAAACTACAATTGACTATATGAAAATGTTACAAATTGTAAAAAATGCAGGATACAAAGGGTATATCGGGGTAGAATATGAAGGTAGCCGACTTAGTGAGGAAATGGGAATTATAGCGACCAAAGATCTCCTGTTGAATGCATCAAAACAGCTGAGCTAGTATTCTAATACAGAGAACTATCATGAATTCATTTTTTAATGATCTATTCGATTACAACTACCATTGCAATCAACGTATTATTGAGATCGCTCTGGCAGAAAATACTATTCCTAAAAAAACGATCGTACTATTTAGTCATATTCTCAATGCGCATCATCGTTGGAATTCAGTTGTTTTAGAAAGTTCACCAACACATGAAGCCTGGGATGTTCACGAAATTTCCAAATGGCAGGATCTTCACTACGATAATCAAAGAAGTACTTTTGGAATCATTACCAATACCGAAAATTTTGAGAAAGAAGTGAATTATATGAATGCAAAACAGGAAAGTCAAACACGTTCGCTTAGAGAAATCTTATTTCATGTGATCAACCATTCAACTTATCACCGCGGTCAAATTGCTATGATTTTACGAGATAGTACGATCGCTCCATCGCCTTCAGATTTCATTCATTTTAAAAACTAACACTAACCAAGCATATGAACAGAAGCATACAATTTCAACTCTCCTTTATGATGTTCCTGGAGTTCTTCATCTGGGGCGGATGGTTTGTAACTTTGGGAACTTATCTGGCAACCAATCTACAGGCAACAGGTGCAGAAACAGCGATGGCATTTTCAACACAGTCATGGGGAGCCATTATTGCCCCATTTATTATTGGTTTAATTGCTGATCGATATTTCAACGCAGAAAAAATTCTGGGAGTTTTACATATTATTGGAGCAGTGCTCATGTTTATGATGTATCATTCTACAGATTTCGCCAATTTTTATCCACTGGTATTAGGATATATGATCGCATATATGCCTACGTTAGCACTGGTGAATTCGGTTTCTTTTAATCAAATGAAAGACCCCACCAAAGAATTTTCTTTTGTTAGAGTTTGGGGAACTGTTGGGTGGATCGCTGCGGGGTTGATCATCAGTTATGTGTTTCTTTGGGATTCACCAGAGTCCAGAGAGGCGGGATTCTTAAAAAATACTTTCTTTATGGTAGCAATCGCATCAGCGATCTTAGGTGTTTTTAGTTTTACCCTGCCCAAGACACCCCCGAAGGTGGCTAAAGATGAAAAAATCACGATCTCTGATATTCTTGGTCTTGATGCTTTAAGCCTTCTAAAAAACAGAAACTTTCTTGTCTTCTTTTTGGCATCTATACTCATTTGTATTCCCTTGGCATTCTACTATCAAAACGCAAATCCGTTTCTTTCCGAGATTGGCGTTAGTAATCCAACCGGAAAAATGACAATCGGGCAGGCTTCTGAAGTGATCTTTATGTTGCTACTTCCCTGGTTTTTTCAAAAATTTGGTTTTAAGAAAACTCTGGTGGTAGGAATGTTAGCATGGACATTGCGTTATCTCCTCTTCGCTTACGGCAACGCGGGGGAACTTACCTTTATGTTAATCCTTGGAATCGCCTTGCATGGTATTTGCTACGATTTCTTTTTTGTGTCTGGCCAGATTTATACCGACAGCAAAGCAGGAGAAAAATACAAGAGTGCTGCCCAGGGTCTAATTACCCTTGCTACGTATGGCGTTGGGATGCTAGTGGGCTTTTGGATTGCCGGAAAAATCACAGATCAATTTGCGCGACCCGACGGTGAGCACCTCTGGAAAGCGATTTGGGTCTATCCCGCAGGTTTTGCACTAGCGGTGATGGTACTCTTCCTTATATTTTTTAAAAATGAAAAAGTAGAATACAAAGCATAACATACATGAGAAAACTCAGAATGGGAATGGTTGGTGGCGGTACCGGATCTTTCATAGGTGATGTTCATCGAAAGGCGGCTTTTATAGACGGCCAGATCGAACTGGTATGCGGTGCTTTCAGCAGCACTCCAGAGAAATCTAAACAATCTGGACGCGACCTGTTTTTGCCCGAAGAACGCTGTTATGGTGATTTTAAAGAAATGATCGCTAAAGAAAAAGAACTTCCTGAGGATAAACGAATGGATTTTCTAGCGATCGTTACGCCTAATCACATGCACTTTGAACCCGCTAAACTTGCCTTGGAAAATGGTTTTCATGTGGTCTGCGATAAACCAATGACGCTTACAATAGAAGAAGCCGAAATACTTGATAAACTCGTAAAAGAGACCGGACTCATTTTTGCTCTTACCCATAACTATACGGGATACCCCATGGTAAAGCAGGCTCGTGCCATGGTAGCCAAAGGAGACATAGGAAAAATTAGAAAGATTCAGGTTCAATATTTACAGGGGTGGCTGGCAACCGAAATAGAAAAAACAGGTCAAAAGCAAGCAGCCTGGCGAATAGATCCTAAAAAATCAGGGGTTGGAGGTGCGCTCGGCGATATTGGTACTCATGCCGAAAATCTCACTGAATACATAACGGGACTGCAAATAAAAGAATTGTCCGCAGATCTCGGAAGGTTTGGTGAAGGCAGGATCTTAGATGATGACGGAAATGTTTTAATACGTATGGAAAATGGAGCGAAAGGAACTATGTCTTTTTCTCAAATTGCGACCGGAGAAGAAAACAATCTTGCGATTCGCATTTACGGAGAGAAAGGAAGCCTGGAATGGCATCAGGAAAACCCAAATGAACTCATAACGCGCTGGTTAGATAAACCTAAAAAAATCTTTACGCCTAACGGGAATGATCTCTATCCGGAAGCAATTTCTGCGTCCAGAATCCCCTCAGGGCACCCTGAAGGTTATCTGGAAGCCTTTGCCAACATATATAAGGCTTTTACGCAATGCGTTCTATCTCGACTAAATGGCAATACAGTAGACGAGCCTGATTTCCCGACCGTTTCAGACGGGGTGCGAGGCGTTAAATTTATTCATAAGGCAGTACACAGTGACGCAAATAATGCTGCCTGGACCAAATTATAAATCAGACAAGAAATGAAAACCATTAAAGGACCCGCCATTTTTTTAGCACAATTTGTAGATAGTAAAGCTCCTTTTAACAGTCTAGACGGTATGTGTAAATGGGCCTCAGATCTAGGTTATAAAGGGATACAGATACCTACATGGGAACACTTTCTTATCGATCTTGATAAGGCGGCAGATAGTCAGGATTATTGTGATGAATTAAAAGGAAAAATCAATTCTTACGGACTGGAGATCACTGAGCTTTCTACGCATTTGCAAGGACAATTAGTAGCGGTGCATCCGGCGTACGATATAATGTTTGATAATTTTGCTCCAGACAAGTTAAAGAACAATCCAAAGGCTCGAACAGCATGGGCCGTAGAGACCGTAAAGAAGGCGGCAAAAGCAAGTCGACGATTAGGGCTAAACGTACATGCTACCTTTTCAGGCGCTCTGTTATGGCACACGTTTCATCCCTGGCCGCAGAGACCACCGGGGCTGGTTGAGATGGGATTTGAAGAACTCGCCAAGAGATGGTTGCCCATACTTAATGTTTTTGATGAACAGGGTGTTGACGTTTGTTATGAAGTACATCCCGGAGAAGACATTCACGATGGCGATACCTTTGAACGATTCCTGGAAGCTACCGGTAACCATAAAAGAGTAAATATTCTGTATGATCCCTCACATTTTGTGCTTCAACAACTGGATTATATTGAATATATTGATCACTATCACGAGTTTATTAAAGCTTTTCATGTTAAAGATTCAGAATTCAATCCGACAGGCAAAAAAGGAGCTTTTGGCGGCTACAACAACTGGGGAGATCGTGCAGGAAGGTATCGTTCTCCAGGAGATGGACAAATCGATTTTAAGACTATTTTTTCAAAACTTACGCAGTACGGTTGCGATGTATGGGCTGTGATGGAATGGGAATGCTGTATTAAAAGCCCGGAACAGGGTGCCCGAGAAGGCGCTCCGTTTATTCAAAATCATATTATTGAGGCTACCGAAAAAGCTTTTGACGATTTTGCAGGAGCCACAATCGATAAAGAAAAACTAAAAAAGATCTTAGGATTATAATCAACATATATAATGAAGAAAATAATCATACTTTGTTGTTTATTAGTGATTAGCACGAGTTGCCATCAGGCGCAGACTAATCAGGAAAAACAAGCTAACCCTGAAGCGTCTCTTCCAAATCAAACCCCTGAAAAAGAACCTACAAAACCAGAAGAAACTGAGGTATGGGAACCCGTTCCCGAAAAAGTGACTATCGACAAAAACGGCGCGCCTTCAGATGCGATCATCCTTTTTGACGGTACCGATCTTGATGCCTGGGAAAGCGTAAAAGAAGAAGGAGCTGCAGCACCCTGGATTATCAATGATGATGAAAGTATGACCGTGAAAAACGGATCTGGAGATATCCGTACTAAAGAAAATTTTGGCAGCATACAATTGCACCTGGAATGGCGTAACCCCGAAACCCCTAAGGCAGACGGGCAAAACCGTGGAAATAGCGGTGTGTTTCTACAAGAACTTTACGAAGTACAAATACTGGATACCTATAATAACCAAACCTATGTGAATGGTCAGGCAGGTGCGATTTACAAACAATATCCTCCGTTAGTCAATGCCGGGAAACCTTCCGGTGAGTGGCAAGTATATGATATTATTTTTCACGCCCCCGAATTCGATGAAACCGGGAAGAAAATCAAATCCGGAACATTAACAGTACTTCACAACGGTATCCTAATTCAGGATCATGTTGAAATTTTGGGTAGTACCGAATACATTGGCTGGCCAAAAAATGATGCTCACGGCGACGCGCCCATCAAACTACAGGATCACAATGACAATAGCGGTGTTAGTTTTAGAAACATCTGGTTAAGAAAACTTTAGTACCATATTTCGCAATCTGTTTTCTCAAGTTCTGCCACTTTGAAAAAATCTGTCAGTTTTGCGAACTCAGTGATTATCAATAATCACTTTTTTTCAAAAAAGAATGTTCTTATTTAGATATCAGTAAATAATTACAAAATTGTTAGAGAATTTCTTTTTTTTAACAAAATTTTACATATATTGGCGTCATTAAATAATACAGGTGTAACCGAAAAACCTTAAAAGAGTAGGAATAATTTTAAACGACCAATTATTATGTCTAAAAAAGAAAACCAAAACATGGAAGATTTTAAAGTTGAAGCTTTAGAGCAGAGACTTGAAATGGCAAGATGGGAGATCTGTGTAAACGGAAACTGTCAGCCTCTTTAATCAAGACAAAACTGTCCGTGTCCTTAACACGGGCAGTTTACTTAAGATTTCAAACCCTATAGTTGAAATCTCGTTTAAAATTAATTTTACTTTGCTTACGAAGTTGGCCCCCTGAAAGATCAATTCCTTTCCCATCTTCTAGGTAGTAAAAAGGCGTATGTACGCATACACTAAAATTTACTGCTCCTTTCAGGGGTGCAGCGTGAGATTCTATGAACTCTTATAAACTCTGCTGTCATCGAATCTTTTGTTATTATTTAAACAAATTGATTTTCAATAGCCAACCAAATAAATGTCGACTATACAAACACACCTTCTGGACAATACTGCGCTTAAAACGCATATGTTAGAAAATATAAAGGCACTTCTACAAAAGCAACAAATAGCAGAACCACATATTCAGGAAATACTTAATGAAGAATTTATCGCTCGAAATCCTGAGTTCTATCTTTACTATCCTTTCCTTTTTAATACTCTATTTGATTATTATAATGAAGAGTTGTTAACCAAAATTGCCATAGCCGGTTTTCTTTACTATAAATCGATTATTTTTTTAGATGATATCTTTGATAATGCAAAGAGTCAGAATAAATTCTACAAATACATCATCGCTAATATATGTCAGGAAGAAACTATTAAAATACTCACGGATATTTTTGGATCTGAGTCTGAATTTTGGAGCCTGTGGAATCTTCGTAAAATGGAGTATGCCAAAGCTTTTAAGATAGGCTCTTTAGACCATGAAAAATTTGATTATCCAACATTTGAAACCTTAACCGACTATAAATGCGCTTTTGGGAAAATTGGTATAGACGCCTTGCATATTCTCACCGGTAAACGCCATGAAAAGGTCTATAAGAATGTTCTTGAATCCCATAAACTGTTTTATATCGCATTTCAAATTACCGATGATGTAACTGATTTTAAAGAAGATATAGAGAATAAACAACAAAACCTGGCTGGTACCTTTTTGAAAAATCATTTCGATGCGAATGATCATTCTCTCGATCAATATACCGTCTCAGAACAGAATAAACTTATTTATCTGGAAGGAGTAGTGACCAAACTTTACCAAATAGCTCTACAGAAAATAAAGGAAGCCGAAAGTATTTTTAACCAGCACCAAAATAGCTTATGGTTCATTGAGATCTTACGACTAAGATTCATATTAAATCACACCTTATTAAACACCAATGGTTTTTTAAACCATAGGGAAATCGTTAGAAACCAAATAACCGATCGAGTATCTGAATCTCTTTCTTTGGAGAAAGCTATAGAAGCCGCAACTACATTTATTTTTGAAGAACAAGAAACCGACGGAAGCTGGCAAGACTATTTTAATAATGCTGGGATAAGTAATGTATGGACCACGGCTTTCGTCTTGACTCAACTATCAGGCATTGAGCAAAATGAATTTAAACAAGCACGAACAAAAGCGCTGAAATTTTTGATGAAGAATGAGAATGAAGACGGATTATTTGGCTACAATGATCTTTGGATTTCAGATGCAGATTCCAGTACGTTTTCTTTTCTTGCACTTAAGAAAAATAGGCTACAAACTCCTCAAGACCTTGATGAGTGGCTTACTTATCAGAATGAAGACGGAGGCTTTTCTACTTACAAGATCACAACTGAGTTTCTCATCTCTATAGGCTTAAAAGATCCTTTAGAAGCTAAGGGATGGATAAAATCGCACCCTTGCGTAAGCGCAGCAGCTTATTACTTCTTATCGCATGAGAATGCCTCAACTCCTGCTTATGAAAGATTAAGAAGCTATCTTTACAAAAACCTAAATGCAAAAAGCACGTTGTCTTCTTATTGGTGGACGGAATCATTATATACACTTTATTATCTTTTAAAGGGTACTCAACTAGCCAAAGACACCGAAATGCAATATCTTTGTGAGGATATGCTGGCGCGCGAAATAGATAAAATGCTTGCTGAAATTGCAGCTGAGAAAAGGCTAAATTTTTTCTATCTGGGGCTTCTCATCCAAACGCTGATGACCTCTGATAAAATGATAGCAACTCATAAGAGTTCGCTCGCTATCTTTGTCGATGCACTTTTATCAAATCAATACACAGATGGTTCCTGGCCCTCAAATTTTTCATTGCGGATGCCGGAGCCAAGCACCACAAATCCCGAAGAGATTAATGATTGGAAAAAAGATACCGTAGGAATAAATATTCTGGTAGAAGATTTTCATAGAATATTTACAACTTCTGTCTGTCTGGCAGCCTTAGATTCTTATGCAAACCTCTAAAGAAGTTATATCAGAAAAAGTTCCTGAACTTGCAAACGACATCAAAGTAAGCGAGTTCAATAAAGGTGAATTCCTTATTGAGCTGGAAGAATCAGGAGTACATGTCAATATAAATGCTGCTACGTTGAAGCTCATCAACCTGATTGATGGTACTAGAAATATCGCCAATATCGTACAGCACTATAACGAATCGCATCCACAATCCCCTATTTCTGCGAATACCGCTTATGAGGTATTGTATAATCATCTTGGTAAATACCACATTGTCAAAAACGATCTGCATCCGGAATATAATGAAGACCGTGCCTCTTACCTAAGGTTTAGAATGACTTTACTTAAAGGAGAATGGATTCACAAATACACATCTTTTCTCGCTCCTTTATTCAATAAAAAGATATTCTATCCGGTCTTGATCATGGCGTTTCTATTTGTCGTAATCTCTCTGATAGCTCATTTTAATCTCATTTATACAGAACTTTTCAATCTATCTTTTTACAATTGGGGGATTTTTATTCTGTTTTTTGGGATTTCCACCTTTTTTCACGAGATAGGCCATGCATCTTCCTGTGAACATTTTGGAATACGCCATGGAAATATTGGCTTCGGATTCTATTTATTTGTCCCGGTGATGTTTGCCGATGTTACCGGAATATGGAAACTCCCTAAAAAAGATCGAATTGTAGTGAATCTGGCCGGTATGTGGATGGACTTTGTAAATGCATCCATTATGCTCCTTCTCTTCTATACTACTCAAAACATAAACTTTATTCTTATAGCAGTTGCGATCTTTATGTCTACTTTGGGTAATATTAATCCTTTCTTAAGACATGATGGTTACTGGGTACTCTCAGATCTTGTAGATGTACCGAATCTAAGAAAAAAATCAAACGAAACCCTGCTCGGAGTTTTTAACAGCCTCCGTAAAAATATTCCTTTGAAATTTACGAAAGAAGTCATTCTTTTCTCGGTGTATGCGCTCATTAGCAATTACATCATTCTTTTACTTATTCTAGGCCTTTTCCTAAGCGATCCTTATGGTATCATTTCCTTTCCTAAAAATATTTATGCATTTTTTGCGGATTTGTTTTCAGAAGGATTTCATATAACATTAAAAGATCTGAAACCATTTTTAATTGCAGCGATATTTTATATGATTATCTTGAGATATTTTGTTTCAAATGCAGGAAAAATGATCTCCAGATTAAAGTCACAAAAATTCAATTTCAGGTAAATGAAAAAACTGTTTATCAGAGCTGTTGCTGTTTTCGTTGGACTCGTATATCTTCTTTCGGCAGTTGGTAAAATAATCTCCAGTGATTCCATGTACCTAACGCTGGAAAGTTTAGGGCTTGTGTCTCTTAAATGGGGAATTCCCATACTGATTACATTTGAACTGGGGTTGGCATTGTTTTTTATTTTTTTGCTAAGGCTGAAAGAAGTTGGAATGGTTTCTATCTTATTCCTCCTTCTAGCTACACTGATAAATTATGGCCAATACTATTTTTTTGGAATTGAAGATTGCGGATGTTTTGGTGCATTTACATTCTTAAATTTAAGTCCGAATTTAGTGCTTGCCAGAAATGCATTATTGATCATTCTGAGTTTTCTGGTATTCAAGCATCATGAAATGTCCAGCTCCGGATCTTCGTTTAAATCATCTTTTTTGCTGTTTGCAATAGCGGCTACACTAGTCTATACATCCTACACAACGTTCTCCTACGCCCCAGAAGCACTTGACCTTAAAGGAAAAGAACTCAAAAATACTGCTTTGAGATCATATATAAACATTTCAAAAGATTCTACTTATTTACTCTATTTGTTCAAGCCAGACTGCAGCCATTGCATAGATGCAACCCCAAAGATCATGGGCTACGATGCTAAGGATGGTATTCAAAAAGTTATAGGTGTCACTTATGAAAATATGGATAAAGAACTGGAGGTTTATAACAGAACACTAAATCCTGTTTTTCCCATAGTCAAAATTCCAAAAGACTCTATCCGTAAATTATTGCGCAAATTACCTACTGCATTCTATATTAAAGAAGGGCGTATCCACTATATTATGGAACAAAATATTTTGAGTCCGGAAGCTTTCGTAAAAGCTATTGGGAAGTAATTGCAACAGTTGCTCCTTTTTTTTGTCCGGGCTACACATCCCACAAGGTTCTCATAAGAATCGATCTTTTTAGAACTAAGTGTTTTGTGTACCTTTGCGCAACTTTAATTTTCATTCATGATACAATCTATGACCGGTTTTGGAAAACAAGTACTCCAACTCCCCGGAAAGAAAATAACTATAGAGCTTAAATCGCTCAACAGCAAAGGGCTTGATCTCAATGCGCGTATGCCATCTTCCTACCGTGAAAAAGAACTAGAACTTCGAAATATTATTGCGAAGTCACTAACACGAGGCAAAATAGATTTCAATTTATATGTTGAGATCAACGGCGAAGAAACTTCTACACAGCTTAATGAAAGTGTCTTAAAGGCTTACATGAAGCAACTGAAAGGGCTTGCAGATGCCTCGGATGCCGAATTGTTACAAATGGCACTTCGGCTTCCGGATGCACTCACTACCGAGAGAGATGAAATTGATGAAGAGGAATACAAGCAGATAAAAGCGGGATTGCAGCAAGCATTGAATGCTATCAATGATTTTCGCACATCAGAGGGAAAAGTGCTGGAGACCGATATGGAACTTCGCATCAAAAATATTGGGTCCTTATTGGAGGAAGTACGAAAGATAGATCCAGATCGTATGCAGCAGGTACGCGAGCGACTGGAGAAAGCAGTAGCAGAGATCAAAGAGAATGTAGATGCAAATCGATTTGAACAAGAACTCATTTATTATCTTGAAAAATTTGATGTCACCGAAGAGAAGGTACGCTTAGAAAACCACCTTAATTACTTTCTTGATACCTTAAAGTCGAATGACTCAAACGGAAAAAAACTGGCTTTCATCACCCAGGAAATAGGCCGTGAGATCAATACCTTGGGCTCAAAGGCCAATTATGCACCGATGCAGCAATTGGTTGTACAGATGAAAGACGAGCTGGAAAAAATTAAAGAACAAAGCCTGAACGTTTTATAAAAGATCTTTAAAACTCATTGTGCTATGCAAGACGAAAATCAGAATTCTGGCGGTAAGTTATTAATCTTTTCAGCTCCCTCGGGTAGCGGTAAAACTACCATCGTGAGGCATCTGCTGCAATATCCCGAACTTAATCTGGAGTTTTCGGTATCTTGTACTACACGGGAGCCCAGAGGTGAAGAAAAAGACGGTCAGCATTACTATTTTTTATCTTTAAAAGATTTCAAACAGCACATCAAAAACGGAGATTTCGTAGAATGGGAAGAGGTGTATCGAGATAATTTCTACGGTACGCTTAAGACCGAAGTAGAACGCATTTGGGCGAAAGGTAAAAATGTAATCTTTGATATTGATGTTGCTGGAGGCCTCCGTATTAAAAAGAAGTTCCCGGAGCAGACACTCGCCGTCTTTGTAAAACCGCCCAGTGTAGATGAACTTAAGATACGCCTGAAGCAGCGCAAGACCGAAAGTGAAGACAAGATCAATATGCGCATTGCAAAAGCATCGGTAGAACTGGCAACCGCGCCGCAATTTGATAAGATCATTAAAAATTACGATCTCGATACTGCTAAACAGGAAGCTTATGACCTGGTGGCGAATTTTATAGGACTGACTCAAAAATCGTAGTGATGAAAAAGAAGGTCGGACTCTATTTTGGTACCTTTAATCCCATTCATGTGGGCCACCTGATCATCGCCAATTATATGGTCGAATACAGTGACATGGACGAATTATGGATGGTAGTTACACCCCATAATCCTCATAAAAAAAAGAATTCGCTACTCGATGATCGTCACCGATATCAAATGGTATATGAGGCTACCAAAGACTACCCTAAGATCAGACCCAGCGATATAGAATTCAAACTTCCTCAACCCAATTACACCGTTAAAACGCTGGCAGTTTTACAAGAAACATACGCCAACCATCAATTTGCCCTGATTATGGGCGAAGACAACCTTAAAAGTTTCCACAAGTGGAAAAACTACGAGGTGATCTTAGAGAATCACGACATTTATGTATACCCCCGAATAGCAGAAGGAACGGTGGAACATCAGTTTCAAGACCATTCAAAAATTCATCGGGTAGACGCTCCGGTGATGGAGATCTCTTCAACTTTTATAAGGAATGGTATTGCTGAAGGTAAAAACATACGTCCCATGCTTCCGGAAGCGGTTTTTATTTATTTAGATGAGATGAATTTTTATAAGTAATTTTCTAAAAACAGCATTAATCCTCTTCAATAGTTTCCTTGTTACGGTATTCCCAAAGTAAATCTTCATCAATAGGCTCGTTGAGCACATGAATTGCTTTTCCTTTTTTCTTTTTCCTGTAATATTTATGAGAAGCTTTATAAATGATCTCCTTAAATCCTTCTGTTTTTTTCTTGAGTTCAGCTTCGTTAAATGTTCTTATTTTACTTTTTGCAATTCGCTTTTGAATTCTTGTGAATTGACGTTCATTTTTCATACTTACGGGATCTAAATGAACTGCCGCATAGAAAGCCCCCGCCTGCACCGCAGTTTCAATAAGATATACTTTTCCTGATTCCAATTGTGCCTCCATAACATATAAATTTTCAGCTTTGGCACTGATCACATGCCTTCCGGGCTTTACGTATAATTTTAAATACTGACCATTGTGAAACTTCCCTACATAGTCGCCATCTACAAAAATTCTAAAATTAATTAACGGAGCTAAAGGAGAAACCCGTACAAGATATACTATCGCATTTTCCGTTTCCTTTTTTTGCCGTGGTATAGAATCCTGTGCTTTTAAAGAGGATATGAAAAGTACTAGTAAGATTAGGCATAATAAGTTTTTCATTATAGAATTATTGTTTGGGATTTAGTAAGTGTTTGTATTTCTTCTTGTTTTTAAGATGTCTGAGTTTTGCCACTACAAAATCAGAATCATCTTCCAGATTTTCGATCATAAAATCTAGAATTTCTCCTCTTCCGGAAGGATTGTTATACCAGTAAATAAGTCGAAGATTATCACAATCCATGAAGTATTCATATACTTCACCAAAAAAATCACCTTCGGCAGTACGCAACCAGAAGGTATCAATATGTTTTCCTTGTCGGCCTTTCCAGTTACAATCCTTAAGTATCTTCATTTTTTCTTCGAGTTGCCTGACCTTAATAACTTCTTTTGGAATTACCTCTACCGGGAATTTTTCTCCTTTAAAAGGGTCAAAATTCTGGGCGTTGCTAAAATTGAAAGAAAGACATAAAAATAAGATATAAAATAAGTGATCAATCGTATTCATACAGTTTCTATTTAGCATATAATTAATTCATAGAATTTCTTTTTCTTGTGTTTATATAATTTTTATTCCAGCAATCATCTTCAAAGCAGATTTCAAGCTAATTGCTGAAAATGTTAATATGGAGTCATAACAAATTTTAAAGTGTCTGATTTTTTAACTACAAAGAAATAGTTTGAATTTTTTTCTTTAAAAAAAGTATATGGTACAATGATATCATTAATTGTTGGAATAAACCCATTCTTCCTGAAATCTAACTCAGGCGGATTTTTTTCCTCCAACCAAAAGGGCTTTTCAGATATTAAACGAGAAGCGGAGTTAATTGCATACGTTGCATTTAAAAATGCCGTTCCTCGATTGACATCGTACTCAGTTATTTTAATGTTTAACTCTGTTTCATACTCTATTTTCTTATAATCTTCTTCAAGGTGACAGCCTTTAACCATAATTATAATAACAAGAATGATTAAATTAAAATTCATAATTATTTTTTCCACGGTCTTGTTCTTTTTGTTTCTCCTAAATTTACATTTATATCTAAAATCGTAAGACTTGCTCCCAAACCAAGAGATAATCCTATTCCATAAACAAAATTGCCGTTACTAAATTTAACCGGGGAATAAGAATACGATATTGAACCAGAAACCACAGCACCTACACCTATATTTAGTTCTCCTCTATCACCTAAAAAGACTTCGTTCGTAAATTTTAAATTCCCCGAGTAGTAAAGTTTCGTTACACCTACACTTACTGAAGCAGAGGGCGTTGAAGCTCCTACTCCGTGATCATCAATTTCATATACAGAATTTGCGTTATAACCTCTTTTAATTATTAATGCACCTTTACCTTTTGTAAATCCTAGTCCCATTCCTGCTGCAATTGATCCAGAAACGGCAATAGCATCTGGTCCGAAAATATGCCTAAATTTACCCGTAACAGTAGCAGCATGGATATCCATTCCAAACCACATTGCATGCAACCCGTGGTTCAAAAGACCTGTGGTTAAACCTTGCCTTACTCCATCCAGAAAATTTCCATCGGCAATTTTACTACCCAATCCACCCGCGAGCCCACTGGAGGCAGCTTTTACCGTTGCAGACCAAAAACCATTGTTAATTTTAACAGAACTTACAGAAGAAGATATCCCAGAACTTAATGCTCCGCTTAAGAATCCTGCTCCAAATTTTCCACCTTGCGCTTGTGCTAAAATACCCCCACTTAACCCATGCGCAGATAATTGAAATACACTGCTGAGTAAAGAATTCGAAATCCCCTGGGTTATTTGTCCGATTCCAAAAGAAACGGCTCCTCCAATTGCTCCGAATAATGCGGCCTTTCCTGCTCCGTGAAAAAATGGACGATCGTTAATTACATTATTAATTCCGTTTGTAATTAAACCTATTGCTGCTCCGATTAAAGCAGAAACTAAAAACTCCCCACTGGGATCGTTATAGCTTAACGGATTGTTCCAAACATACCCATATCGGTTAAAGCTCTGGGTGTTATAAGGATCCTGTACGTAGTTATCAGGGGATAAAAACCTACCCAAAACGGCATCGTACAGACGGCCATTCATATGGATCAAATTCACCCCAAAGAAATGCTCATGCCCGGTAAATCCCCGGTTTATTAGAGAACTCTCGTACCCAAAATGGGCATAACAAATTCTGTCGTTTTAATGATTAATCTGATTTTCCAAAATCTTTCTTTCAAAGAACGGGTTAAAACTCTATTTGAATTTTATTTGTAAAGAACGATCCAGTATATAGCTTATATCCTTTCAACTCTTTAGGTAAGCCTCTCTTAAGTTCTTTATTATTGCCATTGCTTACTAAATAATCATCTTCTAGCTTCAAATTACCAAATGAAAATTCATAATTCCCCCCTAAAATTTTAAAACCTATTAAATCAAATCTAATTTTCCTTTTTGAGTTTGCTTCTAAAAAAATAAATAATTCATTTTCAAAAATCTCAAACTCCATTGTATCCTCTTTGATCAGTTTATTCTCATATTCCTGAAAGTCTTTAGCAGTTATTGTTGCTTTTTGATTGATATGTTTTGATCGCAAAAGATCGTATACCAACGATAATTCCGAAGCTTTAAATGAAGTTGAGAACTCTTCATCTGAGGTAAAAGCTTTTCTCTCTAACTCGTTTAAAACGATAAACATATCATTGATCATAACAAAATACTTATCATCTTCATCCACTAACTCATTTTGGATACGTTTTAATGTAGCTAAATCTCTTTCTAATTTATGAACAGATAAATCAAGTATTTCAGGATAATCCGATTTCCTGCCAAAAGGATCTTTAAGATAAATATTGTCGCCACTTAGATTGTTTAAAGTTATTACTAAAAAAGGATTTACTTGCTCTTCATTAACTAAAGAGTTTGTTCCTATTTCCCATTCTATAGAAAGCTCAATTGCCAAATTTTGAGAAAAATTCAACACCGGGAACAAAATGATTAAAAAAAACGTTTTCATTTCTTTAGATTTATTTATTGAATATATCTGAATAGGGTAATGCCTTTAAAGTCCATTCATAATTTATATGAGACATTTTATTGAACCATTTGGGATAATTAGTCATCATTTCTCGAACAGCTTCCGAAGTCCATGCGCTCAAACCAGGAGTAGAACGATAATTATAGGCATGAAATTCCATCATATCTACAAACGATTTTGTGAAAATGTCTCGCGCAGAACCTGCAAGTGCTGAAATTTGAGAAACGTGTAATAATTCATGACCTATGATTTTATACAATTCTTCGGGACTTGAAAATGCCACAGAAGCATTGAAAAAAACTTTGGAGTTTCCTGTTAAAATTGAGCCTTTTGCCATAGGAATAGTTATTCCACCAATATTTGGATTTATGTTAAATAGCTCTTTAGCATAATCAGATATATTTTCAACGGAGTATGCCTTTGTCATGATCAGTGGAGCATCTGGATACCATTCATTTGTTGCCTTCAGCAGATTCTCATCAGTTGCATCAATTGGAGAGTTAAGAGTAAAGGTTGCACTTATCATCCTCAATGATCTTTTGTTTAAGCTCTGACCAGTGTAAAAATCTAATCCTAATTTATTTGCTCTTAAACCGGCACTCAAACCTCCCATCAATCCTCCAGAAATACTAACAATCGCTCCACTATAAATTCCAGAACGCAAACCCCTGAGAAAATTGCTCCCCTGAGTCCAAGCACTTAAAGATGATGCAACGAACCCAGCAGTTAAACCACCTATAGCTCCTGCCGTAAATCCAGCTGTAAATCCTGTAGCTGATAGTGCTGTAGCTCCAAAAAAGGATCCTCCTAATGCAATATTGCTAAATCCAGCACCCACAGCACTCGAGATTCCTCCTATAAAAGCACCAACAAGAATACTGCCAAAATTTGCGCCACTTTGAAAAGCTGCTACCGTACCACCTATTATTGCTCCTACTAGAAACGCTCCTAATATAAATTCCCCACTAGGATCGTTATAGCTTAACGGATTATTCCAAACATACCCATATCGGTTAAAGCTCTGGGTGTTGTAAGGATCCTGTACGTAGTTATCGGGGGATAAAAAGCGTCCCAGAATGGCATCGTACATACGGCCATTCATATGGATCAAATTCACCCCAAAGAAATGCTCATGCCCGGTAAATCCCCGGTTTATCAAAGAACTCTCATACCCAAACTGGGTACTGCTATTGTTATTTACAAACTTGTCTACACGTCCCCAGGCTCCAAACTGCCGCTGTTCTCTGATGGTTCCGGACGAATCGGTAATCGCCAGAATACTACCCAGATAATCTCGGTGCAGATAGTGATAGGCGTTAAACGCTCCAGTACCTACCTGCCGAATGTGCATGATAGGTGCCGTGTAGGCATCACCGCCGATAAAAGTAGTAATTTTTGTCGTATTGGTTTGCGTGTCTGTCGTAATTTCTACCGGGGAAACTGAAGAGTAATGCTTCCGGTATCTCCGTTGCAGTTTGTCGGTTTGCGTTCCGCCAAAATAGGCATGACTTCTTCCCATCATCGGGTGATATTCAAAACTTACCCTGCCATGGCCCTGTTCTACAACTTCTACAGGAGTTTTAAAGGCATTATAGGTGACTTGTTGTAAGCTATGATCCTGAAACCAGGTATCGCCTTCACTGTTCAGATCTAATTCGGCGATTCGGTATTTCTTTGCGGAATCATAGCTATACCCTCCAACATTGGATTTGTTGGTAAAGCGTCCTTCGGCATCATATTGCTGATTCAAGGTCACGGAACCGCTGATCTGGGTTAGCCGATCCTGACTGTCGTAGGTGAATCCTTCATTCCAGCTAAACCCGTGATTGGTACGACTGTTTAAAATGCCACGTTGTGCGTTAAAATCATAGGTCATTTTTAAGGCTTGCAGTGTGGTATTGGGTTTATGGTCCCGTATTTGGGTAGGCAAGCCAAAGGCATCGTACTGCCGGGTCTTGGTATACCCATTGCCTAACTGAATCTCTAAGGGTTGGCCGCGATGATTTTGATCGGTGAGTTTCCAAAGGCTGGAACCGCTGCTCCAGTCTTTGAGTTCGTGAAGTATGCCTTCGGTACTGTATACATTACGGATTCGCACATTGTTCTGTGTGTTGGTGGCCTTGTGCAAGGTTCTGTATTCGGTACTTTCGGCTCTTCCCAGCGCATCAAAGGTGGTACGGGTCTCAAAGACGGCAGCATCGTTGTTTTCGATCACAGAAACCGGACGCTCATAAGAGTCGTAGGCATAGGTATACTGATAGCTTTTCCCAAAATGCGCATCCGTACCTGTAATTCCAGTGATCATTTTCGTGGTTTCATCGTAACTATAGTCGATGGTCATATCGGTTTCATTTCCGGTGATCTTCTTTTGCAGGGTCTTTCCGGTAGGGCTTAAAGTATAATTGGTGACTCCGGTTGGGGTGGTTTCTTGTATCAATTCACCATAACCGTTATAGGCATAGGTATACTTCCCTGCTGATGGATCGTTCAACTCTATTTTTCGACCCCAACCATCGATTAAAATCGACACTACATTCTGGTTGTAACTGGCGGTTTTTAATTCGTTATTAGGATGGTAGGTATAGGTGATGGTTCCACCGGGATCGGTAGCACTTATCACATTTCCCATAGCATCTACCGTGGTACTCTTCGTTCGGGTACCATCATCTACGGTTACGGTCTTCTCATTGTAAGTTGTCGTTACAATTTTTCCATTTGCGGTTTGATACGAGATCAATCGACCGTAAAGATCATAGGTACTGCGATTCCATTGGGAGGCTCCGTTATGTCCAAAATAAGGTTCGCTTTCTTCAAGAACTTTCCCCTGAATGTCATATTTGAATTGCTTTTTTATTTCTTTTTGATGAAGGCTCAAGGTTGCCGTTTCTATGGTCCAACCGAAGGCATTAAAGGTTTCTGAAGTCCTTCCGCCATCAGGGGTATTTGTTGTTTTTTGAAGTCCGCCGTTCGCCGTCCCCGTATACGATACAAACGTTTGATTCCCCAGATAACCGGTAGTTGTTTTAAGTCGGTTCCAGCCATCATAGGTAAAAGAGGTAGTTCTGCTGTAGGGATCGGTAGACTGCGTTAAATTTCCGTAGGCATCGTAATTCATAGAAGAAGTTAAGCCTTCTACATCGGTTGTTTGCTTTAAATAGCGTCCGCTGGTATCGTACTGAAAGGTTTCACTTCGAGCGGACATTCCTGTAGTTGAAATGGTTTTTTGGGTAAGGTTCCCAAAATTGTCGTAGCTAAAGTCCTCCTGTATCCAATCGGTTTGATGTCCTTTATATTTCCGTTGTGAAAGGATGTTGTTGCTGTAACTGAATTGCTCGGTACTGGTCATGGTCGAACCTCCCAGGGTTACGGACTCGATTTTCTCGGTAACTCTGCCTATGTGATAATCCTCATCGTAGGAGGAAGGGTTATGTCGGTAGGTATAATTTACTTGTTGCAAGCCTCCGTTATAGGTGGTCAGCAATTGTGTTACATTATTGTGATGATCATAACTATAGCTTTCGGTCTTTAACGTATTGGTAAGCCCGTCATGATACAAAATTTGCAGTGGAATATTTACAAATACTTTATTTCCAAGCATTGTGGTCGTATAGGTATACTCGGTTCGTGCAATAAAGTCGGTTAGCGTATTTCCATCGGGCGGAGTGATCCTTAATTGAGGGGATGACCACTCATGGATAACGGCACCCCTGAGTTGCGGATCGGTTTGCACCGCGTTCCAGATCAGGGGGACGTTGGTTCCATGTACATTGGTTTTTCGAACCAATGTAAAACCTAAAAACCCTAAACCTTCCATATGGGAAATCCCATTTCTGTATTTAAACAATTGATTTCTTGTAATGCCCTCGCCGGTTTCTTCTACTTTTTTAACTACCCGGAAGGAAGGTGCCAACCCGATATTTACAAACGGATAGGTTTGATCGGTAGTCGAAGTATAGGTGGCTGTGGCATCATTGGTTTCTTTGATCCCCAGATTATGATAGGTGACTGTCTGGGTGATCCCGTTGGTATGGATCGCTCTCAGAAGCATTTCTTCCCGATGGTCTTTGCCAAAGGTATATGACCAGATACGATCTTTATCTATGTAGGCGTATTCCAGGTTGCCATTGTATTTATTAAGATCCAGAAATACCGGAATGCCGTATTTACGAATCCCAAAGTTGTGTTCTACATGATTTAAACTTCTTTCAAAATCTACATAACTATGGCTTCCGTTATGTTTGTTGCTGTAGATTGAAACATACTCTTTAGATTTACTTTCGTCCTCCAATGAGGTAATGACCGTATGTTTTAAAATATCCGTTTTTCCATCGCCATTAAAATCCTGAGCAATAAAATGGTATTCCCATAAAGATTGTTGTAAAGAACTCGTTCCGTTAAAAGAAGAAGAGGTTACCGTATTTCGACGGTAATCAACATCAATATTCTTGGTAAAGGTTTCAAAATTCATTCCTGTTGACAAAAAAAATCGCCAATTGGTATTACCTGCGGCGGTAGGTGAAGCCAGATCGGTCTTTCCGTCTCCATTAAAGTCTCCTAATAGCAAGGTTTCGTTTCTTTTGAGATAGGTGTCGCTGTGTTCATACAGTAGGTTTAAGGTTTTAGACGGAGTGATTTCGTAGATCAGTACACGCCCTTCTTTGTGATGTAAGAGTTCTGTTTTACCATCTCCGTTAAAATCAATGGCGTAGAAACGATCTCCGAATGCCGAGGTTGCTGTTGAACTTAAATAACCTACAGTGCTGGCAAAATTGGTAGTTTTACGGCGGTCCAGGTCAATGAAGTTCACCTGCCCGTTATTTACCGTATAGGTCGTACAGCTACAACTGCCTGTACCTCCTTTGTAATTGCTATTTTTAGGATCTACCACAGTGCTGTCTTGTGACGATTCGTCCTGCAATCTGGGTTGTCCTCCACCTCCACCTCCGGTACTGGTGATGCGGCAGTATTTAGTACCATAAGACTTATTTACTGCGATCACATCGGTAAGTCCATCACCATTGAAATCTCCCGGAATATAATCTTTAGGTACTGCTACCCGTTGGCTGGAGCCACAATAGTTTTGATAAACATAGGCAGTAGGCTTCCACTCTTTTACATATTCGTCACTAAAGTTGTTTAAAAAGAATCTCGCCTGCTTAAATTTTACAGTTGAATAGGTCGTAGTTGTGTTTTTATTTTCAGTTACCGTTGTCAGTGCCTGCCAGGAAGGGAGTTTGGTATCTGCGGTAAGAATGGTAGAAGCAAAGGTTGCGGTACGATCTGGATTGCTGCTATACGCCTCATAAGATACCATGACGCCACTATTTGCCCCAATACGTGTAAAAACGTTTATGGATCCGGTATTGTTTTGTTTGGAGGTTACAAAATCCATGCGTCCATCACCATCAAAATCACCGGAAGCCATTTGGTCTGTTTCTACATTGATATCTTCATTAAGGTAAATAAGACTGTTTACCTTGTTAAAGGTGTCTGGTGTATCCTGATATGAAAATTCGATGGGTGGCCTGGTCTCTCCAAGGCTATTTTCTTCAACTACTTTTTGAAGCCGTTCGTAGTCCAACGTAGGAGCCGTTTCGTAAGTCATCGAATATTTTCGATACAAGGTTCCTCCGGTGGTAATCTCAATACGACTTAAAAGTGCTTTTCTCGTAAAATTGATCCCGCCTATAAAGTTTTGTTCGGGTCTCGACCGATTGGTATAATAAAACCAAATCTCATTTGGCGAGGTATTTCCGTTGCGGGTACCATACCGAATGCGTTCTAATCGCAACAAATTATTGACATTTTTATAGGAATAAAGTATGTAGTTGCCCTGATTGTCCTGCCATTTGTAAATGGACCATTCGAGTCGGTTATGAGACGTGCCTCCATTGCCGTACCATGCACGGGAACCATCGGGATAAAAAACGAGAAAATATTCCAGACCGTAATTGGCCCCATAGCGAGATACTCCAAAAGCCTTTATCTTTAGATTGGAATATTGTTCGGTTTTATACTCGGAGTCTGCCGCCCCATACGTACCCTGATCTAGCAGAAGGCGTTGACCATCTAGTGCATAGCGATC
This sequence comes from Flavobacteriaceae bacterium M23B6Z8, assembly GCA_046199005.1. Lineage (GTDB taxonomy): Bacteria > Bacteroidota > Bacteroidia > Flavobacteriales > Flavobacteriaceae > Ascidiimonas. The sequence continues at coordinate 4,128,788 of CP176050.1, forward strand.
TGTAGAAGAGAAATCAATGGGATTTATATTTCCATCGTGGTATTTAGTGGATGGGATTCGGGTGATGGTAGACAGTCCCCCGATATTCCAGCCCCATCCAGCAATTCCGTTCCCTGCCTGACTGCTATAATTCAAGGATACTGGTGGAACGATGTCTTTAATTCCGGGAGGTAAAGCAAACGGAATATTATACGTTGCTGCTCCGGTGGCAGTTACATCAAAAGTGGCAGGGGTGCTGCCGGCATCGCTTCCGGTTTGGGCATGGGTGGAGATAGTCCACAATAGTAGACATCCTAACAGGATTGAAAATCGCTTCATCTTCTAAATTGATTTATTTTTTTATGATTTTTTTGGTGATCAGGCTACCGTCCGTCATCCAGAACTGAACGATATAAATGCTGGAAGGCTCTTTACTGAGATCAATCGAAATTGTCTGTTGCTCCTGACTATAGGGTATGTTTTTTTGATAGGGCGTATGATACCCAACGATCTTTATATGCCTGATTTGCGCAGCGATCTCGGTATCCCAACTCAGTGTTACTTCTCCATAAGTAGGATTCGGGAGTACCTCAATACGCTGGTCTAAATTTGCTGTTGATTCCGGGATTTCTTTAATTACTGTGGTTAGCGAGTCCACTTCTTTGGTTTGTGAAGCAGTCCGGTTCGTACATCCATCGCAGTATTCCCGAGTTAATTGATTCCCGGAGTTATCATAGGTGACGATAAGTTTGGTTTGGGCATTTGTTTGTAGCCACAGTAGTGTAGTAAAAAATACAAGTAAAAGTGCTTTCATAAAATTAGGTTGTTGTGCAAAAATAGTAGTCTTTATAAATTTTATTTTACGGTTTTCCCTTGCGTCACAATGGACATTCGAGGTAATTCATACTAAAAAAACGAGACAATTACTGGAACTTATTCATAGCCAGATTTATACATATTGATGCCTTTTGTTGAAAAATTTTTATGCTTTGATTTGGTCGAAAATACATCTACTCTTCTCTGTGAAAAAATAGAAGTAGGGAAGATTTATGAATTTTTGGCTAAAGATTTATGAATCTTTAGAAGTAAGTATATTTTACGAAATAACTATAGATTCTACTTTAGAAAAACTATTAAATTAGCTTACTCAAATGAGCCTATGAGATTATACTTCATTTTATTTTTTGTTTTCTTCTTACAAATTAATCTGCTTTTTGCTCAGGAAAGAGATTTAACTTATCAAGAGTTAGCTAAATTATTTTATGAAGAAGAAGATACTACAAAAGCTAAGGAATATGCTTTATCCTATCTCAAAAAAGCCAAGCTCGAAAGAGATTCATTAAAATTATCAGACGGATACTTTTTTATATCACTTATATCTCATGATTCATTAAAATTAATTTATGCTGATAGTCTTATTCAGTTAAATATTCAAAATCCCAATTTTCACTACCCTGGTTTTGGATATAAGCTCAAAGCTGACTTTTTTTATCTAAAAAGAAACTTTAAAGAAGCTCTGGATAATTATATTTTAAGTCAAAAATATGCCCGTGAAAATGGACATCGTCATCTGGAAAATAAAGTAATGCTATCTATAGGTTTAATTAAAAGTCGAATAGGAGAGGACAGAGAAGCACTTGAAATATTTCGAAAAGTGAAAGGATTTATGGATAATGAAAATTATCAAAAAAACTATACCTATACTTATCTTGTATCTCTTTTTGCCTTTTCCGATTCATATCAACGAAATTATATTTTGGACTCAGCGACAATATTAAATCAGAGAGGATATGACTTATCAAGAAATGTTTCTGAGAAAAAAATGTCAAATTATTTTGCTTTTAATCAAGGGATAACACAGTTATCTAAAAAGAATTATGATGCGGCAATAGACAGTTTTTCCATCACATTGCATGGTTTGGTTGAATATGAAGATTTTCCAAACGTTGCTTTATCTTATTTTTATCAAGGCAAAGCCAATTGGCTTCTCGGTAAACAAGAGTTGGCAGTATCTCAATTTAAAAAAACTGATTCGATATTTGGATTTTTAAAAGATCTACATCCCGATGCGAGAGAGGGATACCTTTATCTTATTGCCTACTATAAAGAAAAAGGACTTTTGGATCAAGAATTATTTTATATTCAAAAGCTTTTGAAGCTCGATAGTATTTTGCAAGGCAATTATAAATACTTGTCTAAAAAGATAATACGAGACTATGACACAGGAATATTGTTAAATCAAAAAGAAAACGTCATAAGGAAACTACAAGCCAAAAAGAATATTTTCAAAGTAGCTATGGTGAGTTTTTTTGGTTTATCAGTAATTTTAATCATAGCACTTATCTTTTATTATCAACGTCAGAAAAAATACAAACTTCAATTTCGACGTGTATTAGCGGATCTAAGTCTTCCAGACGAGCCTAAGACACTTTATAAAAACAAAAGTATTGATATACCGAAAGAAATCCTTGATGATTTAAAATATAAAATTGAAGAGTTTACTGAACAAGAGTTTTTTCTTGATCCTAATGTATCTCTCACTTCGTTAGCAAAAGACTTACAAACAAATTCTAGTTACCTATCAAGATTTATTAATCATTTTTATCGGAAAAACTTTAATTCTTTTATCAACGATTTAAGAATAGACTATATTACTAAACGCTTAAATTATGATCATATTTTAAAAAACTTTACGATACAGGCAATCGCAGAAGAAGCAGGTTTTAAGAATACCGTTTCCTTCACACAAGCTTTCTACAAGAAAAATAAAATTAAACCCTCGTACTTCTTAAAAAGGATAAAAGAAAAAAACTAAGATTTATAAATCTTTAGAAATTACTAGTAAAACAATGATATTAGCATAGAAGAAAAATATAATTTAGCTACAAACTGATATTTCTAATTTATTAAAACCTTAAAACAAATGAAAATTTTAAAATTTAACAAAGTAGTTATTTCAAATCTTGTGAACATTCATATGATTCAGGGAGGAAGTAATAATAATGGAGAAACTGGTACCGTACAAGAAGAAAAAAATTCTAATAAATCAGTCCCTACAACTCCAACTACTCCAACTACTCCAACTGTTGGATAATTGAAAACATCTATAATGCTTAAGAAAATCCTGTCTATATTTATTAGTCTCACTTTAGTTTTCTCCTGTACCCCAGAATTTAATGACAAATCCTCTATTACTGTAGGAAACTTTTCAGATACCATCATTCAAAACAAAACCCCAGAACAACTAAAAAACTGGCAGTTAAAAGATATTCAACAAGACAGTATCCCAGGAGTGAGCTTGGAAAGAGCTTACAATGAATTGCTAAAAGATATGGAAGGGGAAGAAGTAATTGTAGCTCTTCTGGACGATCATATCGATCTAAATCACGAAGATCTTAAAGATCAAATCTGGGTCAACCGGGATGAAATTCCAGCTAATGGTTTAGACGATGATGGTAACGGCTATGTCGATGATATAAACGGTTGGAATTTTACGGGAAATGCAAAAGGCAAGCAGGTAATTTATATGAACAATGAAGTTGTTCGAATCCTTCGCTATTTTAATTCAATTGCCAAAACCGAAGTTTTGGAAATGTCTAAAGACTCCTATTTAAAATCAGATTCTTTAATTGAAAAAATTAATCAGGAGTACGAAAAGCAAGCGGATCTTGCCAGAAGAAAACAGGATTATGGGGCCTTTCTTATTAAGGGATATAAAGAAGCCCGAAAAGCTCTAAAAAAATACATTCCTGACGAAAATTACACCATAGAAAAGCTAGATGAAATTAAAACTTCCGATAGCATTCTGGGCAAACATATTTATTACATGAAAGATTACATAAAATATGAACTTTCGGAAGAATGGATTGCTGATTACAAAAAGGAAGCAGATTCATTAAAAGAAAAAGTCTGGAATCTAGATTACAATGAACGTACCGCCATCATTGGTGATGATCCTGAAGATGTAACCGATATCTATTACGGAAATAACCAAGTAGGAGACTATCTAGACTATTTTCAACATTCTACCCAGGTAGCAAGTGTCATTGCTGCTACCCGAAATAACGATTTGGGTATAGACGGGGTTTCAAACAACATTAAGATCATGCCTGTATGCGTCTCTACCGAAGGTAATGAACACGATAAAGATATAGCTGTGGGCATTAAATATGCAGTAGATAATGGTGCCAAAATCATCAATATGAGTTTGGGTAAGATGTTTTCATTGCACAGTGAATGGGTGTTTGATGCTTTTAAATATGCAGAAAAACACGGGGTGCTCATCGTGTCTTCTGCTGGGAATTCTAATTTTGATCTGGATACCGAAAATGACTATTTCTTTATGGACAATCTTGACAATGGCAAAGAGGTCTCTGGTAATTTTCTGTTGGTGGGTTCTTCTACACACAAGGTGAACGAACAGCTAAAATCATCTTTTTCCAGCTATGGCTCAATCGATGTAGATCTGTTTGCTCCGGGAGATAGTATTTACGTAGCATACCCTAATGATAAATATATCTACAACAGCGGAACTTCACTGGCTTCGGCATTAACCTCTGGAGTAGCGGCTCTGGTGCTGTCTTATTACCCGGATCTTTCAGCGAACGATCTTAAACAGATCTTAATGGAATCGGGAGTTACCTATGATTTAAAAGTAACTATTACTGGAAAAGAAGAAGAGGAAGAAGAACGCTTAGTTCCGTTTTCGAAAATCTCCAAAACCGGAAAAATTTTGAATGCGTATAATGCTATTTTGTTAGCGAGTAAATGGCCAGAGAAGAAATAGTTACTTACATTTACGATTCTTTATACAGCTAAATTTATCAGTAAATGCATTACTTTTTCTTCATTGCTTTAATACTTAACTGTTTCTCCTGCACCCCAGAATTCAATGACAAATCCCCTATTAATGTAGGAAACTTTTCAGATACCATCATTCAAAATAAAACCCCAGAACAACTAAAAAACTGGCAGTTGAAAGATATTCAATTTGACAGCGTACCAGGAGTGAGTCTGGAAAGAGCCTACAAAGAATTGCTAAAAGATAAGGAAGGGGAAGAAGTGATTGTAGCATTGCTTGATGATCATTTAGATATAAACCATGAAGACCTGAAACATCAGATCTGGTTCAATCGAGATGAAATACCTGACAATGGTATAGACGACGATGGTAATGGTTACATCGACGATGTAAACGGCTGGAACTTTACTGGAAACACTAAAGGTATGCAGATTATCTATATGAATAATGAAGTAACCCGAGTGCTACGTTCGCTCAATCCTGATTTCAAAAATTCACTTTCTGCAAAACACAAATACGACAGCCTCTTGTATTTAAATGCAAAAGAAGAATATGCTAAAGAAGAATATGCTAAACAAATGAAACAAGCAGAAAGAGATTTAAAATATGCCAATTATGTACAAAATATTACATTGAAATCCAAAGAGGCACTTAGCAAGTATATTCCAAACCGAGATTTTTCGCTGGAAAATCTAAATAAAATTCCGGTCGATTCAAATGACATAAAATTACAGCAATATATTACTGTTCTTAAAGAATATATTAAATATAATATTACGGATGACTGGATAAAGAAAACAAAACAAGATGCAGAAGGGGCATTAGACAAACAACTTAACCCCGATTATAACGAACGTACCGCCATCATTGGGGATAATCCAGAGGACGTAACCGATATTTATTATGGAAACAATCAGGTGGGAGACTATCTGGATCACTTTCAACATTCTACCCAGGTAGCAAGTGTCATTGCTGCTACCCGAAATAACAATTTGGGTATAGACGGGGTGTCCAACAACATTAAGATCATGCCTGTGTGTGTCTCTACCGAAGGCAATGAACACGATAAAGATATTGCAGTCGGTATTAAATATGCGGTAGACAATGGTGCCAAGATCATTAATATGAGTTTGGGTAAGATGTTTTCATTGCACAGTGAATGGGTGTTTGATGCTTTTAAATATGCAGAAAAACACGGGGTGCTCATCGTGTCTTCTGCAGGTAACTCTAATTTCGATCTGGATACCGAAAATGACTATTTCTTTATGGACAATCTGGAAAATGGCAAAGAGGTCTCTGGTAATTTTCTGTTGGTGGGTTCTTCTACACACAAGGTGAACGAACAGCTAAAATCATCTTTTTCCAGCTATGGCTCAATCGATGTAGATCTGTTTGCTCCGGGAGATAGTATTTACGTAGCATACCCTAATGATAAATATATCTACAACAGCGGAACTTCACTGGCTTCGGCATTAACCTCTGGAGTAGCGGCTCTGGTGCTGTCTTATTACCCGGATCTTTCAGCGAACGATCTTAAACAGATCTTAATGCAATCGGGAGTTGCCTATGATTTAAAGGTAACTATTACAGGAAAAGAAGAAGAGGAAGAAGAACGCTTGGTTCCGTTTTCGGAGATTTCCCGTACTGGAAAAATTCTTAATGCGTATAATGCTATTTTGTTAGCGAGTAAGTGGCCTTTAAACAAATAATACTTTTGAAAGTTTTTTACTAAATGTTAATTGCATTGAATAAATAAAGAGTCAGATAGTGGTGGTAATCCTATTCTGGCTCTTGCGGAATCGGATTCTTTTTGATATTTCAGACAAGGATAACCAAATTGAGAACCGTATAATAGTTTTCGGTTACCATTTTCATCTCGTCGGATCACGTAATATTTATCAAGAATGAGTGCTAGCGTTGATCTTTTCATATTTCCTTTATCTACTTCAGAAAGAAAAAAATCTAAGTAGTTCTCATTGTTGACCAGCATGTGTGGCGTATGAAGTAATACAGCGGTTATTGCCGAACGGACACATTCATGTTGATAATTTTTTTCACCCAACAACTTGTCACTCGGATATCCATTTTGAGCAATGAAGTCTACGATCTTATAAAAGTTTATGGAATCTAAATGTGGAGAAAATCTCAAAGCACCACTTTTGCCCTTTAATAATCTCATATCACGAATACCCTGATCTGAGCCATAAATTTTACACAATTCAAAAGACAAACTATCTTTAATAAAGTGATTATTCGAGAAATTATCACCTCGGTCTTTATGAGAACTACAATTGTATAATATCTGCATTAAAATCAGGACGACAATAAACCTTGAAAAAAACTGAAAATGCTGCATTTACTTTTATCAAAAAATAATTAAGGGCAAATTAATATATAGTTTCATGATAAAAAAGAAACCGCCCTCTTGCTTTCGCTCGAGGGCGGTTTCCAAACTAAATAACCAACCAAAAATCTTCTAACTCTTTATTTTATCTTAACGCTTTTACGCGCACTTTTTCTTTCTATGTTCATAGTTCGCAAATCTTGCTTTTTACGCTTTTTAGATTGCTCCCCTTTTAAGAATTCTGTATAACCTCTTCCTCTAAATTCATAGACCGTTCCCGAATCTGGATGGAACAACTCTATCGTTCTGTCATCTATAACGGTCAACTCAAAATAATCATTGCCCAGAAAGTCATAATCTAGTGTTAAAGTTTTTGTGTAAGGATCGCCCTGCACATTAAAAACTTCATAAATACCTTCGTAATCCCATACCAGATTATCAATTCTCGTGCCATTGTCATCTATAGAAGACCTGAACACATCTGCATTTATATCAGAGAAAAACTGTAAATAATTCTCCTCATCAAATTCATTTAACGCTCCGAAATCGCTGGTAAAGGTCTTCTCCCAGGCCTGATATTCCTGTAGGAAATACACTATATTCTCATAAAATAGTCGGTCGTAATCAAAATTGTTTCTTTGATACCCTTCTAAGTAATACGAAGTATTGGTAGGCCTATGATACAACCGAATGCTGGCATTGCTCAATTGAAACACCTCAAATCTCCAGAATCCGTCAATATCATGATCTATATCAAGGGTGCTTCCATACGCAGTATAATCACCCACATCAATTCCTAAGCCATTGCCAGTACCGCCAAATCCTACAAGGTTATTATTCGCAGCCAATACGCCAAAATCAAAACTTACGGTGAAAGCTCGTTGCAAAAAAGGTACTTCTCCGTTTCCGCTGGTGCGATTAATATCTACATACCACAGATCATAAGATGTTAATAACTGATTCACTGTGATTCCGGGTTCATCGATAAAATCGTCGGTAATAATCACATCTGCCTCACAGGAAACCAAAAAGGTTCCTATAAATAACATTCCGAATAAGAGTCTAACTGCTTTCATAAGCCCATCATTTTAAATTATACCAGAATATAAACAAGCTCCGTGCCAAAAATATAAGTATCTGATTTTCAGTATTTAACTCATTGTGTCTTTTTTGATTACTTTTGAAATACCAATAAATATATATGAGTACACCTGTAAAATTTGCGGTTTTTGGTGGAGGTAGCTGGGCGACAGCTATCGTAAAAATGCTTACCACAAATCTGGATGAAATTGGTTGGTATATGCGAAGTGTATACGCCAAAGAGCATATTCTCAATGCCAAGCATAATCCTAATTACCTTAGCTCGGTCGAATTTCATACCGAACAACTCAAATTAAGTAATGATATAAATGAGATCGCTGAGTGGGCAGATTACCTGATTTTCGCAATCCCTTCTGCCTTTTTGCACGAAGAGTTAAAGAAGCTTACCATACCTATTAAACACAAAGTTATTTTCTCTGCTATCAAAGGAATCGTTCCGGAAACGGGACTTATCGTAGGGGAATATTTCCATAAAGAATATGATATCCCGTTTGATAATATTGGGGTGATTACCGGGCCTTGTCACGCCGAAGAAGTAGCTTTGGAACGGCTATCGTATTTAACCATTGCCTGTGCCGATGATTCAAAAGCAAAATTGATGGCGGATAAGTTGCAAAATCATTACATCAATACTAAAACTACAGACGATATTATTGGTACTGAATATGCAGCAGTTTTGAAAAATATTTATGCGATCGCTGCCGGTATCGCTCACGGACTCGGTTATGGGGATAATTTTCAAAGCGTGTTGATGAGTAATGCCATACGGGAAATGCGCCGTTTTATCAAGCGTATTCATAAAATGAAACGTAACATTAATAATTCTGCTTACCTCGGTGATTTATTGGTAACTGGGTATTCTGTTTTTAGCCGCAACCGAATGTTTGGCAACATGATAGGAAAAGGCTACACGGTGAAAAGCGCTATGATGGAAATGAATATGGTCGCAGAAGGTTATTATGCTACCAAAAGTGCCCATTTGATCACAGAAAAACAAAAAAGAAAAACAAAAACCCCGATCATCGATGCGGTCTATCAGGTGCTTTATGAGGGTAAAGAACCTAAAAAAGTCTTTAAAAAACTGACCGAAAAACTGGATTAATTAGATTCGCACAGTACAGATGAAAGAGGGCATTATCAAGGACGCTTACGAAAAGATCATAAAGGAAATCCAAACCCTTATTACGATCTCCTATTTATTGATGGTCGCCGTAGGAATGCTTTTTAACTACCATAAATTTGAAGAATTTGGGATCAATATTTTTGATTATGCAGATGTTTTTGATTTTTTGATCGCCCCATTTTCAGATCTTAAGATCTTACTTTTCTCAGTAGGCTCAGTTTTGATATCCTATCTGGTTCTTAAAACAGACAGCTTTTGGAAAAAAAGATACCCAAAATGGTATTCAATTACCAATTTCGGACTGGATAAAAAGAAATGGTTTGAGACCTATCGTGCTGTACTGCTAAGCTCCGTTTTTATTATTTATCTTTTCATCGCTGCTGCCATTTACGGGGACATGAGCGCACGTAGAATCCGCAGTCAAGATCCTATAAAAATTACATTTTCAGATAATACCATAAAAGAAGGTATTTTAATCGGCAAAACTAAAGACATTCTTTTCCTTATAAATAAAGGCGGGGTAGATGCTATTCCTCTCAGCTCCTCTGTTAAAGAATACGAGGTTAACTAATATTTTTATTTAGGTATAACGTACCTTTCGAAGAATACGAAGTGCTTCTTTAAGGGAAGCATAGATATCTTTATCATACTCTTTCACCAACCACCTGTATTCTTCCAACATAAATTTAGCGCCTTCAAATCCGTTTAAATAACATATAAGGTAGGTAGCGGGCATATTTTTAAAATCTTTGATCTCATTTTTTGAGAAAGGCACTTTCTTTTTGAGTTTATCCATTAAAACATTGTTGGCATTGAATAAGTGAAACAGCATTTTCTTATCGAACCGTGGCGGTTCAAAAATTAATTGAGAATCTACCTTGTACGTCCCATTATCATTAAAGGTGATCTCCATTTTTTCAAGTGGATAATACTTTTGCTGTTTATTCAATCCTAATTGCACATACTCTGTAGTGGTAAATGAGTTTTCATCGTAAATTATCTCAACCTCATCCAGTGCAGAATAAAAAAGTTGCTTGCGCTCGTTTATAAGCTCGATATCCAAACGGGAATAATAGGTTCCATTCTCCGTTTTCTTAACATTCCCTGCCCAACATACCACAAATTGTTCTTTAAAAACCTTATAATGCGATTCGAGGTCTTTATGCCTGTTATTGATGAAATCGATCACCCCGTCCAGCGTAAGTTCAATATTATTTCTGGCGTGTTGCTCGATAGCCGCTACCACTTCACTATTGGTGTCTTGTATTTTGATATCAAATATCTTGGGCATGCTGATGCTTCCGTCGCGAAGAAAAACGCTGCCTCCCCAATACTTCCATATATTTTTTCGCAGCGCACATATCTTTCCGGTAGACCGAATAGTAACAAGACCTACCACTTTTCCTTCCGGCAGGTCTGGAAAAAGAATATTTTCGTAACTAATCAATGGGGCATTTTCCAGATATGCATTTACTAAATTCTGAATTTTGCTATCATCAAAGAAGTCTACCCCTACAATCTTATTATCTTCATCTTCGACCCCTACGACGATATACGAATTATTCTTAGGATTCGAATTCGCAAGTGCACAAACATGCTTTAGAAATTTCGCTTTTCCTTCCTTTTCACCAATACTGATGAATCGTTTTTTGTCATAAAAACTGTTTTCATCATTATGAGCTAATAGATTCTTTACTAAAAGGCGTTTATTGATCATTTGCTTCCCTCATTTCAGATATATCACTGTTCGCTATATAAACTATTCCTTCTAAAGTAGTTATATTTTATTTTCTAAAATACAAAAAGAAAAATAGCCTGTATCTAATTCGGGTGTTAACAAAAGGTTTTTGAACAACTGTGAGAAATCTCTATAATTGGGTACTTTTGAAATTATGAATACAGTACAGCGATGGACCTTAAAACCAATACCTGAACAGGAGAAAGTTAACAGCCTCTCAGCATCATTGGGTGTTGATCGCCTTATTGCGCATTTGTTAGTACAAAGGGGTATTGAAACCTACGAAGACGCCAGACATTTTTTTCGCCCTTCTTTAGCGCACTTACACGATCCCTTTTTAATGACGGATATGAAAAAAGCTGTTTCCAGAATTGAGGCTGCATTTGAAAACAGAGAAAATATTCTAGTGTATGGTGATTATGATGTAGATGGTACAACGGCTGTTTCCTTAATGTCTTCGTATTTAAAAACACGGTACGAAAATATCGCTACCTATATTCCAGATAGATATGATGAAGGTTATGGAATATCTTATAAGGGAATTGATTTTGCGCATGACAATGATATTACCCTGATCATTGCACTGGATTGCGGCATTAAAGCAATTGATAAAGTAGCTTATGCCAAAGAGAAGGGAATTGATTTTATTATTTGTGATCATCACCGGCCTGGAGAAAACATACCGGAAGCGTTTGCAGTACTTGACCCGAAAAGAACAGACTGTAGCTATCCTTACGACGAGTTATGCGGTTGTGGGGTAGGTTTTAAACTTATTCAGGCGCTTGCACATCAACAAGGTCATGGGATTGAAGCTTTGCTTCCTTATCTGGATCTCGTGGCAACAGCGATCGCTGCGGATATTGTGCCTATAACAGGAGAAAACAGGGTTTTAGCGCATTACGGAATGAAGGTGATCAATAGTCAGCCAAGAGCAGGGATCGCCGCGATCACGGCTCCTTTGAAAAAGAAAGAGCTCACCATTACTGATGTGGTTTTTATCATTGCTCCCCGAATCAATGCGGCGGGGCGCATGAAGCACGGTCAGTATGCCGTAAATTTACTAACGGAAACCGATTTTAACATCGCTGCTGAGTTTGCTGCTGAGATCGAAAGTTTTAATCAGGACAGGCGAAGTGCCGATCAACAGATCACTCAGGAAGCACTGGATCAAATTGAAAAGCTCGGTGAGCAGGAAAGAAATACTACGGTAGTATATCATGAAAACTGGCATAAAGGAGTTATTGGTATTGTCGCCAGCAGACTTACAGAAACCTATTACCGCCCTACGCTCGTTTTTACAAAATCTGGAGAAAAATTGGCAGCTTCCGCCAGATCTGTTAAAGGGTTTGACGTTTACAATGCATTGGAAGCATGTGAAGATTGTATAGAGCAATTTGGCGGACATAAATATGCAGCAGGACTTACATTATTAGAAAACCAGTATGAAATATTTAAAAGTAAATTTGAAGAAGTCGTAGCCGCTACAATCGATAAGAAATTGTTAACCCCCGAGATTGTGGCAGATGCAGAACTGACACTTGATCAGATCACCCCAAAGTTTTACCGTATTTTAAAGCAGTTTGCCCCTTTTGGTCCGGGTAATATGTCTCCGGTATTCATGGCGCAAAATCTACAGGACACAGGCTATGGAAAAACGGTTGGGGAAGAAGGCGATCATTTAAAACTTACGCTCACACAAGCCGGATTTTCAGGAACGCCTCTGGGGGCTATCGGTTTTAATCTGGGAAACAAACTTTCTATAACAACCGGACGAAAAACATTCAGTGCTATTTTTTCAATAGAGGAAAATGAATGGAATGGTACTGTATCATTGCAATTAAAACTAAAAGATCTGATATAGGTTTTCTTTGGATACTATCTACAATGAAGGACATGAGAAGAAAATAATAACGCTGTAAATAAATATCTAAGAAAAGGTATAGTTAGTGAATTTTCTTTTTATTTTAACATCGGTGTTTTATATTACTTCATATATTTGAAGTTACTATGGAAGTAAGTAAAGAAAATATTAGTATTGATCTTAGAAAAAAGCTTTTCAAAGCTGAAGTAATGGGCATTCATTTTAAAGAAGGTGAACACGATATTCTTTATATTCCTAGCTTACAAATTTCTGCATACGGTTCTAACATAGAAGAAGCCGATCAAATGGCTAAAGAATCTATGATTAATTTCTTTAAAGATATTTCTAATCTAAATGAAAGTGAAGTCTATAAAGTCCTAAAAGATTTAGGATGGAATAGGGTCAAGTATTTCAAGAAGAAATTAACTCATTTGAGCGAAACCACTTTTGAGGACATTAAAAAGGAGTTTAATCTGCCAGACGACACTAGGGTCGAGAAAATACCGATTGCAGTTTAAATATGGGTGAACACAATAATCCAGTTCCGACTAAATGTTGGGAAAAATTCCTTTTAAATCTCGGATGTGAATTTAAAAGACAGCAGGGAACGCACCACCATTGGAAATGCCCCGAATGCTTTAGAACAATTACGTTTTGGGGGCATAAAAAAGATATCCCCCGGTTCCACATCAAAACTTGTTTAAAAACCCTAAAAGTTACCAACAAAGAGTTTAATGAATGGGCATCTGAAAATTGCAAATAGTACATGCAATGATAGAAAACTACAAGAAAAAACGATCCAAGAATGTCCTAGAACGTGAATATTCCACAACAGAATAACTAGAGCCATGCTAATTTTAACCAAGATCTTAATTGTTATTGTGGGAATTCTTCAAAATTACTTTTGATCATAACTCAATGTTTAGGACACCTTATATGGTATTCTTTCCTTTTATGAAAATTTTCTGAGATGCAATTTTTTACCATCGAACTCCCCATACGTATAATATCCGATCCAGTCACCCAGATTTATATAGGTAGATCGATCACCCACTTTTATTTCCATGGGTAAATGCCGATGTCCGAATACAAAGTAATCGTAATGTGTCGACTTTAATTTACGCTTACTGTACTGCACTAACCACTCGTTCTCTTCACCGAGGAACTTTACATCCTCATCTCCAGAGATCAATTTGTTTTTGACGGAAAGATATTGCGCCAGTTTCACCCCCAGATCTGGATGCAACCACCGAAACAACCATTTCGCAAAAGGATTGGTGAACACTTTTTTCATTCGTTTGTATCCCTTATCACCCGGTCCCAAACCATCTCCATGACCAATGAGAAATTTGATCTTATTAAAAGTATACTCCTGAGGTTTGTGAAAAACCGGAATATTAAGTTCTTCTTCAAAATAACCATTCATCCAGAGATCGTGATTGCCTACAAAATAGTAAACGGGAATTCCGCTATCGGTGATCTCCGCAAGTTTACCTAATGTTCTTGTGAAACCTTTGGGAACCACGGTGTGATACTCAAACCAGAAATCAAAAAGGTCGCCGAGCAAAAAAATGGCGGCAGCATCCTGTTTTACCTCATCCAGCCATCTTACAAATTTCTGTTCTCTGGGAAAACTCTTCTCACGTGTAGGTGCTCCCAGGTGATTGTCTGAAGCAAAATAAACCTTTTTACCTTCCGGGATATTCATTGTTGTTGATTGATAGGTAAATATAACGGAATTGTAGTTAATTCACGAAACCCCTTAAGCATTATCAGAGGCATACCATTCTGCAAAAGAAGTTTCCGTTTCCTGTAATTTTAAAGAGTGAAGCTTAATAGTTTCCGGCAAGCGTGCTTTTATTTTTGTTGCAAAATCGATCACCATGTTTTCACTGGTAGGTTGATAATCTGCAAGTATTACATTGTGACCTCTGTCTTGAAGTTCTTTAGCTAACTCTACGTGTGGCGTATTTTTATTGAATACGGTAGCATGGTCAAAAACATCTACAATATCTTCCTTTACGATCTTCTTCAGGTCTCCAAAATCGATCACCATCCCATACTTTACATGAGAAGTATCTGTAATGGGCGTACCGATTACCGTTACCGATAATTTGTAACTATGCCCATGCACGTTTCTGCATTTACCGTCATATCCATACAATGCATGCCCGGTCTCAAATGTAAATTGCTTGGTAATTCGAATGGTACTCATTATTCCGTAATCTCAGTTTGTAATATTTATTTCTGCAAAGGTATTCATTTTGTAAAACCTGTTCATTTATAAACTACATTTGCCTGCTTTTTTATAGATGTTTAAGTATATATGGCTACATCAGAACTGTTTGAACAGCTGGACTTTCAGGAAAACCCGCTGTACGAAAAGTTAATTCAGGATCTTATGGAAGATCAATACAGTGTAACTGATGCTTTTTTTACGGAAGAGGAAGTTTTACTGCTGCGCAATTCGCTACTAGAGAAATACGAGAATGATGCCTTTAAAAAATCGGCTGTAGGTAGTCGTGTGAATGAGTTGATCGCTTCCGGGATTCGGGGAGATTTCATTAAATGGATAGATGAACAAGAAGCCAATGAAGCCGAACAGTTGTTTTTCCATAAAATAAATTCCTTAGTTAATTACCTCAACAAGACCTGTTTCATGGGCATTCTGCAAAAGGAATTTCACTATGCAGTCTATCCGAAAGGCACTTTTTACAAAAGACATCTGGATACCTTTCGAAATGACGATCGCCGCAAACTTTCGTTTGTTTGTTACCTGAATGATGACAGCTGGGAAAAAGAAAATGGGGGCGAGTTAACCCTCTATTTACCGGAAGATAAAAAAGAACGCGCTCTGGACATTTATCCGCTTCCCGGAAGAGTTGTACTGTTTGAAAGCCAGTTACTGGAACATGAAGTAAAAACGGTAAAGCATTCTAAACGACTAAGTATTACAGGTTGGCTTAAAACCCGATAGCATCTTATTCCAACCCTTTTGTTTATCGTTTCCTTTGCGCTGTTCCTAATAAGAACACCAATGGTACATCCAATCGTTTCTTCCAGGATCTTTCTGAGTGATCGTCCCCTTCAAAAACTCTGGTCTTCCAGTTTTTTCGTGAGTATCCCTTGCTTTTTAAAATAGAATCGGCTTGTTTTTGAATGGAAGGATACAGTGCATCGAGTGTTTCTGTTCCATGATCAAAATACAACTTATGCGTCCCCGGCTCTGGCAAAGCCTCTGCCAGATATTCCATAAAAGCCTCAGGAACCGGATTGTTTTCCAGTGTGAATAACCCCGGCCAGTGCGTGGAAATACAGGCTGCTCCTCCAAATACTTCAGGATATTCGCATACTGCATACATAGAAATGAGTCCGCCCATGCTTGAACCTGCAATAAATGTATGTTCCCTTTCAGGTTTGGTAGCATAGCGTTCATCAATTAAAGGTTTGAGCTCTTCCACCAAAAATTTAAGGTAGTCATCAGATTGAACCTTCACACCGGTATAGCCCGGATCGTTTTTTAAGATATCATTATAGATGGAATCTTTTTTGCGTTTTGATATTTTTTCAAATGCCTTCTGAGGAAAGTATTCAAAATGTCTTAATTGTTGGCCATTCCAAATACCTACAACGATACACTCTTGTATTTTTTTTGCTGAAATTAATCGACTGATGGTCTCATCTACACCCCATTCCTGTTTATTCCAAGTTTTTGTTGAATCAAATAACATTTGACCATCCTGCATATAGAGCACCGCGTATTTCTTTTCGACCGTATAATCTTCCGGAAGCCAAACATCTATGTTTCTTGCAGCAACATATTTTGAAGGCAAACTATCGAATCTTTGAACCGTTCCAAAAGCAACTTCAGGAATTTCCTGTGCATGCGAAAAAGTAATACTTAAAAAGAGAATGAAGGGCAGCATCGTTTTCATAAGTAGGGAATTTACGGACAATATCGTAAATTATTCTTAATCAGAGAAAACAGGCGGGAAGTTCTTTAATTTTTGAAGTGATTAACAGATTAAAACTGAACCAAATCAAAATTGGTATTGATAAAATCAAACAGTCCCCATAAAAAAAGTAATGTCCACAATACCGTTCGGTTCCAGTTGGTACGTATCAGCTTTTCGGTAGACTCCGGTAACGCCACGCCTTCGGTTAAATTTTTATGCAGGGGTACCGCCTGCGCAAAAGTTAATATCCAGACAACCAGTACTAAAACAAAGGAAGTTAATGTATACCCATTGTAAGCGTCGAATAATTGCAAGCCATGAAGAAATAACTGCCCCAGCATTAAAGGAGCTACTATATACGTTATTAAATTGGTGTATTTTGGATGCCAATACAACAATCGGGCTTCTTGATAATGTCGAAACCCTGGATAAATTACCAACTGTACGGTCCAGATAAGTACAAACAATCCAAAGTCTGCGAGTAAGCGCAGGAGTTCGATCAGGTTCATGATTTTAGGGTTTTAAGGTTGCCTGCATACCAGGTCCAATATATCAATAACGGATGAATAACCAGTAATCGTATCCACGCTATCCATGGAGCGACACAAATACTGTTTTCAAAACAACTACCAGCATGTATGAAATAGATGTGCGACGGAATGAAAGCAATTAAAAGCACGCAGATAAGCATACTGGTAGATTTACGGGTCTTCACAGGGATCAATAATAATGCAAATACGATCTCCAACGTCCCGCTTAACAGATTTATCGCTTCCGGAAAAGGTAGATAATCAGGGATTAAAGGCAAATAGAACTGCGGATTCATAAAATGATAGACTCCTGCAATGAAAAAGAAAACAATCAGTATGTATAAACTAGTCTTTTGCATCGCTTAATCGCCATTGATGTTCTGTATGAACTCTTCTCAGAATCAGGAAAAACGGAATCCACCAAATAAGGTCATTCGTAATTAGTGTATAGCTAAATTCAAACGGCACGATCCCTTGAGCATAATTGAAAACAAATCCCAGAGGACCGAAAATCTTACCTAGAAATCCAACTGCTACGATGGGCCAGTGCCGCATTGCATCGTAGGATGCCCACCAGTAACCAAGGCCGTAGACGCCTATCACCATGCCCATTCCCTGCCATACCATAGGATGATTGAGCGGATCCATACCCACAAGATTAAAAAAATGATCAGGGAAAAGTACCACCCAGGCACCCCAGAGAATATTGTAAACAGCAGCGATCTGTAGCACACGCTTTGCTTGCAATTTGGTCATAGCTTTTTTTGCAAAGATACTAAGTGCCCGCTTAATTAGTAATTAGTCAATGCCATTTTTCAACCACATGCATTCATAAGGTTCCAATACAAGATAGGCACCTTTGAGCCCCACCTTATTACCAGTAATGAGATTGGTGACGCCGTCGGAAATATTAAAACTCACTTTGTGAAGCCACCAGGCGTCAACAAGCTCAAGGGTATGATTAAAATTACAGAGCACTAGAATATTGCCGTGTTGCATGGACCACCTCATGTAGGCGAAAATATGACCATTGGGTGTAGCTTCCAGTGTACAATTATTGGCATCGGCAAAAACCGGAAGGGTTTTTCGAATTCGGATGAGTTCTTTTAAGTGATTAAAGATTTGAGCAGCGGGATCTTCTGATTTTTCTATCTCAGCGACTACCTCCCAATTCATACTTGGTCGGTTCAACCACCTGCTATCCTCTTTTTTATTTGCATTATCCAGAAAAGAATAATCGTTAAGCGTTCCAATTTCATCGCCTGAGTAGATCATAGGAATACCGCCATAGCTTAAAACAATGGCATGAAGTAAATTAATTTTATTTATGGCTAGTCGTATTTTGTAGTGATCTTCCTCTTCCTGAGCTTTTTCAAGTCCTGCTAACGAAGCTAAAGATCCTGTAATACGCCCGTCACCGGTTTCAGGGTTAAACATAAAAAGCATGCCTTTTGCAGGAGAATTGTAAAGATCTCTACAATAATAATCAAGAATATACTGCCTGTGCAAATAAGGGTCCCACCCAACTTCGGCAATGTGTTCGTCTTCAAAACCCAAACCAATATCATCATGACAACGTACATAATTTACCCAGGTACAACTGTCCGGTTTATCTGGAACATTTTGAAGGCTTTTGTACAATAACCGGGTCTCTCCCGTAGCAACAGATTCCCAAAGAAGTGCCATGAGTGTAGCATTGTAAGCGATCTCACATTCATTTCCTTTCATAGCGCCTTCTCCGAAATATTTGATAATCTGTTTGGGAGCGACAATAGCTTCCGCCAGATATACAATGCCAGGAGCGATCACCTGAGTGCAAAGTCGGAATAACTGTGTAACCATATGTGCTTCCGGTAAATTCTGGGAAACAGTACCTTCCTTTTTCCATAAAAAAGCCAGGGCATCAAAGCGAATAATATCAACCCCCAGATTGCCCATAGCAATTAAATTCCCAAGCATTTCAACGAAGACTTCCGGGTTGGTGTAATTAAGATCCCATTGATAAGTATTAAATGTGGTCATGATCCATTGCTCCATTTCATTTACATAGGTAAAATTTCCGGGAGCTGTCTGTGGAAATACTTCCTGCATACTCGCATCAAATCGATCTGGTACAGACCGGTCGGGATAACAATAATAATAATTCTGATACTTTTTTTCTCCTTGCTTGGCCTTTTGTGCCCAGCGATGATTATCTGCAGTGTGGTTTACCACGAAATCCAGCATGAGTACCATGCTCTTGCTTCGCATGGTATTAGTTAATGAAAGCAGATCTTTAGTACTTCCAAATTTTTTATCTACTTTGGTATAGTGAGTTACGGCATAACCCCCATCATTTTCTCCTTTGGGGCGTTCCATCAAAGGCATTATATGTAAAAAGTTAACCCCTAACTCTTCTAAATATGGCAACTTATCCTGTACTCCTTTAATATTCCTGTTAAACAGATCTGCATAGAGTTGCATCCCTACCAGCTTTTCACTTTGGTACCATTGCGTATCTTCTACTCTATTCATGTCTAAAGCTTTCAAAACTTCTGGTCTTTTTTTGAAACTGTCGTACAAGGAAAGTAACAATTGCTCAAATACGTTTTCATGAGTCTTATCTGGATAGAGCGTAAAGAAAAGCTCACTTATAAGAGAAAAGTTGGCAGCCAGCCGCATTTCAAAAGCTTTTGAGATATCATCTGCGGGGAGCGCTATTTTTTTCTTATATTTTTCTTGAAATTTATGTAGATGATAATGATGTCTTGCTTGATTCATTTCACATGTGAGTTTAATTTTGACGCATCCGGTAGCGCAGCTATAGCACCGTACTGTGTGGTGGTAATGGCTCCACAGGCATTGGCGACCTTAACCATATGAAGAAAACGCTCTTTATCTTTCATGATACTTATAGGAGATTCCTCATCTGCAAGTTGCCATAATAGACATCCTATAAATGCATCGCCTGCACCCGTGGTATCCACAGGATTTACCGATATACTTGGTACTGTTTCCTGATACATTTTGGTGCTTACATATGTACCTTCTTTACCAAGGGTAATGCAAATGGTATCTGCACCAATTTCATGTAGTATTTTACAAGATGCCTCCAAGGTCTCGGCACCGGAGAGAAGCATCGCTTCTTCCAGACTAAATTTTGCCAAATGAGAATTTGCAATGAATGGTGTACACAGCTGCTTAAACTCAGTATCCCTTTCTTTCCATAAATCGGTTCGATAATTAGGATCAAAAGAAATAAAGGCTTTGCGCTCTATAGCTTCCTTCAAATAATGTTCGTAACACGTTTGTAAAGATCCACCAAGAAATGCTGTAGCGGCTCCAAAATGTAGTATACCATCGTTAAATTGCGATATTAATTTAGTATCAGATTCTAAGGCCTTGTCCGCTCCTCGATTAAATACAAAATCACGCTCTCCATCTTCTGCAATGGAAACAAATGCCAACGTAGTAAAAGTGGGGATTTGTTGTACAAATTCAACAGATACTTTGTGATCTTTTAAGGTCTTTATCAGAAAGATACCAAAGGGATCGTCTCCCACAGCACCTACAAAAGCACTCTGTCCGCCAAGTTTAGCGATGGCCGTGGCTACATTTGCCGGAGCACCCCCTGCTTTTCGGGTGAACTGATGTGCCATGGTAAGGTCTTTACCTTGCTTTTCAGCAACAAAATCAATAAGCATTTCTCCAATGCAAAATACATTTTTCATAGGCAATTTTTCGTATCATTTGTTTTGCGATCAAGTACAACAGAAGCAGTCAATTTCGTTATTTTTAGCCTGTAGTTTCTAAAACTGCTTCAAATAGAATAATTTTGAAACAGAAGTTAAAGATACAATTTGCTTTCAAATCTGTTAAGAGAGCAAATACAAAATATTGCTATGTTTAAAAGAAAATTGGTGATTGGCGACATTCATGGTGGCCTTAAAGCCTTATGGCAAATCCTGGAAAGAGCCAAGGTAGATACAGACGATCAATTGGTATTTCTCGGAGATTATGTAGACGGATGGAGCGATTCTCCTCAAGTAATTGAATTTTTAATGGAGCTCCGTAAAACGCACTCCTGTATTTTCATTAGGGGTAATCACGACGAGCTTTGCTACAAATGGCTCAAGCATGGGAAAGATAATCCGATGTGGCTCTTTCACGGGGGAAGGGTGACGGTAGATGCCTACGCCAAAATTGACACTTCAGAATTACCTCAGCATATCGAGTTTTTTGAAGCTCTGGAAAATTACCATTTAGACGACGAAAACAAGCTTTTTTTACATGCCGGATTTACCAACGTGCACGGCGTAAAACGAGAATGGTTTCCAGAAATGTTTTATTGGGATCGTTCACTGTGGGAAATGGCTATTGCCCTCGATCCTGCACTTTCACCAGAAGACCCCAACTATCCAAAACGGCTTACCCACTACAATGAGATCTATATTGGGCATACCCCCACTATCAGAATAGGTGAGTCTGTGCCCTTGCATGCTGCCGGAATTTGGAATGTAGATACCGGAGCCGCTTATGAACATCCGCTTACCATTATGGATACAGCTACTAAAGAATACTGGCAAAGCGATCCTGTAAACCAACTATACCCTGGAGAAAAAGGAAGAAATTAGTCATTCTTTAAGGCTTTTAAATCATGTGGAAGAATAATGTTTAAAAGAGCATTAGATTTAAATTACTACGATCAAAGATTGTTTTTACCAAACTGATAATTTTAGTAACTTAACCATCCAATTTTAAAACCGAACAATCATGGGGCTTTTTGATGAGATCAAAAAAAAACTCAGTCATGAGTTTATAGATATTGTAGAGTGGTTAGACACTACAAATGATACGCTGGTATACCGATTTGAGCGCTACCAGAATGAAATAAAGAACAATGCCAAACTTATTGTGCGTGAAGGGCAAATGGCAGTGTTTATCAATGAAGGTCAGTTAGCAGATGTTTTCAAGCCAGGAACGTATACCCTCAATACAAAAAACTTACCGATACTCACCACTCTAAAAGGATGGAAGTACGGTTTTGACAGTCCGTTCAAAGCAGAAGTCTATTTTGTTAGTACCCGTTTATTTACGGATGAAAAATGGGGTACAAAAAATCCCATTATGCTCAATGACGAACGCTTTGGTCTGGTGGAGATACGAGCATTCGGGACCTATAGTTTTCGCATTTCGGATCCCGGAAAATTCATTATTGACATTGTGGGGACCGATGGACATTTTACCAGCTATGAGATCAACGAGCATTTAAAAAGTTTGATCGCTACCCGATTTACCGATACCGTAGGAGAAGCGAACATCCCTATCGAGCTTTATGCCGCTAATACTACCGAACTCTCCCTTACTTGCCAGGAGGTGATGCAACCTGAATTTGATCGTGTAGGGATCGAACTGGAAAAGTTCTACATCGAGAATGTCTCAATGCCGGAAGAACTCAAGAAAGAGATCTTCGAGTATAGTCGGCTCGATAAACTCGACATGACCAAACTATCACAGTTTAAAGCTGCCAAAGCGATGGAAGCAGCCGCTAAAAATGAAGGCGGTACAGCTGGTGCCGGTATGGGTATGGGTATGGGCTTTGTATTGGCTCAACAAATGGGGAATATGATGAATCCTGCGGCTGGACAAGTCGCTGCACAACCCGCTCAAAATCCCTTAGTGGTTCCGCCTCCGATGCCAGTACAGGTACACTATTATTATGCGGTGAACGGGCAGCAAAACGGACCTGTTTCTTTTGAGGTTCTGAAAGATCTATTTGCTAAAAGAACCGTAAATCGTGATACGTTGGTCTGGAAACAGGGCATGGAAGGATGGGCTGCACTTAAAGAAGTTGAAGAGCTCAAACCTTTCCTTGGTGGAAGTACACCGCCACCATTGCCTTAAGCACTAAGTGAAATATAATTGAAAACCCCGAAGATTTCCGGGGTTTTATTTTTATTAGCATCAATTTTACTCGATAATTAATTGATGTACTTCTGCCTGATCTTGATGAACGATTTTTAGGAAATAATAACCTTCTTTAAGACCGGAGACATTGATTTGCATAGAACCCTGTTGACGAAAACTTCCCTCCTTCATCAAAATACCACCAAAATCATAGATTTTATAGATCAAAGGTTGTTTTGCCTTAAATAAATTGCTTTTACTTGAAGTGGTTGACAACTCTCTCAAATCACGGATTGTAAGGGTAGTTGACGCCGGGTTGGGTTCTATTCCGTAATTTGCTGACATTCTAAACCCGGTATCTCCGCAGGAATACGTTCCCGGAAAATTGGTATAAGCAGGACCGCAATTGCTACCATCTACCGTAATCGGCTTGCAGATAATGATCTCGCCACAATCATTCGAGGCTACATAGGTAACATAGCCATTACCTGCGTTGGTGGGGTCTACATATAACTCTTTTCCGTTAATGGCACTTATATCGTCAAACTGAAGACTTACTACCCATCGGGTACTGTCGGCTCCGGCAACTGTACCGGAGTATTCATAAATATATATACTATTGCAGTGTACATTTGGTGAACCTAACAATGAAGTCCCTGATAATTTAGGTTTCCCTATCCAAATATTTTTTGAAGAATTATATCCATTATAGTCAGCCGTAATCGAAGCACTTTCATTTACGGTACTATTTATTGCCCTAACCGTAATACTGCTTCCGGTAGAACCTACTACAGTTAGATTCGACGAAACCTGCCAATTAACAGAGGGTGCCGAACAACCTTTTACGGTATAAGTATAATCGGTACCAGGACAAATATTATGAGTTCGTTCGACTACATTACCATTGGTGATATTTAAATTGGGATATTGTGGATTTCCCAATATTTCCTGTCTGATATAATTGGCACTCTGACTATTGAGGTCAATATGAACTTCGTTATTATTAATTGCAGTAAAATAAGAATCTAATGGAGTGAATCCCTCGCAAACTAAATCCCGGGAAGATACATCTTCATAGAGATCCTGTATCGGACCGGAATAAGCAAGACTACTTTTAACCGGTATAAAAGAAAAATTAGGATCGATAAGGCTTAGTTTTACTTCTCCAATAATTGAATTTAAAAATCCACTGTTAAATAGCTGAAATTCGGTATTTGCCCCGAGAAAATCTTCGACTAGGTTCTCTACATCAAAAAACCCTCCCGGTGAGTTTTCATAACTCCCTGTTGTGCTTAATGTAGTTACTTGACGTATTCGTTTAAATAATGTAATACGCACCAAAAAAAGTTTAAGTTGAATTTTAAAATTTAAGGCATCTTTAGTTTGTCCTTTATCAGGTGCATAATTTAACTTAGCCTTCATTCTACCACCTACCTTAAAAAAAATGAGCCCGGTCTCAATTTCGGCATCCAGATACTTTTGCCCAATCGAATTTATTGGGGTTCCATTGGCGAGGCCATTAACGACCGCTATATTTCGGGTTTGCTGGGGAAATCCCATAGTATCCAGATCGTTATAGAAACGATCGTGAAAATTAGGTGCTCCTTTAGCTGTTTTTGAATCGGCAAACGAATGATGAATCAAGAGCTGTTTGGCTGCCGGTGTGTCTAAAAGGTCATCCGCAGCATTGCCTAACCCAAAGGGTGTAATATCATCTACCAGATCTGCGATTTCCTGTATCCCGATGGGTACAGTTGCTCCTTTATGCGGACTGTCTACCGATACAAAAAGGTCGGTATCATGAGGAATTCCATTTTGTTCCATGTAGCGCAATGCATAGCGGGCTACCAACCCTCCCATACTAAAACCAATGATCTTAATAGGATGATTTCCTTCTTTACAATCGCGTATTTGGGTTATAAAATCGACCAATACCATGGCATTGCGTTCAATATAATCGGTTCCTCCATTGATAATTTTACCATTATCATCGTATTTAATAAAATTAAGCGGGATAATGTCAAAATCTGAGGTTCTTAATTGTGCCCCTAAACTCCCCCCTTCAAATCTTAAAAATTCATCATAAATCTGAAATGTTCCTATCGCATCAGGTTCTCCTTCCTGAGGATCAAATCCATCTAAAACGATTACAGGCTTATCTAAATCATTGCCGCCTTTAAAAATTCGATACTCTGCTGCACCCGCATAGGCTTGACTTTCATCATAGCCTTGAAAAGAGATCGCTGACCGAAATTGACCCACTGTAGAAAGGGTGCAATCAATATTCGCCGCTCCCTGAATCAAATTTGCTCTCTTCGTAATAAAAGAATTTGCATTGATACGAATCTTACTATAAGTATAACGGGTAGTACTATTAGAAAAGTGTAGCTTATACTTAATGTAGTACATTCCTGCATTCCCAAAATTAACAGTTTTAGTACCATTTAGGGGTATTATTTGCCAACCCTGTCCGTTTCCAAAATCGGCTTCCAAACTGCTTATTGTTGGGTTGGCAGCTTGCATAGTAAAATCAGGTCCAGTTACAAAAGTAACTGTTGAACCTTCGCCGTTTTCCACTAAGGTGCTTACTACGAATCCGTTTCTTTCCAAATACGGACTTCGAGATCTCCCGGCAACATCCACCAACAAACTATCAGGACCCGAAAAGGCTATTAAGTTATCTTGTAATGCATATTCGTCAATGATATTAAAATCTACATTTAAAATACCAATGGGGATCTTATTTTGTTGTTCCTGTACTTTTACATTGCTTTTCAACCAAGAAACAGTTGACCATCTGGAGGTATAATCCGCAGTTTGAATCTCTGCGTAGGCATGGTAAAAGTGGTAGACTTGTGAAGTGTCAATCGCCGTTTGATTAAAATCGGGTAATTCAGACATGGGATAGACCCGGTCGTACAAAATATCTGTTGTAATCTGACTTTTATCCAGCGGTTGAAATTTTGTATCAGCACTGCTGGTGTACAGTTGAGCGTAGCTAACCAATGGCATTAGTGCCATGAAGAAAAGTAATTTTTTAAACATTGAATATGATTTATTTATTGAAAAGAATATATTAGATGCCGTGGCAGGAGCAATCAAGATTTGATGTAAAAAGTAGAAGTATTATCAAAAATAAAATGTATTAATTACTTTCGGAGAACGTCTCTAAATTTATGTTTATTTTTCCTTCCGTAAGCATCACTACATTCTGAGGATTATTTGTATCCCTAAGAATTAATTCATCAAATTGTATTATAATATGTTTATTGATTTCTAACTCTAGAACTTGAATCTTTCCACTTTCCGTGGTCGATATATGAGTTGCAAAATTCGATACCGTCTCAAAATCTAGTTCCATAAGATTTTTGTTTTCCTGAAAAAAATCTTTATCTCCATCTGATAATTCAAGACTAAAATCACCTTTCGAAGTAACGTTTGTTATATAAAGAAATAAATCCTTCGACCCATCACCAAAAGTAAAATACCAACTATTATTATCTTCAATAGAGACTAAAATCCCCGATTGCTGAATTGGAAAACCACCATGATCCTTAGGCACAAACAGTTCCCCATCAATTTTACAAGAAAATGTATTTTCTGTAGTGATGGGCGGTATTTTGGGATCGTCGTCACTACAAGATAGAAAGGCCAAAAAACCTAAAATTAAGCTTATAATGTAAAATTTATTCATCTTCAAAGAAAGTTTCCAAATTGATATTAAGTTTTCCTTCAGTAAGTACTATCGTTTTTTCTGGATCATTTTTGTCCTCTAAAATAATTTCATCAAATTGAAGAATGATACGTTTATTAAGTTCTAATTCAAGAACTTTTATTTTTCCAGATTGATCTGAAGATATATGCGAAATATCTGAGCTATCTGTACTCACATCCATTTCCATAAGATTCTTATTTTTTCCAAAAAAATCGCCATTACCTTCAGACTTGGTTAGTAAATATTCTCCTGTCTCGATTACGTCGGTAATATATATAAATATATCCCTAGATTGATTTCTGAAAATAAATAACCAACTATTATTATTTGTTAAGTTAGTAGTTATACCTTTTAAAATAACAGGAAAACCTCCACGATCCTCTGGAACAAATAGCTCACCATTAATTTTACACGAAAATGTATTTTCTGCAGTGATGGGCGGTGCTTTGGGATCTTCATTACTGCAACTCATTAAAATTAATATTATGCATCCCCAACATATAAAAATAAAAGTATGAAGATAATAGATCTTAGTCGTTATCATTATCGTGCAGTTTAAAAAAGGTACCCTCGAGGAATATTCACTTTTCCAAAATAAGAAGAATCTAGATAAAGGTATCCACAATTTCTAACAAAATTGATACGTGCGTGATATTCTAGTCATTCTTTAGGGTAGGTATAACTTTTTCCGCAAAACCTTATATTTATGATCGCAAAATTAGTATTCATTAGTTTTAATTTTTAGTAACTTCAATCCGTCATCGAAAGTTCATGATCCAATGAGCAAACAGCAATTGTAAATGCAAGCACCTGAAATTAAAAATTCTGAAGCCAAAAAAGCATGCGCTAATTGCGGGGCAGAGATGCGGTATAAACCGGGCTCCCAACAGCTACAATGCGAATATTGCGGGTATGAAGAGTTCATAGAGCAGCAAAAAACAAGTTTTGAAGAACTTGAGCTGCAGCATTACTTAAAATTAGTAGGAGAAAATGTATACACTGATAAGATTGACCTTATTCAGTGCAAAAATTGCGGTGCCAATCAACATGTAGAGGAAAATTACAAATCACTCCATTGTGTTTATTGTGCAGAGCCTTTAATTCTGGAAGATGCACAACCTGAAGGATGGATCATTCCTGGAGCAATAGCGCCTTTTCAATTTGACAATAAAAAAGCAAGACAACTGTTTTTGAAATGGGTTAATGTACTCTGGTTTGCGCCTAATAAATTAAAAAAAGCGGCCTTGGATCCGGAAGGTCTTCATGGTCTTTATGTACCCTACTGGACGTTCGACGCAGATCTTTTCGCAAATTATCAAGGCATGCGGGGAGATTATTACTACGAAACCAAGACCGTACAAACAAAAAACGGTCCCCGGAAGCAACAAGTTCGTAAAACTCGCTGGCGATCTGCATCAGGACAGGTATCTGGTTTTATAGACGATATACTCATCAATGCTTCCGAAAAAAAGAGACGTGAGATCCCTCATAAGATCGCCTTTTGGAATTTAAAGGAATTAGCACCTTTTGATCAAAAGTACCTCGCCGGATTTGTCACTGAGAAATATACGATCTCCTTAAAAGATGGTCATAAAGCATCTTACCAAAAAGCCAAAGAGATTGCCTACAACTGGATTCGGAGAGACATTGGCGGCGATACCCAGAAAATTCACCACGCAGACATCAAATTAAGCAAGGAAACCTTTAAGCACATTTTGCTTCCGGTCTATATTAGCTCTTATCGGTATAAGGGAAAAGAATATCAATTCTATATCAACGGTCAAAACGGGAATATCAGTGGCGAACGCCCTTATTCATTCTGGAAGATCTTCCTGCTCATTCTGGCAATTATAGTGGTTGTTGCGGTTATCGCATTGCTAAGTAGTAAGTAAACTACCGTCAGGGTAAGCATATAAGGCATTTGTTTGAAACAAGCGTTTAATTACGAGGCAAGCCTCGCGGTTCAGACCCTTTGGCGGTGGCAATAAAAAGCCTGAGTTGAAAACTCAGGCCTTCCTGTTATGCTTAAATAAACTATTTTCCTCCTTTGAGAGAGTCTTGCCACTTTTTAAGCTCTTCCCATTTATTTTCATACGCCATTTTTGCCTGTTTAGGCCATGTTCCAGGATTGTGTATCCTATAACGGTCTCCACCGGAATTTAGAACTTCCTGACATTTTTCTACACTACACTCTGACAGCGCCTTCCAGGTTTTTATGCCTGCTTCATTAAATAGCCCTTCTATCTTAGGTCCGATCCCTTCAACTACTTTTAGATCGTCTTGTTTGATTCTTTTTCCAAATACCGATTTAGCTAAATCTGCATTAAAAGGCACCAAGGCAGGTGCTGACGCGGCTATAGCACTTGCGCCGGTTCCTTTTGCAGGACTCTTCTTAACTGCTTCAGTTTTAGGCGAAGCTGGTTTTGCTGGTTTTGGCTTCGCTGCCAGTTTCGACTTACAATCTGCGAGATCGGCTTCGAGTGATTTATATTTTCGCTCCCAGGCCTCTACTTCAGAATTATCTGATTTTGATGATAATCTGCCAAGCAGATAACCTAATATAGCACTTATGAGGCCTACAAGTAAGGGAATAATAATACACCAATTCATAGTTGTGTTTTTAGTTGATTAAATTAATTTATGGTTACTTCTGTTCTTCTGTTTTTTGCGCGGCCTTCTTCGGTAATATTACTGGCGATAGGTGCATCAGGTCCCTCAGAATTTGCATTTATCTTAGATTCAGGTATTCCATTATTCACGAGGTAAATTTTGATGAAATCTGCTCTCTGCTGGCCAAGCTCTATATTCTTTTGTCGATTTCCGGTATCATCTGTATGCCCTGTAACTATGCAGATCGCACCTTCTTTTTTATCGAGATAAGAAGAGATAAGGGCAATTTTACTTCTTTGTGACTCATTGAGATTAATTTCGCTGGCTCCTGTATTAAAATACAAGATCAACGGATCTGCCTTTATTTGCTTAGCCATTGCCTCTAACTTCTCTTCAAGATTCGATGTTTCTTCCACATTTTTTTCCGCTAATGTTATTGATAGCGGACCTATAATGGTATTTCCATTTTGCAAAAGATCATCCTTCAACTCACCTTTTGTATTAAGGACTGAAGACGGAATTCCTTTCGTTACTAAGTAATTCTTAATAGAAGTAGCTCTCGCTATTCCCAAATTAGGAAACGCCGAATTATTAGTTTCCTTGTCAGAGTAATAGCCGGTAATATCAATATCATAATTGGGATTCTTTTGCATATACTGCTGTAATTTTTCAATACCGATTTCCACATCTTTTTCTACCGGATTAATGATAGGAAATCCAGAAAAATTGAAATTGAAATTATACGCGGCATCGGCGATCAATTCCCCCTCTGTAGTTTTAATTTCCAATGGGTTTCGGGTAACTACCGTTTCTGTTTCTTCGACAATTTTGGGTGGAGTTTCTGTGACTGACTCTGTTGTACTACAACATAGAAACCAATTGAGAAACATGCCAATAATAATAGTTAGCGCAATCCCTAACAAATAGCTGGTTCGTTTTGTCATAAGTTGATTGTTAGTTAATTAGCTTTAAAGATAGGATTTTTTTGCAAAAACGAAGCTCGGAAAATTGAAAAGGTCTTTTGCTAAAGTAAGAATCATCGCCTGTCTAAAGTAATTTTTCCTAAAAAAACTCTTACTAGAATTTAATTACCTGATCTCTTCAAAATCATCAAGAGAGAAATACGATTTGGTAGCGTCCCTACAAAGCATTTCTGTAGCGAGTCCCTCAATTATAGTTCCTGATCTTAAATTAACAGAAAACTCTTTGGAGGCAAACGTATAAACTTTATTAATCAAAGGGATATTACTCGTAGCGGCTCCAGTTAAATAAATTTGCAACAGCTCCAGTTCAATAGTATGGTCAAATAATTTTCCGCAAATGGTATCTTGTTTATTGACCGATACTATTCGTGCCCTGAATTTCAATTGTCCTGGGGCAATACCAATATCTTCCCCTCGATAAACCGGCTTAGCAGGCTTTCCAGACGTGGTGTCCTGAGCTTTAGTTGATTTACAACTAATCAAACAAAAGAGGGTCGCTACTATTAAAAGATACCGCATATTTAAAGATACTAAAAAGCCCGAAACTATAAAGTTCCGGGCTCTTTCAATTTATTAGATAATACTATTTATCGTTTTACGATTTTAAATTGTTCATTGGTGCTATTACCACTAATGTTCACAATGTAGAATCCTGCTGGACTTGCGGAAGCATTCCAGTTAAATGAAGCTCCGGGAGCCAGTCCTTCTCTTTCGAACACCAATTGACCCGTGATCGAATAGATTCGTGCTGTTAAGTTCGAATCGGTTCTTGTATTTAAACGGAAATTAAAGTCTCCGCCTGACGGATTCGGATAAACGATAGTTTTAGCTGTTCCTTCTAAAGAAGTCAACAATTCAGGATCGTTGCTTTCGGTACCTCCACCGGAACTTCCTGTTTCTTCCACTAGTCCAAAGATCTGGAAAACATGATCTCTTGGAGGCCGTGTGGTAAAGGCTCCTGACTGAGGCGTCCAGTCTAACGCTCCTGTACCAAACAGGTTTGCAGGATCTCTAAAAGCTGCTTCGTTACCGATTACCGCGTCTTGAGTACCCCAGAACCATTGTCTGCCACCAGGATTAAACGGAAGCGTTACGTAAACAGATAACCAATATGAACCGCTTTCTAATACCTGTGCTTCCGGAAGATCCAGTGTTAGATTGGCATCGGTAGGGGCAGATGATGGAACCAGTGTTCCACTATTGTATATTTCTGCACCTGGAAGACCTCCTGCGTCTTCGTAAAGTACCACGGTAGCATCGGTAAATGTAGGCGCTCCATTTGCTCCACCTACGGCCAGTATTTTATCTATAGTCCATTGATTTCCTTCCGGAATTACAAAATCATCTGAGGATTGTACCAGCGCTCCACCAAAATCGACAAATAATTGTGAAGGTGTAGAGCTTACTCTAGGACCTGTTTGTTCGTAGATGGCGAATTCTGTAACAGTTGCAGTGAATCCTTCAGATACTTGCTCTTCTCCTGAAGTAGCGATAAGACCTATAGATGCACTTCCTTCGGTATCTGCCGCGTAACTCAGGGTGAGCGTATTACCACTTAATGAAGCAGTGACCAACGAAGGATTTGAGTTTGTAAGTTCTATACTAATCGGTGCTGGACCTCCGGAAAATAATCCCGTGATATCAATAACGGTATCCTCACTGTTAAGCGGTACGATAGTATCGCTTAATTGGAAATTGGCAGTTAGCGATAACTCCGGACGTTCACGTACGGGGAAACGGGCACTATAGAGACCATTACCATGCGAAGCTGCAGCCACAAAACCATCTTTACGGGTTCTTACCTGCATCACTACCGCGTTCCCTATTTGTACACGTTCCTGATTCCATCTTGTGTTACTTCCGTTGATACGGGATGTAGTATATAATCCTGTACTCGTTGCCGCATAAAGACCTTCATCTTTCCCCTTAACTGCGATCCACCGTACTGAGGGACCGTTTCCGGAACCATCAGGATTCTCTTCAAGATTTCCACTAATGTCTGTCCAGGTCTCACCAGCATCGGTACTCATGAAAATACTGGGAATAGAATAATTAGAGAATACCGCAAATACACGATCTGCATTCGAAGGATCTACATATACATTGTTCACGTTCCCTGGAGGAAGTCCTTTTCCGGTTGAAATATCAACTGCGGGTTGCTCATCGATATTTGCATTATCCATTCGGTAAATACGCCCTGAATTGGTGCCGTAGTACAATCGGTTTGCTACCGGATAAGTAGAAACATCCAAAGATGTGATCGTGCTTCCGTCTGGTGTAGCAGTTTGCTCAAGGATCACCCAGTTTACGGGAGTTGTCGCATTTGAAAATAAAGGAATCTCATCTAGATTGTTGTTACGAAGCATACGATTCCCTGAAGGTAGGTACATGATATTATCGTTGTTGGGATCTAGTACAAAGGGAGCAATAAATGAGAACGTGCTTACGATGGAAGGTCTGACTCTTGTGAAAGAAACAAATTCTCCATTTTCGTCAAAATTAAATCGGTAAATATTTCCACGTTGTGAAGATACATAACGGGTTCTTCCACCGTCTGCTATTGCATTATAGGAACCATCACCTCCAAAGTCTTCTTCCCAGATCGCATTGCTTGCGGTAGAATCTGTAAACCAGGTTCCGTTATCCTGAAAACCGGCAACGAGATCATCGCTGTTCGCTTCAGGATCGAAAGCGACTGCATAGGGTTGTGTAGAAAGGTATCCATTATTGAGATCGGTCCACGCAACAGGTACCGCCGGACTTAAAGATGTTGTAATGTCTTCTGTAACATGCACCCCACCATCTGTTCCATTCAAAGCTTTATTAGGGTTCGAAGGGAAAAACAATAAGGCATGATGATCAGGGTGATTTTGCGGATATACAGATACGTTATTAATAGGCGAATATCCTCCTATCCAGCTTTCCTGACCTACCTGAGTTCGAAAACCGTCCATAGAGCGGTATAGATTAGTTCCTGCTACGAAAACCATATCAGAATTCGTAGGATGCACTTTCACGAACATATTATAACCTCCCTGAAGATTAAGATTTCCAACAGGGCCACCTATAGTGGTTGGAAGGCTTGCTGATAAATCTGTCCATTGCTCTGCCTCAGTAGCAGCATCTGCATCATATTTCCATAGAAAGGCAGGACCTCCAATAAAAAACGTATTTTGAGCATAGAACCATACAGTACTTTCGTCTGAAGGATCATAACCCATAACAGTTCTTCCAAAAGTAGGAGCTAATCCTGCAGGTGTAATGTTGGTCCAGTTATCCCCATCGGTGGAAACAAACCATCCTGCATTTGGGATTCCTCCGGCATCTATAGTTGCATAGATCGTTCCGGAGGGCGTTATGATTACTTCAGTAAGATTATCAAATCCTCCTTCAAGCACTTCTTCAAAGGTGTCTCCACCATCTTGCGAACGCCAAATACCATCTATAGTTCCCAGATAAACATCTCCATTTATAGGGTGAACAGCAATACTGCTCACGACATCAAATGGAGAAGCAAATCTAATATCTCCATCACTGGTAGACTCCAGTAATCTCCAGGTTCTTCCACCATTCATTGACTTGTAAACACCTGTACCCGTGTAAAACGCACCGCCGGCACTGGCAGAATTTCCTATACGCTCGCCTGTTGCATAATACCATATATTGGTGCGATTTCTGCGAGTATCCTGTGCAATAGCTGTAATACTAGGCGCCTGTCTGTCATTGGTCGCTTCTCTCCAGCTTTGTCCTCCATCAGAAGAACGGTAAAGTCCTCCGGAAACTCCTCCAGCCAGAATCACATTTTCATCAGTTGCGTCAATAGCTAAAGCACGCGTTCTTCCGCCTACGTTAAATGGGCCTCTACTTTTCCAATTAGAAAAATTCCCTCTCGAAAGTGAATTATCGTCCGTAGGAACTAATTCAATACCTGAAGCAAATTTTAATTCCTTTTCCCTGATGTTTGCCGGGATCTCACCAGTATAAGGGTTCTTTAACAAGTTGATTTCGTACTCCATTCGGTCAAGCGCTTTATCGCCAACCGCTTTTGGTTTGCTTTCAATAGCCCCTGTCTGGCTATCATAAATTTTAGACTGCTTGTAGAGCTTGTGTCCTTTCTGCGGATTCTGATTGGGGTCTTCTTCAATCGTTGGTTGTTGCGCGAATAGCGATATACTAAATAGTAACGATAAGCACATGACAACCAAACACTTGAAGTCTAAGCGTAAAGATTTCTTCATTTTATGAGTATTTAGTGTTTCTTACAAATTTAATCTAAAAAAAGTAAGGTATTCGTGTAAAAAAAGTACGTTTAACGAGTTTTCTGTTATAATATTGTTAAAAAAGCACTTAGTTTTTATCAATTCTTGTTAAAATAAATTTAATTAATCAAACAGGTAGCAGTATTCTTATTCTATCTGCTTATCGAAAAGTATAAATTTACATGGAAAACTAAAATGATGATTTTACATTGGTCTCCATTCTTTTGACGTAGGGTTCGTTTGATTTGACGACTCTAGAGTATATTCTCATTAGAATCACAAAACACAAAAAAACGCTCGCAAATTTCTTTCTGCGAGCGTTCAAAATAAAATGTCTTTTTAAGACTATAAGTCAAATTTAATTCCTTGCGCTAACGGAAGCTCTGTTGTATAATTAATGGTGTTCGTTTGACGGCGCATATAAATTTTCCAGGCATCAGAACCTGATTCACGACCGCCCCCGGTATCCTTTTCACCTCCAAACGCTCCTCCAATCTCTGCTCCAGAAGTACCTATGTTTACATTGGCGATTCCACAGTCGGACCCGGCATGACTTAAAAAGCGCTCTGCCTCCCTTAGATTGTTGGTCATGATCGCAGACGAAAGTCCTTGAGCGACTCCGTTTTGTATTTCGATCGCATTTTCAACATCCCCACTGTATTTTAATAAATAAAGAACGGGTGCAAAAGTCTCATGCTGTACAATTTTATATTCCGGTTTTGCTTCCGCTATTGCTGGTTTGACATAACAACCACTTTCGTAACCCTCACCTTCCAGGACACCGCCTTCAACTACAATGTTTCCACCTTCTGCAACTACCTGCTCTAAAGCATTTTTATACATTTTAACAGCATCGGCGTCAATTAAAGGACCTACGTGATTATTTTCGTCTAGCGGATTTCCAATTCGTAATTGACCATATGCATTGACCACTGCCTCTTTCACCTTGTCGTAGATACTTTCATGAATGATCAATCTACGTGTAGACGTACAGCGTTGGCCACAAGTACCTACCGCTCCAAAGACAGCACCAATCACCGTCATCTTAATATCCGCGTCCGGTGTTACTATAATGGCATTGTTTCCTCCAAGTTCTAAGAGTGATTTTCCCAAACGTTCGCCTACGGTTTTTGCTACGATCTTACCCATTCTGGTCGAACCAGTTGCCGAGATCAATGGAATTCGCTTATCTGTCGTCATAAATTCACCAACCTTATAATCTCCATTGATCAAACAGCTAATTCCTTCCGGAAGCTCATTTTCTTTTAATACCTCAGCAATTATATTTTGACAAGCAATGCCGCACAAAGGCGTTTTTTCTGAAGGTTTCCAAACACACACATCTCCGCATATCCACGCAAGTGCAGTATTCCAACTCCATACGGCTACCGGAAAATTAAATGCAGAAATAATTCCCACGATTCCCAAAGGATGGTATTGCTCATACATACGATGACCCGGGCGTTCTGAATGCATGGTTAGGCCGTGTAACTGGCGTGAAAGTCCGACTGCAAAGTCACAGATATCGATCATTTCCTGTACTTCTCCCAAACCTTCCTGATACGATTTTCCCATTTCATAAGATACCAGTTTGCCCAGAGGTTCTTTGTAGGTGCGCAATCGTTCTCCAAACTGACGTACAATCTCGCCTCTCTGCGGCGCTGGCGTTACCTTCCATATTTTGAATGCAGCCTGTGCTGATGCTATAACACGCTCGTAATCTTCTTTCGTTGTAGTTGTAACCTTTCCTATTAAATCACCGTCTACCGGAGAATAAGAAGCGATTTCTTCACCTGAAGAAAACCAATTATTTCCAGTAGACGTACCCTGATTTGTCGCTTTTACACCCAGGGTTTCTAAGGCTTGTTCTATGCCAAAATCTGTTGTTGTATGACTCATTTTATAACTTTTAAAGCTTGAATTGTGTAATTTTTCACAAAAGTACAAATAATTAAAGGAGCAGACACAGGTTTTACGTTCCGGAGTAACCCTACCAGATCTGAATAGTAATTAAAATGGCAACTTATTATTTTTTAGTATCTTATCAAGATGTTTCGACTCTTGAAAGATAAAAAACGAACCGTATACTTCCTGAAAGGACTCATGTTATCAGTAGTTCTTGTAGTGTCTGCATTATCCTGTGAAAAAGAAGTAAAAGTAACTCAAGACAACGATCTGCTGCAAGTGAGTATTGAAAGAGATCTGGATGACATCAATAAATCTGGAAAGCTGAAAGCTCTTATCATTAATAGCAGCACCAGTTATTTTCTCTACAAAGGCAAACCAATGGGCTATGAATACGAAATGTTGAAAAGACTGGCGCATCACTTGTCTTTAGAACTGGATATCATCGTCTCGAACAATCTGGATTCAATTTTTAAACATTTAAGACGTGGAGATGTAGATGTTATAGCGCATGGTCTCAGCATCACCACGGATCGCAAAGAATTGGTCAATTTTACCGATTACTTATACCTCACACACCAGGTTTTAGTACAAAAGAAACCCGATAATTGGCGAAGTATGGGCTGGGCATCTCTGCAAAAGTCATTAATTAAAGACCCTATTGAGCTCATAGGGGAAACCATATCGGTAAGACAAAAAAGCTCTTATTTTAAGCGTATCGAAAATCTGTCTAAAGAAATTGGAGGTGCAATTTACATAGATACGATAAAAGGAAATTATTCAACAGACCGAATTATCGAGATGGTAGCCAACGGCAAAATAAAATATACCATCGCAGATGATAATCTTGCAAATATCAATGCTTCCTATACCCCTATACTTGACGTAGAAGTTCCCATAAGTTTTTCTCAACGAGCGGCATGGGCGGTAAGACCAAACGCGCCAAAATTACTGAAGGCTGTTAATGAGTGGATTAAAAAGGAGCGCAAAAGCCTTGACTATTATGTGATATACAATAAATACTTTAAAAACAAACGCAACTTTCGCAAACGTATTAAAAGTGAATTCTACAGTCTTAATAACAATCAGATAAGTGAATACGACGATACTATTAAAGCCAATGCCACCAAGTTGGGCTGGGATTGGAGACTTCTGGCATCTTTGATCTACCAGGAATCTCAATTTGACCCTCAGGCTTCCTCTTGGGTAGGTGCTGGCGGACTCATGCAATTAATGCCGGCAACTGCTGCAGAGATGGGGCTTGATAACCTCTACAACCCTATAGAAAATATTCATGCGGGCACTGAGTATCTAAAACAGATTTACGAAGATTTTGAAACCGTTCCTGATTCTTTACAAAGAATCAAATTTACGCTTGCGGCGTACAACTGTGGGTACTATCATGTGCTGGACGCACAACGTCTGGCAGTCTTTAAAAAATATGATAAACATCAATGGGATGATCATGTCGAAAAAATGATTCTTGAATTGAGCTACCCTGAAAATTATAAAAAAGACTTCATAAAATATGGCTATGTAAGGGGAAGTGAACCTTATACATACGTAAGGCAGATCTTCCAGCGATATGACCACTATCAAAATTTTATAACACCGGAGTAGACCATAACAGTTTTCACAGATAGCCATACCTTTGCACTTTCCAAAAAAAACTCTGCGTGTCGGCAAAAGTTACTTTTAAAGAGATTAATCGGCTAGCGGTTCCTGCCATTATTGCGGGGGTTGCAGAACCGCTCATCTCTTTAACCGATATCGCTATCATTGGGAATGTAAACGAGAACCCTGTAGAGGCCTTAGCCGCAGCAGGTTTGGCAGGTTCTTTTCTGTCGGCTATCATCTGGATCATCGCACAAACAAAAACGGCTATTTCTGCGCTGGTCTCTCAGCATTATGGGGCGGGTCGCTTGCATGCAGTACATACGCTGGTGCCTCAGGCCATTCTCTTTAATTTTTTGTTCAGTCTGGTCATTTACGCTACTACTGCTTTTTTTGCCGAAGCTATTTTCAGACTTTATAATGCAGACGGTCTCATCCTTTCTTACACTTCAGATTATTACAAGATCAGAGCTCTTGGTTTCCCTTTAACCTTAGTTACTTTTGCCTTATTCGGCGTTTTCAGAGGTGTACAGAATACGCTTTGGGCCATGAAATGTAGCCTTACCGGGGCTAGTGTAAATGTAGCACTCACCTATGCTTTTGTCTATGGCATAGAAGATTTCATTCCTGCCATGCATCTTCAAGGAGCTGCCTGGGCAAGTGTGATCGCTCAGGCCGTCATGCTTACAATGGCATTCAGGTATTTTATAGTAAAAACACCCTTTACCCTGAAGCTTAGCAGTGTGATCAATCCGAATATGAAGGCTATGTTATTAATGAGTGCAAATTTATTTGTTAGAACAGCAGCACTGAATTTTGCGATCTATCTGGCCAATGCCTATGCCACAGATTATGGTAAAAACTATATTGCAGCACAAAGTATTTTGATGAATATTTGGTTATTTTTCTCCTTTTTTGTGGATGGATATGCCAATGCGGGAAATGCTATTTCGGGAAAACTACTCGGTGCAAAAGCATACCGGAAGCTATGGCTTTTAAGTATCGATATTAGCAAATATGCCATTACCATAAGCCTGATACTCGCAGGCGTATGTTGGATTTTCTACGATGATATCGGACTTATATTTACTAAGGAAACAGCAGTACTTTCATTGTACGCCACTGTTTTCTGGATCGTACTTATTATGCAACCCATAAATGCGGTGGCGTTTATGTTTGACGGAATTTTCAAAGGTCTGGGAGAAGCGGTCTACTTAAGAAATACATTACTTATAGCTACTTTTTTGGGCTTTACCCCCGTTCTGTTACTAACTGACTATATGGGCTGGAAGCTTTACGGGATCTGGGCAGCTTTCGGGATCTGGATGTTATTGCGTGCAGCCATTCTTGTATTTCAATTTCGAAGAAAGTACTTGAATGCACCTTGAGGCTTCTAACAATACTTTTAATTATGCAATAGTATAATATAATACAGCCATCAAACCTCGGCAGGGAGTCGCTGGATAATTCTGGGGGCAATTCTGTATAAAATCAGGGATCAAGTAAATTTTATGGGGATTAAAACTTTATTCTTCAATACAGAAATAAAATTTATGTGAAGCTTTTTTAATCTTCGTCGTTCTTTTCCTTGATGAAAATAACCATCCCGAATCGGGTCGGGACAAGACTTACTTTTAAAATCCTTGAAAACCTACGGCGGTTTTCCTCAGCGCGAGCCAGACCGTTTTCGCTGTCGCAGAAAAGGCTGCCGGCCAGCTTTCTCGAGCCAACGCTTCAAACCACCTTGTCTTACTACGTAATTGAAAATAGGTCGGTATTTAAAATCTTAAAAAAGAACGGCTTTATAGGGAATCAGAAAAAATCAAAAGAATCTTTTATTAGTATACTCAAAGTAATGATAGAACTGAAATCCGGCCTATTGAAGAAATCTTTAAAAATCAAGGCAGCAGCGCGGGCTATGGGATGAAAAACTGTTTGACCCTGCGATAGCGGGGAGTTTCTTTTCATCCGTGGTGGTGGGTGCCGTAGTATTTTCTCAAGATTTATTCATCAGCCTAGCCTTTTTTGTTACTTTTTTTGGCAATGAAAAAAAGTAAAGGAACTACGTTATAGCCAGACTTATTTACTTAGTTTTATCAATGCCTGCCCTGTGTTTTATTGAAGGGTTGGAGAGACAAAAAAGGACAGAGGCAAAATTAATCCCCAACTTTTTTAGCTGTCCCCAAATTACTAGTCAGGTGACATGTACTAAATACGTTCTTTTATAAATAATCACTTAAAAGTATATTTGGAAACTAAATCTTAACTTTCGAAAGTTGCAAAAAACTATAAGATCTGGTTTATGGATATTAAGTCCCTTAGAGAACAGAAAAATTATACTCAGGAAACACTTGCACAAAAGGCCGGTATTTCGATCAGAACACTTCAAAGAATTGAAGCTGGTCAAAAGCCAAAAGGACATACGGCTAACGTCCTGGCGAAGGCTTTGGGGATTGAAGTATCAAAATTGATTTCCGAAGAAAAAGAAGCAGAAGAAAATATTCATTGGCCCCTCGTAAAACTTATCAATCTTTCCTCTTTGATTGTGGTACCTATCCCTTTTTTAAATATAATTCTTCCGTTAAGCATCGCCTACTTTAGCAAACAAATTAATTCACTCACAAGACAGATCATATCACTTCAGATCTTTTGGACAATAACCTCTTTTCTAATTTTTTTTATTTCAGCATTCATCAAAAATGCATTTGCATTGACGAATCAGTTTTCATTATGGACGATGGTCTTGCTCATTCTTATCAATGTAGTTTTGATCATTATTAATACAGCTTCAATGGACAAAAGAAAGGAGTTGCTGATCAAGTTAAGTTTTAGTTTTATTTAGCCCTTACTTCATACTGGCGGTGTATTGTCGTCTTATTGTCGTATTGATTTTTGAGTAAAATTCTCGTTTTTCAAGAGTTTTGTAGAAATCAAAAAACTATCGATGAAAAATCTCTTATTCCTTATTTACTTCACAATTTTTCTGTGTCATCTCAATGCATTAGCACAGGTAGAAACCTCATCCCCAACTTACATACAAATAATGCAAAGAGACAGTCTTCTTTTCCAACAAGCTTTTAATAAGTGCAATACCAAGGTTCTCCATGAGATTATAGCTACTGATTTTGAATTCTATCACGATCAATCAGGTACAACTTATGGAAAAGAGAATTTCATTAAAGGAATTGAAAAAAATATCTGTTCTCTCAAGTACCAGCCCGTCAGAAAGCTTATTTCCAATGAAATATTCTTACTAAAATCCAACGGTATTGTTTATGGTGTTTTGCAAATTGGCACCCATAAATTCTATGCACACGAACAAAACAAAGAACCCTATTTAACCAGCAGCGCTAATTTTACGCATCTATGGATTCAAAAAACTAATAAATGGGTTCTAAAAAGAGTCTTGAGTTATAATCACCAACCAACAGGAATTATTCAAAATCAAAAATCTGCTATGCTTCCGGGAGATTCTTTTTCTGTCGAGAACTGGTTACTAAAACATAAAGTACCTGCACTGGGTATAGCCGTCCTAAAAAATCGCCGTGTACAACAAGTATCGGTATATGGTGAATTAGAAAAAGGAGTGCCAGCCCATTATAATACGATCTTTAATGTGGCTTCCTTAACCAAACCTATTGTGAGTACAATGGTTTTACAATTGGTTGAGAATGGTAACTGGGACCTGGATGAACCTCTATATAAGTATTGGACAGACCCTGATGTTAAAGATGATCCATATAGCAAAAAACTTACCACAAGACATATTCTTTCACATCAATCCGGATTCAAAAATTGGCGCTACCAAAATGAATCAGGACGATTAGACTTTGATTTTGAGCCTGGCAGTGCTTTTCAATATTCTGGAGAAGGTTTTCAGTATTTGAAAAGGGCTATAGAATCAAAGTTTGAAAAAAGCCTTGAAAAAATTACTGATTCGCTTATTTTCAAACCTTTGAAAATGACAAATACCTCTTTCATTTGGATTGAGACTATGGAAGAAAAAGGCTTTGCTAAGTGGCACGATGAAAAAGGGAATGCCAGCTACCCGTTTCATAAAAACAGGCAAGCAAATGCAGCAGATGACTTACTAACTACTGTTGAGGACTATGCGCGCTTTGCAGCATTTATCTTGAATGGTGCAGCCTTATCTGAAGATCTGTTCGAAGAAATGGTCAGACAACAAACTAACGAAAAGAGTTCCATAAAAATAGGGCTTGGTTGGGAAATTTTACCAAATCTTAAAGGTAATGAATATGCTTTGCTTCATACCGGCGGGGATATTGGAGTGAATACGCTCATAATACTTCTGCCAATGACGGGTGAGGGTCTTGTTATTTTCACCAATGGAGATAACGGAAAAAAACTATTCTTTGAGCTCATTGAAAATCATCTGTCTCTGGGCAGAGAGATCACTGGTAAGGCTAACTAATTTTATTTGAAAAAGCTAATTAAACTAATTTCTCAAATTAATGAAAAAGGATTGCTTCATTTCATGCTAATTTTATTTATACTAATTAGGAGCTTATATGATTAGCAATGTTACAGTTAAAAATTAAAAAAGTGATTTTTCTTATCTTTAAAAATCTATTATAGATGGAATTGCATAATAGCTGAATTAGAAGTAAGGAAAGCGTTTTGTGCTTTTTTCATATGCAACCTACAGCAATTGCACGCTATTTAACTATTACCTACTGATCTAGGTTTCCAGTAATGGCTAAATTAAGATGAAATACTTTTCAATAAATCTGTATCGTAAAATGCTCGACTGCGCGATCGCAGAAGGTCTGTCGCGAGACCTTCTCGAAAATTTAACGACTCCTTTAAGTGCTATCGATCACTTAGAAGTGATTGCTGCCGAAGAGTTTTTAGCGTTGCACGAACTCCTCGATCAAGAACTCGGATCAGGATTTGGTGTGCGGGTGGGTCAACAAATGAAGATAGAAGATTATGGTGTTTTAGGGCTTTCCTGGCGCACGTGTTCCAGCGTCGGTGAGATTTTTGAGAGAAGTGACCGCTACTTTAAATTACTCTCAAACACGTTTGTGTGGCAAATAATAGAAGATGGAAAAGTTTCCCATGTGCATCTCAATCGAGAAGCACACCGAAGAGGAATGGAGTTATCTACCGAGGCTAGTTTGTCTGCAACTGTTGTGGTGCTTCAGGCAATGACAGAGAAAGATATTAACCCTGTTCAGGTCACTTTTAAACACGATGCTCAACAAGATTTGTCAAGTTTTGAGAATGCTTTTAAATGTCCGATACATTTCAATCAGCAGGCATATTCTATTTCCTATTTAACTTCAGACTTAAAATTACGAACCGCGAAAGCAGATCGGAGTATCAACAATTACTTATTGAACCAAGTAGACGAGAAAACCAAAGGGATTAAAATTCCAGGTAACAAACTTGTTCGGGATGTAGAAGCCTTAATTAAGGATGGACTTCCTACTGGTATTCCACCAATACAACATATTAGTAGCCTGCTTGCCATGAGCAACAGAACCCTTACCCGACGGCTAAATGAAGCGGGCGTTACCTATCGCGATCTTGTAAAAAAAACACAGGAGAGTCTCGCCCGAGAGCTATTAAAGGATCATCGCAGCAGCATAGGTGAAATAGCATTCTTAACTGGTTTCTCAGAACAAAGTGCTTTTAACAGAGCCTTTAAAAAATGGACAAACCAAACTCCTTTGGAATACAGAAGAAAGGGTAAAACCTCTGGTTTGGCGTAAAATGTCAAATCATTGGCCATTTAGGTCAAAAGATTCTTCTCTCTTCGAAAGATCTTTGTACTGTAAATAATTTTTACTAGATAAGAACTCATTCGTTTTAATGGATCACAAAGTGTGCAAACCCACTTTACCGTTAAATATCAGAAGTTATTTCAATCAAAAAGACAAGAATTATGGAAATCAAATTTAAGCTCGTAGTATTAGTACTTGGTGTTTTTTTTACCGGGCTCACAGCCGGACTTTGTTTTACCTGGTCTAATGCTGTAACACCGGGTATCGGACGTTTGAACGATTTTGGTTTTCTAAGTGCCTTTCAGGAAATGAACCGGGCGATCATTAACCCAAGTTTTATCCTTGTATTTTTTGGTCCACTTATGTTACTTTTTCTAAACGCCTACTTGCACCGAAATAATACCTTGAGTTTTTGGCTGTTTCTAATCGCCGCACTACTTTTTTTTTTAGGCGTGATATTAGTTACCCTTTTTGGAAACGTGCCGCTTAACGAGATGCTGAATAAAACCAATCTTGAAAAACTCACACAGCTTGAGTTAAAAGAACTCCGTAATACATTTGAAAAACCTTGGAATTCCTGGCACACAATTAGAACGATCACCTCATTTTTAGCATTTATACTTTTAGTTACAGGGATGATCTTCAACAAAGCAACTATGGTATAATCTTTAA
Source organism: Flavobacteriaceae bacterium M23B6Z8 (assembly GCA_046199005.1). Taxonomy (GTDB): domain Bacteria; phylum Bacteroidota; class Bacteroidia; order Flavobacteriales; family Flavobacteriaceae; genus Ascidiimonas. Next base: position 4,173,612 of record CP176050.1, read on the forward strand.
AATTAAAATCATGAAATCAGAGAACATTTTAGTCATTGGCGGAACCGGTAAAACGGGTCGCCGGGTAGTCAAAAAATTGAATCAAATAGGTTATAATGTAAGAGCTGTGGGCCGTAATTCGACTCCTGGTTTTGACTGGGAAAACCCGCAAACCTATGATGCCGTTTTAAAGGATATAGATCGTGCTTATATAGTATATTATCCCGATCTGGCTGTGCCTGGTTCAAGAGAAGCTATCAGCCTACTTACTAAAAAAGCATTAAAAGCAGGAGTAGATAAATTAGTATTGCTTTCTGGAAAAGGAGAACGTGAAGCTGAGGCTTGCGAAGACATCGTCGCACACTCTGGATTAAACTATACTTTGGTAAGAGCCTCTTGGTTTAATCAAAATTTTAGCGAAGGAGCCTTTTTAGATTTTGTACAAAATGGCGCAGTGGCACTGCCAATGGCCGAAGCGAAGATTCCTTTTGTAGATGCAGATGATATTGCCGAAGTAGTCACTAAAGTTTTAGTCGATGATAGCTATAATGGAAAGACGATTACGGTTACCGGTCCAGAAAAAAGAACGTTTAAAGAATTAGTGGCCATCATGTCAAAAGCGTCAGGTCGGAAAATTCAATATATCCCTATTTCGATAGATACATTTAAAGATGAGATGCGAAATGCCGGACTTTCTGATTCTTATGTCTGGCTATTTGGCTACCTTTTTGAAGAAGTACTAGGAAATCCGGACAATCAGGAAATTTCTAAAGATATTGAACAGGTCTTAGGCAGGAAAGCGATTGATTTTGAAACTTATGCAAAGAGAACTGCGCAAACAGGCGTTTGGAGTCAAAACATTTCACAACAGGTATAAATAATTTATCCCTTTACAATGGTCTAGTGTTGTAAAGGGGTTTATCGATTTTAATTTTAGCAAAAAGTCATCTGGCAAACAAAAATCAGCTTCTCTAATTATTTCATGAAGAAATGCTTATTTTAGTTCAAACGTACTCGTCGTTTTCAGACGAAATTGCCCAAGACATAACATGAAAAAATGAAAATACTAACGAGAGGCACCTACTATGGAGCGATGCATGCAGAACGGCAGATGAACGGTGTGCTATTCTCAGAATACGATTATCTTACTGATAAAACTGACTGGCACTACCATGAGAACCCCTATTTTATGTACGTGCTTCAAGGCGATCTGTACGATGTAAACAAACAAAATAAAACAACATGCCCATCCGGAAGTTTCCTTCTTCACAATTGGCAGGAACCCCATTTTAACTCCAAGGAATCCACTTTTGCAAGAGGATTTCATATTGAATTTGAAAAGAATTGGTTTCAGAAAAATAATATCGATCTCCATTTATGGGAAGGAAGCAAGCTTATACAAAATCCCAGATTACATCATATACTGGCGAAGCTGTACACAGAATTCAGTTGTGCAGATGCATTTTCAGAAATCTCCTGTGAACTATTATTGGCCGAACTCTGTGAAAACATAGAAAAGGAAAAAATATACGAATTTGAAAAAAGTCCCTTATGGCTATCTACACTTATAGAAATAATTCATTTTGAAAACGAACCGTTTAATCTGAACGACCTATCTCAGCAACTGGGAATTCATCCAGGGCATTTATCCAGAGCAATTCCTAAGTACTTCACCACTACTTTAGGGGATTACATTCGTCAGATTAAAGTAAAGAAGGCTATTGATCTCATGCTTTGCGCTAAAATTTCGCTTTCTGCAATTTCTTATGAATGCGGATTTTCAGATCAAAGTCACTTTACCAGAACGTTTAAAAGATATATGGGAATGCTACCAAAAGAATTTTACAAAAGATGTCACTCATGTTAATTTCATTCTATTTTGTCACTCATTTACAAAGTAGTTTTACATTTTAATCAATTCAAAGGATTTTACATGAGAAATTTAACGATCGTTATTTTTTTAAATATAATTTTCGCCTTTACCGCATGTGCGCAGCGAAATCAACAAAACTATCAAGGAGAATGGGTTGGTTTTTTGCCGAACAAAAAAAGTTTCAATTTTCAAATATCCTTGAAGCCGTTAGAAAATAATCAATATCACCTTACGATCGCTAATGATGAGATTCTTATCGATCAGAATGTCAAGTCTTCCAGTAAAGAACGTATTCTTTTTGACATACAAAATCAGCTATTTTTCAATCTAATGTATGACAAGCCTAAAAATGCACTTACCGGATTTATCCGATCGGGTAAACTCATGTACCATGTAACCTTGAAGCAAGGAAAGGCTAAAAAATTTACGGGACCATGGGATGCCTTTATGGTGGATAAAGGTTTGAAATCCGACGATATTATGTTATACCTTGAAAATAACGAAGATGGTAGTCTGGGGGCTTATCCCTTTTTTGGAGATCAACGGTTTCGGGGAGCATGGACGGGCAACTTTAAAAGAAACGGAGATACTCTACGATTCAGGGATGGGATGACTGGATTTAATTTCCGTGCTTTACTTCTGGATGATAAAATTGAGCTTTCTATTTTGTTGACTGATGTATTGCTTACAAAAACCAGTTTAACGCACACGAAAGATGGTTGGGAATACCACGCAGATCCTTTTGATCGGTCTCAGAACACGAATAAACCTGTACTATTGAATGATGGTTGGCCTACGGCGGCTAGTAAGGATGCAGGCATCAAAGAAAATCAATTAATACAATTGATAGAAGATGCGAATACAGGTAAATTGGTAAATGTACACAGTGTTCTCATCGCCAGAAAAGACACGCTAGTGTTTGAAAACTATTTTAACGGATTCAATGCCAATATTCCTCACGACCTGCGATCGGCCTCAAAAAGTATTTCTTCAGCTCTTATAGGGATTGCGATTGAAGATGGTCACATAAAGAGTGTAGAAGAGTCTTTGTATGATTTTATTCCGGAGGAATATCAATACACCAAGAACGAATTAAAGTCAAAAATCACCATCAAAGATCTGCTAACGATGAGTTCAGGTTTTGATGTAAATAATCTGGCCTCCGAAAATTATTATCAAGATCCCAACCGGGATAAAAGTTGGCTGCAAACAGTGCTGGAAGCACCCGTAGTGAAAGAACCAGGCACGTATGCTGATTACGGATCAGCGAATCCGTTTTTGCTGGGCATTTGTTTAGATCAGCGGTTGGAAACACCACTGGAACTTTACATGCATGAAAAACTTTTTGCTCCGCTGGGCATCACCCATTATATAAATCAAACAGATGATAAAGAAATAACTCCGTATTTTGGAGGAGGAATGTTATTAACACCCAGAGATTTACTAAAATTTGGACAGCTTTATTTGAATAATGGTAAATGGAGTGGAAAACAAATAATTCCGAAACAATGGGTAGCTGCATCTTTTAAAAAACATGTACAGTTACAAGATGTAAAAGATAAAAATGAATATGGCTATTTATGGTGGCATGATACTTATCAGATCAACAGAAAAACTGTTAAATCGATTGAAGCAAGAGGTGCCGGAGGTCAGTTCATATTCATTCTTCCCGAACTGGAATCGGTGGTAGTGATCACATCTGGAAATTTCAGGAATCGTAAAGGCAATCAACCCAGAGAAATTTTAAAAAAATACATTTTGCCTGCCATGATGGATTAAAAAAGGAAGGAAAGGAACAAAAACCGGAAGAATCCCGAAAAACAAGAAATTCATAGAAGCAAGACCAAAGATAGATGTAGTGATGAAAGGGGCTTTTAATGGTTAAAAAAGCAACGAAACCAGTTCGTAGCTCACAATTCTAATACTGATAAGTTTTGTTAAATTACGTAAATGTTAGTGGTAGATTTATTAATTAATTGTAATATTGCAATAAATTAATAAAAAGAACTATGGGGTTAGCCAAAACCGAAATGTTTACCGATCAACAAAACGAAATTGCGCTTTTTGCAAAAGTTTTTGGGCATCCTGCAAGGGTATCTATTTTGCAACACCTTTTCAAGATCAATTCTTGTGTATGCGGAGATCTGGTAAATGAAATAGGACTAGCACAACCTACGATCTCTCAACACCTTAAAGAACTTAAACATTTAGGTCTCATAAAAGGCAATGTTGAGGGCACAAGTGTTTGCTATTGTATCCACAAGGAAAACTGGGCGGCTATGAAAAAATTGATGTCTGAATTTCTCAATCAAGACCTTTCAGAAAATCTGGATTGCTGCTAAAAAATTTACATTTATTAATCGTATAATCGCAATAAACAAATGAAACTATCAGAGGTCAAATCAGTATTAGAACCCTTAGAAAAAATCAGCTTTCAATTACCCGACGGTACATCTGTACCCGGTCACTTTCATGTGACCGAGGTAGGGAAAATCACTAAGCATTTCATAGATTGCGGAGGCACCGTAAGAAATGAAGAAGTGGTGAACTTTCAACTTTGGAATGCAAACGACTATGATCACAGATTGCATCCGGAGAAATTATTAGATATTATTAAACTCTCTGAAAAGGTATTGGAAATTGAAGATCTCGAAATCGAGGTAGAATATCAGGCAGAAACCATTGGTAAATTCGGACTCGATTTTGACGGGAAGAATTTCCTGCTCACCACCAAACATACCGACTGTCTGGCAACGGAGGGCTGCGGAATTCCAACTGAAAAACAACGGGTAAGATTGTCTGATCTACAAAATCAGCCTTGTTGCACGCCGGAAGGGAATTGTTGTTAACAAAAGATCGTACATAAGAAATGAGTATCTCAAAATCAGTATTGCTTCCGGAATTAGAAAAATATATTGAAAAATTAAATCCGCTAACCATTTCAAAAGAGCGAAAAACTTTATTACAACCGCTAATAGACTACATCGATACAAAGATTTCTACAGACCAAGAGATCCGTATCAATTTTATTTGTACGCACAATTCGCGAAGAAGTCATTTATCGCAGGTATGGGCACAAACCATGGCTCACCATTTTGGTATAAAACAGGTATTTTGTTATTCTGGGGGTACCGAGGCTACAGCACTTTTTCCGATGGTTGCAGAGACTTTGAAGAATAGCGGATTCTCAGTTCAACTACTTTCGCAAAACCAAAATCCGGTATATAGCATTAAATACGCCGCAAATGAACATCCGATCATCGGGTTTTCTAAAAAATTCGATGATCTTTTCAATCCGCAATCTCAATTTGCTGCTGTTCTTACCTGCTCCCAGGCAGACGAAGGTTGTCCGTTTATTGCCGGGGCGGAAGAGCGTATCCCGGTTACATTCGAAGACCCCAAAGCCTTTGATCATTCGCCACAACAAGCCGCTAAATACATGGAAAGAAGTGTACAGATCGCCACTGAATTGTATTATGTTTTCTCTCAAATAAATTCATAAGAATGGCGACTAAAAAATTAAGTTTTCTAGATAGAAACCTTACGTTGTGGATTTTTACTGCGATGTTGCTGGGCGTAGGTATCGGGTATTTTTTTCCAAAATTTCCAGACCTTATTAACTCGTTTAGTAGCGGAACCACTAACATACCCATCGCCATAGGTTTGATATTGATGATGTATCCTCCTTTGGCAAAAGTAAATTATGCTTTGCTCCCTAAAGTTTTCAGCAACCTGAAGATCCTTTCGGTTTCGCTTGTCCTGAATTGGATCATTGGTCCCGTTCTGATGTTTATATTGGCCATCACATTCTTACAGGAGTATCCTGAGTATATGGTGGGTCTTATCTTAATTGGTCTGGCACGCTGTATTGCCATGGTACTGGTATGGAACGACCTTGCCGAAGGAAGCAGTGAATATGGAGCAGGTTTGGTTGCACTCAATAGTATCTTTCAAGTATTTGCGTATAGTTTTTATGCGTGGATCTTTATTACCGTGCTCCCACCGTATTTTGGTTTTGAAGGAGCTATCGTAGACATCTCGATCAGTACTATTGCAGAAAGTGTTGCGATCTATCTGGGGATTCCTTTTTTGCTAGGTATTTTAAGCAGGTTCATTTTGGTAAAACTAAAAGGCGAGCAATGGTATACCGAAAAATTCATTCCTACTGTTTCTCCTATCACCTTAATTGCGCTTTTATTCACCATCGTGATCATGTTTTCATTAAAAGGTGAACTGATCGTCGAAATACCTATGGATGTTCTGATCATTGCAATACCCCTGTTGATCTATTTTTCACTAATGTTTGTGATCGGATTTTTCTTTAGTAAAGCCACCGGAGCTACTTATGATAAGACAACCTCTGTCGCCTTTACCGCCGCGGGAAATAATTTTGAATTAGCCATTGCGGTAGCGATCGCCGTTTTCGGACTCAATTCAGGGCAGGCCTTCGCAGGAGTGATCGGTCCGCTGGTAGAAGTCCCTGCATTGATCTTATTGGTTCGCGTGTCTTTCTGGTTACGGAAAAAATATTATTTGAACGCTAGTGCTTTCCGCAAAGAAGTTTGAGTTTCTCCGTTAAAAGTACATTCAAATACCAACTAAAAAAAGGTATTTAGAACTTCACAGATACAGTATATACAAGCTAAAAACCGTTGCAAAGTAAACTACCTCAGGGCAAGCCCATGAGGCACTTGTTTGAAACTAATGTTTAATTTCGAGGCAAGCCTCTGGGTATTAGACCCTTTGGCGGTGCCACTAAAAGGTATAAACTATTGCTATCTTCGTATTTTACAAGCTGATACTAATCATCTATAGGACACCATATGATACATAACCATTCTAGTCGTAGCTTTTTATTCGTATGTGCGTTTTATTTATTAGTTGGCATCTGTAAACTCTCGGCGCAGACCAATTATCAAACCGACTTCTCTAAATTTCTCAACGACTTCCGGCAGAATTTTGCGTATCTGGAAGAACGCAAGATTGATCTCGAAAAAATAAGAGCCTTTTACGAAGCTGATCTTCAAAAGGTAAAAACAAACCGGGAATTTGTTACTTTTTTGGAGCGCGTACTTACTGAGTTTTATAACGGCCATATTTCCTTGAATACCAATACTGCTTCCTCCAATCGAATAATACCCAGTGGTGCCGACATCTTTGCGGAAAGATCCCAGAACAGATATTTAATTTCAGATCTCAGAAAAGACGCTGCGGCGGAACTAAGCGGATTGGAAAAGGGCATGGAGATTATTGCTTTTAACGATGAACCTGTAGACAAGGCATTACAAGAATTTCTTCCTAAAACTGCCGACTCGCTCACCGAAGCTATGTATTCCTATGCACTAAATATGCTGCTCGCCGGAAGCAGAGACCGGGAGCGAAAGATCACTGTAATTCATAACGGCAAAGAGCAAGACTTCTATCCAGATCGTAACAAAACAGAATTATCAAAGTCGCTGCTTGCTGTAAAACAGTTGAAAGATCAGATTAGTTATATCAAAATAAACAATACATTAGGAAACTACGATCTGATTCCCAAATTTGACGCTGCGCTCGATAGCCTTTTAGATGCTAAAACCATTATTTTAGATCTTACCGATACCCCCGGTGGAGGTAATACAACCGTAGCCAGAGCGCTAATGGGTAGGTTCATTGAAAAAGAACAGCCCTATCAAATGCACATGTATATAGAAAAACCCATAGGCACCGTCAGAAAGTGGATCGAACTCGTAAGTCCGCGTGGTAAAGTTTATAAAGGAAACCTGATCGTACTGGTGGGTCACTGGACCGGAAGCATGGGCGAAGGGATCGCCATTGGTTTTGATGCTATGCAAAGAGCAAAGATAGTCGGTACACAAATGGCAGGCCTTATTGGTGCTATCTATACCTTCGAAATGCCAATGACAGGAATACGTTATTCCGTTCCTGCCGAAAAAATGTATCATATAAAAGGTACGCCAAGAGAAAATTTTATCCCAGAATATCATACAAAAAACAGCGAGGAAACCTTTACGAAGGCGTTGGAATTGGCGAAAGAGTATCCCTAAAAAGAGTGCTTTTGGTGCATTCTAACAGCGAATTTATTAGTTGTATATTACTATATCACATCATATCTATTCCTTAGTAGAAAAGCTGAAACTGTGCTTAGCAATAACTGATGCTTAAAAATCAATTAGATTCAGATAGAATGGGGACAGATAAAAAAGTTGGGGATTAATTTTGCCTCTGTCCTTTTTTGTCTCTCCAACCCTTCAATAAAATACAGGGCAGGCATTGATGAAACTAACTAAATAAGTTTGGCTATAACGTAGTTCCTTTACTTTTTTTCATTGCCAAAAAAAGTAACAAAAAAGGCTAGGCTGATGAATAAATCTTAAGAAAATACTACGGCACCCACCACCACGGATGAAAAGAAACTCCCCGCTATCGCAGGGTCAAACAGTTTTTCATCCCTTAGCCCGCGCTGCTGCCTTGATTTTTAAAGATTTCTTCAATAGGCCGGATTTCAGTTCTATCATTGCTTTGAGTATAATAATAAATTCTTTTGATTTTTTGTGATTCCCAATAAAGCCGTTCTTTTTTAAGATTTTAAATACCGACCTATTTTCAATTACGTAGTAAAACAAGGTGGTTTGAAATGTTGGCTCGCGCTGAGGAAAACCGCCGTAGGTTTTCAAGAAATTTAAAAGTGAGTCTTGTCCTGACGCGATTCGGGATGGTTATTTTCATCAAGGAAAAGAACGAAGAAGATTAAAAAACCTAACATAAATTTTATTTCTGTATTGAAGAATAAGGTTTTAATCCCTACAAAATTTAATTGACCCATAGAATGGGGTTAAGTTAATTTTGTGAGAAATAACAGGTGTAAAGTCCTCTGTCAAAATCATCATTGCAAACCCCAACTTTTTATGTGATCTTGATGAGATTGAACAATCTACTACCAATAAAATAAAAGCGTCTACTTCTTAATTTTTAAATCTAGCAGGAATGCCAGACATCACAACTTGCATAATTCGAAATATTTATTATATTTGATATATCAATTATATTTATATCAATAATATATGATGAGTTTTACAAATCCCTCCGATACCATTTTTTATCAGATAGAAAAAGCGATCAAACAATACAGATCTATGGCGCAGGCCAATCTGAATGAGCTGGGATGTCATATCACCATTAATCAATTACTACTGCTTATACAGATCGATAAACGACCCGATGTGAGTCAGGTGGCACTGGCTGAACTCTTATTCAAAGATGTAGCGTCCATCACACGAATGATAGAACTTTTGGTGAAGGAAGGCTTTCTTATCAGAGAAGAAAACAAAGAAGACCGGAGAAGGAAAGATCTAAAGATCACTGCAAAGGGAAGAGAAACCTTAGATAGAGCCATGCCCGTCATCATCAAAAACAGGGAAGTTGCGCAGAATAATATAAGTGAAGAAGAAAGGAAAACGCTTTTTCAAATCTTAAATAAAATAATCGTAAACACTACAAAATGAAACTACCATTACTACTATTTTTTACGGTTTTGCTGAGTCTGAATGCCTGTAAAAAACAAGAAACTCCTCCATCTGCCTATCAGGAAAATATAGCAGCAATAACTACCATACTTGACAGTACAGAGGTAAGCCAAAATTATCATGGTTCTGTTTTAATAGCAGACAGTACCACTATTCTCTTACAAAAAGCTTTTGGAGTGGATCAAAACGGGGATGTCCCCAATCAGGTTAGCACTAAATATGAAATTGCATCTATGGGTAAGATGTTTACCGCTGTAGCTATCATGCAACTACTGGAAGCCCATAAAATTTCACTAAAAACAACTATCGGAGAAGTACTTCCCGACTACCCAAATGAGGAAGCCAAAGTAATTACCATTAAGCAATTATTATCGCATACTTCCGGTTTAGGAGATTTCTTCGGTCCCGAATTTGACCAAAATAAAGATGCAATCAAAAATCTGGATGATTATTTACCCTATTTTGCAAACGACTCGCTGGAATTTCAACCAGGTGAGCGCATGCGGTACAGCAATGCGGGATTTGTTGTTTTGGGATTGATGATTGAACAAATCTCTAAGAAGGATTACAATACATATCTAACCGATCATGTATTTCAACCCGCCGGAATGACCTCAACAGGACCCCTGGCGAGTTCTGCCGGTGGTGGAAAATCAACCGTCTCAGATCTGCATAATTTTGCGCTTGCCCTACAAAATAATACTCTTATAAACGAAGCCTCTTTTTCACTTATGACTACCGATCATTTTGGTCACGGATATGGATACGGGATGAGTTTACGAGACCTCAACGGCAAAAGAATCTACGGCCATAATGGAGGTGCTCCCGGTGTGGCGGGAGAACTAGACATGGTAGCAGGCGAACCTTTGATCGTGATCACCTTGTCTAACAGAAGCCCAATGGAAGGCTGGGCACAACTGCGAACACACCTCAGAAAAGAATTTTTTGGAACCACTCCAGAAATCGAGCAGTTCTTAAATACCGAAGAAGTAATTAAAACCTATAAACAGGAAGGCTTTGAAGAAGCCAGTAAAAAATTGGCAGCTCTCGATAATAATATTTCAGACCGAAATACTTTCGGATTTGCCGAGTACTATGCAAATCAGGGACAACCCGAAAAAGCGGTTGACATCTTAAAACTTATCGTTCAGGCATACCCCGATCAATGGTATCCCTATAGTTTTTTAGCCGATTTCCAGTTGCAAGCCGGACACAAAGAAGAAGCTATTCAGAACTATAAAAAAAGCCTGGATATAAATCCGCAGAATGAAGTCGCTATCCAACAATTGGAAAAACTAGCACAATAATCGTTATATTAGATACATTTGATAAGCTGAGATTCTGTTGAAGAAAACCTTTTATGATCAAAAAAATCATCGCCTGTTTTGTATTCCTGACGCTTCTAGGCTGCTGGCCTGTCGAAACTCATGACCCGGAAGAAGCCTATGAATATTGGGCGAAAAGCGAGCCTCCTGAAGAGATTGAACTTCTGGAAGGCACCTATTATCAAACGCCCCATTTTACTTTAGAATATGAATGTTTCTTGAAATTCAGGGCAGATAAAAAATGGTTTGAAGAATTTGTGAATCATAACAAGCTACAACCAGATACTATTGGTCATAATTGGAGTCGGTACACAAAAGTGCCGGATTGGTTTAATCCTGACGACTCCTACCTGATCTATGCCTTAGATCCTGAAGAAAAATTCAAACGCTCCAGATATTTTTACCATAGAAATATGGGAATCTGTTATATTTACCAAACCATCGGGATGTAAAATTCCCCTGGATTCATTTTGAAAGTAAACTACTTCAGGGCAAGCCCATGGGGCATTTGTTTGAAACAAACGTTCAATTTCAAGGAAAGCCTCAAGTTATTTGACCCTTTGGCGGTGCCACTAAACAATTCAAACTAAAAACACCTGTGAAAATTTTTAGCCTACTACTTACGATCATGGCATTAGGAAACCTGAATGCCCAGAAACTTAATACTGAAATCACCGGAAAATGGGAGCTCAACTGGGCAGAAAGTGGATTCTTCCCCGAACAAGATCTATTATTTGAGCGAACGAATAAAGACTTGTCCGACTACATTTTTGATTTTCAAAAGGACGGAACCGTTGTTCACTTCAATGCGCTTTCTATAGAATGTCCTGTGGGTATGTTTACACTAAAAGAAGGCAGCTGGAAAATAGAAAATAACTTGCTCACGCTGGAACTCAAAGGAGAAAAGATAGCCGATTACTGGTACTGGTGGATCATTCGCTATAAAGTTGAGGCTTATAAAGACCAGCTATGGCTAGAAGTCGATGCTATATTAAAAAACAGAATGCTCCCGGCGACCGCTACGTGGGAAGAGCTTATGAATGAAAAATTTTAAGCTTTGCTAAAAATCGTCTTATATTTAATCTATGAAAAATCATTTGGAACTGTTAGATAACGAATTCGAAACTGCGTTTAGAAACTGCGAATTACCACCTTCTGTTTTTTCTCATGAGGCACATTTACGCCTTGCATGGATTCACATTTCGAAATACGGAGTCGATAATGCGATCATCAATATTCAAAAACAACTACAAAATTACGTGGCTTTTGCAGGCGCCAGCAATAAGTATAATGCGACGTTAACTGTGGCTGCGATCAAAGCCGTATATCATTTTATGCGCAAGTCTAACTCAAAGTCTTTTAAAGGATTTATAGTAGAATTTCCGCAATTGAAAAATGATTTCAGACGTCTAATGGACTGTCATTATGGATTCGATATCTTTCATTCAAATCTTGCCAAAAAGAAATACCTGGAACCTGATTTACTTCCTTTTGATTAAGTAATTACAATTCATCTAATAACAACACAACCTATACTCTTAATGACCATTAGCGCTATATTCTGATCTATAAAAACATAATTAAAAGATCTTTCATTCTCTACTTATTGCTTGAACAATTCCCACTCATTCTGTATTTTTGAAAAAGGTACTATTTAAGCATCCGCCAGCATTTCGTATGTGCCAGAAATACATAGTGATCCTTTCAAAATAACACCTAAAATAGCTGGCCTTGTGTAAAATCATTAAAAAAGCATGACAACCGAAAAAATAAAGTTAGCAGGCCTTCAAAAAATAGAAACCGATTACCAACAGCTTTTAGGCATGTTCAGGGAAATGCTGGAATCACTGGGTGAACACAAGCTCGCAGCGCTTATTTCTGAAAATTCTCAATTGTTTGAAGGTGATCATTCCCAAATTCCCGATGAAAAACTGGCACAGGCGATCGGTATTTCTTTTGAATTGCTCAACCTTGTCGAAGAAAATGCAGCCACTCAATTCCGTCGTAAAACCGAAACTGATTACGGTTTGGAGATCACAAGAGGATCCTGGGGTGAGACGCTTAAGGTCTGGCAGCAAATGGGAATTACGCAGGAAAAAATGGCGGCTGGTTTAAAGGAGGTTTGTGTGATGCCCGTTTTAACGGCGCATCCTACGGAAGCAAAACGACTCACCGTTCTGGATATTCATCGCGAGCTCTACCTCTTGCTGGCTAAAAAAGAAAATCCGTTGTGGTCTGCTTCCGAAAAAGAACACATCAAAGAAGAAATTAAAAGCGTACTGGAACGCTTATGGCGCACTGGTGAGATCTATCTGGAAAAACCAGCGCTCTCCGATGAGCGCAGTAACTTAATGCATTATTTTGTCAACGTCTTTCCGGAAGCCTTGCATTTAACCGATAGACGACTCATGGAAGCCTGGAAAGCAATGGATTTTAAATCTGAGTTGTTGCAATGGCCAGAGCAATTTCCAAAACTTGAGTTTGGCAGCTGGGTAGGTGGTGATCGTGACGGACACCCCTTCGTAACTCCGGAGTTTACTTCTTCAACATTACAACTTCACCGGGAGGCAGCGCTTAAAATGTTTCGGGATCAGCTTTTTCATCTGGCAGCAAAACTGAGTTTTTCTGCTTTGATGAATCCGATTCCTGATGCATTTCTGGAAAACCTTCATGCCTCCGCAGAAAAAATGGGAGATCTAGGAAGTAAGGCACTTAAACGGAATCCTGATGAGCCATTAAGGCAATACGTAAATCTAATGCTTATAAAACTCGATCATACCCTTGCTGATGATCTGGATAAAGGGTCGGAAAAAGTCTATTTGCGACCATCCGCTCTCGCAGAAGACCTTAAAAAACTAAGATCTCTACTTATTGAACTTGACGCATCACAGATTGCCAGGCAGTATGTGTTTCCCTTAGAACGAATGGTGCAATCATTTGGTTTTCATCTCGCTAAACTCGACATTCGGCAAAACAGTGCGTATCATGAAAAAGCGATCAGTCAACTGCTGAAAGCTTCCGGTTTGGAAGATCATGATTATGGAAGCTGGAATGAAGAAAAACGATTGAAGTTTCTCAATAACGAATTGCAGAGCAATCGCCCGTTTATAATTTCAGGACAATCCTGTGGTCCGGAAGCTGATAACGTACTGGGCTATTTCACAGAAGTAAAAAATTATGTCACCAAATACGGTTCCGAAGGTATTGGTTCTGTGATTGTGAGCATGACGCGCAGCCTTAGCGATTTGCTGGTTGTGTATTTGTTTCTGCGGGAAGTAGGTCTCAAAGACGAAATGCTTCCGGTGGTTCCCTTGTTGGAGACGATTGACGATTTAATCGCCGGACCTGAAATTCTGGAGGCCTATTTAAAGCATCCGGTGATGCAGCCCTATCTACAGGGTTCGGCTCCTTACATTCAGGAAATTATGCTGGGTTACAGTGACAGCAATAAAGATGGTGGTATTCTCACCAGCAGGTGGAATATCTACAAAGCTGAAGAGAGACTTACGGAAACCGCTCAACGGCTGGGTGTAAAACTCTGTTTCTTTCACGGTCGCGGCGGTACGATCAGCCGTGGTGGCGGTAAAATTCATCGGTTCTTGGAAAGCATGCCCCCGGGTTCACAATCTGGCCACATAAAGATCACTGTCCAAGGAGAGACTATTGCCAATCAGTTTGCCAATCTGTTAAATGCAAGTTACAACCTTGAGATGCTGATTTCCGGTACGGCAAGGCAAGCTTTGATCACTGCCGATCAGAAAAAAGAAACACAGCTTTACGAAATCATGAACCGTTTGGTAGAAACTTCCAGAGCAGCATACCGGAAGCTTTTAGATCATCCTAAGTTTATTGAATTCTACAGTAAGGCAACCCCAATCGACGTGTTGGAGCAAAGTAAGATCGGCTCCCGTCCGGCAAGGCGTACCGGGCAAAGATCGCTACAGGACCTGCGCTCAATTCCCTGGGTATTTAGCTGGAACCAATCTCGATTTAATCTTACAGGATGGTTCGGAACAGGGAAAGCCTTGGAGCAATTTAAAAAGGAGAATCCTGGTGATTTTGATAAGCTGATCACTGCTGCTTCGAACTGGCCATTTCTAAAATTTGCTCTTATACAGATCGAGACCAATCTATTGAATACAGACCCTTCTGTGATGCAGGAATTTGCAGGGCTGGTATCAGATACCGAAACCAGAGAAGAATTGATGCAACTCATTCTATCCGATTATAAAAACAGCCATACATTCATAGAAGAACTTCTGGGAGCACCCATAGAACAACGAAGGGTATCACGCCTAGAATACAATAGGCTCCGAAAGGCGCCGCTTGCAATATTACACGAGATCCAATTAAGATCACTTACCGAATGGCGAACTACAACCCCTGAAAACGAAGCGCAACGCAATGCGTTACTCATTAAACTATTGTTATTGGTGAATGCATTGGCGGGTGGCTTAAAAAGTACGGGATAGTTTAAATACATGCGTAAATTATAATCGACATCCAGGATTTATAGGTAGAGCGTTTGACCGATGCTGAATTTGTTACGGATATATCTTTTATTTCTGATGTCTCAAGCTATAACTGTAACAATCTTGAAATGCAGGAGTCTTTAGAAAAAACCAACCACACACATGAGAAATTCGGCATTACTATTTCTTTGCACTTTTATTTGTTTATTTTTTTCAAAAAATTCTATTCTCGGAAATAACGGCTCCGTCGCATACATTTATCCGGTATCAAATATCTCCATCGACGGAAACCTCAATGATTGGCCAGCAGACATTCAAAAAATTCCTTTACAAAATATACATTACGGAGCGGGTCTTAGCGGACCGGAAGATGCTACTGCTTTCTGGCAGGGAGGTTACGACCCAGCATCTGGTTATTTGTACATTGCCGCTTTGACTATTGATGATGATTATGTAAAAACACCTGATAACGGTCATTATTCAAGTCATGATTTTCAGGTATTGTACATAGACCCTGCACATCTTAAAAAAGGATCGGGGGTGATTGCCTATGAGATCGATGAAGACCATCGCAAGATCGTGAATCAGGAAGGGTTGAGTTTTTATCCACAGCTAAAAAATGCCAGTTTTAATGATGTAGAGCTTGTTATTAAAAGAGAGCTTAATACTACTATCTATGAATGGAAAATCAAGGTTTCCGGAGCACTGACTCCCGGAAGAGTTTTAGGGTTTGATTATGCCGTCTTCGATAAAGACACCAACGAAGACAATGTGATGGTGACCTGGGGACCTACCCAGGGGAATAAGTTTATGAATTCGCAACTCATCGGGGATCTCGTATTGTTAGCTACCGGGGATTCTCTAAGTAATGTCTCTGGAACTCTTGAATGGAAGGGCGAAGCAGGAAAAAAATGGCCGCAGGCAGTCGTATTTAATCATCAAACCAACAGCGACCTTTTTATCGCCGCAGGTGTTGATTCCTTGGGTAATTACAGCGTCAAATTACCTAAAGGAGTTTATGATATTAGTATTCCTGCCAGTTGGCAGATGAATAAATGGTTTGATATTGACTTGATCAAGAGCGGAGATCATACCACTGCTATTGATGTTCAGAATAACAAAAATATAAAAGTAGATGCCATTGCGGTTGCCCGTATTCCAAAACCAGCGCTCATTCCCGAAAAAGGACTCTTACATGAATCGTTCACCAAAGAATCCGCACAACAAACCGATGCTTTTATCGAGGCTTATCGAGCTTACTACAATATTCCCGGAGTGTCGCTAGCGATCATTCAGGATGGTAAGTTAGTTTATCATCAAAGCTACGGCGTTGAGAACACGATCACTCAAAAACCGCTGAGAGACAAGGCTGTTTTTGAGGCTGCTTCTATTACTAAGCTGGTATTTGCCTATGTGATGAACCGACTTATCCAACGCGGGGAATTTGATATCGACAAACCCTTGTATGAAACCCTTCCCTTTCCCGAATTGGAAAAATACCCGGAATACAAGCTGATGACTGCCCGACACGTCCTGACGCATAAAAGCGGACTCCCGAACTGGGGAACTGAAATGAAAAATACGCCGGGAACCGTCTACGGTTATTCCGGTGAAGGATTTGAATACTTGAAAAAGGTACTTGCCAAAGGAGAATTTGATAGTTTACCACAGATCATTCAATCCCATTTGGAGGCTGAAGTACTGCATCCGTTCGGGATGACCAATACCTACTTTATGTGTAATGAGCAACTACCCGAATTAAAGGTTGCCGGACATATTAATGGTATCCCGAATACGTTTGACTGTCCCGAAGGACCCGGAATGGCATTTAGCATGCACACCGAAGCGAAAGACTTTGTGCCATTTGCGCTGGCTTTGCTGAATCGTGAAGGATTAACACCAGAGCAAGCGACCAACATGTTTCGTTACCACACTGTAGAAAAAGAAGAAGACTGGTATAAGGGGTATAAGTCCGGGTTTGGCCTAGGGGTTGCCTTAAGAGAATCCCCTCACGGTCTTGTCTTTGGCCACGGAGGAAACAATGGAGATTTCCGCTGTGTTTTTGAGATGTATGACGATCTCAAAAGTGGTTACATTATGTTTACCAATTCCAATACCGGCGGACCGTTACTATTTGATCTAAAGGACTTTTTAGTGGAAGGGAAAGAATAGCGAGATTTTGAATATTCTCCCGAAGTCCACTGGAAAAAACTGTCAATTATAAAAGCGTCATTTCGACCATCTGCAATGTGGTCGAAGAATTCTGCCCTTTCTAAATCAGCTAATTCAAAATCTCTGTTCTAATAAACGATTTTCAAATCCAATATTAATATATCACTCATATCCCAGCTATTATTAGAATCATCCTGGTAAGGTCTGGGAGGGACTTATACGTCAAAAAGGATGTAAAATCAAAGTATAAAGGAAAACCGTAAGGAATTCTAAAACTATTCTCTTAATTGCAGTAAAGCAAAATCTAGTATAGCGTGCAATCGTAATTTCATTATTGAAAGTTCTGAAAAGCCGTTCCTTTTTAATAGGTTTGAGAGTAGTGAATAAAAGACGCTATTTTTAAAATTTGTTTAAAATAATAGAGAAATATTAAATGAGAAATAGATGTGAACGCATTTGTTTCTGAATTGGGCAGCCATTATTCACGATTGCCGTAAAAAATAGCTTGAATGATTTCTTCTAAATCCCCTGATTCAGAAATGGAGGTAAAAGCATTATGGATTATTTGATATGTGTTTTCCCTACCCGAACAAAAATTCCAAAATTGATTTTCCACCCAACCTTCGTTATCCGGTTCTAGTGGCCAACCACCCCCCATTGTTCTATCCCAAAAATTAGTTTCCTCGTATGGATTATATGGGAAAACGATTCTAGATTCGGCAAATTGGGTGGGAAATTGAGAATAAAAAAAAGCATACCAATTTATGACTTGTTCAAAACATTTAGATAATGCACCTACATTAGGCTGAACAGTCTTGGTGTCAAAAAAATAATTTATTCCATTCCTTCTTAACCAAATATCAACTCCAAACCCACGAGGTGCAGGTACGAAATCATTTATAGGATTATCGATATAAGCTTGACAGATCTCTTTAATTCTATTGTGACAATATTCTGCATTAAATACAGGGTTCCTATTATTTCTTCCCTCAATGACTATTTGTAAAGTGTTTTGCAAGTTCGCAGGCATGTTGGCAGGTTTAGGTAGGTTTTCATTGACAACTTCGAAATCATTTAGAAGCGCTAAATTTTTTGCTAAAGGTTCCCATAATGTTGTGCCTAAGGAGGTTTCCATACCACCAACAATTGAACGTATTTTACGTTCGACTGGTATAATCAAATCTAGAATTTGAAAATTAGGAATAACATTTATTCGATTTTGAATAAAATTGGTAATACTATGAATAACAGTTTCTCTAGATATATCAAATACTTGTTGTTCTGTTGGTACTGGCATGAGAATATTTATGCCGAAATATAATATTATTTGCCCACTTTCTCATAAAAAGTGTTAAGAAATTTGACAAGCGAATAACCAATTTCTTCACCAAGATTACAGGGTACAGCATTCCCAATCTGTTTATATTGTTGAGAAATTGACCCTACAAATTTCCATTCATCCGGAAAGGTCTGTATTCTAGCATATTCTCTTACAGTAAATGGTCTCGTTTCTTCTGGATGACATCTTTCAGTTTGTTTCTGAGCAGGACTACAAGTCAATGTTAAGCATGGTTCATCCCAACCAATCCTTCTTGCCATACCTGTTTTCCCTCCTCCTAAATAAAAACTCTTACCCATATACTCTTTTTGTAATTCAATAGGTAAATCCCTCCAATATCCTTTGGGTGGAATCAACTCTAGAATTTCCTTTTTATGCTTAGGATAATTTGCTCCTTCTGAATTAGGGACGTTACAGTTATATAATTCTCCCTTTTTTAAAGCATCAGATAAATTATAAACCTTTCTATAAGGTTTAGGATATTCGTATTGTACATTAATGTCTTTTCTTACTCCTACTAGAAATAATCTTTCTCTTTTTTGCGGTACTCTATAATTAATAGCTTTTAAGACTTGCACAGGAGCAACGTTATAACCAATTTCATCAAGAATTGACATCATCCCTTCTAGAGTTTTTCCTTTTTCATGACTTAGCAAACCTCTAACATTTTCGCCTATACAAATAAGAGGATTCACTTCTTTAACAACTCTTGCAAATTCATAAAATAAAGTGCCTCTTGCGTCCTTTAGACCTAATTTTTTTCCGGCATAGCTAAATGCTTGACAAGGAAAACCTCCAGTAACGACGTCAATTGAATTTTTAAAATGATTGAAGTTAAAGTCTTTGATATCACCCTCTAGAACATTCCAATTAGGTCTATTATTTCTTAATGTTTGACAAGCCCATTTATCAATTTCATTTAAAGCGATACAATTTAAACCAGCCTTTTCCATTCCAACAGCTAGACCACCTGCACCAGCAAACAATTCTAAAACTGAATAGTCATTTTCAGGTTTTTCATAATTGGAAATTTCATCATCAACAACTTCATCAAAGAGGTTTCCTAAGAGTTCTTGAATATCTTCTTTTTTATAAACTCTATAATTTGAAACTGGATCTCTAACAGCATTTAAAATACCTTCTTTATCCCATCTTCTTAAGGTTTCTTTACTTTTACCTACCAATTGAGCCGTTTCTGATAATGATAAATAATCTTTTATAACCATATTACTAAACCTTATACATTGGTTACAAATTTAGAATTTATTTTTGAATTCTTAGGAAAAATAACGACTTGCCAACAGAGTTTAAAAAAAAGCAGTTTAAGAGCCTATTCAAAGTGATTTCCATAAATTTATATCTGTATTAAATCGAAAAGTTAGTTTTAAAACGGAAGACTGCCATTAACCACACATTTTATAAAACCAATGTTAGAGAAATTAATTAAACGAACAAACACATCAAAATTCTATCAAAATGGATATTTTCATTTGACCAAATTAAAAGGACATATTGGACATTTTAAAACAATGGAATTTAATTTTATTGTGGAAGAACGAAATGAGTATGGAAAGATTAATGATGTTGAGCATTGGCGATTAATTTCTCACAATACTGTAAAGTTTAGCGGAATTTTTAAAGAACAGTATTTACCATATGTGAAACTCAAAGTATTATTGGAACACCCCTTACTATGGACTTTTAACAAGAACAAATTAGAATGTGAATTAAAAGGTTATCCGACAAATGCAAGTGAATTTATTGGAGATTTATTTTTCATTTATGAAAAGTACGGCGGAAATTGGTTGCCGCTGAATAAGAACTTTTTCAATATTAAGGAATATTATAAAAGAAACGGAAAAATGAATCTCGAAATTTCGGAACCACTTGCTGAACCAATAAGGATTATTTGCCATAAACATGGAATTGAATTTAATGTTGAGAATGTAATCAAGGGGTTTGAAAAGGGTTACGCATATCGACCAAATGCAAAGCTTCTGATTTTTGGAAACGAAGATGTGAGTCCAAATAATTTTAATTTAGGACAACCCTATATTATAGCAGATGAATTTATTGCAAACCGAAAATAAAAACATGTCGTAATACCTGTAATCCTTAAAAAAGTCAATCATTTTTAAAATAAAGATGACCATAAGCGATAGTAGACAACCGCTTCACCCTATTTACCTTTTTTGATCCCTACGGATTTGAATTTTCCTTGCTCTTAAAAGGGAAGTCTTCACTCGCTTCAACATAAAAAACCGTGAAAAACAAACTGAATTAAACTGCCAAAGATCACCGTCATGAGAATTAATCTTAAAGTCTTTAAGTTCAATAAGAAGTCCTAAAACAACCCCTTAATATTCCCGTCTTTGTCAATCGAAATATTTTCAGAAGCGGGTTTAGCAGGGAGACCAGGCATACGCAACATGTTTCCGGCGATGGGAATAATAAATCCGGCTCCGGTGGCGATCTCAAATTCCCGTATGTGAATGTCAAAATTTTCCGGTCTACCCAGCTGTTTTTCGTCGTCACTTAAACTCTTTTGCGTCTTGGCGATACAAACAGGTAAATGCGCATAGCCCATTCTTTCGAATCGGCGTAATTGTGCTTTGGCTTGGTTGGATAAGATCACATTTTGCGCCCCGTAAATAGTGCGACAGATCTTTTCGATCTTACTGCGAATGGCATCGTCTAAAGCATAAGTAGGCGTAAATTTTTGATCGCAGTCTTGCGCTACTTTCACCACTTTTTCCGCCAGATCGGTACAGCCTTTTCCACCTTCTGCCCAACCATAACTGAGTGCTGCAGGAACTCCCAGCGATTTACAGTGATCTAAGAGTGCTTGTTTTTCAGCTTCTGTATCACTGCTAAAAGCATTGATCGAAATCACTACCGGTATCCCAAAACTACGCAAGCTGTGAATGTGCCTTTCCAAATTGGGAAACCCTGCTTTTAATGCAGAGATATCTTCCTGAGTGAGTTCGTCTAAGGCTTTACCTCCGTGGTATTTAAGCGCCCGAATGGTAGCCACTAACACGATCGCTTTGGGAGACAAACCTGCTTGCCTGCATTTGATATTCAGGAATTTTTCTGCGCCCAGATCGGCACCGAATCCCGCTTCGGTTACCACATAATCCGCCAGACTGAGTCCGGTTTTGGTCGCGAGGATAGAATTAGTACCCTGAGCGATATTCGCAAAGGGACCGCCGTGAATAATCGCCGGATTTCCTTCAAGCGTTTGCACTAAATTAGGTTTGATAGCATCCTTTAGCAAGACCGCCATAGCGCCTTGTGCTTTCAGGTCTCTGGCAAACACGGGAGCACCTTCCCAGGTGTTCCCTAAATAAATATTCCCGCATTTTTCTTGTAAGTCTTCAAAACTATTACTCAAACAAAGAATGGCCATGATCTCAGAGGCCGCCGTGATATTAAATCCGGTTTCCCGGGCGATCCCTCCTGCCTTCCCGCCCAGTCCGGCAATAATATTTCGAAGTCCACGATCGTTCATATCCATACACCGCTTCCAAAGTACGGTTCGCGGATCGATACCGAGGTTTCCGCTTTTGCTCTGAATATTGTTGTCGATAAGTGCTGCCAGCAAATTATTTGCTTTTTCAATCGCATGGAAATCTCCGGTAAAATGTAAATTGATATCCACCATGGGGATCACCTGACTCCATCCACCACCCGCAGCGCCACCTTTGATTCCGAATACCGGACCAAGACTAGGTTCGCGAAGTACAACCACTGTTTTTTTTCCGATATGATTCAATGCATCGCTTAGACCGATGGAGGTAGTTGTTTTTCCTTCACCGGCGGGTGTAGGGGTGATCGCAGTCACTAAGATCAGGTTGTTTTGATCAATTTTCTTATCATCAATTAGATGCAAAGGTAGTTTTGCTTTGTTGGAGCCGTAATATTCTAGGTATTCTTCTGGAATTTGGAGTTTTTCAGCTATTTCACGTATATGAATTTCCTTGACGCTCTGCGCTATTTCAATATCGGTCATGAACTGTTTATTTTGATGGTTTGGTTCGCTATATAAGCTACTCAAATATACAAATTTAAGAGCATCCGAAAGTACTTACAAATCCGAGTTAATCAACTATTGAGACATCCTTAAAACCATCTTCCTCCGTGTATAGGTTTTTTTAAAAGTTCTTTAACCATTTCAAACGAACTGTTAATATCGCCAAACTTACGCTTGTAATTGGAAGAACCTTTCAGCAGTTGTTCTACGCGAGTTGCATTTTCCTCTTCTGCTTGGTTGTAAGCTTCCCAATATTCCTTTTTAAATTGAGCGGCTTTTCTATTAAACTCATCATGAGAAAGAAGCAAACTATTGATGCCATTCTCAGAAATTCTTTGAACCCGATCGTTCAAAAGTTCCAATGCTATTCTGTTTCGCAGAGGGGTTTTCAGGGTTTTTAAATTTTCAGATAAGATAATTCTGTTTTTGTAATGCCCGAAACGGGCAACGAAGAGTAAATATCTCAATTTATGAGTACGAACAATACGCATCATTATCCAGTTTGGTAATGCGTAATAAAAAAATCTACCAAGTAGTAGCAACAGCCAATACATTGAAGGAGTCTTAAACTACTTAAATATATAATATATCCGAGACACTTCTATAAAATACTAAGGAACCTTATGACCTGTACTTGCTGTTAGCATCAAAAACCAATCTTCAAGTTCAAGCTCGATGGTTGTTGCTTTTACTGAATTTGTAATACGTTCTGGTGAAGTGGTACCGATTACCGGATGCACTCCGGCAGGATGTTTTAGAATCCAGGCTAGTAATAATTGATCTGCAGTCACATTGTATTTAGGAATAAATTCCAACATTTGTTGCTGAATGCGTGCTGTCTGTTCATTTTTCTCCCTGAAAACACTGCCTAAAGGACTCCAGGCCATAGGCGTAATCCCGTTTAAGAGCATTTGATCCAGACTGCCATTATGCATTGCTTCGTGTGCCGTCAGTGAAAATTCAATCTGATTTACCTCAACATCAGATTTGCTCGCTATCAGCTCTATTTGAGAAGGTGTAAAATTGGAAACCCCAAATTCTTTAATCTTTCCTTGTTTTTTTAACTGTTCAACCGCCTTTGCGATCTCATCGGGATGCATTAGGGCACTGGGTCTATGCAATAGGAATAAGTCTAAATAGTCGGTTTGTAGATTTCTTAAGGATTCTTCTGCTGACCAAATAATGTAAGAGGCCTCGTAATTGTAATGTTTCACCCTATTGGGGCGCCTATCGCACATATATTGAATGCCACATTTACTTATCAACTCAATCTCTTCGCGCTTGATCCCACTATCGGCAAATGCTTTTCCAAAATCGGTTTCGGTGGTATAACCTCCATAAATATCGGCGTGGTCAAACGTAGTGATCCCGTTTTTTAAACAATGATGCATCAAATCCTGCATCCCTTTTTTGTCCAGTTTCTTTCCCCAGCTACCCCAGGTCATCGTGCCCGCTATAATTTTTGAATATGTATTTCCTTTCATAAAAATGTTTATTTGTAAAGGTAGCAAACCTAAAACTTCCTTAAAATAAAGGCAGGTATTGAACTTTTAACCAATTATTAACAGGGAAACGTATAGAATTTTTATCAATTTGCATGAAAGGATGAGGATTGCTAAATTCACCTGCGGAAAATAAAAATTTATGGAAGAAAACAGTACGATAGATATCGGATTGATCAATGAAAAAATAGCAAAGGAGAGTGCTTTTGTAGATCTGCTTACTTTAGAAATGAACAAAGTGATCGTGGGACAAAAGCATATGGTAGAACGCTTACTTATTGGTTTACTGGGCAAAGGCCATATTTTATTAGAAGGAGTTCCTGGCTTAGCAAAGACACTTGCCATTAATACCCTTGCAAAAGCGGTTCACGGATCTTTTAGCCGAATACAGTTTACACCGGATTTGCTTCCGGCCGATGTGGTAGGTACACTCATCTACAATATGAAATTGAATGATTTCTCTATCAAAAAGGGACCCATATTTGCAAATTTCGTGCTCGCTGATGAGATCAACAGGGCACCTGCCAAGGTACAATCTGCTTTGCTGGAAGCCATGCAGGAAAAACAGGTGACTATTGGCGATGAGACCTTTATTCTAGACAAACCGTTTTTAGTAATGGCTACACAAAACCCGGTAGAGCAAGAAGGTACTTATCCGCTTCCAGAAGCGCAAGTTGACCGTTTTATGTTGAAAACCGTGATCGATTATCCTAAGTTAGATGAAGAACAATTGATCATTCGTGCCAACTTAAAAGGAAGTTTTGAACAAGTGAATCCGGTAGTATCGGTAGAGCAGATACTTCGTGCGCAGGAGGCTGTGAAGGAAGTGTACATGGACGAAAAAATTGAAAAATATATACTGGATATCATCTTTGCCACCCGATATCCCGAAAAATATAAATTGGCCAACCTCAAACCATTAATCAACTTTGGTGCTTCACCCAGAGGTAGTATCAATTTGGCCAATGCTGCAAAATGCTACGCTTTTATTAAACGAAGAGGCTATGTAATTCCAGAAGATGTGAGAGCCGTTGTATATGACGTACTTCGCCATCGTATTGGAATTACTTACGAAGCGGAAGCCGAAAATATAACTACCGAAGATATCATAAGCAAAATTGTAAATGAGATTGAAGTGCCTTAGTAGTTTCAAAATGGTTTGACACCCAAACATTAACTGTTTACTGAAACAATGGATACCAAGGAGTTACTCAAAAAGGTTCGAAAGATCGAGATTAAAACCCGTCGCCTGAGCGATCATATTTTTGGTGGGGAATATCACTCTACCTTTAAAGGTCGCGGAATGACGTTTAGTGAGGTGCGCCAGTATCAGTATGGAGACGATGTACGAAGTATAGACTGGAATGTGACGGCACGTTACAATGAGCCTTATGTAAAGGTTTTTGAAGAAGAACGCGAGCTTACCATGATGTTGATGGTAGATGTGAGTGGATCAGAATTATTTGGTACCAGTCAGCAGTTTAAAAAAGAAGTCATCACAGAGATTTCGGCAACACTAGCATTTTCAGCCACTCAGAATAATGACAAGATAGGGCTTATGTTGTTTACAGATACGGTTGAACTCTACATTCCCCCTAAAAAAGGCAGATCTCACGTATTACGTATTATAAGAGAACTCATCGAGTTTGAACCTAAGAAGAAGAATACCAATATTTCTGAGGCCTTAAAGTTTCTCTCAAATGTGATGAAAAAGAAAGCCATTGTATTCCTTCTTTCCGATTTTATGACTGATGATGATTATGAGCAAACACTCAAGATCGCAGGTAAAAAACATGACCTTACCGGTATAAGAGTCTATGATCCAAGAGAAGAAGAGATTCCTAATCTTGGTATGGTACAAATGGAAGATGCAGAGACCGGAGAAGTTATGCTGGTGAATACGCAGGCTAAAAAAGTGCGTAAACAATACGCAGCATACTATAAAGAACGAACTGAGTATTTTAAAAACACATTCTCAAGAAGCGGTGCGGGAACCATTCATTCTAGAGTTGATGAGAGTTATGTCAAGAAATTACTAGGCTATTTTAAAAGACGTGGATAAAGGTTTTAAACGAAATAATAAGCTTAAATGTTTACCGAAAAGATTTCTTTTTTCGGTAATACTTTCTTTTATGGTTTTTGGTTTGTCTGCCCAGAAAGATCCGCGTTTAAAAATAAGTATAGATTCCACTAAGATAGATATAGGCGAACAGCTCAATTACCAGATTGATGTTGAAGTGGATACGACCGACCTGGTGGTCTTTCCGGAAGCTAAACTTTTCGGGGCACTGGAAGTTATTGAATCTTATGATGCAGACACCATTCCGGGCTTGCAAAAACACCGGATCATCAAAAAATACGGCCTTACGCAATTCGATTCCGGCACCTATACTATTCCTCGATTAGCAGTACTTATCAATGATAAATCATATCTGACAGATTCCCTTACGGTAAGGATAAATGATATAGCGGTTGATACTACCAAACAAAAGATGTACGATATAAAACCAATCGTAGAAGTAAAAAAGAGTTACAGCGACTGGTGGAAATACTTACTAGTCGTACTGGGCATACTACTGCTGGCAGGAGCACTTTTGTATTGGTTCGTCTTTAGAAAAAAACCATTGACTGAAGAAGAAAAGGTAGCTATGCTTCCTCCTTTTGACCGTGCAATGATCGAGCTCAAAAAACTAGAAGAATCCAAATACCTGATCCAGTCAGAATACAAGCAATATTATTCTGAACTAACCGATATTGTTAGGGCTTATCTGGAAGAAGATGTACATATTTCGGCTTTAGAAAGCACTACGGACGAATTGATCACAAAACTGGAGTTACTGAAAGATTCGGGAAATCTCAAAATTGATAACGAAACCATCGTTCAATTCAGAAGAATTTTACAGACAGCAGACCTGGTTAAGTTTGCACGTTCCAAACCGGAAATGCGAACCGCAGATGCAGATCGTAAAGCCATCGAAGAAATTGTGATCAAAACGAAAGAAGCAATTCCGGAACCTACGGAGGAAGAATTACAGCAAACCAAGGAATATCAGGAAGAGCTAGAACGAAAGAAAAAACGTAAGAAGATCGTAATTGCTTCAATTATCGGTGCCTGTATTTTATTTATAGCTGGTGGGATCGCCACCGCGTATTATGGGGTAGGTTATGTTAAGGATACTATTCTGGGTCATCCTACCAAAGAGCTGCTTGAAGGTGAATGGATCGCAAGTGACTATGGCTTTCCTATAATTTCAGTGGAGACGCCAAAAGTATTGGTAAGGCAGTCTGTTCCCGTCCCACCCGAAGCACAGGCGACGATTGATGAAATGCAATTTTTTGCCTATCAAAGTAAAATCGGATTATTCTCTTTGGCAGTAAGCTCAGTTTCGTATGTTGACGGTATAGAAGTCAACCTACAGTCAGCAATCGAAGGAGCTCTTGGTAACATGGAAAAAGCGGGAGCTAAAAATTTGGTGACCAAGCAGGAAGAATTTATTAGTTCTAATGGAATCAAAGGAATTAAGACCTTTGGTAGTGGTAAGTTTAAGGTACCGGAAACCGGAGAATTTTTGCCCGGTCAATACGTGTTATTGACCTTCGGAGGCAAAAACTTTCAACAAATCGTAATCGCCACCTGGAAAGAAGATGACGATTATGCAGACCAAATTGTCGAACGCATTTTACGCTCGGTAGCGGTAAAAACAGAATAAATATGTTTGAAGGAATTCAATTTGCTAATCCGCAATTTTTCTGGCTGTTATTATTACTGCCGGTAGCTGCTGTTTGGTATTTTTTCAAACAAAATCAGGTAAATGCCAGCGTCAAAATATCAAGTATCAAAGGCTTCAAAATAAGCAATTCGCTTTTGCCTAAACTTAAGCCCCTGCTATTTGTTCTAAGGTTGCTAGCATTGACTGCATTAATTACCGCCATGGCAAGACCGCAGATTAAAGAGGTCTCTTCAAAAGTGAAAACCACCAAAGGTATTGACATCGTTATGGCCATCGATGTATCTTCAAGTATGTTGGCGAAAGACCTTAAGCCTGACAGACTTACTGCATTAAAGCAAGTAGCGAAAGATTTTATTGAAGATCGACCTAATGACCGTATAGGTTTGGTCGTGTATTCCGGAGAAAGTTTTACTAAAACGCCTGTCACTAGTGATAAGTCTATTGTTCTTGCTGCATTAAAAGACATCCAGTATGGGAGATTACGAGATGGTACTGCCATAGGTATGGGACTTACAACCGCTGTTAACAGATTAAAAGATAGTAAGGCATTAAGTAAAGTGATCATATTATTGACAGACGGAGTTAACAATTCCGGATTTATAGAACCACAGACTGCCGCTGATCTGGCAGTGGAATTTGGTATTAAAACATATACCATTGGTCTGGGAAGTAATGGAATGGCACTAACTCCGGTTGCCTATAAATCTGATGGTAGCTTCCGGTTTGGGTATCAAAAGGTAGAGATTGATGAGCAATTACTAAAAAATGTCGCAAAAGCTACCGGAGGTAAATATTACCGTGCTGCCAATAACAAAGATCTGGCTGAAATCTATGAAGAGATCAACAAATTAGAGAAAACAGAGATCGAAGAATTTAAATACACGAATTACGAGGAAAAATTTCGTGCACTGGTAATTCTGGCGTTGTTGTTGATCACTATTGAATTATTGTTGAGGTTCACCATTTTTAGAAGTTTTATTTAGCGTATGCAGTTAGAAGAAAAAATATTCTTTAATATCCTTTTTGTCATTCCGGCGATCATCGTGGTATTCATATTACTGCAAGTTTGGAAGCGAAGAGCTCAGCAACGTTTTGCAGATCCGCTATTACTAAAAAAACTTACCCCCGATTATTCTTTTTTTAAAGCGGTTCTCAAAATAATTACCATTTGTCTGGGTATTATCTTTCTCGTTATTGCTTTAGTTAATCCTAAGATCGGTACAAAATTAGAAACTGTAAAACGCGAAGGTGTTGATGTGGTTTTTGCAGTAGATGTTTCAAAAAGTATGCTTGCAGAAGATATTGCGCCCAATCGTCTGGAAAAATCAAAACGTTTGGTCTCTGAGATCATAAACAAATTGGGAAGCGATCGGATCGGGATCATTGCATACGCAGCGCAAGCATATCCTCAGTTGCCAATTACTACTGATTACGCAGCAGCAAAGATGTTTTTGCAAAGTATGAATACAAATATGCTTTCTTCACAGGGTACAGCTATTGATGAAGCCATTGATCTTGCCAAAACCTATTATAACGACGAAGAGCAGACCAACAGAGTACTTTTTATTATTTCGGATGGGGAAGATCATTCACAGGGAGCAGTTGATGCGGCTGAAGAAGCAATGAATGAAGGAATTAAAATTTTCACGATTGGTGTAGGTACCACTAAAGGAGGGCTCATCCCGGAAAAAATAAACGGGATTGTAGATAGCTATAAGAAAAACAGCAGAGGGGAAGTGGTGGTTACTAAATTGAACGAGACCATTTTAAAAGAAATTGCAGACGAAGGAAACGGAGCTTATATCAATGGAAAGGATACCGAAGAAACGGTAGCGTTTGTCACTGAAATGCTTGGAAACATGGATAAGAAAGAATTTGAAGCCAAGCAATACGCCGATTTTAAAGATCAATTTCAGTGGTTTTTGGGCATTGCTATTTTTCTGTTTTTTATCGATATATTCTTTCTGGAGAGAAGAACCCAGTGGCTGGCAAAGTTGAACCTGTTTAATGAAAAGGAATCATGAGAAAAATTATTTTATATACGTTAATGACCTTTTTTGTTCAAGTTGGTTTTTCGCAAAATAACGAACAAGAAAAAGAGAGAGAAAAGACCTTAAAATCTTCGAACAATCTGGTAGCTGAAGCCAACGAAAAATTGGACGAAGACAAGTTTATAGACGCTGAAGTTACCTACAGAAAGGCAATTGCTAAAAGTGGTGAGAATGCCCCTGCTAAATACAATCTGGGCAATGCTTATTACAATGAAGAGAGCTATAAGGAAGCCTTTACCAGATATAAACAGGCAGGCGAAGTTGCAGAAACCAAAACGCAAAAACACAAGGCATACCACAATATGGGGAATGTCTTTATGAATGAGAAAGCATACGAGAAAGCCGTAGAAGCCTATAAGGAAGCTCTTCGAAATGATCCTACAGACGATGAGACAAGGTACAATCTTGCCTTGGCGAAAAAAATGCTTGAGAAGCAACAGGGACAAGGGAAAAATAAAGACAAGAACAAGGACCAGAAAGACAATCAGGACAAAGATCAGAATAAGGAAGACAAAAAAGACGAAAACAAAGATAAAGGCGAGAACGACCAGAAGAAAGAAGGTGACAGCCAAGAGAAGAATGATCCGGAACAGAATAAGGACGGTGAGGAGAAAAAAGAGGACGACAAGAAGAAAGAGCAGGAAAACAAGCAGGGTGAGCCTAAAGAAGAACAGGGAGAACCTAAACCTAAACCCGGTCAGCTTTCACCTCAGCAAGTAAAAAATATTCTGGAGGCAATGGCCAACGAAGAGAAAAAAGTACAAGAAAAATTGAATGCTAAAAAAGTTAAAGGACAGCCCAAAAAAACAGAAAAAGACTGGTAATCGTTCTTTTTTTAGTAATCTTATTTAATAAATATCTTTGCCATACATGAAATTAAAATATCTTATCATACTCGTAGCTTTTCTTAATAGCCTTGTGATCTGTGCACAAGACGACGTAAGCTTTGAAGTTAAGGTAAGCAAAGACAAATTGGGTATTAATGAGCGTCTGAGAGTAGATTTTGTAATGAACAGAGACGGTGATAATTTTGTTCCTCCTGATTTTAACGGTTTTCAGGTGAACGGACCGAGCCAATCCATCAGTAACTCCTGGATCAACGGTAAAAGATCGTACTCCAAAACCTATTCCTATATTCTTAGACCGCAGTCTCGTGGGAAGTTTACTATTAAGCAGGCAACGGTTGAGATTGAAGGGAAAACGTATAAAACCATTCCTGTTACGGTTGAGATAACGGCAGCTGTAGACAATCCGAATGCACCTCCGTCTGCAGAAGATGTAGCCAGTGATAATTTGCATTTGGTGGCAGAGGTTTCGAAGACCAATCCGTATCTGAATGAAGCGATTAGTGTAGTTTACAAGTTATATGTAAGCCCTGATATAAATGTTCGCGATTTTAGGCCTTTAGACAATCCTAAATACAATGATTTCTGGAGTCAGGATATACAAGTAAGAGATTGGAAGGTGAAAAACGGAACGTACCAAGGAAAATCATATCGTTATGTTGTACTCAAACGAGTCGTTCTTTTTCCTCAAAAATCAGGTAAGCTTAATATAGAACCTCTTTCGCTGGATGTTACCGTTGATGTTCCTACCAATCGCAGAGACTTTTTTGGAGGTAGGATTTATACACAAACTCATAAAACAGTTGCAGCAGGAAGCAGAACTATTAATGTAAAACCATTACCTGAATCTGGCAAGCCTGCCTCTTTTACAGGTGCTGTAGGACAATTTGAATTTAATGTAGTCCCTAGTAAAACAGACTTGAAAGCTACCGAATCTTTACAGGCAAAAGTAGAAGTGACCGGTAAAGGAAATCTTAAATTGTTCGATCTTCCAAAACTCACCCTTCCGGGAGCTCTGGAAGTTTATGAGCCTGAGTTTGACGAAAGTGTAAGTACCTCTCTAAACGGAAATAGAGGGAAAGTGGCAGATAACTATACGATTGTACCACAGTTTAGAGGTAAATATCCTATTCCAAGTATTAATTTTTCGTATTTCGACCCTCTTCAAGGTACCTACAAAACCCTCTCATCTCAAGAAATTCTGATCAATGTTTATGAGGGTCCGCTAAATACTGGCAATAATACGCCTGCGGTGGTAAGCAATAACAGCTATCAACAGCCTGTAATAGCGAATGGGAGTCAATTTAGATTTCTTAAGCTGAATGCAAACCTTGAAATGATTAACCAGGCACAGTTTTTTAAATCTAATTTGTTTTACTCGCTCCTTCTAGGACCGCTGCTATTAATTCCGCTTGCTATAGTTGTAGGCAAAAAGAAAAAAGCTTTTGACAGTGATGTAAAAGGAAATAAGATTCGAAAGGCTAATAAGCTTGCCCGCAAATATTTGTCAGAGGCAAAACGAAATCTTGGTAAAAAAGAAATCTTTTACGAATCGCTAGAGCGGGCTTTACATAATTACCTCAAAGCAAAGCTACACATTGAAACATCAGAATTCAGCAAAGATAAAATAAGTGAATTGCTAAGCTCTAAAAATGTGAATGAGGGAACCGTGAGTGGTTTTATCGATCTGCTCAAAAGTTGTGAACTAGCCAGGTACTCTCCTGCATCAGAGGTTACAATGA
Organism: Flavobacteriaceae bacterium M23B6Z8; assembly: GCA_046199005.1. GTDB lineage: Bacteria > Bacteroidota > Bacteroidia > Flavobacteriales > Flavobacteriaceae > Ascidiimonas. Next base: position 4,206,202 of record CP176050.1, read on the forward strand.
AACAGGATTACGAACGTGCAGCAGAAGTCATTTCTCAAATTGACAAACAAATATAGGTCATTATGAAAAAGCTATTCTACCTACTTCTTTTGATTCCAGTTCTCCTCTTTGCTCAGAATGATCAATTATTTGAAAAGGCTACTGCGCTTTACAATGAAGGTAAGTTTGAGGAAGCCATTAATGCATACGAAACTATTCTGGCAAGTAAACAACATTCAGCCGCTCTGTATTACAATCTTGGAAACGCGCATTACAAACTCAATCACATTGCACCTAGTATTTATTACTATGAAAAGGCTCTTTTGTTGAATCCTGGAGATAAAGACGTACTTAACAATATTTCATTTGCCAGAAATATGGCCATCGATGTTATTGAACCTTTACCTCCTACCGGGTTTTCTAAGTTTATCGAGCGAAGTATTGGCAGGCTCTCTTATAAAAATTGGGCTATTCTTTCTATTATAGGAGTTTTCTTATTCACAGGATTATTCCTTACCTATTATTTTTTATACCAGCAAAAGTTCAAGCGAATCGCCTTCGTGAGTAGTTTACTTTTTCTGGGATTAAGCATCTTTTCGGTTAATATGGCATTCCATGAATATAACACGATTCAAAACAATCGTCCCGCCATTGTATTTTCAGAGGAAACAAATGTAAATGCAGAACCTAATAACAGAAGTGATATTGTTTTTACGCTTCACGAAGGCACCAAAGTACAGGTACTTGAGTCTTATAACGAATGGAAAAAAATAAAACTTGCAGATGGCAAGATAGGCTGGTTACCAAGTTCTGAAATTAAAGAAATAAAAGATTTCTGACAATTCTTCTAAGTAGCTAAGGGTAATGTTTATATTTTTGTATATTACATCACTTATGCGTTACTACCTAACCATATTATTTTCGTTCACGCTGGTGACAGTGATGATGCTTCCGTCAATTATCAATTTGATGAATGAAGATACGGTTACAATTTTCAATTTTTCGGAAGAAGAAGAAAAGGAAGAAAAGCAGGAAAAAGAGCTTGAAAAAGACAAAATACTTTTAGAAACTTTTTCTATGACTTCGCTCTTATCTAATTCGATTGTAGCCTTATCATTTGAAAATATCCCATTGAAGTATCGACTTTTAAAAACCGATATTCACTTACCTCCTCCGGAATTAATAACTTAATATTTTCCGCTAACCAAACCAGTAATAAATATCAATTTAATCGTTTTACCAGCGATTTTCAACTACCTTATCTATGTTTAAAAATATTAAAGCCGATCTCCCGGCGAGTATTGTTGTCTTTTTTGTTGCACTACCTCTGTGTTTAGGTATCGCACTAGCCAGCGGTGCCCCACTATTTTCCGGGCTAATTGCCGGAATAGTTGGAGGTATTGTGGTTGGCTTTCTTAGCGGCTCCCAGATAGGAGTTAGTGGTCCGGCTGCCGGTTTAGCAGCGATCGTTCTTGTGGCTATAGGAACTTTAGGAGGATATCAAAATTTCCTGCTTGCTGTAGTTTTAGGAGGTGTCATTCAAATAGCATTAGGCTTTTTAAAAGCAGGTGTTATTGGCTACTATTTTCCTTCTTCTGTAATCAAGGGCATGCTTACAGGAATTGGTATCATCATTATTCTAAAACAGATTCCCCATTTCTTTGGCTATGATGCAGACCCTGAAGGAGATTTTGCATTTGCACAAATAGATGGTGAAAATACGTTTACAGAAATTTTTAATACTATTAAATATATTAGTCCCGGTGCTACTGTTATTGCTATTATAGGACTTGCTATTTTATTACTATGGGATAGGATACTTACTAAGAAAGCTAAAATCTTTCAACTCATTCAGGGACCTTTAGTAGCCGTGGCTTTAGGAATAATTTATTATGTTGTCACGAAAGATCACGAGACGCTTGCAATATCAAAAGAGCATCTGGTAAGCGTGCCGGTTCCGGAGGGTATCGATTCATTTTTGGGACAATTCAGTTTCCCTAATTTTGGAGTAATTACAAATCCTGAGATCTGGATTACTGCCTTTACCATTGCTCTTGTTGCCAGTTTGGAGACCTTACTTTGTGTGGAGGCTACCGATAAGCTAGACCCTGAAAAAAGAGTAACTCCAACAAACAGAGAGCTTTTGGCTCAGGGAACAGGGAATATTATTTCAGGATTGATAGGTGGACTTCCCATTACACAAGTAATTGTAAGGAGCTCCGCCAACATTCAATCTGGTGGAAAGACTAAGCTATCAGCTATTGTTCACGGGTTCCTTTTATTAATATCTATTATCTTGATACCCACACTACTCAATATGATTCCATTGTCCGTTTTGGCTGCTATTCTTTTCATCGTAGGCTATAAATTGGCAAAACCAGTTTTATTTGTACAGATGTATAATTTAGGTTGGAAACAGTTTGTTCCTTTCGTAGTCACTGTTGCAGGTATTGTATTTACAGATCTTTTAGTGGGTATCGGTCTGGGACTCGGGGTGGCTATTGTGATCATACTTATTAAAAGTTACCAGAATACGCATTTTCTTCATATTCAGGATATAAATGATGGCGTTCACACTATTAAAATGCGTCTTGCAGAAGAGGTTACCTTCTTTAACAAGGCTACCATCCTGAAAGAACTAGACAGCTTGCCTGAAAACACTTTCTTAGAATTAGACGTCCGAAATACGCGTTACCTGGATAACGACGTTATAGAAATTTTAGAAGATTTTTCTGAGAAAGCAAAAAATAGAAACATAAATATTAAGCTTATTTCTGAATTGGGTGAAGTAGAAAATCCGCCTAGCTATATTGAGTTTTTCAAACTAAAACCTAACTTTAAATAAACCACTAACGATTAACCGCACTATTATGTCTAAAGAATTTTATAAAAAGCTGCTTGATAATAATAAAGAATGGGTTGCCCAACAAACCACAAAAGACCCCAATTTTTTCAAAAAACTTGCTCAAGGACAAAAACCACCTTTATTATGGATTGGTTGTGCCGATAGTCGGGTGCCTGCAAATCAAATAACTGGCATGCAACCCGGAGAAGTTTTTGTTCATAGAAATATTGCTAATATGGTGATCCATACAGATATGAATATGCTTAGTGTTCTTGATTATGCCGTAAGTGCACTTCAGGTTCAGCATATAGTTGTATGTGGGCATTATGGTTGTGGTGGCGTACAGGCAGCGATGAGCAATAAATCGCTTGGGCTGATTAACAACTGGGTACGCCATATTAAAGATGTGTATAAGATGAATCAAAATGAATTAAATGCGATCGCTGATGAAAAAGAGCGTTTTGACAGACTGGTAGAACTCAATGTGAAGGAGCAGGTTCACGATCTTGCCAAGACCTCCATTATTCAAAGAGCCTGGAAAAATGGGCAGCAACTTGAACTGCATGGATGGGTCTATGGCATTGGTGATGGAATCATTAAGGATTTAAATGTAAATATGTCTAGCGAAGACGGTCTTGAAGAAATATTCAAGTTTGACTTCTAAAAGAATTTGAAAATACTCACTTAAAAAATGCCTTTTATAAGGTATTTTTTTATTCTAGTCAGAAGGTGTGAACGTTTCGTACCAGCTAAATCGATCTTTTATAATATTCTCTTTTTCTGCTTTAAGATATTCTAAAAATGAGGTTGCCGCCGGAGAATGCTTTTTTTCTTTGACCCATATAAGGCTCCAGGTGGTCGTTATGGGAAGTCCTTTAACAGGTATTGTGTATAAAGACTGATTGGTGATTTCATTTCTTATACCAATAAGTGGCATTACTGAATATCCAAGACCCGCCAGTACTGCCTGTTTAACAGCCTCATTAGAGGTAAGTTCCATTTTTTTAAGTACAGAGATATTATTTTGTGATATAAAACCTTCCATAGTCTGCCGGGTACCTGAACCTTCTTCACGAAATATGAACGGAAGCTCTTTGAACTTTCCCTGCGGGTGCAACGGTCTTTTTAATTTATGCGGAGTATTCCCAATGAGGTACAATCGATTTCTCAACAAATCTAATTTTTCCACTTTCGGTGTTTTTGGAAGGATAGATACCAAAGAAAAATCCACTTCATTTCTTTCCAGACTTTTTATCACCCGATTCTTGTTGGTCACGTCCATTACCAACTCTATCCCAGGGTGCAACTTCAAGAAATCTGATAAAAAATACGGCATTACATACTTACCTGTTGACACCACCGACAGTTTTAATCTTCCGGTGAGTTGGCCTTTATAAGCCATAGTTTTATAATTAATGGCGTTAACCTGGTCTAAAATAGCTTCGGCAGCTTCGGCGATCTCTTTACCAAAATCGGTAACATAGATTTTTCTACCCACAACTTCTGTCAACGGTATTTCAAACTGATCTTGAAAATTTTTAAGTTGAATAGATACGGCTGGCTGAGTTAAATGAAGCTCTTCGGCGGCCTTGGTAACACTCTTTTCCTGGGCAATTTTTAAAAAGACCCGCAACTGATTCAATGTATAATTCATAAATAATATTAATGTATTTCATTACAAACATAAATAAAAATTTATGAATTTAATTTATAACCTTTGCATAGAATGAAAAGGAAATAAGCATTATGATTAGAACAATAGAGGTAAGATCGACTAAAGAATCAGACAAAAAATTCAATCCGAGCAGAACAAGAATTGTTTCCAGCACCAAATCAAAGATTGCATCATTTGGTTGTATAGCGGCCATGATAGCGCTGGCTTTTCTCTATTTCCAGACAAGCAATGTGATAACACTCAAATTATTAGTAGCAGGCTACATCATTTTTGGTCTACTACTTATTAAAAATCAACAAAATTCAAAATCGATACGATCATGAACAATTTTCAATTAATTGAAGGACAGTTTACACCGGCAGAGGCAAAAGAAATACTGCTGAACCTTTTCGGGCATAAAATTCAGTTTCACAATTTAAAGTGCTTTGCTAATGAAGAAATTACCGGGAAAAAAGATAAGCATTCCGAAACTAGAGTGAAAGAATTAAATGCTATGCGTGATGAATTAATTGACCTTATTGATAATTCGCAGAAGAACAACAAAAAAATGGTCATCAACTCGGTTATTGAAATACAGACTGTAGATTAAATATCAAAGTGACTTTAGTTAGTCCGTCTTTAAAAGAATAGATATTCTTTTAGAGGTATACATCTACCTTAGGGGCCGGTATCCTAATGGACGACCTGCCCTTTTGGTAGTATAAATTTTAAGAGCCAACTCTTATACTACTGGCACAAAGCCTACCCTACGTTTTATGAACCTGGATCTGCTTATAGATAATCTTACGAACCCCGCACTTTTATTTTTTTTCCTTGGAATTTTAGCCGTAAGTGTTAAAAGTGATCTGGAAATACCAGAAAACTCTTCTAAATTTATTTCATTATATCTTCTGTTTTCTATCGGATTTAAAGGAGGGCAGGAATTATCACATAGCGGATTTACCAGTGAGATTGCCTGGTCAATGCTTTTTGGAATAGGAATCGCCTTAATCATACCGTTGTATTCTTTTTTCCTCCTTAAAAGACAATTTAATGTATATGATGCCGGAGCAATTGCTGCCGCATACGGATCTGTAAGTGCAGTTACATTTGTGACGGCAGCATCGTATCTGGAAGTACAACAGCTGGAATTACACGGTCACATGGTTGCCATCATGGCTCTTATGGAATCTCCTGCCATTATTGGTGGTCTTCTACTTATTTCAATTTATAATAAAAACAATGATGGTGAGATAAAAAAACGAGAAGCTTTTAAACACTCTCTTGTAAACGGAAGCGTACTACTAATACTAGGGAGCCTCGTAATAGGATTTTTGGCCAGTGCCGAACAGGCTGAGGGCATCAAACCATTTACAGACGATATTTTTAAAGGATTTTTAGCGATATTTCTTCTGGATATGGGTATTGTAAGTGGTCGTAAATTAAATTCTCTCTTGGCGGAAGGTTGGTATCCTTTTGTTTTTGCAATCCTTATTCCGCTCATCAATGGAAGTGTATTTGCTGTGTTAAGCGGATGGATCACCCCTGATATTTCAAACAGGTTTATTTTTGCCATACTCGCTGCGAGTGCCTCTTACATTGCAGTTCCGGCGGCTATGAAAATAACAGTTCCAAAAGCAAATCCGGGATTATTTTTACCAATGGCTTTAGCAGTTACCTTTCCGGTAAACATTACCGTGGGCATGCCCATCTACTTTCTTATCGTACAAAATACTTAAAGATGGTTCTTTAAATATGGGTGTCATTAGTACGTTCTTTTAGTACTAAAGAAAAAACAAAGGCTCCTAACTCACGTACTGGAGAATACAATATAGAATCATTTGTAGTCTCTTTATCTACAAATTCAATAGTGTTATTAGTCCGATCAAAAAACACCAGTACCGCACCCAAGATCACTGCGATCTTCAAACCGCCAAATACAGCTCCAAGAATTTTATTTAGTATTCCCAGCGCAGCAAAGTCTGCAATTTTAGTAAGCAACTTTCCGGCGTAACCAACTGCCAAAACAATGACTATAAAAGTAATTGCAAAAGAAACCAGACTGATGTATTTTTCTTGCCATTCAACACGCTGAGCCAGATAATCACCCACGTAATAAGAAAAATGAATAGCCCCGTAAATTCCTAATATCAATGCAAGCAACGACGCTATTTCTACAAATAAACCCTTGATAAGACCTCTTACCGCTCCAAATAATATGAGTCCCCCAAGAACAATGTCAAAAAAATTCATGCAGTCTATTTTTAGCAAATATAAAACTTTGTAAAATAGAGGATTTACAATTTTATTGGTTTGTATATTTGCCCCCTAGAACAAAAGTATGGCTAGAGACGAAAAACTCAAAGAACAATGGGATCTGGTGGTGTCCAGATTATCTCAACAATTCGCCGAGGGAGATACACTGGATCTCGATGCTATTATCTATTTGATAGGAGTACAGGAACTGGGGCAGTTACATCGCAAATTCAAAAAAGACGAAAAGATAAACCTGATGCACATTGCTATCTGTCGTCTATTAGAACCTTTTGGCTATTACGAATTTGATTATTTTGACGACGAAGGGTGGCCGCACTATAGGGTGAAAGAAGCGCTTCCCTATCTAAAAGCAGGAGAGCAGTCGGTTCTGATGAAAGAAGCGATCGTCATGTATTTCATTGAAAACGAATTGATCGAAAGATGAGATTTCCAAACGATAGTGGTCCGATCTATCGAGAGACCATAGAAAGGGGCTTCCCTACCGAACCCTGGAATACGGCGAGTAACCTTGTGTTCTTATTCATTGTTATTTACTGGTCTTTTCGCATTTATAAAAGTCCAAAGAAATATCTTTTTCTCAAATTTGCCTTACCAGTACTTTTGATCGGTTATATAGGAGGTACACTTTTTCACGGCACCAGAAGCCATGAAATTTGGTTACTAATGGATTGGGTTCCCATAATGATCTTATGCCTTTCTGCCTCCGTTTATTTTTTTATCAAATTAAAAGCCCGTAAACTTACTATTACACTTGTTAGCGTACTTCCGTTTTTAATGGCATTTACATTGCAAAAAGTAAATATAGATCCACACATAAGAAGCCTGTTGGGGTATGCCACGATAGTCCTCATTATATTATATCCTATTTTGCAATATATAAGGCAGCAAGCAATGGCACAACGTACCTATATTATATATGCCATCATATTTTTTGCTTTGGCTATTTTATTTCGAACCATCGATCTGGATGTGAATACAGACCTTTTATATATGGGTACGCACTGGTTATGGCATTTCTTTGGAGGTGTGGCAGTGCATTTTCTTATTGCTTTTATTTATCATACAGAAGCAAAATCGCCTATAATAAAGCCATTATAAGCCCAGCATATTTTTATAATTGCTTAAATTTGCGCTTCAAAATTTGCTGCAATGATCGATAAGATTAAAGAACATATTGAAGAGGTGACGAAATTCAAAGCCGATACCAAGGAAGCGGTTGAGGAATTTCGCATCAAATACCTTGGTAAAAAGGGACTTCTTAATTCGTTCTTTGCCGAATTCAAAAACATTCCTAATGAACTTAAAAAAGAGTTTGGTCAAAGTGTCAATCAGCTTCGAGATCTTGCTACAGAAAAGGTAAGTCAATTAAAGGAAGAACTTGAAAGTAAGACAGAAGACAAAGGAGTCTACGGAGATCTTACGCGCCCTGGCGAACCTATGCCCTTAGGTGCAAGACATCCTATATCTATAGTTAAAAATCAAATTATTGATATTTTTTCAAGAATAGGTTTCAACGTTTCCGAAGGTCCGGAAATTGAAGACGACTGGCATAACTTCTCTGCGTTAAATTTGCCAGAATATCATCCTGCTCGTGATATGCAGGACACTTTTTTTATACAGACAGATCCTGATATATTGTTACGAACGCATACCTCATCTGTACAGGTAAGGTATATGGAAAATAACAAGCCTCCCATCCGAACCATTTCTCCGGGAAGAGTATATCGAAACGAGGCGATTAGCGCAAGATCCCATTGTTTTTTCCATCAGGTAGAGGGTTTATATATCGATAAAGGAGTTTCCTTTGCAGACTTAAAGCAAACGCTTCAGTACTTTACAACAGAAATGTTCGGGAAATCCAGAATTAGACTTAGGCCTTCATATTTTCCTTTTACCGAACCTAGTGCAGAAGTAGATGTTTATTGGGGACTGGAAACGGAAACAGATTATAAGATGACCAAGGGAACCGGATGGCTTGAAATTATGGGTTGTGGAATGGTAGACCCGAATGTTTTAGAAAACTGTGGTATCGACTCTAAAGAGTATTCTGGTTTTGCTTTTGGTATGGGGATCGATCGAATTGCACTATTGCTCTATCAGATACCAGATATTCGAATGCTAAGTGAAAATGATGTGCGTTTTCTAGAGCAATTTAAGTCAAGTATCTAGAAAATTTCTTCAACTGGTGAGAAAAGATATTGAGATCCCAGAAGTTAAAGACGTTTATATTGCGATCGTAAGGGAGTGGAACGACGAATTTCTTTCTAAAGATTGGAACGCCTATCTCATTAATGATCGCAGTACAGCGATCGAAATGGCTATAGTCGTAAGCAAAGGGTACGCTGGTGATACCAAGACATCTGTCATGCGTCATGGCTTGGGGACGGTTACTGCTAAAAACTACCTTAAAATTGAATTACTACAAGAAGATGTCCTGGCATTGAATAATGAGTTTTACTTAACTTTTTTTGCCGATGATAAGCTGTACGAAAAGAAATTTGTGTTTGAAAAGTACAGCATTAATGAACAGAATCTGGTAATGCTTCCGGTGATGAATGTTGAAGGAGTGCTTATCGCAGAATAGTTTTTCAATTACAATAAAAAGCGATACTTTTCACATAGTAAATCGCTCATCCTGAAAAAAATCAGTAAACATATAAGGCAAAGGAAACTTCGCTACGGAATTATTTTCATTCTTTTCATAGCCTATTATTTTTGTCTGCCCTCAGATTTGTTTGAAGATCCTACCTCAACGGTAATAGAAGCCCGTAACGGACAGCTTCTGGGTGCAAAAATAGCTGCCGATGGTCAATGGCGTTTTCCTGAAATGAATCGGGTTCCCGATAAATTCAAACAGTGCATTCTTTATTTTGAAGATCAATATTTTTATGAGCATCCCGGGTTTAACCCAGTATCAATTGTAAAATCGCTGGCAGAAAATATAAAAGCAGGAAAAACAATCAGGGGTGGAAGCACACTCACTCAACAAGTAATTCGATTGTCGCGAAAAGGCAAGAAACGTACCTACACCGAGAAGTTAATTGAACTTATTTTAGCGACCCGCCTGGAGATCAGAAACTCAAAAGACGAGATCTTACAACTCTATGCTTCTCACGCTCCCTTTGGAGGCAATGTAGTAGGTCTTGATATGGCTGCCTGGCGCTATTTTGGTGTAAAAGCACATCAGTTGAGTTGGGCAGAGAGTGCAACGCTGGCTGTATTACCCAATGCCCCTTCATTGATCTATCCCGGAAAAAATCAGGAAAAGCTATTACGCAAACGAAACCAATTACTTCTCAAACTTCGGGAAGCATCCATAATAGATACACTTACTTATGAGCTAGCCCTTTCAGAACCGCTACCGCAAAAACCTTATTCCTTACCCACATATGCTCCCCATTTGCTAGATTATTTATCGCTTACCGAAAAAGGCAATCGCATTAACACCACCATAAATATTGATCTTCAGAAACAAGTAAATACAATCGTAAAACAGCATTATGAAGTCTTGCGACAAAATGGGGTTCACAATGCAGCTGTGTTGGTCATGGAAGTTGATTCTCGAAACATCGTCGCCTACGTGGGCAATACGCCCACCGATAAGAAGCATCAAAAAGATGTAGACCTTGTTCATGCACCAAGAAGTACCGGAAGCGTTCTAAAGCCTTTTCTTTATGCAGCCATGTTAGATGCCGGAGAATTGCTTCCGGAGCAGCTAATTGCCGATGTTCCCACACAAATTGCTGGATATCAACCTGAGAATTTTGACGAACAGTACGATGGTGCTGTGCGGGCAAAACGAGCCCTTGCACGTTCCCTGAATGTGCCAGCAGTGAGATTACTTCAAGAATACGGATTACAAAGGTTTAGTGATCAAATCAAGCCTTTCAAATTAAAAGATATTAACAAATCGCCAGATCATTACGGGCTTACACTTATCGTAGGAGGAGCAGAAAGCAATCTATGGGATCTTTGTAAGACCTATGCGTCTCTAGCTTCTACAGTAAACCATTATACACAAAACTCTTCGCAGTATTTTGAACAAGAATTCTGTGAGCCTGTGCTTATCCTGAAAAATACCGTAGACATGGGTTCATTAACGTTTCAAAAGCCCGTTTTTGATGCTGGAAGCATCTATTTAACACTCGAGGCCATGAAACAAGTGAATCGGCCCGAAGGAGATCAAGCCTGGGAATTTTTTGATTCTTCTAAAGAAATCGCCTGGAAAACCGGAACGAGTTTTGGAAATCGCGACGCATGGTCCATAGGAACTACCAAAAAATATGTGATTGGGGTTTGGGTTGGAAATGCAGACGGCGAAGGAAGACCCGATGTTACAGGGCTTACAGCCGCAGCACCGATCATGTTTGACGTGTTTGATGCTTTGCCTAATTCTCCATGGTTTGAAAAGCCTCATGATGCCCTTACTGAAATAAAAATATGTGAAAATAGCGGATATGTAGCAGGCGATCTTTGCACACCTGTTTCAAGCCTGATTCCTGCGGCTGGCACCAGAACGACCAGTTGCCCTTATCACCGCCTCATTCATCTCGACAAAACCAGATCTTACAGAGTAAACTCGTCTTGCGAGACAGTTTCTGAAATTACGTCGGCCCCCTGGTTTGTACTACCACCACTTATGGAATACTACTATAAAAATTCAAATGCAAGTTATAGATCTATGCCGCCATTTCGGGAAGATTGTCAGAAAGCTGAACAGCTGGTAATGGACTTCATTTATCCTAAGAGAAACGGAATTGTAACCCTTCCTGTTGATTTTGATGGAAAGACAGCTCCTTTTATATTGAAATTAGCTCATAATACGCCAAATACATTGGTTTTCTGGTATCTTAATAACGCTTTTATTGGGCAAACCAAAACCTTTCATGAACTAGCAGTAAAGCCCGAAAAGGGGATACACGAAATTACAGTAGTAGATGAATTAGGTAACGAACTGAAACGACGAATTGAAATACGGTAACGCAACCACATGTACTTTTCAGCATCTTATTTATATAAAATCCTTCTGAATGGCGAATAAGATCAAATGGTTATTGATTCCTTTATGCTTTCTGATATTAAGCAGTTGTGAGTCTGATGATGATAATCAATGCTTGAGCACAGAACCCCTTATGCAATTTTTCATTATTGAATTTACAGACGCAGAAGGGAATAATCTTATTGACAACAATGTCTACGATCGCTCTGAAATACAGGTAAAGGTAAATGGAAACGTCATAGGCGGAGTTCCTGAAACTGTTGAACCAACCAATTATGTTATTTTACAATTGTTCCTTGCCATTGACGAAGTTCCTTTAGAGATCATCTTAAACGCAACCGAAACTGATGAATTAATTCTGGATATTTCCGGTGGTGAAAGACAGGAATGTGGTTTTGTACCTCTTACGGTGACCAAAGCTGTTTACAATGATGTAGAACAGTCACTTGCGGTACAGGATGAGACAGATCGTATTCAAAAAATTGTGATTATAAAACAGTAGCTTATGCATAGTTTTCGTTCTTTTATGTGTCTTATTTTAACCATTACAGTATTTTCATGCGTAAATAATGATGACCCTATTGTACAATGCGCAGCTATCGATTATGCCGTTCCGGGATTACTTATTGAGATCGTAGATGCTAACGGAAATAATCTTGTAAAAAATGGAACTTATGATAAGGATGAAATAGCTGTTATTATTGACGATACAAACATTTCAAGAATTCTCGTAAATGAAGAATTTGATCATATAATCAGTATTCTATTATCAGATGCTTTAGATGGTACTGAAGCACAAGTGATTTTGAGTTCCTCGGAAACTGATGTCTTGAAAGTGGAACTTACGAGAACAACCACGGGTGAGCCTTGTTTTTTCTCTATTTTTAACGTAGACGAGGTTCTTTATAACGGGGAAATTACTCCAGTGGAAGACTTGCCTTTCAATCAAAAGATTACAGTGACGAAGTAACTTACCTTAATTTACTACCCTTTGCTGCCCACCATGGATGGGTTTCTACCAGAAGCCTTCCGGCTTTTACAGCGGGGTCTTCGTTCGCCAGACTATCCGCTTCCTCAAGTGTCGGAGTATTGTAAATTACGATTCCAGATACGTCACTTTCATCTTGAAAAGGACCGGCAATACAGATCTTCCCTTCCAGATGCATTTTCTCCAGATGCGCCATATGCTGTTCCTGTAATTGAGCAGTGGTCATAGAGTCTTGATCCCGATTAGGTCCTTTTTTGAGGAAAACCATAAAGTATTTTTGCATTACATAGGTAGTATCACCTTCCACGTAAGAAAAGGTCTCGGGTAGCGCTTTTAGTGAATCACTGTTTTTAGCTTCCGGAAGCTTTACATTAGTGTTATTAACATTTTCTTCCTGTGATAGCTTATCCTTGCAGCAAACTACCGTAAACAATAGTAAAAAAATAAAAAGTTTTTTCATGAGACTATTGGTTATTTCCATAATGTAAAAGGAACAGAAGACAATTGAGAGTTATAGTATCTGGGATCTCCCGTAACTTCTTCTCCCAACCAATCTGGTTTATCAAACGCTTCGTTTTCATTTTCGAGTTCTATTTCGGCAACGATCAGCCCGAAATTTTCGGCTGTAAACTCATCTACTTCAAACAAATGGTTATTGAAAGGCACTTCATATCTAATCTTATCTATAACCGTATCTTCGCAAAGCGGTATTAATTCTTCCGCCTCAGGCACTGAAATTTCTTTTTCCCATTCAAAACGTGTGGTACCAGAATCATTAGACTTACCCTTTATCGTAAGATATCCTTTGTCACCTGAAATACGAACACGTACCGTACGCTCAGGATGTTTGTTCAGGAAACCCTGAACAATTCTAAATTTAGAAGTCGCTTTCTCTCTGTACTTTTTTGAAGTAACCAAAAATTTGCGTTCAATTTCCTTCATTTTGAGATTCGCCATGGCGGATTTTTTCTATTATCCCCTGCAAAATACAAAATGATGCGATTTCCATCTGGATCTTTTAGACGTGCCTCCCGCCATAACCATCGCTGATCTTTTGGCATTTCATCAAACTGAATTCCTTTCTTAAGCAAGTTTTCTACTTTTTGATCTAATTGCACTACTTCAAAATAAACAGAAGTTCCTACACCGTTCGGAAGCTCATCAACCAGATGTATAGAAAAAGTACTATCTCCTTCAGGAGATTCAAACCGCGCGTAATGAGGTAATGCCTTAACAATTAAGATCAACCCAAGTTTCTCATAAAAATTGATAGCGGTCGCAACATCAAGGCTCGGTACGGTTACCTGATTTAAATTCATTTCTTTCCAATATCTAAAAGTTGGTCAGAAGAGATTCTTCCGGTTTCATGCTCACTATTTGCCAAATAAATCATCGCATTCGCTATAGTTTTGGGCTCTATGGAGCGGTATTTTTTTAAAGGACCGACCAACATAAAATTAAAAATCGAGAAAACACGCTTAAAAATAAACTCTCCCAGGCGTTTCTCGCTCCTTTCTCCTCCAATTAACGCTGGTTGTACAAGAAAAGTTCTTTCTACTCCCTGCGCCAATACATCTCTTTCCATTTCTCCTTTTATCCTATTGTAAAATAAGCTGCTGTTTTCGTTAGCTCCCATAGCGGACATCACCAGCAATGTTTTTATTTCATTTTTAGCGCATAATTTTGCTATCTCCACAGGTATCCCATGATCAATTTTTCTGTATTGAGATTTATCCTTTGTTTTGGAAGCGGTGGTACCAATACAACAATAGACTTCATCGCCAGAAAAATCGGATTCAAACGTTTCCGGATCAAGCAAATCACAGATGTTTTCCTGAAGTTTAAAATGTTTCCTATTTACAGAATTCCTTCCAAAAACTTTAATGGATTCATAGCGTTCGTCTTGTAACAACTTATCCAGCAAAATTCCTCCCGTGAGTCCCGTAGCGCCTAATATAATAGCTGTTTTATTCAAAATCGGTTTCAGTTGATTAAATATAGTAATTTTATGGTATGGAGACAGAATTGCCTTTGCGGAAAATAATTCATGTAGATATGGATGCTTTTTATGCTTCCGTAGAGCAATTAGATAATCCAGAATTAAAAGGAAAGCCTATTGCAGTTGGAGGCGGTGGCTCTAGAGGCGTAGTTGCGGCCGCCAGTTATGAAGCTAGAAAATACGGCGTTCGCAGTGCCATGAGCGGTGCTATTGCCTTAAAAAGATGTCCTGATCTTATTTTTGTAAAACATAGATTTGACAGATACAAAGAAGTTTCTAGACAAATAAGATCGATCTTTTTAGATTATACAGATCTCGTAGAGCCCTTATCTTTAGATGAAGCCTATTTAGACGTTACTAACAATAAGAAAGGAAATCCTTCTGCCACTCTTATAGCGCAGGAAATACGAAAACGTATTTACGAAGGGACCGGGCTTACTGCATCTGCTGGAATATCAATAAATAAATTTATCGCTAAGGTAGCAAGTGATATTAACAAACCCAACGGACAAAAGACGGTGAATCCGGAAGAAGTAATTGCCTTTTTAGAAAATCTTGAAATACGAAAATTCTATGGTGTTGGTAAAGTCACCGCAGAAAAAATGTATCAGTTAGGCATTTTTACAGGCTTAGACCTTAAAGCAAAATCTCTTGAGTTTCTAAAGGATCATTTTGGGAAAAGCGGAGGTTTTTATTATAACGTAGTGAGAGGTATTCACAACAGCGAAGTAAAGCCTGATCGTATTCCAAAATCTGTAGGTGCCGAACGTACCTTTAGTAAAAATCTGAGCAGCGAGATTTTTATGCTGGAAAAGCTTGATCATATTGCAACAGAACTTGATCGAAGACTCAAGAAAAATAATATAGCCGGAAAAACGGTTACACTTAAAATAAAATACAGTGATTTCACCCTACAAACACGAAGTAAAACTTTAAGCTACTTTGTGGCTGATAAAAGTCTTATTCTTGAAACTGCTAAAGAATTATTATATCAGGAAAAACTTGAGAACTCCGTGCGCCTATTAGGCATCTCTTTAGCCAATCTCAACACAGAATCTACTAAAACGCCCGAACAGAAGACTGTATCTGTACAGTTAAAATTTGCATTCTGAGCCTGACTTGGTTTTGTTTCAAATTTCGACTAACTTGTAGTTAAATTTCTTACATGAAAATTGTTCAAAGTTTTTGGAGTGTCCCTTTCTTGCAAAAGGAAAAAAAGTTCGTGCACGAAAGAAAGTTTGGCGGTTTTATAGAAAAGAAATACTTCTACTACGCATGGTGTTTAAGCGCACTGTCCATCCATAAATTTTACGATCATCTTGAACTCATCACAGACGATTACGGTCTTTCTATATTCGGTAAACTTGATCTCCCTTACCGACAAATATCGAAGGAGCTGAATGTATTTAAAAATTATGATCCGGAATTATGGGCAATAGGTAAAATTAAAGCATACGAGATACAGGAAACACCCTTTATTCATATAGATGGAGATGTATTTTTATGGAAGAGACTCCCCGACTTTATTGAGCAAGCATCAGTACTAGTTCAGAGTACTGAAGGTCAATTTAACGTTTTTCAACCACTCATCGCTCAAGTTAAGGAAGAGTTTCCTTTTGTTCCTCCTTCCTTCAATCATCCTGAAGAAGGTATGTATAACGCAGGAATTATCGGGGGTAACGACATTGCCTTTTTCAAAGACTACTGTAAAAAAGTAAATCGTTTTATAGACGAAAATAAAGAATCATTACATACCGTAAATAAATCGTTATTCAATGCAGTTTTCGAACAATATTATCTATTTAAACTCATTCATGAAGAAAACGTAAACGTATCACTCTATATACATGATATTGATTACGAATGCTATAAAATCTGTGATTTCTTAGAAATAAGACGTACACAATTCTATACCCATATGCTTGGTAAATTTAAGGCATACCAATACACTTGCAGACAACTGGAATCGTTATTCAGATCACTTTACCCACACCACTATGCTCTGGTAAATTCACTTTTAAATAATGCGGAATTATGAGAGACCAATTGGTTTTACAAAATATAAAAGCATTTCTAACTAGAGAATTGGATAAGCATCCGGGATCTGCAAAAAGAGTTGTATTGAATTCTCAAATCAGATTGGTTGATGCCCTTGTGAACGACGGTTCATTCCAAATACACGATAAAGAAGTAATTTATAACATAATTTCATCTCCATATACGTCCGCAGGTTTTGGAAACCTGCTTTTTGATGCAATACTGCTTTTGCACTGTAGTACAGAAGGAACTGAAAATGAGCTTTTTTTGGACGTTTTCCTCAACCGGGTTTTTGTTAATCCGTTTACAGAAACACTATCAATTATAGAAAACGAATCTATCTATATAAAGGGTGAGCTCCCCACATCCTATCTAAATTTAATAAAATTTCTAAATCTATCCTGGAAAAACAAGCATGTAGAAACACTCTTATCAAGGTTTAAAAGTAGTGAAGACAAGGTTTATGATGACCTTCTTACTGTTCTCAAAAATGATTCAGATATAACAGGTGTAGATCTTAATCGTTATGCTGGAGTTCTATTGTATGCACTGTATCTCAGAAAACAGGAATTCCCAAAGTTGAATGTCAGCAAAGAACAGATTATTCAGGCTCTTATGATGAGGAATTACAGAATTTCCTTTGAAATTCTTGGTTTTCTGATCAACAAGAAGGAGATTTCCAATCTTCTGTTGCGATTATATGAAGGGGTTAGTTCTAATGAAAAACATATATTCCTGCTTGAGCATATATTCACCGAGTATCAAACAGTACTGTCTGAACATCTTAATACTATTTTAAGTGATGTTTATGCGTATGAAACCCGCAAATTAAAATTACTCTCTGTTCCCCGTCTGTTCAATTTAAATGAAATTGAACAGGAACTCGACAGTTATAAAATGGCATTGTTTGATGAATTCAGCTTACAAATAACCGATGAATTTGTTGTTTCGCCATTGGTCGAAAGTTCTGTAACGCAGTTCAAATGGCATTTTGATGCTGGGCAGGATTACGAGGCGCATTCCTATATCACAAATATCGTCAATTTAGAACACGAGCCCGTAATGCTTCACACAGTAATATCGACCTTATCTTCAAATGGATACTTCGAATATGAAGTAAACAAATACCAACAACTTATTTTTAATCTCTTTTCAGAGCCTAAAACCTTATTGACGGCTTTTCAACATTTTTTTGAAAAGATCGATGACTCAGAAAATAATCGCGAAAGAAATACAGAGTTAGAACAAATGGTAATTACAGAATTTATGAAACTTACGAGGGTTCTCATAGACAGGAATACGATCATACCAAAGGCAATAGCTGTTACTATAAGAAAAGCACTGCGTTCTGCAGTGCTTTAAAACTTATTGATATGTCTTTAGTAATTCTAGTACGGATATCCTCCGCCTCCACCGCCGCCGCCGCCGGATCCACCGGAGCCGCCTGAGCCACTACCGCTGCATACTTGCTGGTGGTAAGAGATCCCATAAGAAAAGGGAGTACAACAACTACCTGAACAATAAGATCCGCTACCGCCAACAATCTTTCGCTGATCTGATCTTGAAAGACGCTGAAGTTCTTTTATTGAAAAATTCATAAAAATACTTTTTAATTACTTCCTACTCTATTCTAGCTTTTCGGATTCCACTATTAATTCTTAATAAACTACGAATTAATTAATTAAAAAGAGAGAATTTACTGTTAATTAACAAAGTTTAAGATTACGCGTAAGCTGAATTAGGTTGTGAAAAAAAGTTGAAAATTCAATAAAAGTATGCTTATACGCCCGACGTGAATATTATTAAATATAACAACTATCGATCTCGGTAACTCTAAGTGTATTTACCATTCCTTTTTCTTGAATAGGCATCGCCGCCAAACTTACCAGCATATCTCCTACCTCGAGAAATCCTTTTTCACAGGCAATACGATTAACATCTTCAATAGTTTCGTCCGTACTTACAAATTTATCGTAGTAAAACGCTTTTACTCCCCATAGTAAGCTTAATTGGGTGAGAATACGTCGATTGGAAGTAAAGACAAGAATATGTGCCTTTGGCCTCCATGCAGAGATCTGAAAAGCAGTGTATCCACTATTGGTAAGCGTAGAAATTGCCTTGGCTTGTATTTCGTTTGCCATAAGTGCAGCGTGGTAACATACCGATTTGGTAATGTATCGCTTCGTACGAATATGTGGTGGTTCTTGGGGAACTTTAATCAAAGAAGAGTGTTCGACAGTATGAATTATACTCGACATTCGTTCAATCACCTGAACTGGATATTTACCAACCGAAGTTTCTCCAGATAGCATCACGGCGTCTGCCCCGTCCATCACCGAATTTGCCACATCGTTCACCTCAGCCCGGGTGGGGGTGAGACTCGTGATCATAGTTTCCATCATCTGGGTGGCGATGATCACAGGAATACGAGCTTTTTTAGCTCTCTGCACCAACAATTTTTGTATTAAAGGAACCTCCTGCGCCGGGACTTCTACTCCCAGATCACCACGGGCTACCATGAGGCCATCACAATATGCTACTATTTTATCTATGTTCTCGACTGCTTCCGGTTTTTCAATTTTAGCGACGATCGGGATTTTTTCACTTGTATGTTCCTTGATCAGATTTTGAAGGTCAATTAGATCCTGACTATTTCTTACGAAAGAAAGCGCAATCCAATCTACCTGCTGTTCTATTGCAAAAATGGCGTCTTTAATATCCTTTTTGGTTAACGCAGGTAAAGAAACATGTGTATTAGGCAGATTTACTCCTTTTTTAGATTTTAGAGGTCCCCCCTGAAGTACTCTTGCACGTACTTCTTTTTTCTTATCAGTCTTAATAACTTCAAAAATAAGTTTACCATCGTCTAATAAAATGCGCTCACCTGGGTTCACATCTTTGGGGAAAGCCTTGTAATTCATGTAAACCCTTTCTGCATTGCCTTCAAATGCTTCACCTGTAACGAAGGTTATCTCGTCTCCTTTATCGACCACCACTTCTTCTGCCATAACCCCGACTCTTAGTTTAGGACCTTGGAGATCTCCAAGAATTGCAGCAGTATATCCAAATTCATCATTTAGTGATCTAATCATGTCAATTTTCTCCTTCACACCTTCATAATCTGCATGTGAAAAATTAATACGGAAAACATTTACTCCTGCATCAATCATTTGCTTCAAAATTTCCCTATCGTTTGTTGCAGGGCCAAGTGTAGCTACTATTTTTGTTTTCTTATTCTTCGGCATTCCTTAAAAAATTAAGTTGTTTCTTGATTTTAGTGTATCAATATTAATGCTATATGCTGTACTTATCTCTTTTATAGCATTGATTTTCGATAAGGTACTTTTAATACATGTAAATTCTGCACCATTATCTATTTTTAAGAAATAATCTACTTTATTTCTTTCAGGTATTAAAAAACGCGTCATTGTTGTATGGTCTCTGTCAAACAAACTTCCCTCAATCTCTCTTATTTCGTATGCAACATGACATTTATTCCCTAACAAATTCCAAACTGTATCTTGATATGTATCCTCCCACTCAAAAAGAGAAAAAGAAGTATTATCGTTAAAGTCTATATTAAATGAAGATCTTTTTAGTTTACTTCGAAGGTGCAAATTTAAGAAATAGGCTAATCTATAATCTTCCAAATAACTATGAATGGCGATTACAGCAAAGGTAGGTTCATAGAAGTCATCTAGTATTTTGTAAACAGCCATATATACATTTACATGGAAATGTAAATATATAATTCTAAAAATGACTGTACAACTTTTAACTGTCTGTTTCCGATGAATTTAAAACGAAAACGTTGTAGTGTGAGGTCTATGACTATTCTTTACTGTGGTCTATTTTTTCTTGTAAAGCGTAGTACGCCCTTTTCGCTGCTTTTTCTTCTGCCTTTTTTTTGGAGGTAGCCCTTGCTTTTGCAACTATTTTTTTATCTATGTAGAGTTTTACCGCAAAATGCTTTACCGCATCATTACCGTTATCTTCGTAAACTTCAAACTTAAAGATATTCTTTTCTTTTTGACACCATTCGATAAGCAGACTTTTATAGCTAATAACCTTACCTTCCAGTTTTTCAATATCTACATATGGATCTATGACTCTCTTATTAATGAATTTTTCGCAATAGACAAATCCTCTATCCATATAAATGGCACCAACAAGGGCTTCAAACATATTTCCATGAATATTATCTCCAAAATGATTACGCGAAATTCGACTTTCCAGAAATTGAATGAGATTAAGATCTCTTCCAAGTTCATTGAGGTGCTCTCTACTCACAACTTTAGATCGCATTTTGGTAAGATAACCCTCGTCTCCGGAAGGAACTTCGTCATAAAGATATTTTGAGATCACCGCACTTAACATCGCATCTCCTAAAAATTCCAGACGCTCGTAATTGAGGGGATTACCAATACGATCTTTTTTATTCGCAGAACGATGCGTAAAGGCCTTTAAATAGATAGCTATGTTTCTGGGTTTGAATCCGAGAATTTTTGATAGCGTAATAAAAAAATTCCCGTCCTCTTGGGAACGGGAATTTAGTATTTTGCTAAAAATGCTCATGTATGTTTTTAATCGTCAAGTTTTTTGAACAACACACAGGCATTATGTCCGCCAAAACCAAAAGTATTGCTCATCGCAACATTTACGTTACGTTTTTGAGCTTTATTTAAGGTTAAATTCAATTTCGGATCAATATTTTCATCATGAATCTCATGATTAATGGTCGGAGGAATTAAAGAATTCTGGATTGCCAATATAGATGCGATTGCTTCTATTGCACCGGCTGCTCCGAGCAAATGTCCTGTCATTGATTTTGTTGAATTGATGTTAAGCTTGTAAGCGTGTTCACCAAAAACTTCTATAATTGCCTTAGACTCTGCAACGTCTCCTAAAGGGGTTGAGGTACCATGCATATTTATTGCATCTACCTGTTCTGGTTTGAGACCTGCATCTGCAAGACAATTGAGCATAACCTTTTTTGCGCCGAGACCTTCTGGGTGTGGTGCTGTCATATGATGCGCATCAGCAGATAATCCTCCACCTGCTAGTTCGGCATATATTTTTGCGCCTCTTGCCTTTGCATGTTCATATTCCTCGAGAATAATAGCTCCTGCTCCTTCTCCCAAAACAAAACCGTCACGGGTTTTATCGAAGGGTCTGGAAGCCGTTTCGGGACTATCATTTCTAGTAGAAAGTGCATGCATTGCATTAAATCCACCCATTCCTGCAGAAGTTACTGCCGCTTCAGATCCTCCAGAGACAATGATGTCTGCAAAACCCAATCGTATATAATTAAGTGCGTCGATCATTGCGTTAGCCGAAGAAGCGCAGGCAGAAACAGTCGCAAAGTTAGGTCCTCTAAATCCATACTTGATCGAAATTAAGCCAGGTGCTATGTCAGAGATCATTTTAGGAATAAAAAAAGGGTTGAAACGCGGTGTCCCATCCCCTAAAGCAAAATTCATTACTTCATCCTGAAAAGTTTGTATCCCTCCAATACCGGCACCCCAGATCACTCCTATTCTATCAGGATCCAAAGAATCCAGATCCATCTGAGCATCTTTAATTGCTTCTTCCGAAGCAACCATCGCATACTGAGAAAATTTATCGAGTTTTCTTGCCTCTTTTCGATCTAGATGATCGTGTACTTCGAAGTTTTTGACTTCACAGGCAAATTGTGTTTTGAATTTGGAAGTATCAAAATAAGTAATTGGTGCAGCACCGCTTTTTCCGGTACTTAAACCTTCCCAATACTCCTTAATATTGTTACCAATGGGTGTAAGTGCCCCCAAACCTGTGACAACAACTCGCCTTAATTTCATATATTTTTATTTTGCTCCTTCTATATACTGAATTGCCTGCCCAACAGTGGCGATGTTTTCAGCTTGATCATCAGGAATCTGAATGTCGAACTCTTTTTCGAACTCCATGATCAATTCCACAGTGTCTAATGAGTCTGCGCCTAAATCGTTTGTAAAGCTTGCTTCAGGTACAACCTCGTTTTCATCTACACCTAATTTGTCTACGATAATCGCTTTTACTCGTGATGCAATGTCTGACATAATCTTTTGTTTTAAAATTTAAATTGTTGGCAAAAATAAAAAACTTTAATAGAAAACAACATTTTACATTTAAAATGTGCTTCTAATTTACTAATTTTTAAGGCAAGCTTTTAAAATTAGCGGTTGCTTTCTTCATAATTATTCTTTTTTTTGCACTTTAGATTAATTTAATCGCTCAAATTTATGAGAATTGTGATTTTTGCCTCAGGCAATGGTAGTAATGCAGAAAACATAATAAATTATTTTTCTGATAACCAGAATATTAATGTAGTCACTGTCTTCTCAAATAAAAATGACGCCAACGTATTAAAAAGAGCTCAGAAACATCAGATAGCGACCATTGCATTTAACAAGTTTGCTTTTTTTGAGCATGATCACATTCTAGGAATCCTTCAAAGTATAAAACCTCAATTAATAGTGCTTGCGGGCTTTTTATGGAAGCTCCCCCCACATATAATTCAGGCTTTTCCAAAAAAAATCGTGAATATTCATCCCGCTTTGCTTCCCAAATATGGAGGAAAAGGTATGTATGGCATGAATGTTCACAATGCGGTAGTTGCCAATGGTGAGAAAGAAACAGGAATTACCATTCATTACGTAAACGAAGAATATGATGAAGGTGCGATCCTATTTCAAAAATCAATTTCAGTTCAAAAAGAAGACACCCCAGAAACAGTAGCAGCCAAAGTTCACGATCTGGAGTATGAACATTTCCCTGAGATCATCGAAAAGATAGTACATGGAAAAATTTGATGTTCATATTTATACAGATGGGGGTTCGAGTGGGAATCCTGGACCTGGAGGATACGGCATAGTCATGGAATGGGCTGGCACTCCTTATAAAAAAGAATTCTCACAAGGTTTTCAAAAAACAACGAACAACCGTATGGAGTTAATGGCAGTAATTGTCGCACTGAAAAAGCTCAAAAGCCCCGGAACCAGCGTTAAAATTTTTACCGATTCTAAATATGTGGTGGATGCGGTTGAAAAAGGTTGGGTCTTTAGATGGGAACGAACTCAATTTAACGGGAAAAAAAATCCGGATCTCTGGAAGGAATTTTTAAAGGAATACCGCAAACATTCTGTGAGCCTTCATTGGATTAAAGGTCACAACAACCATCCTCAAAACGAACGTTGTGATCAACTAGCTGTAGCGGCCTACAAAAAGCCGAATTTACTCACAGACAGCGGTTTCGAAAACCAATAAGACTTTTTTTTTGCTAAAATTCATGATGAATTTGTATTTTCGCAGCCAAAAATTTGGCCCTTCTGTCTATGAAAATGTATTGGTTAGCTTTTTTTGTTTTTGGTTTCGTTACAGTTGCTAATGCCCAAAATTGGGAACTGAAAAAAAATAAAAATGGAATTCAAGTGTATACCCGCTCTCTGGACTCAACGAGAATTAATGAATACAAGGCCGTAGTTTTATCAAATACTACTGTTGAAAAAGCACTCAAGGTAATTTTAGATGGTGATAATCTCTGGAAGTGGAATCACAAAACATCAGAAAGTAAAACTGTAAGCCAGATCTCCAATTCTGAGTTTATCTTTTGGATGAAAAATGATCTTCCCTGGCCGGTAAAAAACCGAGATAATGTTTCGTATGTAAAAGTTCGAGAAATCACAGATGGTTACTGGATCGATATTTTACCGGGGCCTTCCAATTTGGTCGCGGAGCAGGAAGGTACCATACGTATGACAAATTTTAAAGGGCATTGGTCTATTATTAAAAAGGATAAATCTGTACAGATCACCCAACAATTATATGGAGATCCGGAAGGTTCACTGCCTTCATGGCTTCTTAACTCCATTCTTACAACGGCTCCTTTTCATTCTTTTTGTGACTTGAAGGAACTTCTTGAAAAGTAACCTTATATTTGCAAAAAAAATTATATGGGCAAATTACTTATCGTAGGAACTGTAGCCTTTGATGCAATTGAAACTCCTTTTGGCAAAACTGATAAAATTTTAGGTGGAGCTGGTACTTTTATTGGTCTTTCAGCTTCCTATTTTGATGTAAATTCGGCTATCGTCTCGGTTGTTGGTGAAGATTTTCCTGATGAATATATAGCTATGCTGAAGGACCGAAATATAAATACGACTGCGATTGAAGTAGTTAAAGGGGGTAAAACATTCTTTTGGAAAGGAAAATATCATAATGATCTTAATTCGAGAGATACGCTAGACACACAACTGAATGTTCTTGCCGACTTCCAGCCCGTAGTTCCTGACGATTTTAAAGATGCTGATGTGCTTATGCTTGGTAATTTGCATCCGGGAATTCAATTAGATGTGATTGCTCAAATGGAGAAACGTCCAAAATTAATCATACTGGATACAATGAATTTCTGGATGGATAATAGCTGGGACACCTTGATGGAAGCTATTGCAAAAGTAGATGTCATCACCATAAATGATGAAGAGGCAAGACAACTAACTAATGAGTATTCTTTGGTTAAAGCAGCTCAGAAGATTCATGAAATGGGACCTGCATACGTAGTAATAAAGAAAGGTGAACATGGTGCTTTGCTTTTTCATAATAATGAGATTTTCTTTGCGCCTGCTCTTCCGTTAGAAGAGGTTTTTGATCCTACAGGCGCTGGAGATACTTTTGCCGGAGGCTTTGCAGGGTATTTAGCAGGAACTTCGGATATTTCTTTTGAAAACATGAAAAATGCGATCATTTACGGATCCAATCTCGCTTCGTTTTGCGTAGAGAAATTCGGGACCGAACGTTTTGAAAGCCTTACTAAAGAGCAAGTCAATAAACGGCTGCAACAGTTTAAGCACTTAACGCAGTTCGATATAGAATTAACGTAATGAATGATGCCCGAATAGTACGGGCATTTTTTAATTTATAAACCATGAGCGACGCTATTAAACACGAATGTGGTATTGCCATGATAAGGCTTTTAAAGCCTTTGGAATATTACAAAGAAAAATACGGAAGTGCTTTTTATGGCATCAACAAGATGTATCTGATGATGGAAAAGCAGCACAACCGTGGCCAGGATGGAGCAGGATTTGCAAGTATTAAGCTTAACATGAAGCCCGGTGAACGTTATATAAGTAGGGTTCGCTCGAACAAGTCGCAACCGATTCAAGATATTTTTGGTCAAATAAATGAGCGTATAAATTCTGAATTAGCTGCAAATCCTAATCTCCAGCAAAATGTGGGAGACCAAAAAAGAGATATTCCTTATTTGGGTGAAGTATATTTGGGTCATGTTAGATACGGTACTTTCGGTAAAAATAGTATTGAAAGTGTACATCCTTTCCTAAGGCAGAATAACTGGATGCACAGAAATCTAATTGTGGCCGGTAACTTTAACATGACGAATGTTAATGAATTATTCAGCAATCTGGTTCAACTAGGGCAGCATCCTAAAGATAAGACCGATACCATTACGGTAATGGAGAAAATAGGTCATTTTTTGGATGATGCAGTAGCAAAATTATACAAACAGATCAAGAATGAAGGGTATAGCAAGCATGAGGCTTCTCCACTGATTGCAGAAAGGCTTAATATTGCCAAGATACTCAGAAAAGCAGCGAAAAACTGGGACGGAGGATATGCTATGGCCGGTATGATTGGTCATGGAGATGCCTTTGTACTTAGGGATCCTGCGGGAATAAGGCCCACATATTTTTATCAGGATGAAGAAGTGGTCGTGGTCGCCTCAGAAAGACCTGCCATACAAACCGTATTTAATGTAGAGTTTGACGATATCAGAGAGCTTGATCCTGGAAAAGCGATTATTATTAAAAAGGACGGGAGCTTAAAACTCAAAGATATTCTCAAGCCTTTACCAAGAAGAGCTTGTTCTTTTGAACGAATTTACTTTTCAAGAGGTAGCGATGCTGAGATTTATGAAGAAAGAAAAAAACTAGGAAGACTTCTTTTTCCTGAAATATTAAAAGCGATCTCCTACGATCTTCAAAATACCGTTTTTTCATATATTCCAAATACAGCAGAAACTTGTTTTTTTGGCATGGTCAAGCAAGCGCAGGATTACCTTAACCAGAAAAAAGAAGAGCTTATACTGGAAGAAGGAACCAAAATCACCAAGGAAAGATTGCATCAAATTCTTGATATTCGGCCTCGAATTGAGAAAGTTGCCATCAAGGATGCTAAGCTAAGAACATTTATCACCGAGGACAGCAGTAGGGATGATCTGGTGGCTCACGTTTATGACGTTACCTACGGATCTGTGAAGCGAACAGATAATCTCGTTATCATAGACGACAGTATTGTTAGAGGTACCACATTGAAGAGAAGTATTCTGAAAATGTTAGACCGGCTTCACCCAAAAACGATTGTGGTTGTTTCCTCTGCACCTCAAATTCGCTTTCCAGATTGCTATGGTATTGATATGGCAAGACTGGAAGACCTGGTTGCTTTTCGAGCTGCTTTAGCGCTTCACAAAGAAAGAGGTACTTATAATATAATAGATGAAGTTTACGAAAAATGTGCAAGCCAGTCTGAATTAGAAGATAGCCGCATCATAAATTTTGTTAATGAAGTATACAATCCATTTACAGATGAACAGCTATCGGACAAAATAGCGGAACTTTTAAGCCCATCAGACCTCCAGGCATCTGTCAAAGTGATTTTTCAGCCTGTAAAAAATCTTCATTTGGCATGCCCTAAAAATTTGGGAGATTGGTATTTCACCGGAAAGTATCCTACGCCGGGAGGAAATAGAGTTGTGAATCGGGCATTTATGAATTTCTATGAAGGTAAAAAAGAAAGAGCTTATTAGGACATCTCAATAGAAGCTTTTGTGTATTTCATCGTTAAAATATGCATTTCGTCTGATTTATTAGTGATCCTAGGCCTGAAAAGAGTACTTTTAATTCACCATAGCATAAGTAGGTTAAGTTCATGGTAAGATTTGGGGCAAAAAAGGTGGATTCATTTCCACCTTTTTTATTTTACATACTTTTCGAAATCCAAAGCCTCTATCTCCTGAAACATGTTGTTCCAAATTGAATATTTCTGCAATTGGCTACAAGCTTATACAGCTTAATTAAAATTATATCAACCGGTATTGATACAATTATAGAACAGATTAGAAGTTTTTTCCTATAGTAAATAGGTTTTTTCTTTCAAATTTTTACAGTTTATCTAATAATTAGGTTGTTCGTCAGATTTAATTTATCACTTAATTAAAAATATATATGTTTGGATCACCATAGCATAAGTAGGTTAAGTTCATGGTAAGATTTGGGGCAAAAAAGGTGGAATTTATTTCCGCCTTTTTTATTTTCCAAACATTTCTACTCTCTTAGACGGTAATACTATTGAATTCTCGTAACTCTTTAGTAAAATAATTGTTAAAAATACCTGTTTTACGTAATAGTTAAAAAACAAACACTTATATTTGTTAGACCATAGCATAAGTAGGTTAAGTTCATGGTAAGATTTGGGGCAAAAAAGGTGGATTCATTTCCACCTTTTTTATTTAAATCTAATTCTCACTTGTAATATCTTTCACTCACTACCCTTAAGATTCATTTTATCTAAAATCTGAGCAGTACGTCTATAATATTCTTTAAATATACTTTCAAACCACTATGTTTGGATCACCATAGCATAAGTAGGTTAAGTTCATGGTAAGATTTGGGGCAAAAAAGGTGGAATTTATTTCCGCCTTTTTTATTTAAACAGTTTAGTAGCAAAAAACCCTACCTCCTTTTCAGATAAAACAAAAAAAAGACGGAAACCGAAGTATCCGTCCTTTCATTTCTAAGTCTTCTAAAAACTATTTATTCTCAGCATATAGTTCCGATACCTTATTCCAATTAATTACATTGAAGAAAGCATTTACGTAATCTGGTCTTCTGTTCTGATAATTCAGGTAATATGCATGCTCCCAAACATCTATCCCCAAAATAGGAAATCCTTCACATCCTACACCTGGCATCAAAGGATTGTCTTGATTAGGTGTGGAGCAAACTTCTAGCTTACCTCCTTTATGAACACAAAGCCATGCCCATCCTGATCCAAACTGAGTGCCTGCAGCAGAAGAGAATTTTTCCTTGAAATCAGCAAAAGAACCAAATGCTGTATTGATAGCTGCTGCTAACTCTCCTGTAGGTTCTCCTCCACCGTCTGGTGACATCACTTCCCAAAATAATCTGTGATTGTAAAAACCACCTCCATTATTTCTCACCGCTTTATTATTCATATCAAGCGAATCAAGGATAGCTTCAATAGATTTTCCTTCTAAATCTGTACCTTCAATAGCGCCGTTTAATTTGGTAGTATATCCATTATGATGTTTTGTGTGATGTATTTCCATTGTACGAGCATCTATATGAGGTTCAAGCGCATCGTACGCATATGATAACTTCGGTAATTCAAAAGCCATAATTTTATGTATTTTTAGTTAATAATTTAGTGTTGAACAAAATTACAAACATTCTTAAACAATTTATAATAATTAATTGTTAAGACCTTTGTGTTAATAATAGCAAATATCCTATTGAACACTCCTTTTTCAATTTACAATGCATCTGCAGGATCAGGTAAAACTTTTACATTGGTAAAGAAATATCTTAAAATTCTTCTTAGCAGTAAATCTCCCAATCAATTTAAGTACATACTAGCTATTACTTTTACGAATAAGGCCGTGAATGAAATGAAGGAACGGGTCATGGCCGGACTTGAAGACTTTACCAAAGAAAAAAAACATCGAAAGAATGATAAACTGTTTGAAATTATTGCCGAAGAATTGAAATTGAGTGATCCGGAGTTACAGTTCCGAGCAGCTACTGTTCTTAAGCATATTCTGCACAATTATGCATTCTTTGATATCGTAACAATAGATAAATTCAATCATCGTCTGCTAAGAACTTTTGCATATGATTTGAAACTTCCCCTGAATTTTGAAGTAGTTATCGATACCCAGTTATTATTAGAAGAAGTAATAGACGAGTTAATATTTCGTGCTGGATCTGACAAATTACTAACAAAAGTATTGATTGATTTTGCTCTTGAAAAAGCAGACAACGACAAGAGTTGGGATATCTCAAAAGATCTTTATCGAATAGCCAGACTACTGCTGAAAGAAGACTATCTGGAACATGTTCAGGGTATTCAGAATAAATCATTGGAAGATCTTAGGGCATTGGGAACACAAATTAGAAAGCAAATAACAGTACTTGAAAAAGAAATTTGTTCTATTGCGACAGAAGTACTTAAATTTCTGAAAAATAATGATCTTTCAAAAGAAGACTTTACAAGGGGATCACTGCCTAATTTTTTTGAAAAAATAGCCAGCGGAGACTTCACCGTTGGTTTTGATACTCAATGGCAAAAAAACATTGACTCAGAATCACTTTATCCTAAAAAAATCAAGGGCTCTGCTACTGCTGAAATTATTGACCAATTACAACCAGAGATTGCTGAAAAACACCATCTTGTACATCGTAAAATTTTATTGTTGAGATACCGCAAAAATCTTTTAAGCAATTTGACTCCTTTATCCCTATTAAGTGTAATTAATGGCGTATTAAAAGAAATAAAAGAAGAGAGAAACCTTCTTCTTATTTCTGAATTTAACCAGATTATTTCTAAAGAAATAGGACAACAGCCTGCGCCGTTTATTTACGAACGTATCGGTGAGAAGTATCGTCACTACTTTATAGATGAATTTCAGGATACTTCTCGTATGCAATGGAAGAATCTTATTCCACTAATTTCAAATGCTCTGGAAAGTGAATCGCTTGCGGGAAAAACCGGATCGTTGATGTTGGTAGGAGATGCAAAGCAGGCCATTTACCGCTGGAGGGGAGGTGTTGCCGAACAATTTATCTCACTTTACGATCTTCCTGAACACAATCCTTTTCAGATTCCTAAGCACATCTTTTCACTCCCTAAAAATTATAGAAGTTGCGAAGAGATCGTTCATTTTAATAATACATTCTTTAAGCATATTTCTGCCTATTTAAGTGAACCACATTATCAAAATCTTTTTAAAGAACATAGCCATCAGGAGAGCAATCATAGAAAAAAAGGCTTTGTAAAACTTACTTTTACAGACCGGTCTGTAAATCCAGATATGGCTGAAGCCTACTGTAATTTAACGTATGCTGCAATTAATGAAGTCTTGAATGATGGGAAAAAGTTACAGGATATTTGCATTCTCACCCGAAAGAAAAAAGAAGGTGTAGCTATTGCTGCCTTTCTTACCGAGAAAAAGATTCCGATCATATCGTCTGAATCTTTATTGCTTAAAAATGATCGACGCATCCTATTTCTCACTGACTTAATCAGGTATACTATACAACCAAAAAATAAAGAAACCATAGCTTCTTTATTACTATTTATTAGCGATTTGCATCAAAGAGGTATCCATGAAACTATGGAATCTTATCTGGAAAATGTTGAGAAAGCCTTCCATGAGTTTGATTTTAATATGAGTGATTTTCAAAAATTACCCCTTTCGGAAGCTGTTAATTATGCAATCAAGTCTTTTGCTATAGAACGAGATTCAGACGGATATCTTCAATATTTTTTAGACGAGGTTCTGGACTATTCGCTTCATCATAATAGCAGCTTTACCGATTTTATTTCGTATTGGGAGAAAAAAGAAGCTAGTATTAGCGTTGTTTCCCCATCAAATATGAATGCGGTAAAAATTATGACCATTCACAAATCAAAAGGTCTTGAGTTTCCAATAGTTATTTATCCGTTTGCTGATTCAAATATTTCGCAAGACCTAGATAGGGAAATATGGCTGCCTGTTTCTAAACAAGATTACGGACTTACCACTGCCTTATTTACACGCAATAAAGATCTCGCTGCTTTTGACGATCAAACCAGGCAGCTTTGTGAAATTCAGGAGGCTAAGCTAGAGTTGGATCAATATAATATACTGTATGTAGCATTAACTCGTGCAGTAGAGCAACTTTATATTTACACTCTTAAAGATATCAATAGCAAAGGAACGGAGAACATTGGAACGTATTCTGGTCTTTTTATCAATTATTTGAAAAGCATCGATCTATGGAGTGATGACAATGATACTTATATTTTTGGTGAAAAACCCATGTTGGAAAACATGAATCCTCATTTTGAACAAGAAATTATTCCTTTCGCAGTTAAGAACCCGCTGAAAACTTCATTAAAGGTAATTACAAAAGGTGGATCTTTATGGGAAACCACCAGAGAAACAGCGCTTGAAAAAGGAAACCTCTACCATCTTTTACTAAGTAAGATCAAATATGCTAGCGATCTTAAGGAAATCATGGAGGAGGCACTTTTCGCAGGTACAATTAGCCCTGCGGCTAGGCCGGACCTTCAGCTAACACTGAGTAACGTAATTCATCATCCCGAATTACAAGAATATTTTAGCACGGCATACACTATTTATAATGAATACGATATTTATACAAAAAACGGGCAAATTATTCGCCCCGACCGACTTGTCATCAGTGCTACAAACGAAGCCATCCTAATGGATTATAAAACCGGAAGCTTTTCTTCTTCCTATCTTGCCCAACTTGAATATTACGCGAAGGCAGTACAAGAAATGGGTTTTGAAGTTCAAAAAAAATTACTGGTATTTATAAATGATACCATCGAAATTAAATCGGTGTAATAGATTGCTATTATCTTTAGTACTTTTGCAAAAAATTACCAACATGTACGGAGCTATTAAGACATATTTACAAAACGAACTTGAAGAGATCAAAGAAAATGGTCTCTACAAAAAAGAACGCATTATTGTTTCGCCTCAAGGAGCAGTTATTAAAATTGATAACGGACAGGAAGTTATTAACTTTTGTGCTAATAATTACCTGGGGCTTTCTTCACATCCAGATGTAATTCAGGCGGCGAAAGACACCTTAGATACTCATGGTTTTGGAATGTCTTCTGTTCGTTTTATCTGTGGTACTCAAGATATCCATAAAAATTTGGAGGCCAAAATCGCTGAATTCTACGAGACAGAAGATACTATACTGTATGCTGCTGCTTTTGATGCAAACGGAGGTGTATTTGAACCATTGCTTTCTGCCGAAGATGCAATTATCTCAGATTCACTTAACCATGCTTCTATAATCGATGGTGTGCGCCTTTGCAAAGCAATGCGCTTTCGTTACCAGAACAGCAATATGGAAGATCTTGAGAAACAGCTTCAGGCGGCCAATGAGAAAGGCGCAAGATTTAAGATTATAGTGACAGATGGGGTTTTCTCTATGGACGGATTGGTAGCTCCGCTTGATAAGATTTGTGATCTCGCAGATAAATATGACGCCATGGTAATGGTAGATGAATGTCATGCTACCGGTTTTATCGGAGCTACAGGGATCGGCACACCAGAACTGAAAAATGTAATGGGGCGTGTAGACATTATTACAGGAACTTTAGGAAAAGCCATGGGAGGTGCCATGGGAGGTTATACCACCGGAAAGAAAGAGATTATCGAAATACTCCGGCAAAGATCGAGACCTTATTTATTTTCAAACTCTTTGGCTCCTGCAATTGTGGGTGCATCTATTAAGGTATTCGATATGCTTAAAAATGATACTACCCTTAGAGATCAATTAGAAGCAAATACCCTATATTTTAAAGAAGGAATGAAAAAAGCTGGTTTTGATATTATTGATGGCGATTCTGCCATTGTGCCCGTGATGTTATACGATGCCAAGCTTTCACAAATAATGGCAGATAAACTGTTAGAGCGCGGAATTTATGTGATTGGTTTCTTTTATCCTGTAGTTCCTAAGGAAAAAGCAAGAATACGCGTACAACTGTCTGCAGCACACACGCGGGAACACCTTGATACCGCCATCAATGCGTTTACGGCTGTAGGCAAGGAACTCGGCGTTATCTAAAACCGTTCCACATTAATCGAAAATCAAAAAAATTAATATATTTGTTTTTGTTAATAAATATTAAGAACTTACATTTGTCGTTAATTAACACTTAAAATTAAATAATTCAACATGAAACATCTTAGCAAATTATTAGTTGCTGCTGTACTTTTTATGGGGCTTGGCACGATGCAGGCGCAAGACTCAAACAATCCGTGGCAGGTTAGTTTTGGTGTAAACGCAATAGACGTTTATCCAACCAACCAACCAGGATTAGGTAAGTGGTTTGATGAATATTTTAATGCTAACGATCACTGGAACATCCTTCCCTCCATATCTGTGGTATCTGTATCGCGTTATGTAGGTGACGGTTTCTCCGTAGGAGTTCGCGGATCATTAAATCAAATTGATAAATTAGGAGATACTGAAGTAGATGACCTTTCTCACTACGCTATTGACGGTACTATTAAATATAACCTTAACGAGTTTCTTAAGCTTGGTAAGTTTGATCCTTTTATCGAAGTAGGTGGTGGATACACCTGGGTTGATGAAATTGGAGCTGGTACTATTAATGGTGGTCTTGGTTTTAACTACTGGTTCACTGAAAATATTGGTCTTACACTTCAATCTTCATACAAACATGCTTTCGAAGATTACGGTGTTAAGCATTTCCAACACATCGCTGGTGTTGCCATTAAGTTTGGTGGTACCGATACTGATGGTGATGGTATCTATGATAAAGATGATGCTTGTCCTGAAGTAGCTGGTCTTCCTGCATTCAACGGATGTCCTGATTCTGACGGAGATGGTATTGAAGATGGAAAAGATGATTGTCCTAACGAAGCTGGTCCTGCTGAGTTAAACGGATGTCCTGATACTGACGGTGATGGTATTGCTGACAAAGATGATGCTTGTCCTGCTGAAGCTGGTTTAGCTGCTCTTAACGGTTGTCCTGATGCTGACGGTGACGGTGTTGCTGACAAAGATGACGCTTGTCCTAATGAAGCTGGTCCTAAAGAAAACAAAGGTTGTCCTTACCAAGATAAAGATGGTGACGGTGTTCTAGACAAAGATGATCAATGTCCTGACGTTGCCGGTACTGTAGCAAACAAAGGTTGCCCAGAAGTAACTGAAGAAGTTCAGAAGCAATTGAACGAGTATGCTAAAACTATCTTATTCGACACTGGTAAAGCATCTATTAAGAAAGAGTCTGAAGAAGTTCTTGCAGACATCATTAA
The DNA here is from genome assembly GCA_046199005.1 of Flavobacteriaceae bacterium M23B6Z8. Taxonomy (GTDB): domain Bacteria; phylum Bacteroidota; class Bacteroidia; order Flavobacteriales; family Flavobacteriaceae; genus Ascidiimonas. The sequence goes on from CP176050.1 coordinate 4,241,119, forward strand.
AATTCTTAACGAATATCCTAATGCTAAATTCTCTATCGACGGTCACACGGACAGCGTTGGTAGCCAGAAACTTAATCAGCGTTTATCTGATTCAAGAGCACTTTCTGTAAAAGAATATCTTGTAGAGAACGGTGTAAATGAATTCAGATTATCATCTATGGGTTATGGAGAAGACAAGCCAATTGCTTCTAACAGAACCAAAGCCGGTAGAGCACAAAACAGAAGAGTTGAAATTAATCTTGTAAAAGAGTAGTCAAGACTTTAAATCATATTGAAAAACGCACCGGGATTCCGGTGCGTTTTTTATTTTTACCCTATGAAGACGTTTCTTAGGGAGGTTGCCGAAAAAATTAGGGCAAGTTACACAGACTTGCAGCATCTTGTTCTTGTACTTCCCAGCAAGCGGGCAGGTGTCTTCTTGCGAAATGAATTGCTTTCCCTTACCAAACAAACCGGTTTCGGACCCAAAATTTTCAGTATAGAAGAATTTGTTCAGGAGCTTTCCAGACTAAAACTTGCCGATACCACTACAGTTCTGTTCGAGTTTTATCAGGTATATAAATCTAATACCCCCGAAAGTGAGACAGATGATTTTTACAGTTTTAGCAGATGGGCAACTACCATGCTACAGGATTTCAATGAGATCGATCGCTATCTGGTAAATACTGCTCAATTTTTTAACTATTTAGCTTCTGTAAAAGAGATTAATCACTGGTATTTACAAGAAGAGAAAACCACGCTCCAGCAAAACTATATTCGTTTTTGGAATACGCTCGATCTTTACTATACCCAACTTAAAGAAAGACTTCTGATGAAACAATATGGTTATCAGGGTCTTATTTACAGAGAAGCGCTCGAAAATCTTAATTATTACCTCGATGCCCAGAAAGATAAGGTACATTTCTTTATTGGATTCAATGCACTCAATTCATCTGAATCATTGATCATTCAAGAGTTTCTGGAAAGAACACCTTCACAAGTTTTTTGGGATATTGATGCGCACTTTATCAAAGACGAAAAGCACGATGCCGGATTGTTCGTAAGACGTTATATTAAGGAATGGAAGTATTATCAAAAAAATCCAATTTCAGAATTTAGTAATTCGTTTACAGAACCAAAAAAAATCGAAATAACAGGTATTCCTAAAAATATCGGACAGGTTCACTACATTCATAAATTACTAAAACAACTTAACAAAAGAGAGCAAGGACTTCAAGGCACAGCAATCATCCTTGGAAATGAAGTGTTATTGGCTCCTCTTTTAAATGCACTACCAGAAGACATCTCCGAAGCAAATATCACAGGTGGGTATCCTATTTATCTTTCTCCTGTATCCTCTTTTTTTAATACCTGGTTTGAACTCTTGGAAAATAAAGATAAAAAAGGCTGGTATCACAAACCACTAACAAATCTATTGGCGCATCCTGTGGGTCGTTTGCTTTTTTCCCACGAATCTATAGACTACGCCAGTAAGATTATTGCCGATATCAACCTTAATAATGAGCTTTATGTTACTGATTCAAGACTTTTAGCGCAATTACCGGAAGCATTACATGCTAATTATTCGATATTATTAGGTAACGTAGAGCGTACTGATATGGATATGGTAATTAATCATTGCCTAGAAATCACGTTACAACTCAAAAACAGTTATCAAAAACAGCATGGCCAGGCGTTGTATTTAGAATATTTGTATCGACTATACAAGATCTTCAATCAGATAAAGCTACTGAATCAACAATATCATGTTATTGAGCATTTAAAAGGATTTAAGCATATTTTCAAAGAATTACTGAGCCAGGAGACCATTGATTTTCAGGGAGAACCTTTGCAAGGCCTTCAGATTATGGGCGTACTGGAAAGTAGAAACCTTGATTTTGATACAGTTATTATCACTTCATTAAACGAAGGGATACTTCCTTCGGGAAAAAGTGATAGCTCTTTCATTCCATTCGATATGAAGTCGGCATTCGGGCTTCCTACGTATAAAGAGAAAGATGCAATTTATACCTATCACTTTTATCATTCGCTTCAAAGAGCGCGAAATATATATTTGTTATACAATTCAGAACCTGATGTACTTGAGGGAGGCGAAAAGAGTCGGTTTCTTTTACAATTAACGCTGGATAAATTATCAACTCATCATATTACAGAACAGGTGGCTGGCCCTGAGGTACAAATTACACCTCATTCCCTTACCCGTGTTACCAAGAACGCATCCTTGATGTCAAGATTGCAAGAAATAGCTTCTCACGGGTTTTCTCCTACCAGTCTAACAAGTTATATTAGAAATCCTCTGGATTTTTACCTTCAGTCTGTATTGAATATTCGAAATGATGATGAACTGGAAGAAACTGTTGCTGCAAATACACTGGGAACTGTAGTTCACGATACGCTTGAAGACTTGTATACGCCTATGGTGGAAAAAGTACTTACAAAAGAATTGCTTGAAAATGCGAAAAAGAATATGATCTCTACGGTAGAAAGAAATTTTTCAAAAACCTATCGTAGTGGAGACATCACCCGGGGGAAGAACCTTATCATTTATAATGTTGCCCTTCAGTATGTTGAGAAATTTATTGATATGGAACTTGAGGAGGTGAAGCAAGGTGCGGTAATTAAGGTACTTCATCTTGAGCGCAATTTGAAAAAAGTAATCCCCATATCTGAGCTAGCATTTCCGGTTTTTCTGAAGGGAAAAGCAGATAGAATTGATGAAAAAGACGGAGTCATTAGAATTATCGATTACAAGACCGGGAAGGTACTACAGAACGAACTGGAAATTTATGATTGGGAGGTTCTCGTATCAGATTATAAGTATAGTAAGGCATTTCAAGTATTGGCATATGCTTATATGCTGAAAGATGATTTTACTCATAAAGAAGTTCAGGCTGGAATTATTTCTTTTAAAAATTACGGTGGTGGCTTTCTTAAATTTGGTTCTAAAGAACATGCCAGAAGCCGTCAAAAAGACTATCGCATAAGCTCTGATACACTGGATATGTTTTTAAATGCTATGTCTAAACTTATTCTGGAGATCTGCAATGCCGAGATCCCCTTTATTGAAAAAGAAATATAAATCATGCAAAAACAGAAAAATATCATTTTAAACAGATCGAATAACAAACCTTTGGTACTCGATATTTTCTACGATCAAAGCCCACATAAATTACCTGTCGTAATTTTTTGTCACGGATATAAAGGATTCAAAGATTGGGGAGCCTGGGATTTGGTAGCCCAAGCATTTGCAGATCATGGCTTTTTCTTTTTAAAGTTCAATTTTTCCCATAATGGAGGTACTGTAGAAGATCCAGTTGATTTTCCAGATCTGGATGCTTTTGGCAACAATAATTACAGTAAAGAACTTGAAGATCTAACAGCTATTATTTCTTACTGCAGGGATCATCATGATACAATTGCAGACCTGTCACGTATTAATCTCATAGGCCATTCCAGAGGTGGTGGTATCGCTACACTTTTTTCTAATGAAAATGCAACTGTCAAAAAACTCATAAGCTGGGCAGGCGTTAGCGATTTCGCCATTCGTTTCCCGAAAGAGGAAGCCTTTGAGGAGTGGAAAAATAAAGGTATTTTCTATGTTTTGAACGGACGTACGAAGCAAAAAATGCCCCATTACTTTCAATTTTGGGAAGATTACGCAAAAAATCCCGAGCGCTTCCATATTGAAAATGCCTGCAAACAAATCAGCATTCCACATTTGATCATTCACGGCACCAACGACACTTCGGTTCCACTATGGGAAGCAGAACATCTGCATAAATGGAATCCAGAAAGTACTTTACAACTTATTGAAGATGCAAATCATGTTTTCGGGGCCAGCCATCCCTGGGAAAGTGATTATATCCCGAAACACTTAGAGGAAGTTGTAACTAAAACCATTTCGTTTTGCAAGGAAAACTAAAAAGCACTTACAAAAAAAGCTCCGAATTCGGAGCTTTTTTTCATCAATCATCGCTTTATAACCTAAAATCTCAATTCTAGAATCTTCTTATCGACTGGTAAGTCGATTATTACTATCTTTTACTTTAACCGGAATCAACTCAGGCTCTTCTTCTGTGCCGAAAAGACGCTTTGCCATCGCTGCAATTTCTTCCCAAATTGTATCGTATTTGGTGCTTCCGGTATGAGTGCTTTCTTTTATCATAGCTTTCGTTTTTCTTTCTTACTATTATTATAACAAATAGCGTGCCAGTTTATTGTAATTCCAACTTTCAACTACAAGGAAACCTTATAGTAATTCTTTAAAATATTACCGTAACTAGTTTATCTCAGTTGCAATTCGCAATCATCCTAAAATTCGATCTTCTGCAATTTTCCATTTGTGTCGGTCATTTTCCAGGTAATAGATTTTTCGTGTACTGCCAAAGGGACCTGGATTTTGCTGAATGATTTCAAGCTCTTTTCCTCGTACATTGCTTACAATTGCCACATGCCCATATGGATTAAATACTGAACTGGAAAAAACCAATATATCACCCACCTTAGGTTTAGAGAAACTGGGGTTTGTGTATTGTAAAAGACCTCTTCGATTATTATTAACTCCGTCACCTATTAATGGATCGTAAAAATCCTTTGCATTACCATAACTATCCGGCATTTTATGCTTATAATGCTCATAATAGTAACGCTTCACAAACTCGACGCATTGATATTTCAGCCCTAAATTATAGTTATCGGGCGCAATATTTCTTGAATGAACCTGATTTACACCTCCATTATAATAAACGTAAACTCCATGAAGACTGTCTAAGACTTGTCCCGTAGACCTTGAAAGATTGAAATTATTGTCGTTAAATGAATTAAAAAGAAGGTATGAAAAAATAATGATCAAAATTCCTAAAAATACTTTTCTCATGAAATAGATTCGTTTATTACTTTCTATTATTTTGAAAAAAAACATTTCTAAATCTTCGATATTGATAATGTTTAAGCAGACTTGACGGAATCCCTAAAATTATAAAGCCTAAAAAAACACCTAAAAATGGTAGACCACAATTTCCATTGAGTGTATCCTCATTTAATTTTGAAAGGAAAAGCCGAGGGAAAACAAATATGTGACATACAAGTAAGCCTCCAAGAATAACTAATTTGGGAAATGCGCTTTCAAACGTATCCATAACCTTATAAATGATGATCTGAAAACATCCGAGAAAAAATAAAAAACCGAGTATCATTTATATTATTTAGCTCCTGTCAACTCTTCCCATACCGGAAGCAGGCTTTGCAATTTATCTTTATAGCTTGCATTCATTTTCGTATTCATGTCAATGGTAAATGAAAAAGGAGTATCTACCGAAAAGTACCAATATTTTCCTTTTAGTGTTCCCTGCTCTGATGAAATGTTCCAATCTGGAATATGAATATGACTTAATTGACCTTCTTTTGTTGTAAATAGCCCCATAGATCGCAAGTCTTCCATTTTTTTATAACTTAAGACAATAGTTGCATTTAATTGATTAGCGGCTTTTTCAAATACAAGCTCTTGCAGACAAAACTCTTTCAAGTCTTCACTCAGCGTTTGATTTTGAATGATATCTTTTAACTGTTTTTTGGTAAGATCATAATCCGTTTCTGTTTCGCTCGCTGTAAAGATGTGCTGCTGTGTTATTGTAATTGTTTTCTGAGGTACATCTACAGTGACTTCTGTGATAGCACTGGCGATACGACTGTTTTCCTGTGCAAAAATAGAGCCTAACAGAAAAAATATTACTTTGATTTGTTCCATAGAATTGTGGGTTACTATTTCTTTAAAGATAAGGTTTTATCCAAATTTACAGAACAAGTACAAAAGCGGGGATCATTATTATTTATTATTTCAGGAATTAGCAAAAGAAATAAAGAGCACACAAAAATAATCTTTAAAACTGATTTCTATAATTCAATGATTTTGGTACTTAGTTGAGAAGAACTCTCATTTTTTTTAATACCTTTCGTTCTCTATAATCGTCTGATACCGGTTTCTCGATATCGTATGGGCCTTCATATCTAAATACAGATACTTCTCGCTTCCCAGATCTAAATGAACGAATAGAAATAGCATAAGAGCCAGGATGTAAAGGACAAAAAGCATACATCTGTTCTTTGACTTTTGTGGTTTTATGAATCCTCGTGATCAAAATTTTGAGTTGATCTTGATTTGAATTGTCGGGATAGCAATACCCTTTTTTATAACCCACCAGAATTTGACTATCATCATCAGATCTTAAAACGTTGTTTTTTAAGATGCTTCCGTATTTACGAATTTGTGAAGGTGTGATTAATGAATCTTTTGGGTCTTCATAATTAATATCTGCAATAATAATTTCGTAGGTATACATTTCCATCTGCACATCTTCGAAGGTAACAATATACTCACAACTAGGATCTTGAGCGTACCCTTTCGCAAATGAAATAAGCAAAACAAAATTACATAGTACCAATGCGTATATATGGGATGATTTTGAATAGATCATATAAGATGTATTTGTTCAATCGATAGGAAACGAAAAACCAAAGACCTCTGCCGAGAGAACTGCTCTTCATCAGAATGAAAATAATAAACGATTTCAAATTCAAATCCATGATTCTGTACGATAGCTAATCCAATCATAAAAGGGATATGAATGCTACCTCCCTTTTTTTCAATGTCAGCAAACAGAGTAAATGTATTTAAGGAATCTAAAGAAGCTCCCAGGCCTACTTCAGTATAAGGAGAAATATAGGTAGGCGCATACAGACTTACCTTCGCACCTAACAGCAAAGCATTTGAAATCACCTTAAATTCCAGGTTTTCATCATGTGCTTCATCATCTGAAGAGGTAAAGATAAAATCCGAATAAGGTCTAAGATCAAGACATGTTAAGGGCCTACAAAGAGAACTGGTAAACATAGAAGGTAATATAATCTTTTTTAAGAAAAAACCATAATTACCTACTTAGACAATTCAAATGAAGATCAGCTTGATTTTACCGAAGAATCGTTTGTATGTATTGAAGGAATGCGTACAATTTCTATCGTTGCAGAAGCCAGGATAACTTTACCCTCTGTATTCTGAAAAGCTATACCTATTTTTTCGTTTAACTGATGTTTGACAGACCTACGCTTTCTGTAATCTACTATGTATCTTAAATTAAACTGAATCCAATTGTCGGTCATGGTGATGGCCAAGGTAGGCGCTACCATAGCGTCTTCTATATAATATTTATGCACTACATTTTTCCATGTGGCAATTGATTGTGCTACATAGTCAGATAACGTATTCTGTGCAATACTAATGATGATCCCTTTGGCTAGTTCAATATCAGATCCATAACGAATCGGCAGGTCGATTTCATCCCAAATAAAGGGAAAATCATCAGAGTAATTGTAAATAGGGCCTCGAAAAACGAAAGCATTACTTAATTTTACTATACGACCACTGTAATTATCGCTGCTTACCCATTCCCCAATTTCCATCATTGTTGTATAAATACTATCTATGTCAATTACATCGCCTTTAATTCCGTTAATTTCAATACGGTCTCCCGGCTTGTAGACCTTCACCAAAAAAATATAAACGGACCCGGCGAGGCTAAGGATCAATTCCTGAAGAGTAATTGTTATACCGGCAGTAAAAAGACCAATTGCCAAGGTAAAATCCCGTATATTCCCTGTAAAATATGTAATAGATAAAATAATGATAAATACATAAGCCACTACTTCCAGTGCTTTTTGAGACTTATACCTGGTATCTGCATCTGACACATTTTTTTTTATCAGTCTCCGTAATAACTGTATTATCCCTATTACTAGAATTAACCAAATCAAATACTTTATAATACTAGCAGAAACGGGATATTGAAGCATCCATTCTTTGATAGATTCCAGAATTTTCATAGTTGCATTATCTGAATTTATTAAAGATATAGAATCTATCTGGCAGCTTTAATGACATAGATCATATTACAAAGGCTGATACGAATCTATCCTATAACCAAGATTGTCAAATTGAAGATAATGATAATGAATTTGGTCTTCCTTGTCGAATTCTCCGTTTTTATTTGTGTCTTCCAGTGTCCTGAAATAAACGCGTTTTGCTACCGGAAGCTCTTTCCAGTCTATGAGTTCATGATTTTTAGGAGTCAATTTTATGAATCCGGTCCCATCCTGAAAACTTAAATAAAGAGATTCAATATCATGGTTATTAAGTTCTTGATCTTGATTGGTGTCCTTATCTATGACCCGATATATAATATAGCTTTTTTTAGTCTTATTGTAGATCCCCCGAAGAAAGTTAAATTGTGAAATACGAATCTCACTTTTCGTAAGTGATCTGAGGTTTTGCGAATCGAGATGCTGAAACTTAAGGTTGTGCAAATTTCCTGAAACACGATCGCCATAATCACTTAAGACAGAAAAGCTTCCCCAACTTCCACTTTCAGAGCTAAAAAATTTTGCGCTTCGTGATGTTTGCAAGGTATAAGTGCCTACTGCGTGTATAAGGTATTGGGTGCTATCTATATGAAATGGCAAGTCGACTACCTGCATCAAGGAACTATCGTTTTTTGACTCTTTCGGATTTTCTGAAGCATCGTATACCAATTTAGGCTTGTTACCAGAATTGCATGCAAACATTATGATCACTATAGGAATAAGGTAAAGTAAGTTTTTCATTAGGTTTGTTTTTCAATTTTCAATGTTTCGCTGTAAAAGATACCAAGGTTTAAATTCTATCTTTTGTAATTACTATTCAATCGAAAACTTTATGTTGATGGTACTCTGTATTTTAATCTTTTCGAAATCAATATTTATCGGTGTTTTTATTCTTGAGTAATTTTCAGAATAAACTGTATTAATACCCGAAGCTCTGGAGGTAGCAATTATTACATGTTGGTCTGAAATGAACAAAGCTTTTCCCAATTGCTGCCCCAAGGGTCTAAGCATTACTTCTGCTTGATTTTTTGCTTTTTCTATAGCTTTTGCTTTGAGTTTCAATCCTAACTCTTCTTTTTTTGAATAATCAACTCTTTGCAAAGCCACATTACTTATATCGGCAACCTCAAGTGCCTGAATTACTTTTCCGGCAGTTTGGGCATCATACACCAAAAGAAGATAACTCTTATGTTTCATCACTTCCTTTCCTGCCAGAAAACGGTTCTGGAAATTGCTTTGTAAATCAGATAAGGTGAGTTGTTTTTGGGTATTTATTCCAAGACCTTGTAATACATTTTTCATCTTATTTTCAGTTTCCTCCACTGAGATTTTCCCTCTGGTATCCTTTTCGAATATTTCGATATTTAAATAAATTCTGTCCGGTACAACTAATGTGTCGACAGAAGCACTGGTTTCCAAATAGGGTTGATCAATAAAGTTTTTTTGCTGTGCGTTAATTACAGAAACAAAAAGTAAAAGAAAGGGTAAAAAATAATTTTTCATCATGACTCTATTTAATTCACTAAAAGTAGGCTTTTAAATTAGTATCCAATATACACAATGAGTCTGCGAACCCTTAGAATGAGGGAAAGGCATACATGACTACGGGAATCATTCGGTAGTTAAAAGGTGCTAAAGTTTTCGCTCCATGATAGGTAAGAATCTTCCAGGGATCGTACTTTGTAACTGGCCCACCTTTACGAATCCGAATTTTGTGTAAAAATCAGCTGCATTCGGGTCTGCATCAAGCCTCGCCAGTTTAAAGTTGCCCGCCTTTATCCTTGCTAAAAAATCTTCCATTAATAAACGTCCATAACCCTTCCCAAGGTGTTCGGGATGAATAAATAAATTATCTAACAAGGCGAGTGGAGGTTTGCCCGCCCAGGAATAATACCCAATAATTTCACCTTCGTCTACCAATTTATAAACCTGAAAAGTACGAAGGTAATGTGCCGTGATGGTCAATTCTGCGGTCCACTCCTTTAATTGTTCAAGTGTATATCCCCAATGACCCTTAGAAAGTAAAGTGAGCTCTGTAAGGGTCTTTGCATCTTTTTCTGTTGCCTCGTAAACTAATGGCATGATCTTATTTTAAATCGGGACGAGTAGGTCTCACTTCTATCTTGCTGGGAAGCGTTCGGGGATGCATCTGTAGTAAGTCTATCACTAGTTCACCAATATCTTCCGGTTGAATCTTCCAAGCGTCTGAATCGTCTGGCACATTATTGTTAAAATGAGAAGCTACAGATCCCGGCATTAGTGTAGTCACCTTGATATCATATTTACGTAAATCCAGCATCGCAGCCTGAGTAAAACCTACGACACCAAACTTAGATGCATTATAGCCAGCGCCGCTAGCAAAGAAATTTGTGCCTGCCAGACTGGCAAGTGTCATGTAATATCCTTTTGAAGCTTTGAGTGCTTCTACTGTAGCTTTAAGTGTATGAAAAACTCCGGAAAGATTGGTATCAATCATTTGGTGCCAGGCCTCATCTGTTAGCTCGTCTACGGGAGCAAAATGTCCTACTCCGGCATTTGCCAACACCACGTCCAGTTGTCCCCAGGTGCTTAATATTTTGGCGACTGCCGCCCTTTCATCTGCCAGTTTAGTAACATCTGAAGCAATCCCAAGTACGCTATCATTGTCTTCACTTAATGAAGCTGCTGCTGCTTTCGCATCTTCTATATTTCGACCGCTTATTGCTACCCGCATTCCATGTTTTAGTAATACCTCGGCAACTCCGTAACCTATACCTTTTGTTCCCCCGGTGATGTAAACAACTTTATTTTGTAAATTCATTTTGTCGTATTTAAGATTTTTAATGCTGTTTTTTTGATTACTTCTAAAGACGCTGTATCTACCATCCTCGTTTAACTGTCACTTGCTATCTCTAAATTAAACAATATGAAAGGTAAAAGAAAATTACATCGTATAGTATTGAAAAAATCTTAGAAACCCATCGCTATTGCTTTTGGATCAGTTTTGATATAATAGATATAAAAAAACCCTTCCGTTTCCGGAAGGGTTTGTGGAGCATATCGGAGTCGAACCGATGACCTCTACGCTGCCAGCGTAGCGCTCTAGCCAGCTGAGCTAATGCCCCCTTATAAATACTACAATTTTCCTCGTAATACCAATACAGGAATATTGCAATGAAATTCGTGCTTCAAAATTATATTTTTTTCCCAAAGTTTAGTAAAAAAACCTCGTTTTCTTCTAAAAACACATAACATATCTGGCTTATGGCTCTGAAAATGCTCTAAAACACCTTGAAAAGTGGTTGCATTTTCTGTAACTGTAAGTTTTTCGCTTAGTGATTTTAACTCCTCATTAAGTTGTACATCTTCTTCGTTATGCCTTGGCGTTTTCACGAATAGCAAATTCACATCAGACCCAAAATGCTGTTGTAAATTTTTTAAAGGTTCCAATACTCCCTTGCGTTTAACTACACCACTCCGGAATGCAGTTAGTATGGTTTTAGGAGCCTTGAACACATAGTTATCGGGAACGATCATAGTAGGTATTTCCATTTGCTTGATAATGCTTCCGGGAATAGCTTCTAAATATACTTCTTCCTGTATGTTGTTGTTAGAAGAGACCATCACGAGATCAATAGACAATTCGTTTGCCATCTTTTCAATGAGTTCAGGAAGACTTCCTTTAGCTATTACGCTTGCCATTTCAACCCCTTTTGGGTCAACCTTGTCTATGAATTCTTTTACGTAAGCCTTGGTTTCCCGCTCTATGATCTGTTCTACTTTCAGAATGCTTCCGGCTCTTGAAACTACGTTATAATCTCCAAGTACGAATACCTTCCCACCAATCACCTTAGCAAAATCTATTGCATATTGTAATGTGTTTTCGATATTCTTAGAGCCTGCAACAGGGACCAGTATATTCTTCATTTGTTTTCATTTAAAATTTAACGAACGTAAAATAAGGTTCTCAATTAACTACAGAGAATCTATTGGTAAAACGATTTGCTATTTTAAAATATAAACCCTTTTTCTACATTTACGGGCAGTAAAAGTACATAAAAAGACCGAATAAATGATGCAAATAAGACCTGCTACACAAAACGATATAGCTGATATCCTTCAGGTAACCAAGGCGTGTGATTTGTACATGAGGTCAAAAGGTATTTTACAATGGACTGAAAATTATCCTTCACGAGAAGCTTTTGAAACAGATGTTTCCAGAGGAGAGCTTTTTGCGCTGCTGAAGGATAAAACCATCATCGGTTGTATCACTATTTCCGAAATTATTGATGAAGTCTATAAACCGGTAGTTTGGCTTACTCAAACTTCAAAACACAAGTATGTACATAGATTGGCGGTACATCCTCATCATCAAAGAAAGGGATATGCACGTCATCTGATGGATTTTGCAGAAAACCTCGCGCTTGAAGATCGCTGTATTTCAGTAAGACTGGATACTTTTAGTTTAAATATGGGTAATCAAAAGTTTTATGAAAGCAGGGGTTATCAAAAACTGGGAGAAATCTTTTTCCCGCTGCAAAGCAAACACCCGTTTTACTGCTATGAACTTGTTTTGTAAACACCCATTCATTTTTACCGGTATTCAGGATTCTCGAAGTTCCATCGGGTTCCATCATTCCAGTCTTTTCTCGAATTTCCATAGGTAGGATATCCGTTGTTCGCTTTGAGCATAGTTGCCAGATGAAGCAAATTATAGGTCATGAAAGTAGTATTTCGGTTTGTAAAATCGTTATTCTTTGCGTCTGATTCTTCATCCATATAGCTGGGGCCGGGACCTACCTCTCCTATCCATCCACAATCTGCTTGAGGAGGTACTGTATATCCAATATGTTGTAAAGCGTAAAGCATTCCCATAGCACAATGTTTCACGCCGTCTTCATTTCCAGTAATGATACAACCTCCTGCTTTACCATAATATAAGTACTGTCCTTTATCATTAAGCTTTCCACTCATACTATATAAACGTTCGATTAGTTGTGTTGCGATGGACGACCGCTCCCCTAACCAAATAGGTGTTCCCATCACCAAAATATCAGCATCGGAAATACGTTCAAACAGAGAAGGCCATTCGTCCTTTTCCCATCCATGTTCGGTCATATCGGGATAAACACCAAACGCTACCTGATGATCCACCAAACGTATATAGTCTACAGTCACCTTCTCTTTCTTCATGATATTCATAGAAACATCCATGAGCCCTTTTGTATGGCTCAGACGAGGGGATTTCTTTAAAGTACAGTTCACATAAATGGCTTTTAAACCTGAAAAGTCATGTTTATTCATTTTTAATTATTTTGATTTACTTTAAGCGCTCTTTTAACCAGAATATTTATTCTCCGGTTCACCTGTATTACTCTTTCAATTTACAACTAAAACGCGAGAAGTGATTTTTTCTATTCATACAATAATTAACCTTTACACTTAAAAGTCATCATTTTGACGAAATCTATAAAAATTTCAGGTTTTTAATTTAATTTTTCCCAAATCTGTCTGGAAGGAATTATCTTTACGACCAATGAAAAAGTAAATTACCTCAGGCAAACCCATGAGGCATTTGCTTAAAACAAACGTTTAATTTCGAAGCAAGCCTTGGGGTATTAGACCTTATGGCGGTGCCAATAAAAAAATCATATGCCTTTAGTTACTCCTCTATCACCAGATCACGATCCTGAAACTCAAGAACTTGCCAAATTTTTCAACGAAACTCTTGGTTTTTGTCCTAATTCGGTTCTTACGATGCAACGACGACCTGCTATATCAAAAGCATTTATAAATCTTAATAAAGCTGTTATGGCAAATGAAGGTAGAGTAACTTCGGCCTTAAAAAGAATGATCGCTTGGGTAAGCAGCAATGCCACCGGATGTCGTTATTGCCAGGCGCATGCCATACGAGCGGCAGAACGTTATGGAGCAGAACAGGAGCAACTTGATAATATTTGGGAATATAAAACGCATCCTGCTTTTTCAAGCGCAGAACGTGCTGCTTTAGATTTTTCACTGGCTGCTTCCGTAGTGCCTAATCAAGTAGATGAAAAAATCAAAACGGAACTTTACAAATATTGGAACGAAGGAGAGATCGTAGAAATGTTAGGCGTAATTTCACTGTTTGGTTATCTCAACCGATGGAATGACAGCATGGGAACTACAATTGAAGAGGGGGCTATAGAAAGTGGTGAACAGTACCTCGGGAAAACAGGCTGGGAAATCGGGAAACATGTTTGATAATTCTTTCTCAAGCCTTTGGATGCTATAAAGCTTCAGCATTATTTTTTTAAGATCTCTGATACTATTTTTTGTAACTCCGGCACGATTTCTGTTTCGAACCAAGGATTTTTAATAAGCCAGAATCGGTTTACAGGCGAAGGGTGGGGCAATACGAATTGAGAAGGAAGATATGTTTGATAACTGCGAATTGTTTCGGTTAAATTTTTTTTCGATCTTTCCTTAAGATAATAGTCTTGCGAATATTTCCCGATGAGGATCGTAAGTTGAACATCCTTGAAGGCTTTCCAGACTTTTGAATGCCATAGAGGAGCACATTCTTTTCTAGGTGGGAGATCACCTGTTTTTCCTTTTCCCGGATAACAAAATCCCATGGGTACTACTGCAAAATTATCCGGATTATAAAATGACGCATCGTCTACATCTAACCACTGCTTCAGTCTCTTCCCGCCAGGATCGTCCCAGGCACGGTTTTGGTCATGTGCTTTTCTTCCAGGTGCCTGACTCACTAAAACAATCTTTGATCTTGTCGAACCTGAAATAATAGGTCTTGGAGGTAAAGGAAGGACTTCCTTGCAGTGTTCACAATTTCGTATTTCAGATAGTAAGCATTGCACGATCCAAAAACTAAGGTTTTGTCTTGTTTCCTGCTACGACGATCACTAATTCTCCTTTAGGGGGCTTACCCGTATAATGGTCTAATACCTCCTGAGCGGTACCTCTAATAGTCTCTTCATGTAGTTTAGATATTTCCCGAGAGACCGAAATGGATCTGTCCGATCCGAAATAGGTACAAATATCGTTTAATGTTTTGATCAGTTTGTGAGGCGATTCATAGAAGATCATAGTACGATTTTCTTCAGCAAGTTCTTTAAATCTCGTTTGCCTCCCTTTTTTTACCGGAAGAAACCCTTCAAAAACAAATCTGTCATTAGGCAAGCCACTGTTCACTAATGCTGGAACAAAAGCAGTAGCTCCCGGCAAACAGTCTACCTCAACACCTTCTTCTATACAGGCGCGAGTTAGCAGAAATCCGGGATCTGAAATTGCTGGCGTTCCTGCGTCACTTATTAAAGCCACTGTCGCTCCGCTTTTAATTTGTGCCACGATGCCTGCTACCGTTTTATGCTCATTATGCATATGATGGCTGTGCATAGGCGTTTCTATATCAAAGTGCTTAAGAAGTTTCCCGCTCGTACGTGTGTCTTCTGCAAGAATGAAGTCTACTTGTCGAAGTATGTTAACTGCCCTGAAGGTCATGTCTTCTAGATTTCCAATAGGCGTGGGTACGAGAAATAACTTTCCCATCGTTACGGGCGTACTTTTTTACCCAAAAAATAAGAGCCCAGTAACAAGACCAAGGCAACTAAAGCCGAAACACCACTTTCCCCAATCATTTCATGAGCGAAATAGGCAAGAACAAAATTGAAGAAGAATCCGGCGTATGCCCATTCTTTCAACACTTTCCAGTTGTTGATCCAAATAACGAGCAATCCTAAGATCTTAGCAATAGCCAAAGGGTAAATGATATAAACAGGAAAACCCATGCTTTCAAATGCATTGGAAATAGCCTCATGATTGAAAAAATACATAGAGGCCGAAAATCCCATTAAAAGCGTAAGCAGTCCCGTAAAAATCCAATAAAGGATACGTTGTACTTGCATTGAAACTATCTAATATTTAGGAAAATTTTTGTTGTAAAATTTCCATAAACCGTTCTTCATAAGCTTCCTTCCCTTCCCAATTCTGATAGTCAGGTTTTACCATTCCCGATACAAACTCCATGGCTTCATTTTCATCCTGAATGGTATTAAGTTGTGAGATCACCCGACTGTAATCTTCCATACTATTGTTGAACAGGTATTTCACGAAAGCAATACGATCATTAAGACCGATTTGTAAGCTTTTGCTAAACTTTTGATTTAAAGAAGTAACCTTAGATTTTCTTTCAGTTACGTTTACGTCAGACATTGTTTGAGTATCTCTTTCAATAAACGTGGGTTCAGATCCAAAATCAGCTAGAATATCTTCCAGTGATTCCTGCATTGGCATTTCTGCAACCATATCTTTGATCGTATCCATACCTGGCGTCATGATATCTTCTTCATGAGGATTATTCTCCGGAACCCGCGTATTGTGATCCAGTACTTTGGTCGCCATTTCTTCAAACTTATCGACCACTTCACTTTTTCCTACCAAAGGCTTCAGGTCTCCAAAATGCTCTTCAATAAATCTTAATATGGTTAATTTTTCGTATAACTGTTTTGATTCACGGTGCAAGGCAATTACATCTTCTTTCCCCTTTAGTCTTAATATATTATGGGCAATACTCACCAATTCTGATTCCAATTTCTTTTTCATCTTTTGCTCCTATTTGGGTACGGTATCTCAGTTTCTATTTTTCTGATTTCCAAAGATACCAAATAAAAATACTTCCGCCGAAGTTTCATTGTTTAGTATAAAATATTTTGAAAGCTTCTATAAATTTTTAACTAATTTAAATTATGTTTGTTTAAAATGCATGTAGAAAACGATATAGCTTCATTTTCTTAGTCGAAAAGTACGAAATGTTTCTTGAAAATACTGTAAATCACAAAGAGCAATTTGGTTGGATAGAAGTTATCTGTGGTTCTATGTTTTCCGGTAAAACAGAAGAATTGATCAGGAGGCTCAAGCGTGCTCAGTTTGCAAGACAGAAAGTCGAGATATTCAAGCCGGCTATTGACATTAGGTATGATGACGAAATGGTTGTTTCGCACGATAGTAATGAAATAAGATCTACACCGGTTCCTGCGGCTGCCAACATAAGAATACTTGCCGATAGTTGTGATGTCGTAGGTATTGATGAAGCACAGTTTTTTGATGATGAAATCATTTCTGTTTGTAATGACTTGGCTAACAAGGGAATTCGTGTAATAGTTGCAGGTCTTGATATGGATTTTAAAGGAAATCCTTTTGGCCCCATGCCTGCACTTATGGCTACTGCCGAATACGTTACCAAAGTGCATGCCGTTTGTACAAGAACAGGAAACTTGGCCCATTACAGTTTTAGAAAATCCAGCAACGATAAACTTGTTATGTTAGGTGAAACTGAAGAGTATGAGCCGCTTAGCAGAGCTGCATACTATAAAGCCATGTTGAGGGAAAAGGTGCGGAAAATTGACGTGAAAGAACCAGAAGATCTTTCTGAAAAAAAAGACACGAAATAAGATGACCGCAGCAGCCGAAACCGTTCTTCAAATTGACCTAGCATCTTTGAAACATAACCTCGAATTTCTTAAAACACGCCTTAAATCTGAAACGAAATTTTTAGCCGTAGTAAAAGCCTTTGCCTATGGCAGTGATGCTATACAAATCGCAAAATTTCTGGAAAAATGCAAGGTTGACTATTTTGCTGTAGCCTACGTAAGTGAAGGAGTGATGCTAAGAAATGCCGGGATCACGACTCCCATTTTGGTATTACATCCGCAAATAGCGAATCTGGAGGCTTTAATTGATCGTTGTCTTGAACCAAGTTTATACAACAAATATATTTTTGAAAAATTTAAAGCGATTGCGCATCAAAAACAGCAAGAAGATTATCCGATACATCTAAAGTTTAATACTGGATTAAACCGACTCGGTTTTCAACAGGAGGATCTTTCTTATATTACACAACAACTCCTGCCTGATAAACATTTAAAAGTAAGATCTTTGTTTTCGCATTTGGCAGCGTCAGAAGACAAAGAAGAGACAGCATTCACCGTACGACAGATCAATACTTTTAAAAAAATTGCAAGCGATTTCTGTAAAATTACCGGAGAATCACCCATCTTGCATCTTGCCAATACTTCCGGAATTTTAAATTACCCTGAAGCTCATTTAGATATGGTTCGCAGTGGTATAGGATTATATGGTTTTGGAAATGACCCTTCGTTCGATAAATTTTTAAAACCGATCGCCACTTTGAAGACAGCTATCTCTCAGATACATCTTATAAAAAAAGGAGAAAGCGTTGGTTACAACAGGGCATTTGTTGCTCTGAATGATACTAAAATAGCTACGTTGCCCTTAGGACATGCAGACGGAATTGGAAGGCAGTATGGGCAACGAAAAGGATTTGTAAACATTCATGGAAAAAAAGCCTGGATCGTAGGTAATGTATGCATGGATATGATCATGGTAGATGTTACTGGGATTACTTGCGAAGAAGGAGATGAAGTGATCGTTTTTGGACCTGACCACAGTGCAGACGAACTTGCCGATACTGCAAATACCATCGCTTATGAGCTTCTTACTGCTATATCTCCTCGTATTAAACGAACATTCGTAAACGCGTGATCCTACGTAGTTTTTTAGATTTATTTAACATTTTTAACTTTTTTACCTAAATTAGTACCCCTAACAACTAAAAAAATTTAAAATGGGTTTCTTTAAAGACTTTAAATCTTTCCTTTTAAAAGGAGATATTGTAAATCTGGCGACAGCTGTTATTGTAGGTGGAGCATTTGGTAAAATTGTAACTTCGTTTACCAATGATGTTCTGATGCCTCCTATAGGTGTATTACTCGGTGGGGTTGACTTTGCAGAATTAAAACTGGTAGTTCAGGAAGCTACCACCAACGCTGCCGGAGAAGAAGTGGCAGCAGTTACCATTAATTACGGTAGTTTTATTCAAACAGTAATCGATTTCATCATTATCGGTTTCTGTATTTTCATGGTACTTAAAGCCTACGAGAAAACACAGAAAAAAGAAGAAGAGGCACCAGCTGCACCAGCAGGTCCTACCCAGGAAGAATTACTGGCAGATATCAGAGACTTGCTAAAGCAACAACAGAAATAAAAATTAAATACGCTACACTGCACATTCTATTGTTTAATTAAACCGCTCTCGCAAGGAGCGGTTCTTTTTAAAATATATTTTTTTATAACATTTTGTGTTATTTATAACTATTCAAGGAAAGTTGGTCTTTCCATTCAGAATTTCTTTATTTTTGCCTCTTAAAATTATACATTATGAAAGTTGCTGTAGTTGGTGCCACTGGAATGGTTGGTGAAATTATGCTCAAGGTATTGGCAGAAAGAAATTTTCCAATTTCAGAATTGCTTCCGGTAGCGTCTGAAAGATCCATAGGTAAAGAAGTGCTTTTTAAGAATGCATCCTATAAAGTAATAGGACTGCAGGAAGCCGTTTCTTTAAAACCGGATATAGCATTATTCTCGGCCGGCGGAGGAACCTCTCTGGAATGGGCTCCAAAATTTGCGGCAGTAGGAACTATTGTTATCGATAACTCTTCAGCTTGGAGAATGGACCCCGATAAGAAACTTGTAGTTCCCGAAATAAATGCTTCAGAATTAACAAAAGAAGATAAAATAATAGCCAATCCCAATTGCTCAACTATACAAATGGTGATGGCATTGGCTCCTCTACATAAAAAATATAAAATAACTCGGCTTGTAGTTTCTACCTATCAATCCATTACAGGAACGGGAGTTAAAGCCGTCCAACAATTGGAAAACGAATACAATGGTAAAAAGGGTGAAATGGCCTATCCGTATCCTATACATCGTAACGCCATTCCTCAGTGTGACGTGTTTGAAGAAAATGGGTACACCAAAGAAGAAATGAAGCTGGTTAGAGAAACTCAAAAAATTCTGAAAGACAATACCATAGCAGTAACCGCTACTGCTATAAGAATTCCGGTGGTTGGTGGACATAGTGAATCTGTGAATGTCGCTTTTGAAAAAGATTTTGATCTCGCTGAAATCCGCACTATTCTTAATAATACAGAGGGAGTAACTCTTCAGGATAATCCCGATGTCAATGCCTATCCGATGCCTATTTACGCAGAGGGAAAAGACGATGTATTCGTAGGAAGACTTCGGAGGGATTTTTCACAACCAAATACGCTAAACATGTGGGTCGTTGCAGATAATCTTCGTAAGGGTGCTGCGACCAATGCCGTGCAAATTGCAGAATACCTTTTAGCGCATCAGCTTGTAACCAATTCGGTTAGTATTGCCTAATGGAATAACTTATGTTAATTAATCTAAAAATATTGTTAAAAGCTCTCACGATTTCACAAGAGAGCTTTTTTTATTCTAAGTTTGACTACCAATCAATTACTACTGTTAAGAATGAAAAAACTAATACTCCCTTGTATGGCAATACTTTCTTTAATTGCCTGTAAACAAGACCCTAAAAAAAATGCAATTAGCGTGAATTATCCCGAGACCAAGAAAGTAGACACGGTTAATGATTACTTTGGTACTCCAGTTGAAGATCCCTACCGATGGCTGGAAGATGATGAGTCTGAAGAAACAGAAGCGTGGGTAACCTCTCAGAATGAAGTTACTTTTGGTTACCTCGAGAAGATTCCTTTTCGAGAGCAATTAAAAGATCGTATGACTTCTTTATGGAATTATGAGAAAATCGGCGCCCCATTCAAGGAAGGTGATTACACTTATTATTTCAAGAACACAGGTCTTCAAAATCAATCGGTCGTCTATCGTAAGAAAGAAGATTCAGAAGAAGAGATTTTTCTTAATCCCAATGAATTTTCAGAAGACGGTACTACCTCGCTGGCAGGACTTACCTTTTCTAAAGATGGTTCATTAGCTGCTTATTCTATTTCTGAAGGAGGAAGCGACTGGAGAAAAGTAATCGTGATCGATGCGGCCAATAAGAAAGTAGTTGAAGATACTTTAGTTGATGTAAAATTTAGCGGTATCTCCTGGAAAGGAAATGAGGGTTTTTATTATTCTAGTTACGATAAACCGAAAGGTAGTGAACTATCTGCGAAAACAGATCAGCACAAACTATATTTTCACAAACTGGGCACTCCTCAAAGTGAGGACGAACTGATCTTTGGTGGAACGCCCGAAGAAAAACATCGCTACGTGGGTGGAGGAGTTACCGAAGATGAACGTTTTCTCATCATCTCTGCACGTAATTCGACCTATGGAGGTAAACTGTTCATCAAAGATATGACAGATCCGAATGCAAAACTCATCACCGTAGTAGGAGATGAAAAATCGGAATCTTATATCATAGAAAATGAAGGAAGCAAATTGTATATAGTGACCGATATGAATGCACCTAATAAGAAGATCGTTACCGTAGATGCTTCTGCTCCTTCCCCAGAGAATTGGGTTGATTTTATTCCGGAAACCGAATACGTGCTTTCTCCAAATACAGGGGGTGGTTATTTCTTTGCAGAATATATGGTAGATGCTATTTCAAAGATCAAACAATACAGCTACAACGGCGAACTCGTAAGAGAGGTAACGCTCCCTGGAGTAGGTTCTGCCGGAGGATTCGGGGGTAAAAAAGAATACAAAGAGTTATACTATTTCTTTACCAACTACAATACACCAACCTCAATCTACAAATACAATGTAGAAACCGGTGAATCTGAATTATACTGGAGTCCTGAAATTGATTTTAATCCGGAGGACTATGAATCAAAGCAGGTTTTCTATTATTCTAAAGACAGTACTAAGGTACCCATGATTATCACCTATAAAAAAGGTATTGAACTCAATGGTAAAAATCCGACAATACTTTATGGTTATGGCGGATTCAACGTGAGCCTTACTCCTTCCTTCAGCATTTCGAATGCTGTGTGGATGGAGCAGGGAGGTATTTATGCAGTACCCAACCTAAGAGGTGGCGGGGAATATGGAAAGAAATGGCACGATGCAGGTACTAAGATGCAAAAGCAAAATGTATTTGATGATTTTATAGCAGCCGCAGAATACTTAATTAGTAACGAATATACCTCTCCGGAATATCTGGCTATTCGAGGCGGGTCTAATGGGGGCTTACTGGTTGGTGCCGTAATGACCCAGCGCCCCGATCTTATGAAGGTAGCATTACCAGCTGTTGGAGTGATGGACATGCTAAGATATCATACCTTTACAGCAGGAGCAGGATGGGCGTATGATTATGGTACTTCAGAAGATAACAAAGAGATGTTTGAATACCTTAAAAAATACTCCCCTGTTCATAATGTTACTTCGGGAACTATGTATCCCGCCACGCTGGTTACTACTGGTGACCATGATGACAGAGTGGTGCCTGCTCATAGCTTTAAATTTGCTGCTGAACTTCAAGAGAAACAAGAAGGTGATAACCCGACCCTTATCCGTATAGAAACAAAAGCGGGCCATGGTGCCGGGAAGCCTACAGAAATGATCATTGATGAACAAGTAGATATTTTTGGATTTACCTTGTTCAATATGGGATTTGAGGAATTACCGAATCAAGCGGTTCTTAAAGATTTTAAAGACTGATATATTATCAAAGCGCTTACATAAAGCCGTTTCGCTGTACGAAACGGCTTTTTTTATGCTGTATCTCCCGGTTCACTCATTAAAAGTATTGCTTCACTCATTCCCTATTTTAATGCGGCTTATGTCCACGTAGCTTTATACCATCCAACCAAACATAGCTTCTATGAAACATTTTTTATACTCTTTTCTATTTTTCATCTTGGTAGGTAACTTAATTCATGCTCAACAAGGAGTCGTTTCGGGTAACCTCAAAGATTCAAACGGTTTACCGCTTCCGGGAGTCACCATATTAATTAAAGGAACTACTACAGGAACCCAAAGCGATTTTGACGGTAATTACAGTATTGAATGTGAAGTGGGAGATATCCTAGTTTTCAATTATGTGGGAATGAAAACACGAGAGGTTATGGTAACCGCGACTATGTTCGATAGCAATGTTTCTAAACCTTTGGTAAAACAGATTCCAGTTAAAGATATTCAAACAGATGCTTATAAAAATGCCGTGCAAAAATCAAAAGACACCAGTTCTTTAGTTCCCGATCTGGGTGCTTCACCATTTCGCTATGAAAGTAACAGTAAATATTATAGTTTTTATGGTATTAAAGATATTCAGCTGAATGACAATGTAGTCAACATTACCCTTTTTGATCCAGATGTATATTTTGAAGCATCCATGACACAGCAGACCGCCATGATATTTGTTCCTTCCGGAAATCTGTGGAAAACCCAAAACATATTTGCACAGGGAAGACCTTCTAATAATGAAAACACCTGGTTCGGGCCAGATACTAATGAGATCTTTTCTTACGGTCCAAGAGTGAACAATCTTGAGTTTGATGGTTCTGTTTATCCATTTGATCCTAACGGAGGCTTAGTACCAGCAGGAAATGGTAACGGAAATTCTGCTAACACCTATAAAAATGACCTGTTTGCTACTGCCTTAAAAAGTTTAAGCCGGCTTGACTTGTCAGTTTCTTCTCAAAAAATATTAATTAACGGAAGCTATCAATATAAGAATCAAGAAGATGTTTTTGGTATAGGTCGTTTACGCAGTAATTCACTGCATCTTAGTATTAATACACAACAGAACTATCAAAAAAATACGAAGTGGTATGGTACGCTTCGCTATCAAAATGAAACAAACACAAATCCTGATATTAATGGCATTTACAGCAATGCGTTATTTGTGAATTCGATTACACCTCCTACATTTAAAAACAGGTTTGGAAACCGGTTTGAAAATAATGCTATTCGAAGTATGGCACCTGCTGTTTACAACAACCCCTACGGTCTTCTTGAAACAAATAATAATGAAACCTCTTATACATTTTTATCTTCAAGTATAAGACAGAACTCTCATTTTTCAGATGGAGCACAACTTGCATCTCAGTTAGGGATTCAACAGCAAAAAGATCGTATAAAATTTGCGTTGCCACCATCAACCGTTGGTTTTGAAGAGGGGATCTTAAATCAGCGAAATTTCAACGAACGAAAAGTGTTTTTCAACAATTCGTATTTGCTGGACATCGATCTGAGAAACTATCAGAGACTAGGGATTTTGACACGGGCTAATTATACTTTTGAAGAGCTGGCCTATTCACAAAGACAACAAGAACAATTTGAAACGTTTCCTTTTGAAAATCCTTCCGAAATAAGCTTTCGAAAAAAACTTTTACAAAATCACACCCTAAACGTAAGGCAAGAGCTCGAATACAAATTGAATACAGACCTCAATGTAAAAATTACAGCGGCCAATCAATTCTTTATCTCTTCTGTTCAAAAAGATGCTTTGTGGTTGCCTTCGATTCAAGTATATACTGAATTGGACGATCTTTTAGGATATCCTGATTGGATACGAAACTTTACACTAGCTTCAGGCGTTTCAAATACGATAGCAGCATCTCCCCTTTTCTATTCAAATTACAGTCATAATAGTCTGTTGCTTACTATTGACGAAACTCAACAATATTTAGCCACAAATGATCTGTTTTTATCTCCTGAATTACGACCCGAAAGATCGCGAAGTTTTGAAATTGAAACCAGTTTTGAGCTGGCAAATGGACTACTGGATTTTGGCTTCTCTTATTTCAATTCACTAAACAAAGAAACCATTTTTCCCATACTTGATCAAAGTGAGTTCAGTCTTCAAAATGTCGCTACCATAAGAAACAGGGGTTTTGAAGCTTCTTTAGACATTCAGGTAGGAAATAATTGGGATCATAACGGATTTCGCTGGGATTCCCGATTGGTGTTTAGCTCATACAGAACAAAAGTGCAAAATTTAAAACAAGGTGTTGACCAAGTGCCCATTGCAGGCTTCAAAGATGTAAGTGCCCGCTTGATTGTTGGAGAACCTGCAGGTGTTATCGTAGGTTCTGCATATCTTAGAAATACGAACGGACAAAAAGTTATAGGGCAAGACGGGTTTCCATTAGTTGCAGAAGACCAAAAAATCATAGGAGATCCAATACCTGATTTCAACCTTGGCTTTACCAATACTTTCGAACTTGCTAAATGGTCATTTTCCTTTGTAATAGATATGCAGAAAGGCGGAGACGTCTGGAATGCAACTCAAAATGTCTTGGATTATCACGGAACCTCTACTTTATCAGCAGCGCAACGCGGAATTACTGACTTTATTTTTGAGGGCGTTACCGAAGCAGGAGCGGTAAATACTATACCAGTTGATTTCGCGAACCCTGCCAACGGATTGACGGGAAATCGATGGGTACAATACGGCTTTTCGGGTGTAGCGGAAGATGCGATCGAAAGCGGAAGTTACCTTAACCTGAAATCGGTACGACTTGCCTACGATTTTGGAAATGACCAAAAAAACAAGTTCTTCAGAAAATTCGAAGTGGGTTTTTATGCAGAAAATTTATGGACTTCTACTTCTTTTCAGGGAGCATCTCCGTATAGTTCACTTTTTGGCAACCAGTCTGGTAATGCTCTTAACTTTTTCAACACACCTCTTTTTACCGAAGTAGGTTTCACTCTAAAAATTAAAATCTGATGAAAACAAAACTACATAACCTCAATTCACCAGTCAAAAGTTTAATAGCCCTTATGGCTTTCTTTGTAACTGCTTTTAGTGGAATGGCACAGTCAGAGACTTTTGAGAAGCTATATGCGCATACTGACAGAACCTTTTATTTTCCGGGAGAAACCATTTGGTTTAAAGCATATATTACAGAAGCTGATCATACACCCACAAGCTGTAGCGACGTTCTGTATGCAGAACTGATAACGCCAAAAGGTACTGTTGTCAGAAAACTAACGCTTCCTGTTTCAATGGGAGCCAGCTACGGAAATTTTACCATTGACGATGAGTGGGCTGGAGGAATATATAACTTAAAAATATACACAAACTGGCTACGTAACTATGGAGAAAAAGCATATTTTACAAAGAAGATCACGGTCCAAAAAGTAGTGACGCCTAATTTATTGCTTACTTTAAAATTTCAGGAAGAAGCCTATGGTCCTGATTCATCAGTCACAGCATTGTTTTCAGCCAAAACGATCAAAAACGAAGCGCTAGCTTCACATTCTATACGCTACTCAGTTGCTACAGATGGAAAAACGATCATAGAAGATAAGCTAAGTACGGATAAAAAAGGAAATGCAAAGCTGGTATTTAATTTACCTAAAAATATAACCTCTTCAGACGTAACTCTAACGGTTAAATTAGCCTACAAAGGGAGTACCGAATCTATTAGCAGGGGAGTTCCTGTAGTACTCGAAAATATTGATCTTCAATTTATGCCGGAAGGAGGTAGTATGCTTACGGGATCTTCAAACCTGGTCGCATTCAAAGCGGTTAATGAGTTTGGTAAACCAGCAGATATTGAAGGAGTAATTATGAAAGAGAGCGGAGAGCTCGTTACAAGTTTTAAAAGCTATCATGACGGGATGGGAGGTTTTCATATCACTCCTGAAGAAAATGATACTTATTACGCAAGAATCCTCAAGCCTTATTTAGGTAAAACTCGTATAGCCCTGCCTGAAGCAAAAAAGAAAGGTATAAGGTTTTCGTTGATCCATAAAACTGATACTGAAAAACAACTTACGATCAATTCATCTGAAAAATCAAGTGTAGCAATAGAAATCGCTACAGCCACTCAAAAATGCTACAAAAAAGAACTAATTCTGAAAAAAGGAAAAAATGTCCATTCTTTTAGTACCAAAGATTTTCCTGTAGGAATTGCAAAAATAACACTGTATAAAGATCAAAAAATCGAAGCGGAAAGATTATTTTTTGTAAACGAAACTTCTTTGATGAATATTGAGGTTACTTTGGACAAAGAAGTTTATGAGACCAGAGAGAAAACGATAGTAAAGATCAAAACAACAAACGCAGATCAAAAACCAATCACTGCGAATCTATCTATTAGTATTGCCGACAATAAGCTACTAACATTTGCCGATGATAAGCAGGATCACATTATTTCTTATCTGTTACTTTCATCAGAATTAAAAGGAAAGATCTATAAGCCTCTCTTTTATTTTGACAGAGAAGAATCTAAAGCTTCTAAAGCACTTGATTTTGTTATGCTCACTCATGGTTGGAGAAATTATATCGAAACAACTCCCGATGCTAAGAAATTTGAATATACAAAAGAGTTAGAGGGTACCTACCATGGCACTGTTACTACTAAAACCGGAAAACCTGTTTTTGCGCATCTTATGCTTATCGATAGCAACAGCGATAGAGTGCTGAAATTTGATACAGATGCAAATGGCAAGTTTACATTCAAAGGCAGAGATATCAGGAATGCTTCTTTAATAGCCTATACCGATGACAGAAAAAAAGTGGTAATTCAATTAAAATATCCTCAGGATAACAGACCTCTTTATACCCCGGTTGCTTCCGCAAATAATGAAAATCAAAAAAACGATAGTTCCAAGCCTCCTCTGAATCCTTTAAAAGGTAAAATAAAGCAAATAGCCAGTAAACAAGATAATAAAGGCGAAGCAGATATCTCTGTTACGCTTGATGAAGATGCTCAATCGCTCGATGAAGTTGTTGTTACTGCGATGGGTGTTTCAAAAGAACGTAGAGCACTTGGTTATGCCATAGTCACAGTTAGTCAAAATAATGTAGATGACTTTTCTCCTCAGGATCTCGGTGAAATGCTTCAGGGACGATCGGCTGGTATACAAATAACCAACAACTCTGGAGTACCTGGAAATACATCAAAAATTCAAATACGAGGAAATACTTCTGTAAGCGGCCTTAATAATAACCCTCTCATCATCATTGATGGAGTTCCGCTAAGTGATAAAAAGGCTTCAGGAGGCATCCCAAATATAGATACAGAAGAAATTGAAGAAATAAACATCTTAAAGGGTACCACAGCTTCGGCTCTTTACGGATCTCGCGCAGTCAATGGTGTAATCATCATTAATACCAAAACAGCACGATTTTGGAATAACAGTAATGCAAAATCACTTAATAACAGCAGGTATAAGAATTATGCTATTGAATATATTTATAATTATAGAACTCAAGTGCGCTACAGCAATATTCAGGAGTTTTATGTGCCTCTCTATTCTGAAAAAGAGTCGCTTCAAGAAGACCGTACAGACTTTAGACCAACGGTCTACTGGAATCCCATTGTTCAAACCGATGCAAAAGGAGAAGCAAGCTTTGAATTTTATAACTCTGATGCGATCTCATCCTTTAAAATAATTACCGAAGGAGTAAGTTTTAATGGCACACCCGGCCGAAATGAAACCACCTACAGCACTAAAAAGTTGTTGTATAGTGATGTGAAGCTGCCTGCCTATCTGTCTCTAAATGATACCTTAAGACTCAATGTAA
The DNA here is from genome assembly GCA_046199005.1 of Flavobacteriaceae bacterium M23B6Z8. Lineage (GTDB taxonomy): Bacteria > Bacteroidota > Bacteroidia > Flavobacteriales > Flavobacteriaceae > Ascidiimonas. The sequence goes on from CP176050.1 coordinate 4,269,347, forward strand.
AAATCCATAATGCAAGCCGGAAAGCGACTACGGTAAAGTTCAATTTCAACCTATCACAAACATTCAAAGCACTTAGTGAATTAACGGGAAGCGTCAAAGTAGATCGTGAAAGCTATGCAAAAGTCCCTATGATAGTCATTCCGACTGAAAAAATTAAAAAGGAAAGTTTATCTATTTCGATCGAAAGTGAAAAATACCGTGATTTTGTCTCCAAAGAAATAGAAGTGGTAAGCCCTTACTTCCCGACAGAGACTAGCATTGCCGGTTCTACTAACGAACGCTATACTTTTGAGGTGAAAAATAAAGTTCCCGGTTCCTTAACCGCTACTTTTAATGTGTACACGGATATTGTTGGGGACGTGATGAACGGAATTGCCTCTATGCTTCGACAACCTTATGGGTGTTTTGAGCAAACTTCTTCCAGTACCTATCCTAATGTTATGATATTAAACTACCTTCGGGAAGCAGGTAAATCAAATTCTGAGATCGAGAAGAAGGCCCTAACCTACATCAAAGCAGGTTATAAACGACTTATTAGTTTTGAGACCTCTGAAAACGGCTTTGAGTGGTTTGGTAAAACACCTCCGCATGAAACGCTAACGGCTTTTGGATTATTAGAATTTACTGAAATGAAAAAGGTATATCCAAACGTAGATGAGGCAATGATCAAAAGAACCGTTGACTGGTTATTAAGCAGAAGAGACGGTAAAGGAGGATTCCATAAGAGCAAAGAAGGTTATGACAGTTTTGCCAGCTCCCCTCAGGATGTTGCCAATGCATATATTATTTACGCGCTTAGCGAAGCCGGAATCAAAGTCGATCTTGACAAGGAATATCAAACTGCCTTTAAAGACGCTATAGATAGCAATGATACTTATAAATTGGCATTGATGGCCTGCACTGCCCATAATCTTAACAGAACAGAAGACGCTTCAGTTCTTATAAACAAACTCCTAAGGAGCATCAATGAATTTGATTTTGCAGGACTTCCTGTCAAGAATACCATCACACGTTCGTACGGACTAAGTGCTCAAATTGAAACTGCGGCTTTTACAGTTTTAGCTTTATTGAAGTCTAATCAACATGAAGAACTGACCAATAAAGGCATTAAATTTATCATTGGTTCTCGTAAATACGGGCGTTTTGGATCAACACAGGCTACCTGTATGGCACTTAAGGCACTTATCGAATACACCAAAAAGCAAAAGACAAAAATAATTACCGAAAACAGTCAAATACTGTTACGACTCAATGGTCATGATATTACCCAAAAACTGCAATTGAATACGAATGGGATCATCACCATAACAGGGTTGGAGGAATACGTTACAGAAGGAACTCAGAGATTTCATGTTGAGTTTTCAAATCCTGAAGCTACCTTTCCTTATGCTCTTGCAGTAAACTGGGATAGTTTTTTGCCGGATTCAGCAGATCAATGTAAAGTACAAATTGAAACAGAACTACTCCAAAAAACCGTATCTGTTGGTGATATTGTAAGGCTTGATGTCAACCTGAAAAACCAGACCTCATCGGCACTACCTATGACTATGGGTATCGTAGGGATACCATCAGGGCTAAGCCTGCAGCCATGGCAGCTTAAGGAGTTAGTAGAAGAAGAGAAAGTTGCCTATTACGAGATTTTTGGCAATCAATTGGTCTTATATTGGAGAAGTATGAACCCGAAAGAAAACATCAAAATCCCTTTAGATCTCAAAGCTGAAATCGCCGGAAACTATAAAGCACCTGCCAGTACCGGATATTTGTATTATGAGGATGAAAAGAAGCATTGGATTGAAGGGAATAGGATTGAAATAAACGAATAAGCACTACTGCCTTGCTGGAATTCTGGCAGGGCATTCTGCTTTAAAGAACTATATGGCATTAAGGTGTATCTTTGCAAAATATTGCTACAACAACCCATATGCTTTCTCTTGAAAATATTTCGTTTCGATATAACACCGAAGAAGTACTTACCGATATCAATGTGAAAATTCCTCAGGGAAGTCACGTGTCTGTAATAGGAGCAAGTGGATGTGGTAAAAGCACTTTATTAAAACTCATTTATGGGTTGTATACTCCCCTCACCGGAAGCATTAAAAGGAATGGCGTTACCTTATTGGGGCCGGATTTCAACCTTATCCCAGGAGAAGATTTCATGAAATACCTAGCACAGGATTTCGACTTAATGCCATATATTACAGTCCAGGAAAACGTGGGAAAATACCTTTCTAATTTTTATCCCGAAGAAAAGAGAAAGCGAAGTTTGGAGCTCCTGGAAACGGTTGAGATGACTGAATTTGCGAATGTGAAAGCACAGTTTTTAAGTGGTGGTCAGCAACAGCGTATCGCCCTTGCGAGAGCACTTGCTAGAGAACCAGAGATCATACTGCTTGATGAACCCTTTAGCCATATTGATAACTTTAGAAAAAACAGCCTTCGCAGAAAACTTTTTTCTTATTTAAAAGAGAAAAATATTACCTGTATAGTTGCCACTCATGATAGCACAGATGCATTATCGTTTGCAGATCAATTAATGGTGTTGCAAGATGGCAAAAATACGGCTCAGGGGATTCCGGAAACACTTTATAAAAACCCTCCTTCATTCTATGTTGCCTCCCTGTTTGGAGATGTAAACTTTTTAAATGCGGCCATTTTTAGTACAGATTTACCTTCCGTCCGGGTTTGTATATATCCTCATGAACTTATTTTAGACAAAAATGGCCCTATTGAGGTAAAGGTCTTTGGTGTATACTTCAAAGGAGACCGATGGCGCATAGAAGGACGGTTTCAAGAAGACCGTATTTTTTTTGATCATGTTAAGCCTCTTGAGAAGAACTCTTTTTACAGGCTAAGTGCTGCTCATGGCATTTTGAAAAATCGAGTAGAACAGCTGGTGGGCGGTATGTCTTAAGCTATTTATTTTCAATCCTTTTTAATAAACCTCTAAAATTTGTATCGTTTTTCCTTGAAATACGATCTCGCCCCCCACTTTGTTACCTGTCAAAACTTGGGCAATCGGCGCTAAAGGCGATACTGCGTAATAGATAATTCCGTCCTTTTCTAGTTTCCCCGCACTTATTGAAATGTAATAATTGGCTTGCGAAGTGATTACCAAACTTCCTGGTCGCACCAAAGAATTTAGGGTTTCTGAAGATATTTTTGAAAGCAGCTGTTGTTCACGCTCAATTTCGGCTAACTGCCTTCCGGTTTTTTCTCTTTCCAGTTGTAGCATCGCTCGCCCTGTTTCATGCTTATCTCCTGCAGAGCTTTTCGTTTCACTCATAAGAGATTGAACAATGTCTTCCAGTGTTTGAGAAATAGACTCTTTTCGTTCCATAAGTGCAGACGCACATGCATCCCATAAAAATTTTTTAATTTGACTTATTTCCGACATGGTTGTTTGCCTTTTCTTTTTTCACTTCAAGACGTAAAGGTCCGAAATTCCTGATTTGACCTACGATCCAGTGTTTTCTACTTTCAATATAGTTAGTTGGAGGAGCTGCTTTGTAAGCTCTTGGGTTGGGTAAGATCGCCGCAATTGCGGCTGCTTCGTAAAGATCAAGTACTTTAGCCTCTTTCTGAAACCAAAAGTGTGATGCCGCCTCAACACCATAGATACCATCTCCCATTTCAATACTGTTTAGGTACACTTCCAAAATACGCTCCTTCGACCATATTAATTCAATCAAAAAAGTGAAATAAGTTTCCAGTCCCTTTCGAAACCAGCTTCTTTGCGGCCACAGAAACACATTTTTCGCAGTTTGCTGACTGATCGTACTGGCACCCCGAATTCTTTTTCCGGTTTTATTGTGATTAATCGCTTTCTTGATGGCTTTTAAATCAAAACCATTGTGCTCAAGAAACCTTTGATCTTCGCTACAAATTACTGCAAGCTGCATGTTTTTAGAGATTTCTTCGATCGGTATCCATTGATGCTCCCACTTTAGCGATTCATTTTTTTTATTCATTTCGAAATAACGAATGACCATTAAGGGAGTTACGGGAACCGGAATCCATTTATATACGAATACCCAAAGAACAGATATTACAATGCTCCATAGGAAGACCTTAAAAACCAACCGAAACAATTTCTTGATCATACTAATTTACAAAAGCTGCTAATTCTCTTCCGGTGAGGCTACCGATTGCCACTCCCATACCACCAAGACGAACTCCACAAAAAACATGGGGTCCTAATGTCTTGAGAATAGGATTTTTATGATTTCCCACACCCATAATGCCACTCCATCGATGTTCTATTTCATACATATTATCTGGAAGAATTACAGTCCCAAGCAAGCTTTCCAATTGATTCTGAATTTGATCTGTTTGTGCCAACTCCGTAGTAGTTTCTCCTTTTAAGTCCAGATTTCTACCCCCGCCAAAAAGAATACGATTATCAATATTTCTAAAATAATAGTAACCCTCCTCCATGTGAAATGTTCCCTTTATCTTAAGCTTTTCAATTGGTTTAGTTATAAGTACCTGAGCTCTGGCAGGTTTCACAGTATCAAGTCCTAATTGAGATGCATATCCATTAGTAGCAATAAACAGCTTTTTAGCTATAAACGAAAAATGATCGGTTTTAATATGAACCCTGGTGTTGTCGTTAGAATAAGACTCAAAAGAGATACCATTAAGAATAAGAATACGCTCTTGATATGCTTTTTGAAGAAGTGCTCGCATCATTTTTCCGGTATCTAACTGTCCTTCAAAAGCGTTTTTAATTAATAAGGGAAATACTTTCTTAAAACCAAAATCATTTTTGACGGTGGAGAATACATTTTTTTCAAAGTGAGGGCGGAGTAAACGATTGAGATATTCTATTTTTTCCAAACACTCTTCATAGACTTCTCTTTGATGATTTTGAAATAATTCAAAACCACTATGATGTTGATAGTCAATAGCTTTATCTCCTAAATTTTTTCTTAGCAACGCTAGGCCTTTCCATCTTTTTTCAACCAGCGCCAGTGTATTTTCTTCAGATTGATGTTGTAAATCATCCAACAATTCCGAAACACTGCCAAAACAAGCGAATCCTGCATTTTTCGTGCTTGCTCCCTGGGGCAACAGCCCTTTCTCAAGAATCAACATTTTTGCTTTTGGATATTTTTCTCGTAGAGCAAGCGCACAACTAAGTCCTGTAATACCACTCCCTACAATTGTAAAATCTACATTGGAAAGCCATTCTTTAATCTCCCAATACGAAAACTCCATATGCTTAAAATTTTAATCCAAAGTCTATGTTACACGCTAGTTTCTAAAGATTTGGGAGGTTTGATCCAGACCTTAATTTTGAAGATACAAAAAGGATAAATTATAATTAGAAAGTCCATAAAAAATCCCGCATCTGCGGGATTTAATTATTCATCTGAAACAGGATCCATCTCAAAGTCTTCCATAAATTTGGTGGTGTAATTACCTGCCACGTAATCAGGATGATCCATGAGCTGCCTGTGAAATGGTATCGTGGTTTTGATTCCTTCAATTACAAACTCATCTAAGGCTCGTTTCATCTTATTGATGGCTTCCTCCCTTGTTTGAGCCGTTGTGATCAACTTTGCGATCATTGAATCGTAATTTGGAGGTATGATATATCCGCTATACACGTGTGTATCCAATCTAACTCCGTGTCCTCCGGGAGCATGAAGCGTGGTAATTCTTCCTGGAGAAGGCCTAAAATCATTATAAGGATCCTCTGCATTTATCCTACATTCAATAGAGTGTAATTTAGGAGTATAGTTTTTTCCTGAAATAGGTACTCCCGCTGCTACTAGAATCTGTTCTCTTATAAGGTCGTAATCGATTACCTGTTCTGTAATGGGATGCTCTACCTGAATTCTGGTATTCATCTCCATGAAATAAAAATTTCGATGCTTATCTACCAAAAATTCTACAGTTCCTGCACCTTCATACCCTATAAATTCCGCAGCTTTCACTGCCGCATCTCCCATTTTTTCCCTTAGTTCATCGGTCATAAAAGGAGAGGGAGTTTCTTCCGTAAGTTTTTGATGGCGTCTTTGTACAGAACAGTCTCGTTCAGACAAATGACAGGCTTTACCAAATTGATCCCCTATGATCTGAATCTCAATATGCCTTGGCTCTTCGATGAGCTTTTCCATATACATACCATCATTTCCAAAAGCCGCAGCAGACTCTTGTCTGGCACTATCCCATGCTTTTTGAAGATCTTCTTCTTTCCAAACGGCGCGCATCCCTTTTCCACCACCTCCGGCAGTTGCTTTCAACATTACCGGGTATCCCATCTCTTTAGCGAGCTTTTTGGTCTGTTCGAAAGATTCTAAAAGTCCTTCAGACCCAGGAATTGTGGGGACACCTGCTTCTTTCATTGTCGCTTTTGCTGTCGCCTTATCACCCATTTTATCGATATGATCGGATGAGGCTCCTATGAATTTGATACCATGTTCAGCGCAGATCTTAGAAAATTTGGCATTCTCAGATAAGAATCCGTATCCTGGATGAATCCCGTCTGCATTCGTAATCTCCGCGGCTGCTATAATATTAGGTATTTTAAGATAAGAGTCTTTACTTGGTGCTGGCCCGATACATACTGCCTCATCTGCAAATCTCACGTGTAAACTTTCTGCATCAGCGGTGGAATAAACTGCAACAGTTTTTATCCCCATTTCCTTACAGGTTCTGATAACTCTAAGTGCTATCTCTCCTCTGTTTGCAATTAGTATTTTTTTAAACATAATTTTAAAATTTCAAATTACAACGGTTCCTGAAATCACCACAGGAACTTGTTTTGAGATGTACTTAAGAAGGATCTACCAAAAAAAGAGGTTGATCAAATTCTACCGGAGAAGAATCATCAACCAACACTTTCACAATCTTACCGGAAACTTCAGACTCAATTTCATTAAAGAGTTTCATAGCCTCAATAACACAGAGCACATCTCCCTGAGAGATTGTGTCACCTACCTCAACAAATACAGGTTTGTCTGGAGATGGTTTTCTGTAAAATGTACCAATGATTGGAGATTTTACAGTTATATATTTTCCGTCTTCTTCTTTTTTCTCACCGGTTGTCGCCTCTGCTGGTTGAGCTGCTTGAGGAACCTGTGCAGGTTGCGCTTGCGGAATAGCAGCAGTCATTGGAATTTGCTGAACAAAAGTAGTTTCACCTCTTTGTTCGTCGGATCCGGTTTTGATTGTAATCTTTATATCGTCTGTTTCAAGCTTTACTTCGCTTGCTCCGGACTTTGCCACAAATTTGATGAGGTTTTGAATATCTTTTAAATCCATGATAAAGGTTTTGTTAGTTTAGCTTTAAGAGTTATATGCCCATTTCAGGTAGATCGCTCCCCATGTAAACCCGCCTCCAAAGGCAGCAAATATGAGATTATCTCCCTTTTTTAATTTTTTTTCGTAATCGCTTAGCAGTAATGGTAATGTGGCGGCAGTCGTGTTACCGTACTTATGAATGTTCATCATTACCTTATTGTCTTCCAATTTCATTCTTTGCGCTGTCGCATTAATGATTCTTTTATTTGCCTGGTGCGGTACCAGCCAGTCTACATCTTCGTTGGTAAGATTGTTTCGTTTCATCACTTGTTCAGAGATATCCGCCATGTTTGATACAGCAAACTTGAACACCGTTTTCCCATCCTGAAACACATAATGTTGTTTATTCTCAACCGTTTCGTGTGAAGGAGGCAAAATAGAACCACCGGCTTCGATTTTTAAAAACTCTCTCCCTATTCCATCTGTTCGAAGCATTTCATCTTGCAGACCTAAACCTTCTTCGTTTGGTTCAAATAAAACAGCACCTCCCCCATCACCAAAAATAATACAGGTAGTTCGATCTGTATAGTCAATGATGGAAGACATTTTATCTGCTCCTATCAGCAGTATTTTTTTATATCTGCCAGATTCGATATAACTGGCAGCCGTAGACATTCCAAATAAAAATCCGGAGCAAGCTGCCTGAAGATCATAAGAAAATGCGTTGGTTGCACCTATCGCAGTTGCCGTATAAGAGGCAGTAGCAGCTACAGGCATGTCTGGTGTTGCGGTAGCCAATATCACCATATCAATCTCAAGAGGGTCTAATCCCTTCTTTTCAATTAAATCTTCGGCTGCTTTAATGGCTAGAAAAGAAGTTCCTTTACCTTCTTCTTTTAGAATTCGTCTTTCTTTGATACCGGTTCGGGTAGTGATCCACTCATCATCCGTATCCACCATGGTTTCCAAGACCTTATTTGATAATACATAATCAGGAACATAAGCTCCTACAGCGGTTATAGCTGCTGTTACTTTACCCATAATTCAGTTTTGTTATCCCTTACTGAGCTCAAACTTGTAAAAAATCAGATGAAATTACTAAATTTTCATCAGTTAGCCGTACAAAAAAACATTTTTAACCGCACCAAAGATACATAAATAAAAAACTCTCACGTTTGTGAGAGTTTTCTTCAACCTCTTTTAGTTGATTACGCTGCATTTTCAGTATTGTCTACTAAGACCTGACCTCTGTAATAAAGTTTTCCTTCATGCCAGTGAGCACGATGGTATAAATGTGATTCTCCTGTTGTAGGATCTACAGCAATCTGAGGAGCGGTCGCTTTGTAATGCGTTCTTCTTTTATCTCTCCTGGTCTTCGATATTTTTCTCTTAGGATGTGCCATTTTATCTTACTATTTGTCCGTTAATAATTTTTTCAATGAATCCCAACGGGGATCTGTTTCGTTTTCATTCTTTTTTTCAGTCTGAGGCTTCAGTTCTTCTAATTTCTTAAGAATATCAGAATCTAATGTTCCATCTTCTATTCCCGGATGTACTCTTTTTGCCGGGACTGCAAGAATAATCATTTCATAGATATACTGAGCAACATTGATTTGAAATTCTCCGTGAGGAATAATGAGAATGTCTTCCATTTCATCATTGTATTCTTCACCAAATTTAACAACAAGTTCAAGATTCGCTTCAATTATCTGATCGTAAGGTTCACTTGTAAGGTCACAAGGAATATTTACGGTGCCTTTTGCTTCAATTAAAAGTTCTAATAGCGTACTCTTCTTATCCAAGGTCAACTGCACTTTCAAATCGGCTGCATTGAACTCATTGTATTCTAAATCCTCAAAGAACTTGTTATCAATATGATAATTAAACTGGTGTTTTCCCTGTTTTAATCCTACAAAAGGAATATCGAACTCCTTTAACTTCTTCATTTCAACACTTAGTTAATAGCCTTACGCTCACACAAAGGCGGGTGCAAAGATAGAAATTTTTATCAATCTCTTTAAAGTTATAAACATTTTTTTAATTAAGACTTCTGCGTCTGTTTTTTCAAAGGATTTGCAGCTATATGATCGTACTCATTTCTGTTTCGAAAAATATTGATCGCCGTGAATACAGCTTCTTTGAAAGAGTGGTGATCTGCAACACCTTTGCCAGCAATTTCAAATGCTGTACCGTGATCTGGTGATGTCCTTACTTTACTCAATCCGGCAGTGAAGTTCACCCCTTGACCAAAAGAAAGCGTTTTAAAAGGGATAAGTCCCTGATCATGATAAGAAGCAAGAATCGCATCAAATTTTAGGTAATTATCAGAACCAAAAAAACTGTCTGCAGCATAAGGTCCGTAAATAAGCTTCCCTGAATCCTGCAATTTTTCAAGAACAGGCTTTAAAACTTCTTCATCTTCTTTTCCTATCAGACCATTATCTCCACTATGCGGATTTATTCCCAGAACAGCAATCTTTGGGCGGCGTATTCTGAAGTCTCTTATCAAAGAATCATACATTTTGTTAGCCTTATCTTCTACCAGTTTTGGTGTGATGTGTTCGCTTACATCTTTTACAGCCACATGATCTGTTAACAATCCTACTTTCAAGTTGCTGGTAACCATAAACATAAGTGCCTCACCTTCTAATTCTTTGGCAAGATAATCTGTATGTCCTGGAAAATTGAATTCTTCAGACTGAATATTATGCTTATTAATTGGTGCCGTTACCAATACATCGATCTTGTTCTTCTTTAATGCTTCAACAGCTGCTTTTAAAGAAAGAAACGCATATTTCCCACCTTCTTTCGTTTCTTCACCGTAATTTATCTGTGGATTATCTTTCCATACGTTCACCACATTAATTTTACCGGGAATGATCTTACTTACATCATCTATCCCGTTATAATTCATCGTTATATTAAATTGCTTACGATGAAAGGATACCGTTTTTGTGGAAGCAAACAGTACAGGAGTGCAGAAATCCAACATTCTGGCATCTTCAAAAGTTTTAAGAATAACTTCTAATCCTATTCCATTAATATCACCAACAGATATTCCCAATACTAAATTTTCGTCTCCTCTCATTTAAATAGTAAATTTGCCTTCTATTAAAATGCAAAATTAACTAATTAAAACATACTATATGTTTACAGGTATTATTGAAGATTTTGGTTTGGTTAAAGAATTGAAAGAAGACAGAGGAAATCTGCATTTAACTATAGAGAGTTCGATCACTTCCGAACTTAAAATTGATCAAAGCATAGCCCATAATGGTGTTTGTTTGACTGTTGTAGACATCAAAGGAAACAATTATACTGTGACTGCCATTGAAGAAACACTAAATAAAACAAATCTTCGGTTTCTTAAAGTAGGTGACAATGTAAATCTGGAAAGAGCCATGAAGCTAGGAGCTCGACTTGACGGACATATAGTACAAGGGCATGTAGATCAAACAGGAATATGTAAAAAGATTGAAGAAGTAAACGGAAGCTGGTTTTTTACTTTTGAATATGATGCTGATAATGGCAATGTCACCATCGAGAAGGGATCTATTACAATTGATGGTACCAGTTTAACTGTAGTAGATTCTACAAGTAATAATTTTAGTGTAGCCATTATACCTTACACTTACGAGCACACCAATTTTAAAAATTACGAGGAGGGTACGGTTGTAAATCTCGAATTTGACGTCATAGGAAAATATGTCGCCAGACTATTTGAAATGAGAAGATAGCTATTTCTTCAACTTTTTACGGAAACCGTAAATTGCACCCGATGCTCCTAGTACTAAGAGCCATTCAGTTATAGGCATAGGATCGCCTCCAATAGGAGGAGGTAAATCTTGTGAAAAGACAGGAGTGGTGTAGGTCACTACTACTATCAATACGAGCAGTATTTTAAAATGATTTGAGGTCATAACGGGGGTAAAATTATAAAAATTTCTTTTACTACAACATTTTTTAAGTTATAAAATTGTCATCAGATGCTTAAAATACGGATTTTATTGCTTGTTTTAACCTTATCTAGCTGAATTTTTGGCTTATTCCACTTCACATACTGTCTAAGTCGATTTGATTACCTAAAATATAACGACTTCCAAGAGATTCGTCTTTTCACGCTAGAAGTCAGTCAGATATGTTAAAGATTTTATAAATAGCAAAACAGTACGCAACGAATTATTGATTTCATAATCTTAATAATGTTTAACGATTCTTTCTAAACGTTAGACAAAAGATCGATTACTTTACAATAAACCTTAAAAATTGAAAAAAATCTATGAAATCAACATTCAACCATTCACTCAGCGTAGTGGCACTTTTTTTGGTGACACTGCTGACAAGTTGTAGCAACGACAACTTGACGTCAGATGTAATGTCTGAAGAACAATTTACATTTCAGGAATCTCCCATTATTAGTTTTGACGAGATTGATCAAATGACCCAATCAACTATAGAAGGAGAACTAACTGAAGATGATACCGAAAGCGCAGCCAAAAATGCAAACGACAATAGAGGCAGAGGTATTTCAATCGAGCGTAGATTCTATGACTTTAATGCGGAAGCTGTAACCGGACCGGCTGCCGGCGTCGAACTGGAAGGAGAATTAAATCTTCGTTTTACTTTATTCCATGCTTCTTTTGCCATCTTTAGAGGAAATTTAGAGTTTCCAGATGGCGATAAGGCGCGCGTCAGAGGAGCCTGGATCAGTGATGGAATCCTATATATTATTATACGATTGTCAAATGGAGACCGTATTAGAGGTTTCGGGTTAGTCGATGAAAATGGAGATATTGTTGGTAGTTTTCGTTTACGCAGCGATTCCGGTGAAAGTCTTGGAAACTGGACGGCCAATCTTACGCTTGCGGTAACTCCAGATCAGGATCTGGTTGATATCATAGCAGGAGATGATCGTTTTACTACCCTTGTAGCTGCCGCAAGCCAGGCAGAGTTAGTAGACGCTTTAAAAGGTGAAGGTCCTCTTACATTGTTCGCCCCCACAAACGAGGCGTTTGCTGCTCTGGAAACTATTCCGGAAGGCGAAACCTTGAAAAATGTGTTGCTTTATCATGTTCTTAATGGCAAATTCAGAACCCAAAAATTACTTAATCGTGAAATGATCCAAACGCTGTTGGGTGAAGATATCAAGGTTAGCCTAAATGCAAATAACGAGATTGTAATTAACGACAGCGTTAAACTATTACAAGCGAATATAAGAGCTAAAAATGGAATTCTACATGTTATTGATGCCGTATTGATCCCGCCATCTTTGCAAAATTTACCTTCCATTGTAGAAATAGCTTCTGGTGAAGAAAGCTTATCGACATTAGTAAGCGCGTTGGGTACTGCTGGTCTGGTAGAAACACTGCAAGGTGATGGTCCTTTTACGGTTTTTGCTCCTACAAATGAAGCTTTTGCTGCTCTTGAAACAATCCCCGAAGGAGAGGCACTCAAAGAGGTTTTACTATATCATGTAGCTTCCGGAAAATTTACAGCTGCCGATCTTTTAGAAAAACAAACAGTAACAACTGTGCAGGGTGAAGAAGTGACCATAGAAAAAATAGAAGACGAAGTGATCCTTAATGGGAATGTACGTGTACAAACAGCAGATATTATGGCTTCTAACGGAATCGTTCATATTATTAAAGATGTACTCATTCCACCTTCGTTTTTAGCACCAGGAACCATTGTTGATATTGCAGTGGCTACTCCAGAACTAAGTACTTTAGTGAGTGCAGTAACTACTGCTGGCTTGGTTGAAACACTTCAGGGAGAAGGGCCGTTCACCGTATTTGCTCCTACGAATGATGCATTTGCAGCATTGGAAACTATTCCAGAAGGGGAAGTACTAAAAGAGGTGTTACTCTATCATGTAGCAGCAGGAGCTTTCACGGCTGAAGAATTACTACAAAAGCAAACGGTTACTACCGTTCAGGGAGAAGAAGTAACCATCGAAATGCGCGGAGATAAAGTCTTTTTGAATGAAAGCATTGAGGTTGCAATTGCCGATATTGAAGCCTCAAACGGAATTATACACATCATTAAAAATGTACTTATCCCACCATCTTTCACCGCTCCCGGAACCATTGTAGATATTGCGATTGCTACTCCAGAGTTAAGTACTTTGGTGAGTGCCGTAACTACCGCGGGCTTGGTTGAAACACTCCAGGGAGAAGGACCGTTCACCGTATTTGCTCCTACGAATGATGCTTTTGCAGCATTAGAAGCTATTCCTGAAGGAGAGGTTCTTAAGGAAGTATTATTGTATCATGTGGCCGCAGGAGCTTTTACTGCAGAAGAATTATTGCAAAAACGAACCGTGACAACGGTTCAGGGAGAAGAAGTAACCATCGAAATGCGTGACGGGAAGGTGTTCCTTAACGAAAATGTGCAGGTTTCGTTGGCTGATATAGAAGCTTCAAATGGTATTATTCACATTATCAAGGATGTGCTAATCCCACCATCTTTTAATGCACCCGGAAACATTGTACAGGTAGCGCAAAACACTCCGGAACTTTCAAAGTTGGTTGAAGCGGTAATTGCAACCGATTTAGTAGATGCTCTTAGCGGATCTGATAAACTCACCGTTCTTGCACCTACTAATGCAGCATTTGAGGCTTTAGGTACTTTACCGGAAGCCGATGTATTGCGAAACGTGTTGTTATTACATGTCATTGCCGGCGAATTTACCTTAGAAGAACTCTTTCAAAAACACAGGCTCACCACTCTTGCCGGTGTTGATGTAAGATTCATAAGAGGTAATGAGCACCGCCCCGATCGCGTTCGTGTGGTTGGAAGCAACAGCAAAGCAGAATTTGTAGTCAAGAATGTGCAAGCGAGTAATGGTATTGTTCACATTATTGATGCTGTTCTCTTATCCCACTAATATATTTCTATCCCCAAACTTTAAAACGGGCATTCTTGAAAGAATGCCCGTACTCATATATAGTTAGTCTACCCGATAAATATTTAGTGCCCGCTCCAGTTTTTTACGTATTCGTCTTCGTAAATGCTTAGGAGAAATAATTTCAATACTATCTCCATATCCAAGAATAAGCCGTTCTAACTCGTAATTTAAATGAACATAAATTTTAAAAATTATACCATCATCATTCATTTCTAGTGTTTCTTGAGATGCGTGAAAAGGTTTTGTAAGAACATAGGGAGCATTGAAGCGATCTATCTTAAAAATCACCTCTTGAAGTTGATCGTCATTCAGAACGGTTACCCCTATGGTATTCTTATAATATGCGTCACCGTCAAAAGGTTCTTCGATATATTGGGTATCTAAATCATAATCAATATCGAGAATACGGTCTAAAGCTAAATTGATCACAGGTTTCTCAGCAGCGACTTTTCCAATTAAAAACCAACGATTATTATATTCTTTTAAGATAAAAGGGTGAAAGGTTAGTACAGATGCTTCTCTTGCTTTGAATGATTTATAGATGATTTTTAAAACCAGCTTTTTTATGATCGCCTGATAGAGTATATCCAAGTGTTCCAGGCCTTGTAAGTATTCATTTTTATCTAAATGGATTACAGAAGACTGATGGGTTTTTTCGGTATACACCTTATCTTCTAACCGTTGTATAATTCCTCCTAACTCAGAAAACAATGAGAAGTCTTTAAACTGCTTTAGCATTTCTACTGTTTCTGAGAGTACGTTCATATCATTTTCGGTCAAGGGAATATCAGTAATTGAATACGTATCCTCCTCATATTTATAATATTTTTTGTCGTACACTACTATTGGTGCATTGTATCCGAGCTTATCACTACGCATCATTTGGATATCTAACTGCACAGTTCGCTTACTAACGTTTACATTTCTGCCTTCATATTCATACAATGCTTCAGAACAGGCGTCGATTAAGCTCTCTAACGTCCATTTTCTATATTGATTTTGTAAACATTTATCAATTGTTTTATAACGAATCAAAGCATTCTTATTAAGTGCCATTATTTTCTTTTTTTGAAAAGTAAAAAATTTTCACAACTACGCAAAATAACTGCGTAGTTATAGAGAATCTTTGTCTAGTAATTAAACAATGGTCCTTCGGGCCCAGTAGTAGTGCTCCGTAAGACATAGGATTTTACGGAGCTTCAAAGAAGTAAGAACTATGGAAACAAAAAAAATAATAACGGGAAAAACGTTGATCGAATTAGGATTTCGTCCTGGAAATTGGTTTGGAGATGCTCTTGAGCATATTAATTCAAATAAATTGAATGGGGATGCAATGATCAAATACCTAGAACAATTCAAAGCACCGCCTATAACCGATTTGCATGAGCATTCAAAAGAGTTTAGCATCAATATAGAAGCAGCGAATGAATTGGAAAAAGCCAACGTAAATACGGTAATTGCTACTATGGATACTTTAATGCGAACACCTACATTAGTGAAGGGAGCAATCATGCCAGACGCCTGCCCTACGGGTCCTTTGGGTACGATTCCTGTTGGTGGGGTAGCGGTAGCTAAAAATGCTATTCATCCCGGGATGCATAGTGCAGATATTTGTTGTTCTGTCATGCTTACCGACTTTGGCAAAACTGATCCTAAAAAAGTATTGGACGCTGCACATGCAAATACACATTTTGGCCCTGGAGGAAGACCGAGAGGTCAGCAATATAAGTTACCGGAAGATCTCATGAAAAAATTTCGAAACAACCCTATGTTAAACAGTGATCGTTCTTTAAGCATGGCAAGAGAGCATTTGGGAACCCAGGGAGATGGCAATCATTTTTTGTTTATTGGTCAGTCAAAAAAAACCGGTAATACGATGATGATCACACATCACGGTTCAAGAGCTGTAGGTGCTTTGTTGTACAAACGCGGAATGCATCTTGCTGAGCAGTTCAGAAAAGAACGGTCTCCCAAAACCCTGAAGCAAAATGCTTGGATCCCGTTTGATACCGAGCAGGGACATGCATACTGGCAAGCGTTGCAACTCATCAGGCAATGGACCAAATTGAATCATGAAACCATACACGATGCTGTTGCTCGCGCACTTACATCATCGGTGAAAGATCGATACTGGAATGAGCATAACTTTGTGTTTAAAGAAAACGACTTGTTCTATCACGCCAAAGGAGCAACTCCTTTAGATTCTAAATTTATGCCCGATATTACAGGCCCACGCTTGATCCCATTGAATATGGCAGAGCCTGTATTGATCGTTGAAGGTGATACAACAAATGCAAATTTAGGATTTGCTCCACATGGTGCCGGTAGAAATATGAGTCGTACCCAGCATAAGAAGAATATGGCAGATTTCACAAACGAAGAGATTTTCGCCACTGAAACAGCAGGTCTTGACGTTCGCTTCTTCTCAAAGGAGATTGATATTTCAGAATTGCCAAGTGCCTACAAAAATGCCGATGCGGTAAGAAACCAAATGGAATCTTTTGGATTGGGAAAAGTAATTGACGAGGTGCTTCCTTATGGGTGCATTATGGCAGGTGACTGGCAAAAAAACGCTCCGTGGCGACGAAGAAAAAACAAAAGCAAGTCGTAGCAAGCCGTCTTAAAACAAGCTGACATGGAAAAACAATTATCAAAGGCGATAAATATTGATGCTTTTCTTTTGCGGGATAAGCGTTTTTGGAGAAACATGGAAGTGCATTGTTGTTCTGAATGTTGCGGACTGGATGCTTTTGAATTTACGGAAGAAATCATTTTGTCAGCAGCGCAGTTTGGTAACTTAAAGAATATCATTACCAATCTTGAGGATTTATGTGCATTCATGGAAGGGCAAAAAGCAACTCGTTTTTCGAGCAGAGAAGTCTTAAATACCACCAGAAAACAAGAGACATTTATTTCTATTTTTGAACATATTAAAAATGTGCTCTTTGGCATCAAGCAACAATGCGGAATTTTAGTTGGTACAGATCAGTAAAAAAATGCATCTTTGCACAAAGAAATTTTAAAACGAGAAATTTATGTCAAACCGTACTCACATATCAAACAAAGGATGGCTGATCGTACGTTGATATAAAGCAGATTTATAATTCATTAGAAAAGCGTCCCACAGTTGGACGCTTTTTTAGTTTAATGAACTCACTATTTTGAAAATAATATGCTTGAATAAATTATCTAAATACAGCCATTATTCACAAGAAAATAATATCCGTTTAACGACGGACTGGAATTCTATTGTCAAATTTTTTGTAACGTATTGATTGTCAGATAATTATTTAATTTTTTCTTTGCGTAATTCAATTAAGTTTTTCATATTTGCACCACTAGAAAGCAATTAATAATTTTTAAAACCGAAGAATATGTTCATAAAATATATCCACACACTTAGCCTTGCAGAAACCAGGTTTCGCGCAGGTGTGCTTCGGGACTTCTTTTCTTAATAATTTATTCAATTAGGGTATGAAAAGTTCGAAGCTGTAAACGTTCGGACTTTCTTATATCGCTTTCTCAAGTATTCTAAGATTTTCCGAATACAGAAACTTCGCAATTAGTCAATGCTAAAAGTTGACAATTTCAAATGGGTAAATACAAAAATTAACAGTATTGTATTTGCGCTTAAAAGTAAATGTAATGGGAAATAAACTCAGCGGGAAAGACCTTATTAAATTGGGGTTCCCAAAAAACAATAGTATCAATATAACCCTTGGCCATCTTAACAGGTATCACAAAAAAAAGAAAAAAGCTCAGATACTGGAAGAGGCTAAAAAGGTATTATTGAAGCCTGAAGACTATCAGTATGACAGTACTTGGGGTAAAATTGCAGAAAGTCTGATCGATCCAGTATTGGTTAGGAAACAAAACTTAAGATCCACCCGGGTCCCTTTTACCATCTATGGAGAAAATGAGATTGATGAAGCTGCTAAATATCAATTATATAATGCTCTGAAGCTTCCGGTTTCGGTGGCAGGGGCATTAATGCCAGATGCCCATTCAGGATATGGATTGCCTATTGGCGGAGTGTTGGCCACCAGGAGTGCGGTAATACCTTATGCTGTTGGCGTAGATATTGGTTGTAGAATGTGCCTCACAATTTATCCGCTTCCGATATCATATTTACAAGGTAAAAAACAACAATTCGTAAATATGCTGGCTGAACATACCAAATTTGGTATGAACGAAACGCATGGCGTCAAGCATGATCATGAGATCTTTGAGCGGGAAGAATTTAAAACCATTCCGCTGTTAAAGCGATTGAAGGACAAAGCTTATAGACAACTAGGTACTTCCGGAGGCGGAAATCATTTTGTAGAATTTGGCGTAGTATCACTGCCCGAGGAAAATAAAGCATGGAAACTCCCGGCAGGAGATTATATAGGCATTTTGTCTCACAGCGGCTCCAGAGGTTTAGGAGCTAATATAGCAAAGCATTACAGCTATTTAGCTACTAAGCAATGTCCGTTACCAAAGCACGTACAGCACCTGGCATGGTTAGATCTCGATACCCATGACGGAATGGAATACTGGCTGGCTATGAATCTAGCCGGAGACTATGCAAAAGCTTGTCATGATGATATTCATGCACGCCTTTCTAAGTTAATAGGTGTAAAAGCAGCGGTGAAAATAGAAAATCATCACAACTTTGCCTGGAAACAGGAAGTGAACGGTGAAAACTGTGTTGTGCATCGTAAGGGAGCAACGCCTGCAGCAAAGGGAGAATTGGGTATTATTCCCGGCTCCATGACAGCTCCCGGGTACATCGTCAAGGGACTTGGCAATAAGCATAGTTTGCAATCTGCATCACATGGTGCAGGAAGGTTGTTCTCCAGACGTAAGTGCAAGGAGACATTTACCAAAAGTGATTTGAAAAAAGTGCTGGCTTCTAACGGTGTCACGCTTCTTGGAGGTGGTTTAGACGAGGCACCCATGGCTTATAAGGATATTAAAAAAGTTATGAGAAATCAGGATGAACTGGTTGAAGTACTTGGAACATTTACACCAAAAATTGTTCGTATGGATCGATAACCCTGGTATTTCTCACCATAAAATGAAATTAAAAATGAATAAAATAATACAGCTTACAGCAGGCAAAGGTCCGGCAGAATGCTGCTGGGTAGTCGCTCAGGTACTCAAAAGGTTTCTTGAGGAGGTAAAAGCACATGGTCTTACCTATGAGATATTACAGAGAGAATCAGGGCCCGAAAATGGAACCTTATCTTCCGTGCTCCTTCTAGTTAGTGGCGATACGGATGCATTCCTGCAAAATTGGATCGGTTCTATAAAGTGGGTAGGTAAAAGTAAGTACCGGAAACATCACAAACGCAAAAACTGGTTCATAGGTTTGTTTGAAATGGAATATATACTTCCGCAAGCCATTGATGAAAAAGATATAGCTTATCAGGCAATACGAAGTTCTGGTCCTGGCGGACAACATGTGAATAAGGTGAGTAGTGCCGTTCGTGCTACATACCTACCCTCTGGAATATCGGTGATCTCACAGGACAGCCGGTCGCAACATCAAAACAAAAAAATAGCCCGAGATAGGCTTACAGAAAAAGTTCATGAAAATTATTGGATGATACTGCGAAAAAGGGAAGTGAACCAATGGGAAAACCACGTACATTTGCAACGCGGAAATCCAGTGAGAATATTTGAAGGAACAGATTTCAAAAAAGAAATAAAAACAAAAGAATTTAAGGCAACGCGAAAAGCCTTGAAAAACGATTTAAAAAATGAATTATGGAAACTATAGTCGATAGCTATTTGATTAAAGCACTGGAAGCTTATCCGTATGAAATGGAGGAGGCGATGGAAGCATTGAATTATGCACTTTCCTATAATGCCAAAAATCCGATAGCACTGTCTTTAATGGGACGCATCTATGCAGATTCTTTTCAGGATTACGAAGCGGCTAAAAGCTATTTCGAACAAGCATTGGCTGCTGATATTCATTCACTGGGGGTATATGAACATTATCTCAAAGTACTCATTTGGAATGAAGATTATGAAGAAGCAAGAACACTTATTGAATTTGCCTTAACGGTAAAGGGGTCCGACAAAGGAATGTTATATCTGAAACAGGCTATTGTAAACGAGTGTGAGCAAAATTATAAAGCAGCACTCGCTTCTTTAAAACAAGCGAAAACGCATGCTTATAACAACTGCTTTATCACAGATCTTGACGAAGCCAAGATCAGGATCAAGAGTAAGCTTCCAAAAAGGAAAAAAACCAAGAAAATGAAAAAGAAGAACGCCCGGTAACAGGGCGTTTTTTTTATCTCTTTCTAAACACCTATATTTTAAAGCGTTCCTGAAAAAGAGGTAAGCGAAAACTTCTGCTTCTAAACAGATCAACTTCAGTATCTTTGAGTAATGCTTTCATTAGCCTATTTGCACTAACAAAATGTATAAGCTATTTTTTATATTCTTGCTATTTGTATGTTCTCCTAACAAAAATTTCGCAAAAGTAATTCAAGGCGTCATCCATAATTGTGAGAATAAAGAACCTGTTTTTCATGAGACCTACTTATCCCTTATGAATGATTACAAAACGTTGATTGAAAATATCGAAGTTGATTTATATTCATTTAAGATTCCCGAGGTTGAAGAAAAGGGAATTTATATCTTTAGATTTATGAATATTTACGGGCAAGTTTTAAAAAAAGAACTTTACCTCGACAAAAATACCCAGGAAATTACGCTTTGCACTGATGAATTCATTGATACAAAAGAAATAACCTTTTTAGAAAGTCTAACTGAAAAAGATACACTTTCTTTAAAATATGGATCATCAGGATGTTTTCACGGGTTTGAAAGTCAAATATTCATCACCAAAAGAAACAATAAACTAAAATTCTCCTGGCGAAGCACTTCTCAAGACTTAAAGGAAAAATTCATAACTCCTAAAGAAAAAAAATACTTGATCCTTTTTGAACGAAAACTAAGATCATCTATCAGATATTTAAACCAACATGGCAATTGTACCACGACAGAAAGCTATGAGTTACAATTAAACTTACATAAACTTTTCTATGTAGATAATTCATGTTCCTGGTATGGTTTTCATAATATGATTAGATATATATTACCAGAAGAAATGCTTTAAAAATAAAACTTATGACCAAAACAGCGTTTATCACCGGAGCGACCAGCGGTATCGGGCGTGCCACTGCACAAGAATTTGCTAAACAGAAGGTGCGGTTAATTTTATGCGGCCGCCGGCAGGACAGACTGGAAAACCTAAAGTTCGAACTCGGTAAACAAACCAGTGTTCATACATTACAATTTGATGTTCGTGATCGCAATGCTGTAGAAACCGCTATTCAAAATCTTCCGGAAGCATTTTCGCAAATAGATATCCTGGTAAACAATGCAGGAAATGCCCACGGGCTCGACCCTATTCAAACTGGCTCGATAGATGACTGGGACGCGATGATGGATATTAATGTAAAGGGCTTGTTATATGTTTCCAAAGTAATCATCCCTCAAATGGTGGAACGACAATCGGGACATATCATTAATGTAGGTTCCCTGGCTGGAAAAGAGGCATATCCTAACGGCACTGTATATTGCGGAAGCAAGCATGCAGTTGATGCCATTAACAAAGGTATGCGTATGGATTTGAATGCGTATGGAATAAAAGTGGGTGCGGTGAATCCGGGGTTAGTGGAAACAGAATTTAGTGAGGTACGCTTTAAAGGAGATAAATCCAGAGCTGATAAGGTTTATGAAGGGTTTGAACCACTAAAGGCAGAAGATATTGCAGAAATAATCTGGTTTATGGTATCAAGACCTACACATGTTAATGTAGCCGATCTATTGGTTTTGCCTACGGCTCAGGCTTCCAGTACACAGGTAAAAAAAGAACCTTGATACAAAGCCGGAGCTTCACTAAGCTTTCGTTATTTTTGAAGTATTAAATTTATATCTATGACAGTTACCAACAGGCCTAATGGCAGTTTATATACCCAGCTATCCAATGGAGTAGCTACCGTAGAATTTGGGCATCCGGCAAGTAATTCGTTCCCTGCAGAATTATTGGGCAGATTAACCAAAGAGCTACAGCAAATTTCCCAAAATGATGCAGTTTCTGTAATTGTATTGCGATCTGAGGGTGATCGGGCTTTTTGTGCAGGAGCTTCCTTTGATGAGCTGGTCGCTGTAACCAATTTAGAGGAAGGAAAGGTATTCTTTAGCGGCTTTGCCAATGTGATCAATGCCATGCGCTCCTGCAAAAAGTTGATTATTGGTCGCATTCAGGGAAAAGCTGTTGGAGGTGGTGTTGGGCTTGCCGCTGCCTGCGATTATGTGCTTGCAACTGAAGCAGCATCCATTAAGTTATCTGAATTTACCATCGGAATAGGTCCTTTTGTTATTGCTCCTGCAGTAGAGCGTAAAATTGGAAAAGCAGCCCTGGCAGAGCTTACACTCGCTGCAGATGAATGGAAAAATGCGTATTGGGCGAAAGAAAAAGGTTTGTACGCAAAAGTGTTTGAGACAATAAATGAGTTAGATGATGAAGTTGCTGTGTTAGCGCGTAAACTGGCTTCCTACAATCCAGAGGCATTGGCACAGATGAAACAGGTTTTATGGTCGGGAACACAAGGATGGGATGCATTGCTGGAAGAAAGGGCAGAGATCTCAGGTAAGCTAGTATTATCTCCTTTTACCAAACAAGCACTTAGCAAGTTTAAAAAATAGTTTACCCGGCTAACGGTTAGCAAAGTTTACATTATTCCTTACAAATTTTACCCTCTTGTGTGATCTCTTCTCCTTCTAATGTGGTAAGAGTGGCTTTATAGGTCATACAATTACCTTCAATTTTAATTTTTTCAACGAGAATACCATCATTGTCATTAATAAATCGCTTCTGTTCATCGGTTTCGGCATCGGCTTCCTCATAGGTCATTCTGTAGGTACAGTCGTCTATCCATTCCAGATTTACAAATTGAGGTTCTCCAGATTCGATCCCATCTTTAAATTCCATCTGCGTGTTTTCCTGACGAATCACTTCCAGTGCATTCCCTGCTCCTTTTTCTCCAGGGATACTAAAAGTTCCCTCTTTAAAGTCAATACACTTAAGATCCTGACCATATCCCTGAACCATTGATCCCATTAAAATAACTGAAAGAAAAAAAAGATATTTGGTAGTGTTTGTAAACATGAGAACTGTCTTTATAATAAGTAACTTTAAATGTAGGTAATTATTTCATGGGTGGAAAATGTCGGCAGGTAAGATCTGTAAAATAGGATCGCTTCCGGAAGCTCTAGGACATTTCAATACTTTTTGTATTTTTAAACAAATCCTTTGCAATGCCTTCAACCGACCAATGCAAAAACTGCGAAAAAACATTTGACGCAGCATTTGATTATTGTCCGTATTGTGGACAAGAAACCGCAGACAAGCTCACTTTTGGCGTATTGTTCAGCAATACCATCAGCAATTATTTTTCCATAGATGCTCGTTTTTTCAGAAGTTTTTTACCCTTGCTCACCAAACCGGGAGTATTGGCAAGGCGGTTTGTAGATGGAAAAAGACTTACTTATTTGCATCCTGCACAGTTCTATTTATTTATCTCTGTAGTGTTCTTTTTTATTTTTTCCTTTACCGTACGTAAAGCAGATAATGCAATTTCAAAGGCTCTCAAAGAAGGATTTGATAGAGAGATTACGGTGGACTCACTTGACATTAAGAGGGATTCTATTGCACTCGCTAAAACTCGAGAAGTATTAAAAAAGAACCAGAAATATACAGGAATGACAGATGAAGAATTGAAATCTGTAGATTCCCTAATGATTGTAGAAAGTGTTCCGGTAGATATGTCTTTTAGCTTTAAACGGGAAGTACTTGATTCCCTTATTGAAAACAAAGCCCCTGAGGAAGAACAATTAAGGGCAATGGGAATGCCCGAAGATGTGGGTGTAATCGGACGTAAATTTTATGAGCAAATACTCAAATTCTACAAACAAAAAGGCGGCGGTATTCTCAAAACGCTTTACGATACGGTGCCAATTGCCATGTTCTTTATGCTTCCGTTATTCGCATTCTTATTAAAACTGGTATATTGGAGAAGAGCGACTTTTGCGCATCATATGGTATTTAGTTTTTACTTCTTCACCTTTATATTCACTTCCTTCTGTGTACTGATCCTGATAAATCAATTGATCACGATCCCTATCTGGATTAAGATATTATTCTACCTTTCTTTTATTTTGTACCTACTGTTGGCACTACGTAACTTTTATAAGAGTAGTTGGATAGGAGCCTTTATCAAAGCAAATTTTATCTCTTTTGTTTATATGCTTTTTGTAGTGCCTATTGCCTTTTTCGGGATTATGTTTGTGACCATAATGTTATACTAATCACGATCTGGAACGACAAGTCCTTGCGCAAGAGTCCATTCGTAAAAGCGTTTAATCCAATCGTCAGAAGGCAAATTTTGTTTTTTCATACCAAATCCATGTCCACCCTTCGCGTACATATGTAATTCTACATCAAGCCCTTCTTTTAACCAGGAATTATATAGTTCAATAGACCCCGGAGCCAATTCAAGAGGATCATCTGACGCACAAATCACCAACATGGGTGGTGCGTCTTTTTGGGGTTGTTGTACTGGCATTTCGGTCGTCCACGAATAGACAGGTACTATAAAATCGGGGCGATTTTCTATTGCGTAGTTATAAGCAACTCCCATGGTCACGGCTCCTCCGGCAGAGAATCCCATAAATCCTATTTTATCTTTTTCAATGCCATATGCTTCTGCATTTGTGCGCACATAGGAAATTGCATTCAGCCCGTCTGCTATTGAAAAAGGCATTACTTTACTTACTTCCTCATGTATTTTAGGATAATTATTTCTAGACAATTCTGTGATCTCTGCCACCCCGTCTTGTTCGGTTGGGACCAATCGATACTTGAGAACGAAAGCAGTGATCCCTTTTCCGGTAAGCCATCGAGCTACCATATTTCCTTCACTTTCAATACTTAATGCATACAATCCTCCGCCAGGCGCAATGATAACTGCAGTACCCGTATTTGATTCATCAGAAGGTCTAAATACCTCTAAAGTTGGCGTGGCAACATTGGTAACTACTTCTGTTTGCCAGATATCTGAAAAATAAGTCTTTTCGGGTCTTTCCCAAGCCACTTCTTTTGGTTTTTCAAAAGGCAGATTAACAATCTCTTGTGCACTTACTGCGGTAAATGCACACAATAACATCAAAATGGTACTTGCTTTTTGCATAGAATAAAAATTAACTAAACTTGTTCGCTCCCTGCCAACTCTTTATAATGAACAGCTCTAAACCCGAAGATCAAAAGATAAATGATGAAGCTAAGAACAAAAATACCGTTTTGAAGAAAGAATAAAAACGATACACTTTGTTCTGCTAATTGTAATGCGCCTCCCATAAAAACTACAAGAGAGGCAACAATTCCCCAAATGGCGAGCCATTGATGAATCAATTTGGTTTTAAAGAAAAATAAATAGAGTAAAAACCCTCCAACTGCATATAGCGTCAACACTAAAAAATGAATCCAGTAATAACCTTCATAGAGCATCTTGGTGAATGTAGTATAGTTCTCGGGATTACTCCCGCCTGCTATTTGAAACTCCGAAGCTACTGTTAGCATCCCAAAATGAGTTACATTACTAAGCGCTATTAAGGCAAAACTCACGAAAGAAATCCCTAAATAAGTCACGGCAAGACGCAGGTCATATTTTTTTAGATACGGATACAGAAATACAGCAATCACTATTCCAATAGTACTGGATAGCATATCGAGATAGATTGCATTTTTCATTTGAGAAGCATTTTTAATAAGTTCCAGAAGAAAACCTTCGGTATTCGGTTCGAATCCGGCAAGACCTCGCAGCATAGTTACGGTAGCACCTGCGATTACAGAAGTCAAAAATAACAGCCCGAGTATTCTCCCGGTGTTTTTGGTGAGTTTCATTTTGATTGATTTTTGATTGATGATGCTTATTGGTCATCAACTCACTTGATTTGTTACACCGTTGTGAAAAGATAACAACCGCAGTTTCTCAATAGTATTTTATGAAAGAGGCTTGATCGCCGTTTTTTCTAGAATATCCATAAGATAAGATGGAAAATTTGTTGCTTCCGGAAGCAATAAAGCATGATAGCGCCCTCTGTTTTTGACAGCTTCTGTAGTGAGCTGTTCTTTTGTGTTTAAATACCAGGCGCTATATTCGTTTTCTTTGCACCAATCTAAAATACGTTGCGTATTCTCAATTGTAGATAATTCTTCACCTGAGTGCATCTCTACAAAAAACGTAGTTGTTCCTTTCTTAGCAAGTAATGTGGCTCCTTTTAAAACTTCGTGCTCCGCTCCTTCTACATCAATTTTTACCATATCAGGACTGATCCCGGTGTGAGAAACTAGGTAATCGACAGATAACGTCTGTACTTTATAGTGTGAATTTTTTCGGGCTGCAGTTTTTGCAAAACTCTTGAATTTGCTTCCGGCGGCACCAGAGCCTACAGTATAAAAATCTACGGTTTCTCCATTTTTTTCAGAGAGAAATGCATTGATAAACCTTGCCTTGTGTGCAAAATTATTCAGAATGATGTTTTCGGCAGCCTTGCTTAAGGCATTCGGATTAGGATCTACCAGCACAATATTTTTCATTTTTTCGTGATAGAACATCAGTATAGCAGACTGCCCTATATTACAACCAATATCAAAAACATGTTCGCAATGACCACTCAATGCAAACAGCCATGCATCATCATTATCGATCTTATCATTTATGGTACCACTATAGACTTTAAAAGATTTGTCTAAAATAGACTTCTCTACAATATTTCTTCTGGCGAAGCCAAAACCTTCCAGAAAAGAAACAATACCGGATTTTACATAATTGATCATGATGTATTGGTTTGGGGTTTGTATGCGATAAGCAAATCTTATCCATTACAAATATATAAAACTACACTTTTAGGTAAGATATTATGTAAGTTCCAAAAATCTTCTGTTAAAACGAGCTTGGGCAGAGAGAAAAAAATCTGGCTTAATGAAATTAAATTAGTTAAACCCTGTCAAAACTAAAGTTAGAATGCGATTCGATTTCCTTATGAAGGCTATCCCGGTACTTCTCAATCTCCTCTTCTCTGTCTTCTTTGAACAGCGCTTGATGCTCTTCCAGAATAGGTTCTAATAATTTTCGAAGTCCGTCAATATCAAAATACAAACGCCCGGTTCGTCTTATGAAAAAGTCCATTGGATATCGCACGTGTTCGTACTGTACCCCAAAACGATACTCAGCTCTTGCCAATCGTTCATGTATATCTCCGCCGTCAAGCTTGCTATAAATGTCTAAAATTGTTTCTGCCTGTTTGCCGTAATTGCTTACCAAAAACCAGGCATCATATTCATCAAAACCGTCATCTTGTATTTTAGAATAAAGCTCTTTGATGTATTTCTTAACGTCTTTGTATTTTTTAAATCCGTCATTTCCGACTAACGGAATTTGATCTGTAAAGCATTTTTTAGTGCTAATATCATATTCGTCTTCCAGCTTTTTCGCTACACGATTCACGACCCTTTCGGCCATTTTTCGATAACCGGTTAGTTTTCCACCGGCAATACTTATAAGTCCTGTATCTGAAGTGAATATTTCATCTTTTCTTGACAGTTCTGAAGCCGATTTACCTTCTTCGTGAATCAACGGTCTTAAGCCAGCCCAGGTAGAAATAATGTCTTCCATTTCGAGATTTATGTCTGGAAACATATTATTTACGGCAGATATTAAATAGATCGCATCGGCCATGTCTACCTGAACATTATCTTTATTTTCATTGTAATTAGTGTCGGTAGTTCCTACATAGGTGATCTTTCCTCTAGGGATGGCAAACATCATTCTGCCGTCTGGAATATCAAAATATACAGATTGCTTTACCGGAAGCTTATCATGTGGAAAAACCAAATGCACACCTTTGGTAAGGTGCAGCTGTTTCCCTTTTTTTGAATTATTTACTTCTCGAAGTTCATCTACCCAGGGACCTGCTGCACTGATCACGTATTTGCTTTTGATCTCATAATCTTCTCCCGTAACTTCGTCATGTACCTTCAGGCCTGCTACCTTATCATCTTCATATATAAAATTGGTAACCTTCGTATAATTGATGGGCACGCCTCCATAAGCAAGTGCTGTTTTGATATTCTCAGTAGTGAGGCGGGCATCATCAGTTCGATATTCTGCATAGTAGCCTGCACCTTTCAATATCTTTTTGGGCAATAATGGTTCTAGTTTTAAAGCTTCTTTTTTTTCTAGCATTTTACGTTGATCATCTCCTTCGACCTGAGCAAGAATATCATACACTTTAAGCCCGATAGAAGTGAGCCATTTACCATAAGAACCATTTTCAATAAGAGGCAAAAGCATTTTCTCAGGAATTACAAGATGAGGTGCCAGTTTATGCACAATGGCCCGTTCAGACCCCACTTCTTTCACCAGCCAAAAATCAAATTGCTTTAAGTAACGCAGTCCTCCATGAATGAGTTTAGTTGATTTACTGCTGGTTCCTGATGCATAATCATTCTTTTCTACCAACGCTACTTTCATACCTCTGGAAGCAGCGTCGAGCAATATTCCTGCACCGGTAATCCCACCGCCTATTACGACCAAATCAAAGGCGGTGTTCTTGAGGTTACCGACGGTTTTTTCTCTTTCTAAATTCGAAAAATTAATCTTCTTCATACCAATTCTTAGTTCTTTCAATGGCTTTTTGCCATCCTTTATATAATTTTTTTCTTTTTGTTTCATTGAATGTCGGATGGAAAACGCGATCCATTTCCTTTCGTTTGACGATATCTTCCTGTGTCCAGATCCCTACAGTGATTCCCGCAAGAAATGCCGCACCCATAGCAGTCGATTCAATCACTTCTGGTCTGTGTACCTCAGTACCCAATATATCTGCCTGAAATTGCATTAAAAAATTATTCGCTGCTGCACCTCCATCTACTTTCAGATTTGCCAGTTCAATCCCGGCGTCTTCCTGCATGGCATCTAAAATATCCTTCGTTTGGTAGGCCAGACTTTCCAGAGTGGCACGTGTGAGGTGTGCCTTCCCGGTGTCTCTGGTTAAACCAAAAACCGCTCCTCTGGCATACATATCCCAATAGGGAGCACCCAGCCCTGCAAATGCAGGTACAACATATACTGGGTTTTCACCTTCTACAGTTTTAGCAAGTGCCTCAGATTCAGTAGCAGATTTGATAATCTCTAATCCGTCTCTCAACCACTGAATGGCTGCTCCGGCGATGAAAATACTTCCCTCCAATGCGTAGGTGACTTTCCCATCCAGACCCCAGGCAATAGTCGTTAGCAATCCATTTTCTGAGATCTGAGGTTTTTCTCCGGTGTTCATTAGCATAAAGCATCCGGTACCGTACGTGTTTTTAGCCATCCCTTTTTCAAAACAGGCTTGCCCGAATAAAGCTGCCTGCTGATCTCCGGCTATTCCTGCAATCGGTATTTTCACCCCATCCAACTCATAATTCCCAAAGTGATATGCAGAAGGTTTTACTTCCGGAAGCATGGAATCGGGAATCTCTAATTCCTGGAGCATTTTTTTATCCCATTCCAATGATTTGATGTTGTATAAAAGGGTTCTGGATGCATTAGAATAATCGGTTACATGCGCCTTGCCTCCGGTAAGATTCCAAATGAGCCATGAGTCGACTGTACCGAATAAAAGATCGCCATTAATAGCCTGTCGTTTGGCGCCCTCTACATTATCCAAGATCCATTTTACCTTAGTGCCCGAAAAATAAGAGTCTATTACCAGACCAGTATTTTCTTTTACGTAATCAACGAGCCCTTTTTTCTTTAAAGATTCACAAATAGGGGCAGTACGTTTGTCTTGCCATACGATCGCATTGAACACAGGTTTGCCAGTATTTTTATTCCACACCACCGCTGTCTCGCGTTGGTTGGTGATGCCTATACCTTTAATTTGCTTCGGTTGGATGTTGTGCTTCTTTAATACCTCTTTAAAGACAATTAACTGACTGTCTAAAATTTCCATAGGATCATGTTCTACCCAACCTGATTTAGGGAAAATCTGTTCGAATTCCCGTTGTGCCATTCCCGCTATTTTACCATCTAAATTAACGAGTATTGCTCTTGAACTTGTAGTACCCTGATCTAACGAAATAAGGTATTCTTCACTCATAAATCAAACAAACTATTATGATTATGACTTTAAATTTAGGATTTTAAAATGGTGGGAGCAAATAGAAAAAGATAAACTAAACGGTTCGAAAAACTAAAACGTTAGAGTTCTCAAAATTTTGAATTTAGAGAAATGAAAAAGTCTTTTTAAGCTCATTTTGCGAATATCAGGTCATGCAAAAAATAGTTGAAAAAGCATAAGCGAATAGTAAAGAATGGCAATTACAATTATGAATCGAATGACCTTCTTTCCTTTGATCTTTTGCCACTGTCTGTATTTCGCTTCATTAGCAGGAGATACTTTCCAATGCCCGGAAGCTATTCGGTAAATCAAAATAAATAGTAAAGTAAATATAAAAACCCCTAAAAGACTGCTCCAGGAACTACTCATAAAATTAATTGGTAAATCTTTCATCAACCGGCATTACCGTCCCACACTTATCACAGGTGCGCAATGTTTCCGAACCATAGAAATTTTTAAAATGTGGTAGAAAATCTTTCTCAATATCATGAAGTTCAAAATACACTTCATGCAATTTATGATTGCAGTTATCGCAAAACCAAAGTAACCCGTCTGTAAATCCCTTACCGGCTCTTTTTCGCTCGATTACGAGGCCTATAGAACCTTCGGAACGAACAGGACTATGTGGTGTTTTTGCCGGGTGCAGATACATGTCCCCTGCATGCAGTTCCAATTCTTTACGTTCCCCATCTTCCTGAACAATCACTTTGATAGAGCCTTCTAACTGATAAAACAACTCTTCAGTTTCGTTATAATGATAGTCTTTTCTTGCGTTAGGGCCCGCCACCACCATTACAATATAATCTTCTGCGTCTTTGTATAAATTTTTATTGCCTACCGGAGGCTTTAAAAGTTCCCGATTTTCTTCGATCCACTGATTTAGATTAAAAGGTTTTTGAACAGACATGCATTTATTTTTCTATAAAATTACATAATCCGTATCATATTGTATTGAATTTTAATTGTGTTTGGATACGATGACATTCACTTTTGGAAAATTAATTTATCGATGATCATTTTCATTCATCCAAAAAAATAGCATTAAAAGCCAAAGGCTGTTTATTTTTCTTATTTTTAGTCATCTGTAAAAAACAAACCATGAAATTCATACAATTCCTTTTACTATTTACACTAATCTTAGTGGTAAGTTGTCAACCCAAACCGGCAGAGGAATCTAGTCCTGAAATCTCCAAAACAACTGAAAAACCAGAGAAAGTACCCGGTAACTTTGGCATTGTGATCCATGGAGGAGCTGGTACAATCCTTAAAAAAAATATGACTCCGGAGCTTGAAAAAGCATATAAGGAAAAACTTGAAGAAGCGATTCGCGCGGGTCATAAAATATTAAGCGACGGAGGGAGTAGTAGTGATGCTGTAGAAGCCGCTATCAATATTATGGAGGACTCCCCATTATTTAACGCAGGTAAAGGAGCTGTCTTTACGAATGCAGGTAAAAACGAGTTAGATGCCTCTTTCATGGACGGCAAAACCTTAAATGCGGGAGCGGTTGCAGGAGTTACCAATGTTAAAAATCCGATAGATCTGGCCAGAGCCGTAATGGATAAATCTGAACATGTTATGCTCTCCGGTCCCGGTGCTGAATATTTTGCAAAAGAGCAAGGACTCGAAATTGTAGACCCGTCTTATTTTCATACGGAAAGCCGATGGAAATCCTTAGAACGTGCGAAGGAGCGTGAAAAAGTAGAGCTCGATCATGATGGTCAGGCATTATTTTATGATCCTATGATCAAAAATTCCAAATTTGGTACGGTTGGTTGTGCAGCACTTGACAAGGAAGGCAATCTAGCTGCCGGAACCTCAACAGGCGGAATGACTAACAAACGATGGGGACGAGTAGGTGATGCGCCTATTATTGGAGCAGGCACCTATGCAAATAATAATACCTGTGCGGTATCTGCTACCGGATGGGGAGAGTTCTTTATTCGCAGGGTTGTCGCCTATGATATTTCGGCTTTGATGGAATACAAAGGTCTTTCCCTTGAAGAAGCGGCTAAAGAGGTCATTCAGAAAAAAGTACCGGACCTAGGAGGAGATGGAGGCATTGTTGCTATAGACAGCTATGGTAATATTGCGATGGAGTTTAATACTGCCGGAATGTACAGAGCACATATGAATAGGGATGGCGAACTTACTATTGGCATTTATAAAGACAACGAACAATAAAACAATATCTATCCAAACGTAACAATCAATTTTATGCGTATTCAAAAACTGCTGCTTTTTGGGCTACTTTTCAGTGTCGTTTTTTCTTGTAAAAAGAAGGAAGACGAGATTCAGGAACAAATCGATAATCTTTTCAAATACAGAGAATATGTGGCCGAGGTTTCTCAAGGCTTGATCTCTGCACAATCAGACATTCGTGTGGTCTTAAGAGAACCGGTTGCCGGTTGGAATGATAATGAAGAGCTCAATGATAAACTTCTCCGGCTGTCTCCCAACGTAAAAGGAAAAGTAGTAGCCCTAAATAATCAGACTATTGCCTTTATTCCTGAAAACGGATTTGAAAGTGATAAGGAATATGAATTTACACTGGCTCTTGATGAGATTATTCCAGACATCCCCGGCGAATTTGAAACCTTCAGGTTCAAAGTAAAAACTTTGAAACAACAGTTTAACGTGATTACAGATCGTTTGCAATCGTATTCAAAAGACTGGCAATATCTGGAAGGAAGTTTGCGAAGTAGTGACGTTTTGGATCTGGAAACTGCACAAAGACTTGTCAAGGTGAACCAAAAAGGTAACTCGGTTTCAGTAAAATTTGAACGTGCAACAGAAAAAGGCACACAGTTTTATTTTAAGGTAGATAGCATCCGTAGATTTGAAGAAGATTCTAATATTGAAATTAGCTGGGATGGTGCTGCTTTTAATATTGAAAGTAAAGGAGATGCAACGGTAAAAATTCCCGGTAAAAATAATTTCACGGTCGTAGATGTAACAGTTTTTGATGATGATACCCAGTATCTGGAGATCAATTTTTCCGATCCGCTCCAGAAGAAACAGAACTTCGACGGACTTGTTACCTTAAAAGGTGCTGACAAACTTAAATTCAGCGTTGAAGGAAACGTACTAAAGGCTTATCCTAATAAAGAGATTAAAGGAACTGCTACGCTTGAGATTTTTCAGGGCATTTCGAGCATCGATGGTTACAAGCTCAAAAATCAGTTTTCTGAACTTATTGCTTTTGAACAGATTAAACCGGAGGTACGCTTGTTACAAAGCGGAACAATTTTACCTTCTTCAAACAATCTTAAGATAAATTTTGAGGCAGTTAATCTCAAAAAAGTCGATGTCACCGTAATTCGCATTTTTGAGAATAACGTGATGCAGTTTCTTCAACAAAACAACCTTTCCGGAAGTAGTAATCTACGAACAGTAGCCAGGCCCATTGCAAAAAAAACGATCACCCTTCAGAATAATCTTTCTACGAACACCACTAAATGGAAAGCCTATGCGCTTGATTTAAAAGAACTCATTACTCCTGAACAAGGAGCAGTTTACCGGGTAGAATTCGACTTTCGCCCCGCCTATAGCAGCTACCGCTGTGATTCTACTAATTTCACCCCGGAAGAGGAGACAGATTACGATGAAGAACTGGAAACCAGCAACTGGGACAGTTACGAGAATTACTATTACGACGATTACTATTACGACTACGATTACAACTGGAACGAACGTGATAATCCTTGTCACACCAGTTATTACCGAAACCGAAAAGTGACTACAAATGTATTGGCTTCCGATCTCGGAATAACGGTAAAGAAGGGAGTCAATGAATCTTATTTTGTAAGTGTTAACGATCTGGTTTCTACCGATCCTCAGGAAGGTGTAAAGATTACTTTCTACAATTTCCAGCAACAGGAAATGGGCAGTAAAATTACCGATGTAGACGGGACAACTATTTTCGACGCAGATAAACCAGCCTTTTTTGCGATCGCCGAAAAAGGAAACCAAAAAGGTTATGTAAGGCTTAATGATGGAAACGCACTTTCTATAAGTAAGTTTGATGTGGCCGGTGCCCGCTTACAAAAAGGATTAAAAGGATATCTTTATGGGGAACGAGGTGTATGGCGACCAGGTGATACTTTGTTTCTTTCTTTCATCTTAAACGACAAAGCAAATAATTTACCCGATACGCATCCGGTAAAGTTTGAATTAAAAGATCCTTACGGGAAAATTGTGAATCGGGAAGTACGCACTTACAGCGTTAACAACTTCTATAACTTTACCATTCCTACCAATGAGAATGCACCCACCGGAAACTGGCAGGCAAAGGTAGCTGTTGGCGGTGCAGAATTTAATAAAACCATTAAAATAGAGACTATCAAACCAAACCGCTTAAAGATCAAAGCTAACTTTGGTGACGAAATTATCTCTTCTGAAAATCCGATAGATGCGAAGCTGGATGTCGCCTGGTTGCATGGGGCTATAGCCCGAAACCTGAAGGCCGACGTACAGGCTAAGTTTAGCGCAACCACTACCAGCTTTAAGCAATTTCCGGGCTATACATTTGACGATCCTGCTCGAAGGTTCAGCACCGAAGAACAACAAATATTTCAAGGGAAACTCAATGACGAAGGAAAGGCTTCGTTTACGTTAAAGCCACAACTATATGGCAAAGCACCCGGCATGCTCAAAGCATCATTTATTACAAAAGTATATGAAAATGGAGGGGATTTTAGTACCGATGTCTTTACCAAAACGTATTCGCCGTATAACACCTATATCGGACTCAATACACCTAAGGGAGATAAAAGAAGAGGAATGTTACTTACAGATACCAAACATCGCTTTGAGGTGGTTAGCGTAGACGAAAAAGGTAACCCGAAGGCTGCTAAAAACTTAAAAGTTTCTATTTATAAAGTAAGCTGGCGCTGGTGGTGGGATACTTCTGCAGACAATCTTTCATCGTATAGCGGAAGCCAATATCGTGACAAGGTGTTTGAAAAGACCATCAATACCGGAAGTAATGGAAAAGTCGATTTTGAATTTCAGTTAGACTATCCTAATTGGGGTCGATACCTGGTAAGAGTAGAAGATCCTAATGGAGGGCACGCCACCGGAAAGACCGTTTATATAGACTGGCCAGGTTGGGCTGGTAAATCGCGAAAAAATGATCCTTCAGCTGCCACCATGCTGGTATTTTCTACCGATAAGAAGACGTATAATGTAGGAGAAAAGGCAACGGTGACCTTTCCAAGCAGTGGTGTAGGTCGCGCGTTGGTAACGGTAGAGAATGGTAGTGAAGTACTAGAGTCTTTATGGGTGACCCCTGCGAAAGAAGAAACCAAATTTGAACTCGCCATTAGCTCACTTTACACCCCTAACGTATATATTCATATTACCCTTTTACAACCACATGCATCTACTGCCAACGATCTTCCTATCAGACTCTATGGTGTAGTCCCTATTATGGTAGAAGATCCGGCTACTAAACTGGAACCCAAAATAGCAATGCCGGAAGTTTTAAGGCCGGAAGAAAAGGTAACCATAAAAGTAAGCGAACAACAAAATAAGGCGATGACCTATACGCTGGCAATAGTTGATGAAGGCTTGCTCGATCTAACACGTTTCAAAACACCCGATCCGTGGAATACTTTCTACGCCAGAGAAGCCTTAGGTGTGAAAACATGGGATGTCTACGATGATGTTATAGGTGCTTTTGGAGGACGCATTGATCAGGTATTTGCCATTGGAGGGGATGAAGAAGCTGCGGGCGCTAAAAACAAAAAAGCCAATCGTTTCAAACCTATGGTCGTTTATTTAGGTCCGTTTACACTGAAAAAAGGAGAAACTAAGACCCATGAGATAAATATTCCAAAATATGTAGGTTCGGTTCGCACTATGGTGATTGCCGGAAATGTGGAAACAGGTGCCTACGGAAACGTAGAAAAAGCGACTCCAGTGCGCAAACCGTTAATGGTATTGGCTTCATTACCTCGTAAGATAACTCCGGGAGAAAAAGTAACGCTTCCCGTGACAGTCTTTGCCATGGAGAAAAAAGTTAAAAACGTAAATATTCGCATCAAACCAGATAAATCGTTTAAAGTAGCGGGAACGGGTACGCAACAACTATCTTTTTCACAACCAGATGAGAAAATGGCGTACTTTGAATTAGAGGTCGCTGACTTTAGCGGTATTGGCAAAGTAGTCGTAGAAGCTTCCGGGAATGGTGAAAAAGCTTCTTATGAGGTAGAGATCGATGTGGTAAATCCAAATCCCATCACTACCAAAGTTTCCGATCTAACGGTAGAAGCGAATGCAACTCAAACCCTGGATCTTGAAACCTTTGGGATCGCCGGAAGCAATACAGCGCAGATCGAATTATCTACCTTACCTCCTATGGATTTCACCTCTCGTTTGCAATACCTCATCCGCTATCCACATGGGTGTGTAGAACAAACAACCTCGGCTGCCTTTCCGCAACTGTTTCTGGGAGACATTTTTGATCTTACTTTCGATCGCAAAAAGAAAATACAGGTAAATGTCGAATCTGCCATCAAACGACTTGGCAGACATCAATTACCTAATGGGGGATTTGCCTACTGGGGAGGTCAAAATTATGCCAACGACTGGGGAAGTAGTTACGCAGGTCACTTCTTACTGGAAGCAGAAAAACGAGGTTATGTGGTGCCTATTGGCTTTAAAACCAATTGGGTAAGCTATCAGCAGCAAGCCGCTAAACAATGGCGAAAAACACAGTACAATTCAGATTTGATGCAAGCATACCGATTGTATACACTGGCGCTGGCTGGAAATCCTGATGTCTCTTCTATGAATCGCTTGAGGGAAACCCCCGGACTTTCCAACGAAGGGAAACACAGACTCGCAGCAGCATACGCACTTATCGGGCAAAATTCGGCTGCAAAAGATATTCTTTCAAATACTAATATTGATTTTCAACCTAGACGCTACAGCTATCTTACGTACGGCTCCCCCGAGCGAAATCGTGCCATGGCATTGGAAACCTATACCATTTTGGAAGATAAAAATAAGGCACAGGAACTTGCAAAATCAGTTGCTATCGCTTTAAGCAGTGATCGTTGGATGAGCACTCAGAGTGCTTCGTATAGTTTATTAGCAATGGCTAAATATGCAAATCTGGTAGGTGGTAAAGAACTTGATGTCAGCTACACCGTAAACGGAAAAACAGAAACACTGAAGAGTCCGAAAGCTCTCGCTGGAAGGGAAATAAGTATTAAAAAAGGTACAAATGCTTTAAGATTTACGAATAATCGTGAAAGTACCCTGTTTGTTCGAATCGTGAATTCCGGGATCCTTCCGGTGGGGGAAGAACAGGTAGAACAAAGGAACCTGACGGCTTTGGTAAAATACAAAAACCGTGACGGACAAACTATTGACATCTCCAAACTATCGCAGGGAACCGATTTTATAGCCGAAGTAACTGTTACGAATAAAAAAGGAGACAAGGTTCGGGATATAGCGCTTTCAGAAATATTCCCAAGCGGTTGGGAGATCGTAAATACCAGATTTACCGACTACGGAAGTTTCACTGCCAACAAAGTTACCTACACCGATCTTCGGGATGATCGGGCTAATTTCTATTTTGATTTGAAAGGCTATGAAAGTAAAACTGTTAAGATCCTGCTGAATGCTTCTTATTTAGGCACCTATTATTTACCAGGTGTACAGTGTGAAGCCATGTACGACAATGATTATTTAGTAAGAACCAAAGGGCAGTGGATTGAAGTGGTAAGGTAATTGTTGAAAAACCATATTATCGGACTGAAACTGTTAAAACATTTTTGCGATTTGAAAACGAAAGAACCTTTCTGGTTTTTAGGAACCCTTGTGTTGATCCTTATCATTTTTACATCCATTTTTGGTTTGCAAAACTTAGGGTGGAATAAGGTATTGGATATGAATGTTCATGATACATATTTTGTGATTTCTTACGTACATCTCTTTCTTCTTTTCGCGGTGGTTTTCCTCTGGATTGTATACTTGATTCGAATGTTAATGTATTACTATCGAAAACCACTGATCAACCTGATATTTATGTTCACAAATACTATATTCACTGGCATACTCATCCTGTTTCTTAATGTACTTTTTGCATTCAAAAGATCTTCTTTAAATACTGAATATCCCCCATTGAGTGCTGCTTCTGTACCTGCGACAGATACGCTTGTAAATCCCGTATACAATTCTACATTAGTCTTTGTATTCTTTCTTTTGCTATTGCTTTCATTTGTAGGCTATAAAACCGGACAACTGTACAGCAAGTAAGCACCATATATAAAACTTAATTTTACCGACCTTATGTAAAAATATAGCTGACATCATTTTGTAAAAGCCAATTAATTAGTCCTGGACTTAACTTCTTATATATAAACTTAACTTTTATCAGAAATGAAAAAAATAATTATAACGATCGTATTGTTTGTTTGCTTTATCTGCAGATCCCAGGAGGCATCCGTAAGTGCTCTGGCAACCAACAAAATACTTATTGAGTATGCGATTTACTTCTTGGATGATCAACTTATAAGTGTTGAAACCGCTACCACTGTAACCAAAAAATGGTTTCCCGATATCGAAATAATCGATGAACTTCCAGATCCTGAAAATGTAAAAGGTATCAGAATGAGTTTCAAGGGGATTACGGAAGTGAAGAAACACTATCCTCCGGCTGATATGGAGTACCTTAAATACACCGCATTGGGTCTATCTGAGCCGGAAAAGAAAGCGTTACAAAATAGTAATTACGTACTGTTAGTGGGAGTAATCGCTGAACATGAAAAACAAGTAGAAGCGCTGTCAAAGGTAAACGAGTTGGTATTAAAACTGATAGGTGAAAAGAAAGCAGTGATCTATGATGTGGAAACAAGGGAAACTCTAAGTAAAGATTATTGGAAAACGCACCGGCTTATTTCTAATGCATCTATTGATATCAGCAAACATATTACGATTCATTTCTACCCCACTGGAGAGTATTGTAGGGCAATCACTCTTGGAATGTTTAAGTTTGGTCTGCCGGATATTTGTATCGAAGAGCTTTCCTGTAAAAGTGACCTTGCCTTAGGAAGCTTTATCAATCTTACTGCTCAGACCCTATGGGAAACCAATAAGCTTCACGCAGACGGAAAATTAGTATTAGACATCAACGCTATTCAAAATGAAGTGGTAAAAGACAAGTTTTTAAGCGATGCCTACGAAAATGCATTCAAGAAAGCTTCTGTTACGCTTAAGGAAGGAACGCGGCAGGAAGGAGATCCGGAAAATCGGTTATTGGAAATTTCTTTTCCCGGTGAAAATCCGCAAATCCAACATGACGAAGTACTTAAAAAAGTATTTGGTTTTAAAGATGAAGTAGTATCGATTGCTCACGATGAAGAAATTCTAAAGGCTAGTAAGAAGGCTAAAGCCAAGATTCCTGAATTGTATAAACTATTCTCATCTGGGATGCCTGTGAATATGGCATTGCTGATGAAGTTTCCTTTTGAAAGTGAATACGACGGTACTGAATGGATGTGGGTCGAGATCACCCGTTGGAACGAAAACAAAGTTCACGGACTCCTGCAAAACGATCCTGCTTACATCAAAGACCTAAAATCCGGACAGAAGGTGACCAAAAATGTAAATGATATGTTCGATTACATCCTCTACAAACCAGATGGTACCAGCGAGGGTAATGAAACCGGAAAGATCATGATGCGCGATAAAAATTAGACTTTATAAATAATATCTATGTCCAAAATATAACTGTTTACACCTTTAATTTTTGCGGTTTAGCCATCGCTGATTTTGATTCATAGTTATTAACTTACGTTAGAATCAAAAATAAAAAGTATGAAAAAGAATAGTATTAAGTCGCTCCAACTCAACAAGACATCTATTGCAAATCTTCATTTGTATGGAGGTAGAGAATATTTGATACATTACACCGCAAATGAATCCTGTGAAGGTCCATGCGGAACGAACAATTGTGCAACGGCGCTTGCCACTAATTGCAACAATACAGAAACGGTTTGTGGTGCCTACTGCTCTGTTAGCTCAGGATGAAAAATTTCTTAAGTTGTAGATAAAAACCACCCTTACATTTATTATTATAAGGGTGGTTACCTCTATGTATGTCTCAACTAGTCAAAGCTAATGGGTTCGGTTAATAACTTAAGTACCTCGGGATCATCTTTAAATTGTTCTTCCCAATTAAAACTTACCTGTTTGTAGGGATTATATCCTAGTTCTATTAATTTTTGTTTCTGATATTCCCGTACAAAACGATAAACCATGTACTGGCGTTCGCCTTTCATATCTGTGACAAAAGCCTGTAATTTTTTGCCCAGCTCTTCCCGCCACTGCAAAGACGTAATCATATCTTCCCGAGTAATTTCATCAAGACCAGGCGCTTTTTTAAGGGAGGCCAATTTTTCTTCACTCAAAAATAAACGCCCTGTAAGATCCTTCCATATAGGCACACTATCCTTCGTCATCTTTTGTTTCACCTCTTCTATCGATTCACCTTCAACTACGGGAAAAAAGGTCAATAAATTACCCTCATCATTCACCTCTAACCGAACACTTGCGAATGATGGTTTTTTACCCGGATTATATACAATCATTCGATGCCTCGACAATACCTCCTTTACGACTATTGTATCTTTAAAACTATTTTCTTCTTGTTCGATATTAGCATCAAAAATGAGGTAGCGATATGAAATGATGCAACTCCCTAACTCGTTAGACATATTGTAATAATACCAGGTGCCAACAGGGGAAGCTACAGAATCTGAGACTTTCTGTGCCTTACAAGTTGTAGTCACCAGTACCAGTATGACTACTCCTAATATTATCAATTTTATTCTTGCTATTCTCATGTTTATTGATTTAACGTGTGGGTCTTCTTCTTAAGACAAAATAGATGTTTAATGGATTAATCGTTCCTTTGAAACCAACAGGTTTTGCTATTAATTGTATCTGATAATTACCTTCTGGCATTGTCCCATATCCTTCTTCTGATCCTGCCATTTGATCAATACTGGCAAGTACAGGAATAAAATCAAAACTCTCTGCCGCCAAGAACATATCCCCAGGGAAATAAGGCAAGGGCGCTTCACGTATGGTTTCTTTTATCACCTTACCATCTTTCTTTACGA
The DNA here is from genome assembly GCA_046199005.1 of Flavobacteriaceae bacterium M23B6Z8. Classification (GTDB taxonomy): domain Bacteria; phylum Bacteroidota; class Bacteroidia; order Flavobacteriales; family Flavobacteriaceae; genus Ascidiimonas. The sequence goes on from CP176050.1 coordinate 4,310,870, forward strand.
TTGTTCTAAAGTTAAAAAAAACTATTTTCTCTCCATAGATATTCTGTGGCAGCCCAAAGGCTTCAAATTCAAAACCGAGTTTGTATTTGCCTTCTTTAAATTCTTTGAATAGTTGAACCGCAGAATTACTTTCTAAGCTTAGTTCTGCTTTTGTTTTTCCGTTAAGGGTAACTGATCCACTAATTTCCTGTGCTTGTATTCCAACATAAAATATTGATAAAAAAAAGCTTATGATTATGTTTTTCATTTTGCGCCTAATTAATTTATTCGTCTAAAAGTTCTATTGTGTAATGTATTTTGGCAGATCGCACCTTATTATCTTTGGTGCTACCACCGTAGAAATAACCGCTAACGGATCGGTCGCCATTGGCAGCCTCGTCCAATGTTAAACTGGTATATCCTGTTCCCATTTTGTAGTAGGGAGCCCTTGAAACATCAAAGCTATTTTTGTTCACTTTTTTCGTAAGATAATCTAAGACTCTTTTAAGATTGATCTTTTTGTTTTCACTATTGGTCATTACGGCGAAATCTTTTTCATTATTTGTTCCGGTCTGTTCTTCCAGTCGTGCGCTTACTATAAATTGTGTATTTGATTCAGATACACCTTTTCTCGGGATTGTAAATACCCCCGAATTATTGATAAGTGCGTCTTTACCCGGTCGCGCAAAAAGTTGTCTTTTGTTCATATTTGCGCTGGCTAGATACCCTCTTTCTTTAATACTCTTTCCATTGGATAAATAATACTGATAATTGATATATAGATTAGGGCTAGGAGCTATCTGGTCCATTATTGGTTTCATCTTTAAATATTCTTTTGGTTTCATCTGATAGGGCCTACCATTGATCTTAAGTGTAGCACTAAAATCCAACCAGTAATCATCAGGATTGCTCCCGCCATCTCCATTTTTAATACATTCCAGTCGGGTAAGGGTGAGCTTCAATTTTAATGGCTTTTTAGTACTGGACGTCACTGTGTTTGATGAGGTTTTTTTAGATTTAAGCTGACGCAGCAAACTCCCATTCCAGCTACCAGACTGCATTTTGGAATCCCAGCCCCATTTTCCATAAATTTTAGTGCCTTTCATTAAAAATTGGAAATGACCCCATTTTTTTTGTTTTCCATTATAAAACCTACCAACAATTTTTTTACTTGAAGGATAATACTTTCCTATAAGTTTACCATTTGTTTCATAGTACTTACCTCTGATCACATTGTTGTCGTATTCAAAGAGGTCAATCTCTCCAAAGTTGGTTTTATATTTTCCGCTGGGATACTGTGCGTGAGCACTCCATCCTACTAGTAGAATGAATAATAAGATTAACTTTTTCATCATGTAATGTTTAGATTGTTTTTATTTAAATTTTAATTATTTCAACCCTCCGGTTGCGTGCCTTACTTTCCGGGTCACTTCCTGTATCAAGAAGTTGTGTTTCTCCTTTGCCTTCAGAACTAAGTTGCGTTTCTGAGACTCCAAATTGTTGAATCAATGCCTGCTCGACAGCAGCTGCACGCATCATAGAGAGATCCATATTATAATTGGCGTCTCCATCAGCATCTGTATGACCTACCACTGTAACATTCACTTCAGGATTTTGCTTGAGAATACTGGCTATTTTTTTAAGGGTTCCGTGAGATTCCGGTTTGATAATAGCCGAGGCAGTATCAAAAGTGATTCCATAGGTCACCAGTTTTCCTTCAGAGAGGAGTTTGTTGCGCATATCTGGCTTTCCAACTGCATAGCGTACATTACCGAGATAGAAAAATTCATCTTGCTCAGAAATATGGCTTTGAAATCGTACCGTTTGAATACTTACTCCATTTTCAAAAGCTCTCGGCACATCGAAGATCTTATTGCCGTTGACATACATGCGCACTCTCGATTTTTGCCTCCAAACAGAAACGTGTAGTACCTTGCCCCTAAAATCACTTCCTTTATTTAATTCGTCTATCTTATTCCTGGCACTGCCATTGAGTTTTGTATTAGGCGTTCTTTTAAAATATTCACTTCCTACATGCGCCATGAGTTTCATGACTAAGAGATTTTTTCCGGGCCATTCCCTATTCATTTCATAATTCGGATCTTCAGAATCTGAAAGTACCACACCAAAAGAACGTGAATACGCCCACGAATCGATGTCGAAATTGTAGATAAGGTCAAATTCAAGTGTGAAATTTTCGGGTATTTCTTTTAGAAAATCTGCGACAAATGTACCCTTACCAAGTCCTATCTGCATCCAGTTACCGGGATGGGTGCTTAAGGTTACCACCTCGGCACTTAAATTGGTGTTCCAGTTAGCTGGCAAGTCGCCTACTGCATCTTGTGAAAAATCTTCATAACCCAAAACCTTTGCTCCTGGTGTAAAATCATTTTTAGAATACGCTTCAAAAGTGGTTTCTTCTTTAGGCAATTCAATCTCCTCAACTGGTATCTGATCTTCTGGTAACGGAGGAAAGTCAAGATCAGTCTCCTGCTCTGTAGACTTCTTTTTCTTTCCTTTTTTTTCTGTGATATCAAAAATAGAGTCGATTGCCTGCTCTGTTTTTTGCTCTGTTTTTTCTTCTACTTTTCTTTCAATGGTTTCCTTTGCGCGTTGCTCTGCTTTCTTTTTTAGCTTTTTCCAAAATTGCGCGTCCGATTCTTGTATGCCTCCAAAAAGCAGTGCGAAAATCGTACATATAAAAGCAATGTATTTTGTTTTCATTGTCATTTGTATTATTCGGTTTATCTTTAGTGAGGTGAAAATGAAATAGGTTAACACGATCCATAAATTTATTTTTTAAATGGATAGACAAGAGTTGGCAGATCTCATATCGGAAGATCGCCTTCGACTAAAAAATCTTTACAACAAATACCGGGCGCCTTTTTTGAATTTCGGAAGGAAGTACGGCCTCGATGAATATGCATTAAGTGATGTGTATCAGGAAGCATTTATTGCCTTATATAAACGTGGAGTTAACGGAAAACTCAATAAGGTAAGCAGCAGTATGCAGACGTATCTTTTCGGTATAGGTAAATTTATGATATACGATGTTTTAAAGAAAAATAGCCGCCAGCGTTCTCTGGAAAACCTATTGCGTAACACCGAGGAAGAAGAAGAGGAAGAAGTTGTTCAAACAAGCGCTACCCTCACAAATGAACAGAAATTACTACAGAACTCGTTCAAAAAACTGGGGGAAAAATGCCAGCAGGTGTTAACCCTTTTCTATTATCGCGGACTAACTATTGAAGAGATTGTAGCACATAGTGGATATGAAAATGCAAACACAGTGAAGGCGCAGAAATCGCGCTGCCTGAGATCTTTGAAGCAACTCGTAAAACCAGAAGATTATGGATAAAGATTTGCTCATACAGAAATACCTGAAAAGAAAGCTTACCGAGGTTGAGCAAGCAAATTTTGATCAATTATTGGAAAGCGATCCTGAGTTTAAAAAAGAGGTTGCCTTTCTTGAGGATTTTCACAAAGTCGCCGAAGCAGAAGGGGAAAACAATCTACGGAAACTACTAAGTGATTTTGAAGCCGAACATCAACCCTACAAAAAGACTAGTCGCACCCTATGGTATGTAGCAGCTTCTGTAATCGCTTTGCTGGGTATGGCGTATTTTTTTACGATTATGCAACCAACCACTTCAGAAAATTTATTCGCCGATAACTTTAAGCCATACAAAAATGTGGTACATCCTGTGGTAAGGGGAGCGCAGGTTCTTGATCAAAAAACAAAGGCCTTTAGTACTTATGACAGTAGGAACTACGAAGAAGCAGCTTTACGCTTTGAGGCTCTCTACAATCAAACCGGTACTCCGTATTATTTATTCTATCAGGCAAATGCACTGCTTGCTAATAATCAAGTTGAAGAAGCCATTCCTTTACTGGAAAAGCATCTGGAAACCAAAGACGCATTAAAAGACAAAACCCCCTGGTATCTTGCAATGGCCTATTTGAAGTTGCAGGATAATGAGAATGCCAAAAGATTCCTGACAATGGTTGTCAAGAAACAGGCCTATAAAAAGGAACAGGCAAAAGAATTACTTGAAGCGATTGAATAACTTACGAAAGTTTATACTTTAACTTACAAATAGTTTTTCTGCATTACTTGAGTACTATCAATCCTATTAATATAGTGATACTCTGACAACCAATCTGGTATGTGACCAAAGCTTGAAGATGCCTAAAAACTATCCTAGAGAAATTCTTAATTTCTATTAAACTGTTCTAAAATAACATTAAGATTACCCATAATTTTTTGTATATCGACAAAGAAAATACTTCTTTTTTCATGCATGGCTGCTCTCATTTTATAAAAATTACTCTTTTTGAATTCAACTATTTGATTTTTAGTATCTTCGCTGCCTCCTTTTGAGCAACGAAAAGGTGAATAAGACCCTACAAATCTTTAAATGCTATGGTAAAAGAAGAGCAAAAGACGATTCATGTGTTCTGGACTGGTGGATGGGATTCTACCTTTAGAATATTACAATTAGCGCAAAAAAATGTAATTATTCAGCCTTATTACTTAAAGGATGATCGGCTCTCAGAACAATTCGAACTAGCAGCTATTGATACGATTACGAAGTTAATTGAACAACTTTCTTCTACCCGCTGCACTATTAAGTCTTTAATAACTGAACAAGTTTCTGATCTTGAAGAAGATCAAGCCATTACACAGGCATATCATAGAATAAGAAATGATTTCATGATGCTTAGTGATGGAAATAAATTAGGGAGTCAATATGAATGGCTCGCAAAGTTTTCTAAAGACATCGCTAATTTAGAATTGGGAATTGAAAAAGGGGCCAAAATTATTGACATTGTTACCTCATTTGGAGGCTTCGAGCGTAATTTTGATAAAGTAAAAGGAGCTTTTTATACCGTTGAGAAAAATTCTTCTGAGGATCTCAAGATGATCTTTGGAAACTATGATTTTCCTTTGATTCTAATTACTAAGGCCGAAATGAAAAAGATCGCGGAAAAAGAAGGATACGGCCATATCATGGATGAAACCTGGTTTTGTCATAAACCTATTACCGAAAAACCTTGTGGTAAGTGTAACCCATGCGTTCAAACGATCGAGTTTGGCTTCGAGTATAGATTTACCAAAGATGCTTTACAGCGTTACCGGATCAAGAAGTATTTGAAAATACTGGAAGAAATCATTCCATTTCATATTAGGTTTTCGATCAAGCAAAAATTCAAATCATTACTTAATTGATCGTTTGAAGCTATCATTTCTCACGTACTTTCTCGAAGCAAATAAGCCGCTTTTTCATCTAAGAACCAGTAGACACTTCCCGAAGCAGGTGCTACGAGACTTGCAGGATATTGCTGATAGCCCTTTTCTCTTTGGAGGATACTTTTAACTTTTTCTGCTTTGGAGGCTCCGGTCACCAGAAAAGCTACTATGTTCGCATTATCTATCACTTTTCCAGTAATAGTAATTCTTTTTTGACCACTATCAGGATGTGTCGCTACCTCACATAGTTTATCTGATCTCCACAATTCAATTTCATGGGGAAAAATCGAAGCCGTATGTCCGTCATCACCCATTCCCAGGATAATAAGATCGAATGCTGGTATGTCATTTTTTTCGGGAAGCTTTTCACGAAGTAAGCTGCTGTATCTTTTTGCTTCTTCTGCCGGATCGGATTCCCCCTGTATACGATGTATATTTTGCGATGGAATTTCAATTTTAGATAATAAATGATCTACGGTCATTTTATAATTACTTTGCTCGTGCCCTGGGGGCACACAACGCTCATCTCCCCAATACAAATGTACCTTGGTCCAGTTAATCTTATTCGCAAAGTTTTCGGCAAGTACATCAAAAATCACTTTTGGGGTACTCCCTCCTGAAAGGGCTATATGCGTTTCTTCTTTTTCAAAAATGAGCTCTGTTAAAAAGCTCGAAAACTGAATCGCAACTTCTCGTTTATCAGAAAAAATATGTTTTTGCGTCATATATAATAGCTTGATGATAATTTATCTAAAAAACCGAAGTTAAGGCATAATACTTATTTATTCAACTCGGTTACGTTTCAAGATGAAGAGCGTAATTTTGCCAGATTGCATTATCTTTCAAGAATCCGGAACAATGAATGTAAAAAGACACCACTTCTTTTCTTATTAAAAATGTTTAGCAAAGTACACAGAATCCGGGATCATCAGCTAAGTTTTCACTTGGGTTACGCCACATTCCGATCCCTTCTATAAGTTCATCGGCATTTGCAGGCCCCCAGACGCCTGCAGAATATCCATAAAGTTTAGCATCTTCATTGTCTTTCCAGTAGTTGAGAATAGGATCCACAAACTCCCACGCTGCCTCCACTTCATCTGCTCTTGCATACAAAGTCGCATCGCCCTGCATCGCGTCGAGCAATAAGCGTTCGTAAGCTTCCATCACCTTCGTTTCTGCAAGATCAGAATAATAGAAATCCATATTGGCTCGTTCTACCACAAATCCCTGCCCCGGTACTTTTACACCAAATTTTATAAGAATCCCTTCGTCTGGTTGAATACGGATTACAAGCTTATTCTCTTTACTTCCGAGTCCGGAATCTTTAAATATATGATGGTGTGGAGATTTAAAGTGGATTACAACTTCGGTCACTTTTGTAGGCATCCGTTTCGCAGTGCGCACGTAAAAGGGTACATCTGCCCAACGCCAGTTATCTACAAAAAATTTAACGGCCGCATAGGTTTCAGTAGTTGAGATTTCATCCACCCCTTCTTCTTCCCGGTAACCTTTAATGGTCTTACCGTCTACCACAGAAGAAACATACTGCCCTCTAATTGTATGATCCCGAATCACCTTGGGATCGTTCATCACCCGCAGCGACTTTAATGCTTTTACTTTTTCATTTCGTATTTCTTCTGCGCCATCGCCGATGGGCGGTTCCATGACCACCAATGAAACTATCTGCAACAAATGGTTTTGAAACATATCACGTAAGGCACCTGATTTCTCGTAATAACCACCTCTTTTCTCTACTCCGCCACTTTCAGCATTTGTAATCTCTACGTGATGTATGTAGTTTCGATTCCATAAAGGCTCAAAAATACTATTTGCAAAACGCGTAACCAATAGATTCTGAACCGTCTCTTTCCCCAGGTAATGATCAATTCTGTAAATCTGAGATTCATTAAAATATTGATGTAATCCCTTATTAAGTTGTTTTGCACTTTCAAGACTATATCCAAATGGCTTTTCTACAATCAATCGTTTCCACCCGTTTTCTTCAGATGCCAATCCTACTTCATGAATATTCTTTGCGATCGCTTCATACAAACTTGGTGGCGTAGATAAGTAAAAGATATAATTCTCGCCGGTTTGATGTTTGTTGTTGAGTTCGTTTATGCGATCGGCCAAATGTGAATAATCGGTATCATATTCTTTTCCAAGGTCTATATAGTATAATTGATGCGCAAATTTCTCTATGACTTCGGCCGTGTCATTCTTCGTTTTTTCATTCAGATACTTACTTTCTGTGACCACCCGTTGCCTGAAATCTTCATCAGATAGATCAGAGCGACTGGCACCCAGGACCACAAAATTCTCTGGAAGAAATCCACTTTTATACAAATTATAGATTGCCGGCACGAGCTTACGGGCGGTAAGATCTCCTGAAGCACCAAAAATTATTAACATCTGAGGGTCGGTCTGGGCCATATACGTCTTTTAAAAGAGTTCGTAAAAAAGATTGATTTCAAAGCTACAGGAGTTTCTCATGTGAATCAAGTGAAAAACAGATATTTTCATTTATTTTTGAAATTGAGGTATAATCGAAGACACTATGGATAAGAAATACGATTTTGGACTGGTAGGGCTCGGCGTGATGGGCCGTAATTTTATTTTAAATGTAGCCGATAATGGGTTTACTGCTTTTGGTAATGATCTTGATACTGAAAAAGTAAAGGCACTGCAGGAGGAAGGTGATGATTTGGAAAAAGTAAACGCAAGTACAGAAGTGACAGAATTTGTAGCAGCTTTGGCTACCCCAAGAAAAATCATGCTTTTAGTACCCGCCGGAAAAATTGTAGATAAAGTAATCGATGGACTCTTACCGCATCTGGATAAGGGTGATATCATAATTGATGGTGGTAATTCTTTTTATACCGATACCGATAGACGGGAAGCTTACTTAAAAGAAAAAGGTATTCATTTTTTTGGTGCAGGAGTCTCTGGAGGTGCTAAAGGAGCCCGAAAAGGACCTAGCATCATGCCCGGGGGGTCCAAAGAAGCGTATCAGTATGTAAAACCCGTGTTTGAAGCTGTGGCTGCTAAATACAACGGAGAACCCTGTGTTGCATATTTAGGCCCGAAATCATCAGGTAACTATGTAAAAATGGTACATAATGGTATTGAATACGGACTTATGCAGCTCACCTGCGAGATCTATGATGTACTCAAGAAAGGGGGAGGTCTTTCCAACAAAGAACTACACCAGACTTTTGACTCCTGGAATAAAGGCCGATTGCAATCGTTTCTGGTAGAGATCACGGCAGATATTTTTACGCAACCTGATACGGAAGATGAAGGTGATCTGGTGGATAAAATACTCGACAAGGCAAAACAAAAAGGCACTGGTAAGTGGACCTCCCAAAACGCGATGGATCTGGGTATCCCGGTACCTTCTATTGATATTGCAGTGAGCTTAAGAGAGATCTCTGCGCTGAAGGATGAGAGGCTTAAAGCAGACGCCTTGTACGGCCGTCCTGAAATCAAAGTGATGGATAAGGGTCGCATTCGTACTTTGGCAGAGGAAGCCCTTTATTTTGCATTCATTATTACCTATGCACAAGGCTTACATCAGTTAGCCGATGCTTCCAAAGAATACGGCTACGAGCTGGATCTTGGGGTTATCGCTAAAATCTGGCGCGCCGGATGCATTATACGCGCGGGACTTTTAGCCGATATTACCAACGCTTTTGAAACTGATAAAACCCTGCCCAATCTCTTGTTGGCTCCATCTTTTGTAGACAAAGTACAAAGTACTGTTCCTGCCGCCAGAGCACTGGTGGCTTACGGAGTAACCAATGGGATTCCGCTACCCGGACTTTCCAACTCCCTGCAGTATTTTGAAGCGTATACGTCAGGTAGGCTACCCTTAAACCTGTTGCAGGCGCAACGTGATTATTTTGGTTCGCATACCTACGAAAGGCTAGATAAAGAAGGAACGTTTCATACGGAGTGGGAGAAGTGAATTATTTTGTTAAATGATAGAGTTCAAAGTTTTGGAATACCAATTTAGATCATAAATTTTTGAATTTTATAAACTAATCAAATCCAGGCTTTGGCATTCCCCGCTCATTATAATGAATTAATGATAGGATAATTAAAATATTTGTGAACAACTTATTTTTTTCTAGAATATATAGCTTTTACTCATCTAAAAATAGACTACCAATTAGTTTTAGTTTTTTCATTTTCATGATGATGGGTTGTAATATTTCCAACGAGACAGATTATAATTTAGATATGGAAATTTACGACCAACGTAGTTCATTTATCCAGAGCTGGTATAGAACATCTCACAAGAATGTTAAGGCAGATACACAAAGCTTTTCAGGTAAATATGCAATTAAAATAAAAGGTGATAAAAGGACAGAAAATCGCTTTTTTCAAGTACTTCCCGGTTTAAAAGAAGGCGGCAAAATAAGGCTTACTTCGCAAGTAAAAGTTACAAGTGCAACCAATGCAACTCCAGAACTTTTTCTAAAACTAGAAGATTCAAATGCTTATACGTTGAATTTTGAAAAAAAGATTTTAAATAATTTCCTTCCTAATGAATGGTATTCAATTTCTTTAGAGGCAGAAATCCCAAAGGAGACAGAATGCATCGTATTCGGAGGAAGTTTTACAGGTGATAGCGATGTGATATTTGATGATTTTTCCATCCAAATAAATGATACCCCAGTTGAGAAATCCAATACTGCATTTAAAAGTATATCACGAGTATACGTGGATCGCGAGTTTGATTACGGCACAAATTTAAATATCCCAAAAAATGACCGCTTTTTAAGAAAAAAGTTAGCGCTTCTTTGCAAAGTATGGGGATATTTAAAGTACCATCATCCTGGAATAACAAATGGTGAATACCATTGGGACTACGAATTGTTTCGAATACTGCCTTCTGTTTTTGAAGCTTCAACGGAATCTGAAAACATGGAGATACTTACAAGTTGGATACGCTCCTTTCCTATCATAAAAGATCTGAAAACTACTGAAAAAACCCCTTTAAAAGAGTTGTTTTGGCTCAAAGACCCTTCAATTCCGGATGAAATTAAAAAACTATTTAAAGAAGTCTATACTTTTAAGCGGAAAGACATACAGTTTTACGTAAAATCTTCTTCTATCGGATATGCTGAGTTTACAAACGAAAAGGCCTACTTTGAACATCCTTATCCTGATATAGGTTTTCGCATACTTTCTTTGTTTCGATATTGGAATATAATTGCTTATTTCTATCCATATAAAAATATAATTGGTACAGACTGGAACGAAATTATGGATACCCATATCTATAATTTCTTGAAAGCCCAAAACGAGCTGGATTATGAATTAGCAGTTTTAAGATTGGTAGAAAGTATAAATGATAATCATGCTAATTTAAGAGTAGGAGCTAACAAAATAAAAGAATTACGAGGTAGTTTTGTTCCTTCTTTTAAAGTAAGATTCATAGAAAATGAATTAGTTGTTACAGAAAATTATAAAATTAAAGACAGTATAAAATTTGATTTATTGAGAGGATCTGTAATAACACACATCAATAATATAAGTATCAAAGTATTGGTAGACAGTTTATTACCTTTTTATCCAGCTGCTAACATGGCTTCCAAATTAAGAGATATTTCTGATGATATCTTACGTTCCCGAACGAATACTACCGAAGTCACCTTCAAATATAAAAATACTTCAAAACAGGCAGTTATTCCACTTTATGATGAAGGAGATATTAGCATCCCAAAATGGTACGAGAAAGACTCCAAACAATCGTTTAAATTATTAACGCCAGAAATAGGGTATGTAACCTTGAGATCCATAACCCCAAAAGATGTTAACCTAATAAAAACAGAGTTTTTGAATACAAAAGGCATCATAATAGATGTTCGTAACTATCCCTCTACTTTTGTTCCTTTTACATTAGGATCTTTTTTTGTTTCATCTTCCATACCTTTTGTAAAATTCAGCATTCCGGATATTTCGAATCCAGGCACTTTTTACTTTTCGGAACCACTTGAAGTCCCCCATGGAGAAAAAATATACACAGGTGAAGTTGTAGTCCTGATAAACGAATACACCCAAAGTCAGGCAGAATATACAGTAATGGCCTTTAAAGCAAGCGAACTCTCCATTTTGATAGGTAGCCAAACGGCAGGTACCAACGGTAATGTTACTTCAATAATTTTGCCCGGCGGATTAAGAACCTCTATTTCCGGTATAGGTGTTTATGATCCTAACGAAAAAACTACTCAACGCTCAGGGATACAACCCGATATTTATGTGAAACCCAGTATTAAAGGTATTGAACAGGGTAGAGATGAAATTTTAGAAGTAGCTATCAAATACTTAACTTCAAGTAATTAATGATTCTGTGAAACCAACCTGTTATTTAAATATCCTTTAATTACTGGTATTAACCTCCCACATCAATAGGACCAAACGTAGGGCAGCTGCAGGAGTAACCGCAACAACTCAAGGTTTCATCAGTGCCTCCTAAACATCCTGCGTTTGAAGCGCAGTTATCAATATCGATCCTAGACGTACAGTTCCCGGCAGTATTTCCCCCGCCCTTTAATATATTAGTTTGAAAGTTTGAAATCACTTGCTTATTAAATCTTAGCTTCTTATTCTTCTTCATCTTTTTAAAATTTTAATACATTTAATTTAGAAAATTCTGTTTGTGTAAGAAAGTTTTTAACGATAATTTAAGTACGATTTAAAACAAAATACAGCTCATCATGATATTATAATTTATACTAAAATCATGGGAATAAAACCATTTGGCAGCTAGTGAACCCGTAAAATCTATCAAAAAAATATACAAATTAGAGCAAGCGATTTCTTCAATACTTATTGCATTTTTTGAATTTCAATCTACTGTTAATGAAATAATTAAGTGGATATTCGTTTTCATTATTAACATTAATATTAGCCAGCAGTACTAATTGCACTGCTTGATGCACCCTTTAATTAAGCTAACTTAAATCGTATCTTTATAATTCATTCAAATAATTCCTATGAAAAAATACTTTCCCATACTTCTATTACTTCTGTTGGCAAACTGCAAACAAAACAAATCCACCGAAAACACTGTTGAGAAAACCAGAAAAGAAACTGCACCCACCGCCGAGCTGGTAGCGGAATTCAATGGACAACAAGTTACGGGGGTAACAGTATCTGAAGAGGGACAGATCTTTGCTAATTTTCCCAGGTGGCGAGAAGGTGTAAAGTACTCGGTAGTTGAGGTGAATAATAGTAATACCAAGCCCTATCCCAACGAAAAATGGAACTCCTGGAAATTAGGTGATGCATTGCAGGATTCAGTTTTTGTAGCTGTACAATCAGTAGTAGCCTTTAAGGATAGGCTTTATGTACTCGACACACGAAATCCATTGTTTCAAGGAGTACAGGGAGCTCCCAGAGTATATGTATTTAATCTTAACAATGACGCACTAGACAATATTTATATATTTAATGAAGAAGGCTTTCATCCTGATTCTTATATCAACGATCTGCGCATAGATGGGGAAACAAACCGTATATACTTTACAGATTCAGGTCATGCGGGTCTCGTGGTCTTAAATCTTGAAACCGGAAAAACCCACCGTGTACTTGATAATCACTATTCAACACTGGCTGAAACCGATTCGCTTTCTATTGATGGTAAGACCTGGAAAAATAGGGTTCACTCAGACGGGATCGCTTTAGATACCGAAAATAATTTGTTGTATTACCACGCCCTCACTGGTTATACATTGTACACTGTTCCTACTCGTGTTTTAAGCTATGGAACAGCAAGTGAAGTGGAGAAAAGTGTATTAAAAGTAAAAGAAACGCCTGCACCAGATGGAATGATCTTTGACCAACAAGGCAATCTTTATCTCGCCGATCTGGAACGCCATAAGATCATGAGACTCGACCCTGAAGGAAACCTAAGCGTGCTTATTGAAGGCGAAAAGGTGAGTTGGGCAGATACTTTTAGCATCTACAATAATGAATTATACTATACAAATTCCAAGATACACCTGGCAAAAGCGGATGTAAGTGAGCTTAGCTTTAGTGTCTATAAAATACTTATTGAGTAAAAGTGAAAGTGTACATCTGGAAGGTCTTTACATCTATTAAATTTTGAACTATGAAACATTTAAAGTTTTTAGTATTACTTATTGTATGCTGCACTTCCTGTAACAAAGAACATCTGTTTATTGAACTTTCTTCCCCTAAATATACAAATCAAATAGAGTTTTTTCTTACGGATGATGGAAGTCCCCATTATCTGGTAAAACATAACAATGAAATCGTTATTGATACCTCGGCAATGAGTTTTGATTTCAAAGATCAGCCATCGTTGAAATCAGGATTCAAAATGAAAAGCTATCTTATGAATTCATTTAATAAGAACTGGCAAATGCCCTGGGGCGAGCAAAGAATCGTAAGAAATCATTACAATGAACTTGTAGTGAAACTGGAAGAAACTAAATCCCCAAATCGTAAGCTAAATATTTATTTTAAAGCCTATGAAGACGGAGTTGCTTTTCGCTATGAATTTCCTGAACAAGAAGGATTACGCAGTTTGATCATTACAGACGAGAATACTGAGTTCGCGCTCACCGGAAACCATACAGCCTGGTGGATACCGGGCGATTGGGACATTTATGAGCATGTATACCAAACCTCCAGAATATCTGAGATTAATGCGTTAGCATTAAAAGATCATCCCAATCTGGCATCTACTTATATCCCGGAAAATGCAGTGAACACACCCGTAACATTAAGAAGTGATCAAGGGATTCATTTAAGTTTCCACGAGGCCAACCTTACCGATTATGCGGGAATGACCTTGAAAGTAGATACCGAAAATTTAAAGCTAATCAGTGAACTTGTGGGTTCTGAACGAACAGGATACAAAGTAAAAAGGGACCTTCCTTTCAAAACTCCCTGGCGTAGCATACAGATCGCAGATAAGGCCGCAGAACTTATAGATTCAAAATTAATAGTAAACCTTAATGAACCTAATAAATTGGGTGACATTAGCTGGTTTGAACCAAAGAAATACGTAGGTATCTGGTGGGAAATGCATGTAGATAAATCAAGATGGGACTACGGCATGACCTTAGATAAGGAAGGTAAATGGGTAGATAAAGGAACAGCGCATGGTAGGCACGGTGCTACTACTCAAAATACAAAACGCTATATTGATTTTGCAGCAGCAAATAATATCAAAGGAGTACTGGTTGAAGGCTGGAATACTGGCTGGGAACACTGGATAGGGTTTGAAGATAGAGAAGGTGTTTTTGATTTTGTAACTCCTTATCCTGATTACGACTTGGAAGCGCTTTCAAAATATGGAAAAGAAAAGGGAGTAGAAATTATTATGCATCATGAAACCTCCGGTGCGCCACGTACATATGAGAAACAAATGGATTCGGCATTTAGCTTAATGAAAAAATTAGGAATACACTCGGTGAAAACCGGGTATGTAGGTAAGCTAATTCCTAAAGGAGAATACCACCATGGACAATGGATGGTAAATCATTACAGAAAAGTGCTGGAAACTGGAGCAAAGTATGAGGTAGCGATCAATGCTCACGAACCTATTAAAGCTACGGGATTGAGACGTACCTATCCCAACGCCATTGCCCGTGAAGGATTAAGAGGTCAGGAATTCAATGCCTGGGCGCAGGATGGTGGGAATCCACCAGAACACCTCTCTATTGTTGCATTTACAAGAATGCTAGCCGGACCTATCGATTTTACCCCTGGTGTTTTCGATATTACATTACCCTCCAAAGAAAACAATCAGATCAATACAACTCTGGCACATCAGCTAGCTTTATACGTTGTAATCTATAGTCCTATACAAATGGCATGCGACCTCCCTGAAAACTACGAAGGTCGCCCTGCATTTCAATTCATACGGGATGTCGGGGTCGATTGGGAACAAAGCATAGTCCTTCATGGTGAAGTGGGAGACTTTGTGACGATCGCTCGTGAAGAACGAGAAACTGGTAATTGGTTTGTGGGCGGCATTACCGATGAGAACGAACGAAAGATAACCCTTAATTTTGATTTTCTTCCGAAAGGAAAAATCTTTGAGGCAACAATCTATCGAGATAGCGATGATGCGCATTACAAAAAAAATCCTACTGGTATTGATATTAATAATCAAAAAATCAAAACGGGAGATACCTTGACCTTAAATTTAGCATCTGGCGGTGGTTTTGCCATAAGCCTTTTGCTTAGTGATTAATACTAAATGCAGCTGTAACAAAAAACGATTATTAGATAACATCTGAGCTCGATTTTTCTAATGGTAATCGTGTGATATGTTTGTTCTTCATTTCAAAAAGTACAACACCTTGATGAATTAAGCCGCCTAGATTTTGAGTCAGCTTCTATAGTTTTTCTCAAGTATTCTAGATGCACAAAATATAGAAAACAGCATTTCTACCGAAAATTTCTTTCGAGTAAATTTTATCAATCCCAGGCTTGAACAGGAATAGGCAATAGCTAAACTTCAAACACTTAATATAAATATAGGAGTCCGGTATGGCGGGCAATATCCCTGATTTGAAAGTAGGTGGAGGAAGCGGATCTATTCATGTAATCGCTCCTTTCGCAGATTTGTCATTTACACACCATTATGGCAAAATACACTTATTATTTGATGTAGGACCCTATTACTATTTTGATACCAAAGATAACCATGGTTTTTTTCCGCTGATCTCTCAGTTTACTATAGTATTCAATCTTTTCAATCATAATTAGGTGACAACTAATTGTTAACCTTCGTTAAAAAAAGTTAAGCTTGCTATAAATCTTATTCAAAAAGAAAGAATATTCTGTATTTTCATGACTGCTAATTTTAAAATAAAATGTTATGAAAAAAGTAAACAAAAATCCATTATCCTTTACGAAGGAAACCGTTTCAAATTTTAATTCTTTAACTACTGCACAATTGCATGCAGTAAAAGGCGGATCACTGCGTACTTGTTCTGGTGAATCCTTACAGGGAGGTTGCGGTACCGGAGGACCAGCACCATCGGGAAAACCTGCTTGTTACGATAAATAAAAGTATTAGTTCAGATTTAAAAAGGCTGCGTTTTGCAGCCTTTTTTATACACTCAAAAGAAGAGATTAGGATCAAAATTTAAGTCAATTAAAGAAAAAAGTGCATCTTTGCCAACGAAATGAACATACAAAACAAACATAGTATCAATTTAAGAGAACGTTGTTCTCTGATGGATTTTCCGGTAATATATACCCGGAAACTACGGATGCTATGTCTAAATTTTAGTTGATTAAAGTGATCTAATTACATTTATTAGCCATATGAAAAGCGTCCGATATCCCAATCGGACGTTTTTTTTTAATTTTTTTAAGTGATGTTTTAAATGCGTAATACATACATGAATTTACATGAAAAAACCGCTAGCTATTGAACGCCAACAGCTTGCCAAAATTATCATACTTCGGGAATTTCCGAACAGCCATCCTATTTTCTGAATTTTATGCATAACTATTTGATTATCAATAATTTATTTTAAATTTTTGTTTGTGAATTACATTTTTTGTTTTCATATTTGCACCGCGGTTCACAAAAGGAACCCACTAAAAAAGATGAAGAAATATAATAGCATAGTAATGCAGACAAGAGCTCTTAAAACAGTCACCCTACCAGGACTGTTTACCGGGGCTCATGAAAGTGATGTTTGCCAGAATCATAAAAAAAGGGACGTTAATCGTATACGATTGCAAGGGCTATAAGCCTTGCAGTTAACCGACGATAAAAGCGCCCTTGAACAGGGCGTTTTTTTTTTTTTGCTCTGTAAATAGAAATTAAAAATTGATGTATAGGTTAATGTGAAAAGCACCTGGCTTTTAATCGGGGGAGTGCAGGTTCGAATCCTGCTGCATCAACAAAACTAGAGTGCCGCATGGCGAAAGGGTACAAACCACTATCCGGAAGGTTTGGTACCTGGGATTGGCAAATCTTTAGGGGTGTTTATGGTGTAACGGCTAGCACGGTCACCAAAAGTGTGATAAGACTCGGGTTCGATTCCCAGTAGACACCAAATTTATATGAAAGGAGTCGCCCTGCTATCTAAATGAAGGATGGCAGGGCTTGCGAAAGCACTTCTTTTTACAACATCAGACGGGTCTTGTTGGGTGTTTCTGTACAGCACTATTGCAGGCTGCTTTGCCGAGAGGCATTAAGTGTTCCTGTTCAACCTGATCTGGAGGTTTGAGATTATTTTCCAAAAAATAGTCAAGCACACTCCGTGGGTCGTAGGTTCGATTCCTACTCTGTATAATGCAGATAGTTCAGCTGGTTAGAACAATGGAGAAAAGCGCAGGTTCGAATCCTGTCAGCGGCTTTGTGCCCTGTAGCTCAGTTCGGTAGAGCACCACGCTCAGGACGTGGGATACGAATGCAAGTTCGTTTTCTACAAGCCCTTCATCTTGTAAAACTGAAGGACCGCAGTGTAAACTGCAAAAAACAAAAGCAACAGGTGTGGGTCGGTTAGACTTTTTACTCGTAAAAAGCCTGACAATCACAAACCTGCCTGAAGGCACATCTTGAGTGATGTTACCCCTTTGCTTTTCGTAAGGACATGGGGTTTGAATTTCTAGAGCTATGCTCTGAGAAATGAAGACTCTAAGAATTGCGAAAACCAGAGGCTGCGCATGGCAAAACATGAGTTTTCCGCGAGTTTGAGATGACGCATAACTGTTGTTTTCAAAGAAGAATTGCGTGAGGGATAGAGGTCTTGTGGAGCTCTTTTTATCCTGCCAATGGCGGATAAAAAAGCGACGGCCGAAAGCCCGACCCTGAAACCATGTGAAAGGGACACGCCCAAAATAAACATAGACCTTTTTGGTGTATGTGGAAGAAATACCTCCGTTACGGGTGGATCTTCAAAAATTGAATGTTTAATTAAAATGTAACAAAATGAAACGTGTTAGAATTAATGCAGGTTACGTAGGTTTGATCTTTAAGAAAGGTGACTACGAAAAGGTGCTTACGCAAGGAATGTACTGGCTAGGATTGGGACGCACTGTGTATTTGTACAATCTTGCACAACCCTTTAATCCGCCAGTAGCCAAAGAGCTTTTGTTGGCAGATGCTGAATTGAAGGCATTGTTGCATGAGGTTCAGGTGAATGACGGTGAGCTTGCAGTAGTATTGGAAAATGGTATTTGCAAGGAAGTATTGCAACCGGGTATCTATTTCTACTGGAATGTGTTAAAGACCTATGAGTTTGTACTTATAGATCGCACAAAACCCGAGATCACCGAGTCTTTGGACAAGGCGATACTTGCGAAGCTTAATCCCTACATTCGTTTGTTCGAAGTAGCTGCCTACGAAAAGGCGGTGCTCTTGATAGACGACATTTATAAGGGTATTTTGCAAGGTGGTACTTACCGTTACTGGAGAAATGATACCACGATCAAGATCGCAAAAGCCGATATGCGACAATTGCAACTTGAGATTGCCGGGCAGGAATTGCTAACCAAAGACAAAGCCACAATAAGAATTAACTTTTATACGCAGTATAAGGTTACCGATGTTGAAAAGGCTTTGTTGGAAAGCAAAGACTACGAAAAGCAGCTCTATATTTTGATGCAGTTGGCCTTGAGGGTTTATGTGGGTACGTACACCTTAGATGAATTACTGGAAGAAAAAGAAAACATTGCAAAAGCCGTATTTAAAGCAGTACACACCGATGCTGAAAAGCTAGGGGTTACGATACTTAATTGCGGTATTCGAGATGTGATCTTAACCGGTGAAATGAAGGAGATCATGAACCAGGTGTTGGTGGCACATAAGCGAGCACAGGCAAACACCATTACCAGACGTGAAGAGACGGCTTCTACCAGAAGCTTGCTAAACACAGCAAAGTTGATGGAAGAAAATAGCATGCTCTTGAAGTTGAAGGAAATGGAATATGTAGAAAAAATAGCTGATAAGATTGGTGAGATCACCGTAAACGGAAACGGAGGGGTGATACAACAATTGCAGGAGATCTTTTCTACGGGTAAATAGTGAATGCGTTGGCAAGAAGTCAGCGCATTTTTTTGTAAAAAAAGCACCCCCACTATAGCCTGAGGATGCTTTTCACTACATAGCAATCAATCCAATCTTACTATTTGAAACCCAAAACCCTAAATTTTGAATTTTTACAGCTTTTCAAATACCAGTGTATCAACGCTCCCATCGCCCCCACTTACATCTCTAAGTTGAATACGGCTATTACTCCTTGAAACAATATCCCAATCTTCGGTTAACTCTTCAAAATCAGGTGGTGAGGCAAAAAAGATGTTAAAGTCAATATCGTTGCTGCTGTCGTCATTATCAACAGACCAGGTACCATTAACGGTAATGGCACCATTTACGGCAGTAAGTGAACCATCGCTGTTAAATGTAAATGCATATCCACTAAAATCACTGGTCTCATCTACACCGTCTTCGACATAGCTAGTAATACGCCAGCTACCTGATTGTGCCGTAGCAATAACGGCTTCAATATTCTGAGAATTAGTACTGCCGCTATCATCACTGCTGCAGGACACGGTAACTACTAATCCCAGAATGAGACTCACAGTTACGAATTGATTTAAAATACGCTTCATATAGATATAATTTATAATCGTTCAAATACTAAAATATCAACACTACCATCACCTCCGCTTACGTCCTGTAATTCTATTCGGTTTTCGGTAGCGGAAATTACATCCCAATCATCTGTAAATTCATCAAAAGGAATGGTATTAAAATTCAAGAACAGTTTGCTCCCACCTTCACCTACATTCCAACCTCCTTCAATCGTATTCTGATCTCTGGAAGCAACTACACTTCCGTTTTCATTAAATACCAATTCATAACCATCATAGTCTGCGGTTTCATTTACTCCATCATCTGTATATTGCGCTACTTCCCATGCGCCACTGCTCAAAATAGAAGCGACTGTATCATTTCCGGAATCTCCTTCCTCACTACAATCACTTTCAAATCGCAGACGATCATCTCCTTTGCGAAGGTCTACTTTTACTTCTCCTATTTGCTGATCTATCTCATGAAGTATCCAGGTATCATTAAAATCAGGAAGATCAGGAATGTTTAAGACAAAAGAAATATTGTTTCGGGCGCCACTGCTTTCCCAGGTTCCGGAAAGGGTTTCGCCATTCGTACTCACGCTTACCGTGCCATCTTCAAAAAAGCTAAACAAAAAGGCGATATACTGTTCTTCCTGATCTACATCGTTACGCTCCAGTTTGTCAACCCGCCAGTTGTCGCACCCAGTTAAAACCTCAGCAAGCTGGTCTGTGGTACAGTTATCGCAATCATCATCGTTAAAATCATAGTCGTCGTCTTCATCGCAGTCGTCAATGGCATTTTCTATGGCCTCTTCTAAGGCTCTTAATGAATTGATGGTTATTTGACTACCATCAGCCAGTACCAGTGTAATCGGAAAATTGATCCGTACAATATCGTTATCTTCAATTCGCTCCACGAACCGGTACAACTGCCGGTCACTTTCGATCACGATAGTTTCTACAATTTCGTTATTGGGATTAAAGACGGAGATTCGAAACGGATAGTTAAAGTCTACACACTCTATATCGTCATCTTCGGCACCCTCATCACCGCAAGAAAGTGCAAGTCTCTCAAATTCATCCATATTATTTACAGATTGCTCTGTGAAATCAGCTAGAATTACCGTAATCGGGAAAACGATCTCAAGGCGGTCTTCATCATCTTCTAATTCGTCAAAAATATCTTCGATTTCATCAAAATCTTCTTCGGTTTCCACCTGTATTTCAATGCCATTGGCAATAACCGTTACCGGAAGCTTTACTTCAAAACAACTGGCTCTGTCAATTATATTATCGTTAGAACCGTCTTTCATAGTGGTTCGTTGTATCAGGGTAGCCGCAGAAGAATTCGCCTCCAGAACTTCCTGGGTGTCGGGCTCTATAAATTCTAGCTCTTCACTTCTGCAGGACATTAGCAACAGAACAAGCGTGAAGATCACAAATACAAGAATTTTGTAAGTTTTTTTCATGGCAGTATATTTTAGTTTGCGTCTTTGGTCATAAAACAACTTCAAAGCAAAAACTCCTGAAAACTTTTTTAAAAAAATTAAATTTCTACCTTTAAGAAACCAAAATACCACTGTTTTGCCCAAGGAGACACATACCGATATTTGTAAGGAAAGTATCTTTTCTGCTATCTACCAAAAGTACTTGAGAGACCTTTGTAGTTTTCTGTATTATAGATATGGTGAACAGCTCAATCCCCAAGACAAGGCGCAGGAAGCTTTTATCAAACTCTGGGAGAATTGCAAAAAAGTCACCGAAGACAAGGCAAAGTCATTTCTATTTACGACCGCCAATAATATGATGCTTAATGAAGCCAAGCATCAAAAGGTTGTGTTGAAGTATGCGAAAGACACCCCTAAAAGTCACACAAACGAATCCCCCGAGTTTTTACTACAGGAACAAGAATATTTAAAGCAATACCAAAACGCATTAGCTTCGTTGACCGAAGAACAGCGGGTAGCATTTTTGTTAAATAAGGCGGAAGGAAAGAAACACAGTGAAATTGCTGAAATGCTGGGAGTTACCCAAAAAGTGGTGGAATATCGAATTTACACCGCCTTTAAAAAATTAAAGGAGGAGTTGGCAAATTTTAGCATAAAATAAGATTGAAGGAAGCAGGAAATACCTGAAAACTAACCTTTTTTTAAGCGGATGTGAAAAAAATGAAAAAAAATTCAGGAGATATCACCTGTAAGTTGTTCTATACATAAGGGAATAGTTATGGAAAAAGATACTATCATACAAAAATGGCTGGCAGGAGAGCTTTCGGAAGCAGAGTTAAAAGCTTTTGAAGCCGATGAACGCTATGCTGAAGATCGCAAGATCATAGCGACTGCAGCGCGTTTTAAAGCCCCCGATCCGGAGGTTTCCTATCAAGAGATCCGTGAGAGATTATATAATGAAACAGACACCCCCGTTCGTACGCTGGCACCCTGGCGTTCGCTATTACGTGTTGCCGCTGTGGTAGTGGCGGGACTGGCACTATTTTTTATTTTCTTTAATAAGCAGGAACTGGAGGTACAAACGCTGGCAGCAGAAACTACCAATCTAACCTTACCGGATGCCTCAAAAGTAGTATTAAACGCTGCTTCATCGCTTACCTATAACCCAAAGAAATGGAATAGTGAACGAAAAGTCACACTGAAAGGAGAAGCTTATTTTAAAGTGGCCAAAGGTGCACGCTTTGACGTGGTTACTTCTGAAGGAGTCGTGAGCGTATTGGGTACTCAATTTACTGTAAAGCAACGAGATCGGTTTTTCGAGGTAATTTGCTTTGAAGGACTGGTACAGGTAGTTTCTGGTAATCAAACGAAGAAGCTTTCACCGGGAGATACTTTTAGATTGCTGGAAGGAAGCGTCTCGCTAAGTAAAAGCGAACGATCTCAACCTTCCTGGCTACAGAATAAAACCCATTTTGAGAAAGTTCCATATAAAGAAGTGCTTGCAGAATTGGAACGACAATACGACATAAAAATCAAGGTAGAAAGTGTTGATACTTCGGTTATTTTTACCGGAAGCTTTATACACAATGATCTGGAAGCTGCTGTGAAGTCCATTACGGCTCCACTCGGACTCTCGTACGACATCAATGAAAATAAGGTAAGCCTGTTCGCACGTGCAAAATAAATATAAGGCCGTACTGTTTTTTGTGCTGCTTGCTTTTACAGGAGCGCATGCACAAACCACTCAGGAGAAGATCCCGTTAACGGATCTTTTTGTGCTTTTACAACAGCGGTACCAGCATCAGTTTAACTACCTGCAGGACGCGGTGGCAGATATTGAAGCGCCTATGCCAGATGCAGAAGCTACACTGGATGAGGCTTTACTCTTCTTGGAAAAAGAAACTGGTTTGCAATTTGAAAAGCTTCCGGGTAACATTATTTCGGTTCGCAAAAAGGTAGCAACCAAATTTTGCGGGTACCTTAAAAACAAAGACAATTTACTTCCTTTAGAAGGGGCTTCCATACAGGTGGGCAAGATTTCTGCCATTAGTGATGCCAGTGGTTATTTTGAAATGGAGCTTCCTCCAGCCAATCTTTCGGTACGCATACGCCATATCGGTTTTAAAACGCTAGATCGCAATCTACGTTATTTTGACGGGTCCCATTGTGCCGATATTTACCTGATCCCACAGGTGCAAACCTTATCTGAAGTAGTACTTTCCAGCTACCTTGCAAGAGGTATCAATAAGGTGAATAACGGATCGTTCGAAATCGACTTTAATGCTTTCACAACCTTACCGGGTCTTATTGATGCGGATGTATTGCAGTCCGTACAGGCGTTTCCCGGTATCCAAAGTGTAAATGAAACGGTTTCTAATATCAACATTCGGGGAGGCACCCATGACCAAAACCTGATTGAATGGGACCGAATTAAAATGTACCAGTCCGGACACTTTTTCGGACTTATTTCGATGTTTCATCCGCAGATCACGCAAAAAGTACGCTTACAAAAAAATGGCACTACGGCCGCAGCCACTGATGGAGTTTCAGGTACACTCTCCATGCAAACCGATGCGCTGGTGAATACTCAATTCAAAGGGAATGTTGGACTGAATCTTACCGATTTGAATGCCTATGCCGATATTCCAACCGGAAAGAATTCCTCGGTACAAATTGCAGCACGAAGCTCTTCTAACGGCCTGGTAGATACGCCTACTTATACTAGTTATTTTGAACGGATCTCTCAAAATACCGAGCTGGAAAATACACCAGGGAACACGGTGAATGACGAACTGAGTTTTGACTTTTACGATGCCTCTTTTCGATGGCTTTTTCAACCAAATGACGATAATGAAGTGCGCGTAAACTTTATTTTCACAGGAAATGATCTTGTGTTTAACGAAAATGCCCTAGTGAACAATCAGCCTCAATCAAGACAAAGCAGTTTAGAACAGTTGAGTATTGCCGGCGGTATCGAGTATAGTAGACGATGGAACGACCGCTTTCAAAGTGTTTTTCATGTATATGAAACCGATTATAAGCTACAGGGATTCAATGCCGATATTGAAAACTCCCTGCGTTTTTTACAGGAAAACATCGTTTCTGAGACCGGGGTGCGCCTCGATACACATTATAAATTAACGGATGCGATACAGCTCTCCAACGGTTATCAATTTGCTGAAACCAAGGTGACCAACCTCAACGATGTAGACAATCCGCAATTTCGCTCGTTGATAGGGGAAGTTTTGCGAACCCATGCGGTTTATACCGAAGCACGCTACCGCTCTAAAGATCGTTTTACGAATCTAAGCCTGGGAGTTCGCGGAAATTACCTGGATAAGTTTAACCGAATTCGTGTGGAACCGCGGCTAAGTTTTAACCAGCGTTTTTTATCGTTTTTTAACGTGGAAGTGCTTGGCGAATTAAAGCACCAGTCGATATCAAAAGTGATCAATTTTCAAAACGATTTTTTAGGGATCGAACGTAGGCGATGGCAGTTGTCTGATAATGATTCGATACCCGTACTGACCAGCAAGCAGGCTTCGGTGGGGCTCACCTATAGCCGAAAGGGTTGGCTGCTGAGTGCAGAAGCGTTTTACAAGGACGTGGAAGGCATTACTACCCAAAGCCAGGGATTTCAAAATCAGTATGAATTTACTAAAACCGCCGGAAGCTATGATGCTGTGGGAGCCGATGTATTGCTCCGGAAGCAATTTGATTTTTCACCGGATGCACAAACCCGAACGCTTAATACTTGGTTAAGCTATGCCTACCTCAAGAGCGACTATACCTTTCCGGAACTGCCGGAAGTACAATTCCCTAATAATTTTGATATCACCCATGCCTTTACAGCCGGCACCACGCTGGTATGGAATGCCCTTAGTGTCTCCGCCGGATACAACTGGCGTAGTGGTCGTCCCGCCACTCGGCTGGTACCAGGAAATGAAGTCGTAAACGGCAATCTGAATTTTGATACTGCCAATGGCGAACGCCTGCCCGCTTTTGCCCGGCTGGATCTTTCTGCTTCGTATCGGTTGCTGCTTACTAAGAAGATCCCGATGCAGCTAAGTGTTTCGGTTTGGAATGTACTGGATAAGCAGAATGTCCTCAACAATTTTTACAGGGTAAACAACGAAGACGAAGCTCAGGAATTCACGCAGCGTTCACTGGGATTGACGCCCAATGTTTTGGTGCGGGTTTATTTTTGATGACCTCTTATAAAGGACGCTGAGGTCTCTCGAAGCGCCCTTTATTAACGGTCATTTCGAAGGAGCACAGCGACTGAGAAATCTTATTAAACACAACTCAATGTTCATCTGTAAGTAACGATTGAACATAAGAACCAAAAACAAAAAGTTATCTCACCCTCAAGGGATTCGATATGACGCACACCGCTTTTAGACGCCATGACCCTTGAATTGATTTGATTATCAATAATTCCCTAAAAAAATCTATCTTAGAAACCTGTTAAAATACCCAAGCTAACCTATGAGCCAACAAAATGATCAAATAAACCAATTGCTGCAACGGCTGGAAGTGCTGCTAAAACAGCAGGATGCTTTTGCCAATGAGATCTATGCTATCAAAAGGGAACTCCTGCAATTACAACGAAAAGAGACAGATGCTACTTCCTTGTCGGAAGAAATTCCAAAACCGACAATTCAGGTAACAGAAGAGATTGTAGCTCCAAAAGAGGTTATCGCTACGGATCCTGCAAAAAACATTTCACAGCAACCATCGCAACCCATTCTAACAGCAAGGAAACCCAAACCAGCGAAAGTAAAAGGCGATTGGGAGAAGTTTATCGGAGAAAATCTCATTAGTAAAATAGGGATTCTAATCACCGTTATAGGGGTGGCGATCGGAGCCAAATACTCTATTGAAAACGATTTGATAAGTCCGCTTACACGTATCATTCTAGGATATCTAGCCGGTATTGTTCTGCTAGGGTTTGGCATAAAACTCAAGAAGAAATATGAAAATTACAGCGCAGTGCTGGTAAGTGGTGCTATTGCAATTCTGTATTTTATCACCTTTGCTGCTTACGACTTTTACAGCTTGATCCCGCAATTACTGGCGTTCTTTTTAATGGTGGTCTTTACTGTTTTTGGAGTGGTGGCTGCCCTGAACTACAACCGCCAGGTAATCGCCATTATTGGGTTGTTAGGTGCCTACGCCGTACCCTATCTCTTAAGTGATGGTTCGGGACAGGTAGCAGTGATGTTTTCTTATATTGCTATCATCAACGTAGGGATTCTAGTGATTTCCTTTAAAAAACAATGGAAACCACTGTACTATACTGCCTTTGCCCTTACCTGGATCATTTATTTGTCCTGGTACCTGTTCTCTTATAGCAAAGAAGAAAACTTTTTAATCGCTTTTCTCTTTGTAACTGTTTTCTTCTTGATCTTTTACATCACCTTTCTCGCTTACAAATTAATTCGTGCCGAGAAACTGGGTGCAGGTAGTGTAATTGTCTTACTACTCAATGCGTTTATCTTTTACGGTATTGGCTACGCGCTTCTTAACAACCATGAAACGGGTAAAGAATTACTAGGTATATTTACTGTCTTCAATGCAATCATTCATTTTATAGCTGGTTTTATCATCCATCGTAAAAAACTGGCGAACAATCTGTTTTATCTTATCGCTGCTTTGGTGCTTACGTTTGTCACCATTGCTTTTCCAGTACAACTGGACGGTAACTGGGTGACCCTGTTCTGGACAGCAGAAGCGGCTTTACTATTCTGGTTGGGAAGATCGCGCAACATCAAGGTATATGAGGCGCTTTCCTATCCGCTTATGATTTTAGCGTTTTTTAGTCTGGTACATGACTGGGAAAATGCCTATGGTAATCTTATTTCTTATGGAAGCAAAGAGGTACGCCCCCTACTGAATATTCATTTTCTTACCTCCCTGCTTTTTACCGTAGGATTGGGTTTTGTAAACTATCTCTATTTCAGAAAAGCATCGGATGATACCGATACAAGAAACCTCATCTATAAACTGGTAGATTTCATGCTTCCGGCCTTGCTAATTACCGGACTTTACTTGGGTTTTCGATTTGAAATTGCAAATTACTGGAACCAGCTAATCGAAGCTTCCTACCTTCAAATAACACCTGAAGGCTATACCTATCCTATTGATAATTACAACGACGATCTTTACAAATTTAAAACGATCTGGATTCTCAACTATTCACTACTCTTCGTCTCCTTCCTATCTTTCTTTAATCTTTGGAAAACGAAAAATAAGATCTTTGGCTTCATTTCCATTCTTTTAACGAGCTTAACCTTACTAATTTTTCTGGTACAGGGGCTTTATGTACTGGGAGAATTACGAGAGAGTTACCTGAATCAATCGCTTGCAAAATACTATGAAACCGGATTTTGGAATATTGGGATACGCTATATAGCCCTGGTATTCGCTGCCATTTCCCTATATGCTTTATATCGACAATTTACTGCCTCTTTTATGAAATGGAAATCAACGGTAGTATTCGGTATTATTCTGCACATTGCCTTGCTTTGGATTGCAAGCAGTGAACTTATTCACTGGATGGATATGGGTAGGTCTGAACAATCCTATAAACTAGGGCTAAGTATTCTTTGGGGAGTTTATGCGCTTGGATTGATCGCCTTTGGGATATGGAAAAAGAAAAAATACTTACGCATCATTGCCATTGTGTTGTTTGGAGGTACGCTTATTAAACTTTTCTTTTATGATATTGCTCATTTGAATACCATTTCTAAAACCATCGTTTTTGTATCGTTAGGAGTTTTATTGCTCATCATTTCATTTTTATACAACAAATTTAAGCATAGCATAGCCGATGAAAAGTAAGTTTATATTAATCATTTGTTTCGTATTCGCAGGTTGTCTCATCGCAAGCGCACAGCAAGGCTATTTTTACAAGAAAGAAGTCAAAGAAATTGAGAGCGACTGGCATCGGATTGTGATCCCTAAAGATGTTTATCCGAGAGTATCTTCGAATCTTTCTGATCTACGGATCTATGGTTTTACAGCGGAAGGTGATACCGTAGAGGCACCCTATTTGCTGGAACGAAAGAAAGCCAAAGTAAACACCGAAACAATTTCGTTTACACAACTTAATACCGCTAAAAATGCGAACGGTTTCTTCTATACATTTAAGTTGCCGGAAGCAACTCAGATTAACGAGCTGAAATTGGATTTTAAGGTTCAAAACTTTGACTGGAAAGTATCGCTTGAAGGCAGCCATGACCAAAAAGAATGGTTTACGATCCTGGAAAAGTATCGCTTGGTTTCGGTACAGAATGATCTAACCAGCTTTACATTTACTACCTTGTTGTTTCCGGAAGCTGATTATACTTATTACAGAGTGGGTGTGAAATCGGATGCTGATCCTCAATTAACCTCCACAGTTATTTCTAATAAAAAACGCGTTCCCGGAGACTATCAGAACTTTGAGGTCTCAAAAACCAACATAAAAGAAAACGCACAATCCCGCACTACTGAAATCTATATCGATCTTGCGCAGCGAGCTCCAGTAAGCAGTTTGCGAATTCCTGTAAAAAATGAATTTGATTATTATCGTAATTTTACGATAACAAATATTATAGATAGTACTAAGACCGAAAAAGGCTGGCAATATAATTACGGGCAGATTGCTTCCGGTATTTTGCAATCCATTAATGGAAATAATGAATTTACATTTCCGGAAACCTTTGCTGAAAAATTGAAAATCACTATTTATAATCAGGATAATCAACCATTAGATTTTGGGATACCCGAAGTCAAGGGATATCAACACGAATTAATAGCGAGATTTTCCACTCCTGCCAGCTACTTTTTATATTTTGGGAATAAGAAAGCGAGTGCACCCAATTACGATCTACAGAATTTCAGTCAAACCATTCCGGATGCCATTTCTCCTCTAAGTTTAGGGGCAACAAAAATAGTAGTTGTACCTACCAAAAGTACTAAAAAGCCTCTTTTTGAAAATAAGTTGTGGTTATGGTTATTAATGGCTTTGGTAATGGCGGTCTTAGGATGGTTTACTTATAAAATGATCGCCAAAACAGAAAAAGAAAAATAATAGCAGAGAATCGGTTACTTACTCCTATTTTCTTTTTTCGAAGGGAATCACAATTCCCTTTTCCAGATAATCCTTCAAACCTTTAAGTAGTATCGCCCAACAGTAGGAAGAATGGCGGTAATGATGATTGCAGTTTGTCCAGCCTTTATGCCAAAATTTCAATCGTGTACCCTTATTGATCTCTTCCAGGTCAAAACCAAAAGAGGTAGGATCCCAATCTGCGTCTGATTGTGTCATCTTAATATGAAAAGCATTAGAGGGTTCATATTTGATCACCTTTCCATACCAATTGTATTCGGGACCAAAATAAAAGTTATAAATACTGTTTAGCGTTGGTTCTCCTTTGCATTTTAGAGGCCACCAATTCTCCAATTCCTTTGGGTCGGATACTACTTTAAATACGCTTTTAATTGGTTTCTCTATGTAAAGGTCGTGGTAAATAGTGTAATTGGCTGCCATCGTAATACATTTTTGTTTTTGTTATGCTCTTGGAATACAATACTTTAAAAATACGCAGATTATTTAATAGTTATTGAATCTATTTAACACCTCATTATGACAAGCAGGTAAGATATTTTTTAATTTTAAACCATGAAAATTCGCTTAGACCTTATCACTGTTCTTATGCTTTTGGGTATGCTACAGGCTGTTTATCAAATTTTGATTTTACGTGTAAATGGTTGGAAGTACAGGGCAAACAGATGGTTAGTATTTATTCTCTTTCTTTCTATATTTATCCTCTTTGGGTATTTTAGCTATCTGTCTGATCTTTTTTATTCATTTCCCTATCTGGTAGGAATTTCCGGATTTTTAATTTTAGGGTTAGGTCCCGGGATTTTTTTTTATGCTCGGGCGCTAACTACTACAAAGAGATTTCGAGCAGTTTACTTGCTTCACTTTTTACCTTTACTCCTTATTTTGATGCTAAACTACTCATGGTTTAGCATGCCCCGAAATTCTAAGATACCCCTTATTGAATATTATTATTCGGAAAAAATGACATTCAGTTGGTATACCCTCATATATTTAACTGTTATTCTGGTACATTTGGGATGCTATCTTTTTGTATCATTTAAGCATACTTCTCAAATAAATAATAGACTAAAAGAACAAGAATCCAATGCATCGCTCATCAAAATAGAATGGCTTAAAAAAATACTTTTAGCATTCTTTTGTTATCTCGTTACGTTTCTATTCGTGTACATTGCGTGGTCCTTTCAGTCTATCTACACAACTCAAATTGAGGCTTATTTGCAACTGGTATTAAGTCTTTTTATTATTACTCTTGGTTATTACATGTTAAAAAGTCCCGGATTATTTGAACTATTGCATGACGTAACAAATTTAGATACCACCAGCAAATACAAAAACTCCAATCTCTCTGAGAATGAAGCGAAAGAAATCGCTTCTTTCCTTCATGATAATATGATAAAAAAACAATATTATTTAAATGCTAAACTAAGTTTATCTGAATTGGCCAAATATCTTGACATGTCACCTCACTTACTTTCTCAAGTGATCAATCAGGAATTTGACATGAACTTTTTTGATTTTGTGAATCAGTATCGAGTTGAAGAAGTAAAAAAGAAGTTACTAGACTCAAAATATAAACACCTTTCCATTTTAGGTATTGCGCTGGAATGTGGCTTCAATAGCAAAGGTGCTTTTAACAGGGTTTTTAAAAAGTTTGTAGGCATGTCTCCTTCTGCATTTGTTAAAAAGAACACCTGAATTGGTCACACTTTATAAAGTAAGTCGATTCCTCATTTATTTCACTTCAATTTTAGGGCTTAATCTTTAACTCTTTTAATTATGAAAAAACAAAAAAAAGTATCGCTCTCATTAAACAAAAACACTATTTCTAATTTAAGGGTCTTTTCGATAAAAGGAGGTGAAACCAATACCCCTGGATGCGGAATCGAAGTCACTGGCGTATCAGATTGTCAACAGTGTTTGGAAGACCCTACACAAGGATGCAATCCGGGTACAGGTGGATTTACCCGGGCTGTTTGCCCAAGCATTATACAATTGTGCTAATGATTCATTAAAATCGAGAACACTTTTTTTACTGGAAAAATCGGCATGATCAATCTTTCATGCTGATTTTTCTATTTTAAAAAATCATTTGAATATCGACATAAAAACGTGTTTATTTTGTAGCTTTTTTCTTATTTATGTCAATTTTGTTTAACTTTAATAGTTCACCAAAAATAGTACTTCAAATGAAAAAAAAAATTCCAATCCTTTTTTTCCTGACGATTTGTTCAGGTATTCTTGCACAAGAACCTATCCCTGAGATTACAGGGTCTCCTGAGGTAACCGCTCCTAAATTATTGGACTGGCCTACAGATTTTGACCGATTGAATCCCGACTTAACCGAGCCCACCAGCAACCGAATTTATGATTTGCATATGCAAGTCGCTGATTGTGATGGGATGGATCTGATCATATCTACTTCAGGAAATTATCATATGGCATTAACAGACTATTGGTATGAAGTTTTCTTACCAAAATATCCTGAAGTCAAGAACTGGTACTTTAGTACAAGTCCACCGATTTCTGTGGAACAAACTGCTAACAAAGAATTGAGTTTTAGTAATGTGGGGCTAAAATGTGCTCCACATCTTGCAGTAGGTCCTGCCGGAATTATGAGAAGGTTAGAAAGTGCTGGTTTTACCGAAGGAGAACCCATTCCGTTATTTACAAATCGTGGAAATGTGTTATTGGTTAAGAGAGGTAATCCCAAGAATATTCGAAATATTTGGGATCTTGCCAAGCCGAAAATGAGGGTTGCTACTTCAAATCCTTTTACAGAACCCGGAAGCTTTGGTAATTACGCGTCTTCAATTTATAATATTGCATTGAATGATAGAGGTGAAGCAAAAGCAACTAAACTTTTTAATACGATTTTCGGAAACAATCGCGCTAATAAATGGGTTACAGGAGAACGTATTCATCATCGAGAAGTACCTCATCTTATTTTTACCAATCAGGCAGATGCAGGACCCATTTTTTATCATCTGGCGAGGTATATGACGGCTACATTTCCAGATGAGTTTGACATTGTTCCGCTGGGCGGTACCGTAGAATCGCCAGATCCTTTGCCTGGTAATCGGATTGGTAGATTATTTATTGTGAGAATTAAAGGTAACCTTACTGCCAATCAGATAACGAATAGAGAGGCATTTATAAAAGAAATTATTGACGGATCGTTCGATCCTTTTCTATTAGAAGACTTTATTGATCCGTTAGAACGATGCGAAGGAGATTGCAAGATCGAACCAACTAACGACAAAACACAAATTTCTGATCAAATCAATCAGCACGTAGTGATGTATCCAAATCCAACTACAGGAACGTTAAGACTGAATTGGAGCGAAGAACTTAAAGGAAAAGTTAGCACGGTCGAATTGCTATCTCTGTCAGGAGAATCACTTCAGACACATCCGGCAGAAAAATTATCGGAGATCTCATTCGATATGAGTTCTTTGGAGAAAGGCTTATATATAGTTCGATATACTTTTTCAGATCAAAGCAAAATAATTCGAAAAATTATTAAGCAATAGTTTTACTTTGAAAAGTACAAAAGCCGTTTCCCTCTGGAAACGGCTTTACTTTTTCTATAAATTTTTCTTTTCGTTCCTGCTTGTTCGAATGGAAACCTTTTTTAATTTTTAATAAGTTTCTTTGTTACATTCTGTCCATCAGATAAATGCAAATGTACCAAGTAAACACCGGAGGGTAAGTTTGTCATATCTACAGATGTTCTTCTTGTACCTGCTTTTCCGAGATTTTCGGTTTTAACAATCGAGCCCTGAGCATTAAACACATGAATATTGTCTACCATTTGAGCATCAATATCACCAGAAAGTGTTACAGTGACCAATCCGTTTGTAGGGTTCGGATAAAAAACCATGGCTTTCTCCAGAATGTCAAGTTCGTCATCTGGAAGTTCTTCCGTGATATCATCGCCTACTACTTCCTCAATCGAAGAATTTGCTACCCCACAAGTAGAATCTGGACATAGAAAACGCTCGGTTTGATTTCCAGCACTGTCATAAGAGAAAAGAACTGTATCGGGTGTATTTATACCCAAGAGCTGCGTTATCGAAGGTTCAGAACCGTTTACGGGCTCCATACGTGGCCCCCAAAAATACTGGCGATCTGAAGTATTCGTGTCATAATAAAGATAAGACCGATGCCTTACGGAGGTAGCAGTATTTTTAAATTTATAATCGGTGATGGTTTTTACGATCTGCCCGGTAACACCGTCGTAAATTCTACCGAGATTTACATCAGAAGAATAACTACTTCTATGCACAAAGCCAACAATTAGATACCAGCGATTTAATTGCGGAAGATCTCCGTACCAAAAATAAGGGTTGTTATTCACAGTTCCGTCTAATCGTAAAATGTTATTAGTACTGTTACAACCTAAGTATGTGGTTCCGCTATTAGAATTCGTTTTCTTTATCCAAACTGTAAATCTATAGGTCGTATTATGATTGATCGTGTGGTAGCTTGTATTCCAACCACCATCCGCATCACTGGTAGATCCTGGAGATGCTTTCCAGAGTATTACGTTTTGTCCGGCGTGATTGCTTCCGTATTCACGGCTGTTTTCTGCGGTAGCTCCATTTTGTGAAAATCCAGAAACACTTCCAGAACCTACCGTCCATGTATTGGTATTAAGTAGATTTTGAGCATTGATATTCCCAAAGCTACAAATGAAAAAAAAAGCCATCAGAATGGCGAGATATTGGTTTGCGGTTTTCATGGTTATCTGGTTTATTGGTGTGCATTCTTCTTATAAAGTAAAGAATTTTTATATCATAAAGGAAGTTTTAATACCTGAAATTCATGAATATCGTGCAGATTCTGGATTTTTGTTTATCTTTTTTCGATTTAAATTATACACAAAATCACTATATACAAATCGCGCCAGGCAAGATGACTTTATTTCTTTCAAATACATCGTATGTGCGAATCAATAGTACATCAATTTCGTAGAATCTGTATAACCTATTTTTTTTAATTCGGTTTTATGTCAGTACCATTACCTAACGATAAACAAATTAAAATCAGTTAAAATGTATCTAAAAAAATTAATGTATTGTGCGGTAGCCACAATTTTCTTTATTTCCTGTGGGGAAAAAGATAACACGATTGAAACTAATGAAAATACGATGAGTGTTGTTTACAAAGGTCAAACCTACACTATATCGGTTGATAATGATGGTATCCCACTTGAGATACCTAAAGCATTAGAAGTACTTGACGAAATAGAAACATTAGCTACTGTGGTTACAGGCGATCAAACCTACTATTTCGATACCAGGAAAGAAGCAGACGATTATTTTGATGCACTTATTGGTTTTACAAAGCCTACCGGTGCCAAAGGTTCTACTACACAAAGAAGAACTTTTAGTACCAATGTTTTTAATGATAACGTTCATGTCTATGAACATGATTATTACGGGGGCAGAAAATTGAGAATAACAAGTGGTCATCATCTTAGAAACTTATCTCTGGCAGGATTTAATGATATCATTAGCTCTGTTGCTATTAACGGTACTTACCAGAATATTTATAATGGTGATAAGGTAACTTTTTATGAGCATAAGGACTTTGGCGGTAAGTCTATTTCCTTTTTATGCGAATTTAATAACAGTACCCGATGTCAATTAGTACCTAGACCAACTGGATACTTTCCATATGATTTAGGACCCAGCAATATCGTATATAGAGGACACCTTAAATTTAGAGAAATTTCGTTTAAACTTTTCAACAAATGGGCAGATAAGGCTTCTTCTATTGATGTGAAGTTTGGTGGCGTATCTGTGACTCCTAGGTATCCCAGCTCCGGTGGCGGTGGCTACGGAGGTGGCGGTGGAGGTATAGAAGATGACCCCATTAAGTAACCTATTACATTAAAAGGATCTCTAGTTTTAGAGATCCTTCTTTTTACAAGGAAGATTTTTTATTCGTAAAAAAGCCATAACTGTTTTGATGTAAGAAATCTTTTGGAAAGTGTTCATCTCCCTCAAATCCCAGTACTATTCTTCCGCCATCCTCTGGAATATAATTGGTTCTGAAAATATAGTCCCATAAACTTAAACTAATACCAAAATTCACTCCGTATCTTCCTTTCGGTAAGGTATAGGCATGGTGGTACAGATGCATCACCGGGTTGTTAAAAATATGCTTCAACGGTCCCCAGGTGATTTTAAGGTTTGCATGATTAAAATGGCCAATGGTAATAGCTATAAAGTGAACTATGTAGGCCTGCTCGGGTTCAAACCCCCCCAACACCATTACGCCCAAAGTTTTAAGAGGTTTGTAGAGTATATTTTCCATCCAGTGGTAGCGTAAATGAGCCGCAAATCCCATTTCTTTTACCGAATGATGTACTTTATGAAATTTCCATAAAAACGAATACTTATGAAGTAAAATGTGCGTAAACCATTGTACAAAATCCAGTAAAACAAAGAATATCACTAACTGAAGCCATACGGGCAACATAGAAAGGTTCAAAAGCGCCAGGCTACCGGAGTCCAGTCCTAAGTCGTTCAAAAAGAGTCCGGTGATCTTATAAAATCCGCTTATTGCAATCGCAAAAAGAAAGAAATTAAAATACATGTAGAAGCCATCTAACCAAAAGTCTTTACGAAAAATACGCTGATCTTTTCGCCAGGGAAACAGGATCTCGAGTCCCCAAACGACTCCTGAAATTAAGGTTAATCCCCAAAAGTAATTAGTATACCACGGTACATCGAATATAATCGATTTGTAGGTCCAATCTAGACTTCCTGAAAAGGCATTTGTAAAAGCTTCGAGATATTTTTCCATGGTTTAGTTCTCAGATTTCAAAATTATAGAATCTTCCGAAACAAATAAGTCGGTTTTTACATGGAAAGCTTACTGAGCTATTTATTACAAAAGGCTATAAAACAAAAAGCGACTCTTTCGAGCCGCTTTTTCATATTCCCTTGTTCAATACTATTTCCAATAATTAAAACTGTATCTATCACCTTCTATCATAGTTTATTTCTGTGATCTCAAATTCAGAATCACGATCTGTAGCCAACGCCGACTTATATCCTTCAGCGATGTTGATTTCCTGAATTCTCCATAAATTTTTGTCGTATTGTACGGTGTTGTTGACGATTTCCAGTTGATCTAAAGGAATAAACATTCCTTTACCTTCGGCTTTGACCACACTTTCCATAAATGTCCAGTATTTATAAAATTCCAGTAGTTGGTCGGGTGAATTTTTAATTTTACGGTACTGCGAAGTAGACATGATATTAGTAAAGTTCTCTATCTCCACCATCTTCATTTTTTCAATATCTATCCCCAATCTTATCCCTTCTCCGATAGCACAAATTACATATTCTCCTGAATGGGAAAGGTTGATGTCGTAGCCTTCAACGGACAAACAGGGTCTTTTGTAAGCGTTATATTCTATATAATCCCAGACTTCACCTTTTAAGCCTGTAGTTTTAAAAGCTTCTTGGAAGAGGATCTTTCCTAGTAAGTGTGAATGTCGATCCTGCCAACGAAGAAATTTTGCATTCTTCTCCTGAAGTGCCACAGGTAGCATCGATTTATAATGATCATAAATCGTTTCATTTAGCGGTTCTTGGAAGGTTGTAAGAAAAATTTTTACCATTACCTGTACAAAATACTCCTTACCACAAACATACTACACTTATTACTTTTTAGCTTACAGTTCTTACAGATTTAAAAAGATATGATGAAAAATCTCGTCTATTGCCTGTACTCTGTTGAATTTTGGAGCTAAATTCCCCATACAAACCAGCGGTACCGGATTTTTAGTATGACCTCCAGTGGTGAGATCTTCCATATTGCCATGGTCACTTGAAATCAAAATATTAACATTAGAAGGCTTGCTTTCAGTGAGGCCCTTTAAGAATTCGTCTAAAGTTTCCAGAAACGTGACTGATTTCTCCATATCTTTTCGATGCCCAATCAAATCAGGTAAAAAGCATTCATAGAGAATCAGGTCATAGTCATCTGCTAATCCCAGCAGATTTTCCCCGGCCTGTTGTGCTGTGTAAACAGGTGCTCTATTCCCAGGGGTATCCTGAAGTGAAAAATTAGTGATATCCCAATGAACTGCTTTTCCCTCCAGAAGATCGTCAATGGTATTAAACCTTGATTGTGCAGCCAGTACACATCGCGTGGTTACGCTATAATTATCAGCATTAGGATCAAAGTTTTTAAAATATCCATCGGTATAAGAATTGGCAAAAATACTTTTAAGCCTTTTTTCTTTTGCGTATTTAAAAATGGAACGTCGGTTAATGAGGGATATGAGCTCTTCATTAGGATAGGCGGGTAAATGATATCCCAATTCTGCCGGCGCGTTAAAACCTGTAAATAAGGCTGCTTGTCCCGTAGCACTTTGAGGTACCCCGGAAATCCCCAAACATGCATCAATACCTTTTACCAGAAGTTCCTGCTCCAGAACATCAATACCTTCAAGTAAGGGAGCGCCTAGCAGAGATGTAAGCACAGGCATATGAGCTTTCGCAAAAGGATTGTGATCATCACCAATGCGCAGCCCAATGCCATCTAAAAAAACAAATATCAATTTGTTTCGCATACTATTTATGCCTGTACCGGTTGAACCTCTTTAAGGTCAAAATATCCGTTATATCCCTTCATATAAACAGCTGCGCGATGCCCGAAAAGCACTACCGCTTTGGTGCGCGTTTCTAATACCTCATCAAAATGATCTGATTTCACTCTTACTCCTACCGAATAATTCTCATTCCACTGAGCTACCATAATTTCAGGATCTTCAACCGTTTGTTTTTTGTTCTTTGGTGACACAGTTGTAGCTTTTTCCTTTGGAGTATCTTTAATAGCTTCTTCCTTTTTTGGTGCAGCCTTTACCTCTTCCGGTTCTTTTACTTCTACAGGTTTTGGAGCTTCCTGAGCTGTCTCAGCAGGCTTTTTATCGGGATTTTTTGCGTAGTAATCTTTTTCAATATATCGTTGCAGTTTTGTTAGTACATCACCTACACCCAACTCTTCAAAAACTACGTCGCCTTTATCTAATATGTATTCTATACTTTCCTGCCAACGTACACAATTTGATATTTGATTTACCAAATTTTTCGCAACTCTGTCTCTACGATAAGGTCTTCCATTTATGTTAGCGATAACTGAAAACTTCGCTTTTGAGAATTTAATTTTTCTTGCGAATTTTTCAAACTCTTTTCCTGCTTCCTTCATATAACTAGAGTGAAAAGCGCCACTGGTATTCAAAGGAATAAACATGGTGTTTGCTTTTTCGAAGAAAGGTTGTGCTTTGTTTATGTCTTCCCGTAACCCTGAAATTACAATTTGAGCAGGAGAATTGAGATTGGCAATATCAATATTGGTAAGTTTAGCTTCATTTAGTATTTTTTGAATTTCTTCTTCAGATGCATTTAAAACCGCTGCCATTCCTCCATTCTCTGCCTTACTCATGAGTTCGCCACGTTTTTGAACCAATTTAAGTCCTTCCTCAAAACTCATGACTTCGGCTGCCTGTAATGCATTGTATTCTCCTAAACTGTGTCCCGCTACAAAGTCTGGTTCAGCTTCCCCGTCTTTCATCTTTTTTTGAAAAGATAAGGCATTAACCACGTAAAGTGCAGGTTGCGTAAATTGGGTTTTATTTAGTTCTTTTCTTGGGTCGTTTAAGCAAAGTTCTTTAATGGAATATCCCAATATTTCATCTGCTTTCTTTGTGATTTCGGGAAATTCGTCAAAAAGACCTTCTCCCATTCCCCTTTTTTGTGATCCCTGTCCGGGAAACAAATACGCTTTTTTCATTGTTTTAAACTTTTGATTTCATTAGATATTTTTGCTTTGTAAATGAAGTTAAGTATGGATGTTTTTGATAACTACTGAAGTGTTGATCCCCCCGAAACCAAAAGAATTGCTAAGCGCTGCTTTTATTTCTTGCGTAACTGCTTTTTCTCCACAAAACTTGAGTTGATTGGTGATGGGATCGAGAAGATTTAGGTTGGGGTGTAGAAATCCTTCTTTCATTTGAATGATGGTTGCAATAGTTTCTACCATTCCAGCCGAGTAGAGACAATGACCCGTAAGACCTTTCGTCGCATTTATCCAGACGTTAGAAACATTCTTACCTAAAAGATCTGTGATCGCTTCTGCCTCAGTTTTATCACCTAAGGGAGATGAACTTCCGTGCGAATTAATATAATCAATATCATCAACCGTAATTCCAGCTCTTTTTAGTGCTGTTCCCATTGCAATATATTCCCCTTCTTTATCGGGATTAGCAGAACTATTTGCATCCATATTAATCGCTCCGCTGGCTATTTCTACTGGATATTCCTGATTTCTTTTTGATGCACTGCTTTCAGATTCGATCACCAAACTTCCACTTGCCTGCCCATAAATAAATCCTTCGTGCTTTTTATCGAAAGGCCGACAAGCTTTTTCAGGTTGTTGGGCTAAAGCTTTTCCTCCCATAGCCCCTATATTTATGAACCCCTGCATGTCCATGGGTGATAATTCGGTTACTACCCCGATCACCAGACAAATATCGACTGTTCCTGATTTTACCAATTGATGTCCTTTAATCACCCCAACATTGCCGGTAGCCGATGCTCCACCTACCACACAACCTTCTCCCTGAATGCCTAACAACTCGCTCAATATCCCTAACTGGTTGGTTTCTAAAAATTCGAGCGCATAGCGGGGGGAGAGGTATTCTGGATTCTCCTTAAAATCTGAAATTAACTTATATTGATAGTTTTGAGTGCTATTTTGTCCGGCTACGATCAGTCCTATTTTATCGGGTGATGAAGCATTTTCAAAAAGTCCTGCCTGTTCCCAAGCTTGTAAAGCCGAAATTATGGAAGTTTGAATAACAAAGGGAGCTCGTTGCCCAAGTTGTCTTGCTTTAAGCAGCTTTTCCTCGGGAATGTTCGGTAGATTTTTGAGCTTTTCAACAAATGAGAAATCTCGTATTAAAGCTGCAATTTCTACAGACAAACAGGGATTAGTGGCATAGGTAGCCTTTACTATACCCGAGACACCCTTTTTTAGTGAATCTCTAAATGAATTAATATCGCTTCCAATTGAAGATACAATTCCCATTCCTGTAACTACAGTACGAACATCATCTGGCATTTACTATTGCATTTCCTCGGTTTCTTCCTTTTTTGCGTGGTTTTCTACCAGCACGTCGACCAATCCTTCAATATTGTTGACTCCTGCAAAACTCATCAAGGGAATTTTGACATCTAAAGCCTGCATAGACATCGTTACGATTTCCATACGGTCTATGGAATTAGCACCTAATTCTTTCAGCTGATTTTCTATAGAGATATTCTCTTTATCTACCTGAGGAAGCACCTCTGTGATAACATTTTTTACGGTTTCAAAAATTTGTTCTTTTGTCATAATTATAGTTCTTTACAATTAAATATTTGGTGTAAAATTTATTGATAGTGGTAACGCTATTTAAGAGAATTCAAAAAACTTTGCGCTGTCCTGACCTTTTCTCAATCGGTAGGAAGCAAAGTCATTTTTGTTCTTAAATTGTAAGTAAATATTGTTTTGAAATACGGAAGCAAATTCCTGTCCTGGTACTTTGCCATAATGATGACCAGGGAAAATCCTGGTATCAGGTTGCAAATGATCTTTGATGTGCTGAAGGCTTTCAAACATTTGATGTGCAGACTCCAAATTAGGACATAAACCGCAACCTTCTGCGAATAAAGTATCTCCACTAAAAAGATTATTTCCTATCAAATAACATGTACTCCCTGGAGAATGACCTGGAGTTAGTAGTGGTCTGATCAACAAGTGTCCTTCCCACCAAGGCTTTTGTGGAACCGGTTTGAGTTGAGAAGCGTTAAAGTTAGAAATCGCTATCTCTTCTTCTGACATCCAGATGGGGCAATTATACTTATCGGCCAGTGGTTTGGCTAAATTTAAGTGGTCGAAGTGAGAATGCGTCAATAAAATACCTTGAAGTCGTGTATGACTGTCAGCAATAGCGCGTTCAATCTTATCCATCTCCCAGGCAGGGTCAATAAGTATGGAATGACCAGTAATGTGATCAATAACCAAATAATTATAGTTTACAATAAATAGATTGGAAACCCGCAATACGACCACTTGTGGTTCCAGACCGCCCCGTTCGATTTCCATTGCATTATTTTTCATGTTAATTTTTTCTTTCATTCAAATGTAATGAATGTAAGTTAATTAACATATATTTATGAAAGAAATGAATTACAATTAATAATTCTTTCTTTAATTAATGATCAAATTATGAATTTGATAATAAAATCTCCATTTCTCTTATTAATGGATGTTTTAAATACTTACCGTAATACCTGTTATGAATTTTTCAAGCATCTGTAAATTTCTTCCGTATTGATTCATAATTTGGTAAGGAACGGAATCATTGTTTCGTGAAAGAATGTATTTTACCGAAGTTGCAAGAGAGCCACTTGGTCCTAAATCTATAAAAATACCGTCTTCTTTTTCTATAAGGTTTAAGATCGTTCTTTGAAAATTTACAGGATACCGGATGACTTCCCAGAAATAATCTTCTGTAATCTCTTCTACAATTTCCGTTTTGTAGGATGAAATAAAAGGAGTCACTTGATCAAATATTTTATAGTTCGCTATTTCCTTTTTAAAATCGATTTCCATACCATCAATTAAAGGACAGTGAAAGCCTTGATTTACCGGAAGCTCCTGAGTTGTAATTCCTTCTTTTTGCAGTGCTTTCTGTAATTCAAGAATATCTTCGGCCAATCCGCTTACTACAAAATTACCTGGAAAATTAGTGCCCGCGAGCCAGCAACTGCTAAAAAGATCAGGGTCATTGGCTATAATCATTTTATCCGCTACAATAGCAAGCATTTTTCCCCTAGGAGTTTTTTCCTCTGCCTGATATGCCATGTTTATCACTAACTTCAAACCGTCTTCAAGCGTTATAATACCAGATACTATTGCTGCTACTATCTCACCTAAACTATAACCTAAGGTGAGATCTGGCAGAATATCTTTTTCTTTTAAAAGACTTGCCATACTGTACTGGACGCTGATTAGTGCCGGACTTGTATATAGGAGCCTGTCAAAAGCCTCTCCCTTTTTATTTTCTGGATACATAGCATCAATTAAAGACGCTCCTCCTAACAATGGTGTCGCAATCTCGTTACAGACATGCATCGCTTTTTTAAAAGTTGCATTATTTTCATAGAGCTCCTTTCCCATTTGATAATACTGAGACCCCTGCCCTGAAAACATGAAAATCTGTTTTTTCTTCATTTTTTCTTGTTAGATGCTACATTCTATAGTCGTTATGAAGCATTTACTTACCAAATAATGTTTTAATACGGGTTTTTACTTCTGGCTGGCCAAATGTTTTTTCGTGCATACGCACTTCTTGCTGAATAACTCCCGGAAGCTGCTCTCTTAACTCTGCAACCAGATGATCTTTTAGCGCTACCAAAGATACCCTGGGTTTTTCGGCTAGTGTAGCTGCCAGTTCATAAGCGTAGGGTAATACCTGGTCTCTTGGCAATACAGGAAAAGGAAAACCACGTTTTTGTAATTCTTCACCTCGGTAATTTCTTGCAGTAAGCAACATTTCTTCTGCGAGGGCGATCCCTAATTTTTTAGGAAGTATGTACGTAGCGCCCATCCCCGGAGTGAATCCGTATTTCATGAAATTAGTTGTGTATATACTTTCACGGCTCAGGATCACGAAATCTGCAAATAATCCCATCGCAAAACCTCCCCCGATACCATGACCTTGCATGGCAGAAATAACTGGAATGGGACAATTTAGGGAAAGACTGTACAGATCAAAATCGGTAAATTTAGAATTCCCTTCCGAAAGCGTCATCAACTGTTCCTGAGTACCACCACTGGCAAAATAGGTATCATATCCTGTAAGCACCACTGCTTTGTAGCGCGTTTGATCACGGATAGTTTCAAATGCTTCCATTAACCCGGAAGTTAATTCTTTTGAAAAAGTATTTTTACTATTTCTATCCTGCATTTTAATCTGAACAATGGCATCATCAATTTCAGTAAGTGCTACTACCTTATCCATATTTCTTATTCTTCCCAGGGAAAGCGACCTGTGGTCACAAACCGTGCTATTTTTTTTACGTTTTCTTCATCTGAAAAAACCTCAACGTTTGCATCCAATGCATCGTATTTTGACAATTCAGGAAAATCATTTAACGTATTCATATATTTTTTATACCTACTTATTCCGTCTTTGCCCAAACGCCTTAGTCTTAGCAAATGTTTTCTCAAAAGATTTTCTGAATTTGCTTCATATGCATCTACCAGCCCCCACTCAAGAGCCTGTTTTGCGGTCACTGGCTGAGTCATTAGGGTGAGGTAATTTGCCTTTGCATAGCCAATGCGGCGCATCAGAAATGGTAATACACAAGCAGGCATCAATCCAAACAATAATTCAGAAAGGCTAAAAATTGTTTTCTCCTCACAAAGTACGATATCGCAAGCAGCTACAAACCCTACACCTCCGGCGTTGGCCTTGCCTCTTACATGCGCAATAGTTACATAAGGGCCGGCAGAAAGACGTAACCAAAGATCATAAAGAGGTTCTGGTGTCTGATCTTTGTTTTCGCTTTCACTATCGGCGTCTTCCTGAATTGCTTTAAAATCAGCTCCAAAGCAAAAAACTTCGGGAAGACCTTCAATCACTACAATTTTGACCCGCTCTTCACAAGCATCCAATACTTCGGTAAATTCTTCAATAAGCCGATCATTAATGGTATTGTTCTGCTCCGGACGGTAGATCTGCACAAAGCAGATATCATCTTCAAGTCGTACTTTAAGTGTGTCGTAAGAAGTGCTCGTTAAGATACCCATTCGTATTCTCTATGAAATTCTTTGATCTCCTTTAGAAACAAGGTTTTTTTACCGTGTACTTTTCTTGCCTGAGGTATAAAATCTGTATCCAATTTTATGTTACGAGTACCAAACTTGACTACATTATTGTTAACCAATAACTGCTCGTATTCATCCATTGACATTTCGTATCGTTTATCTAATTGCTCCTTGATCCCTTGAGAAAGTACTTTATCCTGACCTTCTTTTCGAACGACTCCGCTAAAAAACTCAGAGCAACAGCCGGAACCATAGGAAAAACATCCAATTCGTTTTGGAGAACTAAAATCGCCGTTGGCAATTGTACTTACCAGCGAAAGTAATGCGGTAGCCCCCATAATGTTAGCCACTCGC
Source organism: Flavobacteriaceae bacterium M23B6Z8 (assembly GCA_046199005.1). Lineage (GTDB taxonomy): Bacteria > Bacteroidota > Bacteroidia > Flavobacteriales > Flavobacteriaceae > Ascidiimonas. The sequence goes on from CP176050.1 coordinate 4,355,499, forward strand.
TGGCAATAATCAAGACCGGGCATTACTCTAGTCTTAAAATCTTCTTCAATTTCTTTCGGAGAAGATTTAGTCATTTTTCCCATAATATTTCTGTGGGCTCCTTTTACCATTCCGCCAAAAGGGGCATGAAAAGCTAGATACGCAAAACTGTTTTTGTAATCGGCTCCGGCAACTCTTTTTTCATATTCTTTGTAAGCATTTGCGCAGCAATCAAGATATGAAAGCAAAGACAAGTCTGAATCTCCAGCATCTCCATCTGGTGTAGGTCTGCAAGTATCCATCACTTCATAGCCATAGTATCCGGTAGCCCCTACGTCTAATTGAAATACGCGGGGTTTATCACTTACAAGGACTGCAACTGCTCCTGCACCCGAACTCGGTTCGGCAAAAGACCAGTCTTCGGTCAATGCATCTCCACCTTCTTCTACTATAAATCTGGAAACATCAGTAGCTATGACAAGTGCCTTAGCACCAGGGGAGGTTTGAGATAATACAAAGTTTACTGCATTTTGAAATCCTGCGATACCAGAATAGCATGCATTTTTCAATTCAAATAACCGGCAATTCCGATTAAGCCCTAGGATATCGTGAAAATACGTACTCATAGACTTTCCAAAATCAAAAGCAGATTCCGTACAGGAAACGACCATTTCGATGCGGTCTTTTTCTTCAGGACTTAATGCATCAATAATTGGTTTAGCAGCATTTACTCCATAGGTAATAGGATCTTCGTAAGGGAGCGCCACTGTCTTTTCCTTCATGAGAAGATTTTCAAACCTGGTCATGTCTAATTTTCGATGTGCCGCCAATTTTTTTACATCGAGACATGCGGTACCAGCAAAAACATTAATTGCTTCAATTCCAACTAATTTCATTTATGTAATATTTAGATTATTAATAATAGATTTCGGTCGGCCCAACAAAATCAGGCTGACTCTAAAGATTTTTTTTGTAATTATTTCTTAAAAATTTATACCGAAATGCAGTCCCGGTTCACCGATTAAATAGTTATTAAAACGGTCTTCCTGTCGCTGAAAAGCTTCAGGTAGATTGGTATTTACCGGCCACCAGGTAACACCTAAAGAGGGTTCTAAAAACACTCGGTTCTTAAAAAAACGAAACTGATACCCTATCCGAAACGTATTGAACAATTGAAACCCACTTTGGATTTTATCTCCGGAAGGATCCCGATAATTTTGATGTAGTGCCGTAGCATGAACTTGCGCATACAACTGCTTCCATAAGAAACGCTGATAAGCAATACCAGCTCCAAACGCCTTAACTTCTCCCGGAAACCTTGCCTCATCCTTTGATATGTCAGAACCATATTCACGACCTAAAGGAGTATCGTAGGTCCAGGTAATCGCTTCAAAAGAAACCACATCTTTTTGAGTAATGCGATACCCGACGTTCAACTGATAGAAGTGAGGTGGATCGGAAAATAAGTTTGCCATTGTAAATAAACTACTTCCCACGTAATACTTATATTGGTTAGCGGGCTCTTCCTGGCCATATGTGATGACTGAGAAGAAAACTGATAAAATAAATAGGGCAAAAACATTGTTTTTCATCATTGCAAATTTGATTTATATATAATTGAGTTTAGTTATTCATATTAATTAGATTCATAAAGAAGTTCCCAATCGATTCTAGAACCCTCTACCCATAATTTTGCGAGTTTTTCATATTTATTTTCCTTAACTAATTGTTCAATGGATTCCTCACCATTTTGATCTAATGATTTTTTCTTATTGGATGATTTACGTCTTACAGATCCGATAAATATTTTTTCATGTTGCACAATTCCATTTTCAGTTAAAAATGCATCGATTTGTGAACTCCATTCTTCGAAAGAATCGGCTACAAACGCTACCCGTTCTTCCATTTCTGAACGTCCGAACTGCAGCGTGTAAGCAATACGTTCCAGCGTTTTTTTATCCTGGTCTAAAGTATCAATAAATTTTCTGTATTCAGCTACATATTTAGCAAGATTTTCCTTATTTTTTGCCGAGATAACCAGTAGCATTTTATCGTTCAATACAGGTTCTTCATCCACAGCTATTTTTTCAGATGCTACGTATTCTTCCAAGATGATATGAGCATTTACGCCTCCAAACCCAAAGCTACTTACACCAGCAACTCTTGGTTCTCCTGATCTGGTTTCCCAATTGCTTGCTTCTTTCGCAACTTCAAAAGGAGTTCCATCTAATTGAATGTATCGATTCAATGTATCGCAATGAAGACTTTTTGCGATCTTTTTATGTTTCATTTGAAGTACTACCTTAATTAATCCTACAATTCCGGCACCATATTCCAAGTGACCTATATTAGACTTAATACTTCCTAATTTACAAATGTGATTTTCATCGGAAGACAACTCTGCAGCGACCATTTTCAAACCTTCTACTTCTATCGGGTCGCCTAATGGTGTTCCTGTACCATGACACTCAACGTAGCTCACACGACTAAAATCTATTCCGGCATCTTTTACAGCTCTTTTAATTACAGCTGCCTGTGATTTTGGGTTTGGAGCTGTTAATGAGTTTGCATGCCCCCCATGGTTTTCCGCAGTACCTTTCACTACCGCATGAATCTGATTTCCATCTCTGATGGCATCTTTTAGTGGCTTTACCATCATTACACCAATACCTTCTCCTCTCACATATCCGTTGGCTTTATCTGAAAAAGTCTTGCAGCGACCATCTTCACAAAGCATTCCGGATTTAGCAAAACTTATATAAACACTTGGGGATAGAAGCGCATTCACACCACCAATAAAAGCCTGATCGCAATGCCCTAAATTGATCGCTTCCATCGCTCTGTGTAATGCTACAAGACTACTGCTGCAAGCTGTATCTATAGGGTTACTGGGACCGCGCCAGTCCATATAAAAACTCACACGATTAGGTCCTACCGAAGGTACCATACCGGTAGCAGAGTAAGCTTCTACCGGCATTTTACTTATAATATCTACGTAACTACTAGGTCCACAGCCCATGAAGAGTCCTGTATCGGTACCTTTAAGTTCTTCAGCAGAATATCCTGCATCTTCCATGCATTCCCAGATATATTGAAGCATCAATCGTTGTTCAGGAGACATATAGGTGGCTTCTGCGGGAGAGATCCCAAAAAACAGCGAATCAAAATCAGCAATATCTTCTACAAAAGCACCCCACTTGCTTATTCCTGGAAAATCTCTCCAATCCCAACGATCTTTGGGAATTTCACTGATCATGTCTCGCTCTTCATTCAACATATCCCAGAATTCATCAGGATTTCTTGCACCGGGTATCTTGCAGCTCATACCAATAATTGCCAGATCACGGTCTCTGTAAGTGTTTTTCTTTGTGTATCTTTTTTTGAAACTTCGGGCAAAAGCGGTTATCCCGTCTTCTTCCTGTTCTTCGACTAATGCTTCGTTAGATGCATCCTTTTTTGTTTCCTCTTTTGCAATACTACCATTGGGCGACAATCGACTGGAAAAATGTGACGAAAAATTGGTGATGAGATACTGTGTGAACTGTTCAATATTGGTCGCCTCGAACATCACAGTAGGCATCATGTTCAAATTAAATTTCGAATTGAATTTGTTTACAAAACTGGATAACAGTATCGAATCAAAACCAAATTCTGCCCAATCCTCCACCTCATCTAACTGATTTGCTTGACGCTTTAAATGATCTGCTACCTCATCTTTTACCAACTTTAAAATTTCTTTGCTGAAGTTGTCTGTTTCGGGGTTTTCTTCTGCTTTCTTAACTACCTTCTTCTTTGGTTTTGGTTGACTAAATAAGCCCTTGATATTTTTCTTATTACCATAAAGCACCACAACCTGAGATTGTTCACCACTCATGATCGTTTTGAGAGCTTTTAAACCAAACTCCGCAGGTAAGGGTTTGATCTTAAGAACTTTCTGAAGATTCTTTTTGGTCTCCTCATCCAATTGCATCCCGTCACTTTCCCATAAAGGCCAATTAACACTTACACTTTTACCAAAACGTTCTCCTCTTTTTACCTGTTCTGAACGCGTAGTTATGTACGAATCCATGTAGGCGTTGGCAGCAGCATAATCTGTTTGCCCTGCGTTCCCTAAAGCACCTGCTATGGAAGAAAATACAATGAAATAATCCAGTTTCAAGTTCGCGGTTGCCTCATCAAGATAATTCAAACCTGCAACCTTCGGTGCCAGCACTGTATCAACTTCGGCGTTTGTCTTCTTAGTGATCAGGTTGTCTTTATTAGTACCGGAGCAATGAATAACTCCTCTTATATTTGGGTATTTCTGAATAAGATTGTTTATCGCAGATTGTTTACTTACATCACAGATCTCATATACGACTTTACTGCCTTTAGACTGTAGCTCGCTAATAAACTTTTTTCTTTCTGAGGTTAATTCGCTCCGTCCTACTAAAATAAGCTTGCATCCTTTGGTTTTATTAGCAATATCCAGACAGATCAATTTACCAACACCTCCAAGACCTCCTGTAATTAAAACTGATGTATTATCAGACCATTCGAAAGCATCAGTATCTGCCAGGTCCAATTCACTATAAACGGAGTGAACTACATCCGCACCTACTTTAAGGGTATAACTGATTTTCGGATATTCTATAGACACTGTTTTCAGCAGTGCGTGTATTCCTTTCCAGGCAGGTTGATTATCAGGTATCGTAACTACGATCAGATGATCTTCTACTTTTTGATCGATCAACCGTTTTGCTTCAGAAAATATTTCCTTTACAAGCTCTTCATAAGAGTTTTTAGCTTTAATCTTAGTTATTTTCCGAGCTTCAGGCTGATCTTCATTGTCTGATTCCTCTTTCCATTCGGGTGTGTAATAAACCAGTCTATCTTCCTGTGAATTTATTTCGATCTCTCGAGCCATAAAGCCTTTGATGATTACTTTGATCTCACCATCCTCATCCGCCATGATATAGTCCATCCCCTCTTCTGCTTTTATTGCGTGAGCATACATCTTATCGGTAAGGGCATCAAAAACAAAGGTGTTTTTAACGGCAAAAGGCACTACATCTGCCTCTGGATTCTCTGCCAGAGCTATACCGCTCTGTATTACACTGTCTAACATTCCTGGATCCATAACCATACCTCTCTTACTCGACCCGGGTAATGACAAACTAACCAGCGCGTCTGTCTTATTAATATGAATGGTTTCTATCCCTTGATGGCTTGGACCCAGAATAACCTCACGTTTTCTCATGTTCTCATAGAACTCACTCTTTGTCGGACCAGGAATATGACACATTTCTTTAAGGTTTTCAATATCCAGATGGGTTGTAAAACCCTCTTCTTTTCGTACCTGTTCTTTATTTTTGATGAGTGCTTTTGTCTGAAAATGAACTCCCTGATCACTGCTTACTTCCACACCAAATTCATTGGTCGCTCCTGGATATACTTTTACTTCTATACTGCGCTTATTAGTTACCAAAATTGCCTGAACAAAAACGCTGTCGGACAAAACGATCATTTGATCTTCTTTTATCTTTATAGAATTTGCCACCGCTGCTCTGGATAATTCCAGGTAAGCCATCCCTGGCAGGATCATTTGTCCTTGAATAATGTGATCTGCCAAAAAGAGTTCGTTACCCGTAAATTCCGATGAAAATACCCCGATTGGGTAATCCTCATATAATGACTTATAATTAGACATAGTCGATTATTTAAAATATGTAAACTGAAAAATGATTAAAGATCCGATTAAGCTTCCTGAGCTACAGGTGCTACTTCTACGAAAGCTCTTGCATAAAAGTTCTTCACTTTCACAAGTACTGCACCTTTTCGGTTTAATAAATGAATATTGAATTTTTTAATATCTGACGGTGCATTACCATCACGATCTGCAAATTCTACATAAGCGTAACAGCTATGCGTCAAGGGACGCACCAGTTCTAATTCATCAATAGCAAATGGTAAATAAGGCCGATCCGGATTCGTATTTCCTAATAAGCCTGCCACCGTCTGCAGGGCTCCATCAAGTAAACTTGGGTGAAGCACAAACTTATCGAAATCGGATTTTAGATGTGCTGCCAGTTCCAGTCTTGAAAGCGCAAACGTATCACTTACATGAAATTCCTGAATGGTCTGAAATGAAGGACCATACTGAAAACCTGCTCTTAGAAACGAATCGTAATACTGACTCCCTTGTTGGACGGTACTACATTGGCTTTTTAAGTGCTCTATGGATACGTTTTCAAGATCTGCAGTAGAGTGGTTCGAATCTTTTGAAAGGACTATTTTACCTTCGGCGTGAACCAAGCGTTCGTTTTCTTCGTTTAAAGAGGAAATCTGGTAATTAATACCTGAACCATTTTGATTCAAATAGGTTTGAACATATTTAGAACCTGTCTGAAAACTCAATGGATGCATCCATACAATTTCTTTGATCTTACTCACTTTTTGCTCACCAGCAAGATTGCCAGAAACACTGGCCATTTCCAGAAAACCTGAACCCGGGAATATTTTAACTCCATTTACCTTGTGATCTTCTGCATAATACGCCTTGTCTGATAATAGCGAATTAAAGCCTATTTGCTGCAACGTAGAAATGTTGTGCGATACCAGTGGATGGATCTGCTCTGATTTGGGTTCTTGTATTGGTTTTCTTGCGGTAACCGCATCCGTTATCCAGTAGCGTTCTTTAGCAAACGGATAGGTTGGTAAAGAGATTCGCTGAGGCAAATTCTCTTTCGAATATAATTGAGCCCAGTCGATTTTTACACCTTCCGTCCATACACGCGCTATTTCGGACAAGTTTCTTTCTGCAAGCAGAAAATTCAGATAACTATCTTCGTATTTTGGTAATTTTTTTCTGCTGACCTGAGTTTCTGAACTAAGTTCGAAAATATGCTCTGAAGGAGCATTTTCCTTCCATTTCTTTAGTTCCCCCAAAAGCTCCGGTACACTTGATGAAATGATCGCCAGACGTTCAGACATCGACTCTCTCCCCATTTGCAATGTAAATGCCAAATCGGCTAGATCAATATTTCGATTTTCTCCCAAAAACTCCAGCAAACGGTTAGCATAGGCTACCAATCTATCTTTGCTTTTTGCAGAAAGTAAGATTAAATGAGGGATTTTTCTTGAGGGTTCTGTAACTACATCTTTTGCAATATACTCTTCCAGTACCATACAAGAGTTAACACCTCCGGCACCAAAGGAATTTATCAAGGCTCTACGGGGAACATTTGGCAAGCGATTCCATGGCGATAGTGCATGCTGAAGATAAAACGGAGAGCTTTCAAAATCAATATTAGGATTGACTTCCTCCGAATGAATTGTGGGCACAAGCTGTTGGTGTTTCAATTGCAATAGAATTTTCGTGATCCCGGCGATTCCTGCAGCCGATTCTGTATGACCTATATTGGCTTTAACAGATCCGACAGGACAGAATTGTTTTCTGACTGCCTCCTGTTTCTTAAAGGCATTGGTAAGCGATAAGATCTCAAGGCTATCACCCAATTGCGTACCCGTTCCATGTCCTTCCACGTAGCCAATAGTTTCCGGATGCACATTTGCTCTTTTAAGCGTTTCATCGATCAATGCTGATTGCGAATTTGGATTCGGAGCTGAATACCCGTTAGAGGCTCCGCTGTGCCCAAAAGTGCTTCCTTTAATAACTGCGTAAATATGATCTTGATCTTCAATAGCCTTGCTTAAAGGTTTCAGCATGACCGATCCTACCCCTTCACCGGGAACAAAACCATCGTCTCCCGCCCCAAAACTGTAATTTTTACTTCCGGAAGCGATCATTCGCTTTTTGCATAAAGAGTGGTACTTTGAGTGATGCAAATATAGATTTACACCCCCTGCAATAGCCACCTGGCATTCTTGTTTACGAAGACTTTCACAAGCCAAATGAATCGAAACCAAAGAAGAAGAACATGCTGTATCAATTGGCATACTGGGCCCCTGAAAATCCATCATATAGGAAACCCGGTTGGCAATAGACCAGGGCATAGCACTCGAATTCAGATAATTCCCCTCGTTCCAGGCGTCTGTAGCCAGCAAATTGTAGGTATATGTAGTTACCCCAACAAATACGCCTACATCAGACCCTTTGCCTTTACTGTATTTAGATCTTAAACTGTTCTTGGTGTACCCGGCATCTTCCAAGGTTGCCCAAACAGATTCCAGAAAAAGCCTTTCCTGAGGATCCATCATAAGTGCTTCTTCTTTCGGAATATTAAAAAAAGTAGGATCAAACTTATCCACATCATTTACAAAACCACCCCATTTACTATAGATTTTCCCTTCTGCTGCTTTTTCAGGATCCTGATCGTAGAATTCTTTGTAATCCCATCGATTCTCTGGTACCAATCCAATTAAATCTTTACCCTTTTTAAGATGATCCCAGTAGGCATCCAGATCTTCAGATTGAGGATATTTTCCGTGAACACCGATAATTGCAATTGGCTCATTAGCTGCGAATGTATTCTCCTTGGTTTTCTGAAGATCGGTCATCGGACGATTTGTAGTCGCACTTGACTCAATAGTGGATTCTTGAACGATTGCTTCGGGGATGGCAAAAAGATCAATTAAAGCTTGTTTCGCCTCCACATGTAAATAGGTTGCCAGTTCTTTGATAGTGGGATGCTCGTATAGCAACGTTTTTGAAAGTGGCCCCAAGTCTTTTTCAAGTGCCACATTTATTCTGCCTATGATAATAGAATCAATTCCAAAAACATCAAACTGCTCTTCCGGATCCATACGGTCGGGATCCAACTTAATTTCGTTCCCTATAACCTCCTTTACGTACGCTTCCGTTTTTTCTAATAAAAATGCGTTGTCAAAACTCGCAGGACGCATCGTCTTTTGTAACGGAGTTTCGGGTGAATCTTTTTTGATGTAAGATTCGATTTTTTCTTTTTCTCCATACAATGCAATCGCCTGAGCATGATCAACCCTCAGAAAATCCTCAAAATATGCAAGTCCTGTACTTGTATGAATAGGATAAATCCCTAAAAATTCTTTCCCTTGAGCTATTTCGTTCTCTGGAAGCTTAAAGCCTCCTTCTTCCCAATAAGGCCAATTAATAGAAAGCGTTTTACCCGTTCGTAATTGACGTTTGGTTTGCTCACTGCGGTTCTCTGCAAAGGCATCTAAGAAACGGTTTGCAAAAGCATAATCACTCTGCCCTAAATTACCCAATACTGCTGCAATGGAAGAAAACAGTACAAATAGATCTAGATTTTCGTCTTTTGTCGCAAGATCAAGGTTTATAGTCCCTATAACTTTTGGATCTATTACCTGTTGCATTTCTTCTTTTGATTTCTTTAGAATAAAAGAGTCTTTACTGGTTCCTGCGCTGTGGATTATTCCATTTATTTGAGAAAATTTATCTTTAGCAGCTTTCACCACGGCTTTTACGTCTTCAAGTTTGGTGACATCTGCCTGCACATAAATTGCTTCCCCCTTTAATTCTTTTAGAGAATGAAGCTTTTTCTCTTGTTCTTTCTTCAATGGAGATCTCCCAAAAAGAACCAGTTTGCATTGAAATGTTTTTGCCAGATATTCAGTAAACAGATATCCCAATCCCCCAATTCCTCCAGAAATAATATATACTCCTCCTTGTTTGATTGGAAGCTGATTTGATTGATCTTTAGTAGGCAAAAATGAATCTAATACGCTCACAAAACGTAGTGCATCTTCAGGTTTTTCTGTTGCCGTGTACTTTACTTCATTCAGATGCCAGTCATTGTCTGCAAGCTCTCGAAGGCTTATACTTAATTTTTCAGTTTCAGAGAATATTCCTTTCTGTTCTTCGCTTTCAAATTGAATTATTTTACCCTTGTATTTAGGATTTTCCAAAGTAAGAGTTTTGTAGAATCCTCCCAATGCTTCATTCACGCATGAATCCGTAGTATCGGTTTTTTCAAAAATCGAAAGTATTTTAAGAGGTTTTTGATCTTTTAATTTCATCAATGCTTTGCATAGATGAAATATTGCGTAGACACTTTCATTTAGGTTTTTTGTTACATCCCGCTCTTCAGAAGCTTGTTTTACGGGCTGATGTAAAATGTTAGCAGGCAACAACTGCTGTGCTTCTAAGGTTTCTACTAACTGCTGAAAGTCGGTTTCCTTTTCAGGATTCAACTCAAAATGGTGTGGTGATGTTTCCTTGAATGTACTTCCATAAACGACGGAAATAACTTTGCTACTTTCATCGGAATGTAAAGAAGTCCAGGCGTTGAATAGACCCGATATTTCACCCATCAAAAGCAGCACACCATCAGGCGAAGCTTCCTTTTTTTCTTTTACGTCAGACAGCGGTTGTTTTTTCCATTTGGTGTAGTACTGAGATTTGGTTGGAAGTGCTTGCGCTGCTGGGACTGTGACGGTCTGAACATTTGTTTCCTTAATCTTCTTTTCCAGTTGTATATCTTCTGAGATCTCAGGCCAGTATCTTTCTTTTGCAAAAGGATAGGTTGGCAAGTTTACGCGATATGGTTCGAGTCCTTCATACAATAAGTTCCAGTCTAGCTCAAAGCCTTTGATCCACAATTCGACGAGTTTTTCAAAATTCTTATCCCAGATCCATTTGCGAACAAGCTTGTCAAATTCCGCTTCCGTCTCGAAAAAATTAAGCGTATCCTTGTTGGGTATTGCTTGCCCTACATATAGGTTTTCGATTCCTTTATCTCCTTTCAAATAAGCATCCAGTATTTTGGTTAGCTCATTTGTCGAGCTTACTATAATAGCAAGACGCTCTTTCATTTCTTCTCTTCCTACCTGTAGCGTAAATGCCATATCAACCAAATTCATTGATGCTGATACATTTTTAGAAAGATAATTTAAAAGATCGGTAGCTTTCTGTCGAAGCTGTTCTTCTGTTCTTGCTGAAAGCGGAATAATTACTTCTGAAGCGGCTTTATTCTGAGATTCCTTCTTCTTCTGCGGATACTCTTCTACTACCAAATGCGCATTGGTACCGCTAAAACCAAAAGAGCTAATACCAGCTCTTCGCAATGGGCTATCTATATGCGATGGATTATTCCATTCTTTTCTTTCCCTGGAAATATAAAACGGTGATTTTTTGAAATCAAAAATGTTATTTTCTTTCTTAACATTTAGTGTAGGTACCAGCGTTTTGTTTTGCATGCATAACAATACTTTTTGCAGGCTTGCTACGCCAGCAGCTCCCGAAGTGTGTCCGATATTGCTTTTTACCGAGCCAATGGCACAGAAGTTCTTGCGAGAGGTTTTTTCACCAAATACGGTCGACAGTGCTTCTAACTCTATAGGGTCTCCCAATTTTGTTCCTGTACCATGTGCTTCAATGTAACTGATGGTTTCAGGATCGATTTGATATCTGGAATAAATATCTCTTTCTAATTCTATTTGACTATTTACACTAGGAGCTGTAATTCCGTTTGTTTTTCCATCCTGATTAATCCCGGAACCTATGATCACTCCATAAATATGATCGTTATCGCGCTCCGCATCTTTGAGTCGTTTTAAAACCACCGTTCCAGCTCCTTCTCCCGGTACAAAACCGTTTGCCGAATCATCAAACGTTTTGCATTGACCTTCCGGAGATAACATGCCTGCCTGACACATCCCAATGTAGGATTCTGGTATTAAATAAAGACTTACTCCTCCTGCAAGTGCCATATCTATTTCTCCATTAAGCAAGCTTTGACAAGCGGTATGTATCGCCACCAATGATGACGAGCATGCCGTATCAAACGGAATGGCCGGACCTTTCAGGTTCATAAAATAAGAGATCCTGGCGGCTCCTATCGCAAAGCTGTTCGCCGTAGTATTCACATTTCCTGAAGTGTCTTTAGATAATAAATAGGAATAATCGTTGCTCATGATCCCCATGTACACCCCGCATTTTTTATCACTCAATGCATTTCTTGCATATCCAGCATCTTCGAATGCTTTATAACTTTCTTCCAGAAAGAGCCGATGCTGTGGATCCATCGCTTCTGCTTCGGCTGGAGAGATCTGAAAGAATAGCGGATCAAAGCGATCTGCGTCTTCAAGCATTCCAAGCCATTTACTATAGACTTTTCCTGGTTTGGTAGGATCCGGGTCATAATACTTTTCGACATCCCATCGGGAAGGCGGCACCTCAACTACGGAATTCTTACCCTTTTTTAAGTTTTCCCAGTACTGTTCTAAATTAGGTGCCTGAGGGTATCTTCCCGACATTCCAACAATAGCAATTTTCTCCCTTTCTATATTTACATCTGAAACGTTCACCGTTTTTTGACGAGGCTTTCGGGTAAGTGTAGGAAAAGAAGTGAGTACGTTTGTATTAAAATTAGCTGTTGGCTTTTGTACGGGTTGAGGTTGCGGCTGTGAAGAAACCTCAATTTTCTTTTGTACTATTAATGGTTCTTCTTTTGGTAAAGAAACCTCTTTCCCTTCTAATTCTTTAAGCATGTAAGTGGCTAACTTACTTATCGTAGAATAATCATAGACCTTCGTAGAAGAAAGCGCGAGATTAAAATCTTTATTTACGGTTTTTATCCACTCTACACCTACAATCGAGTCCAAGCCGAGATCAATAAAAGATTGTTCGGGATCTATCTCAGAAACATCCAGATAGAGCGCAGCCGCAAGACTTCTAATGAGACGCTGTTGTATTTGTATCTTAGATAAACTGTTTTTATGGTCGTTCGTATGCATTATATTTTGTTGAATTAGCTTTTTGGTATTGTGTAGACAAAATTTCTAGTGATCTTCTTTAAGAATATTCGTTAACCGAATGCTCTACAGAACCTTCAGGCGCATTTCCTTTTTTGTTTTCGGCAACGGTGCTATGGGAAGATGCTTTCCGTTCTTTTTCCATTTCACTATCTAAAAATTTGGCCAGGTCATTCACCGTTGCGTAATCATATATTTTTGTTGATGACAATTCTATTCCAAGCTTTTTATTAATCGTTTTTATCCATTCTACGCCTACGATAGAGTCCAGACCGAGATCGATAAAAGATTGATCCGTATCTATTTCCGAGGGTTCCAGATAAAGTGCTTCAGCCAGCGTGACCGTCAACAAACGCTTTAGTGATTGTTTGGTGTAATCAGTGATTGGTTCACTTGCCATCAAGAGGGGTTCTGAGGTTTCCGGATAGTTCTTCCCATCTTGATGATAGGTCGAAAGGAAAGTGTCATTTGGATTTTCTTCTATCTCCTCAATATCATAATTCAGAGGGATGGTTTCCTTCGGATTATCCAAACTTATTTTTTTCACTTCACGATTCTCCTCGGAAGAATTCATTACCAGGTTGGAAGAATCGATTAGTGTAATATTTTGTGGTTTGGATAAGATGGGATTCTCAGTCTTGATTTCCAGCTCATCAAAGTCTGTAAGGGCAATATTATCTGGTTTCTCGAGTTGATCATCCGAAAAATCTATTAGCTCAACCGGCTGGCTTATGGAAGCCGCAGAAGACTCTGTTGTACTGGCTAATTCGATTTGTTGCAGATTCAATCCTTTAATTCTTGCGCAGATTATTCCGTTTGAATCACACAGGTCGGCATCTATACTTAGAACACTTCCGTTATTGTTAGAAGAGCGAACCCAGACATACATTTCTTTGTCGCAGGCAGCATGTATGGAAACAACTTCTGCTGAAACAGGAACATATAAATTTGCCTGTGATCGTTGATGAATTATAAGGTACATAGAAGCCTGCACAACACTATCTAAAATACCTGGATGCAATACAAAGTCCGAATGTGTTTTTTCAATAATTTGAGGCAAACGAACCTTTGCCAATATTTGATCGGCAGCAAAGGAAGCCGACGTTATCACCTGATTTTTAGTTCCATAATGCAAACCAAGCGATTCAAAAGTCCGATAGAGATCTTTGGCTTCTTGTTTTTGACTAAACTGATTTTGAATACTGTCTAGATTAATTCTGAATAAATCTTGTTCTTGCTTGAATAAGGCCTTCCCTTGTGAATGAATGATTTCTTCTCCGTTGGTTTGACTTGCTATTTCAAAATCGATTTGGTGAATGTCCTCCTTAAATAGTGTAATATCAATTTTTTGATCACCATTTAATACAAATGGTTTTCCCCATAGAACTTCCTGTAACTCAAAATAATTCAACGTTTGAGTATCTGACTTTCCGAATTCGATAGCGGCTCTTGCCATTTCCAATCCAGCAATGGAGGTTAATGCCTTTTGAGCCGGGGCACCATTGAGCTTTAATTGATATTCTTTTAGAAAGAATTCTTCTCCCGTAAAGGTAGAACTAAAGCTTACTTTATCCATATCGGAGGTATTCATGTGAACCAATGGATGCAGTCTTGAGGAAGATTTATCCTTTATTTCGAGCTTGCCTCTCAATTCAGGATCGTTCCAGTATTTTTCTTTTGCAAAGGGATACGTGGGCAAACTAACTAGGCTTGGTTTTTCATCTTCGTATAATTTACTCCAATTAAGGTTCAATCCTTTGACCCATAAGTCTGCTATTTTAGAGTACTTCTTTTGCTGTATCCATTTGTCAATCGTTTCCTGAAAGTCTTCGTCAGTATTAAACAATGCCAATGTATCCTTATTTTCCTTTACCTGACCGTAGTACATATCTTCAATCTCTGAAGCTCCCTGAACAAGTGCGCTTAATTTCTCCTTTAACTCGTCTATGGAATTTACAATAAAAGCCAACCTTTCATCCATGGCTTCTCTGCCCACTTGTAAGGTGTACGCTAATGCAGAAAGCTCAGGCAATTTATGTTCAGCGTCCTGATTGTTTTTAATAAAGTTAAAAAGGTCAACAGCCTTCTGGTTTAATTGCTGTTTGGTTCTGGCAGACAAAGGAATGATAGTAAATGAATTCTCAGGATAAACATTTGTATTCGTAACATTTACCGGATATTCTTCAATGATAATGTGTGCATTGGAACCCCCTGCGCCAAAAGAAGACAATCCTGCAGTACGCAGCATTTCCTTTCCATCCACAGTGGGTCGTTCCCATGTTTTAAGGGTCTGATTGATCTCAAAGGGGGTTTTCTCGAAATCTATGTTAGGGTTTAATTTTTTAGAGTGTAAAGAAGGTACTATTTGCTGATATTTCATTTGAAGCAATACCTTGGTTAGTCCTGCAATACCAGCCGCAGATTCGCAATGACCAATATTTGATTTTGAAGAGCCGACCAGGCAGTGGTTTTCTCCTGATAGTTGGTAAGCCTTGGTCAAAGCGGCTATTTCAATAGGGTCGCCCAGTTTAGTCCCGGTTCCATGAGCTTCTACGAAACTTATGTGTTTTGGTGAGGTACCGGATTCTTTTAACGCCCTTGAAATTGCGCTAGCCTGCGCAATCGGATTGGGAACCGTATAACCATTTGTTTTTCCGCCATGGTTGAGAGCACTTCCCTTAATAACCCCATAAATATGATTCTTATCCTTTACCGCTTCCGATAGTCTTTTTAAAACTACAGCACCTACGCCTTCACCAGGAATATAACCATCACCCCCTTCTCCAAAACTTTGACAATGTCCGTCACTGGATATAAACTGTCCTGCACTTAGCATACTGTATTTGTTGGCATCTATACTTACATTAACCCCTCCTGCAATGGCAAGACTGGTACGACCCAATTTAAGATCCTGACATGCTAAATGAATGGCCGTAAGCGATGAAGAACACATCGTATCTAAGGTCATACTCGGCCCATGTAGATTTAAGAAATATGAAACTCGGTTTGCAATACTGGCTAAGCTTCCGGAGAGATTATACTCACCATACATAACGCCAACATAAACGCCTACCTGTCCTGACTGATCATCATCTGCAGGGATCTGAAGACTGGCTCTTGTAAGTCCGGCGTCTTCAATTGCCATCCAGGAATGCTGTAAAAATAAACGTTCCTGAGGGTCAATATAACTTGCCTCTCTTGGTGAGATATTGAAAAATCGCGGGTCAAATTCATCCACACCCTTAATAAATCCACCCCATTTACTTGTGTGCGTTCCTAACTCAACCGCATCTTCATTATAGTATTCTCTCCAATCCCAGCGATCTTTGGGAATTTCGGTAACACAGTCTTTTCCATTACGTAAATTGTTCCAGTAAGCTTCTATATTTTCTGATTCCGGATAGCGGCCACTCAATCCAACTATCGCGATGGGTTCATCATGAATTCTCTGGACCGAAATAGTCTGAGAATTAGATTGCCTGTCAGACGCCTGATAAAATCTTCTGCGCTTCTTAGTTCTTCTTTTAGTTTGAGTTTCCTTTTGAAGTGGAGCTGAAACTGTAGGTTTTTCTTTCCGTTTTTCTGGTTGGGTTTGAAGTGATAAAAGAGAAATTAATTTTTCCTGAAAACTTTCGGAGATGTACTCACTTAATTCATCGATAGTTTGGTACTCAAAAAATAAAGTCTTCGATAAGGTTCCAAAGCTTTTCTCGAGTTGCCCTGTAAGATTCATCGCTACCACTGAATCTATTCCATATCTTTCAAGAGCCGCGCTAGTATCAATTTTGTGCACAGGTATTTTAAGTACCGATGAAAACTGTTTTTTCAGATATGCTTTTGTTTTTTCCAATAAATTATCAGGTGCATCTGCTTTACGATCTGAGTCTCCCGGAAGTGTTGTCGTGCTTTCAATCTCCTGAACTTCTTCTACGAATTCATCGGCAGTACTAAATAAAAATTCACGTATTTTTAGTAAATCTCCTTCCACGACGAGTGTCTGACTGCTATTTAGGGCTATACTTTGATGAAAAGCTGCCAATCCTGTAGGTGTTTTTAGCGGTATGATTCCCGTTTGCTCTTGCATCATCGCAAGGATTTGTTGGTCTAACACCATTCCTCCATTCTGCCATAGCGGCCAGTTTATTGAATAGATCTTTGTTTTCTGTTGTGTATTTTCAAAAAATCGGTTCTTATAAATAGCAAACTGATCTAAGAAACCATTAGCGATTGCATAATCTGCCTGTCCTGCATTTCCCATTACAGCAACCCCAGACGAGAATAAGGCTATAAAATCTAAATCTATTTTTTCGGTTGCTTCAATCAGATTATAGGCACCTGATACCTTGGGCCTCAATACGTTTTTAAATTCTTCTTCTGATTTTTTAAGGATATAATTGTCGGAGATCATCCCTGCCGAGTGAATGATTCCAGTTAGTTGTCCATATTTTTCAACTACCGCTTCAATGCATTTTTTGGTCTCTTTTAAATCAGAAACATCCAATTGCATATATTCAACTCGCTTGTTGTATTTTTTGAATATCTCAAGTTTGGTTGTCTGATCATTATCAAGTGCAGAACGCCCCGTTAAGATAACAGTAGCACCTTTAGTTTTCCCTAGAATTTCTTCTGCAAAAAGAGTTCCTAATCCTCCTAGACCCCCTGTGATCAGATATACACCATTTTCCTGAAACGAAAGCTCTGCTTGCCCTTCAACACTGTCAATTTCTTTAAGTCGTTTTGCATAATGTACTCCCTTTTCAAATTTCAAAAGGGTTTCTTGTGGGGTAGATTCATAGAACCGAAGATAAGCAGTCACATCGCTGGTAGATTGGTTATGATCTATCAAAATTACTTGACCCGAGAGCTGCGGATTCTCTAATCGTGCTGTCTTCAGCATTGCTGATAAGCCCGTTAATATCTCATTTTCAACCGTATTAGCTATAACAATTTGAATATGTGTGTTTTTTGCAGGTTTGCTTTTTACAATCTCCTGAATCTTCTTAAAACTTTTTAGCGCCAGCTCTGTATAGTGTTCTGCAATGGTAGTTTCTGAAGTAACTTCAAATACTGCACACTCAGTATTTGAAAAACTGTTTTGAACCTCTTCGGCATCTACTTTTGGTAAATCTATAAGTAGAATGTGTTTCTGCTCAAATATTGATTTAGTAGATGGTGAGATCGTTTTATAATCTAGAGTTTCCCATTCCTGTCTTGCCAGCAACCTGCCGATGGCAGCTGTTTCCTTTTTCAAACTTTGATTACTGGCAACTACAGTTTTTGAGATAAAACCTTTTATTTGAATGCGTATGTTGCCTTCCCGATCACAAATATCAATGTCCAGTTTGGTAACCTTATCTTCTGAATTACTACCAGGGGCATATCTGACCCAGGCAAACATATTTTCGGTACAGGCATTGATAATTTGAATATTCTCCAGAGCAAAGGGCATTCTTGGATTTTCAGGAAGCACATCCAGATCTGATATCAACCCAAGGGTTGCCTGAAGAGCTCCGTCCATCATACTCGGATGCAACACGTAACCATTACTTTCTTTTACCAGACTTTCAGGTAATTGTAACTCTGCAAGCACTTCATCTTCTCCTTGATGGATCGTCGATAGTACTCTATGTGCCGGACCGTATAGCAAGCCCATCGAATCGTAAGCCCCATAGATACTTTCTTTTGAAAGTTTTCCTTTATTCATTCTACTTTCAAGCATACTCACATCCAAAACAGGAAGAGCTCTTTTATCAAAATAATTTATTTTCCCTTCACAATGAATCGTTTCTTCTATGTTACCCGCTACATCTTCTGTTTCGCTGTAGATCTCAAAATGAATTTGTTCCTCTTCTATAGTATCGAGAGCTATGCATATTCGGGTGCTTTCAGAAACAAAAAATGGTTTTAGCCAGACAATACTTTTCAATTCAAGTGTACTCGATTCTGAAAGTCCGGGAAGAGCATCATTAATTGCAGCATAAGCCATTTCCAAGTAAGCTACTCCTGGTAGTATCTTGACAGATTGGTTTTCTTGCAACTTTACCTGATGATCTTTAAGAAAGTGCTCAGTACCCTTTAAAATTGAACTATAACTTTGTTGATATAGATCAGACGTATTTGTGTGCAGTAGCGGGTGTAATACAGCTACTGACTTTGTATTTGATGAATTTTGTGAAAATTGCTTTATCAGAGATAATGCATTTCCTTTGGTAAGTCTTTTCTGTTTTAATTCAGAAACTACATATTCTATAAAATCTATCATGTATTTTTCTTTTAATCCTTTTTCCCGATAAAGCCATGAAGTCTTGATAATCAGTGGAGTAATACCATTCATGCAAGCTGCTTGGTTGCCTGTGGGTTGCTTTTTATAATGTAGGGGAGTAAGAAATTTTTAAATCTATTATCTCGAAGTGAGATCTGTCATCGGCAAAACTCTAAATAAGATCTTTCAATAAAATTACTGCTTCATCTTCATCAATGAGTTCACTATCTATTCTACCGATAACATCTTCAATAGAATCGAAATTTTTCAGTAATGGCATCGATTCTTCTTCTCTTTCTTCGAATTCTGGAGTAAGTTCTGGCCAGCATCTTTCATTTGAGAACGGATAGGTCGGAAGTTTGATCCTTCGTATTTTCGGTTTCTTCAAGCCTTCCTCATTTTCAAATCCGTTAGCAGTTTCCAGTGTACTTTTAAACCCTTTTTCTTTTAGGCTTTCTTCATTTTGATGTAACAATGGATGAAGTTTAGGAGTTGTCTGTCCAAAAGTTTCCGGCTGATAAATCGGTTCTGTTGATTCAATCCAGTAACGCTCCCGAGCAAATGGATATAAAGGGAGACGCATGCGCTGAGGTTTGGTTTCTCCGTATAGTAAATCCCATTCAAAATCCAGTCCTTTCACCCATAAATCGATTAGTTTGGTAAGCTTTCGATCTGAAATCCATTTTTTAATGATGATTTCCTTCATTTCCCTATCCTGACTTATCAATTTAAGTCCTTCCTTATTATTCTTTACCTGCCCTTCGTAAAGGTCTTTTATGCGATCCTCACCTCCTATGTAAGCTCTCAATTTATCAGCCAGCTCTTTTACCGAACTTACCAGAATACCCAGACGCTCTTCCATGGGTGCTCTTCCCACCTGAAGTGTATAAGATAATTCTATCAGATCAATGGAAGTGGTTTCCGTTTCCAGGTATTTCAAAAGATTGGTCGCAGTTTCTTTGAGTTGATCTCCATTTCTTGCGGATAGGGGAATCAGGTAATTCTGATTCTGAGTGATCACCGATATGGAAGGTTTGATCTTGTTTCCAGTTGGATACTCTGCAATAACCACATGCGAATTAGTACCACTGAAACCAAAACCACTTATAGCTGCCCGCCGGATGCTTCCATTATCTACTTTCCAGTCTTGTAATTTATCATTTACATAAAACGGGCTCTCCTTTAGTGAGATGTGCTCATTTAGCTGATCGTAGTTGATGGTAGGTGGCAGTTTTTTGTATTTCATAGCCATTAGCACCTTAATAAAACCTGCAATTCCCGCAGCAGTAAGGCAATGACCAATATTACTTTTCACAGATCCAAGTGCACAATACTCGTTCTTAGAAGTATACTTTTTGAAAGACTCCTTAAGAGCACTAACTTCTATAGGATCTCCCAGTTTAGTTCCGGTTCCGTGCGCTTCGATCAATTGAATCTGTTCCGGATTTATTTCGTACCTGTCATAAACATCCTGTTCTAACGAAGTTTGAGACATAGAATTAGGAGCGGTAATCCCGTTCGTTCTTCCATCCTGGTTTATTCCCCATCCTTCGATCACCCCGTAAATACGGTCATTGTCCTTTTCAGCATCTTCCAAACGCTTTAACATGACGACGCCTACTGCTTCGCCGGGAACAAATCCGTTTGCCTGTTGATCAAAAGTATGGCATTTACCATCCTGTGAAAGCATTCCAGATTGTGCTGTTTTGATATGCATTTCTGGACCTGTCATTACATATACACCTCCGGCAAGTGCAATATCGCTTGAACCAGATAGCAAACTATCACATGCATTTGATATGGCTACCAGTGATGAAGAGCAAGCGGTATCAATTGCTATACAAGGACCTTGTAAATTCAGGAAATACGAAATTCTCGCTGCTAATATGGAGGAAGTACCCCCAGTAAAGCCTTGTGCACTTATTTGCTGTTCACGAGAAAGCAGTTGATAATCTCCGGAAGTACATCCTACAAAAACACCACATTTGGTGCCTGATAAAGCATGAGGATTGTATCCCGCATCTTCAATTCCATGCCAACAGGATTGTAAAAATAACCGCTGCTGCGGATCCATGCTTTCTGCCTCCACAGGAGATATGGTGAAAAATAATGGGTCGAATTTATCGTAACCTTCAAGGCTACCTAACCATTTTGAATTGGTTTTGCCAGGTGCCGGATTTCCTGCCTGATAATAGGTGTCAATATCCCATCTTTCTTTAGGCACTTCTTTGATGCAATTCTTACCTTGAGCAATATTATTCCAAAATGCTTCTGTATTATCTGCTTCCGGAAACTGACCAGCCATACCGATCACGGCTATTGGTTGTGCCTTGTACGGACTTGACTTTTGCTTCGCGGTTTGAGATAATTTCTTATTGCGAAGAGAACTCAGTGAAATCTCTTTAAATCCAAACTCCGAAGTAAGCTGATGTCCGGATTCGATTTTTGGAACGGATTTTGGTTTCCCCGTAACTTGTTTCTTGGGTACAGAGGCTTCAGATAGTAAGCCTAGTTTTTCCATTTCTTCTTTTACATGTACTCCCAGTTGTCCTAAGGTAGGATAATTGTAAACCTGAGTGGCTTCAATCGAGGTTTTATACTCGTTGTTTATTTTTCGAATCCACGTAACTCCCGTGATCGAATCTAGGCCCAGATCAACAAACGGAGATTCTTCATCGATCTCGTGTTCTTCTATTTGCAATTCTTCCGCCAAAAAGGCTCTGATCGTAGCAATTATTTCGGAAAGCATTTGTTCACCGGAAGGCGCTTCTTCTGAATCTTCAGTATTCATTTGCTCATACTGAATATTCGTTGAAGTTGGTGTTTTAGGCGTAGTTGAACCTGAAAGTAATCCGAGCTTTTCCATTTCCTCTTTTACATGGGCCCCAAGTTGTCCTAGGGTAGGATAATTGTAGACCTGAGTGGCTTCTATCGAGGTTTTATATTCATTGTTTATTTTTCGAATCCAGGTAACCCCAGTGATCGAATCCAGCCCCAGATCGACGAAGGGAGAGTCTTCATCAATCTCGTGTTCTTCTATTTGCAATTCTTCCGCCAGAAATACTCTGATCGTTGCTATGATCTCGGAGAGCGTCAGTTCTCCTGAAATCGTATCTTCTTCGGTATTCGTGTCGGTATCTTTTATGGGTACTATTTCTTCCGTAGACGTATGGTTTTTAGCGGTAAAACTCTTTTCGATCTGTGCTAAGGTTTGTGCATCCTTCACAAAAGTTTTCTCATGCATTGCCAATTCCAGCGGATACGTTTCAGCTGCTTTTTGCAGAAGATGGTAAGTATACTGATGTTTTATAGCCATCAGGTCTTCTCTGGAGTATATTGCCAGTTGTTGGGCAATCTCCATAGCAGTAGTCACCACTTCGTCTTTGCCCAGCACCGGAAGATGTGTCCCCCGTTCAGCAAAGGTCACTCCTGAGTATTCATCACCGGTAAGCATCGTCTCTCGTGCCAGGTCATAGCCCATGCGCTCCGGGAAGATAAACGTAGCCCCAGCTCCCGGGGTAAACCCATAGGTCATATACGGACTCACATACTTACGTTCTTTACTGAACAAAATAAAGTCTGCGAACATTCCCAGGCACCATCCGGCTCCAATACCGTGTCCCTGCATGGCAGCGATCACCGGTAGCTTGCACTCCATCGCCAGTTGGTAGATCTTCGTGTCGGTAAACTTACTCTTGCCTTCCTGTATCGATAGCAAGCCTTCCCGGGTACCCCCCGATGCAAAGTAATTATCATACCCCGTAAGTACCACCACCTTGTAGTGTGCCTCCCCGGCGATATGTGCAAACACCTCACTTACCCCGGCGATAAAAGCATCGGTGAACATATTGCGTGCCTCCCTATCTTCTAAACGTACCTCTACAATACCACCCGCATGAAGTGTCGCCTTGACTACCTCCGATTGCAACTCGATCACTCCCAGCTTGCGCCTGTCTTTTTCGGTCTGCGGCTCGCCTGATCCCTGATTCCACTCTGGAAGGGAACCTAACTTCGCTTTGAACTGTGCCATGGTAGCTACCTTATTCGCCTGTAGTACCTCCACTGGCTGTTCCTGCCAGGTAGCTGCCAGATCCAGTGCTGACTGCATCGCCTCAGATCCCTTCACTACTGTGAGGCCGCCATGGCGCGCTTGAAGCTCGCTGCCTGTATAACTCTTATGAAGTAACAGTACTTCTTTGCTGATGTACCTGCCTAAGTGCTGTGCAAACACTGCCGTAGCTATACGGGAGAGTTCATTCGATTCTCCTATCAGTCCTGCTGCATGGTAACTGCCCTGTTCGGTATAGATAACTGCATCTAAGTACTGGCTCACCAGCCAGCCTTTCCCTGCTGCACCCGTGTCAAGTACCCCTATCAAGGAATGTTTGCAATCCTGTAATAACCCTGTAAATGCTAAGGTGTCTTCTACCGTCATTGACTCTGGTAGAAAGCCTGAGGTTTCACTGGTGATGATCAGTACCATATGCGCAGCCATCTTATCAAGTGCCGTGAATAAACTGCTGAGCTCCTTCAGCAGCTTGGCCATAGCCTTGCCCCCCTTGAGCTTGCTTATCTCTATGATCAGCGTGTGGTCTGTGGTTTTGAGTGTAAAGCTGCTCGCCTTGGGAAGACCCTCGGTCGTGATCTTTGCAACTGTCTTTTTCGATGTGGGTGTAACTACCTTAAGGGAAGCTACCTTCTCTGCAAGGTGTCGTGAGAGGTGTTGCTTTAACAATCGAAGTGCCGTAGCGGATTTCTTCGAGAGGTTCTTTGCCAGTGTAGCTGCATATGTCTCTACTGATCCACGAGCAACTACCGGAAAGGTAAAGCCCTTTGCTTTGAGTTCGACACCACTGTAACCATGAACTGCTTTTACACTGTTCTGTAGCAAATCCCTGGTGAGAACACTCCCAAATCGCTCATCCAGCAACGCCCTTACCGATGGGTCTGCATACAAATCTTCTTCAGGGCGGCTATAACCATACTTGCTCTCTTCTGCACAGATCATAAAATCACACATCGTACCCACCAATAAACCGGCGCCATGTGCATCCCCTTGCATCGCAGCGATCACTGGGTAAGGAAACCGGATCAATGCCTGGTAAAGTCCGTGGTCGATCCCCTGATGATGTGCCTGAACACCGCCTTGTAAAAAGTGGGAGGCCGTACCATAAATTACCAGCACCTTACCATCGGTGGCTTCTCTGGCGGCATCAAGGGATCCCAGTAGTTGACTCATCAGAACCGTAGAGCTTAACTCCGGTAGGGTCTCGCCGGTAAGGCGAAGGCTATAGATCCCGTTCCCTTCGCTGTACAGACGCACCTGAGCGCTTGCCGTTACTGCAGGTGCTTGTGGTAATGAAGCATCACTGTGTGATGTAAGATACACCTGGGCTTTACCTATAGCGCCCGTTTCTAACAATTCTTGCGCCAGTGGCTCAGGAGTCGCTAAGGATACATCGGTAGGCTTTTGTAAGGTACCTGTTATGGTGGCAGTAGTCGTAGTAGCCGGACTGGTTCCTAGAAGGCGGGGGGTAAACAGTAGCTCTCTGGGTACCTGCTCCGTTGTAACTGCAGCTACTTTGAGGGGCTTCTCTATAGTCCTGGCTACATGGTTTGCGCTAACCGGAACTGCCGATTCACCTTGCTGGTAGGTCACTCCTTTGAGTGCTACACATACCTGACCCTGACCGTCACAAAGATCAATATCCAATGCATAACGACTCGAGGCTCCCTGGTGCTTGCTGGGGCGTATCCAACCATACATCTCTGTGGTACACCTGCTATGAAGCTGCACTTCTGCGATCGATTCAGGAAGTACCGCCGCATCTGGAAACGCTTCAAGGTCTACCAACAATCCGGTGGCGGCCTGAAGTACACTCTCCAGAAGTACCGGGTGAAGCTGGTACTCCTCTTGTTCATGGGTTACTTCCTGTGGAAGTGACAGCTGCGCTAATAAACCACCAGAACCTCTATAAAGGGCTTGAACACCCCGATACGAAGAACCGTACTGTACGGCTCCTTTGGATAGCTGCTCGTAGAATTTGTTGGCATCGATACCTCCCCCGGTCATTTGACCTTTAAGGGCATCGATGTCTAACCTTGAAGGAGTGGGAAGTTCCTGATAAAGCGCCTCTCCCTGGCTATAGATCTTCTCCTGACCATCTTGTTCACTATAAACCTCATAAGACGCTGCACCTGATCCCTGAGCAAAAAGAGCTATGCCGATCGTTCGGGCTCTGTCTAGTTCTATAAAACATCCAAAACGAATATCATGAAGGGTTAATACATGCTTGTCTGCATCTTTTAAGGGAAGACTACGCTCTAAAGAAACTCGTGCCATCTCTAATGATGAGATCAACGGAAGGCCAGGTACGGCAGAACCGTTCTTGCCAAAACGATAGTCTTTTATAAGTGCTTCTGTACCGCTTAAATGGGTGCTGTAACCTATCTGGGTCAGATCGGAGGTATTGCTGTGTACCAGCGGGTGAAGTACAGACCTACCCGTAGATGTACTTACATTCCTGCCGCGCTGATCTGCAGCTAACCAGTAACGCTCCCGCGCAAACGGATAGGTAGGAAGACTCATGCGAAGGGGCTTCTCACTGCCGTAAAGAGCACTCCAGTCTATATCCAGCCCTTTCACCCACCAGCCTATAAGAGCGGCGTAATCCTGCGTCTGCAACCAGCTATCAACACGGGCTAACTCCGAAGCACTGCTGCTAAAAGCAAGCACCGATTCTTTATGGCGTTTTACCTGATCACGAAAAACACCTGCTGCTTGCGAAGGAGCTGAAAGATACTCTCGTAACTTGTTCTGAAGATCAGACATCGATGTTACCACCAGCCCCAGGCGCTCTTCCATAGCCTCACGA
Source organism: Flavobacteriaceae bacterium M23B6Z8 (assembly GCA_046199005.1). Lineage (GTDB taxonomy): Bacteria > Bacteroidota > Bacteroidia > Flavobacteriales > Flavobacteriaceae > Ascidiimonas. Next base: position 4,381,308 of record CP176050.1, read on the forward strand.
CCTACCTGCAAAGTATACCCCATTGAAGGCAGGTCGATCGATATGCCCGAAGACTCCTGTTCGATCACAAAATCCAATAAATCCTCAGCTTTCTGTTGCAACTGTTCGGAAGTGCGCGCCGATAACAAGATCGCAACCCGATTCATCGATACACGAGTATCCAACACGCCCTCATACTCCGATACGATCACATGAGCATTCGCACCACCCGCTCCAAATGAAGAAATACCCGCTATAAGTGGAAGTTTTTTGCCTTCAATTATTGGGTTTTTCCAGTCTCTCAGAGTTTGATTAACTACAAATGGAGTATTATCAAAATCGATATGTGGATTTAAACGTTCGGAATGTAGAGAGGGCACTATTTTCCGATGCTTCAGTTGCAGCAGAATTTTGGTTAGCCCTGCAATACCGGCTGCCGATTCACAATGGCCTATATTTGATTTTGCCGATCCCAGCAGACAAAAATGCTTATCGTCTGTTTCACTGAAAGCTTTGTTCAAAGAAGCTAATTCTATGGGATCTCCCAATTTGGTTCCGGTACCATGTGCTTCAATATAACTTATATGCCTGGGGTTCGTATTGGATTCTCTCAATGCTCTGCTAATGGCATTTGCCTGCGCCTTTGGGTTTGGAACACTATAGCCGTTGGTTTTACCACCATGATTAAGTGCGCTTCCTTTTATCACCCCGTAAATATGGTCTCCATCTGCCTCTGCTTCAGATAATCTTTTAAGCACTGCTATCCCAACTCCCTCTCCGGGGATATAACCATCACCACCTTCTCCAAAACTCTGACAATGCCCATCACTTGAGATAAACTGACCCGAGCTAAGCATCTGATATTTATTAGGATCAATACTTACATTTACTCCTCCGGCAAGTGCCATACTCGTACGTCCCGATTTAAGATCTTCGCAAGCCAAATGAATAGCGGTCAGCGAAGACGAACACATGGTGTCTAGTGTAATACTCGGCCCATGAAGATTTAAGAAATAAGAAACTCTGTTAGCAATACTTGCCAGGCTTCCGGAGATATTATACTCTCCATACATGACGCCTGCATACACCCCAATCTGCCCTGCCTGGTCATTTTCCGAAGGTATCTGAAGTCCTTCTTTTGAATACCCAGCATCTTCGACTGCCATCCAAGCGTGCTGCAAAAACAGTCGTTCCTGAGGGTCTATATTTCTAGCCTCTCGGGGAGAAATATTAAAAAATCGAGGATCAAATTCATCTACTCCTGCTATAAAACCACCCCATTTACTGTAGTGTTTATTAGGTACCGTTCTATCTTCACTATAATATTCTTTCCAGTCCCAGCGATCTTTTGGTACTTCTATTATACAGTCTTTTCCATCCCTCAGATTTTTCCAAAATTCGTTAAGGTTTTCTGCTTCCGGATAACGACCACTAATACCAATAATAGCAATGGGCTCATTGTAGGGTTTTTGAGTCTTAGATACAGCATTAAGACTTTCACTTTTTTGATGCCTAACTTTGCGTTTTACGCGAATGCGATTTTCAGAAGTACTCTCTGGTTTTTTAATCTGTTCCTGAATTTTATCAGACGTTCCGTTCTCATTTTGTGGAGTGTCATCAAATATTTCCAATAATTTGTTTTTATGACTTCCAATAAAGTATTCACAAAATTCATCTATGGATTGATATTCAAAAAACAAGGTCTTAGAAAGTTTTCCAAATGTCTTTTCCAGTTGACTTGTTAATTTCATCGCCAATATAGAATCTATACCATACTTTTCCAGTGACACTTTGGTTTCTATTCTTTGAAGAGGTAGCTTCAAAACTTTAGAGAACTCTTCTCTTAGAAAAATTCTGGTTTTATCAAGCAAGCTTTTAGCATCTGTATCTAACTTGTTTGAGTATTGGGTAATTGCCGCAATTTGAGGTGCTCTTTGATCTGAAAATAGAGTAGGCCTGATTTTATTAGGATTTCCCTGTACTGCTATGATCCTGGAATACGCAAGATTTAAGCTTTCGTAAAATAAATGCATTCCAGTAGAAGACTCCAGCAAGGTAATTCCCGTTTCTTCTTCCAATTGTTCCTTGATCTCATCAGGAATAGACATACCACCTTCTTTCCAAAGTGGCCAGTTCACAGATAGTGTTTTGCCGTGCCGCTTCCCTTCTTTAACTAACTGATCTCTATACATGGCATATTGATCCATATATCCGTTAGCAGTTGAATAATCAGATTGTCCGATATTTCCAAGCCAGGAAGCAACTGACGAAAAGAAAACCATAAAATCAAGATCAATTCTTTTACTCGCTTCATCCAGATTATAGGTTCCTGCTACTTTAGGAGCAATCACTTTTTTGAATTCCTTTACGTTCTTTTTGAGAATAAAATTATCAGAATTAACCCCCGCTGCGTGAATAATACCATGCAATGCTTTGTAATCATTTATGATCTTAAACACACAGTTGTTCACCGCATTCCGATCGGTTACATCCAATTGCATATACCTGACATAACCGCCTTTCCTAGAGATTTTATTTAGAATAATCTCCTTTTTATTAGAAAGCTTAGACCTACCGGTAAGAATAACTCGCGCGCTTGGTGTCTGCTTCAAAATCTCTTTTGCAAATAATATTCCGAGTCCTCCTAACCCTCCAGTGATTAAATAAATTCCTTTTTCTCTGAAAACATTAAGTGGTCTATGCTGCTCACTTTTAACTTCCTGAGGAATTAGCACATATCGTTCATCATTTTCATATTTTATAATGGTTTCGGTTGATTGTTCTTTTTCTCTTATGAGTTGGTTTGCAAATTCCTCCAAAGATTTACTCTGATCAGACCAAACGATCTGTCCGTAAAGATTGGGGTTCTCCAGAAAAGCTGTTTTTAGCAATCCTGACAAACCTGTGTAGATCTCTGCATTTTTGATATCACCAATAGCTATCTGTACTAAAACTTTTCCTTTGGGTTTACTATTGAGGATATTCTGTAGATGTTCGAAGCATTTGGATGCAACTTCATTAAAACCGTCCACCTTATTGTCTTTCTCTATAGGTATCTGAAAACATCGGCTTCCGCTTACAAGCTGTTCGATCGCTACCAGATCTATCGGGGAAGACTGAATAAATAAAATTTGATGCTCTTTGTAATCTTCTAATAATCCATTTAACGAAATATTATTATCATCCAAAACCCATCTTGGATACGCATATAAAATTTTATTATCAGATTTGCTGTTAGCTAATTTTATCGCTTTTATCCTTTCTAAAGCTTCACTTTCAGAAAGTCTTTTGTTAGATAAGTCCAGAAATACTTTTCTTAATTCTTCTTTCATGCTGATAGTACTATACAAGTTCTAAAATGTCATCAAGAGAAACATCTTCATCCAAATATCTCTTAATAATTTCTTGGTGATATCGTTCGTTGAATGCTCCGTTACCGTTTTGGAAATAATTCGAGCTTTCAAATGTTGCTGGTTTACTGGTAATATTTTGTGTTTTATAAGTTCGAGTAACCAGGCCTATAATCTGAATACATATATTACCTTCTGTGTCACAAAGGTCTATGTCTAACTTTATGGTTTTATCGGTTGGATGAAAGTCTTTCGAGTACCTTATCCAGACAACCATATCGTTCTGACAAGGAGAAACTACACGTAATGTTTCTAATAAAAATGGTACCGAAGGCTTCTTTGGGAGATCATTCAAATCTGTTATCAAGCCTACAGTTGCCTGCAAAGCACTATCCATTAAGCTAGGATGTAATACAAAATTCTCAATATCTTCTCCAGACCTTAATACTGAAGGTTTCCTAAGTCTGGCCAACAATTCACCTTCTCCGAAATGCAATGAACTTATGCCTTGATGCGCAGGACCATAAATAAGACCTGATTTCATAAATATTTCGTACAGTTCTGGCGCTTTCATGACATTTTTTGTCGTTCTTTTTTCCAGTGCTCTCAAGTCATGTCGTGCCACGATTGTAACATCATTATAAGATGCCTGACCACTAAAATTAATCACCTCTTCTCCATCACGTTTAGATTCATCCCTGCTCTTGATTTCAAAATCAATTTCATTTCCATCTTCACTTTCAAAAAGTACTACTGAAACTTCCTTGGGATCATCTACCACTACCGGATTTGTCCACATGATGTCCTGAATCTCTATTACAGCTGACTCAGAATTAGCTGGTAGTGAAAGAGAGATAGCTTCTCTTACCATTTCGAGATATGCGACACCGGGTAATACTTTTTGATAGTATTCATTTTCGAGTTTTACCTGATGATCCCGGAGGAAAAATTCTCCTCCTGTGAAAACTGAACTGAATGCCTGCTGAGAAAAGTCTGAAGTGTTTTTATGCAAAAGTGGATGCAGTTTTTCAGTAGACGTACCCACCGTGGTATTTTGATAACTAATGATGAAAGGATCTTTAGCTTCGAGCCAGTACCTTTCTTTAGCAAAAGGATAAAGCGGTAGACTAATTCGCTTAGGCTTATTATTTGTATACAGTTGATCCCAGTCAAACTCAAGGCCCTTAACCCAAAGCTCCAAAAGGCGAGACAACTTATTCTTCTCTATGCACTTACTTATAACAGTTTCTCTAAGGTCTTCGTCCTGTTTCAAAAGACGTATTTCATGTTTATTTTCATGAATGACTCCTAGATATATACCACTATTTGATTTTTCATTAACGAAGTCTTTGAGCTTTTCTTTGAGTTCTTCAAGATCATCTATACTGAAACCTAAACGAACGTCCATAGGCTCTCTGCCAATTTGTAAAGTATAAGCTAAATCTTGGATTTTAGCGTTTCGTCCTTCATTATCTAGAAATTGTAGTAGTTCAATAGCTTTTACTCTCAACTGTTTATCGTTTTTGGCAGATAACGGTATGAGATATTGATCAGGAGGATTTTTGGACGAACTTACCGTTTCTGATAAAGATGTGCTGTATTCTCCTAATACGAGATGAGCATTCGTTCCACTGAATCCAAATGAACTAATCGCTGCATGACGTTTTTCATTAGTTTCTATATCCCAATCCTGTAATTTTTTATTGACGAAGAAGGGACTATCTTTTAAATCAATATGTTCATTTAACTTCTCAAAATTAATTGTAGGCGGAAGCTTTTTGTATTTTAAAGACATGATCAGCTTAATGAAGCCTGCAATACCAGCAGCCCACATACAATGACCAATATTACTCTTCACAGAGCCAAGTGCGCAGTACTCCTTATTATCAGTAAATTTTTTAAATGATTGTTTTAAAGCATCTACTTCGATAGGGTCTCCCAATTTAGTTCCGGTGCCATGTGCCTCAATTAATTGTATTTGATTTGGATCGATCCCAAACTTTTCATAAACTTCTTTCTCCAATCCTGCCTGCGATGTTGCATTAGGAGCGGTAATGCCATTGGTTTTTCCATCCTGATTTACTCCCCATCCCTCAATCACACCATAAATACGGTCGTTATCTTTTTCTGCATCTTCTAAACGTTTTAACATGACAACACCTACGGCTTCACCGGGAACAAATCCGTTCGCTCGTTGATCGAAGGTGTAGCATTTACCATCTTTTGACAGCATTCCTGATTGTGCAGTCATAATATGCGTAGATGGTGTTGCCATAACTCCTACACCTCCCGCCAGCGCAAAATCACAGTTGCCAGATAGCAAATTATCGCAGGCAGTGGCAATAGCAACTAAAGAGGAAGAGCAGGCTGTATCTATAGATAGGCAAGGACCCTGAAGATTTAAAAAGTATGAAATACGTGCTGCAAGAATAGAGGTAGAGCCACCTGTAAAGCCCTGGGCACTTAATCTGTGTTCATTTGATAGATGATGATAATCGCCACTTCCGCATCCCACAAAAACCCCACACTTTGAACCAGAGAGCTGCTTGGTATTATAACCAGCATCTTCAATTCCATGCCAGCACGATTGTAAAAACAACCGCTGCTGAGGATCCATACTTTCTGCCTCTACAGGTGAAAGATTGAAAAATAAGGGGTCAAACTTATCATAGTCTTCCAGGCTTCCCATCCATTTTGAATTGGTTTTACCTGGCATAGGTTCACCTTGTTGGTAATAAAGATCATTGTCCCAACGTTCTTCCGGTACTTCACTAATACAGTTCTTTCCTTTAGCAATATTATTCCAAAAGGCTTCTATATTTTTTGCTTTTGGGAATTGTCCTGCGACACCTATGACCGCAATACGACTGCCTTCATGATTTTTAGATCTAGCCTTGCTATCGGGTTTGCTTTTAGTTTTTCGCCAAGAAGTTAATGTATCTAACACAAAGTCTGTTTTACTAGCTAATTTTGGCAAGGCGACGTGTTGCGTAGATGTATCTACTCTTTTAACTTCTTTTAGCTTAACTGTCTTGTATCCCCCAGCTTCTTCGGCCTTCTCTTTTATATATTTACTGAATTCATTAAGCGTGGGATAGCTATATACTTTTGTAGCCTCAATTTTAGTATGGAATCGGTCATTTATTTTTCGTACCCAGGTGACGCCGGTAATGGAGTCCATCCCCAGATTGACAAATTCTACATCCTCTTCAATATCGGCAGCTTCCATATGTAATTCCTCTGCAAGAAAAACTTTAATGACATTAAGAACTTCTGTTTGGTCAATTGTTGTCTTGATTACTTCTTCTGAATATTCTTCAGTGACATTTACCGGTTCTACAAACTCAACATTTTCAACCACCATTACCTTTTCAGCTTCTTCTTTAATGTATTTACTGAATTCATTAAGCGTCGGATAGCTGTACACTTTTGTAGCCTCAATCTTAGTATGGAATCGGTCATTGATTTTTCGTACCCAGGTAACCCCTGTAATGGAGTCCATACCTAAATTCACAAATTCTATATCTTCATCTATGTTTTCAGCTTGCATATGAAGTTCTTCCGCCAGGTAATTTTTTATACTGATTAAAACTTCGTTTACATCAAGTTGCGTTTTTATCATTCCATTGCTGCTTCCATTTAGTTTACTGTCACTGTGAATTACTGGTTTCTCATCATCAGTACTTTTCCTAACAAAATTCGATTCAATTCTTTCTAAAGCTTCTTCATCCTTCACAAAAGTTTTCTCATGCATTGCCAATTCCAATTCATAGGTAGGCTCTATTTTAGGGATCAAATGATAGGTATACTGATGTTTTATAGCCATCAGGTCTTCTCTGGAGTATATTGCCAGTTGTTGGGCAATCTCCATAGCAGTAGTCACCACTTCGTCTTTGCCCAGCACCGGAAGATGTGTCCCCCGTTCAGCAAAGGTCACCCCCGAGTATTCATCACCGGTAAGCATCGTCTCTCGTGCCAGGTCATACCCCATGCGCTCCGGGAAGATAAACGTAGCCCCAGCTCCCGGGGTAAACCCATAGGTCATATACGGACTCACATACTTACGCTCTTTACTGAACAAAATAAAGTCTGCGAACATTCCTAAAGACCAACCTCCTCCAATACCGTGTCCCTGCATGGCAGCGATCACCGGTAGCTTGCACTCCATCGCCAGTTGGTAGATCTTCGTGTCGGTAAACTTACTCTTGCCTTCCTGTATCGATAGCAAGCCTTCCCGGGTACCCCCAGATGCAAAGTAATTATCATACCCCGTAAGTACCACCACCTTGTAGTGTGCCTCCCCGGCGATATGTGCAAACACCTCACTCACCCCGGCGATAAAAGCATCGGTGAACATATTGCGTGCCTCCCTATCTTCTAAACGTACCTCTACAATACCACCCGCATGAAGTGTCGCCTTGACTACCTCCGATTGCAACTCGATCACTCCCGGCTTGCGCCTGTCTTTTTCGGTCGGCGACTCGCCTGATCCCTGATTCCACTCTGGAAGGGAGCCTAACTTCGCTTTGAACTGTGCCATAGTGGCTGCCTTATTCGCCTGTAGTACCTCCACTGGTTGTTCCTGCCAGGTAGCTGCCAGATCCAGTGCTGAATGCATCGCCTCAGATCCCTTCACTACTGTGAGGCCGCCATGGCGCGCTTTAAGCTCGCTGCCTGTATAACTCTTATGAAGTAACAGTACTTCTTTGCTGATGTACATGCCTAAGTGCTGTGCAAACACTGCCGTAGCTATACGGGAGAGTTCGCTTGATTCTCCTATCAGTCCTGCTGCATGGTAACTGCCCTGTTCGGTATAGATAACCGCATCTAAGTACTGGCTCACCAGCCAGCCTTTCCCTGCTGCGCCCGTGTCAAGTACCCCTATCAAGGAATGTTTGCAATCCTGTAATAACCCTGTAAACGCTAAGGTGTCTTCTACCGTCATTGACTCTGGTAGAAAGCCTGAGGTTTCACTGGTGATAATCAATACCGTATGCGCAGTCATCTTATCAAGTGCCGTGAATAAACTGCTGAGCTCCTTGAGCAGCTTGGCCATAGCCTTGCCCCCCTTGAGCTTGCTTATCTCTATGATCAGCGTGTGGTCTGCGGTTTTGAGTGTAAAGCTGCTCGCCTTGGGAAGACCCTCGGTCGTGATCTTAGCTGCTGTCTTTTTTGATGTATGTGTAACTACCTTAAGGGAAGCTACCTTCTCTGCAAGGTGTCGTGAGAGGTGTTGCTTTAACAATCGAAGTGCCGTAGCGGATTTCTTCGAGAGGTTCTTTGCCAGTGTAGCTGCATATGCCTCTACTGATCCACGAGCAACTACCGGAAAGGTAAAGCCCTTTGTTTTGAGTTCGACACCACTGTAACCATGAACTGCTTTTACACTGTTCTGTAACAAATCCCTGGTGAAAACACTCCCAAATCGCTCATCCAGCAACGCTCTTACCGATGGGTCTGCATACAAATCTTCTTCGGGACGGCTATAACCATACTTGCTCTCTTCTGCACAGATCATAAAATCACACATCGTACCCACCAATAAACCGGCGCCATGTGCATCCCCTTGCATCGAAGCGATCACTGGGTAAGGAAACCGGATCAATGCCTGGTAAAGTCCGTGGTCAATCCCCTGATGATGTGCCTGAACACCGCCTTGTAAAAAATGGGAGGGCGTACCATAAATTACCAGCACCTTACCATCGGTGGCTTCTCTGGCGGCATCAAGGGCTCCCAGCAGCTGACCCATCAGAACCGTCGAGCTTAACTCCGGTAGGGCCTCGCCGGTAAGGCGAAGGCTATAGATCCCGTCCCCTTCGCTGTACAGACGCACCTGAGCGCTTGCCGTTACTGCAGGTGCTTGTGGTAATGAAACATCACTGTGTGATGTAAGATACACCTGGGCTTTACCTATAGCGCCCGTTTCTAACAATTCTTGCGCCAGTGGCTCAGGAGTCGCTAAGGATACATCGGTAGGCTTTTGTAAGGTACCTTTTATGGTGGCAGTAGTGGTAGTAGCCGGACTGGTTCCTAGAAGGCGGGGGGTAAACAGTACCTCTCTGGGTGCCTGCTCCTTTGCAACTGCAGCTACTTTGAGGGGCTTCTCTATAGTCCTGGCTACATGGTTTGCGCTAACCGGAACTGCCGATTCACCTTGCTGGTAGGTCACTCCTTTGAGTGCTACACATACCTGACCCTGACCGTCACAAAGATCAATATCCAATGCATAACGACTCGAGGCTCCCTGGTGCTTGCTGGGGCGTATCCAACCATACATCTCTGTGGTACACCTGCTATGAAGCTGCACTTCTGCGATCGATTCAGGAAGTACCGCCGCATCTGGAAACGCTTCAAGGTCTACCAACAATCCGGTGGCGGCCTGAAGTACACTCTCCAGAAGTACCGGGTGAAGCTGGTACTCCTCTTGTTCATGGGTTACTTCCTGTGGAAGTGACAGCTGCGCTAATAAACCACCAGAACCTCTATAAAGGGCTTGAACACCCCGATACGAAGAACCGTACTGTACGGCTCCTTTGGATAGCTGCTCGTAGAATTTGTTGGCATCGATACCTCCCCCGGTCATTTGACCTTTAAGGGCATCGATGTCTAAAATTGAAGGAGTGGGAAGTTCCTGATAAAGCGCCTCTCCCTGGCTATAGATCTTCTCCTGACCATCTTGTTCACTATAGACCTCATAAGACGCTGCACCTGATCCCTGAGCAAAAAGAGCTATGCCGATCGTTCGGGCTCTGTCTAGTTCTATAAAACATCCAAAACGAATATCATGAAGGGTTAATACATGCTTGTCTGCATCTTTTAAGGGAAGACTACGCTCTAAAGAAACTCGTGCCATCTCTAATGATGAGATCAACGGAAGACCCGGTACGGCAGAACCGTTCTTGCCAAAACGATAGTCTTTTATAAGTGCTTCTGTACCGCTTAAATGGGTGCTGTAACCTATCTGGGTCAGATCGGAGGTATTGCTGTGTACCAGCGGGTGAAGTACAGACCTACCCGTAGATGTACTTACATTCCTGCCGCGCTGATCTGCAGCTAACCAGTAACGCTCCCGCGCAAACGGATAGGTAGGAAGACTCATGCGAAGGGGCTTCTCACTGCCGTAAAGAGCACTCCAGTCTATATCCAGCCCTTTCACCCACCAGCCTATAAGTGCCGCGTAATCCTGCGTCTGCAACCAGCTATCAACACGGGCTAACTCCGAAGCACTGCTGCTAAAAGCAAGCACCGATTCTTTATGGCGTTTTACCTGATCACGAAAAACACCTGCCGCTTGCGAAGGGGCTAAAAGATACTCTCGTAACTTGTTCTGAAGATCAGACATCGATGTTACCACTAACCCCAGGCGCTCTTCCATAGCCTCACGACCTACCTGCAAAGTGTATCCCATTGAAGGCAGGTCGATCGATATGCCCGAAGACTCCTGTTCGATCACAAAATCCAATAAATCCTCAGCTTTCTGCTGCAACTGTTCGGAAGTGCGAGCCGATAACAAGATCGCAACCCGATTCATCGATACACGAGTATCCAACACGCCCTCATACTCCGATACGATCACATGAGCATTCGCTCCACCAGCACCAAATGAAGAAATACCCGCTATAAGTGGAAGTTTTTGTTCTAACCCATTGACTTTTCGTAAAGGCTGTTCCCATTTCTCCGCATTCCTTTGCAATTTAAACGGGGTTCTGGCGAAATCTATTTCTGGATTGGTAACCTCCGCATTGATAGAGGGAACTAATGTTTTATGCTTCAACTGAAGCAGCACCTTTGTAAGTCCTGCTACACCGGAAGCTGATTCACAATGCCCTATATTTGATTTTACAGATCCTATTGCACATAAACCGGTTGCTCCCTCATCAGTTTTCAAGGCACGAGATAATGCTGAAATTTCAATAGGGTCGCCCAAGGAAGTTCCAGTACCATGAGCTTCAATATAGCTTAGATGTTCTTTGCTAAGTTTTGCGTTTTCTAATGCTTTTGTAACCAGGGCAGCTTGTGCTTTTGGATTTGGAACAGTATATCCATTAGTTTTACCTCCAGCGTTTACCGCACTTCCTTTTATCACCCCGTAAATATGGTCGCCATCTGCCTCTGCTTTATGTAATGGTTTCAGGATGACTGCTCCAACTCCCTCTGAGTCTACAAATCCATCAGCATTATTGCCAAACGCTTTGCATTGATTTCCTGAAGAGAGCATAGTCATGGCCGAAAGCTCTATGTAATGTTCAGGATCAATAATCACATTTACTCCTCCGGCAATAGCGCATTCACACGTTCCGTTTTTAATACTTTCTAAAGCCAGATGAATCGCAGTTAGTGAAGCGGAACACGCTGTATCAACTGCCATTGATGGTCCCTGAAAATTAAAGGTATACGAGACTCTATTCGCTACCGAATAATGAAGTGGTTGTGGTGTATAACGACCGTTCATAATTCCTGCAAACACACCTACCTTGTCAAAATCAGCAAGATTTTCAGGCGTATATCCTGCATCTTCTATAGCGTGGTAACAGGTTTCGATAAATATTCTTTCTTGCGGATCTAATTTCTTCGCGTCTTTAGGAGAAATTCTAAAGAATAAGGGATCGAATTTATCAATATCAGAAAGAAACCCTCCCCATTTGGTATAAATCTTACCCGATTTTCCTTTTTCCGAATCGTAATATTCTTCCCAGTTCCAACGATCTTTCGGGATTTCAGTGATGCAGTTTTCTCCGTTTAATAAATTCTTCCAAAATTCATTGATATTTTCAGATTTCGGATAACGACCGCTAAGGCCAATTACCGCAATATCCATATTTGAATTTACTGGTGTTTCAATCTGTTTTTTTAGATAAGATGCTTTTGCTGATCTTTTAAGAATTTCAAAAGTTTTACTTGAGTCTTTTGCTAAAACAGGTTTGGTAGATTGTTCTTCTATTATGGTTTCAACAATTTCTTCTTCCAGTACAGTTTCTTCCAATGCTTCTTTCTTATACTCCAGAAAATAATCTACCAATCCGTTTACCGTACGTTCTTCAAAGAACAAGGTACTGGTAATATCGGGGAAAACTTTTCTAAATTGATTGGTGAGCTGCACAACCATAATAGAATCCAGACCATAATCTTCCAGAGAAGTTCCCGGTTCTATCTGGTGAGGTTTCATTTTTAAGGTTTTTGCTACCAGATCCTGAAAGAAAACGATGCTTTGATCACGAAGGCTACTCTGAGATTTACTAGTTACAGGTACTTTCTGAATTACAGGTGTTGCTTCTGGCTTCTTGAGTTCTCTTGGTGGTTTAGTCGCTTCTTTCCTGACGATTTTTTGCAGCACTTTGCCATCACTTTGAGCTGCGACAACCTGATGCCCAAAATTATGCGCTCTTTCTATCGGGAATACTACTGATTTAAAACCTACATCTGTTAATGCTTTTTCCCATTTCTCGGGATTCAGACCAGGACTTCCCGGTAATCTCAATTGTTCATCTTCATACAGCCACCAACCTTCCAGCAAACCAAAGGTTAAATGTGTGAACAAGGTCCAGGTGCTCATTTCGTTTAACAGAATGATTCCCTTATCTCTTAATACAGCTTTCGAATTTCTAAGTGTCTGTCTTATATTAGAGGTTGCATGCAAAACATCTGTTGCAATTACAAAATCGTAGCGCTCTTTTTCGACTGATTGAATGTCCACAGGCTTTGATACATCGAAAATAGCAGTTGTCAGTTTCGGGAAATCAGGCTGATAATTTTCTTCGGCATGAATTAAAAAGGCTTTGGAAAGATCTGTATAGCAGTATTCCTCAATAACCCCACCAAATTGTTTCAGCATAGGAAGTACTTTTGCAGTAGTGCCTCCCGTACCAGCACCGATCTCCAGAATTCGTATTTCTCTATTTTTGTCGTTCTTGATGCGTTCTTTGATGCTCGTTTCCAATGTGCTTACAAGAACCTGATTAAAGTAATCAGCCAGATAGCTTCCTTTGTAAACACCTTCTACCAGATGCAAAGAAGCTTCCGGAAAAATAATATTTGTAGCTAATTGTTCTCCTTTTAGAATTGCGGGTATCCCCTTAAGACAGGTTTCTAATAGAACGACCTGTGCCTTCCAGTTTGCATTGGAATTCCATTTTTTCTTTTCATTATCCCATTCGTTCCAGATCTGATTGAGTTCTTTTTTACTTCCCTTGATTCTAATATCCTCGGTAAGGTAACTGTGAAGTTTTAAATAGGAGATTGAGGCGTTTAGCCATTTTTCATAGAAGTTTGCAGGCTTGTTTCTGGTTTCTATATCGGAAACCTTATTTTTCTCTTTCTCGAAAAGACCCAAATCTGATAGGGTAGCGATTAAAATCTCTGCCGCAAGAACCTCCATTTCTTTTGGTGTCTGCGCTTGTTCTAATTTTTCCAGTTGTTCGTTAGAATCCTGTGTTTTTAAAGACTTTTTAATCTCAGTTAGGTCTAACTCATTCGTATTACTATAATGCTTCAGGTTTTCTGTTATGGTAAGATATGAATTCGTAATACCTTCTTCCTTTGTGATTTTAATCAGTCCCATTTGATGTAATTGAGAACTCATTAAGGTTTCTAAAGCTTTCAACCCTTCGGAAGGTTCTATCGATCCAATACCGCCTTGCTCCATTCGATCTTTATAGAATTGATCGGTAACAATCCCTACATTACCCCAATAACCCCAGTTCATGGTTTTGATGGCATAGTGTTTTGAATGTTGCAGGTATTGTGCAAAACTATCCTTAAAAGTACAACCCGCTGCGTAATTTGATTGTCCTGCGGCCTTTGAGAAAGAAGTTAACGATGAGAAGAATAAAATAAAATCAAGATCTTGATTTCCAAAAACATTCTCAATATTGATACTGATGTCTACTTTAGCTGAAAGACTCTCTTTGAACCTGGCTTCATCCATGGCCATTAAGCTCTTATCCTTAAGTACTATTGCCGAATGGATCACTCCGTTTATTACCGGGTATTCATCTTTGATTTGCTGATATGCTTTCTGTAAAGATTCTTTTTTCGTCGCATCTGCAGAAACGTAAACGGGACGTATTCCCGAAACCTGATTTGCTTCAATTTTAGCCTCAATATCCAGATTCAACTCTTTTCTGCCAATCCATATTACCTGAGCCTGGTAGGTTTCAATCATATAGCGTGTCCAGATTTCTCCTAATCCGCCAGCCCCTCCTATCACTACGTACGTACCTTTTTGTTTGTATAGTGTTTTGGTAGTCACGCCGGATGAAAATCTGGCAAATTCTTGTTGAAACCATTCTCCTTCACGTCTCGCCAAGCCATTACCATCTTTATCACATGGCAACGAAAGGCATGAGGAAGCAGATACGTCTTGCAATGAGTCAACATCCAAGAGACGTAATTTCCAATGTGAATATTCTTTGGCAAGAGATCCTACCAATCCAAAAATACTGGCATGTGTGAACTTTATTTCTTCATCATTGCTAACCTGCTGTGTCTTATTGGTAATAATTGTCCAGGATAAGACCTTATCGGCGTAACCCAGTTTTAGGAGTGATTTAATGATGCGATATACTGCCATCACTCCTTCCTCCTGTTGATCGATAGCTTGTTGGATCATTTTATTGTCTTCAATATCCGCGTAAGCATCTGGAGCGATCCAGACAAGTTCATCAAAAGGAGCTTCTTTTAGTTTTTCACTAATTTCCTCAATAGTTGCAGTTGGTTTTATTTCCATATAAGCCGCACCAGGGAAAGATTTCTTTAGCCATAGAAGTCCATTATCCTTACTTCCTACTAGCAGTATTTTAGCTGAGGATGACTCCTGTGGTTTTTCACTTGTTGGAAATGTGCATAGATTCCAGACCGGAGCTAAATAATGCACGCCTGCATCAAATTGATCTTTGACGGGTAGTTCCGTTTGTACTCCATCGACCTGCTTGAGAGATCTAGCAGAAAATCCGCTAATCTCTATACAAATATTACCCTGACTATCACAAACAGTAATGTCAAATTTCTTTATTTCATTGCCAGGGCGGTAATCAGGAGAATAGCGTACATAAGAAAACATTTCCTTTTGTGTTCCAGAAAAAACCTGAATTTTTTCAAGTGAATAGGGTAGCAAGGCTTGTTCTGATCTTTTATTTAAATCAACCGCCAAACCAATACTGCTTTGAAGAGCACTATCCATTATACTAGGGTGGAGCACAAAGTTTTCCTGTGTACTTCCCACTGATTCCGGTAAAGAAAGTTTTGCTACTGTATACTCTTCAGAAACATAATATTCTGTTATTCCTTTAAAAGCATTACCGTAGGTCACTCCTGTTTTTTCAAAGAAATCATAAAGACGTGCAGAAGAGACCGTCGATGAAGCCTCTTTTTTAAGCGTTTCGATGTCTAGTTTGTGATTCTCATCAACTGGTAGATATTTTACTTCTCCCTGACAATTGAGTTCAATCTCTTCTTCTGATTTTTTTGTACTGATCTCAAAAGTAAGTACTTCATTATCTTCAGGAATCAAGACGATCTCAATCTCCGATTTTTGATCTACCACCAAAGGTCTCAACCAAAAAATATTCTGAATTTCAATCTTGTGATCATCAAGTTTTACTGGTAAGGATTCTTGTATTGCTGCTCTTGCAATTTCAAGATAAGCAACGCCAGGTAACACAAATTTGTCTGCTACTTCATGATCTTTCAAAAAGAACTCTTTTCCTGAAAAGACCGACGAAAAGCTTTGTTTACTTAGATTTGAAGTGTTTCGATGTAAGAGCGGATGGATCGTTAACGTTTCCTGCGCTGGTATCCCGTTATCTGATGTGTTGATTTGATAGTTCTCTTCTGCTATCCAATAGGTATCTCTTGCAAACGGATAGGTAGGAAGATCTAGAATGACCGGTTTTTCTTTTTCATAGAATTTATTCCAATCCAGCTGCATTCCATTTACCCATAATAGAAGCAAATTGGTGAACTTCTTATTTGAAATCCAGGATTCAATCGTTTGTTGGAATTCTGTTTCTTTATTGAAAAAATTTAGTGTCTTGTCAGAATGATTTTTATTTCCTTCATATAGACCATCGATATCATTCCTGTTATCGACATACTGACTAAGTTTTTCTTTCAGTTCTGAAATAGATTGAACAATGAAGCCTAATCTTTCATCCATCGCTTCCCGTCCTATCTGAAGCGTATATGCGATAGCATGTAAATCCAGCTCTTGACTTTGCAAGCCTGATTTTTCTTCTTCATGTCTTTCTATAAAATCAAGAAGATTCAATGCCTGCTCACGCAGTTGGCTCTTTGTTCTTGCAGATAAAGGTATAACCACATCTTTCTCTGGAGCATTGTATCCTTTTTTGTTATCCGGGACGTATTCCTCCAAAATAATATGCGCATTGGAACCTCCTGCCCCAAAAGATGAAATTCCTGCAATTCGAGGGTATTCTTTCTTTTCTCCTCTACTATTTTCAATTACAGGTCGTTTCCAAATCCCTGCTTCCTGTTGTAAAACAAAAGGTGTTTTTGTAAAATCGATATTCGGATTCAATTCTTTAGCGTGAAGACTGGGAGCCAACGTTTGATGCTTCATTTGCAGAAGGATCTTCGTTACTCCTGCGATTCCTGCAGCAGCTTCCAGATGCCCTATATTTGATTTGGCAGAACCTAAGGCACAAAATTGAGTTTCCTGTGTGTCTTCTTCAAAAGCCTGCCGAAGTCCTGTTATCTCAATAGGGTCGCCTAAAGCAGTTCCAGTCCCATGGGCCTCTATATAACTTACTTTACGTGCATCAATGCCTGCTTTATCTAACGCAGAACGAACCAATGCTCCCTGAGCTTTGGGATTAGGAACAGTATAGCCGTTTGTTTTCCCTCCGTGATTCACACTGGTACTTCTGATGACTGCACGAATATGATCGTTATCTTCTATTGCTTTCGACAAACGTTTGAGTAAAACAACACCGACACCTTCTCCAGGAACATATCCGTTTCCTCCTTTACCGAAACTTTTGCATCTTCCATCGGTCGATAACATTTGTTGCGCACATAAATGCACGAAGCCAGATGGATGGAGGTAAAGATTCACTCCTCCGGCAATTGCCATCTCGCATTCGTTCTGATACAAATGTTCACATGCCTCATGTATGGCGGTCAGCGAAGAAGAACACATTGTATCTATGGGCATACTTGGCCCGTTCAGGTTCAAAATATAAGAGACCCGGTTAGCTACCGAGCTGAAAGAAGTATGCGGATACATATGCTCTCCCTTCCTCCATAAATCGGGGCCATATAAGTCAAAACCTGTCTTTGTTATTCCTGCAAATACCCCTACATTACCTTTGTGTTGCATGGCAATACGTTCTCGTGTATACCCTGCATTTTCCAATAAGTGCCAACAGGATTGAAGAAAA
Organism: Flavobacteriaceae bacterium M23B6Z8; assembly: GCA_046199005.1. Taxonomy (GTDB): domain Bacteria; phylum Bacteroidota; class Bacteroidia; order Flavobacteriales; family Flavobacteriaceae; genus Ascidiimonas. The sequence continues at coordinate 4,399,033 of CP176050.1, forward strand.
ACACGTTCCTGAGGATCCATACTTAGCGCCTCCCGTGGAGAAATATTAAAAAATAGGGGATCAAACTCACTAAAGCCTTCTAAAAAGCCTCCCCACTTGCTGTAACTCATGCCTTCGGCAACCGCTTCTTCTTTGTCTGGATGGAAAAACCCATCTAAAGACCAGCGATCTTCAGGTACTATACCTATGCAGTCTTTTCCAGACTTTAGATTCTCCCAGTATTGCTCCAAATCGTTAGCTTTCGGATACCTTCCACTTACACCGATGATCGCAATAGGGTCTTCCTTGTCATACTGAATTGTATTTGCTGTAGAAATGCGTGTTTTTCCCTTTTCAGACCTTAAAGAGACCAATTCAGAGAATTTCCCCTGATCGATAGTTTTTGAATTTATAGGCTTCCGAATAGTGATCGTTTCTTTATTAAGACCTGTCCAGGCAGCACACTCAGCAGGGTAATCATTTACAAAATACCCAGCGAGTTCATTTAATGTTTGATACTCAAAAAACAGTGTTTTTGAAATCTGGCTAAAAATCCGCTCCAGTTTTTGATTCAAATGTGTGATCATGATAGAATCTATCCCGTAGCTTTCCAGTGGCTCTTCGGCATCTACTCTATTTGGGGATAGTTTGATCATCTCACCAAATAGTAATTTTAACTGATGTACCGTCTTTTCGTAAAGTACTTCTGTATTAATTTGATCTTGTTGTGGTTGTGGTTGGGATTTTTGTTCTGATATTTTTTTCTCAACCCGGATACCACGCATGTATTGTTTGATCATGTTAGGGTGTCCTTCGGCTACAACAACCTGAGACTCTCCTGAAGCCAATCCCTGATAAAAGGCATTTATACCCGAAGTAGTTTCCATGGGGAGCATACCGGTGTTGGATTCAATCATTTCCAGTGTTGCACTATCAACATGCATTCCTCCATCATTCCATAGTGGCCAATCGATTGCGAGGGTTTTTCCGTGACGTTTCTGTTGTTTGAAAAGTTCATTTCGATACATTGCGAAAGCATCCATAAATGCATTTGCGGTTGCATAATCTCCTTGCCCAACATTCCCCATAGACCCGGCAATAGAAGAAAAAAGCACAAAGAAGTCTAAATCAAGAGATTTGGTAGCTTCGTCCAAATTGATAAGACCCTTGACTTTAGGAGTGAGTACCTGCTTGAATTCTTCTCCTGTTTTTTTAATGATATAATTATCCCTTAGGATCCCTGCACTGTGAAGTATCCCGTTTAGTTTGCCTAAATCATTTTGAATTTCCTGAACCAGCTCTTGAAGAGCAGTTAGATCTGAAACATCAATAGACTTATAGATTATTTTGGCTCCAAGATTTTCAAGTTCTTTTATTTGAGCGGTTTTCGATGCATTCAATTCCGAACGACCAGTAAGGATTAGGGTGACTACCTGATTTCTACTTGCAATTTCTCTGGCAAAGATCTTACCTAAACCTCCTGTACCTCCTGTGATCAGATAAACTCCATTTTCTTTCCAGGGAAGGTCGTTCACTTCGTGAGTCTTGGAGATTTCCTCAAATGCACGTACTAAACGCTTATCGTTTTCATACCTGACATAAGCATTTCCCGGATGCTGACGGTTCTTTTTAAGTATGCGCTCTAAATCTGCCTGAGTTGTTTTTGTTTCAATGGCAATAATCTGCCCGGAGAGTTTAGGATTTTCTAATTCCATCGTCTTCAGCAGTCCCGATAATCCCGCAAAAATTCTTTCGTCTCCTTCAGCTGGAATAATTATCTGAAATAAGGTATTCTGTCTTGTTTTATTATTTAGGGTTTGTTGAATTCCCGCCAATAATCCCAATGCATAATCACTGTACTGACCCTCCAGAGTTGCGCTTTCTGACTCGAGAAAATGTATAGCATTTGTATTGAGTTTACTACTTTCTAAATGGTGTAGCTGCTTTACTCCACATATGAATATATTCGTATTCATCTTTTCAGCTTCTCCATTCTCTAAGTCTGTGTTCTTTTCTTTCCAAGAAGGTTTGTAAAGTAAAGTTCTTTTTTTCTCGGATCGTTGTTCTTGAGATGCTTCCAGACCAAGAATAGACAATCCGTCAATTTTAACGCAAACCTTTCCAGATTCATCACAAAGTTCAATATCAAATTTTTGAGTAACATCTGTACCTGCAAGCGTCACCGATACCCACATAGTGCTGGTACAAGTTCCGGTAACAGTTAACTTATCTATTTTTGAAGGAAAAGAAGCTACTGCATCGTTATTGTCTAAAGATTTCCATTGCAATACCATACAAGATTGTATAGCTGCTTCTAACAGCGCAGGATTCACAATAAACTCAATATCGTTTGAGTGTAATGAAGTTAACTTCACGCTGGCAAGTGCCTGATTTGTCCCAATGTGAACTCTCTCAATGACATGAAAAGAAGTGCCATACTCTATTCCCGTCGACTTAAATCGATCGTAGCATTCCTCTCCTGTCAAAACCTCCTTTGTAAGCTTTTCTTGCAATTCTTCCAGATAGAGAAAGGACGTGTCTGCATCGGTACTAATATTGGCTTTTCCTTGATTGTATATCAAGACTTCTTCACTATCTACAGAATAAACTTCATAAGCTATTTTGCTACTTCCGGTAGTAAAAACATCAAGATGTAAATCTTTTGGGAAATTTTGTAATGCTTCCGGTCGTCCCCACACTACATCTTCTAATTCTATTGACAAGGAAGTCTTTTCTTCATTATCTGAAGATTTAGCAATAGCTGTTAAAGCCATCTCCAGGTATAAAGAACCTGCAAATATTGTTTCGTCTTTAAAACGATAGTTCTCCAGAAAAAATTCCTCTCCACTGAATGTAGAACTAAAGCGTTGTCTTTCTAGTGTGGAAGTATTGCGATGTACTAAAGGATGTAATTTTTGAGATTCGGAAACCGTATCACGAGTGTTAAAATTCACTTCGATCCAGTAATTCTCTTTGGCAAATGGATAAAGAGGTAAACTTATTCTCTGCGGCAAGCTTGCTTCCTCATAAAGAAGGGTCCAGTCCACATCAACTCCTTTAATCCATAATTGGGCAAGACTTCTTGGCTCTTTTTCCCTTAATACAGTTTCTATATATGATTTTCCTGCACTCCCTTCGAGTAGAAAATCCAGCTTATCTTTTTTGATATTACCCGTAAAAAGACCCTCATCTTTTCCTTCATGGTAAGAGGCTAATTTTGATTTTAACTCTGTTAGATCTTCTGCTATAAAGGCTAACCGTTCCTCCATAGATTCACGACCTACCTGCAATGTATAGGCTACATCATGAAGTTTCAACTCTTGATTTCTTTCAAGATAACGATGTAGGTTTATCACCTGTTCTTCCAGTCGTTGTTTGTTTTTCGCAGATAAAACAACTATTGCAGGACCTGAGTTTTCATTCTTAGGTCTTTCAGGAGCAATATACTCTTCTATAACAATATGTGCATTTGAGCCTCCGGCTCCAAATGAAGAGATCCCGGCAATTCTTGGATATTCTTTCTCTTCCCCGTTATCGTATTTGACCACGGGTCGTTTCCATGCCGCAATTTTTTGTTGTACAACGAACGGTGTTTTCTTGAAATCGATATTTGGGTTTAATTCTTCTGCATGAAGTGTTGGCACCAGGGTTTGATGCTTCATTTGAAGAAGAATCTTCGTCACTCCTGCTATTCCGGCTGCTGCTTCCAGATGACCAATATTGGATTTGGAAGAACCAATGGCACAAAATTCGGTGTCCTTTGTATCTTGTTCAAATGCCTGACGTAATCCGGTGATCTCAATGGGATCTCCTAACGCTGTCCCGGTACCATGTGCTTCAATGAAGCTTACTGAACGAGCATCAACACCCGCTCTATCAAGTGCTGAACGAACCAACGCACCTTGCGCTTTCGGATTAGGAACGGTGTATCCATTGGTTTTTCCTCCATGATTAACACTTGTCCCTTTGATGACTGCTCGAATCTCATCCTGATCTTCAATTGCCTTTGATAGCGGCTTTAACAAAACAACTCCCACGCCCTCTCCAGGTACAAAGCCATTACCTCCTGCGCCAAAGCTCTTACAAAGTCCGTCTGTAGATAACATTTGCAGACTGCTGAGATACTTGTAATCAGTAGGGTGCAGGTATAGATTTACGCCTCCGGCGATCGCCATATCGCATTCATTACGACGTAGATGTTCGCAAGCTTCATGTATGGCCGTCAATGATGAGGAGCATTGCGTGTCAACAGGCATGCTAGGTCCATTAAAGTTGAAAATATAAGACACGCGATTCGCCACTGAACAAAATGAAGTATGCGGGAACATTTGTTCATCCTGCTTTCTTATTTCCGGACCAAATAAATCAAAAGCTGCTTTGGTGATCCCAGCAAACACTCCTATATTACCGTTATATTTCGAAGCAATACGCTCTCTTGTATAACCGGCGTCCTCTAACAAATGCCAGCAAGACTGAAGAAAAAGTCGTTCCTGAGGATCCATATTTAGCGCCTCGCGTGGTGAAATATTAAAAAATAAAGGATCAAACTCGCTAAATCCTTCCAGAAAACCTCCCCATTTCCCATAGCTTTTACCTCGTGCAATAGCAGTCTCTTTATCTGACACATAAAAGTCTTCTAATGACCAGCGATCTTCGGGCACTACAGTAATACAATCTTTGCCCTCTTTTAGGTTTTCCCAGTATTTTTCAAGATTCTGAGCTTTAGGATAGCGACCCGTTACTCCAATGATCGCAATGGGTTCCTGCGTTCTGTCTTCGCTTACATAGACTTCTCTTTTGGCGTTGGGAATTGACGATTTTATCGAAATCAACTCAGGAAATGCTTGAGTGGCGTCATGTCTATCAATCTTCTGAGTAGAAACTGAGATCTCTGGTGTTTCTTGAAGTCCTGCCCACTCAGCGCAAATATTAGGATATTCTGCAACGAAATAAGTCGTTAATTCTCCTAGTGTTTGGTATTCAAAAAATAGTGTTTTGGAGATCTCTCCAAATATCTGTTCCAGTTTTTGATTCAGTTGGGTTATTAATATAGAGTCTATACCATAACTTTCTAAAGGCTCTTCTGCATCAATCTTTGCGGCCGAGAGCCTAATCATATCGCCAAACAGGGTCTTTAACTGCAGCAGGGTTTTGTCATAGAGAACCTCTGAATCCACCGTGGATTTTGCAGGCTTAGTTTCTTCCGATCTTATTTCAATCTTCGTACCGTATACAAATTCTTTGATAGGTGACGGATAACCCTCCATAACCATTACTTGAGGAGCTCCCAATGCCAGTGCATTATAGAACGCTTTTATACCGGAAGCTGTTTTCATAGCAACAGTACCCATGCTTTCTTCTATTAATTGTTGGGTAATGTCATCTGTCTTCATACCGCCTTCTTTCCAAAAAGGCCAGTTGATTGAGACGGTATTTCCGCTTCTTTCTGATTTCTCGTTAAGAGTTTGACGATAGCTCGCATAGGCATCCATGAATGCATTCGCTGTCGCATAATCAACCTGACCGGCACTACCTAAAGGTGCCGAAATAGAAGAGAATAAAACAAAAAGATCCAGATCAACCTCTTTTGAAGCTTCATCCAGATTGATAGTTCCTTGAACTTTGGGAGCTAAAACAAGGTCAAACTCTTCCTGAGTTTTTCTAATGATGAAGTTATCCTGAATAATACCCGCGCCGTGTATAATGCCATTCAACGCCCCAAATTCTTCTTTGATATCTTTAATTAGTTGTGTAACTGCCTTCTTATCGCAGACATCTACTTTACGATAGCTTATGCTAGCACCCGCCTGTTCAAGCTCATTAATTTGAGATGTTTGAGATGCTCGAAGATTAGAGCGTCCTGTAAGAACGAGCTTAGCTTTTTTAGTTTTGTTTACGATCTCTTGTGCAAAAATGAGCCCCACTCCTCCGGCTCCACCAGTGATCAAATACACACCTTCATCTTTCCAGGAAAAAGCTTTGCCTTGCCCATGATCTGTGATTTGCTGAAGAGACTCCACTAAACGCTTTTTCCCATCGTACCAAATGTGTTTATCAGATAAATGATTCGCATCTTCCTTGATTCGGGAATATATATCTGAAGCTTTGACTTCATTATCCACGACAATGACCTGTCCAAAAAACTTTGGATTTTCTAATGCCGTCGTTTTCAATAAAGAAGCCAATCCAGCTAAAACCTGATCGCCTCCTGTTGCAGATATAACAATCTGTAGAAGTGTTTTCTCTTTAGGTTTGTTGTTAAGAATTTGCTGCACTTCTTTAAATAGGCGCAATGCATAATCCTTGTAGCGATCCTCTAGTGATGACCGATCAGATTTAAAATAATAATATTTGTCACCGGCAGGTTTAGCCTTTTTTAAATCTTCTATTTGATTTAAATCGAAGAAAAATACTGTTTTTTGAATCTTTTCAGAGGATGCTTCCGAAGGGTTTGTCAACTTTTCAGCCCATTTGGGCTCAAATAGTAAGGTCTCTACTTTTCCAGGCAAAGGTGTGTCAGTTTCTTCAATATTCTTGATAACCAAGCCTTTAATTCGGACACAAAGCTCTTCAGATTCATCAAAAAGATCGATATCCAATTTTCCTGATAGAGAATTAGAGGTTTCTGAAAATAAAACAGAAGCCCACATTTTCTCACTTCCACTTCTGAGTACTTCCAGACTATCTATCTTTAATGGAGCAAACGGTTTCAACGAAATGTTGGTGTCTTGAACATGCTGTTGCAACATTCCGGAAGCTTGAATTACCGGCTCCAGAAAAATGGGGTGAACTATAAAAGTATCTTTCGTTTCCCAGATAGAAGACGGTAAAGTTAGTTGAGCCAACAAACTATTATCTCCTAAATACAACTTTTCAATTGCTTGAAATGAAGGCCCATATTTAATTCCTGCAGCTTCAAAGTTTTTTTTGATTTCTTCAGCACTTAGTAGTTTATCCTGTAAGTCTGCTTGAAGAGTTTTAAAGTTGATTGAAACGTTTTCAGCTTTGACCGGATTTTGAAATATCTTGCCCTGATTAGTAATGACAATATTGTCTTTAGCGTCTATTTCTGAAGAAGTAATTTCATAACTAATGCTTCCATGATCATCTTCAAACAATTCAATCGTTAATTCATAAGAATCGTTGTTCATCTTAAGAGGACGAGACCATACGATATTCTTAAATTCTAAAGTCTGATCATCCTTTAAAAAGGCTGTCTTAGATCGTTTAGCAGCCTGAAGTGCCATTTCCAGATATAGTGTTCCCGAAAAAGTATTTTCACCTTGAACAATGTAATCTTTTAGAAAAAATTCTTCTCCGTTAAAAGTCGAACTAAAACGCTGTGCGTCGAGAGTAGAGGTATTATTATGAAGTAGTGGATGTATCTTTTTTGCCTGTTCTATAGAAGACTCATCTTCAGAAGGAATATGTATCCAGTATCTTTCTTTAGCAAATGGATAAGTGGGTAAGCTGATTTTGTTAGGTAATGCGGTTTCGCAATACAGCATTTTCCAATCGATATCTACACCTTTAACCCATAGTTGCGCCAGTCTTTTTGGCTTTCTGTCCTGAAGGACTTTCTCCATATAGAATTCACCAGCACTTCCTTCTAACAGAAAATCTAATTTGTCTTTTTTGATATTGCCAACAAAAATACTTGTAGATCTTTCTTTTTGGTAGGCGATGAGTTGTGATTTTAACTCTTCTATATCCTTTGCTACAATTGCCAACCGCTCATTCATAGCTTCCCTTCCTATCTGCAAGGTGTAAGCGATATCATGAAGATTTAAATCTTCACTACGCTCCAGGTAATTCTGTAAGTTGACTACCTGTTCTTTAAGCCGATCTTTGTTTTGTGCGGATAGAAGAATTATCGCTGGTTCATCTATGCTGGAATCTTGACCTGCTACTTTAGGAGTCCCTATATACTCTTCTATAATAATATGTGCATTTGAACCGCCTGCTCCGAAAGAAGAAATTGCCGCACGTCGCGGATATTCCCGCTGCGACCCATCAGCCTTGGTGATCACTGGGCGTTTCCATGCTGTTTTCTCTTTTACAACGCGAAAGGGAGTCTGTTCAAAATTGATTTGTTCATTTAATTCTTCCGCATGTAAAGAAGGTGCCAGGCATTGATGCTGCATTTGTAATATGATCTTGGTGATTCCTGCCATGGCAGCACAAGATTCCAAATGACCGATATTAGACTTAATCGAACCAATGGAACAGTATTGTCTTTCTGCATTTTTGGTTTTTCCATGATCAAATGCCAGACTAAGACCTCTTAGCTCGATCGGGTCTCCCAGCTTTGTTCCTGTTCCGTGTGCTTCTACATAACTAACTGTTCTCGGATCTATGGCTGCTTTGTCTAGTGCTGACTTTATTAATTCAGCCTGTGCCTGCGGACTGGGAACTGTGAAGCCATTTGTTTTCCCGCCTGAATTCACCGCAGTCGATTTGATAACTGCGTAAATACGATCTCCATCTTCTTCTGCCTGTTGAAGCGGTTTAATAAGCATACTACCTATACCTTCTCCAAACAAAGTACCATCTGCATCCTGACTAAAAGGTTTGCATTTTGTATCATGAGTAAGCATTTGCATCTGCGAATACTGCACCAGGCGACTTGGGTGCAAGATCAGATTGACCCCTCCAACAATCGCCGTGCTACATTCACCTCTTTTGATACTTTCACATGCCAAATGCAATGCTGTTCCAGAGGAGGAACACGCAGTGTCTACAGCGATACTAGGCCCATGCAAATCCAGCACATAAGAAACCCGATTGGGAATCTGATAATATTCAGCCATGCGATATTGGCTGTTTCCTTTAAGAGCGGCCTGAGTTTCGTAGAGATTGTAATCATTTGCAATTACCCCGACATAAACTCCGGTATTCTTATCAAGAACTTTTCGGGTATATCCTGCATCTTCAATAGTTCCCCATACAGATTCAAGAAATAGTCTCTGTTGAGGATCCATCATCTCGGCTTCAAGAGGCGATATATTGAAGAAACCCGGATCAAATTTGTCGATATCCTCTAAAAATCCTCCCGATTTATTATAGCTCTTGTCTTTCTTTTCTTCCGGATCGTAAAAACGGTCAACATCCCATCGATCTTGCGGTACTTCCACAATGCAATCATCTCCATTTGAGAGATGTTCCCAGAGGGCTGAAACATCGGGTGAGTCAGGGTATTTTCCATTAATTCCGATAATGGCAATGTCATAAGACTCTTTACCTTTACTCAAAAGCCGATTAGATATACCCTTAGTAAGTGGGTTATTTTGAGTCCCATCTTCGCTTTTGTTCTGAGTTTGTGAAACTTGTTTTTTTTCAGATTTTGTATTCATTTCGTTTTCTGCATAGTACATCTCCCATAAGTAAGTTGTAATGCTTTGAATGCTTCGATGTTCGAACAGGAAAGTGGAAGGAAGATCAGGAAAAGAACGAATGAGGTTCACCATAATATTCACAATACTATACGAATCTATACCATACTGTTCCAGTTCCTCATCTACAGCGATTTCTTCGGCATCTATAGACAACGCATTTGCAAATAAGCCAGAGATTCTTTTTTCGAGATCTTCTTCACTATTTATATCTCTATGATCCCACATTAAAGCATTTGCAATAACACCTGAAGATGTGTTTTTGGAGATGGTTGCTGCTAAGATTTCATTGGTTAATGAGTCTTTAGCGATCGCTATAAGTTTCTCTTCCCATGACCGTTTTGACTTAAGCGAAGTTTCAGCGTTTTTCTGTTTTGTTGCAGCTGGTGCTTTTGTTTGTTTGGTATTTGTCTTAGTTTGTGGTTGAAACTGTGATTTTTGTAATGCCTCTAGTGTGAATTCAAAGGTCTTATTATCTTTTTTGATTCCTTCTTTCACCTTTCCCTTACTTTGCATTAAAAATTGAAATGCGGGCTCATTTTTGGCAGTTCTAAGATAGGGTATGACCACACTTTTGGTCATTTTAGCATCTGCTTTCTCCCCTAGGTATCTAAGCATTCTGTGTTCTACTCCACGACCTAATACTCTACAACTTAAAAGAAAGGTATCTACTTCTAAAGTTTTATTTACAAACCTGTAGATCATTACACCTACCAGACCATAGTCGCCAAATCTATCTGTAACATGCACTGATATGCATTCGTATTCTTGTTGCTCAACAAGGTGTAATATTTCCTTCTCGGTTCTTCGCTTTGTTGTAATGTTAAATTGATTGGTTTTTTGGGTGAGCTGAGCAATTCTGGGAAGTGTTTCTTTGGTCATTGGCTTTAGATCAATAACCATATCCAAGTCTTTAATAAAGTCTTCGAAAGAAACTGTTTTTTCTTGCAGCTGGCTTCTTTCTTTTTCTGCCTGGTACATTTCAGTTTTCTTCTGATCTTCTTCGGTCACCACGAAACGATCAAAAGCCCATATATGATCGTACCATTGATCTTTACCAAAATCTGTCTTGTACTGCAGCGTGAGTACTTCTGGAGCGTTAGCTCTTACTTCAGCACATTCCACCGGATTGTCGTCAATAAAAATAAAACTATCCAATCCTAAATTAAGAGACGTTGCCAATTCCTGCAGGTTAGAAGATTTAGGAAGCCAATTTATCCTGGAATCTACAATATCCTTGTGTTGCAATACCATATCAGGATTTTTCTCAAAGACATCCCATACATCCTTTTCCTGATTTTTGCTGCAAAGGCAAATGATTACTCCTTTACGAATCTGTTCACGTAAAAATTGTTGAAATTGACGGAAACCATCAGATATCTTAACTCCCTTAGGTCCTAATTCTCCACAAACACCATCCCAGAGTGTGTTATCACAATCTACGGCGATTACTTTGCATGCAGGTTGGCGGATCGCATTATATCTTCTGATTATGATGGTACTTAAGAAGTGGTAATAACCATCTGAATAAGGAATATGTCCTATTTCTTCGCGAAGCGGATCTAGATACTCATGTACCTTGTATATCTCATGATAATCTTCGCTATTAATGAGCTCTATTCCTTGCAGGTTTTGTATTTCCTGAGTGAACTTTTTATGAAGTTTTTCTATAAACTGCTGCCACTCTTTGCTTTCCTGATAACCTCCAGAAGAAGGAGTTAGTACGATAAGGGTGGGGCAGGAACTTTGTTGACTGTAGCTTTCCAGTGCTTTAAGATAATCTGTAAGTATTTGCTCTAAGCTGTTTTTATCAAAATTTATTTTCTTGTTGGTGGTATTATCTCTTTTTTCCTCCTGAATCCAGTCTTGAATTCTCATCAAGATTACATTCAATCCTTTTTCATTTTTAAGAAAGTTGCTGTTTGGATTAAGTAATTGCTGAAAGGTCTGTTGATAATCTGTATTTACGATCTCAACAGGAAATTCTAATTTATCCCTCCAGTATTCTAATCCGGGTATTATTGAATCAAGCGTGAACGATCCGGAAAGAACGATTCTATTTGGATACGAATTCTGATTTTTTTTCATTGCTTGGTTATTTTATTTTAAGGCGTATTGCATTTAATTGTAAATGCGAACATGATGATCGAGAACTCGATGCTTTGCGACTAACATTGTTCAGAACTAGTGTTCTGACCTTTTTTTGTATTTGAAAAGAATTGAATATATAGGACGCTTCTTTGAATAGAGCGATCCTGTTGTCGTGATCTTGTTTACCAGATTAATCAAGAACTTATTAAGAACAAGTATTCTTGGGTGATAACCACTCTTTCATAGGATACCTTGGTAAAATCTACCTCAACGGCCTCAATCTTGAGAAAAGACATGGACTTAATATCAAAAGTAGCTCCAGCTACTAAGAAAAGTTATCGTAAAAATCAAAGTAACTTTAAGCGAAAACAGCAAGAATAGAGTTAAAAGTTAATCTGTATTAAGATAGTTTAAGTGAGGTGTATTTGTTGAACTGTCAAAGCTCAATATTTATACTATTAAGAGGATATATTGACTAAAGCGTATAATTCGAACTTTGACAGGTAGTTTCAACAAATTTTAATTAATATCAGAAATTGAATACTTATCTGGCACTAAGTTGTGAACCATTTACCTCCTCTATAAATGGAAATGTGGCGTTTTTGTATTTTTCTTTTTCTAAAAATTTCGGGAGTTCATCTCTCATAAAAGTAAAGTTGGCATCCGTACCCGCCATATTCATAAGAAACTTCGGGAAAAAACCTCCCAGAGATATATCTTGAGTTAATTCGCATTCAGCCATACCATTTTCCAAAGGTGTAAATTTCCAGACGTTGTGCATACGTTCTACCCTGACCGTACCTTCGGTTCGTTCAGTTGCATTTGGAACAGCCACTACATCAATAGTTACCACTTTGTTCTCATCTTGTGTCACCGATGTATTTATAAGAAGTTCTCTCGGAGCAAACGGAGTTGGAAATTCAAGTGTCCACAAAGAAATATCATACTGTCTGATACTGTCAAAAGGCTCGATAATTTTACAGCCTACACAATTCTCAAACCACTCTTTACAAGTCTGAAGATTATGATCTAATAAATGAGGTGCTGCTAGCTGACTAAGAGTGTATTTACCTCTTATGATACTTTTATATTTGACGACATCATCTCCCGGAGCTTTTAAGGAGTAGACCTTTACCCCATCCTGATCCAGTTCTAATTCCCATTCGCTGGACCCAGAATTTTTCCAATACCAGTTATAGACGATAAGAATTCCAACTAAAGTGCCTAATCCAACAAGTAGGTACTTAAAGATTTTCTTTCTTTTTTTGGGTTTTACAGGTTCATTCTCATTTTTCATTATTTACAAATTTAGTTTAACGATTAATTGATTTTAAAGTAAAGAACACGAGCGAGTGCGTCCTTTTTATACTCTTGTAAGTAGCAGGCTCTTAACAGATTGTTAGCTGCGAAATAGTCCGGACAGACTTTTTTAATGTTTTATATTGATTTTAATTCAATGAAGACAGATGTTTTGCGAGATATTTTCCAAGACAAACCAATGTAAGAGTAGGTGGTTTTCTAAATGTATGTGGTAAAATAGATCGATCACACACAAATAAGTTTTCAAACTGTGTTTGTAAATTACTATCTACATGTTCGTTTATTTGTAGCAATCCTCCGGTACTGGTTACATTTACTGGGCTCTTAACAATATCTCTGGCTCCTGCATTCTTAAGAATTCTTATGGCTTCTTTTTCCCCTTTTTCTAGTTTTTCGAAAACTTCTTTGGATAATTCTTTATGATATTCTCCGTTCTCCTTTACCTCTCCCCCCATAGGCTCATGAACTTTTACACCAATACCTATACTATTGGAATAAGAAAACAGGTGTTTTGGTTTGAATAAAGACAGCATTAGAAGTCGGTAGAAAATGCCCGGAACATTTGCATCTCCCAAAGAGATATCATCTTCAATATAGGTTTCCATGGCTCCAATAAAATTCCCCTTGGATTTAAGCCCTGGAATCAAGCCGAAAAGTACTTGATTGGGGTCAAAATAAAAACCCTTGTTTCCTACATTATTGACGCCATTGTCTTTAAGAATTTTGGGTGTAGCAAGCACTCCTGCCGATAAAATTATTTTGTCTCCAAAGACTTGATCAGCTGGTTTTGATGATTTTTTTGAACTTTTATACTCAACACCGATTGCCTTGTTATTATCAAAAAGAATTCTCGTAACATCGGCTTTATATCTCACTTCTGCTCCATCCTTTATGGCATCTTCCAAATAACTTTTTGCTTTCCATTTAGCTTCGTAAGAATACCCGGATTTACACTTTGATTGGTCTACCAACATAGGTTGTTTTTCCCAGTCATGACCTAATTCTTTAGCACTGTCTCTTAGCCGAAGGGTTTGCGGTCCAAACAGTTCATCCGGCAAATAATCGAGTGGGAGTTCTTTGCTGGCTTCTTCGTAAACATCTTCAAGGTCAATCCCCAGTGATTTAAAAGTATCGAATGGAGGCGTTGCCGCTACCGCAAAATAGACCGCACTTGTACCTCCCGCAGTTATCGCACGCATATCTTTCATATTGGGTGCAACTGAAACTTCATTTAAAATGGGCGCCATGCCAAGAAGCGTTTCACTAAGGCGTTTGTTACTTCCTTTTTCCAGTACTAACACTTTCTTATGCTGTTTACATAATTCACGCGCTATGGTGGCTCCACAGGTTCCCGATCCTACGATTATGACATCGTAATGGTTTTTTTTATTCAATTTATTCATGATTTATAAAGCGTAACAAAAGTGTTGTTCTAATAATTCAGATAGCACGTACGACGTGAAGTGATTTTATGCAGAAGCGAGATTTCGCTTTGAGCATCAAAGCATATAACTGCCAGAAGTGACAGAGACAGGAATGGGTCTCTTTTAATCTTTGATATAGCAGCTAATTGCTAAGGCAATGCAGAATGCCTTAAAGTGAAACGTACTGTAGTAATTATTAAGTAAAAATATTCAGTGTAGAATTGCCGGGCGATTGACACCCGGCAATTTTGGCTTTATTCGACGTCTTTTAATTTTGTTCTGTATTCATCCATCTTCTTTTCGCGATAGGCGAAGTCGGTCATCGCTCTTTGGGTAAAAAACTCATCTTCCAGATCGATATTGAAAATAATAGACAATACATCGTAATTCGTGATTCTTCTTGATGAAAGATTGATCATTGCAGATTTAGTAACAATCCATATTCCATCTATTCTATCTACTTTTTTAGCGATCAATTGCTTAAACAGCGTTCCTTGTTTGTTGTAAAGCTCGTCTTTCAGAATAATAAATCTTTCCTTGTCAATATATGATACTACCTTGCTGTAAAACGTTTTTTTAGATCTTGCTTCGGTAGGTACCGATTCTATTTTCCAAACAGGACGATTGTTAAAAGTATCTTCCCCAAGAATTTTATAGGTATAATCCTTTATTTTTCTTTGAGAAACGTCTTCTATAGAGAATTCGGTACCAAACACACTTCCGGTTTCTCCTCCATCATTACTTGAGGCTACACGCTTTACTTTTCCCAGTGCAGGTAAATAGAGCCAAAAGTCATTATCATCTTCACCAGCCTTTTTTTTCACCAACATATTGGTGCCTTTGTCAGCAATTGGAGAGATCACCATATCAAGTGAATTAGCATCCTTTTTTCGAGGTCCAACAACTTTATCTTTATGTATATTTTCAACGATCGTTACTCTTGGTTTATTCTTACACCTGAGCCTGCCTCCAGCTATTTCGTAGCGGCATGAGGTAAATTGAAATTTTCGAATTGAGGAATTATACGTAAAATTTTCTACGCTATCTACCTTAATCATGATCTCTTTAGCATCTTGTGCGTTGGTCTTACTAGATGAAACGAACAGACCAAAAACGATCAGGAATTTACATACATTTTTAATGAACAACTTCATGAGTTTCTTCTTTTAAATTAATAATTTTTTTCTCTTGTGGTTTTGTACCAAAAGACAGTTTAAATACTAAAATCATCGCTGGTAAAAAGAAAAGATCACACACCAGACCTACCATTATCGCCAGAAAACCGAATCGTCCCATATTGGAAGTACCGGCAGCAGCAGCTATCGACATGATACCAAAACCAAGTCCTAGTACCAATGATGTAAAAACTAATGCCTGTCCTGCTTCTTTCATCGTATCTTTTAACGCTCGTTTAATATTACCATCCTTTATAACTTCATGACGATATTCTGTAAGAAATGTTACAGTATCATCTACAGAAATACCAATAATAATTGGAGCGAGCATCATCGTATAAAAGTCTAATGGGATTCCCAGAAGGCCTAAAAGTCCGAAAGTCATAATTGCCGGAAGGAGGTTCGGGAACATAGCCGCAGCACCTACTTTAACCGATCCAAAAACAAGAAGAAGAATGATACAGATGGCAATAAATGCAACCCCAAAACTTTGAACTTCATTTTTAGTTAAATAGTCAGAAGTCTGCATGGCAAGTGCAAAAATACCCGTTGTAGATACTGTAGTCTCTGCATAATCATTTTTTAATGAATTCACCATCTCCTGAATATCGGCTTTCATACTTTCAAATACATTACTGTATTCATAAGAACCATAATTATGAAGGGATATTTTGATATTCGCTTTCTGATAATTATCTCCCACAAGTCTTTTTCGATCTTCAGGATTGGCACTGTTGAACATGAATAACGTTTGTGACAATACCTGACGATCATCAGGGATTACATACTTCTCTTCTCTTCCCTGATTTAGTTTTTTATAAGCGTCTTTCGCAACATCTGCTAATGAAGACGTCATTACTACATATTTACTGTACTTTTCTTCAAACTTGCGTTGTAGTTTATCCAACGATTTTAACACAGCCGGATCTTTAAATGCATCCTCTTTGCCCAAATCCAAAAACACAACCATACTATAGGCACCCATCATTTTATCATCGGCAACTTCTACACTTTTTCTAAAATGAGAATCATCTGGGTATTGGTCGAGCATATTAGAGTCGATTTTTATCTGTAACGCTCCATAAACACAAACCGCAATCACGATCATAAAAAAGAGGAGTATCGGGATAGGTCTCTTTTCTACAAACGGAACAGTTTTGCTTAACACCTTTTGCATGATCCCTGCAAAATTTGGAAAGATGCTCCCAATTTTTGAAAACCATTTCTTTTTAGGCTTGTCTGTATTGCTCCACGGTTTCCATATATCCATTAAAATTGGAAGCAGGTAAATCGTGAAGAAAAATGCTAAAAATATCCCCAGTGTAGACATGATAGCAAAGGTTTGAATAGGCACTACAGGAGTGATATTTAAAGCAATAATACCTACCATATTGGTGGTCGCAGTGAGTAACAACGCAGTACCGGTACTGGCATATATTTTGCGCATGGAAGAACGGTGGTCAACCTTCTTATTTCGCAGAAAAGAATATCCAGACATGATATGAACCGAATCTGCAATACCTACTGTCAAAATAAGTAATATGGTCAAAATAAGAAAGCCTGTTACGGTAAGACCCAGAAGTGCCGAGATACCAAGTGTCCAAATTGTACTTAAAATTACAATGGTAAGCGACCACGTTACCGCAGAAAATGAACGGAAAAAATACCATAATAGAAAGATCATGATAAAGACTGCCGCCATATAAAGGTCTGCCATCTCATCGATCATATCAAGATCATACTCTGCGGCAGGTGTATTTCCTACAGGAAAATATTCAAAATGTTCTGCGTATTTAGGCTGATCAATAATTTCTCTTATTGCTTCATTGAGTCGAAGATAATCTACTTGATCTGTGGGTTTAAATTCTATGGGAGTCTCCGTAGGCTCCGTAGCACTTAAGGTAATATCGTCTAGTACTAAATCATCTACTTGCACCTCATTATTTACTGGGATCGCACCAAAATCGGTATCCAGATAGATTCCTCCATACTGCCGATCTTTTGAAAAGTATTGCAACGGGAATTGTCTTTCATTTTTAGCTATCTGATAAAGCTCTTCTCGTTTTTCCTTACTTTTAGGAATGGTGTCTCCCACCAATGGCCGCGCGTATAGAAAATCGTCTTTAACGGTTAATACTCTTGCATTGATAAGCGTATTTACCTTTACGATATGATCTAAGGCAGATTCTTCACCTTCTTCTAAAGTGTTTCTGTAATTTAAAAGCTCATCCTGAATTCCTTTAAGAAGCGTAAGCGATTTTTCCGAAAAAACATCTCCGTCTTTTGGTTTGTAAATGATATAAGCACCGTCTTCACTTCCAAATTGAGCGTGGTATTCATTAAAAGCAATTTTGGCAGGATTATCGTCACGAATCCATCCCTCAATGGTCATGTCTGTTCTGAGGTTACTCAGATTAATAATGAGAAATACGGTCGCTGCGATAAACAGAAACAAGTACAACCACTTTCTTTTCAATACTCTGTCTGGAACGCTGCTAATGAAACGTGAGACAGGATTAAGTATGTTTTTCATAAAATACGTTTTGATGATTTAATAACTAGTGATCTATTTTGGTTAAATATTCTATTTTTCACTCCTGTTTAGGTAGACCATATCTCAATTGCATCTTAGCAAGTTTTACGAGGGTCAAACAGAATTCATGATGTTTAATTCGAAATCTGATCGGGTAGAATTTTTAGGTATTGAAACCGTGAATCATAAAAAAAGAGGTTACTATTTCTTACTGGTCACTGGCTTTTTTAGTAATTCTTTAATGGTCCTGGCGATTTCTTCGCTTTGTGCTTTCTCTGTGATTGAAAAATGATCTGCTTCTATCGGATTGATTTGAATTCGGTTTGTAAATAACTTATTCCATCCATAATCTTCTGGAAGCTCTTCGTATCCTTCCATGTAACCTTCGGTAGCACGAAATAACACTGTGTTAATTCTTGAAGTTAATTTTGAAGGTTTGTAAGCCCTACAGCTTGCGTCCATTGTTTTCGCTATTTCATAGGTAGCGGAGAATTGTTCTTTAGGAATCGTAAAGCCATTTTTACAAATAGCATCGTATAGGTAGTCGAACTGTTCTCTTTCTGGTAGTTTCCTAAGTTTATCTGCATCTAACTCCAATTTTGAATCCGGAGAAGTAGTAAATTTTCCCTGAAAAACTCCGATAATCTCGTCTACAATATCTATTACCTTTTGTTTTGGTGAAAAGCTATCCAAAAAACTTATCAATTCGATCTTTTCTTTTTTCTTATGTAAGATCTTAGCCATTTCAAATGCTATCATACCTCCATTAGATAAACCGAGTAGTCGATAAGGTCCTTTTGATTGTATTTTTTGAATTGCGTTAACATTCTCTTTTGCAATTTTTTCAATCGTAATTTCCTCGGGCTTAGCATTCTCGGGCATGGCAAATTCCAAACCATAAAAAGGCTGTTCTGCTCCTAATGCCTTCACCAGGTGTTGAAAGGCTAGGGTTGTTCCATTTCCTCCCGGTGATACAGCGAATATAGGTGTTTCGCTTCCGGTTGGTTGTAGTGGTACCAAAACCGATAAACTTGTGTCTGTTTTTTGTTTTATTTTAATCGCTGTAGCGTTTTTTTTGCTTTTCGCTTCCTTCTCATCCGTGGTAACTACCAGTCGCTGTACTTTTTCAGCGTACGTATCTGTCAAATATCCGGCAAGACTATTAATATCGGTATTATTGAAAATAATTGCAGGAGACATGGTAATGTCTAAGAGGTTCATCGTATTAGAAACAAAAGTTCCTATATCTATAGAATTAAGACCCAGTTCAAGAAAATTAGTTTTCGTATCCACCTTAAGAATTGGTACTTTTAATAACAAGCCTATTTGCTGTTGTAAAAACAACACCATTCTTTCTTTAGGTCTCGGGAATTGATTGCTTTCAGATTTCCCCTCCGTTACATAAAAAAACCATTCTGGTGAGGTTACCTTTGCTTCTTCACTTTCTTTTATTGATTTCTGATTATTCTGAGAGTTTCCATTGAGATTTATCAAAGGCTTTTTTTCACCGCTTATCTCTACCCAATACCTAGTTTCGTAAAACGGATACAAAGGTAAGGAGATCGGGTGCACCTGAATCTCGTTCCAAATCGATTTCCAGGGAACTTCAAGGCCTGTGATCCACAACTTTGCTAATTTTTCCCATCGATCTTTTTGTGATGTTTGCTCAATTAACATTTGAGCCATATCATCTGTGAAGATTCCGTTTAAAGGGTTCTCATTTGCTTTTTGCGCGCTGCCGAAAAATATTCCATCCTTTTCAAGAGAGGTGTTTTTTCTTTCTACACCATTTCTTGCCTTTTCTAGTTTTTCAATCAGCTCTTCCAGAGAATTGCAAATAATCACCAATCTTTCCTCTAAAGCTTCCCGACCTATTTGTGAGGTATAAACAATATTTAAGAATTGAGACGCGTCTACTCCGGGTAGAAAATCTACATACGTATCAATACTCTTCAGAAGTCTGTTTTGATCTTTTGCTGATAGCACAAACAATTGAGGGTCTTTGGGTATCCTATTACCCGATAGACCATTTTTAGGCTGGTACTCCTCCAGAAGTATGTGCACATTAACGCCGGTATCTGCAAACGAATTAATTCCTGCCCTGATTAATTTATGCTCATCCTTTCTGAGCGTATCGAATGGTATTTCATTATCTGCAAAATAAATAGGATGCTTAGGATTATCCAGATCAATAAAAGTATTCGTTTTCTTTTTTGAAATCGTTGCAGGAAACTTTTTATGCTGCATTGAAAGAGACAGTTTTATCAAGGCTGCCAGGCCATTTACTGATTCCAGATTACCTAAGTTACCTTTTAAGCTCCCTAACGCACAACTCTTATTCTTCGAATTTATTTGTTTAAATGCATTTTTAATTCCCTCATATTCAAATGAGTCTCCCCATTTCGTAGCGTAACCATCAACTTCAATATAATCTACATTTTGTGGCTCAATAGACGCATCTTCGTAACAATTACTTATCACATTGGTGATCGATTCTGTATCTACTTCCTGCATAAAACGAGCCTTACCTCTATTGTTCTGATGACTATTTTTTATGACTCCATAAATCTTATTGTTGTCTTTTTCTGCATCTGAAAGCCTTTTTAGCACAACGGAAGCTACTCCTTCTCCTCTTGTAAAACCATTGGCAGCTTCATCAAATACTGCGCAAGATCCATCGGGAGATAACATTCCGTATTTGGAAAGCGCTATATAGTCTTCAGCAAACATATTTAAAGAAACACCCCCTACCACAGCCAAATCACTTTCTCCATTTAACAAAGCATGATAAGCTCTGTTGATCGCTACTGCTGAACCTGCACAATTTACATTGAATGACTCACTGGGGCCATTGAAGTCAAAAACAAAAGAAATTCGGTTTGCAAGGTAGTAGGTAGGGCTGGAAGAAGAAAAAACCGGTAGATTATCGCCTAATTGTAATCTGTCTATGTTATTTCTGAGATAATGTTCATATTCTGAGTACTCATAGCTTACATATACCCCTGTATTTGTCCCTTTCAAGTGAGCCGGATTTATTCCTCCATCCTGAAATGCTTTGTATGCTTCCTGAAGCAACAAACGTTCCTGAGGATCCATTAGTAAGGCTTCCTCTTCGTGAATGCCAAAAAATGCAGCATCAAAACAATCAAAATTATCAATCAATGCGGCCCATTTAGAGTTCGTTTTACCGGGAACAGCTTCTTCGGCATAGTATTTTTTCCAATCCCATCGAGATGAAGGGATCTCACGTATGCTATTTTTCTTATCGATCAGATTTTTCCAGTAGGCTGGTGCATTTGGTGCATCCGGAAAATTACAGCTGATCCCCACGATCGCAATATCGTTTTGATCTATTTTAACAGTTTGCCTGTTCGTACCAGAAACATTTGGATGCTGGCTCATCTCTAGAGGAGCATCGATCGTTTCATCTATTATATTATAATGGTTGAGCAATTCGTCTAGATGCCCCGTAACCAAGGTGTCAGCAACCTCTTCAATTGTCCTGAATTTCCGATAGCTTAAATCAATCGAAAATTCCTGTTGTATTCTCTCTAATACATTTCGGTTTACACCTTCATTATTCCTTGATACAGTACTCCGTTGAGTATCTATCTTCCGAACACGCTCGGGAGATTTAGATATCTCGCGATAAACCGGTTCTTGAATTACTTGTGTTGCTTTCGTCGTTTCAATTACTTGAGCTGGCACCTCTTCCTGATCGTCTTCTACAGTTATTTCTTCTATGGTGGTTGCCAGTTCTTTGATGGTATTCACCTCTGTAAACTGAGCTGGAGTGATCGAAATATTCATTTCTTTCGACAGATTAGACATTAATTCCATCGCAATGATGGAATCCATTCCGAAGCTATCAAAATCAGCATCCACATCAACTTTTTCCAAAGGCAGTTTAAGCGTTTTGGAAACTATATTTTTTACTTGCGTAAGTACTTTTGACTCTGCCACTTTTTAGGAATTAAAGGTTATTGGTTAAATCTTCTCAGATCTTGAATTAAGAAACTCCTGAGTTTTTCAATTTGTGAATTCGCCAGGGCATGCTCAGGTTTTGCGGAGGTTGTCTTGATAGGGGTGTTAGTCTTTATTGGTTGAGCTGCATTTTCTACTGGTTTGGTTTTTTCTATTTCCACCTCATAGAAAAATCCTTCTTTGATAAGTGTTTTTAAACTCTTCTTAACTGCTTCTATAACCTCTCTTATATCCTGATCTGTATGAGCCGTAGTTATAAAACAATTGCCCTGAATATTGGTTTCAACACCGTTCATCCGCATTAGAATAAACATAAGTGCCTCCGTGATTCCCCAATAGCTATCGATATACCTGAAGCGAAAAAGTGAACCAAAATGATCGATAGTTATAGGCAAATTATTTTCAATGAAAAACTGATTGAGCTCTTCAACCATTCTGGTAGTTTTGTTATTGAGGTTACAGTAAAGGTTTTTACAATTCCCGACCACCTTTGTACAGTTGTTACAACCTTCTACATCTTTCTTTATCTCGCTCATGGTTGCACACGCTGCAGCAATTTTTAATGGGTTTTGAGAATGCGTTCCTCCCATACCTACCTTCTTGGATTTTGGCATGGAATCGTCTTCAAACTGCCAGGTACCTCCATCTATCAGGTCCATAAAGCGTTCAGACCCTGCGACCACTCCTGTTGGCAATCCGCCACCAGGTATTTTACCATAGGTTGAGATGTCTGGAGTTATATTAAAAACACCTTGTGCTCCCTTGGGTCCTACTCTGAAACCTGTAATCATTTCATCAAAGATCAGTGGAATGTCTTTTTCCAGCGTAAGGGTTCGCAGTTCTTTGAGAAACTCAATCGGCTTATTGTAAATATGTCTTGACTGAACCGGCTCTACAAGAACACCTGCGATTTCGTCGGAAAGACTTTCAATAATATCTAATGATTCCTTCGCTCCGTATTTAAGCACGATAATCTGTTCTGCAAATTCCTGAAGCATTCCCGGGCCTGCTGCAAGACTATTCCCCTGCATATCTCTCATTGCCATGACGACATCAGACAGTCCGTGATAAGCTCCTTCAAAAAGTGCAATTTTCTTCTTATTCGTAGCAGCCCTCGCGATTCGGGTTGCTACCATAACGGCCTCTGTTCCCGACTGCGTGAACAATACCCGGTCATGCCCTGTAAGTTCACTAATGATCTTACTTGCTTTGTGTATCGTTTCAGAGTATCCTGCTAATGGAATTCCTCTATCAAGTGCCGCTTTTACAGCATCCACTAGAAAGGCGGGTTTATGCCCGTATAGATTCACTCCCATATCTCCAGAGATGTCTATGTATTTATTTCCATCTATATCGTATACATAGGCACCTTCTGCTTTTTCATAGGTGATCTGAAAATGCATTTGTTTTAAATCTTTGATCAGGTGAAAAGTTCTTCGCTGATCTACAAAGTGGAAATGATTGTCCGGAACATTCTTTTTAGACTTTGGTACAAATTTGTCATACTCTTCAGAAAGTTTTTTGATGAATTCTCTATGGGTATCTTCCAAATCTCTTTGGTCTATAGGCATCAATCTTTTTGAAGCAGAAAAATCAGAACCGGGTTCATTCGTAACTCCTGATAATCTTGATCTAATCTTTGAAATAAGTGCTAGTTTATCGGTTTCAGAAAGACCATCGAAGATTTGAATGGCTTCTTTTTTCTCGATTCTTTTTGAAATAATTTTATCTACTATTTCATTGTCTATTGTTTGCATGGCATATATGTTTGGTGTCTTTGAAAGAGACAAAGTTTTTAACTTGTAAAGTTTTCCTCGGTTTATTTTCGAATGGTATGGAGTCTTCTAAAACAACAATTGTATTTTAAAGGCGAATTGTTGTTGTTCCCTAAATTGAAACAGACCGCTTCTTTCATCATTTGTAATAGGAACCAATGTGTCGAGCGATAAGGTGATATTATCGTTCCATTTATAAGCCGCAGAAAGTAAATTGAAAGAGGTAAAATAAGGCCAATTTACTAACGAAATTAGGTTTACAGATAGATCATTTTTTAAAAATTGCTTTCCGTAACTCAAAAACAGACTGTAATCGTTTCTTGGAACCCCTGTGATTTCATTTGTCCAGTCTAATATATGATTGTGCACTAACTCTAATCCGTAAGTCGTTCTGCTATCAGGTGCATATTCAAAACTGAGTGTTGAATCAAATGCATCTCGTTCTATTAGTTGCAGGTTTGCATCGTTATAGGTTCTAGGAAATTTGAACGCAGCTTCTCCTCTAATTAACAAATTACCCACAGCATAGTTAAAACTACTCCCCAAGGTAGTAAATCTTCTTTCGCTCTCCAGAATTACGTCGGAATCTACCTCACGGCGTGTTATGTTGTTATCGATCAAACTTGTGGCAATAATGCTGATATCGCTTTTTCCAAATGTCTTCTTCCAACGTATGCCATATTCAAATGAATTGCTCGCTGCTTTTTCCTGTTCAATAGTTACATTTCTGCCTTCAAAAGGATCAACGAAGAATCTGGTACCTTCTTCCGGGAACAGATTAAATCTGGCATTGGGTACAAAGAAACCACTCCAGTTACCAATAGAAGAATACAGATTAAGAGAAAGCATGAACTGCCCGAGTCTTAACTCATCAATATTTAAATTTAAAGGATCTCGAAAATCGAAAGGATTTATTTCATCTACGACAGCGGCAAAATCAGATTCTCCCCATGCTAATGTTTGAATACCTACCTTAATACTGGTAAGGCCAAAACTATACTGGAGGTATGCATTTCTGGTAATGGAACCAAAGGCCAACTCTCTTCTTCGTTCATTATCATTTATAAAGAAATTAATAGGTCTGCTTCTGGCGTCTCCTTCGAGAAAGGTAAAGAATTTGGTGTCTAACTGTAAAAAGAAATTATTGAATAAAAACTTCGAGTATTCCACCCGAAAAGCAAATCTGTTTTTTATCAGCTCATCCGGTTTGGTGAATTTATATGTCAGTTCATAACTAATTCCCAGTCTCGTAGGCTCAAAAACATACTTTTTCCAAAAAGATCCTGTGGTGCTATCTGCAACTACTTCCTGTTCCTCTTCGTTTGGAAACATCCCTGTATCATCGGTCAACATATCTAAAAGACTCGGCCCTATACTGTCTAATGGTTTTTGCGACGTTGAATCGGTGGGTGTAGGCGTTTGACCATAAAGAATTACATTCCCGATGATCATATAGCATTGAACAAATACTATTAATTTTATGATCCTTGAAGGTATTGAAGGATCTTTCTTAAGCAACTTCATCTAAAATCTTTGATTATAGTTAAAAACAACTGTTTTTTAAAAGGGTAGAAATTGCTTTTACAGTTCGTTATCCATTTTGAAATCGATATCCAATAATCGTTCAAATTCACTGTTCACACTCTCAGTTGTATTAGTTACTGGACTATCAGGAATCATATCATAAATAGATTCGAGATATTGTTTGAGATCATTTGATTGAGAAGAACCATTTTGAGTGCCATATGTATTCATAAATGCTAACGATTTAAGGGTGATACATACATTTCCATGAGTATCGATCAAATCTACATCTAACTTTAATGGATTGTCAACGGGTGTGTTACCCCTTGCATAACGAACCCAGACATACATCTCACTTGTACATGGCTGCGTTACTTTTAAACGGTCTAATTTAACGGGTGTCGGAGGATGGCTCTGATATTGACCGGCATTTATTATTAATCCGGCAGTTTGGATGGCACTTTCTATCAATACTGGATTAATGATATAATCAGTCAAACTGCTTTCCAGATCACTTTGCATTTTTAGGTGAACCAAAAATTGTTTAGGCCCCTTTGAAACGGATACTATCTCAGGATACTTATAACCATTAAAACCAGACTCTGTGAAGGCACCGAAAAGATCGTCTGAATCAATTTTTCCTTGTTCCATTTGTTTTTTGAGCAGATGAATATCGATCTGACCCGGTTTCGTACTGCTATTTATAAGTACTCGGCCATCGCAATTGATTACTTCCTGATCATTTTCCGCGGTATATACTTCAAACACAATACTTGCATCTTCATCTTCGAACAATGCAATTGAAACGTCATTGTTTGTTTTGTTCATGACAAAAGGTCTTATCCAATTAACTCCTTCAAATTCGAGTGGTGTAAATGTTGGTTTTGCCTGTGTAGCATGAAGAACTGCTTGATTAGCCATTTCAAGAAAGGCCCCGGAGGAAAGTACCTTTTCTCCAGAATTGTTGTAATCTGAAAGAAAGAACTCGTTTCCGTTAAATGATGCACGGTAACTTTGTTGTTTGAGTACCGAAGTATTCTGATGAAGTAGCGGGTGTAAAATGGAGTGTGTGACAGTTCCTGATGCATCTGGTTCGTAATCAAACCAATAACTTTCTCTTGCAAAAGGATAGGTAGGAATGTTTATTCGCTCTGGTTTAAGATCACCATACATCTTTTTCCAATCAATCTCTGAGCCTTCTACCCATGCTTCCAGCAACCTTGAGTAATCGTAGGTCGCCATACATTCTTCCAACGCACGTCCCTGTAAAATTTTTGGAGAAGACTGCCCGCTAAGTTTTGCTTCTTTTTTCTTTTGTCTCAAATTACCCTGATACATAGAGTCGTCTAAATTTCCTGAAAGATAATTTTGAAGCTTTTCTACCAGCTCTTCCTCGCTATTTACAGCAAAACCAAGCCGCTCATCCATCTTATCTCTACCCACTTGCAAAGTATAGGTTAGATTGAGTAATTCTACATCGTATTTCTCTACGTGTTCCAGCATTGAAAGGACATAGGCTTTAAGCCTGTCTTCATTCTTTGCCGACAGCACAAACATAAAGGGTTTATGAAAGTCGGTTAACACTTGCTTTTTCTTTGGGATATACTCTTCAATAACTACATGTGCATTTGCGCCTCCAAACCCGAAGGAACTTACCCCAGCTCTTAAAGGAAGAGGATTCCCGTTTTTATCTTTAAAGGGTTCCCACGGAGTTGTTTTATCAACTACATAAAAAGGTGTTCCAGTAAGATTAATATGAGGATTCAACTCCTCAAAATGTAACGACGCAGGAATATGTTTATGCTTCATTGCAAGTACTGCTTTAAGAAGACTTGAAATTCCTGCAGCAGTTTCCAGGTGGCCTATATTGGTTTTAACCGAACTCAGCCCAATATGCGGTTTTGATGGGGAAGGCAAGTTGTGCTTTTGATATAGATCATTAAAAGCTTTGGTAATGGCTCTTATCTCAATGGGATCTCCCAAACTAGTCCCTGTACCATGGCATTCGAGATATCCTACAGTTGCCGGATTAATTTGTGCTTTTTCGTAAGCCTCTACCAACAATTCGCTTTGAGCATGCGGGTTGGGTGCAGTAAGCATTGTTGCTTTTCCTCCATGATTTTCGGCGGTAGATTTTATGACTGCGTAAATATGGTCATTATCTTCTTCTGCTTTTGCAAGTGGTTTAAGGAAAACCGCTCCCGAACCTTCACCACGCACATATCCGCTGGCTTTTTTATCGAATGTCTTACATTTACCGTCAGTACTAAGCATCCCTGCCATTCCAAAAGAAATATGGGCTGCCGGCGTTAACATTAATTGAACACCTCCTACGATCGCCATATCACTACTTCCTGTGTGAATTGATTCAATCGCCCTGTGAATCGCAATCAGAGAACTTGAACAAGCTGTATCAATAGGGGCGCTGGGACCTCGTAAGTTTAAAAGGAATGAAATACGATTGGCCAAAATACAATGGGAATTACCAGATGCTGTATATCCATCCAGCTCTACGTTCAAGCCATTCATTAAATCGGTATAATCATGAACTGCCACCCCTACAAAAAGTCCGGTTTTAGTACCTGACAGATCTGATACTTTGTATCCTGAGTCTTCAATCGTATTCCATACGGTCTCCAAAAATACTCTTTGTTGCGGATCCATCATTTCGGCCTCTCTGGGAGATATGCCGAAGAATAACGGATCAAACTTATCGGCATCTTCAATGAATCCGCCGTATTTAGAATTTGTTTTGTTTTTTTCAGTAATGGGATCTCCATCATAATCTTCCCAGATCCATCTGTCTCTCGGGATCACAGAGATCATATTTTCTTCATTTTTAAGATTGTCCCAATACTCATGCATATTGCGGGATTTTGGCATCACTCCTCCGATACCCACAATAGCTATAGGGCAATCAATAAAGCGTGAATCTGCAGAAAGGCCTGGAGCAGGAGATTGGGTACTTGTTTGTTGATGCTGCCCGTTTACATTCCAACCTTTATTAATCCCTGAAAAAGCGGCTGTCTTAGCGGGTTCCGTTTCAACTTTCGCCTGCGGTACTGTTTCTTGTTCTACTGTTGTGGCAGTATTTCCGGATAGGCCATGCGCCTTACTTACCAGATCATACTTCTCGGTAGCAAGATATTTTGTGATTTCCCGGATCGAAGGATATTCAAAAAACAATACCGGTGTAACATCAGTACCATAAATATCGTTAATGGAATTTGCATAAGATGCCAGTCCGATTGAGTCGAAGCCTATATCAAGGAGTATTTTGTCTAAGGAAACGTCATCTTCCTCCAGTTTTAGAAAGTCCATCGCAATTTTGATCAGATTTTCCTGAACCAAAGTTGCCGCCTCACTATCAGATTCTGCAGCTGCAGAAGAAGAAGCTGCGTTGACATCAACGGTTGCCGCTGATTCACTAATTTCTTTTTCTCTAATACCCCAGGCAATCTCCATTCTTTCCTGCATTCCCTCTACCACCACCATCTGATTTTCTTCAATAAGCAGCCCTTTTACGAATGCTTCTGTACCCGTTTTTTTATTTAACGGTCTGATGCCCAATGAGTTTTTGAAAAATGCTTCCATCTGAGTATCCAGCTTCATTCCTCCATCTGCCCATATAGACCAGTTTAAGCTGAGCGATTTACCAGATCGTTCACCATTTTTTTCCTGAAAAGCACGTCTTTGTGCATACGTATCCATAAAATGATTCGCATAAGAATAGTCGCTTTGACCCATATTCCCCCCAACTGCTGCCATGGAAGAGAAGGTTACGAAAAAGTCTAAGGGAAGATCTTTGGTCGCTTCATCCAGATAGAATGTCCCAAAAACTTTGGGTGCGAAAACGGCACTCATTTCTTCTTTTGTCTTATTGCGTAAACTTGAATCTCTTAAAACTCCCGCACTATGGATGATACCGTTGAGCTCACCAAACGCAGCTATTCCCTTAGATACTAATGTTTTCACATCTTCATAATTCGCTACGTCGGTGGGAACATACAATACTTCTGCGCCAATCGCTTCAATCTCTTTTATCTGTGAAGCTTTCTCTTCTGATAGCTCTGATCTACCGGTTAATATTAATCTTGCCTTACACTGTTTTGCAAGGTACTCAGCAAAAATGAGTCCGAGACCTCCAGCTCCACCAGTAATCAGGTAAACTCCCTTTTCTTTAAGTGCCAATTGTGAAGCGGTTTCTGTACTTTGCGCCTCCCAGGGGTTAATATTCGTTAATTTTCGAACCAGCCTTTGATCTTCTTGATAACGAATGGTAGCATCATTAGAAGAAGCTGATTGTATTTCAGAGAGAATGATCTCATACATATGCTGCACATCTACCTCTGAACCCTGAAATTCCAAAGTTTTACAGTGCATATTTGAATGCTCTAACAGTAAACTTTTGGCAAAACCGTTAATTGCCTCATTTTGAGGTTGACGACCTTCAATTGTACCGTTGTAGAGATACATCAGATTAAAATGCTGATCTGACTTAAGCGCCACCAGAGCCTGACATAAATAAAGGAAGGAATAAACGCCCTTTTCAAGAGAAGCTTCAAGAAACGCTGCAGCGTTTTCAAAAGGTGCCTTCGACCATGCAAAAGAAATGTATTGAAGAACAGTTCCTTCTTTACGAAGCGTTTCGATTAATTTTATGAAATCTTCTTTACTGTTTGGATTGATCTTATATAGATCTTTCTTAGTGGTTTCAAATGCCTTTCCAGGTTGTACCAGAATAACATGAATTCCTGAATTCTTTTTAAAGGCGTTGTATAAGTCATCATCAGTATCAAAAAGTATGACAGATTGATCGTGAAGAATCTCCATGTTTACAGGATCAATCGAAGCTTCTTCCCAAGTATGCGTATAGTAGAGTTTAGAGAACCCATCTTCTACTGTGTCTGAAAGGTTCATTTCTGTTTCAATACTACCCGAAGGCTTTTCATGAACATCTGTAAGTGGTATCCCTATGGATTCATTGATTTTGACAAGCACTTTTCCGTCTTCATCGAGAATTATAAGGTTTGCCTTGGAAAGCTTGGAATTAGGTTCGTCTACTTTTCGAATGTAGCTGTAACAGGTAGGTGTAAGAGGTGCATGAATCTCTACTTCTCCAAATGAATATGGAACAAATAACTCTCCGGAAGCTTCTTTGGCTGTTAGGTGAGTGGCCATTACTGTTTGGCCTGCTCCGTCTACCAGAGAAGGGTGTAACATAAAATCGTAAAAGTCGTGTTCACAAGCCTCCGGGATTTTCATGATCCCAAACATTTCATCTTCATTTTTGTAGACCTCCTGTAGTACTTGAAAACTAGGTCCTAGACCTAATCCCATGTTTTTAAATAACGGATATGCTTCTTCGCCATCTGCTACTTTTACGCAGCGCTCCTGAACACTTTTGATGTCTATAAATTCTTCTTCAAACGTGCCATCTGGCTCATCAAAGTACGTAAGCTTTCCTTGCGAGTGCAACTGCTTTACCCCTTCTTCATTTTTACCGAAAACCTCGAATTTAACTTCACCCCCTTGAGGTAATAATTCTATCCATACATCTACGGGTTCTGAATTCTCGACAGAAATAGGTTTTAACCAAATAATATTCTTAATAGATTTAACTCTTCTTCCTGCTGCCAGCTCACCTGCCTTTCTGGCAAAATCAAGATAAGCTACTCCGGGTAATGTGGGAATGTCAGATACCAGGTGATCATAGATAAAGAACTCTTTGTCGTGAAACGTTTTTCTGAAGATCTGACGCTCAAAAGTAGATTCATTGATATCAATTAACGGATGCGCAACGGACGAGGCACTAATTACATTCGCATTTTCCGCGCGTTCTACCCAATGACGCTTATCTGCAAAGGGATAGGTTGGTAATGGAATTCGTTTTCCATCTTCTGTAGCATCGGCACCCTGCCAGTCATTGAGAACTCCCTCGATCCAAAGCTGACCTAGTTTTCTAAGGTCTCCGCTATCTGCGATCAATTGCACAAATGCTTGTTTTTCTCGCTTGTTAAGAAGCCTCGTAATATTGCCTGTAGACTGTACGACTCCGCTTAAAATATCATCATCTTTCTTTTTGTCAATAAAGTTCTTAAGCTTTTTTAGTAACTCTTCTTTAGTAACAGCAATTATAACGAGTCTGTGTTCGAAAGATTTTCTACCTACTCGAAGAGTAAATCCGATGTCTTTAATACTTTTTTGTTCAGCTATGTCTAAAGACAGATCTGCTTCAAGAAAGACAATTAATCTTCTGGCAGCTTCGTAAAGACGATCTTCTTTGACGGCTGACAACGGAAATATCTGAGCGGAAAGTTGGTTCGTTGTATCGGCTGTATTTTCCTGTTGGCGATCGTAAGACTCAATAACTACATGTGCATTGGCACCACCCGCACCGAAGGAACTTATTCCTGCTCGTAGCGGAAACTGTTGGCCATTTATTACCTTCGGTTTCCACTCTTCCACCTCTTGTTCTACATAGAAAGGAGAATTTTCAAAGTCAATGAATTCATTTAATTCTGAAGAATGCAGTGAAGGAACCAGTTTTTTATGCTTCATCTGAAGCAACACTTTATGAATACCTACGATACCAGCAGCGGCCTCCAGGTGTCCGATATTTGTCTTTACGGAACCAATGGCACAGCTTTGATTTTCTACAGTATACTTTTGAAAAGCATTGGTTAATCCTGAAATTTCTATCGGGTCTCCTAATTCTGTCCCTGTGCCGTGTGCTTCAATATATCCTATTGTTCTGGCATCAATACCACCTTTTTCCATTGCATTGATCACCAAATTACCTTGAGCCTTGGGGTCTGGTACCATATATCCGCTGGTGCGTCCGCCATGATTTACAGAGACGCCTTTAATAACTCCATGAATATAGTCGCCATCTTTCTCTGCCTGTTCTAATGATTTAATGAAGATAGCTCCTACGCCTTCACCGGCAACATAGCCATTCGCACCTTTCCCGAAGGTTCGGCAAACACCATCTGGAGAGAGTGCTCCTCCAAACGAATTAATATCGAATTTGCTTTGGTGCAAGTCTAAATTAACTCCTCCTACAATAGCTCCAGAGCACTCCCCTTTGTAAATGGCTTCACATGCAAGGTATAATGCAGTCATACTTGAAGAACAAGCCGTATCTACGGATAAACTAGGACCATTGAGGTTCAGGCAATACGAAATTCTGTTTGCCATACTCCAAAGAAATGAATTTGGATTGGTATCATTTCCAAGCAGTTTTTCTTCAGCTCCGATCACCTGGTACATCGTCCATACGGCACCTATAAAAACACCTATGTCTTTAGGAGTACCTTCAGGTGTTAATATCTCCGGATAGTATCCGGCATCTTCAATGGATTCCCAAGCAGTTTCCAGTAAGAGTCGTTCTGAGGGATCGAACATCTCAGCCACTGCCGGTGGGATGTTAAAAAACATAGAATCAAACTTATCCACATCAGAAAGAAATCCACCCCGGTATTTTTTTGTGAATTTGGTCGTTTTTCTTTGTCTGAGCCGTTCTTCTGGGATGGTTTCTACGCAATCTTTTCCTTTAAGCAGGTTTTCCCATAACTGATCCAGATTTCTAGCTTTGGGGTATCTTCCAGACATTCCGACGATTGCAATATCCTTTCGGTCGTACGTCTGTTTTTTGACCGTACTATCTGCGGTCGTTGTTTCCGATATTTTTCTTTTTACTAACGGATTTTCAACTGTGGTCTTAACTTCTGCCTGCTCTTTATCATTTGTTTCTACAGCTTTTGATACCGGAATAACATTTTGTGAAACGTTGTGGTATTTTTTCAGTTGATAATTTGCAAATGTTTTTAAGGATTTTTCGGAATCACTTTCTTTTAGTGCTATCTCTGGAATATTCTCCATATGCTGAAATACTAAGACAAGCCTTTTCTTGATCTCATCTACCTGTATTTGATTCAGGCCTAATGGAATTGCCAAACGAACCAATTGGTTCAACGAAGTGTCTTTTTGCATTCCAACACTGTGAGCACCTCCTCTTATACCAGTGTTTAGAAATAGCCATGCGACAAAGGATGCTACCGGGTCTTCAAAAGAACTGAATTGAGGTACCTGTTTAACATCAATAAGTACTGCATGAACTCCGGCAGGATTAATTACCGGTACGCCATTTTCAGTTAAACTCTGGTGAATGGTTTGTACATTTTTCATTCGATCAGAAACCATATGCTCTACGGTTTGTCTGTTCCTGAATGAATGTGCGATTAGTTTCTTATCGATGATATCAAGACCTAAACTATCATCCTGAATAACTTCCTGAAGACTGTCATAGAGTTTTCCATCGTTTGTTGCAACAATCCCTCCTTTATTAATGCAGAAGTCCTTTGCCAGACTTGCCCAAACAATATCAGCAATAGATAAAATCGTTCGTGCAACTTCCCAGATATCTTTACCGGCAAATTCTTTTTCATGCTTGATAACATAACTTGCATTCTCGAGAATTCGCGTTCCATCTATTACAAGTGGAACTGAATAGGTAGAAAGTAAGTTCTTTATTTCTCTTAAATGTCTTACCGAAACAGGCGCGCCTCCGGCAGCATTATTTGCTAGTTCTATGGCCACAAAAGAGACCGATTTATGATCTTTTTCTAGTTTATCTACGAGTGCTTCCCACTTTATATTTCCTTTATCAGCCGCTTCCGAACGAAGCTGAAAAACACTGTCAGCCGGGATTTCAGCTGGTGAAAAATTATTTTCAATCTGATTGTAAATGGCGGTAGGGAAAAGTATATTTTGAATCACTATGCCATTTTTTGGCCAGGATTTAAAAAGCGCCTGCTCCGCATTTCGACCCGACGAAGTAATTGCCAGATGCGAAAAAGGGAAAACTGTTTTTAAGTGCTCTTCAATGTTTACGGGTTGGTACAACTGCGAGTGAAGAAAACGTAACTGATTATCGATCGCAGGCATTTTTAATTGCGCCCATGAATCGGTTTTCAGATCAATTTCTACCTTATTATTGGGAATATGTAAAGGATTGTAATGAAATTCAGCTAATAATCGAGAGCGTTCTTTGCCTTCTATCATGACAAGTTCATTCTCATCTACTGCATGCGTCGACCTGATTTTATCGTCGGATTTAAAGTCTTCTTTTGGAATGTTTTTTTCTTCCTGTTCTTTCTTAGGGAGGGTAATCGATAATTGTTGAAAGCTCTTCTCCTGAAGTTGATCTGCCTCTTTATTCGAAGGATCAGCGATCATCATGATCACATCGGTTACATTATCTGCGTTACTAATGGATTTTGGTCGGCAAATAAAAATGGTTTGATGTGTTGGGCGAAACTTATTTTTGAATTGAAGATTCCCTTCGTCATTAAAGATTTTTTTATCCCGTAGAAACCCTAAAATTTCATTAAGTTCGGGATCTGCATTATCCGAATCTTCTAATTTGCAACCATAGGTACCACCAAGGCTAAGCATGTCGGCACCTTCTTCAGCGAGGATTTCCATCATTTTAACTATTCCGTATTCCAAACCTCCTAGTGGCATGCTTTCGGGATAAAATTCCAGATCCATTAAGTATCCATTCAGCTCATCAGATAATTTGGATATAAGAATGGCATTCTGCAATTTATTATCTAAATAAGTAAGGAAAAGACGATGTTCTTTACTTAATTTTCCCTGAACAATTTCTTCTCTTACAATTTTGATCAAAGGGTTTACCATGGTTCTGGGAGCAGACCATTCATCTATGAGTCTTGCGATCTGTTGATCAGTATCTTTATCCTTCCCATTTTCATATTCTACCGTGCTACATACGCCCGATTTTTCAAATTTTGATACCTGGTATCGCAGACGTCGCATTTTTTTGCCTTCAAGCGTAAAGTCTTTTATATTTTCAATTCTGGAAATGATCCCAAAGGGGGTTGCATAAAATGCTTCGTTTCCGATACTTTCAACAGCATGATCTGAAAGCATGGTGATTTCAAAGCCATTCTCATGACCATATTGATATATTTCTTCAGCAATTACCGGAAAATAGTCTCCAGGACCCGTAAAGGCATATACCAAAATGATATTACCACTCTTACTGTAATTAAGGTATCCTTTTTTCTCACTACCTATAAATAAAAAGGGGGCGATATTACGAGTTCCTCTGGATGCTGAACCCTCATTCTTATACTGATTAAAGATTTGATAGTACCAATCTTTTAATTCAAGGTGTTTAATGGCTTCCTTTTCCAGTATAATTATAGGATTTCTTAGCTCATCTGCTGACGATTGCGGTGTTTCATCTTCTGATTTTGGTTCAGAAGACTCACCCTCTTGTTTTACGGGAATAGAACTCTCTTTCTGAGGTCGTATTTGGTTACCAAACCTGGCGTGAATTACATCCGGATGTTTTTCGACGAAATAATTACTTAAGTCACTTATATTGAAGTTCTCAAACAACAGTGTCTTGGGTAGTGTCCCGAATTCTTCTTCTAATTTTTTGATTACTTGCAATACGCGAAACGAATCAATTCCCAACTCCTGAAAAGGGGTAGTAGAATCATTATCTGTTATCGTCAAGTTTGCAACTTCAGAGATTAAAGAGCACAAAAATGCCTCTGTAGACTCAATTAGTATTTCTTTTTGATCCATGCTGATTGAAACTGAAAATAAATTACTTTCTAAAAATAATAGTGGCTTTAGATTTTACCTTATCATATATACTATATAAGGTGTTCCAAATGGGTATTGCCAATTGAATTAAGGTGTAGGTGGAATAACAGTGCAAGGGATTACACTATTTCGTATCTATCAAAAGGTTTTAGGGTAAATTTATTTAGATAGAATTAAGGAAGATTTTGGGATAGTTGGGTCGATTAATTAAAGCTTTACAGACTTGGTTTTTGTTATTTTTTCAACGGCATCCACGCAAATTTCAACCAGTACAGTCTGATTGATCTCTCTTAGATGAATCCCGAACTTGGTTTTCGTTTTTTGACGTACAAGAATACCTTCATAGCCGGTAAGTGGTCCTTTGATTATACGTACTTGCTCCCCTTCGGTAAAATCGTGATCTACTGATATTTCCTGTTTGGAATCGAGCATACGTTTAATACCCTCAATATATTCTGTTTTTATTTTACTTGCTTTTCCGCCGCATTGAATAAAGGTTTTAATCTTATTGACTCTGCATATTTCTGCTAGATGTCTTTCATCGGTAAATACAAAAATATAGCTAGGAAAAAGCACTGTGTCTATCATTTTTTTCTGACGATTTTTCCAAATTCTTAATGTTTGCGTCAGCGGAAGAAAAACTTCGTAGCCTTTGAATTCAAGTTCCCGTTTAGCAATTTTTTCGGCTCTGGGAGCTGTATATAATACATACCAGTTTTTTTCCGATACAGCCTTCGTTAGAATCCTTCTCTTGGTCTTTACCTTCTCCTTTATTATAGTGTTTTCTAAAAAAGACATGATTTCTTGAAATTTAGATGATAATCCTTACTAATTGAATCAATAAGTGGTAGCTAATAGTGTATTAAGTTTTTTGAAAAGTGAACATGGCTTCGCCTTGTCGATTAGCTTATCTTAAGTTATCAACTGAATTGTAGTAGAGCCATTCTATAGCATTAATTTGTATCTTTCCTGCTTAATAGAAAAGACGAATACATTAAGAATACTTTACTAATGCATTATTTAATACTGGAAAAAAATAAAAAATAATTCCTACAAAATTATATTTTTATCTTACAAATTATATAAACTTTAGCCTATTAACAAAGATATAAATTTCTTTATAACACGCAAGAATTCACTGTTTTTTTATGATTTGTTAGATTTTTAACAACTTCGTTAAACAAAAAGTAATTTTATTTCCTTTAAAAAAGCTTTTTTTATGAATGTATCTTTCTCGAAAGGCTTTAAAAGAATAAATTTTCATGCTTTCCCATCTTTTTTTGACTGTTTCAACATAAAAATAAGCTTTATCAGCACCTCGTTTGTTTAATATTTCCAGATCTGATGGTTACTTTTTTTGGAGGAATTTGTGAGAACAAGCGTGAATTTTTAACATTTTACGGTTCTTCTGACGACTTTTTAAGCGTTGTGAAGGAAATAATTTAAACCCTTTTAATGATTTTCGTTAATTTATTTCTAAAGAAGACGGCGAATGGAATAATGATCAAAATAGTAAATAACCAGAACCATGATTGTGTTTCTACTATAGGGGAAGTATCTCCGGCAACGATAAAGCCCGCCCAGTAGTAGGGGTGTTTTAAAATTTCTTCTTCTGTATTTGCAAGATATTGAAGTTTTGCTTTTTGTAAGGCAATGTCTTTTCTATCTCCTTTCTTTAAGTTTTGATAAAAATATTTCATTAGAACACTCGTCGATAAGTCATCAACCTGCCATAGACTCATCACAACACTTTTTGCTCCAGCATAGAAAAACCCGTTAGCCATACTTTTGACTCCAAATCCCTTTTCTCTTTTACCAACGCCCGTTTCGCATGCGCTTAAAACAACCATATCAGATAAAATTTTGGCATTGTAAATTTCTCCCAATGTCACATCTTTATCGTTCTCATTGTTTTTTGAGAAAATGATTTTACTGTTCAACGGTGCTTCCTTATCGATTTCCACATGAGTGGCCAAATGTATAATATCATAATCCAATGATTCCAGAAAAGCATTTCCTGTGGCTTTTGTTCGAACTAACGCATTTGCATCAAATATTTTTCCGATTTCTTCTATTTCTTCAAGTGAGTGGATCAATTCGGCGTACGATTTCCGGTTGTTCTTTTTGTTTAAACTATCACCAAAGAATACTGGAGCCATCATCAACATATTCCTATCTCTGGATCTTGAATCGTCATTTTCGTTTCTAAACAAGGAAAAATCATAACTGATAACCGTTGCTTTAAGGTTGTCTAACTCGTTTACTACCTCAAATGGCAACTTGTAGAGCTTTTTATAAGGGATAATTACAAGCCTCTTAATTTCTGACATTTCTATTGGTTCAAGTAAAAAATCATACAATCTTTTTCTTGTACTCTTTGTTTCAGCAATGCTCTTATTTTTCTTTAATGCGCTAACATAGGCATCTATTAAATTTTCGAAACCGGTAGCTATTTTCGTTTTAAAAAAACTTCTTTGCGTTTTACCGAGTACCAGAGTATATAAGAAATTGGAATCATAGTAGTATGAGATCGTAAGTTCTTCTTCGTATAATCTATTGGTTAGGTCGGTCAGCTCTTTCCTAAATGGCTCATAATAATTAAGAACTGCATATTTTGGATACTTCTTTTTTATTTGAGAGGTTAGCGTGTCTAGTAATGTCAATTTTTGATTGAGTTTTTCGATGCTTTGAGCATTACTACTTCCGTTTTGAATTTTATAACTTAAAATATTTATCTGATTCTTAAGCTTTTCTTCCTTTTCGAACAATGATTTAGGAATTCCAAGTACTTTTATATCCTTGAGCCTATTCAGGTTGTATTGCAGATTAAATGATTTTACAAAGTCCATTGTATTGGCAATAATTGTAATCCACTCGTCTTTTTCAGGGAATTGCTTTTCGTATTTTAAAAGAAGTGAGAGAAAATCAGAGGTGATTGTTTCAATTTCAGATGAAGCCTTTGGATTTAATTGAGTACCTAACCTTTGAGATACAAAACTAACATAGTAATAAACAGACTTATACCAGTTGATGCTTTCAAGCAAAAATTCCTGTTTTCTTTCCCTTTGATATTTTTCGGCAAAAAATTTTGCTTTATAGCTTAATAGCTTGACAAAAAAATCATAATCTCTGGAAAGCGCGTTTTTGGGATCTGTTACCTTTGTAACCTCAAAATCTCCCAGCGCAATTTTCAGATAAGCGTCTGCCTTCTTCAGTTTACCAGCATCTAAATGATTTTTTATTATTGGTGCGTAAGCAAAATAAAGCGCTTCCTTATTTATACTTATACTATCAATTGTAGTCTCTGCCAGTGAAAAATAAGATTTCGCCCGTTCTGTATCACCTTCCTTATTATAGTAATCGGCCAGGTCTAAAATTGCTTTGAGCCGTTCGTTAATGTTTTTTCTGTTATCACTTAAAATGGTTTCGTATCTATCCTGAATAACTTTTAGTGCTTTTGTCTTTTCTCCTTTCTCTAAAAGCGCTTTGTAATATACTTGTTGATTTCTTTGTTTAAGCTCATAGATCTCATATCCTATTTTGTCATAGCGTTCTCTCGCTAAAAGAGCGTATTCCAATGATTTATCAACATTGCCTAAAGCAAGGTAGACCTCAGAAATATTATTGTACGTAATACAGAAAGAAAAGTTAGGATTTCTCAATTGGCCAAGACGCTCCTCTTGCACCATTATTTCCTTTGCTTCGAGGGCAAGGAACAGTGATTTTTGATAGAGACCTAATTTGTAATAGCTATCTGCGTCGTTTCCCTTTAAAGCTGCTTCTGCTGCTGGTGTAAGTCTATTTGCCTTACGCATAGCTTCTTGCACCTTCCTGGAATATGTGATGGCTTCTGCATTGCTTCCTCTTGCACCAAGATGAATTGCTTTTGCATCATATATTATAGCTTCCGTAAAATAATCGTAAATCCCCGATGGAATCAAGGACTCGAGAGAATCCAGAATGGCAAATGTTCTTAAAAAATCACCATCGTAGCTTTCATAACTTGCTAAGTAAGTAGCGGCTCTTACGCTAAATTGATGTAGCTCTGAGCGTTTTGCCACCTTCATAGCTTCAAGTATCTTCTTTTGTGCTTCCTTTTTCTTATTTGATCGATAAAGTGACTCTACTTCGCTTATTTTTTCCAGATAAAGTAACGAATCCTTCGTTCTTTTTTGCTGTCCAAAAATCAAATTGGGAAAAGGACTAAAAAAACAAAGTATTAAAAGAATAAACGCAATTGATTTGCCGGACACGGTAGATTTTTTTTTGTAAGTTATATAAATATGCCGATTACTGACAAAATAATCAATCGCATTTGGATCAAAGGATAAATTTTAAGGTTGAAGACGTTGTATTTGAATATTCAGGTCAACAAAAAACCGGGCAGATAAGCCCGGTTATACTTGTATTAGCTGAATGAATTAATGTAATATCAACTCAATTAATGCTAAACTAATTAGCTACCCATGCCAACCTCTTCATTATCTCTACTACAACCGCCAAAGGTACAGGCAGGTCCTATTGATTGGCAGTCCTTAACAGGAACAGAACCTCCACCATTAATCATTTGTGTTTTGACTAGAGAGGCCACACGAGATTTGTTAAATTTAAGCTGATTAATTTTACCGAAATTCACTTCTCTTTTTTTCATACTATTATTTTTTGTGTTATTTGACTTACCTTAAATATATAAATAATATACTTTTTAATAGTATTATTCGTTGTTTTTTAACAGTATCATCCTATTTTTTAAATCGATAATAGCTATTCATATATCTAAAGTGTCATTGACCTCCTCCCTATTAATAGTGAAGTTAACTAAACCTTCTCTTAGATAAAAAAATTTCAAAAGATGCTGCCCTGAGAGCCATCCTTTATTAATCTTCAATCAGAACTATGACAAACTTTCATTTCTATAGAATTCAAATAAAAAAAGTGATCCCATATGGGCTTCCCGCACATGCGGGATAAACTTCTCGCCCTATGCAATTCAGTCAAATAAAAAAACCCAACTGAAAAAAGCTGAGGTTTTATTTTATGTGGTCCCACATGGGCTCGAACCATGGACCCCCTGATTATGAGACCCAAATAGCCTGTTCTCTCAATATCTTAATTTACCGTAAAATATTGATATTCAAGTTTTTAAAAAAATGTACCGTTTTTTAATATCTAATAATACCTAAGATTTGTTTGCAAATTGTTTGCAAATTTTTACCTAACTTGAGTACATGAACACGTATTTAGAGCTCATATTAGATACCCGAAGAAAAAAGAAAAATGGCACTTTTCCAATCGTGATTCGCCTTACTCATTTTCGAAAAACCACTTCAATAGCTACCGGATATTCCGTAAGAAAAAATGAATGGGATCCCAGGCGTAAAGAAATAAAAAAAACATTTGAGGGAACAAACTCAGTAATTCGGCTTAACAATATACTTTTAAAACAAAAAGTAGTCGCTCAGGATATCATCAATAAGTTGCATGATATGGGACAATTAAAATATCTGTCATTAAATCAGTTAAAGCGGAAGGTAGAAAACAAAACCAACTACGATTCATTTTTCAATTACGGATATAAAGTAGTTGAAGACCTAAAAAAAGCAAATCAAATAGGAACAGCAAGGTCTTATACATATCTCCTTAAGATTTTAAAGGTATTCACAAGAAATAAGGACGTGAAATTTCACGAAGTAAATCTGGACTTTATAAAAGATTTTGAAAGATTTCATTTAGCAAAGAAAGGAAATTCATTGAACGGATTGGCATCCTATCTCAGAACGCTTAGAGCAATCTATAATAAAGGTATAAAAGAAGGTTACGTTGAAAAAGAAGCTTACCCGTTTCAACACTATAAGATAAAAACTATTCCGACTGAAAAAAGAGCACTTGATGTAAAGTATATCGTAAAAATTATGCATTTAAATCTTTGCCCGGATAGTTGTTTATTTAAATACCGAAATTATTTTTTGATTTCATATATG
The DNA here is from genome assembly GCA_046199005.1 of Flavobacteriaceae bacterium M23B6Z8. Classification (GTDB taxonomy): domain Bacteria; phylum Bacteroidota; class Bacteroidia; order Flavobacteriales; family Flavobacteriaceae; genus Ascidiimonas. The sequence goes on from CP176050.1 coordinate 4,440,855, forward strand.
CTTTATGGAATTTCTTTTATCGATCTAGCTTTTCTAAAAGTTAATAATGTAGTGGACGGCAGAATTAAGTTCCAGCGTAAAAAAACAGGAAGGCAATATGATATTAAGATCACTGAAAAGCTCAATACGCTTCTGGAGCCCTATTTAGAGAACAAAGAAAAAGAAGATTATATTTTTTCTATTGTAAAGAGAGAGGATAAACTACTACAATACAAAGATGTAGAGTGGGAAAGAAAACGCTATAACAAAGGACTTAAGAAAATTGCAAAACTATGTGGCATTGAGCAAAATTTAACCTCGTATGTTTCCCGGCATAGTTTTGCCACACAAGCCATGTTACAAGAAGTTCCACTACAAGCCATCTCCGCTATGCTTGGGCATTCACAATTAACAACTACTCAAATCTATTTAAAAAGCTTACCTAACAACATTCTGGATGAATATAACAGTAAGGTGAGTGCATTTTTATCGGAGACTAATCACTCCTGAAAAGCTTTATTTGGATTATTTTAAATCCGCTCTAACTTTAGGTTTTAAATATGTTTTTAATTTTTTTGACGTAGTAAGTCGATTCAAACTATTATTCTCTAAGAATTAAATGATCAGTTTAATATATAAAAATTCTATATCGATTATTTAGGACTGGTTACCTTTTTGTTTAATATGACCCATTGCATAATAAAAGCTTGCTACTCTTTTAGCCAACTCCCTCAATTGTTTATCGTCATCGTAAGTCATTAGTAATTCATCACTTACTCTAAGTAGTTCTTTCGATGAAAGAACTATTCTTTTCCTCAACTCTTCTAATCTTGATTTCGAAATTGTTCCATTTTGTTCATTAAGGTTTTCATTGCTCCAATCAAACGCTTTCTTATCTAATTCAAATTCTGTTTCCGTTTCATTAGTAGGTACAAACCCGACGCTTTCTGCTACTTTCCTTGAATTCATATAATTAAGTTCTCCGGAGCTAGATTCAATTGTGATTCTTTGTTTTTCTCTTATGTAAAATAAATACGGAAGTATTGTTTCCTTTAATGATTTGGTTAGATATCCTTTTTTTCGCTCTTCTTCTAAAATATACCAATGAAGGTTTCTTTCCATATCAAGAACAGCTCCTACAAATTTTTCGTTTTCATTTTTTATAAAGAAGAATTTATAAGATGGGACTGCATGCTCAAACGGATCTTCTAGTTTTGGCTCATTATTCCACAATCTTGCCAAATCCACATATTTGTTTAATGGCCGAAGAAAAATTGTTTCTTCAAAATTATCATAATTTAATCTGTCTAAATAGCTTTTAATTTCTTCTTCTTTCATTTCAACATTTCTATTAACCTAATAATTAATTAAATCTATATGGAGCAAATTTTACATTAGAAGATTCGTAAAAAATCTGGTATAATTCCTGTTATTTAATGCTATTCGTTCGTACCTGTTTCATCAGATAAGCTTTGTGCTTTTTTGCTAATTTACATTTTCCTTCTGATTCGATACGTTTCATTGATTTCAGATAACCCAATCTAGAATGTCCTTCCACAAGTTGAAATGAATTTTTTAATTCGCTCCAGCTCGGGCATTCTTTCATTACAGACTTAACGTCAAGAATAATCGGTGCTATTTTCCAAGTTCCGTTTGTTTTCCAATATTCAAGATCTTCTTTAATACAGCGAAAGTCCTCAATATCTTTTAAACTTGCTCTTAGATTAACGTACGGTTGAAATGGTTCAATAACATAGAGTTTATTTAGTGATTCAAAATCCCAGAAAACCAATTCAAATTCAATAAACTCATAATTAATCCAAGAATAATTTTTTAAAGTCTTATCATTACTGTGATGCGGATGAATCCATTGTTGATAAATCTCTTTTGGAAATTTCCCCAATTCAAATTTTGTTTTATGAATTCTAGTGTAATAATCTGTAAAACATTCCTGATTTCCATCCAAATTTTCATTTGGTTTTAATTCCAACCAAGTTGGATGAATTAATGCCATTCTTTTTTCTGATTCTGAAGTATAAGTAACTAAGTGTATTCATTAATATTTCAAAGATACTTTTTTAACTCATTATTTTAAAGAGCACTTTTATGATAGCAACCTATATTACTTGGTTTAAAATAAATCTTAGTTTTAACTTAATTAAGAAGCAGTCATTTGAACCTATTTTTATTCTTTCGAACATACTCTATAAGCAAACTGCCAATAGGATCTTCGTACTTGTAGAATATCTTGTCTAGTTCATTCCAAGTAGATTCTGCTTTTTCCTCGATAGCCTCTAACATTTTGAATCGCTCTTCTCTTTCTTTTGGAACTTCCCCTTTTGCAAACTCTTGATTTGCTTTATTAACTAAAAATGAAGTTTTTAATGCGCCAATTTCTAATAAAGCCTTTACAGTCTCATTAGCATAATCACCGCTAGAATTCCAGTAAAATTGACGAAATCCTCCATTGTTGATTTCGCGCTCCAAATTCTCAACAAAAAGAAAATTCGCTTGTTCTTGTGTCAGAGCGGTTAGATCGTTCCCGTAATTAGAAAGTCGGTTTACATGATCGTCGATAGCAAATAAAATCTGTAGATCGTTATTATTTGCTAATACACTATCTAAATTAAAGTCAAAATCTTTTACAAAATTACTTTGAGTTTTCTTTTTCCGTAAATCTTTTTGGAGAATATTCCAAATTAGTAGTAGGCCTAATATTACTACTGCGGTTATGAGCAAGATATCTATTACGTTCACAGATTTCAACATATTTTATCAGTGAATTATTTGTAGTGAATACTTATAAATCATCCCAGGATTGAAATTAGAGGTTTCTACAATTTCTAAAGGATAATAAGATGTAAGTATGCTAAGATCTTTTATTATGGGATGATATTTAAGAGAAATTTCCTTTGTTACATACATGATATGCTTTCTGGTTACCTGAACCGGTATTCGAGAATCTAGTACCGTTTTACTAATCCCTTCTACTCTAAAACATGATTTTCCTTTGATCGTTCTCACATCTTCTGGAAACTCTTGGATGGTAGTATAAGAATTATTGGTAAATTTATAAGGATCAGCAGAAATGGTTATGACAGTATCTTTTTTCGGTATAGTCAGAGTCCTATTGTTAGTTCTATCTATCTTAGTAAGATCGCCGATAACCTTATCATTAAGCATTACATAAGTGATTAGCCTACTGTCTTTGAACTTGTATATATATTTTTTTGTATCTCCTAAAAGCTTAATGGCATCATAATTCGTGAGCAACATCTGACCTATCATTAGATCTAAATACTCGTCTATTTGGATACTATCCATTTCCGCACCTAGTTGATCAAGGGCTGCATCACGCAAGGATTTTTTTAGTAACACCTTTCTCTTAAATAAACTATCTTGATAAATTTCTTTACTAACAATCAATTCTCTTGTTTCCTTAAAAATATAGGTACTATCCGAAGGAATTTTGCTAAGATCTTGACCACATAAAGTCCCTAAACAGAATACAAGAGACGAAAACAAAACTATTCTAAATTTTCTCATCGAGTTAATTTATCTATTTATCCTTTGGTCTGAATTATCATATAGAGGTTAGCAATGAACCCTAATTACAATTATTTTATGCTCTTTCTCGTTAATTCTCGGAGGGCATTAAAGATCTTTCTGGATAGCTAAAATGTTGGGATAATTCAGAAAAAAAGTTTTTTGAAATTATAATCCGCCTAAATGAAGATCCTCCTGAGCCAAAAATTTCTTGACTCAGGCACAACTCTTGATTCATATCATTCTTAAAAGGAGGTAAGAAATCGCAGGTTTGATTGCTATAACGTACAGTTCCACAACATTTGCAAACACTTCCAGTATCACTATACCAAGAATCACTTAAATCCAAAGGACTTTTGCAAATTGGAATTTTGAGCTGAACTACATCTTTAGCTTCTTCTTTTCCTAATTTTTTAAACACAGGTATAGATCTATAACCTCTTGGTTCAAAAAATGTCGAAAAAAATTCCTTTTGAATAAGAACAACATCAGGTTCCCAGTTTAAAGAGAACAAAAGATTTTTGCTATTAAATCTTGGAACCTTACTAATATAAAAAGAATCCTTTTGACGATCACTGAAACCACAACATCCCTGATTTGAAACCACGGGGCAGCTAAATTCATAAACTCTCTCTTGATAATCAAAATCTTTGTCAGGTTGAGGATAACCGAATGATTTAAGAAAAAAGGAATAGTACGATGCCTTTTTTATTTCTTTTTTATCGAATCTGACCACGGCTAGGCGGTCAAAAAGATCTCTCTTTTGGTTAGGATTATTTTCTGGATGGTAACCAGTAATTTTATCAGATAATACTTCTCTATTTCTATTTAAAATCGTTGATTTTATTTTCTGATAGTTTTCGTTTTCCTCTATATTAAAATAATCATACCCTTCATCAATTTTTATTCCAAAATTAGCCAGGTCCACTACATCATTTTGTTTCCAAATTGCACCAATATGTCTTATTCTTTTCATAGTCCCAAAGCTATCAAAATTTCAGGATAATCCTTATAAATTCTTCTTGCTGCCGCAAAAATTACTTCTTTGGTAGCAGTTTCAGTTGTATACGTTGTGACAAACGTTCCATTAAGACCAATCTCATTTCTCCAAGCATTGGTAAATGCCTGATGTTCAGATTTAGTTAAGACAATACTAGCCATATCAGCCTCCTTTACTTTTAAAGTTTCTGCAAAACGTTTTTCAATCAAATGGTGAATCTCTACACCCAGTTCACTACGTTTGATATTCAACGCTTTAAAAAACTTATCGTGATCTTTATAACTTTTAATACCAAACTTCTCTGCAAATTTAAATTCGGAAAGTATTGTGGAAGTTTCCATGGTTTTAATAACCTCGGTTATTTCAATGGACTTCAATAGGGGAGGCAAGCTTTTAAGAAGTTTTACCGCCAATGTAATACCTGTATCAAGCAGAGCAAATTCTACCATGATTTGAGCAACTTCAACAAAGGGCATGATTACAGCAACCATAAAGCTTGCCTGTACCTCTCGACCCATGTCAAACATAAAGCTGTAGAGATCATACAAATCCTTATTACTAAGTCCGGGTGCGGTTTCAATAACTGGATCCATCATAGTAGCGAAATCCTCATACCCATGCGTGCGTAGAAAGTCATTAATACCAACGATACGTTGTATATAAGTAGACCTTGGAATGTTTTGTGAAAGTTTAGGTTCTAACGCGCTCAGAAGTTCTTTGATTTCTAATACCTTTTCTTTCACTTCCCTATCGCTTTTTGCCACATCTATAATTAATTTAATAGTATTCTTTGAAGCAGTACTATATTGGTTGGTAATCAATAGTGTGTTTAGCATTAAAGCCTGATCACCATTTAGATCCAACCATGCTTTTTGCGAAGAAGTAAGTTCAATGTTTTCGATAAGATTAGTTTTAGCCCGAAATATCATTCCTGCTTTCATGAGTTCATCAATCGGTAGATTCATCATACTGTCACTATCTCCGTCACCGTTTCCAGAACCTGTACCTGATCCTCCTAATGCTCCGAAACCTCCGTCATCCTCTTGTCCGAAAAGATCTAAATCGGTTTCATTATCTGAGCATATATGAATAATATTTATGGCAGTACTTGGAAATCTTGGTGGTCTTCGAGTGCATTCATTGCATTGAGACATATAGTAATCACCACAACCACAGGGTATGATTACGGTAATGGTAACATATCTACAAATCGTTCTTGATTCCAACCCACCTAAACTACCCTTGAAATCTTCTAGCCATACCTGTCCTGTTGGTGGACTATCTTGACCGGTAGCTAATGATTCCATCCAGTTTTCGTCCAGTCTATAGTTTATATAGTAAGCACTTATACTGTCACCATACTTTTCTAAAACTAAATTTCTAACGACGTTAACAGAATCTTTTAAATTTTTTACTAGAAATGTATAAGAAACATAAGCTTCTTTTTCAACTTTGTTAATAGTATCTGTAACTAAAATATTACCATCCATTAAATCTAGGTTTCTAGAGGCAGAATTACCTTTTGAATTGTTATAGAAGATATTATCCAGTTCTAATGTGTTGGTAAGTTCTTTGAAAGTATTATCATCTTTTAGTTCCCGAAGCCCATGACGACTTATTTTTTTATTATTAATATGTTCCGAAACCGTTTCTTCCTCGGTATGCTGATAAGAAGGATTTTCTTTTTGACAATTGGTAAAAAGAGCCAATAGTATAAAGAACCCTATTAGCTTAATAGTGTTTGTTATATTCATTGTTATGAATTTTAAAGGTTTATGACACCTTTTAACCGATTAAAAGCGAAAGCAAGTTACAGGGAAATTTTAGAGAAGAAAGTGTTTTGAAAGCAAGAACACGTAAAATTACTTCCCAAAATAGTTGTTTGTTACTTACCTTTTGGTAGAAATACAGTAGGACACACGGAGAAAAGTGAAGCTATCAATTATTTACTAAAAAAACTCTAAAAACCAGGCGATTACGGCATTCCGTAAACACCCCTTGTTTCAAAGGATGAATTTTGAGGTTTTAACCGTAATTATTTTATGGTTACGCCCTTAAAGTCTTTGTATGATTGACATTAAAATCTTCAAATCATAATAAGTCACTTACCCAGAAAGCATGTGATTGATATGATAAAAATTAAGAAATCATTATTTATAACGTAAGTGGATTTTTATTCTTTTAATTAAGCTGATAGTTGAACTTAAGTTACGCTGATAATTAACCTAACGTACCTGTGAATATTGTATACATAAATCGATCAAAAAAAAGAACTACGTTAAAAATTAAAATGATGATCAACATATGACTTTTTGAAAAGTTTTCAACTAGATTTCAGCTGAATTTCTAGCGTTGTAAGAATCTGCCACAATTTGATTATGGTAATGCCGTAAATTAGACGAATGGTAGCAGTTTACCACAAATCTTTATAAGTTTTTTATGTATTTTCGGTCATCAAATGCTAAGTATATTGTTAATACTTTATGTAGTTAATACAGATCGTTTTAAAGGTAAACTATGATGAACTCGTTAATTTTAGTAAAACAAATTAAACATTTACCAAATGAAACGAGTATTAGTATTTTTCGGAGTATTGATTATGGCACTTACAGCTGCCTGTACTAGCCAAAATGATAATGATAATGAAACAGAATCACTTTATCAAAATATCGAACCGGCAATCCTCGGAGTCGACAAAAATAAAGTTGAAAGACCCGGTTCTCAGGGCAATAATTAAAATATTCGCCTCTGTATTTATAGCCTTGTCTGGAATAATATTATTTACAGACAAGGTTTTTGACTGGGAGTTGAGTAATACCTATGGTTTCAAGGATTCGCAAACCTTTATTTGGGCGTTCACTCAAACACTTAGTCCTTTAATTCTTGCTTTTGGAGCTGCATTAAGACCCTATAGATTATCTTATACTATTCCTGTTTATTTTTATTTTATTCAACTTTATTGGGTTTTTAATACTCAAATAGACGATTCATTATTGCGTATCTATGCCTTTGGCTGCTGTATAGCATTTATTATTGTTGTAATAAGTATTGACAATCTTTTCAGAAAAGCATTAATTGATAAATCATCTAAACTAAATTTTCTAGAGAAGGCACTTGACTTGTCAATAGATTTAAATAGAAAATCATAAGTAAAATGAGCTCAAAATATGAAGAGCTAAATGCTATGATTGTTAATATCAAGCAACAGCTTAAAGAAGGTGCTATTAGTATTGAGGAAGCGAAGAGGCTTCTGGAATTAGTATACGAAGAATATCAAAATCTTGAAGCAGAGGAAAGGAATACGGAAATTAACGAGATGACCAAAGTTTTCATATCAAAATGGTTGCACTTGGAATGAATACGATTTACTTTTTTTGATCAAGCTTTTTGTGCTCCATATTTTTAATTAAAACTTGAAGTCCTTGCATGTTTTTGAGAAGTTTTGCTTTGGAAAGTGCTTCAAGAACTATAGTTAACCTTTCTTCAAGAACTTCCATTTTTAAGTTCATATCTGATATTTGAGATACAAATTTTGACTCTTCTACCAATGTCTTTAAAAGATTATTGGTTTCCTTTAAGTGAGCAATGTAATTCTCTTTCTCCAGCAAGAGAGCTTTGAAACCACTAATTTCTGTGATCTTATCTTTTGGGCTTACGACCTCCACTAATTTCCATTCTGATTCATCCAGTTTCGATAAATCTTTATAGACAAAATTATCTAAACCAATTTCATACAAACTGCACAACTTTATAAGATATTCTAAAGGAGGTAATGCTTTCTCCCGTTCATACGCACTTTGAGATGCCTGGGTTACTTCTAACAATTCACCCATTTCTAATTGAGAAAGGCGCTTTAATTTTCGTACGTAGTGAATGTTAGATGCAATGTAATGTTTCATTATACTCCAATAACTTCAATTAATACAATAATATTATATAAAATATTTGATTTTATAAATAAATATTATATTTTTGATATATAATTGTTGTATATGATTCGCAACAATTACCTTAAACCTAAGAAAGCCTGTTTATGTAAATGTGTACTTGTTTAAACTTAACATGACAGGCTTTTAAATTATAATTCATTGACGCAAGTTAAGAAATTTTAAAAAACCCATTTCTAATTCTTTCTATGATTTCATCAGAGCACAGACTAGTTTTAAAAAAATACCTTAAATGGAATTATACCAAAGAGGTGCAAAAAAAATTACAAGAGAAAGGAATAGTAAATAAGAGGGGTAGAAATTACAGTAGTAAAATGATAAGCCATATCCTAAATGGTAAGTATCAGAACGAATACATTGAAAACGCAATTTTTGAGGTTTTTGAGGAACGTAAAAGGAAGTTAGAGTTACAAAGGTTAAATCGTGAACGTATTCTAGGAATAAAGCAATCATAAATTTAAAATTGTTTGGTGTGGTTTGATTTAGTTTTGATTATTTTGGGGTAAACCCTCAACTTTAATTATTTGGGTTGAGGGGTTCGATTTTTAAAACCTTCTGAGTCATTGATTTTTATTATTTTTCCACAATGAAAGATACTATTAGAGAAAAGCGAAAACTTTTTTTTACAGGCAAAATAATTACCCCTCAAATTATAAGAGAAATATCTGCCTTAATTGAAAATGAGGTGGAGAAAGCAAACCTGAAAAAACAAGAGTACTTCTTAATGTATTCAGTAGATGCGATTGATAATACTTCATTTGAAAGTCAATCCCCCACAATTTTTGATGCCAGTGGTCTTATTGAGAAAAGAGTTGTAGAAAGTATCCGTATGGAATTTCATACTAGTAACCATTCTAAAAAAATTGAGGTTTCTCTTGATAACTGCATGGAGGACTCAGACTCCGATAACTACATAGCTGTTAGCGGAGACGATTCAAATTGGGTTAACGGAATTTTAGAAAGACTATCTCAAATTATTGATAGCTCAGAATCTCGCTCTAAATTTTCGAACTATATTGGGATAACTGCCTTCATTATATATGTTTTTGTAATATCTGTTTTCATAAACATTATGAATCCCATCGTACAAAAACAATCAGAAAAAAACTTTATTCCCTTAATCATATTTTTCATAGTTCCATCCTTACTTGGCTTTCTAGCTTTGCACACATACCAATATATCCGTAACCTATTCCCAAATGTTGAACTTCAAACTGGACCAAATCATGCTCGGATACCTGAAGTTAATAGACGAAAAGTTCAAATTATTTTAATGACAATTATTATGCCATTAGTGTTGGCATTTATATACGACCTATTAAAAGGATGATATATTTTTTAGTCTAAAAATGTAATATTTACTCCTCAAAGAAAAATTAATTGTTCAATTAATTCATCTAGTCTCAGATTACCAAAATCTTGCTATAACTTCATTGCGAGGTTAAGGTTGAATTTTTTAGAGTTCCGGTAGTTCAGTTTGAAGAAAACATCGAATATGGCGATTACTAGTAATCAATTGTTTAAAATATATGCGAATTAGTCTGCTTAGTCTTAAAAGTTTTAACATCACGAAGAAAGTGTAATATCTAATGAAAGTCACCTAAATATAAAATTCTTAGATAAAAAATCCTCTGTTTATGGGCTTTAAAACCTATTTCAATTAAAAAATAAAAACATGATATCGCTTAAGAGTGTAATGCTCTTGCCATTTCATTTAGCACCTCGGGGAATAAATTTTCATAATTTTCTTAAAGGAATCTGCTCTCTTATTTTTTTAGAAGATTCACAGAATTTATGAGGGTATCATAAGTTGACTTGTAACTGTTGAAGATCGCAGAAACAGAAAAATTACTCTTTAATCCCCATTGTAAAATGATAACCGTCTTGCAGCAGGATATATTTTATTCAATATTTCCCAATCGATTTACTTATTTTATTTTGACAATTTTCCTTTATTTTGATGGTCTTTAAAACAAAAGAGAATCAATGTAGGCATTGAAAGTGAGAGATAGACCTGAAAGGAAGAATAACGGCGTTCTTTGAAGCGAAAGCAAGCATGCACCCTATCCGGTTTTTGCTTAACGTTTGTCTCCCGGAACACTACAAAAACCCGGACAGGTTCCGGTGCAGTAAGTTTTGGTAAGGCTCTGGGGGCCTTTGCCTATAATTATTTGAATTTTCGTGCTTAATGGAAATCTCAAAAACGACTACTCATTCAGTATTAGATAACGTAAAAAATGTTAAAAAGTGTTAAATATCAGACACTTACAGGGGCGTGTTTGCAAATTGTTTGCAAATAAAAAAGCTTTCAAAGTATGATTCTTTGAAAGCCTTGATTTTACTGGTGGTCCCACATGGGCTCGAACCATGGACCCCCTGATTATGAGTCAGGTGCTCTAACCAGCTGAGCTATAGGACCTGTAAATTTTGGAGTGCAATATTAGCGTTTTTTTTTAGCTTCCGCAAGCATTTCTTCTTAATGTTCAATTTCCTGACATAGCTCTATTAATACGCCGTTTGTTGTCTTTGGATGTAAAAATACTACCCATTTATTATCTGCTCCTTCTTTAGGAGTTTCATTCAATATCGTAAAACCCTCCTCCTTTAATCTGGCAACCTCAGCTTTAATATCTGTGACATCAAATGCTATATGATGAATTCCTTCACCTTTTTTTTCAATGAACTTTGCGATAGGGCTATCTGGATTCGTAGCTTCTAACAATTCTATTTTATTAGCTCCTGTTTTAAAAAAGGAAGTAGTAACTCCCTCACTTTCTACCGATTCTGATTTGTATGGAGCCACACCCAAGAGTTTTTCGAACAAACTGTTAGATGTTTCTATGTTCTTAACCGCTATTCCAAGATGTTCAATTTTGTTAATCATGACCTATTCATATTAATGATACCTCTTCTTCTCTCAAAGGTAATCAATAAGGCGTAAATATTAATATTGTATTTTTGTTTTATGGAAACAAACAGACAACGTAAAATAGCCGGTGTACTACAAAGAGATTTGGTAGAGATTCTTCAAAAAGCGGCTTTGGATGGAGGGTTAACAGGGGTTCTGATTTCCGTTACCAAAGTGAATGTCACAACCGATCTATCAATTGCTAAAGTTTATCTAAGCATTTTTCCGCATAAAGAAACTGAAGAACTTCTCAAAGGGATCAGATCTAACCAGCCGCTCATCAAACATCAGTTGGCACAGCGTACAAGACATCAGTTAAGACGTGTACCTGAACTTGAGTTCTATGTTGATGATTCTCTGGAATACATAGACAGGATAGATCGTTCTCTTAAAGGTGATCAAAATCCTATAGAAAATCCTGATCTTCTGGACAAAAGGAAAAAATCGTAACGCTTGTATTTCCCTCTTTACATAGCAAAACGATATCTCATTTCAAAAAGCAGCCAGAATGCGGTTAACATTATTAACCGAATAACCTTTATAGTTACCATTATAGGGGCGGCATCTTTATTTATTGTACTCTCCGGATTTTCCGGACTCAAAACATTTAGTCTGTCTTTTAGCAACTCTTTCGATCCTGATCTTAAGGTATTGCCTGTGCAGGGTAAATTCATTGAGTTTACAAAAGACCAAGAGCAACAACTTGCACAAATTACCGGAATTGAATCTTATTCGAAAGAACTGGAAGAACGTGTTTTCTTATCCTATAAACAGAAAAACCATGTTGCTTATTTACGGGGAGTAGACCAACGTTTTTTAAAAGTAACTGGCATAGATAGCCTCATTTTTTACGGCAAATGGTTTGAACAATCTAATGAGGTGGTAGCCGGAATACGCATCTCGAATTTATTAAGTCTTGCTCCCAACGACTATATTAATCCGCTTGAAATAGTGGTTCCCAAGCCGGGTAGCGGAAGTTTTAATGCTCAATCAAATCCTTTCAATAAAGCAGTAGTGGTGATGAGTGGTGTATTTTCGATTACCGAGGAACTTGATAAAAAATACATATTTGGATCATTGCCTAAGGTACAGCAGTTACTGCAAAAAGATTCAAATACCATCACCGCAATAACGCTGAAGCTCAAAGACCAAAGCATGGAGGCGGAAGTGATTAAAAACATTAAACAAATCTTTGGTGAAGCTAAAGTTGAAGTGAAAAATCGCGCTCAGATGAATGATGCGCTTTATAAAATGCTAAACACCGAGAATCTTGCCATCTACCTCATTTTTACCTTGGTGCTGATTATTGCACTTTTTAATGTAGCGGGTGCTATTATCATGATGATTCTTGATAAAAAAGAAAATCTTAAAACACTTTTTAATCTGGGTGCCACTATTTCCAGTCTCAAGCGTATCTTCTTTATGCAGGGAATTCTTCTAGTTGGTATTGGTGGAATAAGCGGAATTCTTTTGGGTATGCTGGTAGCATGGATGCAAATTAGCTTTCATCTTGTAAAAATTACACCTTCTTTGCCTTATCCAATGGAAATACGTTTTATAAATATTATAATTGTAGCACTCACGATCTTTATTCTGGGTATACTTGCTGCTCGCATTTCTTCATCCAGAATTTCAAAAAAGCTGCTGAGTTCTTAAGCGAATTCGTATCCCGCAAATTTTTCAAGTACTTCATCAAACGCTTCAAATACATCTGAAGCCTCATCGCTTGTAACCATCTTCATTCGATATTCCTTAAAATTAGGGATACCTTTAAAGTAATTTGTATAATGCCTGCGTGTTTCAAAAACACCTAATTTTTCGCCTTTCCAGTCTATAGACATTTGCAAATGTCTTCTGGCAGCGGTAACGCGTTCTTCCAGTGTTGGAGGTGGCAAATGCTTTCCGGTTTTAAAAAAATGCTTCACTTCTTTAAAAAACCAAGGATACCCTATACTTGCTCTTCCAATCATTGCTCCATCAAGACCAAATACATCCCGCATCTCCATCGCTTTCTCAGGAGAGCTAACATCTCCGTTTCCAAAGACAGGTATATGCATTCGCGGATTGTTTTTTACCTCAGCAATTGGCGCCCAGTTAGCTTCGCCTTTATACATTTGAACACGGGTTCTTCCGTGGATTGATATAGCTTGTATTCCTACATCTTGCAAACGTTCTGCTACCTCTACAATTTTAATAGAATCACTATCCCAGCCTAACCTTGTTTTAACGGTTACCGGAAGGTGTGTTCTTTTTACCATTGCTTCCGTTAACTTAACCATTAGAGGAATATCTCTTAAAATACCGGCTCCTGCATTTTTGGATACCACTTTTTTGACCGGGCAGCCAAAATTAATGTCGATAATATCCGGTTTCGAAGCTGTTACAATATCTATGGCCTCCAGCATGGAATCCATATTTGCTCCAAAGATCTGAATACCCACAGGGCGTTCTTTTTCGTAGATATCTAGTTTCTGAACGCTTTTAGCAGCATCTCTTATCAAGCCTTCGCTACTGATGAATTCGGTATACATGACATCAGCACCCTGTTCTTTACATAAGGCTCGAAAAGGAGGATCACTCACATCTTCCATGGGGGCAAGCAAGAGCGGAAATGTACCTACATCTATGGGACCTATTTTAGCCAAATCAACTTACTTTTTTAGAAGTGCAAAGATAAGCGTTTTATCTTCAATCTTTTACGCAGAGAATATTTCTATTGTTCGAGACGCTCCCGTTCTTGCGTAGTTTTAGATTTTGTAGAATTGTCCAGCCTTGTATTTCCAAATCGGTATCTAAAGGCAAAAGTAAATAGTCTATTCTCATTGCGAACGATACGTGTGCTGCTTTGACTGTCAAAAAACCGATTGGTTCTTATGTTTCCATTGTTAAAAATATCCCGAATTCCAAGGGTAATTCTTCCTTTATTATTCAATACCTTTTTTGATACTGCTGCATTGATAAAACTATAGTCCTCCTGCCTTGCGTTTCCAAAAACAATTTCTGAAACATACTCGCCACCTAATTCTGCCGTAATTCCTTCTTTAGCCGAAATTGTAAAATAATTATCAGCACTAAAATATAAGGTCCATAAACCATTATTTACAAGCCTATTTTGATTTTCGACATTTCGAAAACGCTCTTCACTATAAAAATAAGAGCTTACCACATTGAGATACCAAAAATTGGTAATTGGTTTGTATACATAAAAATCGAAGCCATAGGAGCGTTCACGATCAATATTGGTATTTAAGTATCGTATGATATTGCTATCGTTGTTTTGAAAGGTAAGATGTCTCAACGCATTATCTTCAATACGATAATATATTTCAAAAGTATAGGCCTGATTAAACGTATAGGAAAGCGTGATCAGATCTTTGAAAGCTGGTTGTAGTGCCGGATCTCCCTGTACAAAAACATTATTTCCGGTAAAGTATCGAAACGGATTGATTTGCGAATAGCGTGGTCTTGTAATCCTTCTGCCATAGGTAATACTAAGATCATGTTTATCGTTTGGTGCGTATTGAAGGTAAAAAGTTGGAAAAAGTTCTAAGTAATCATTGTCATTTACATCTCCTTGTATTGCAGAAACACCATCCGTCATTGTATATTCTGCTCTTAAACCTGTTTTAAAACTCCATTGATCCCAATTTCTTGTATAACTGAAATACGCAGCTCCGATGATCTCATCATAATCAAATCGATCGTTTTCTGTTGGATCTTCTCCGGGTTGATTTGGATCAAAACCAGGTTGCTCAATAGTGTTTAAAGCGTCAATAGATGCAAATTTGATACCTGCTTCAATTTCGTCATTCTTTTCAAGTGGAAAATTGAAATCTGTTTGAGCATTAAAAATATGAATACGCTGTTCGGCATCTGTGCTGAAATCGTTATCACCTGTCTTCGTTCCATCCGGAAGAAAAAAATCAGTATCTAAATCTTGCAGTCGTTCATAATCATAGAAGGTATACCCACCGCTGAATAGTAACTTCGCTCCTCTATCGTTCAATTTTCTGGAATAGTCTAGATTGAATACAAGGTTAACGTTATCATCTTCGACATCATTAAGCGTCAAAAACGAAGATTCCGGGGTTCCGGAAGGATCACTTATTGCTGTATTTGAATTGTAATGTTGATCAAACGAGGGTAAAAAAGAAGCAATAACAGATGCGCTTACTGTGCTTTTGTTATCAGGTATATAATCAAAAAAGAGACTTGTCGTATGCCTTTGCGAATTCGTGATCCTGTTCACATCGGTATTCCAGATAGACGCTATAGAACCATTCTGTACAAAATCTACAATCTCATTTTGCCTGCTTAATTCTTTTTGGTCGCTTACCGTATAATTAAAAGCAAACTGTGTTTTTTCTGTTTTAAAAAAGTGGCTAGTCCCTAACGTATACTTGGGAAATACTCCTAAAATATAATTGGTAAATACGCTTCCGTTATACCCGGTAGCAATATTTTTATTCATATTGATATTTATGATTGCCCCTCCTTCTGCATCATATTTTGCTGAAGGATTGGTGATCAATTCGACCGAATCAACCAAACCAGCTTCCGTTCCTCTTAAAAGATTAAGAATATCTTCTTTTGGAAGCGACACTCTACGATTGTTGATCAATACCTGAATATCTGAGGATCCTTTAACCGTTATTTCATCATTTATTACAATAATACCCGGAGTTCTTTTAAGAAGATCCCATATATTGGTCTCTGTTAAGGAAGTTTGCGCAACATCAAAAATAAGCCTATCTGCTTTTCGCTGTATTCTCGGAAATTTTCTTTCTGCTGTAATGGTAACATCCTCCAAATTTTCCGTCGCAGGTTCAAGTATTACGGTATCAACAGAAATATCAGAACTCAATGTAATCGCTTCGTAGTGTTTTTTGAAACCCAAGAAAGAGTATTTGAGCAGGTAATCTCCTTGCTCCAGCCCTTTAATTTTAAAAAATCCATCTTCCTGCGTAGAATTACCTTTGATAACTGTTGAGTCTTTTTTCTGTAATACCAATACGTTTACAAAACTCAAAGGTTGTTGTTGATTGTCTAGTACTTTTCCAGAGACCGTAAATTCCTGAGCAAAGCATACCAATACATGAAAACTGAAAATCAACGTTAGAAGACAACCGTAATAAAAGCGTTTTCCAGAATGGGGGCGCATATTATAATTTTTATATTGTAGATTATTTTCTACAAATATAGTGTTCATTATGTTTTTAATCGATGTTTTTACGGATTTCATCCTAAAAACCTTACAAAAGTCGATATTCCTCAGAAATCATACAAGTTTTCAAAAGTTAAAGTTTAAGATAAAAATAAGGAGTTAAAATAAACTATATTTGCAGACTGAATAATAAGGACTTAAGGCCCAATGAAGCACATACGTAATTTTTGCATTATTGCACATATAGATCACGGTAAGAGTACACTAGCAGACCGATTGCTGGATTTTACAGGGTCTGTTACTGAAAGAGAGAAACAGGATCAGTTATTGGATAATATGGACCTGGAGCGGGAACGTGGAATTACCATTAAATCACATGCTATTCAAATGGAATATGAATTTGAGGGCGAAACGTATGTGTTGAATCTGATCGATACTCCTGGACACGTAGATTTCTCCTATGAAGTCTCAAGATCGATAGCCGCATGTGAAGGGGCATTACTTATTGTGGATGCCGCTCAAAGTATTCAGGCGCAGACGATCTCTAATCTTTACCTGGCGATGGAAAATGATCTTGAAATTATTCCTGTGCTGAATAAAATTGACTTGCCAAGTGCGAATCCGGAAGAAGTAACCGACGATATTGTTGACCTTTTAGGATGTGATGCCGATGAAGTAATTCCTGCAAGTGCAAAAACCGGGCAGGGCATTGAAGCTATTCTTACTGCTATTATAAAAAGGATCCCTGCTCCAAAAGGAGACCCGGAGGCTCCTTTGCAAGCACTTATTTTTGACTCTGTGTACAATCCTTTTAGAGGAGTGGAAACTTATTTCAGAGTGATGAACGGCAAAATCCAAAAGGGGCAAAAAATCAAATTTTTTGCTACCCGAAAAACATATTTTGCTGATGAAGTGGGTACTCTCAAGCTTACACAACATCCCCGCAAAGAAATCAATACAGGTGATGTAGGATATCTTATCACAGGTATTAAGGATGCCAGAGAGGTAAAAGTGGGAGATACTATTACAGATGCTGCCAATCCTACAGATGCTCCTATTGAAGGTTTTGAAAACGTAAAACCAATGGTTTTTGCAGGTATTTATCCTGTAGATACAGAAGAATACGAAGAGCTTCGAAATGCTATGGAAAAGCTACAGCTCAATGACGCATCTTTAGTATTTACACCTGAAAGTTCTGCTGCTTTAGGCTTCGGCTTCCGTTGCGGATTTCTTGGAATGCTGCATTTGGAAATAATTCAGGAAAGACTGGAACGAGAATTTGAAATGACGGTTATTACCACTGTGCCTAATGTAAGCTATCATGCCTATACCAAAAAAGAGCCCGATACGATGATTTTGGTTAATAATCCTTCAGATCTTCCAGACCCTTCTAAGTTAGACCGGGTGGAAGAGCCTTACATTAAAGCTTCTATTATTACCAAAGCTGATTTTGTAGGTCCGGTAATGTCACTTTGTATTGAGAAAAGAGGAGAAATTACCAATCAAACCTATCTTACTACCGAAAGAGTAGAGCTTACATTTGATATGCCACTGGCGGAGATCGTATTTGATTTTTACGATCGGTTAAAAACAGTGTCAAAAGGATATGCTTCTTTTGATTACTCTCCTATAGGAATGCGAGAATCAAAATTGGTAAAAGTTGACGTACTTATCAACGCGAACTCTGTAGACGCCCTATCTGCGCTTATTCATGCTGATAATGCTTATAATATTGGGAAAAAAATGTGTGAAAAACTTAGGGAACTTATCCCAAGGCAACAGTTTGATATTCCCATACAAGCAGCCATCGGCGCCAAAATCATCTCCCGTGAAACGATTAAAGCGTTGCGTAAAGACGTTACTGCAAAATGTTATGGTGGTGATATTTCAAGAAAAAGGAAGCTGCTTGAAAAACAGAAAAAAGGAAAGAAGCGAATGCGTCAAGTTGGAAATGTTGAAATACCGCAACAAGCATTTATGGCGGTGCTTAAATTAAATGATTAAACTACTGATCACATAGATAAAAAAGGCTTGCAGTTGCAAGCCTTTTTTATGAAATTTTACCGATACTTTATCTAAAAATATTCTTTGGGTTTTCCCATATACACTAGTTGGTAACCTTTTTCTATTTTTATATCATCGTTCTTAAAATTAGCGATAATTTTAAGGTCTCCCTGCAAATTTTTGATAAAAACGGGTATAGTGTCTTTTACTTCATTAAGTTCTTTTAACTCTTCCAGAAATTGTTCATGTGAAACCAACGGTATTTCATTGATCTTAGGATAATCTCGGGCCACCTCCATGAGATTAATGTAGTCGTCTTTTTTAGAAAATAATATTTCCAATGGCTGGTAGTCGGGCTCTTGCATTTCTTCCGAGGTAATCAATCGAAATGCGCCATTTTCTCCCAGTTGACTTCGAAACCGCTCGATAGCATGCTTATTTACTTCTTTGCTTCCGGTAAGCGCCATTAAATATCCTATATCACTAAATTCGATATTGTCTGATAAGTTCTCTGCAAAGATATTCGCTTCCTGTGCTTCAAGTCCCATTTCTCTGGCAGTTTCCACATTTTCACGATTGCTATCAATAAGAACTACATGACGGTCATTTTTTTGCAGATATTGGGCAATGAGTCTTGCGAATTGCGAAGCTCCAACAATGAGTATGCCGCTAGAGTTTTTAAGAAATACACCTAAAAGTTTTGCGAATAAACGTGCGGTTGTCGCATTTAGCAAAACTGTGCCTAACACGATGGTAAAAACTAACGGAGTGATGTACTGCGCTCCTGCAACACCATTCTGTACTAATTTTGTTCCAAAAAGCGATGCAATACCAGCAGCTACAATACCTCTGGGCCCTACCCAACTAATAAATAGTTTCTCATTGAGTTTTAGATTGGATCCTCCACTGCTTAGAAAAACTCCAATCGGTCTTATAATAAAAACGATAACCGCGAATAAGATGGCTGTATTCCAGTTAAAAACCAACTCCATATCCTTAATATCAATATTTGCAGCCAACAAAATAAATAAGATGGAAATGAGAAGTACACTTAGAGATTCTTTAAAATATAGAAGTTCTTTGATGTTTGGTAAATTGGTATTCCCCATAACCATTCCCATGACAACAACAGCCAAAAGTCCGGACTCGTGAGCAAAAAGATCTGATTCTACAAATACCAACAGAACTACAGATAACGAAACAACATTGAGCAAATAATGCGGAATCCACTGTTTCTTAATAGTAAATGCAAGCGCATGCGCAAAAGTAAAGCCAAAAGTAGTTCCAAAAAGTAAAATCTTCCCAAACTCGATGAGTGCTGTTTTTGTATAGCCAGTACCTTCACCGACACTGATAAATTCAAACACTAAAACCGCCACTAACGCACCAATAGGATCGATTAATATTCCTTCCCATTTAAGTACTGCTGAGACATCTTTTCGCAATGGTATATTTCTAAGTATCGGGCCTATAACCGTAGGTCCTGTTACTATGATCAATGCAGAAAATAGAAAAGAGATCTCATAACTAAGACCAAAAATAAAATGAGCAGCAATTCCTGCTCCTAAAAACGTAACTGTGGAGCCCACTGTAATTAGTTTGGTAATTGCTGGACCTACACTTTTAATTTCATTTCTTTTAAGCGTAAGACCTCCTTCAAAAAGAATAATACTAATAGCAAGCGAAACAAAATAAAAAAGGCTGTCACCGGGAAAAAGACCTCGTTCACCATCCCAACGGGGCTGTATCCATTTTTG